>NZ_CP121197.1:0-2400000 GCF_029625215.1 Aurantibacillus circumpalustris
ATGAAAGAAAAAACTGCTGAGCAAGTTTGGAATGGTTGCCTTGAGATTGTAAAGGATAATGTAAGCCCACAAAATTTTAAAACTTGGTTTGACCCGATCAAACCCATCAAAATAAACAACAACGTTTTAACCATTCAGGTGCCATCGCAGTTTTTTTATGAATGGATTGAAGAACATTACATCACTTTAATTAAAAAAGTAATTAAAAAAGAGCTTGGCGCTGAAGGCCGTTTAGAATACAATATTATTATGGATAATGCTTCGGGTAAAACTGAAACACCTATTACGTTTAAACTTCCCAATATAAACACAAATTTAAAGAACCCATCCGTTTCTATGCCAATTGATATTGGTAGTGGTAACAATCCAATAAAAAATCCTTTTGTTATTCCAGGATTAAAAAAGGTACAAGTTGAATCGCAATTAAATCCGAACTACAGTTTTGATAATTTTGTTGAAGGCGATTGTAACCGTTTATCGCGCAGCGCTGGTTACGCAGTAGCTCAAAAACCTGGCGGAAATGCTTTTAATCCATTGTTGTTATATGGTGGTGTTGGTTTAGGAAAAACACATTTGGCTCAAGCAATTGGCATTGAAGTAAAAAAGAACTATCCGAATAAGACTGTACTATATGTACAATCAGAAAAATTTATTACTCAATTTATTGAGTCTATCAAAAATAATAACCAAAATGACTTTGTGCATTTTTATCAAATGATAGATGTACTTATTATTGATGACGTACAATACTTTGCTGGGAAAGAAAAAACACAAGATGTATTCTTCCATATTTTTAATCACCTTCACCAATTAGGAAAACAAATTATTTTAACAGCAGATCGTGCTCCTGTTGACATTCAAGGAATAGAGCAACGTTTGTTATCTCGTTTTAAATGGGGACTTAGTGCAGATCTTCAGGCTCCAGGATTGGAAACGCGTATTGCAATTCTTGATAAAAAAGTTTATAACGAAGGTATTCAACTTCCAAAAGAGGTTAACGAATACCTTGCTTATAGTATTACTTCGAACGTTCGTGAACTTGAAGGTGCTTTAATTTCATTGTTAGCACAATCAAGTTTAAACAAGAAGACCATTACATTGGAACTAGCCAAAACAATGATCGATAAATTTGTAAAAAGCACAGCACGCGAAGTTTCAATAGATTATATTCAAAAAGTAGTTTGTGATTATTTTGATCTTGCAATAGATACAATGAAGTCTAAGACGCGTAAGCGTGAGGTAGTTCAGGCGAGACAAATTGCAATGTATTTTGCTAAAAGTATGACTAAATCGTCCTTAGCAACAATAGGTATGCATTGTGGTGGTAAAGACCACGCAACTGTATTACATGCTTGTCGTACTGTGAATAATTTAATGGATACGGATAAGCGTTTTAAGGCATATATTGAAGAACTCGAAAAAAAGATTAGTATTACCAACTAACGAAAAACTAAAATCTAAAAAGCCCTTCTAAACAGAAGGGCTTTTTTTATGATTGTTTAAAATTTTCTTTGTTAAAACCGAATTTCTCTGCTAGCTTTAGGACTAAATTTTATTTATGAAGAACATTACTGTGATAGGGAGCGGAACTATGGGAAACGGTATAGCACATGCGTTTGCGCAATGTGGATATAATGTTAATCTTGTTGATATAAATGAAGCTGCACTTCAAAAAGCAATAGCAACCATTACTAAAAACTTAGATAGGCAGATTCAAAAAGCAGTTATAACAGAAGAAGCTAAAACAGCTACCTTAAAAAACATTTCGATTCAAACAGATTTAGCAAAAGCTGCAGCTAACGCTGATCTTGTTGTTGAAGCTGCCAGTGAAAATATTGATATTAAATTTAAGATCTTTAAGCAACTCGACGAAGTTTGTCCTCCGCATACAATTCTTGCGAGCAACACCTCGTCTATTTCAATTACACAAATTGCAGCTGTCACAAAACGCGCTGATAAAGTAATTGGTATGCACTTTATGAATCCTGTACCAATTATGAAGCTCGTTGAAGTTATTCGTGGATACAGTACTTCTGACGCGGTATGTGATTTAATTATGGAAACGTCTAAAAAACTGCATAAGATTCCCGTTGAAGTAAATGACTTTCCAGGCTTTGTAGCAAATAAGATCTTAATGCCAATGATCAATGAAGCTGTTATTACACTCAATGAAGGGGTAGCAGGTGTTGAAGAAATTGACACGGTTATGAAATTAGGTATGGCACATCCAATGGGTCCATTGCAACTAGCCGATTTTATTGGTTTGGATGTTTGTCTCAATATTTTACGTGTTTTACAAGATGGTTTTGGTAACCCAAAATATGCACCATGTCCACTATTAATAAATATGGTTACAGCTGGCCATCTGGGCGTGAAATCTGGAAAAGGATTTTATGATTATAGTAGTGGTGGTAAAGAATTAATATTAGCCGATCGCTTTAAAAAGAAAATAAACGCAACCGTATAACTCTACACATTTGTCTTCTACTTACACCGATATCCTTCCAATCGAATATCCCGGCATTCCAAGTGCGGGCGTTTATTATTTCACGACAAAAAGCGGCTTACGTTATGAAGTTAGGTTTGGAAGATTGCAAGACAATATTTTGCACGCCAACATTGTTTTCGGAGTTATTAATGATGAATTTGAAGGCGAAGAGTATATTACTACCAATCGAGGAGAAGTATATCAGGTGATGAATACAATTGTTGAAATTGTAAAAAATTACATGAAAGAGCATACAAAAGTAAACATCTATGAATTCAATGCAGTTGGTAGAGATGGCGAAGATGAAAATACAGAAAATGCCCGTATGGCTCTCTACCGGAGATTTCTACCAAGAATATTTTCTAATGGTTGGAATTTTAAAATCAATGGCAACTTTGCTTTGGTAACAAAGGCATAAACACTACAATCGTTTTACTTTTAACTTTTTTCAATTTAAAATTACAGAATTAGCTAAACTAGAATTAGCAGTGTACTACATTGCAGCCATTAACAGATTAATATCTTTAAATGGCAAATGAAAGGCTTCACCCAAATACTGATTCGTTAGAATTCCATTATAGATATAAACCCCATTTCTAAGTCCGGCATCTTTTCTAACAATACCGTCGAAGCCGCCCTCATCACCCATGGTGAGCATAATCTGTGAAAAAATATTACTTAATGCGTACGAAGCAGTTCTTGCAACGCGACTATTAATATTTGGCACGCAATAATGTATTACGCCGTGTTTTCTAAATACGGGATGTGTGTGATTTGTTAATTCTGATGTTTCAAAAACCCCTCCCTGATCAATACTCACGTCAATAATTACCGAACCTGTTTTCATTTCGCTCACCATGTTTTCGGTTACCATACAAGGTGTGCGACCGCGTGTAGCACGAAGTGCGCCAATTGCTACATCAGCAGTTTTTAAATGCTTTTCTAGCACTTTAGGTATAATGACAGAAGTAAAAATGCGGCTTCCTAATTGTCCTTGTAATCTCCTCAAACGCGAAGTTGAATTATCGAATACTTTAACAGTAGCTCCTAATCCAATTGCAGCGCGTGCTGCAAACTCACCAACGGTTCCAGCGCCAATAATAACTACTTCTGTTGGAGAAATTCCACTAATACCTCCAAGTATTGAGCCGACTCCATTATTTACATTACTCAATAACTCTGCAGCAATGGTTATACTTGCTCCACCAGCAATCTCGCCCATTGCACGAATTACAGGGAATATTCCAGCATCATCAATGATAAGATCAAATGCGATGCAGTTTAATTTTTTTGAGATTAATTTCTTAAGAAAATCCTGGGGCTGAACTGGCAACTGAAGCGCACTATACAATGTTTGCTTCGGCTGCATCATTTCAATTTCCTCTAATGTGGGTGGCGCAATTTTTAAAATGGTATCGGCTTTGTATACATCATTAGGAGAGTGCACTATTTCAGCTCCTGCTTCACTATAATCGGTATCTTCAAAACTGGCGGCTTTGCCCGCTCCAGCTTCTATAACAACGCGGTGACCATTATTTACTAATAAAGCAACCGCATCTGGAACCAAGGGGACACGATTTTCCTGAAATGCAATTTCCTTTGGAATACCTATGTACAACTTTCCTTTTTTACGTGCAACTTCCAACATTTCCTCCTGTGGCGCAAAACCACCCTTGGTTAACGAATAAAGCACATCCTTTGTCATTACCATAATTTTTTATTTAATAAGCGGGTCCTTTATAAACTGGTGCATTACAATCATCAATTCTTCTTTTTCTTGGTCTATAGGTCACTCCGATTCTTGTTTCAAAAGTACGAGAGCGCACTTTAGTGTTGCCATTATATTTATGTGAGATAATATCTGGGTTCCAGTGCTCTTCTATAAACACGCCTATTTTTTCAGTGATAGGAAATTCGTATCCCACAGCTAAATCACCACTAAACCATATTGTGGGGAAAGTTGCAATTACCTCCGGATAAACTGTTGCTGATCTACTCATTAAATATTCAATACGTACGCCCGCCATCCAGTACCAATGCGCGCGTGAAAAAATAGGATTCCAGAATTTTAAATAATTATTCCATTGTATATACGTAAGTTTGTTTGGCGAGTATGAGGCAGTGCTTAAGCCTGTATAAGGATTTAATAATGTATATTCATTTGCTCCTTTGTTAATGTATTCCAGTTCAGTTTGCCAACGAATATCGTTATTCCTTGAAAGTTCTAAAAAAATACCGGCTCCCCAATTTAAAAACTCTTTCGAAATATGAGTTTGAGGATAAAAATGTTCTGGCTCATAAATACTATCTAAATATCTTTTATCGGCGTCTTGATTTCTATATTCATGCTTAGAAACAGTTAATGCAGCAAATACACCAGCTCCCTTAAACCACTTTTGCGAAAAAGTTTGAAAGGAAATAAATAAACTTAAAACGAGTAGTGTGTTTTTCATATGTTTTTTATGCGCTCATGGCCTCTGCCGTTGCATTTATTTTCTTAACTAAACCTTGTAAAACTTTACCAGGTCCAACCTCAATAAAATGTGTAGCTCCATCTGCTGACATTTGCTGTACACTTTGAGTCCATCTAACAGGTGCTGTAAGTTGCGCGACTAAATTTTTCTGAATTGTAATAGGGTCTGAAATTGCGCTAGCAGTTACATTCTGATAAACCGGGCAAATAGGTTGACTGAAATTTGTACTATTAATTGCTGCTTCCAGCTCAACACGAGCAGGTTCCATTAATGGTGAATGAAAAGCTCCACCGACAGGTAAAACCAAAGCTCTTCTTGCCCCTGCCGCTTTTAATTTTTCACAGGCAACGTTAATCCCTTCAATACTTCCTGATATAACAAGTTGTCCGGGACAGTTATAATTGGCTGCCACCACTATATTCCCAGCAGCTGTAATTTCTGCACAAATAGTTTCTACAATTTTATCATCGAGATTTAAGATAGCAGCCATAGTACTTGGATTTATCTCGCAAGCCTTTTGCATAGCTAAGGCGCGCTTATAAACTAACTTAAGTCCATCTTCAAAACTCAATGTTTTATTTGCAACCAGTGCAGAGAATTCCCCCAAAGAATGACCAGCAACCATGTCTGGTTTAAAATCAGAAATTGTGGAAGCAAGCACCACTGAGTGCAAAAAAACAGCTGGTTGGGTAATTTTTGTTTGTTTCAATTCCTCTTCACTTCCGGAAAAAAGAGTATCGGTTATTTTAAATCCTAAAATATCGTTTGCAGATTCAAACAATTGCTTAGCATGGTTATTGTTATCATACAAATCTTTCCCCATGCCTGGAAATTGTGAACCCTGGCCTGGAAATACGTAGGCTTTCATCATAGTTTGTTATGTAACGTTAGAATGGTAAATTTAACAGAATAATGTAAATAAACAAAGCTAAACAATAAGCCAGTATTCAACTGAGCGGTGTTAGGAAGAGTTATTTATAGGAATTTCTTGCGATCGATAAATCCACCACCAACAAGATCGTTTCCTTCATAAATTACGGCGCTTTGTCCTGGTGCAACGCCATTTACAGATGCGTGAAAAATAACGTCTAGTTTGTTGTCTATGGCGTTTATAGTTGCCAGCGTACCGGGATCTTTGTAGCGTATTTTAGTTAATCCCACAAAATCTTCTGGCAACGTTTCGTATTTAATAAGATTAAAATCCCTTACCGTTAAGTGATTCTCTTCCAGATCTTCTTTATCTCCAAGAATAACGGTGTTTGTTTCAGGAATAATTTCTTTTACAAAAACCGGAGCCCCTAAAGCAATATCGAGACCTTTTCTCTGTCCCACAGTATAGAAAGGATAACCACGATGTTTACCCACATTTTTACCTTTAAAAATATAATTGCCACCATCCACTTTTGCTTCAAGTTCAGGCATTCGATGTTTTAAAAACTGACGGTAATCGTTATCAGGAACGAAACAAATATCGTAGCTTTCACTTTTGTTAGCAAGGTCATAAAACCCTGCATCCTTTGCCATTTGCTTGATTTCTGTTTTTTTAAAATTCCCTAAAGGGAACATGGTTCTACGCAGACTTTCTTGTCCGAGACCCCATAAAACATAGGTTTGATCTTTTGATTGATCGAGCCCTTTATAAATAATTTTTCTATTATTTTCCTCGCGAATTTGCGCGTAATGACCTGTGGCTATAAATTCACAATCTAGCATATCAGCGCGCTTTAGCAGTGCATCCCATTTGATGTGCGTATTACATAATACACATGGATTTGGTGTACGCCCAGCGAGGTACTCTTCAACAAAATTATTTATAATAGATTCACCGAATTCACCGCGAATATCTAAAATGTAGTGCGGAAAACCATAGGTAACCGCCATGGTACGCGCATCATTTATGCTATCTAGACTACAGCAGCCGGTTTCGCGTTTGCTAGAGCCAGAACTCTCGTAATCCCACGTTTTCATGGTGATTCCAATTACTTCATAACCTTGCTCATGCAGCATCATAGCAGTAACGCTGCTATCAATACCGCCACTCATGGCTACTAATACTTTTCCGTGCTTGCTCATTTACTTACCGTGCTGTAATTTGCGTTGGCAAAGATACGAATAATAGTTCCCTTCTAAAACCCTCGAAAACAATACTAAAGTTAATTTTTATTGTTTTAACAGGCTCAGAGTTAAGCTATTTTTTCTTTTGCTGATTGGACTTCGCTGGATTTGAATCTTGAGTTTTGCTTTTCGCAAAAAACTCGTCGGTTTCCTTTTGTGACGCTAATATTCCGTTTTTATATAATTCCTTTTCACGCACTTTTCCGCTTTCTGTTTTATAAATCCACGGACCATTTTTTGATCCATTTTTATAATAACCCGCCGCAACTTCAACCCCATTCGGGTAGTGATACGTTACCCTTCCCTCTAATTTATCATTGATATAATTTCCTTGCGCCTTTACCGTATTTCCAGAAAAATATTGCTTAAACGGGCCGCTTTGTAAATCGTTTTTATAATTTCTTTCTTCTGAAACGCTTCCATCAGGTAAGTAAACCGTGAAAACACCGTCCTTTTTGCCATTTTTATAATTCTCTCTTGATATTAATATTCCAAGTTCATCATAATAAGTCCATGTACTATCTTTTATTTCTTCATTTATGTACTTTCCTTCCGCCATTCTTTTTCCATTCATATGAAATAATTTAGCGTAGGCTCCTTTTCCATTTGCATTAAAATACATAATTGCCCGAATAGAATCGGTTTGATAATAATATTTAAATTTTCCTACCGGTTTATTGTCTTTAAACGCCCCTTCATAAATGAGTTTGTTTTTTTCGTCAGTCTTTTTCCAATAACCTTGTTTTTGACCTTTAGAATCAGTTGTTTGAGAATAACCCAGAAAACTAGAAGTTATCGCAATAATTACTAAAACTTTTCTCATCAGATGTATAATAAATTTTTGTGTTAAAGATACATTAAAAAAAACGTATGGTTTTGAAAACTTACTAAAGCAATATTACTTTATATTTTTCTGCCATTTTTTTTAGTTGTTCTTCACTGATGTTGTGAGTGTTTTTACTCTTATGTCTATTTTCCACAGTAACAACGAAAACCTGATAAGTGTATTTTGAAGCCAATTTAAAATAAGGTTCCATTTCCCATTCAAGCGTAAAAGTATTGTCGATAAAAATTTTCTCAATAGCGGAACTCATTGCTTGTTCTGTATTATCCTGACATTGCTTGTAGGCTAAATGATTTTTCTCGAATTGAAAGTCGTATTTATTTGTAACTGGATCGGTAAAATAACTGTCGACCGAAAACACTGGCCATTTGTTCTCGCTAAGAATTGTGGCTAAGGTTGATTTTCCAGCTCCTGGCAAACCTCTAAGCAATATAAGTACTGACATGAATTAAATTTCAGTGAAATTACAAAATACTTAGGGGTCATTTAATATTTATTGATCGTTCCTCTGCAAAAGTGAAAAATAATTTAAATTATCTGTGACCTGAACGCCCGCCACCTCCGTTGTTTCGTCCACCGCCAGACTTGCCACCAGTTCCGCCTGATTTTCCAGAGCCACCGCCACCTGAGCGTGGAGTGCTGTTGACTTTAGTTCCGCCATTATTACTCTGCGATTTATTTTGTCCGGAGTTTCTATGATCAGAATTTCTACTTTTTTCATTTGTATTTTGTTGTGAACGCGTATTACTTTTCTCTCCCTTATTACCTCGTGTTCTGTTATCGTTATTATTCGTGTTGCGCGGAGAATTGCGGTCACTTCCACTAGAGTTTGAATTCGAATTTCTCGGTTGTGTGTTTCTATTATGTGATTCTTTATTTCCTTGATCACGTGAAGTGTTAGCACGATTATGTGTGGCAGTATTACGGCGTCCGTAATGCGGCGCGGTTTTTTGAACGTAGCCTGAACTTACGCGTTTTCCATGATAATAATTGTGAACATGTGGAAATGCATAATGATGTCTGCGATATCCATAAAAACCATAATTATAACCGTAAAAACCTCTGTGATAAACTCTCCAACCGTAAGGACTCCAAGGGTAATACCAGCCGGGGTAATAACCCCAGTACCAAGGAGAAACCCAGTACGAATAACTTGGAGAATACAAATAAGAAACGCTTGGCCATCCCCAAACATTTATCATCACATGGGTTGACGAATTATCTGTTTCATAAACATCATCGTTCGCGACTTTATTTTTTTTAGAAGCCGCGTCATTCAGAGGTGCTTGATCTGCGGGTTCAATGATATAGTCTTTACCATATAAAGTTTCATCGCCGACTATTTGAACGTGCGCGGTGTTATTGTCCTTTTTTACAACTTCAATTACAGCCACGTCTTGTGATTCTGATTTACTCACAGGATCTTGTATAACGATGGAGTGAAAATCATCTTTGCCATAATCGACCACTCTTAAATAATCTACTTGATTATCACCATTAAGGTCGAGGTTGTTTATTTTGTTATCTGCAGAGTTTAGTCGTTTTTCAAAATCTTCGATAGAAGCTGATTGTTTAAAAATGCTGAGCACGGCATTAAGGTCAAGATTATCACCAGGCATTCCTAAAGAATCACTTTGAGAATACATTGAAGCTGTTAAAAGCATTATTGCGGCTAAAGTTTTCATTTTTCTACTATTTTCCATAACCAATTTTGTTTAATGAATATTAATTCAAATAATTCAATCTGAATATTCGACAAAAGAAAGAAGTTTCCTTCATTACCGAATTTATACAATTAGACGCAAAGGAAATGCCAAGGTTTAGACACGTTTTGTTATAATAAGTTAATTCAAGGAGTTTACACACGAACACCGATAAGGCAAACATCGTCTACCTGCTCAAGATCGCCTTTCCAGGATTCAAAACTCGCATTCAGTTTTTCCTTCTGAATATCGAGAGGATCGCTGCTAACAGAGAGTAAAAGATCTGATAATTTTTTATACATAAATTTTTTTCCTTTTATGCCCCCAAATTGATCAGCGAAGCCATCGGTAAATGTATAAATAGTATCTCCCTTTTGGAGTGCAATTTCATTGTGCGTAAAAGGAATGCTATCATCGTGTCCTTTGCCAACTGGCATTTTATCTGCCTTGCATGTTAATATTTCCCCTTTACGAATAATATAAAACGCGTTATTTGCAGACGCATACTCCAGCTTCATTTCCTTTAAGTTTAATTTGCACAAAACTGCATCCATACCATCTTTACTTTCTTGCTCATGTCCTTTAGGATTTAGAACCTTTATTATTTCGCTACGCACATTATTCAGAATGAGGTCTGGTCGCTCAATTTTATTTTCATTTACAATTTGACTTAACTTGCTTATGTTAAGAAGACTCATAAATGCGCCAGGTACCCCATGTCCCGTGCAATCAGCGGTTATGTAAACAAATCCAGATGGTGTAGATGCTGCCCAATAAAAGTCACCGCTTACAACGTCTTTTGGTTTAAAAAGAACGAAGTGTTGGGGTAAATGAGCACTCAACATATTGTCGCTTGCCAAAAGTGCAAACTGTATACGTTTCGCATAGTGAATACTGTCTAAAATTTCTTTTTGCTTTTCGTCTACTAAAATTTTTTGTTGGTTAATAAGGATCTTTTGTTTTTTTGTTTTTTGCAATTGAGAAAATACAATAGCAAGAAATAAGATAACCACAAGCATACCAAAAACAACAGTCCAAATAATTAGTTTTTGTTTTTGACTTTTTTCCTGAGCAAGGCTTCTTTCTCTCATTTGTTGCTCCTTCAGAACTGCTTCCTTTTTTTCAAACTCATATTTGAATTGGGATTTTAAAGCCGACTTTTTTGTTTCTAAATTATTTATACTATCGCGCATTTGAACATACAATTCAAACATTGCTAAAGCCTCTTTATGTTGTTTTGTTTCATAATATGTGTTTTTTAACGACAAAGCCGCATCGCGAATAATAAAAGGGAAACCCAACCCTTCACCTAACTTAAGGGCCTTATTAGAAAGTTCAATGGCTTTGTCATATTTTTTTTGTTTAAAATAAATGTTGGCTAAATTATTATATGAAAAAGCCATGCCTTTTTTATCACCAATTTCTTCTCTAATTTTTAAACTTGCTGAATAATAAGCATAGGCCGTATCAATTTTTCCTTGATTAAGAAAGATAAATCCAAGGTTATTAAGATCATAAGCCAATCCTACCTTATCGTCCAAAGTTTCGTGAATTCGTTTTGTTCTTGTGCAGTACTTAATTGCGGTAGCGGTATCACCATCGCCTAAATAAATAAAGCCAATATTATTCAAAGAAGTTGCAATACCCATTTGATCTTTAATACCTTCACGAATACTTAGACTTTTTTTGTAGAATTCTAAAGCTTTCGAAATATCGCCTTGATTATCGTAAATGCCCGCAATGTTATTTAGTGAATTGGCAATACCCTCTTTATTATTAATCTGTTCCTGAATCTTGAGGCTCTCAAGATTTGACACAAGCGCTTGCTCAATGCTTCCCTGATTAAAATAAATCATAGCAATATTATTTAATAATAAAGCCATTCCGGATTTGTCATTAAGAAGTTTTTTGCTCCCAAGACTTTTTTCATAATTGTCAAGCGCTTCTCCAATCCTGCCTTGCTGTTTCAAATAATAGCCGAGATTACTTTGTGCATCAGAAAGACATTTTAAGTATAAATTAAAAAAAAGTCCACTTTCCTTTTCAGACTTAAGATATTTCTCACAAATAACTATTAATGGTTCCGTGTATTTCGGTATATCTGCTATTTCACATTTTTCTGATAATTGATTTAGAATTTTTACGCTTGTTGTATCATCCAAATTTTTTGATAAAACAGATTCCAATGAGTCGATAGTGCTCCTGAATTGCGATTGCAATGCGCCTTGGTACAACACATTCACTAAAACAATGAGAAGAAATTTATACCGGTGTACCATTGTAGATTCTTATTAAATCAAGTACGTGATTAATCAAAAAAACGCTTCGAAAATTAAATGTACAAAAAAACCTAGAGCATTACCAATTATCTGGCAGACATTTGTAATTGAATGTTACGTATTTTTATGATAAAAAAGAGTAATTTTGTTTTCCGAAAATTTTTCATTTCTGGGGAATACGTGAGAATAAAACTATATGCCGTACACTAAAATTAGTCATACAAAAGTGCTTGTTACCGGCGGTGCTGGTTTCATAGGATCGAATCTGTGTGATGATCTTTTACAAAATAAAAATCAAGTTATTTGTTTAGATAATTTTTCGACTGGTAAAAAAGAAAATATTGAAAAATTTTTAAGGGATAAAAATTTCAAATTAATTACTGGTGACATTCGTAATCTGGATGATTGTCGGAAAGCGGTTGAGGGAGTTGAAATTGTATTACAACAAGCAGCTCTTGGCTCAGTTCCTAGATCGCTTAACGATCCTATAACTACAAACGAAGTAAATGTAGGTGGTTTTTTAAATATGCTTGTTGCGGCGCGTGACGCCAAAGTAAAACGATTTGTGTACGCGGCTAGTTCGTCTACTTATGGAGATTCCACTGTACTTCCAAAAACGGAAGATGTGATTGGTAAACCTTTGTCGCCTTATGCGGTTACAAAATATGTAAACGAATTGTATGCCCATGTTTTTGGTTTAAATTATGGCATGCAATTAATTGGCTTGCGTTATTTTAATGTCTACGGCCGTAACCAAGATCCAGATGGCGCATATGCAGCAGCGATACCGAAATTTACAAAGTCGTTAATAGAATATAAATCACCTTTAATTAATGGAAACGGCACTAATTCAAGAGATTTTACATACATCGACAATGTGATTCAGATGAATCATTTGGCAGCACTTACGCAAAACACGGAAGCTATCGGACAAGTATTTAATACGGCTGTTGGTGAGCGTGCAGATTTAAACCAACTCGTTTCGCTTTTAAAACAGTATTTATCTAACTACGATTCTAAAATTGCGGATGTTGAAATTACTCATGGACCAGAACGTGCAGGAGATATTCCACACTCATTAGCATCTATTGAAAAAGCTGAACGATTATTACGCTATATACCAAGTCATAATTTAGAGCAAGGTTTAAAAGAAGCGGTAGATTGGTACTGGAAAAATTTAAAGTAATACACTCATTTTTTTGGCCACCAATTTCACGAATAATACTAATTAGATTAGTGTAATTAATAGTTTCTACATCAATATATCATTAGTTGGTGTTAAAGGAGAAGGGAGATTTTTTTCGTCGAGCATATCTCTTAAATCAATTTCAATTGTCCTACTAATGCTACTGATGGGTACATCATTCGCTCCTCCTTCAAAAGGATTCTCAGTAGCCTCTCCAATGCGCTCCATCACATGAAACACCCAGCCGACAATTACTGAACACGGAACTGTTGCCCAAATAAAAGCTTCACCAATACTAGCTGACATTTTACCAAACTCTTGTAAAATACCAAAAGGGAGCATTGCTATAAACAAACGAACAAACATTTGATTGATGGTTGCGAATTGTCGTGGATAAGGAAAATTTTTAATACGCTCTGATTTGCCTTGATGATCGTATAATGTAACCAGTGTTTGTTCAAGTTCAATGAAGTCAAATTCAGAAAGTTTTCCGTCGTCCTTTAATCTGCTAAGGTGAGAAGACTGTAAACTTATTATTTGAGTGGCTCTGTTTTTCTTTCTAAGAATATAAGCGAGCTCATCTGGATTTAAAAATTTTTCCAATTCCGCTTCTATTTTTGTTTCATGTTCAGGTACATTATACAAACTACGAAATTCAACATTGCTTTTTAAATGCATGTTTTCCCAAACTCGAGGTTCGCGCATCTGATACCTAAGCGCTGTGAGCCATGCAATATGTCGGTAATAAAGAGTTCTAATTTCTTCTTTGTCTGACTTAACCATGTCTTTTGTTAAGATGCCCCATGCTCTACTTGTATTAATAATAGCGCCCCATATTTGTCTTGCTTCCCATAAACGATTGTATGTTTGTGTATTTTTAAAACCAACCAAAAAAGCAGCAGCAGTTCCTATTAATGCAATAGCCACCCAAGGAATAACCAACCATTTGATATCAAAGAAATAATACAGTGAAGTTGGAATCAACGAAATAATAATAAAGAAATAGAGATCTCTTCTCGTCCAAAAAACAACTTGTTTTAGTGTAAATCTTCTTCCTGAATGCATAGCTTAAAATTTGTTTTAGAAAAATACAAAGTATATTTAAGCATAACAAATTAGGACTCTTGACAACAACAATATTTTCTTTGATACTATTGAATCAAAACTCTAAAATTAGCTGTTGTATTCTTGTGACTAACTCTTACAAAATAAATTCCCTTTGCAGCGTTTGAAATATCAATTATCTCGGAAGAAGCTGCGCTGGTAATTTGTTTGAATAATGCGCCTTGTGCATCCAGAATAAAAATTTCCTTTTCACCTTCAATGTCAAATTTAGTTGTTAGGATTCCGTTTGACGGATTTGGAAAAACTGTAATCATTTCACTTAGAAGTACATTATTACTAATGCTAGCACATGGATTAACTATTACACTCAAAGTTTTTGAATTGATACAATTATTAAGATCCTTACCAGTAATCGTATAAGAAGTTGATGCGTTTGGCGAAAGTGAAGGTGTTGCAGTGGTCAAATTTCCAGGTTTCCAGGTATAGGTATTTGCACCAGTAGCTGCAAAATTAATAATTTCTCCTTCACACATAACTGGGTTTGTAGGAGTGGTAGTAATAAGCGGCAAATCATAAACCGTTAGCGAAACGGTTTGTGATGAAAAACAACCTTGAATATTTGATCCGGTAACAGTATACACACTATTAGCTATTGCGGTTACTGTTGCAATAGATCCTTGATCACCAGAACTCCATGTGTATGTATTAGCTCCCACAGCAGCAAAACTTACAGTAGATGTAGCACAAACAGATTCTGACGCCGGACTTGCAGCTATTATTGGTAAAGATTTTGTTGTTACTGCAAGCGTTGCTGTGGATGAACATCCGGTTAAGTTTGTACCTGTAATAGTATAAACAGAATTTGAAGGCGGGTGAACTGTTTCTGTAGACAACGAAGAACCAGAGCTCCATGAGTAATTATCTGCACCATTGGCTGTAAAACTTGCGGCAGTTAATGCGCAAACTGTGGCAGTATTTGGAATTACCGTTATTGTAGGTAATGGATTTGAAACAATGTTCACACTAGCACTAACAATTGGACAAGGACCTGTTTGATCAAAAACAGTATATACACTATTTGTTAAAGGTGTAACTACTACATTACTTCCTATTGCGCTCGTGCTCCAAAAATAATTCGATCCACCTAAAGCAGTTAGAGTTGCTGAATTCCCTGCACAAACAGCATTTGGAGTTGAAACAATTGAAATTGTTGGGATCGGAATTACATTTAAAGTTCCACTCGTACTCGCTGAACAAGTTCCTGATGCAACCTTAACTGTATAAATAGAATTAGCAGTGGGTGATGCAAGAACTGTGGAACCACTTGCGGAAGATAGATTGCTTGAAGGTGTCCATGTATATGTTCCTGGCATTTGTCCTCTCAGTATAAAATCAGGCCTTACGAGATTAGAAGGCTCATTGGTAGTTGTAGCCGCTGCAATAGTTGAAAACGAAACACCATCGGCAACATATATCATTGTGCTTTGAAAAGTTGTAGGACTATTGTATGAAATAACCGCATCTTGTTGTGCTCCTGTAATATTATTAGAGAAAACAGTTTCAACAATCACGTTACTTACTCCATCCCATACAAATGTTGGAGAAAAACCATGAATGTTATAACCCACACTTGGTGTGTAATTTGAAGAGGCTGAAACAATGGTAAGTCCTGTTTGAAAAGTTGCGGCAAGTGATGTTAAACTTGTATGTCCCAAACTTAACCTAAAATTTTCACAACTAAACATTGATAAACCCCAATTAGTGCCTAATGATGCAACAGGAAATTCGATACCTGTTAAAGGGCCAGCAACAAGTCCTGCGGTGCTTAATTCACTTGCAAGAATTAGGAATTGCATTTTTTGTCCACCCCAATAAACAGAATACGGAGCAGGATAAGTTGTAGCGCTGTTCTGATTGGTATTTGGCGTAAAACTTATGCTTCCACCCGGGACATTTCCCCCAGTAACGCTCAAACTTTGAGACCCTCCTACACAAATCAACGTTGACGATGGTGTAAGTGTAAGAGTTGTAGGAGTTGCCTTAACAGTAACACTAACAATAGCTGGCGCCGAAGTACAACCATTTACTATAGACGTAAAACTATAATTTCCAGAAGCATCAATAGATGCGTTCGTAATGACAGTGTTTTGAGTAGTTGTAGAAAATCCATTTGGACCATTCCAAGCAAAATTGGTCGCCGTGCCTGGTGCACCTGAAAGACTTATACTTTGCGTGCTACAAATAACACTGGTTGTAGTAGATGCTGTAACACTCGGGGTTGTATTTACTGTTAGTGTTACTTCATTCGAAGCTGTAATTAAAGTGTTATTACAGATTGTACTTAATATAACATAGTACACTCCTGAAGTAAGTACGCCACTGGTGTAAGTTGGACTCGTAGCTCCCGAACCACCTGTAATATTTGCGTAAGGTCCTCCCGCTGTTGCGCCGGCTTTCCATTGATAAGTTACCCCAAGACTATAATTACCCACTGAAGTAGTTGCAGCAACCGTTTGACCTGTACATGCAGTTCCCGAACCCGAGGTAATTGTTGCGGCTGGTGCCGAACTGCAAGGAAGTAATACCGCATCTATTTCATCAGCACCAATATCTGGTGCCAGTGCTCCACCATTTGTTGAGCCTGAAGGCCCTGGTCTGTTTTGCCCATCAATATCATTCGTTAAACCACTGATAATTTGTCCACCCGATTCAATTTGAGTTGGAGTTACTCCAAAATTTAGATGTAAATTACTCACCGAATTAACATAGGTAACTGGAATTCCTGAGAGGCTATGGACATCTCCGCCCGTTGCGGTTTTCCAATCACTGAATGTTTTTGCAACTGTCCACCAACCAATATTTGTGGAATTTGCGTTTAAAACATTATTGTCTGATGTTGTGATGGACCAACCTTGTGTGCTCGCCGTTAGTCCATAATTATTTCCGATGGCACAATGTGGGCCTGTTCCCCCTGTTCTTGAATTTGTAATAAGATTATTTCTAAAATAAATTGGTGCTGTTCTGCTGGTAGCTGTAAAATCTCCACGCATAAATCCAAACGTTGGGTGATTACCGCTTGTTGCGGTTCCTGCAATATTTATTGTGTTGTAATAGATTTGGGCAAGAGGATTTGGTGAAGAACCGAGATTTCCCATAATACCTACAAATGCTGTGTTATCAGATGATCCGTTACCTAAAGAGATCATGTTGTTATAAATAGTAACGTCATTTAAACCAGAACGAATAAGAATACCGGTAGCTACACCTGGTGCTGTTGTTACAGCGTTGGTTCCAGCGTTCGTGATATCATAGACTATGTTCTTAAAAACGGTACTGCTTGTTGCATTTGCAAGTGTAATTCCTGCAGCATAACACCCTATGGCAGCATTACCAATAAGGCTATTGGCTGAAATTGTATTCCCGGAAACAACATCAATATTACCAGTAGCTAAATTAATTCCAACTACTCCTGCCTGACCATTCGAAATGGTTGTTAAGCCGGAAGCTGATTTGAGATTATTTATAATGTTAGAAGTAATGGAATAAGTTGAAGCAACATTCTGTGCTGCGGCCGTCCATATTCCACGGGCATATCCGGTTCCTGTACCAAATGAAGTTAAGTTACGGATAAGATTTCCTGTAATAATAATTGTATTAGAAGGCGTTGTTGGAAGGTAGATTCCGGACACGGCACATGCGGCAGTTGTTAAACCGTTAGTCCCACCTCTCATATTATCGGCAGTAGCATTTCCAATTGTGTTTGCACTGATAAGGAGGGAAGTGGTAACTCCCGAAATCATGATTCCTGCAACGCCACCAGAAAGCGCTGCGGTAGTTCCAGAAGAAGACATTCCTCCAAAATAATTATTTTGAATAACTATATTTCCTGTTGACGAACAATTAATACCAACAACAAGGCCGTTCGCGGCAGTAGACCTTCCTGCCAACAAATCAATGCCTGTAGTTCCACCAATGAGGTTACCGCTTATATTACCAACATTAACATTACCAGCTGTAATATTGATACCACAAATAATTCCATTAAGTGTACTTGCGTTACTTGAAGTAGTTAAGGTAATAGCCGACACCGTATTCCCCTGAACAGAAGAAGCAGCAAGTGTTCCCAAAGCTAAATCAATCGCAATAAACCTGGTTGCGACAGTAGAAGACATAGAATAAGTTCCAGTTGCAGAAGATGAAGAATATCCTATTAGATTGGTGGTAATCGTATAATTATTCCCTGAAGTAATTTGAATTCCTCTGTGGGTATTTGCAGTACCATAAGTTCTTAGTACCGTTTGATAAAATTTATTGCCTGTAATATTCCAGCTAGAGTTATTCGCTCCAATAAAAATTCCAGACGTAGCAAGTGTTGAACTATAAAAATCAAAGAAATTACAATTTAAAATCGTGTTGTTACTGTTCTCACTTCCTGTACTTCCATTAGAATAAATGCAATTAACCGGAGAGTTAGCGCCTGCAGGAGCAATAATGCAATTTGAAATGTTATTTCCACTATTTCCTAAACTTGTTCCTGTAGAAAAGGTAATCACACCAAGAGCTACTGAAGTGGAAGAACCAAGCAAAGTGCAGTTCGTAATAGTATTATTTGTTGCATCTGCAATAAATCGAATACTCGATATTGTAGTATTACCTGTATTTGTGTTACTAATTGTGAGCGCATTTCCTCCTGTATTTAAGCCATTCATGGAGACATTATCTGCACCATTCAAATCTATCAACGGTCCAACAATATTACCACTTACAGAAAAGGAACCACCAGATGGACTTATAGATAGCGACGTCCAGCTACCTGCATTTAAGACAGCAGATGCAGTTTCAGTAGTATTTGCAATGATAGTAATAACAATATTTGCGGAAGTTTGTGCCCCGCCATTAACAGCAACAAAAGCAGATTTAAGATCCATGTATGAACCATTACCGACTAATGCGCCAGAAACAACAACGTTTTGGGACAAACTTTGTTTTGTGATCAATAAAGAAAGTAAAAAGCAAATAACGGCCACTACTCTTCCATTGCTACGATGGTTAGTTGGATTTTTTTTCATTTGAACGAGTTTTTGATTTTCTATATTAAATGTAGTTCTTTTATGAATCGATTTTATCCAATCATCTAAATTTTTTTTAGGAAATCTATTTTGTAGTGAAAGATTTTACCGCTAGTTAATTAACTTTTAAGTATAATAATGCAAGTGTAGTATAAGATTTCGATTCATCGACTTGGCTTGAGCTAGCATGGCTGCTGCAAAAGATACATCCAAATTGGTCAACTTAATATGTATAGCGTTTTAAGCTTTTTGAACTCAATGTTCGAAGAATACCTTGCCCAGTGTCTAAAGAATACACGTCGCCACTAAAATATCCGATTTAAAATGAAAATAAACAGTTAATACAAATTTATGGTTTAAGTGTAAATGTTAGCTTACTTTCATTTTTTTATTATTAAATTGTAACTTAGTCTTACTCAACTCGTATTAACATAAACAGACCCCATCTTGAATTCGTTAAACATCACATGTAACGGAATCTAACGTTTAGCAATATATGTACGCAACTACTGTTGAAAATATCTATATAAGGGAGCGCATAATAAGTAAGTTTTGGCCACTTGCTTCCTTAGTATTAATAGTGTTTATATTCGATTCCTTTTTTATTTCTAATGATTACTTAACTGGCTGGCTCCACCTGGTTAATTTAGTGCTTTTATCTGTTTCGCTTTCGGTTTGTTTAAACAGAAAAAAAATTTTACTCGCTTGTAATATTCTTTCTGGAATAGGCATGATTACCATTCTCTCATTTCTTTTTACTGGCGGTCCGGCAAATGCTGGTTTCTGGTGGTCGATCGTTTATGTTATTGGTGTTTTTCTGGTGACAACAAAAAAATGGGCTATTTTCTGGCTTTCATTATACATATTACTCACATTCATTGTTGTATTACTTTCTTTAAACAAAATAGTGACCATACTGTATAGCGTTGAGGAACTTGTTCATTTACTATTTGTTTTTATGGCCACCTTTGCTTTTGTTTATTATTTTAACCAGGTAAACGAAAAGTATCTGAGACTTGCCAACGAACGTGCTGAAGAGCTCTCACATCTTAACAAAGATTTAATTTCATTAAATAAAGAATTAGAAGAGTTTGCTTATGTGGCCTCGCACGATCTTCAAGAGCCACTGCAGACAATTCAAAATTTTACGGGATTGTTGGATAAACAATATAGAGGGAAGTTGGGTGAAGACACTGATCAATACTTTCAATTTATAATAAATGCCTCCTCTAAAATGAAAACACTTATTAAAGAGTTACTAGATTTATCAAGGGTTGGAAGAAATCTTGCTGTTACGATAGTTGATTGTAATAAGGTATTGAACGAAGTTTTATCAGATATGAAACTTTCAATTGACCAGAGCGGCGCAAAAATAGTTTCATCCACACTTCCGAAAATTAGCGGTAGCGAAACAGAACTTAAACAGTTATTCCAAAATTTAATAAGTAATGCTTTAAAATTTGCAAAAAAAAATTCGACCCCACATTTAGAAATCACTTTTGAAGAAAAAGAAGACAACTACCTTTTTTCATTTAAAGACAATGGTATTGGAGTAGATGAAAAATACAAAAATAGAATTTTTATTATCTTTCAACGCTTGCACACGGCAGATGAGTACCCCGGAATAGGAATCGGACTGGCGGTTTGTAAAAAAATAATCGACGCGCATCGGGGCAAAATATGGCTTGAATCTGTTCCTGATTCAGGCTGTAATTTTTATTTCACACTTCCTAAACTAAATTTGGTTAATAATGGAAACTGATTCTGCAAAACCACATATCAATTGTATCCTTCTGATAGACGATGATTTGGCTGGCAATGCATTTCATATTATTATCATTAAGAATTCAGGAGTTTGCAAACATGTAAAAACAGCTAACAATGGCCGCAAAGCACTCGAATATATTCTCAAATCAGAAGAATCTTCCGAATCTTTTCCTAAACCAGACTTAATTTATCTGGATATTAATATGCCAGGAATGAACGGATTTGAATTTCTTGACGAATATAAAAAGTTAGATACTAAATATAGTGAGCAATCTGCCATTATTATGCTTAGCACTTCATTAAATCCTGAAGATAAAAAGCGCGCCTTAGAAGTTAAAGAAGTTGTGGGATTTCAAAATAAACCATTAACTGAGGAGTCACTAAAGGAAACAATAAAAAAACATTTCTAATAAAGGAATAATTAAAGCCGTGTAGAGAATTGCTGCGGGTGTAAATATGAAAAGCCATTTTATAAAAAACCCCAAACTATTGCTAGTAAGGGGTTTGGATTCTTTGATCGTGGTACCGTAGGGAGTCGAACCCCAAACCTCCTCATCCGTAGTGAGGTGCTCTATCCAGTTGAGCTACGGAACCGTAAAATCAGGTTGCAAATATACGGTTTTTTCTAAAATACAAGCAATTTTATTGAATTCTGATGCAAAATAATTACTTACTTTGTCCTTATTCACTGGGTTTTTTTTCCCACAAATACTTTATTATGCAGAAAATTATTGAAGCCGCTTGGCAGGACAGAAGCTTATTACAAGACAAACATACCGTAGCTACTATTAATGAAGTTGTTGAACAACTAGATCTGGGGAAATTACGTGTAGCGGAACCATTGGCAGACGGTAGCTGGCAAGTAAACGAGTGGGTAAAAAAAGCGGTAATCTTATATTTTCCAACACGCAAAATGACCACCTTCGAGGTTGGTCCAATGGAGTTTCACGACAAAATGGCTTTAAAAACAAATTATGCAGGACTTGGCGTGCGCGTTGTGCCCCATGCTATTGCGCGTTACGGGGCTTACCTAGCAAGTGGTGTAATTATGATGCCAAGTTATGTAAACATTGGAGCTTACGTTGATTCAGGAACCATGGTAGATACCTGGGCAACTGTAGGAAGCTGCGCTCAAATTGGAAAAAATGTGCATTTAAGTGGCGGCGTTGGTATTGGCGGTGTATTAGAGCCAGTGCAAGCTGCGCCAGTAATTATTGAAGACGATTGTTTTATTGGATCACGTTGTATTGTAGTGGAAGGCGTGCGTGTTGGAAAAGAAGCGGTTTTGGGAGCTAATGTTGTTCTAACTCAATCAACAAAAATCATTGATGTCAGCGGACCAACACCTATAGAAACAAAAGGCTACGTGGCAGAGCGCAGTGTTGTGATTCCTGGAAGCTATACTAAAAAATTTCCTGCAGGTGAATTTCAAGTGCCTTGTGCTCTAATTATTGGAAAGCGTAAAGCAAGTACTGATCTTAAGACATCATTAAATGATGCGTTAAGAGAACATAATGTAGCGGTTTAATACAATTCAAAATTTTAAAATTCAAGATTCAAAGTCAGTTTAGTTCTTTGAATTTTGAACCTTGAATTTTCGATTTTGAATCAATGATGTGATTGCTCTTCTCTTGAAATGTAGTGTAAATCTGCAATCAATTTAAGAACAAATTCTAATTGCTCTTCTTTGCTAAGATCGCTATTGTCCAATACCACAGCATCTTCAGCTTGTGTTAGTGGACTTTCTTCGCGGCTGATATCCGCCATGTCACGTTTTAATAAACTCATTTCCACTTCATCAATGGTGAAATATTGTCCTTTACTGCTAAATTCGACTTGTCTCCTTTTGGCGCGAACCTCCGGATCAGCAATCATAAATAACTTTAGTTCTGCTTTTGGAAAAACTTCAGTACCTATATCCCTTCCATCTAAAACCACTGCCTTCTTTTTGCCCATCTGCCTTTGCGAAGCCACCATTTTTTCACGAACCTCTTTTACTGCACTTACTTTGCTAACCAGATCACTTACTTCCATGGTTCTGATTTCTCTCTCAACATTTTCGCCATTTAAAATAACATCCGAATTATGAGTTGTGGGATTAAGCTCAAATTCCACATCAATTAATGGAAGGACATTAATCATTTCCTCTTTGTTGAGATTTTTGTTTTCGTCAAAAAGATCGTGTCTTAAGGCGTATAAAGCAACTGCTCTATACATAGCCCCTGTATCTATGTAATTATAACCCAATTTATGTGCCAAAGATTTTGCAAGTGTACTCTTACCGCAACTGCTGTATCCATCAATGGCTATGGTTATTTTTTGCATAGCCCTAAATTTACAAATTTATCTGTAATGCCATTCTTTTTCTTGCATCTGTTAAGCAAAATAATACCCGAATTTTAGACGAAATAATATGATTTTGAGCTAAATTTAGCTCTGCCTTCTAATTTTAAAAAGTTATTAAAAAACACCTGCATTGCTTGCCTTTTATGGTAAATTTGTCCCTTAATTTTTTGTATTATGAGCAAAGCGGATGTATTGTTAGGATTGCAATGGGGTGATGAAGGAAAAGGTAAAATTGTGGATGTATTAACTCCCAATTATGACATTATTGCAAGGTTCCAGGGAGGACCAAATGCCGGTCACACATTGGAGTTTAACGGTATAAAACATGTGCTGCACACAATTCCAAGTGGAATCTTTCATCCAACAGCCATCAACATTGTTGGTAACGGTGTTGTAATCGATCCTGTTATTTTCAAAAAAGAAATTGACGCTCTTTTAAAACTAGGCGTGGATGTAAAATCAAAATTAATCATTAGTAAACGTGCTCATTTAATACTTCCAACACATCGTTTAATTGATGCTGCCAGCGAAGCTTCTAAGGGAAAAAATAAAATTGGCTCTACCTTAAAAGGAATTGGTCCAACGTATATGGATAAAACTGGTCGTAACGGTTTGCGTATTGGCGACATTGAAACAAACGAATTCAGAGAAAAATACGATGCACTTGTAGAAAAACATAAACAACTTTTATCGTATCACAATTACGAGTACAATTTAGCAGAACTTGAACCAGCTTGGTTTGAGGCTATTGAGTCTTTGAAAAACTTACAATTTGTTGAGAGCGAGCATTACTTAAACAATGCCATGTTAGCAGGAAAAAAAGTATTGTGCGAAGGCGCTCAAGGAAGTTTATTGGACATTGATTTTGGATCGTATCCATTTGTTACCAGCAGTAACACCATTTGTGCAGGCGCTTGTAACGGACTAGGAATTCCACCAAATAAAATTGGGAACGTGATTGGTATTTTTAAAGCGTATTGCACGCGCGTTGGCAGTGGCCCTTTTCCAACAGAATTAGAAAACGAAACCGGAGAACGGATGCGTCAAGAAGGCAGAGAGTTTGGAAGTACTACAGGTAGACCACGCCGTACTGGCTGGTTAGACATTCCTGCTTTAAAATATGCGGTGATGGTAAACGGTGTTACTGAATTAATGATGATGAAAGCAGATGTGTTAAGTATTTTTGATGAAATTGAAATCTGTACACACTATGAACACAATGGTGAGAAAATAGATTATCTTCCTTACAATATTGATCCCGCATATTTAAAACCAATTACGATTAAAGTAAAAGGCTGGAATGTAGATTTAACAGCTATTGACAGTAAAGATAAATTACCAGCTGCTTTAATGGAGTATGTGAAGTTTATTGAAAAAGCTGTGAGTACACCCATTTCAATTGTTTCGGTTGGACCGGATAGAAAACAGACTATTCGAATGAATTAAATTTACTATTGATAAAAAAACTGAAAGGCAGAATTTAATTATTCTGCCTTTTTTGTTTCAATAGGTTTATATAAAACCCTTCGAAAAGAAGTTTAGGAAGTTTATCTAGATCAAACTGGAAAAATTAAAGCTAAGGTATAATATGAATGAGTGCATTTACATATTCAGGTTTTCGTGCCAGGGACGCGAAAGATTTAGCTCTTTTTCAAACGCTTTAACAAATAAAGCGAACAAGCGTTTGAAAAAAGCCACGGCAAAAGTTTGACAAACTTTTGAACGAGATAGTGTTATTGCAGCGAAGCCTGTAGCGGCCCGCTCGAGCGCCAAAAAAAGAAAAGCGACTATTTAAAGTTAGCTACTCTGCCTTTTCTATTTCAATACGTTTATAAGAATTCGGTTCGTGTTTGTATGAACGAATAATCATAAAAATTCCGACAAGAATAAATGGAATACTTAGCCATTGACCCATGTTAAGCGCCATGCTATCTTCAAAGGCAGACTGATTCTCTTTAAAAAACTCATCTACAAAACGCTCAATGAATAACAACACGCACATCATTCCAAACATAAATCCCGGACCAACTGTATCGCGTTTGTTTTTCCAAAACCAAAACATAAAAATAAATAAGAAAAAACAATAGATGGCTTCGTAAAGTTGTGCTGGGTGGCGAGGCTGATTATCTTCTTGTAAAAAAATAAAAGCCCAAGGAACGTCGGTTACTTTGCCTATGATTTCACTATTGATAAGATTTCCTAGACGAATGCTCATACTTGCTAAAGGCACCACAATTACTAATCGGTCAAAAAGCCATAACCAATTTTCTTTTGTCTTACGGCAATATAAAATCATTGCAGTAAGAATCCCAATTGCTCCACCGTGACTTGCTAATCCACCTTCATAGATTTTAAGCATGTTTAAAGGATGTGAAAGATAACCTTCTTGAATAAGAATTCCTGTTGTGGTGTATTCATCGAACCATGGTCCGTAAAATAAACAATGTCCGAATCTGGCTCCAAGAATAGTACCAACAATTATGTAAAGCGTTAACGTATCAAGATCTTTATCTGTTCGGCCTTCTTTTCTATAAACCTTGTTCATAAAATAGAAGCTTCCGATAAAAGCAAGTGCCCACATTAAGCCATACCAGCGCACCGGCCAATCAATTCCAGGGATTGTAAAGATTTCTGGTGCAGGATTCCAGGTGATGAAGTTTAAAATCATAGAAAGTAAAAATAAAGATTTTAAATGGTGAATTATGTATATAAAATGTGATTTCCGTTCCAATTTTAATAATTATTGTGTTATAGCTCATTATCATTTCGTGTTTAAAATTTATATTTTTGCGGCCATGATTAATGCAGCCATATTTGCGAGTGGAGAAGGAACCAACGCAGAAAATTTGTTTATACATTTTGCAAATGACCCACGCATAAAAATAAAATTAGTTGTTACCAATAAGGATGACGCTGGAATTGTAGTACGCGCAGAAAAACACAAAAAAAATGTGCAGATTGTGAGCAAAGCTGCTTTAGAAAATTACTCAGATAAACTCATTGAATTTTTACAAGTTGAAAAAATTGATCTGATTATTTTAGCAGGATTTTTATTAAAAATACCAGAGGCTTTTATTAAAGCATTTCCAAATAAAATTATTAACCTTCACCCTGCCCTACTCCCAAAATATGGTGGAGCTGGCATGTATGGCATGCGTGTTCACACAGCTGTAATTGATAACAAAGAAAAAGAAAGTGGAATTACGGTACATTTTGTGAATGAAGAGTATGATAAGGGTGAAATTATTTTACAGGTGAAAACGTTAGTTACCGAAAACGAAACACCTGAAAGCTTGGCGAAAAAAATACAACAACTAGAGTTTGAGTATTTGCCGAAAGCGGTGGAAAAGTTTCTATGACTCCAACAAAAACTAAACCACATAAGGAACATAAGCGCATATAAGGTCTTCTTAAACATCAACCTTATGTTTCTTATATGTCTTATGTGGTTAAAATTGAAAACACTACTTAGACAAAATCTGAAATTCCGTTCTCCTGTTTTTTGCGCGACCTTCTTCTGAAGTATTGTCGGCTATTGGTTTATTTTGTCCGAATCCCTTTGCGAGAATTCTTTTGCCATCAATACCAAATTCTTCTATCATCGCCTTTACTGAAAAAGCACGATTTGTACTCAAAGCCTCATTGTCTTTAGAGTTACCAACATTATCGGTGTGACCTTGAATCTCCACTTTTATTTTTGGATTTTCTTTCAAATACTGCGCAAAATTTTCAAGAATAATTCTACTTTCTTCCTTTAGTTCAGCACTATTGGTAGTATACAAAATATTATCGATCACAAAACGACCACCTTCTTTTGCTTCTTTCACCTCAATGTTTATTACAACGGGCTCAACTTCAATGGGCGGAACATCTTTTACTTTAATAATTTTTACATTAAACGCGACGTCATCTTTTTTTACCGTAACAACCAGATCGTTTTTCTTACTCTTTACTGCAATCATGTATTCACCACTTGTGCTATCAACAGTTGCATAAGAAATTTGCTTTGTTTTACTGTCCTTAATTTCTATCACAGCACCACTGACTTGATTCCCTGCACTATCAGTCACATTGCCTTTTACAAATGAAATCTGTTGCGGCCGCGCTTCCTTATATAAATCAAAACCGTACAGATCGTAACGTCCAACTCCTCGGCCTCTTACTTTTCCTTCGTCGAAACTAAAAAAGTAACCTGTCTTTGTATCGCTACTTACGAAAAACCCTGTGTCGTCAGTGTATCCATTAATTGGTGAACCAATATTTTCTGGTTCTTCCCATTCTCCTTTTTCGTTTTTACGCGAGAAAAAAATATCATAGGCACCAAAACCATAATGACCTGTACTACTGAAATAAAGCGTTTCGCTGTCACTGTGAATAAATGGAGTTTTTTCATCTCCACCTGTGTTAATACTTGGACCAAGATTTTGAGGTTTGCTCCACTGCCCTGTTTTTGGATCCTTTTTCGTGTAGTACAAATCAATACCGCCATAACCTCCCGGTCTATCGCTTGCAAAATAAAGCGTGAGACCATCTGAAGCAATACTTGGTTGACTATCCCAATACTTCATATCGTTTACATTCGCACTCAATTTTCGAATATCGCTCCAATAGCCATTTGCGAAGTCACTCACGTACAAATCACAATTTGGCTGGGGCATTCCTTCTTGACGCATCATGGCAAAGTAAAGTGTTTTGTTATCGATAGAAATGCTACAACCTCCTTGATTATCCTCCGTCGTATTAAAGGGTGCCAACATAGGTTCACCACCGTTAAATTGTCCTGTTTTGTCACGTAATGCAATCATAAACACTTCCTTTTCTGCATCACTAGCAGAAACACGGTTCAAATTTCTTACAGGAAGTCGTCTTACAAAATAACAGCTTTTATCGTCAGGAGAAATGTAGGCGAGATACTCATCTCGTTCTGTTGAGACACCTGTTATTACTTTTGGATCGAACTGCACATTTTTTTTGAGACCCATTTCTTTTTTTGCAGAGCGCACCATCATTTTTGCATTGTACATTTCCCCTTCCCATTCCTTTCCGAATTTTTTTTCGTCCTCGTCTTTAAAGGCCATAAATTTTTGAAGGTATTTTATGGCGGAATCGTTCATTCTCTTTTCATAATAGTCAAATCCAATATAATAATAAGGTTCGCTATGGATTTGCGGACAATTGGCTATGGCTTTATAAAAAAAAGGAGTTGCAACACTAAAAGGTTTGTTATCGATTTTTGCTGTAGCAATAAACTCAAGGCCAGCGGCAAGAAATGCTTCTGGAAAATCTTCATCAAGCGCTAAGGCTTTTTTGAGAAACTCCATTCTTTCTGGTTTCTTATATTTTTTCCTATCTATACCTTTTTCATAATTTGAAATGGCTTTTTTATCGACGTTTTCGTTACACCATTTTTTCTCTGGTT
Source organism: Aurantibacillus circumpalustris (assembly GCF_029625215.1). Taxonomy (GTDB): domain Bacteria; phylum Bacteroidota; class Bacteroidia; order B-17B0; family Aurantibacillaceae; genus Aurantibacillus; species Aurantibacillus circumpalustris. Next base: position 28,756 of record NZ_CP121197.1, read on the forward strand.
TAGCTTCCTCATCCTGAGCGTAAAGGAAGGTTGTGCCAAAAATAAAAAAAAGAAGATATAGTGATTTTGCTGTTTTTAAAGTCATAACCAAATGTAAAATTTTGACATAACTAAATTACTCACAATTTCGAAGGTTGTTTACCATGCAGTGTTAAAAAGCCTGAAGAAATAGAGGCTATTTTTAGAATTAGGAATTTAAAGCCTAGAACAGTAAATCCATTTAAATATAATATTTATGCAAATCACATGATTCATGCCAGAATTGCGAAATTGTGTTAATTGAATACCACTTTTATTTTTAAGTCGTTATCCTTGTAAACAAATCTTAAACCTAAACCCAATGAAAAATTCTTTAATTCTTGCCAGTCTATTTTGCCTGAGTGTATCTTACGGACAAATAAAAAGTGGGAATGTTTTTTTTGGCCCTAGTATAAAGTTCTCTACAAACGATCAATCAAATGAATCTCTCCCTAACAATCAAAATCAATCTAAAAACTCTTCAGTTGGATTTGATAGTTATTTACGAGCTGGTTATTTTCTTAAAGATAATTTTGTAGTTGGTCTTATGGGTGGTTACGGAGCATCGTCTGCAAAGTATGAGCAAAAAGGTATTGACTATACTCGAAACGGTAAGGATTATTCAAACTCTACTTCTTTTGGTGTTTTTACACGCTTATATAAATTAACGAATCAAAATAAACTTGGCGTGTTTGGTCAATTAACTGCGACCTATGGCTTCGGAAAAAGCAACTCAACGAGCATTTCTGAGTCGAGTATTTATCCTAGCATGACAAATAAATGGACTGGTGAAGGTGACCAATGGGGTCTTAACGTTGGACTGCAAACGGGTCTTGTTTATTTCATCACGGAAAAAATTGGCATTGAAATGTCATTTGGCAATTTATATTATAACAATTCAACAAATCAATCATACAGTAACGGAGTAAAAACAATTAAAACGAAAAGCAGTGGATTAAACTTAGACTTAGGTTTAAGATCATTGTACCTTGGCTTTAATATTTATTTTGGTGGGAAAAAAGCTTAAGAAAAGTTTGATTATTTTTTCAGTTTGTTTTTATTAATATTGATCTCATGTTAACGAGATCACTTTTTTTATTTTCTGGGCTACTTTTATTTTCTTGCAATTCTAGTATTGATAGAATAGAAAAAACAAATTCTTTAAAAGATACGATTACTTCACTTTCTTTAATTGTTCTTGGAACAGTTCAGGATGGTGGATCTCCGCACATTGGCTGCAATAAAAACTGTTGCGAAAAATTATTTTCCAATCCTGACAAAAACAGAAAAGTAGTTTCACTTGGAGTTATCGATTCTGAAAACAAAAAAAACTATCTTTTCGAAGCTACACCTGATATGACTTCACAGTTGCGTATGCTTCAAGATAATTCAACTTTCAAATCCTCTGATATACCAGATGGTGTTTTTTTGAGTCATGCGCATATTGGACATTATTCAGGACTCATGTATTTTGGAAAAGAAGCCATGAACTCAAACGGAGTAAAGGTTTATACCATGCCTCGCATGAAAACATTTCTTGAAACCAACGGCCCGTGGAGTCAATTGGTAAGTTTAAATAACATTCAAATTCAAACTATAACAGATACAGAGAGCATACAACTTTCATCTGCCTTAAAAGTCACTCCTTTTCTTGTTCCTCACAGAGATGAGTTTTCAGAAACGGTTGGATATAGAATTGAAGGTCCAAATAAAAAAGTGATGTTTATTCCTGATATTGACAAATGGAGTAAATGGAACAAAGATATTGTTGAAGAAATTAAAACAGTAGACTATGCATTTGTAGATGCAACATTTTTTGATGGGCAGGAAATACAAAACAGAGATATTTCACAAATACCACATCCATTTGTCATTGAGAGCATGGAACTTTTTAAAATGCTTCCAGAAAAAGAAAAGAATAAAATTTATTTTATACACTTTAACCACACGAATCCTCTGCTTAATAAAGAGAGTGCGGCATACAAAGAAGTTCTTAAAAACGGATTTCATGTCGCAGAAATTGGAACTGTATTCTCTTTGTAATTAGAAGGAACCAAGAGGCACAAAAAAACCGACTCTTTAGAAGTCGGTTTTTTTAGTTTAAATTATGAAGGCACCTTCATCATCCAGTTATATTTATCTTCTAATTTACCTTTGCGAATACTTCTTAAAGTATCATCTACTTTCGTAGAAAACTTACGCTCAGAAACAGGAGGCAATGCATAATCTTTTCCATTATGACCAATACCGATAATTTGCGCAATCGTTGCCGCTGTACCACAACCAAAAACTTCTTTTAAGGTTTTGTTCTCAATGGCTTCAAACACTTCTTTAATGCTTACTTTACGTTCTTCAACTTTCATTCCCCATTCTTTTGCAAGCATTAAAACAGAACTACGGGTTACACCATCTAGAATTGTATCGCTTAATCCTGGAGTTAAAAGTGTGTCCCCAATTACAAACATCACGTTCATGGTGCCGCTTTCTTCAAAATACTGTTGTGTTTCGCTATCAGTCCAAATTACTTGCTGATACCCTTTTTGCTGGGCTAATTTTGCGGGATATAAACTTCTGCCATAATTACCAGCTGCTTTTACAAAACCCACACCACCTTTTACAGCGCGGTAATAATTTGTTTCTACCAATACTTTAATTGGCTCGCTGTAATATTTACCAGCAGGACAAGTAATGATTACAAATTTGTAAGTATCACTTATTTTTACACCTATGGCTTCATCGGTTGCGATTAAAAAAGGACGGATGTATAAACTTCCTGTTTCGCTAGAAGGCACCCAAGATGAGTCGAGGCGAATTAATTCCATTAAACCGTTCATGAATAAATCTTCAGGAATTTCAGGCATTGCCATGCGGATGGCACTTTTATTTAAGCGTTTAAAATTATCAGGTGCGCGAAAAATAGATACTTCCCCTTTTTCGTTTTTATAAGCCTTCATCCCTTCAAAGATTGCCTGACCATAATGCAATGAACTCATAGCATAACTCATAGGCATATCTTGATAAGGCATTATTGAAGCGTTTTGCCATTTACCATCAGAATATTCTGCTACAAGCATGTGATCGCTAAAACATTTTCCAAAAGGCACATTATTAATATCGTATTCCGAAACTCGGCTTTTTTTAATTTTCTCTACTTTAATGTCAATAGTTCCCGTCATAATCTTTAGTGTTAGTTTAACAAATAACTACATTATTTTCGAAATTGCAAATAAATTAGGTGTGAATTAGCATATTTTTAAACATTAATTGATGCTCTAAAACTTGCATTATTGCAGGAAAATCAGAGAATATCCTTTAAAATATTAGAAAAAACGTTTTTACCGACTCTTTTCGCAAAATTTATAAGTGATTTCAGCGCTGTACCTTTTAATGCAGAAGATACCAAACCAATAACTGCAGTTGCAACAAGTTCTTCAGGCAACTTTTTAATACGCGAAGATAATTCGATTTCCTGCAGTTTAATTCGCGTTCGCACTAAGCGTTCTTGCTGTTCAAGTTCTGCTAGCGAAGTTATATTTACATTTTGCTTACTCATCGTCTTTACTTAAGTCGGTTTCTACTGCAGAGCGTTCGAAGAAGATTCTAATTACTAAATCAATAATTCTTTTTGATAATATTTGTTTATTCACTACAAGAAACATTAACAACAACAAACAATAAATGCCGGCCACAATGCTAAAACCCTTAAATGTACTGCCTGTTAGCTCAGCAAAATAATAACCACCCATTATGCTTACAAAAAGCAAAATAAAAAAAGTGAATAAAGCTACAACAGCTATTGTAACAAAAGCGGACATTAACTTACCTGACTTTTCTGCTGTTTGTATTTTTAAAAGCAGTATACGATCATCCACGTAATTTGTGAATAATCCATAAGTTTCCTCTAAAAAATTTTCCTTATTTTCCTCCATCATAGTTTAGTGTTATCAAACTTGAGTATTTTCTTTTGAGTCTTCGCTTTTTACAAAATCAGTAAATTCTGATTCAAACTCTTTAAAGTTTTTTTTTAGATCTTCGGCTAAATCACCGGCTTGATCTTTTAACTTTTTAACAAGTTCTTTTCCTTTATCGGTAGAGTAAAGAGCAACTATTGCGGCACCAACCAAAGCACCAGCTCCAAACGCTAAAAATAGTTTTGATTTCTTGTCCATATCTCCTGCCTTTCTCGATTATTTTATTTAAAATTACTAAAAATTACCGTAGAAATCAATCTAGTTCTTAAATGGAGACCCCACGACTTAGTTCAAATAAAATAAACAAATCCTTCTTCCTATCAATAATTATTGTATTTGCTGCACTTCTTCTATTTTCCATGCGTGAATTTTTTACTGCGTTTTTAGGAAGCGTCATGTTTTATGTGCTTTTCAAACCGTGGATGGAAAATTTAGTAAATAAAAGAAAATGGAAAAAAAGCCGAGCTGCTATACTTATTGTCATTGTATCTTTCTTTATCATCATGCTTCCCATTATTGCTTTCTCCAGTTTAATTTTTAATAAAGTAGCACCATTTATTTCACACCCTGAAATATTAAAAAATTACATCCTCGGAATTCAACACAAATTTAATGTCATTATTCTTTCAAAGAAAAATATTGAAGAAATTCAAAGCTACGCAACCGGCATGGTTTCAAATATCCTCAACATGGGTCTTACGTTATTTTCGTCTATCACCATGATGTATTTCTTTCTATATTTTTTACTTGTAAGCGTGGGAAGACTGGAAGCCACTATTGTTTTATACCTTCCTTTTGATAAACGTAAAATACTATTATTTGGGTCTGAATTAAAAGCGCAAACATTTAGCAATGCCATTGGTGTTCCTCTTATAGCGGTGACCCAAGGTATCAGTGCCTTTGTGGCGTACTACATTGCAGGTGTTCCTGAAGCTGCTTTTTGGGGCATACTTACGGGTTTCGCGTCAATCATTCCAATTGTTGGTACTGGAATTATTTGGGTTCCAATTTGTGCGTATCTATTCTTCGCTGGTAACACCTGGCAGGGATTTGCAGTACTGGGGTGGAGCGCCTTAATTATGGGTAGTGCAGACAATGTTATTCGTTTTATGCTTGCAAAACGCATGGCCGATGTGCATCCCGTAATTACGGTACTTGGTGTAATCATGGGTTTAAATTACATGGGGGTTCCGGGACTTATTTTTGGACCCTTATTAATTTCTTACTTTGTGATTTTGGTTAAAATATATTATTCCACTTACCGAAAACATACCGTGGAAAGGTCTGAAAAAGATGCTACACTTCACATTGGCGTGCCATTTATTTATCAGAAAAAATTTACGCAGAAAAAACAATAAAAAGGGCAAGAATCAAGACCTAAGATACAAGATTCAAGACTGCCTTAACTTTCGAAGGTTTTCAACTCCATTTTTTCGCCATCAAAAACTGCATACGTATTGTATTGAATCCATTCGCCTAAATTAATATACCGAGCTCTTCCTTCAATATCCAAATCAAGTGGTAAATGACGGTGACCGAAGACAAAAAAATCAACTTTATTTTCCTTAAGATAGTCTCTGCTATATAAATACAACCACTCGTTCTCTGCCCCTAAAAATTTTTCATCCTCGTTACCCGTTGCTTCTTTTTTTCGTTTGCTGCTTTGTTTTGCGATGTAAAAAGCGAAATTCGGATGTAAGCGACTAAAGAGCCACTGACATGTTTTACTTGCAAATATTTTACGTAAGAGTTTATACCAATTATCTCCAGGCCCTAAACCGTCACCGTGTCCGATATAAAATATTTTATCGTTAAAAGTTTTTGTTATTGGTTTGTGATGAATGCTCACGTTTAACTCTTCAATAAAATAATCTTTCATCCAAAGGTCGTGGTTTCCAACGAAAAAATGGACTGGAATCCCTGCATCGGTAAGCTCTGCAATCTTTCCTATCAAACGTACAGTGCCTTTAGGAACAGTGTATTTGTATTCGTACCAAAAATCAAAAAGATCGCCGACCAAAAAAATTTCTGCCGCGTCGTGCTTAATGCTATCCAACCATTTACAAACAAGCTTTTCACGTTTTAAGCTGCTCTCACGTGAAGGAACTCCCAAATGAAAATCGGATGCGAAATATATTTTTTTATTGCTCACTAAAAAAAACTGTTTTGTAAAATACTTTTAATGCCCAATTTATGAATATTAAATGTAAAGCGTATGGTATTTGGAAAACTTACTTTATTTAGATCCAGTGTTTTTTTGATATCCGTGTTGTAAACCAATGGAATATAGACTTCTATGATATCGTTCCAAAACACCAAATTAAATCCTGCATCCCACAAAAATTTATCGTTTAATAAAGAACGTCCATCACACACAACCAAGTCTCCAAACACCCGGATAAATTTAAAAGCACGCGGTGATTTAATATTCACAGAAGTTAGCCATTCAGCGCTTTGCCCGAGTGGGGTCCATATTTTTAAAGCGCCATCTTTTTCTATAAACTGACTAAAACCAAATCCACCTCTTTCATTCCTCGCAACATAATTACCATCGAACATATAATCATGCCAACCGTTATAACCACTTGCTCTAAAGGCATAATATCCTCGTTCATTGGAATTCCCTGCAAGAAAAGCTCCTGCAAAAACGCGTAAATCGATGCTGTGTTTTTTGTTTAATGCGATTTTATAATTCAAGGCACCTGAAATCTTGGCCATAGAAGAAGTATGCTGTAGGCTGATATTAAAACTAAATGGGTCTATAGCTCGTGCGTTTTTTAAATCATAATTTAATTGGTTCACAAAAGAATACTCGGTTTTTTTCTTAAGACCTTCACCCGTTACAAATGCTTTCGTATCAAGGCTATCTACAAGTAAATTGGTATTGCTGTATGTTATAAATTGAGAAATATGACTGAGAGGATTTTTCTTTTTGAGTTCAAACTTTACGTAAGGAGCTATTTTATAAAAATTTAAAGGCAGGTCCTGGTAATTCGTACTTAAGATTTCATTCACAAACTTCGTTTTAAACTGATCATAAGCAAAGGTTTTAGCTTTTGCGCCAATAGTTATTTGTTGGAAAACTTTTTTAGGATAGGCGTTATAATTAAACTCTAAAAATCCAACGGGTGTTTTTGTATTAAAAGCAAACATGGGTGCGATTAAATACTCAAAACGTCGTTCATAAAACCCGTAATTATGAAAAGCCATACCCACCATAGCACCGTTATAATAATTTCCGGCAATCATGGGAATGTAATTAATATTGGTGCGAGATGGTTCTTCAAATCTACTTAGAAAACTTAAACGCAATGGACGTGATCGTTTAAACAAACCCTGCGCTTTAATGATATTGTTTTTACGATTGATGTCAGGCATTCTATTTTGTCCGTCAATTTTAAAATGATCTACCTCAGCACTTGTTATAGTTATCTCACGTTTGTTTTCAAAACCATCATACCATTTTACGTCAATAGGAGTATTAGTTTTATCATAACTTGTGATATTGAAAGGCAATATTGCATTGGTTTTGTTTTTAAGTGTGAGCGTATACCCACCTTCTTTTTTAAGTTTAACCTTAGTGATTTTATAATCAATCTTAGCGGTCGAATAAATTAAATGCTTTTGAAAATCGTTCAGGTCTTTTCCTGAAAACTCATTGAGCGTTTTAAAAAAATCATTGGGAGAAGGGTGCTTAAATTTATAAGTTTCAAAGTAGCTATGCATGGCTTTATCGAGAACATTTTCGCCCATGTAATCCATTAAATAATCTAAGACCAGTGCGCTTTTTCCGTAAACAATTGCACCGTAATTTGATTCGGTAAAATCTGTTGACGCTAAGAAAATTTCTTGATCTGTTCTTTTTCGTATAGCCGAATAAAAAGGAAGTTCTTGATATTTCCAAAAAGGAAATTTATTTAGGCCAAATAATTTAAAAGTAGAATCTTTTTGAATGAAGGCCCCTAATTTTTTTTCAGGATAGTTTGTGCGCATATATCTTAACTCAACAAACGAATTTACTCCTTCATCTAAAAAAGGATGATCGCGTTCGTTGCTTCCAAGAATCCCATAAAACCAATTATGTCCTACTTCGTGTGCAATTACCATGTCGAGTTCTATGGCAGACGAAACGTCTCCTATAACGGTAATATTTGGATACTCCATTCCTCCGCCAGCCATAATGCTCCCATCTAAAGCGCTAACATTGTTATATGGATAATCGCCATTATGCAAAGAATAAAAAACGGTAGACTTTCCAATATAAGTAATGGCATCTTTCCAAAACTCTAAATTCTTTGGTGTGAAGTATACCCAGGTATTTACTTTCCGTTTACTTTCTGGAAGTTCGACCGAATCACGCATCACATAAAAACGTTTATCTGCAAACCAGGCAAAATCGTGTACCTGTGATTGTCTAAAACGAATCGTCTTAAATAGTTTTGTAGATACTGGCGTAGAAAAAGAAGATTCATCCTGTTTATCTTTCGGACTTTTCTCGATTGCCTTTAGCGTTTCATTTATTTTTTTATTTAGAAAATCTTCTTCGTCACTGTTTGATTCTTTATCACCCGTTGCACATAAAACATAGTTATCCGGCAAGGTAATTTTCACATCAAAACTTCCAAACTCGCTAAAAAATTCCCCTTGATCAAGATAAGGCATTTGATGCCAACCTTTTCTGTCATATACCGCAGGCTTTGGATACCATTGCGTCATGTAATAAGCCTGATTGGTATGACCTAATCGTGAAAACTTTGCATCAGGAATTTTTAGAAAAAATGGTGTAGTAATAATGATACTGTCTGATGGCCGTATTGGTTCATTCAAAATAAGTTTACAAATATCAATGTGTTCTTTATCGTATTCCCATTTAATGAGTTTACCATTTACTTTAAAATCAAGACTGTCAAGGTATCCGCGTTCTTCGGGTTTAGAATAATAAAAATCGGTTTTACCTTGCCACAACAATTGTTTAGCTAATGCAGTAGAACTGTTTTTGTAAGCATTTGGCCAGAGGTGAAAATAGATCACATCCAGAGCTTGCTGAGAATTATTCACATACTTAATTTCCTCGAAAGCTCGTAAGCTATGGTTCTCATCATTAAGCGCAACGTCTAATTTATAATCTATACGTTGTTGAAAATAACTTTGTTGGCTAACTACAAAATTGTGGTTAAAAAAAAGCGCTAAGTATAAAACCAAGCGCCAATTTTTTTTCGATTTAAATTTCATTTTTTTAGTTTAAAACTTCAGCGAGCTTTTTTTCTAATTCTTCGCCTCGAAGATTTTTTGCAATTATTTTACCTTCCTTGTCTAATAAAACAGTGTATGGAATCCCTTGAATATTGTACAATCTAACCACACTGCTTTCCCATTGCTTTAAGTCGCTTACTTGTGGCCAGGTAATGCCATCTTTAGCAATAGCCTCTACCCAACGTTCTCCTTCTTTATCCAAAGAAACACCAAAAATTTCAAATCCTTTATTTTTAAATTTTGCATAAGCCTTTACTACGTTCGGCATTTCTTTACGACAAGGACCGCACCAGCTCGCCCAAAAATCAACCAACACTACTTTCCCTTTAAGTGAACTTAATGCAATTTCTTTGCCTTCTGGTGAGTTTAAAATAATGTCTGGCGCAACTTGTCCAATAGCAGTAGCTTGCATAGAACTAACCACGCTGTGAAACATTTTTACATTATTATCGTTAGGAAATTTTTTAGAAAGTCCTTCATCCAACAGTTTATAGATATCTGGATACTTATCCGGCTCTAGTGCTTGCACAGCAATTAATGACGAGTACATCGATGCATTCTTTTTTAATTTATCGATTACTAAATCACTCGAAGCACTAACAATTGCATTATATGGTGCTTCAAAAATTTGACTAAGAGAGTCCATCTTTTTTGAATCCATTTTACTTCCCTCCATCACAATTTGAAACGCTTTGTTTAAAGAATCGAGTCGCAAATCACGTGCTTTAGAAATCTCATTGTACTCCATAAACAATTTTGTTTCTTCAGAGCCTTCCACTTTATAACTGTTTCCTAAATCATTGACGTTACCAGTTATTCTAATTTTGACAGCCGAATCTAAAACCAACATAGCAAAATTTTGAGCATTTATTTTCACTCTATAGAAACCAATTTTAGGTTGATAATTCGCAAACTCAAAATCTCCTTTTTCATCAATAACCACACTATCAATAAGAACTGGTTGTGCACTACTTAATTTTTCAAGGTAAACGGTTTCACCTTTTGAATTAGAAAAATTTCCTTTTAATTCAAAGCTTCCGTCGCTTTTAGAGGGGTTGCATGAAGCCAGTAATGCAAGAGTTCCAAGGCAGATAATCGATTTATACATATTCTATTTATTTTTAGATGAAGCTATTTATTTTTCTAAGGTTTCTTTTACTAACTGATTTAATAATTTCGGATCTGCTTTTCCTTTACTCAATTTCATTACTTCTCCAACAAACATACCCAATAAACCTACTTTTCCATTTTTGTATTCAGCGATTTTTTCAGGAAATTTAGAAAGCGCCGTGTCTATTAAACCTTGCAATTCATTGCTATCACTGTTTTGAATGAGATCTTTTTGTTTGGCAATTTCTTCAGCAGTAGCAGACGGATTCTCAATAAGAGCAGGGAATATAGTTTGAGAAGCAACAGAGTTACTTACTTTACCGGAATCAATTAGTTGAATAATCTCGGCAATTTTCTCAGGCGATAAAGTAAACTCAGAAAAATTTAAAGCGCGTTCATTCAGGTAAGATCTAATCGGACCTATGATCCAGTTTGCCCCACCTTTATAATTAGAAGTATGTTTAACAAGTTCGTTAAAATACATGGCCACTTCTTTGGATTCAATAATTTGAAGTGCATCGTATTCACTTAACTTATATTTTTCGGTATAGGTTTTAAATAATTCGGCCGGAAGTGTTGGCAGAACTGCTTTAATTTTATTTATGTATTCTTGAGTGATGTAAACAGGTTGTAAATCTGGTTCAGGAAAATAACGGTAATCGTTTGCGTTTTCTTTACTTCTCAAACTAAAGGTAAGATCATTTACTGCGTCGAAACTACGTGTCTCTCCTGAAATTTCTCCACCTTCCTCTAATAAATCAATCTGACGTTTAATTTCAAAATCGATTGCGCGTTGCACATTACGGAAGGAGTTCATGTTTTTAACTTCCACTTTTTTTCCAAAGGTTTTAGAACCTTTTTTCATTACTGAAATATTGGCGTCACAACGTAATGAACCTTCCTCCATGTTACCGTCACAAATTCCAAGGTAACGGACAAGTTTTCTAACTTCTGTCATGTATGCGTAAGCTTCTTCACCACTTTTTATTTCAGGTTCAGAAACTATCTCTAACAAAGGTGTTCCTGCACGGTTAAGGTCTATAAGCGTTTCAAAAGGATCAATATCGTGCAAACTTTTACCAGCATCTTCTTCCATGTGAATACGTGTAAGGTTTACCTTTTTCTCGACTCCATCTAACTTATAGCTAACATAACCGCCTGTACAAATAGGGGTTTTATCCTGCGTTATCTGATAACCTTTTGGAAGATCGGCATAGAAATAATTTTTACGCGCGAATTGATTTTCTTCGCGGATATCAGAGTTTACAGCGATTCCCAACTTAACGGCAAATTCAATTGCTCGTTCATTCACTACAGGCAAAGTGCCGGGATGACCCAATGTAACCACGCTAACATGTGAATTTGGCAATCCACCATACTCTGCAATATCGTTGCTGTACATTTTGGTTTTTGTAAGCAATTGTATGTGACACTCTAAACCTATTACCGGCTCGTATTTATCGTAAACACTCATAAATTTGAAGGTCTAAAGATACAATTTTTTAGATTTAAACAATTGCCAATTAAAACAAAAGAATACTTGCTTTTTTAACCACAAAGAGCTCAAAGTGTTGCGCAAAGGACACAAAGAATTAACATTGACTTTGTGTTTCTTCGTGTCTGCTTTGTGTTCTTTGTGGTTTCTGTTCTTTATAAGCGCACAGGGGGGGCAAAGATTATTGCAGAAAATAAATGGGATGTGCAGTATTGTATTTTCTAATGTAGGTATACATTTGTTCTTTCTGCTTTCTTTTTGAAAGTTTTTTGTACTCGTCGTAAAGGGTTTTGTCGGGCTCCAACAAATCTTCAGCATTTTTCTGATTAAACTCCTTAATAGAACCGTCGTAATAATTCATAATAAGCTCACTAATAATTGTTCTAGTAGTCGATCCTCCAGCCCCACCAAAACGTGGGTCATAAAAGCCAGGTGTTTGCACTGTTAAAGTCGCTATAAAATAGGAAATGCTACCAAATACAGGCACCCTGCGAAACTCGCCTTCGTAATTTATATAAAACGTATTGTTTTGCATGTAGCCCCAAACAGTCTCCGTTTCTACATTAATAGTTTCTTCGTTTTCTTTATAAGAAAATTGCCTTTTGTAAACAACTTTAGTCAAAAATTCCAATTGGTCCTTATCAAGTGTAGAGACAATTTGCTCCTTTCTCAAACTTTTATTCATTCGAAAATCCTGATAGCTTAAATAAATTCCGTCTTGAAGACGCTTATCTTGCATGTATAAAATACTATCCATTTGAGAGAATGATTTTAAGCTGAAAAACAAGAAGATTAGTATAAGCCAAGGGTTCCGAATCATGGACCAAAGTTCGTTTTTTTTAGCTAATTTTAATGTTATTTAAAACCAAATGCGTTTATTTTTAGTTTTTTTATTTCTTTTGGAAGGTCTCGTTGCTAATTCTCAATCGAGTCATTTCAGCAATGCACTTAAAGTTAAACTTTCTGAAAAAAATAATCCCAATGTTTTATACACCGTCTTCGTGCAAGGGGATATTGCAAAACTTAAAACCCACGAAAAAGAAGGTGCTTATACCCTAAACTATTCTTCTGGAAACATTGCTTCTATTCGCTGCAATGCTGCGGCACTTTCTTACCTTATTACCAATAAAATAATTTCTTACGCCGAGCTACCTCAACCTAAAATAAGGCCGTTAAACGATACAATGGTTTACCGCAACCGTATTAAACCTGTTAAGCTTGGTGCCGTGCCGCTTAATCAGCCTTATAATGGATCTGGTATTGTGCTTGGCTTTATTGATACTGGTATTGACATTGCACATGGGGATTTTAAAGATGCGCAAGGAAATACACGCATTAAATTTTTATGGGATCAGGTGGCGACTGTGGGACCAACCGTGCCATCACCTTATAATTATGGCATAGAGTGGACAGACGCCGATATTAATGCTAATCAATGTACCCATAGTGATATGCCTCATTTTGGTCACGGTACACAAGTGGCAGGCATTGGAGCTGGTAATGGACTCGCTAATAATACGCATGAAGGTTGTGCCTCCAAGGCTGATATCATTATGGTGGCGCAAAATTTTAATTTACCAGGTTCAACAGCAGACGCCGTGCAATACATTTTTAATAAAGCTACTTTGCTTAGCAAACCTTGTGTTATAAATGCAAGCGTTGGTGATTATTACGGTAGTCACGACGGAACTGACTTGGAAGCAAAACTTATTGAAAGTATGTTGGTTAATATTCCTGGAAGAGTAATGGTAGCTGCGGTTGGAAACGCGGGTCATGTTAAATTTCATACAAAAACCCAATGCGTATCAAACGATACCAGTTTTACCTGGTTAACAAATAATCAAAGTCAAATTGACTATTGGTTTTATGGAGACACTATGCAGATAAAAAATTTGCAAATTAGTATTGGTGCCAACCGAACTAACTATTCAGATCTTGGAAGAATCTCGTTTAAAAATTACAATTACGGATTGAACACTATTCAGTATGATACTTTAAAACACAATGGGAACCGCATTGGAATAATTCAGAATTCTTCCAGCATAAATAATTATGGTGTTTACGAAATGTATGTACACATAGATGCTGATACAAATAATTTATTGTGGCGAATAGAAACAAAAGGTTCAGGAACACACCATGCATGGAATTTTGATTTTGTGTCCTCTGGTTTACCCACGCTTAGCCAATATCCAAAAATGGCGTATTATATTGCACCAGATACCATGTACAGTATGGTAAGCAGTTATCAATGTAGCGACGAGGTAATTACTGTTGGAAACTACGTCAACCTAAAACGTTACTACGATGTGAATGATACCTTAAGAACATTACCTGAAACTGCTGGAGCCTTATTTGGAACCAGTAGCAGCGGACCGACACGTGATGGTAGAATTAAACCGGATATTAATGCAACAGGTCACGCTGTTTTCACTGCATTGGTAACTGGCATGCAAGCAAATCTAATTACTAACGCTCCGCAAGTTGTTGCTCAAGGAAGTCTTCATGTGCGGGGTGGCGGAAGTTCAGCAGCATCACCTGTGGTTGCTGGATTAGCGGCCTTATATTTAGAAGCGCATCCGTTGGCAACCAACCAACAAGTTAAAACAGCTATCACTCAATGCGCTTTTAGCGATTTTTATACAGGCACCGTTCCAAATTATGCTTGGGGATATGGCAAGTTGGATGGCCTTGCTGCTATGACATGCGGAGAAAATTTAGTTGGTATCAAAAATATTTCGAGAGAATCGATAAACTATTTTCCAAATCCTTTTAATGATGTTGTGAGTATTGAAACCCCTACTCCACTTACAGGAAAAATTTATGTTTATTCAACAGATGGAAAATTGATGCTACAAGAACCCTTTCAAGGAAAAACACATGAACTTAATTTCTCAAAATTAACTAGTTCTTATTCTACTTTGTATTTAATTCAAATAACAGGAGAAGAAAAAAATTACAGCTTTAAACTTATTCGCAATCCTTAATGAGAATAAGCGGCAATAAACTCAAACACCTCGTTGATTTTTTCCAATCAGAACTCAGAGGCATTTATCCTGACAGTGAAATTGAAGCCATGATGCTTTTTGCGATGGAAAGTATTTTAGGATATTCAAAAACAGAAACCTATCAAAAATTAGAAGAAAACATTAATCAAAGTGATTTATTAAAATTATACGATTGCGCTAAGGATCTTAAAAAACATATTCCATTGCAATATATATTAGGAGAAACCTGGTTTTACAATCTTAAATTTAAAGTCAATAAACACGTTTTAATTCCACGTCCCGAAACGGAAGAACTAGTGGAACTTGTTTTAAAAGAGAACAAAGGAAACTTGAGCATTCTTGATATTGGAACCGGCAGCGGATGTATTCCTATTACACTTAAAAACAATTTAAAAGAGTCAGCCGTATCAGCTTGTGATATCAGTAAAGACGCTTTGGATCTTGCGAAAAAAAATGCAGAATTAAATGAAACCACAATTGATTTTTTCGCTACTGATATTTTAAAAAATCAAATTAATAATCAGTTCGATATAATTATCAGTAATCCTCCATATATAAAGGAAAAAGAAAAAGAGCTAATGGAAAAAAATGTTTTGGATCATGAACCTCATTTAGCGCTTTTTGTAAAAGGAGAAGATTCGATTATTTTCTACAAAAAAATAATTGATCTCTGCTCCACTTCTCTTTCAAAAAAAGGAAAACTATATTTTGAACTTAATCCTTTAACTGCCGAGGCTGTTGAAGAATACGCGAAAAATTCTAATCTGTTTGAAAATACACATCTTATTAAAGACATGAGTGGAGCTTTGCGTTTTTTTAAAGGAATTAAAAACTAAATTCTTGAAACATTATTTTTTCATAGCTTTTATTCTGTTTTTAGGTGCTCTTGCTCATGGGCAAACCACAGCAGACTCAAGTTCTTTCGTGCCACAATACGACACCGAAACTAATTATACATTAAAAACAAAAAGCGGCTCCATACATACCGGACAAGTTATAAGAGAAACAAGTGAATTTGTGGTTCTTAAAAACAAAATAACACACAGAACTGTTGAAATAAGAAAGTCAGAGATTATTCAAAATAATAAATCCGCAGGTCGCGATTTAAGTAATGAAACAATGGGTGAAAATTTACACGCTCGAAATTATATGTTTTTAAGCAGCGCTTTTTTATTTGATGAAGGAAAAGTATCGACTAATTCACATTGGTTACTTCTTGAAAATATTAATTATGCTTTCAATAAACATTGGGCCATTACATTAAATACCGTTGCTTTCTATCCAATTTCTTTGGGTTTAAATTTTGCTTACGAAATTACTGAAGATAATTACATTGGCGGCTCTGTATTTGGAATTGGTGACATCACATCCGGTGGAAATAGTTCTGCCTTGTTTGGTTATGGTGCACAGGGTAAATTTACACATGGCAATTCTAATAAAAACTTAACCTTTTCAGGAGGTGTAATTGGGTTAAACTCAGACTTATTTTATAGGAACAGTACTAGCGCTTTTGTAAATATGGCTTTTATAAGTGCAGCCTACTGTAGCAGATTTAAAAAAAATGTTGCTTTAAATATTGAAGGTTGGTATTTACCTGAATTAACTAGTGGCTTTGGCGGCATAGGCTTTAAATTTATTGGAAACGAAGTCATTTGTTGGACGGTGGGTTGTTATGCATTGATAAATAATTCTAATAACAGAGTTAATCTAGATTTAAGAGCGATACCTGTTCCTTATTTTAGTATGTCGAGGAAATTTAATTAGAATCTAAAACTTAATTGGTCCAGCAAGTTTTATTCTAAAGTCTAAGTTCTTTAGCATCCGTGTTTTTTTGGGCGCCCGGACGCGCTTTCGCTACTCGCTCTTTATTTTTGCCCTTCGGGACAAACATAAAGGAGCTCAAACAGGCCGCTCAATCGCTGGCGCTCACTACATATTAGATCAGTAGTTATTTCGGTAAATTTTAGTTTAGCATTTTTATTAATCGCAAAGTGCTACGTAAATTATTAGAAAAATCATAATGGTTCTCGTAAATTTTTTAGCTTTCAAATTTTGAAGTGACTGCTCTAAATTTACTATTGACAATTCTGCGTCAGGGGGCCGAAGTCCCGGTATTTATCGGGATGGTTCATTTTAGGCGATACCTCTTTTATCGCCTAAAAAAATTGCGGCAAAAGTTTGATAAACTTTTGAGCGAGGTAGTGCGATTGTAATGGAACCCGCAGGGCACCAGCCCGGGCGCCCGAAAAAAAAAGATTTTATCAAATACTACTGCTATTTAAAAGTTCTATATCCTTTGCATCTAACACGATTGATGCTGCATTTACCAAATCTTTTAATTGCTCAATTGTTGTTGCGCTTGCAATCGGAGAAGTAATAGATGGTCGTGCCATTAGCCAAGCTAGTGCCACGCTTGCAGGTTTGGTTTCATGTTTTGAGGAAACTTCATCTAGGGCGTTAAGAACGTTTAAACCTTTTTCATTTAGGTATTTATCGGTAACGCTTCCACGTACGCTTTTAGTTCGGTCGCTGGCATTTCTATATTTACCACTTAAAAAACCTGAGGCTAAAGAAAAATAAGGAATCACTCCTAATTTATTATCTAAGCACACTTTTTCAAGATCAGTTTCAAAAATATTTCTTTCCATTAAATTATAATGCGGTTGCAAGGTTTGGTACCGCGGGTAATTATATTTTCTACTTGTTTCCAAAGCAAGATTGAGCCTCTCTGCGGAATAGTTGGATGCACCAATATACCGAACCTTCCCTTCTTTAATTAAATATTGGTAAGCATCGAGTGTTTCTTCCAAAGGTGTTTTTGAGTCGTCATCGTGACTTTGATATAAATCTATGTAATCGGTTTGCAAGCGTTTTAGAGAATCGTTAACAGCATTGAGAATATACTTTTTTGAAAGCCCTATTTTTCCATTTCCCATGTCCTTACCCACTTTGGTAGCCAGAATTATTTCTTTGCGGTTACCACGTTTTTTCATCCAGCTTCCAAGTATTGTTTCAGATTCACCACCGATGCCACTTGCCCAGCGGGAATACATATCGGCTGTGTCAACAAAATTAAAATCGGAAGCTACAAAGGCATCTAAAATTTCAAAGGATGTTTGTTCGTTGATTGTCCAGCCGAATACATTTCCACCAAAGGCGATTGGACTTACTAAAAGATCTGTTTTTCCGAGTAGTTTCTTTTGCATGCTATAAAGGTATTAATAAAAAACCGTGCTTAAGATTTAGGAATAGAGCCAAATAAGTCCTAAAAATCATAATTTGTTAATACTACAAATCGTAGCAAAACAAAACTACTTTATGTAGTAAGTTTGTATAACATTAAACTTAAAGGCTATGAAAAACATCACAAGAATTGAAATTTACTTTAGTATGATTGAAGGAATTAAGTATGAAAACCCGCACGGCGGAGCATACGCTTATGTTCAATTTTTAGCTTATGCCCGAGAGTTGGTGAAATTATTAAAGCCTTTAAATAAAGTAGACAAACAAATTGACACAATAGAAGGAGTGAGTTGGTTATTTAATGAATACTTATCCGCAACATTTACTCCGCGCCAGCAAGCCATTTTTGAAAACAAAAAAAGTGAGTTGAAAGACACCTTTAATTCCATTCGTCTTATTTTGAAACAGCCGGAATTGGATTTACCATTGGGAGGCAAAGTATTGCATAGGCAAGCTGCTTGACGATCAAAATAACGGTTTTGTCTAAAATTTATCCTATTGCACATTTACTTTTCTGAAGTAAGTAGTGCTAAAACCAGTATAATATCTGTAGTTAACTTTGGTTTTATTAAATCTTGCATATTAAATGCCATTTCTACAGCTCTTGTAGATCTTAAATAAAGGATTACATTTGGTTTAACAAAACAATTTGTTGTGGACGCCAGATACCACTAAAAACGGGGCCGATCTGAAAAGCCATACGAGTAGGATTTTATTAATAATTAAACCAATGAAACTAACAAAAATTTTCGCGACCATTTTTATCATGGCTCTACTTACATTTACATTAAACAGCTGTAAAAAATGTAAGGGAGAAGATCCGCAAGCAAGAATAACAAACAATGGAACAAAAGATGCTAGTGTACAGATTAAAACATCTGGAGGAAATACTGTTAACATTAATAATGTTGCAAAAGGAACATCATCCGCCTACGACAATTTCGCAGAAGGGGACGTAACTTTTACCATTACGATTGATAAAATTGTGTATGAGAAAGTTGTTACTATGTCAAAATGCTTTCAATACGACATTGTTATTGATAGTAACAATAACCTAACATCGGTTCCAGTCGATAGGAATGCTTAAGCGTAAAATATCGTAGGAAAGAAAATTCAGATTAAATTCCTAGATCAATTTTGTTGGTCTAGGTTTTTTTTATGATTCCAACAAGTGCTCATTTTTTAATTTTACAGAGTTCTAAAATCTGACAAAAGTCATCTGATTGCTTGCGTAATAAAGTTTTGTTTGTAATTATTTTGGATTGATAAAAGAATTAGCCATTTGATAGTTTATAGAAAATGTTTATTTTAGTACAGCTATCTGAGCAAACTCGTGAAATTCTCTTAAAAATGGGAAAATCTAAAAAGCTACAAACATTCGCCAATCTCCCATATGTGTGTTGGATAAGCGAAAGTTTATAGCGGGTATATGGTAGTTATGTGCAATTGTCCAGGTGACCGCCTGTGTGAAGTGTAGTTTTGAGGAGAGGAATCAATTTAATTTTTTGGAGAATAAGGCCAGCTGCTTGTGAAAAAATTATGACAGTAATTTTTTTGGCTGCCAAGTTGTTTCGATCGACATCGTGAAAGCTCGCTTTCAAACGACTGGCGTCGTTAAAACAACTTGACAAAGTTATTTTTAAAAATTTACAAAGTCAAATTTTACTACAAAATGTAGCATCTGGACTTTTTTGTTCTCAAAAACTAAATGGCCTTCTCCCCTCACGTCTCCAAGACGGCGCCAATCAGAAAGATTAGCGCCATATTGTAGACTAAAACTCCAAACTTCCTGGGCTAGACTTAACAGTTGTGGCCACTGGACAACTACGTGGCCCCACCGCACCGCCTAGACTGCCAACTGCACATAACACTGGGCAATTGCGTCATTTTTGCGTGTTACTGTACAAATACTTAACTTGGACTAGCAAAAACGCACGCAAGCCCAGAATCCGTTATAGGTAATGTGCCGACGGACTCTCGCTTCGGACAATAAAGTCGGATAAATTTCGTTTTCTATACATGCCAATATTAGAGTGGACTTATTTATTTCTCGCTCAGACAATCATTATTGTCATTTACTTCTTCATTCGCCACAGACACGAGGACTTTGAATTGAAACGTTTTTTTCAATCAAAAATTCACTTTTTGACAATGAATCTTGGCATAATTCTAACTTGCTGTTATTTAAATATTCGTAGACAGCTTTTCTGTATTCCAGTTCCGTGGACATGGGTAATCCTTGGACTCTTTTGCATTTGCTTCCTCGTTTTCCCATTCGTTAATAAAAACTCCAAGACATTTTCATTCGTAACCGCGTTTGCTGGACTTGGCTTCTTCATAGGTTTATATATATTATTATTCGGTAGACAAGAATATGCAATTTTTGCGGCGGCCAATTTGGTTGTAGCATTAATTCTTTGGCCTATCATCTTGCTCTTAAACAAAATATTTAAAAACAAAGTTGCAAATGCTCTATGGTTTTATGGCGCATTTGCATTAGCACCTTATTTTCTCATTCTTCAATTAATCTTTATGTATAAATCCCTATTGACAGTTTTTCAGAAAAGAGTTTTCATTTCTTCATCTCTAGTAATTCTTCTCATTGGTGCCTTATTCGCATTTCAAATGAAAAGAATATTTGATAAAGTTAATGCCGCTATAGACGTTGAAGTTGAGCTACGTTCTCTTAACAAAAATCCAGTAAATAACTATCTGACAGAATTAATTCTTGGCGCGCATTGGAAATATCATACTGAGCTAAGTTGCTATGACGGTTGGCGACCTCCTTTTCATGATCCAGTATTGGTAATTTCAAACAAAATTTTGTTTCCTTTCAAGCATTTTGCAAGGGACACTAAACTTTATTATTACCAAAATCCAAATTTATACGAAAAGATCTATCCAGACAATCCGACATATTTCAATTGTCGCTGCGCAGTAAAAGAAAGGCTTTGGGACATATCTGGCATTGAAGATATTCCATATGGCCGACAAAAGAAATAAAACTGTGTGCGGCACACAACCTATAACAGCGGTCTTGCCTAATTTTTTGCGTGTTAACGCTCAAATGCATAACTTGGACAAGCAAAAAACTAGGCAAGGCCGCAAAACGTTACCGGCAAGGCTAGTAATCAACTTTTCGATAGACGTACAGCTTTTAGCTGATTACATTGACGCTGCAACTATTTTATCAATAAATCCGTGCAGCCGTTTTATCTCAGAGCGACCTCGATTTTTATCGTTCACAAAACACGTGGTGACAATAACCATTTTTAAATCAGGTATCACACAAATTAATTGGCCTCCATAGCCACTTGCGACAAATGCTTGATGGCCATTTGTTTTTCGCCTCCACCAATAATAACCGTAACCATTTGCTCCTGGTAAGACATCCCATTCATTTAAAACAACCTGCTCACTTGTTGACTCATTAATCCATGACTTAGAAATAATTTGTTTACCATTCACATTTCCTTCATTCAAATAAAGCAATCCGAATTTTATCATGTCGCTTGACTTCATTGATAATTCGGTACCACCCATTGTTCTTCCTAATGGGTCACTCGACCAAGACGAAATAGTTACTCCAATAGGTTTAAAAAGGGCTGAGTCAGCAAATTCCTTCAAGTTTCCCTTAACACTTTTTGAAACTATAACAGCAATAACATGTGAGGCAGGTGTGCAGTATTTAAATTTAGTACCCGGAAAATCCTCAAATGGCAAATCTAATGTACTTCTAACAGGGTCGGACGAACTATTAAAAACCCTACTACTTAACGGACTATTGTCATCCCACAAATATCCTGTTTGCATTGTTATCAAATCACTCAGCGTTATTTTCCTTTTAAGCGAATCATTTGCTCTAATTAATTCAGTAAATCCTATATTTTGATTTTTCGAGAAATCAGTTGCATATTCCGGAAACAAATTAAAAATAGGTGTTTTTAAATCAGGTAATAGTTTATAATCATTCGCAATTCCAGCGAGCGCAGAGACAACCGACTTGGTTACAGATTTAACTTTAAAACTTGTACTATCATTCGCTCCATTAAAATATTCCTCACAAACAATTTCATTGTTTTTCCAAACTAGTATAGACCCAAGACTTGGAATACCAGCATAAGCCTCTTTAGTTATCATTTTTAACTCATTCGCTTTTTGTGCAGACAAAGGAGCATTCAAAATATTTACAACAAACAATAAAAATAAATTCCGTTTCATAAGGCTGTTCATTATCATAAAAATAGACTTTATTTAACAAAAACTATGCAGATACCGACAGAAAAACTGTGTGGCGGTCACATTACATAATAACTGGCAATACGGTCAGCCAGACATTTTTCCACTCAAGAACGATTTTAATTTAGAGAACCAGAATGGTCAGGCAATAAAATCTTAACGTATTCGTTAATACTACAAATCCACTCAAACTATTCAGGTTGGCGAAAAATAAAATAACTCAATTAATTTTATCAGTCATTTTCTTAGAAATTTTAATCTATTTGTGGGCATTTTGGACAGCATCATTAAATGAGAGTAATTTTTTTGCAATTGAACCAGAATTTATTTTTGATAAGTGCGCACGTAATTCTGGTAGGATATCTTCGACTTTTAATCTGCTCATCTTATTAATGATCGGTTACTTTGGTCTTGAACAAATTTACCTTGACGACAAGAAAAAGAATGAATTCCGGATTTTAATAACATTATTTGCAGTCAATCACTTGGTTCACTTTTTCTATGTGTTTCAAACTTTCAAACATCATACAATGGAACTCAACATATCCGAGAATAAACATGGTTTCATTACTTTTATTTGTGTTCTACTAATTCCTATTATTCTCTGGATATTTAAAAGTATAAATAAGATTCTCTATACAATCATCATTATACATTTATTCAATGTAAGCTACTTCATCATGGATACATTTTATAACAAAATAAAGCCTGACAAACCAGCGTATCACAATCAATTCGGAATTGTTGTAACAACCGCTGCTTGTATTTATGTTTTTTATAGAATTTTCCGCGAGTTTAAATTGAACCTGTCTGTCAGCGAACATCGCAACAACGATGTAACATAAACTTTGCTTCGCCATCATTGAATTAACAGCTACCAAATGTAAGGGCAAAAATTATAATACTAATAGCGTTTTTTTTGGGTCCCTTAAAACTTTGTCCAATAACAGCATGCAAGGCTCTTTTTCTAACGAGGTCAACATCTCAATAAGCTTAAAACGCTTGTGATAAAATTTAAACCTAGAAAATGTTATCCGTATTAACATCATTCTGAAACCAAAAACCACCTTCCATTATTAAAAAAGAAATCGTAAATTTAATATGCAAAATAAATTAGCAAACACATCTCGTACTACTTACATAAAATATTGTTGTTTTGAGTTAATCGCAAATTACTTTAATGAAAACCGTTCTAAAATTTGTAACACTTTGTTTGTTTGCCCTTCCAGTAAAAGGTCAGCAAATAGCTAAATTATTTGGGGCGCATTCAAATGGAACAAGCAATGTCTTTACTTCAGTAACGCTTCCTGATGTTACTTATGACAAACTCTCAGTAATAAAAGGGCCATTCAAGCCATTCGCTGGACAAACAACCTTTGACGATAAAAACTCAAGGTACTTTATTAAGAGTGGCTCGAACATCCTCATTATTGATGCTACAACTGGTAAAATTTCTGATAGTATTCCAAATTCAAGTAATTTCTACAACATCGAATACGACGAGATCTCCAATAGTATAGTGGGTTTGGCTACTATTGAAAAATCAGTTGTCTTTAAAACAATTAACCTCCTAACAAAATCAAGCGTGGTTACAGCCTCACTCAGTGGTGTTGACTCAATAGTTGTTGGAGAATCGACATTTGATTCAAAAAACAGAAGATACTTTGCACTTACCAAAGTTGGATTAATTGTTATTGATTCAACTGGTGCTTTTATTGATGTCCTTTGTTCATCACCCTATTTAAACGGGTTGGAATATGATCCTGCAACCAATAAAATTTATTATTTAGAGTGGGATGGAAGCATCTATTATTTTGTATCCATTGAAGCAAACACATGCAGCGTAGGTTTCATCAACTCATTTAACGGCTTTTCAAAATCAATTTGGGCTGAGAGTAGTTTTGACAAAACGCTCAGTCATTACTATAACAAAACAAACCTTGGGATACTTAAGATTGATATCCGTTCTGGTGAAATAATACAAAGGATTCCTGTTTTCAATTATTTTGGAGGATTGGAATTTACAACCGTATCCAAAATGGCAAATCTTGAGGAAGAAAATTCGCGTAAAGAAATTCATGTATTTCCGAACCCAAGTAACAGTCATTTCAATTTCTCAAATTTAAAAAAAGGAGACACACTAGAAATTTTTGATTTTAAGGGTCAATTGCTTTACCAAACTGTTTTAAATGAAACTAGCTTGGAACTTAACTTTGAAACAGAAAGCAGAGGAATTTATTTTTATAGAATATACAGCGCAACCGATCCAATCAAACAAGGGAAATTACTTTTAAGATAAAACTAAAAACCATACCGATTGATTTAGATTTTAAGTTTCACCTCGATCTTCAAAGTAAATCAATCTAATTATTTTTGATTTATATTTTATTTAAAGTCTTCAACCTTGAACCAGGTTTGTGTACGCCCAATAAGTGAAATTCCAATGTAACCTCTCAAATCCAACATGCCATTTCTGAACTTGATTGTGCAGCTATAAGTTTTGCCATTTTCTGGGTCATAAATTGTTCCGTCTTCCCATTCGTCATCATCAAACACAAAATTCTTTAACATATTAAGTCCAACTAATGGAACACTTTGTTTTGCTTTATCAGGATTATTTTTATCAACTTTTATTTTTCCATCTTCATAATTAGGGTTTCTTAACCAAACAATTTTACCATTGTACTTGTTTCCTTCCTTGTAAATTTGAACCTTAGCTTTACCACTAGCGGTTAGCCATGTACCAAGAACGGCATCTGGATTTTTTGATTGAGCATTAAATAATGTGCTGCTTAAAAACAACAGCAGAAACGCGACGATTTTTTTCATAGTTTATAGATTTATAGGTTTGGTAAGTCGGTTTTCAAATATAAAATTTAGAAACGAAAATATGCTTGATTGAAAATATGAAACCACTTGATATAGATCAACATTTTATGCGTGCATAATCTCATTTATAACTGAACTAATAAATTTAGTTTAAAAATTTAAGTTACGGATATATACTTCGTTATTAGCAATAGCACATACCTCACCTACTTTATCAACTATTTCAATGGGATATGTTTTCACAAATTTACCTTCACTAGTCAGCGCTTTGCTCGCTTCTTCAATCATAGCGTCATCAATTAAAATACTATAAAATAAATCAGTACGTCCCGGTTTTACATACTGAATATCTGCACTTTTTAACCATACAGTAATTTTAAAGCCTTTGTGTTGCATTATTTGTCCGAATAAAAGTGCATAAAAAGGATCCGTCGCAGTAAAAATTGTTCCACCAAAAATTGAATTACCAAGATTTGTAGTAAAAAGACTTTTATTAATTTTTACATCAATACCTTTAAAATCTTTATAAATTTTTTTGACCCAAATTCTTTGAAATAACATGGGGGGATATATCCGCATTAACCATTTCAATGAGTTTTCAGAAATCTTCATATTATAAATGCTTATCCTTGTTTAACCGTTTGACTTCGCAAACGACTGAGTGTTTTGGGAGTAATTTCCAAATAAGAGTCTAAATAAATTGCCGGTACTCGATTTCCAAACTTTGGATGCGACCGTAAAAATTCAAAGCAGCGTTTTTGTGCCGAATAACCAGCTCTAATTGCCTTCTTACTCCAATCAAGTGTTTTTACAAAATAATGTTCAATAATTTTTCGCACTAATCTTTCAAACTCAGGTATTTCATCGCAAAAACGATTGTGGTCATCATAGCTTAAACCCAACATTTGTCTGCCTTCAAGCGCTTCAATGTTAACACCTGCTTGCTCTTGAGAAAGAAATGCCTTGGCGTCACCAAACAAGTTATTTTGCGCAACTAAATCATTGGTGTGTTCTATTCCTTCACAGTCGAAGATATAATAACGGAATAATCTTTCATTCGCATAAAACATAATATTAGCGTTATTACCTTCATTCAAAAGATTTTTTTTCTTTCTTACATAACCCATTTTTAAAGCCGAAATAATTTTCTCAATATCCTTATCAGCAAGAACTTCAACTTGATTTAAATTATTTATAAGAGAATCAAACTTGTTTCATAATTTAAAGAAATAGTGTTAAATGCGCTCCCTTAAAAGTTATCAAACCTTCATCTTAACATTCTTCCAAGCTTTTATTTGCCAATTAATTAAACCTGTACAAATATGATTATTTTTTGTATCGTAAACTTCTATCGCAAATTCTTTAAAGATTGCTTCTTGTATTTTTAATGGATTTAGAATCTCATTTTCAATTTGCTCTTCCGTTATTTTAAATTTAACAAACACATCCGTCTTTGCCTGATAATGATATGTCATGTGAATGTTTTTTAAAATAATTCGATAATCCTTTGGAGAGAAATTTAACAACAAACTTAAACCAGAAACGTACTCGCACAAAGCGGCCAACAAGCAAGCATGCACACCTTTGATATGGTTTCTATTCGGGTTGCTATTTTTTGCTGATAGGGTAAGTTCGTTGTCGCCTATTTCGACAACTCTAATATTGTGCGGCTTGTTAAATGGTACAGTTCGTAAAAGTACGACATTAAGTATCCACAAATAAAATTGTGAATATCTCGCTTTTTGCACAAGTATATTGAGTTTCTCCATTTATTTTTTAAATAATTCCTCTACATAGTCAATGTATTTTTGCTGTGCATCTTCTTTAGCAATACCTTTTTTTGTATTCCAAGCATTGTATTTAGCCGCGGCAACAAAATCAAACATGGCAGGCGTATCGGCATTTACGTCACCAATAGTCGCTTGTTTATTTAAAGCGTACAATTCCAACATAACATCATTACCTGGTTTTTCGGGCAATTCTAATACCTTTTTTTTCGCGTCTTCAAATTTTTGTTCTAATTCGCTCATGCTATTTTTTTATTTAATTTTTTTCAGGGATTTCTTCCAACACAAAATCTGCACTGTGTGGAATGTGAAGGAAAGCTTCTGCCCACTCTGGAGGCAGCCCAGTAAGTTTTCTCCTAACCATATCCACCCAAGCCCCCTCTACATTTATTTGAGCAGCCTTCACACCATCGCCTCTATAAATATCCTGACTAAATGCCCAACGACTACCGTCTTTTCTACTTTTCGTCAATAAACAGGTTACTTTTACTGTATCATTAGGGCTAATCTCTCTTAAATAAATAAGTTCCTCTCTAAATAAAATGGGGCCTATTTTCAATTTCTCAAGCAAGTCACTATTAAATCCAAGGCTTTCTAATGTTTGTACTCTAGCTTGTGCGGCAAAATCTGCATAAGCAGAATGTCTTAGATGTCTATTAGCATCTATTTGTGACCACATTACCCTACCTTCATAAAACACATTTTCCATTCTTACTCTTTTTGTATCTAAAAACAATATTTATTTTCAGCAATAATTTTTTGCGCAATTAACTGACGTGAAGCTTTTGCATTGAATGGCTCTTGTTTGGTATAGCGCTTCAAACCAATTAGCATCATGCGTAACTCATCACCTTCTCCAAAACTGTTCAACGCTTCTTTACCCTCTACCCAAATTTTATCACACGCTGAATTTATGTAAGTGCGTGCTATAGCAATATGAACTTCACAATCATCCTCACTTTTCATACTTACAAGTTTTTCGACACGCAATAAAGTTGATTCCGCAACATATACTTCAATGGCCATGTTAGCAATATTCATAATCACTTCTTGTTCTTTACTTAAGGTGGTCATGAGTTTTTGCACGGCAGCTCCAGCAGTTAATAAAATTGCTTTCTTAAAATTAGTTATCAATTTTTTCTCGTAAGCAAATAAGGTTTCATCCGGATCACTAAATTCAGGAATACCTACTAGTTCTGCGGCTACCTTTTGTGCTGGTCCCATCAAATCCAATTCACCTTTCATAGCGCGTTTTAAAATCATATCCACAATTAACATGCGGTTGATTTCATTCGTGCCTTCAAAAATTCTATTGATGCGGGAATCGCGATACACTCTGTCCATTGGACCTTCAGCGCTATAACCCATTCCACCATAAATTTGAACACCTTCATCAGAAACATAATCTAAGGTTTCAGAACCATGTACTTTTAAGATTGCTGCTTCAACGGCAAATTGTTCAATTCCTTTTAGTTTTGCTTTAGCTTCATCCATTCCGCCTTCAATCAAAGCATGAATAGCATCTTCAATATTTTGAGAACAACGGTACGTGGCACTTTCAGAAGCAAAAATACGAATAGCCTGTTCTGCTAATTTATAACGAATCGCACCATATTTAGAAATTGGTCTCTCAAACTGAATACGTTCGTTTGCATACATAACCGATTGCGTAACCGTTCCTTTACTCCCACCTATTGCAGCCCCTGCTAACTTAATCCTGCCAATGTTTAAAATATTTACGGCAATCTTAAAACCGTTACCACGTTCTGATAACAAATTTTCGACAGGAACTTTACATTCATTAAAAAAGACCTGACGCGTGGAACTTCCTTTAATTCCCATTTTGTGTTCTTCAGGATTTAAAGAAATTCCTCCAAAACTTTTCTCAACTATAAACGCCGATAAATTCTTATCGTCATCAATCTTAGCAAAAACTGTAAATATATCCGCAAAACCACCATTGGTGATCCACATCTTCTGTCCATTTAAAACATAATGCTTTCCATCTAGCGTAAGTTTAGCAGAAGTTTTACCGCTGTTAGCGTCAGAGCCACTTCCTGGTTCCGTTAAACAATAACAAGCCTTCCATTCTCCTGTTGCTAATTTTGGAATGTATTTTTTCTTTTGTGCTTCGTTTCCATAATATAAAATAGGAAGAGTACCAATTCCTGTATGTGCAGACAAAGCTACAGCAAATGAATGCCCCGCTCCAAGAGCTTCGGTAGTTAACATGGATGTTACAAAATCAAAACCCAAACCGCCGAGATCTTCTGGCACGGATGTTCCCAATAACCCTAAAGCTCCAGCTTTCTCCAGTAAAGAAACCATGAGTCCTTCTTCTTGATTGTCGATGCGATCAAGAATTGGTGTTACTTCCTGAGCAATAAAATCATCACAGGTTTTTTTCATCATGATTTGTTCTTCGTTCCATTGTTCCGGAATAAAAACATCCTGAGCGAGTGTTTCTTTAATTAAAAATTCTCCACCCTTTGTTTTGTTTGTTGTTGCTGTTGGCATATCAAATGATTTTTAAAATTTAGTTTATAATAACTCAAAAACTCCAGCTGCTCCATGGCCTGTACCAATACACATAGTTACGACCCCGTATTTTTTATTCTGACGGCGCATTTCAGCAAATAACTGTACAGATAATTTTGCACCGCTGCAACCTAATGGATGCCCAAGTGAAATAGCTCCACCATTTACATTTACTTTATTTTCATCCAATTTTAATTCACGCACTACTGCGAGTGATTGTGAAGCAAATGCTTCGTTTAATTCAAAAAGATCAATATCTTTTATTTTTAAACCAGCTTGTTCCACAGCTTTAGGAATAGCAAAAATTGGTCCGATACCCATGATACGCGGAGGAACACCGGCCACTGCATGAGAAACTAAACGAGCAATAGGCGTTAATTTATGTTCCTTCATAAACCGTTCGCTCACCACCATGACAAAAGCTGCGCCATCACTTGTTTGGGATGAGTTACCTGCTGTCACGCTTCCACCATTAGCAAAAACCGGTTTTAATTTAGCCAATGCTACAATAGATGTGTCTGCACGAGGACCTTCATCTGTATCAACTATTAAATCTTTTGTTTTCTTTTTTCCCTTTTCATCTAAATACGTTTCGGTTACTTTTACAGAAACAATTTCATCTTTAAATTTTCCCGCTTTAATTGCTGCAATGGCTTTCTGATGTGATTTATATGAAAACGCATCTTGATCTTCTCGAGAAACTTTAAATTCTTTTGCTACGGCTTCGGCTGTTAAACCCATATTCCAGTACCAATCAGCATGTTCTTTTGCGATGGTAGGATTTGGAATAACACGCCATCCCCCCATAGGAATTAAACTCATACTTTCTACCCCACCTGCAATCACACAATCGGCGTAACCTGCAGCAATTTTCGCCGATGCTAAAGCGATCGTCTCAAGTCCAGATGCACAATAACGATTCACAGTCATACCTGAAACTTTATCAGTATTTAAAGAGAGAAGAGAAATTATTCTGCCCACATTTAAACCTTGTTCTGCCTCTGGCATAGCGTTTCCAACCATCACGTCATCAATGCGTGTATGATCAATTTGTGGAAGAGATGCCACTAAATGTTTGATTACATCAGATGCAAGATCATCCGGACGCGTGAAACGAAACCCACCTCGGCTTGCCTTTCCAACTGCACTTCTAAAACCAGCTACAATATATGCTTTCATGTTTTTAATGTTTATTTTAATATTTTGTTCAACTAACTTATTAGAAATGTTTTAATTTCTGAGCACTTTTCCCCCGTTTATAATACTATGCAGACGTTCCATTGTTTTTCGCTCAGTGCACAAGGACACAAAAGCCTCTCTTTCTAAGTCCAACAAATACTGTTCACTAACCATAGTTGGCTGCGATAAATCTCCACCGGCAATCACATAGCCTAACTTTTGTGAAATTTTTAAATCGTGTTCGCTCATATAATTTCCGCTGTACATAGAATTAGCGCCAACGTAAACCAAACCCAATGCTTGATTACCGAGTACACGAATATCGTTACGTGGAACAGGTTTTGTATAACCCTTTTCTGCAAGCAACAGACACTCTGCTTTAGCCACACTTAATTGACGGGCTCTTGAAATAACAACCTTATCAATTCCTTTTCTTAAAATACCTAGATTAAATGCTTCGTAAGCTGAAGTAGAAACCTTTGCTTGACCAATAGTTAAGAATTTTTCCCTGAAAATATTTAATTCTACATCTCCTTCATGCAAAGAATCAGATAAACGAACAGCAAATTCTTTTGTACCACCACCACCAGGAATAACACCAACACCAAACTCTACCAATCCAATATAGGATTCCGCATGTGCTACTACCATATCCGCATGAAGACTGATCTCACAACTCCCACCTAAGGTTAAATTGTGTGGTGCAACAACAACCGGTATAGAAGAATATCGCACTCGCATGATTGTATTTTGAAATGTTTTTACTGCCATGTTTAACTCATCCCATTCCTGCTCTGCAGCCATCATGAAAATCATTCCAACATTTGCACCAGCAGAAAAATTAGCTCCTTCATTACTAATGACTAATCCTTTATATTCTTTTTCCGCCAAATCAATCGCTTTATTAATGCCCGCTAACACTTCTCCGCCAATCGTATTCATTTTTGTATGAAATTCACAATTCAGAATTCCATCACCCAAATCGATAATAGTTACACCGCTATTTTTCCAAATAGTTTTTGTTGCGCGAATAGTATCTAAAGAAATAAATTCTTCTGTACCAGGTATTATTTTATAAGTTTTACTAACCACATCATAAAAGAAACGTTTACCGTCTTCAACCTTATAAAAAGATATATTACCTGCTTTTAAGAAATCGTAAATCCAAGCTGCTGGTTTATTTCCAGAAGTGTCCATAATTTTCACAGCCGCTTCTACGCCTATTGCATCCCAATATTCAAAAGGACCTAAATCCCAGCCAAATCCAGCTTTCAGAGCGTCATCAATTCTATACAACTCGTCAGCAATCTCAGGAATGCGATTTGATACATATTGAAATAAGCCTGCAAAGGTTGCACGATAAAATTCTCCTGCCTTATCTTTACCGCTTACTAAAACCTTTACGCGTTCTCTTAAATTATCAATCGGCTTGGTTAATTCAAGCGTAGTAAATTTTACTTTCTGTTGTGCCTTGTACTCTAATGTTTTTAAATCTAAAACAAGAATTTCTGTTTTACCTTCTTTTGTTTTTGTCTTTTTATAGAAACCTTGCCCAGTTTTATCGCCGAACCATTTATTCTCGGCCATTTTTTTTAAGTACTCTGGCAATGCAAATAAATCATTTGCCTCATCATTTGGAACACCTTTTTTTAATCCATTGGCTACGTTAATCATAGTATCTAATCCCACAACATCGCTTGTGCGAAAGGTTGCAGACTTTGGTCTACCCAAAACAGGACCGGTTAACTTATCAACCTCTTCAATAGTTAAATCCATCTTTTCAACTAAGTGTAATAAGGACATAATTCCATAAACACCCACACGGTTTGCTATAAACGCAGGAGTATCCTTAGCTAATACAGTAGTTTTACCAAGAAACTTTTCACCATACTCCATCAAAAATGAAACTACCTCAGGTTGAGTATGAGGCGTTGGAATAATTTCTAATAATTTCAAATAACGTGGTGGGTTAAAAAAATGGGTCCCACAAAAATTATTTTTAAAATCTTCGCTTCTACCTTCAGCCATTAAATTAATAGGGATCCCAGAGGTGTTAGAAGTTATCAGCGTACCTGGCTTTCTGAACTTTTCAACTTGGTCGTATACTTTCTTTTTAATGTCAAGATTTTCAACAACAACTTCAATCGTCCAGTCGCAGCTTGAAATTTTAGATAAATCATCATCAAAATTCCCGGTACTTATTCTGCTGGTAAATTCCTTTAAATAAATAGGCGATGGATTTGACTTCAATGCAAATTGAAGGGCTTCATTTACAATACGGTTACGAACCGCTTTACTTTCCAAGTTTAGACCCTTTGCTTTTTCTAGATCGTTTGGTTCTTTTGGAACAATGTCCAGCAAAAGTACTTCACATCCGATATTGGCGAAATGGCAAGCAATTCTGCTTCCCATCACCCCAGAACCTAAGACTGCAACTTTCTGAATTAATCTTTTCATTTTTTGAATTTTAATTTTTTATAAGTTTATTTCTGTGTTCCGCCAATGCGGTTATCTCATCCATCGTTTTAAAAAAATCATCCACTTTGTTTTTACCTATTTTAACTTCTACTAAGTGATTAAAATTTCTCACAACATTCTTTGCTAATTCTTTCGCTGCTTTTCCTTTAGTTGTCAAAACAATTTTCATTTTTCTCCCATCTTCTTTATCCGGAATTCGCTGGATTAGTTTTTTCTTTTCCAACGACAACGTAATTCGAGAAAGCGAGGTGCTTTCCATTCCAAGAAGGGGAGCTAGATCTGATCCATAAATTCCATCATGGCTATCGATGTTCAGCAAAAAATGTCCCATAGATATTGTAAGGTCATGTAATGACGCTTCTGCATTATACATTCTGCTGACCACCTGCCAAGCCGTCTTTAATTTAGAATCAACTGTTTCTGTATGTTTTTTACTCATGTCAAAAACAAATATAGACTTTTATATTATGCGCGCATAATATTTTGTGATTTATTTTAAAGTGCATTTTCCGAACGATAAATTTTATCATAAGCATCCTTATTACCATTTAAAATAATTTTACGCTTTAATGATAACTTTGGGGTCATTTCTCCCTTTTCAATCGTCCATTCGTCAGACAGTAATTCTATTTTCTTTATACGTTCGTGCTGCGAAAGATCTTTGTTTACTATTTCCACTTCTTTCATAACACGTGCTCTGACTTGTTCGTTTTTAATAATATCGAATGAATTCGTATAAGGGATGTTGTGTTTTTCGCACCAAGTTTTTATAAAGGCGAAAGCTGGAACAACAAAGGCAGCAGGAAACTTTTCGTTTTCACCAATTACCATTGCTTGTTCAATAAATCTGCTTCCTTTTAGTTTATTCTCAGTAATTTGTGGTGTAATATATTTACCTCCTGAGGTTTTAAACATTTCCTTTTTACGATCGGTAATTTTTAAAAATTTATTATCAACCAAAGTGCCGATGTCTCCAGTATGAAACCAACCATCTGAATCAATAACTTCTGCGGTTAAATCAGGCCGATTGTAATAACCCATCATCACGTTTGGTCCTTTTACGCAAATTTCTCCCTCATCAGAAAATTTTACTTGCACATTTGAGACAATCGGTCCAACTGTACCAATCATTATGTTTTCATCTGCATAATTATTTACGGCGACAACTGGTGATGTTTCCGTTAATCCATAACCTTCTAATATTTTTATTCGCGCGGCGTGAAACACACGGGCTAAAGGTATTTGAAGAGCTGAGCCACCAGAAACAATTGCTACAATATTTCCGCCCAAGGCTTCCCGCCATTTACTGAAAACTAATTTATTTACGATTTTTAATTGAAATTCGTACCACCAACCATTGGCTCCATGTTGTTCATATTTTAAGCCAAGTTTAAGAGCCCAAAAGAAAAACACCCGTTTAATTCCTTCTAACTGAGTACCAGTTGCCACAATTTTTTCATACACCTTTTCAAGTAAACGGGGAACTGTCACAAAAATATGAGGCTTTACTTCTTTTAAATTTTCGCCAATTTTTTCAAGACTTTCGGCATAATATACCGACATACCTCTACTGATATACAAATAAGAAAGCATACGTTCATAAACGTGATTTAATGGCAGGAAGCTCAATGCCCGCCAATCACTCTCGAACGGACAAAGATCTTTACATGCCAAAACATTACTTACAAAATTATTGTGTGATAACATCACTCCTTTAGGATTACCTGTAGTGCCTGAGGTGTAAATTAAGGTTGCGAGATCAGAATTTTTTATTGATTTCTTAATAGCCTCTAATTTTTCAACTTGAGGATTCTTTTTACCTATCGCAATAAGCTCTTGGATGTTTCTTAAGCCTTTAATTTTTGGAATGGAAAAAATCTCTATAACACTTGAATTGGCAGCACAGCTTTTCACTCTCTCATAAATTTCTTCATTAGCTACGAAAAAATACTTTATATCAGCGTCACCAATAACATGTTTAAGATCATGTTCACTAATGGTTGGATACAATGGTGTGTTAATTGTACCAGTTTGGGAACAGGCATAATCAATAAAATTCCACTCCGGGCGATTATTAGAAATAAGTCCAATTTTATCACCTCGCTGAATACCAATATCTAAAAATGCATAACTCAGTGCATTAACTGTATCAATATACTCGTCGGTACTGTATTTCCTCCACACACCATTCTCTTTTGCAGCCAAGGTATCTGACTTTGCTGGCAATTTTTTCAGATGGTGTAAAAAATCAAAAAGACGAAAGTTTTCTATTGAATCCATAACTTAGTTTTTTAGAATACTCATGCATAAAAAATACTATGCACGCATAAAAATAATGTATATTTGTATTAAATCAAAATTATTTTAGGATGAAAGACAAGAACGAGTTAAATCATTTGCTAAAAATTAATTTTCCGATTATTATGGCTCCTATGTTTTTAGTGAGCAATCTTGAAATGATGAAAGCAGGAATACGCGCAGGTATTATGTCCACTTTTCCATCATTAAACTACCGGAAAGACGGTGAACTTGAAAAGGTACTCGACGAACTTAATGCCTATTGTAAACTTCATAGTGGTAGTTATGGGGTTAACATCATTGTACAAAAATCAAATCCTTTGTCCCTTAAACATACAAAAATTTGTCTCGAAAAACAAGTTCCTTTTTTTATTACATCGTTAGGCAATCCTAAAGATGTGATTGATGGCGCTCATGCATACGGAGGAAAGGTATTCTGTGATGTTACCAACCTAGTGCATGCAAAAAAATGTGTAGATGTAAATTGCGATGGATTTATAGCTGTGGGTCAGGGTGCTGGTGGACATGCAGGACCAAACCCCTTGCAAGTTTTGATTCCAGCTCTCAAAGAAATTTTTCCGAATACGCCAATTGTTGCGGCAGGTGGTATTACTAATGGCGCCGGACTCTTATCGGTTCAGGTATTAGGTGCAAGTGGCGCATCGATTGGTACCCGCTTCATTGCAAGCACAGAAGCTGGTGTAAATGATAATTACAAAAATGCAGTAGTGAGCTCAGGAATGGACGATATTGTTATGACCACGAAGTTATCTGGCACCCCCTGCGCGGTTATTAATAACGATGCAGCAAAAAAAATGGGTTACACCCAAAACTGGCTTGAAAAATGGCTCAGTTCAAATCAACAAACAAAAAAATGGTTTAAAATGCTGGTTCAGATAAGAGGGATGAAAAAACTTGAAAAATCGGTACTACCTAACAATTACCAGAGTTTATGGACAGCTGGAAAATCATCTGAACTGGTTCACGACATTATTTCTTGTGAAGAAATTGTAAATCGTATTAAACAAGAACATGAGAAAATTCTGAAAGAACTGTCCCATTTAATTTAAAATAAGAAATTGTTAAGCCCTGAGTTTAAGCTGCGCTAACTTGAAGGCAATAATTTTGAATTCTTAAAATTCTACTATCGTATTTGTACGATTTTTTTTACTAAGAATTTACCATCCGCAAAAAAGTTTGAATAACTCCTTTGAAGGTGCGCGTAAATTTCATGATCTATTTCATTGAGAGAATCAAAATTTTTCGAGAAATAGGACTTAAGATCTATCTCTGATACTAATTTTTTTCGGAACACTTTCTCCACTCGAACTTCGTTATCAGACTTTTTTGCACCCTTTAATGTTACTTTATAATAATGCAAACGTACTTCTAATTCATTTTTTGCAATAGCTTTGAGGTTACTTAGATTAAGAAATCTATTATGAACAGCAATGTATTCCTTAGATGTCATGTAGGGATTTACTGACTTTGTAAGGGTGCTAATTTCGTTCGATAGCTCACGTATGTGCTGTTTTAGAACATTGATTTCGTTTGAACTTGACATAAATACAGAATTAAAATTACTATGGTTCAAGTTAGCTACTTTAGAGGCAAAAGCTCGATTTTGAAGATTAGAATTACCTTAGAATTTCGGTTTAAACAATATCTATGACAAGTGGTTAAAAGACAATTCAAAGGACGTTCCTTTACCCTTAGCCGTTTCTAAAGAAATGGAAGCATTATGTAGCTGAATGATTTTTTTAGTTAACGCTAAACCAATACCATTACCTTTTGTTTCTGAAGTAGAATTTGCTCGGTAAAAAGGTTCAAACACAAGGGCGCTTTCTTCTTTCGATAATCCTATTCCAGTATCTGTAAATCTTACGAGCAGGTCTTCATCCTTACTAAAAAGTAAAAAAACATTACAGGTAGTGTTGGCACTAAATTTGCAGGCGTTATCTATTAAATTAGTAAATGCTATTGTTAAAAGTGCTTCGTTTCCTTTAATTAAAAGCTTATTCGCGTCTTCGGGCATGCTATCCAGATGAATATTTACTTTGTAATCAGGTCGTGTTCGTTGAAAATAATCCCGACTAAACCATAAAAGATCATCTATTCGTAAATCCGATAATTGAATTACATTTTCATAATTCAACCGCGCGTACTCCATTAAGTCGTGGGTTGTACGGTTTAAATTTTTTATATCTTCTAAAATAGAACCGAGAATGCCTTTATATTCGTCAACACTTCTCTCGTTAATTAAACTTACCTGTAATTGAGAAGTAATTGACGCGAGTGGATTTTTCAATTCATGAGAGGCGCCGCTTACAAAAAGCTTTTGCAATTTGAAAGCATTTTCTATACGATCAAGAAGTGTATTGAACGTCTTAATCAACTGTCCAATTTCATCATTATTTTTACCTAAGTTTAAACGCGTGTCCAGTTTATCGGCATTTAAAGCATTTACTTGATCAACTACTTTTGAAAGTGGTCTGAGTGCTCTACCAGCGTATATCCAACCACTATATGCTGCTATTGAAATAATCACAACAAAAAGTGTAGCCAACATATTTCTTAAATAAATAAGTTTATTTTCTCCAAACTCATTCATAGCACCGGCAAAAATCACAAAATGAGTTTGCTCATCATTGTATACAATTCCCAAAATTTTAAAATTGCCCTGTTCAAATTCTATTCTGTTAGTAGACTTTATCTCATCAAACAATTCTTTGTCAATATCAAAGTCTAATGAATCATTACTCGTGTATATTTCAAAATTCCTATCATTGTAGATACTAATATTTTCATAGGGCAACTTATCTCGTTGCGTCCTGTCGAGGATGCGCTGCATGGTTGAATCAATCTGCTGAACAGAGATAAATATTTCAGCAGATGTTTTGGCTTTATTTTCTAAACGCTGGTAAAACTCGTCCTTTATATATGTATATGAAGAATAATAAACAACACTAAATCCAAAAAGAATAATTAGAATTACTACGATTATAAACTGCAGAGTTAGTTTTGTTCTTATTTGCATTTTAAGGCTCTTCTCTAAAAATATAACCTATACCTTTTTTGGTATGAATTAGTTTTACAGGAAAATCTTTATCAATTTTATTTCTTAGGTAACTAACATACACTTCAATAATATTAGTTCCGGTATCAAAATTCAAATCCCAAACCTTTTCCGATATTTCTTCTTTTGAAACAACCCTATGCTTATTTCGCATAAAAAACTCTAATAAAGCGTACTCCTTAGCAGTAAGCACAATTAATTTATCATCCCTTCTCACTTCTTTCGAATCTAAATCCAACTTAACATTCGAATAAACTAATTCTTTGTTTGCACCAGAAATATTTCTTGTTCTGTTCATCGAAACTTTAATGCGCGCTAAAAGCTCATCAAAATCAAAAGGTTTCACAAGATAATCATCACTACCAGCATCAAAGCCCTTAATCTTATCTGAAGTTAAACCCAAAGCTGTAAGCATAATAACGGGTGTGAAATTTCTACTTTCTCTTAGTTTTTGGCAAAACTCTAAACCACTAATTTTAGGAATAATTATATCGGTAATGATTAAATCAAAGATTTGTGAATTGGTAAGTTTAAGCGCCTGCTCACCATCATAAGCTATTTGAACTTCATAGCCTTTTTCTTTCAATCCTTTCTGAAGGATATTAGCTGTTTTAACTTCGTCTTCTACTACAAGCAACTTCATTCCGTAAATTTACTCTATAGCTACGTATTTTTTACATTAAAAAAGCCTTAGAAATTGGTGTTTTTAGTGTTTTATTGTCAAATAGGATCGAAAACTTGAGGTTTAGAAAAAACATATTTAGGATTATGGTTTTTTTAAATCTCATAAATGGTTAGTTCAAGTTTGCTACTGCACCAAACATGCAAAAGTTTACGACGCTTTCTTAATTCCTATAAAATATTAATTTTACCATTATTGTATTGCTTGTGGAACATTTTTCTAAATTAAAATTAAAGGGCCTTGGAATTGGCTGGTTTGTACCTTCAATTCTGTGTATGGTGATTCTTGCCTATTATTTTCCGAAACCTGGAATTATAAAAGAGCCAATTTCTCTTTCTGAGCTTAGTTCTTTTGGGATTTTTTTAATTTTCTTTTTTTATGGAGCCAAGCTCAATTTTGAAAAATTAAGAATAGGCTTAAACAACTGGCACCTTCACCTTTTAATTCAAATTACAACTTTTTTAATTTTTCCACTACTCATACTCAGTATAAAACCTTTTTTTCTAAATGAACAGTTAATCAACATTTGGCTAGGATTGTTTTTTCTTTCAGCTCTCCCTTCAACGGTTTCATCGTCTGTTGTGATGGTTTCCTTAGCAGGAGGTAATATTCCCTCAGCAATATTTAACGCAAGTATTTCAGCATTCATTGGCATACTAGTTACCCCTTTATGGATTGGTTTATTTTTTTCAAATAATGGCGTTCGACTTGAACTTACCAGTATAATTATAAAATTAACTCTGCAAGTTATTCTTCCTGTACTAGTTGGAATGCTGCTTCATAAGCGTTTAAATACCTTTGTTGAAAAGCATAAAAAAAGTCTGCAAGTTTTTGATCAAACTATTATCCTTTTAATTATTTACAACTCGTTTTGCAAATCATTTTCAGAAAAACTGTTCAGCAACATGACTCTCTTAGAGGTAATGGTTCTTGCTCTAGGTATGCTTTTCCTTTTTGTTTTGATTGTGCTCTTTAGCAAATTTAGTTCAACTGTTTTAAAATTTAACCGCGCAGATACCATCACGACTATTTTTTGTGCTTCTAAAAAATCCTTGGTGCACGGTTCAGTTATGGCCGGGATACTTTTCGCTGGAAATCCTATTGTTGGCTGGATTATACTTCCGCTGATGTTTTATCACGCCATTCAGCTCATTGTTTCTAGTTTTTTGGCAAAAAGAATGTCAAGAATAGAATAACAAACAGAAGATAAAAAGAAAAGTTCCTAAATAAAACATTATATTTAGTCTCCTTATTAAAAGCGTGTAACAACGTCCATTTGTAGTAATTTACAATTCGATACATTTTACAATTTTATATCAGGGCAACGGTGATGTGAATTGCATCTTATTCATTTAAATTTTAAAATATGAGGCAACTCAAAATAACCAAGTCCATTACAAACAGAGATGCCGCGTCTCTTGATAAATATTTAGCTGACATTTCAAGACTTCCATTAATTACGAGCGAAGAAGAAACCATTCTCGCGCAAAAAATAAGAGCTGGAGATATGGATGCGCTTGAGAAACTTACACTAGCAAACTTACGTTTCGTGGTTTCAGTTGCAAAGCAATATCAGAATCAAGGTTTAAGTTTACCTG
The DNA here is from genome assembly GCF_029625215.1 of Aurantibacillus circumpalustris. Lineage (GTDB taxonomy): Bacteria > Bacteroidota > Bacteroidia > B-17B0 > Aurantibacillaceae > Aurantibacillus > Aurantibacillus circumpalustris. The sequence continues at coordinate 69,558 of NZ_CP121197.1, forward strand.
ATCTTATTAATGAAGGTAATGTTGGTTTAATAAAAGCTGCAAAACGGTTTGACGAAACAAGAGGATTTAAATTTATTTCTTACGGAGTATGGTGGATACGCCAAGCTATTATTCAGGCAGTATCTGAACAATCGCGTGTGATTCGTTTACCCTTGAATAAAATTGGCGCTCTCAACAAAATTAAAAAAGCTCAGAGTGCTTTAGAGCAGCAGCTTGAAAGACCAGCTAGTGTTGGTGAAATTGCTGAGGTATTAGAAATGTCGGAAGAGGAAATTAGTATTACAATGCGTGCTTCAAGTTGGCATATTTCAACAGACGCAACACTTCCGGGAAATGAAGATCAAACAATCATGGAACTCATTTCTAATCCGGATGCAGAAAAACCAGATGATCTTCTTATGGTTTCTTCATTGCAGTTTGAAGTCCAACGTGTTCTTGATACGCTTACTGAGAGAGAGAAAAATGTGATTGCTTTATTTTATGGAATCGGTCAGACATCGTCTATCACTTTAGAAGAGATTGGTGAAAAATATGACCTTACTCGTGAACGTGTTCGTCAAATAAAAGAAAAAGCCATTCGCAAATTGCGCTTGGCTTCAAAAAATAAAATACTAAAAACCTATTTAGGTTAATTTGTAAACTTCCTTAATCCAAAAAAGGAAAATATTCAAAACCGCAGGCATTGTATATTTAATCATACACTTATGCCAGCGGTTTTTTTATTCAAGTTAAGCTTCAGAAATAAATTTATCTAAATCTTCTTTTGATACTCCAAGTATTAAATTGAGTTTTCCTAAAAGTTGGTCATACTTTCCATCTACCCAAACTAAATCACTGTCGGTGAGAATTCCGAATTTTTGTCTCATTTTGCCCTTAATTACCGGCCAGTTTTCTTTCATTTTGATTACGTCTGTCATGCTACAAAGGTGAGCAATTAAAAGCTGGAAACGCTTGCTGATGATAAACAATCATAAGTATTTTAGTATTCGGTAACAAGACACCTTATTCGTCAAATAAACGATAATTAGACTATTGAAATAGAATTAAAGATGCAAATTACACCACATAAGTAATGGCATTAATATTCATTCCGGCACCAACCGATGCAAAAAGAATGACATCGCCCTCTTCCAAAATATGATTTTCTTGTTCTTTTCTTAAAACCATATCTAGTAAGGTTGGAATAGTTGCTACAGAACTATTTCCAAGAAGATGAATGTTCATTGGAAGTACGTCTGCTGGTGGTGTATCTATATTGTAGAGTTTGTAAAAATCTCTTATGATGGCTTTATCCATTTTTTCGTTTGCCTGATGGATAAATATTTTCTTGAGTTTATCAATTCCATAACCCGATTTATCCAAACATTGTTTCATGCCAAGCGGTACATTTTTTAATGCAAATTCATAAATCTTTTTTCCTTGCATTTTTAAATACCGCGTTTCTGGCTTATGCCCTTCTTTATAAGAGGTGTCAAAATTTAAAAAATCAAATTCATCATAACTAAAGGTGAGGGAAGCGGTACTAACTATACCCCTTGATTCTTTACTATCAACTGCCTCTATTATGCCTGCTGCCGCGCCATCCGCATAAATCATCGAATCTCTATCATGAGGATCTATTACCCGAGAAAGCGTTTCTGCGCCAATAACCAAGTAGCGTTTTGCACCATCTGCAATAATGGCTTGTCTGGCAAGTATTAATCCTTGAACCCAACCCGGGCATCCGAACAAAATATCAAAAGCGACACAGGCTGGATTTTTAATTTGTAATTCATGTTTAACTTTTGAAGCTAAGGCTGGCAAAAAATCTGCTTGACTCGAGCCAAAAGGAACATCACCGCAGGTATGAGCAAGAATAATTCCATCAAGCGTTTCGGGATCTATACCAGAATTTTTTAAGGCAAGTCTCGCAGCAATAACTGCAATATCAGACATAACTTGATCTTTGCCCACATAACGTCTCTCAGATATTCCGGTTATGTTTCTAAATTTTCGTTCAGTTACTTCTGGAGAATCTATAAATTCTTTCCCTCCTCTTTCATAAAATGAATGGCCTTTAAAATTGTCATTGGTGACTATATTGTCTGGGATATAACTTCCCATACCGGTAATCATAATATTCATGCTTTAATGAATTACAACGATCATTTTCTTCAACCATCTATTAAATAAGTTGAACTAAACGAACTCACTAGTTAAAAACAGTAACAAACTTTTTGTTACACGACCTTAAAAAAATGGAAGAAATAATTTGCAAAAAGTGGCTAAACAAATAAGATCTATATTCCGAAAGATGTGAAGTAAATATACTGATTATTCCTCTTTTGCAAAGCCTCACAATAAAAGGAATTGAAAGATGTGAAATAAGATTACTAATCCTGGCTTTGCTTGTGAACTCTTAAATAGATACCATTCATTAAAACAGAAACAACTCGGTCAAACATGTTTACTAACTTATCACCATTCCTTATTAATAAGACGAATCCCATCAAAAAAAACACTTAGTGAACACCCGCAGTTAAAGGATTTAGAGGCATTTGAGGAGTGGTATATAAAGATGTGCTTAAATTTACTGCTTACTCAAAACACTAATATTATTATACAGCTTAATACTGTGTAAAAAAACGGCAAACTTTTACCTTCAAAAGGTCACTTATAGCAGTATATACAGAAGATTGGTCTTCCTTAAGTCCCATTATAGGGTGATTTTGTAAGTCAAATTGTTAAAAAACTGCTAATAATCGACGAATCAGGCATTTTTTATTCCAAAACACTTGACAAACGTGGTTTATATCATTATGTTTGTTCCAAGTAAATAATTGTTTAACCCTTTAATTAAAAAAAAAATGAACAAAGCAGATTTAATTGAAGCTATCGCTTCAGGATCAAAATTAACAAAAGCAGACGCTGGTCGTGCTTTAGATTCAACAATTGAAGCAATTCACAAAGCCTTAAAAAAAGGTGATCGTATTGGTTTAGTTGGTTTCGGTGCATTCTCAGTTGCTAAACGCGCTGCACGTATCGGACGTAATCCACAAACTGGAAAAGAAATTAAAATCGCTGCTAAAAAAGTAGTGAAGTTCAAAGCTGGAGCTGATTTAGCTGGAACTGTAAACAAAGGAAAATAATTTCCCTTTCCAAAAATAAAAAGGCTGTGAGAATCTCACAGCCTTTTTTTATGTCTATTATTTTAAGCTGCAAGCATTTCTTTATTGTATCTGTTGCGATATTCAATTGGAGATAAACCAGCAATTTTTTTGAAGATAGTTCTAAATGCTTTGGTATCACTATAACCCACCTCATACATGACTTCATTAATATTTTTCCTACTCGATTCAAAACTTTTTTTGGCCGCTTCAATTTTCACCCTTTGGATATATTCTACTACTGTATTGTTTGTTGCTTTTTTAAAACGACGTTCCAAACTCCTTCTGCCTAATGCAAACATATCTGCCAACTGTTCTACAGTCAGCCTATCCTGAAAATGATTTTCAATAAACTCTTGGGCTTTTTTAACTGGTTCATCTAAATGATCTTTTTGTCCTGTGAAAATACTAAAGGACGCTTGGCTACCACGATCAATTTCTATTTCATACATCTTGGCACATAAAAGCATAATTTCTCTTCCTGCGTATTTCTCGACAATGTAGAGTAACAAATTCCAAAAAGAGTTTGCTCCACCACTTGTGTAAATTCCATTTTCATCAGTGATTATTTTTTCCGAAACCAAATTTATTTCCGGAAACATTTTTCTAAAATCATTTGCAGCAAACCAATGTGTAGCGCAACTCTTGCCATTCATTAATCCTGTTGAAGCCAGCAGAAATGCGCCGACACAAAGGCTGGCAATTTCACTACCGGATTTATATTGCGCACTTACCCAGGGAAAAAACTCTTTATTCATTTCAACTATACTTTCCCATTCACCATTTACAGGTGGTATAATAATCAAATCGTGTTTATACGAATCATGAACGCTTAAATCTGGAATAACCGAAAATACGCCTTGATAGGACACAGGATCTGTCGTTAGGCCAACCATCTTAACATTAAACATTGGCGGTTTACCCATACTTACAAGAAATTCGTTTACGCGATTAAACATAAAAAAAGAACCCTCTATGCAAGTGAGCGTTGCAGCTCCTTTTGGTAATAAGATGGAAATGTTTTTAATTCTAGACATGTATAAGGTTTTAGTGTTTCAAAAATAGACTAAAATTTTGTCGCAATCAACCCATTGTATTGGCGCATTCGCACTTCGGTTTTCTCTATAGTATAAATAGTTTTGTGAGGTAATATAAAAAGAAGATGACGCAAATAAACGCTTATTTAACTTTCAACGGCAATTGTCGCGAGGCGATGTTGTTTTATCAAAAATGTTTAGGAGGAAAACTAACTCTTCAATCCGTTGAGGAGTCTCCCATGTCGGATCAGTGGCCAAAAGATGTTCAAAAAAATATTTTACACGCTTCACTAATTAATAAACAAATTAGCCTATTGTCATCTGACATGGGTTCAGAAAAATTAATAATGGGCAATGCCATTTCTCTTGCTTTAGCTTGTTCAAATGAAGATGAAATAAATCACTTTTTTAAAAATCTTTCCGAACAAGGAAATATAACACATCCCTTACATAGATTTTTTGATGGCACCATTGGTGCGCTAACAGATAAATATGGAATCAACTGGTTATTTAAACTTTAAATATCCACTAGGTGCCTAAAAGTAAATAACACATAACATGGTGGAGGTTTTTAAAACAAACGTGATTCATTTTGAAGAAGCACAAAAACTTTTGGAATTAATTCATTGTCGTTTTAAAACCTACTCCTGTAATTTTGATTTAGAAGATTGTGATTGTGTATTAAGGGTAGAGACAAAAAACAGCATTATCGAAACCAAGGTTATTATAAAATTTTTGTGTGATCGGGGTTATGAAGTTGAAATTCTGAATGACGATTGCTAAAGAACTAGAAGGTGTATGATAGATTTTGCAAAAAAATTATTCTTGAAGGGTCGGCAAAACATTTACCATTTTGGAAGAATAGCTTAAAAAAAAGCGGGAACTAATTATTTTTTATACGATATTTAATAATCAAAAAATAAACACCATGAAAAAAACAAACATTATCTATTGGATTTTCACCAGCTTGTTTTCAGTATTAATGATTTTTTCATCTATTGGAGGCTTTGGCAATGATCCCGAAGCAACCAAATTTATGTCAGACCTTGGATACCCTGCTTACTTTGTTTTTTTTATTAGTCTAGCTAAAATACTTGGTGTGATTGCAATTCTTATTCCAGGTTATCCCCGTATAAAAGAATGGGCTTATGCAGGACTTATATTTGATCTTGCGGGAGCCACCTACTCTCAAATAGCGGCTGGTATGCCTACCGACGGTTTAATCTTTATGGCCATTTCTTTTACTCTTGCTTTTGGCTCTTACTTATATTATCACAAACGTTTAAAAGAAAAGGCACAAGTGACAACATAACCTAAGATTATTATCCAAAAATTTATGAATCAAGAAAAAAACCTCAGTAATTTTACAAGATATTTTAATGTGATTAAACAATCACTTAATGGTGAGGAACAAGACTATACACAAGGAAGTATCCGGCGCGCTGTATTTCTTTTAGCTATTCCAATGATTTTGGAATTGAGCCTTGAAAGTGTATTTGCCATTGTAGATATGTTTTTTGTTGGCAAACTTGGTGAAAATGCTATTGCAACTGTTGGGTTAACGGAGTCTGTAATAACCCTTGTGTATTCAGTAGCTATAGGATTAAGTACTGGTGCAACAGCAATTGTTGCACGCCGTATTGGTGAAAAAAATCCGGAAGCAGGTGCTCATGCCGGCGCACAATCGCTTATCATAGCCCTAATAATAACCATTTTTTTAAGTATTCTAGGAATGGTATTCGCCTCTGATATTCTTCGCCTTATGGGTGCGAGCAATGAAGTCATAGAAGAAGGAACTTCGTTTACACAAATTATGTTTGGTGGAAGTCTTGCTATTATTCTTTTGTTTTTAATAAATGGAATCTTCCGTGGTGCGGGGAATGCTGCCATGGCTATGAAGAGTTTATGGATTGCTAGTTTTGTGAACATAATTTTATGTCCGATCTCAATTCATTTTTTTGGGTTAAAAGGAGCTGCAATAGCTACAGTAATTGGAAGAAGTTCGGGAGTTGCTTACCAGTGTTATCATTTATTTATGGGAAGTGGGATTCTTAAATTTTACGCTCGTCATTTTAAAATCGAAATGACTTTAATAAAATCGGTAATTACGGTTGCTTGGCCTGCGACCTTGCAATTTATAATTGCGAGCGGTAGCTGGATAGTTTTGGCAAGACTTGTTGCGGAAACCGACGGAACAACAGCCTCTGCTGGCTATCAAATTGCTATTCGTAATGTGGTGTTTTTTATTTTACCGGCTTGGGGATTAAGTAATGCGGCAGCAACACTCGTGGGACAGAACTTAGGGGCAAAACAACTTGAACGTGCCGAAGAAAGTGTTATGATTACTACAAAGTACAATGTTATTTTTATGGGCTTAGTAATGATTCTTTTCATTTTCTGCTCGAATCCTATTATTCGTTTGTTTAGTCAGGACGAAGCAGTTATTGCTTACGGTGCAAGAGCTTTACAAATTATCGGATTCGGTTACATTTTCTACGGAATCTCTATGGTAATGACACAGGCTTTAAATGGTGCAGGCGATACAAAAACCCCAACGCTCATTAATTTTGTTTGTTTTTGGTTGATTCAAATTCCCTTAGCCTACTTTCTCGCAAAAGGCCTAGACCTTCGGTCTACCGGTGCTTTTATAGCAGTACCTGCTGCAGAAACGCTCATTGCATTTGTAGCTTGGTATTATTTCAAAAAAGGAAAGTGGAAAGAAGTAAAAGTGTAGAGCTACCCATCAGAAATTAAACAAAAGCCAATTTTATCAAAATAATATACCGATTGGTATATTTTACCTACATTTGTTTCAGAATTTGAATTACTCATGTCAAAAGCCGAAAAAACACGCGAGTTTATTATAGAAAAAGCAGCACCTATTTTTAATAAGAAAGGGTATGCGGGCACATCGCTAAACGACTTGATACATGCGACAGGACTAACAAAAGGTTCTATTTACGGTAATTTTGAAAATAAAGATGAAGTAGCTACAGCTGTTTTTGAATACAATATTAAAGGCGTACACAAACGTATTTCAGAATACGTTGTAACGCAAAAAACAGCACCCGGTAAATTAATCGGTATTACTGATTATTACCGTTGCAATTGGAAACAGGTTTTTGAAAAAGGCGGTTGTCCTTTACAAAACGCATCCGTTGAGGCAGATGATAATCTCAAATTTTTAAAAGGGAAAGTACAACACAGTGTTAAACGTTGGGCCGAAAACATAACGGGTATAATCGAAACCGGCAAACAAAATGGGGAGATTAAGAAAAATATTGTGTCTTCTGATTATGCTTATATGTTCATTACGCTACTCGAAGGAGGTATTATGCTGGGAAAAATAATGAACAATCCCAAACATTTAATTATGGCATTAGACAGAATAAAACTCATTGTAGAATCAGAAATGAAAAAATAATTTTTTTAACCTAAAATATACCAATCGGTATAATATAAAACATGAAAGAAGTATACATTATTTCCGCAAAGCGAACAGCCGTTGGAGGACTTTTAGGAAGTCTTTCGCATTTATCAGCCACGCAATTAGGGGCCATAGCTATAAAGGACGCCTATGAAAGCGCAGGAATAGACCCAAAAAACATTGACTCCGTTTACATGGGAAATGTTTTGAGTGCTAACCTGGGCCAATCACCAGCAAGGCAAGCAGCTATTTTTGCAGGTATTCCTAATAAAACAGATGCCACCACTATTAATAAAGTATGCTCATCTGGAATGAAAGCTACGGCCATTGGTACACAACAAATTCAATTAGGTTTGGAAAATATTGTTGTTACTGGCGGCATGGAAAGTATGAGCAACACGCCCCATTATGTAAATGTGCGCCGAGGAACGAAAGCTGGTGATTTAAATTTAGTTGACGGTATGATTAAAGACGGTCTTTGGGATGTGTATAATAATTTTCACATGGGCAGCGCGGCTGAATTGGGAGTTACAGAATACAAACTTAGTCGCGAAGCACTTGATAACTACGCCATACAATCTTACCAAAAAGCGCAACAAGCGACTAAAGAAGGAAAATTTAAAAACGAAATAATACCTATTCTGGTTAAACAAAAAAACGGGACTCTTATTATTGATAAAGATGAAGATATTGATAAAATAATTCTTGAAAAGGTTTCAAAACTGAAACCGGTCTTTGAAAAAAATGGAAATCTAACTGCCGCCAACTCCAGCAATTTAAATGATGGCTCTGCCGCATTAATATTAGCCTCGAAAGAAGCGGTAGAAAAATACAATTTAAAACCCATTGCAAAAATTATTGCTTATGCAGATGCAGCCCAAGCACCAGAAAAATTTCCTACCTCTCCTGCCATAGCCATACCTAAAGCACTTGAACAAGCCAATCTTAAACTGAATGATATTGATCTTTTTGAAATTAACGAAGCCTATGCCTCTGTTGTTCTTTCTAATCAACAAATTCTTGGATTAGATTTAAACAAGGTCAATATCTACGGTGGTGCCGTAGCCATCGGTCATCCTATTGGGGCATCTGGTGCAAGAATTATTGCCACTTTAATTTCCGCCTTAAAACAAGAGAATAAAAAATTAGGAACGGCGGCGATATGCAATGGTGGTGGCGGTGCCTCTGCTATGATAATTGAATCGATATAATAAATTGATAATCTAGAACCATGAAACATAAAATCGCTTTTGCAATGATAATGGGAATAATTACTACCGGTATTATCTCTTTTACACTCATTTCCATCAATGTTGGTATAAATGAAAAATTTTTAAAAATCTGGATAAAATCCTGGGCTACGGCTTATCTTGTAGTCATTCCCGCTATACTTATAATCGGACCAAGAGTTCAAAAAATAGTAGATAATTTATTTAACGAAAAAAAGATATAAAATGAAATCTCATAATGCATTAGAAATATTACAAAGTTTTATTGGAAAGGAATTTGTTGAGAGTCCATCTCCTTTTACAAAATGGTTAAACCCAATTGTAATGTATGCCGAAACAGGTCGTGTGTCGTTTCGTTATCTTATTAGAGCCGACATGACTAATCCGCTCAAAGGACTTCATGGAGGAGTAACCGCCGCTATTATTGATGATGTGGTTGGTGCAACTTTATTTTCTTATAATGAACCTTTTTTCTACACCACTTTAAATAATGTCATAGATTATTTTTCACCAGCCAAAATTGGTGATGTGATTTTTGCCGAAACTATTGTGATAAAAAAAGGTAAACAAATTGTAAACGTTCAATGTGAAGTTTGGAATGAGGAAAAAAATCGTTTAATTGCACGAGGTTATTCCAACCTTTTAAAAACAAGTTTTGAAAAATAAATTAACAGCATGAAAAGAGTAGTGATTACGGGCCTTGGTGCAATCACACCACTAGGCAACACCGTTGATGAGTTTTGGAAAAACATTATTGCCGGTAAAAACGGCGTTGGTCCTATTACCAAATTTGACGCTGCAAAATTTAAGACACGTTTTGCATGTGAGGTAAAAAGTTTTAATGCCGATGATTATGGCGACAAAAAAGAAATGCGTAAGTACGATCTTTTTACACAGTACGCTATAGCAGCCTCAGAGCAAGCCATTAAAGATTCTGGTTTAGATTTCGAAAAGATGGGTTTGAAAGAACGAGCAGAGGTTGGTGTTATTTGGGCGAGTGGAAATGGAGGTATAGCAACCTTTGAAGAACAATTAAAAGAATTTAATGCAGGTGATGGAACACCTCGTTTTAATCCATTTTTCATTGCAAAAATGATTGTGGATATTGCTGCCGGTGTTATCTCCATTCGAAATAAGCTACATGGTCCGAATTACTGCACAGTTTCTGCATGCGCATCTTCGAATACCGCAGTCATTTCCGCCTTTGACACTATTCGTTTAGGAAAAGCAAACATCATGGTTGCCGGTGGTTCTGAAGCCGCCATTACTGAAGCTTCTGTAGGCGGATTTGGTGCAGCACAGGCCTTATCAAAAAGAAACGATGAACCAGAAAAAGCATCCCGTCCTTTCGACAAAGACCGTGATGGTTTTGTTATTGGTGAAGGTGCTGGTGCTCTTATTTTAGAAGAACTAGAACACGCAAAAAAAAGAGGCGCGAAAATATATGCTGAAATTGTTGGTGGAGGAATGGCCGCCGACGCTTATCACCTTACCGGAACTGCTCCTGATGGCATTGGCGCTTCGTTAGGAATAGAAAAAGCACTAAAAGATGCTGGTATCGACGCATCTAAAATAGATTACATTAACGCGCATGCTACCTCAACAGGGCTTGGAGACATAAGCGAGTTAAAAGGCATTCAAAAAGTTTTTGGAAATAATTTAGTCGCCATCAGTGCTACAAAATCTATGACTGGCCATCTTCTCGGTGCCGCCGGTGCCGTAGAAAGTATAATTTGCGTGTTAGCTCTCAAAAATAGTATTATTCCAGCAACAATAAATCTTCAAAATAGAGATGAAGAAGTTGAAGAACTTATAAATATTGTCACAGGAAAATCTATTGATAAAGAAATCACTTATGCTCTCAATAATTCATTTGGCTTTGGCGGACATACTGCAAGCTCTTTATTCAAAAAGTATATTCCTTAAACGCAAGTTAGAATCGAAATTTCGTAAACAATCTTCCTCCTTGCCTGTTTGTTAGTCTGTAGGTTTGGCTTTTTTAGTTAACTTGCAGTAATTTCAAACAAACAGCCTTTGGAAAACAGTGAATTTGACACCATCATTATCGGCTCGGGTGCCGGCGGTTTAACAGCTGCTATTTGCCTTGCAAAGGCTGGCCAAAAAGTACTTGTACTTGAACAACATTATGTTCCAGGAGGCTGGTGTCATAGTTTTCATTTAAATGGTCAGCGTTTTAGTCCCGGTGTACACTATATCGGACTTCTAGACGAAGGTCAATCTACCAGCAATTTATATAAGGCTTTAGGAATTGCGAATGAACTTGTTTTTTTCAGAATGAATCCGAAAGCTTATGAGCACTGTCTTGTTGGAAATCAGAAAATTGATATGCCTGCAGGGATTGATGCACTCTATGAAAGTCTTGCTAAACGATTTCCAGCTGAAAAAAAAGGTTTAAAAAAATATTTATCTACTGTTGAAAAAGTAAGTCAGCAGGTCCAGCTCATTCCAAAAATGAAAGGATTTATGGATCACCTTACCATTCCTTTTAGAACGAAGGATATGGGCAAGTATGGTTTATTCAGTCTAAAACGTGTCATTGATTGGCATATTAAGGATCCACTTCTTAAAAGCATTTTAAATGTGCAATGCGGCGATCATGGGCTTCCACCATCAAAAGCGAGTTTCCCTGTACATTGTGTGGTGATGTTTCATTATTTTTCTGGTGCCTTTTATCCCATGGGTGGTGGGGCTGGTATTGTGAAAGCTATGACCAATGCTTTAAAGAAAAACGGTGGTGAAGTCCGGGTAAAACAATCTGTAAAGAAAATTCTTCTAGAAAATAAAAAGGCGATTGGGGTTGAATTAAAAGATGGTCAGAAAATTTTTGCGAAAAATATTGTTTCCAATACAGATCCTACGGCGACTTTTTTTAACCTAGTTGGCAAAGAAAATATAAGTAACAACCTTATTAAGAAATTAAACAAAACAAAATATTCCGTTACCTCCCTTATTCTTTTTCTTACACTAGATATGGATCTTAAATCTGCTGGATTAGACTCCGGAAATATCTGGTATCTCAAAACTGACGATTTAGAGAAAATATACAATGAGTTAAAAGGCACGGACATTGGTGCAGGAGAAGAATTCCCTGGAGTATTTATTAGTTGCCCTACACTGAAAGATCCCGTAAGTTTTAATGGCCGTTATCATACTTTAGAAGTAGTTACATTTATTGATAACGAGAGTTTTGATAAGTTTGAAAAGGGAACAGACTACCACTCTGATGCATATACCGCTCAAAAAGAAATTATCAAGCAAAAATTTCTGAATACGGTTGAGAAAATAATTCCCGGAGCAAAAAAACACCTTGTTCACGCCGAACTTGGTACGCCTAGCACCAATAAATATTACATACAATCAACAAAAGGAAACGTTTACGGCACGGAAAAAAATCTGATGCAAGTAGGTCCTTTTTCTTTTAATACAAAATCTGAAATTGAAAATTTATTTTTATGCGGAGCCAGTACCATTTCACATGGCGTTGGCGGAGCGGCCTATTCAGGTGTAGAAGCAGCTTCTAAAATTCTTCAGATGAGTCAAGACGAAATTTTAAAGCCACAAGAAAATCAAAAATTAAGAATTTACGAAGCGGAAGATTCTTCTACCTGGCCTGATTTCGTTCATCAGAAAATTGAAGACAAAAAAAGACGGTTTAAGGAAGTAACCCTTTAAAGGTGATTTTTACTAAAATTGTTTAATACCGAAAAAGCTCAAAATCTGCGTCATCTCACTCAAATACCCCCAAATGGGGGACCTCGGGGTGGATACCATTCATGTATTTAATTTCTGATCTTCGTTATTTTTTTACACTTTTACACTTCAATTTATCACAATAAACAAATATGAAAATTCACCTAATTAGCCTAAGCACTCTTTTTATTATTGGAGCAAGCTCTTGTAAAAATGAACATGCCGAAAAACCTGCAGAACATTATTTCGATACTGCAGGAATGGATACTACTATTAAACCAGGAGACAATTTTTTCTTGTACGCCAATGGCGAATGGATGAAAACAGCTGTTATACCAGACGATCAAAGCGGATGGGGAAGTTTTTATACCTTATATCAAGATAACTTAAAGAAACTAAAAGGTCTTTTAGAAGACGCTGCCCAAAGCAAAAGTGAAAAAGGATCAGTGGAACAAAAACTTGGTGATTATTATGCAAGTGGCATGGATACGATTGCTATTGAAAAACTAGGTGCTGAGCCCTTAAAAGAAGGATTAGCTAAAATTGATGCTATAAAAGACTACAAAGATTTAATGAACTTTGAGTATGATATGCAGGCAGAAGGCGAGGGCTTTTTAATTGCCTTATATGTTGGCGCGGATGAAAAAAATAGTTCTCAAAATATCGCTATTCTTTATCAAACAGGCACCACACTTCCTGAAAAAGCTTACTATACACGTAAAGACAGCGCAAGCGAAGCCTCACGTATGGCCTTAGTAAACTATGCGGAAAAAATGTTCGTATTAACAGGAACAGATGCTGTTACCGCAAACAAATACGGTAAAAACATACTTGCTCTAGAAACTGAAATTGCAAAAACACAACGCAGTAGAGTTGAAATGCGTGACCCTCAAGCAAACTACAATAAAATGAGTGTTGCTGCACTTGAAAAACTTTCTCCAAATATTAATTGGAAAAATTTCCTTACTAAACTAAATATTCATATTGATACAGTGAATGTTGGTCAGCCTGGTTATTACGAAGGTTTAAGTAAATTATTAGTAAGTCAACCCATCGATATTTGGAAAACAAAACTAAAGTTTGATTACATAACTAGTAACGCTGCTTTATTAAGCAAAGATTTTACTGATGCAGATTTTCAATTCGGGAAAATATTTAATGGTCAGAAAAAAGATAGCGACCGTTGGAAAAAAATGACCAATCGTGTTGATCGCGGTCTTGGTGAAATGTTAGGTCAGATCTATGTTAAAAAATACTTTAACGAAACGGCTAAGCAACGTATGGATGAATTGGTAAACAATCTCCAAAAAGCTTTCGAAAACAGAATTAAAAATCTGGATTGGATGAGTACTGTAACCAAAGAAAAAGCAACAACTAAACTTCACACCTTTCTTAAAAAAATTGGTTACCCTGAAAAATGGAAAAATTACGATGACGTTACCATTGATAGAAATAACTTTTTTGCAAACGTGAGAAGTGTTCGCATGCACAACCACAAAGAAGATATGGATAAAATTGGAAAGCCTGTAGATCGTATGGAATGGGGAATGAGTCCGCCAACGGTGAATGCATACTACAATCCAAGCAACAACGAAATCGTTTTCCCTGCAGGAATTTTACAATTCCCTTTCTTTAATGCTAATGCCGACGATGCCGTTAATTATGGCGCTATCGGAATGGTAATAGGACATGAAATGACGCACGGTTTTGATGATCAAGGTAGTCAGTACGACGATTTAGGAAATATGAAAAACTGGTGGACAAGTGAAGACAGTGTAAAATTCAAAAGCAAAACCAGTGGCGTTGTAAATCAATATAACAATTACACCGTTCTTGATAACCAACATGTAAATGGAGAATTAACATTAGGCGAAAACCTTGCGGACATTGGTGGTTTAGCCATAGCTTACGATGCATTTAAAATGACCAAACAAGGAAAAGAAGGTGAGAAAATCGATGGTTTTACACCTGATCAACGTTTCTTTTTGGGCTATGCTCAAGTTTGGCGTTTAGTGAATAGAGAAGAAATTTTAAGAACCCGTATCAACACCGATCCACACTCTCCGGAAATGTTTCGTGTAAATGGTCCATCAGCAAATTTCGAACCCTTCTATGCAGCATTTAACATACAGCCAACAGACAAAATGTATATTAAGCCAGAAGAACGCGCGCGTATCTGGTAGTCAAAAAATAAACTAATGAAAAGCCTTTCGGAAACGGAAGGCTTTTTTTGTTTTACTGTTTTTTTGGGTGTTTCGCGTTTTTTTTGTTTCGAAAATCACACCTAGTTTTTAATACTCTTAACATCATTCCGCAAACCAGCTAAACAAAAATAAGTAACTTGTGTTTACAAAGTATAACTCATTTTAATTTTACTTCTATGAAAAGCTATTCACTAAAAACCGCAGCAATTTTCACATTAGCTTTATTTATTTCATTGACTTCGTTAGGTCAAAAGAAAATCGCTAGTCCACGCGACAGTGCCAGCGGTAAAATTAGTAAAGCACTCATTTCAATAAATTATGGAAGTCCTTCTGTAAAGGGAAGAAAAATATGGGGTGACCTAGTCCCATACGGAAAAGTTTGGAGAGCAGGTGCTAACGAAGCAACCACCTTTACAACAAACCAAAACATTAAAGTAGAAGGCAAAGATTTACCAGCGGGTACCTATGGTTTTTTTGCAATTCCTGGTGAAAAAGACTGGATTATTATTTTTAATAAAACAGCCCAACAATGGGGTGCTTACGAGTATAAAGAAAAAGACGATCTCATTCGTGTTACTGTGAATGCAGGCAAATCTTCTTCTATGAATGAACGATTAATTTATAAAGTAACAGCTAGTGGCGTTTCACTTTTATGGGAAAATATAGAGGTGGCGTTTGCGATAAAATGAGGTATTCGCCGCAATTAAAAGCCCTAAAATCAAAAAAGCCTTTCACTTCGTGAAAGGCTTGTCTTTTTGTCGGGGTGGCCAGATTCGAACTGACGGCCTCCACGTCCCAAACGTGGCGCGATACCGGGCTACGCTACACCCCGAACTTCTCAAAATAAAATTTGAGAGTGCAAATATACAATTATTTTAGCATCTACAAAAAAAGTGTTCATTTTTCTTAAAAATGTTTAAGCTCTAGTGAAATAGACTTTTTGGCCGAAAATTAAGTTGTATTTTTGTCTTCTATGCAAGAACAGATTCTCATTTTAGATTTTGGTTCTCAATTTACTCAGTTAATTGCCCGCCGTTTGCGCGAATTAAACGTCTATTGCGAAATTCATCCTTACACGAAAGTCCCAAAAATTACACCCGATATTAAGGGAGTGATTCTCTCGGGCAGCCCTCATAGCGTGCGTGAAGAAAACCCTCCGCAACCCAATCTTTCTGAAATTAAAGGAAAACTTCCTTTATTAGGGGTTTGTTTTGGTGCCCAATACCTTGCTCATTTTTTTGGCGGTGAAGTTGGAAAATCTAATTCACGGGAATACGGCCGCGCCCACCTTGAAATAAAAGACAAAAACAGTAAGCTATTTAATGATGTGGCAGATGATTCCGTTGTTTGGATGAGCCACGCCGACACTATCCTTAAAATTCCTTCTAATTATAAAGTTACGGCCAGTACACACGATGTAAAAATTGCAGCCTATGATATTGAAGGGGAAGAAACATCTTGCATACAGTTCCACCCGGAAGTATACCACACCAAAGAAGGCGCTAAAATTCTTAAAAACTTTGTTTACGGAATTTGTAAGTGTAAGGGAGATTGGACGCCTGCATCCTTTATTGAGACAACTATTTCTGATCTTAAGACACAATTGGGTGATGAAAAAGTTATTCTTGGTCTAAGTGGTGGAGTTGATAGCAGTGTTGCGGCCATGATTCTTCACAAAGCGATTGGAAAAAATTTACATTGCATTTTTGTTGACAATGGTTTGTTACGTAAGAACGAATTCGAAACAGTTCTGGAGTCCTACAAACACATGGGGCTTAATGTGAAAGGTGTTAACGCCAAAGATAAATTTTACGCTGAGCTGAACGGTGTTTCTGATCCAGAAAAAAAACGTAAAGCCATTGGAAAAGTTTTTATTGATGTGTTTGATGAAGAATCTAAACTTGTTACCAATGCTCAATGGCTAGCACAAGGAACCATTTATCCAGACGTTATTGAAAGTGTGAGCGTAAAAGGCCCTTCTGCTACTATTAAATCGCATCACAACGTAGGTGGCTTGCCTGACTACATGAAATTAAAAATTGTGGAGCCTCTCCGCAGCTTATTTAAAGACGAAGTGCGTCGTGTGGGTAAAGAGTTGGGTTTAGATGAAAATATTTTAAACCGTCATCCTTTTCCTGGTCCGGGTTTAGCAATCAGAATTCTTGGAGAAATTACTCCCGAAAAAATTAGAGTAATTCAGGAAGTGGATTATATTTTTATTGAAGGATTAAAATCGCACAACTTATACAAAGAAGTTTGGCAAGCAGGTGCTATTTTCTTACCAATTCAAAGTGTTGGCGTAATGGGCGACGAAAGGACTTACGAAAGCGTTGTTGCCTTAAGAGCTGTAAGTAGTACCGACGGTATGACTGCAGACTGGTGTCATTTACCCTATGAGTTTCTCGCTAAAATCAGTAATGAAATAATAAACAAAGTTAAAGGCGTTAACAGGGTTGTATATGATATTAGCTCTAAGCCTCCTGCTACCATTGAGTGGGAATAACAAACAACAGATAAACTGTTCTTATTAAATTTTGTTGTAAAGATTAATTGAATGATTAAAAACAATTTGAATAAATATTTCCTTGCGTGCATTTTTTGTATTATTTCAGTTGTCTTTTTCGGACAAACAAAATCTTCGAACATACAAACAATTGACGGCAAGAAATATTACATTCATAAAATTCAAAAAAGTCAAAGCCTTTATTCCATTTCAAAAACATACACTGTTAGTTTAGACGAGATTTATAAATTAAATCCAGAATTAAAAACACAGGGCGCTAAGGTAGATCAAGAAATTAAAATTCCTTTTGGTGTTTCTGCTCCAGTTGTTATCACGCCTACAGTCAGTCCAGGTATTCCAACCATAGTCATAGATACGAACAAATACGTGGTGCATAAAATCGCTAAAAGTGAAACCGTTTATAGCATTACGCGTCACTACAAAATTACAGAGAAAGAACTTGCGGCTTTTAATCCCGGTATAACTCCTGCTTTAAAAGAAGGTCAATTAATTATTGTTGGTGAAAGAATCAGAAAGAAATCAGGACCTAAAGAAAATAAGCAAACCATTGTCACTCCAGAGGCTGTTGTAAATAATTTTAGTGTGGTTGATTCCAGTCTTTTCAAACCAGCTCTTAAGGCAAAAAAAACAAAATATAAAGTCGCTTTAATTTTACCATTCAGAACAGAAGCGACCTTAGCGCTTGATATGAATGAACTGGTTAAATCTGGTGGTAGTTTCCCAATGGTTCCAGGCTTAGCAGTTGATTTTTATCTCGGCTTTAAATGTGCGATGGATTCTTTAATTAGCAATGACTTCGAGGTGGACCTAACACTTTATGAAAGTGATGACAAAGACTCTATTAAACTTGATTTGATTGTAAATGATCCTGGTTTTAAGGATTTAGATTTTATTTTTGGTCCTTTGTATGCAAGCGGATTTAAAGATATTTCTCAAAAAGCGAAAGAGCTTAATATTCCAATCGTATCACCAATTACGCAGCAAAATAAAATACTGTATAATAATATTTACATTTCTAAAACAAACCCTTCTCAGTTTACCTTAATGGAGAGTTTAGCTGATTATTGCATTGATTCTCTTGTAAACGGTAATGCTAAAATTATTTTAATGCTGTTGTCGGACAAAGACAAACGAGAACTCTCTTTTGTAACCGCTTTTAAAAAATATTACAACGAAAAGCAAAAGGCTTTAGGAAAAGGAATTCAGGATACTATAACGCTTGCCAACGGAATGGAGGGTTTAAAAGCAGCATTTAAACCGAATGCAAAAAACATTGTGGTGACACTTAGTTCCAATCAAGTCTTTCTGACGGATTTCACTACTCAGTTTTCAATGTTTGGTGATAAAAAAGATGTAACCTTGTGCGGTTGGCAGAATCTTACGGAATCTGACAATATTGACCAAGAGTATTTAAATCAACTGCATTTTACTTTTCCTAACCAATTTAATCTTACCAATACAGAAGCTTACAATACAGCTACGGCAAGATATAAGGAACAACAACAAACCGCACCTGGGGAATATTTTTATATTGGATTTGATATTGCTTATTATTACCTGACAAACTTAAAAAAAATCGGCCCTGACTTTATTTACCGTTTAGAAACTCTCCCTTTTGAAACGAATTATATGCGTTTCAAATATGCGAGACCAGACTATACAACAGGTTTCGATAACCGCGGTGTTTATATTTTTAAATATTCTAACTACCACATTCAAAAAACAGGATGGAAATAAATAGAATTGAGATCTCAAACTGGTTAAAAAATTTACAAGACTCTATTTGTTTTTCCCTCGAGAAAGCTGACGGTAAATCACTTTTTGAAGAAGAAAACTGGACCCGCGAAGAAGGCGGCGGCGGAAGAACGCGTATTATTAAAGATGGAAATGTTATTGAGAAAGGCGGCGTTTTATTCAGTGCTGTTGAAGGTATAGCTCCTGATTTTTTGTTTAAAGAAAAAGAACATTCTATTTCTGAACCAACAAACGAAAACACTAAACCAGTTTTTTTTGCGACCGGCGTTTCTATTGTGATTCATCCTAAAAACCCAATGGTTCCGATCATTCACATGAACATTCGTTACTTTGAAATGAGTGGCGGCATTCGTTGGCTTGGTGGTGGGATCGACTTAACGCCACATTACATTGTTCAAGAAGATGCAAATTATTTTCACACACAATTAAAAAACGTATGTGATAAACACCACAAGGACTATTACAATAAATTTAAAAAGTGGGCAGACGATTATTTTTACATCTCACATCGCAAGGAAACAAGGGGCGTTGGCGGTATCTTTTTTGACCGTTTAAATGAAGAGGATTCTATGAGTTTTGAAAAAAACTTTAATTTCTGGAAAGAAGTCGGTGAAGCTTTTACTCCAACCTACACAACACTAATAGAAAAAAATAAAAATAAAACGTATACTGATAAAAACAAAGAGTGGCAACTTCTTCGAAGAGGACGATACGTGGAATTTAATCTTGTTTACGATAAAGGCACCAAATTTGGTTTAGAAACAAATGGAAGAGTGGAATCCATTTTAATGAGTCTCCCGAAACTCGCCGGCTGGGAATATGATTTCACTCCAGATAAAAATTCCGAAGAAGAAAAAACTTTAGGCTTATTAAAGAAAGATATTGATTGGATTGCTAATCACTAATTATCATAGGGGCCTTAAGGCCTCTACTTTTTGAATTTAAAAATAATCAGCATTAAAAAAATTACTGGAAGCGAACTTAAGAACATACCAATATATCCCTTCGGATATTTTTCCTGTTCAAAATAATGCTTTTCGTTTAAAAAAATATTAATGCTCGCGAAAATAAATCCTAAGATAGAAAGAGCTACCCCGTAGTACATGTATTGAATTCTATAAATACACAAAACAGCAATGATTCCTACTACTATAGAAAGGTATCCGCTAAGCTTATAAACCGACTTTACATTCATTTATTCCGCGTAATACGTCATTAAGCGTCGGCGCAACTTACTTGCATAGGTTTGACTTTGCCAATCGGTGTGATTGTTTGTTGAATTGATGCATTTACCAAACTGTTTCATTCGGTATTTCATTTCTTCACCCAATAAATTAAATAACTCCATGGCTTCTTCAAAATCGGAAGCATTATCTTTGATTCTACCAAAATGATCTTCCATACTTTCTTCCACAACGGTTTGTGGCTTTTTACCTTTACGCAAGGCCATCATATAACGGTCGCGCACAATAAAGGCTTCGGCACTGGAGTTAAGAAAACGCTCTTTAATTTCGGGAGGTAAATCGTAATCATTAACTAATTCATAATCCCACTCATCTTTGTAACGTTGCTCAAGATACATGTGAGGCGCAGCAAACACGTGATTCCAGTCAATAGGATACTGCCATAAATTAAAACGGCGAGAATTGTTTCCTAAATCAATAATATTAAATGTTTTTTTAGTCGGTAAAACCCTGCTACCACGACCAATCATTTGATGATAAAGTGTAAGAGATTTCGTAGCACGATTTAAGAAAATCGTTTCTACTTCCGGCTCGTCAAAACCTGTAGTTAAAATACTTACCGAAGTTAGTATGCCATCTTTTGTTTTTCTGAACCAATCGAGCGTATCAACACGTTCTTTATCGCTGAAAGTACTATCTAAATGTTTAATCGGATATCCTTTTGCTTTAAATGTTTCGTAAACTGCCCTACTAGTTAAAATACCGGCGTTAAATATTAAAGTCTTTTTTCCTTTAGAAAGTTCTTCGTAAGCCTCAACCAGTTTACCCTGCATGATAGCTTGTGTATAGAGCATTTCATGAGAACCAACGGTAAACTCACCATTGTTACCCACACGTAAGGAACTTAAATTAACATCGTATGAAAATGTTTGTCCCTCGCATAAGTACCCTTGTTCAATAAGGTTAGAAATACTTTCTCCAACTATAAGCTCTGTATAGGTTTGATATAAGGGTAATTTTTTATTACTGCTTAAAGGCGTTGCAGTAACACCTAATATATTTACATCATTAAAATAATGGAAAATTTTTCTGAAAGAATTGTTATGCGCCTCGTCAACAATAACCAAACCAATATCTTCAAGAAACTGATCATTTTCTTGCAAACGGTTATTCAACGTTTCTACAAGGGCAATAAAGGAATTGTAATGACTTTGTTGCGGAAGTTGTTTTACATCACTCGTAATGACTTTATTAGAAATACCTGCTTCGGTAAGAACGTCTGAAGTTTGTTTTCCCAATTCAATACGATGGGTAAGAATTAATACTTTTCTTTTGTGCTGCGCTATATAACGCTTTGCAATCTCACTAAAAATTATGGTTTTCCCTCCACCCGTTGGCAATTGAAATAACAAATTTGCATTCGGCGGTAACTCCCCCAAACGATTAAAAATGCGATTAACGGCTTGCTCCTGGTAAGGATATAATTTGCGTGACTCAGCGGTTTCTAGGGTTTCTTCCATGTAAAAAAGGCAATTTGCAAATATACTGCTAAAGGAGCCAATTCGGTAAATAAATATCAAATAAATTGTGAAGATTTAAACATCTTGTAAATACTTTTCGTTAAAAAAAGCAATTATGGTATCTTCGAAACCTATGAAATAGCCATGTTTTCCGAAACATAAACACAAATGACTAAACTGGCTATACTATATAACCTTTAAAAATAATAATTTAGACACATGAAAGGTAAATTTACCCTCCTCCTCTTAAGTTTATTATCTGCGCTTTTACTCTCAGCTTCCTGGTATTGGCATTTGAGTATTTGCATCTTTTTTGCTTTTGTTCCTTTGTTATTTATTGAGGATAAACTCTCTCATGCTCCTAAATCGCGGTTAAAATTATTCGCCTACTCCTACCTTACCTTTTTTACCTGGAACATTTTGGTAACCTGGTGGGTTGTTTATGCCTCACTAGAAGGTGCCAGCCTGGCCTTTTTAGCAAACTCTCTTTTAATGGCATTTGTGTTTTTAATTTTTTCGGCAACAAAAAAACGCATCAATAAACACTGGGCCATTTGGTTGCTTGTACCGATTTGGATTGCCTGGGAACATGGTCATACTATCTGGGATCTCACCTGGACCTGGCTTACTATTGGGAACGCATTTGCCTTTAATACCAACTGGATTCAGTGGTACGAATTTACTGGCACATCAGGAGGTACTTTATGGGCTTTAGCGACTAATATTTTAATTTTCCAGACTTTAAAAAACAACGCGTCTTTAAAATTAGTTTCGAAGCCCGTTTTTAAAATTGCTGGAATAATTATTATCCCAATTCTTTTTTCATTTATAATTCTGTTCATCTACACGATTAAACAAGCGAATAACAGTAAATCAAATGCCCAACAGGTAGTGGTTGTGCAACCGAATATTGATCCCTACAACACAAAGTTTACTCTAGATTATCAATCACAGTTTTTACAAATGCTTCGATTAATTAAAGGAAGGGTGACAGAGGAAACTAATTTTTTGGTGCTACCAGAAACCTTTATTACAGATGATATTGACGAAGCGAAAGTTAAAACAGATCAATCTATTCAATGGTTTAGGGACAGTTTATTAAAAAAATTTCCACATCTAAAAATAATTACCGGTGGAAACACTTATGTGCTTTACGAAAACAAAGAGAAAGCCACCGCCACAGCCAGAAAAGAATTGAGTAGCGAAAGGTATTATGATTATTTTAATAGTGCTATTTACATTGATAATAGCCGCGTACAAGTTTATCATAAATCAAAGCTTGTGCCTGGTGTAGAACGCATGCCCTTCCCTGCTCTTTTGAAACCATTAGAAAGTCTGGCTATTAATATGGGCGGAACTATGGGAAGTTTGGGGACACAAGATACACGTGATGTTTTTACAAACGACTCAATGGGAACAAGTATTGCTCCTGTTGTCTGTTATGAAAGTGTGTATGCAGATTACGTAGCAGAGTATATTCGTAACGGTGCTAATTTTATTTTCATAATTACAAATGATGGTTGGTGGCAGGATACACCTGGATACATTCAACATTTAAATTACGCACGGATGCGCGCTATTGAAAACCGCAGACAGATTGCCCGCTGTGCTAATACGGGTATAAGCTGTTTTATAAGTGAATTTGGAACAATCTCTGAAACTACTAATTGGTGGGAAGAAGCGGTTATTGAGAAAAAAATGTATCCAAATAATGATCTTACTTTTTTCTCAAGATTTGGAGATTTGATTTCTTATTTCTCGGTAATTTGTAGTTTGTTGTTTATTGCTTGGAGCTTTTTGCAAGCCTATCTCGCAGGAAAACAGCGTAGTATCCCTAGAAATTAATGCCACGAATTTCACAAAAAACACGAATTATTGCTTTGTGAAAATTAGTGTAATTCGTGGCGCAAAACAAAGACATAAAAAAAGCCTCCTTTAATTTTGGAGGTCTCTTGCGTTAGAAGACAACAACCTATTTCCCGTTCAACAATTTCATTATTTCATCCAATTTTGGAGATAAAATAATTTCTGTTCTTCTATTTTTCGCACGTCCTTCGCTTGTTTCGTTACTTGCTTTAGGGAAAAATTCGCCTTTACCTGAAGCGGTTAAACGTGAAGCTGGAATTTTATAATCTTCGGTCAAAATTCTTACAATAGATGTTGCTCTTACAACACTTAAATCCCAATTATCTTTGTAAACAGCCGTTTTAATTGGAATGTTATCGGTGTGACCTTCTACTAAAATATCAATGTCAGTATTTTTATCTAAAACATCAGCCAACAATTTCAAAGCGTCTTTTCCTTTACTTTCGATAGACGCACTACCCGATTTGAACAACAGTTTATCAGACAAAGAAACATATACTTTACCATTTTTAATTTCTACAGAAAGTTCGTCAGAATTAAATCCAAGCAAAGCCTTGCGTATAATGTCATTCAAACGTTTTGTAATGGAATCTTGTCTTGCAATTTTAGATTGCAGATCTCTTAGAGATTTCTCTCTTTCAGAAAGTAATTTTTCTTTAGCATTCAATTCTTCAGACTTTGCTTTTAAAGCCTTATCGTACTGATTCGCCTTAGATAGACTTTCATTAATCAAATTATCATACTTGCCCTGTAGTGCTGTATTATTTTTTTGTAGCACATCTCGTTCATTTAATAAAGACGCCTTTGTAGCTGTCAATTGACCGTTTTCACTTCCTAAGCTATCTACTTTACTTTTAAGTTTGGAATTCTCAGCTTCCTTGGAAGATAAATTTGAACAAAGCTCGTTTCGCTCTACCACAACCGCTTTCAGCCTCTTGCCAGCTATCAACTTTTTTTCAGGAACAGTTTCGCTACATTTATATACAGGGGCACACGAGGCAAAAAACACAGCAATAACAACTGCTACAAGGGAAACAAGTTTTTTCATAGTATCAAATTTAGATTTGGTACAAAGTTAAAATTATTAAACGGCTTACATTTCTAATTAGTGTTTTTTAAGGGAAATCTAACTTAAAGAACCTTCTGATTCAGTGAAAGTTTGTTAATCAGCATTAGAGAAAAAAACTGTAAATTCACCCTTATTTTATTAAATATAATAGACAATTTTATATATGGAAAAATTTGATGTAACAATTATTGGTGCAGGTCCTGGTGGATATGTGGCAGCAATTCGTTGTGCGCAGTTAGGCATGAAAACTGCTTTGGTTGAGAAATATGCTTCTCTTGGAGGTACTTGTTTGAATGTAGGTTGTATTCCTTCAAAAGCTTTACTTGATTCAAGCGAGCATTTTTATAATGCTGTTCACCATTTTGAAGAGCATGGTATTGACGTAAAAGCTCCAAAAGTGAATTTAAAACAAATGATAGAGCGCAAACGTGGCGTTGTGAAAATGACTGTTGATGGCATCAATTTTTTGATGAAGAAAAATAAAATTACCGTTTACACTGGGCATGGTTCGTTTATTTCAAAAAACACCATCGAGATTTTAAAAGCAGACGGTAGCAAAGAACAAATCGAAACTGGAAAAACTATTATCGCAACGGGTTCAAAACCTTCTAGTTTACCAGGTATTGAAATTGATAAAAAAAGAGTGATTACTTCTACTGAGGCATTAGAAATGACAGAAGTTCCGAAAAATCTCATTATTATTGGTGGTGGCGTTATTGGTTTGGAGTTAGGAAGTGTTTACGGACGTTTGGGAAGCAAAGTTACAGTAGTAGAATTTATGGACCGTATCATTCCTGGAATGGACGGTGCATTGAGCAAAGAATTACAACGTGTATTGAAAAAGAATTTAGGTTTTGAGTTTTTATTGAAACATAAAGTTACTGGTGTGAAAGCAAGCGCTAAAGAGGTAACCGTTAGTATGCTAAATGCTAAAGATGAGAAAATAGAAATAAAAGGAGATTATTGTCTTGTTTCGGTTGGAAGAAAACCTTATACGGATAATTTGGGATTAGAAAAAGCTGGGGTAAAGGTGGATAACCGTGGTAGAATTGAAACCGACGATCATTTAAAAACAAATATTGATGGCATTTATGCGATTGGAGATGTTGTAAAGGGCGCCATGTTAGCGCACAAAGCAGAAGAAGAAGGAACTTTTGTAGCTGAACAAATCGCAGGACAAAAACCGCATATCAATTACAACTTAATTCCGGGTGTTGTTTATACTTGGCCGGAAGTTGCGGCAGTTGGTTATACTGAAGAACAATTAAAAGAACAAGGTAAAAAATACAAAGTTGGTTCCTTTCCATTTAAAGCAAGCGGAAGGGCAAGAGCCAGTATGGATACTGATGGTTTTGTAAAAGTTTTAACCGACGAAGCTACAGATGAAATTCTGGGAGTTCACATGATTGGTCCGCGTACGGCTGACATGATTGCCGAAGCAGTTGTTGCAATGGAATTCAGAGCAAGCGCGGAAGACGTGTCCAGAATGAGTCATGCACATCCTACTTTTACCGAAAGTATGAAAGAGGCTTGTTTAGACGCAACAGGAAAAAGAGCAATACACATTTAATAAAAATAAGGGCGTTTCTTCATTCTGATTGCTGTCGGAAAAACACCCATTTAAAAAAACTAATTATGAGCAATACAAAAGTTGGAATTATTATGGGCAGCAACAGTGATCTGCCAGTCATGCAGGCAGCGGTCGATATTCTAAAACAATTTGATATTGCTTTTGAAATTGATATAGTTTCAGCCCACCGCACTCCAGAAAAAATGTTTGATTATGCTAAGAATGCACACGGTAGAGGCTTGCAAGTGATTATCGCTGGGGCTGGTGGCGCAGCGCATCTTCCAGGAATGGTAGCATCTCTTACACCACTTCCTGTAATTGGTGTGCCGGTAAAAAGCAGTAATAGCATTGACGGTTGGGACAGCTTACTAAGTATTGTTCAAATGCCAAATGGTGTTCCTGTTGCAACCGTTGCGGTAAACGCAGCACAAAACGCCGGAATTCTTGCTGCACAAATAATTGGATGTTCTGATAAAAAGATACTTGATAAAATGATTGCCTTTAAACAAGGATTAAAAGAAAAAGTGATAAAGGCAAGTGACGACATGAAAAAGTAATTTTTCTCCTAATAATTTTAGTAATGGCAAAAAAAAACAATCTTATTAAACTTGGTGATGCCATTAATCAGCTCTTCAAACAAGAAAAGTTGGATGTAAAAATTTCCCAGTTTTCTGTAAAAAATGGGTGGAAAGATATTGTTGGCGATATGATTGCAAACAGTACCACCGAAATTTTCTTTAATGAAAAAATTATTTTTATTACTTTGAGTTCAGCTGCTCTAAAGCACGAATTGACTTTTAGACGAGAAGAATTAGTAAACAGCATTAATAAATTTTGCGGGTATAAATTAGTTGATCAAATCGTTATCAGATGAAAAAAACTTTTATTTTTATTATTACGTTTTTTGTTTTGTATTTCACTGCCTCTTCGCAAAACAAAGATTCACTTACCCTCAGGAAAATTTACGATCACTACTTAACCAAAAGTCTTTGTTATTCAAACCTTGAATACCTCACAACAAAAATTGGTGGGCGTTTAAGTGGCAGTCCGCAAGCAGAACAAGCCGTTCAATGGGCAAAAAAAGCCATGTACGCCGCAGGCGCTGACACCGTTATTCTTCAACCCTGTATGGTGCCCCATTGGGTGCGCGGACAAGAAGAACAATGCTCATTTAATTCCCCGAAATTAAAATCAGAAACCACTTTAAAATGTACTGCTCTGGGAAGTTCCGTTGACACTGGCCCTAAGGGAATAAATGCAGAAGTAATAGAAGTCCAAAGCTTTGAAGATTTGGAAAAATTGGGTGAAAAAAATATTAAAGGAAAAATTGTTTTTTACAATGTGTTTTTTGATCAAAGAAAAATTCGCAGCGGAAGTGCTTATGGAGAAACCGTTAAATTCCGTGCAAAAGGAGCCAGCTATGCCGCAAAATATGGTGCTTTGGGTTGTCTTGTAAGAAGCATGACTTCTGTAGCCGATGATGAACCACATACGGGAAACATGTATTACGACACAACACTTTCCAAAATAAAAATTCCTGCTGTTGCTTTGAGTTACAAGGCCGCTGAAATACTTCATGAAACTCTTTTAAAGGATCCGAAACTTTTATTGTATTTAGAAACACATTGTCAAACATTACCCGACGAACCTTCTTTTAATGTTGTGGGACAAATTAACGGAACTCAAAAATCAAATGAATTTATTATTGCTGGCGGTCATTTAGATAGTTGGGATAATGGACAAGGCGCGCACGATGATGGTACTGGAGTTGTGCAATGCATTGAAATTTTATCGGCATTTAAACAATTGGGCATTAAACCAAAACACAACATAAGAGCCGTTGCTTTTATGAACGAAGAAAACGGTTTAGCTGGAGGTACTGCTTATGCTAAATTCGCTAAAGAAAAAAACGAAAAACATTTGGCCGCGCTTGAAGCCGATGCCGGCGGTTATACACCAAGAGGTTTTTTAATCGACACGACAAATGGTTTGTATAATCTTGCAGTAAAATGGGAATCTTTATTTCATCCTTATTTAGTTGATCGCTTTGAACCTGAAGGTGGCGGAGCGGATTTAATCGCCCTTGAAAAACTGGGTGTACCCTGCATTGGCTTTGAACCAGATACACAACGCTATTTTGACATTCATCACACAGCAGCCGATACCTTTGATAAAGTAAACAAACGTGAATTAGAATTAAGTGGGGCAGCGATTGCTTCTTTGCTTTTTTTGATTGATTCTTATTATTGATTCACAAAACTCCTTTAAGAGTTTCAATTTTCGCGGATTAAACTACTCCGCTCCCTCAAACTTAATTCACACTTAACAATCTTTGGCATCATTGTTGTAAATACTTAAATGAAACGTAATTAAATAAACAATAAAGAAGTTTTACCCAAAACAAACGAGTAATGTCCTTCTACTATAAGGGGTAGGGGATTCCTAAAAGGCAGTTTTACCCAGAGAACTGCCTTTTTTACTGATTAGGTTCAACGTGTATTAACACGTTTGCTAAATACTCTAATTCTTTACGAAGATGATCTTTTAACTTGTGTGCAATATCGTGTCCTTCCTTCACAGTAATATGCGCGGCAACTATTATATGTAAATCTACATGATATTTCATTCCCGTTTTACGTATCAAACACTTCTCAGTATCCAATACACCTTCCACATTCTTTGAAAGATCACGAATGGTTTGTATAAGTGTGTCGTATACCTGTTCATCCATAATTTCACCCAATGCAGGACGAAAAATCAAATAACTGTTGTATAAAATAATTACCGCCGCAAACAGAGCTGCCCAATCATCAGCTGCCTCGTAACCCTTTCCTAAAAACAAAGCAATTGAAATTCCTATAAAAGCAGCAAGCGAAGTGATAGCATCGCTCCGGTGATGCCATGCATCTGCTTTTATAGCAGAGCTATGCGTTTGTTCTGCTTTCTTTAAAACAATGCGATAAAACAATTCTTTAATAATAATTATAAACCCGAGTATAATAAGTGTAAAAGGTTTTGGAAGTTCGTGCGGTGTGACAATATTATGGATACTGTGGTAAAAAATAATTACCGCCGAACAAACTAAAAAACCAACAACTAAAAATGTCACCAAGGGTTCGGCTCTGCCATGACCATAAGGATGATTCTCATCTGCCGGCTTGTTTGCATACTTTATTCCAAACAAAAGTAAAAGAGAAGAAAAAATATCTGAAACAGATTCAATAGCATCCGCAATAAGAGCATAAGAGTTTCCAAAAACACCGGCAACACCTTTCACGATTGCCAGAAACGTGTTACCAATTATACTGAGGTATATAATTTTTATGACTTTCTGCTCTGCTTTCACCTTTGTGAAATTAATTTATTTAAATGCCAATACTCATTTAAATCCTAATAAATTGTTTTGTACATTGGCTTAGCTAATATAGTTCCTTTTAGTAGTAAATTAATGTCAGAGTTAGAAATATACATAAGTTCGTATTTTGGCGTTGAACAAAAAGACCTCCAAACATTAAGTTCCCTGTTTAAAACCGAACAAATAAAAAAAGGAGATTATTTTTTAAAAACGGGGAAGTCGTGTGATAAACTAAGCTTCATTAAGTCTGGCTATTTACGCATATACGTTGACAAAGAAAAAAAAGAAATCACACAATGGATTTCAAGCCAGGGCTATTTCGTAACAGATCTTTCCTCCTTAGTTTTTGATTCCCCTGCCAGATGGAACATTCAAGCTTTATCAGATGTCGAATTATATACCATTGAAAAACACAATTACAAAAAGATAGGCACATTAATAAGTAAGTGGCACGAATTAGAAAAACTTTTTATTGCCAAATGTTTTTCGATGTTAGAAGACAGAATTTTCAGTCACCTTTCTATGACTGCGGAAGAACGTTATTTGTTTTTTTATGAAAAGAACAAAGAACTTTTTAATCAAGTCCCTCTCCAATACTTGGCTTCTATGCTTGGCATGACACCAGAAACGATAAGCAGAATTCGAAAAAAGACCCTGAGTTAATTTCTTGATCCAGATCAAGTGAGTCGTTGTTTTTACACCTGATCTTTGTAATGTTAAATCAAATAAACAACAAACATCATGGCAAAAGAAATTAAAACAGAAATTCTTATCCTAGCTTCTCCTGAAAAAGTATGGAACATTCTTACAGATTTTAAAATTTATCCGAATTGGAACCCTTTTATTAAGTTTATCAGTGGTGATCCAAAGGCATATCGTTCCATCAATGTCACGATTCAACCACCAGAAAAAAAAGCAATGAAATTCAGTCCAAAAGTTCTTGTGTATAACCTTAACAAAGAATTTCGCTGGAAAGGGCATTTTATTATTCCTGGCATTTTTGATGGGGAACATATTTTTGAATTAATAAACAACAAAAACGGGAGCACCACTTTTATTCAACGTGAGGTATTTGGTGGAATACTTGTGCCTTTATTAACCAAAATGTTGGATGTAAATACCAAAAATGGCTTCAATCTTATGAATGAAAAGCTAAAGGAACAGGCGGAAAGCACTAAGTTTTAAGAATCTGCTCCGATAAATTATTAATTTACTTATAAAGATTTTTATAGTAAATTCATCCTGATTATCAATAGGTGCTTATGTCTGACACACAGCTAAACAGAAAAAAAATAAGTATTGGCGGTTTATTAATCTCACTCGGTATTATTTACGGAGCTATTGGCACATCGCCTTTATACGTAATGAGTGCTGTCTTTCGAGATACCGTCATTAACGCCGAAGTAGTAAAAGGTTGTCTTTCTGCTATTTTCTGGACACTCAGCATTCAAGCAACTGTTAAATATATTATTCTCACGCTTCGCGCAGATAATATTGGTGAAGGAGGGATTTTTTCTCTTTATGCGCTTGTAAGAAGAACAAAATTTAAATGGTTATTAGTTCCTGCAGTTATTGGTGGAAGTGCGCTGCTGGCAGATGGTGTCATTACACCTTCTATTTCTATTTCAGCTGCGCTAGAAGGATTACGCTTTTATAATCCCGATGTTAAAACTGTGCCAATG
Organism: Aurantibacillus circumpalustris; assembly: GCF_029625215.1. Lineage (GTDB taxonomy): Bacteria > Bacteroidota > Bacteroidia > B-17B0 > Aurantibacillaceae > Aurantibacillus > Aurantibacillus circumpalustris. The sequence continues at coordinate 100,837 of NZ_CP121197.1, forward strand.
GTAATTGGAATTTTATTTGTTCTCTTTTTTCTTCAACAATTCGGCAGCGGTTTTATGTGGAAACCTTTCGGTCCGTATATGACTCTGTGGTTCTTAACACTTGGTATTCTTGGTGTTTATCAATTACAAAATAATTGGTCGGTACTTGCCTGCCTCAATCCCTACTACGCCTTTCATCTGCTTATTACACATCCTTTCGGGTTTACTTTGTTTGGTGCCATTTTTCTCTGTACGACAGGAGCAGAAACCATTTATTCAGACATGGGGCATTCTAACAAAAAAAACATTCGTGCTTCTTGGGCCTTTGTAAAAACAATGCTACTCTTGAATTATTTTGGACAAGGTGCCTGGTTGATTGCTCAAGAGGGCAGAACCTTGCAATCGTTTAGAGGTGGTAATCCTTTTTATTTGAGTATGCCCGAGAGTTTTATTCCCTACGGAATCGCCATGGCTGTTATTGCAACCATTGTAGCATCGCAAGCTTTAATAAGCGGATCGTTTACCATTATTAATGAAGTCATTCGTTTAAATCTCTGGCCAAAAATGCGAATAAAACACCCTTCACTCTTAAAAGGGCAATTGTATATTCCATCTATTAACTGGATTCTCATGTTCGGTTGTATTGGCGTTGTATTGTATTTTAAAGAATCTAAAAATATGCAACATGCTTATGGACTAGCTATAGCTTTAACCATGTTAATGACAACGACATTGCTCAATTTCTACATGCATATGAAGCGTTATAACAAATATTTTATTTATTTAATTATAACCTATTTTCTTCTTCTTGAACTTTCCTTTTTTATTGCAAACATGAGCAAGTTTACGCACGGTGGTTGGATTACACTTTTAATTGCTTTGATACTCATTTTTGTAATGACCATTTGGCACCTTGCGAAAAAAATCCGTAAACGCTATGTAGAAATGGTTCGGCTGGAAGATCATCAACAAAAATTAATTGATCTGAGCCACGATAATTCTCTTACAAAATATGCGACTCATTTAGTGTATATGACTAGTGCAAATAATCCAGAGGAAATCGAAGCAAAAATTATTTATTCCATTTTACAAAAACGTCCTAAGCGCGCGGATATTTATTGGTTCTTACATGTGGATGTTGTAGATGAGCCTTACCGCATGGAATACAAAGTGAAACATGTGGCGGTTGACGATATTATTCGTGTAGATTTTAGACTTGGGTTTCGTGTTGCTCCTAAAATAAATTTACTTTTTAGAAAAGTTGTGGAAGACTTGGTGAAAAATAAAGAGGTAGATATCACAAGTCGCTACCAATCCTTAAATAAAAACAATGTGATTGGTGATTTTAAATTTGTTGTAGTAGAAAAATTTCTTTCATACGATAATGATCTTCCTGCCTTTGAAAAACTGGTCTTGAATATTTATTTCATTATGAAACATTTCAGTATGAGTGAGGCCAAAGCTTTTGGATTAGATTCCAGCTCCGTGAAGATTGAACATTTTCCAATGGTGATTAGTCAACCGAAAGATTTGTCGATGCGACGTATCAACTAAAATAATTTTAAAAAAGAGAAATCTGTTTGTTAAGATGTAAAGTTTCTCTTTTTTCGTTAACAACTATTTTTTTGTCTGGCATTTCGGTTTTACCATTTGCCTTTATAATAAACACTTCTGTTTCAGAATCTCGGGAAGCGACTACCACTCTGGTATTTCCAGCGTGTTGTTGAAACAATTGCTCGGCAAGTTGCGGCGAATTGTTCTCTTTTGAAAGATGAGACAATAAAACATGACTCAAATAATTGGCCTTGTGTTTTGTAAATAGCTCAAGTGCCTGATGGTTGGATAAATGGCCATGGCCGCCGCGAATTCGTCCTTTAAGATAAAATGGATAATCTCCTTCTTCCAACATTTTTTCATCGTAATTGGCTTCGAGAAAAACGGCATGGCACAATTTAAAATTATCAATCACATGTTTGCAAACAGAACCAATGTCTGTTAAAACGCCAATATTCACGCCATTACCCGAAACAATAAAACTATGTGGATCGGAAGCGTCGTGAAATTTTGGAAAAGGAGTAATTGTGAGCTGACCAATGGTAACGTTTTGATACGCTTTAAATTCGTTTACAAGTGTTTCTTCTATTTGAAGTCTTCCTGAAATTAAAGTTCGCTGAGTGATGTAAACTGGTAATTGGTATTTGCGAGCTAGTACTTGCACTCCTCTTATATGATCGGAATGTTCGTGTGAAATAAAAATTGCTTTTATTTTTTTGACAGAAAGTTCCAAACGCAACAAGCGCTTTTCAATTTCACGACAAGAAATTCCAGCATCTACTAAAATAGCTTCGCGCTCATTGCCTATGTAGTAACAATTTCCATTGCTTCCAGAATTTAACGAGGTAATAAACAAAGACATATTACAAAGAAATAAAATTATGTCTTTGTTTGGTGAATCTCTTATTAAAACTTGTCATGGTTTTTCATCTGTTTCTCTTTATCCAATAAAATTCTCAGAACCTATAATTTCATAACCTGTTAAAGTTACAAATTGCGATTTCCGAAAGGGTTTAGCAATCATCAAAGTATTTGCTTTACTAAATACATGAACAAACTGCAAATCACTCCCTTCTTTTATAAAATCCTGAAGGCGTTTTAAGTGTTCTAATTTATATTCTAAATCTTTGTAAACTGTTTTTGATCCACTTTGTTCACAGACTAACTCAAGATATAATTTAGTTTTTTGACGTTCTATTTTAAGCCGGAAAAAAAGTCTTGAATTATTAGTAATCAAATCTTCATAAGCTTTTACTGCTTGGTATTCATAATTGTATTTAATTCCAATTTTTGAGGGTTTATCCTTATACAATTTAATAACCAATTCCATTCTTTAAAATTACAGTCTTTAAGCCTTGTGACGCGCTACAATTCATAGCAATTAATTAAAAACTGTTTCTTATGCGTTTAATTTTAAATGCTATTAACATTGAGCGCTTAAAAAGAATCGATTTTGTTGTAGGTAACGTTAAAAAAAAATGTATTTTGATCAAATTAAATAAACCACACATAAAATAGAGAATTCATTGACACTTAAGTCATTAAATACCAACACTCTTTTATCGCTTTATGAAAAAACAGTATAAGAAGGCTGAAGAAACTAAAAACATTTTAAACTGGAAGAACAGACGAGAGTTAATGAGTAAAAATATTCCTTTAGAAGTGGATCTTGAAAATAGACAGCTCTTTTTTAAAGACGGCATTAAAGAAAAATTACATTTTGATTTTGGAACAAATAATATCGACAATCTTATTAAAACTTATCTCGATCCAAAAGATCTTGAGATTGTCAACAGATCATTAACACAAGCTAAAAAGGGTCTCGAAAAGCCTATCCCATTTAATTTTATACACCCACTCACTTCCAAATCCATTCGATTTGAATACCGATATCAAATCGTTTATGTGAAATATGCTTCAACGCGTTTACTTGGTGAATTAATAAAGATTGGCTCCAAAAAGGCAAGAAAAATATAGTTTTCAAATTGAGCTGCAGTGTAAAAACTCAAATTAGAATTAGATTAGAAATACCCTAAGGAGACGTTGATCTAAAAGCACTTAGCTTTTTTTTATACCGCTTCCCTTGTGGCTTTATATCTATTTCTTACTTTAGTATCTAATTTAACCTCTAAATTTTTTACAATGAAAAAAATAGTATTTCTTTTATCACTGTGCGTGTTACAAATAAATCGTGCTTCGGCTCAAACTTTCACGCTAAAGAGCAGTGATGTTGGCGGACAAGCTACTCAAAAACAGTTTTTTAATGGCATGGGTTGCAGTGGTCAAAACATTTCGCCGCAATTATCGTGGGAAAATGCTCCCGAAGGAACTACACATTTTGCGGTTACCATGTTTGATAAAGACGCACCAACAGGTAGTGGGTTTTGGCATTGGGTGATTTTTAACATCCCAGCAACTGTTACCGAATTAAAATCTGGCGCGGGTGAAATTACAAAAAAACTTGCTCCAAAGGAAGCGATACAAAGTATAACAGATTTTGGCAAGCCTGGTTACGGTGGACCTTGTCCTCCTGCTGGCGCGCCGCACCAATACCTAATTACTGTGTACGCCCTTAAAAGCAAAATTGAACTTGATAAAAATGCTTCTCCCGCTATGGTAGGCTTTTACCTGAATAGTAATATGTTAAGTAAAGCTGCTATCGTAATGTACGGAAAACAATAATACCAATAAAACTTTTGAAATAGCAAAAATTAAAGCTTCAAAAAAAACGCCGTAACAATAATGTTACGGCGTTTTTTTAAGTGATTTATACTTATTTCGTCACCACAATCTTTTGATAAATCTGAAGCCCATCTTTTTGTCCACTCACAAAATAAATTCCTTTTGCAAGATCACTGATGTTCACTTCATAATTATTGTTAGCTGACAAATTAATCACTCTAATAAGTTGACCAAGCTCATTCACCAAACTCAATTTTAAATCAGCGGTGCTTTGAATCGTGAACTTACCATCGTTAGGGTTAGGATAAATGGTTATTCCGTTATTTAAATGACTGAATTCATTTAATCCAGCGCAGCTTGATATTTTCACTTGAACCGTTGCGGTACTGCTACAACCGTTATCATCTGTTCCTGTTACTGTATAATTGGCAGCAGTGCCGTTTGGAGACACTGTAATGGTTGGCCCTGTCATGGTATTATCCCAAGCATAACTTGAGCCTCCGGCTGCCGTAATTTCAACAGATTCTTTTACACAAATAAGCGTTCTTGCAGGAACAGCAGTAATGGTAGGATTGTAATAAATACCCAAAGCAATGGTTTGTGTTGCAGGACAAATTAAACCAACAGAATTGCTATTGGCAGTAAGAGTGAATACAGATGCTACAGTAAGCGGTATTTGTAAAATTTGATTGGTAATTGGAGTCCCACTACCTGTATACCAGTTGTATGTACCCAAAACGCCATTACCTCCATTTAGATTAATTAGTCCGCCAGAACAAGTGTTTGTGCTACCACTAATAGTAAGTGTTGGAATAAATACGCTTACTGCAACTGTTTGAGTGTTTTTACAACCTGTACTGGAGTTTGTTCCTTCCACGGTATACATAATAGCACTTGAAGTAAGTGCAATTGGATTTACAACAGCAATAGCAGTTAAAACATTATTAGCATTTGCATCCCAACTGTATGTGCTAGCTCCAAGAGCTGTTAAAGTGGCGCCACCGCCAGAACAGATCAAGGCTTTATTTGATGTTACCGTTAAGTTAGGTTTTGCATAAACTAAAACAACCTGACTAGCACCGGAGGTACAACCAAAAGAATTATCACCTGTTACATTATAAGCAGTAGCAGTTGTTGGAGTATCAGCAATACTGGCTCCAGTAAAAACACCACCACCGGTAGCTGTCCAGTTATAATTAATTCCACCAGTAGCATTAAGGTTAACGGTTTGACCTTCACAGAGTGTTGGTGTGCTCGCAGAAACCGTAATTGTTGGATTTGGATTTGCATTTAAAAACACCGTGGTTGTACTAATACAAGTTCCATCAGAAGCAGCCACTGAATAAACTGAAGGCGCAATAGGACTAACAATAGGACTAGAACCGGTAAAGGTATAAGTTGGAGGTCCTGGAGACGTCCACGTATAAGTTAGAGCACCACCAATGGCAAGCGTTGCAGGTGTTAGTGCACAAACTACGGTAGGAGTTACAATCGCAAAAACAGTTGGTAAAGGATTCGTTTGCAGTGAAAGTACTTGTGTATTAACACATGAAGAATTTGCTTTAGTAATGGTATATGTTGTAGTTCCCAAAACCGGAGTCACAATAAAATTGGCTGTGTTTACCGTTTGTGTGGCACTCGACCAGGTGTAAGAAAGAGCTCCTGTTGCAGAAAGGGTAGAAGAACCCCCAATACAAACTAAACCGGGATTTGCGGTAGGTACATTAACCGGCGTTGGATAAACCGTAACCGGCATAGTAGCAAAAGCTGTACAACTTAAAGCACTTGTTCCAATAACGGTATAAGTTGCCGTTAACGGAGGTGTGAAACCCACACCGTTAGTGATACCGCCAGCACCGCCAGACCAAACATAATTGGTTGCGTTACCAGTTGCTGTAAGCGTTACACTACCACCTGCACATAAAGTAGAAGCGCTCGTTGCAGGATTAACTGTTGGAAAAGGGTGCACAGAAACAGAAGTAACTGCTGTTGTTGTTCCACAACCATTCACACCACTCACAGTATAACTAACTGCTGAAGTGGGAGAAAATACAACTCCGTTGGTTACAGGAATCGCTCCACCTGCCCAATTGTGAACCAAAGCACCATTTGCTGTAAGCATAACTGTTTGTGTTGGACAAATACCTCCACTTGAACTGGCTGTATTGGCAACCGTTAAAACAGGTAAAGATCCATTTACGGTTATTGTAATTGCAGCAGAAGTTGTACAATTAGAAGGACTTGTTGCGGTTAAACTATAAACTGTATTAGACACAGGAGAAACAACAATTGAAGAAGTGCTTGCGCCTGTGCTCCATGAGTAATTACTTACCGCGTTAGTTGTGAGAGTAGCTGAATTACCATTACAAATAGCATTGATACTACTGCTCGTTAAGCTTGAAAGTGTAATATTGCATAATTCTGTTATTATAACTCTTCCGTTTCCATTAACATCGGGATTGGTAACAAATCCGGTTTGACCAAACATGATAGTTGTAGCACTTGTTACTCCACCAATATAGGAAGAACCGCCACCGCCACCGTTGCTAGTATTGCCTGTAATTGACCCGCCACCTGCACCGCCGCCATACCAGCCGCCGCCGCCGGCACCAGCCATATCTAGGGACTGGCCGCCTTGTCCAAAAGTGCCGGGTGAACCGCTTGCTCCTGTTCCAGCCGCACCTCCGGCTGCCTGGGTCCCACCTAAGCCCGGATTTGCTCCGTTGCTATTTTGACCTGATAAACCGCCGCCGTTACCAACTCCTGTGCCAGCATTCGAACCGCCGCCGCCGCCCCCGGCAACAATTTTCACGGCCGATTGATTTGTGGATAAGGTGCTTAAAAGCCCTGTTGCTGTAGCGACATGCGTTGCGCCACCACCAGAACCTCGTGTGGCTCCACCCGGATTTGGACGGGGACCTCCTCCGTTGTACCCACCGTTAATGTCAGCGGGGATACCTCCGGTACCGCCCGTCCCACCAACAACAACATAAATAGTTGTAGCAGAACTAAGGGTAAGCGTCCCTTTTGAGTATCCACCTTTCCCTCCTTGAGAACCTCCCCCATTGGCACCCCACATTTCTATGTCATAATTACCTGCCTGTGCGAGTAAGGTTTGTGTACTTCCTGTAAAATTGAAAGTGTATGTTGCTTGCGAATAGGCCGCAACCGAAAATACGGTGAATGCGAGCGCAAACAATCCTTGTTTTGTGCTTGATAATAATTTGTAAATTTTTCTTTTCATGATATTTTTTCTTGGACTTAAATACAATAAGATGACTAAAGTTACTAAATTTTGCTTTAATGGACTATCGATTTTTGATAAAAATTCTCTGCCTCACGTTTGTTTTAATTACTTCAGATTAACACATTCTGAAAACAGTTCCCATAAAAAAACCTCCTAAATTGGAGGTTTTTTTATTTAGCTTTCTAAAGCGACTTATTTCGTCACCACAATCTTCTGATAAATCTGACTTGAATCTTTTTGTCCACTCACAAAATAAATTCCTTTTGCAAGATCACTGATATTTACCTCATGGTTATTGGTTGCAGACAAATTAATCACTCTGATTAATTGACCAAGTTCATTTACCAAACTCAATTTTAAATCAGCGGTGCTTTGAATCGTGAACTTACCATCGTTAGGGTTTGGATAAATGGTTATTCCGTTATTTAAATGCCTTAATTCATTTAATCCAGCGCAGCTTGATATTTTCACTTGAACCGTTGCGGTACTGCTACAACCGTTATCATCTGTTCCTGTTACTGTATAATTGGCAGCAGTGCCGTTTGGAGACACTGTAATGGTTGGCCCTGTCATGGTATTATCCCAAGCATAACTTGAGCCTCCGGCTGCCGTAATTTCAACAGATTCTTTTACACAAATAAGCGTTCTTGCGGGAACAGCAGTAATGGTAGGATTGTAATAAATACCCAAAGCAATGGTTTGTGTTGCAGGACAAATTAAACCGATAGAATTGCTATTGGCTGTAAGGGTGAATACAGATGCTACAGTAAGCGGTATTTGTAAAATTTGATTGGTAATTGGAGTCCCACTACCTGTATGCCAGTTGTATGTACCCAAAACGCCATTACCTCCATTTAGATTAATTAGTCCGCCAGAACAAGTGTTTGTGCTACCACTAATAGTAAGTGTTGGAATAAATACGCTTACTGCAACTGTTTGAGTGTTTTTACAACCTGTACTGGAGTTTGTTCCTTCCACGGTATACATAATAGCACTTGAAGTAAGTGCAATTGGATTTACAACAGCAATAGCAGTTAAAACATTATTAGCATTTGTATCCCAACTGTAAGTGTTAGCTCCAAGAGCTGTTAAAGTGGCGCCACCGCCAGAACAGATCAAGGCTTTATTTGATGTTACCGTTAAGTTAGGTTTTGCATAAACTAAAACAACCTGACTAGCACCGGAGGTACAACCAAAAGAATTATCACCTGTTACATTATAAGCAGTAGCAGTTGTTGGAGTATCAGCAATACTGGCTCCAGTAAAAACACCACCACCGGTAGCTGTCCAGTTATAATTAATTCCACCAGTAGCATTAAGGTTAACGGTTTGACCTTCACAGAGTGTTGGTGTGCTCGCAGAAACCGTAATTGTTGGATTTGGATTTGCATTTAAAAACACCGTGGTTGTACTAATACAAGTTCCATCAGAAGCAGCCACTGAATAAACTGAAGGCGCAATAGGACTAACAATAGGACTAGAACCGGTAAAGGTATAAGTTGGAGGTCCTGGAGACGTCCACGTATAAGTTAGAGCACCACCAATGGCAAGCGTTGCAGGTGTTAGTGCACAAACTACGGTAGGAGTTACAATCGCAAAAACAGTTGGTAAAGGATTCGTTTGCAGTGAAAGTACTTGTGTATTAACACACGAAGAATTTGCTTTTGTAATTGTATATGTTGTAGTTCCCAAAACCGGAGTCACAATAAAATTGGCTGTGTTTACCGTTTGTGTGGCACTCGACCAGGTGTAAGAAAGAGCACCTGTTGCAGAAAGGGTAGAAGAACCACCAATACAAACTAAACCGGGATTTGCGGTAGGTACATTAACCGGTGTTGGATAAACCGTAACCGGCATAGTAGCAAAGGCTGTACAGCTTAAAGCACTTGTTCCAATAACCGTATAAGTTGCCGTTAACGGAGGTGTGAAACCCACACCGTTAGTGATACCGCCAGTACCGCCAGACCATGCATAATTGGTTGCATTACCAGTTGCTGTAAGCGTTACACTACCACCTGCACATAAAGTAGAAGCGCTCGTTGCAGGATTAACTGTTGGAAAAGGGTGCACAGAAACAGAAGTAACTGCTGTTGTTGTTCCACAACCATTCACACCACTCACAGTATAACTAACTGCTGAAGTGGGAGAAAATACAACTCCGTTGGTTACAGGAATCGCTCCACCTGCCCAATTGTGAACCAAAGCACCAGTGGCAGTAAGCATGACTGTTTGGGTTGGACAAATACCACCACTAGAGCTTGCTGTATTTGCAACGGTTAAAACAGGTAAAGATCCATTTACTGTTATAGTAATGGCAGCATATGCTACACAGTTTGAAACACTGGTTGCACCCAAAGAATAAGTAGTTGTAGTTGTTGGAGAAACCACAACAGAAGAACTGCTTGCGCCTGTGCTCCACGAATAATTACTTACCGCGTTAGTTGTGAGAGTAGCTGAATTACCATTACAAATAGCATTGATACTGCTGCTGGTTAAACTTGAAAGGGAAATGTTACATAACTCTTCTATAATTACTTTTCCATTTGCCAAAACGGTTGTAACCGAATTAGTTTGATTTGCACCAGAGTTGTATGATCCACCGCCGCCACCACCTTCTCTTCCGGTACCATTAGTAGAATTACGGTTACCTCCATTTCCACCAGAAAAACCGCCGCCGCCGCTTGAGGCATACGTTGATGTAGCAGGGCTAGCATTTCCACCACCACCACCAAAACCACCCCAGGCATAAAGCATAGTAGTGCTTGCCCCTAAACCACCATTCACGTATGCTTTACCGCCATTGGCAACAGTAGAGTTACCTGCTCCGTCGGTAAAAAAACCACCGCCGCCACCGCCAGAGTTCCCGGTAAAGCTAATACCGCCATTGCCAGCGCATTGACCGGGCCCTGATTGTAAGTCGAATGTGCCGCAGGTAGCCGTAGTAGCGCTAAGACCCGAAAAATCGCCGCTTGGAGCGCCACCGCCTCCGGCAATAACCAAAATGGAGGGAAGTGAATTATGAGGCGTTTTTGTTACAAAACTAGCTCCACCTCCTCCAGCGGCATAACTCGGATGATCTTGCCCCCTCTGGCCTACCAATATTTGCAGTACATCTCCTGCAGTTAATGTAAATTCGCCACTCATGAAAGCGCCGTAGCCTGGCGTCCTTCCCGAGGCACCAGTTGTGCCACTAGTGGCGCCAATAGCTGTTATTCTATACAAACCGGTTAAAGGTACCGTCCATGTTTGAATTCCCGTAGTAGTAACTCCCACGGCTAAGTTAAGATTGGTTAATGCGTAAGCACTGTTTATCTGAATTTGTGTTGGACCTATACTTCCCGTAGCACTACAGTTCGTGAAAGTGTACGTTTGTTGCGAATACATTGCAGTAAATGCTAATAATGAACTTAAAAAAAGTAATAATCTTATTTTTTCTAGATTCAACTGTAAAATAGTTGGGAAATTAAAAGGGGGGTAGTTTTTTTTCATAGTTATTGTTTATCAGATATAGCTAATGTAAATTTATTAAATTCAGATGGATGTTAGAAGTTTTTTATGTTAAACTAAGAGGTTAACTAATTAAGTATTAGTTAATCAAAAATATTAGTAATCTAGATGCGGGATCTCTAACTCGATTTTCGCCACACTCACTTATCCAAACAACAACTGAGTCAACGTTACACCGGTAGACCTTTGAAATTCATTTGGTATAAACAATTAGCATAGGTGGTGAATTTAGGAAACCAATTTGAAAAACATATAAAAAAATAAGCCCTGTCTCCAAAAAGAAACAGGGCTTTAAATTAAAATTTAATTTACTTTGTCACCACAATCTTCTGATAAATCTGAAGCCCATCTTTTTGTCCACTCACAAAATAAATTCCTTTTGCAAGATCAATGATGTTTACTTCATGATTATTGGTTGCAGACAGATTTATCACTCTAATGAGTTGACCGAGTTCATTTACTAAACTCAATTTTAAATCGGCATTCGTTTGAATAGTAAACTTACCATCATTCGGATTTGGATAAATGCTTATTTCGCTATTTAAACTACTTAATTCATTTAATCCAGAGCAGTTTGATATTTTCACTTGAACAGTTGCGGTACTACTACAACCGTTATCATCTGTTCCTGTTACTGTATAGTTTGCAGTAGTGCCAGTTGGAGATACCGTAATAGTTGGCCCTGTCATGGTATTGTTCCAGGCGTAACTTGTAGCTCCGGCCGCTGTAATTCCAACAGATTCTTTTGTGCAAATAAGTGTTCTTGCAGGAACCGCAGTAATGGTTGGATTATAATAAATACCCAAAGCAATGGTTTGTGTTGCAGGGCAAATTAAACCAACAGAATTGCTATTGGCAGTAAGAGTGAATACAGATGCTACAGTAAGCGGCATTTGCAGAATTTGATTGGTAATTGGAGTACCGCTACCTGTATGCCAGTTGTATGTACCCAAAACGCCGTTACCCGCGGTTAGATTAATTAGTCCGCCAGAACAAGTGTTTGTGCTACCATTAATTGTAAGTGTAGGAACAAAAACGTTTACCAATACTGTTTGGGTGTTTTTACAACCTGTATTAGAGTTTGTTCCTTCAACGGTATACATAACAGCACTCGAGGTAAGTGCAATTGGATTTACAACAGCTGCCTGAGTTAAAACATTGTTGGCATTTGCATCCCAACTGTATGTGCTAGCTCCAAGAGCCGTTAAAGTGGCAGCACCGCCAGAACAGATCAAGGCTTTATTTGATGTTACCGTTAAGTTAGGTTTTGCATAAACTAAAACAACCTGACTAGCACCAGAAGTACAACCAAAAGAATTATCACCTGTTACATTATAAGCAGTAGCCGTTGTTGGTGTATCAGCAATACTAGCTCCGTTAAAAATACCACCACCGGTAGCAGTCCAAGTATAATTAATTCCACCACTTGCATTAAGATTAACGGTTTGACCTTCACAGAGTGTTGGTGTGCTCGCCGTAGCCGTAATTGTTGGATTTGGATTTGCATTTAAAAACACAGTGGTTGTACTAATACAAGTTCCATCAGAGGCCGCCACTGAATAAACAGTAGGCGCAATAGGACTAACAACAGGACTAGCACCTGTAAAAGTATAAGTTGGAGGTCCAGGAGAGGTCCACATATAAGTTAGCGCACCACCAATGGCAAGTGTTGCAGGTGTTAGCGCGCAAACCACAGTAGGAGTTACAATTGCAAAAACAGTTGGTAAAGGATTTGTTACCACTGAAAGAGTTTGCGTATTAATACAAGAAGAGTTAGCTTTTGTAATGGTATATGTTGTGATTCCTAAACCTGGCGTCACAATAAAATTGGCTGTATTTACAGTTTGTGTAGTACTTGACCAAGTGTAACTTAAAGCCCCTGTGGCAGAAAGGGTAGAAGAACCCCCAATACAAACTAAACCTGGATTGGCGGTAGGTACATTAACCGGTGTTGGATAAACCGTAACCGGCATAGTAGCAAAGGCTGTACAGCTTAAAGCACTTGTTCCAATAACCGTATAAGTTGCCGTTAACGGAGGTGTGAAACCCACACCGTTAGTGATACCGCCAGTACCGCCAGACCAAACATAATTGGTTGCATTACCTGTTGCAGTTAAAGTGACACTGCTGCCTGCACACAAAGTAGAAGCACTAGTAATTGGGTTAACTGTTGGAAAAGGATGAACAGAAACTGAAGTCACAGCCGTTGTTGTTCCACAACCATTCACACCACTCACAGTATAACTAACTGCTGAAGTGGGTGAAAACACCACGCCGTTTGTTACAGGAATTGCTCCACCGGACCAAGAATAAGTCAATGCACCACTTGCAGTAAGTATTACCGTTTTCGTAGGACAAATACCACCGCTTGCACTAGCTGTGTTGGCAACTGATAAAACAGGAACGGATCCGTTTACGGTTATCGTGATTACTGAAGAGGCTGTACAATTAGAAGGACTTGTTGCAGTTAAACTATAAACAGTATTAGACAAAGGAGAAACAACAATTGAAGACGTACTTGCGCCAGTGCTCCACGAATAATTACTGATTGCATTGGTGATTAAGGTAGCTGAGTTACCGCTGCAAATAGCATTAATACTGCTACTTGTTAAACTTGAAAGTGAAATGTTGCATAACTCTTTTATAATCACCAGGCCGTTTCCGGTAGTAACTGGATTGACAACAAAACCGGTTTGACCGAACCCTGCGATTGTCCCAGTAGTTAACCCACCAATATAGCCTGAACCACCGCCGCCGCCGCTATGCACAGCACCTCCTGCTGAACCGCCATAATATCCACCACCACCACCACAACCTGACCAACCGCTTCCCGGAGCTGTGGTTGAGTGAGAACCTCCCACACCTAAAACTCCTGCACCAACGGTACTGTTAGATTCTGTTGTTCCTGGGCCGCCCGCGATTTGCGTTCCACCTTGACCTGCCCAATAAATTGTGGTGCCGACAGAATAATTTACTCCGTTGGCTCCATTAGTACCACCACCGTTACCACCGGCAAATTGGTAAGTGCTTACGCCAGGTATAGAACCGCCCCCACCGCCGCCGGCAACAATAACTCTATTTGCATAAGTTGTGTTTAGAGTAGTTCTCACATCTGAGCCGCCGCCACCGCCGCCACTCGTACCATACCCCGAGTTACAAGAACCATTGCCGCCACCGTTCCAACCGCCAAGCGCGTTACCAGAACCTGTTACATTGATTGCCGTACCAACACCGCCAACATAAATATAGCATGTTGTTGGTGTTGGTATAGTTAGAGTGCCTGTCGAATAACCGCCTTTTCCACCATTGGAAGTGCCGCCATTTGCTCCCCAGCACTGTATTGAATAAGAACCTGCTTGAAGGGCTAAGGTTTGTGAAGCTCCCGTGTAATTGAAAGTGTAAGTTGCTTGTGAGTATGCAATGCCCGAAAATACGATCAATGCAAATGCAAACAATCCTTTTTTTGTTATTAATAATAGATTGTAAATTTTTCTTTTCATGTAAGTGTAGTGTAAAGTTAAGATAGGTAAATATAGTAAATTATATATCCTATCCTAATATTATTCTGTTAAAAGTTAGCGACAAAAAAGCCGCAACAATATTGTTACGGCGTTTTTATTAAGCGATTTGTATGCTTACTTCGTTACCACAATCTTTTGATAAATCTGAAGCCCATCTTTTTGTCCACTCACAAAATAAATTCCTTTTGCAAGATCACTGATGTTCACTTCATAATTATTGTTAGCTGACAAATTAATCACTCTGATTAATTGGCCGAGTTCATTTACTAAACTCAATTTTAAATCGGCGTTCGTTTGAATAGTAAACTTACCATCGTTAGGGTTTGGATAAATGGTTATTCCGTTATTTAAATGACTGAATTCATTTAATCCAGCGCAGCTTGATATTTTCACTTGAACCGTTGCGGTACTGCTACAACCGTTATCATCTGTTCCTGTTACTGTATAATTGGCAGCAGTGCCGTTTGGAGACACTGTAATGGTTGGCCCTGTCATGGTATTATCCCAAGCATAACTTGAGCCTCCGGCTGCCGTAATTTCAACAGATTCTTTTACACAAATAAGCGTTCTTGCGGGAACAGCAGTAATGGTAGGGTTGTAATAAATACCCAAAGCAATGGTTTGTGTTGCAGGACAAATTAAACCGATAGAATTGCTATTGGCTGTAAGGGTGAATACAGATGCTACAGTAAGCGGTATTTGTAAAATTTGATTGGTAATTGGAGTCCCACTACCTGTATGCCAGTTGTATGTACCCAAAACGCCATTACCTCCATTTAGATTAATTAGTCCGCCAGAACAAGTGTTTGTGCTACCACTAATAGTAAGTGTTGGAATAAATACGCTTACTGCAACTGTTTGAGTGTTTTTACAACCTGTACTGGAGTTTGTTCCTTCCACGGTATACATAATAGCACTTGAAGTAAGTGCAATTGGATTTACAACAGCAATAGCAGTTAAAACATTATTAGCATTTGCATCCCAACTGTATGTGCTAGCTCCAAGAGCTGTTAAAGTGGCGCCACCGCCAGAACAGATCAAGGCTTTATTTGATGTTACCGTTAAGTTAGGTTTTGCATAAACTAAAACAACCTGACTAGCACCGGAAGTACAACCAAAAGAATTATCACCTGTTACATTATAAGCAGTAGCAGTTGTTGGAGTATCAGCAATACTGGCTCCAGTAAAAACACCACCACCGGTAGCTGTCCAGTTATAATTAATTCCACCAGTAGCATTAAGGTTAACGGTTTGACCTTCACAGAGTGTTGGTGTGCTCGCAGAAACCGTAATTGTTGGATTTGGATTTGCATTTAAAAACACCGTGGTTGTACTAATACAAGTTCCATCAGAAGCAGCCACTGAATAAACTGAAGGCGCAATAGGACTAACAACAGGACTAGCACCAGTAAAAGTATAAGTTGGAGGTCCAGGAGAGGTCCACATATAAGTTAGCGCACCACCAATGGCAAGCGTTGCAGGTGTTAGCGCACAAACTACGGTTGGAGTTACAATCGCAAAAACAGTTGGTAAAGGATTCGTTTGCAGTGAAAGTACTTGTGTATTAACACATGAAGAATTTGCTTTAGTAATGGTATATGTTGTAGTTCCCAAAACCGGAGTCACAATAAAATTGGCTGTGTTTACCGTTTGTGTGGCACTCGACCAGGTGTAAGAAAGAGCTCCTGTTGCAGAAAGGGTAGAAGAACCCCCAATACAAACTAAACCGGGATTTGCGGTAGGTACATTAACCGGTGTTGGATAAACCGTAACCGGCATAGTAGCAAAAGCTGTACAACTTAAAGCACTTGTTCCAATAACGGTATAAGTTGCCGTTAACGGAGGTGTGAAACCCACACCGTTAGTGATACCGCCAGCACCGCCAGACCAAACATAATTGGTTGCGTTACCCGTTGCAGTTAAAGTGACACTACCGCCAGCACATAAAGTAGAAGTGCTTGTTGCAGGATTAACCGTTGGAAAAGGATGAACTGAAACTGAAGTCACAGCCGTTGTTGTACCACAGCCATTCACACCACTCACAGTATAACTAACTGCTGAAGTGGGAGAAAATACAACTCCGTTGGTTACAGGAATCGCTCCACCTGCCCAATTGTGAACCAAAGCACCATTTGCTGTAAGCATAACTGTTTGTGTTGGACAAATACCTCCACTTGAACTGGCTGTATTGGCAACGGTTAAAACAGGTAAAGATCCATTTACGGTTATTGTAATTGCAGCAGAAGTTGTACA
The DNA here is from genome assembly GCF_029625215.1 of Aurantibacillus circumpalustris. Classification (GTDB taxonomy): domain Bacteria; phylum Bacteroidota; class Bacteroidia; order B-17B0; family Aurantibacillaceae; genus Aurantibacillus; species Aurantibacillus circumpalustris. The sequence goes on from NZ_CP121197.1 coordinate 117,580, forward strand.
ATTAGAAGGACTTGTTGCGGTTAAACTATAAACTGTATTAGACACAGGAGAAACAACAATTGAAGAAGTGGTTGCACCAGTGCTCCATGAGTAATTACTTACCGCGTTAGTTGTGAGAGTAGCTGAATTACCATTACAAATAGCATTGATACTACTGCTCGTTAAGCTTGAAAGTGTAATATTGCATAATTCTGTTATTATAACTCTTCCGTTTCCTGTAACATCAGGATTAGGCACATAACCAGTTTGAGCAGACATGGTAGTTACACCATTAGTTACACCACCGATGTAACCACTACCACCAGAACCAGCATTATTTTGATAGCCACCGCCGCCATACCAACCGCCGCCACCGCCGCCGCCATAAGATGTTGTTATATCTCCACCCTGACCAAATGAGCCAAAAACACCACCAGAACTGCCTGTTTGTGTGCCTGGATAACTTCCACCTCCAGATAAACCACCACCATGTCCAATTAATCCTGAATTTTGATCTCCGCCGCCGCCGCCGGCAACTATACGAACTGCAGATTGGTTACTCACTAAAGCACTTAAAACTCCTGTTGCAGTTGAAATATGAGTAGCGCCACCACCTGCTCGGCCAGTAGAGGCAGCATATCCCATTCCTCCACCATTATATCCTCCAGCTTGCAATCCTGTGGCCGTATATATCGGTGTGCCACCAACTACAATGTATAAAGTAGTAGTGGCTGGCAAATTAAGAGTTCCAGTTGAATACCCACCTATACCAGCTCTTGTGTTACCCGAATTTCCACCATTAGCACCCCACATTTTTATGTCATAAGTACCTGCCTGAAGGGTTAAGGTTTGTATACTTCCTGTGTAATTTAGAGTGTAGGTTGCTTGTGAGTGTGCCACACCCCAAAATACAGTCAATGCAAGTGCAAATAATCCTTGTTTTGCGCTTGATAATAATTTGTAAATCTCTCTTTTCATGCTATTTTTTTTTGGACTTAAATACAATAGGATGACTAAAGTTACTAAATTTTGCTTTAATGGACCATCGATTTTTGATAAAAATTCTCTGCCTCACGTTTGTTTTAACTACTTCAGATTAACAAATTCTGAAAACAGTCTCCATAAAAAAACCTCCAAATTAGGAGGTTTTTTTTATTTAGCTTTCTAAAGCGACTTATTTCGTCACCACAATCTTCTGATAAATCTGAAGACCATCTTTTTGTCCACTCACAAAATAAATTCCTTTTGCAAGATCAATGATGTTTACTTCATGATTATTGGTTGCAGACAGATTTATCACTCTAATGAGTTGACCGAGTTCATTTACTAAACTCAATTTTAAATCGGCATTCGTTTGAATAGTAAACTTGCCATCGTTAGGATTTGGATAAATGATTATTTCGTTATTTAAATTACTTAATTCATTTATTCCAGAGCAGTTTGATATTTTTACCTGAACCGTTGCGGTACTGCTACAACCGTTATCATCTGTTCCTGTTACTGTATAATTTGCAGTAGTGCCAGTTGGAGATACCGTAATGGTTGGTCCTGTCATGGTATTGTTCCAGGCGTAACTGGTAGCTCCGGCCGCTGTAATTCCAACAGATTCTTTTGTGCAAATAAGTGTTCTTGCAGGAACGGCAGTAATGGTAGGATTGTAATAAATACCCAAAGCAATGGTTTGTGTTGCAGGGCAAATTAAACCAACAGAATTGCTATTGGCAGTAAGGGTGAATACGGATGCTACCGTAAGCGGCATCTGTAAAGTTTGATTGGTAATTGGAGTACCACTACCTGTATGCCAGTTGTATGTACCCAAAACTCCGTTACCCGCGGTTAAATTAATTAGTCCACCAGAACAAGTGTTTGTGCTACCATTAATTGTAAGTGTAGGAACAAAAACGCCTACCGATACTGTCTGAGTATTTTTACAACCTGTGCTGGAATTTGTTCCTTCAACAGTGTACATTACAGCACTGGAAGTAAGTGCCGTTGGATTTACCACAGCTATGGGAGTTAAAACATTATTGGCATTGGCATCCCAACTAAATGTACTAGCTCCTGAAGCTGTTAAAGTTGCAGAGCTACCTGAGCATATTAATATTTTATTTGAACTTGCTGTTACAATAGGTTTAGGGTAAACTAAAACAACTTGATTAGCAGAAGAAGTGCAACCAAAAGAGTTACTACCCGAAACGTTGTAAGCAGTTGCAGTCGTAGGAGTGTGAACAATACTTGATCCTGTATAAGTAGCTCCACCGGTAAGAGTCCAATTATAATTAAGTCCGCCATTCGCGTTCAGTGTTACTGTTTCACCTTCACACAATGAAGGTGTACTTGCTGTAGCCGTAATTGTTGGATTCGGATTTGCATTTAAAAATACAGTAGTTGTATTAATACAAGTTCCATCAGAAGCAGCCACAGTATAAATTGAAGGAGCAACGGGACTTGTAATAGGACTGGCACCAGTAAAGGTATAAGATGGTGGTCCAGGTGAAGTCCATGTATAAGTGAGGGCGCCACCAACTGCAAGTGTTGCAGGAGATAGTGCACAAACCACAGTTGGTGTTACAATAGCAAAAATGCTAGGTAATGGATTTGTTACAACCGTGATTATTTGCGTATTATAACAGGTAGAGTTTGCCTTTGTAATAGTATATGTTGTGTTTCCTACAACGGGTGTTACAATAAAATTAGCTGTGTTTACTGTTTGACTAGAGCTCGTCCAGGTATAATTGGCAGCACCTGTTGCAGAAAGCGTTGAAGAACCACCTATACAAATTAAGCCAGGATTTGCTGTTGGAGGATTGATAGGTGTTGGATAAACCGTAACTGGAATCGTGGCTGAAGCCGTACAACTTAAGGCACTCGTTCCAATAACAGTATAAGTGGCCGTTAAGGGTGGACTAAAGCCAACGCCATTAGAAATACCACCAACGCCACCAGACCATGCATAAGCGGTTGCGTTACCTGTTGCTGTTAGTGTTACGCTATTGCCTGAACATATTGAAGCGCTGCTGGCAACCGGATTAACTGTTGGGAATGGATGAATGGATACACTAATAGCTGCGGTAGCAGTACCACAAGCATTACCGCCTGTAACCGTATACACATTTGTTCCAATTGGTGCAAAAGCCACGCCGTTGGTTACTCCACCTGTCCAAGTATAGGAAGTCGCTCCGCCACCATTTAAGGTAAGCGTTTTACCGGGGCAAGCACCAGCGGTACCATTACTACTATTTGCCGTTACGGTTGGTGTATTATTAACAGTAACAGTTATAGCACTATTGGCAATACAACCAAATGAATTTGTACCCGAAACAGAATACGTTGCATTCGCTGAAGGAGCTACAGTTATGCTGTTTGAGTTAGATGTAGTACTCCAGGTATATGTTGTATTTCCGGTAGCGGTTAAAGAAGCTGTTGAGCCAACACAAATAGAGTTATTTCCAACAACTGTTATGGTAGAAGGGCTAACAACGGTTGTTTGTGTAGATAAACAACTCGTTCCTGGCGTAAATCGGTACATCTCATTTGTGGCAGACCAATTTGTTGTTGAGTTACGACCTGCAACGGCGTACCATGCTGATCCATTAATATTCTCAATACCCATGGTATGATTACCACCATCAGTTATCATTGAAGTGGTATGTATTTCAATAACATTTGTCGATTCATATAATTGCAATTGTGCAGTAAGCGCACCGCCTCCACTTCCAAAGTGAGGAACGTTGTTAAAATTAACCAGCAATATTCTGTTTGGAGCTATTCCAACAGTTGCATAAGATATTGTTCCACCTACCCCAGGATTAAAATCTTCCCAGGTTAAAGTAATTAAGTCATTAGGAGTATTCGTGTTAGGCCATAATTCGCCAGAGCAACATCCGTTGGCACCACCATTATATGAAAAGGTTATAAACCCGTTAGAGCTAATGTAAAAAGTAGAATACGTATTACAGAAAAACTTAAAGTTAAAACCAATTGACAGTGCATTTGCGGTTACTTGATCATCAGATAATACAACACTGGTCGGTGTTTCTGGACCAGTTGTTACTGTTGGCATCGGAAGGGGATTATACCAAGTAGTGCCCGTACCCCCTGTTATCGCATAGGTAGGTGAGCAAATTGAATATGTTACGGTATGCACGCCCGGCCCAGCAATTGAGGGATTAAAAGCTGAATTTACAACACCTGGCCCTGCGAATGTTCCGCCGGTTGCCGTTGTTGTTAAAGCAGTTGTAGCCGAATTCGTGCAATAATTCGCATTTAAGCCGGTAAAGCTACATTGTGCAAACATTACATATGCATTCGAAATTAATGCCACCGCCAAAAGTAACGTTCTGTTGTAAAGTTTTTTCATCATAAAGTTTAATTAATAATTAACTGATTTTTTTCCTCGATTTAATCAAATTTAGGAAATTTTAAGTTACAGTTTGCAAAAAATCAGTAAAATCTGATTAAAAATCCATTAGACTTCGAAAATTTATTTTTATCCGGTCATACTGCTTAAAATAGAACAAATTGTTGAGTTTTATTAGGGTAAACCTCATCAATTGAGTCCCGTTATATGCTTTTTCTACACCGCTCCCTCATTCAAAAAGCAGTTTTGCTAAGTCGGAATTTTTGTATTAATTTAATACTTAGTTTTAACGAAATTGTTTAACTTAACATTATCATGCAAAAATACAGGGCAGTAATAATCGACGACGAGGAAGATAGCAGAAGTAATACCCGCAATATGATTCAAAACTATTGTGAAGAAATTGAAATTGTTGGTGAAGCGGACAATGGTCCAGATGGGAAAAAGAAAATTCAGGAATTAAAACCGCATGTAGTCTTTTTAGACATTAATATGCCGGGCATGAATGGCTTCCAAATGTTGGAAGGAATTTATAACCGTGATTTTCAAGTTGTATTCTTAACTGCTTACAGCGAACATGGCATCACAGCAGTAAAAGCAGGTGCAACAGATTATCTTCTAAAACCACTTATGTTGAATGAGCTACAAGGCGCCATTCGTAAAGTTGTACAACATTATGAATCTAAAGGTGCTCCATCAGGGGCTTCCAAACCTGAAGAAAATAAAAATCTTGTATTAATTAACCACAGTAAAGGATTTACCCTGGTAGATTTTCGTGATATTATTTGGCTTGAAGCCAGTGATAACTATACAAACCTTTATTTAAACGGACAAAAGAAAATTATTGCAAGTAAAACGCTTAAGGAATTTGAAACTATACTACCGGATCAAGATTTTTTCAGAATTCACCGTTCAGCCCTTATTAATATTCACTACATGAAAGAATATACAAATAACGAAGGCGGCGAAGTCATCTTGAGTGAAGGAACACATGTACAGGTAAGTAAAGCTCGCACACAAGAGTTTGCTGAGTTTATTAAGTCTCGATCTGTTTCTCCTAAATAAATTATTTAATTCTTAAATATGAAGCCCGTTTTACGGGCTTTTCGTATTTTTATACTTTGCTCAATGGTTTTTTCAAACGTATTAAAACCTTAAATGCAAAAGATAAAATTGACACATTACTATTTTTGGACTTTATAAGACCATATTTAATTGTTTTACTTTTTGCATTAAGCGCAAATCTGTATTCCCAAACGCCATCCTTTAATTTTCAAAAATTAGGAAGTGAAGACGGCTTAAACAATGCCAATATCTTTAATATTGAACAGCACCAAAACGGACTGATGTATTTTACCACGCAAAATGGTATTTATTATTACGACGGCTATAGCTTTAACAAACTGGATATTGATAGTTTAAAAAGCAATGCTCTCATAAATGTCTCTATTAAAAATAACGATGAGCTTTATCTTTCATTGCGTGAAGACGGTCTCGCTAATTTTAATCTCAAAACAAAAGAATTCACGTTCGATCCTAAATTAAGAATTAAAGAAAATAATGCAGATAATATCGTTCTTACTGATGACTATGCTTACCTGTTAACTTCTGAGATTAAAATTGTAATTGTAGATCTTAAAAACGGAAAAATTATTCCCGATGATCTCAAAAAAAAGGACATTATGAATCGTCCGTTTTGTATTTACAAAACAAAAAACGGGGGTGTTTTAATTGGCAGGAGTGACGGTATATATGATGCAACAAATGGAAAACAAATTCGTTTAGAGGTTTTAAAAAACAATACCATACATTCCATAACACAAACAAAAGAAGGGAAATTAGTAGTTGGTACTTCGAGTAAAATTTTTATAATTCAAAACAACAAAATTGAAAGCGAAATAAAGCCAGTTTACGAAACTAAAAACAACACTTTCCAATTAAGTGGAGAGCGCCCAATTGGCAACATTATTGCAGACGAATACGGCCGAATTTGGTTTACCTCCTACCCGCACGAAAATCTTTATTTGCTTGAAAACAATCGTGTATATGATGTTTTCGAAGCTTTAGATATTCAGCCTGCATTAATTAATTGCATTTACAAGGATGAAAATCAAAATATTTGGATCGGAACCTATAACGACGGCGTGTATTACATTCATAATCCATTTTTTAATTCACTAAGCTTTTCATTCAATAATAAAAATCTCAATATACATCAAGTTTTTTTGAGCAATAATTTATTGGTTGCTGCAACCAGCAATGGATTGTATGGTTTAAATCTGTCAGATGGTAAAACAAAAATCTTATCAAAACCCGACGAAATATTTTTAGAACCGGTTAGCAGTATCACAGAGTTTGATGGTATATTCTATTATGCCAAACGTAACCAAATGAACATGATTCAATCCATGATTTTTGACTCTAAAAACAATTACATCTTTAAACCGGTTATCGCACGACAATATTATCCAATTAACAAGGATGAAAGTGTTGTTGCCGATTGGGATAACGCGAATATTTTACTTTGTAATTTAGATGCGACCAAAACACTCGACACACTAATTTCTTTCCCCGATTATCGTATTTCAATTAATGCATTCCTAAAAAAGGATAATCTGCTCTACATTGGAACTAGTAACGGTCTTTATGTTTACGATTTTAAAAGCAAACGAAATAAAAATTTAGTCAGGAACGAATTAAATTTCAACATCAATGATGTAGCAATTATCAACAATAAGCTATATGCTGCGCATGAAGCAGGTATTACAGATGTTTATGACGGAAAACTAATTCAACAGGTTGGGAAATTTCGTTTGAACACCGTGAAAAAAATTAAACAATATAATGATCAAATTTGGCTTGCTACTCTTGATGGAATTTATGTCTGCGACAAAAATTTAGTTCCTCTAAAAACGCTTAATAAATCAAATGGGCTGCTTTCAAACTCCATCAACGATATTACCTTTAACGATCAAACAGTAAGTATTGCTACTGCAAGAGGAGTCTCTACTGCCGAATTTAAAGATATCATTCGCTTTAACTCCACTTTAAAACCGGTTACCCTTAATACAATAAGTTCTAACGGAAGTGTGTATGGCGCAGGCAAATCTGAATACAAATTTACCGCCAGTCAGGAAAACATTTCTATCAATTTCTTTAGTCCATTGTTCAACAAACCAAACAAACAGTTTTTTAAATGGCGCATTGACGGGAGTGATTGGAAATATTTTAACAACCCCACGTTTGACGTTACTTTAACTGGCGGTTCACATCTTATTGAAATATCGGCTTCGGCTGATAACATTTCCTGGAGTGAAAACACACTAGTGCATATTGAAAAAGAACAAAAACTTACTGAAAAACAATCCATCTATTGGTTAATTACTTTAGGAAGTTTATCACTCATTCTGCTTATTAGTTTTGTTTGGATAAGACGTGTAAAAATAAAAGCGCGCAAACGTTTAAAAGATGAACAACAAGTAAACCTGTTAAAACACCAGGCTATGAACTCTCTTTTAAGTCCTCATTTTATTTTTAATTCTTTAACCTCCATTCAAAATTACATTAATACAAACAAGGGTCTGCAAGCCAGCGAATACCTTGCTAAGTTCTCACGCTTAATAAGAATGATTATTGAAAAGGCTGCACAAAGTGATATTTCTTTGCATGATGAATTATCTCGTTTAACTTATTATCTGGAATTGGAAAAAGAAAGATTTAAAAATAAATTCGATTATGTAATAAATATAGACGATAACATTAAGACGCACGAAATTCAAATTCCTAATATGATTATTCAACCCTTTGTTGAGAATTGTATTATACATGGTATTTTACCTAAACAGGAACATGGAGAACTTATCATTTCATTTAAAACAAAAGGTAACCGTAAATTTTTAATAACCATTGAAGATAATGGAATTGGCTTGATTAAAGCAAGTGAACACGCAAAAACAGGACATAAATCTTTAGGAACAAGTACTATCAATAATATTCTTGAGATTAACTCGAAACTTTCGGGAAAAAAACAAAAAGTCACCATGATTGATAAATCAACACTGGATGAAAATACAAATGGAACTCTCATTACTATAGAACTCGAATTATAAAAAAAACTATCACATATTTATTTATACTCCTAAGTGTTTTATCTTTTTCACAAAAAATAAATCTGCTGAGTGACTCTCTTGGCTTCTGTCAAGGAGACAGCGCTTTTGTTGAGGTCAAACATTCTATTGAGAATATTACATCCATAACATGGACTACCCCATCGGGTATTATTACCAACACTAAAAAAGTTAGAGCACAAAAACCGGGAAAATATTTTGTAAAAATCACCTCACAACAATTTTCTTTACCAATATACGATAGTAGTATTGTAACTATTTATCCTAAACCAAAATTAGTATTAAGAGATACCATTATTTGTAAAGGTCAGTCCATTATTTTGGATGCAAAAAACCCCGGGATGCATTACTTATGGAATACCTTCGAAACAACACAAAAAATTAAAATTACTAATCCCGGAAGGTATTGGGTTGCCCTCATTAATGGAAGCTGCAATACTGTGGATACTGTTTACATAAAACCATTGCAAGGGAGTGGTGTTGTGTTAAACCGAGAGGCTACTTTTTGCATGAATGAAGAAATTAGAACCATAAGTATTAAGGTAAACCCAGGTACAAAAATTCAGTGGAGCACGGGTTCTACGTCAGCAAGCATTTATGTTATAAAGGAGGGAAATTATTGGGTGAAAACAGAAATGAATAACTGCGGGGCACAAATAGATACTATTAAAGTAAAATTAAAAGTATGCGAATGCGAAATGATGATTCCAAATAGTTTTACACCCAATGAAGATAACCGCAATGACTATTTTTTTCCCATTGCCCAATGCGATTATTCTTATTACATGATGACGATTACGGATCGCTGGGGAAATACAGTGTTTACAACAAACAATATAGCTGGCAGATGGGATGGTAGATTTAAAGGTAATTTATGTCCGGAAGATATTTACATTTTTAAAATTGAAAGTACTGAAAAAGGTAGCGATAAAAAACTCATTCGAAACGGTCATATCTCTTTATTCAGATGAGTAGACTTTATTACCCATACATTAATACATTCCATTTCAAACGTATTTTGTATCTTTAAGTTATCGGTTACTTGAATCCAATGAAATGAGAACTCTATTACATTTCTTTTTGTTATTTCTAGCGAGTTTTACGCTTTACGCTCAGGAAAGGTTAGGCATTACAAATAGCAATTATTACAGTACGGCAAACATTCAATTAAATCCATCATCGAGTGTAGATTCAAGAACCTATATGCAATTGCATTTAGCTGGGGTAAACATTTATGCGAAAACCAATTTCGCTTACCTTCCTAATTTTAATATTAAACAAATCGCCAATCCACCAGAACCAATTAGAACGGAAGGAACTAATAAAAAATTTTTATACGTGAACGGATCTGCAGAAGCTCTCTCGTTTGTTATGAGCAAAAGAACTTACGGCTTTGGTTTTTTTGTTAGAGCCAGAACAGTACTCGACATGAGAGGGGTTTCTTATGAGTTGGCCTCTGCCTTGTTAAACGGACAAGGTTTTTCGAGTGTTGTTGATCGAAGTCTTTTAGGTCAAAAATTAAAAAACGCAAAATTTAGTCACATGTCTTGGGCTGAATATGGAATCAATCTTGGCAAAATTATCAAACGAGAACAGGATATTTTAATCACTGTGGGAACAAATTTAAAATACCTTACCGGAATTAATATTATTTATGCCAACATTCTTGAGTTTGATAGTTATAACGATGGGAATGGCGCTTTTGGTGTAAACAATCTTGATGCTAAAATTTTAAGAAATAAATCAAAATGGAACTCAGGTAAAGGATTTGGATTAGATCTCGGCATCACCTATAAAATAATGGAGGGTTACGTTGATAAATATTATGCCAATTCAAAACTATCGAATTGCGACTACGTGGACTATAAATGCAAAATAGCTCTTTCACTAAGAGATCTCGGTTTTATAAATTTCAAAGGTGCTAATACCGACACCCGAGTGAAAGGTTCAGGATTCTTCGATCCCTATCATTCCGACACTTCTTTTGTAGATGCATTAGGATACAATTTTCAAAACACAACAGTACAAGGTAACCCAATCTTAGCAAGTCTGCCAACGGCATTAACAGGTCAATTTGATTATAATTTTGATAACTCCATTTATTTGAATTTTACTTTAGTCAAAAACCTCGTGCCTACGCGCATAACCGGAGTACCAAGTCCCGATCTATTTTCTATTTGTCCACGCATAGAATTTAAACAATTTGAGTTTGCATTGCCGCTAACATTTCAAAAATTTATTTACCCTCAACTTGGTTTTGGTTTAAGATTTAGAAGTTTTGTTGTTGGTATGGACAATATGTTCCCATTATTTTTAACACGGAATACCAATGGCTTTAATGTTTATTGCAGTCTTGCTATTTCCTTATTCAGGAACCCTGCTTGTAACACTAAAAGAATGAGTGTATCAAAATGCCCAAGCTATAGAAAGACAGGCAAAAATAAAGCAAAAAAAAGAAAACATTTTTAGTTCGAAAAAGCTATGTCGATTTTTTCGCCACAAATGACACTAATTTATTTTGTGAAATTCGTGTAATTAGTGGCTTTCTTTCAGGGGCCTGTCCATGTATCTTACAACGGGTAGTTAATTAATTCACGAGTTTTTGATCGCGCTTCATAATTATAGAAGCAGCAAATGCTCCAGATAATCCAATAAATAATAATGGAATTATTTTTCCGGTAGTTGCTCTAAAGGCCGAAAGTGTAGCGATCTGCTCATTTATTATTCTTGGAAAATCGTCAACTTTTATTTTGTCTGGATTTTTAACTTGCTGAACTTTTAAAATTTCAAGGTATTCAGAACTGTTATAGTACTTGATAAATTCGTCTGCCTTCCAATTGAATTCTACATAATTATAAACGCTGGTTATGATTAATCCAATAGCAAGAACCGTGAGGCCAATACGCATGCCCTCTTTCGCTCCAATGTATCCACCGTGATCTTTTTCTCGAACATGGTAAATAGCAAGAAAGAAAAAAGGAATAATTAAAAACACTGCAGTAATGATGGAATAATAAAATCCAAATTTACTAAACATATTATCGCTTAAAACGATATAAAGTTTAAAAACAATAACTACTAGCGAATAAAATAAACCGTAAAGAAGTGCTTTTTTGTTCATCTTAACCGTTCATACTAATTAGAAATTCTTCATTAGTTTGGCTGCGACGCAATCTATCGAGTAAAAACTCCATCGCTTCTTGCGGATTCATATCACCTAAATGTTTACGAAGTACCCATAAGCGCGTTAAGGTTTCTTTATCAATTAATAAATCATCTCTACGTGTTGATGACGCCAAAAGATCGATAGCAGGATAAATTCTACGGTTAGATAATTTTCTATCTAACTGCAATTCCATGTTACCTGTTCCTTTAAATTCTTCAAATATTACCTCGTCCATTTTTGATCCGGTCTCTGTTAAAGCAGTGGCAATAATGGTTAAAGATCCGCCATTTTCTACTTTACGTGCAGCACCAAAAAAACGTTTTGGTTTGTGAAGCGCATTAGCATCCACACCTCCGGTTAATACCTTTCCACTTGCTGGTGATACTGTATTGTAAGCACGTGCTAAACGTGTTATACTATCTAATAAAATAACCACATCGTGACCACACTCAACCATACGTTTTGCTTTTTCAAGAACGATGTTGGCAATCTTCACATGTTTTTCTGCAGGTTCATCAAATGTACTAGAGATAACTTCGGCTTTAACGCTACGCGCCATATCGGTTACCTCTTCAGGACGTTCATCAATTAAAAGAATAATTAAATAAACTTCTGGATGATTATAAGCAATTGCATTTGCTATGTCTTTTAATAAAACTGTTTTACCCGTTTTAGGCTGAGCAACAATTAAACCACGTTGACCTTTACCAATAGGTGAGAAAAGATCCATAACACGTGTACTCATGTTTTCCTGAGGATGTCCGGTTAGCTTTAATTTCTCATAAGGAAATAATGGTGTTAAGTAATCAAAAATCACGCGGTCACGCACAAACGATGGGTCACGGCCGTTGATTTGATCAACTTTAATTAATGGAAAATATTTTTCGCCTTCTTTTGGCGGACGTACCCCACCTTTAACAACATCACCTGGTTTTAAACCAAACAATTTAATTTGTGATTGAGAAACGTAAACATCATCAGGAGAATTGAGGTAATCGTAATCGGAGCTTCTCATAAAACCGTAGCCATCAGGCATAATTTCTAGCACTCCAGTTACAAAAACGATATTGTCAAAATTGTAATAAACTTTTTCTGGTTTTTTTTCAGGTGCAGGTTCTTGTTCTTCTTTCTGCATTCCCTGCACGCCATTGTCTTCTTCTTGTTGTGCATCTGCAGATCCGGCATTTACTATCTCTTCACTTGTTGCTGCTGCTTCTGCCTCCACTGCTACTTTCACTTCAGCAACTTCCTGAACAGAATCCTCTTCATTAGCAGAGCTAATAGTTGCGTTTACAACTTCCTCATTTATCGGTTCAAGTTTAACCTTGCGAGGACGTTTTTCTTTTTGTTCTTTATTTTCTTTCACTTCTTTTTGTTCTTTTTTAGGAAATTTTTCCATGATATTTTTTGTGAGTTCGTTGTTTTCATTTTGAGCATCAACTATTTTTAAGATCAGGTCTCCTTTAGACAAACCTTTACTTTCTATAGAAAAAGCTTTTGCAATTTCTTTTAATTCGGGTAGGGCTCTACCACTTAAGTCAATAACTTCAAACATAGAGCGGATACTTGTAATACTAATTTCGGACGTTTTTTATTTTTTTGATTGATTGTCAGCCGTAAGAAAATTCGACTGTTATAATACTAGGCAATATTAGCGAAAAAAGTTCAATCAGCAAATAAAAAAGAAAATAATTTTAAACTATTTAAATAAAAAAAATCCCCGCCTTCTATTAAACAGAAAACGAGGATAAATAATTAACTGATAAAAAAGAACTTCTAGCGAAAAGTCAAAGAATTTTAAACTTGTGTAAATGCACAGATAATGCCGCCCATTAAAGCCATGCAAACTACCCAGTATCCAGCATTAATAGCAACATATTTAAATGATTTACGCTCGAATAAAGCTGGTACGCCAATAATTGGAAAGGCAAGCATGATCCCTGCGAAGGTGCCATGAAATGCTCCATGCTTAAACGTTCGGTAACTTGTACCATAAAGCTCGGTGAATTTCGCGAGTAGTGTCATCGACTCTGAATTAGGATCTCCTGAGTCTGGTTGATGCGTCAAAAGTGCATTAACATGAACCTGATGGACTACCAGCATGGTCATAACAACTGCCACAAAAAAAGACAATAAAATGGTTAGACCAAAAATCAAACCCATATTTGCATTTTTTCCATCTTCTTCGGTTATTCCCGTGGCAACCATCCAGGCTTTACCAAACCCAATTTTTGGATTGTACCAAACAAATCCAATAACTAATGGCACCAAAGTGGCGCCTAATAATACTACTATATTCATGATTTATAAATTAAGAATTATATCAAATATAATAGATTGGATGTAAAAATCAAACTCAGTTTTTGAGTTTACTTGGTTAAAAACGCGTTGAGTTCCTCGGTAGTTGTGCTGAACGAAAACACTTCGCCCACCTGATAATAGTTCGATTTATCCACGCAATAATCATAAGCATACTTTGCATAAGTAAGTTTATCACCGTCCATGCTAAATAGTTTTGTAATTACTTTTATCTGATCCACAGAAAGGCACGCGTTCTTCGTTGCGACTTTAGCGGTACTCATTTTGGTGTCTGAGAATGGCTTTGACTCTACCGCTTCTTTTATCTTATTAAAATTAGCCTGACTCATAGCCGCTCTGCATCCATAAGAAAAGTTTTTATTCGTATTAGTTTTGATATTCGAATTGGTATTATTGTGCTTCTTTGCTTCAGAATCATGTCCACTGCCAGAATGATGCCCCCTATTATAAGTGGACGAAGCACTACTATTTCGAGTAGTTTTCGAATGTGACGCGTCAGTTCTCGTGGCATTTGGATCATTTGCATTTACAGTCATGTTAATATCCGGCATACTAATATTGATAGAAACATTGGTCGGGGATGTATTGCCCGAATTACTTTGTGTAACGGTTGACGAGGAATTGTTGTTATAAGAATATCCATCGCCTGTTTTCGGTTCTTCAGAAGTAGAATTTTCCGCCGTATTATATTGTACTTCTTTCACGGTAACTGTCGACTCATTTAAGGGAACACTTCCAAAATACCGCAATTTTAACTGGTTCTTCGCATCCCTTTTTATGCGCGCCGTATGCTCGAAATTAGGTTCTAGCGCCATAGTTTGTTTTAATTGAGGCAAACTTTTATTTTCAAATTCAATTCGCAAACTTATGTTCGGGGAAATGTTTGACATTTTTAAATTTGTCTCAGGTATATTGTTTTGTTTCACACCATTAACAAAAACGTAGAAGGCATCGCCATCTTCTGAGAAGACAATAAGATTAACATTAGACTGACTATAAGAGAAGAATGCAGATAAGAATAAAACAACCAAAATACTTATTCGTTTTTTCATGATATATTATTTTTAATGATAATTCTCAAAAACTGAGCCAAAAAATTTAGTCAGGAGTTAACAGATGTTAAGTACAAACTAAACGAATTTTTCGCCTTTACTCACTTTTACATCGTTTACAAAATTACGAATCTGTTGTTCGTCCTGTTTTTTGCAAATCATTAATACACCTTCACTTTCAACAACAATGTAGTCTTCTAAACCTTGAAGCACAACTAATTTATCTTTTGGAACTTGAACGATACAATTGTTGCAATCATAGGTAATAATATTTTTACCTACTAAAGCGTTGTTCTTATCATCCTTCTTAATTTGCGTGTACAAACTTCCCCACGTTCCAAGATCACTCCAACCAAAAATACTTGAACGTACATAAACATTCTTTGCTTTTTCCATCACACTGTAATCAATCGAAATATTTTTGCAGGTGGCATAAGCTCGGTTAACAAATTCTTTTTCTTTATCTGTATTATAAAAATCCCAACCTTCTTTAAAAACATTAGCCAACTCAGGATCATGTTTTTCCATGGCGCTTATAATGCTTTCTGTGCTCCAAATAAAAATACCTGAGTTCCACAAAAAGTCACCACTATCCATAAAAAAGTTAGCCATTTCGGCATCAGGTTTTTCGGTAAAGGTTTTTACTTTATTAATGCGTTTATCTTTTTCTTCAACATCACTTTTAATAAATTGAATGTAACCATAACCTGTATCAGGACGTGTTGGTTTAATGCCAAGCGTTATCAGACAGTCTTGTTGTTTGGCTTTATCAAAACACGACTTTATTGCTTTTACAAATGTATCTTCCTTTTTCACGAGATGATCACTCGGGGCAACTAAAGTAATGGCTTTTGGATCGCGTTTATGTATTTTATAGGAGGCGTAGGCAATGCAAGGCGCCGTGTTTTTTCGTGCTGACTCACATAAAATATTTTCCTTTAATAGTTTTGGTAGTTGCTCAGCAACCAGTTTTTCATAAGCGTTACTGGTTACCACGAAAATATTTTCTATTGGGCAAGTTTGAGCAACACGATCATACGTTTGCTGTAATAAGGTCTGACCAGTTCCTAATATATCCAAAAACTGCTTGGGGTGCTGTGTAGTGCTCATTGGCCAAAAACGAGTGCCAACCCCTCCTGCCATTATAATTGCGTAGTGATGTTTCATAAAAACGTCCACAAAAGTAAAAAATAAAGCGAGGATATTCTTCGAAAAAGATTCGATAGTGTTAATTTAGATAAAAAGCGTATATTTGCACCCTTAATCTTAAAATTATCTCGCCCATTTTGTCGGCTCGAAGCATTAAAGCGGGATTTTCTAAGGCTTTAATGTATAATTTAAAATTTAAAAAATGACTTTTCAAGAATTAGGTCTCAACAGCGACCTATTAAAAGCTGTTACTGACCTTGGGTTCGTTAATCCTACGCCCATACAAGAACAAACTATTGCCCTATTGGGAAAAGAAAAAACAGATCTAGTAGCTTTAGCGCAAACTGGTACTGGTAAAACGGCTGCTTTTGGTTTGCCCATGTTAAACAGAATCGACTGTGATAACAAAACCGTTCAAGCGCTTATTTTAGCTCCTACCCGTGAGTTATGTGTACAAATCACAAACGACATTAAAAATTACGGTAAATATTTAAAAGGATTTGGTGTAACTGCTATTTATGGTGGTGCCCGAATTGATGGACAAATTAAAGACATTAAACGTGGTGTACAGGTAGTTGCTGCAACTCCTGGGCGTTTAATTGACATGATTGAGCGTCGTGTGATTAATTTAAGCACTGTTCAAGTGGTTATTTTAGATGAGGCGGACGAAATGTTGAACATGGGTTTTAAAGATGATTTAGATATTATCTTAAAAGAAACGCCCAAAGAAAAAAACACTTGGTTGTTTAGCGCAACTATGCCTAAAGAAGTTGAGCGTATCGCGCGTACTTATATGAGCAAGCCTGTTGAATTAACAACTGGTAAGAAAAATGAAGGTGCAGATAATTTAGAACACATCTATTACATGGTTAGTCCACGCGATAGATATTTAGCTCTAAAACGTGTTGCCGATTTTTATCCTGAAATTTTTGGAATTGTATTTTGTCGTACGAAAGCAGAAACGCAAGAAGTTGCTGATTCGCTTATTAAAGACGGATACAGCGCTGATGCTTTACATGGTGATCTTTCACAAAGTCAACGTGATTTTGTAATGAAACGTTTCCGTAGCAAAACTTTACAAATGTTGGTGGCTACCGATGTAGCTGCTCGTGGTATTGATGTTAACAACGTAACACACGTTATTAATTACAATTTACCGGAAGATGTTGAGAATTATACGCACCGTACAGGTAGAACTGCTCGTGCTGGTAAGTCTGGTATTGCTATTGCAATTATTACTCCAAAAGACAGTGGTAAGGTAAAAGACATCGAACGTATTATTAAAAAGAAATTCGAAAAGAAAGATGTTCCTAACGGTTTAGAGGTTTGCGAAAAACAACTTTTTAACCTGGTTCATAAATTACATAACGTTGAAGTAAAAGATGATGAAATTGAAAGCTTCTTACCTGCTATCTACGAAGAATTAAAAGACCTTTCTAAAGAAGAAATCATTAAACGTGTAATTAGTGAAGAGTTTAACCGTTTCCATGAATATTATGATAATGCTCCTGATCTTAACATCGTAAAAGGTGCTGTTGACGGTGCTTTCGGAAACAGCAGAACAACGCGTTTCTTTGTAAACATGGGTGCTTTAGACGGATTTAACATCAATAGTTTGAAAGACTTTTTAGCGGATGCTGTAAAATTACAACAGCGTATGGTATTTAATGTAGATGTAAAAAGTAGCTTCTCGTTTTTTGAAACAGAAAGCAAATTAGTAGATACATTCTTAGCATTAAATTCTCAAGATCTTGAATTCAACAACCGGAAAATTTCATTAGAGGTGAGTAACCGCAAAATGAAAGAAGGCGGAAGAAGCAGCGATAGTCGTGGTGGTGGAAGAAGCGGTGGCGGTGGCTACAAAGGTGGTAGTCGTGATGGCGGATTCAGAGAGAAACGTGAAGGTGGTTTCAGAGAAAAACGCGAAGGTGGTTTTGGTGGTGGCGAAAAACGCGAAGGCGGCGGTGGATTCGGTGGCGGTGAAAAACGCGATGGGAAACGTCCTAGAAAATCAGGAAGTTTTAACGGACCAGATCGCGATAAATCTTCTTTTGCAGAAAAGAAAAAAGGTTTCGGTAAGAGTAAATTCTAGTTAGAATTAGTGAGCGGCTCTCGCAAGTGAAAAGATTCTTATTCTTTTTGTTTGTGAGAGCCGCTTTTTTGTGCCTAAAAACGAAAGATATTAATGGCTAATATTCTCAGCCTTTATTTTATATTTGTAGCCTAATTACAATAAAAAAGAACATGCCAACTATCTCACAAAAAGCAACAGCCATGCCGGCTTCTCCAATTCGTAAACTTGTGCCATTTGCAGAGGCTGCAAAAAAGAGAGGAACAAAAATTTATCACTTAAATATTGGTCAACCTGATATTGAAACACCAGATACATTTTTGAATGCGGTTAAAAACGCTGATATGAAGATTGTGGAGTATAGTCACAGTGCAGGTAATGAAAGTTACCGCAGAAAATTATGTGGTTATTATCAGGAGTATAATATTAATGTGGATCAAAACGACATCATCATTACCTGTGGTGGTAGTGAAGCCATTGAAATAGCTTTGCTTACCTGTTTTAATCCGGGTGATGAAATAATTATCCCTGAACCTTTTTACGCCAACTACAATGGCTTTAGCAGAGCAGCTGATGTAATCGTGAAGCCGGTTGCCAGCAGTATTGATACTGGTTTTGCTTTACCTTCGATTGAAGATTTTGAAAAACAAATTACTCCTAAAACAAAAGGGATCATGATTTGTAATCCTGGCAATCCAACCGGACGTCTTTATACAAAAGAAGAACTAGAAGCATTAAGCATTTTAGTAAAAAAGTATGATCTTTTTTTGTTGAGCGATGAAGTGTACCGTGAATTTTGTTATGATGGAATGGAATATGTGAGTGTGATGCATTTAGCGGGGATTGAGAATAATGTGGTTCTTTTAGATTCTATTAGTAAACGTTACAGTGCTTGTGGCGCACGTATTGGAGCCATGGTGAGCAAAAATAAAGAAATCATGGCTGCCGCAATAAAATTTGCACAAGCAAGATTAAGTCCCCCGACTTATGGACAGATTGGTGCAGAGGCAGCATTGGATACACCTAAATCCTACTTCACTGCCGTAAATAAAGAATACGTGAGCAGAAGAGATTACATTACCGAAGCATTAAATAACATAGAAGGTGTTTATTCACCGAAACCGAGTGGAGCTTTTTACTGTATTGCAAGATTACCAATTGATAATGCAGATAAATTTTGTCAATGGTTACTAGAGTCGTTTAATTTTAATTCCGAAACGGTTATGCTTGCTCCAGCAACAGGATTTTATTCTACACCCGGCGCCGGATTTAACGAAGTGCGTATTGCCTACGTTTTAAAAATTGAAGATCTAAAAGCGGCTATGACATGTTTAGAAGAAGGTTTAAAAGTTTATCCAGGTAGAACAATTTAAGATGCTGAAAACAAAAATAGCTTTTGCGACACTTGCTTTATTTATAGGGTTTACTCGTTGTACTTCTGAATCTCAACAAGAATCAAAAGCAGAAACGAAACAACTTATAACGCAAGTTGTTCCAGAAGTAAAAATAACAGATACCACTACTTTTCAGAATGATCTATACAATTACCCAAGTACAACAGGCGCTTTAGGTGTATTTGATGTCCCTGAAATGTTGGTATTGAGTTTGATTGATTCGGCCAATTCAAAGGAGATGTCTACCAGACTTGTAAAAAATTACGCTTTACTAGAAGAAGATCTTAACTTCATTCATGCGGAATTGAACGGACCAGTTGGTATGCTCACGTACAATAACAATGTAAATAATTTTGTATTTGAAAGTGTTTTGTTTATTAAAAAAATGCCAAAAGTGCAGCCCAAACGTTCTAAAATTGTAATACTAGAAGCCTCTCCCATGTTGGTGTATAATTTTTACGGGTCATACCAAAATTTATTTAGCGCCTACGAGCAAATTAAACGCTACTGCAATAAAAATGATTTGATGCAAACAGGACCCATGCGCGAATTTTATATAACTGATCCGGAAAAAGAAAAAGATGTAAGTAAATGGCTAACACGTATCATGTTGCCAGTTATTTCTATGCGCAAGAAACCGACATCCTAAGTTTTTTTAACCTTGTTCTAAAATTAATTTTTCGCAATTTTAATAGGTGAAAAATTATTTAGTTAAACAGGTATTCAGCACATTATTTTATCCTCTACTTTTTGTTTTGGTAATGTGGTTTGTATTTCTTTTGCAGAATACCATTCAATTCAACTTTCTAAAACTCGGTGTATTGCCTCGTAATAGCTTAGGTCTATTAGGAATCATCACTTCTGTTTTTGTTCATGGTGATATTAAGCACATTGCTTCTAACACACTTCCTATTCTTGCTCTTGGAATGATGTTGTTTTATTTCTATAAAAAAATTGCCCTACCAGTTTTCTTTTGGCTTTGGTTAATTAGTGGTATGTGGTTATGGATAGGCGGAAGAAGTAGTGACAGTTATCCAACTTATCACATTGGCGCAAGTACATTAGTATATGGACTTGCAGCGTTTTTATTTTTTAGTGGTTTGTTTCGAAGACACTTACGTTTAATGGTAGTTTCTGCCTTAGTTGTTTTTTTATATGGAGGAATAGTTTGGGGAATTTTCCCTATTAAACAAGAAATAAGTTGGGAAGGACATTTGTTTGGAATGATTGCTGGGATTTTAATTGCGTTTAATTATCGAAAAGAAGGTCCGCAACGCCGCGTGTATCAATGGGAAGAAGAGGAAGACGATGATGATCAAGATCAACCCTGGAATATTCAACCTGCTGAAGAAGTGAATGCTCCTCAAAATCCAAGTGAGGATATTAAAATAACCTACACCTATAAAGAAAAAGAGAAAGAATAAATTAGTCTTCCAACTTTTTAAACGCCCGTGGCAACATTTCTATCACATCACTTATCAAAAGACTTTCCGCACTTTTTTTCTTTACACATAAATCAGCGGCATAACCGTGAATAAAAGTTCCTATTAAAGCCGATTGCGGGGCATTGTATCCGCGAGCTAGCAAACCTAAAATAATTCCCGTTAAAGCATCGCCGCTACCACCCTTAGCCAATCCAGGATTTCCACTCGAATTAAAAAACACATTTCCATCAGGCATACAAATAGCAGTATGAGCACTCTTTAAAATTAAAATGCAATTATACTTTAAAGAAAAATGTTTTGCTGCTTTTAATCGTTCGAAATCGTCGGTGTGTTTTTCGGTGAGACGTTCAAATTCTTTTGGATGCGGAGTTAATATGGTTCCCGGTTGTAAAAAATTTAACCAGGTTTTATTCTCTGAGAGAATATTTAAGCCGTCGGCATCAACTATTAATTTACCAGTGTAATATTGAAGAATTTTTTTAAACGCTGTTTGTGTGTCAATATGCGTGCCCGTACCAGGACCAAAAGCAATGGCATCAAAGAGTTCTGGTTTATCTATTTCAGAAATAAAAGCCAAATTTGGATCCACGCTGCTCATCGCTTCTGGCAGATGAGTGAGTAAAGCAGTTACAGTTTCTTTGTTTGAATGTAAGGTCAATAAACCAGCGCCACTTCTTAAACAGGCTCTCGAAGCAATAAGGCCAGCACCACTTTTTCCAATACTACCAGCTAATAAGAGGGCGTGGCCAAAAGTGCCCTTATGCGAAAATTTAGACCGTGGTTTTAACAAAGAAGAAATTTCTTGCCTGGTGATGTAATAAAAATTGCTTGCCTGAAGTTCAATTCCGGCTCGACTTAAACCAATATCCAGAATCTCAAACTCAGGAACATATTTTTTATTTTCGGCGAACAAAAAAGAAATTTTTGGAAACTGAAAGGTAAGTGTTAAGGAAGATTGAATAATTGTTTTATTTTCTGAAGAACTTTTATCGACGTACAAACCACTCGGAACATCAATGCTAATGATCTTAGAAAAATTATCATTGATAATTTGTATAACCTCTTCCAACAGACCTTCAACAGGTTTATTAATTCCTGTTCCTACTAGTGCGTCAACTATTAAAACATCCGTATTATTCTTTTCCCCCGAGATCAATTGTTTAAATTCTTCCAATGAGTGGATTTCATGAATACGGATAGGGAATTTTTCTTTTAATTGATTGAAGTTGGTTTGCGCATCTTCACTGAATGTTTTTTTATAGTCAACTATAATAGCTTTTACAGTAAACCCCTGTATACTCAACAAACGTGCTATTGCTAATCCATCACCACCATTATTTCCCTTTCCACAAACGATCCAAAACTCCGAATTGATA
Source organism: Aurantibacillus circumpalustris (assembly GCF_029625215.1). Classification (GTDB taxonomy): domain Bacteria; phylum Bacteroidota; class Bacteroidia; order B-17B0; family Aurantibacillaceae; genus Aurantibacillus; species Aurantibacillus circumpalustris. The sequence continues at coordinate 140,018 of NZ_CP121197.1, forward strand.
TCCGCTAGTTTTAATAATCTGCTCACACATGACCTTGCAGCGCGTTCCATTAAATCGATCGATTTTACAGGTTCGTGTTCAATGGTATATTGATCTAATTCTTTTGTTTTTTCTGCACTCAGAATTTTCATAAAAATTTTAATTTTTTAGGTGCACTTATCACAGTCTTTTCCGTCACCTTGGTTCTTTTTTTTCGGTATCCAAAATTTAAATACCAGGTAAACCAGTGCTGAAGCAAGTAAAACGTATGTGATAATTTGCTGTAACATTAGTTTGGCAAAATTGGTAAAATGATAGATGATTCGTTTGCTGCTTGATGGTATACTTTTATGTCGCTGCTAATAAAATCTTTGTCATCGCAAGTATAAATATTGGTAAATGTCTGTGGATTGCGATCAAACAAAGGAAACCAGCTACTTTGAATTTGAATCATTAATTTATGTCCTTTTTTAAAAGTATGCGAAACATCTGGTAAAGTGAATTTTACGGTTTCAATTTGGTCAGGGTTAAACGCTTCAGGCTTTTCAAAACTGTTTCTATATTTTCCTCTCATAATTTCTCCTCGCACTAACATTTGATAACCGGCCATTTCTGCTTCATTTTTAATTCCTTGGCAACACACAGATGTATCATAAGAAAAATCGTTGGGAAAAACATCAATGATCTTAACAATAAAATCTGCATCTGTGCTAGAAATAGTTACTTTAAGATCTGCAACAACAGGACCAGCAAGCGTTAAATCGTTTACGAGAATTCCAGTTTCAAATACCAATACGTCAGGACGTCGTGCAGCAAAACGTTGATCGTCTATCATGTATTCACGTGTGCGTTTAATCTGCACACCTTCTGCGTAAGGCACAGGTTTTGAAGGATCGCTGGTGTATTTAGAAAATGAGTTAGAAGAACTTGGTGCAATAAAAGACAAAGCATGATTCGCACTGAGATAAATAGATTTGTATTCTACATTTTTTGCCGGCCAGAAATCAAACATTCTCCATTTATTTTCACCCGTAAAAAAAATGCTCGCTTCAGAAATTGTTTTTTCATTTCCTTTTCCTTTTAAATAATAATTAAAAAAAGGGGTTTCAATATTGTCATGATAATAAGAGGAAGTTTTACTTTCAAATCTCACACTTCCAAAATAACTTCCATCAGAACGGTTCCAACCACCATGAAACCAGGGTCCCATTACCAGTTTATTATTAGTTGTTGGCGATTGTTTTTCAATAGCTTTGTATAAATTCCATGCACCGTAACAATCTTCCGCATCGAAATTTCCCCCAACAACCAATACTGCCGGTTTTATATTCTTTGCAACATTTCTCGCGTTTCTTGCTTTCCAAAATTCATCATAGTTAGGGTGCGCAACGAGTTCATTCCAAAATTCAATACTATCACCGATGAGCTTTGTGAAATTTTTTACAGCACCATTTCTGAGAAAAAAATTGTAATCGTCCTTTTCTAGAAAATTATAACCTTTTGAACTTAACGGAGTAGGTTTAGGTCTGGGCTTACCAAAGCCCGAATAAAATGCAAAGGCATCAGCCATGGCAAAGGCACCGTTGTGGTGAAAGTCATCTCCTAAAAACCATTCTGTAACTGGTGCTTGCGGACTAACCGCCTTTAAAGCTGGATGTCCACTTAAAGCTGCCATAGTGCTGTAAAATCCCGGATAGGAAATTCCTAACACACCAATGTTGCCATTGTTATTGGAAATATTTTTAATCAGCCAATCAAATGAATCGTAACTGTCACTAGACTCGTCAATATCTTTTTTAGTTTTTTTGTTTTCTATAAAAGGGCGAACATCCATAAATTTTCCTTCACTCATGTAACATCCACGTACATCTTGCATTACAATGATGTAATTCTCTTTTACATAGTGAGAATAATGTGTTATGAGGTAAGAAGAAAATCGATTTGCTCCATAAGGTTTGAGAGAATAAGGTGTTCTTACCATTAAAATAGGATGTTTTTCAGTATTACTTTTGGGAGCGTAAACACTGGTAAAAAGTTTAATACCATCACGCATGGGAATTTGAACTTCCTGTTTTGTGTAGTTTTTTGCAAGCCAAACTGTATCAACCACTTGTGATTTTGAAAAAAAGAAGGTAAAAAGTAAAAGGGATAAAAGGAGTTTTGTCATAACGTGCTATTTTACTGGTGTTCATGTAAAAGTAATGGTTTTTTCATTAACAATTAATGGTTTAAAACATTGCTCTGTTTGCGCCAAAAACAGTCCGCAATCCATCTATATTTAAAAGATAATGGCAGCAGAGAAAAAAAATAAATTCAGAGGAGAAGATTCTATTGAAACCCTGGTAGATGTTGAAGAACGATCAATTGAACGTAACGACATTGAGGATGTTGCCAAAAAAACGGTTGAACGGAAGAATAAACCAAAAAACACACAAAAAGTTTCAGAACCAAAACCTGAAAATGCTAAAACTGTTTCTCCCGCTAAACAAAAAGTAGGACTTAAAACACACATTCAACAATTTCTTACTTTTTACAACGACGAACGCACGCAGAAAATTGTTGGTTTGTTACTTATACTTTTCTCAGCATATTTAACCATTGCCTTTGTGTCTTATTTCTCAAGTTGGGACGTAGATCAGGACAAGGTATTAGGAGATAGAGCTGAATTATTTCTCCCTGAAACCAAAGTAAAAAACTGGTTAGGAAAGTTTGGCGCCATTGTATCGCATCTTTTTATGTACAAAGGTTTTGGCGCTTCATCATTTATTTTAGTCCCAGTACTTTGTCTGTTTGGTTTACAAAAAGTAGTTCAACGCAAATTAATTAATGTGGTTTCATTTAATGCTAAATGGCTGTTCATCATGGTATGGAGCTCATTGGCATTAGCATATATTTTCTCTGATAAATTATTTTTTATGGGCGGAGGTTTTGGTTATTTTATGAATGCTAAAATTGCCAATTACGTTGGTGGTTTTGGATTGGGAGCCTTAATCATTTTTTCTATGCTCACGTTTTTGGTATTGAGTATTAATTTATCTTTTAAACTACCAGCCAGAGCTTCGATTATGATGGATGAAGAAACTGAAGAAGAAATGACTTCCAACTTTACAAGTACTTCGCCAGCAAAAGATCCTACTACTGCCGAATTCAATTCTTCACACAATGAATTAAACGAATCAAAACTAACACCCGAAGAAGAAGCGGAGTTATTAAACTTTGAAGTCATCACAAAAAATGATACTTCAGAAAAAATAGATCCTTTGGCTGATTCTTCTTTTGAAGTTATTCAACCTAAGGATGAAGTTATTCCTGTAAATGAAAATCAAGTAGATCTTACTGCCACAGCAAATGACAGTGTTGACAATGGATCTAAAGGAGAACCAGAACTGGAAATTGCAGCGACGGTTAACGAAACAGATATTATTGAAGACGAAAATAAAGCTGAAAAACTAGTAGAGCAATTTGGAGAATATGACCCTACGCTTGATTTGGGTTCATACAAGTTTCCTCATTTCGATTTACTTAATGATTATGGAAGCATTCAAAGTAAAGTAAATCAAGATGAATTGATCGCCAATAAAAATAAAATTCTTGGTACCTTAAAAAATTATGGTATTGAAATTGATAAAATTATGGCGACCGTTGGTCCAACAGTTACCTTATACGAAATTGTTCCTGCGGCCGGTGTGCGTATTAGCAAAATTAAAAATCTTGAAGATGACATTGCTTTGAGTCTAGCGGCTTTAGGAATACGAATCATAGCGCCAATTCCAGGTAAAGGAACCATTGGTATTGAAGTACCAAATCAAACACCAGAAATGGTGCCAATGAAAAATATTCTTGCTTCCGAAAAATTTAATAACTCACAATTTGAATTACCAATTGCTTTAGGAAAAACAATTAGTAACGAAATTTTTATAGCCGATCTTGCTAAAATGCCTCACTTATTAATGGCTGGGGCAACAGGACAGGGTAAGTCTGTAGGTCTTAATGCGGTATTAGTTTCCTTACTTTACAAAAAACATCCTGCGCAGGTAAAGTTTGTGTTGGTTGATCCTAAAAAAGTAGAGTTAACCTTATTCAATAAAATTGAGAGACACTTTCTCGCAAAACTTCCAAACTCCGAGGATGCAATTATTACAGACAACACTAAAGTAATTCATACCCTCAATTCGCTCTGTATTGAAATGGACAACCGTTACGCACTTTTGCAGGATGCGCAGGTGCGTAACATTAAAGAGTACAACACTAAGTTTATCAACCGTAAATTAAATCCAAACGACGGACATAAATATTTACCATACATAGTTTTAGTTGTGGATGAATTTGCAGATTTAATTATGACTGCGGGTAAGGAAGTAGAAACTCCAATTGCCCGTCTTGCACAATTGGCAAGGGCTATTGGAATTCACCTAATCATTGCGACACAACGACCATCTGTAAATATTATTACAGGAACTATTAAAGCGAATTTCCCAGCGCGTATTGCTTTTAGAGTAAGTAGTAAGATTGATAGCCGTACTATTTTAGATTCGGGCGGAGCTGATCAATTAATTGGACGTGGAGATATGTTGTTAAGCACAGGTAATGATTTAATTCGGATTCAATGTGCTTTTGTAGATACGCCTGAAGTAGAAAAAATCACTGAATTTATTGGCAACCAACGTGCTTATCCGAGTGCGTTTTTATTGCCCGAATATGTTGGCGAAGATGGTGAAAGTGGAAAAGATGAAGTAGACTTAAGTGAACGTGATAAGATGTTTGATGATGCTGCTAAGCTTGTGGTGCAGTTTCAACAAGGTAGTGCTTCGTTTTTACAACGTAAATTAAAATTAGGCTACAACAGAGCTGGCAGGATTGTTGACCAATTAGAAGCCGCAGGGTTTATCGGTCCGTTTGAAGGTTCTAAAGCACGTGAAGTTTTGGTAAAGGATATGGCACAAATGGATGAAATTTTGCAAAAAATAAAAAATCGCTAAAAGCTTTGCTGACACTCAACATTTTTCACGTCTCGTTTAATAGCACGTAGAAGGCTTTCAAAAATTACACATAAATTAACAAGTTATCGCTGACGGATTTCGAATCTATATCCTAAGGCCTTATTGGTGTAACGCCTTTAGAGTGGCTGTTTAAGCAAAATGGCAACTGTAAATTGATCTATTAGAGCCGCTATGTAAGCATTAGTTTAATTATTAAACCTTTTTTATCTTTGTTCGTCTATATTGGTGTAACCGTTTTTAAAAAAATATGAAAAAATTATTAGCCTTCCTTTTTTTAGTCAGTACCCTTATTTTTAACGCCCAGGAGCAAGATCCAAAAGCAAAAGCGGTACTTGACGATGTAAGTAAACTTACCAAGTCATACAAAACTATTAATGCTGATATTGTTTTTACAATGTTCGACAAAGACAAAAAGGCCACTGAAAAGCCACAGAATTGGAAAATTCAGGTTAAAGGACAAAAGTTTAAATTAGAAATTCCTGGGACGGTGATTGTGTGTGATGGTAAAACGTTATGGAATTACAATAAGGATGCAAAAGAAGTAACCATTAAGAACTTTGATCCAAACAACGAAGACCAAAATCCAAGCACCATGTTTACGATGTACGAAACAGGATACAAATACAAATACGACAAAGAACAAACTGTTGCTGGTGCCCCAAGTAATTTAATAGATCTCTATCCGGCCATTAAACCCGAAAAGAAAAAATTTCATACCGTAAAACTGGCAATCAGTAAAACAAAAAAGCAAATTGTGCAAATGAAGATGATGATGAAAGATGGTGGCACACAGGTTTACGACATTAAAGCGATGAAGATAAATACCGAAATGCCTGATGCTTTATTTGTATTTGATTTAAAGGGCTTTAAAGCTGATCAGATCAGCGACGAAAGAGATTAATTAACTTTTCAATGAATATTAAGGTCGGTTCGCCGGCCTTTTTTTATGCGTAAATTTTAACCAAAGTGCTATTTAACCGCAGAGTCTCACAGAGTTGATTTTTATCGGCAAATTTCTATTGTAATTTTCATAGCTATTTCCCTCGTCATGAAAATAGGCGACGTTAAACAGCGAGTTTCGCAGAGTTCATTTTCATTTACCTATTCTCAGTCTTACTCCTTTACTCTGCTTACTGTGGTAAAATAGTCTACAGATCTATTCTATAATACAAACTATCAATCGGGTTCGAACTATAATCACTCGGAAGATCGGATATTTTAATCTCTATAAACCCTTTCTTTAGATAAAATTTTTGAGCAGCTATGAATTGATCCATCGTTCCAAGAAAAATTTGTTTAACGCCTTGTCCCCTGCCCCACTCCACACTTTTATTTAATAACAGTGTAGCGGTACTATGCGAACTTCCCCTAAATTCTTTATCCACCATCATCCTTTTTACGACGGCATTTCCGTTTGAGTAAAGTTGCAAACCAACAGTTCCAACTACTTTCCTATCAAAAAGTGCGACCCAAAATTTCTGGTCGGTTAATTGATAAACTTCACTAATGCGTGTGCTTTGTGGTGAGGTAATTGGAATTGGAAATTCTTTTTCGATCCCAAGCATCATATGATTAATGCCGTCCTGATAATCTGGTTTATATTCAACTAGTGTGATCTTTTCCACCTAATTTTTTATTTGCGTAGATGCGTAAAATAAGACTTACCACCGAAAGTACCATTAAAAAGATTCCAAGGTTCGGGTGCCCACCAAATAATTCAAGTACACCAGAAATAAATAATAATCCTACTGCCAAATAACCTAACCAAGGTTTGCTCATTGTATTTGTATTAAATAAAAAAACCTCTCTAAATTTTCAGAGAGGTTTTTTTGAATGAATTAATTTTATTGTTTCTTATCGAAATCTACAACTATTGGAGTAGAGATACATAACGATGAATAAGTACCAATAACACGACCTATTAATAAAGCGAAGATAAATCCACGGATACTTTCTCCTCCGAAAATAAAAATAACAACGAGTACAAAGAATACCGTTAACGATGTTAAGATCGTACGACTTAAGGTACTGTTTAAAGCATAGTTAATTAAAGTATTACGCTCTTCTCCATAAACATCCGTTTTACCGCTGTCTCTTAATTTCTCACGAATCCTATCAAACACAACTACTGTTTCTGTCATGGTATAACCCATAACCGTTAAAATCGCAGCGATAAAATCTTGACCAATTTCTAAAGGAAGAAGTCCATCACAAATAGTATAACATGATAATACAATAAGCACGTCATGGAATAAAGCCACAACCGAACCTAAACCATATTGCCATTTACGGAAACGAACAACAATGTATAAGAACATCATTAAACAAGAAAATAAAATCGCCCCATAAGCACCGTAAACAATGTCAGTTGCGATGGTTGGACCAACCTTTTGTTGTTGAGGAATGGTGTAAGGTATATTCAATGAAGCTAAACCTTTGTTCAACTGCACTTCCACTTCATGATCAGCGTTAGGATTATTATCCGTTACACGGTATGTAGTAGTTATTTTAGCTTTGTTTGAAGTTCCAGCACCAATACTTTTAACTTCAAGCGCTGCATCTGGAAACACTGGTTCTAAAGCTTTCTTAATATCTTCAGTATTCACGTCTTTTTTAAAGTGTACTTGATACGTACGGCCACCTTTAAAATCAACACCTAAATTTAAACCGCCATTTTTAAAATAAAACACAATCCCTAAAACAATGATAGCGGTTGAAACTGCGTAATAAATTTTACGTTTTCCTACAAAATCAAAATGAAGATTTTTAAATGCATTACGCGTTAAATTATTATCAAAAGGAATTTCCATTTTACGCTCTAACATCCATTCGAACATTACACGTGTAATTAGAATAGCCGAGAATAAAGACGTACAAATACCAATAAATAAGGTAGTTGCAAAACCTTGCACCGGACCTGAACCAAATACATAAAGAATTACCGCCAAAATTGCCAAAGTAACGTTAGAGTCAATAATGGAAGACATTGCATGTTTAAACCCTTCTTTAATTGACTGAGAAGTGCTCTTGCCGAGCGTGAGCTCTTCACGTATACGTTCGAAGATGAGGATATTCGCATCCACCGCTAAACCAATAGTTAATACAATACCAGCAATACCAGGTAATGTTAATACAGCACCAAGGGAGGTTAGAATTCCCATGATAAAGAACATATTTGCTATCAAAGCAATGTTCGCTACCATACCAGCCTTATTGTAATACACGTACATGAATACAAGAATTACCAATAAAGCAATACCAAAACTGGTTAAACCTGAATCGATAGACTCTTGCCCTAAAGTAGGTCCAACAATACTTTCCTCAACAATATGAGCAGGAGCAGGTAATTTACCCGCACTTAAAATAGCAGCTAAAGCATCTGCTTCAGAATCTGTAAAGTTTCCTGTAATTTGTGACTGTCCGCCTGAAATCTCTGAATTAACGCGTGGAGCAGAATACACCATGTTATCCATCACTACTGCGATACATTTTCCTTTGTTAGCACCAGTAATTGTTTTCCATTTCTGAGCAGCTTCACTGTTCATACTCATACTGATTAATGGAACACCACCTGATTGTTGCGTATAATCTTTACGTGCGTCAGTAATAATATCACCACTTAAAGCAGCTTTCCCTTTACTGTCAGTTTGTTTAATAGCGAACAATTCGAAATAGCTACCAACAACTTTTCCACTTTCATCCTTTTGTTCCACTTCTTTGGAACCCCACATGAATTTTAATTTTGAAGGGAAAACATTTTTAGAACGCGCAATGCGTAAATAAGCGTTTACCTTTGCAGTATCAGCTCTTGAAGTTGCAATACCAACCGAAGCACCTTCTGCATATCTCTCAGGCTTACCGTCTTTGTCAACTTGAACGCGTCCTTTTAAAGGCACAAGCGGCAATACATTTTGGTAAAACGCATATAATGGCGCTCTCTTTTGAAAACCTTTAATAGCGGTATCTTGTGGATTAACAGAAGCTGTAGCAGCTGCTGTTGAATCTGCCGAAGTTGAATCAGCTTTAGCTACAACATTTTTAGGAGCCAAAGAATCAGCAACAGCAGAGGTATCTCTTTTGGAACCGTGTAATTCTCGGCTAATAATCGCATTTGCTTTGTCTAATAAAGGTGCAATTTCTCCATTTTCATAAGTTTCCCAGAATTCTAGGTTTGCTGTTCCTTGTAATAACTCACGAACACGCGCTTTATCTTTAACACCTGGTAACTCTACAAGTATACGTCCACCAGTTCCTAATTTCTGAATGTTTGGTTGAGAAACACCAAAACGGTCAATACGACTACGGAAAGTTTTTTCTGCATTTCCAATCGATTCTTCAACACGCTCTCTTATAAATTTAATTACTTCTTCATTCGAAGAATTATAACCAATCTTTGATTTATTTTCAATTGTTTGAAACAACGGAGCTAAACGACTATTTGGAGCCGTTTTTTTATAGGTCTTTTCAAACAAAGTGATGAAATCATCATTGTTATTTACACCTAAATTCTTTTGTGTTTCAGCTAAGGCGGCATTAAAAGGAACATCCGTACTATTATTAGAAAGATTTTTTATGATGTCGATAACCGAAACTTCTAACGTAACGTTCATTCCACCACGTAAATCCAGACCAAGATTAATTTCGTTCTTTTTACACTCCTCATATGTGTACTCTGCAACCAGAATGTCGTACACAGTAATTTTCTTCATCGAGTCAAGGTAACGGTCAGCTAGTATTGCTGCATAAGCGTTCAATGAATCCATATTACCGGAAGGATATCTGGCGCTCGCTTTTGATTGGGCGTATTCCCCTGCTTCCTTTTCAACACCCTTAGTAACCCAAGTAAATGATAAATAAAAAATACAGGCCAGAGCTAATAGGATGGCAAATATTTTAATGGCACCTTTGTTTTGCATAATCGTAAATTTCTACAGTAAATTTTTTTAAATTGAGGGTGCAAATATATCATTTTACCCCATATTTCCCAATTTTAGATTAATTTTTTGGTTACTAACAGCTTATCACCAAAATTTTAAAGTTTTAATCAAAACTTAACCCTGTTTTTAAGGGTAAAAAAGTCTTTGCCGGAGGTTCAAAGACATCCTAATTATTTCGCCTCAATCCGTGTTAACAAATCAAAATTAAACAACAGGCAATCTCTATTTTTTGTTACCTTTATTGGCTAAATTTTTATTTATTATGTTTGATTTTCTTAAAAAGCTGTTTGGTACTAAAAGTGAGAAAGATATTAAAAACCTTGAGTCTAAAGTAGAAGAAATAAATTCCATTTTTGCATCACTAAATTCAATTTCAGATAATGACCTGCGTGCTAAATCTGCAGCATTAAAAGCTTCTATAAAAGAGGCAATTAAACCTCAAAATGACAAAATTCTTGAAATCAAAATGCGCATTGACAATGACGTAGATATGGATGTTAACACCAAGGAAGGTCTTTATAAGGAAATTGACGACATTGAAAAAGAAATTACGGAAGAACTTGGAACCATTCTTACAAGCCACTTACCTGAAGCCTTTGCCGTTTTAAAAGAAACAGCCAGAAGATTTAAAGACAATAAAGAACTTTCAGTAACCGCAAATGAATTTGATAAAGATTTATCCAAAACACATAAAAACGTTGAGATAAAAGGTGAGACGGCCAACTATAAAAACACATGGTTAGCTGCAGGTACAGAAATTACATGGGACATGGTGCATTACGATGTTCAGTTAATTGGTGGAATGGTTTTACACGATGGTAAGATTGCTGAAATGACAACAGGTGAGGGAAAAACACTCGTGTCTACTTTACCAATATTTTTAAATGCATTGGGTGGACGAGGCGTACACGTTGTAACCGTAAACAATTACCTCGCCAAACGTGACAGTGAGTGGAACGCTCCTTTATTTCAATTTCATGGCTTAAGTGTAGATTGTATTGATAAACACGAGCCAAATACGGATGAACGTCGTAAGGCATATAACTGCGATGTAACTTACGGGACTAATAACGAATTTGGTTTTGATTACCTGCGTGATAATATGGCGCGCGGTGTGGATGAGCTCGTACAACGCAAACATAACTATGCCATTGTTGATGAGGTCGATTCAGTTTTGATTGACGATGCGCGTACGCCTTTAATCATTAGCGGTCCAACTCCACAAGGTGACAAACATGAATTCATTGAATACAAACCACGTATTGAAAAGTTGGTGAATGTTCAAAGACAATACATTCAAACCTGCATTATTGAAGCCAAAAAATTAATGGCTGAGGGTAAGGAAAAAGAAGCGGGTATTCCCTTATTGCGTGCTTACAGAGGTCTTCCAAAAAACGGCGCGCTCATTAAGCTTTTAAGTGAACAAGGTGCTAGAGCCTTATTACAAAAAACCGAGAATCATTATATGCAGGATCAAAATAAAGAAATGCATAAAATTGATGTTGAACTTTATTTTACAATTGAAGAAAAAAATAATCACGTTGAACTTTCTGAAAAAGGAATTGACTTTTTAACAGGAAACAGTGATGATCCAAAGTTTTTTGTAATTCCAAACGTTGGAGACGAAATAGCTGAGATTGAAAAAGGAATTTCAGATCCAAAAGAAAAAACTGCTGCAAAAGAAGTGGTAATGCGCGAATTCAGTATTAAGAGTGAGCGTATTCATACAGTAAACCAGTTATTAAAAGCTTACACCGTTTTTGAAAAAGATACCGAGTATGTTATTGATGGTGGACAAGTGAAAATTGTTGACGAACAAACCGGTCGTATTATGGACGGTCGTCGTTACAGCGATGGATTACACCAAGCTATTGAAGCGAAAGAAAATGTGAAAATTGAAGCAGCAACGCAAACTTACGCTACTGTAACACTTCAAAATTACTTCCGTATGTACCACAAATTAGCGGGTATGACAGGTACTGCAACGACTGAGGCACAGGAGTTCTGGAGCATTTATAAATTAGATGTTGTAGAAATACCAACCAACAGACCGATCACTCGTAAGGACGAACAAGATTTAGTTTACAAAACGAAACGTGAAAAATATAATGCCGTAATTGAAGAAGTTGAAAAATTAGTAGCGGCAGGGAGACCAGTTTTAATTGGTACTACCACGGTTGAAATTTCTGAGTTATTAAGTAGAATGCTAAAACTTCGTGGCATTAAACACAATGTATTAAACGCGAAACTTCACGCTAAAGAAGCTGAAATTGTTGCGGAAGCCGGTAAGTCGGGAACCGTTACCATTGCAACAAACATGGCTGGTCGTGGAACGGATATTAAACTTGGGCCTGGTGTTAAAGAAGCTGGCGGTTTAGCAATTATTGGTACAGAGCGTCATGAAAGTCGTCGTGTTGACAGACAGTTACGTGGTCGTGCTGGTCGTCAAGGTGATCCAGGAAGTTCTCAATTCTTTGCCAGTTTGGAAGATAATTTAATGCGTTTATTCGGTAGCGAACGTATCGCCTCTTTAATGGATCGTATGGGATTAAAAGAAGGTGAAGTTATTCAACACAGCATGATTACCAAGAGTATTGAACGTGCACAAAAGAAAGTGGAAGAAAATAACTTTGGAATTCGGAAGCGTTTGATTGAGTATGATGATGTAATGAATGCGCAACGTGAAGTAATTTACAAACGCAGAAGAAACGCATTGTATGGCGATAAATTAAGTATCGACATCGCCAACATGATTTACGAAGTGGCAGATGCTATTGTTATTGAGTATCAACCAATAAATGATTACGAAGGTTTTACTTTAGAGTGCATTAAAAACTTTGGTATTGAGAGTCCATTTAACGAACAACAATTCAAAAGTGGCAAAGAAGATGATTTAATTCACCAATTATTTGAGGTAGCCCAAAAACGCTATTTGGAAAAAGCACATCAAATTTCTGAACAAGCACTTCCAGTTGTAAGAGACGTTTACAAAAATCCAAATAACAATTTTGAAAACATTGTAACTCCATTTACCGACGGCATTAAGGTGTTGCAAGTTATGGTGAATCTTAAAAAAGCGTTTGAAAGTAACGGGCGTGAATTGTTTTTAGGTTTTGAAAAAGCAGTAGTTCTTGCGATGATTGATGATTCATGGAAAGAACATTTACGTGAATTAGATGATTTAAAACAAGCCGTTCAAAATGCATCATTGGAGCAAAAAGATCCTTTGGTTATTTATAAGTTGGAGTCCTTTAATCTTTTCAAAGAAATGATTAATAAGGCAAACAAAGAAGTAATTTCTTTCTTAATGAAAGGTGGTTTGCCAAACGAAAATAATAATCAACCTCAGGCACGTTTTACTCAAGAGGCACCGCAACAGAAAAAAGAAAAGTTAGTGGAGACCCGTGACGAACATGCTATTGAAGAACAAAACGCGCAACAAAAACCAAAGTCTCAACCTATTCGTGTGGAAGCAAAAATAGGGCGTAACGACCCTTGTCCTTGCGGTAGTGGTAAAAAATACAAAGCTTGTCATGGTGCAGGTATTGCATAATATTTTAAACGAATTTATTTCTCTATTAATATTTTAGAAAATGACAAAAATTAAATTTGGAACGGATGGCTGGAGAGCTATCATCGCTAAGGATTTTACAGTAGACAATGTAGCACGTGTAACAGAAGCTACAGCGAAATGGATGCTGACTAAAGAGAAAAAACCGACGGTTGTATTAGGACATGATTGTCGTTTTGCAGGTGAACTCTTTGCTGAAACAAGTGCAAAAGTGTTTATTGCAGCAGGTATAAAAGTGTTTTTAGCAAAAGATTTTATCAGTACGCCTATGATTTCTTTAGGCGCGGTGAAATTAAAAACGAGCTTAGGCATTATTATAACAGCAAGTCATAATCCTCCATCATACAACGGTTATAAAATAAAAGGTTCTTATGGTGGACCTTTAGGTCCAGAAAAAGTTCAAGAAATTGAAGATACAATTCCTGAAAAAGCTACCTATGATTGGAATTCGGTGGACTTAAAAAACGCAGAAGCAATTGGATTGCTTGAAATCGTTGCTTTGGAAGACATGTACATTAAACATGTTGAAGAAAATTTTGATTTAAAAGCAATAAAAAACTCTGGTTTAAGTTTTGCTTACGATGCCATGTACGGTGCCGGACAACGTGTTATGCAGCGTTTGTTTCCTGAGATTCATAAATTACATTGCGATAACAATCCGGGCTTTCACGGACAAGCGCCGGAACCCATTCACAAAAATTTAATTGAGTTTAGCGAGTATATAAAAAAGAACGGGAAAATCTCTTGCGGTTTAGCTACTGATGGTGATGCCGATAGAATTGGGCTTTACGACAGCAAAGGAAATTTTGTTGACTCACACCACATTATTTTATTACTGATTCACTATTTGGTAAAATACAAAAACCAAAAAGGAAAAGTAGCGGTTGCTTTTAGCACAACGGTGAAAATTAAAAACATGTGCGAACACTATGGTTTGCCATTAGACGTTGTGAAAATTGGTTTTAAATACATTTGTAACATCATGATAACCGAAGATGTATTGGTTGGTGGTGAAGAAAGCGGTGGTATTGCTATCAAAGGACACATTCCCGAACGTGATGGAATTTGGATGGGATTAGTTATCTGGGAATTTATGGCCAAGACTGGAAAAAGTCTGAACGAATTAATTGAAGAAGTCTACGCAATAACAGGAACTTTTTGTTTTGATAGAAATGATCTTCATATCAACGACGAAATAAAAAATAAAGTTTTAGCAAATTGCAAAAGCGGAGCGTATAAAGAAATTGGCAAATTTAAAGTAAGTCGTGTAGACGATTTAGATGGTTACAAATTCTTTTTCGATGAGAATACCTGGATGATGATTCGCGCGAGCGGTACGGAGCCTGTATTACGCGTGTATGCCGAAGCAGCAAACAGAGCTATTGTAGATGAAATTCTAGCAAGTGCTAAAAAAGTTTTGTTGGGGTAAGCTAATCCTTAACGCTCACTCCTATTTTTAAGGTCTCTCTTTTACAACAATATCATCCAATTGATAACTTGTTGCGCCTGATGTTGTGCTTTTGTATTTAAATGCAATTCGTGTATTCGTTGATTTGTGTCCACTTAAAGAAACATAACCCGAAGGAACCCACAAATAATCACTAGAAGTTGGAGATAAGGCGTAGTTAGGTGAAAGACTTGTCCATATTGCAGTTGTTGGATCTCCTGAAGTATAATTTATTGAAATCAAAACCTCCAATAAAGTGCCTGAATATTTTGCCGCTGATTTAAAACTCAACACCACATCCTTTGAAGTTGAAATATCAACTGCTGGAGAAATCAACCAGTTTTCTGAATTTGAATTCCCACTCACGTAACCACTAATTTTTGCGAAAGGGCTTGTGGTTAAAGAGGAAGTTCCAATAATCCAGTTAACCGAATTATTGGTGACAGAGTAGCTTGCCCAACCTCCACTATTAATGGTGTTGTCATTAAAATCTTTTAATAGAAATACGCCTGCTTCCAGAGTATTGACAGGAGCCGAACATAAAGGACCATTCATATTTACCTCAGCGTATTCTCTTAAAGTCAATTGCATGGTTCCATTATACTGACTCACAATCCCAACAATACTTCCATTTCCTTTTGGTAAAGTTTTACCTGCGAAATTACTACGACCACTTGTCCGCACCGTGAGAATCTTTCCTGCTTCACAGGCTGTAATGGTTTGGTTAGTGGTAGTTTTTCCAATAGCATCGGCAAAAGTCGGAACAAGCGTGTTTGTTTTAAATTCCATGCCATTGAGCTGAATAAGCTGTGATTGCAAACTATTCGAATGTGTTGGGCTTGCAGCGTAAAGCAAGATATCATCTACTAAAACAATTTTTGCTTGCACAGGATTTCCTGAAGAAAGTTTCACAATGTTTTTAGCCACATCAACAGAATCCAAATAAATCATACTGTTAGCTGAAATCAAATAAAGATTATTCAAATTGATTCTGATTTTATCACCCACATACAAACCTCCCGACTCTTTTATGTTTAATTGAATCGCTCCGCCGCTTTCGTCTTTCACAAAAATCTGCTGGTAAAAATTCCCACTCAGCTCATCACTCATTACAGTGCAATACAAATTCGTATCGCCACCTTTAAATTTGTAGGCAGAAATTGAATTAGCAGTAACTCTTTCTTTCATTTTACGAATAGTCAATTGTGCCCCATCGTTAACTTGTTTTAAAGGTGGGTAATCAAATTCTTTTTTACAGGAAAAAACTAAAAATAAAACGATTAGAAACTTTATGGAGTATTTAAAATAGTTTGGCATAATTTAAAAGCTAAAATTGATAATAAGCATATACGTAGTTCCGGTCATATAAACATATTTGTTCGGAAACTTTGAAACTTGTTGTTGATCCCATCGCAGTTGCTCGTAGCCACCAGTGATTGTGTTTTTTGTATTCAGCAAATTGTTTATACTCGCATTTAAATTCAGCGAATACCTTTTATGAATACGATAAGATTTAGACGTATTCACATTTAAAACGAAGTAGGAAGGAATTTGCTCCTGTCCGATTATTTTCTGAGCAAGTTCTTTTTCATTGTCCTGAAATTTACCGGCGGCTTCTGTGGTTCTTCGATCCGGATTGGGTTCCACATAAATTTTATCGAAATAATTCAAACAAACACCAAGCGACCAAAACTTTTTACCCATAAAGCGATAACCGAGTGCGCTTACTAATTGCGGTGAATTGCCAAGTTTGTAATTTTTAAGATACACTCTGCGGTTAAAATAAAGTGAAGTGTTATTATTGTCTTGCCAAGCTTGTAATTTTGGTTGGTTACTGTAATACGATTGTGCAAATCCTGAAACAAATTGAAAGATATGAGAAGTGTAAACAGTTTTCTCTATACCCAACTCAAAACCTCGGTGCGTCTGATTTACATTGGTCATAATTAAATTCACAAGTGTATTGTAGTTATCGTCATAATAAGTCCTCAACCAGGTTTGGTTATTTATTTGATTAGAGTAGAGTGTGAAACGCAATTTTAAGTTTGGGTATTTTGCGAGGTAATTAATATCGGAAGAAACAACTTCTTCATTTTTAATATCATCCACCACATCGTTTCGTACTCTGGGTGAAATAAAAACATTAGAGGCCTCGGGTGCCCTTGATAGTATATTTAAATTCGCAGTAATAAAATTTCTTCCATTTAGTTTATAGGTTCCACCAGCCTTAAAACCGTAATTCAGAAAATTTAATTTATCGCTTTCTCCCTTACTTGTCGTAGGGAATTTTCCATTTGCGACATAACCTGTTCTCCACAATCTACTATCTGAAATAGTAAGTCCACCATAAATATCCGCTTTTCTTAAAGTATATTCTGCCAAAGCCCAGGCCTCCGCTTTATTAATGGTGATGGCGTAATCGTAACCAAATTTATCGTCTCTGTAAATTTTTCTGTTCGGATTTTCAATGTCGTTTTGTTGAATTAATGGATCAACGCCAAGATTTTGTGCAAACTGATCCACATCTATCCAAAAACTTGCGCCCAAAAGATCTTCCATTTCTTTGTATCTTTTATTTATGTAGTGAAAAGCATTTACACCCATGCTAATAAATACATTTTCTTTTCGCTCATTGTAAATCAAATTAAATCCTGTTTGACTGAGATTTTCAACTCTGTTCTCTAAAATATAACGCGCTCTGGTTTCATTAGTATTTACGCTTTGTGTTCCACTTGCCGAATACAGATTCGCTTGATTTAGCGCTATCAACTCGTCCCAATTTATTTGTCGGGTGTTTACATCTGTTTCCCAATTATACGTTGCTGCGTCTCCACCTGTATTGTCAACCTTCGCATAAAAATAGCCTGGCAAATATTTATAATAATCTGGTTTCGGATTTGCAGCATTATTAAAATTTAAACCACTCAGACTTGATTTTCCAAAAGTGTGATATATGGTTGAACTGACTTTTCTTTTTTCATTGGGTGTATAAATATGTGATAGTAAAAACATTGGTCTACTTGTACTACTTATAGAGGCATTTCTTACTTTTCCATTTTGGTAACCCCACAAACTATTGTAGTATTTGTCACCGCTTACGACATATGTTTCTAACGTCGCAGCAGTTGATAGTCCTTTTTCAACAGGAGCCACAAAGCCAGTGAAAGAAAACAAATGTTTATCATTTAATTTTTTATCTAAAGACATATAAAAAGCTTTAGCGTCAAAATACGTTCCAGGCACATATACTTCATTACCCCAACGTGCAGAAGCAGAAAGTGTAAGCGCCCAATTGTTCTTCATTAAACCGGTAGAGTGTGTCAACATTACTCGATGGCGAAACACGCGGTTAGCAGTAGCATAAGAAACCCGTGTTCCTTTTTTAAACGAACTTGCTTTTGAATCTATATTTGTATAGCCACCCGGACCAGAAGACCCATAGCGGTTGGCCACATTACCGAAACGTGCTTCTACAAACCTAGTTACGTCATTTAAACCACCCCAACTGCTCCACGAAGCAAAACCTGTCTCAGGATTTGTAACGTTTACGCCGTTAATCATCACCACTTGATTCTCTGCAGAATATCCACGCATTCTATACCGAGCTGTCCCAAACTGAAAACTGGCGTATTGCGTAAACAAATCTCTGCTTGATTGTAAAAGCGAAGAAGCGTCTTGTTCATCCAAATCTGATTCAGCATCACTTCCACCTGTACTATAAATTGGAATGGTGTAATTCATCACAGTACTATCCGATTTTTGGTTTTGAGAAACGCGCAACGTATCTGTTTGCGAAATACAATTAAGTGTAACTAAAAGAAAAAAAGTGCAGAGTAATTTTTTTTTCATGCCTTGGGGGGATGCGTAAAAATAAGTAAAGGTTAAACCAGCAAATAAACTTTTAGACCAAAACAAAAACAACTTAGATAAAGATCATTTTCGTTTTTGTAGGTTTAGAGAAGATAAATTTGTTTTGATGAGACTTCCTGTAATTTTATTTTTTGTTTTTTGCATAGAGTCTCTCTCGTCTCAAAAGCTTGATAAGTCTAAGGAATACTACATTTCTGCTATCGGATTTTGGAACGTTGAAAACCTCTATGACACCCTAAATGATAAGTGGAAAAACGACGAAGATTTTACACCAGAAGGAATTAATAGGTGGACAGGCGATCGCTATTGGACAAAAATAGATCATTTAGCTACAGTTATTAGCCAAATGGCAACAGATATAACTCCTGATGGGCTAGCGATTTTAGGAATATGCGAAGTGGAAAATAAAAATGTTGTTCAAGACCTGGTGAACTCATCACATCTTAAAAAAAGAAATTACCAATTTGTGCATATTGAAGGTCCTGATATTAGAGGCGTTGACCCCGCATTAATCTATAACCCAACTTATTTTTCTTTAAAAAAAGCAGTGTCTTATCGTGTACAATTGGTTACAGACTCTACACACAAAACCAGAGACATACTTGTTGTGAGTGGTTTGTTCTCAGGTGAAGCACTCACGGTCTTGGTTAATCACTGGCCCTCAAGAAGAGGAGGAGAATTATTAAGCAGAGTAAACAGAAATGCAGCCGCAAAAGTTGCGCGGCATATTACGGATAGTGTCACCAAAAATAATCCGAATGCAAAAGTAATTATCATGGGTGATTTAAATGATGACCCTATAAACGAAAGCGTAAAAAAATACATTGGAACGTATTCTGATTTAAGGAAACCAGAAACAGATTTGTATTATAACCCAATGGAATGGCTTTACAAAAAAGGTATTGGCACCCTAGCCTGGCAAGATAGTTGGAATTTGTTTGATCAAATTATTTTAAATAAAAATTGGATTCCAGGTAATTACGAAACCTGGCAGTATTATAAAGTGCGAATTTTTAATAAAGACTTTTTAAAAGCAGACCACGGGAATTTTAAAGGCTATCCATTTCGAACGTACAGCGGAGGTTCGTATACGGGCGGCTATAGCGATCATTTTGCGTCATACATTATTATAGCGAAAGAGAAAAAATAGACACAAATTTTACGAATTTGCACTAAAGGGCATAGGAAAAACATTTGTGACCTTAATGTAAATCTTTGTGTGCTTTGTGGTTAAACATTGTACAAAAAACCACTTAGACACTAAGACCACTGAGAATCACTAAGAAAAACTCTAAGAGATTACTTTCTCCCCGTTATTAATTAATCTTTTTTCCGCTATAGATATTAGAGTAAATCAGCGACGGATGTGAATTATTTATATAGAGACTATCTGTCTTAAAAAAATAACCCTGGATGCGTGTTGCTGAAAAATTCGGCTCCGTATCAAAATTAACTTCAAAAATAGTTTCGCTGGTGGTGGAATTTGTCATTTTCAAACCAGTTGCAGCATCTGATTTTTTGACTTCCATTACAACAGTATAAGTTGAATCTTTTTTATACGGGTTATTCATAGCGTCGTAAAAGGTATTACTACTCTTTACCTGACAGTTATACATACCCAGGTATTTATCCCTAAAGTCAATTGGAGTTGCAAGTTTATTCTCAATTGTGTCTTTTTTGCAAGAGAACCCAATAAGAATTAGCAGGGCTACTAATAAATTGATTCTTGTTTTCATTTTTATTGTTTTTTGAGTGAAACAAAATTTGAATTGTAAACGAATACACTAATTTAAACAAAATTTTAATTCCTTCGACATTAAACCACAGGGTGACACAGTGAAAATATAAGTTGTTTCTCCGTGAATCTCTGCGGTTATTTAACCACAGAGTCACACAAAGTAAGCACAGCGTAACACAGTGAAAATATACTTTGTTTCTCTGTGAAACTCTGTGCAATACTCCTTAAACTCTGTGGTTAAAATGGAAGAAAAACCGTCACAAAAAAAACCCCTCATTTGCATGAAGGGCTTTAACTCTATATTTAGAGAGAGATAATTAAGCTAAACGAACGTTAACTGCGTTTAAACCTTTTTTACCTTCTTGAATTTCAAAAACTACGTTATCATTCTCACGAATGTCTTCTTGTAATCCTGTTGCGTGTACAAAGATATCTTGTCCACCTTCTTCTTTAATAAATCCGAAACCTTTTGCTTCGTTAAAAAATTTTACTACTCCGTTTTTCATTTTGTTTTGTTTTTTTGTCCTGTTTCCAGAACGGTTATTTATTTGTTTATTGTTTGTTTGTGTCTAATTACATTTTCTCAAAGCACCGTGCTTTAGTTAAATGGATGAGTTGACACCACCTCAATGTTTTTCTTAATTAATTTATTTATATCTTTTAAATAATTCATTTCTTCTTTCGCACAAAACGACATTGCTACTCCTGATGCGCCAGCTCTTCCAGTTCTACCAATACGGTGAACATAAGTTTCAGCTTGCTCAGGAATTTCGTAATTAATTACATGCGATAATTTATCTACATCAATTCCACGAGATGCAATATCTGTGGCTACTAATATACGAATTGTTCTGTTCTTAAAACCTTTTAATGCTCTTTCTCTTGCACCTTGCGATTTATTTCCATGAATTGCCGCTGCAGCAATACCCAAAGTAGCCAAATCCTTCACAACCTTATCAGCACCATGTTTGGTACGGGTAAATACTAAAGCATGTTCAATATTATTACTCGATAAAACGTGTTTTAACAAACCGCGTTTATTCTCTTTTTTAACATAATAAACCGATTGTTCTACCAAAGTTGTGGTAGAAGATACCGGATTAACAGCCACACTTACCGGATTAACCAAAATGGTATTAGCCAGTTTCATAATAGCCGGAGCTGCCGTAGCAGAGAAAAATAAAGTCTGACGTTTAGCAGGAATCTTAGTGATGATCTTTTTAATATCATTAATAAAACCCATGTCCAACATACGATCTGCTTCGTCTAATACAAAGTGCTCGATGTTGTTTAGTTTTACGTACCCTTGATTCATTAAATCTAATAATCTACCTGGAGTAGCAACAATTACGTCAACCCCTCTGCGTAAATTATTTACTTGGTTTACCTGAGATACACCACCAAAAATGATGCAATGAGAAATACCTAAGTTTTTACCGTATGCTGTAAAGTTTTCACTTATTTGAGAAACTAGTTCGCGGGTTGGAGCAAGGATAAGCGCTTTAACAGTGCCAGGACCTTGTCTTTGATTGCTTCTTTTAGCGTCTAATAATTGTAAGATTGGAAGAGCAAAAGCAGCCGTCTTACCGGTACCAGTTTGCGCGCAACCAAAAATATCTTTTCCTTCTAAAATATGGGGAATCGCTTGTTCTTGAATAGGAGTGGGTTCTGTGTACCCTTTTTTGTCAAGTGCCATGACCAGTGGCTTAATTAGTCTTAAATTTGAAAATGTCATTAAATTGTTTAATTCGTTTATTTTTTATTTTACACGTGATCTTTCATCACATCATTTTAATCTAAGAAAAGTGTAAAATTAATCGAATTGTAATCTGGGTGACACAAACAAGAAGTATACAATCTTCTAAAGAAGAGGATACAAATATACACAACTTATGAACATTAAGCTAGGATTATTTGGACAGAAGTCTAATCAACTGGTAATCAGAGTATAATAATACAGAAGAAATTAAAGAAATAGGTTCTTTCAGGTTTTTTGGGCGCCCGGGCGGGCTGCTTCGGGCTCCGCTAAGCACAAGCTGGCTAAACAAGCCAACGGCTTGCTTCCCTGCTCCGGTTTTTTTTAGCGATAAAAGAGGCATCGCTAAAAAAGAACTAAACCCTTTGCATACTTGGCGCGAAATCTCCCAATTCCGTCTCAATCCCTCAAGCTAGAACCGGCAATCATCTTCGTATATGATTCATCGTTTCCAGCACGGATTTTTAAAAAAATGTTGAATTTATTTCTGCATTTGTCTTCCATATTACAAAAGAAGGGCAGTTTTGCGGGTTGGTAGTTTAGGGTAGGCGGTTTATTCAAGAGTTGAGATTTACTAACAACCGATTGAAAATGCGTTTTGTAAACATCAGATGTATAACCAACAAAGGGCGACCAATTAACTTTAGTTGGAAATTTGTTTTGGGCGTCAATCGTTAAGTTTAAACACACAAAGCAAATCGCTATACAAATTCTGGTTTTCATCTTAATCCATTTTAATAATTTTCCGAGTGTAAACCACTTCTCCAAAGTTGAGTTGAATAAAATAAATTCCTTCTTTAAGATGACTTACGGAAAGTATGCTATTGCCTTTTTGAAAATCTTGCGAAAGAATAAGTTTTCCTAATTGATCGTAGAGTTTCACCAAAGCAGCGTGTTGCAATTCTAAATGAAGATTTTCATTAAGTGGATTAGGATAAATACGAAAGTTTGAGTTTAAATTTTCATTAATGCCAGTACAATTAGAATAAATAACACTAACGGTTTTTGAATTGTTGCATCCTGTTAAAGTATTCGTACCAGCAACTGAAAAAACACTGCTAGCGTTTATTGAAACTGAAATAGTTGGTGTAAGTTGTGTGGTACTCCAACTATAAGTGGAAGCGCCAGAAACAGTAAGGGTGGCAGATTGCCCCGGACAAACCGTTGCTGGTTGTGCGGTAACAACAAGTGAAGGGTTAGCATTAACAGTAAGCACAAAACCTGCTCGCGTTCCATCTGCCGTGCAAGTTGCCGCCGCCGCATAATAGGTATAAGTGCCGGCGCTTAAGGTAGGGGTAACCAACACAGAGCCTGAACCAATGGAACTGCTTGCTGTGTTAGACGCATACCAGGTAATAGCTGCAGTACTCATGGCTGTAATGCTCGTATTCTGACCACTACAAATGTTTTTGTTTTGCTCACAAGTATTGCCATAGGGAACATCAAGACAAGTAGACAGTTTACAAACAAATACATCTAAAGTACCGTTAGAAGTGAGATTATAAACGGATGGCCCGGGATCAAAATCGGCAGTTAATGAAAAACTGCCTGTAAAATAAACCGAACCTGTATTGTCTAACCATAAATCACGAGCACCGTCAAATGAAGGACCTCCAAGTTGTTTAGCATCTATAAAATTACCGGTATCATCCAACTCTAGTAGAAAAATGTCTGTACCACCAACTGACGTGAGGCTATAAGTGGCTGGCCCGGGATCAAAATCGACACTTAAACTAAACGACCCCATGGCAAATAACGTGTTATTTTTATCGATACAAATTCCAGTCATAATTTCAGTACTTGGACCACCCACCTGTTTGCCCCATAAAAAATTACCTCCGGCATCCAGTTTAATAACAATAGCATCATTCATACCTAAAGAGTTGAGTGTGTAACTGCCAATGCCTGGGTCAACATCTACGGTACCTGTAAAAGACCCACCTAAATACAAATTGTTAAGAGTATCCAACGTGAGCAATGACAGTCCAGTCTTATCAGGTGAAGCGTTTCCAAAAGATACCGCCCAGATGAAATTACTGGCTGGGTCTAGTTTTAGCACGTAAGAGTCACCATAGATCGTAGTGATTGCAGTAAGTGAAAAACTTCCGGGCCCAGGATTAAAATCTACGCTCCCTCTGAACAAACCCGTAAGCAAAATATTATTTGCGCTATCAAATTCTATATATTCAAAAAAGTCGTGCAAAGATCCACCATAACGTAATGCCCACAATAAAAGCCCATTATTTGAAAATTTACATACAAAAACATCGTTTCCACCATTCGAAGTCAGTGGAAAATTCCCAGCACCCGGATCAAAATCAACAGTACCCATAAAACTCCCGCAAACAATAAAATTTCCCGCGGCATCGTATTTTATAATGGGGTTACTAACATATAGGCCTGTAGTATATAAAAAACCGGAAATGAAATTTCCTGAGGGATCTAGTTTATTGTATATGGTTTGTGTTATCCCAGTGGTTCCAACCGTATACTGCCCACTACCCGGATCAAGATCAGCTGTTCCAGTTATTATTCCTGCCATCCAAATATTCTGTTGAGGATCAAGACAAAGCGAAGTCAGTTGACCACCACCACTTGATTCCAGGTTGAGTTGTACCCCCCAAAGAAAATTTCCTGCAGGATCAAATTTCAAAACATAAAGATCTTGTCCCGCCGCAGTAAGAGTATATACAGAGGGTCCGGGATCAAAATCCACCGTCCCTGAAAAAGTTCCTGCTGTGTACCAATTTCCACATTGGTCGGTTACAATGGGCCAACCCAAGTCATGGTAAGGTCCACCAAAAGAAACGGCTTTGTTTAATACGAGTGGTTGGGAAAAACCAGAAATTGAAATAAGAAGGACTATTAAAGTAAATAGACTTTTCATGGGTTCAGGTTAACAGATGACTATATCGAAGATAATGAAAAAACATGTACCCACTTTAAATAAGATTCCTCTCTTTCAGAAAATCTTTACCCCCCTCTCTCCTTTTCCAAATAAGAATGTACTACATCAATGGCATTATCAATCACATCACTTAAAGCTACAATGTACGCCCCGGGCTTTGCCAGTGTAAATGCATGCTTCAAGGCTTCAACTTCTTTTGGAATGTATTCGTAGGATTTTTTCTTGTCGTGTTGTTTGATGCCTTCAAATAATAAGTCCACAATCTCTTGCGCTTGTCTGCCACGTAAAAATTTATCCTGACGAATAATAATGTGGTCAAACATTTCTGCCGAAATCCTTCCCATTTCTCGAATGTCCTCATCGCGTCTATCTCCTGTACCAGTGATAATGCCAATTTTTAAAGGAGATTCAATAGAAGTCAAAAATTCTTTAATGCCTTTAAATCCATCCGGGTTGTGCGCAAAATCAATCAGTACTTTGTAATCTTTAAAATCGAACACATTCATTCGTCCAGGTGTTTGGGCTGCAGAAGGAATAAAGGTTTCAAGGTTCGTTTTAATGTCTTCTATTTGAAATCCATAAACATAAGATGCCAGAGTTGCCGCAAGTACATTTGAAATCATAAAGGATACTTTTCCGCCAAACGTTAGTGGTATATTAATTACCTTATCGATTCTAAACTTCCATTCTCCTTTTTTGATGGTGATAAAACCGTTTTCGTAGATAGCTGCAATGCCTCCTTTTTTGCAATGTTCTTTTATTATTTTATTATTTTCATCTAAACTGAAATAGGCAACATTACAATCGGCGTTTTTCCCAAGCAGCACACAATATTCATTATCAGCATTAAGAACTGCGTAACCATCGCGTTTCACACTTTTCACCACAACGCCTTTTACATTGGCCATGTCTTTCAAGGTATTAATATCCGAAAGTCCCATGTGATCTTCCTGAATATTTGTCACAACGGCCACATCGCACCTTCCAAAACCCAATCCTGAGCGTAAAATACCACCACGCGCTGTTTCAAGCACTGCAAACTCAACGGTAGGATCTTTTAAAATAAATTCGGCACTTATCGGACCCGTTGTATCTCCCTTAGTAAGCATGGAATTTTGCACGTAAATTCCATCAGATGTTGTAAACCCAACACGGTAACCATTATTTTTTACAATGTGTGCAATCAATCGTGTTGTAGTAGTTTTTCCATTTGTGCCTGTAACCGCGATAATTGGAATACGGCAATCTTTCCCTGGAGGATAAAGCATATCAATTACTGGTGCCGCAACATTTCTAGGTAAGCCAACCGCAGGTGCAAGGTGCATTCTAAATCCAGGAGCGGCGTTTACTTCAAGAACAACACCACCAGTAGATTCAAGCGGCTCACTTAAATTAGTTGCCATTATGTCGATACCACAAATATCTAATCCAATTACTCGTGAAATACGTTCGCAATAAAAAATATTGGTCGGGTGCATGATGTCTGTAATGTCCGTAGAAGTTCCGCCAGTACTAAGGTTGGCGGTGCCTTTCAAATAACATTTTTCATTTTTTTTAGGGACAGTTGCTAAGGTATACTTGTATTTGGCTATTTGATCAAGTGTTTCTTTATCGATGGTTATTTCGGTTAAAACGTTTTCATGTCCGTAACCCCTGCGCGGATCATTATTTTCAGTATCAATGAGTTGTTGCAGAGTTGATTTACCGTCACCAATCACATGGGCTGGCTCTCTTAACGCAGCAGCGATAAAACGGTTATTAATTACCAATACTCTAAAATCAAATCCCTGAATAAATTTTTCTACAATTATACGGTACGAATATTTTTTGGCATGATGAAAAGCTTCAATCGCCTCTTCTTCGGTTTTTACGTTGATGGTGGCTCCTTTACCATGATTGCCGTCTAAAGGCTTAAACACCAATGGAAATTTCACATAGTCAATCACTTCTTTAACTTGTTCGAGTTGACTGATACACATGCCTTTCGCAACTGGAATAGCTGCTTCCTCAAGCATTCTTTTGGTTTCATCTTTATTACTTGCCAAATCTACGGCAATAGAACTGGTTCTATCTGTCATAGTAGCTCTGAAGCGTACCTGATTTTTACCGTAACCTAGTTGAATTAAAGATTCTTTATTCAAACGGATGTAAGGAATATTTCTAGCAACAGCTTCATCTACAATAGATCCTGTGCTAGGCCCAAAGCGCACTCTTTCGCGCATTTTACGCATATCAATTATATCAGTAGTTAAATCGTATTCCTTTGCATCCACAATAGATTGGGCAATTGCCACGGCAGCCTTTGCAGCAAAAACCCCAACGTTTTCCTCCATGTATGAAAATACAACGTTGTAAATACCTGTAGCCCCAGTTCCACGAGTTCTCCCGAATCCTACTTCCATACCGGCGAGAGTTTGAATTTCTAATGCAATGTGTTCAATCACATGTCCCATCCAGGTTCCTTCTTCAACCCTTTCAAAAAAACCACCCTCGTAATCCTTAGAACAACGATGGCTAACCATTGTAGGAAACATCTTTTTTAAACGCTCTAAAAAACCAGGAATCTTGTTTGTTGGTGATTGCTCCAATTCTTGCAGATCTAATTTCATTACGATCAATTTTTTGCGATAATTAGACCAATAATTCGGGCCCCTGAGGGTTTTAATTTCGATGATTTGCATAAGAAATAGATTGATTATGGATCAATGTAGGATTTGTTTTTAATTTAAACAAGGGTGTGTTTAAAATAAGATGATAAGTGAAATGCAAGAACGCAGTAGATAAAAATAATTCAATTAGTTTTGTTCGATAGATTTAAACACAATACTACTAAGTATGATTAAGCCAAAAGGGAGATTAATAATTATTGGAGGATGCGTTGATAAAGGAAGTTTTACGAGCGGCCCTGAAGAAAATACACCACAAAATTTAAAGTTTTTTGAAAAAGGAATTTTAAAACGTATGATCACAGAATCTTTGAATGGCGATCATTCTAAAATTGAAATTATAACAACAGCCAGTTCTATTCCAAAAGAAGTTGGAGAAGAATACATTGACGCCTTTAAACAACTAGGCATTACAGATGCACAAGTACTTGACATACGTACCCGGGAAGAGGCAAATGATCCGGCAAATATAGAGCGTTTGAGAAAAGCCGACATCGTAATGTTTACTGGAGGAGATCAATTACGTTTAACTTCTATTTTTGGAGGTACACAATTTCATCATTTATTACTAGAACGTTACGAAAACGAACATTTTGTTATTTCAGGAACCTCAGCAGGCGCTGCTGCAAGCTCTAATAACATGATTTATCAAGGCAGTAGCACTGAAGCCTTATTAAAAGGAGAAGTGAAAATTACAGGCGGTTTAGGTTTTATTAATAATGTTATTATTGATACACACTTCGTAAGGCGTGGGCGCATTGGTCGCTTGATGTATGCTTGTGCCAGCAATCCGATAAATCTTGGCATTGGTTTAGGAGAAGATACCGGCTTATTAATTAAGGATGGGCATTCTATGGAGGCCATCGGATCAGGGTTAGTTATTCTTGTGGATGGTACGCACATGCGTCATACAAATATTACCGATGTGCAAATGGGCGAACCTGTATCTATTGAGAATTTAGCGGTTAATGTCTTGTCTTTTGGAGATAAGTTTGATCTTAAAACAAAGACCATGAATTTTCATGACATCATTAAAACTGCTGAGGCAGAATAATTTTGTAAAAGCCTTTAGTCGTTGTAAATTCCGATAAATGGTTTTTCGCCTTCTTTTAGTGAAGCTCTATACATGCCTTCAGAATTGAAAGGAAATTCAATGTTTCCTTTGGTATCAAGAGCTATTAAACCTCCTTCTCCACCTATTTCTACTAGTTTCTTTTTAACTACAAGCTCACACGCTTCTTTTAATGAAAGTCCTTTATACTCAATAAGACACGAAATGTCGTACGCCACAACCGAACGGATAAAAAATTCTCCATGTCCTGTGCAAGAAATAGCGCAGGTTTTATTATTGGCATATGTTCCTGCTCCAATAATAGGGGTGTCACCCACCCGACCATGTTTTTTGTTCGTCATTCCTCCAGTACTCGTTCCAGCTGCAAGGTTTCCATGAACATCTAAGGCGACAGCACCAACAGTGCCAAATTTTTTATCGTCTGGCAAAGTGTGATCCATTACTATACTGTCGCTCTTTAAAGCCTGTTGTAATTGATCGTAACGTAATTGCACAAAAAAGTAGTCGTCGGGCATAAATACAGCATTTGTTTTTTTTGCAAATTCAATTGCTCCAGATCCAGCAAGCAGCACATGCTCTGATTGCTCCATAACGGATCGAGCTAAACTTATTGGATTTTTGATGTTTTGAACACCAGCCACAGCCCCAGCGCTTAAATCTAAACCGTTCATAATAGAGGCATCCATTTCATGTTTACCATTATGCGTAAAAACCGCCCCTTTTCCGGCATTAAACAAAGGATTATCTTCTAATGTCCGAATTGCAGTTTCTACTGCTTCAAAACTAGCACCCCCCTTTTTAAGGATTGCTTCTCCGGAAAATATAGCTGATTTTAGACCTTCTTGGTAAGCAATTTCTTTTTCAGGAGTCATAGAAGAGCGAAGTATTGTGCCTGCTCCACCGTGTATGGCAATGGCGAATTTATTCATAACGGGATAAAGGTATCAAATATTGCCAAAGTCTTTTATCCGTGTTCACTTATTAACTCCCAGAACATAACTTATTTGAATCTTGCAGACCAATCAATTGGACATTATTTTTTAGTGATTTAAGTATTAATCAAAGCTTTATGAACAAAAATGTATATATTTGAGGCTTGTGAAAATTGCCGAATGTTAAAACGTAATAAGCATTTAATTCTTGTTATTAACTTAATTTTAATCTCCTTTTCAGCACTTGATGCGCAAAAAGGGTACAAATTAGAGTTTGGAATACTTACAGGTGTTTCAAATTATTTAGGTGAAATTGGTGGTCGCGAGCAAAAAGCACGCCCTACATTTTTAGATTTAAAACTCGCTAAAACCCGTTGGAACGAAGGGGTTTATTTCCGCTACAAATTTCATCCTAGCTTAGCTGTAAGAGTTGCATTCAATTACTTAAGGATTTCCGGCGAAGATAATCTTTCTCTTAACGAAGGGAGACGCTACAGAAATCTTAGTTTCAGAAATGATATTTATGATCTTGAAACAACCTTAAACTGGTTATTTTTCGATTCAAAAAAACCGGTAGGGTATTACGCACGTACCAGTGTATACTTCACTGCTTATTTATTTGCTGGCGCTGGAGTTTTTCACCATAATCCCAAAACATTATACCAAGGATCTTGGATTGCATTGCAGCCCTATAAAACCGAAGGAGTTGCCTATTCTCGTTGGGGCTATTGTGTACCCGTTGGTTTAGGGTTTTATGTTACTCTCAGTAAACGTCGTCGCACGCACCGCATCGGAATAGAAATCAACTGGCGCTACACAAATACCGATTATCTTGACGATATTTCTACTACTTATAAAAGTCCAGCAGAGTTACCAAGTTCAACTTCTGTGGCCTTATCGAACAGAAATCCAGAGTTAACAAAACAACCTGATAATTTTGCCGCTAACTATGGTTGGCACGGAGTTGATGCGTCTGGAAATCCTATTAATCAAGCTCCAAGAGGGAATCCTGATAACAAAGATTCTTACGTTTCTTTGAACATAACTTACGGCATTGCCATCAGGTCTATTTTTCTGAAAAGTAAAGGAAGAAGAATCAGAACTGTTTCTTTTTAAGACCCAACATTAACATAAGTAATTCTATTTCATTTTAAAAGAGCCGGATTGTTTATCCGGCTCTTTTCATTCGTCTCACAATTAACCTTCCAGACTGGCAGTATAAGTTATTTCCGTCTTAAGGAGTTTTGATATTGGGCAATTTGTTTTAGCGTCTGCTACTAACTCATCAAACTTTTCTTTACTAATTCCTGGCACTTTAGCGTTCACTGTTAAGTGCGAATTGGTAATTTCTCCCTTAGCTGGATCCAATGTAATATCGCATTTTGTATCAATATTTGCAGGTGGAAATCCAGCGCTGCTTAAATTAAAACTAAGTTTCATGGTAAAACATCCCGCGTGTGCCGCCGCTATAAGTTCTTCAGGGTTTGTACCTACTCCCTCTTCAAATCTTGAACTAAATGAATAGTGTGTTTTATTTAAAACCGTACTTTGAGAAGTTAAGTTTCCTTTGCCTTCCTTTCCTGTTCCCTGCCAATTGGCTGTTGCAAATCTTTTCATGTTTTTATGGTTTAAAGTTTACACGCAAGGTAATAAAGAAATTAATAAACCGTATTATTTTTAGTTCTGTTTTTGGGTCATAGTGAATGGGTATTGTTCTTTATTTCAAATATCAAATCAACTATTAATGACCTTATTTTTCGCTTCAATCCAAAGCGACATGTAACGTGAACTAGAAGTTGTGTGTTGCATCAACATTTCCCCTATAAAATTTTTTAAACGGTGCTTTATGAGATTGTCGCTTACGAAATGTATTTTTGAAATTAGATCCGTGCCGTGTTTTTCTTTTGAATAACAAGCGTTAATAATACTAATACCATTTTCTTGCGCTTGTTCCCAAAGATTTTTATCGGAATATAAGTTTACAGCAGCTATTGCAATTTCTTCTGCGTTGTTTGCAATTTCACCGTTCCAAGCCAACTTCCCATTCATTGATTCTGCACCGATATCAGTTGTAACACTTGGTGTGCCATTCATCATCGCGTCCACTAATTTACCTTTTAAACCTGCGCCAAAACGTAAGGGCGCAAGACATACTCGTGCAGTAGACATAACCTCTCCAACATCATTTGCTCTGCCTTTAATCAAAAATCCTTCTTTTGGATTATGTAGCTCGAAAACCTTATGCGAAGGATAAGCTCCGTATACATTCATCTCAGCTTTTGGCATTAGTTTACGAATAAGTGGCCAAACATCTTGTTTTAAAAAAAGAACAGCGTCCCAATTTGGTTCATGTAAAAAATTTCCGATGCTTATAAAGCTTTTCCTTTCTGAAAAATTTGGCCATGCTGCAATTTGTTTTTCCCCAATAGAGTCAAACAAAAATGGGACATAATGCAACAAAGCTATATCCACTTTAAAAACTTCTTTCAATAAATCCATTTCGTGTAAAGAAATAATCAACGAAAGATCACAGCGATAAACGCTTGCTATTTCCCGTTTAGAAACTGTGCTGAAAAGATCCGCTGTTTCATAGGTTCTGTTTTCTTTCAAAGCTTTATGCCGCGCAGCCCTTAAACAATGTAAGTCCTCTGTATCTAACATTCTAAGCGCATTAGGACATTGTTCTGCTACGCGCCAACCATATTGCTCTTCGGTAGTAAAACGATCGAATAAAACAATGTTAGGATCCAGCTCTTTGATGAAAGCATCAAAGCTAGCATCGTTTAATTCGATAGGACATGTTTTAACACCAATCTTTCTAATATCTGCCTGATGCTCGCTCTCATTAGCTGCACTGGCAAAGAAAATTACCCAATTTTGCGTTTGGAATAATTGAATAAGCTGCATAATACGGCTACCTGCTGCCGAGGAAGATGGTTCTGGCCACACTTTACCAATAATTAAGACGCTTTGGATCATTCTGCTTTGTAAAAGTAGTGAAATTAAACGGTCGCTTTTGTATTAGTACATTCGTTTTCCATTGTAGGCATTTCTTGCATTTAACCGTTAATTGCTTATTAATTATTTCTTGCATTCATTTGTGATTCAGAATTATTT
Organism: Aurantibacillus circumpalustris; assembly: GCF_029625215.1. GTDB lineage: Bacteria > Bacteroidota > Bacteroidia > B-17B0 > Aurantibacillaceae > Aurantibacillus > Aurantibacillus circumpalustris. The sequence goes on from NZ_CP121197.1 coordinate 173,011, forward strand.
TTACATTTAATGCATGAAGAAAGGTTTCTTTATTCTAACATTTTTTTTACTGTTCTCACATTTATCTTATTCCTGGAATCATCAAGGACATAGGCTAGTTGCGTTGATAGCAAGAAGTCAATTAGATGACAAGGTTATTGAAACAATAAATTTTTATTTAAAAGGGATGTCTTGGGAAGATGCCGCCTGCTGGATGGACGATGTTCATAACGATGCAAAGTATGAAGAAATGAAAACCTGGCACTACGTAAATATTGAAAAAGATAAAACTTATGTGCAAACCAAAGAAAACAATATTATAAATAAATTGGAATACTGCTTGAGGATGTTAGAATACCGCATTTACCAGCCAGAAGATGTTGTTCATGAAACATTAAAAGTACTCTTTCATTTAGTTGGAGACATTCATCAACCGTTACATTGTGGTTACAGTGATGACAGAGGAGGTAATGAAGTTCGACTTTATCTTATTCAAAAAGAAACGAATCTCCATAAAGTATGGGATCGAGAAATTATTGATAACAAAAACATTGACATTTGGCGTTGCGCAAAAGTTTTGGTTGGCATGAATCTATCTCTTAAAAAGAAAACGGAAATAGAAAAAATTGATATCTTAGGTTGGGCTAATGAGTCCAGAATTTTATTACCCTCATTGTATATTACCAATGGAAATAAAATAGATCAACATTATCTCGAAGTCAATACGCCAATTGTTGAATCGCAACTTATTAAAGCGGGACTGCGATTAGCAGCGATTTTAAATAGATATTTCAAATAGACTAAAAATAGGTGTCAAATGCTAGTCCAAAAGTAATGAATAGGTTTTCTCGCTCTGTTCGGTTAATCTTGTTATAAGTTAATTTGGATGCAAGACTCAATAATCTGGTAAGCTGAATTTTAAGATCAGCTTCCCCCTTATAAATAACATCGTTGCGCTGCTGTAAGGAATTTTGCACAAAAAAAGAACTTGTAAATGAAAATCTGGTTTTGTAATAATATTTAATATTCAAACCCAAAGAATTACGTGGTGTCTGAAAAACTTCCCTTGTAGTATCTGCCAGATACACATCATTGAAGTCATACAAAATTTCGTCGGTAATTTTTATTTTAAAATTTGGTTTATCAATAAAAATATAGGCCACTCCTCCTCCAGCCTGTAGCTGGTTGTTTATGCGAAGAGAATAGCTTTTATTATAAACGGATAAAGTCCAGTAGTAAAAATGTTTTATACTTTTGTAAAGATTAATATCAATGGCACTCGTAAAGTCATTATTTATCAATTTTTTCTGCTGTTCGCCGTATGGCCATTTATTATTAAAATCAATCATAAATGGCTTTTTTCTATAATTAAAATTGAGTGTATTATTAAGAAGATAGGATTGACTGTTGTTAGTTCTATTGTAATTTCCCGAAGCTGCATAATTAACATGGTAATAAATGGAGTCGGAAAATTGGGCAACACTACTTAAGCCTGATAGTAAGAAAAATAAGTATGAATAATTTTTCCTTCAAGAAGACAAAGATTAAAAAAATATCTTTTTTGAATTCCTTTTATAGATAAATTAACGCTAGTGGAATAATTTATTTTGACTGCAGCAGTATATTAATATCTAAAAATTAGAAATAAAGCTGTAGGTGCCTGAACCCCAATATTGAATGGTACAAAGTTACTCCCGCCGCCATTGCCATTACCATCAGATGTTTGAGTACTCGAAATCTGTGAGTTAATAAAAAATTCCGTTCCCAAAAGAATGTGTTTTGATAGAGCATAATTTAAGCCACCTCTTATAGACGGTCCCGCAAAAAATTTTGTAGTTTCAACGGTAGTAGATGTTGTATTAAATGACTGATTTAAAAAAGAAGTAAGTTTAGAGTAAACAACTCCCATTCCGAATTCAATACCCCAAAAAGGTATAAATCTTTGGTGTTGGAGATATTTTTTCTCGTAACCAGCGCGAATCGTAACATTTACAGTGTTTAGATGGAGGGAAGAAACTCCGTCATTACTAGAGTTTTCACTCACATTAAAACCTGTTGCAAATGCCATTCCTGAACCAGTTGTAACATTGCTTGACGAAAAACAAAGTGTATATGGGTTGGAGTTTATAGAACTATTACTGTTAAAACTAATGAATTGTTGTAACAGAAGATTACTCTGAATGCCAATGTACTTGTAGGCTTTTTTCTTAGTAGGTAAATAAGTAGAAGAATCCTTTTGAGCACTTACCTGTATAAAGAAAATACTCAAAAATAAAAATAGAACTATGTTTCTCATTCTGCCGTTTTTATTTTTTGAAAGGATCAGAATACATAGGAGACGTTAAAAAATCTTCATCCTTCAAGGTATTCAAAAATGCAATAAGTGCAGATTTCTCGGCCGGCAAAATGTTTAATTTCTTAGGTGTACCATCAAAATTTCTAAACAAAGGGCTTAAATTATTATTTGGTTTTATATTATGGCTGTAATGATCAATTACTTCTCCCAAATTGTTAAATCTACCATCATGCATATAAGGTCCTGTAACCGAAATGTTCTTTAATGTTGGTACTTTAAATAGTCCTTGGTCACCTTGTTTTTTTGTAAGTGCCCCCAAACCCTTATCTGTATATACTTCATCAAGTCCAATATTAAACATTTGCGAAGGTGAAGTAACAGCGCCATATTCTCCTGGATCTTGGGGATTAGAGTCATGGCATTTAGCACAGTTATACTTATTATGGAATAATTTTCTTCCTTCCTCTTCAATTCCAGTAAGTGTGCTTGTGATAAGCACAGGAGAAAAATTGTCCTCGAAGGGCTCGCTGTTAAAGTTAGTATTCTTTCCTGTGTCCTTATCAGTATTTAAACAAGCAATAAAACCTTGCAAAGCATAGGCAATTTTTTCTTTCGTTACCTCACTTGAACCAAAAGCCTTATTAAACAATTCTGGGTAATACGAAATACTGTTTATTTTATTAATCAGTGTTTCAAAATCAGGGATATTCATCTCATTATGATTCAAAACAGGATTCAAAACCATATCAGCAAGACTATTTTGTCTACCATCCCAAAACAGCAGAAGATCGGTTTGATTATCTTTTGTAGGCATTGACGTTTCAGTTGGAGGGTTGAAACCACCAGTATTCGAATTAAAATCTGTACTATTATCGTTACCAAATCCCCTCAATCCTTGAATAGAAGGCGAATTTCTTTTTAAATCAATTCCATTAAAGCCTTTATTCACTTTTACATTATCAGCGAAGGCAAACTCTTGTTTGTGGCAGCTACCGCAAGACACCTGATTGTTTACAGACAAATTTTTATCGTAAAACAATACCCTTCCAAGCACAGCTAAATCATTGTTTACGCCATGCTTTTCTAAATATTTATTATCTTCAGCTTTCAAGTTAGGCTCTTGAATCAAAATACCAGGTGTGTTAGACTGCTGGTTTTCTTTTTTACATGCTGTGAAATTAACAGCGAACACTGTCGCTAAAACAGAAGCACTAATTATAATTCCAGATTTTTTCATGAGCCAATTATTAACATCATTTTATGAATGATTTTTACAATAACGAAATTAAACAAAAAAAAGTATGTTTAATCTCCAAAGTAAACTGAGCTTGTTAAAATTAGCACTAAATTAATGCTTTTCTAATGTAAAAAGGCGTCAAAATGCGCTGAATCAACTCTTTTTTGAATTTTACGCTAATTAGTCCCTACTTAAGGCATTCCGAATAATTACCTCTATTTTTGTGGATGAATTTTTCGTATTTCAATTTTTGGGTTAGAAACGTTATTCTCTATTTATTTTTTTGCCTTCTTGGCCTGGTTACAATATTGCTTGACGAAAAGCACATCATTCATCAAGAAGGTCACATCGCGAAAGCCGTTTTTCAAGGAGGGATGATTGTTTTGATTGCTCATATTCAAGTTTATATTCATAATGTTTATTTATATAAAAAGTATTTTAGTATTAACACCCTCAAATACATTACGGGTATAATTTTTTTATTTATTAGTTATTTTCTTATCAATTACTTTACTCCTTTTCGTTTTGTTAGAAGTGAAGAACCTGTAACCATGGGTATTTCTATATTCCTGGTTTATCTTGTTGGTCTTGGTTTTTATTATGCTCACAAAAATATTTTGGAGCGTAACCTTTTATTTAAGAGTGAAATTATTGAACGAGACGAAGAAATTCGGCATTTAAAGGCGCAACTAAATCCTCATTTTTTATTTAACGCGCTTAATAATTTGTACGGAACAGCCTTAACAGATCCCAAAGAAACACCTGACAAAATTCTTGAATTGTCGGACTTATTACGCTATCAGATTGAGTCCTCAAAGAAAGAACACGTTACCCTTGACGACGAAATTCAATTTATACGTAAATATTTAAGCTACGAACAGAATCGTAATCCAAAATTAAAAATTGATTTTGAAACAGATGAATGGATAAACAGAGTCTCCATTTCTCCTATGCTTTTTATGCCTTTTATTGAAAATGCTATTAAATATAGTGCTCACACAGATAAACCATTTTGTTTTCTATCCATTAAAACGGATAAAAAAACCTTGTTTTTCAAAATGAGAAATAACTTTACGCTTGAACGCAGAAAATTTTCAGGAACAAACACGGGTATTTTAAACACTAAAAAACGTCTAGAATTGACTTATAAAAACAAACACCAATTAGTAATAGAAGATAAAAATGAAATTTACACAGTAGAACTAACTATTAAATTATAAAGATGAAACTAAAATGCTTGATAGTTGACGATGAAGCTCCCGCGCACAAAGTACTGCAGGCACATATTGCCAAAACAGATATATTAGAAATAGTGGGCGATGTTTATAATGGTAAAGAGGCGCTTGATTTTTTAAGCAAAACAAAAGTAGACCTCATTTTTTTGGACATTGAGATGCCCAAGCTCACAGGACTGGAACTATTGCAGTGTTTACCCTATCACGTCTCAGTAATATTAACAACAGCTTATAGTAATTTTGGATTTGAAGCTTATCAAAATGATGTTGTAGATTATCTTTTAAAACCCATTTCCTTTCCACGCTTTTTAAAAGCAATCAATAAAGTAACAAACCTAAGACTACCTACAAAAAAAGAAGAACCTAAATTTCCAGATATTGAATTGAAACACGAAGGCGTTTTAAAAACTATAAACACGAAAAGTATTATATACATTGAGGCAGTAGGAAACTACATCAAAATAAATTTGATTAATGAAAAACCACTGTTGGTAACTCAAACAATGAAATATATAAGTTCTTTATTACCACAGGATTACTTCACGCGAATTCATAAATCATTTATCGTTAAACGCGAAGCTATCGCTGAGATAAAGAAAACTGAAATTACATTAATAAATAAAGTTACACTTCCTGTTGGAAGAAAATACTCTGTGCTTTTGGAATAGACTGATTTCTTTTCCTTAAACAAATTATTTACCCAGCTTGTACAACATTTTTGTGTGCTCAAAAAGGGCACCTGCAAATGTTTTTTCGTAATTGTAAGGTATATTAAATTCCTGAGCTGTAGTGGCTACAATTTTTGCAATTTTTGGATAGTGTACATGCGAAATTCCCGGGAACAAGTGGTGTTCTACCTGAAAATTGAGACCTCCAACAAAATAGGAAACAATTTTACTATCCATTGAAAAGTTCATGGTTGTGCGCAATTGATGTTCAATAAAATTATTCTCTAACTCCCCTTCTTCATTTGGAAGTGGAAATTCATTTTCTTCGGTAACATGGGCAACTTGAAAAACCATTGCCAGAGTTAATCCAGCTACATAGTGCATTACAAGGTAACCAGTTAACCAATTTAAAAATGATAATTCCTGAATCACAAAATAAGGAATCAACATGTATGCGAAATACAAGACTTTTGAAACAATAATTACAGCTAGCTCCTTTGCAAAAGTGGTATTTGCGGTTTTTAAATAACCACCTTTATTGTAGCGTTTTAACTGTCTAAAATCTTTAACAGTGCTCCACATTAAAGTCATTAGACCATAAAAAAACCAAGCATACAAAAATTGAAATTTGTGAATTTTCTTTTTTTCTGAATGTGGATCAAAACGCAACATGCCAACTGGTGCAATGTCTTCATCATGATCGTGAACATTTGTATAAGTGTGATGAATTATATTATGTTGAATTCTCCAATTAAGCGAATTACCAGATAATAAGCTAATCGAGAAAAAACCAAGAAATTTATTGAAACGATCGTTCTTACTATAGCTACCATGGTTAGCATCGTGCATAATTCCCATGCCAATTCCAGCCATTCCTAAACCCATCAAAACAGATAAAAGCAACCAAATTGATTTACTCTCAAAAACGTGAAATGTAATTAAAAAATAAGGGACCAAATAAGCCGCAAACATCACAACCGTTTTTAAGTAAAGATGGATGTTACCGTGTTTACTGATTTTATTTTCTTTAAAGTAAGCGTCAACTCTTTTTCTGAGTTCGTTTTGAAATGTTCTGTTAGATCCGTTATTAAATCTAAGTGCAGTTTTGCTCATTTGAACTTTAATTTAACTATGAGAGCAAATAACACCAATTTCTGTAGAAGGTTGGTTTAAAAAAGGATCAAACGTTCTATTATTGTACGAACGGCGTTCATCCGTTGGGTTGCATATATTGCTGCTTAGAGCATCAGGATGTAATCATTGTAGAATGTGTTGTTATTACAATAACTAAACCATTACTTCAAAAAGGATTACACTTGGCTAGTTTACAGTTGACAGTATGGAAGGGTAGAGTTGCAAAATAAAATTCTTCGTCATGGATCTATTTACACTTAAGCTATGTGGTTCTTTCGATAGAAGGTTAAAGGTATTACCTGAGCGAACGTCCATTAACCTAACAATACAGTTCTCTCTTACAATCATATCATCTGCTAACCTGAATGAGTATGTGCCTTTTGTTTTAAATTCAAAACTTAATTCCAAAAACTCATCGCTTGTTTCAGGAAGGCAATTAATAATAATTTGAAAATTAGTTACCTCGTTCTCCTTTTTTGGTTCTTCTGTTTGAGCATTTGCTAAACTCTGCTTAAAAACAGATGCTTCTGTTTGCGAAAAACTGTAATGAACGAGTAATATTGAGATGAGAGTAAAAAGTTTTTTCATTTAGATTTGTTTTTAAATAATTTATTCGGTGTTTAAAAAACTACCGCATAGCAGTTAAGTTTGTTTTTGTTTTAGCCATTTGAAGCACAAACCGTTCTGGAATATCTTTTGAAACATCAAAAGTGTATGAATCAGTAGTTTTAAGGTCAAAAGTTTTACCTGTTAAAGAATCCATGATCACAACGGAGTAGTATTCTGGTAACATTAAAGAGGGGTGCTTAGTAAAAGTATAAGAACCCTTTTTATTTTGGTTGATTTCAACAGGTATTGGTTCATTACCATAACCAGGTAAACTTTCAATCATAATCTCAGAATCGGAATTATTAGGACTACTTTTATAAACTAATGCTTCATATTCTTCTGAATACACTAAAACTGTTTTATTTTGATTAGCTGTTTTTGGTGTTTGTTGTGCACTTACTGCCATTGTTGAGGCTAAGAAAGCGATAGCAAATAATGTAAAAAAATTTTTCATGCTTGTTTTTTTAGTTTTAACCATTTTACTCCTGTGGCTCAAAGTAACGAAGAGATCATTTGTTTTTTTTCGCGATTGTGGGTTTCATATTTCACATGTAAGTTTTTTTGCGTTTTGGTAAACACTTCAAACTAAACAAGATTTACTTCTTGGCATCACTAATACAGACAATGTGAGGAGGTTTTGAAACTAAAACTAGCTTTGTACAAAAACAGAAAAAGCCCTTAAAAAGGGCTTAACAATACTAAATAAGCTAGTTTTTGAGTGGTTTTTACTGGTATGGTTAAAATTAATAAGTGAATAAACTGTTGAATCGCTTGACTACTTGTTTTTTTTTCGATTTGAAAGAAGTTCTTTAGCTTCGAACGCTGAAATTTTATTACGCAGCCATTCAAGAGCTTTTTGGCGATCGGTGAATAAACGCGTTTTTACATGGGGCTTATTTACAGTGAGGTAAATATTCCCGAGTATCTTTTGTTTATTTGTATGAATAATTATTGCCTTAGCAATATTTAAATGCGCCAATTCTTTAGAAGCTAGCAAGGCACGCGCATCGTCAGTAATTGTACTTTCTTTTTTAGCGTCGATGAGTAGGGCGTAGTTTTTGTTATCGCATAAACTGAGGTTAATTTCTTTGATTTTTCTCACGTCATCCGTTTGTAGCTCCGCACCCTCTTTCACAATATTTTCAATAATTATGCCCTCGAGCTTAAAAATCTCTACCTTTTCTAGACTGTACTTATGTCCCATGCCAATTTTATATTTATTACACTAACTCAAGAGGAAATGCTATTTCAACCCAAGTTACAAAAAATAACTCAAATAAGCTTGTTAAGTATACGCATAGTCGCTTAAGTACTCGTAGTTATGCGTGAGTTTGCCATCCTTACAAATACTTGCACGTTTAATTGTTTTGTCTTTATCGTTGCCAAAAACGAAAGGCAATACCCGTTCAGAAAGATCTTTTCCAAAATCATCACTTGCGTTTCTAGGTAATTCGCAAGGCAAATTATCAACTGCCATAATACAAATTGTATCTTGTGTAAATGGTAAATCTTCTTTTTCGGTTTTAATATTATAACCGTAGAAAGGTTGAGCAATGGTACTTGCGCGAATAGTAGTTGGCACAGAGCCATCTATATCGCAAGTTACATCTGCAATGACAGACATGCGGAAGTTGTCTGCCTTCATGTCTTTTTTTGAAAACATTTTTGGAGAACGTGGATCCCAATAATGCGTTGAGATGTAAAGATCGGTTACTTTTGTAAACGGCGGAAATTTCGAAACAAAATGTTCGGGATGCGTAAAAAAATCGTTCAAATCAAAGTTATGATCGTTCGGGCGTTCAACATAATCGCGTGGATTTAGCTGACAATACACCGGCTCTCTGAAAGTAGCCATTATAAATTCGTCTGACGTTACTTTTCTTATTTTAAGAGTGCTTAAAGTTTCGATAGCGCCGTTTGCAACTCGGCCTCCACCTGTAATAGCAATTTTTATATTTGGCAATTTAGCACGCTTTAATTCCTCTTCCATTTCTGCCCTATCGCGGCATTGATTAGCAGGTTTTAAACGAAACAAGTCGTATTTCAAGCCATAACCTAAAATTCCATTATATGCACCAACAATTCCAGCATAACGTCCAAAACCAATAATCCTATTGTTATGTTTGTCGGTAAGTGTTTCGTAATCGATCATCTGGATCTTTTTTTCAATAAGACCTTTGATGAGTTTTTTATTGTGTGGTTGCTTTTTTATGGTATGTGAAAAGAAAAAATATTTTTTCTTCGCGATTAATTTTTCAACAGGAACTTCCTTTACTCCCATTAAAATATCACAATCGTTTAAATCTTCTTGAAGGGGTATACCAAAAGAAGTATACTCGTCGTCGCTATAACATCTAATTTTACTTGGTTGGACAACAATTTCCACGTTTGGGTATTGACGTATTAACTCTGAACAAATTAACGGAGTGAGAGGTACTCGTTTATCTGGTGGACTTTTTTCCTCGCGTAAAACGCCTATTTTAAACTTTTCCATACTTAATCCGTATTTTTACAAAGATAACATTTATGGCATTTTTGAAGCGACTTTTAATCTTTATTTTTCTTGTTTACGAACTAAGCCACCCTTGTTATTCTCAAAAGAAGGAATCGCTCTTAACAAAAAAATATTCGCCTAATCAGCTAAAAGAAGATGCAACGGTTCTTGGTGATGTGCTTTTAGCAATGCATCCAGGTATTGGGATATATAAACCTAGAATTTTTTATCATGATCTAATAAAATCTTTTACCAGTTCCTTCAATGATAGTTTAACCGAAAAACAATTTCGCTTAAAAACAAAATTATTCATTGATGAATTTCATTGTGGACATTCGGAAGTTCTTTATTCAAAAGCCTTTTATAAAGAAGTAAATAAATTAAAGTTGAATTATTCACCTTACGTTTTTTTGCCGGTTAAAGAACAGCTTTTTATGATTGCTAATCTAAATAAAAAGCAGGACAGCTCCATCACAAGAGGTTCTGAAATACTTAGAATTAATGGAATAGCCGTTGATTCAATGATTCGTTATTCCAGACGATTTATTAGTACCGATGGTTTTAATCAAACGGGTAAAGATCATTATGTGCAGCTAGGTTTTAATAGTTATTTTTTGGCTCTATTTGGAAGACCAGACACTTTTGAAGTTGAATATAAAAAAGGTGAGGTTTTAAAAACGATAAAATATTCAGCCATTCAACCAAAAGCGTTTCCGCCGCTACCGCTAGAACCAAAAGAAGATAGTTTGCTAAGAAATTACAAACGTGCAAATATAGCTTACCGTTTTTTAGATGAGGGTAATAAATCGATGTTACTAAAAATTACAAAATTTTCCCATAAAGGAGATGCGCGCGCATACAGAAGGATTTTTAAAAAATTAAAAAAGAATAAAAGTGAAAATCTCATTATTGATTTAAGAAACAATGGAGGTGGTAGTTTAGGTAACAGTTACAGACTTTTGAGTTATTTGCTTGAGAAGGAAAGTACTCAAACATTAAGTACAACAATTAAAAAGTACCCTTTCAAAAAATACACGAAAGGAAATCTTGCATTTAAATTTACCAGGTTTGCTTATAAAATTATTGGACAAAAAAAATCGGTACATGATACAGATAATTTCATTTATACCATTAAACCGCGTAAAAAAAATCATTATAGCAATAAACTATTTGTGCTAATTAACGGGGGTTCGTTCTCCGCATCCTGTTTGGTGGCGGGCTACTTAAAAGCAAGCAACCGAGCAGTATTTATTGGTACTGAAACTGGAGGAGCAATTGAAGGCTGCAATGCAGGCGTAACTCCATTTTATAAATTACCCAATACAAAATTGCGTGTACGTGTCCCAGCATTTAGAATCGTACACGACGCTTGCCCACTAATAACAGGACATGGCATTCTTCCCGACTATGAAATTAAATATCAACTAAAAGATATTTTATCGAAACAAGATCTTGAAATGCTAAAAGTGAAAGAGTTGATTCAAAACCATTAAAATTAACGCACGCTTATACGTTCTACCAAAATAATCGGACTCAATTATTACGATCGTTGCAAATTAAATAAACCGTTGAGCAAACAATCACAAACTAAGTGTTTTAGTGGAGAAGAATTAACTATTTACCCTATTAAAATTGCTTATTAACGTGGTAATTTTGCATTGTCGCAATGTGAATGTTAACTACACAAACACAACAAAAAGCACTCTCGTTCTTTTAAAGCATTCTCTGAAGTTGAAACATACAAAGAGGAAAAGTGGAAACACTTAAAATTTAATAAACCACGGACCGACATCTTGGATAAAGTGAAGATGGGATACGGTTAACAGTAGTGATTTTGGTAAAAAAACAAGTCAAGACTTAAAGCCAATGTTGCAAGACATTGGCTTTTTATTTAAATATTCTAGAGTTTTCTAAGCTTTAATAATTCGACTAACACAAAATTAAATATTATTTTTGTGTTAATTTTTAAGCCTAAAAAATGTCTGAGTCCTTACCTCCTAAGAAATGGAAATTTGCTTTATTAGTTTGGTGTTTTATTTATCCAATTATCACCTTGCTTTCAATCACTGTATTTCCCTTGATGGTAGATTTTCCAAATCCGTTAAGAACTTTGGTAATGAGTTTGATTTTGGTTCCAATAATGGCATTTTTCTATATACCATTTATCAATAAGAAGTTTTCTAATTGGCTTAGAAAATAATCCAGTTAATTCTGTTTTTGAATAACATCCTAAATGAATGATTTAACGCTTCTTTTTGAATTAGTTTCCCTCAATTGAATTTACCATGGTAAACAATTCCTTTTCATTAGTTGAATTTAAAGTCTGCGTGTTTTCTTGCCAAGCAAAGATGATATAAAAATGGTCGTCTACTTTAACAAAATAACGGTAAGCATCAAATGATTTTGCTTTGGTTTTGGATTCAATAAAATTTGATTTTTTTCTTTCAAAAGACATATCGTTGTTTCTCACACGATCATATTTTACAACATCCACAAATTCAAGATTGCCAACAGCATTTCGTTTGGTAGAATCTAATCCACTTTGCGTACTTGGGTATACAACCACATGCATTTTCCCATCTTTGTGTGATTTTGAAAAATGAACTCCCGCACAAGCACAAAGAGCATTTCCTGGTTCTTCCCAGGGACTTTTTGTTCCGAACTCCTCGGCATTCCAGCCCGCAGGCGGGGTGTACTTTAATTTAAGGTTTTTTGATTTCACAGATTGTGCTTGTGAAAAGGCTATCATGCCGACGAATAAAAAGGATAATAAAGTTCTCATAGCAATTAATTTTAGTTAAATGTAAATAAATTGAAGAGAACTGCAAGCGGATTGTTGTATCTTTGAAATAGTTCTTTCAGGATAAGTTTTAAATTAATAGTTTTTGATGTAAATCAGACTTTGAAATAGAGAACTTAAATGGGTCCGACCGGATTTGACAGTAAGCGCATCAGATAAGTAAGCATGTAGAGCGTTGTAAGACGAGCTCTTAAAACTGAACTTTCAAAACTTTTATTTGGCGAAGATAACTCTTACGCTATGGCTGCTTAATTTAGAATTAAGTGTCCTTTGCTTTCCAGGGAGCTAAACTGCTCTGCGCCTTGGGTAAAGCATCATAAATGTGTAGTTTGTTTTACCGACGTTGCTAGGTAAAACAATATTAGCAGCTAAGTTAAAGGTTGGTTTGATATAACGCCTGCCTTTAGCCGACAATCAAGTTATAGCTAAACATTGTAGAAAGCTTATTTTTTCCTTATTTGGACGAGAGTTCGAATCTCTCCGGATCCACTGATAAATGTAAAAGTCTCGCACCGGCGAGACTTTTTTGTTTTCAGGAAGCCGCTGAAAGCTTGCTTTCAAGCGGATTTATGAAAATATAAATAACTTGTTGCATGGTAAAAAGTTTTGTAAAGTAATTCTGAGTTAAGAGAGATCAATATTTCATTCATCAAATTATGTTAACGGGTTAGCCTGCTTCAAGATATTTTTGTACCTTATCCATAGAAGTTATTTATTCACCTCTTAAAAATTACTATGATAATACAATTGAACGCAGACAAAAATCTAACCATCCACGAAGAGTATAGAAATAAGTTAGAATCTTTATTAACCGAAGAATTAAGTCGGTACAGTGATCACATAACAAGACTTGAAGTTCATCTATCAGATGAAAATGGAAGTAAAAGCGGAGTAAACGATAAAAGATGTTTACTCGAAGCGCGTCTTGCTGGTAGAAAACCAATTGCTGTTATAGACATAGCAAACACGCATGATTTGTCGGTAATCGGAGCTATTAGCAAATTAAAACCTTCGTTAGAAACCATATTTGGGAGGTTAAGGAGTCATTAATAATTTTAACATAAAGCCCTTTAAATTCGTTGTTTAATGGATTAGAATTTTTAATACCTTCATATAACAAGGTCAAAAGTGCAAACAAAAAAAATCTTTCGCATGAAACACTTAAAGCCCATAATTACGTGTTTAATACTTTTAGTTAGTTTTATTGCACGAGGACAAAAAGACTTTTCTAAATATGCTGTTGGTGTGAATTTTGTTCCGCTTTATTCAGGAACTCCCGAATTGCAATTGGATTATTTCCCAACAAAGTACTTTGGATTTTCTGCAAGCGGTGGTTATACCTATAAAGCATTGCGGGGAGGTTTTGTAAAAGTAGGTGATTACTCAAAAATTGATGATCTGAAAGGCAGTTATTTTAAAATTGGGTTAAAATATAGAACCCCATCAAAACCTAGAAAACATATTTTTATTGCTTTTGCTCAATTGAGTTATATATACTCTTATTTTAATGAAACAGGGCGTCGTTATTTTGAGGAAGGCCAAAAAAATATTCGCATTACAGGTTTTGCAAATGCTTTTGCAGCTGCTTTTGGGTTTGAGTGTCGTTTATTAAATCACGTTTTTTTAAGAGGTGGTTTGCAATATGCAATTTCATTTCGAAATGAGCACCTTGGATATCCTGGTCATACCTTCCAGCCTGGAATTGGCGCGTCTGGTCTACTTTTTAATAATCAAATTGCACTTGGACTCGTGTTTAAATTTTCTGATTTGAAATGTAAATCCGATTAAAGTCAGTCCATTGGAATTGGACTAATTTTCCCTAGTTATTCCTACAATTTTTTCATAGTTACTTCGTCTTTCTGAATCATGCATTAAAGAATTTAGCCAAAAAGTCGCTGTCTTAAAATCATTAGCATTAATGTACATAGCCGCCAAATTCAATTTAGGTTCATCGAAACGAGGACTAATTCTTGCCGCTTCTTCATAAAATTTTTTCGCTGAAAGCACTTCGTTAGTAAACACAAACGATGAAGCTAAATCGTTGAGTACATTTTTATTGTACGGCGCAAGTTCATAGGCTTTTAAAAAATCTTGCTGTGCTTCCTTATAATTTCCCATTGAAGCTTTTGCATTACCCGTGTACCAATAGATTGGGATCGAAGTTGGATCAACCGAATAGGCATAACTCATTGCGGAATTACCTGAGCTGATCAGATCTGGTAGCTGATTACTGTTTTTATAATTGTACATTCTTCTTGTATAATACTCTCCATTAAAGCGCTTTATTCCAGTAAATACAATTCCCAGCAATACAAGTAGGGAGGCGAAAACTGCTACATCATTCACTCTTATTTCTCCGAACTTTTTAAGAGGTAGATACTTTTTTATATGATAATAAATCATTCCGTAAAGTATGCTAATCCAAAGTCCATGTTCAATACGCTCCTTTGGAAAATCGAAAAAGGAAATTGCCGCGTAACCTGTTATAAATGCTATACACAAAATCAAATCTAAACGAAGCCATTTATCTCGCGGTATTAACCACAAAATTTTTATTGCCGAAAATATTAAGCCAAATAGAAAAAGTAAATAAAAATTAAAACCTATAAAACCTAATTCCGAAAGAATCCACAAAAAATCATTGTGTGGTCGCTGAAATGTATAATTAAGTTCTTCGCCACGCCAAAGTCCACTTAGGGTTGCATCAGGTAAGTATGTCTGCCAATTACCAGCTCCTACTCCTATTAAAGATTTTTGCCTTATCAGGTGATATGTTTTATCCCAAAGAACCAAGCGTTCCTCCTCTACCTTAAGAATGTTTGAGGTAGCGTTGGCACCTCCTTCTAAATTAGAAGTAAAACTTTCACTTTTCTGAATAAGCGGCTGAAGAAAAACGAAGAAAAAAACATTCGTAAAAACAAGTACTGAGATTAGAAGAATTGGCAGTTTAACTTTAATTAATGGCACCTTAAAATAGTTTATAAATAAATAAAGCGTGACTGTAACTGCAACACTAACGCTTATTCCTAACCATACTGCTTTTGTTTTCAAAAAAATTAAAAGTAATGTGCTAAGCAAAATACAAGCCAACGCAAGCAATGACCAGGGTTGTTTCAATTTATAAAAAGAAGCAATCAGAAAAAAAAGATTTAAAAACAAAAAACTTGCAAGAAGATTTTTATGACCGTTTACTCCCGTAATACGATATAAAGCATCTTTATTAAAATTCTGAAGCTCACTCAGTTGAAAACAAACAACTAAAAAAATAATTAAAAAAAGTGCGATCGAACACTTTAAAAGTACTTTGAGGAAATAGTCGTAGGATTGCTTTAAAAAGAAGTAAGTAAACGCAAACGTAAAAAAGAACAGAATTTGTTTCGAGGCTTCAAACAGTGATTCAGATTTTGAAGTTGCCCAGAGAATCGATGTAAAAGCAAATATAGAATAGCCAGCGCCTGCAAGAAAAATAAAATCAAGTTTTAGGCTAAATTTTAAATCTGACTGCAAACAAAAATAAAAAACAAGGGCGATACTCACGCCGAGACTAATAAATCTTGGGAGAAGCGTTAAATCAAGAATAAATGGGAAAACAAGCGAAGAAGAAAAAATAATGCCGAAAATAAATGTGTTTATAACTGATCTGTTTTTCATGTTATAACGATGAAGATAGGTATTTGGGAATAAAAAAACCGGCCGAAGCCGGTTCATTTAATAAAAAATTAATTAACGTGTTATAATTATCTTCTTCTTAAAATCGTCAGAAAGAACGAAATAAATACCCGCGTTTAATCCAGAGACCTGCGTTTCAGAATTTGGCTCTAGATAGATTGTTTTAACAATTTGTCCAAGTTCATTCCTTATAACCGCAGTTCTGCTTTTAGTTGATTTGATTACAAAAGATCCATTATTCGGATTAGGATATATATTTAAAGAAAAAGGAGAAGCATCGTCCTTATATTCGATTATTCCAACACATGGATCGGCAATCACAGTGATTTGACTTGTAGCAGTGCAAGGTCCATTTGTTACCAGTACCGAATAGTTGGTTGAAACCAATGGGTTAGCAATCACAGAATACGAATTCGTTGAACTTAACCCTGTTGGCGGCGACCAATTATAGGAAATTGTGGTAGAACTCGCTTGAAAAATAGTGGAGCTGGCCGAAAGATGAGTTGAGGAGCCCTGACAAAAAACCTGGGCACCAGAAAAACTAACAACAGGCGTTTCATAGGCATTAATAACTAAAGAAACCGTAGCACTATTTCCGGAGCTATTAGTTGCATAACAATACAAAGTATATGTAGTACCAGAAGGGGACGGTGGGAAAACAATTCCACAGACAGCGCCATTGCCAACTGTGGTCAAAACAATACCAGAAGGGCCAGCGTAACTCCATGAATAAGAGCCTGGCGAATTTGACGCTGTTACAGAATAAACTGTCGCAGAGGCATTAGGAGTGCATATAACTGGCGATCCTTGAATAGGACTAATTGTTGGCACCTGCCCGAAATTTTTGACAGTAAACATGCTAAATAGCAATACGAATAAGAATGTTTTTGGGAGTACGGTTTTCATTTAAGAGTAATTTATGGGTTAACTAAACGAAGATAAGCAAATAAACCGGCAAATTGAAATTTGAATCTTAAAGATTCAGAGAATATGTAGAAAATATGATTTAGATACCCGTTAAATGTTTAATTTAGGTTCAGCAAATTTTCTCACTTTGTCATTCCTTGCTTTTCTAACAAAAGTTATTTTTGCTAACTAATTAAACTTCCTCTATTTTTTGAAGTCTAACAACAACACTTACAATTTAAATATGACCAAATGATACATTCAAAATTAGTTTCAAAAATTTTAGGAAGTTTACTAATTTTCCTTTCGGTTTCAGCTTTTTGCCAGACGGTGCCTTTGGCGAATTTTTCAATTAGCCCGAATCCTATATGTTCTGGTTCTGCCAATGTTGTCCAAATATCAGATCACTCTTCAGGCTCGCCAACATCT
Source organism: Aurantibacillus circumpalustris (assembly GCF_029625215.1). Lineage (GTDB taxonomy): Bacteria > Bacteroidota > Bacteroidia > B-17B0 > Aurantibacillaceae > Aurantibacillus > Aurantibacillus circumpalustris. The sequence goes on from NZ_CP121197.1 coordinate 190,467, forward strand.
TGGTCTTACGTGATCAATTCAGCAGGGCCTGGCCCGGGCGGCTCAACTACACTCACCGTTCAAAATCCCACACTAATATTTAATGGTCAAGGCACTTATACAGTTACACTTATTACAACAAATGCTTCAGGTGCCAGTATTCCGTATACTCAGACTCTTTCAGTGCTTCCATCTCCTAATGCTCAAATTAATCCCGGCAATCAAACAAGTTGTTTAGGCGGAAATCCTTTATCCATAGCAGTTTTAGCGGGAGGTCCTGGTAGCAATGGTAATACTTACCTTTGGTCAACAAGTGCTACATCTTCGTCTATATCGGTTTCACCGAGCGTTACTACAACTTATTCATGTGTTATAACCGCAACGAATGGTTGCAGTGTTGAACGAACAGCCATTGTAAATATTTCACAACCAACAATTGTTATCAATAGCAATCCTGCAAACATTTGTCCTGGTACCTCAAGCACATTGACAGCCACTGGAACGAATCCTGGACCTTTCACCTATTCTTGGTCAACAAGTGCAACAACGCGAACCATTTCAACAAACTTAGCTGCTGTATATGATGTTACGGTAACTAACGGTAACGGATGTACTGCAACACAATCATACACCTTAGGAACATCCACAACTTTATCGCTCACGGCAACATCAAATCCGTCGGTATTGTGCGCTGGAAATACAGCAACTCTTCGTGTTACCGGAGCATCATCTTATTCCTGGAACACGGGTGCCACAAGCCCTAATATGACAGTTAATCCCACAAGTCAGGCAAGTTACACTGTTATGGGGCAAACGGGCACGTGTACAGGAACAACATCTATTACGCTCAATGTTAGTTTAACGCCAACACTCGTTATTACCACAAGCAATGCTTCTGTTTGCAGTGGAAATTCTACTACACTTAGTGCTAATGGAGCCACCAGCTACACCTGGCTACCCTCAACTTTTTCCTCAAGTACAACCGTTACACCATTGCAAAATACAACATACACCGTGAGAGGGAATAATGTTGGTTGTCCCAATCGTACCGCTACAATTTCAATCAGCGTGTTGCCAAATCCAAATGTTAGTATAAGTTCAAGTTCGAGTTTATCATGCGCTGGTGAAGTAGTTGCAATAGCAGCTAGTGGCGCCTCTAACTACACATGGAGCACCGGAATAAACACAGCCATTTTAATTGTTACACCCACAGTAACAAGTACATATTCAGTAACTGCAAGCGACCTAAACAATTGTTATAACTCCGCTACAATTGTGCAAAACGTTTCAGACTGCGTAGGGATTACACAATTAGATAAGGATGTACATTCATTGAAAATATATCCAAACCCCAGCGAAGGAAGGCTTACAATTACATCAACGAGTAACATGGAAATAAATATTTATGATCTCAACGGACGATTAGTAAAAACAATTGTTCTTTCAGAAGGCAACAATAAAACCTACTTCATTACTGATCTTTCTAAAGGTTTGTATTATGTCTATGGAAAAAATGAAGACGAACTAGTGAAACAAAAAATACTTATTTTAAACTAGGGATTTAGCATCTTTTACCGTTAAATTCCTTTAACTCTGTACTTTTGCTATTGGCTAAAAAGAATTTGTTTTTATCAATTAAAATTGCTGCATGGAAATTAAACACGAACAGCTTGGCAAAAAAGGAGTTTTCTTTGTTGAAGAAAACTCCTCACGCATTGCAGAACTAGTGTACGTTTTTGCTGGCACCGATAAATTTATTATTGAACATACCAAAGTAAATCCTGGCAACGAGGGCAAAGGTCTAGGCCGAAAACTTGTTGATGCAGCCGCTGCTTTCGCAAGAGAAAATAGTTACAAAATTCTTCCGCTGTGTCCTTATGCTAAAAAAGTCATGCAAAATTCTGACATTTATCAAGACATCTTATTTTAACCTCTTATCTAATAAACCTAGGCGGAATTTTGGTTCGTAAATATCTGGAATTTTTGGAATTTTGAGATGTTAAAACTATACCGACTCGCTTAGCTTGCCGTATTTGGAAGCGTTTTAGTAGAATACTGTTAATTTTTTAGCTGTTTTATAATTATATTTTAAAAAGGATTGGGTATTCATTGCCGACTCATTATATTGCAAGATTGATTTTAATACACATGAAAAAAACCATCATTACCGTTTGCATTGCTTTTCTGTCTAATGTTCTTTTTGGACAGACTTTTTCAAAGATTATTCCTTACGCGGAAAACGTAACTTATACTTCTGAAAATAAAATTAATTTTATTCGTTTTCAAGAAAATAATACTCTTAATGAAACCACAATTTCCGAATTTATCAATCAGCATATTTTTAATAATGGACTAAACAAAGTGGTTGCTCTTAAAAAAGAAAAAGATGAATTAGGTTTCACGAACATAAAATTTTCAATATTTCAAAATGGCATTCTAATTTCAAACAAAGTAATCATAGCGCATTTTTTAAATAACAAATTAGTTTCACTTAATGGCGATCTTTATGCACCTGCCATAGCTAAAAATAACTTTTCTATTTCAGAAAAAAAGGCGTTAACCTATGCACTTTCGAAGGTAAATGCAAAAAAATATAAATGGGACAACAAAGCCGAAGAAGAGCATATGCGGACTATTCTTAACGAACCAAATTTTAGCTATTATCCGCATGGTTCAAAAGTTGTTTTTGAAAAAGAAGGAATTAACTTTAACGCTTATCAGTTTAATATTTATGCAGAAGATCCACTATACCGTGCAAATGTATTTGTTGATGCGTCCACCGGGATGATTCTCGATGAACAGAATTTAATTTGTACCACAGATGTTCCTGCTACCTGTAACACCAAATTTAGTGGTCCGCAAACATTCACGGTAGACTATACCGGATCGCTTTACCGTTTAAGAGAAACACAAAGAGGTCAAGGCATAGAAACCTATAATTTGCACAATAGTAGCAGTTATTTAACTGCTACTGACTTTACAAATTCAAGTACAAGTTGGACTACCACAGGTTTTGACCAGGCTGCAACTGATGCCCATTGGGGTGCAGAAAAAACATACGACTACTATCTTCTGCAGCATAATAGAAATAGTATAAACAATAATGGTTTCAAACTTTATAGTTACGTACACTACCAAACAAATTACGCGAATGCTTTTTGGGATGGTCAGCGCATGACGTACGGCGATGGCAATTCAAGTGGGTCTATGAAAATTTTTACCGCATTGGATGTTTGTGGGCATGAAATTACTCATGGTTTAACGTCAAACACCGGGGCTATGGTATACAGCAATGAATCAGGTGCTCTGAACGAGAGTTATTCGGATATTTTTGGAACGGCTATCGAAAACTTCGGACGACCTAGCAATTGGAACTGGAAAATTGGTGAAGATATCACTAATAATGGCAATGGATTAAGAAGTATGTCAAACCCAAATGCTTATGGCGATCCCGACACCTACGGTGGCACATACTATTACAACGGTACAGCGGATAATGGCGGCGTTCATACAAACAGTGGCGTGAGTAACTTTTGGTTTTACTTACTCACAAGTGGAGGTTCAGGAACGAATGATTTATCAAACGCATACTCAGTGAGTGGAATTGGAATAACCAGCGCAGCGAAAATTGCATTTAGGGCATTAACGGTATATTATACTCCTACTACCAATTATGCAATGGCAAGACAATTAACCATACAGGCAGCTATAGATCTTTTTGGAAGCTGTAGTAATGAGCTTATACAGACTACGAAAGCTTGGTATGCTGTAGGTGTTGGTGCGAATTATATCACTGGACTTGTTGGACCTAATTTCACATCTAACATTACAAACTTTTGTTCAGCCCCTGCCAACGTTACATTCAATAACACCACAACAAATGGCTTTACATATAATTGGAGTTTTGGCGATGGTGCCACTGCTAGCACAACTAACGCCGTTCATACCTACTCAGCGGTAGGGGTTTATGCTGTAAAACTAAAAGCCACTGGTTGTGCTAGTGCTCTTGATAGTATAACAAAAACTGCTTTTATTGTTGTTAACGGGCCAATTGCTAGTCCCCTTGTGACATCTTCCGCAGTAGCTTGCGAGAATACTCCTATCACATTAGTTGGCTCAGGAAACGCTACCTTAAAATGGTATGATAGTGCAACTGGTGGAACAGAACTAGGCGTTGGTAGTCCCTTTGCCACTTCTGGTTTATCAACATCTACTACATTTTATGCTGCCAATACAATTACACTCGCTCCTGTTTATGGAGGTCTCTCATCGTTCACAGGTGGTGGTTATTCAAATGTAAATACAAATTATCTCCTCTTTAACGTATTTCAAAATAGCATTCTAAATTCAGTTGTTGTTAAATCCCAATCTATTTCAGACCGCGTAATTGAATTAAAAAATGCTTCTAATGTGGTATTATACACAACTACTGTAAATATTGGTATCGGTACAACAACAGTAATCTTAAATTATAACCTTACCCCTGGAACTAATTATAAACTCGGGTTAAATAGTGCCTCAGCGTCTAGTTTATACAGAACAAATACAGGTGTCACATTTCCATACAACATTGGTGGTGCGGCAGAAATAACTAACTCTAGCACGGGTACCAATGCATACTATTTTTTCTACGATTGGAAAATATCTAAAGAAGAATGCGCAAGTACCAGGGTTCCAGTTTCAGTTTCAGTTCATCCAGCACCATCTGTAACGATGACCGCTCCAGATAGTCCGGTTTGTGTTGGAGATGTTATTGATTTGCAAGGCACGCCAAGTGGAGGTGCATACATTGGCAATACAGTAACTGGTTCTATGTTTAGTGCTTCCAATGGCGCTGGAACGTACAGTGTATCTTATAAGTATACCGATGCTTACTCATGCAGCAGTACTGTTGAATCAACATTAATTGTTGAAGAATGTACCAGCGTTTCAAATTCAGTTCTTTCAAGTAGTTCTGTTCAGATTTATCCAAGTCCTGTTCAGGATAACTTAATGATTAAGGGAGTTAATGTATATTCTAAACTAATTATATGTGATGCATTAGGGCGTGTAACGCTTACCAAGGAACTTTATAATTCTGAAGAAAAAATAAATATTGCTGATTTCGTTAATGGCATCTATGTGTTAAGCATACAAGATGAGACTGGTAAAACAATTAAAACCAGCAAGATAATCAAGAACTAAAAAAACTGTAATATTTTACGCAATGGCTTTAAGTACAAGGTATAAAACCTTGGCTTAAGGCCATTTTCTTCCCAGGCTTTACGGTCTTCCATATTGGCCTTAAACCGATTTAATACACTTACATTACTCTTACCTCCAACACGCATTTTCACAGTGTACTCTGGTAAATAAGAAATGCTTATTTTGTTTTTTTTTATGAACCGCAACATCAATTCGTAATCAGCAGCACTTTTAAACTGGATATTAAATTTTCCGAGTTTTTGATAGATTTCCCTTTTTACAAAAAAAGTTGGGTGTGGAGGCATCCAACCGTTGATGAAAGAACCAGCTTTGTATTCTCCACTCTTCCATTTACGAATTATTTTATCAGCATTTGTTTTATCCACGTAATACAAATCGCTGTATACAGAATCAGACTTATTTTTTAAAAAACAATCGGCATATTTTTGAATAACATTATTATCAATATAAAAATCATCAGAATGTATCATACCAATAACATCACCGGTAGCCATTTCAATTCCCTTATTTAACGCGTCATACAAACCATTGTCACTTTCCGAAACAATTTTATGAATGTTAGGTTTATATTTTTCAATGACGTTTAATGTGTTGTCAGTTGACCCTCCATCTACAATGATGTATTCAATGTTCTTATATGTTTGTTCAATCACCGAACGAATAGTTTGTTCGATGGTGGACTCAGAATTAAAAGTAATTGTTATGATAGAAATTTTCAATGCGCGTTTTGTAAATTTATAACTAAGTCATTTAATGACTTAAAATGAAAATCTATTTTTAAGTCTTCTTTTTTTTCTTCGGATATGAAAATAGTTTTCATGCCTGCTGTTCTTCCAAACTCCATATCACTCATGCTATCACCAATAATAATGCTTTTTTTAAAATCTATTTCTGGAAAATCTTTTTGAGCATTCAAGGCCATTCCAATACCAGGTTTACGTGTTGGATGATTTTCAGCATTTAAATAAGGTGAAAAATAAACTTTATCAATTTTTCCTCCGTGATATGCAATTTCATAGAGCATGTTTTTATGAATGAGCTCCAAATCCTCAACTCTATAAAGACGTTTGCCAATTCCCTGTTGATTGGTAACGATAACTAATTTCCCAAACACAGAACTTAAATATTTAATAGCGTCAATACTCCCCTCTAAAAATTCGAACTCAATCCAATGTTTCACGTAGTCGTTCTCCAGCTTTTTATTTATAACGCCATCGCGATCTAAAAAAAGAGTCCAACTTCTATCTATATTTAAATTCTTTAAAGTCATCTTGCGCTTTTTTGTAATCCTCTGGCACTCCAATATCAATGAAATAGCCATTAAATTCAAATCCTTTTATTTTAAGTTTATTAAGTTGTTTTTCGAAAAAATCTTTTTCAATCGAGAAATTGGTATTTGAGGGATTTGTTTTTAGATATACTTCTTTATTCAAAATATAAACTCCTCCGTTTATAAGACCTTTACTTTCAACGTTCACCTTTTCTTTAAAGGAAATAATTCGGTCATTTTTATCTGTTTCTATGGCACCGTAACGAGAAGCGTTTTCGACTTTTCTAAGGGCAATAGAAAATTGCGATAATTCGTTTACATGTAATCTAAAAAACTCGTGAATATCCACATCAAATAAAGAATCACCGTTGAGCACCAAAGCATAGTCGTCCTTGCAGCTTTCCATCCCGAGACGAATGCCGCCACCTGTTCCCAGAGCTATCTCTTCAACTACATATTTAATTTGAAGTCCATTGTACTCCGATTTGTAATATTCCTTTATTTTATCTGAAAGATATCCAACCGAAAGAATTATATTTTTTATACCATAGTGCTTTAAATAATTTAATTGATAATTGAGAAAGGGATGCTGATTGATTGGTGCCATTGGCTTTGGTAAATCAGAGACAACGCTTTGTAGGCGTGTGCCAAATCCTCCGGCGAGTATGATAGCGGTTCGAAGCATTCTGAATTATTTCTTAGGAAATAAATTCATTTCAACCATCTCACAAATTGTATGTCCTAAAAGCATATGACACTCTTGTATCCTAGGGGTATCTTTACTTGGAATATTAATCAAGTATTTGCACAAGTCTTTCATTTTCCCTCCCGTTTCTCCAGTAAACCCAATAGTAATTACACCCAGTTCATTCGCTTTTTCAAAAGCTTTAACAACGTTTGCACTGTTGCCGCTAGTACTAAGACCAAAAAGAATATCTCCCTTTTTACCCATGGCTTCAACTAAGCGACTATATATAACATCGTAACTATAATCATTTGCAACAGCCGTTGTATAGCTTGTATTTACGTGTAAGGCTTCTGAAAATAAAGGTGGGCGGTCGTAATAAAACCTGCCACTTAATTCAGCCGCTAAATGCTGGCAGTCGGCTGCACTGCCTCCATTTCCGCACCAAAGAACTTTTCCTCCCTGCTTATAGCTTGAGCAAATGTCCTGAACAATAGCGTCGATCAAAGAAAGTAAAGCTGTGTTAGATAATAAAGATGTTTTCAGATCAATCGAGGTCTGAATCTTTGATTTAATGAAATCTATCATGGCTTAAATTTATGTTTTTTTAAGCACAAATAATTATACAAACTTTTAATTTTTAAATGTTCAAGTTCATTTAATAATCTTGTACAAACACACGTATTTACTTTGTTATAACAATTCTGAATTGGAAACTGGAAGTATAAAAATAAGAATTTCAGAATAATCAATAAAAATGTTATGTTTGTTAGAGAAATAAGCATTCTTCTGTCGTGCACTTAAAGGAATGATTATTCATCTATAAAAACTGAATATGAATATCGAAGTTTGTTTTAGTCCCCAGGCCTACCCTCTATTTCACAATCCCGATTCTGTTGTTGTTGTTATTGATATTTTGCGGGCGTCTTCTGCAATCACTACCGCTTTTTTTAACGGAGTTGCTAAAATGATTCCGGTATCTACAATTGAAGAAGCGCAAAAATATAAGAATGATGGATTTTTAGTAGCAGCCGAGCGGAATGCAGAAATCGTAGAAGGATTTGATTTAGGGAACAGTCCGTTTGGTTATATGAGTTCCAAGTTAAAAGGCAAAACAATTGCAATAACTACTACGAATGGCACCCAAGCGATTGAAGCAGCAAAAGATGCACATAAGGTAATAATTGGAAGCTTCTTAAATCTTGATGCCGTAATTGCTTTTCTTAAAAAAGAAAATAGAGATATTGTTTTTTTATGTGCAGGCTGGAAAAACAAATTTAATCTTGAAGATACACTTTATGCTGGTGCTGTGGCTGAGGAGTTAATTCACAAATACGACTTTAGCTCTAACTGCGACTCTGCCATTGCCGCAATGGAATTGTATAAAATTGCAAAGCACGACCTATACGGATTCTTAGCCAATTCTTCGCACCGAAACAGATTAGAAAAACTAAACCTCGAACGTGATATCCGTTACTGCTTAAGCTCTAATCAGTGCCCTGTAGTGCCAGTAATGGAAAACGGTGTACTAATTAAAGGATCTTAAAGGAATATTTCTTCTATACGATTATATTTTATAAAGTTCGCTAATGATTAATTCACCAGTAACACGCGAATCTTTTTCGATACCTATAATTGATTTTCGATCATAATAGCATTCTCCATTTATAAAACCAGAGCTTTGAATTAGCTTTAAATGCTACAGTCTTTAATTCTTTTCGTTTATTCATAGTCCTATTCGGACAATTTAAAAATCCGTCGATTATTACGGCTGTTTAAGTAAGGATATTCACTCTGTTTCACCGTAAAAATCTATCTATAATATTCTGATTTAGAGCAATATCTGTAGCAATAGAAGAGCAACTGTGAGTATTAGTGAATACTTGATAAATCTGTAATTGATCTAAATCGTTGTTTACTTATTCTTTAAATGAATAGTTTTGACATACCTAAATACCCTTAAATTAATGAAAGCCTTAATAATTGACGATAACAAGATTAACCGTCTTTATCTTAAAACACTTTTAGAAAAAAGTTTTCCAGTAATAAAAAAAATTGATGAAGCCGGAACCGTTTCTGCGTCTAAACTCTTAATTGAAAGCACTGATTACGATGTTATATTTTTAGAAATCGAATTAAAAGACGGAATGGGCTTTGAAGTTTTAAAAGAAATAAAAGATTTCGTTCATGTAGTTGTAGTTACTAACCGAAAAGAACATGCCATACAAGCTATTAAGCATAGTGTTATCGATTATCTTCTTAAGCCAGTTGACTTAAATGAAATGAAAATTGCTCTATCAAGGATTGTAAAACTTGCAGGAAAACAAGAAACATCAAAAAAACCAAGTTCTGGTAGTGACTACCCAAGAACGAGTGTCTTTGAGGAAAGTGCCATTATGATCAACTTTAAGAATCAGTGTAAAGCTTTAAATAAAAAAGATATTTTATTTATTAAAGCGCTCGGAAAATATTCAGAAATTCATGTAATAAATAAATCACACTACACCTCGTATAAAAACTTAAAAGAATTTGAATATGCCATGACCGATACTTTTGTTCGTACACATCATTCTTACTTAGTGAATTTAGAGTCTATTGTCTCATACTCCCGTGAAACATCGCAGGTAGAGCTTTGTAATGGCATTTTTATTCCAGTATCTGTTCGCAAAAGAGAAGAATTGTTTAAGAAATTTAAAGTATTTTAATCTCTTCTGTAATTTACTTTCTTGTCATTGTATCTGGATTCTTGGAAGCTTTTTTACTTCCATCGTACAATTCAAATTTTAAGTACCTGCATTCTAAAGACCCATTAAAAACATGTATACGTCTTGAAGGCCGTAATCCTATACTTTTTATAGCCTCAGGACTACTTGTGATTATCCAGGCATTAAATCCTTTAAAATCTTTTTTAAGCTTGTTTCCGATTTCTTTATAGAGGTTTTCTATTTCAGCAACAGGTATTCTTTCCCCATAAGGCGGATTCAAAATTACAACGCCTGCTTGTCTTGGAGGCGTTATATCGAAAAACGATTCTTGAGTACAAGTAATTACATCATCTACCTTTGCGTTTTTTGTATTAATCTTTGCCTTTTTAAGTGTAGGGAAATCAATGTCGTTCGCGATAATTTCTACCTTATCGTTTCTAATTTTGTTGATACTACTTTCGTAGATGGTATCATATGTTTTCTCATCAAAATTTCGCCAGCGCATAAAACCAAATTCATTTCTATAATAACCTGGAGGAATATTGTTTGCCCAAAGAGCTGCTTCAATAGCAATAGTGCCCGCACCACACATACCATCCACTAAAAGATGATGTTTTTCCCAACCGCTTAATTTTACTAAACCCGCAGCAAGAACCTCTTTCATTGGTGCTTCATTAATATCGGAACGGTAACCACGCTTGTATAAAGGATCCCCACTACTATCAATGTTTAACGAGACTTCGTTCTTATAAATATGTACATACAATTTAAAAGCAGGGTGTAATAAATCTACATCGGGTCGACTACCAGTTTTATCACGGAAACGGTCAACAATTCCATCTTTCACTTTTTGCGATACAAACTGGCTGTGTGTAAAATTCTCAGAGTTAAGAACACTTTCCACCATTAAGGTATCACTATTCGAAATAAAACGTTCCCAGTCGATTAATTTAATGTTATCGTATAACTCCTGTTCGTTATTCGCCTCAAATTTTGCGATTGGAACAATAACTTTTAATGCTGTGTGCAAACAAAGATTAGCCTTATATAAAAAACCAATATCACCTACAACCGAAACGCCACGTTTGAATTCAGTAATGTCTTTGCCTCCTAATTGCAATAGCTCTTTTGCAAGAATTTCTTCCAATCCGAAAAAAGTAGTGACCTTCATTTCAAAATCACCTGTATGCGTATAATCGTAACTAATCTTCATCTCCTAATAATATTTCACGTACGTTTTCTTTTATCTTAACAGACAATTCATCTGTTGGTAAATCGTTAGAGTCTGTTCCAAAAGGATCTTCAATTTCTTCACTAATTAATTCGAGTGATGCAAAAGCGTAAAACATTATCATTACAATGGGTATTGACCAGTACCCAATGGTCAATCCAAAAGAAACTGGCATCGTAATAATATAAAGAAAAATCATTTTCTTTATAAAAATACTATATGAATATGGAATTGGAGTGTTTTTAATTCGCTCGCAAGCCCCACAAATATCAGTGAATTGATTTAAGTTTTCACTGAGTACCAAATAATCGTTTTGTGTGTGAGAATTTTTTTTTGTGATTTCCAGACAGTATTCTGTTAGTTGGCGAGCTATGTAATTTGGCTTATGCGAAACTTTTTTAAAATTTTCTTCCGTTAATACGGGACTAAATTTTATATCCTCTAGAGTATTTCTATTTCTTAAATGCTCTTTTAAAGCGAATGGAAAATTGCTGATGAGGCTATGTAATTGAGATCGGGAGGCTATATCACTTTTTGACACCAACGCATTTAACTTAATAGCAAGATTTCTGGTATTGTTAACCAAAGCCCCCCAAAGTTTGCGACCTTCCCACCAACGGTCGTAAGCAGTATTGATTCTGAAAACCAATACCATTGAAATTATAAAACCTGCTATTTGATGAAAAATTGTTAAGGTTGGAATCTCTAAATCCAAATATTTTTTTTCAATAAAACAAACCGCCCAGGTTACAATACCCAAAAGGCTCATAGTAGGAAACAGAATACGAAAGGTATCCGACTTATGAAATTGAACGATAAGTTTGAACCAATCTTTCGGATTATAGCTTACCATTTAAATTAATCGAAGGATAAAATAACTTTTCTAATAATAGCAACACATTCCATTAATTGCTCTTTGGTAATAACAAGTGGTGGCGCAAAACGAATAATATCTCCATGTGTAGGTTTCGCTAAAAGTCCATTCTCTGCAAACTTCACACACACATCCCAAGCCGTTTTGCCATTTTTTTCTTTTATTACGATGGCATTGAATAAACCTCTTCCTCGCACTAAAGTAACAATATCCGTTTCCTTAACTAGTTTATTCATTTCCTCGCGAAAAATAATTCCAAGTTTTTCTGAGTTTTCAGCAAGCTTTTCGTCTTTTAAAACTTTTAATGCTTCCATGGCAACGGCACAAGCTAATGGATTTCCACCATAGGTACTTCCATGCTCACCCGGCTTAATAGTTAACATAACTTCATCGTTTGCTAACACGGCACTAACTGGTAACAAACCTCCGCTTAATGCCTTGCCTAAAATTAAAATGTCTGGTTTTACATCTTCGTGATCGCAAGCTAACATTTTTCCCGTTCTTGCTAAACCGGTTTGCACTTCGTCGGCAATAAACAAGACGTTATACTTATCACAAAGAGCTCTTACGCCTTTCAAATACCCTTCATTTGGCACAACAACTCCCGCTTCACCTTGTATTGGCTCTACCATAAAAGCCGCAGTATTCGGATCTTTAATAGATGCCTCCAAAGCTGCAAGGTCATTGTACTCTACTAATTCATAGCCTGGTAAAAAAGGCCCGAAACCATTCGTACTGCTTGGATCGCTGCTTGCAGAAATTGCAGCTAAAGTTCTTCCCCAAAAATTTCCTTTTGCGAAAACCATTTTTGCTTGATTTTCTTTAACACCTTTAACATCATAGGCCCAACGACGCGCTAATTTTAAAGCCGTTTCACCACCTTCAACACCTGTATTCATTGGTAAAACTTTATCGTAACCAAAATAAGAAGTAATGTATTTTTCGTATTCACCCAAAACCGAATTATAAAACGCACGAGATGTTAACGTAAGTTTTTGAGCTTGCGTAGTTAAGGCTTTGATAATACGGGGATGACAATGTCCTTGGTTTACCGCACTATACGCAGCCAAAAAATCGAAGTACTTTTTTCCGTCAACATCCCAAACGTAAACACCCTCCCCCCTATCTAATACAACCGGAATAGGATGGTAATTGTGTGCTCCGAAAGTATCTTCTAATTCCATTAAATGGGTACTCTTTGTCCCTGTCTCAATCATGCTAATAATTTTAGTACGTAAATATACTAAAAAAGGCTAGGAATTTAAACCATTAAAGGCTTGTGTTTTAACCGTAATACCAACAAAATAAGGCTAATTACACTTTATGAAGCGCAAGCTAACTTCATAAAATATAACAGTTCTTCGTTTACATCTTCGGTATAGAGCATTCTAAAATGATGATTAAATTGAAGGTTATCTCCAGGCACCTGCGCTATTCTCCAGAAACACAAATTGTCGCTATAAGATTCTTTAAAAGGAAACACTACGTGAATAAAATTTTTCCCTATTTGCGTTATCCAGGCAATCCGTCTTTTTTCATTAGATACACCTATCATTGTTTTGGTTGCATGCAGCTTTATTTCGCCAACTTTATTAAATTTTTTTACAAAGTGATTTAATAAAACAAGGCTGAATTCTGATTTTCCAACTATGAATTTTGCAATTTCTTTTTCATTCAATTGTTTTTCCATTATTTTCTTAGCCTTGTTTAAAAGTAGTAAATGATTTTATAATCCGTTCAAGATTCAAATTCATTATATTTATAAGAATGGAAAAACCAAACCTCAACTCGCGAATTATTTCAATTGATTTTATGCGTGGTTTAGTTATCGCTATTATGGCGATTGATCATATTCGCGATCTTTTACATACAACAGCTTTAATCAACGATCCACTTGATCTCAACACTTCTAGTCCGGCTCTTTTCATGACACGTTGGATAACACATATTTGCGCTCCCGTTTTTGTTTTTCTTGCAGGTACCTCAGCTTATCTTACTTTAATAAATCAAAACCATCTTGCCAAAACAAAACAGTTTTTGCGTAGCAGAGGTTTATTACTTATGTTTTTAGAAATTACAGTCGTTGGCTTTGGTGTTTGGTTTGATATTTATTTTCGAACTTTTTTGTTTCAAGTAATTTTTGCAATAGGCGCCGGCTTCCTTATTTTATCTTTTCTTTTAAAAATTCACGCGAAGTATCTAGGTGTTCTAGGTGTGTGTATTCTTATTTTTCACAACCTCACACCTTTGGTGCATATTGATAAGGGAACAGCTCTTGGTTTTGTTTGGAGCCTGTTGTTTGATCGTGGATTTTTTAAACTTGGCGATGACCGCGCGTTAATGATTGGTTATGCCATTGTCCCTTGGCTAGGAATTTTATTATGTGGTTTTAGTTTCGGAAAGGTTTTTTCTCTAAGCAATGAAAAACGTTCCAGAATACTTGTGTTATTAGCACTTATAAGTCTCTTTACTTTTATTCTCCTACGCAGTTTTAATTTATATGGAGATCAAAATCCATGGTCTGTACAATCAACATTTATCAATTCATTCTTCTCCTTTATTAATCTTACTAAATACCCGCCATCCTTATTATATGCATGCGCTACTTTATCTATTATGTTTTTTATTATGTGGTTGGCTGACAATAAAAACAATCGCTTTATGCGAATTTTTGTTGTTTACGGCAGAGTACCTATGTTTTTTTATATTCTGCATTGGTACATCATTCATATTTCTATGTTTGTGATGATTCGTATTCAAGGTGTTGAATGGAAAGATATGCCTTTTGGGATTATGCAATTTGGAAGACCTGATTCGGGTGTTGGATTGCATTTACCTTACATTTATATTTATTGGATTTGCTTGATAATTTTAATGTATCCTTTGTGTAATTGGTATGGAAATTACAAGGCCAAAAACAGACAAATCAGGTGGCTAAAATACTTCTAAAAATTCTCCTAAATCCATTTAATAATGCGGCTTACAGACTAAAAATTAAATCTAAAACAATTTAGCTAAAATTTTAGATTTTTGGAATTATTTATTGGCTATATTCGTCCATGCAAGTGCTACAAGAAATAAAATTTAACCATTCAAAACTCCAATTATTGGATTCAAAATTAGTTCGAATTGAAATCTTTGGTGGTGCGCCAATTGGTGAAAAGGAGGCTAAAGAGATGAACAACGCTGTAGGCGTTTTATCTAAAGGAAAAGAAATACTCGTTTTAATGTTGGCAGATGAAATAGCTCAATTTAGCAAAGAAGCCATGGCTTTTTCGGCAGGTGATGAAGGTCTAATGTATACAATTGCAGATGCCATGGTAGTGAAATCAACCGCACAACGCATTACTGCGAATTTTTATTTAAAGATTAGCAAACCAAAAAAACCAAGTAAGATTTTTAACTCTGAAAAAGATGCTATAAAGTGGCTTCGTGCAGTGGAAAGTAATTTAATTCCCGCTTAAATTGATTTTAAACACTCTTTTCTTCAAAAATACCACTTGCAAATAACTATAATTAATAGTAATTTTAAACTATAAATTATAGCAATGAGCAAAATATCCTCCAACATCCGTTTTTTACGTCAGCTAAAAGGCTTGTCACAAGAGCAATTAGCCGATGAATTACAAGTTACCCGTTCACGTATTGGCGGTTACGAAGAAGCGCGTAATGAACCGCCTATTGATCTTCTTATACGGCTTTCGGAATATTTTCACATTGCCATTGATGCTCTTGTAAGAGGTGATCTTAAAAAAACAAATCTCGATGGTTTAATGAAAATTGGTAAAAACCGTATTTTATTTCCGATTCTTTTAGATCCGGATGGAAATAACATGGTAGAATTAATTCCACTAAAAGCTTCTGCTGGTTATGTGAGAGGTTATGCTGATCCCGAATACATTGAACGTTTACCTCAAATGCGATTACCTTTTTTACCAACTGGTAAACACCGTGCTTTTCCTATTAAAGGAGATAGTATGCCGCCTATAAAAGAAGGATCATTTGTTATCGGAAAATACTTAGAAAAATTTGATGAAGTTAAATTTGGTCAAACTTATATTGTTGTAACTAAAGAAGACGGCTTAATGTATAAACGCATTATGTCATACAATAAAAAGGAAGCTGCTTTTGAATTACATTCTGATAACACCGCTTACCAACCGTTTAAAGTAAAAGCAGAAGATATTTTAGAAATATGGGAATACACATGCAGTATTAACATGAATCAATATCAAAATGAAGAGCTAAATCTCGACAGTATTATGAATATGTTGCGCGGTTTAAAAGTAGAGTTGGCGGAAATTAAGAAAGAGAAAAAAATTAATTGATACTTTTTGAATCTAAAGCGAAGTTCTATATATAATTGAAAAAGCTATGCAGTATGCATAGCTTTTTATTTTCTTAATTGATTACTAAAATCAAGCAGGTTTTTTATCCAGTTTACTTTTTACTGCCGAAAATAAGATTGGAAGAACGGATACAAAAATGATTCCTAATATCACTTTTTCAAAATTGTTCTTAATTACCGGAATACCGCCTAAATAATACCCTGCAAGAGAAAGAAGGCTTACCCATAAAATTCCGCCAAATAAACAGAAAGAAATGTATTTTGAGTAATTCATTTTACCTAAGCCAGCCGCAAAAGGAGCAAAGGTTCTTACAATGGGCACAAAACGAGCCATAATAATTGTTTTACCGCCATGTTTTTCGTAGAAAGCATGTGTCTTATCAAGATACTCACGTTTAATAAAGCGTTCTAAAAATTTGATTTCAAAAACCTTTTCTCCAAAAAAACGTCCAACAAAATAATTTACATTATCACCAAGAATGGCGGAAATAATTAATAAAGGAATCAACAACCAAATATTCAAAATACCTGTACTGGCGGTTAGCATACCTGCTGCAAAAAGAAGAGAGTCGCCAGGTAAAAACGGAGTTGCTACCAAACCCGTTTCGCAAAATATAATTAGGCACAAAATAAAATAGGTAGTTGTTTGATAATTCTGCATTATTTCAGCAAGATGTTTATCTAAATGAAGAAAGAAATCGATGAACGTGTGTAACATAGTTTTTGTTTTATTTTAAATTCCTACTTCGTCAATATAGGCAAGTATTCCACCTTTTAAATTATATAAATTAGTATAGCCTTGGCCTTCAAGTGCATTAATAACAGTTGCGCTGCGTTTACCACTGCGACAATGAATGACAACTTGTTTATCCTTTGAAATTTCACTCGCACGATCAAGTGCTTCACCCATAGGAATTAAGGTGCCATCAATGTTCACTTCATCAAACTCATGTTCTTCACGAACATCAATCAATTGAAAATCGGTTTTATCGTCGATGAGTTTTTTTAATTCAGTAGCTGTAATTTCTTTCATGCTTTAAAATTTATAATTTAAATAGGTTGTTTCATTTCTTCCGGTAAAAAGCTAAAAAAAGTATCTCCCCGCAATCCTAAGCGTAAAGTTTCAAGTGGTATAACATCATCAACGCCAATATTACCAAGGTTTACATCACATCCAAAAAGTTTTATAAAATAGGCTTGTTGACTTTTTTGTGGGGTTTCCCAAATAATATTTTCAATTTTTACTTTGTTTACAATGCGATTAATAAGCATGTTATGTGCGCTACCGTTTTTGTGATAAATTCCCACTGTGCCACTTTCACGAGCTTCAGCTATTACTTTAAAAGCGCCAGCTTCCAATTCGTTTAACATCATGTTAATCCAACGTGCCGGATGAATAATGACACCTTCTTCTTTGCTTCCTACCTCACTTAATACTGTATAATTCTTTGCTAACGTTCTAATATATTCGCATTTCTTATCATGTTCCAATTCTATACTTCCATCACTCACTTCTGCACAATTCATTCCCAGATCTGCAATATATTTCAGATAGTCATCAAACTTATTTCGAACAACAAAGGCTTCAAACAAAGTTCCACCCACATACACCTGCATGCCAGCATCGCGGTATAGTTTGACTTTCTTCTTTACATCTTTAGTTATTAAGGACGTACCGAAACCTAATTTAATAAAGTCAACATAATCTGCCGACACGCTTAAAAAATCTTCAGCCTGCCTAAGACTAATACCTTTATCCATAACCATGGTTACACCATTTTTACGTGGTCTGATAGTGCGCTCAGGTAAATGCGACAGATTAAAATTATATTTATTTGCCATAGTTATTTTTTAAAACCGGAGATTAAATTTAAAATTTCCTTATCGTTTTTTAAAACGGGTGCGTATTCAAAAATTTCATCGTGTTTAGAGTAGTCCATATCCATAGCTCTCGTCAATACGTCCAAGGATTCTTTACGACGATTCTTTTCCAACAATATTATTCCCAAACGGTAATAAAGTTCTGCAACATCCGGAAATTTTTTAATGCCCTCATTTAAATTTTTAATTGCGTCGTCAATATACCCATTCTGATGCAAAAGTTTAGCATAATCTAGCCATACATCAAAATCAGGATACTCTAGCTCTATTACGCGTTGATAAGCCATAGCTGCTTCTTCTATGAATCCAAGTTTTTCCTGCAATTCTGCAAAAACATACCAATACTCAGGTTCGTTGGGATTTATTTCAATGGCTTTTTTAATGTAATGTACACCTTCGGTTAAACGATTCATAGCGTCTAACACAACGCCAATTCCCAACCAGGCGTCTGCATTCGCTGGATCTAATTTCACACATTTGTTATAGTTCACAAGCGACTCTTCAAAACGATCAAGGTTCTCGTAACATTCGCCTATGTAATAATAAGTCGTTGGTTCTTGTTCTTCGTATTTAAAGGTTTCTTTATAAACTTCTATGGCCGCTTCAAATTTATTTAACTGAGCTAAAGAGTTAGCTTTATTAAAATAGGCAGAACTAAATTGTTCGTTAATGGCAATGGCATAATCATAGGCTTCAATTGCTTTTTCAAACAAACCAATGCGTCCATAACCCAAACCTAAGTTAAACCAAGCAAAATAACTGTATGGGTGGTTATCAATATACTGTCCAAAGAACGCGATAGCCTCATCTGATTTTCCGGTAAGATCAAAACAAAGAGAAAGTTCGTTTAAGGCAACTTCATTTTTAGGATTTAATTTAATTGCTTTTTTAAGATAATACAAAGCGTCATCGGCTTTATCGTCATTTAAAAACTCAACACCTAAAGCCACGTATACCTCATCTTTTTGTTCAGCAAGTGGAATAGCGTTTTTAAAATTTTCGATTGCTTGCTCGCCAAGACCCATTTGGCTGTAAATAAACCCGCGTGCCATATAAAGTTCGAAGTTGCTGCGCTCAATTTGTTCTACTTCGTTGAGAATAGCAAGCGCTTCATATGTGTAATGCTGACTTGAAAGATATTGGGCATAGCGTATTTTAATAATGGAAGAAAACGGATAGCGTTCTAAACCATAGTCTATGGCTTTTTTAGCCAGCTCATAATTTAACCATTGAAGATAATAATCAATTATTTCTTCAATATCATCCGCATCAAAAAAATGAACCTGACCAGTAGCCAGCATATCTTCGAAAAGCCTTAAGTTCTCTTCAAATTCCTTATCATTCAATCCATCAGCATCGTCGTCAAACTCACTCATACCTATAAATACTAATTCTTAAAATTACGCCAATAATTTCAGAAAAAAGGGTTGATTTTATTAAACTTTTTTATAACAAAAAAGCCCGTTTTTTAACAAAACAGGCTTTACTTAGAAATAAAAATATATTCTAAACTTTAAGCTAAAACCGAACGTGAAATCACTATACGCTGAACCTCACTCGTTCCTTCATAAATCTGTGTAATCTTAGCATCGCGCATTAAACGCTCGACGTGATATTCTTTTACATAGCCGTAACCACCGTGAATTTGAACTGCTTCTGTAGTTACCCACATAGCTGTTTCGCTAGCAAAAACTTTTGCCATGGCGCTTTCTTTATCCAATGGTAAATGCTGGTCTTTTAACCAAGCTGAACGGAAAATTAATAAACGAGAGGCTTCAATTTTAGTAGCCATATCGGCCAATTTAAATTGAATAGCTTGGTGTTGACTAATTTCTTTACCAAACGCTTTACGCTCTTTTGAATAAGCCAATGCTAATTCGTAAGCACCACTAGCAATTCCTAAAGCTTGAGAGGCAATACCAATACGGCCACCACTTAAGGTTTTCATGGCAAATTTAAAGCCAAATCCATCTTCACCAATACGATTTGCTTTCGGAACTTTTACGTTATCAAACATTAAAGAGTGCGTATCGCTTGCACGGATACCCATTTTATTTTCCTTTGGCCCCACTGTAAAACCAGGCATTCCCTTTTCTACAATAAGAGCGTTGATTCCACGGTGACCAGCTTCTACATTCGTTTGCGCAATAACTAAATATGTAGACGCACTATTTCCATTAGTAATCCAGTTTTTTGTCCCGTTTAATAGATAATGGTCCCCCATATCTTTCGCGGTAGTTCTTTGAGAAGTAGCGTCACTTCCAGCCTCCGGCTCACTCAAACAAAAGGCTCCGATTTTTTCTCCTTTAGCTAAAGGCACTAAATATTTTTGTTTTTGTTCTTCGTTACCAAACGTTTCTAGTCCCCAGCAAACTAAAGAATTGTTTACACTCATTACCACACTACATGAGGCGTCTACTTTTGAAATTTCTTCCATCGCTAACACATAAGAAACAGCATCCATGCCACCTCCACCGTATTTAGGATCTACCATCATACCCATAAATCCTAACTCGCCCATTTTTTTAATTTGTTCTGTAGGAAATTTTTGGTGTTCATCCCGCTCAATCACTCCGGGCTTTAATTCATTCTGAGCGAACTCGCGCGCCGCTTTTTGAATCATTAAATGTTCTTCAGATAAATCGAAATGCATAGGGATTATTTTTATGGTTTATACTATTTTTTTGTAACCTTGCAAATATAATGGTATAGTACCATTGCTGCAATTAAAAGAATAATTTATTTTGCCAAATACCGGGAATAAAATGATTGTTTTAGGCTTAATGAGCGGAACCTCACTAGATGGTTTAGATCTTGCCTTTTGTTCGTTTGATAAGTCAGATGAGACATATTCCTATAAAATACTTGACGCCAAAACAGTAAACTATACTTCTATTTGGAAAGAACGATTAATCGCCGTTAAAGACGCAAGCGCAGAAGACTATTTTCGTTTGCATGTTTTGTACGGAAAATTTCTCGCTGAAGAAGTAAATGTTTTCAGCAAGGCTTCCGGCATTAAAGCTGATATCATAGCATCTCACGGACACACCATTTTTCACCAACCAAATTCTGGTTTCTCTACTCAAATAGGTTGCGGGGCAACAATAGCCGCTGAAACACAAATTACAACTGTTTGCGATTTTAGAAGTCTGGACGTTGCTTTGGGTGGGCAAGGTGCGCCACTGGTGCCAATTGGTGATAAACTTTTGTTTGGAGAGTATGCTGCTTGTTTAAATATTGGCGGCATTGCAAATATTTCATTTGATGAAAAAGGAAAACGTATTGCTTATGACGTTTGCGAAGCGAATATGTTATTAAATCTTTTAGCTGAACGTTCAGGTAAGGCATTTGACAAAGGCGGAGAAATGGCTAGAGCTGGAAAAATTAATACGGAGCTCTTACAAAAATTAAACAGCTTAAGTTATTATTCTGAAAAAGGCGCTAAATCAATAGGTAGAGAATGGTTTGAGCAACATATTGAAATTCTGTTAGACAAAAACATTAATGTAAATGATTTATTAGCGACCGGTACCGAGCACATTGCAGAAATAATAGCACAAGAATTAAATAAACATTATTTAAAAAACATTCTTATTACCGGTGGTGGTGCGTTTAATACTTTTTTAATTGAAAAAATAATTTCTAAAACATCTTGCGAAATTATTCTACCAGAAGAAGAAGTCATTAATTATAAAGAAGCTTTGATCTTTGCTTTTCTTGGTTATCTGCGTGTTCTTAACAAAACAAATACTCACAAATCAGTAACAGGCGCCACTAAGGATAGCATTGCCGGTGCGGTGTATCTTCCATAAATATAAATTTTCTGAACCAAGCTGGCATTATTTTTTTTTGCCATGTGCGTTTATTTTCTATCTTAGATTAAATTTTAAACCCAACAAGCATGAAAAAATTTTACAGCCTTATTTTTATAGCCTTATTTCTTTTTTGCGGAAAAGCTTTTGCGCAATGTATAACACCAACTAACACGCCATACTACGAAGATTTTTCTTCCATAACCGCTAACACACAATTACCACCGTGTTGGGCTATTAGTAACCCTTCTACCTGTTTAACTTTTACTAGTCCCGGTTCTCCCGGAAATGGAGCTGTGTTTTATCACACTCCTGGCGGCACCAGTTATTTTTATTCTAAAGCTATTCAACTCAGTGCCGGAGTTACGTATTCATCCTCGGTATGGTATAAAGTAAATCCAAACTTAAGTGGCACTTGGACCAATTTATCATTGTCCGTGGGAACGTCACAAAACAATACTGGACTTTTACCGATTGCAAGCACGACTGGAAATATTTTAAATTCAAGCTACAGTGCTTTGAGCAACACATTCACAGTGCCAAGCTCCGGTGTTTATTATTTAGTAGTGAGTGCTACCAGCAATGGATCAGGAACGGATTATTTGATGTGGGATGATCTTAGCGTTATTATTCCCTGTACCCCTACCCTGAATACTCCGACTGTAAACATAACAACAAGCTCAACTGTTTTGTGTTCGGGTAATGGCTTTACAGCAACCGCATCTGGGGCTAGTACATATACATGGAGCAATGGCACAACTGGTTCTTCAATAACTGGAACTCCGTCTGCTGGCCCGAATCTTTTTATTGTTCTGTGCGGAGATAACCTTACAGGGTGTACTGCCACGGCGAGTGTGCAAATATTAGTCAACCCGTCCCCGGTAGTTCTTGCGGTCACTAGCAAAACTTCCGTTTGCCTTGGCTCTAGTGCTATCTTAAGTGCATTAGGAGCTTCTACCTACACTTGGAGTAATAATCAAACGGGCTCTACGCTCATAGTAACACCAACTGTAACAACCACGTATTCTGTTACATACTCAGTTATAGGAACTGGCACCAATGGCTGCACCGCTGCGAACTCAGTTTCAATAGGAGTGGAACCATTACCGAGTATTAGTTACACCAGTTCTGCATCCACTTCAACCGTTTGTAAAGGGGATTTGGTAACGTATAACGCTTATTTTATTCCTGGATTTTGGTATATATGGAATGCAAACCCAATCGGGGGAATGTCGGGAAATTCTACTCGTTCGTTCAGTATTTCGCCGATTGCTACAACTACAATTAGTTTAGGGGGTTCAGACGAAGGTGGATGTATGAATTTTGTTAGTATTATACTTTATGTAGATGAATGTACTGGTTTGCCAAAGACAAACGCACTGTCAACAATCAAAATTTATCCGAATCCTGGAAAAGGCGTTTATGTTCTTGAGGCAATAAATTCAGAAACAAAAAATATTGTAGTTACCGATGTCGTTGGAAAAATTATATACTCAGAAAAAATAACGAGTGAAATTTCACGAATTGACATAAGCAATTTTGCAAATGGAGTTTATCATGTTCTTATTTCCAGTGAATCAGGAAAAGAACATTTGAAAATAATAAAGCAGTAATTCTTGCTTTATAAACTCAACCAAGTTTTAGCGGCTGAGCCCATGATGATTTCTTTATTTTCATTGCTAAGAGGAGCTGTTCTCACCAGTTCGCCGGGAACCGCTTCGCCTAAAGGAAACGGATAATCGCTTCCTTGCACAACTTTATCTGCGCCAACAAGGTCAATAATGTATTGTAACATTTTGTGATCGCATACATGACTATCTACCCAAAATTTCCCCAAGTATTCTTTTGGATTAATTGGATTATCGATAGCAACCAAATCAGGGCGACAATCCCAACCATGTTCAATACGACTAATGGTTGGAAGAAAAGAACCTCCACCATGCGCGAAACATACTTTTAGATTTTTATATTTTTCAAAAACACCACCAAAAATCATACTGCAAATAGCGCGACTAATTTCTGCCGGCATACCGACTAACCAAGGCAACCAGTATTTGGCCATGTGTTCTTGCCCCATCATTTGCCAAGGGTGAACAAGAATTGCCGCATTTAATTTTTCACAAGCCGCAAAAAATTCATCAAACTGAGGCTCACTTAAATTAAGGTCGTTTACATTACTTCCAATTTGAACACCCTTATAACCGTTCTTCATGCACCGTTCGAGCTCTTTTATAGCTAGACTTGCATCTTGCATGGGAACGGTAGCTAAACCAATAAATTTATCAGGATGATTATTCACTGTCGTTGCTATATCATCATTTAAAAACTGACTTACCTCTAAACAATCTTTTGCTTTAGCCCAGTAACTAAACATAACAGGAATCGTGCAAATAACTTGCATGTCTGCTTTGTGCTGTTTCATTTCTTCAATCCGCACTAAAGGATCCCAACAATTATCTGTTATTTCTCTAAAACGTTTATTCCCTTGAACCATCCAGGCGCGGCCTTGAGCGTGATGATCTAATGTTATAAATTCTCCGTAACCAAATTTTTTCGAAAAATCAGGTAAGTTTTTTGGAATAATATGGGTATGGGTATCAATTGTAAACATAATTTCTATTCTTTTGAGATTTTCTTTCTATTGATTTCGTAATTATAAAATTGTCTTCCTAATTCTGCTAAATAAGGTAAAGCAACAGTTATGTAATCGTACTTTCCATCATTTAAAACTTCGTCTTCGTTTGCATAAATAACTGCACTTAGCATAAATGAAATATTATTTTTCTTATCCAAAAAATAGGCGCAGTCAGACATAAAGCCATAGGACTGCCCTACAATATTAGTAATAATTAGATTAGTATCGTTAATTATCGCCTTTGAGTCTCCATAAAAAAGGTATTTTTTATAGCTATCATAATATATTTTTGAATTATAGCGAGGACTAGAACTTTGTCGTGGATAATGACTCAAATAGCGAATTAAAAATTCATTTTGATCTTTTGTGATTTTAAATTTTTTTGTAGAATTAAAAATAAGCTCTTGCAACATATTGTGGCAATCTAACAAACTCAAATAATTCGATCCTGCAAAACTTTTTGGTTTATTAATGAATTTATTCTTTTCATTATAATAAGCTTTACCAACATTCATACTAATTTTAAGTGGTGACGGCGCATGACTTGAATTTAATTCTTCTTGTCTGTAAATTACTTTTAAATCTTTACTTAAAAATATAATCGGATTACTTATTAAATTATTCTTCCCAAAACAATTACCATCGTAACGATTTACAATTCTAACTTCAGGATATCCTTTCTCATGAAGGTTTTTCTGAATATAATCTACACCTAAAAATTCGTAAACCCTACTATAAGATTCGTTGTCACTTACAAGGAGCATCCTTTTAATGTAATTTTCTATTGACGGATAATTATTTAAAGAGCTTGTATCGCTATTTACTTTTTTGTGGCAAGCAATTGAACTATCCGTAAACATTATTGCATCAAAGGGAATGGTAATTTCGTTTAGTTTTTCGAGAGCTAAAATACTTACTGGTAATTTTACAAGACTAGCGCAATAAAAATAATTTTCGGGATTTACATTAAAGTAATAATTCTTAAAGTTTGGTTTCCCATCCACAGAATCAATTTGTGTATATATAACTTGCGTATGATATTTTACAGGTGAAGAACTGATTTTTTTTAACAAAACGCTGCCTGAAAAAATAGAATCAAAATTGAACTGGCTAAACGAAAACGTGAATGCGGAAAAATAAAATAGTATAAAAAAATCTATTCTTCGCATTGCTCTATTTTCTTTTTACAATCATTAAGTTACTGTTTTTATCTTTAAAATTATAACCAATACCAAAGCCTAAGGGCGTTGCGCCATTTTTTTTGTAAAGCGTATCAAGATTTTTTTGATAAGCATTTCTAAACAATGAAACTGGTTTAGTGTACTCTCCGTACAATTTAAAATCCCAGGCTCTTTTACTTTTTGTGAAATAACGCAAAGCAATTCCGCTATC
Organism: Aurantibacillus circumpalustris; assembly: GCF_029625215.1. Lineage (GTDB taxonomy): Bacteria > Bacteroidota > Bacteroidia > B-17B0 > Aurantibacillaceae > Aurantibacillus > Aurantibacillus circumpalustris. The sequence goes on from NZ_CP121197.1 coordinate 216,484, forward strand.
ATCTTGAACAATTGTGTTAGCATTATTAAGAATAATATTTCTTACGAATGAAAAATATGACTTATGCAAAAGATAAGAGGCTCCTTTTAAATACGCATTAAAATTTTTTAAATTCTCAAGATAAGCAGTAAATCCTTTATCTCTCTCTAATGCATCGTCTATAAGGTTTAATGAGTAATAATTCAATTCTTTTATTTTATTTTCAGGACTCATAAAAACAATTTCTACACCTTTAGATTTGTATTTTGAAAGTTTTAATTCTTTAAAAGACGAAACGTATTCCTTATTTCCAAGAGAATCAATTGAAATTGGTTTTGCTGAAATAAGACCATTTCCGGTTTTACTTAAAAATAAAAAGAGCAAGTGAATCGTTCCATCTACCTCCTGATTTTTTAAATCCTTTCGCATGCTCTCAGTTCTAAAAAAACTAAATTTAAGTATGGCGTTTAAAGACGTATTTAATTTTTCGTAATACTGTTTTAATGAATCTCCTTCTTGTAACTTAAAGTCCGGAAGAGTTCCAACAGGCTCTAATCCAATCAGAATATATTTTTCGACATCCGGAAAAAATAAATTAGCGTATAAAATATCAGGTCCTGAAAAAGGGTAAAACAGTGTTGTTTGTTTTATTATTTCATTATTGAGCTCGTTTTCACTAAACTTCTTTAATTTTTGAATGCGCGAAGAGTCAAAATTTGCCCAACGTTTAGAAAATTTTTCTGAAAAATTCTTATAAGATTTATTTTCTGTAACATTTAAATAAAGAGATCCGTTATATTGACCACTAATTAATTGCGCAATACAATTTAAAGAATCGTTTGCCTCCACTTTAACAACAGGAATGACACTTATTACACTATCAGAAACTATTTTAATAGAATCCTCCTTTACAATATCGATTGCACTTACTTCTTGGTTTTTATTTTGTTTTGTTGTGCATGTAGTAATTAAAAGTAGCAGAACAAAGACTTTTTTCATGCTGGCAAAAGTAATTAATTCTTTTATGCAAAAAAAGCGGGAAATCCCGCTCTCATAACCTATTATTTTCTCACCCACAACCTACTCTTCGCGATCTCTTATTTCAATGAGTTTGGCTTTAATTTCTTTTAGTTTATCAATTACCTCTGCGTTTGAGGTTCCACCAACTTTTCCGCTATTTTTATGTTTAAGCTGCTCCTTCGCACCTTGAATAGTATATCCTTTTTGTTTTACTAGTTCCACAATACTCGAAATGTGTTCAATATCCTTTTTGGTAAATAAACGATTTCCTTTTTTGTTTTTGGTTGGTTTTAGCATATCAAATTCCTTTTCCCAAAACCTTAAAGTGCTTGCATTTAAGTCAAACAATTCGGAAACCTCGCTAATTGAATAATATAGCTTTTCGGTTTCTTCTTTTTCGTTTATACTCATAGTTGTGAATTTAATATTGAAATAAAAGTAAATCTATTTGTTAAAAAGTCAACCTTTAGTTTTCAACAGAAAATAGCCGATTTAAACAGACTCAGATAAAAAAGCCCCTCTTGTGGAGCGGCTTTTTTAAATTATCATCTTAAAATTTAAGGTAAATTGATGGTGAATACTTTATTTCTTATGGTAACGGTAGCAGTCATATCGCAAGCACCATTGCCATAGTCGATTGTTCTAACTGGACGACTACCGGGAGTATAGACAACTGTTCCACTAATAAATGGGTGACGATGAGGTCTTAAAACAGGCTCTGGGGCGCAATTAAAATCTCTCACTAAATCTGTTGCAACGGAAGTATAGTTTTCTGCCTTAGCATTAACGCCGCTAGCATTTCCATTCAACTTCACAATAGCTTTTTTCCAATCAATAGGAAAAGCCTGCCCTCTATAACAATTAGTGTCATTGGTATTTGTAAGCTCTTTAGTACGATTACACGTCCAAGTAACGGTTCCAGCGTTATTAGGTTTTACAATGGAAATATTTGCTGCTATCGACCATTTTAAATTTGAAGTTGAATTCGGTGTAATATTGCTAATTGTTTTATTAGTGATATTTACAGTGTAATCGTTCACCACATAGTTTTGAGAACTAACACTCATATTAAATCCAGGATTTCTATAACGTATTGCTCCTGAAGTTGAGCCAGAAAAATCATAAATAAGTTTACCGGTCCTAGATCGACCATCTTTACCAACACAAGGAGTGGTTCCAAAATCAACGGTGATAATTTGCCCTACAACTGTTATAACAGCACATCCTGCAGCTTCCATTGCTTCAATACCGGCTGAGCCACTTGTGCGGTATGTTTCTAAAGATCCGTTTTCAGAAACCTGGCTTCCAATGGATTCAATATCTGACACATAACTTTCCGCTACATTGTTATCATTAGCAGTGCTTTGTTCAGTGTCTTCTACCTCAACGACTTCTTTTTCTTTTTTGCGACAAGAACTTAAAAACAATGCAGTAACAACAAACATAATTGCTAAGAAAGAAGAAATTCCAGAAATATTCTTCCTTAATGTTACGGAACCTTTCGGTTGATTTTTTATTTGAGTTTTCATTTTTATTATTTTAGTTTATTTACTTCTTTGACTAGGAACAATGGCAAAAGTTTAATTTAAAAAAAGATTTTACTATAATTTAACACTTCACTAATAGTACAAACCATAAAAACGGACACCTTTACTACTAAATTGAATTGCCGGTGCCGGGAACTTCAAAATATTCACCAAAGAAAATAATCCCTTTAGTACTTTAGATTTTGTTTTAATCTTTGTGAGATCCACATCTAAGCTAAAATACAATCTTCTTTCTCTGTCAATTTTTAACACATTGCCTTTATTATCAACAGCAAGAACTTCGTTGGAATATCCTCCTAGCATACCATAAGCGCTATAACCAAAAGCAATATTTAACCATTTCGGAAACTTGTTTTCTTTTTTCAAAAATGAACTTGGGTTCACACTTAACCAATATGTTTGTCCATTATAATCTTTAAGTATTTGAGAATATTTATTTTTTCCCAATAATGACGGATTATACTGTGTAAGTCCGCTCTGCGAATATGAAAATTTCAATTGAACGCGCTGTTCGTTCCAATAGGCATTCTGTAAAATTGCAATTCCACTTCCAACAACATCTGCTAACTGATCGCCCCACGAATAACCCCAACCACGACTATAGCCATCCATTATTTCAATTGCTGTCATGTAGACAAAACCAATTCCACCACCTATAAATAATTTTTGTTTTCTCGAATATCCCGCCCAATTAAAAGCCTCCATCATTAAACGTGAAGTTTGATAAGTTGTATATACGTGCCCTACCTTGTCCATTTGCAGCCATTCTTTGTTGTCATTAAATAAATGGAATTTGCCAGTGTTATATTCACTGTACCATGTTTGATTTAAAACCAACAAAGATGCAACCGTAACAGCGCCAGTTGTAGATGCAAGAATTATTTTTCTTCTTTTGGAATGTGGCGGCACTAATGAATCATTTTGACCATAAATGACATGACACAGAAACACGAAGAAAATAATAAATGAAACTGCTCTGTGCATCTTCCAAAGATACTACATTTTAGAAATCATTATAGTCTACTAAATCTTGTATCGATTTAAGATTAAAGTCTGACTTCTTCCTTGGGGTTAAAGGAATTTGAACATTACCATTGCCGTTATTATCCAGCGTGCTATTCATATTAGCAGCATCTAAAATATTTTTATTGTTATAGTAAGCTCGGGTTTTACCCAATTTTAATACTAGACCGAAATTAAAAAACAAAGATGCGGGCACTTTTTCCGAGTAAAAATATTTATTATAAGAGCCACTTAACGTTTTATTGGCATTTTCGGAATAAAAAGTAATGTTGTTCCTTGTACTTAAACCACTGGCGAGATAAAAGTTGAAATTTTTACTGACACGAAAATCGAAACGAAACCCCGAATTAAGTTCGCTGCGTGTAAAATGAAAAGTACCCACATCGTATTTAGCATAAAGCGAATCAGCATTCGAAAAATTAAACATTCCTCCTTGCACTTTTGAATATAAACTAAAAAATATCTTTGATCCCATAGGAATATTTAAACTTACATTTCTTGGAAACTGAATACTCAAATTTATTTTATCCAGACGACCAATTCTCAAACCAATAAACGGTAAGTAAAGTCGATTGCCCCACATGAATGACTTAGTAACACCTAAACGTAAATTAAATTTATCATTGAAATTATGGCTATAAACAATGGTGCTCGCCAGTCGGTAATAGGGGCTTGATTTTGGGTATGCAATATCCCTGGTTACAAAGGGAGAAACATCAACAAACCAAACGCCTTTTTCACCAGTATTGTAAATAAAACGCATTCCAATTCCGAATTTAATAAGGTTATGTTTGCTAATGCCATCAAAGCTTGGCTGTAGTGACAAGAAATTTCCGGTAAGCAAAAGATGCGTGTTCCTTATACTGTTATCCTTGTTAGTTTTATCTTTTGTATATAATGGCGCGTGAAACGAAAACCCAAATTGTTTGACACCATAACTCTTAAGACGTTTGTTTATTTCATCAGTTGATGAATTAAGCTTTTTGTTTGGTTTGTAATAAGCGTCTAAAACAATCACTGTATTAAAGTAATGTTTAGGAAGTTTTACTTCTAAACTATCAAACGCGTCTTGTGCCTTTATTCCGATTGGAAATAAAAAAATTATACCGAAACAAAACGGTATGTAAATAGTATTTCGAAGTATATTCAAATTAATCACTATCCCCCTTTATGCTCTTCATTACTTTCATTCTAAACTCTTCCTCTGCAACATGCAATTTTACTGTCTTTTTTGCCCCAATGATTGATTTAATTTTTTCATTGTACTGTTTATGTACATCCGCTTCGGCTTGTTTCGACTGAACAAAAAGATAATACAATTGCTCTGCTTCTTTTTCACTTAAGTCGTCTGTTTTATTCCTATAACCGTGACGAAGATTTTTTCTTATAGCTCTAATCTTATCGTTGTATTCATTATAAACCGGCCAGAATTTCTCGTACTCAGAGTTTGTTAGTTCTAAACTTTTCGAAATAAATTCCACCCGCAACGCTTCAACCTTATCCCTTCCAGTTTGCGATAAACTAAATTCAGCCTTTGTGAGGAATAATAAAATTACAAATATGCGAATCGTCCAAGTCATTTATATACCATCTAAAAGATCTTCAACGGAAATTTCTTTGAAGCTTGTGTCTTTCGTTTTACTGTTAGAATTCTTTGTGTCTGTATTCTGTATTTTTTCTTCAAGAAGACTTGGGTCTACTAAATCATATAACTCGTCATCATCTAAGCGTTCTAAGGTTTTAGTTTTAACCAAATCCTTTTTATCCAAACAGGCAATGGTGCCACAATCTTCAGCCTGAAGGCCAGTGAAATAAATATTATAAATCCATAGTCCCAAAACTACAACAAGTATTGCTGCAACAGCATATCCTAATCGGCGAGAAAATAAATTTACAATCTTACCCGATTGAGGTTGGAGCTTTTGTGCAATAGCTTTACTTTTTTCTTCAAAATAATTTTCAGGTATTCTAAACGAATTCGTTTTCTCAAGAGAGTCCAATGTTGCAAAAGTCTCTAAAGTATTAATATCGTTAGCTACAAGTGTTGTTAACTCATCAATTCCTTTTTCTTCGAAATAATGTTGTGGCACTTCAAAAACACCTTTATTTCTTAAACCTACAAGTATTGGAAAGTAAATTAATTCTAACTCACTTTCCTTTCTAACGAAATAACTTTCTGGAACTTTAAAATTATCGGCTTGTTTAAACTTTAGTAATTGAGGAAATTCCTTATGCTCATCCTGCCACTCAATTTTATTAAAAATAGATCCGGCGGACTTTTGAAAATAACCCTCCGGCAGACCAAAATTAGTTGACCCTTCTCCAAATTGATTATTTTTATTCCACTCTTTCATTTATCTTTCTTTAGACTTTACTTTATGCAAAAAGTTTAAACCCCAACCAGTAGTTCTTCTATTTTTTTTGCCGCTATATGATAACTAGCTTTTAAGGCTCCAACCGAAGTTTCGAGTATTTGGGACATTTCTTCATAAGGAGTTTCATCATAATAACGCATGTTAAATACAATTCGTTGTTTTTCCGGAAGTGTTAAAATGGCCTGCTGTAATTTTAATTGAATCTCGTCACCCGAAAAATAATTATCACTTTCTAAATTCTTACTCAATTCATACTCAATCGGATGAATGGAAGTTGTATTTTTCTTTTGCTTCTGTCTTAAAAAAGTAAGCGCTTCGTTTGTTGCTATTCTATACACCCAGGTATACAGCTGACTTTCTTCTTTAAAATTTTCGAGACCCTTCCAAACTTTAATAAAAGTATTTTGTAATACGTCGTCGCTATCATCATGATTAATCACGATCTTTCGAATATGCCAATACAAGCGTTGTTGATACTTTGAGATCAAGTGGCTCAATGAGGTGTTGCGTGTTTTTTCGTCACGAAACAAATCCAAAATCATTTTATCGTCAACTTGAGCCAATTTTTTGTTTGTTTGACGTAAAAATAGAGTAAAAGTTTAATTTTGGTCAAAAAATAAATGGACCTTCTCGATAAATTAAGAAAATACGAAAACCTCCACATCATTTTTTGGCTAATTAAGGACACATGCTGGATGCTTGAATTTAAGTGGTTAGGCACGTTTGTTATGATTCCCACACTTTTTCTTGCCCTATTTATCATCTTTAAGAGCATAAAAACGAAGGAGCTATTTTTAAATACAGCCATATTCTTTTGGATATCCGCAAACAGCTTCTGGATGATGATGGAGTTTTTCAACCACGATCATTACAAGAATTTCGCGGGAATTCCTTTTGGTTTAGGTTTTATTTTTATTGGCGTTTTTTACTGGAAAACATACAAATTAAACCAAAGCATTTCCTAAACATTTTTATCTTAAAACTCAATGCTACGGTTGAGTTTTGTTGCAATCCTCTTTTCATGGAGCTCGAACTGAATAAATTCACGTTTAATAGCGTGTTTTGGCTAAAAAAAGTCGAAAAATTGCCTTAATTCTGTTAAATTTATGGCTCTAAAAGATTGATGATGATAGAAACAAAACCTTACCAAACTAAACATAAAATTCGTATAGTAACCGCTGCTGCTTTATTTGATGGGCATGATGCGGCAATAAATATTATGCGCCGCGTAATGCAAAGTACAGGTGCTGAAATTATACATTTAGGTCACGATCGCAGCGTACAAGAAATTGTTGATTGCGCTATTCAGGAAGATGCCAATGCTATTGCCATTACAAGTTATCAAGGTGGACACAATGAGTATTTTAAATACATGTACGATCTTTTAAAAGAAAGGGGTTGTAGTCATATTAAAATCTTCGGTGGTGGTGGTGGAACCATTTTACCTTCAGAAATAGAAGAACTTCATAATTATGGAATCACACGCATTTATCATCCTGATGATGGACGTTCTCTTGGGCTTCAAGGCATGATAAACGATGTTCTAAAACAAAGTGATTATGCAACAGGAACTAACCTTAACGGCGAGGTAAAACATTTAAAGTCTAGTGATCATAAATCAATAGCAAAATTAATTTCGGCAGCAGAAAATTTTAATGAAGAAAGTAAAGCGGTTTTAGATCCTATTCGTAAAGAAGCAAAAACTTCTACAACTCCTGTTATTGGTATCACAGGTACTGGAGGTGCGGGAAAATCTTCGTTAGTCGATGAGTTAGTTCGTCGTTTCTTGTTAGATTTTCCTGATAAAAAAATCGGAATCGTTTCCGTTGATCCAAGTAAACGTAAAACTGGCGGCGCACTTTTAGGCGATAGAATTCGCATGAATTCAATAAAGAACCAACGTGTTTACATGCGCTCCTTAGCAACTCGTCAGAGTAATTTGGCCTTGTCTAAATACGTTCAGGATGCTATTGATATTCTTAAGGTTTCTGGTTTTGATTTAGTAATTATCGAAACAGCTGGTATTGGTCAAAGTGATACAGAAATTATTGAACACAGTAATATGAGTCTGTATATCATGACTCCAGAGTTTGGCGCCGCATCTCAGTTAGAAAAAATTGACATGCTTGAATTTGCCGACATTGTTGCCATAAACAAATTTGATAAACGTGGTGCGCTTGATGCCTTGCGTGATGTAAAAAAACAATACAAACGCAATCATAATTTGTGGGAAGCAAAAGACGAAGAGCTACCAGTATATGGTACCATTGCATCTCAGTTCAACGACCCGGGAACCAACACGCTTTACAAAGCTTTAATGGATAAACTGGTTGAAAAAACTGGTGCGAAATTAAAATCCACTTTTAAAGTAACGGATGAAATGAGCGAGAAGATTTACATTATTCCGCCGAACCGTACGCGCTATTTAAGTGAAATTTCAGAAGCGTCACGCACCTACGATAAATGGGTAAACGATCAAGCTACAATCGCTATTCAAATTCAGAGTATTCGTAATACGATTGATACACTTAAAACTTCTAAAATGGAAGATAAGGATCGTGTCATTAAAAGTTTAGAAGAGCAATCAGAAATTATTCGTTTGGATTTGGATCCACGCAATTTAAAAACACTAGAAACCTTTGACGAAAAGAAAAAACTTTACATCGATGAGTATTACATTTTTAAAGTTCGTAACAAAGAAATAAAAATTAAAACCCATTATGAGAGTTTATCACATTCTCAAATACCAAAAGTCTCTGTACCAAAATATTCTGGCTGGGGAGATATTTTAAAATGGAGTTTGCGCGAAAATTTTCCAGGAGAATTTCCATACACCTCAGGAATTTATCCTTTCAAGCGTGAAGGAGAAGATCCTACACGTATGTTTGCTGGTGAAGGTGGACCCGAAAGAACCAACAAACGTTTTCATTATGTAAGTAAAGGTTTGCCTGCCGCACGTCTCAGCACAGCGTTTGACAGTGTAACGCTTTACGGAAACGATCCCGATCACCGTCCAGATATTTATGGTAAAGTTGGAAATAGCGGCGTAAGCGTTTGTTGTTTAGATGATGCCAAAAAATTATATAGCGGTTTTAATTTAGCAGATCCAAAAACATCCGTATCCATGACCATTAATGGTCCAGCTGCCACCATTGCTGCTTTCTTTATGAACGCCGCCATTGATCAGCAGTGTGAGCTTTACATCAAAGAAAATAAACTCGAAAAAGAAATCGAAAAAAAGATTGCCGATATCTATAAAGCTAAAGGAACAAAGCGTCCTAAATATAATTTGGATGAATTACCGGAAGGCAATAACGGTCTAGGCTTAATGTTGTTGGGTGTTACTGGTGATATGGTTTTACCGAAAGATGTTTACGAAAAAATTAAAGTTCATACCTTATCACAAGTGCGTGGAACGGTGCAGGCTGACATCTTAAAAGAAGATCAAGCGCAAAATACTTGCATTTTTAGTACTGAATTTAGTTTACGCGTAATGGGTGACGTGCAGCAATACTTTATCGATAACAACGTTCGTAATTTCTACTCTGTTTCCATAAGCGGTTATCATATTGCGGAAGCAGGTGCTAATCCTATTTCGCAGCTCGCCTTTACACTATCAAATGGATTTACATTTGTAGAATATTACTTAAGTCGTGGCATGAACATCAATGACTTTGCTCCAAACTTATCTTTCTTTTTCAGTAATGGAATTGATCCAGAGTACAGTGTGATTGGTCGTGTATCGCGTCGGATCTGGGCTAAAGCCATGAAACAAAAATACGGTGCTAACGATAGAAGTCAAATGTTGAAATACCATATTCAAACTTCAGGGCGGTCGTTACACGCTCAGGAAATTGATTTTAACGATATTCGTACAACACTTCAAGCCTTGTATGCGATCTACGACAACTGTAATTCTTTACACACAAACGCTTACGACGAGGCTATTACAACACCAACAGAAGAATCGGTTCGTCGTGCAATGGCTATTCAATTAATTATTAACCGCGAGTTAGGTTTAGCTAAAAACGAAAATCCTTTGCAAGGAGCGTTTATTATTGAAGAATTAACCGACTTAGTGGAAGAAGCTGTGTTAAGCGAATTTGACCGCATCACAGAACGTGGTGGCGTGTTGGGCGCAATGGAAACTATGTACCAACGCAGCAAAATACAAGAAGAAAGCTTGTACTACGAAACATTAAAACACAACGGAGAGTATCCTTTAATTGGTGTGAACACATTCTTAAATTCTAAAGGTAGTCCAACTGTATTACCGCGTGAAGTCATTCGTTCTACAACCGAAGAAAAAGAAGATCAGATTAATACACGAAACAGTTTATGGGAAACCAATAAAGATAAAAGTGCTGCTATTCTAAAAACGCTTCAACACAAAGCCATTCAAAATGAAAATTTATTTGAAGGTTTGATGGAAGCTGTGAAGTATTGTTCTTTAGGGCAAATCACCAACGCGCTTTTTGAAGTCGGAGGACAGTACAGAAGGAACATGTAAAGTCAAAAGTCTAAAATATAAACCCTGCTATTTAGCAGGGTTTTTTGTTATATTTAATTATGATTAAAGCAATAAATATTTCAGAAGATGTCTTTAGTAGTTATAACTACAATCCAGAAAAAGAACTCGACAATCTTTCCAAGGTAAATATCTTTATTGGGCCAAATAATTCTGGTAAAAGTAGGTTTTTGCGGCATTTATTCGCACTAGAAAACCTAAAATTTACGTCAGACAACTATGACCTTAAGACCATTTCTTTAAAACTAAAACTCTTTAAAGAGAAAATTCTCATGGAAGTAGAAAACAATGGCGCGCTTCCAGATGCATTTTCCAAAAAATATTTAGACAATTTAGAAATTCCCGAGCTCTCAAATTTTGAAATTAAAGTTAACCTTGATAAATTAATAACTTTTCTTAATGATATCCTAAAAATTAAACAAGAAAATTTTCAATTGAGTTTTCGAGTACATGCACCAAATACTAATTACTTGTTAAAGTTTTTTATTGAGAAGACCGGCGAACTACTATTGGATATTGAAAAAATAATAGGCACTAATGAAGGAGAATTCTACGAAAGGGCTTACATTCCAATATTAAGAGGCCTAAGGCCGATTCAGTTAGACCAAACCGGAAAGAATTTGTATAAGGCTGAGGGTACTGATAACTACCTTATTAGGACAGTGGAAGATTATTTTTCAGATAAAACCGTTAACGGAAAAGTTAACATCAATGTTTATAGCGGTCTCAATATTTACAGTGACATAAAATCACAATTACTTAATAGCAGAGAACAGCGGGAAAACATCAAACAGTTCGAGAATTTCTTGCAGAAAAATTTTTTTGAAAACCGAACGGTAACATTAATACCTCAAAAAGGAAAAGACGTTCTGCTTGTAGGGATTGGAGAAACTGAAAAACTAATCCACGAATTAGGAGACGGTATCCAAGCTTTGATTTTATTACTTTATCCAATATTTATAAACCGTGGCCGGAAATTTATGTTTTTTATAGAAGAGCCTGAGCTATTTATGCATCCTGGTATGCAAAGGGTCTTTTTGGAGACACTGCTTAGCGATGAATTTAAAGATATGCAATTCTTCCTAACAACACACTCACATCATTTTTTGGATTTAACTTTCGACAATAAAAACATTTCAATTTATAGCTTTGCATTTAAAGATGATAAATTTAAAATTAAAAATCTCTTAAGTCCTGCACATTTTATTTTATCTGAACTAGGAATAAGAAACTCATCTTTATTTCTTTCGAATTGTACCATTTGGGTTGAGGGGGTAACGGATCGAAAATACATTAGGAAATTTTTGGAAATGTACAGCAATAATAACTCAAATTACAAAAGGTTTTTAGAGGATTTACACTATTCTTTCATCGAGTATGCAGGAAGCAATATTACCCACTGGAACTTTGAGGAAGAAAGTGATGATGAAAAAATTGGTGCTTTAAAAATTAACCATAATATCTTTTTAATAGTTGACAGTGATGTTCTTTCTAATGGACAAAAGCCTACTGTAAAGGAATTAAGGCATGAAAATTTAAAAAAAGCACTTGGTGATAAATTATATATTACCGAAGGCAAAGAAATAGAAAATATGCTTTCCTTTGATACAATTAAAAATGTAGTTGCTTATTATGAAAAGAAAAATACTCGTGATCTAAAATTTAAAAAAGGATTTGTTGGAAAATCAAAAGTAATAAGCCAAAATAGCGGTTTGGAAATTGAAAAACCTATTTATTGGAATAAAAACATTGGCGAACTAATTGACAAAACTTTGGATGGTCGCACGAGAGACTACAAGGATGGAAATACAATCATGGGAAAAGATACTTTTTGCCACAAGGCAATAGAATCTATTAAAAAATATGAAGATCTGTCTGAAGAGGCAAAAGATTTAAGTAGAAGAATCTTTGAATTTATTGCAAACTGCAACAAATAAGTAACTCAGATTCTTTTAGCGATATTCGTAGACAGTTTCAGTTTATCCGATATGTATTCATTTTTAGTATAAATCACCAACGCGCGTTTTGAAGTGGGAGGACAATACCGCCAGAATATGTAAAAGTAGTGTCCGTAGATACTGCGCTTATCGAAGTATGGTGGGCAATCCAGTAGGAACCCGTATTTTTTCCACATCATTTTCTCTTAACCCCTTTATAATTAAGGGGTTTCAGGTTATTTTTTAATGAAATAAAAGACTGTCTTTCAATCAAAAAATGTAAATTCTGTCAACGTAATGACAATTTTTATATAAATTTTGTCAATACAATGACAATTTTTACACTAATTTAGTCAATACAATGACAAAATTTGTATATTTGAGGTATGGAAATTCAAAGGGTTCAATTAAACGAATTGCTTAAGAACCTAAAACCACAAAAAGTTACATTACTTCTAGGCGCGCGTAGGGTAGGAAAATCTATTCTCATAGAAACTTTATTACAAGATTATAAACGTCCATACCTATACCTCAATGGAGAAGATGAAGACACACATCTATTACTTGCTCAAAGAACAGTAAGTAATTATACACGTGTTTTAAATGGCAACGACCTGCTAGTAATTGATGAAGCGCAAGGTATACCCGAAATTGGAAAAAAACTCAAACTAATGGTTGATTCCATTAAAGGTCTAAAAGTATTAGTTACCGGTTCTTCTTCTTTTGATATTCTAAATATTTCCGGAGAACCTCTTACCGGAAGAAGCATTACCATTAACCTCTACCCTATTTGGCAAGGAGAATTAAAGGAAAATGCTTTGCAAATAAAACAAAACCTTGAAGACCGTCTTATATACGGCTCTTATCCTGAACTATGGCACTTAAAAACTAAGGATGAGAAACAACATTACTTGAACGATCTTGCAAATTCATACCTCTTAAAAGATATCTTAATTCTCGACGGACTCAGAAATGCTTCTGTAGTTTTTAGTTTGCTGAAAATGATTGCTTATCAAATTGGAAAAGAAGTTTCATACAACGAACTAGGAAATTCACTTGGCATTAGTAAAAACACCGTGGAAAAATATTTAAACTTACTTACAAAAGTATTTGTGTTATATAAAGTTTCCGCTTACAGTAATAATCTTCGAAAAGAAATTTCGAAAAGCCAACGCTGGTATTTTATCGATAACGGCATACGTAACGCGGTAGTAGGAGACTTCCAACCTCTAGCATTAAGGCGTGAAGACGACAAAGGCATGCTTTGGGAAAATTATTTATTCATGGAAAGATTGAAACGTAACACGTATAAAAAAAGCAATCCCGATTATTATTTTTGGCGAACTTACGATCAACAAGAAATAGATTTACTCGAAGTAAAAACAAAAAAAATACAAGCCTTTGAATTTAAATATAGCTCAAAGAAAACACCAAAAGTGCCAATAGCCTTTGCAAAAGCATACCCTACTGCCACATTCCAAGTTGTGAACGATAAAAGCTATCTTGATTTTATTTTATAAAAAGCTAGTTTTAGTGGCCTTCTTATAACTATTAACCTAAGTTTTGTTATTCCACAAGATTATAAATCTTTTGTATGTCCTTTAGAATTTTCACGAAATCTAATTTTAAATCAATTATTTTTCCTGTGTGAATATCAAATACCCAGCCATGCACTTGGGGGAAGCTTTTTTTATAATATTCTTGCTGAACACTTGCAAGTTTTATCACATTGATACATTGCTCTTGAACGTTTAACTCGACAAGCCTGTTGTATCGCTGATGCTCGTCCTTAATTGCGTCTAACTCATCCATATGTAAACGGTAAACATCGCGAATGTTTCGTAGCCATGGATTTAATATTCCCATATCCTTAGGCTGCATGGCAGCTTTAACACCTCCACAATTATAATGTCCACATACAACAATGTGTTTTACACCTAAGTGTCTAACCGCATAATTAATAACGGACATTACATTTAAATCTGTTGCATTTACAAGGTTCGCAATATTACGGTGTACAAAAACCTCGCCCGGCTCAGCACCCATCAAATCTTCTGCGGTTACGCGACTATCGCTGCAGCCAATGTATAAATACTCAGGGTGTTGATCAGTTGAGAGCTTCTCAAAAAAAGAAACGTCCGTTTGTTTTTTCTTTTCTAACCACTTAAGGTTGTTTTCAAATACTTCTTTGTAAGTTGGCATATTTCATAGTTTTAGTTGTTATAACTTATTGAGCTTTTGTTTAAGTATACTCTCATAATGTCTATTCACAATTCTTTTAGATTAATCCTAAAATAAACACTCTTGCTAAAATAAAATAAATGGCGGGAATTATTGTTTTGCAGCTTTTACAATATCTTTTACTTCAAGAATAGACTTGTCATAACCCTTCGCTGCAGAATTAATCATAGCTAGTCCCAATTCTTTTAAAGTTGAAACTGCTGAAGGAAAAGCGAAACGCAAGAACGGATACATCCAAGATATGTACTTATAATATTTGAGGGGGTTTTTTAATCCCTCGGTTGGCTGCATATAACCAGGGCGGAATAAATACACTTTTTTAAAAGACAGTTTCTTTAAATCGTTTTCTGTTTTTCCTTTCACGCGTGCCCACATACTTCTTCCCTTTTCAGTTGAATCGGTCGCTGCTCCAGAGATATAACCAAATATCATTCCTTCATTAATCTTGCAAAGAGTTTCTGCAACATGAATGGTAAGTGTATGGGTCATTTTTGTATAATTGGCTTCATTCATTCCAACCGAAGAAACGCCCAAACAAAAGAAACAGGCATTGTAACCGTGTAATTTGTTTTCTATAGAAGACAGATTAAAAAAATCTGAATGGACAATTTCCTTTATTTTTGGATTTATGTATCCAGAAGACTTTCGTGTCAATACAAGAATTTCTTCAACTTCTGGGTGCAAAACACATTCGTGTAAAACACCTTCACCCACCATGCCTGTTGCACCGGTTAAAATTACTTTTAATTTCATAGTTTATTATCCCTCAAAATTATGCTTAACATGGCTGCCATCACAAAATGGTTTGTTGTCTGATTTACCGCAACGACAAAGGGCTGTAACATTATTTTTACGAATCTCAGTTCCTTTAGAGTCCTTGATAAGAACATTGCCATAAACAAGAAGAGGTCCGTTGACCGCGGCTTCAATTTTCGTTTCCGCACTTACCTGTGTAGAACCTTCTACTTCGTTATTGTAATAAAAACTTAAGGCACCGCTTGGGCACTTCTTTACATGCTCTATAACTTTATCTGTATTTGCTCCTTCCGGCATTATCCAAGGTTTTAATTGAGGGTTAAATACTTCTGGTAAGCCAGTAGACCCTTTCCAACATAAGGTAGAATGAATGCAAGTAGAAGGTTTCCAAACAATGGTAATCTCACCATTTGTGTATTTCTTGGTTATATCTCTTTCCATACTTTAATACGTCTAAATTATTTGAGTTTATCTAAAAGTTCATTCGTTAAAGTATCTGAATATATTCCGTAACCATTTACAAGGAGTCCTTTTATTTTATGATCATGAGAGGAGATAGCGTAGAGAACAGATTGATCGGAAGGATCCTCGTTGACGTCGAATCGAAAAGATTTATCAATCTCAAACTCAGATGGAGAAAAGTTATGCTTCCCTTCGCTACAAATAATTCCATTTTTCTTTAGATTAAAGTCAATTGTATAACCTTGTTTTTTTAGTGCTGCAATAGCAACACTCAGCGTTTCGTAACTTTCCATAACAATGTCTTAATAAATGTTTACGAATATTTCTTATAATAAAAGTAATCATTTTATAGAAAGAAGTAAAGTCACACTTTGTTACATAAAAAAAGGCCCCTTAAATAAGGGACCTTTTTTATTAAGATTTAAATCTTAGTGTGCGCCACCGTCTTCTTCTCCTTCTTCCAAAGGAACAGTTTGCGGAACAAAATCTTTTTCTTTACCAGGCTTGCTGTAGTCATAAGCCCAACGGTGCACAGTTGGTAATTCTCCAGGCCAGTTACCGTGAATGTGAGCCATTGGTGTAGTCCATTCAAGTGTATTTGAATTCCAAGGATTTTGTGGTGCTTTTTCTCCGCGGAAAATACTATAAAAGAAATTGAATAAGAATATACCTTGCCCTAAAGCTCCTATAATTGCACAAATAGTTACAATTTCATTAATGTCAACTAAGTTGTCAAACATCGGAAAATTGCTATTGGTGTAATATCTACGGGGAACGCCTGCTAATCCTAAAAAGTGCATAGGGAAGAAAACACCGTAAGCCATTGTAATGGTAACCCAGAAATGTGCAAAACCTAATTTTTTATTCATCATGCGTAAGAACAATTTCGGGAACCAATGATACACACCAGCAAACATACCGAAGATCGCACTTAATCCCATAACGATATGGAAGTGGGCTACCACAAAATACGTATCATGTACGTTAATATCTAATGTAGAATCGGCTAAGATAATCCCTGTTACACCACCAGTAATAAAAGAGGACACCAATCCAATCGCAAATAACATTGCAGGAGTAAATTGAATATTACCTTTCCACATTGTAGTAATATAGTTAAACGCCTTTACCGCTGAAGGAATGGCAATTAATAAAGTAGTAAATACAAACACAGAACCTAAGAAAGGATTCATCCCGGTCATAAACATATGGTGACCCCAAACGATGAAAGACAAGAAACCAATTGCTAAAATTGAACCAATCATTGCACGGTAACCAAAAATAGGTTTACGAGAACTTGTAGCAATAACCTCTGATGCAATACCCAATGCTGGTAATAAAACGATGTACACCTCTGGGTGACCGAGAAACCAGAACAAGTGTTCAAATAATACCGGACTTCCACCCACATTATCTAATGGGCGGCCACCAATGTAAATGTCAGAAAGGTAAAATGAAGTATTAAAACTTCTATCGAAAATTAATAATAGTGCGCATGAAAATAATACAGGGAAAGAAAGTACACCTAAAATAGCCGTAATTAAGAAAGCCCAAATAGATAATGGCAATCTTGTCATTTTCATTCCTTTCGCTCTTAAATTAATAACTGTAATGATGTAATTTAAACTTCCTAATAAAGAAGATATAATAAATATTGCCATTGACACTAACCACATTGTCATCCCTAATTTTGAACCAGGAATAGCTTCTGGAAGAGCTGATAAAGGAGGGTAAATTGTCCACCCAGCAGAAGCAGGACCGTCTTCAATAAAACAAGAAGCAAGCATGATAGAACTTGATGCAAAGAAAAACCAATACGATAACATGTTTAAGAATCCAGAGGCCATATCACGTGCACCAACTTGATAAGGAATCAACAGGTTACTGAAAGTTCCACTTAATCCACCTGTTAAAACGAAGAACACCATAATTGTTCCGTGAATCGTAACAAGCGCTAGATACATATTTGGATCAAGAATTCCATCTTTGCCCCATTTATCGCCTAATAGTGCATTAATAAATCCGAATTTTTCTCCCGGCCATGCTAATTGTAAACGAAAGATAACGGACATTGTCATTGCAACAACAGCCATAATTATCGCAGTAATTAAAAACTGACGCGAGATCATTTTGTGATCCATACTGAAAACGTACTTACTCACAAAACTTTCATGATGATCGTCATGATCATGCACGTGATCATGGTGAACTAAATGTTCTTTTTCTAATCCTGTATTCATCGGGGTAGCCATCTTGTAATTTATTTAGAAATTTTTAAATTAGTTTTTTGAAGCAACAGTTTTAAATGCCTTTTGTTTAGCGATCCAGGCTTGATAATCCTCCTCTGTATCAACAATCACGTTCATTTGCATGTTAAAATGAGATACACCACAAATCTTATTACACAAAAGTAAATAATCAAATTCAATTGGTTCTTTGTTCTCTAAAGCACGCGCCTTGTTAATTCCCGCCATCATCATTATTGTATAAGGATCTTTACGCATTTCTGCAGTAGTTTTTGTTGGCTTAAATTTAAAGTACGTTATCATTCCTGGTACGCAATTCATTTGAGCCCGAAAGTGAGGAAGGTAAGCACTATGAATAACATCTCGGCTACGCATAACCAATTCAATCTCACGTCCTACAGGAATATGAAATTCATTCTTAACAATTTGATCATCGAATCCTGCAACATCTGTAGTATCCATGCCAACAGAGTTTCCTCCGTCAATTTGTCTGTAATCAGTTTCGCCTAACTTACCGTCTTTACCTGTATAGCGCGCAGACCAATCAAATTGTTTTGCATAAAGCTCAATAGTAACACGGTTAGGTTCTTTCGCATCATCCATAATTTCATTCCAGTATTTTAAACCGAAAATAATGATGAAAGTTAAAGCCACTGCAGGAACAACCGTCCAGAGCATTTCTAACTTATTATTGTGCGGATAATAAACTGCTTTGTTTTTAGAATTACCACGGTACTTATAGGCAAACCAGAATAAAACAAAATTAGTAATAATGAAAATAACTGTAATTAACCACATGTTTGCGTCCCACAAATCATCAATTAAAACGCCATGCTCAGATGCAGCGGGTGGTAATGAACGATCCATCCAACGTTCAACTTGCCAGAAGAAAAACACAAAGAAAAGAATCATGAATGCCAGCATTGCTTTTCCCATCATATTATTATCGGTGTCAGTTATCTGCCACTCTTTTGTTTTCTTTAAACCACGACTTAACTCGATAATCCTTAATAACTGATGTCCCGCAATTATTAATAACACTATGGCTAACAGAACTAATAAACTCATCTTTTATTTATTTAAAATTTTTAATTTCCTTATTTAATTAATACTAAATTGAATGGTGTAAACTCTCCTGAATAAAAGGATGGTTTTTTACACGCAGTGGCACTTTTGCAAGAGCGTTCAATACAACATAAATAAATAAACCTAAAAAGAAAAAGAAACAACCAAATTCCATCCAGCTTAACCCTGTCCAGTGGTGTCCAACTGTTCCTGGCATAACAATCATAATAACATCTAAATAATGCCCAATGAAAATTATAGTTCCAACAAACATTAAGAAAAAGAAATTACGTTTTGAATCGCGGCTCATTAACATCACCATTGGAAGTGCAAAGTTGATGAAGAACACTGTCCACATTAACGCTTTGTAATTTTCCCAACGTGCTGTAAAGTAAACAACTTCCTCAGGAATATCAGCATACCAAATCAACATGAATTGCGAGAAATATAAATAAGTCCATAAGAAAGAAATTGCAAACATCCACTTACCCATATCATGAATTGTGCTTTCCGTTACAAATTCCATATAACCTTCCTTTTTCAACCAAATTACTAGGATTGTAATTGCTGTTAATGCGCTAATCCACATTCCAGAGAATATATACCATCCAAATAAAGTTGAGAACCAATGTGTATCAATACTCATCACCCAATCCCATGAAGCTGTTGAAGAGGTTACTGCGAATAACACCATAAACCAGGCTCCTATTTTAATATTTTTCCAGTGGTAACTGTTGTTAATATCAACATCTAATTTATCTGCTTCGATTGAATTATTACGTAATTTAAAAGTAAACCATAACCATCCAATCATATACAGAATAGTTCTTACCCACCAAAACACTCCAAAGTATCCCATTTTACCGGCAATAATTTTATCGTAATTTTCACTTGTTGCATCAGCAATTCCAGGAGTCATCCAATGATAAATATGGTGTACTTGAAATTGCCCCAACAAAAATAGTAGCATCATGAAAGATAAACCCCAAGGTAAATACATAGTCACTGCCTCAATAACACGCTTAATTGTTGTAGACCAACCCGCTTCAGCAGCATATTGCAATCCTAAAAAGAAAGCGGCAGCTAAAGATAAAGCCATAAAGAAAAATGCTCCTGAAAACACATTGCTCCAAGCTCTTGTATTATGATAATCAGGATCTCCATCCACGTGATCGGTTAAGAACATCAAAATAATTGATATTAAACCCACGGCCATTAGCCCAAAAGAGAACATCCTGGCTTTTGACGGAACTGTAAAATTTAATTTTTCGGTATTCATATGTTAGTCTCTCTTAATTCTAATAAATATTAATGTTTAGCTGGCATAGTTTTCGAACTATCCGCTGCTGCCGTAACTTTAGGTCCTTGTAATTTTTGAACAAAATAAACAAGCTTCCAACGCTCTTCCTGTGTTAACTGACTAGCGTGAGAACCCATTGTGCCTTTACCATAAGTAAGCGTATGAAATATTTTACCTTCTGGTAAATCCTTTAAAGCTCCATCGTAAGCAGGTGGTGGGCCAGGTAACTTAGCGCCAACTTTTCCATCACCAGCGCCTGTAACACCGTGACAGTGAACGCAAAACTTACCATATAATACTTCACCCTCATTTTCCCATTTCTCTCTATTAGAAACTGAAAGTGGGTTATGCAAGTTTGCACCAGCTTGAGTATATCCTTCAGCTGTATTCGGATATGCATACGGAAGGAAACCACGTGCAACACTACCCTTTACAGGCTTCATGGCGTTATTCAATGTGTCACCATCAACAGTGTGAACTTGATAATATTCTAATGAAGGAGAACGGTACATGTCAGGCATAAATTCAACACCAGGACTATTTTCATCTTTCTTACCACATGATGTAAAACTAGCCAATACGAGTGATGCAAAAGCAACACTAAAAGCAAATTTTATGGTTCTATAATTTTTTTTCATTGTATAATACTAGTGTGTTTCTTCTAAAATGTATTTCGGTTCAACTACATAAGAGTTAATCAGATTAACTTCTTCAGCGCCGCTGTCTTTTAAAATTGTTTTTGCTTTTTCAGATTGAGCATCATTCAAGTCTAATAAAAGCATGAACTTATCATCGGTTGTACGAGGATCAGGATTCTTAGCTTTTGCGCCTGGCACAAGCATACAACGTAACAAATAAGTTAATGCCATTCCATGAGCAGCACAAAAAACAGTAGATTCAAATGTGATTGGAATAAATGCAGGAATATTGAAATAATATGCCCAATTTGGTTTACCACCAATATCATTCGGCCAATCAGAAACCATCATGTACCACATCATTAATGTAGCCAAACCAATACCAGTAAGACCATAAATAAATGCACAAATAGCCAAACGTGTACGAGGAACTCCGATTAATGAATCTAAACCGTGAATCGGCATAGGAGTGTAAGCTTCTTTGACACGAATACCAGAAGCTCTTAATTTTTTACACGCTTCCATCATTGGCACTTCATCGCCAAAAATTCCGTGAATGATATGTTTATTAGTTGCCATATTATAATTTAAATATCTATTACTTTATTATTAGTGATGCGCTTCTGCAGCCGCCTTCTTTTGTGATTCTCCTGAAGCTTTTAAAATCGTTTTTAATTCTGCTTGAGCAATTACAGGGAAATAACGAGAAAATAATAAAAAGAACGTTCCAAACATCCCAATCGTTCCAACAAAAATACCCACATCAATAAATGATGGAGTATACGTACTCCAAGTAGATGGAACATAAGTACGACATAACGTTGTAACAATGATTACGAAACGCTCAAACCACATACCAATGTTTACCACAATCGATAAAATGAAAGTTGCAACGATAGAAGTACGAATTTTTTTGAACCAAAATAATTGAGGAGACACAACATTACAGCCCATCATGATCCAATAAGACCACGCAAGAGGACCCGTTGCACGATTTAAGAAAGCGTATTGTTCCCATTCAACACCAGAGTACCAGGCAACGAATAATTCAGTTAAATAGGCTACACCAACGATTGACCCTGTAACAATAATCACAATGTTCATGTACTCAATGTGTTTGATAGTAAGATAATGTTCTAATTTATAAATCTTACGTACAACTAACATTAGCGTTAATACCATTGCAAACCCGGAAAACACGGCACCCGCAACGAAATAAGGAGGAAAGATAGTTGTATGCCAACCTGGAACAATAGAAGTAGCAAAGTCAAATGATACAATTGAGTGAACTGAAAATACAAGTGGTGTAGATAAACCAGCCAGTACTAAAGATACTT
The DNA here is from genome assembly GCF_029625215.1 of Aurantibacillus circumpalustris. Classification (GTDB taxonomy): domain Bacteria; phylum Bacteroidota; class Bacteroidia; order B-17B0; family Aurantibacillaceae; genus Aurantibacillus; species Aurantibacillus circumpalustris. Next base: position 238,938 of record NZ_CP121197.1, read on the forward strand.
CTTCAAAACGACTCCAGTGACGAGCACTTCCACCCCAACCAAAAGATAAAAAACCGTACATTTTCTTTTGCCATGGCTTAATAACGCGATCACGAATCATTCCAAAATCAGGAATTAAACCAATGTACCAGAATACTAAGGACACAGTAAAATAAGTTGATACCGCGAACACGTCCCAAAGTAGAGGAGAGTTAAAGTTTGGCCACAAAGAACCAAATTGATTTGGTAAAGGGAATAACATATAATCTAACCAAGGACGACCGGTATGAAGCAACACGAAAATTGCAGCACACATAACGGCGAAAATTGTCATCGCCTCAGCAGAACGGTTAATAGCCATACGCCATTTTTGACGAAACAATAATAATACCGCAGATATAAGAGTACCAGCGTGACCAATACCGATCCACCAAACGAAGTTGGTAATATCCCAAGCCCAGTCAACATTATTACTACTACCCCAAGAACCAATACCAGTTCCGATAGTATACGCTAAACTACAAATTCCCCATAAAAAACATAAGGCACAAATAGTCGTTAATGTGTACCAGCCTCTTGCTGCTTTACCTTCTATCGGCGCAATAATATCATCAGTAATCTGGCGATAACTTTTATTGCCGATTATTAACGGTAATCTAATTTCTGATTCTGCGTGCATATTATCTTATTAATTTTTTATTCTTAATTATTTAAACTATGAATGTTTCTCTTCGTGGTGAGCTTCTTCTTTTTTAACAGAATGTCCTACAACATCGTCATGAAAAATAATCTGCTCATCTTGATTTCTAACTTTTACTTTGTAAGAAGTAGTTGGCTTAATACCCACATCTTCCAATAAGAAATAAGTTCTTTCGTCATTTCTTTCTTTTGTTACTTGAGATTCTGAATCATTCAAGTCACCAAAAATAATCGCATCTGTTGAACACGCCGATTGACAAGCTGTTTTAATAGCACCATCTTTAACTGGCATTCCTGCTTTTTTAGCTTCTAATTTACCAGCTTGTAATTTTTGCTGACACATAGAACATTTTTCCATCACACCACGACTACGAACAACTACGTCTGGATTTAACACCATACGCCCTAATTCTTGTTGTGCAGGATTTACATCAGCAAATAAATCGTTGCCGTTATAATTAAACCAATTGAAACGACGTACTTTGAAAGGACAGTTGTTAGCGCAGTAACGTGTACCAATACAACGGTTATAAGTCATCATATTTAAACCTTCAGTACTGTGACTAGTAGCTAAAACTGGACAAACAGTTTCACAAGGAGCATGATTACAATGTTGACACATCATTGGTTGGAAAGTAACCTGCGGGTTAGCCGAAGGATTTTCCATATCGATGTACATTTTTTTAGTCTCCATTAACCCTTCTGCCTGAGCGCTGTGCTTAGTAACATCAGAACTGTAATAGCGATCAATGCGTAACCAATGCATTTCACGTACTCTGCTTACTTCTAACTTACCTACAACAGCAACGTTATTTTCAGACGTACATGCTACGACACAAGCACCGCAACCAAAACAAAGGTTCATGTCGATGCTCATTCCCCACTTGTGTCCAGGACGTGGATGTTCCGCCCAAAGATCTACTTCACTTACTGGTTTTTTACCACCACCGTGAACCGCCATTTCTACGGCAGGATTCCAATAATCTTTATCTTTTTCTTTAAATTCTTTTAAGGATACCTCACGTAATAAAAACTCTTCTCTACCCATTATGGTATGTTGAATCTGCGTAGCAGCAAACATATGGGTTTCAGAAGTTTTTATGACACTTACATTTGTTGCAATTGGTTGAATGGTATTGTTAATCATCCCTTGGAAAGGGAACGCATTCACACCTACTCCGTTTGCAACTTTTAAAGATTCTGCATTTCTACCATAACCAAGCGCTAAACCAATAGATCCAGGAGCTTGACCTGGTTGAGGATACACAGGAACTTTAATCGTAATACCGTTAACCGTTAGGTCTACAATACTACCATCAATATCCTGACGTAACATCTCATTTAATCCCATCGCTTTAACATCGATTGGACTCATTGTAATATAATTGTCCCAAGTAACTTTAGAAATAGGATCAGGCAATTCCATTAACCATGGGTTATTGGCGTATGTACCATTTCCTAAACCTACTTTTTCGTAAACAAATAATTCAAGCGCGCTTCCTTTAACTGAAGTTGCCATTGAGGCTGCCTTATTATAATCGGGAGTTGGAATGGATTCGGTTGCAACAACCATTTTTCCTTTTGGTTGTTCAGCAGCAACTGTTTGTGTTGAGTCAGAAACTTCTGCCATAGCAGTAGCTACACCAACCATTAGAGGTCTACCTAAAGAATCTTTTTCCATTGGAGCAACTGGCGCATCTTTGTACACGGCAACTTTTACTGCACCATCATGCAATGCATGCGCCCAGAAACTTGGGAAATCTAAGAACTTACCTTGATTCGGGAATACGTGATTATTCCAGTACCCTTGTAAATAAGTTAAATAATCAGATTTAATACCTGACCATTTTAATAAAGTATCTTGAAACTGACGCGTACCTTCTTGACGAGGTTGAGCGAAAATTGGATTAATAGTTGCTTGTTGCAAAGTGAACATTCCAACCTTTGGATTTGCATCACCCCACGACTCTAAATAGTGATGATCTGGACAAACGATTGTTGCCATTTGTGATGTTTCATCCATTACTTGAGAGAATGAAATACGAGTAGCTACTTTTTTATAAGCATCTGCAAATTTTAAAGAAGCAGGAGCTGTATAAACAGGATTACAATTGTAAGTCATTAATACATTTACTTTACCAGAAGCCATATCAGCAACTAATTCAGCAAATTCTTTGTCATCACTTTGTTTGAAATTTAAATGTTTCTCAACATCTACAGTTTTACCATAGTTGTCAAGCATTGCATTAATTCCATTCACTAAAGTTTGAACACCTTCGTCGTTTAAGCCTGAAACAACCAAAGATTTTCCTTTATTATTAGCTAACTTTTCAGCTGCTTTTTTAATAGCGGTTACAGCCGCAGCACTTTCAATTTTAGTATCTCCACTTACTTTTGAGTTTCCTGTAATTGCAGCAATTTCATTAAATAATGAAACAGTTACTTTACCCAGTTCACTAGGTTTTACCATGAAACGGTAATCAGCATTCGCCCCTGTAAGAGACAAGTTACTTTCGAAATGAAAGTGTTGACTCATTTCAGGATTTGCTTTAGAAACCTTACGGTTTTTAGCATATTGTTTTGAGAACTCTTCACCTGCAATCCAGTTGCCTAAGAAGTCGCAAGCAATACCTACAACAATTTTAGCTTTACTGAAATCGTAAGAAGAAACAACTGCTTTACCAAATGTGTTTTTATTTGCAAGCGTTAAAGCGTTATGAGAAATAGCATCGTAAGTAACGTGCTTAGTATTTGGATGTTTATCCGTAAACTCAGCAATAACCGCTTTTGTAGAAGGGCTTATTATTGTTGACGTAAGAATACGAATAGTTGCTCCGTTTAAAGCGGTTGCTGCTGCATCGTCTGCTGTTTTCCAGGTGGACTCTGCACCCTTTACCCATGGTCCTTTCAAACGTGCACCGTCATATAAGCCTAGTACAGATGCTTGAACACGTGCGTTAGTTCCACTATGTGTAATTCCACCCAAATCATTTCCTTCGATTTTGATGGGACGACCTTCACGTGTCTTAACTAAAATAGATGCATAATCATGTCCGTCGTAAAATGTTGTTGCATAAAAGTTAGCAACACCAGGAGTAACCTCCTCAGGCTTTACAACATAAGGAATAGAACGCATAACCGGTGTTTCGCAAGCTGCTAAAGCTACCGCGGCAGTTGAGAAACCCATTACTTTTAAGAAATCACGGCGTGAGGTTCCGGAAGTTTCAGCATCGTTACCGCTCAAAAACTCGTCCATTGGAAGAGACTCGGCGAACTCATTTTTTTGCTGCGCTTGGAATTCAGGGCTATTATGTAACTCTGGTAATCCTTTCCAGTATTTTTTTGACATAGACATTAATATATAAATTCTTTAATGATTCTTAATTTTAATAATGGCACTTAGCGCATTCTAATCCGCCAATCTTCTCAACAGTAAACTTAACATCATACTGTCCAGCATATTTTTCTTTTAATGCTTTGTGCAAACGATCGTAGTATGCGTTGCCTTGCATAACCACTTCTGTTTTGCGGTGGCACTCGATGCACCATTTCATTGTTAAAGGTGCTTTTTGCTCTGCAACTGTCATAGCTTTTACATCACCGTGACAAGTAGCACAATCAATTTTACCAACCACAACGTGTTGTGAGTGATTAAAATAAACATGATCAGGAAGATTATGAACCTTAATCCATTTTAATGGATTTTGTTTGCTGTCATCATAGGTTCCTGTTTTGAAATCAAAACCTGCTGCTTCGTAGATTTTAGCTATTTCTTTTTCTTTGTAAACTGGACCAGTATTAATTCCTTTATGGCAATTCATACAAATGTTTACTGAAGGAATTCCTGCGTGACGTGATTTCTCAACTGAGCTATGGCAATATTGACAAGCAATTTCATTATCACCGGCGTGTAATTTATGTGAGAATTTTATTGGTTGTTCTGGCTTATAACCTTTTTGTGTTCTATAATCATAGTAAACTCCAATGTTGAAACAAGCATCCCAACAGCCCTTCATCCCTATACAAAGTACAATAACACTCAAAACACCAACTAAACGACGATTTCCAGAAATCCAATTTCTAACTTCTTGCCAAAAAGTAATATCAGGATTTTCTTCTTTTCCTTCAGCACGGTTAGATGTATTTTGTAAAGCTGTTCTAACGCTACGTAATGCTACTAATAAGATTGCCAGGATAACGATGGAACCAAGAATTAAATATAAGGGATCAATACCTGGTTTAACTTCTGTAACTTCTCCACCTGGAGTTGAACCACCTGGAGCAGCCGGACCTGTAACAGGAAGTGGCGCTTTAATAAAAGCTATGACAGCATCAACGTCTTTGTCAGTAAGTGTACCTTCAAACACAGTCATAGAAGCCTTCCCGTTCTCACCGTATATTTTGTTGGCGTAAGCGTCACCAGACTTAATCATTTTCTCGCTGTTAAGGATCCATTTATGCATCCAATCTCCTTTTGGAGTGCGATCGAAAACACCTTTTAAGCCGGGACCCGTTAACTTTTGATCGGTGTGAGACGCGTGACAAACAGCACAATTTTGTTTAAACAATTTTGCCCCATCCTGGGCTTGCACATTTGACGTGAAGATAAAAACCGTGAAAACGAACGCTATCACTGCTTTTAATGGAATCCTGGTTATTTGGTTTTTCATATAAAAATGAGAAAAATTTGCTTCTGTTTAGTGTTTCTCTTATGACAAATTAATGACACAAAATGATGGCAAATTTAATAGAAGATTGAGACTTATTTAGGGAATTCGTTAAAATTTTTAACGAATTCTATAATTTATAATGATTCTAAATAAGGCTTTTTGGCACAAAACGATTTCATATTTTGAGAAAAGATTTCTTTCAAAATAAAAACGCAGTTAACTGAAAAAATAAGTTTATTTAACGGGAACTATTTTGTGTTACCTTCCCAAGTGGAAGACTGTTTACGGGAAAACTTCAGTCCAAGCATTAACTCATGAGTCCCTGAACTGTATTTACGAACTTGTGTAGTAGTAATATCATACGAATATCCTATAGTCAAATAATCTTTAAACATATAACCTAAAAGAACTGAGATAGCATCCTTGTGGCGATACACTATACCTGCCCAGATCTGCTTTTTGTAGATTACACGTCCACCAATGTCTAATTTAACAGGTGCCGGCTTTTCATACTTAATCAAAAATGAAGGTTCAACAGTAAATTCTTCATTAATGTCAATCTTATAAGCTCCATTAATATTAATTTGGCTCGCTAACTTACTTTTCTTAGAAGACCCATCGTACAAACCAATTGGAGCTTGGTACATTTGAGGTAAACTAAAGCCAAAATAAAATTTATCTTTTTTGTAAAAATATATTCCAGCACCCAAATCAGGTAAAGGCTTAGTTCTATAAGATGAAAGTAATTGCTGATCTCCTTCTTCCCGAAGTGTTATTTTACTTCCGTCAACTCCCCATTGCTGCAATCCAGCGGATAAACCCAAAGACAAATGCATATCTCTTTGTAGTTTTATGTGGTAAGCGTAAGAAAAGCTAATTCCAGTTCGGCGAGTTGGTCCAACAATATCCGTATAAATATTTACCCCAAGCCCCATATTTTTTCCTCTTATTGGTCCCTGAAGTGTTAACATATAGGTTCTTGGCGCATCTGTTATACCAACCCACTGTCTGCGATTGTTTGACCTCACTTCAGAGAAATCATCTCTACCAGCCACGGCAGGATTAATTGCCATCTCATTGAGCATATACTGAGAATATTGTGGTAATTGTTGAGAAAGCCCACAAAATGCAGTGATTAAAAATATGAATATGTATAGCTGCTTTATCATCTGAATATAGTCAATGGTCCGGTAAATGGTTTAGGATAGCCTGGATGGTTTAAATTAATTATGTAATAGTAGGTTCCAACTGGTAAGTCAGTACCTTTATATTTTCCATTAAAAGGTTCGTTATATCCATTTTTAGCTGAGAAAATTACATCACCCCAGCGGTTAAATATTTCAACAGTAGTCTCCGGAAACTGATCGATATAATCAATGATCCATAAATCGTTTTTACCGTCACCATTAGGCGTAAATCCACTAGTTATATTAAGTTCAGGATATAAAAACACATGGACCGAATCCGTAGTTATACAACCATTCATATCACTAGCCGTTACTATAAAAGTAGTGTTAACCGTATTTGATGTTATAGGATTGCTAGAGTTCGGATCATTTAAATATTGAGCAGGTGACCAGGTTAGTGTAAGCGCTCCCCAATTAGTTGGGTAACCACCAATTGTAACGCTAGAATGCACTGGTACTGTAATATCCCTACCTGCATCTAGAGCTGATAAAATATGAACGTTTACCATAACTGTATCTTTCGCATAACATGCAGCAACCGGAGAGATAGATTTGAGTACAAAGCTTCTTGCCTTTTTAATGTTACTAACAAAAAGTTGAGGGCCAACTGCCAGTGCGTTTGTAGTATCCGTTAACGAAAACCATTTGTATGTGGAATTAGATGAACCGGTTGCGTTAAGAACTACTGAACCTGTTTCTGGACAAATAATTTGATCTGGACCAGCGTTTGCCATGATAGTAATAGAGGGGCTAATACTAATTGCAGTGTCTTTTTTACATCCCAAACTATCGAGAACACTTAAGCTATAATTACCTGAAAAAATATTAGATACGTTTTGTGACGAAGCTGCATAATTCGACGGGCCTTTCCAGGTGTAGGTATATGTTCCTAATCCACCGGTTGTATTGACACTAATTGAAGCGTCAGAAACTGAACCACAAGAAGCCTTGGTTGAGTTAACAGCTAAAGAAATTGAACTAGCGCTTTTTATTGTATAAGAAGGAGATGTAAGCGCACAGCCTTTACTATCTGTAATAGTTGCAACATAGACACCATCGCAAAGTGAATCTATCGGATTAAAAGTCGCATTAGTATTGGTCCAAGTATAGGTATACGGTAAACTTCCACCACTTGGTACCAATTTAATTTCACCACTGCAGTCACCAAAACAATTTGCGTTTTTTACATTCTCCTTACTCAGCTGCAGCAAAGGGTTATCTGTGATGGTGAAAGATTGAATTGTATTACATGGAATTCCATCTGATACCGTCAGAGTTACAACTCCCTTACAAAGATTAGTTACAACACTGGAGGTAATGGCTGACCCGCTACTCCATGAGTAGGTTAGAGGTGGATTCGCAGAAGTAACCGTTGTGGATATAAGCCCAGTACACTGGCCAAAACAATTAATGTTTGTTTGATCAGCGACAATTATCGGACCGTTATTGTTGCTCACATTGATAGTGTTAGAAATAGAACAAGCATTTATTCCGCTTTCAGTAACTGTATAAGAATAAACACCGCTATTTAAATTTGTTAGGGACGTAGTTAATCCTGCCGGCGGATTCCAAACAATATTGTATGTTGGGGTGCCACCAGCTATAGCAATACTTATTGAACCGTCACTTGCTCCACAAGCAGGTTGGTAAACAAAAGGAGAAACAGAAAGGGTTACGAGAGGGTTAATGGTTGCCGAAGTTGTTCTAATACAACCTGCAGCATCCACCATTTGAACAAAATAGGTACCAGAGCACAAATTACTAATAACCGAACCACTTGTTGCCGGACTTAACCAATTGTATGTAATTGGTGCTGTACCTCCAAAGGCTGTTACAGAAGCTCCCCCAATACATGAACCAGAACAAGAAATTTGTTTCGTATTAACGCGGGCTGAATCAATGCCATTTGAGTTATTTACAATAATAGTTTCTGTTTTAGTACAAGATAATACATCGGAAATAATTACCTGATATACTCCAGCGCATAAATTTGCTACTGTTGGACTTGTTGCAGAATTCGACCAACTAAAATTAAAAGGGCCTGTTCCAGTAGCTGCAACAGTAGCCGCGCCACTGCATAAGCCACAAGCTGGAGAGAATATTGAAGTAGTAGACGTTATTTGAGCGCCAGAAGTAATAGAAGTGGTTTCAGTATTACTACAACCATTAATGTCAGTAACAACAACTGTATAGGTTCCGTTTACAAGATTATTTATATTTAAACCATTTTGGCCATTACTCCAACCCGCAACATACGGTGAAGATCCACCACTCACTGAAACCGAAGCTTTAGCGGTAGAAGTTCCGAAACAAATATTATTAGTAACAGTTGGTGCGATCGCAATAACGGTTTGAACTGGAAGATTTATTCGGGAAGTATCTGTACACACATTGTTATAACCTACAACCAAGGTATAATCGCCAGCGCATAAATTGGTAATGCTTGTGCCATTTGAAAACATCGGCATCCAAGTGTATGTATAAGGTGCATTGCCACCGGACGAGGACACGCTAATATTTCCATCACATATTCCAGGACACAACGGGAAACCAATATTTGTTGTATTTGATATTGGAGATGGTTCAGCAATTGTAACGGTGGTAAAACCAAGACAACCGGTTGCATCCGTAATTTGCGCGTTGTATACTCCAGCACATAAACCTGTTATTTCATTAGTACCTGAAGGTGCGGGTGATAACCAGGTCGCCGTGTAAGGTTGTGTGCCTCCTGTAACTGTAGTAACCGCAACAGATGCTGCACCAGTACACTGCGAATTACAAGTAATACTCGATGAAACAATCGGCATGTAAGTCGGCCCACTAGAATTTGGCAAAATTATACTAACAGTTGTTGTGCAACTGTGTGAATCAGAAACTGTAATTGAATAAACACCTGCAGGAATACCAGATGCGGAGAAAGAAGTGCTTATACCACCTGGCCAAACATATGTATAGCCTGGCACGCCACCAGTTGGGCTAAGGAAAACAGCTCCGTTAGATTGAGAACAGCTTGCGGGGCTAATTGCGTTGTTTACCGTCATACTGGAGGGGCTGCTCAAGGAGAACGTTTGTGTGATTTTACAAAGATTATTATCTCTTACAGTGAGAGTATAAATTATACCGCCTGGAAGACCGGTAACCGCTTGAGTGGTTTTTGTGGGAGGACCTGTCGGCTGCCAAGTATATTGAAGCGGGCCTGCATTATTTGTGACCGTGACAGATGCATCACCATTAGCTTGACCGAAACAAGTAGGCTGAGTGGTAAAAATGGTAGCTTGCATTAACAGAGGGTTAGTTAGTGTGGTTACTGCGGTAAGGGAGCAAGAATTTTGATCGCTTATTACTACGGTATAGTTGGGATTTGGCGTTGCACATAAAAGGGTTGGATTTTGTCCTGCACCTGCGGGAGACCAAGAGTATGTTAATGATCCTTGCGCGCCCGAAACCTGCGTAGAAATACTACCATCACAAGCAGCGTTACATTTTGGATTTGTAGGAATAAGTGTAGCGCTTAAGGGCGCTACTGCATTTGTGGTAAAAGGTTTTAACAAAACGCAACCATTAGCATCGGTAACAGATGCTGTATATTGGGTTGCGGCGCATAAGGAATTTTCAGTTGAGAGCGTATTGGTACTTGAAGACCAGCTGTATATATAACCAGGTACCCCGCCGGCGGCGTTCAAAGTAGCAGTAGCATTACACGAATTGGAGCAGGTTGCATTAAGTGCCGTCACTGTTCCAGTTAAAGCAGGGGGTTGTAAAATAGGGAATGTGGCTGTTGTACTGCAACTTTGAGCATCTGTTACTGTAACTGTATAAACTGTTGCACTTGTTGCACATAAATTGGTAACTGTTTGCGTATTGCCGCCAATAGGCGTCCAAGAATAGCCTAGTGCACCTATACCACCTGTTGCACCAACCACAATGGATCCTGTACAAGCATTATTACATTTAACATTACTCGTAGCAACTGGAGATATAACAATCGGAGAAGGTTGTGTAATGGCAAAGGTATACTGCGTTGGACAATTCAAGGCATCCGTTAAGTTAAGAGTGTATGGGTTTGCACACAAAGCTGCTACCGTCTTTGTTCCCTGACCCGTTATAGGTGGAGTTAGAGACACCCAGTTATAAACGAATGTTGGTGACGGTAAGCTTCCTTGCGTTGGCGCTACCGTAATAGAGCCGGTGCAAATTCCATTACATCGGGTTGGTGTAACAGAAGGGTTTAACGTTACCGAAGGGGATTGAGTTATCGGAATTGAGGTACTTGTGACACACCCATTAATATCGGTACAATTAAAAGCGTAAGTTCCGCTACTGAGACCAGTTGCCACAACTCCTGAAGCAATAGTACTTGTTGGAGCAACAGGTGATACAACAAAAGCAAAAGTTCCACTACCGACAGCAGTAACCGTTGCGGCACCAGTAGAGGCTCCAAAACAGTTAACTGCACTCGAAACAGCAGTAAGTGTGGGACCTGTTGCATTGAATAAATTTATTGTGACAGAGTTAGAGCAACCAGCACCATCTGTAACCGTATACTGATAGTTCCCACCCGGTAAACTAGAAATACAACTACCAGTGCTTGGGCCATTAGACCAGGCATTTGTATAACCTGATCCCGATCCGCCCGTAACCGTTGTGCAAATGACACCGTCTGGATTAGTACACGCACTTGGATTTGTAGCAGTGTACAGTATAGTAATTGAAGGTGATTGATTAATTTGGAAAGTTGTTGTTTTAGGGCATAGATTTACATCCTTCACCAATAACGTATATGTACCAGCAATTTGACTCGAAATAGCCGATGTTGTTTGGTTACCAGGACTCCAAGAATAGGTATACCCCCCTACGACCCCACCACTTACGGTCGTGCTTAGAGCTCCATTGCTATAACCAAAACAGGTCACATGAGTAGTACTTGAATTAATACTAATTGCAGGTGGCTGTGTAATAGCAATGGTAGCAGTATTTGAGCAAGCTGGCGTTGAACTATCCACAACTAAAACTTGATAGGTTCCAGATAGAACGCCAGTTAATGTAGCTGTCGTTTGTCCAGAAGGCGTCCAGGAATAGGTATACCCAGGATTACCGCCGACAATATTATTTACAACCGCGGAACCAGTTGATAGACCATTACAAAAAATGCTTGTAGGGCTTGCGCTAACAGTAAAATTAACGATCTGAGATATTGCGACGGTTTTTGTAATTGTACAATTTTTAAAGTCGGTAATCAAAGCTGTATATGTTGCAGGGCAAAGTCCTCCTACTGTTTGCGTAGTAGCAAATGTGCCACTCAAAGAACTTGTCCATAAATATGTATAAGGAGCGGTTCCAAAAGAAGGAGTTACGGCCGCGCTGCCATTACAAACATTACAACTACCAACACTTGAAATACCCGCAGCCAGTGCAGCAGGTGTACCAATAAGCAGGGTGGTTGTTTGCACACATAACGAATTATCTGTGACAGTTACAACAAAAGACGCTGTGGATTGACCACCGATAACTCCGTTATTATTTGTGATTGTTGAACTTGATGAAACAAAATTATACGTGTTGAAAGGAGGAGTCCCTCCCGTTGCCGTTACCGTTGCTGAACCATCAGAACCACCAAAACAACTTACGTTTGAAACAGATTTTGTTAGCACAATTGGTGGTGGCGAAAATACCTGCCCTGTACTTGTTTTAGCACAAAGATTAGCATCCGTAACAGTTAGTGTATATATTTCAGGACATAAAGAAGTTGCAGTCGCATTTGTTCCAACTGTTGCACTTAAAGAATTTGTCCATACATAGTTGTAAGAACCGGTACCACCACTAACCGTTGAACTTAAAACACCGTTACATACAGAATAGCATGAAATACTTGAGGTATTTACCGCTACAGTCAAAGATGCAGGTGCAGTTACTGTGGTCACAGCTTGCTTTGTACATCCTTTTGAATCAGTTACAAGAAGTATATAACTACCAGCAGGTTGATTCGTTAATATGTTGCCAGCATTTGGGCCCGAAGGAGTAGTCCAAGTTAAAGCATAAGTCGGGGTACCACCTGCGCCACTCCCAGTAAGCCCTGCCACGCTGGTTCCAGCACACGCTATTGGACTTGTAATATTAATTCCAGCTGTTAGCGCTGGAGGTTCAATAACTGTTATTGTTGAAGGAACAATAGAACAGCCAGATGCGTCTTTTGCAAAAACGGTGTAATTTCCCGGACAAATCCCAGTGAATGGAGGGCTACCTGTATTGCTATAACTTGCAGGTCCGGTAACTGTGTAGTTGTATGCAGGCACACCACCGCTAGGAACCGCGTTAATTGTTCCATCACACGGTAGCGCGTTTAAAACATTGCAGGTAAGACTGCTAGACGAAATAGCAACCGATAAGCCAGAACTTGGTTGAATAATATTTATTGTTGTAGAAGTTGGACAGGCCGACGCGTCTTTCACGGTTAAGCTATAAATGCCATTAGAAAATGTAGACACTGCTGACGAAGTAAATGCACCCGGAGTCCAACTATAAGTGTAGGAGGAATTATTTCCCCCTGACGCCGTTACTGTTGCACCCCCATCCGACAAACCAAAACAACTGACACTTTTATTTGTAATAGCAAGCGTAACAGCCGGAGGTTGTGTGATGGTAATAAAAACAGAGGGGCTTGTACAATTATTGCCATCTAATACATTAACTGTATAAGCTGAAGAAAAAGACAATAAATTGGTTTGAGATGGTACGTCGCCTGTCAATGCTGGTGGCCCCGGAGCAGTCCAGGTATAGTGAAAGGTACCTGTGCCTCCGGAGGGCGTGATAGAGGCCGCACCGGTTGATGCTCCTGAACAAACTACGTTTGTTTGTGTTGGAGTTAAAGTAATTGCAGGTGGTTGAGTAATAGAAAAAGTTTGGCTTGAATTAGAACAACCATTTGCGTCAGAAACTGTTAGCGTTTCCATCCCCACGGATGCACAAAGACTTGTTCGTGAAGAAAGAGTACTGCCACTCGCAGACCAACTGTATGTATAAGGACCTGTGCCTCCGGATGCTGTTGCTGAAAGAGCTCCAATACAAACATTATTACAAGCTAGATTTGTTTGAGACATGGCCACTGACAGAGTTGCACTTGGCTCAGTAATAACAGTGCTTGTTGAAGCAACACATCCGTTCAAATCGGTTACTGTGGCTGAAATTGGTCCAACCCCCAACCCTGTCACAGCAACAGGGTTACCAGTTGAGGTAAAAACAGCTGAATTACTAAAAGTAACCGTGTAACTTGGAGTTACTGTATTAGCCCCGCCACTTGGTGTAATAGACAATGCACCATTATTAGCACCCTTGCAATCAATTGTTGTGGTAACAGCAGTGGCTACGACGGGCGCTGGTGCACCCAAAATATCGACCACTGTATTTGAACAACCACCAGCATCAGTAATATTAAAAGAATATGTACCAGCACATCTGTTTGGAATAGAGTAGCCAAAAGCGGTAGTAAAAGTAGTGATTGTCGTTCCAGTTGCAGTAACAGTTACCGAAAATGGCCCATTTGGAAAAATACCACCAGCAAGGGTTCCGTCACAAGAATAATTACAAAGTGGTTCAATATTATTTGGAAAAAGACTTGCATTATTTGGAGTAAAATTACCACTAATGCCTGTTTGCAAGTTATTGCTCGCATCAAAAACAGCAATATTATAATTAAATCCAAGACAAATGCAGGCATTTGTATAGGTATAGACTGAACCAGCAATTGAATTTGTGCCCATTGCCGCCGCAAATGCAGGACAAATAGGATTTGACACAGAAACTCTGTAAGGTGTATTCGTACAACTTGGAGATAAACTCACAGTTATTACACCGGTACAACTTCCGGAACAGGCAGGTGTTAAAGAAATGGTTACTGGACAAACCACATTAATTGTATTTACTGAGGTATAACCTTTAGAAGCACTCAAAGAAATTGGGACATTGTAGTTTTGGTTAGAAGATAGGTCAGCCATAATGTATACTCCTTCAGCTTTAACATCAGATGAAGCAGCTATATTAAATTTTTTTGCAGACTTAAAATAAGAATCTTTTATATCAAAATGGGCAGATGCATCTTCATTTATTATATTTCCTGCAGTTATTAAGGCGTGAGCAAAACTATAATTTCCGCCACCAAAACGAATTGTTTTTGTTTCAGTTACCTTTAATGAATTAAAGAAATAATTTCCACTTTTAAAGATCAAATTATTATTTAATTCAAATTCCCCAATATCTATATTAATCTTGTTAGGACTTAAGGATTCAAAAATAATATCCGCCGAAGTATTTAATCTAATCTTTCTAGACAAATTGAATGAACCTCCAATGTGAATTACACTCCCTGAATTTCCATTGAATACAAGCGCTTTTTTATCTATTTGAGTAATAAAACTTTTTGTTTGAATGTTTGAATTTATACCAACGATAAAATAATCTTGTAGACTTGAGTTATCGTCGAATACAACGTCATTTGAAGAATTTGGTAAAATATTCGCAGAAACACCGCCCGAAGTTAAACTCCAATGACTTGGATCATTAAAATTACCTGAACCACCCACCCAATAGAGCGTTTGAGCGCCCACGATAGCAACAGAAAACCAGCTTATAAAAACAAAAAGTAAACGTTTGGTGTTCAAACTCATAAAAATTTAGACTTTATTACGGAAATAAACGTAATTTGGTTGCTAAAATACCACAAATTAACAACATATTAACAATTTTACGGTAGATTTTTTTGGGGGTAAACCAATATTGAGTGAAAATTTATGGCGAAAAAAGAACAAAATACATGGGTAACCTTAAGTTCAGAAATTAAATACAATAATCCTTGGATTAAACTCACTGAACACAAGGTTCTAAATCCGGCCGGGAACGAAGGAATATATGGCGTTGTTGACTTTAAAAACATGGCCATTGGCGTTTTACCGCTTGACGAAGATTATAATACGTGGCTAGTCGGTCAGTGGCGTTTTCCATTAAAAGCTTATAGTTGGGAAATTCCTGAAGGAGGAGGGCCCTTGGGTATTGATCCATTGGAATCGGCCAAGAGGGAACTAAAGGAAGAAACCGGATTAATTGCAGGAAAATATACAGAATTAGGTGGGATTCATACTAGTAATTCGGTTTGTAATGAGTCTGGTCTACTTTATTTAGCACAAGATTTAACCTTAACAGAGGCTGAACCGGAAGAAAGCGAAGATCTTCAATTAAAAAAAATACCCTTTGAAGAAGCTTATCAAATGGTAATGGACGGAAGAATAACAGATTCTTTAAGTATGGTTGCCATTCTAAAAGTGAAAATAATGATCGAGAAAGGGCTTATTTAACCTTAAGTCTAGCTAAGAAATTTAAAATTATCACTTCTTTCAATCTCTACTTTACTTAATTAATTACCTTTGCGCTCTTCTATTTAAAAAATTATACTACTAAATGAAAGCACTTGTACAGAATTTCACTAGCCAGCTTAAAGAGGCGAAAAACATTGCAGATAAAGCGGTTATTTCTGAAAGCAAAAACATTCAAAATATATT
Source organism: Aurantibacillus circumpalustris (assembly GCF_029625215.1). GTDB lineage: Bacteria > Bacteroidota > Bacteroidia > B-17B0 > Aurantibacillaceae > Aurantibacillus > Aurantibacillus circumpalustris. Next base: position 255,021 of record NZ_CP121197.1, read on the forward strand.
AATCAGTGGCCTTGGTGGCTCAGGCATTGGCGGAACCATTATTTCTGAATTAATTGCCGATTCTTGTACTGTACCTATCATCATTAATAAGGATTATTTCTTGCCGGCTTTTGTAAATGAAAATACCCTTGTGATTATTTCAAGCTACTCTGGTAATACTGAAGAAACTTTAAGTGCTATGCAAATTGCTATTTCTAAAAAAGCACAAGTAGTTTGCGTTACAAGTGGTGGCAAGGTTTTAGAATTGGCGAAACAACATCAATTTGATTTTATTGAAATTCCTGGTGGAAAACCTCCTCGCGCGTGTATAGGTTTTGGTTTAATTGAAATGATTCAGGTTTTGGTTGCCAAAGGATTTGCTGATAAAAAACTATTCTCAGATCTAGAAAAAAGTATTACTCTTCTTGATAATGAAAATGAGACTATAAAATCAGAAGCAAAAAAAATAGCTGACCGTTTACTAAATAAATTTCCGATACTATATTCTTTGGGTAGTTGCGAAGGAACAGTAGTTCGTTTCAGACAACAAATAAACGAGAATAGTAAAATGCTTTGTGGGCATCACACTTTTCCGGAAATGAATCACAACGAGTTAGTTGGTTGGACAACTAAAAACGAAAGTATAGTTGTAGTTACTTTTCATACTTCGTTTGATTATGCGCGCACAAAAAAACGTTACGAAGTGTGTAGACCGATTTTCGAAAAATACTCAAGTGGGGTAATTGATATAATTGCGAAGGGTGAAAGTAAACTAGAGCAATTTCTTTATCTTATAAATATTGGTGATTGGATTAGCTGTTATATAGCTGATTTGAGAGGGATTGATCCTGTGGAAGTAAATGTGATTGATCATTTGAAGAAAGAGCTGTCGAAATTTTAACATCCCTTCTTTAACCACAAAGGACACAAAGTAGATCACAAAAACCACAAAGAAAATTTTCGAAGTTTCCTTTCAGATTTGCTAATTCAACTTTATTTTATTGAACAAATGCCAGCAAACAAAACCATAATTTTCCAAGATCTTGGTGTAATGGACTACAAACACTGCTGGGATTATCAGGAGGAATTGTTTAATAAAACCATACAACAAAAAATCGCTAATAGAAATCTTCCTGAAACAGAACAAACACAAACCAAAAATCATTTATTATTTGTAGAACATCCGCATGTTTATACCCTTGGTAAAAGTGGTGATGAAAAAAATCTTCTTTTAAATGAAGAAGCTCTTTCAGAAAAAGCTGCAACTTATTATAAAATAAATCGGGGTGGCGATATTACTTATCATGGCCCGGGACAGTTAGTAGCTTACCCTATTTTAGATTTGGATAACTTTTTCACCGACATACATAAATATTTAAGATTACTTGAAGAAACAATTATTCTTACTTTAAAAGAGTATGGCGTTGAAAGTGGCAGAAGCGCAGGAGAAACTGGTGTATGGCTAGATGCAGAGGATAAAACAAAAGCTAGAAAAATTTGCGCCATGGGTGTGAGGTGCAGCAGATGGGTGACCATGCATGGCTGGGGGTTTAATGTAAATGCAAATTTAGATTACTTTAATAATATTATTCCTTGTGGAATTCAAGATAAGGCAGTAACTAGCTTAAATAAAGAACTTGGCAAAGAAGTGGATATGAATGAAATTAAAGACAAATTGAAAAAGAACTTTACAAAACTTTTTGGTGCCCATTTTTTTCAAAAGTAATTTACTCAGTAACTACAAGTTTTTGAAAATATGTTTTTTGTTTTATCTCAACACTAAACAAGTACACACCAATTTTGAGGTTATACTCTGGTATAATTTCGAAAGTTGATTTATTCGAATCTGGCGTATAACGATTTTTATATACTTGCTGCCCTAATGCTGAAAAAACTGTAATCCCGATTTCTGTATGGGTTTGATTATTTGCGGTTAATAGAATACTTTTCCCATTATTTGGATTAGGAAAGATTGAAATATCTTCACTAAGTTTATTCTTAGTATTTAGCGAAATTATTGGGCTGTAAGTATACGTTTTGTCAAAATCGACTTGTCTCAAGCGATAATAATATGTTTTATCCCATAAAATATTATCGTCTTTATGAGTATAGATTCTTTCTTGGCTCGTAGTTCCCGCACCTTTTTTGACACAAATCAGTGACCAATCGTTTCCATCCTCAGATCGTTGTAATTCATAAAAGTCGTTGTCTTTTTCCGATAAAGTTTTCCAAACTATTTCTGCCACACTTTCTAAATTTAGAGAGGCGCCAAAGTCCACTAAATTAATTGGCAACGGAGCAGAAGTTGTTGTAATAACTCCAGCGTTATTCGTACCCGTTGGTGCTCCCGCAGAATTTGTACATGGACTGCTGCTATCGTTACATCCAGAGGAACCGTTATTTACCTGAGTTGTGATGTTTGAAGTTGGTTGTGCAACTGAATATATTACAACGCCTTGTGCGCCTCCGCCGCCGCCAGCATGTGCTGAAGTGTGCACTGTACCGCCGCCGCCGCCATTCGCGGAAATTGTCAATGCGCACGCGCCAACAATATTAAACGCACCTGTTTGAATAACTATTGAGCCAGCGGCTCCACCACCGCCCTGCCCATCATTCGTAAGTCCTGTTACAGTATTGCCATTCGCGGAAATCAGCCGACCGCCACAAGCGCCTTGCGTAACTATACTTCCGGCTTTAACCAAAATAATACCACCACCATTTCCACCTGCACTACCCTGAGAATCGTTTTGTTGACCGCCACCGCCACCGCCACCCATAAAAATACGTGTAGCAGAAATTTGAGTTGAAAACGAAACGCCTCCTAAGCCGCCACCCCCCGGACCCGCGCAGGACCAACCATGTCCACCAACTCCTCCGGTTGTGTAATTTCCGCCGCCGCCGCCGCCGCAATTAATCCATTCACTTCCACCACCTCCGCCATTTAATAGATGACCACGCGCATATAAAAAATCTGTTGTTGACGTCTTGTAAATACCTTCCCCTTTAAGGGCTGCTCTATTATGATTACTGGTTCGGACATATTCCGTGGTAAGACATCCAGAGCCACCTGCGTAATAATTAGCAGAAGCTGCGCCTCCTCTAAAACCTAGACCATTAGCGCTTAAATTATGTGCTAATGTAAGAGTACCGGTAACCTGAAATGCCAAAACTCCACCTGTTGTTCCATTCCATGCCTTAGCCGACATATTAGACGTGGTTGTATAATTTGGAGAACCATAATTTCGAAAAGTAATTAATTGAACAGACGAATTGCTATTAAAGTTATATGTATTTACAGGTAAAGTCGACAGAACGATTGTTACCGGCAAACCAGCCGCTTCGGTATGCGAGGAAATTTGTAAAACCTCGTAAAGACCGGCTGATTGGATAGAAGCTAGGTCACCGAAAGAGGAAACATTCGTTGTGTTAGAACCGATACAATTATCTTGCATTTGCATGATTACAACTTTATCTCCATCTTCAAATGTATGACCAGTTTCATCTACACTTGCAACGGATAAAGTAGTGCCAGATATCGCAGTTATGTTGGCGTAACCATTCACTACCTGACATTTAAAAGAAGTGAATACAATGCTTAAAAAAGAAAGTAAAATTAACCGCATGGCACAAAGTTAAGATATTCAAGAACAGCACACAATTATTCATGTTTGGATAGATTTCTTGGCTAAATTCGAATGCAAAATGAACGAAATGATTAATAAGGGTTCTGTTTCCTAACGAGCTTTGCAAACAATTTTGGAAAGAAGCGTCTTATATGCACCATTAAGATTTCTTTACCACCAATGTAAATTTCTTCTTTGCTTTTCCGAATGCCAGTAATGATTTGTTTAGCACATTCTTCTGCTGACAGTGCGTTTTCGTGACTTGGATCCATTTCATTATGCTTTTCACCAGAAGAAGTAACGGCATTGTTAGAAACGTTAGTTTTAATTTTTCCAGGGCATACAATTAGTGTTTTGATGTTATACTTTTCTGTTTCAAGACGGAGTGAATCAAAAAAACCATGTAATGCATGTTTCGCAGCGCTATATGATGTTCTTAAAAAGAACCCAAATTTGCCTGCAATGCTGCTGATAATAATTAGCTGCCCGCCTTTTTGACGCTTCATGTATGGTAGAACTGCCTTAGTTAAACTCACGTAAGAAAAATAGTTTACTTCCATTAACTGTCTATCGATATCAATAGAGGTTTCCATTGCTTCGCTACGTTGGCTATATCCACCATTGTTTACGAGAATATCTATTCTACCAAACTTATTTATAATTTGTGCTGTTAAACCACTTGCGTTTTTTGTGTCACTCAAATCAAATGGTAAAATCATCAAATCAAGTTCGGGTAATTTGGTTAAATCTGCTACCCTTTTTAATTCATCTTCTCTTCTTGCTGATAAAATTAATCGCGCTCCCAATTTTGCAAATTCAAATGCTAAGGCTTCCCCTATTCCGGAAGATGCGCCAGTAATCCAAACAACTTTATCTTTAAAATCAATCATTTTAGTGTTTCATAAACTTCGGTATAAAAATCCAAATAATTACGCGCTGTTTTTTGCCAATTAAATTGTAGTGCCCACTCTTTTAATTGCTGTGATTTATTTTTAGAGCTCTCAAAATCCTCTATTCCATCGTTAAAAGCTTCAACCATATTTGTTGAATCAAAGTTTTTCCAATAATAAGCGTGTTTCCCTCCTACTTCAGATAAAGATGTTTTATCGGAAAGAAAAACAGGTTTTCCCTGGCTCATGGCTTCAATTACTGGTAAACCAAATCCTTCAGAAAGGGATGGAAAAACAAATGCTTTGCAATTTTGATACAACCAATATTTTTCTTCTTCAGTTACCGGTCCTAAAAAAACAACTCTATTATCAATCTCCATTTCGTTTGCTAACATTTTAATCTGGTTAACATATTCATGTGAGTTGTTTCCTGCAATTACCAAATTATAATTAGTCGATTTAATTAAGGGGAGTAATACGTGAAAATTCTTTTTAGGATTTACAATCCCAATTGAAAATAAATAGTCACCCGTAATTAATTTTTCAGGTCTTTTAGGAATAAGATCAGTATTTAAACAGTTTCCATTATAAATTACCTTAGTTGGAACATCTGGAAAAATTAAATACCGAGAGGCTAATTGTTTTGTAAAGTTGGAAATAAATGTTAATCCTTTTGCCCTACTTACTTTTTGCTGTAATGCTTTTAATTTTTGTTGTTGTTTAACACTCGAATATTTTTCTAAAAAATTTAAATCATGAATTGTTAGAATTGTAGGAATACGTTTTGGAAACAAATGTGAGTCCTGGTGTGTGCAATGGAAGAGTTGAAGGTTTTTATTCCGAACTCCAATTAATTTATCTAAAAAATTAACCGTGTGATTTTTAGTCCTCTGTTTAAAATTAGAATAGCCTTGAGGAAAATAAAAAGAAAAAAGCTCGCTGTTTTGTTCTTCACGTAGAAGATTCTCAAACAGATTTTTGCAAAATTGACCTAAGCCGCTATTCGGATTTCTTAACCTTTCTAAATCAATACCTATATTAATTTTCATACAGTGGCAATTGTGTGAGATAAAAATCCGTTGTTAAACTAATTGGTAATTGTTTTTTGCTTGTATAAATTTCTTAATTTTTTATATTTCAAATAGGTTGCATAAGCGGAGATTTTTGAAATTAAAAATCCAGTTTTTCCATCCAAAAGCCCTAAATGTAAAAAGTAGTGATCGATAAACTTTGCGATCGGATTAACAACTAATTTAAATAAAGGCGCTCCTTTTCCATTTTTAAAATACGCCTTAGAAGCAATATTAGTAAAGTATTCCACTTGTTTGTAATGATCTTGAACAGAATAATAGCTATAATGTAAAATATCTCCTTTTAAACGCCCTGCATTTTTATCACCGGCAAACAATTCATATTTATCGTGCGGGTTAATTCCTGTCCAACGACCTTTACGATTATCAAATAAGCGTAATTTTTTATCGGGGTACCAACCGCAATATTTTACCCAATGTCCGCAATAATTCGTGAGCCGGCTTAAATAATAACCTTCTTTTTCAAAATTTGCTTTAGCTGCTTTAATGGACCCTATTAAGGTTTCATCTAGTTCCTCATCGGCGTCCAATGATAAAATATAGGCATTAGTAGCAAAAGTAATTGCTCTATTCTTTTGCTGAATGTGTCCGTCAAAAGCGTGTTGAAAGAACTTAACATTGTATTTTTGACATATTAATGGTGTAGAATCTGTACTAAACGAATCGAGTACGATAATCTCGTCGGCCACTTCTTTTACTGAAAGCAGACAACGTTCGATGTTCTTTTCCTCATTAAAGGTTATTATGACCACTGATAATTTTATCACGGCGTAAAAGTACCAAATTTTATAGAACTGCTATATTTGCATTGTGCAGCAAGTCATATATAAAACCCTAAAAGAACATCATATTTTAACCATCGCTTTATTTGTTTGCATGGCAGTATATTCTAAATTTTTGTTTTTTGGTCATATTAGTTGGGATGATCCTGAAATGGTGTTTAAAAATCAAGCTGTTAAAGACTTTGATCTTAAATTTTTATTTACAAATCACTTTGTGGGGAATTATATTCCCGTGACAATGATGGTGCATTCTTTTACCTGGTTTATTTTTGAAAATCATACCGGCGGACATCACGCTGTAAATATTTTACTTCATCTTTTAAATGGCATACTAATTTATTCAATAGGAAAACACTTGTTTAAAAACGAGGTGATCAGCAATATTGGCGCCATTATTTTTTTGCTTCACCCTATACAAATTGAGTCTGTTGCCTGGATAAGTGAATTAAAAAATGTGCTTTCGACTACTTTTTATTTAGCAGGTATTTTACAGTATTTAAACTTTATAGAAAATGAATCTAAGAAAAGCTACGCTCTTTGTTTTTTATTTTTTGTTTTAGGTTGTTTGAGTAAATCTTCAACTGTTGTTTTTCCATTGAGTTTAATATGTATTGATTTAATCGTTCGGCAAAAAATAATATTTAAAAACTTTTTAAATAAGATTCCTTTTTTAGTGCTTTCTGTTTTGTTTGGAATAATAAATATTAAAACACAAACGGCTGATATGTTTATTAATCATGCGCACGAATTCCCGTACTATCAGAGGGTTGGTTTTGCTGGCTTTGCGTTTGTTAAATATGCCCTACTCTTTTTATTTCCGTTAAACTTAAGTGTCATTTATCCCTATCCTGAAATTAAGACACCTGTGTTTATGCTAGGTTTCTTTGCAATTATAAGTCTTTTAAGCTTGTTAACATTCTGCATTTGGAAAAAGAAATTAAATACCAGCGCAGTGATAGTTTTTATATTCGTGAATTTGATTCTCGTGTTACAACTAATGCCCTTTGGAGAAGTGCTTTATGCAGACAGGTATTTGTACGTTCCTATCATAGGTTTAGCTTGGCTTTTTGGAATGATTATTTCAAAAATAAAAACCCAAGTTAAATTTATTAGCATTTTAATTATTTTGTTTTTTACGGTATTTACATTTGCGAGAACAAACACTTGGAAAAGCGCCATTATTCTTTATGAAGACATTCTTAAGAATTATCCAGATCAATTTATTGCCTTGAATAGTGCTGGAGTTGAATGTATGTTTCTAAACGAAGATAAAAAATCTTTAGACTACTTTGATAGGGCAACTGCCATAGCACCGCGCAACTACAAAGGTTTTTATAACAAAGGCTTACTCTTTTTAAAAAACAATAAGCCAGAGCTTGCAATTAAAAGTTTTAATAAAAGCCTAGAACTTTATGATTACGGAAAAGCCTATACTGGAAGGGCTTCGGCTTACTATCTTTTAGGAGACTTTTCAAAAGCAATTAATGACGCGCAATTAGCATTAAAAACAGATGTAAATAATTCAAAGGCGCATTTTGTTTTGGCAAATTGCTATAACGATCTCAATCAGCTTGATGAAGCAATGTATGAATACAATAAAAGTATTGAACTCAATAAAAACGAACCCGACTTTTATTTTAAACGCGCAATTACTTTTGGTAAAAAACAAGATTTTATTTCGTGCCTAAATGATTTAATTGTGTGCACGAGTATAAGGCCAGACTATTATGAAGCTTACTATTGGAAAGGTGTTGCGAAAATAAATTTAAAACAAAATCCTTGTGAAGATTTAAAAATAGCAGCACAACATAATTTTGAACCTGCCGTAAATGCATTCAATAAATATTGTCGCTAAACTTCAATTAATAAAAGTTCCTCATGAAAACTACAATTATACAAACTTCACTTCATTGGGAAAACCGTGAAAAAAATATCGCTCATTTTGACAATTTAATTTCTTCTATTAAAGAAAGGACAAACCTAATTATTCTACCAGAAATGTTTACAACTGGGTTTTCCATGAATCCGGAAAAAGTTTCTGAACCCTCAAATGGAGGAACTTTAAAGTGGTTAAAACAAAAAGCAAAAGAAAAAAACTGTGTAATAACAGGTAGTGTGGCAGTTGAAGAAAAAGGAAACTATTACAATCGTTTGTTTTGGGTAAATGAATCTGGAGAGTATAAAACATACGACAAGCGTCATTTATTTAGGATGGCAAAAGAAGACACGCATTATACTGCCGGATCTAAAAAGCTTATTGCTAAAATTAATGATTGGAATATTTGTCCATTAGTATGCTACGATTTACGCTTCCCTGTTTGGAGTAGAAATAGATTTGATTTAAAAGGAGAGAGTCGGCAGTCGGCAGTTGGCAGCGAGCAGTCAGGAGTGGGTAGTTGGGAGTACGATGTTTTAATTTATGTAGCTAATTGGCCGGAGGTTAGGAATTATCCATGGAAACAGTTATTGATTGCGCGTGCGATTGAAAATCAATGCTATGTTATAGGTGTTAATCGCATTGGCAAAGACGGCAATGATTTTTCTCATTCAGGTGACAGTGTTGTTATAAATCCGCGCGGAGAAATTATAAGTGTTACAAAAGCCAACGAAGAAAGTATAGAAACTGTTTTTTTGGATAAAAACTACCTTGAGGAGTTTAGAACAATCTTTCCAGTTGGTCTTGATTCGGATTTTTTCGAATTAAAATAAATTATTTCTATAAAATATTTTTATCCTTTTTTTCGGTGAATCATTATTCTCACCGAGTGAAGGTTATTTGTCCTCGAGTGAACCGTTTATATTTTAACAATTAAAGGTCGATGTTTAATTTATTTGGCTTTGATTAGCATTTTTCACCAACTCTTTTAAAAATAAAATTGTACTTAGTGAGAGAGGGTAATTTAATCCTCTAACTAAAAACTTAAGTCAAACCTAAAACCAACACCCATGAAAAAAATTACAAAACACCTTTTTTACAGCAGTCTTTTTATAGCTGCTATGTTCATTACCCACAATGTAAAGGCTCAAATGCCTATAACGGTTACATCGGGTCAAATCTGCTACAGTGCAGGAAGCAACACTGCAAATGCTAGTGTAATTACCTTTTCACCTAGTTGGACATTCTCGTGGACTGCTATAGGATCAAGTTCTACGTGTGCAATAAGCTATTCAAACGTTACTTCAAATGGAAGTTCTGTTGATTTCAATTTTGGCTGTTGTGGAGTTTACACGCTTAATTGTTCAGCCTACAGCGGCAGCAGTCTTGTAACAACGGTGTCGCAAACATATGCAGTTGCTTGCCCTCAAAACATTGTTGCTACCAGCTCACCAGGTTCGACCTTATGCGCAGGAACAACAGCCACCCTATCTGCTTCTGGAGCTGTTACATATACTTGGAATGTTGGTGCCACAGGCGCAAACATTCTTGTTACACCTAGTGTTAGCACGTGTTATTCAGTAGTTGGAACAAATGCGAACGGATGTCAGAGTAATACTGGCGTGATTTGTCTATTTCTAAACAATTGGCCAACGCTTAGTATTAATGGGCCAACAACTTGCATGGGTTCAAGTGCTGTATATTCCGTGAGTGGTGCGCTTACCTGCACCTGGTTAACGACTCCGCCAACAGTGGGCTATACAACAAGTATTATTCCGGGCGTTTTTCCGATTGGTTCTGCGCTATCAGTAATTGGAACAGGATCAAACGGCTGTACCGGCACCTATTCTACAATGGTTTATGCTGATACCACTTGCGTGAACGTATGGCCAGGAGATGCGAACAGTGATGGAATCGTGAATAATTTAGATGTTCTTCAATTAGGCTTATCCTTTGCCGCAACAGGAGCTGCCAGATCTCCCGGAGGAAATTCGTTTACTAGTCAGTATGCAACTGCTTGGATTGGAAATGGAAGTACGGGTAAAAATAAGGCGCACATTGATTGTAACGGAGATGGAACTGTGAATAATAATGATACAGTAGCGATTCATACTAATTACTCATCTGCACATTCATTTAAACCATCAAATGGTTCCTCAACTAATTCAGATATTAGTCTGATTGTCCCTAATACTGTAACTGAAGGTACCTGGAACAAAGCAGACATAATGCTTGGCACTTCGGTAAGTCCTATTAGTCAGTTATATGGTACTGCATTTGAAATTAACTATGATAACGCAATGATTGAAAACAACTCGGTTTATATCATTTATAGTGCTTCATTTTTAAATGCGGCTAACCAAAATGTGCAGTTTAGAAAGACTTATTTTAATAATGGCAAGCTTTATGCGGCAAGTGTTAGAACAGACGCCAGTAACGTTTCAGGCAATGGAAAAATAGGTGAGTTTTGGTTTAAACCAAAAACAGGTTTAGCGGCAAACTCGGTAATTAACTTATCTACTTCTAATTCAAGTAAGATTGGGAATTCAGGTGTAAATTCATCCTTAACGGATGGTTCAGCTGTAAGCACTACTATAGCTAATTCAGTTGGATTAAAAGAAACCTTTTTACAAAACAATGTTAGATATTTTCCTAACCCTGCTTCAAACAAACTTACAATACAAAGTGATGTAAATGCAACTATTAATTATGTTGTTTTTGATATTGTTGGTAGAGAATTAACAAAAGGTGAATTTACTAATGTTACAAACGTTGATTTGTCTTCTTATGCAAATGGAACATACATTATTCGTTTAGAATCAGGTTCTGCTACAACTTATAAAAAAGTAGTAATCGAAAAATAAATTCATTTACAAGTACTCATTTTCTACAACCCCCCTTCTCTCCTGTGACGTGTTTCGCAGGTAAAAGAGAAGGGGGTTGTTTTTTTGACTCATTTTTTGATTATCTTAGTATTAAGTTCTATTCTAAAATTTAAGATTGCATAAAAAATAAATCCATGAAAAAATACATCTACATCTTAATTATTATTTCTGCCTTTTTCATTTCCATAAATGATATTTGCGCTCAATCCCTTGCTTTTTCTTTTGGGCAACAGCCGTTATGTTGGACCTCCGGAAGTACAACTCAAACGTTATCAGTAACCTCTTCACCTCCGGGTACTGCGACTTACTCGTGGAATACTACCTCTGGAACAACCTGCACGAATAACGCATCAGGAGCAACAACTACCGTAAATCTAGGCACTTGCTGTGGCGTCTACTCTGTAACTTGTAGCGCCTATAATTCAAGCAATGTCTTTATTTCAAGTGTAACACAAACCATGAATATAACCTGTCCGACTTGGCTTAATATTACTGTTAGTCCAAATAACGGAATCATGTGCACTGGCAATACAGGCACATTTGTTGCTTCTGGTGCTGTGGGGTATACTTGGAGTTCTGGATCCAATTCAAACTCAATTATTGTCAGTCCATCGGTCAGTACCTGTTATTCTCTTTCAGCAGTTAACGCCTCGGGATGTATGATAGCAACAACAGCTTGTTTTTCTGTTTTTCCCACACCAACTGTTAGCCTAAGCCCACCAATCACTATTTGTGCTGGGCAGATTGCTACACTTTCCTGTTGGGGCGGAGCGATCAGTTATACTTGGATACCGGGAGGTTTTCAAGGAGCAAACCCAGTTGTATCGCCTTTTTCAACTACCATTTACACCGTCATAGCTTCTAATGGTTCCTGTGCTACAACTGGCACTACAGCTGTTGCTGTAAACCCTAACCCTAGTGTGGCTGTAAATTCCAATACAAACAATGCCTGTCAGGGGGCATCTGTCGTTCTTTCTGCAACAGGAGCTAACACATACACATGGAGTACCAGCGCTACAACTTCTTCCGTAACTGTAAACCCGATTATGTACACCTGTTATAGCGTAACTGGTCAAAGCAGTCAGAATTGCATTGGTACAACGGTAATATGCTTATCCGTACAAGCTACTAATATGCTGATAAGTCCCACTTCTCAAACAGTTTGCAAAGGTTCAAGCGCAAGTTTCACTGCCTCTGGGGCAAGTTCATATACTTGGAATACTACTCCAACTTTGAACACTTCAGCAATTAATATTATACCTAACTCGAGTACTAGTTATTCAGCTTCGGGAACAGGAACTAATGGGTGTATTGGTATTAGCGCAGCTTATGTTTTTGTTGACAGCACATGTGTAAACGTATGGCCTGGAGATGCAAACAGTGACGGAACTGTGAATAATTTAGATGTTCTTGAATTAGGTTTATCCTTTTCTGCAACTGGGACTGCAAGATCTCCAGGAGGAAATTCGTTTACCAGTCAGTTTGCGACTGCTTGGATTGGGAATGGAAGTACGGGAAAAAATAAAGCGCACATTGACTGTAACGGTGACGGAACTGTAAATAACAGTGATACATTCGCTATTTTTAATAACTATTTATTAACCCATTCTTTTAGACCATCTAATACATCTTCAACTAATTCAGACATTAGCCTTGTAGTGCAACCAAATGTGTTTGAAGGCACTTGGAACAAAGCAGACATCATGCTTGGCACTTCAATAAGTCCTATTAATCAGTTATATGGTACGGCTTTCGAAATTAACTATGACAATGCTATGATTGAAACTAATTCTGTGTACATTATTTATACAGGTTCATTTTTAAATGCAGCTAACCAAAACGTGCAGTTTAGTAAGACGTATTTTAATAATGGTAAACTTTATGCGGCAAGCGTTAGAGTAGATGGCAGTAATGTTTCAGGTGACGGCAAGATTGGTGAATTTTGGTTTAAACCAAAAACAGGTTTAGCAGCAAACTCAGTAATTAATTTATCTACTTCTAATTCGAGTAAGATTGGAAATTCAGGTGTAAATACATTATTAACAGATGGTACAGCCGCAACCACTATTCTAGCGAATATTGTTGGATTAACAAAAAATTCATTGCATACTAGCGTTAGGTGTTTTCCTAACCCTACTTCAAACAAACTTACAATTCAAAGTGATGTAAATGCAACTATTAATTATGTTGTTTTTGATATTGTTGGTAGAGAGTTAATAAAAGGAGAATTTAATAACGTTGCAAACGTTGATTTGTCTTCTTATACAAATGGAACATACATTATTCGTTTAGAATCAGGTTCTGCTACAACTTATAAAAAATTAGTAATCGAAAAATAAAATGCCTACTAAAATAAAACCTCTTCCAACATTTTGGAAGGGGTTTTTTATTTGTTATTTGTAAAATGCTACACATTAATTCCACCGCTCACTTCAATGCGTTGACCATTGATCCATTTTGCATCTTCCGAACATAAGAACGCAACAACTCCGCCAATATCGTCTGCTTGCCCCACTCTTCCCAACGGAGACAGTGTCGCTAAAAAGCCTTTCATTTGAGGGTTACTGCGAATGGCAGCGTTGTTAAAATCAGTTTCAATGGGTCCGGGCGCTACAACATTTGCTGTGATGCCTTTTGCGCCCAATTCTTTTGCGAAATATTTCGTAAGCGTTTCAATAGCACCTTTCATAGAAGCGTAAACGGAATAACCTGGATTTGCAAAGCGTGTTGTTCCGCTTGAAAGGTTAATGATTCGTCCACCTTCATTCATATGCGCAATACTTTTTTGCGTTAAAAAATAAACGCTTTTGTAATGCACGTTTAAAAATTCATCAAAAATTTCTTCAGTTACTTGCTCAAAAGGGATCGTTTTTCCCATACCAGCATTGTTGATGAGAAAATCGAATTTATCCGTTTTAAATTTTTCTTTTAGTGTTGATGAAAGAGAACTTATAAACCCATCCAAACTTTTAAAATTATTAAGATCCAATTGTAAAGCATATGCCTTTCTACCGATGGCTTCAATTTCCTTTACAAGGGCTTCTGCTTCGGTTTTACTGTTTACATAAGTAATGATGACATCGTTTCCTTTTTGCGCAAGGCTAAATGCCATATTTTTTCCTAGTCCGCGGCTGCCACCAGTGACTACTGCTATTTTTTGTTTGTTTTCCATCTTGTTATTTTTTTGAATTCAAAATTACTCCTTGCGTGCGGAATAAAATGGTGAGAGCTTCAGTAAGAATGGTGAGAGCTTCATATTTTACAAATTTTCAGCACGAAATTGTTTGGGAGTTCTTCCGGTAAACCTTTTAAAAAACTTTGTGAAGTTTGACGGATCGTATGTTAAGCGTATTGCAATTTCTTTGATTGATAAATTTTCTTGTAAAAGTAATTCTTTCGAGGCGTCCACTAGTTTCGCTTCAAAAAAACTGCAGGAAGACTGTCCCGTTACCTCTTTCACAGTATTACTCAAGTGTCCGGGATGCATGTGCATCATCTCTGCAAACTCGCTGATTTCAAGAACGCGATCTTCTTTTCCTGTTTTTAGATCGCCAATATAAACATCTAACTTTTGAAGATACTCCGCGACAATTTGTTTTTGACGTGGAGAAATTACTTTTGGTTCTTTAAGTTCAGATATAAGCATGACTTTTATTTTGCTTTAAAAGTACGGGAAATAAAGTGAAGGAATTATTAAGTAACACTATTTTGCAGTATTCTACATTTAGCTATAATTCATAGCAATGTAGCGGTGTGTTTCGCAGTACCTTAGAGCTATGGAAAGACAGGTGATGCACATGGACTTAGACAGTTTTTTTGTCTCTGTAGAAAGACAATTAAATCCTGCGCTGGAAGGAAAACCCGTATTGGTTGGTGGTAGTAGCGATCGCGGTGTAGTAGCTTCTTGTAGTTACGAAGCCCGTAGTTTTGGAATTCATTCAGCGATGCCTATGCGGATGGCAAGACAGCTTTGTCCGGATGCCATCGTTGTAAAAGGCGATCATGATAAATACAGTGAATATTCTGATCAGGTAACTGATATTATTCGGGAAAATGTTCCTGTTTACGAAAAAGCCTCCATTGATGAGTTTTATGTGGACATGACTGGCATGGATAAATTTTTTGGTTGTTATAAATTGGCAACAGAGATCCGTCAAAAAATAATCAGAGAAACGAATCTACCAATTTCTTTTGCTTTGTCTTCGAATAAAACAGTTGCAAAAATTGGGACGGGAGAGATAAAACCAAACAATCAACAACAAATTCCCTTCGGTACCGAAAAAACTTACTTGGGTCCTTTGTCTATTAAAAAAATTCCAGGGGTTGGTGAAAAAACATACCAGCTCTTGCGCGGCATGGGGATTGAAAAAGTGTGTACTGTACAAGAAATGCCTGTGCAAGTTCTCCAACAAGTTCTCGGTGAAAACGGAATGGGTTTGTGGAGAAAGGCGAATGGTATTGATAATTCTCCCGTTGAGCAATACAACGAACGAAAATCGATTTCTACAGAATGTACGTTTGAAAAAGATACGATAGATGTCGATCATTTAAAACGTGTGTTGTTAAGCATGACGGAAAAATTGTGTTTTCAATTACGCAATGAAGAAAAGTTGACGGGTTGTGTGACCGTAAAAATTCGGTATTCAGATTTTAATACTTACACCATGCAAATGCGTGTTCCATACACAACAATGGATAACACGCTGATTGAAAAAGTAAAAGAATTGTTTGATAAGTTATTTCAGAAACGGATGTTGATTCGTTTGATTGGAATTAAGTTCAGTCATTTAATTCAAGGCACTTACCAAATTGATATGTTTAGTGATACTGCCGAACAAATTCAGTTGTATGCAGCAATGGATAAGCTACGTCAGCGTTTTGGTGAAGATGCCGTGATGCGTGCCGCAGGACTGGGATTGAATAAAAGGGAGACGAGTTTGTTTAATGGAATTAAGAAACTGAATTGAAGTCCCGCCTTCGAGTTTCAACACAGAGGGCACAGAGGGATTGTAAGATAAAAAAGTCCAGTAGGGACGACCTGTTCATAAGAAAAAAAATTAAAGTAAGTAAACTCCGTAGGAGCGACCTGTAAATATGGCAAATACCTATACTCAAATATATATCCAAATTGTTTTCGTCGTTAAAGGACGTCAAAATGTTATTTCAAAAAACAACAGAGAAGAATTGCATAAATACATCACAGGCATCGTTCAAAACAGAGGCCATAAATTACTCAGTATATTTTGTATGCCTGACCACACGCACCTTTTAGTGGGACTAAAACCATCTCAGTCGATTTCAGATTTAGCAAGAGATATAAAAGCAGCTTCCTCTGGATTTATCAATGAAAAAAGATGGATCGCTGGTAAATTCAATTGGCAAGAAGGATTTGGAGCGTTCTCATATGCGAAAGGACAGGTTGAGAACGTAGCGAGATACATCCAAAACCAAGAAGAACATCACAGAAAGAAAAATTTTAAGGACGAATATTTAGAATACTTGAGAGAGTTTGATATTACTTACAACGAAGCTTACCTCTTTGACTGGGTTGAACAGGACGCTCCTACGGAGCTAAAAACCTAACTACCACTTATACAAACAGTATGCTCCTACGGAGCTTGATTAGACAACAACGAAACCACTACTCAGCAATTACACGCAACACAAACAATTTGCTCCTACAGAGCATGATTAAACTAACTAAAATGCTTCTCACTATTACACCTGACATAAACAGTTTGCTCCTACAAAGCACGATTACATACTAACTAACATGCTTCTCAATTGCCACACATATTATAGTTTTGGTTATGGAACACTTTCAATCAAAGAACTTTTGCGTGCGGCATGGAATCTTGGTTATATTTCTTTTGTTTTATCAGACATTAATAATACTTCTGCTGTTCTCGACACGCTGCGAATGTGCGATGAAAAACCTATGAAACCCATTCCAGGAATAGATTTTAGAAATGGGGTGAAACAGTGTTATGTTGGTATTGCGAAAAATAACGTAGGATTTAAAGAACTTAACGAACATCTCAGCGAACACCTTCATGAAAAAAAAGAATTTGAAAAACGTCCGAAAAACTTAGAAAAATTTAAAAATACTTTTTTGGTTTATCCTTTGAACGCTTTTGATGGCTGCACTTTAGAAGAAAACGAATTTATTGGAGTCACGCCTAAAGAATTAACGTTGCTTCCATTTAATAAGTTCAAACATCTTACGCATAAAATGGTGGTGCTGCAGACTTTTTCTTTTTTGAATGAAGAACAACGCTTTGCACACAGCTTATTGAGAGCCATTGATCAAAACACCCTTTATAGCAAATTAACCAAAGAAGATCAGGGTTCAGTGAATGACATTGCTCCAACTAAAGAAGTGTTGTACAACACATTTTCCGCTTATCCGGAAATTATTGTAAACACAGAACAGATTCTTAATTCATGTTCTGTAAAATTCAAATTCGGGAAACTTCAAAATAAAAACTTAAAATTTTATAGTGGGAGTTTAGAAGAAGACATCTCTTTACTTCGCGAAGAAGCCAGAAAAGGATTAGCCTACAGATACCCAATAGTAACAAAGGAAGTAGAAGATCGTCTCGAAAAAGAACTTTCCATTATTATTTCAAAGGAATTTACTTCTTACTTTTTAATTAACTGGGATATTACGAGTTATGCGAGAAGCAAGGGATATTTTTATGTTGGTCGCGGAAGTGGCGCTAACAGCATGGTTGCTTACCTTTTGCGAATAACCGATGTTGATCCGATTGATTTGGATTTATATTTTGAGCGATTCATTAACGAAAGTAGAAGTAATGCTCCCGATTTCGATATTGATTTTTCATGGAATAACCGCGATGAAATGACAAAATACATTTTCGATAGGTTCGGTGAAAACAAGCGTGTAGCGCTACTTGGCACTTATGCTACTTACCAACACGATGCTGTTACACGCGAACTCGGAAAAGTATTTGGGTTGCCTCCAGCAGAAATTGATCGCATTCAAAAAATCACAGTAGTAAAAGAAACGGATGATTCAATCACCAAAGAGATTATAAAATACAGTCAACTCATTGCGGGCTTTCCAAGTCATTTAAGCATTCACGCCAGCGGCATTATTATTTCTGAAGAGCCAATTACAGCTTATACTGCAACTAATCTTCCACCAAAAGGCTATCGTACCACACAATTTAGTATGCTGGAGGCAGAAGATATTGGTTTATTTAAGTTTGATATTTTGAGTCAACGTGGACTCGGTAAAATAAAAGATGCTGTAGAAATAATAAAAGAAAATAGAAGTGTAGACATCGACATTCATGACATCAAAAAATTTAAACACGACGAAGAAATAAAAAAACTTCTCAAAGTTGGAAAATGTATTGGCTGCTTTTATGTGGAGTCACCAGCGATGCGGATGTTGCTGACCAAATTGCAAGCAGATGATTATTTACGTTTGGTCGCAGCAAGTTCTATTATTCGTCCCGGTGTTTCTAAAAGCGGCATGATGAATGAGTACATTCATCGCTACCGAAAAAAAGAGTTACGTGATAAAGCAGAAAAAGAACTTCCAGAATTATATAAGCTACTACAAGAAACATATGGTGTGATGGTGTATCAAGAAGATGTGATTAAAATCGCTCACATTTTTGCTGGGCTCACTTTAGCAGAGGCAGACTATTTGCGTCGCGGCATGAGTTGGAAATTTAAACAACGAAACGAATTTCATGTAGTAAAAGAAAAGTTCTTTAATAATTGTATCGAGAAAGGGCACCGCATAGAAACCATTCACATGATCTGGAATCAGATAGAAAGCTTTGCGAATTTTGCTTTCTCTAAAGGACACTCTGCCAGTTACGCCGTAGAGAGTTATCAAGCACTGTATTTAAAAGCCTACTACCCTATCGAATACATTGTTGCAACTTTAAATAATGGCGGCGGCTTTTACAGAACAGAATTATACATTCACGAAGCCAGAATGCATGGTGCTACTATTGTTCCGCCAGACGTAAATTACAGTGGTGTAAATTCTGAAGTAAAGGATAAAACTATTTTTCTTGGGTTAGGCATGATCGCTCAACTAGAAAAAGAAGTCATCATTACTATTCTGAACGAACGTTTTGAAGGTGGACCATTTATTGATCTTTATAATTTTATTAAACGAACCAACATCTCCATTGAACAGGTGCGCATTTTAATTCGTGTTGGGGCTTTCAATTTTCTTCCAAAAAACAAAAAAGAATTGCTCTGGGAAGCACACATGTTGATTAGTCCGACTAAAATAAAAAAACCGGGCAAAGAGTTGTTTGAATTGGAACCACAAAAATATAAATTGCCAACGCTGACCAACACTTGGCAGGACGATGCTTTTGATGAAATTGAATTACTTGGTTTTGCATTATGTCACCCATTTAAACTTCTAAAGCAACCCGTAAAAAACACATTGACTAGTTCTGACCTTAAAAACTTAAAAGGACAAACCGTTGAAATAATTGGTTATTTAGTCAACGTAAAAACCACCTGGACAAGCAATAAAGAGAAAATGAATTTTGGAACGTTTTTAGATATTGATGGTTATTGGATTGACACGGTGCATTTTCCGCCAAGTGCTAGATCCCATCCTTTCAGTGGTCCGGGCACCTACCGAATTATTGGAAAAGTAGTCGAAGAATTTGATTTCATTTACATTGATGTTTCTGTTCAATTTCGTTTACCAATGATTAATCAAGACGATGATCCCGCTTTAAGAATACTTCCCGATTTTAAATCTAATAAAAGAATTGAGCAGAGGCATTGATAATAGAAGAGGTTACATTTTATTGTAGTCGGATTTTAACGTAGCTGATGAAAACTAAAATGTTACCTAGCAGAAATTTGCGCAAGGGATATGAAGGGGCAGCTCTTTTGCTTCGCCTTTTTCAGGCGAAGCAAAAAGCCGTAGCGAAGCGAAGCCCGAAATAGCCCGACCCATAAAGCTAATGCAAGTGTGAAGAGGATGCGCTTTATGGGTTGCGCCCAAATAAAAAAGATGTACTATGTGCCAAATTGAACATCATTTTGGTTTTTGATAAGCGCTTTTTATGCCTTATCTTTGCGGCCTTCAAGCAATACCTATGGATTACAATTTTACAGAGATAGAAAAAAGATGGCAGGATTTTTGGGCCAAGAATAAAACCTTTAAAGCCGAAGATACTTCTGACAAACCAAAATATTACGTGCTCGATATGTTCCCCTACCCTTCTGGCGCAGGTTTACACGTGGGTCATCCTTTAGGTTATATTGCTTCTGATATTATGGCGCGTTACAAACGTCATAAAGGGTTTAATGTGTTACATCCAATGGGTTACGATTCGTTTGGATTACCGGCTGAACAATACGCGATACAAACGGGTCAGCATCCAAAAATTACAACCGAACAAAATATTGCCCGTTACCACGAGCAAATGGATAAAATCGGATTCAGTTTTGATTGGGATCGCGAAGTGCGTACTTCTGACCCTGAATACTACAAATGGACGCAATGGATTTTTATTCAATTGTTTAATAGCTGGTACAATAAAAATACCGACAAGGCAGAAAAGTTAGAAAGTCTAATTTCTGAATTTGAAAAAAACGGTAACGCTGCAGTAAATGCAGTTTGTGACGAAGATGTAAAATCTTTTACTTCAACTGAATGGAAAGCTTTTAACGAGAAAGAACAATCCGATCTTTTAATGCAATACCGTATTGCTTACCTCGGCGAAGCCTATGTTAATTGGTGCGCAGCGCTTGGTACAGTTTTAGCAAACGATGAAGTGAAAGATGGTGTGAGTGAGCGTGGTGGACATCCTGTGGAGCGCAAATTAATGAAACAATGGAACATGCGTATTACAGCTTATGCTCAGCGTTTGTTGGATGGTTTGGAAAAAATTGATTGGCCAGAGAGTTTAAAAGAATCGCAAAGGTATTGGATTGGGAAAAGTGAGGGGACATCCTTAAAGTTCAAAGTTCAAAGTTCAAAGGTTGAAATAGAAGTGTTCACTACTCGCCCTGATACTATTTTTGGAGTTTCGTTTGTAACTCTTGCACCGGAACATGAGCTAGTGGCAAAGCTTACGACGACAGAACAAAAATCTGAAATTGAAGAGTACGTTGCCAAAACAAAAATGCGCAGTGAGCGTGAACGTCAGGCGGATGTTACAAAAGTGAGTGGCGCGTTTACTGGAGCTTATGTAGAGCATCCATTTAGCGGGAAACAAATTCCGATTTGGATTGGTGATTACGTTTTAGCTGGTTACGGCACAGGCGCTGTGATGGCGGTACCGGGACATGATTCGCGTGATTATGCTTTTGCAAAACATTTTAATTTACCAATTTTAGAAGTAGTTTCTGGTGGTGATCTTTCTAAAGAATCGTATGATGCAAAAGAAGGAAAATTAGTTAACTCTGATTTTTTAAATGGATTAGAAGTAAAAAAGGCTTTGAAAAAAGCAATCGCAGAAATTGAAAACAAAAAACTAGGAAAAGGAAAAACGAATTACCGCTTGCGTGATGCCGTTTTTGGCAGACAACGTTATTGGGGAGAGCCCATTCCGATTTATTACAAAGATGGGATTCCACATGCTTTAGCGGATAACGAATTACCTTTGATTTTACCAGAAGTAGATAAATATTTACCAACGGAAGATGGCGAACCGCCATTGGCGCGCGCCGCTACCTCTTGGAAAAAAGACGGCAAGTACGATTACGAAAATACCACCATGCCAGGTTGGGCAGGAAGCAGCTGGTATTTTTTACGTTACATGGACTCTAAGAACAGTAAACAGTTTGTGAGTGGGCAGTTGGCAGATTACTGGCAAAATGTAGATTTATACATTGGTGGTAGCGAGCACGCTACAGGACATTTATTGTATGTACGTTTCTGGACAAAATTTTTAAATGATTTGGGATTGATTGGTGTGGATGAGCCTGCGAAGAAGTTGATTAATCAAGGGATGATACAGGGGCGGAGTAATTTTGTTTATAGAGTTTTATGGGCTTTTTCTGGCAAACCTTTTGATACTATGAAACTTCCTCAAATTATTATTTCAAAGGATTGCCGTGACAAAGTCATTCATGGAGATCCTGACGAAACTTCCAAACTCATAAACTACTGTAACGAAACATTAAATCAAATATTTACTGATCAAGAAGTTCAAATTTCTTCGTGTCCAGAAATTACGGAAATCCATATTGATGTTAACATTGTTGAAAATGATGAAATCGAAATCGATACACTAAAAGAATGGAGAAGTGACTTTAAAGAATCTTACTTTCTAACTGAAGAAGGAATAACAAAACTAAAATGCGGAAGTTTAGTTGAGAAAATGTCCAAACGTTGGTATAATGTTGTGACGCCTGATTCTATCTGTGAAAAATTTGGTTCAGACACTTTACGTCTCTACGAAATGTTTTTAGGTCCTTTAGAACAAAGTAAACCTTGGAATACCAATGGTATTACAGGGGTTTCAGGGTTTTTAAAGAAGTTATGGAAGTTGTTTTATCAGAATAACACTTTAACTATTTCTGAAGCTGAACCAAGCAAAGCAGAATTAAAAACCTTACATAAAACCATTAAAAAAATTACAGAAGACATTGAACGTTTTTCGTTTAATACCTCGGTGAGTAATTTTATGATTTGTGTAAACGAACTCACCGAACAAAAATGCAACAAACGTGCTATCTTAGAACCTTTGTTAGTATTGGTATCTCCGTATGCGCCGCACATTGCTGAAGAATTATGGAGTCAGCTTGGTCATAAAGAAAGTATTGCTTTTGCAAAGTTTCCAGAATGTAACGAAACGTTTTTAGTAGAAGATAGTTTTACGTATCCGGTTTCTTTTAATGGTAAAATGCGTTTTAGTATTGAGTTACCAGCTACCTTAACTATCCCTGAAATTGAAAAAGAAGTGATGAGTAGAGAGGAAGTCCAAAAATATTTGGAAGGGAAAACTCCTAAGAAAATTATTATTGTTCCGAAGAAGATTGTAAACTTCGTGGTGTAGTAATTCGCCTTCGTTTTTAACCACAGAGTAACACAAAGAAGGCACAGAGTAACACAGAGAATAACGTAACTCCGCGAAACTCCTTTATTCCTCAGCGATACTCTGTGGTAAAACGTGCACTGTTTAAAATGGAAAAACAAAGGCAAAGCAGCACTGAGAGAATTTAGATACGCTCTACTATAAAATTCATTTACAACACAGATTGAATTAATCCTCCAAATTTTTCTCGCCACGAAGAAGTGTTAAATGACCTGTTGAAGTTTTCGTTTCTCTTTGCTCGGTTGTTACAGAAATTTTCCAAATATAAATATCTGTAGGACAATCTTTACCCTTATAAGTTCCGTTCCAGCCATTACTAAAATTGTTAGACTGAAATATTTTCTCACCCCAACTATCATATATTTCGATTGAATACTTTGTAATACCATGGCCTTTTGGTAGGAAAATATCGTTTAATCCGTCGCCATTTGGGGTAAATGCATTTGGCACAAACAAATTAAAGTCATCTTCTATTACTAAAACTTTTATCATTGTATCTGCACATTCCCACCTATTTTTAGCAATCAAAACAACAGGATACTTTCCAGGAAATTCATACAAATAATTTGGCTCTTTTTCATTGCTGTGTAGAGTATCCGAACCTGATACAAACCAGTCCCAAGAATTTAATCCCGCTCCGTAAGAAGTATTATAGAACTGTACTTTATCTATACCCGCAATTGGGTTTAAAGGAATCGCTTCAAAATTTGCTTTCGGTTTTTGATAAGCCGTGATAAGCAAAGTAGAAGTATTAACACAATTATTAGTGTCTTTGTACGATACACTAGCTGTATAATTACCCGCATCTATAAAACAAAACTTTCCACTCGTGTCAATGATTTTTTTTGAATCTATATACAGCTCATGAGAAAGAACTGGGGCTGTATTTATTAGTTCTTTAAATGCAAATTCAGCACAAAAGGGTTGGCATATATTATTCTTGCTACTTAATACTAATCCATTTGGAAGTTCATAAACAGCTATTGAAACAGTAGAAGAGGCGACACAATTACTTTCATTCCTTACACTTAATGTAAAGATTCCTGCAACATTTGTACCTTTTACTTCAATACTAATATCCTTTGAAATTGAATTAAATCTTTCAGGACCAGACCATACATAACTTGTTCCACCAGAACCTGATAAGGTCATTATTGAATTCATACATACTTTTGTAGGGCCTGATATTAAAGGTATTGGCAACGGAAACGGAAAGCCTACTACATTCAATGTAGATGTGATTGAACAAGAATTTGAACCAACAACTGTTACAGAATAAATTCCGGAGTGCATATTATCAACAACAGGAACGTAAGCAGGATTACCTGTGGCTGTAAAATTTTGTGGACCGCTCCACAAATAACTAACACCATTAGCCGAAGTTCCAATTGTTACAGAGTTTCCTACACAAACTGAGGCATCTTTTACAATAGAAATAGGGGCTGGTAAGATTGAGATAAATATAGTAGCAACACCTTCACAACCGTTAGCGTCTGTTGCATTGAGCGAATATACTCCTGATTGCATAAGCGACACAGAGTAAATATAAGGTCCCGACACATTACTAACAAAACCATTCGGGCCACTCCACGAATAACTTAAAGCAGATATGCTACTATTTAGGAGCAAGTTTGTTTTTTCACAAATAGGAACATCAGACGAAATAGTAAAACTCGGTTTTGGATTAACTGTAATATATTTTGTAGTGCTAACATTACACTGTCCGATAATGGCATGCAGAGTATAGTTTCCACCAGCCACTAATCCAACATTCGAAAGAATAGGATTCTGCGAATAACTACCAAAACCGTTTGGGCCAAACCATATATAACTTGTTCCTCCAGAACCGTTGAGAACAAGATTTGAACCAACACACACACTATTACTTGAAGTAATAACCGGAATTGGATTAGAAACAACAGAAGCATTGACCGTTGCTATATTTGTGCAACCCTGAGCAGATGTTATCTGCAGAGTATAATGCCCCGTCATTGACGTATCTGAATTAATTCTTTGAGGATTTTGAATGGCGGAAGAATAATTGGCCGAACCTAACCATAGATAAGTTGCATTCGGAACATAGTTACCGTACAAACTTAATATTTGACCTTGACAAACTGTGCTCGAAAGAGGTGAAATAGGTGGTGTAGGATAAATTATAATTGGTATACCAACCGAAGCAGTGCAGCTATTGGCGGCTGTAACTCTTAAAGTATAATTTCCATTCATTGCGGGTGTAACAGAATACAGACTAACAACAGCGGCGGAAGAACTATAACTTAATGGGCCGGACCAACTATACAATGAGTGAGTGCTAAGACATGCAAGAGAAACTAAACCCGACTCACAGACAGGTGCATTTGTTGAATAACTGATTACTGGAATAGATTTTAGAAAAACATCGCTTGTTGCAGAGGATGTGCAACCAGAAGCAGTGCCTATTACGGTGTACTGGGTATTTACAGTTGGGTTAATAACTAATGGATTCAATGTTGAGCCACTTGACCAAGAATAACTACTAGCACCCGATGCAACTAATGTGGCATTCGCTAAAGGACAAATTGAGCTGCTAGTAACACTTACAACTGGATTAGCAATAAAATTTGCTTGTATTGTATTTGTGGCACTACAATTGTTTGCATCTGTACTGGTAACAGTGTAAATATAATTACCAGGCAAACTTTCATTTACTAATTTTATATTATTACCTGGTCCATTTATCCAATTGTAACTATACGAAGGAGTACCTCCAGAATTATTTGCGGTGTAAGTAATACTCCCACCCATGCAAACAGAAGGGGAGCTACTTATAATATTAAGTGTGAAAGCTGTAGGCTGTGTGATTAGAAAAGTGTGTGTAAGAGTGCAAAAAGTTAAAGCATCAATCACAGTTATACTATTAACCCCTGCTGCCAAATTCGTTCCAATAGATCCCGTTTGAATTCCATTAACATCTTTCCATGAATAACTTTGTGCGCCTGAACCTCCTGACAAAGTAATGGCAGCCGTACCTGTATTAATACCAAAGCAGGTAAGGCTCGGAGTAGCTGTTACAGTACCCGTTAACGGGATGAGCGGAATAAAACTTGTTGTTGGGGCGAAATTGCATCCAGTACTTGCATCAAAAACATATATTGTATGTGTACCAGGGTAAAGACCGACAGCAACAGATCCAGTTTGAGTTACCGGTGACCATGAATATGAAAACGGTCCTGGTGTTCCACTTGCAGAAACGGTTGCAGAACCCAAACTTCCGCATGTGATTGTTGCTGTTACAAATGAAAGAGTTGGTGCTGGTTTAATTGAAACAGTTTTCGTAACAGAAGCCGTACAGCCTGCTATAGATGTTCCTATTACTGTATATACGGACAGACTAGTAGGTGATACCGCATTAGTGCTACCAAGAGTACCACCTGGCAACCAGGTATATGTATTTGCTCCCGATACCGAAAGGGTTGTTGTGGTTGCAGGACATATTGCAATGAAAGTAGGTGTCATTGTAAAGGCCGGTGCAAAATTAACAGATACTGTTCGAGTTACTGAACAAGTGTTCTGATCTAAAGCTGTAACAGTATACATATACGTTCCTGAGACTGAAGGCGTAACTTGTTTAATTGGATTAGACGGCCCTCCTACCCAATTATACTGATAACCAGGAATTCCACCCGATGCACTTGCTGAAAAGGTGATACTGTTCCCTAAACAAGCTGTTGGAGAACTTGATGCAATATTTAATGTTAAAGCTGATGGCACAGACACCTGAACAATAGCTGAACCTGTGCAACCAGGCACTGAAAACCCAATAACAGTGTAACTGGTGGTTACTAGTGGTGCAACTGTGACTATTGATCCTGTTAAATTACCTGGCTGCCACGTGTACGTATCAGCTCCCGAAGCAGAAAGCGACACCGTGCTCCCACTGCATAAGGAAGGAGGCGGAAACGAAACAACATTAGCATTATTCACAACTATTTGTGTGTAGTTAACAGTTGCAGAACAGCTATTCAAAGCATTGGCGATTAATGTATAAACGCTTGTGCTCATAGGAGAAATATTAAGATTTGCATTATTTGATCCGCCTGGTAACCATGTATAAGTATTGGCTCCTGAGGCAGTTAACGTTGCGGACCCTCCTGTACAAAGAAAAGAATTTGTTGAGCTGACGCCTAACAATGGTAATGACAAAGTATTAACCGCAAGAGTTGCTGTAGGAAATATGCCACAAGTGCTGGAGGCAGTCGCACTTATAGTCCCAGAACCAGAACCTGCAGTAACACTTATTGTATTTGTGCTGGAACTTCCTGTCCACCCACCTGGAAGACTCCATGTGTAACTGGCATTACTTATAGGTGCAACACTATATATATTAGTAGATCCAGGGCAAACCAAAGTATTGCCAAAAACGGGTGAAGGGCAGGTTGTGTATGTGTATAACTGCATTACTTCAGTAGCGGTTATAGCACGATTATATAAATAGAAATCATCCAGAGAGCCTAAAAAATGCCTCACTATACCTTGAATATTACATCCAATTATAACAGGAAAAACAGTACCTGTATTTATTGAAGCATTTGTACCACTAACGTTACAGACTATTCCTGGTAACAAACCGCCATCAACATAAAAATTAACGGTACTGTAAATTGTGCTAACTGTAGCATTGTATACGATCGCGATATGATGCCACTGCCCATCTGCGACACAGCTATTACTTTTTATTAAAGCCTGATTCGATAAATCCAATCCTACACCTCGTGCACAATAGTTCCAAACAATTTCAAAACCATCACTTGCGCCCGTAGCAGATCCATATGCAAACGACGCCTTAGGTGAATTTATTATAGTGTTAGTGGTTTTAGCCCAAAAAGACACTGATCTGGAAAGAGTCCCAGTCGGACCCGTTGTAAGCATTTGTATGTAATTAGTTGACCCGTTAAAACTATAGGCGGCATTTGGCACACCGCATCGATCAGGAACTAAAGTTGCCCCAAAAACCGTTCCATGATTATTGCTTCCCGAAACATCACTTGCGTTTCCGTTAAATGGCCAAGCACCAACCAAGCCACTAGTAGGAATTTGTGCATCACTTACTACGGTTAAAAAAGAAAAAAAAATTAAAAATAAAACGCGCATTGGGTGAGAAACTTTATAACAAATATAGGATAATTCATCCTATTTCCTGTCAACAAAAGAACCTAATTTACAGCAGGTATTTCTACAACTCCCTAATCTGAAGAAAGTACTAGTCGATTTCTCAACCAAATTTTTTCGTCAATCGAAATATAAAATCCGTAAGAATATTCTAATTGATCATCGCGAAAATCATAATAGGGCTCAACACGAAGTGCGAGATTAATTCCTTTTACTAGTTCTATTTTTTTGGTTAGTCTAACAATCAATAATTCTCTTATACGTTCTGAATAATAAGAAGAGTAGGCTACGGTTCTTGATTTGCTTGAATACATATCACCGCCAAGCTCATTGTAATAGGCCTCGCAATACCAATAAGAGAAAAGTAAATTCGTTTTATATGCACCATTAAAACCAATGTTACCAAGAAAACCGTCACCCCAACTCTTAATCTCCGTTGACTCGTAAAAAAAATTATTGGATCTTAAAACGTAGCGTGCATCTATAAAAACATTTTCAATAAATCTCGACTTTATTTCTTTTGTCAAAACTATTCCTGTAGCATAATTTAAATCTGTGTGTGAGCCAGCACTTATTGTATCCAACTGTCCGCCCCTATGAATTAGAACAGCCTGAAAAGGTAAGCGAAATTCCCATTGATCATTTTTATGTTTAAAAACATTTGTATTAAGGCCAACCATTAATTTTTCTTGTTCACCGCTTCTTTTGTATGTGGCATTCAACCAATCAATCCATAAATCAAAATCGAAACGGTTTTTATTGAGTGTAAATTGCAAACCATTTTCCAATCTGTTGCTCATTACACGCTCAAAATTATATAAAGGCTCTATTAAGCCGTGATTAAGGCTACCATCAAGGTTTCCAAAAATCATTTTAAAATTATTTTTATTGTAACGTAATGAAAATGTAGGTTTTATTTCTGTAAAATTCTTATTACCAAAATCCTTATTTAAAAAAACACCACCTTCAATGCTTAAATTTTTCGAGATTTGATAACCTAACTGAGGATTAAGCTGGAAACCAAAAAGGGTGTAACCATCAAACATCACATTTGAGTATTCGTTGTTTTTTAAAAAACACAAATTTTGAATTTTCACGAAAAGTGATTTCTCTCGACTAGTGTCAATTTTAGAATTAAAAAATAAAGAAGAATTATCTAATTGAGAGTAACATCTTGATGAAAGAATAATAAGAAAAATTATGAGAGATGCGCGCACTGGTTTAAATTATCTTTATAAACTTAAGCATATTTAGTTAAAATTAGTGCTTTTACGCACTCTTTTCAAAAAAAAAAATGGAGACCAACTTGGCCTCCATTTTTATAAATTTTAGATTTTTTTAATCTACGTTATCGTGTAAAAATGAATTGTTCGGACGGATTTCGATTTTCTTGTCATCTCCTTCACTTAAAGTGTAACGAGAAACATTCGATTCTGTACTTGGCGTTTTATTCTCCAACACAATATTTTTGCGCTCAAAAGCAGTTTGTTTTTCCAATGCTGCAAGCCCTTCTGGACTTTTCATCTTTAATGTAATGTCCTTTAGTCTACGAATACGCTCCTGCGCCAATTTAATTTGTTCCTCTCTACTCACAGCTTCGTGATTAGTATTCTGCATTTCTTCTTGCTTCACTTCACTTGTAGGGGTTTTTTCACTTTCGTCAGTTATCGTATTAAATGTAAACTCCTGAACTGGAAGATTTGTTTCGGTTTCTTCAACATTATTAACTTCCTGTTTAGGAGTTGGATTAGACTCTCTTTCCTTAACAGGTCCATCTGCCTGGTGCATTGGTGAAATAAGGTTCTCCGGCTCACTCTCTGTTTTTGTATAAACAAATGGCTCATTATTTTTTATTTCATCAATAATATTTGTCTGTTTAGCTTCTTCCTGAACAGACTCAGTTTTTTCGTCGAGGTTTACAATTTTACGCTCTTTGAAAACTGGTGCTTCAAAGCCAGTAGTAGCTT
Source organism: Aurantibacillus circumpalustris (assembly GCF_029625215.1). Lineage (GTDB taxonomy): Bacteria > Bacteroidota > Bacteroidia > B-17B0 > Aurantibacillaceae > Aurantibacillus > Aurantibacillus circumpalustris. The sequence goes on from NZ_CP121197.1 coordinate 285,324, forward strand.
TTGATTTAAAACCAGTAGCAATAATTGTCACGCTTACGTTATCACCCAAAGATGCGTCGGTGCCGTAACCAGTAATTAATTCGGCGGTTCCACCAGCTGCCTCTTGGATAAAATCGGTAATATCACCAAATTCATCCATATCGATATCGTCACTTCCGCTCATAATGTTTAATAACACGTGACGAGCACCACTGATATCATTATCGTTTAGTAAAGGAGAGTTTAAGGCTTGTTCAACCGCTTTGATAGCGCGCTTTTCACCGCTTGCTACAGCAGATCCCATAATTGCTACACCGCTATCTTTCATAACTGTTTTCACGTCATTGAAATCAACGTTGATATGCATGTGCAAGCTGATGATTTCAGCTATACTCTTTGCTGCACCTGTTAACACATCGTCTGCATGCTCAAAAGCTTCGCTCATTTTTAAGTTACCGTAGATCTCACGCAGTTTATCGTTTCCAATAACTAATAAAGTATCAACGTACTTTTTCATTTCCTCTAATCCTGCCTCAGCTTGTGCACGACGTTTTTTTCCTTCGAATGTAAATGGAATCGTAATTATACCAACCGTTAGTATTCCCATTTCACGAGCAATACTCGCAATCACAGGTGCAGCACCTGTTCCGGTTCCACCACCCATACCAGCGGTAATAAATACCATTTGAGTATCGTCGTCAAAATAACTTTTTATTTCATCAATCGATTCTAAAGCAGCATCACGTCCTACTTCCGGAATAGAACCCGCACCCAAACCTCTTGTAGATTTTTCACCCAATTGGATTTTATTTTTAACCGGACTTTTTTCTAAAGCCTGCTTATCCGTATTACAGATGATGAAATCCACACCTTTAATTCCTAATCGGAACATGTGGTTAACGGCATTGCTTCCGCCGCCGCCTACACCAATCACTTTAATGATTGATTTCTCTTCCTGTGGTAATTCAAATTGCATCATGGTCTTCTTATTATTGGTTATTACTTATTTTCTGTTATTTATTTTATACTGTATTTTAATTATTCAATATCGTCACTCATCCAATCTTTTGTTCTATCAATCAATGTTGTAAAAAAGCTGCCAATTTTTTTCTGTGAATGACCGATTACTTTTTTGCTATCCTTCTTTTTAGAGGCAGAACTTTCAACTTCTACTTCCACTTCTTGTTTAGCAAGATTGGAACCACGCTTCGAATCACGTTCGTATTTCTCAATTCCTTTCATTACTAATCCAACACCTGTTGCAAACAAAGGATTTTTTAACTCATCATCATTTCCAGCTAAATGTTCGTTTGGTGTTCCAATACGACAATCCATTCCTGTAGTAAGCATTACTAATTGTGGTAAATGTTTTAATAAAGACCCACCACCTGTTACTACAATTCCTGCAGCCAATTTACGTTCAAAACCACTACTCTTAATTTCAAACAATACAAACTCAAGAATTTCTTCCATACGCGCTTGTATAATTTGTGCTAAAAACTTTACTGAAATTTCTTTGTGAGGACGTCCACGTAAACCTGGAATAGAAATGATTTCATTTTCCTGATTCTCTTGTGAAAGTGCTGAGCCGAATTTCATCTTCAATTGTTCAGCTTGTGTTTTTATAATTCCACAACCCTCTTTAATATCATCGGTAATAATGTTTCCACCAAAAGGAATAACAGCAGTGTGACGAATAATTCCATCGTAAAAAATTGCGACATCCGTTGTACCACCGCCTATATCAATTAACACAACACCAGCTTCTTTCTCCTCATCACTTAACACTGCATCTGCACTTGCTAGCGGCTCTAAATGTAAATCCACTGTTTGAAGGCCTGCACGATCAACGCATTTGAATATATTTTTTACTGCACTTACTTGTCCTGTAATAATGTGAAAATTTCCTTCTAAACGAATACCGGCATGACCGATAGGATTTTTAATTCCAGATTCACTATCAATAATATATTCTTGAGGAATAACATGAATAATTTCTTCGCCCGGACTCATCACCAAACGGTGCATGTTATCGATTAAATTATCAATATCTTTTTGATTAACCTCATCGTCTAAACTCTGACGCGTAATCATTCCTCGGTGTTGCATGCTCTTAATATGCTGACCAGCGATACCAACAATCACTTCACCAATATCCACGTTTGCTTTATCAGCTGCCATAGCCACGGCAGTTTTTATAGACGCTACAGTCTGTTCAATATTTACAACCACACCACGGTTTACACCCAAGGATTCAGATTTTCCAATACCAAGAATTTCAACTTTTCCAAATTCATTCTTACGCCCAACAATTGCTGCAATTTTAGTTGTTCCAAGATCTAAGCCAACAACTAGCTCAGAGGCTAGATTTGGATTGGTTGGTGTTGTTTTCTTTTCCATACGTTTTATGTTGTGAAGCGTCCCGATAGCTATCGGGATGCGCTGCTCATTATTATTTTTTGGTACAAACTACCAAGTTTTTATATTTTAAATTGACAGCGGAATATTTTGTCCAGCTGTCTGATTTACTCAAGCCTTCAGTATAAAATAATTTAAGTTTGTTAAACTTTTCAGGAATATTTTTCGCATCCCCAAACACTATTTTATGATTACCAATTGCAGGAAATAATTCTAATTCGTTTTCGGCATTCACATAAATCTGATGAATAAGTTGTGAAAGACTAGAATCTGCATTTATGAAATTAGCTACATCCAATAAATCGTCAAGCACACTTACATCCTTAAACACCTTACTCTTTTTAATTTGATCAACCGAAAATTCATAGCGTCTTGAATAGGGCTCATTAATTTCTCCGTTGGCTACTATCACTCGCGCTGAATAATTTTGATTCAATGGCATTAATTTACTCTGCGAATCAATGTAATAACTTTCTCCATTTTTATTAATAATGCGAAGCACAGGAGTCCGTTGAAGTATTTCTACTTTAATTTCTCCATTCATATCAGCTGATACTTCTGCATTTTCAATAGCCGGATGAGAGTTTAAGGCTTTTTCCAATTCTGGAACGTTGATGTTCTCGTATCTCGATGAAAGAAGTGAGTCATTTCTCTCCTTAAAAAACGCCTTGATATCGTTTTCGTTTAAAAAGAAATTTTCATCGTTGTTCTGAATATTTACAGTAAGTGTATTCGCTACAATATTCCTTTCGCTTTTAGATACAAAGGCGAGTGAACTGCCAAGACCTGCAATTGCAATAATCCAAAGAACGGTAACTAAAACTCTTCTATAATTTATTTTTCTCACTGCCTTAATATATTTTCAATTGGTGCAATCAACGAATCAATATCACCAGCTCCCATCGTCACAATTATCTCCCTTTTGTTAGTTTTAATCTCCTCCAACACTTCAATTTTTGATAATAGCTTCTTATCCTTCAACTTCATTTTCCTCAATAACCAACTGGAATTTACTCCCTCAATTGGTTTTTCTCGCGCTGGATAAATTTCAAGTAAAATACATTCATCCAACATGTCTAAACTCTCAGCAAACGCATCAGCAAAATCACGCGTTCTGCTAAATAAATGCGGCTGAAAAATACCCGTTATTTTTTTTCCAGGATATAATTTCTTCACAGACCCAATCGTAGCTTTTAGTTCTTCTGGATGATGTGCGTAATCATCTATGTAAACTACTTTTTCGGTTTTTACTCTATAATCAAAACGGCGTTTAACGCCAGTGAAAGAACGTAATGCCTCTTTTATGACTGATCCTTTTATGCCTAACTGCTGCGCAATTGCAACCGCAGCTATTGAATTTTCAACATTGTGCAAACCGGGTAAACCAAGTGTGACGTTGCTTATAGACTCAATTGGACTTTTTATGTCATAAAAAAACTGTGCATTCTCAACAGTTATTGATTGTGCACAATATTCGGTATCTAAATTTAACGAGTAGATGATTCTTTCGTCCGTGAGGTTCAAATCGTTATCAACATTTTTCTTAACAATTAAAACACCATTTTTCTTCACTTGCTTCGAGAATAGCGTGTAACTTTCTTTAACATGATTCAGATCTCCGTATATATCCAAATGATCAGCATCGGCACTCGTAATTACAGCTATTTCAGGATGGAGCGTTAAAAAAGAACGATCGTATTCATCTGCTTCCACAACAACATAAGCATTCGTGTCGTTTACATCTCCTAATAATAAATTTGTATTATAGTTGCTTGAAATTCCGCCCATAAAAGAAAAGCAATTAATTCCTGCACTTTTTAAAAGATGAGTCACCAATGTTGTGGTGGTGGTTTTACCATGAGTGCCAGCAATGGCAATGGTTTTAAATTGTTTTGTTATTTCACCAAGTACTTGCGATCGCTTTAAAATTGTATAACCATTCTCGAGTAAATACTGATACTCTGAATGTTCTTTTGGCACCGCGGGAGTATAAACTATTAAAACCTCTTCTTTCTTGTAATTTTTCAAAAAAGACGTAAGCTGCGTAAGGTCTTCTTCATAGTGATTAGTAATTCCCTCTTTAGTCAGAAGCTTACAGAGATCTGATTCCGTTTTATCGTAGCCGACAACCTCTTTTTTATAATGATTAAAAAAACGTGCCAATGCACTCATTCCAATTCCACCTACACCTAAAAAATAATATAGTTTATAGTTTAGTATGTTCATTATAGTGTGTAGTTCGCTAATTTTAAAACCTCTGTTGCAATAACATTCGCTGAATCAAAAAAGGCCATTTTGCTAATATTGTTAGTTAAAGCGACCTGACGTTGTTCGTTTGTAATCAATTCTATAGCGGCTTGAATTAATGTTTGTCTCGCTTCCGCATCTTTCACCAACACTGCAGCTTCTTTGTTAACCAAAGCCATAGCATTTTTTGTTTGATGATCTTCAGCCACATTTGGAGAAGGCACCAAAATACAGGGAATACCAATATTGCATAATTCGGAAACTGAACTTGCTCCAGCTCTCGAAATCACGATATCTGAAACAGCATACGCTAAATCCATGCGTGAAATAAAATCAAGAGCGTTAATATTATTTTTTGAAAAACTTTTAGTTTGATCTTTAGCTGTTTGATAATATCCCTTCCCAGTTTGCCAGATAAGCTGAATATCATTTTCTACTAGTTTTTGTAACCCCACACCTAATGCTTCATTAATTGTTTTTGCACCAAGACTTCCGCCAATGACTAAAATTGTTTTTTTACTTGGATCGAGTTTAAAAAAAGACAAGGCTTCCTCCCGTTTACTTCGCACATCTTTAAGATCTTGCCTTACTGGATTACCGGTTAAAATAATTTTTTCTTTTGGAAAAAACTTTTCCATGCCTTCATAAGCAACACAAATTTTACTCGCTTTTTTTGAGAGTAATTTATTGGTGATTCCTGCATAAGAATTTTGTTCTTGTAATAAAGCTGGAATTCCTTTAGAGGTTGCTGCTCTTAAAAGTGGGCCACTCGCGTAACCACCCGTTCCAACAACTACATCGGGTTGAAATTCCTTAATAATTTTTCGTGTTTTTAATAAACTCTGAATAATTAAAAATGGAAGTTTTAAGTTGGCTAAAGTTAACTTCCGCTGAAGTCCTGCTATTGGAACACCAATAATTTGGTAACCCGCTAGTGGAACTTTTTCCATTTCCATTTTTCCTAAAGCACCTACAAACAAAATTTCTATGTCCGGGACAAGTTTCTTAAGTTCATTAGCGATAGAAACGGCCGGGAAAATATGTCCCCCAGTACCTCCTCCACTTAATATGACTTTTAATTTTTTCAAAACCTAAAAGATATTTTTCAAACACCAGAGTTTGAAGGATTTTAAATGCGTTTATGCGGTTTCTAATCTTTCTTCGTCTTTATCCTCTGAACCCCTGCTCACGCTCAAAATTATTCCGAGAGCAATCATACTAAACCAAATGGATGTTCCACCCATACTTACAAGAGGCAAAGGTTGTCCGGTTACAGGAAAAAGATTCACCGCAACGGCCATGTTTACTAAAGCCTGAAAAACGAGACTAAATGATAAACCAATTGCTACGAGTCCTCCAAATGGTTTGTCGTTATCTCTCATTATTTTTATGCCCCTATACAATAAGATCATATATAAAAAAAGTATCAGAAATCCAGTTAGCAATCCATACTCTTCGATAATAATTGCATAAATAAAATCTGATGATGATTGCGGTAAAAAAGCTCGCTGCGTGCTCTTTCCAGGACCTTTACCGATTACACCACTTGCAATTGCAATTTTGGCTTGCTCACTTTGATAATTGCTTTCTGTATCTCCTTTTGAATAATTTTCAATCCGCGCTTTCCAAGTTGTAGCGCGTCTACTTGGAAATGTTTCTGGAGCTAACCAAACCCATGAAAAAAGTATTGCGCCAATAACAAGACATAGTCCGCAAATTTTCGCAAGTATATTAATCTTAACCCCTCCAACAAACATTAATATCATGCAATTGAAAAATAAAAGAGCCGCCGTAGAAAAATTGGCTGGCAAAATTAAAACACAAACAAGTCCCACGGGCAATAGAAGATATTTTGAAACCGACCTTAAATCTACCAGTTCTTTTGCTTTCGTCGTTAGAACACGCGCCACATAAATTAATAGCATAAGCTTAGCAATGTCAGAAGATTGAAACGTTAATCCCAAACCTGGAATTTCAATCCAACGCGAAGCTTCACCAGCACTTACACCTTTAAGTAATGTGTATATCAATAAAGGAATAGAAAGAATAAAACCAATTTGTGCCACTTTACTGAACATCGTGTATTTTATTTTATGAAACACATATGCAATACCAAACCCCAATGCAATTGTGACAAAGTGTTTCACTAAATAAAATTCAGCATTACCCTGCTTAAATTTATATGCAAGTGTAACAACGGCGCTATATACTACTAAAACAGAAAGCAAGGAAAGAATGAACATGATTACCCATATTACCTTATCTCCTTTTAAGTAGTTAAAAAGTTTCATCTGTCTTGTACTTTAAAATAGAAATTTAGAGAGATCTTACTGCTCCTTTAAATTGCATACCTCTATCTTCATAATTTTGAAATAAATCAAAACTTGCGCAAGCAGGCGACAACAATACAACATCACCCTTCTTACCTATTTTGTACGAAGCAGCAACAGCATCAGATGCATTGTCTGTTTCAACAATAATATCAACCACATCTTTAAATGCTGCGATTATTTTTTTATTGTCTTTCCCCAAACAAACGATTGCTTTCACACGACCTTTCACAAGCTCTAACAATTCGTTGTAATCATTTCCTTTGTCTTGTCCACCACAAATCCATACCACCGGCTTTTCCATGCTTTCGAGTGCATACCAAGTTGAGTTTACGTTTGTTGCTTTTGAGTCATTAATAAACTCAATACCATTTATAGACGCAACGAATTCCAAACGGTGTTCTACGTTTTGGAAATCTTGTAAACTTTCGCGGATAATTTCTTTGCGAACATCCACGATACGGGCAGTCATTGACGCTGCCATGCTGTTGTAAACATTGTGTTTACCTTGCAATGCTAATTCTTCAATTGTCATAATTAAGGGGTTTTGGTTTGGTTTATAATTAAGGGTTATTTGGTTTTCATTTAAAAAAGCGCCATCCCCATCAATTGGTTGCTTGATGCTAAAAGGGATTGCGGTTGCATTGATTTTGTGATTGCTCATGTAGTTGGTGATTGTTACATCATCAATATTGTACACAAAATAATTTTGTTTGCTTTGGTTTTGAGTAATTCTGAATTTTGATGCTACGTAATTTTCGAATTTATAATCATACCTATCTAGGTGATCGGGTGTGATATTTAGAAGTACCGCAATATCTGCAGTAAAATCAAACATACCGTCTAACTGAAAGCTACTCAGTTCTAATACATAATAATCAAAATTCTCGCGTGCTACTTGTAAAGCGAAACTCTTTCCTACATTTCCCCCCAAGCCAACATTGTAACCTGCCTTTTTCAAAATATGATACGTCAACATGGTTGTTGTTGTTTTACCATTAGATCCTGTTATGCATATTTTTTTCGCATTCGTATAACGACCTGCAAATTCAATTTCAGAAATCACAGGAATACTTTTCGCTCTCAATTTCTGCACGAGTTCCACTTTATCTGGAATACCAGGGCTCTTAACCACCTCATCGGCGTTTAAAATAAATTCCTCTGTATGTACTCCTTCTTCGTACAAAATATTTTCTTCTATTAATTGTTTTTTATACTTCTCTTTAATCAATGACTTGTCACTAACAAATACATCAAAACCTTTTTGTTTCGCCAGTATTGCCGTACCAACTCCACTTTCTCCACTACCCAATATCACAAGTCGCTTAACCACTATCTCAACTTAAGTGTTACAAACGTTAATACCGCTAAGGCAATTCCAACGATAAAAAATCGCATTACAATTTTTGATTCATGAAATCCAACTTTTTGATAATGATGATGAAGTGGTGCCATTTTGAATAATCGATTGGCCTGCGCAAATTCGAGTCCTCGTTTTTTCTTTTGGTATTTAAAATAATACACCTGCATGATCACAGATAAATTTTCTACTACAAACACGCCACATAAAATCGGAATAAGTAATTCTTTACGAATAGCTATCGCATACACTGCTATTATGCCACCGATAGCAAGACTTCCGGTGTCACCCATAAATACCTGTGCAGGAAACGAATTATACCACAGAAAACCAATACACCCACCAATAAAGGCAGCAATAAATACAACCAACTCACCTGAATTTGGTATGTACATGATATTTAAATAATCCGCAAAAACCGTATTACCAGAAACGTAAGCGAGAATTCCTAACACGGTACCAATTATAGCACTCGTTCCCGCAGCCAACCCATCTATACCATCGGTAATGTTAGCGCCGTTTGAAACTGCAGTCACAATTAATATAACCATCGGAATAAATATGATCCAACCATATTTTAAACAGTCATCACAAGCCCATGAAATAAATTTCCCATAATCCAATTCATTGTTTTTAGAAAAAGGAATGGTCGTCTTTAAAGTTTTAATCGGTGTTTCGGCGTACTTCGGGCTATTTAATTTGTTCTCTACGTTTGATGAAATTGTGCCCAAATCTTTTGAAGTAGACAACACGCGCTCTTTCACAACCACGTCTGGATGAAAATATAAAACACAACCTACAATTAAACCGATTCCAATCTGACCAATGATTTTGAATTTTCCTTTTAGTCCTTCTTTATCTTTCTTAAATACTTTTATGTAATCATCTAAAAAACCAATTGCACCAAGCCACACTGTTGTGATTAACATAAGAAGAATGTATACATTATGAACCTTTGCGAATAATAGAGTTGGAATAATGATAGCACCGATAATAATAAGTCCTCCCATAGTTGGAGTCCCTTTTTTCTGGGTCTGACCTTCCAAACCTAATTCACGAATTGTTTCTCCAATTTGCTTGCGACGAATAAATTCAATAATGGTTTTACCAAACGCCAACGAAATAATTAATGATGTAATCAAAGCCATCGCTGCTCGGAACGAGATGTAGTTAAATACACCTGCTCCTGGGAAGTCAAAAACTCTATCGAGATAATTAAATAAATAATACAACATTTATATTCCGAGGTTTTTAATGGTTTCTTTTAAAATTTCCAAATCATCAAAACTGTGTTTCACTCCTTTTATTTCTTGATACTTCTCATGTCCCTTTCCAGCTATTAAAATAATATCTCCTTTGTTACTCAAACTACAGGCAGTTCTAATAGCTTCCTTCCTATCTGTAATGCGTAAAGTTTTTTTTACGTCAACGGGATTAACGCCTTTTTGCATCTGATCCAAAATAAGTTCAGGATCCTCACTCCGCGGATTATCAGAAGTTAGAATTACTCTATTACTGTACTCACATGCAATAGCCGCCATAACAGGACGTTTTTCTGAATCTCTATCTCCACCGCATCCCACAAGAGTTATCACTTGTTCATTTCCTGTACGGATATCTTTTATTGTCTCAAGTACATTTTTTAGAGCATCAGGTGTGTGCGCGTAGTCAACAATTCCAATAATTCCATTTGGAGATTTTACGTATTGAAAACGACCTTCAACAGAATTTAAATTGCTTAATGCAGTAAGAATATTTGTTTTATCTTGTTTTAATAAAACAGAAGTGGCGTAAACGGCAAGTACATTGTAAGCATTAAAGGTTCCGATTAACTTTACCCAGATTTCTTGATTGTCAATATTCAAAAATAAACCCGCAAGGTGATTCTCAATTATTCTACATTTAAAATCCGCAATGTTTCTTAAAGCATAAGTGTGTCTTTTTGCTTTTGTGTTTTGCAGCATTATTAAACCATTTTTATCATCCTTGTTTACAAGTGCAAAAGCATCAGAAGGCAACATATCAAAAAAACCTTTTTTTGCTTTGATGTATTCGTCAAAAGTTTTATGATAATCTAAATGATCGTGTGTAATATTTGTAAAGACTCCACCTGCAAAAACAATTCCCGCAATTCTATTTTGCACTACTGCATGTGAACTCACTTCCATAAATACAAACTCACAACCTTGCTCTACCATCGTACGAAGCAATTCATTGAGCGCTAAAGCATCTGGAGTTGTATGTGTTGAAGGAATTATTGTACCATTAATTTTATTTTGAACTGTAGATAATAATCCAACAGAATACCCTAACGATTTAAAAAGATTAAATAATAAAGTAACAGTTGTTGTTTTGCCATTGGTACCGGTAACTCCAACTATTTTTAATTTCGTTGAAGGATTATCGTAAAAATTACAAGCAATAATTCCAAGCGAAAAAGTTGAATCCGTTACTTTTACATAACTAACTCCTTCAATTCTGTTTTCAGGGATTTCTTCACAAACAATGGCAACGGCTCCTGCCTCAATTGCTTTTTGAATAAACTGATGACCATCAACCGAAACACCATTCGTTGCAACAAACAAATATCCCTTTTTCACCCTTCGCGAATCAGATACAACGGAGGAGATAGCCATGTGCGTGGAGCCAATGACTTCTTCTAGTCTCACTTTGTATAATATTTCGCTTAGTAATTTCATTCTCTTATATCTTGTCTATCTATTCTTGGCTCTTGTTTCTTATATTTTGATTCTAAACCTTATCCCAGTGTCAACACAATCTTATTCCCTTTACTAAATCTCTGCCCAGCTTCAAGACTTTGTTTTTTTACACTTCCAAAACCTTGCAGCTGAACATAAAAACCGTTGTTCTCTAATAAGAATAAAGCGTCCTTAGCTGAAAGTCCAGATAGATTCGGCATTATTCCTTTTCTTAATTGCGCTTGTAAATCCGTTTCTGATAACTCCCACTTTCCTGCATCTGGTTTATTTTGTTTGACAAAACTCTCTGAATTCGAACTTTTTACCGGAATTTTAAATGCGCTTGCAACACTTCCCAACTCATTTGATTTTGCTGTAATTACTTCAGGCGCCTTTGTCAATAATTTATTTCCATTGTTAACTGGCTCAATACAATTTAAACTGCTTGAATACACTTTCTCAGCAATCTCTTTAAATACTGGTCCCGCAACGGCTGCACCATAATACACCCCATTACTTGGCGAGTTGATTACAACTATGCATGTATAAAGTGGATTCTCTGCTGGAAAATATCCAACGAAAGAAGCTTGGTATAAACGCTCACCCACTCTCCCATACGTTCCATTTCTAGCAATTTGTGCTGTTCCTGTTTTTCCACCTACTTTAAATGCTGTAATGTTTAACGACTTCCCCGAACCATTTGAAACAACACCTTCCAGCATAACTTTTACTTTACGAATTGTTTCTGGTTTTACTAAATGTTCTATTAATACTTCCGTTTCAAACTGCTTCACAATTATGCCATTACGTCTGATCTCCTTTACAAAAGTCGGTTTCACCATGCGGCCGTCATTAGCAACTGCATTATATAAGGTGAGTGTTTGAAGAGGTGTAATTAAACTTTCGTAGCCATAACTTAATTGCGGCAAGGTAACGCCAGACCAATATTTTGTTTTTGTTTGTGGAATACGTGGAACGCCTTCGCCCGGAATAGATAAACCCAATTTTTTATTCAGGTGAAAAGACCCCAATTTATCAGCGAATTGTTGTGGGTTTTTAGAGTAATATTTAGTGATTAGTTTTGTAACGCCAACGTTAGACGATGTTTCAAAAACACGTTGAACAGTTAATATTGGCTCGTCTGGCGCGTGTGCATCTTTTACTGTTTTATTATAATAGGTGCATTCGCCATTTCCAACGACAATTTTCTCGTCCAGACTTACACCGTAATCATCAATCACCGCTAGCATTGACGCTAACTTAAATGTTGACCCTGGCTCTGTTGGATAACCAATAGCATAATTAAAACTTTCATTATAGCTAACCGAATCATTTTTACTTCTTGTAAGATTTGCAATGGCCTTTATGGCTCCTGTCTTCACCTCCATTAAAATAGCACAACCATGTGACGCTTCGTTTTTCAATAAAGTTTTTAATAAGGCATGAGTAGCAACGTCTTGAAGATTGATATCTATTGTTGTATAAAGATCACTGCCATCTTTTGGCTCAACCTCGTTCTCATCGTTGATTGGACGCCAAACTCCACCTGCAATTTTTTGCATTAAACGTTTTCCACTAACGCCCATCAAAACAGTATCAAACGCACCTTCTAAACCAACAGGTTGAATTCCAACACGCGACATGCCAATAGTTCTGCCCGCAAGCATTTGAAAAGGACGTTCACGACGATTTGTTTGTAAAGTCACTAAACCTCCTCGTCTGCCCTTCCTAAAAATTGGAAATGTTTTTAATGTTTGAAGATCTTTGTAGGAAACATTACGTTTTAAAAGAACATAACGGTCTTTATCCTTACGTGCTTTGTTTAATATAGTGAGATACTCGCGCGGTCCTTTATCGTGAAATAATTCACTTAATAACAATGCTAAGGAATCGCGATTTGACTTGAATAATTTTTCAGTGATTGCCGGTGTATTTATATCAAACGCTATTTCGTAGTAAGGTAAAGACGTTGCTAATAAAGCCCCGTTGGCATCAAAAATATTTCCACGCACAGCTTCCATGTCCTCTACCTTTGTAGTAAAGGCATCAGCCTTAGCTCTCCATTCTGCCCCTTCAACAAACTGAATGACACAAATACGGTATAAAATGCCTAAAGCAAATACACACATAAAAATGTAGGTGAGGTAAGTACGCGTGAGTATGTTTTTTTTATTTTCCAATAATTAATTACTGCCCTTATATAATTCTATGCTGTCCACCTCAATTTTAATTGGTGGCACCAATGGTTCTTTTAATCCCAATTCTTCTGCAGCTTTCGCAACTTCACTTTGTTTGCTCGCAAACATTAATTCGCTTTTTGTAGAAATGTATTCTGACCTTAATTCTTTTAATTCATTTGAAACTTTATTCACCTCGCGTATTTTATCATCGGCATAATACCCATTAGCTATGTAAAAAATAGCAATGAGTGCCAGGAATAATATAAATGGAAGATGTTTAAGTGTAGATTCGTTTGTTAGAAAAGTACCGCTGAAAATAGAAGACAATCCCTTTGCCAACACGCCTTTTTTTCGAGGTTTTTGTGGCTTCTGAACTCTTGATTCAATTTCTTCCGCCGTCAGTCTTTCCTCACCATTATTATTTGATGTTTCTGTTTTAGGTGGCGTATCTCTGAATTTGTTTGCCAATTTTTATTCTTGTTACTTGTTTTTAGTGTCTTGTTATTTAACCAGGAACAAGAAACCTGGAATTTTTATTTTAAATCTTTACTGCTACTCTTAACTTTGCACTTCTTGCTCTTGTATTCATTTTAATTTCTTCCTCGCTTGGTAAAATCGGCTTCGATGTTAGATTTTTAAAAATCTTTTTACCGGTTCCGTAAATAATATCTTTCTCCTCAATTCCCTCTACATTTCCAGCTTTAATAATGTTTTTTACCATTCTATCTTCCAGACTATGATAAGAAAGCATCACTAATCTTCCACCGCTTTCTAATAATTCAACACACTGTGTTAAACATTCTTTGAGCGCATCCATTTCTTGATTCACTTCTATTCGTAAAGCCTGAAATACTTTTGCTAAATATTTGTGCTCTTCAAATTTTGGCGTGCAAGACTTAATCACTTCTTTTAAATCATTCGTGGTAGAGATTTCTTTTTCATTTCGTGCTGCCATAATCTCACCAACTAACTTCGCCGCATTATGAATCTCTGCATACTCTTTAAACATTTTAATGAGTGCTTTAGAATCGTACTCATTCACAATTTTTTTTGCAGTTAATTCATTTTGCTGATTCATCCGCATGTCTAACTCCGCATCAAAACGAATAGAAAACCCTCTAGACGCTTCGTCGAACTGATGTGATGAAACGCCAAAATCTCCGAGTATGCCATCTACTTTTGTGATTCCATTTAAACGCAGATAACTTTTCAGATACCTAAAATTTTGAGGGATCAAAGTAAAACGTGGATCCTTCAATGTGTTTTTCAACGCGTCAGCATCCTGATCAAAAGCAAACAATTTTCCTTTTTCACCAAGTGTTTTTAAGATGAGCGCCGAATGTCCACCACCACCAAAGGTTAAATCCACATACACACCGTTTGGTTGAATGTTTAAATTATCAATACAAGCTTGTAAAAGAACGGAGGTGTGATAAGAAGAGTTACTCATCTCCTCCATCATTAAAATTTATTCCACCCAAAACATCTTCAGCTAATTTTTCAATATCTAAATCTTGACCTAAGAAATCTTCATATAATTTTTTATCCCAGAGTTCAATCACACTATTACTTCCTAAAACTTTGAGATCAGATTTTATATCTGCATAATCGATTAAAGATTTTGGCAATAACAAACGACCAGAATTATCTGCTTCCACATTTGTTGCACCACCAGTAAATTTTCTTACAAACACATCGTTCGCTTTTATCAAACGATTGAGTTTGCTCAATTTCTTATTAAGTTTTTCCCATTCACTTAAAGGATATAAAACCAAACATTTTTGGTGAAGATTTCTGTTGATCACAAAACCTTTTTCAAATAATACCTCCAATTGCTTCCTGAGGTCAACAGGGAACATGAAGCGGCCTTTAGCGTCCACTTTGCAATCATATTCTCCAATCAGACCTGTCATTACTTGATTTATAAGGTTTTAGCAAAAATAAACATATTTTTACCACTTTTTACCACTTTAAGCCATTTTTTACCACTATGTTGAAAATTCCGAGCTTTTCAACAGTGTTCATAAACTGAGCACTTTATGAAAAGGTAATTCACACCACCTTTTTAAAGCCGCATGAATCGTAAGAATTTTAGAAATTAACAAAAGGGTAGAAGTGGTTAAAAACCGGTAAAAGAGCGAGTGGTTATTAACAATTTAGTTAACAATTTGGTGGAACTTTGAAATTTGACTCAATTGTTCCGAAGAATCTTAAATTGAAGTTTTTATGTTTGTTTTTTCAAAAAAATCGAGAGAGATAGTTTCATTTTTTTGGGCGTGCCCCCATGAAGTGATAGGCTATTCGAATTTGTTGCTAGCCTTTCACTTCATGGAGTCGGCCTGTCCGCTATAGCCGTCTTGCAAGTCTTAAGTGTGGCGAGAAAGCGTGTACGGGGTCTTTGTTCCAAAGCCTCCGTCGCTTTGCCACACTAAAGCCTTGCATCGCCGGGCTGCCACTGCCAGGACTCACGCGGAATTTCGCGATTAAACACAGCTCCTCAAAAATCAATTTGTACAGAGATTTCCTGAGACGCTTTTTAAAAAAATTTCTTAGATTTTTTTATCTAGAATGAAATCGAATTTAGAATTTTAGGAGAAGTCTAAATAAACTCTTCCTTTTTAAAATAATCGATGATAGAATCAATGATCAGTTTGTTTTGTTGTTTCGCGTCTAGAAATGGAAGATTTTCTTTTAGATTCCAATGTGGCCAACCTTCTTCATCATTGCCCGCGAATTCGTAAAAACCGTATGGTTCTAGAAGTGTACAAATAGCCACATGCATCACTTCCAACTTTTGATCTTTTTTGTATTTTTTAAAAGGCTTTCCTAATTCCTGCAATCCAATTAAAAATAAAATGGAATCGTAATCAACCTCTGTTTCAAAGCGTTCTTTTAATTTCGTCTGTAATATCTCCCAATCACTTGCCATTTTAATTTTCTTTTATTAGTAAGGTTACTTCGAGTAGCGTTGGTATATAGAGAAGTGTTCTGAAACCGTCTCGGTACCACCTTCTTATATCTCTCAAAGTCTACTCAACATAACAATAAATTAGTTTATTTCTTTAACCCGATTACTCAGCATCACAAATTTTGCTGATTACTATGATTCATTTAAATTAATTTTACAGATTCAATAAATTTAGATCTGTGTAATTAGTGAAACCTGCCTGTCGTAGTTTAGGCTGTGCGACGGCAGGCAGGTTAGTGTCTTACTCCTCCTCATCCGAAAAATCTTTTTTCGTTTCTCTCGGCGGTCTATTTTCATTTATTTGAAAAGCAATAAACTCTAAAATATCTTCTTTGCCATTCTTTTTTTCAGCAGAACTTATAAAGGTATTCGGCATTTCTTCCCACTCTTTTAAAAGTTCCTTCTCAATATTTTTAATGTTTTTAGCGAGCTCACTTTTTGAATTTTTATCTGCTTTTGTATAGATAATCGAAAACGGAATTTCGTTTTCACCACACCAAGTCATAAATTCAAAATCTATTTTTTGCAAAGGTAATCTGCTATCAATCAATATAAATAAACAAACAAGCGTTTCTCTTTTTTTGCAATAGTCGTAAATAATCGTCTCGAATTTTGCGCGGTTATCTTTACTCGTTTTTGCAAATCCATATCCGGGTAAATCCACGAGAAACCAGGAATCATTGATAACAAAATGATTGATAAGCTGCGTTTTTCCAGGAGTTGCGGATACCTTTGCTAGTTTGTTGTTATTACACAACATATTAATCAAAGAAGATTTACCAACGTTACTTCTTCCTATAAATGCATACTCCTGTAAACTTGGTTTAGGACATCCGAAAATACTGGACGCACTTTGTTTAAATACCGCTTTTTTAATTTCCATCTAAAGTCCTTAACCCCTTCTCAATTAAATACGAATTAAAATGTCTCTCTTTTTTACTATCGTACACATCTTTAATAGTCACCAATATGCCAGTCTCTTCCACGTCACCAAAGGTTGTGTTTATAGCGGTCCCGAAACTTTTCATAGTCGGACTCAGATTCATATAAGCGTTCATTAATGGCGGAATGTTTTCTCCCAAATCCCTTACATGTTTATGCAAAATGGCATGCCCCTCTTTATAATTCTGTCCGTGTAAAAGCTTCACAAAGTCATCTGTATTTGTGTTTCTTTCAATGCTATTAACCGGGACAACCAATTTATCTTTATCGGGGAAGTAATAATCCAAAAAACTTAGAATATAATCCCTAGCGACTACATTAAAATCGGTGTACATCGTCACCTTTCCGTAAAAATGTTTTTGTGATGGATTATCTATTACAAGCGCTCCAAGACCGTCCCAAAGATTATCTAAACTGAACAGGCCTTTGCGTCTGTTTTCTCCGGGTTGATAAACAGGCTGAATAAATGATCTCCCAAGTTCAATCGTTTCATTAAGGTAATTCTTATAAAACTCATCGCTAAAATTAAATAATTCCGTAGTTGCTAAATTTGCTTTACCGTCAATAAATTCAGCATCCTTGCACAGAATAAATCTGTATGCACCCACAATTTCCTTATCCTCTGGACTCCACACCAACAATTGCTTGTAGGCATGTTTTCCCACATCGAATTCATCGATATCTATTTCTTTACCCGTGCCACCACCAGCATGACGGAACGTTACTTCACGCAACCTCCCAATCTCGCGCATTACATTAGGCGAGTCATTATGAGTAACGATATAGATTTCGTTGCTTCCGTTATTGGCCTTTCGAACATAACGTTCCCTTGATAGTTCGTCTAACAAGGCTTCCTTGCTAACTGGGTCAATGATTTTTTGCATAACTTACTTTGTAAATATACAGAAAGTGTTTCAGATTTTGTAGTATCTTTAAATCCAATTTTTATTAATAATGTCACGTTTCTCCTTATTAATAACATCCATAGCGCTACTCACAATCCTTTGTCCGAATTTTTTAAATTCACAACCTAACTATGGCTTTACAATAACAGCTACCAAAGACATCTGTTTGAAAGCCAGTGCCTCTTTAATAATTGAAGCTGCTTCTCTGGACGACATTCGTAACATTGCTTGGAGCAGCGGAGAAACAAACGTGAAACAGGTAACTGGGCTTAGTGCCGGTGATTATTTTGTCAAAATTAAAACCGAACACCTCATTGATTCGGTAATTATTACAAAAGATACAACACTTTACTTTTCAATTAGTAAGGAAATGTGTCCCGTAAGTATCGACAAGTACTTTTCACCCAACGACGATAATTATCATGACTTTATGGGAGTTTCTAACGCACAGTATTACCCAAACTTTGAACTAATTGTTTTTAATAAATGGGGGCAACAAGTGCACTCACAGAAAAAAGAGTTTACACCCTGGAATGGTAAGTGGAATGGAATTGATTTGCCTGATGGAACTTATTACTATGTTTTCTTTTACGATGCCTCTCAAAAAACTAACCTTTTAAAAGGAGATGTAACGATTCTCCGATGATGTAAGATGTAAAAGGGAAGATGGCAAATGTATCTGCACTTTACGCCATCTCACATTTTCCATATTACATCTTCCATTTTACTTTCTAGTTTCCATTTTACTTTCTAACAGCTCCACTTAAAAATAAAAATCTGCCACATTTATGTGATCTCTTTTAATTTCTATTTCTTATAAATAATTTTATATCAGCATCTAAAACGCGGTTGTATGAAACACATTGACTTAACCTTTAAACCCCACAACAATGAGTTATCTAATCAACAACCAGCAAAAATTAAACGATATAATTTTTGCAGACCGTAACAAAGCTTATGGCGCTTATGTGCTGCGTTCTAGCTACGGAAACACTATTCTTAAATCCATTTTCTTAATGTTATTAGGTGTTGGGTCCATGCTATCTATAGCCGTTTATTTAAGTAATAAAAACAAGCCCGACGAAAATTTAGGCGGTCATCTTTTTATAAAAGACAGTGCTTTTGTGGTTGAATTTAATGTAGAGAAAAAAAAGGAACCTTCAAAGCACGCAGAAAAAACCCCCATCAAAAAAGAAAAAGTCGAGAAAATCGAAAGTACAGATTACACAAAGATTGATTCAACGTATGACGCGAAAACAACAAACAGAAACGAAATAAGCGTTGCTACGTTTACTTCCAACACGACAGACGAAAACACAAATAGTCCCAATGATGGCACTGGCACGCTAACAGAAGTTGTTGGATTTGGCAAGTCAGATAGTGCCATAGCAATTAGCGATCCATTTCAAGTTGACTCAGAACCACAATTTGAAGGAGGATTAAAAGCACTTTATCGATTTGTTTCGTACCATCTTAAATATCCTAACTGGGCTTCAAGTGAAGGAAAAGAAGGAACGGTTTTTGTAAAATTTGTAGTCGACGAAAATGGAAAGGTAGGAAGATTAAGTTTATTAAACACTTTGGGCTTTGGCATGGATGATGAAGCAATGAGAGTTGTTTCTCTCATTCCTAAATTTAAATCGCCGGCAAAAATAAAAGGTCAAGCAGTAAAAGCATATTACCAATTGCCAATCAGGTTCACTTTTAGTAAGTATTAAGAGCTAAACCAATTTTTAATAAAAAAAACCGACTTGTAACTAGCTTACAAGTCGGTTTGGAATATATGACGAAAAAAAGATGGTTTTACCCCAACAATTCTTTTACCAAAGCAGAAACAATTTTATTATCTGCTTTACCTGCAAATACTTTAGAAGCGGCACCCATTACTTTACCTAAATCACCCGGTCCACTTGCTCCAACAGAAGCTACAATTTTTACAAGCTCTGCTTTAATTTCAGCTTCTCCCATTTGTTTAGGCAAATACTCTTCCAATACAGAAGCCTGGAATAATTCTACTTCTTCTAAATCTGGACGGTTTTGTGATTTGTATATCTCTGCTGATTCTTTTCTTTTTTTTACTTCCTTTTGCAAAGCCTTATTTACACTATCTTCTGTTAAACCTTCAGGGGAGGTTTTTAGCAAAAGAACTACAGACTTTATTCCGCGTAAACTTTCTAATCGTTTAGCATCCTTTGCCAACATGGCTGTTTTAATTTCGCTGTTTACTTTTTCTTCTATGTTCATAATCTAAAAGCTTTTAAAATGAATGATGGTACAAAAATAAAAAAGCCACCCGAATTCGAGTGGCTTTAAAAAAATAATTATTAATTATTGGCTAACTGTAAACTTACCAGATTTTAGCGTTCTGTTACTATTTGTAGAAACAGTATAGAGATAGAGTCCTTTGTTATACGAAGAAACATCTAGCTTTACCTTTCCTTCA
Organism: Aurantibacillus circumpalustris; assembly: GCF_029625215.1. Lineage (GTDB taxonomy): Bacteria > Bacteroidota > Bacteroidia > B-17B0 > Aurantibacillaceae > Aurantibacillus > Aurantibacillus circumpalustris. Next base: position 305,795 of record NZ_CP121197.1, read on the forward strand.
TTCAGCGTTTGTTTTTCAACCAACTTACCTGTAATGTCATAAATTGCAACAAATTTTGCCTCCAAATGGTTTGTTGCGAAATTTACAAAACTATTAGAAGGATTAGGAAATACAACAAAATTTGAATTATCTAAAGAATTCTCTCTAATTGAAACGTTAACAGTTGAAGTGTTTACGGCATCTTTGTTACGCCTCACTGCTGTTTGAGTTGTGGTTGAATTACCTAATGGCGTTACAAGTACCGCAGTATAAGTTGAAATTGAAAAAACAGGTGCTTTTATTACGTTATCATAATAGTTATAATTCGTTTGGGTGATGGTAGCAGTGGCTAAGCTTGACACCACGAATAAAGTTTGACTAGTTACCACCCTCAAAGTATTAGTTAAAGTTACAGAACCAGGTAACATGATTGTTCCTGAACCATCAGCTAAAACACTACTGTTTCCGGTGAAAGTTCCACTTAAAGAAAGTGATGGGATATATAAACTACCGCCAGTAGCTGCAACAGCACTGCTACTCATGTTCATTGGGTAGGTTGCATAAATAGCTGGAGAAGTATAAGTAATTGTTCCCACTACTGCACCAGCCGACAAATTCCCACCAAAATACTGTAAGGAACCAGTACTTGAGGCTAAATAGGCGACATCATCTATAGATGAAGCCATTGCGACATTTGCTGCGGGGTAGGTAGTAGTTGTCACTGCCTGTACACTATAGTTATTTATTACATTGCTATAAGTTGCAATGGAAGAAAAATTCCATAATGCATTGGTGCCTGAAGCACCAGGACTAGTCGTTAAAGAATCGCAATGATACATTGAATACATCTCTCCAGCTGCAGGAGCGTTATTCGTTTGTGTTAGCTGAGCACTAACGTTAAGCACCGTTAATAAAGACAATAAGGATAGGTAGATTTTTTTCATAAAAATATTTTAATTAGGTTTTTCAAAAATATGAAAAATTAGCATTCCTTTCACATGGAGTATTCGAATACCAATTAAAATGGACTATTTTAACAGTAGAGAACTATCTCCATAGCTTAAAAACCTAAAATTATGGTCTAAAGCATAGGTGTATATTTCACGCCAACGCTCACCTAGAATTGAACTAATAAGTAATAATAGCGTGCTTTGCGGCTGATGGAAATTGGTAATGATACCCCTTGCAATTTTTAATTCGTAGGGTGGCGCAATTAAAATTTGAGTATGACAAACCAATTTACTTAACCCGCGTTTATCCATCCATGTCAATAGAGAATTTAAACTTAATTCAACACTGATCCTTTTGTTTTCAAGTGAATAAGCCTCCCATTGTTTAATTTCCAAATCTTTAAGAGTTATATCTTTATCATAATAAGTTTTTAGTCCCATCCAATAAAGACTTTCAATGGTTCTTAACGATGTTGTTCCAACTGAAATAATTTTCTTTTCTTTTCCTTCAAGTAATTTGACGATTGATTCTCTTGAAACATCTATCCACTCCGCATGCATTTCATGACCGAACATGTTCTCTGCTTTTACGGGCTTAAAGGTGCCGGCGCCAACATGCAAGGTCACTGAAAGGGAGTCGATATTCTTTTTCTTTATTGCAGTAAGAACACCTTCTGTAAAATGCAATCCAGCTGTTGGTGCTGCCACCGAACCTTCTTTATTGGCATAAATTGTTTGATAGCGATCCAGATCTAAGTTTTCACTTTTCCGCTTTAAGTAAGGCGGAATGGGAGTATTGCCCATTATCTCAATTACTTCAGAAAAATGTAAATCTTGTGGCTCCCAATAAAACTCAATTAATACATCTAACTCTCTGCGTTCAACAAGTTTTGCAAAAAGACTTATGCCTTCGTTTTTCAATTCCAGATCTCCGTCTTTCCAACGTTTTAAATTTCCTACTAAACAGTTCCACTGAATTTTTTTTTGAGCGGACATGGCTTGTGTTAACTCAAGATCTAGGGAATTTGGTTCAAGACAAAAAATTTCAATCGCTTGTCCTTTAAAATTTAAAAAATTAAGTCGGGCACGAATTACTTTGGTAGTATTAAAAACCAATACCGTGTCACTGTCCAAGAATGTATCAATGTTTTTAAAAACATCTTCTTCTATTGTATTGTTGCGATATACCAGTAATTTGGACTCGTCTCTGTTTTTGAGCGGATAAACTGCAATTTTTTCGTTTGGGAGATCATACGTGAAATCCAAAATTGAAATATCTTTAGGATGTTTCACTACTGTATATTCATTAATCGTATAACCTTTTCAATATCTTCAGGAGTATCTACACAATGGCTATCAAAATTTGTTTCAGTGCAGGTAATCTTATAACCGTTTTGTAGCCAACGGAGTTGTTCCAACGATTCGGCTAATTCAAGTGTTGAAGTCCTCAACTGCGTTATTTTGTCGAGAATATCTACACGGTAAGCATACATACCAACATGTCGGTAATAATCAAAATGCTTATGCCATTCGTTTTCGTTTACATTTTTAATAAAAGGAATGACATTTCTACTAAAATAAAGGGCTTCTTTTTTTGCGTTTAAAACGATCTTTACTTCTCCTCTATCAAATAAAACTTCATGGCTAATACACTTAATCATTTGAGTGGCAATTTCTACAGTGCCGTCACAAATTTGAGCAAGAGAATTAATTTGATCAGGATCTAAAAACGGCTCATCACCCTGAACGTTAATCACATAATCAAATTTTTTACCGTTCAATTGATAAGCTTCAAAACAACGGTCTGTACCGCTTGGATGTTCTACTTTTGTAAGAACGGCCTTTGCTCCAAATGTTTTTGCGTGTTCTAAAATTCTTGCATCATCGGTTGCAATAATTACCTCATCCAACAAATTCGATTTAAGTGTTTGTTCATAAACCCTTTGAAGCATTGATTTACCCTTAATAACCACAAGTGGTTTACCAGGAAAACGGCTTGAAGCAAAACGGGCAGGAATAATTCCGATAATAGACATGGTAAAAAAATATAAATTCAAAAATAACTAAAAACTATTATTTATTTTTATTGTTTTATAGTCTGTGAAATATACACTTTCAATAGTTTCTCTTTTACTTATTCTTTTTATTTTATCCTTTAGGGCTAAAACTGAAGTTAAGCCGGCTCAAATATTGCATCAAATGTACGATTCCATTAAAAACATTCGAACGGTGAGGCAAAAAGTAAAAGCACTTGAACGCGTTGGCTCAAAATATAATTCAGCGGCCTCGAATATAAAAGTTCAAACACATCCAAAAAAAATCTACTTTATAAATGCCTCGAAAAAACTTGAAATACTCTATGACTCAGAAGTTTCAGAACACAAAGCATGGGTAAAACCTCACACCTTCCCTTATCTAACTCTATCCTTAGATCCAATGGGTAACTTAATGCGCAAAAACCAACATTATACGATACTTGAGTTGGGGTACGAATTTATGGGCAAAGCGATAGCTCTTACTATCAACAAAGACAAAGACGGGCTCGCTAATTTCAACTATCTGGGAAAAGCAACAAAAAATGGATACAATTGCTTTTTGCTTGAATATGAAAATAAAAATTACACCTATACCGACTATACCGTAGCAGAAAAAGAAACCGCAAGTAGCATAGCCTACAGACTTTGTGTGAATGATTATTTACTGCGTAATAAAAATGAACTTTTAAACGATTTTGGGTTTCTAAAACATGGTAAAGTATTAAAGGTTCCTACTCTCTATTGTAAAAAAGCAATTTTATACATCGACGATAAACTTTATTTACCTGTGGCTATTAGTTTATACGACGATCAAGGTTTGTTCGAAAACTACGAATACACAGATATAATCATTAATAAACCTTTTGATTCAAAAGAATTCACAAGAGATTATAAAGATTATAGATTCTAATCTTTTATATTTTAGTTGTGTTAAAGCTCCTTCATTAAAACTTTATACAATTCCACCATTCCTTCAATGTCTTTTTTATGAACTTTTTCATCAGGAGTGTGAACATTTTCTTCGGCTGCTCCTATAAAACACCAATCCCAGGGATATTCTGCCATTTGTAATTCTTTGGCATCGCTTCCTCCACTTCCTTCTATTTCTAGCTGATAAGCGCATTTATTTTTAGTTGCACTCTCAATTATTCGATTAATAAAGCTTCTCCGAGGAATTAAACTATCGCGCATGCTAATTACCGGACCCTTTGCATAATGCACGCCGTCAGAAATCCACGAAATATCAGAAATAAGTCCTTGAGAAATCTCGTATTTTTCTTGAAGAAATTTCTGAAGATACGATACACTTCCACCACCGTGCTCTTCCCAACTGCTAAATACGAGTGCGCCGTTTTTCAGTGTTTCCGCAACTTTAAGAGCATTATAAACTCCTAATCTATTATCCATATAACAACACTGAATGAAATCTTCATCCTCACGCCAATCTGCTTTAAAAACAAGTTCGGTGCCTCTTTCAAAATCGCGTTTAGCTTTGTATTCCAATTTTGCATATCCGGTTTTTTTATCTTCACTAACATTTAAAACAGCATCCTGAGAACCGAGGCTATCAGATCCAACTAGCTTAAAGCCTGTCTGAGTAACCGGTCCGCCAATCTTTACCAATTGTTTACCGTACCTCACAGTAAAACCAATGCTGTCCATATGTGCAAAAATTGCGGTACGTGGTTTTCCGAAAATTAAAATAATATTATCCTGAAATCCTTTTCCAGAAAAAATTTTCGGCTGCTGTGCCCATTGTTTCGAGTGCTTCTTTACATACTCCAAAATAAAATCTTTCATCTTAACTTCATTTCCGCTAGGAGCATGAATATGACACATTTGCTTGAGTAAATCGTATTTGATGGGTTTAGTTAACTTTTTCATTTGTCTTAATTTTTTATTGTTTAGTATATTCTTTAATTATTATTAAACCATTTTTAGAAATTTTAATTTCGTTGTATATAACTCCTGGAACTTTGTTTCCATCCTATCTGCATATAGTTTTTTTACATGAAACACAATTGCGTTTTTCTCTTCATAAGTAGTTGAAATAATTTTAGCCTCACACTCCTTGAATAACCTCATCACCGCGCTTAATACATCAAAGTCAAACTCAATCTTATATTCGTAGAGAATAAATTTTTCTTCCAGATTTGCGCCTTTTAGAACATCTTCAGCTGCATTTTTATAAGCGTTAATCAATCCGCTCACTCCTAAAAGTGTTCCTCCAAAATAGCGAACCACTACAATTAATACATCCGTTAAATCGTTTGCCTGTATTTGTGAGAAGATTGGCTTACCAGCAGTATTGGAGGGTTCGCCGTCATCATTGGTTCTGTAAGCTAATTTATCAGGACCCAACCGCCAGGCATAACAAAGATGATTTGCAGAAGGGTGTTCTTTTTTCAGTTGTAATAGATGTTCCTTTACTTCTAATTCTGTTTTAACAGGCCAAGCAAAAGCCAGGAACTTAGAACCCTTATCCTTAAAAACTCCCTGCGCAGAATCTGTTATAGTAATGTATGAATCAGAAAAAAGCATGTAACTTAGATATTGCAAGTGTTTGTTTGACCTTATTTCGTAAATTTAAGCCTATTTGACTGGAAAAATAAAATTTAGTTGCTTCGCTTTATGATAAAACGTTTGTTCTTCATATTTGTTTCATTGCTTTTTCTTTCACAGAATAGCAGTGCCCAGCACCAATATTACAAAAACGTAACACCAGATATTACAAAACAATTCAATGACTCTGCTAATCGTGTTTCAAATCTTGATGCTAACAGTTTGCTAAGAAAACAATTTGATTATGTGTTGAAATTTTATCCAAAAATGCGGGTAAAAAATATTTTAGTTAAGTACAACAAGTCTTCTTCAATTGCCAGAGTAAAGCCAAAATTTGCATCTATTTTTAAATTACCGGGACAACGTGTTTACACTGTTTATTTTAGCAAGCAAACCAAAACAACTTTAGACAGTGTATTACTGGATAATTTGAGTTTTAATCCTCAAATAGCTTTAATCGCTAATCAAATCAGTGTTATTGAAGATTTAAGTACTGGAGGTTTCTTCAACTTTCTCGGATTCTATGTCAAACAGCTTACTATTAAAGGAAGAAAAGGGGTTAAAGAAGAAGCAGAATTAAAAACAATTGAAGTTGGTCTAGGTTATCAATTGCTTGAATTAAATAAAGAATACGAACAAAAATTAGAAATAAATAATTGGGTTTCCACAAAAGGCTACTCTAACTACTTTAAACATTACCGGGGCCAATCAATGAAACCACAAAGAGTCCTTAATTTTTTGAATGATTTTCCAATCTACGTAAGCAATAGTTATAAATGATTTGTTACGATATGGAAAATGTAAGAGGGAAAATGGAAAATGGAAAAAATAATTAATTCCTATACATCTCCCATTTTACATTTTACATTCAGCTATTATCTTAAATAAAGCATCTCTCTATACTTAGGAAGTGGCCAAGTGGCATCATCAATGATAAATTCCAATTTATCCACTTCGTAACGAATTTTTTCGAAATACGGTTTTACTTTATCGCAATAAGCATGGGCTTGTTTTTTTGCACTATCAAGCGTATTGGCTTTTTTACGCTCTTCGCGCATTGCCTCTGCCGACTTAATAATTGTAGTAACACGCTGACTAATTTCTTTTGCTAAGTCAATTTGTGTCTCGGCAGCTACTTTATAATCTGCAGCACTTAACACATTTTTTAAACCTGCTATATTATCCACCAAGGTCTTTTGGTAAGCAATGGCAGCCGGTACAATTTGATTGTTTACCATATCGGCAATGATACGTGACTCTATCTGAATTTTTTTGGTGTAAGTTTCCAAATAAATTTCATAACGCGATTCTTGTTCTCGGTGATTTAAAATACCCAGGTTATCAAAAAGTCCTAGTGTTTTCTTACTGATAAAAGCTTCTAAAGCTCCCGGTGTTGTTGGAATATTTGATAGTCCGCGTTTTTTTGCTTCCGCTTTCCACTCATCCCCATAACCGTTACCTTCAAAACGTATTTTTTTAGATTCAATAATGTACCGCTTTAATACTTGGAATATCGCATCGTCCTTATCCATCTTATTATCCATGAGCGCATCAACATCTGTTTTAAAATCAATTAGCTGCTGCGCAACAATAGAGTTTAAAACCGTCATCGCTCCAGCGCAATTAGCCGAAGAACCAACCGCACGGAATTCGAATTTATTTCCTGTGAACGCGAATGGTGACGTTCTGTTTCTATCTGTATTGTCTAATAAAATATCAGGTATTTTACCGATGCTTAATTTAAGTGCTGTTTTTTCTTCAGGACTTAATTTTTTATCTCCAACACTTTTCTCGATCTCTTCTAAAACTTTGTTTAATTGCTCTCCTAAGAAAACGCTCATTATTGCCGGTGGAGCTTCATTCGCGCCAAGACGGTGATCGTTATTTGCAGAAGCAATACAAGCACGCATTAAATCTGCATGTTCATAAACAGCTTTTACAGTACTTATAAAAAAGGTTAGAAACTGTAAATTTGTTTTTGGCGTTTTTCCCGGTGATAATAAATTTTTTCCGGTATTTGTAGCAAGACTCCAGTTATTGTGTTTACCGCTTCCGTTAACACCTGCGTAAGGTTTTTCGTGTAACAATACTCTGAAATTATGACGGATAGCCACTTTTTCCATCACATCCATTAATAACTGATTGTGATCTACCGCAATGTTAATCTCTTCAAATACAGGAGCACACTCAAACTGAGCAGGTGCCACTTCGTTATGACGGGTACGAACAGGAATTCCCAACAAATGAGATTCGTATTCGAAGTCTTTCATATACGCTAACACTCTTTCTGGAATTGAACCCCAGTAATGATCTTCTAACTGTTGTCCCTTTGCCGAAGCATGACCAAACAAAGTACGACCTGTTTGTTGAAGGTCGTAACGAATATTATATAAAGATGCGTCAATTAAAAAATATTCCTGCTCCCAACCAAGCGTGCCAATTACTTTGGTAACGTTTTTGTCGAAGTACTGACAAACGTCAGTTGCAGCCTTATCTAAAATAGACAAGGACTTTAATAAAGGCGTTTTAAAATCAAGTGCTTCACCCGTATAGGACACAAAAATAGTTGGAATACACAAAGTGTTTCCCCAAATAAATGCCGGAGACGTTGGATCCCAAGCTGTGTAACCACGGGCTTCAAAGGTGCTACGCACACCACCGTTAGGAAAAGAAGAAGCGTCGGGTTCTTGTTGCACCAATTGCGAACCACTGAAACGTTCAACAGCACGACCACCACCAATGGGTTCAAAAAAACCATCATGCTTTTCAGCTGTTGTTCCTGTTAAAGGTTGAAACCAATGTGTAAAATGCGTTACCCCTTTGCTTTGGGCCCAAGCTTTCATGCATGCGGCAACCTGATCTGCAATTTTGCGATCGAGTGTTACGCCTTTTTCCATGGCTTCCATTACGCGTGTAAAAGCTTCTTCGCTTAAAAATTCACGCATGGCATCAATGCCAAATACAGAGTCTCCAAAATACTGACTCACTTGTTTATCCGGATACGAAATATCCGCAGGCTTGCGATTTACAACTTCCTGCATTGCTAAATTTCTTCTTGTGCTCATTTTTATAGGGGTGTTTGGTTAAAATATCAATTATTCGACAAAATTATATCAAAAAAAGGGGGGGTGCAAGTAAAAAAATCACTTTTTTGAAAATATTTTTGGGTTTTAGGGGGGGGGTAGGCAAACTTTTCCAAAATTTACTTTGCGCTGGCTTGGAACTTTTCCAAAGTTACCAGAATAAATGGCCGCAACTTTGGAAAAGTTGCGTGGCTGACTCAGCAAACCTTGAAAAGGTTTGCCAACTTTAGGGCATTAAAAAACCTCTTTGCAAAAAGCAAAGAGGTTTAAAAAAAATTGACTCGCCAAAAATTAATTAATCACGATCTTCTTAGTAGTGCTTTCTTTATCGGTAACTACTCTTATTAATACAACTTGATTATGTATACCTAAATTTAAGTGAGTATCGGTTACTCTACCTTCAACCTGAACGTCATCCATTATTTTTTGACCAACAATGTTGTAAGCCGAAATTGTTGCTTTTGTGTTTTTATCAAAAGATGTTTTTACAAATGCACCCTGTGCGTCTTGACTGATGAATACAGATCTATTAATTAAGTCTTCTTTGATTCCCAGTGGCGTGAAGCTTTCATCTTTACACAAAACCAAATCAAAACGCGGTGCAGATGTGGTATCATTTATGGTAAATACATAAGGACTTACACCCAAATCATGGTACGAATTATCCAGTTTATCAATTAGTACTAAACAACTTGAGAAGTTTTGAAAATCGAAAGCATTGATGGTATAGCTGCCAGAAGCACTTACTCTTGTCATAATAGGCACGTGAGTAGTTTTATCTAAAGGTGGCAAGGTGTTAATGCTGTAATCCCTATTATCTGCATCTTTACTCGATATAGTTGTGTAGTGCGAATAATTGCCGGGATAACCAACATAACCAGGCGTTTGGAGTATCTTTCTTGCATCAAATTTGCTATCAAACAAAGGTGTTGCATTTTGATGAATACTAATAACCGTTTCACTTTCATCTTGAGCGCCTGCAAGCTTCAACCTAAAATAAGAAAGCGAAGTTGATGCTGAAGACTTGAGTAATTGCGTTGTGCCAGTGGTAGCGACTTTCATGTCTTCGGTAAAATTAGCATTCAAACCGCCACCGCCGCCGCTGCCTCCTGTGTACTCAATGTAAAATGCTTGACCGCCCATTATAACATCATTATTAAAGCCGCCTGGGTTTGAAACCCCAGTGGTATTGTAATCCACGAAAGTACCAATATTTGCGTTCCAGATGGAAATTGTCCCTCCAAAATCCAACGGGTTCAGTCCGAAAGCATAAAATTTAGAAATTGAAATCGGCGATGGATATGGGTTGGCGATAAGATTAAACCCCTGATCTGCTCCTGAACCAGCGGCGGTTACCGACACTGAAACAGGGCCTTGCTTAATTGAACCTGTATTGATTAATGTTAAGTCATTGGTAGTTGTTTGTCCATCGCCAACGTAAACCCAATAACCAATACCTGGATCTATTGGACTATTTACTGTTAAACTGTCGTAAGAACTACTAAACTCTTTCCAACTCTGGATAGAATTAAACCATGGGCCAAGCGCATCAGATGGAAAAGAACACAAACTACAGGTCATTGGAATTCCATTTAATCCTCCGCTTGAAGAGTGGGTGTCCCAATTAGCTACAGATTGTGAATTAACACCTCTTACACCCAAATTAGCCCAGCCTGTTGCGCCTCCAGGTATAAACGTTTCAACAGTGGCGCTTCCCGAAATAGTTCCGTTCGATTCCGCAACTCTCGCTGTTAAACTTGAATTTGATTTTAAGGTTAAACTGCCGCCTGTATTGAGTGTTGTATTTAATTCAGCTTTGATAGAATCAAGCACGTTAATAGAACCACTAAGTGTCACTGCTCTCGTTCCGCCAGTATTGTAAGCCGTAATACCAGCTAAAGTAATGCCACCTAAAGAAACTGATTGAGCTCCCGCTCCATTAAAACCCAAAGAGCTAGTAGATTGAAACGTGAGTGTGCCCGTTCTGGTTAAACTGCCGCCGATTTTTACTTCTGATGCTGGCATTGTAACACTTGCTCCCGTTTGAATAGTTAAATCATTAAAAGCCGCTGCTGTGCCATTTATTGTAGCTGAAGACCCATACATGTTAACAATGCTGGATCCAGCGGTAAGTATTCCTTGGGTGCCTGTCCAATTACCTTGAACATTAACATTTCCTGTAATACTTATATTTCCTGAAGTATTAAAAACAAGGTTTGGCAATTTATTTCTGGTCGCATTCGTTGCGCCAGTTATAGAAATTGGGCCGGCTCCACTAAAAGTAAAGGTGCCACTATTTGGCGATGGGTTTCCTGTATTAGTACCCCCTATCACCAGGCTACTGAGTATATTAACCGAACCCAGATAACCAAATCTTTCACTCCCACCATTTAAGATCAAATTGTTAACAGTAGTGTTTGTTCCAAAGTCTACAGTACGTTGTGGAACCCCGACGCCCCTATCGTTGATACTTAAATCATTAAAGGCTATTGAGCCTGCGATTGTTGTTACAACTAAGTCGTTTACTTTTAAGGTAATTAAACCACCGTTATGATCAAAAGTGCCACCAGTAAAAGACATACTACCGCTAATCCCAATATTTGAACTTGATGCTGAAAAAGTTCCAACAGATTGAGAAAAATCACCGCGAAAAACATGGCTGCCAGCTAATCCGTTAACTAATCCCGTATAACCTGCATTGATTGAAATATTCGTTACATCTACGTCTATATCAAAATCACAATTAATGATTGATGAACCGTTAAAAATAATATCGTCACCAGGCCCTGGATTTCCATTTGGAGACCAATTTGCTGATGTACTAAAACTAGTACTACCAGTGCTGGCCCAAGTATAGGAGGTTTGTGAATTGTAATAACCAAAAGTTAAAAACAATAAAAAAATTATGCTGTAAATTCGTTTCATGATCTATTTTAAGATAAAAGCAAGTAAAAGTAGGCTAATTTATTTAAATACAAAACTTTAAGGCTATATAAAATGCCCTTAAACTCAATAATTTATCATCTGAATGTCAATTTTTTATCGATGAACAAATTCTGATTTTTTATTTTCTGTGCCCTAAATTGGCAACGATTGAATTTTAGTAAAAAAACGAACCCCTCTGTTAGAAATAACAAAGGGGTTCAAAATGTATTCATGGCTAGTTTCGCGTTTTAATGCAGTACAATCTTCTTAGTAGTATTTTCTTTATCAGTAATCACCCTAATTAATACAACCTGATTGTGAGTGTTTAAATTTAAGTGCGTATCTGTTACTTTACCTTCTACTAGAACGTCATCCATTATTTTTTGACCAACAATATTATATACCGAAATCGTTGCCTTTGTATTTTCATCAAAACTTGTTTTCACAAAAGCCCCTTGTTGATCTTGACTAATTAGAATAGACTTACTACTTAAGTTTTCTTTAATTCCTAATGGCGTATAACTCTCATCTTTACAAAGCACTAATTCAAAACGTGGTGCAGAAGTAGTATCGCTGATTGTAAACACATAAGGACTAACGCCCAAATCATGGTAGGAGTTATCTAGTTTGTCAATTAAAACTAAACAACTCGTGAAATTTTGAAAGTCGAAAGCGTTGATGGTATAGGTGCCAGAAGCACTCACTCTTACCATAACCGGCACATTTGTGCTCTTATTTAAAGGTGGTAGGGTATTGATTGAATAATCCTTGTTATTTGCATCTTTAGTGGATATAGTTGTATAGTGCGAATAATTACCCGGATAACCAACGTAACCAGGCGTTTGGAATATTTTTTTTGAATCATATTTACGATCAAAAAGTGGTGTAGCGCTTTGATTAATGCTCAGAACAGTCTCACTTTCATCGTAAGCGCCCGCAAGCTTTAACCTGAAATAAGAGAGTGGATTTGAAGCAGAAGACTTAAGTAATTGGGCTCCGCCAGTGGCCGCTACCTTCATGTTTTCAGCAAAATTGACACCTCCGCCAAACAAAAGAGGACTGTATTCGATGTAGAATCCCTGACCACCCATTAAAACGTTAGTATTAATACCACCTGGCGTTGAAATACCACTATTGTTATAAGACACAAAATCGCCTGCCTCCGCGTTCCAGATATACAATGTATTCACAAAATCTATTGTATTATTAGCGTCAGAAAAAAATCTAGAAATTGAAATTGGGGATGGATAAGGATTAGCAATAAGGTTAAAACCCTGATCTGCTCCCGATCCGGAATTCGTTACCGGAACGAAAACATTATTTTGTTTAACAGAACCTGTGTTGATTAAGGTTAATCCTCCAGTACTTGTTTGCCCGTCACCAACATACACCCAATAACCAACACCTGGATCTATTGGGCTATTTACCGTTAAACTGTCGTAAGAACTACTAGACTCTTTCCAGCCCTGAATAGAGTTAAACCATGCGCCAAGCGCATCAGATGGGAAAGAGCACAAACTGCAGGTCATTGGTATTCCATTTAGTCCTCCGCTTGAAACATAGGTATCCCAACTAGAAACAAGTTGCGAGTTAACCCCTCTAACACCCAGATTAGCCCAGCCTGTTGAGCCGCCAGGTATAAAAGTCTCTACAATCACATTACCCGATATTGTTCCATTTGATTCGGCGACCCTTCCTGTTAAAGTTGAATTTGATTTTAAAGTTAAACTTCCACCCGTATTTAGAGTTGTATTCGTTTCAGCTTTTATCGAATCAAGCACGGTAATCGCACCGCTGAGTGTCACTGCTCTCGAGGAACCAGTATTGTAGGCAGTAATACCAGCTAAGGTAACACCTCCCAAAGAAATTGATTGCGCGCCGCTTCCGTTAAAACCCAATGAACTTGTTGTTTGAAATGTGAGTGTACCTGTTCTGGTTAAACTACCGCCAATTTTAACTTCTGATGCAGGCATTGTAACACTTGCCCCTGTTTGAATCGTTAAATTGCTAAAAGCGGCGGCCGTTCCAGTTATCGTAGCCGAAGATCCGTACATATTTACAGTGCTAGATCCGGCGTTAAGCGTTCCTTGAGTACCCGTCCAGTTTCCCTGAATATTAATATTTCCTGTAATAGTTATATTTCCTGAAGTATTAAAAACAAGGTTAGGCAATTTATTTCTGGTCGCATTCGTTGCGCCAGTTATAGAAATTGGGCCGGCTCCGCTAAAAGTAAACGTACCACTATTTGGCGATGGGTTTCCTGTATTAGTACCCCCTATCACTAGGCTACTGAGTATATTAACCGAACCCAGATAACCAAATCTTCCGCCGCTCCCATTCAAATTCAAATTGTTAACGGTTGTACTTGTTCCAAAGTCTACAGTTCTTTGAGGAGATCCAACCCCAATATCGCTTATTGTCAAATCATTAAAGGTAATTGAGCCAGAAATAGTTGTGGCAATTAAATCATTAACTCTTAAAGTAACTAAACCGCCATTGTGATCAAAAGTTCCACCTGTGAAAGAAATACTTCCCGTAATAGTTAGATCTGAGCTTGATGATGAAAAAGTTCCAGCAGATTGAGAAAAATCACCGCGAACTAAATGACTACCAGAGAATCCGTCTACCTTGCCTGAGTAGCCAGCGTTTATTGAAACACTGCCCACATCCATGTCATCATCTAAATCACAATTAATCGTTGAGGTCGAATTAAAAATGATAGCGTCTCCAGGCCCAGGATTTCCATTCGGAGACCAATTTGCAGCTGTACTATAACTGGTACTTCCTGTACTGGCCCAAGTGTAAGATACTTGCCCATGATAGTTTTCGGCAAAACCAAATAAAACAGCACTCAAAATAATTATCCTTTTCATTTCACTATCTATATTTTAAAATTATTATTTTCTAAACACCAGTAAATTTAAACAAAATTTAATTCATTTAGACCTTGTTTGTACGATTATAACCATGAAAACGTTGCGTAATGTTAATTAATGCTCAAAACCTGAAAATGTTTCATTCATAGACCTTTTTAATTGATTTTAAGCAAAATTATTGCTCGTTAATTATATCAATAAATCAGGTTCAAAAACCATTTAGCACTTACAATAAACCATTTATGTATTTCAAAGCTCTTCTCCGGTAAATTTTAATACATTTACGCGCGCAAGTAATTAACGTTTATGAGATCAATTTGGATTGGTATTTTTATTTTGCTTTGTTCATTGCCGTTTTTTTCGCAAACAGGTACTGTTAAAGGATTTGTTTATGATAAAGCCAATGGAGAGCCTGTTCCATTTAGTAACGTTTATTTTAAAGGAACTACCATTGGGGCGAATACCGATATCAACGGTTTTTTTAGCATTAATCGCATTCCACCTGGCAATTATATTTTAATTGCAGTAAGTCTTGATTTTGATACTATTCAAGAACCGGTTAATGTTACTGCCGATAACACCCTTAACAAGAAAATATTTGTAGTCAAAGGTGGTGTAAAATTAGATGAGGTTGAAATAAATACAACTTCGGCTGAAAAAATTGAAAACACTTCGGTAGGTGTCCAAAAAATTGATCCTATCGTTATTAATAAATTACCTAGTGTAGGGGAGCCTGATATTGCACAATATTTACAAGTTCTGCCTGGTGTTGTTTTTACAGGTGACCAAGGGGGGCAACTTTATATTCGTGGAGGTTTGCCGGTTCAAAACAAAGTATTATTAGACGGGCTTATTATTTACAATCCCTTCCACTCTATTGGTTTGTTTTCTGTATTTGATAGTGATATCATGAAGAATGCCGATGTTTATAGCGCCGGATTTGGCGCAGAATATGGCGGTAGAACTTCATCCATCATGGATATTACTACAAGGGACGGAAATAAAAAACATGGTGGGGGAAAAATATCTGCTTCTACGTTTGGAGCTAAAGCCATGCTTGAAGGTCCGTTTGTAAAGCTAAAAGAAAATGGAAACACCAGTGCTTCCTATATACTTTCTATGAAGCATTCGTATTTGCCCCAGACTTCAAAATCTTTATACAGCTATGCAAATCCCAACGGACTTCCTTTCTATTATACGGATGTGTATGGTAAAGCTTCTATAAATTCTACTGGTGGTAGTAAAATAAGTCTCTTTGGTTTTAGTTTTAATGATAAGGTGAACTATAGTGATATTGCTTCTTTTAACTGGAATAATACTGGCGCAGGAGTTAACTTTTTATTGGTACCTCAATCGAGTAATTTACTCGTTGAAGGTTTATTCGCTTATTCAAAATACGATGTAAATTTTACAAACCCTTCTTTGGAAACCGACTCTAAAAACAGTGGTGTGAGTGGCATAAACACTGGATTTAATTTTGTGAAATTCTTAGGCAAACAAGAGTTGCGCTTCGGATTTGAAGGCGTAATTACGAATACAAAATTCGATGTTCAAAATCCTTATTTTGCGAAAATCACCCTTAACAGATCAACAACAGACATTGCAGGATTTATTAAATATAAGTTTATTGACCGCAAAAAAAGATTAGTTTTTGAACCGAGTTTCCGTATGCAATATTACGCAACGCTTGGTGTAGCTTCACCAGAACCAAGAGCCTCTTTAAAATTTAATTTTACAAAAAAAATACGCTTTAAGGCTGCCGGCGGTTTTTACAGCCAAACACTCATGAGTGCCAATAGCGATAGAGATATTGTAAACCTCTTTTATGGTTTTATTAATGCCCCTGAAAATGAAGACATTTCTAATTCCTATCTCGATAACAAAGGCGTATCACAAAATGTAAATTCTTCAGTACAAAAAGCCACGCATATGGTTGGTGGTTTTGAATTAGATCTCTTTAAACATTTTGAATTAAATATTGAGGTGTACCAGAAATTTTTTAATCAGGTAATTAATATCAATCGTGACAAAGTATTTGAAGACAATACAACAAACGCTCTACGCCCCGACGATTTAAAAAAGAACTTTGTAATTGAACAAGGCCGTGCACGCGGATTTGATGTTGTGTTGAAATACGACAGAAAACGGTTTTATTTCTGGGCAGTTTATTCTCTTACATTTAACGACAGGTGGGTAGGTACAAATGGTAATACTGTTGTTACAAATTACGCTCCAAACTTTGATCGTCGTCACAACGTTAATCTCGTTACTTCCTACTCTTTTGGTAAAAAGAAACAGTGGGAGCTAAATGGTCGCTGGAATTTCGGTACAGGATTCCCCTTTACGCCAACCCAAGGTTATATTAATCAGTTGAACCCACAGGGTAACATTAACTATAATTTTAATACAGGAAATGGTACTTTAAATTATATTCCCGGAGATCTTAATAGTTCTCGTCTGCCAGATTACCACCGTTTTGACATTGGTGTAAAATACAAATACAAACTAAGTGAAAAAACAACACTCGAAATTAATTTTGGAGCAACCAATATTTATAACCGCGAAAATATTTTTTATGTGGATAGGTTTACCTTTAAACGTATTAATCAACTCCCAATTATGCCGAACTTGAATGTGAGTTTGACTTTTTAAGTCTAAAACCACTATTACTACTGCTTTTCTTTGTTGTTTAATTTGTAATTTAGTTGCACTATTGAATTATCATGGCATTTAAGATTTATACAAAAACGGGAGATAAGGGTTTAACCTCTTTAATTGGAGGCACGCGCCTTCCAAAACATCACATTCGCATTGAGGCATATGGCACAGTGGATGAACTTAATTCTCATATTGGATTATTAAGAGATATTACTACTGATAAAACGACTTCTGATCTATTGATACATATTCAAGACCGTTTATTTACTATCGGCTCACATCTTGCCGCAGATCCTGTAAAAAGTAAAATGCAATTACCGCCCATCTTTGAAGAGGATGTTGTTATGCTGGAGAAAGCCATCGATGTTATTGACAAAATAGTTCCTGAAATGAAATCGTTTGTTTTACCAGGCGGACACGTCCATGTTTCTTATTGCCACATTGCCCGCTGCGTTTGTCGCCGTGCGGAGCGCTCTGTTTTACGTTTAGCTGAAAATGAACTGGTTGATAGCATTCATATAAAGTATTTGAATCGCCTTTCTGATTATTTATTTATGTTATCGCGTTGGTTTACTTTAGAATTGAAAGCTTCTGAGATTCCCTGGAAGCCAAAGATGTAAATACCTTTAGAGATAGATACTCCTATAATTGTGTGCATTTTAAACCACATAGGCACATAGTTTGCATAGAAATAGTTATTTGATTTATAAGGAAAACATAGGATTTGAAGCAAAGCTTCAAATCCTATGTTTGGCAAACAGTTGATCCTATGCCCCTATGTGGTTAAAATAAGCTACGTTCATCTCTACTGCCTATTAAGCCCAAATTCTAACATATTTTAGTTTTATTAATGAATTAAAGCCAGTATTTTTAACGTGAAAACGGACAGATGTTTATTCGTTGATAAAACAGATTTTTTATGAATCAAGCTTACATAATAAACGGCGTAAGAACGGCAATCGGTAATTTTGGTGGAACACTATCAGCTGTGAGAGCAGACGATATGGCTGCTTTTGTTTTAAAAGAACTTGTAAAAAAGAATCCCAGTGTTGATTTTTCGAAAGTAGGTGATGTTATTATGGGTTGCGCCAATCAGGCTGGTGAAGATAACCGTAACGTAGCAAGAATGGCAGTTTTGCTTGCGGGACTTCCAGTTACTGTTCCTGGCCAAACGGTAAACCGTTTATGTGCCAGTGGCTTGAGTGCTGCAATTGACTGTGCAAGAGCCATACAAGTTGGTGACGAAAATTTAATGATTGCTTCTGGTGTAGAAAACATGACCAGAGGTCCTTTAGTATTAAGCAAAGCTTCCGGCGCATTTGGACGCGATCAACAATTGTTCGATAGTAGTTTTGGCTGGCGATTTATCAATCCAAAAATGGAAGCGCAGTTTGGTGTAGACGCTATGGGCGATACAGCGGAAAATGTCGCCGAAAAATATAAAATTAACCGTGCTGATCAGGATAAATTCGCTTTATGGAGTCAACAAAAAGCGGCCAAGGCGGTTGAAAATAAACGCTTTGAAAAAGAGATTGTAGCACTGGAAATTCCCCAAAGAAAAGGTGATCCTGTAGTATTTAGCAAGGATGAATTTGCAAAACCGAAAACAACCTTAGAAGGTTTATCTGGTTTAAGAGCATCCTTTAAAAAAGAGGGAACTGTAACCGCAGGTAATGCCAGCGGTTTAAATGACGGTGCTGCCGCGATGCTTATTGCAAGTGAACAAGGAATTAAAGAAAATAATTTAAAACCATTAGCCAGAATAGTTTCAAGTGCGGTGGTTGGCGTTGAACCAAAATACATGGGCATTGGTCCTGTAGAGGCTGCTAATAAAGCGCTTAAACGTGCTGGCTTAACTTTTAAAGACATTGATTTAATTGAATTAAACGAAGCTTTTGCCGCTCAGAGTCTCGCTTGCACCCGCACATGGGGCTTAGCCGATACAGATGAACGCATAAATATTAATGGTGGTGCTATTGCATTAGGACATCCCCTGGGCATGAGTGGTGCAAGAATTTTAAATTCAGCGGCGATTGATTTACATTTACATAATAAAAAATACGCCCTTGTTACCATGTGCATTGGTGTTGGTCAGGGTTATGCAGTTATTATAGAGAAATGTTGATACGCTCGGAGCGATTAGGATAAAGGATTTACGAATTTTAAAACACATACCTATGATAAACAATTTAGCGCTCGGGAATACAATTTTAAATCAATTTATCACTGAGATCAGAGATGTTGAAATTCAAAAAGACAGCATGCGTTTTAGAAAAAATCTTGAACGGATCGGAGAAATTTTCGCCTACGAAATAAGCAAGTCACTTTCCTACAAAAACGTTAAGACCACCACTTCTTTAGGCATTGCAGACTCTAAAGTGCTGAGTGATCAACCTGTTGTTGCGACCATACTTCGTGCCGGTTTACCCTTACATACAGGAATTCTCAATTATTTCGACAAAGCCGGAAGTGCCTTTATTGGCGCTTATCGTCGTCATCATAAAAACAATACTTTTGATATTTCACTAGATTATACAAGCTGCCCTGATCTCACAGACAAAACACTTATTCTTTGTGATCCCATGTTAGCTTCAGGATCATCCATGGTGATGGCATATAAGACCCTTCTTAAAAATGGAATTCCAACACATACACACATTGTGAGTGTACTTGCAAGTGCTGAAGGTCTCGATTATATAAAAACAAATATGCCTTCTCCTAATTACACTATTTGGTGTGGTGCTATTGATCAAGAACTAACAGCGCAGGCATATATTGTTCCTGGCCTTGGAGATGCCGGTGATTTAGCCTACGGAGATAAATTGTAACTATGTTTAAAAAAACGACGCTCGATTTTAAAAGTGCCGGCGTGCTGAGTTCGCTGGTATTTGACTATTTAAATAAAGAAGAAAAACTAAAGTCCTTTTATACAGCTTTTCCAGATATAAATGGTTTTGAAAAAATATTAAAATCAAACCCATACGCTAATTTTAATCGAGAAATTCTTTTCACTGCTCTCAGTAAACAGAGTCAAGTAGTTGCCAATACTTCCGAAATTTCACAGAGTAACATTTCTAAACTTAAAAATAAAAATACTTTTACAGTCACGACGGGGCACCAACTCTGTTTGTTTACTGGTCCGCTTTATTTTATTTATAAAATAATTTCTACTCTTAATATAGCGGAGAGCTTAAAGAAAAAATTCCCTGAACAGGATTTTGTACCTGTTTATTGGATGGCCAGCGAAGATCATGATTTTGAAGAGGTTAATAATTTTAATGCGCTCGGTAAAACAATTGTCTGGAAAAGTTCACAAACCGGTGCGGTTGGAGATTTTAAAACAGAAGAATTAAAAAAACTCTTTCCTTCCATACAAGAACTTTTTGGTAGATCAGAAAATGCTAACTACCTCGTTGATCTATTTGAAAAGGCTTACTTGAAACATTCCAATCTAGCGGACGCGACACGTTTTTTAGTGAACGAGTTATTTGGAGAATATGGTATTGTAATCATTGACGGAAATGAAGCGGAGTTTAAGCATCAATTTAAAGAAGAATTCAAAAAAGATATTTTTGATAATACGCATTTCAATTTAGTAAATGATTCTATAAAAGCATTAATAAACATGGGTTATACTTCTCAAGTTAATCCAAGAGCAATTAATTGTTTTTATATTGAAGAAGGGCTTAGAACGCGCATCGAAAAAACAGGAGAGGTTTTTAATCTAGTTGGCTCTAAAAGAAATTTTTTAAAAAAAGAACTCGAAGCTATTATAGAGCATACGCCTGAAAAAATAAGTCCGAATGTTGTGTTGCGTCCACTCTACCAACAAATGATTCTTCCAAATATTGCATACGTTGGTGGCCCGGGCGAATTAGCTTATTGGTTGGAATTTAAAAAAATGTTTGATGTTTCGGGTGTTGTCTTTCCTATATTGATGCCAAGGAATTTTGTTGCGGTGGTCGACAAAATAACAGAAAGCAAAATTGAAAAGCTCCACTTTTCGGTGAAAGATTTTTATAAATCGGAACAAGAACTTATTAAAGAATTACAAGCTAATAAGGATACTATTTTTAATCTTTCTTCAGAAAAAGAAACGATCTCTGAATTTTATTCTAAACTACTTGAAAGGGTGAGTGCTATTGATAAGACTCTATCAGGAAGTGTTTCCGCAGAACTTAAGCGGACATTGAATGGTTTTGAAAGGGTAACGGGTAAAGCGAACAGAGCCATTCGCCGTAAATACGAAACTGAGATCAATCAGTTAAGCGCGATAAAACAAAAATTGTTTCCGAAAAATGTGCCGCAGGAGCGTTATGAGAATTTTTCTTCCCTTTATTTGAGTTATGGTAAATCTTTTATTAGGGAAATAAAAGAAAACTGCGATCCACTTTTATTGGAGCAGACTATTTTTGCAGAGAGTTCTTTTTTTGAACTGTCTGTTTAGGGTTTAATGCGAATTACCTCAATATATAGGTGAGACACTAATCACAATTGTGGTAATATCAGTTTTTCCTGATCTTTTTCAGCTAAAGTTTGTTCATACAAATCTTTGCTTGTTTCAAGATAAAGTTTGTAGGAAACAGAATTGAAATAATATAGAATGACAAAAAACGGAAAGCCGTTTAAAAAGTAATGCCCTTGCCGAAAGAGGTTGAGGAGGATCATCACGAGAATGCCATTACTTACAAGCCAGTGATAGGAGTCGTAATGTTCATTCCGCCTCACATAACATTTGAAAATAAGAATTACGAAAATTCCGATACCAAAAATTCCAGTTTCTGATATTAAGCGTAGCAGCATCGAATTTGCATCGGCTGAATTTAAATTCAAACCATACACCTTAATGTTTTTACCAATGGAATATTTTTCAAAGGCGATGGGATGTGAACCGATACCCGTGCCAAAAACAAAATTTTGCTTAAAATTTTCAGTTGCAACCACAAAATTATTATACAAGATAAAAGATGAACCATGTGTTTTACCCAGCTTAAAGCCTTCTCCTGCAAATAAAGAGGTTAAGCCGTCTAAGCGTTCCCTAAATTCAGATACATTAGCATAAAGTACATTAAATAAAATAATACCCACAGGAATGGCAATAAAAATATAACGCACCAACCCGAAACTTACTGCCAGTAAAATAAGTGTTACAAAAACACCGAATTGCCCCACACCGGAAAATGACAAAATGAATACAACTATTATAACAACACTTTGAAATCGCGTATAAAAATAGACTTCCTTTCTTAAAAGATTATAAAAAGACACAAAAAATGCAGCTGATAATACAGTGGCTAGATGTGTGGGTTCAGCAAATATTGAGTTCAAGCGGATACCGAACATGCCTCCTTTAATAACACCCCATTTATTTAAAATAAAACCAAACCAATACCCCCACTCAAAACCTATTTGAAAACTCACAAATTGAAAGACTCCGAGTAAGGCTGCTATGTAACAGCCTTTTAAATACCATTGAAATAGCTGTTCAACATTATAGTCAAACTCAACTACCACATAATAATAAAAAAAATAAGATAAGCTTAAACCAATAAATACCTTGAAAAACAAGGCAGCAGTATTGTTTCCGTAAAAAACATTTACCATTCCCACTAGCAAAAGCGTAAGAAAAATAAAGAACAGACTCCGGTTAATACCGTAACGTACAAAAAACGTAGGCAATAAAATCAAATAAACCAAATACCCAAACTGAAATTCAACCGGTTCTTTAAAAAAGACAACCGAATTAATAAAAACGGAAAGATATATAAATACCACCATCACTAGAGTCTTTCGATCTAATACGATACTGTGATTTAGTGAGTGCATGGTTAATTATTATTACAAACTAGTGTAAAAATACAGAATATTGAAGCGAAAAACGGCTTCTCTTTTAATAAAAACAGTACTTTTACGCAGTTTTATTTTAAACACACAAGTACACTCTTAACAACAGATCGGCTTTATTTGACACAATGAGTTCTGAAAAAACTGTTTTTTTCTCCGGCATCAATGGTCTGCGTTTTTTTGCAGCACTCGCGGTTATTATTACCCATACGGAATTAATGAAAGGGGTTTTTGGATTTACAAATTACTGGGACTCACCGCTTATTTTTAATTTAGGAGGCCTGGGTGTTTATTTCTTTTTTGTATTAAGCGGTTTTTTAATTACTTACTTGCTGTTGAAGGAAAAAGAAAAATTTGGGCGCATCCATGTGAAAGCATTTTATATGAGGCGGATCTTAAGAATATGGCCTCTTTATTACTTAATACTTTTGCTAGGCTTTTTTATTTTACCTCACTTCAGTCAGATCCAAATCCCTTATTTACTGACAGATTTTAATGACTATTTTGGCACTAACCTACTCTTCTATTTATTGATTTTACCAAATGTTGCTTATTCGTTTTTTACCGCAGTACCTCATATTGGTCAGTCATGGTCTATTGGCATAGAAGAGCAGTTTTATATTGTTTGGCCTTGGTTAATCTCCAGAAGTAAAAATATACTAAAAACACTTTTTGTTGTAGTAATCGCGCTTATTTTGTTTAAAGTAGTCATTTTAGTTTTAGGCCATTTTTATTCACAAGACAATTGGTACGCTGGCATTAAAAGACTCGTTGCCATGTCCAAATTCGAGTGCATGGCCATTGGAGGATTTGGGGCCTTTTACCTTTTTACCAACAAAACTTCTATTCTTAATTTTGCTTACAAAAAACTGGTACTCTTTACTGCTTTGGGTTTAATTCCAATTCTTGTATACATTACCCCAGATTTCATTCAAGACGGCATTCATCTTGTTTATTCAATTTTATTTCTCATCGTTATACTAAATGTGGCCAAACGCGACAAACTATTTGAAAATCCAGTCTTATCTTATTTAGGGAAAATATCCTATGGGATATATATGTACCACTTGATGATTATTCCAATAGTGCTTTTTGCCTTTAAGCATTATTTAATTCTGGATGAAGGATTTCTACTGAATACACTTATATACCTTGCAGTTATTTCAATTACTATAATGGTCTCTGCATTATCTTACAACTTGTTCGAGAACTATTTCATTCGTCTCAAACATACATTTTCACTTATAAAATCGGGAAAAAAGGACTGATATATCAGTCGGTAAATACATTTTTGGTATTTAATAAAAGTGGAGAACCCACTTTTATCGTCTTTCTATGAATATAACTAACTTATATTATTAGCTTAATTGCTTAAACCCTAAATAGACAGTTGAAAAAATCAACTGCCTACGATATAAGTTATTGTAAGCATTTCACTGCAAGTAGCTGAAAAGAAATGCTAACAATAACTAAATCGGGATTACCCGCATTAAGGCAGGTAGTTCACCTTTTTCAAAGGCTTCTACTGTCTAAATGCGGTTAAAAAGGCGTTTGGATTGATTTTTTATATTGACGAAATGAAAACTCCTCCCTCAACATCATCATTGGGTGTTCGTAAAAATAATAGATGATAAAAGAGCATAAATATATCACACTCAAACAAAGCATAAATCCAGCTAGTTGATTTGAGAGATAAATAAAACGATAAACTTCCATATGAATCAAATAAATAGAATAGGTTAAAATACTCGTCCAGGTTATTGGCAAATATAAAAACTTGAACTGCTTAAGTTTTATGTTTACAAATTCGGACTGCTCAACAAAAGGGACAATAAAAGTAATAGAAACGCTCAGTAAAAACACCCATACAACTCTATAAAACACATCAAAAAGTGGCACTAATTTTATATCGCCTAAAGAAAATGTTAGTAGAACAACGGCACATAAACCAACCACAAAAAGCGGTAGGGAATTCAATTTCAGATAAAGGTAATTGAACTTTAGCTTCAAAAGTGCCAAAAACACTCCTATAAGCATACAGTCAAACTGATAAAGGATAATTCCTTTTTCAAAATAATTCCACATAAAACGGGCGCAAAAAAAGAGAATAATAATCGTCAATAGAAAATACAAAAACTTTTTTTTCTCAATACCATTTCTAAAAAAAAGAAAAGTAGCTAAAGGTAAAAAAATGTAAAACCATTCTTCTACTACTAAACTCCATGAAACACTGAAGAAACTAATGCCAACAAAATTAGCCTGAAGAAAGAAAAAATAAACAATCATTTTCCATCCAAAGGGATTTGAATAAAATAAAATTTTTAAAACGAGTATTAAATAATACAGAGGAAGCGTTCTGTACCAGCGGCGTTTCCAGAATTTTAAAACTTCGTTGGATGAGGCTCCGGCTGTGAATTGTTTAATCAGAATCTGACCAATTAGGAACCCACTCAGAATAAAAAAAAATTGAACTCCAACTAAGCCCAACTCAACCGAAAAACTAAAATAATGCGCGATGATAACCAAGAAGATCGAAACTGCCCTTATAATATCTAGTCCGAAGTTCCTATTCTGCATTGTGGTTTATAAGTTCATTCATATTAAGATTTTCTAATAAAACTTTATAAGCTGTATTATTCACTGAAGACTCTTTTGTAAAATCTTTTATAGCAAGTTCAAAACAATGTTGTTTCATTTTTGAGCTTGCCGTTGACAAAAAAGTCCAGTCTTTTGTATCAAGCTTTAATACATGGCCACAATGATTCTTTGCAACATACTCACTAAAATCTCCCAGATTTTCAGAAATTAATACTGGCAGACCAGCGTACAAGTATTCTGCAAATTTTACCGGCGAGGCAACCTTGTTAGTAGTTGATTGCTCCCTAATTAATATACCATAGTCACCGCATTGCAAATAGTTCAGGACTTCCTCATGCGCAACCCATTTAATAGCGATTCGGTCAACATATTTTTTCTTAAACTTCTTAATATCTTCAGTTTCTTTAGACAAAAAAAGTAGTTTAACTCTTGGATCGCTGTCTAGAATCGGAGTTACCATCTTCTCTAACAAGGCGAAAGATTGCCAGGGTGCAGTGGATCCGGAATAAACAAATACGATGTCTGATTCTTTGAACCCCAAACTTTTTCTTAGGTTTAAGACACTCGTCGACACACGGTAGCCAGTTTCGCTAAAGTGTTTCGTGTCCAAGGTACAAGGAATGACAACGTGTTTGTTGTCGTTATAGCCATACTCTTTTCGCCAATAGTCAATCAATTGATTTGATACAGCCATTCTAAAATCACTTTTATTTACCGCATCTTTTTCAATTTGCAAGGTGTTTTTTCTGAAGTAGTCGATCGGAAACACGTCGTATTCAGAAATTTCAGCGGCCAAGGCGCTTCGTCCATCTAAAACAACTAGCTTTAGTAATCCAAAGCTCCTTATCCGCAAAGCCATTTTGGTACAAAAGGCATTTCTACAAATTGCACTACGTTCTCCCGTAAACAGACAAATGAAAAACAAAAAAAAGGCTGTTAACTCAAAATTCTTTAATCCCGGAAAAGCTGGAAACACGATTGCACTTGGCGACATGGCCTTAAGTTTTTTTCTGGCATCCGTTTTTAATAATTCTCTCACAGACAAAAAAGCCACAATTCGAATTTTAAATTTACTTATCTTATTCAAATGATGGCATACATCCACCACCTGACTGGAATAAATACCGGGATGAAATTGATCTAATAAAGTAATGTATAACATCAGAAAGGAAATGAATCCATTAATTTGACTATTCGCTCAGTCGATTTACCATCCCATAAAGGTGGTATTTGTCCTTTCTTATAAGAACCATCTTCTATACTTTTAATTGTATTTTTAATTTGTTTGATATCAAAAGGTAATAAAGTATTTGTGCCCAAATTTACCGTGCTAGGTCTTTCAGTATTTGGACGCAGCGTTATACAAGGTTTTAAGCGAAAGGTGCTTTCCTCCTGAATGCCGCCACTATCAGTTAATATGAAACGACAATCAGCAATGAGTTTTTGAAAAGCGAAATAATCAAGTGGCTCTGTGATTATAATATTTGTGATTGCGTTAAAACGCTCGTATAATTCAAATTTTTTAAGGTTATTAATTGTACGTGGATGAACCGGAAAAACAACTTTGTATGCATTTGAAAGATATTCTAGAAGATCTAATAGTTTTTCCAGCTCTTTCACATTATCAACCGTAGCAGGTCTGTGAATAGTCATTAGCACAAACTTACCAAGCTCTAGTTGTAATTCAGTAATTATGGCGGAACTTTGAATCTTCTCCTCGAAAGCCACCATCGTATCTATCATTGTGTTACCAACAAAAAAAATCTGCCCGTCTTGTTTACCTTCCTTTTTTAAATGCTCCGTACCACTTTGCTCCGTAACAAAATAATAATCTGCAATTTCATCCGATAAAATTCGGTTAATTTCTTCCGGCATTGTTCGATCAAAACTTCTGAGTCCGCTTTCTAAATGAGCAATTTTTAAACCCAGTTTATTAGCAGTAAGAGCTGCCGCGAAAGTTGAATTCACATCGCCTACTACAATAATTAACTGAGGATTGTATTCTTTGCAAACTCTTTCAAGACCTATCATAATCTCAGCCATTTGTGTATTGGCAGAAGTGTTGGAAATGTTCAAAAAATAATCAGGTACTAATTCAAATTGCTCAAAAAATACATCAGCCATTTTTGCATCGTAATGCTGACCAGTATGCACAATCTTAAATTCAAGCGATGGATATTCTTTGGCGCATCTTTTGAATTGCGTCACTTTAATAAAGTTAGGCCGGGTTCCAACGACTATAAGTATTTTTTTTGACATGGTTAATTACTTTCTATTTGGTTCATAGTTTGCTGCTCTTAACACATCGTTTACCATCATTCTTCCACCTGGTACATTAATTATTTCTTTCGCAAATGTGTCTTTTATAGTTTCATTATTTAATAGCATTTTTATCCACTTTTGATAATATGTCGGCACATCTTTCGAAGCGAGCATAGACTTTAAAAACTCCTTGTCATCAAATCCCATGCGTTGCATGAAGGCAAAAACTGTTTGGATAGAATAGTCATCGACTTCTGGGCCGGCTTGAGCGCGTGTGGGTGCGAAAAAATCATCTTCGGGTATGCCGTAAAAATTATTTTCCTTAACGAAATATTGATAGGTGTCTTTCGCAGCAATTCCAATTTTTTTATCAAGACCCAAAATATAAATTAATTTACGCAATGGTACTTTAATCATCTTTAACAATGGGTTACTGCGAAGTGCATCCGTAGCTCTTTTCTTATCTGGGCTCCATAAAACAAGTGTTGCTGATAGAGAGATAGGATTTACTACTGCATGCGGTTCCCAGGCATCCACCATATGCATTGGTCTTTCTGCTTGTGTAAAATGTTCGCGCACCCGTAAGTCTGTTTTTTTTGTGTTAGGATCAGTATTAAAATCCTTTTCAAAAATAAGCGCTTCGTAACCCGAACCGTAAGCTGCGTAACTTGTTAGCAAATAATTATTGTGATGATGAATAGCAGAAGCAACAACATGAGGCTCGTATGTTTTAAGAGGAACAAACAAATGTACTTTGATGTAAAAGTCATCGTTTTCATAGACATAGAAAAACGGGATTTCGTACATCGTCCATTTACGTTGTAAATAGCCCTTATCACTGAGGTTTTGCTTAAAAAGATCAAACCAAAATGTTTTATCTTTTCCCATTTGAACAATAAACTCTGACGCGCGTTTGTGAAATTCGTAACGATCCTGAATCGAACTATTTAGATCGATAACTTTTTGTACATATGTATTTGAATGCATTGTGAGATTATTTTAGTGATTACTACTTATGTAAATACGAAGCGTTTATTAATTTTTAAAATTCTTTAATGCATTTAAAAAATTATCTGTTACTGAAGAAAAAGTATATTGCTTTACGTCAAAATAATCTCGCTCGAAAGGCACATTTCCATTTAAATACTGTGGCAAATCGCGTTCCATGTTTTCAGGCAATATATGAACACCAACCCGATTTTCTCTAACAAATCTTCCTACATCACCTTCTTCTCCAATATAGAGTATCGGTGTATGAGTATAAATTATTTCAAAAAATTTTGTGGAAATTAAATCTTTATCTGATGGCGGAAAAAACGCTAAGTAAGCAGCAGATTTTTTAATCCTTGAAAACAATTCTTCTTCGGGAACAAAGGTATGTTTTTGAACACTTCCATTAGCGAAATGTGAGTCTAATAATGGGTAAGTGCTCCCGGTGTAGATATCCCATTTAAAACCTGAATCTGGATTTGTTTTCACCACTTCGGCAAGTTTTTTGAGATAACCTTCAATTCCGGGATACAAACTGCCACCATAAATAAATCCTTGTCTTTTTTCTTCTGTGGTGGATTTGGGAAATTTATCCGGATCATAAGCATGTGCGAGCAAATAGAGTTTAAAGGAAAACGCAGGGTATTTTTTTCTTAAAAAATTCCCCATGTGTTCGGTGGGAAAACAAACCATATCACATGCTTCCATCATTACCTTTTCTGATAACTCTTGGAAATTTTTCTTTGCACTTGCTAAAATCGGTATGCCATAATAGCTTCCCCAGGTCCATGGATCGCGAAGGTCGCCTACATACTTTATTTCTTTGTTCCGTTTTTTAAAGAGTGATCCGTAATATAATAAAGAGAAAGGTGCACCCGTTACCACCAAAACATCAATAGGTTTTTTATGATGAATGTTTTCTAAAGCGCTTAGCATAGGTTTTTTCCATGCATACGCTCTGTCAAATAAATTCTGTTTGGTGAAAGCACTTAAAACACGCGTGTAAAAAACGTATTTTAATTTATCCATTAAAGATTTTGTATAACCACTCAGCCAATCTGGATAACATTTTGGTAAGACCTTTACATTTATACCAGGAAATTCTTTTTCATACCACTCCTTATTTTCCTGATCACTCGCACAAATTACTGTGACTTCATGTCCTTTTTTTGCCAACTGCTGACTGAATTTGGCCCAGCGTCTGCCCCCAATTTCTTTAGAAGGTGGGAAGGTGTAAGAGACAATGGTGAAATGCATTTTAATTATGGGAATTTAAATTTTAATTAGTTTTGGAATTCAATCTTGCTTTATATTAGCAAGTGAAAATTAATAAAATCAAGTACTTCGATTTGATCTGCTATAAACAATACTTAGTGTTTCTGAGTGCGCTAAGTGCCTTAGTGGTTCTATAAATTCTCATTCCTTGTACAACTTTGGAATGTTATTTACAATTTTTATAACGCGTTCAAAATCCAGTCCTAATGTATCGAGGTACCATCTTATGTTTTGATAACGCGGTTGATTTTCATCTTCCACTAACTCTAAGGCTTTTTCTCTGGTTATTTGACCTTCACGAATTTGGTTACTACGAAAGGTATCGTGTTCCGTAAATCCTGCAACGGTATAATACACATAATTATAAAAAGCTGCTGTGCCATCGCCAATTCTCCAGGTGGTGCTAGTATCTACCGCAAGCTCCCATCCATATTGATTAATCAAAGTGTCATTCACTTGCTCCTCATCCCAACGCCAGTAATCAAAGATGTGATAGTAGTCTTTCTTTTTATTAAAGCTTCTGTAGTACTCGCCAGATAAAGTATCCCAAAGTGAGGAATTAAAATATCCCGGACTATCCATCATGGCACGAAACCGCTTCGCATGGTAACGCAATTGTTTCATAGCGCCATGGCTATATACACGATCTTCTTCAAAATCAGGTTTAATGCCTAAGAAACCTGTTTTAAAATGTGTCACTTCCAATGGATTGATGCCCCATAAATTCAAATCGATGCCTGTTTGTTTCTTCATTTCTTCTGCATAACGAAAGAAGTGTTTATCACCGGCGGTTAACATTGCCATCATACCCAAGTTGGGCGATTTTAGCCATGCTTCCAAATTCATCCGAATGTTTTTACGTTTTAAAGAAATGTCTGCGGCTACAATAATATTCTCGACGCCGAGCTCGGCGCACATCCTACTGATATTCCTTCTGCCCAAATCTGTCACCATTCCCCAATCATAGGTATAGGTCACCGGCCGAAGCTTTAGTTCTTTCACGATTAAATGCAAACCAAAACAACTATCTCTTCCACCTGAAAATGGAACGATGCATTCTAATCCACTTTTTTTTCTGTAAGGTTCAAGTATTTTGAATAATTCTTCTTTCGGTTTAGGTGTGTTACGAAGTTTATAGTTATGACAATAGTTACAAACTCCTTGTTCGTCAAAACGAATGTATGGCATCGTTTCAGGAAGGATACATTTTGTGCAACGCTTCAAATGAAGTTTTTTGTATTCCAATAATGCTTCCTGAGATTTATTAAAAACAAATTCAGGTATTAGGTTCTCGGTGCGAACTTTAAAATCATCCAAATTCCATTTTAAATTTTTTGGTACAGGAACATCTAAAACTTTATAGGATTGATGGATCTGGGAAATAGCCTCACAGCCTATCTCCGTTAAAGCATATTTTTCAGAAGCAAAATAAGTAGCACCTGCTTTAGTTCCAGTATAAAGACTACCATTATTTGAGATTAAAATAATTTTGCCAAGGTTCTGAATCAGGATGGCGCAGGAAACAACTCCCACACATTTTTTCATAATCACGGCTGCCAAATCATCAATAGAAAAACCATTTTTAAGATGTTCAATAGTAATGCCAGCTATCACCTCTGTATCAATTTGATGCTTTCTTTCTACCGCAAGAGTTTTCCATATCTCTTCATCGTTAACAATGATCCCATTGTGCAACACAAAAACATCTTCCCTCACTACCGGTTGATTATCAGCAAGCCCATTTGTAATCAAGCGGCTATGCCCCAAAACAATTCGCGAATGATAGGGCTTGATTTTATTCAACAGCTTGTCAATATTGTAATCAGCTCTATAAATCTGGTAACGATCGTCTTTAGTAAAAATCAAGCCACTAGAATCTTTCCCTCTTTGCTGTGCATGTTTTGCCAGCAATTTCAAGTCTTTTTTATTAACCGCTTCAGAAGCTATAATGCCAAATATTCCGCACATATTATTAGATTTATTTTATAATTTCTATTTGTAGTTGATCCGTCCACATCCCATTATCTTTTTACGATTCCATTTACTTTAAACCAGGCTCCTAAAGTGTAGTTCCTGTATTTACTATAGGAAGGTGTTCTGGTTCCCAATACAGTTTTATTATATTCAAGATACTCTTCAAAATCTTTGCCATAGCGCCCCAGCCAAACCTCTTCAGGCGTCGTAAAACCCTTTTTATCTTTTCTGTATCTTATTTGTTGAGGCATCTCCACCATGGCTTCACGAAGGATGTTTTTTTGCCAACCATCTTTTATTAAAAAATTATTCGGCAAAGAATAACCGAACTCCACCAGCCTGTAATCCATAAAGGGATGACGCGATTCCATACTAAATGCCATACTATTTCTGTCATCTACCCTTAAGTACATGGGCAACTGATAGGTGTCGAAATCTTTAAGCATGATTTCATCCAGGCTATCTATTCTATTCCAATGCTTCTGAAGATGATGGTCGAATTTTTTAATTCCAGCTTTCATAAGAGCCGATAATTTAAGCTCATTAAAAACTATTTTATGTACTTTATTTTTTTCAATTTGTTTAATCGTAGAATATTGCGCGATCAAGGAGAAATATTCCGGCAGTTTTCCTTTCACTAATAATTGCCGGCAGTATTTGTAAAAGTGATGATGATATCCACCAAACACTTCATCCGCACCCTGGCCGTTAAAAAGTATTTTAATACCTGACTTGCTAGCCTTTTCATAAACACCCCACTGTGCGAGAAATGAGGTGTCAATTAAAGGTTCTTCCTGATGATAAACATGCTTTTCAAATTCAGGTATATTAAAGTCATTCATGACCTCCGCATAAATAGTTTTACAGGGAAGATCATTCGCGACAATTTTCACATATTCAGATTCGTCTGCTTCCTTATATCCCGGAAAAACAGCAGAAAAACCAAGAAGTTCATTTTTTTTATTCTCAGATTTTAAAATATTCCTCGCAGAATATAAAATAGCACTTGAGTCGAGCCCGCCTGAAAGGGCAAAGCCAAAATCTACGTCGGCACGCATTCTTATTTTAACGGCATCATTCAGCAATTCTCTAAACTGCATTATTGCTGCATCGTGCTCAATTCTGATTTTTGATTGACTGATTTGATAGTAACGGACTTGGTGTTTATGCAGAAAATTTTTAGCATACTCATTCACATTCCATAAAAAATAATGCGATCCTTTGAATCTGAAAACGTCCTGGTAAATAGTGTTTTCATTGTGATCTACATAGCCAAAATCGGCAAAATCTTTAATGTGTTCCTCATTTAGTTTTAATTCTATAGACCGGAACGCCTGTAGTTGTTTAGTTTCAGAAACGAGTACAAAACCATCTGCATTCTCCTTATAGTATAAGGGTTTCACACCAAAGCGATCGTTACTTATAAAAAGTTTTTTATGGATGGCATCCCAGAGACAAATGCTCCACATCCCATTGAATTTGTTCAGGCAATCTTTGCCCCAAATACGATACGCTTCTAAAATAACTTCTGTGTCAGAAGCGGTTTTAAAATTACATCCCAATAGTTTCAATTCTGCCCTTAGCTCAATGTAATTATATATTTCACCATTAAAAACAATCCAAGAACCTTCCTTTCCTTCCATTGGTTGATGACCTGCCGGACTTAAATCTATAATACTTAGTCGTTTGTGCCCCAGAGCGAGATCAAATTTTTCTACTTCCTGATTGAACGGATTATTTATTCCTTCAATTTGAGAATAAGTAATTTTGTATTCTCCCGTATTAGTATTAATAAGCACTATTCCCTCATCATCAGGGCCGCGATGATTAATCTTTTGAAGAGATTCTATAAAATTAGTGTAGAGTTCTCTTGTTATATAGTTTTTATTAAATAATATTGATATTCCACACATAGTAACTAAAAATACGTTTGGTTATGAACTTAATTTATATTCATAAACAAAATCTGCAGCTTGATTTTGAACAAAGAAATTATTAATGGTAGAATGTAAAAACACTTTCACTATTTTGATTCCTCTTTATTTAAGAGCTTGTCTTTAACTAATTTATTTATCAGCTGTTTATTGAAAATTTCAACTCCAGCCTGATTCAAATGTGAATTATCATAAAAATGATATGCTGTATTTATTGAATCACACTTACCATAGTCATAAAATATTATGTTGCTTTTGCGGATATTTTGTTTTAATAAATTAATAAATGGCTTGTGTATTTTGTAATTATCGAAATAAGAAACGGGTGAATAAACCAAGACAACCTTGATATTTTTCATTCTACACAAATCAACAATGTTTTTAAAATACTCCATTTGCTCCTCATCTATTTCAATTTTCTCATCATGTAATTTAATCTTTGCAAAATATTGTTCTTGCTTTTGCAAACTCATACTGTCTGGATTCATAGAATAGCCTTTCCCTGTATAATCTGCATTTTGATAATAAGAATTATCAGATTCAGTAAGTAGTCTCAGCGATGCCATATTCATGGTTCTGACATCGCTATTATTTAACGCAATATCGCATGCCGCATTTTTGCTTTCAATGTTTTCTATTAGATCTGATGTGGACTCCAAGTCACTTTTAGCAAAAGATCCTGCAAAAACATCTATTAATAATAGTTTGCAATTTGTTGAATTTATGTAATGTTTTATTACAAAATATGTGTTTTTTATTGATTGAGCCGACGTACCTAAATTAAAAGCTTTATAACCAGCGGATTCAAAAATAAATGGCGAATACCCTCTGTAAGCTCTTGATGAGCCAACAAAAACAATATCATAATTCTTAATACCATTCTTAAACTCTTGATACTTATTATACGTATCTCCACCTTTCCAGGTATAGTATTCATTTGTAATATAAATGATCGGCTTACCTTTATATTTGATGTTTTTAAGTGTCACCATTCCAATAACATATAAACCGAAAATGGTTAATAGTGATACAAAAAGATGTTTAATGATAATCATTAAAATTGAAAATAAATAAAATCAACCTTGCCAAAGGTTCCAAATAGTATAATAAATACAATTAATAGAGATGTGATCATTGTTAGAACAAATGATTTTCTATTTTGTAATTTTACCATAGTTGAAAATAATTTATCTGTTAAAATAAAAAATAATAACAGGAGTAATGAAAATGCAAACTTAATTCCACCAAAATGCATCACAAAGATTTTAATTGCGGCTACATCGCTAAAAGTTGTGAATTGTTTCCTAATCAGAAGAAACGCATCTTCAGTAGACTCCGCTCTAAAAAAAACAAATGATAATAATGTAAATCCAAACGTTAATAACCAACTAAAGGTATTGTATAAAAATGGATTAAATGTTTTTGACCATAATTGCCGTTTTTCTCTGGTAAGCATTTCATAGGTTAAAGCTAATCCTTGTATAATGCCAAATAAAACAAATGTGAATTTTGCACCATGCCACAAACCACAAATAAAAAACGTTAAGAAAATTGCATAAACTGTAGCCCCTTTTTTCCACTTCCTTTTACTGAATTGAAGAGGTGTATACATGTAATCTCTTAGCCATGCGGATAAGGACATGTGCCATCTCCTCCAAAACTCAGTAACATTCTTACTTATAAATGGGAAATCGAAATTTTCTGCCAACTTAAAACCAAAAAACCTTGCAACGCCAATTGCCATATCTGTATAGGCAGAAAAATCTGTATATAATTGAAAAGCAAATAAAAATGTTCCTAACCATAATACCGAACCTGGATAGTGCGAAATATTACTATAAATATCATTTACATAAACATCCAACCTATCCGCAATGACTATTTTTTTAAATAGGCCCCACACAAATCGCTGAATACCATATCCTATATTATCCCATGAAAATTTTTGAGGTGTGTGAATCTGCGGAAATAACTCACTAGATCGACCAATTGGACCAGATAATATTTGAGGAAAAAAACTAACAAATAATGCAAAATAGCCCAAATGTTTTTCGGGTTTTCGCAAACCAAAAAATACATCTAAACTATAGCCAATGCTTTGAAAAGTGTAAAACGAGATCCCAATAGGCAATAGTAATTTTAAAGGGGGAATTTTAAGACCGAATGATAACAAATTTGCTAGTTGCGAATATATATCTGTAAAAAAACCTAAATACTTAAATACAATTAAAATTCCCAAATTAACAACCATAGCCGAATAAAGAAATACCCGCTTTTTCACCATTACTTTTTTATACTCGTCCATTTTAATAGCTGAGTAATAAGTTATGGAAATAGTTAAGGCTAATAGTATTAAATAAGTTGGCTTTTCCCAACCATAAAATACTAAACTAGCGCACAGCAATACAACCCACCTAAAATTAATAGGAGTTACTAACCAACTAAGGAAAACTACACTAAAATAAAATAAAAAATCGAAGGAATTAAAAAGCATTAACTATTAATCTTCAATTTTTCGTTGTATTAAGTCTAATAAATCACCTACATTTTTCAAGCCCATTACATCAAAACCTGTAATTTCTATTGCAAACGCTTCTTCAACAGCTGTAATCAAATCCAGGTGTGTAATCGAGTCCCACTGATCTATATCAGAAGCATTTGTACTATCAGTAATTTCGATTGCATCGTTTTTAAAAACACTTCTAAATACTTGAGTCAATTTTTCGTGATGTTGTTTCATAACTATTTTATATTTTTTATCATTAATACTTTTCCATTACCGCTATCGGCGTTACTCAACATTTCAGCAGATATCTTATACCCAGATTTTTCATACACTTTAACGGCTCCATCATTTTTTTTCCAAACCTGAATTTGTATTTCGTTTAATTGAGAGTTGTGTGCAATTTTTTCAGTTTCTGCGAGTAATTGTTTTAATATTCCTTTACCTCTATATTCTGGCAAAGTGGCTACACAATCTATTTGCAGTGTATTTATTTTTTTTTGAATGCTTATATCTGAATGGTTTTTTAAAAAACCAAACGCTAATGCTACACTTTTTCTATCAAAACCTGTCATTAAAGCGCCTGTCATTAAATGATTAGAATCTCCAAACTCTCCTTCTTTATATACTGAAATTGCTGAAACTGGCACATTATCTATACAGGCAATTAGATATGATTTATATGTAAGTGGATGCCCGTCTGTTTCATTATTTATAATTTTTTCAAAGTAAGATAAAAGTTCATCATTTGTTTTACTAAACATTTTAGTATATGATGTGATTTCAAAACCTGTTGATTCTGCTAACAAAATAATTTTGGCTATAAAATTACAATCGTTCGAATTCGCTTTTCTTATAGTTATCATTTAGCTTAAATAAATTTTATGCAATAATTGTTTGTCTATTTTTCCACTAGTATTTACCGGCAAAGGATTAACGGCAATGAAATGGCGAGGAATCATATAAAAAGGCAGTGAATTTTTCAAATTGTTTACCAAATCATCTTGTTCAAACTTCCCTTCGATTAATGCATACAAATCGGTATACTCATCAGTAATTTTTGCCAACACCACTATACTATCTAATCCACTTGCTTGCTTAATTGCATGTTCAACTTCTCCCAACTCAACTCTAAATCCATTAACTTGTACCTGATTATCTTTTCGATTAATGTATACAACATTTTTGTTTTTGTTTTTCACAACTATATCTCCTGTTTTATACCATTTCTTTTCATTGCTGTCAATATAAAACGCTTGAGCTGTTTTTTCTGAATTATTCCAATAACCTTTAAAAATCTGGTCGCCTTCTACAATCAATTCACCTCTTTCTCCATCAATAACATCTTCGTTCTTTTCATTAATTATTCTAAAATTTATGCCGCTTAAGCCTTCTCCAATTGGGCATAAACCATTAATCGTTTGATTTTCAGTATTTTCATCTAACTTATAAAACAAACACCAAACAGTCGTTTCAGTTGGACCATAGGCATTTTCTACGACAGAATTTTCTGCCGATTTCTGCCATTCGATTGCTAATTTAAGGGGTAATGCTTCACCTGTAAATAACGTGGTGTGTACACTTGGTATTTTAATAGAACCTAACATTTTTAATTTTTTCAAATAAAAAATAGCTGAAGGAGGAATTGTAACAAATGTTGCTTTATACTCATAAATAGCTTTAAACGAATTTACAGCTACAATGCCATCCATATCGGGGACTAACAAAGCGGCTCCGCGTTCCCAAGCCATAAAAGTACAAGCTAATGAAACATCAAAAGATAATTCGAAAGCTTGCAGAACTATATCCGTTTCATTGATTTTAAATCTTTTATCTAATGCTTTAATTAATGCAGAAAAATTTCTATTGGTGATTGATATGCCTTTAGGAATTCCAGTACTACCAGAAGTAAACAAGATGTAAACTATTTGACTTTCATTAAACTCGTATTGATGCGATTGATTGTTATAATTTAAATCGTCAACAGGTAATGATGCATTTTCTTGTAACTCATTAACTCTTTCTAATGAATGATTAGAGTGTAGAATAGTTTTAATACCTGCATCGTTTATCATTTTTTTTAATCGATCATTTGGAAATTTATGATTGAGTGGTACAAATCCTTTATTAGATAATAAAATAGCAATTAGTGAAGCATAAGTGTTTTCATTATTATCTGTGTACAGGCCAATCAAATTTGTCTCACTTTTATCTTTAACGATTAACTCCTGGGCTATTGAGATGGCCTTGTTTAATATCCATTGATAAGTAAACTTTTTTCCATTTATAATGATGGCTGTGTGGTTTGGGAATTTTAGCGCTGATTTGAAAAAACCTGTTAACATGATTCTTTTTGTAATTATTAAGCTTAGTTATTTTGCGTTATTTAAATTTCTTGCTCGTTTTAATATTATCGACTAGTTTGCACTAATTTGAGAACAAAACACCTTATAGTTATCTTCCGCATTAAAATTATTTTCCCAAAAAATACGAACACCGATTCGGAATTGCTCAGTATTTTTATCAGATCCAATAAAATCTTCGATTTGTTTTGCAACTGCAATTGCTTTAAAATCTTTTTCAATTAAAATACCTGTTTGATTAGTTACAATTTCTTTACATCCCCCAACATCAGTGGATAATATAGGTATACCAAAACTAATGGCTTCAATCATTGAAAAAGGAAGGCCTTCTGAACGACTCAAACTCAAAAAAAGGTTAACAGGATTCTCCTCATAATATTTAAAAACTTCTTTAGATGATAAACTCCCTGTAAAACAACAGGTAATATTCGGTGGTAATTGCTCTGCTTTTCTTTTAATCATTCCTAACCCTTCACCTCCCCCAATCAAAGTCCATTTAATTTTAAAGTCAGCTTTAACGTTTGCCAAGATATCGCAAACCAAATCTAATCGTTTAATTTCGCTAACATGGGCGCAACTAACAATGTGAAAAACATCACCATTCATTTGATTTAAACTACTATTTTGAAATCCCAAATAAGAAAATTCTATTTTTTTTTTGTACCCGCTATAAGATTTTTTTAAATAGTGCATCCCCATTTGCGAAACAGCATATACCTTTTTAACCCCTGCTAACATAAATCTCTTGAAAGGGTGGTAACCAAATTGGGTTTGGTCCTTAAATATTTCGAAGCCATGAGCTCTTGAAACAAATTTTAAGGTTTTATAATTTTTATCCTCTTTAATAATAGATAATATAATTGCCCAACGATCAAACCAATAAGAGTAAAATACCACATTGTCATATGGAATATCATTTAAATAATTTTTTAATATATCTGCGCGATACGCTTGTTGTAAAAAATCAACGGATAAATTTCTGAATTGCTTTATGGATAAAATTGGGTTATGCATTAATTCATTAAACATAACCTTAGCAAACAAAAATAAATTCTGTTTCAAGCTATTTAAAGAGTTATAATTTTTAAAATGATTTTCAAATAAATAAACTGTCTTTACATTACTTGGCATTTTTTTAGTTTCAAATTTTCCAGACGGCTTTTCTGAGGGAAAAATTACTACTTCCTCAAAATATTCTGATAAGAATTTAATTTCGCCTTCTATAAATACTTCACTTTCTCCATAAGGAAAATTTTGAGTGAACAAATAACACGTTTTCTTTGAGTTATTCATGCACAACTTTGTAAATTCTAACTTTTCCGAATACTGTATCCAAAAAAACCGTTTTATTTAATTGCAAACGCATCAGTGAATCTCCCTTCCCCTCCATTTCATCTTTTAAACTTCCATGTCTCCGAATACTGGTTTCAAAATTCTTCAGATAAGTTAGGATATAATCGGCCTTTTCCTTTTCAATAGTCGCGGGGTTTATAAAGTCTATCCAGCTGATCTTTTGTTTCAAATCTTCGTAAGGATACGTGTCAGAAAAAGGATGGTATCTGCCTGTTTGTAAAAAGTCCTTGTAGGGATACCAAACGGATATGTCTTGAACAGCTACAAATGTTTCACTTTTATTTTTGAGATAGTTATGCGCTTTAGAAGAATTGACTACAATCTCTGTTGATTGTTCAGACAAGTCCTTTAAGCTTATAATTCGTGAAATTGAAAACAAGCTGGTTATGAAAAAACAGGTCAGAATAAATATTTTAGAAACATTTATCCGTTTGGTTGGTAAAATGTCCTCGTCAAGAAATGTCAGTAAGCCCAAAGCCATAAATATAAAACCGGTCCAAAGATAATGAGGCCACATACGCTTTGTAAGAAGAATGACGGGTAACAAAAAGCAAAAACCAATTAATAATACAATAAGTGATGAGGAGATTTTTTTTGTTTTAAAATAATTTATCGTTAGCAGCCCAATTAAAAAGAGAAAAAGGCAGAACATAATAAGGCCTAACAGCGTATTACCTCCATAGTATTTAAACAAACCATCTTTCAACCATTCTATAATCGTAGCTCCGGTATCATCATAATGGCCTGTGTTTTTAAATGTAGATTTAATATACGTTTTTAGAAAAACGGGTTTGATTGGGCTTAATAATAAGGCAGGCATCGCAATTAATAATCCGGCTAAAAAATAGAAAGCAGAAACCAGTCCTGTTTTAAATTTAAATTGTCCGTTAAAAGCCGGAAGTAAAAAAAATAGCGGCAAGATCAGTAATACATTGAACTTCAAACCATAAGCCATTCCCAGAAAAATAAAATGTTTACCATAAGCCCAGTTGTTTTTTAAACTATAATATAAAAATACCGCTAACACAAAGAGTTGAAGAGGTTCCGGTTTCGGAATAATAATGAAATAAGCTGAATAATAAAGGCTTAATACTCCTAAATAAAAAAAGGCTCTGTTCAAACTATTTTTTAAAAATGTTCTTCCTAATAAACAAACCCCTAAAAAAAGAAACAAAACGTGCGTCATACGGATACTAAACACCAATGCACTTATTCCCCAGATCTTATAAGGTAAAAAAGCAAAAAGCGCATCGGTATAGAACATCATCCTACCATAAAAATAGATGTCGCCTGCGACTAAACCCATAAAAAAATGTTTAAAAGAAGCAGGTTCAAGGATTGAAAACACCTCCCTTACTGTAAGATACTCATCATGACCTGAGAAAGTATAATTTACATTTGCGCCTTCTAAAAATTGCAGATTCAACATCACAGAATAACACATCAACACAATAAATGCGATAGATTCAGTTGCGTATTTTTTGAAAAAACTATTAATCATTTTTTAATTTCTTTTTTAATTCAAATATATAAGTCAGTGTACGTTTTATTAGTTTTTTTCTGACTTTGAAACTACTCCCGCTTCCTCCTTTTGCCTCTCCTGCAACTCGCTTTGCAAAATAAACCGGGAAATCAATGATCTGCCCATGTTTTTTTGCGCAATACAACAAATAGAGATCTAAAGAAAAATCATGTGGTGCATTTACTTCAAAACGATCAAAGAAAACTTTACTAAATAATTTCGGTTGCGCATTGATTTCGCTTAAACGTTCTCCTAATGCCAGTGAAGACAATAGGCCCATTCCATAAGAAAAAAAAGCCTCACTTGCTTTCCTATTTTTACGAAAGCCTTTCACTAAAACCGCAGGATTGTTTTGCTTTTGAAATATCTCCAGGGCCTTTAAAACATCCATTGGATCAGTTTGTCGGTCAGCATGCGTGTAAGAAAGAATTTCACCCTTCGCATTTCTCAAGCCTTCCAGAATTCCAAATCCGTAACCTTTGTTCACAGGAACATTTACTACCTTGAAATTTTTAGAATTACGTTTATTAAGTTCTTGTTCAAATATTAGTGCTGAATTATCAGTTGAGCCATTATTCACAAGTACAATTTCCAACTGTTGCTTAGCCTGTGTCAATTTATCTAAACGCTCAAACAAAGCAGGTAAATTATCCTGTTCGTTATAACATGGCAATACCAAAGAAAGAAGGGTTTCTGTCACAGTTTTTTAGAGATTAAATCGTAATAATTACTCCAGTAATTAAAAGTTTGGTAATCCACCGGTGTACCCCAGCATACATAATGGTCAATTTCGAATACCTTTACTTTATAACCCAGTTCTATTAAATCATTTATGCACTCATCCACATAAAATTCATTATTTATTCTGCGGTTATTTGCAATCATGTGTTCTGCTGCTTTTACAAAATAGTCTGCTTTTTTAAACCAGAAAGCGCCCACAACCGCATGATCATTTT
Source organism: Aurantibacillus circumpalustris (assembly GCF_029625215.1). GTDB lineage: Bacteria > Bacteroidota > Bacteroidia > B-17B0 > Aurantibacillaceae > Aurantibacillus > Aurantibacillus circumpalustris. Next base: position 348,438 of record NZ_CP121197.1, read on the forward strand.
GTGGTGTGGAACTAATAGGCACTTTCACGCTCATACGCTCCACAACTTCGGAATTACCCTTCAACTTTACCCAGCCATAGGCCTGTGGTTTGGCATCTACTGCAGGATTATTCCGGAATGTAAACACTAAAGCGTCTGCATCCTGTTTCACTTTTTCAAATGCCTTCAGGTCGTAAATCATACCGTTGTCACTGGCGCCAATCAACAATTCTTCATCCGCTCTAAAAACTTCTTTTGCTTTTAAGCAGGTGACTGCCTGTCCTTCCGTTAAGTGATCCAGAACTATTACATCCGCATTGGGGTAGTACTTTTTTAAATGCTGATCTATTTGATATTCGCTAATTTGAAAATCGCGTACAATAAAAGTATAGTTATCTGATTCCGGCAATGCTTTTGTGGCATTAATCACCATGGGTTCACCTAAAATTGGTAACAAGGGTTTTGGAATAGTATAACCCGCTTCTGTAAAACGGCTTCCTGCTCCAGCCATTGGTATTAAAGTTCTCATGCTGTTAAAGCCTTTCTATTATAATGCGACATAATTTCCATCCAGGTTTCATATTCCTTCAGGTCTTTTGGTGTACCCCACTGGCAAAAATAATCTACCTTATCGTAAACCAAAACATCCAAACCGTCCTGCACTAATAAATTATAGACAAGACTTATATAATACTCGCCATTTAAATCGTGTTTTTCGTCCATTAGTTTTTGGAAATATTTTTTTACGTATTTCCCTTTTGCAAAATAATACGTTCCTCCCGAATGGCTTGTTTTTGTTTTGTCTGCTTCAAACGAGAACTTTTCTTTTATCTCCGTTAAATTTCCTTTTTCATCTTTTTTACAACTGGCATACAAGTTCTCCGGATGCATCAAATGGGGATGAAATCCTGTATAACAGGGTATAGCCCCATGTGATCCGCGTTGCTTTACTGTTTTTCGAAAATGTTCAAAATCCCAGATCTGAAAAAAATCGCAGTAATTTGTTATCACTTCAGCCTCATCATTAATTAAATCAAAAACTTTAGAGACCGCGTAAACAGGTCCCAGTTTATGCCCTTCAATAGAAACAATTTTACCATCTGGTTTAATACGTGTCAACTCAGATCTTAAGTTAGTTTCTCTTAAATGTTCTTCACGGCAAATAAAAATAAATTCATGATCGCCCGGAAACATATCGACAACCCATTCAATAATCGGCCGCCCATGTACTTTGATTAAAGGTTTGATGTCTTTGTAACCGGCATCCTGAAACCTTTTGCCTAGTCCTGAAAGAGGGATGATAATTTGCATAGAAATTGATCTAATGGGTTTCTTAAGATTTGTTCATTAAATTTTTACGGTGTTTCTCCATGTCCATATTATTAATGTAATCGATTTCTTCACCACTAATTAATCTTAATGTCTGACCCAACTCGAACAGAGTGCTGTACAAGAACAGATAAGCTGTCAGTGTTTCATGAATAGACATGGCTTCACGTTCGTTGCAGGCGTAACTTACCTTGTAATCAGCGCCAATATTTATCTTATTTCGCTGCTGCGAATTGAAGGAAATATTAGCATTAAAAAAAACTGTTTGATCAGGAAATAAAACCTGATCAAAAAAACTTAAGGTCACATTATTCTTTTTTAGAAAATCAGAACAATAAGTATTGACTGGAAAAAATTCATTTTCTGTTTTGGATAAAACGGTACTTGGATAGGATTCGATTTTACTCGAAAACAATTCTGCGCAGACACTGTCTAATTCCGTTAATAAATCCACAATTTTACTTGGTGAATCACCGTGCGCCACAATGCCATGATTTTCAAGAAAAAACAGTACAGGTTTATTAGTACGATGCTCTTCGGCATTTTTTAGTTCCTTGGTAATCAAATAAGACAAACCGAAACCAGGACTAACAAAAGGAATATACGCAATGGGTTGTTTTAAACGCTCACTTATTTTTTGAATAAGTTCAGAACTATTTGTATTGCAATTTATCAGATTGGTCCATACAGAATGCGTGTGCACAACATATTTATCTAACACGGCGTGAAAACCAGTTTCCATTGAAGGCTTAGGAAATTTGATACCTGCTGCATCACTTAAAATGTTTTGAGAAACAAGTTCAAGGGATTCTTTTTCGCATTTCTCTTTTGATATCACTTCCACAGTAGAAAAGTAATCAGCAATAGCTCTTGCATTAACTGCAGAGATGCCGGATTTTTCACTTAACTCATTGAAGCGATATCCCGAAGCTTTTATGAGCATGTCTCCAGATTCGTTTTTTACAGAAGTATTTCCACCAGGCCCTTGAATAAGATCTGGTCTACCAACAAAGGGCTTGGTTAAATTTAAAAGTTCAGAGATTGCTTTTGAAAAATCCATTTTTAATTCGCCTTTATGCGGCTGAAAACAATGTATATGGTAAAAAGTTGCAAAATACCTTCGTAGTCTTCTTTCCACTGCGCGTTGTAAACTCCCACCTCTTCTAACTCAGGAATAAGTTGGGAAGCCAAAATATCTAAAGCCTCGCTGTTGATATTACCTTTAAGTGTAAGTATTATCCTACTTTCGGTATAGTCAACGTTTATTTGAATTGTGTTAATTAATACGATTTTTTCGAGCAGCGCTTCCAGGTTTTCGTTGTTATTGAAACTCAATTTTAATCCTAGATCAGGCTCAATACTTAAGTCGTTTGGATCTAATGTATTCGTACTAAAAAAACTAACAATCATGTCAGCATTTTCAGACTGTGAGCGTATATACTTTAAAGAATCTTCTTCGCGCTTTTTTAACTGCTCAAGAACCTGTTCTGGCGCATATCCTCTTTTTGCAGCATCACGTTTTACCTTCCACCAAACACGAAGGTTTTCATCGGGCTCCATAAATATTTTTAAATCATACACATCCGAATGATTTTTTAAATAAAACGAATGAAGACCTTCAAAAATCAGTAGCTTATTTGATTTGATAAATTGAGGTAAAGTAAATTTACCTGTTGAGTGATCATAAAAACTTCTTTTAATTCCTTTTCCGGTTTTTAAACTTTTTGCCTGGCTCAAATCTTCGTGCAATTTATTCGCGCGTGGATCGAGGTGAGTAAAGTTGTTCCAGTTGTCATTACCCCTTTCCCACTTATGCATATCGTCACCGCGAATAACGCTTGTATTCTGTGTTTCGAAAATGGATAGGAGAGAATTGCTCAATGTAGATTTTCCCGCTGCGGAATCACCGCCTATACCAATTAAATAAGGTTGCGATAAAAATTTTGTTTGAATATTATTATGAATGCCTTTTTTAAATACCAGATAAGCAATAAAGGTTAAAGTTGTTTGTAGAAGCGTAAAAGTAATATCCAGCGCTTTTGGATTTTTTAAGAACGCGAAAGGAAGTTCATTTTCGCGGCCTCCTAAATTAAAAGCGATCAGGTAATCAGAATTTTGAACTAGCCCAAAATAAACAAAATAAAATATGTTGAGTAAAATTAACAACTGACGATCCTCTTTATCCTGCTTAATTGCAAAATAGATTAAGAAAGGAAAAATCCAATAGTACCATCCTTGCATTGGAGCAACCATTAGGGTTAAAGCCAAAAAGGTAAAGGTTAGAAAAAGGATTAATTGATCGCGATTTACAAATTTAAAATGCAGGTACCAGATAAGCAGTGAAAAATAAATTGCAGGAATAAAATAAATTTTAAGCGTACCATTAAACTGGTAAAATAAATCAAATACCTGCTGTTGAACAGGATTGTTGTAAACCATACTTATAAAAGCAGGAGAAAATAAATACGGCAAATTAATGAGAAAAACCACTACTCCAAAAAGTGCAAGCGGCAAAAGACCTTTTCGCCAGCTCATATTTTGCGTGCGCCATAAATAAATACTATAAAAAGGAAACACCAAAACCATGTTCGTTTTGCAACCAATTGCAAAAGCAAGAAACAGAAAAGAAAGCACCCACTTTTGCTTAAATAGGAAATACAGAGAAATAAATAAAACGGCAATTGGAAGAACATCTAACTGACCATGGAAATAATTAATATATATAAGTACAGGTGATAGCCAATACCACACCAAAACCTCACGCATGCGTGTTTTAAGCCAGCGTATCAAAACAAATAGAATACACAGGTCTGCTAATAATAGAGGGATGCGATAAACAAAACTTTCAAATAAATTTAGGACACCGTCCGTGGAACAAAACGGTGAGAAAATAATGCGAGGGATGCTAAACAACCACAACATCATAGGTGGATACGGAAATTCATTCCCTTTACCCTGCTCAATAAAATGCGCGTAAGGATTTTCGAAACCACTGCTTACAAAATACTCAACAAAAGGAGCAAATAAGTCTCTTAAATAAGCAGAGGCAAAAAAGAAGGACAAGAGTATCTTTATACTCAAACCTGCCCAAAACAATCTTGATTTCAACAAAGGGAGTTTGCTCCTACCTTGTTTATCGTTTAATAATGTAATCACTGTCTTAATTATTATTTGCTTGGATTAAATAGCTTTTTATCCCGAGCGCTGAGGCTCCGGCAATGTCTTTTTTTTCGTTATCACCTATCATTATTGCGTCGGTAGCATTCACGTGTAACTTTTCTAATGCCAAATTAAAGATTTCGGAGGACGGTTTCTCGACTCCTGCTTCTTCTGAACTCACAAGAAAGTCGAAGTAATTTCCCAGTCCCAAATGAATCCACTTTTTCATTTGAATCTGCGTCGTCAAATCGGTTACAATGCATGTTTTGATATTTTTTTGTTTTAGTACTTCTAAAAAGATCTTCGCTTCCGGATCTAATTTCATAATAGAAATAAATTCTGACCAAAAAAGTTCCTCCATTTCAAGGGCATATGTTGGATTACTCTTATTAAAAATAAATTCGTACTGTTTTTGAAAATAAAGTAATCGCGAGTGCGAAGAACCCTGACCATGCAAATCTGCGTGTACTTTCTCCCGCGCCAATTTCCATGTTCTCTCAAAATCACCTTCAGATATTGCGTATTTTTTAAAAGCCAGGCTTACACAGGCATTAAAACCTTTTTTTTGAGAAGGCTCATACGCATAAAGTGTGTCATCGAGATCGAACAATACTGCTTTTACGCCATTTAGATCAATGTCTGAATAATTCCGCATAAGGGTTACCAAAGTTCGGGACGTTTGGTGCACACCGCATCCAAGTCCATTCCTTTTAATTTTTGTTTAAATTTTTCTATTTTACTTAGGTCAAAGCCCTGTAGTTCTGGAGAGACTAAACACAATTTGAAATGTTTTTTTAGCAGCGCATAATTTTCAAAGGTTAATGGGAGATCTGTAAAACAATCAACCCAAACCCAGTCTACTTTTCCTGCAAATTTCATAACAAAATCGAGTGGTTCGTATTCCGAAAAACGCACCGCCATTTTTGAAACGCCTTTCTTCATGTACTTAATTAAAAAAGGTAATGAAAGATCTAAGAAAAAGTAATCTTTAATTTGTTGGGCTTCCATTAACTGAAGGATGCGTTCTTCCATCCCTTCCGCTTTTGTATTAAGTATGATAAAACTATGTTTATAATATTTTAACCACTCTTCAAAATCTTCGCCATCAGTAAACGCGTCGTGATGGATAATTATTTTTGTACCATAGGGACGAAGATCAAGTTCTACGCCGTATTCCAGAGGTGTAGCTTTAAGCTGTTCGATGGTGTTTATGCGGTGTGCGATTTTTAACAGAGCCATGCGTTAAGTAATTAAGATTCTTTTATTTTATACAAAAAAATATCTAACCTTTCATCCGTGTCCACCAACTCTAACACAGATAACAAATCTCCATATTCTTTCGTGTGTATAAGATAATCATCTAAATCATTTTTTGTGGTGAGCCAATATTTTAAATCAAAACGCCGTATCAAAGCAATAAAATCACCGCTTGGTGCAGGATAATTACCGAATGCCAAATAATTATCATCCAGAGAAAGGTAATTTAAGTTCATAAAACCTCGGTTTCCGAAATAGTTAAATGTGCCAAAATAGGCTGCTTTTGTTCTAAAATAAACTGAACCATAAACGTTCCCTTCAATTAAGGGATTAATACGTAAAAAAAACTCTTGGTAAAAAGGATAGTTATCGTTTGAACTTTTGTTATTTCGAAGAAATTCTATTACATAATATATATATCTCACTATGGCAATTAACATCCAGATTAAAATAAAAGGAAGAAACCACTTATAATTATTGAATTGAATAAAAAATAAAATTAATCCTGGTACCACTCCGTACTCTAGATATCTATAAGCTTCGCCAAGGAACAACAGTGGTTTTAACATTGTTAAGAGGTAAACCAGCAATACCGATAACACAACAGTAGAAAGAAAATTTAAAACACCATTATCGGAATTAAAAAAGAAAAAAGCAGATACAAAAAAGAAAAAAGAAGTCACTAACAGATGTATTGGATTATAACAGATGTTAAAATAGATGAGCAAGCTCCTCCATTTAAAAGTTACTAGCAGTTTAAGCCAAAACTTTATTTGCGTAAAATAATCTGATATAGGATTTGAAAGATATTTCCATTTATACAAGGTGGCTTTTTGATAAAATTTGAAATACCAATTATAATGTCCGAATCTACCCTCAAATCTTTGAATGGCTTTACCAAAACTTATTAGAAACAGAAAAACCGCCGATAATACTACAACCAAATAATAGGAAGGAAGTACTAAGCCAATAAAAATACCAGTGAATATAAAAGCCTGCGAACCAAAAGCTGACATTGGGAACATTAACGACCCAACGAAAGAGGCTAACATTAGAAAAATAAAATTATTACTACTAATATATTTATGAAACATCAAGACGATTAACAAAAAAAACAATTGGCCAATAACTCTGGCACTGCCTTGATACGCTCTTGGACCGGTATCATTTTTTAGATAAGCAGGTAACAAAGTAAGCACAGCTGCAAACAGTAGATAATAGTATTCTTCAATTTGTAAGTGACTGTACTCCATTACATCCTTAAAAAAAAGAAAAGAAACTAATACAATTAATGTATCTGCCAATGGACTTACAATCATTTCAACAATAATTTCGAATTTTTTTGGAAATAATGAGAGCAATTTCGAATAATAGTGCGCGTAGCCGAATTTACTTTTGAAAAGTGTTTTATTGTAAAATTCGGGCATGCGTTGTTTGTGATCTCTGATTAATTGCGCGTCCGAAAAATAACTATACCCATCATCGCCAATTGCTTTTGGCAATAGTATTCTTGGTAAAATCCTTAAACTAAAAGCCACTATTAAAATCAAATACAGCATTCTTCCCTATTAAATTTGGAGTAGTTCGGTTTAATTTTTATAGCTAATTAATCGATTTGTTTCGCTGGGTTGCCAGCTATTTTGGAGTTTTCTCCGAATGATTTGTTCACGAAACTATTAGCCCCTACAATTGTACCTTTACCTACAGTAACACCTTTTGCGATAATAACATTTGGTGCTATGTAACAATTATCACCTATTTCGGTAGGCGCGTATTCATAAGGTTCTTTTCCACCTGAAACTGCCCATTGTACAGTGTCATGGGTATATATTTGGACGCCACTCGATATTGAACAATTACTTCCAATTTTTAAGCCACCTGACCCGTCAAGAATTACGAAAGGACCAATCCAAGTATTTACACCGACCTGAACATCGCCAAACACCAATGACGAATCATAAATACTAGAACCTTTTCCGAACTCGAGAAAAATGGCTTTTTCCCATCTATCGGACAGCAGTTCATTTAATGGTAAAACTCGATTAAATTTTTTCTTTACGACCAAACGTCGTTTCTTAAATATTCTTTCTAAAAATTTAATAAACATCAAATATTAATTTTCAAAATTTTCTCCATTCAAAAAGAGCCTGCACCACCATTCGAAATTCATAAAACTCCATATTAATAATCTGTGATTAACACGTTCGTTTATATGCTCATTAACTATTTTTCTTACATAATCGTGATTGATAAATTCTGCTGAAATTGATTTTTTGTTCAACAACAAATCTTTGACGTATTCAGCATTTTCACCTCTATACCAACTTTCATCTGGCGCAGAGAAACCTTGTTTCTTTCTATTCACAATCGATTCAGGTATAAAGTCCATCATTGCTTTTCGTAATACACTTTTACCGTCATCAAATTCCTGGTACCCTTTCTTTTTATTTCCCGAACTGTTCTCGTCTAGTTTTTTCATCAATTGTAAATTTCCTAGTTTATGCTTCACCGGGATTTTTTGAGCAAAATTTACAAGTTCGTTATCTAGGAAAGGAAAACGTTCTTCAAGTCCGTTAGCCATAGCTAATTTATCTCCAACCAGAAGCAAACCTGGCAAAAAGGTTTTTATCTCAAAGTATAAACTATTATTTATATGCTGTTCTGGTGTATCGTATCTTAGCTGCTTATTAAATGTAAAAACTCTCTCAAACACTTTTCTTGGTTCCTCGACCTTGATCTTTGAATAAACATCTGTATTAAATAAGTTTTTTTTGTCTTCATCACTAACAAGCCTTTGCCAGAAACCGTAATAGTTATCAAAGTAAGCTTTTTGATCTAAGGATTGAAAAACCCTGTAATAACGCCATGGATAACCACCATATAATTCATCACCGCCAGTTCCTTGCAAACAAACTTTTACAAATTTGGAAGCAAGTCTGCTGATATAATAATTTGGATAACTCATGCCAACCCTTAAATCTTCAAGGTGCCAAACTACCCGTGGCAAAGACCAAGACAAATCACCGGCATTAATTACTTGTTCGTAATGTTCTGTTTTAAAATAATTAGCCATTAGTTCAGCATCCCTTCGCTCATCGTAATTGGCTTCAACACCGGTTACTGAAGACATATCAAAACCTGCAGTGAACGTTGTAAGCCTTTTTACATGTTTACTAGCAATGGCTGTTAAGGAGCCTGAATCCATTCCGCCGGATAAATAAGAGCCAACCGGGACATCGGATATCATTTGTCTGGCAACAGCATTTTGTAACAATCGTTCAGTTTCTAGCTTAGCATCTTCAAACGTAAGGGTTTCATCAGGCTCTGAGAAATTATAATTCCACCAAGAATTATGTTTAATACTGGTAACATTTTCAGTGTTTACCTTAACAGTATTCGCCGGGGGCAACATAACCACACCTTTAAATAAGGTATGATAACTAAACAAGTTTTGAAAAGTGAAATACTCATTTAAGGCTTCGTGATTAAGTTCAACTTTAAAGCTAGGATGCGCCATAAAAGCTTTGATCTCTGAAGCAAATAAAATTGTTTTACCATTCAGCCAGTAATACAAAGGTTTCACGCCAAAACGATCTCTGCTGAGGTACAATGTTTTACTTGGCGTATGCCAGGCGGCAATTGCAAACATTCCGTCAAATCTTTCAAAATAAGATGGACCATAAGCCGCGAGACCTTCAGAAATTACTTCGGTATCGGTGGTAGACACAAAGGAATGTCCTTTCGATTTAAGTTCCGATTTTAATTCGAGGTAATTATAGATACAACCATTAAATACAACTACCCACTCTCCGTTTTTTGATTCCATTGGCTGACTGCCAAGTGCTGAGGTGTCAAGTATCGCAAGCCTTCTATGCCCAAGCGCAATATTCTCTTTAACATAAAAACCTTCGCCGTCAGGACCACGATGAGCAATTTTAGTAGTCATTGCTTTAATGGTACTTAAGGAAGTTGGATTTCCGTTGATGTTAAATATTCCAGCTATTCCGCACACTTATTTTATAGATTTTAAACAGTGAACCACATAGTGATAATCTTCCTCTGTCATTTTATTAAAGAGCGGTATTGACATTGAATAATTATTGCAATCTCTTGCCCCAGGAAAATCATCCGGTTTTATATTATATTTTTCAGCATAATAGTGCAACATGTGAGGAGCGTGGGTACCAGGACGGGTTGATACTCCCATTTGCTGAAGCTTTTCCATAATCTCATTTCTTGATATTGGAGATTTTGACTCATCAATATATACTACATACGATTGCCAGCCATGTTTGTAATCAGTTCCAACAAGCGGGGTCCTTAACCAGTTAATTTCTTTTAGTTGCTCATCATAAAATTTAGCCCATGTCTCACGTTCATCAATAAACGAATCCAGCTTTTTCAACTGCACAATTCCTACAGAGGCTTGCAAATCTGTCATTCTATAATTATAGCCCAACATATTAAAATCTGGAAGGATATATGGTTTTGCACCATGGTGTCTTTGCTCTTCGCTTATAGAAGCCCCGTGATTCCTTAAATTTGAAATATGTTCTGCCAGTGCATCGTCATTTGTAGTAACCATACCGCCTTCGCCAGTAGTTACAGATTTGCGGGGATGAAATGAAAAGCAGCCAAGAGTCCCTAAGCTACCTGCCGCATTTCCCTTATAGCCAGCGCCAGCTGCACAAGCTCCATCTTCAACTAGTGGAATATTTCCAGCAACTTTTTTTATGGCATCCATATCAGCGCATAATCCAAATAAATGCACTGGAATAATTGCCTTTGTTTTAGGTGTAATTTTACTTTTAAGATCGTTAACATCTAGATTAAACGTTGTTCTGTCAACATCGACAAATACCACATTCGCACCGCAATACAAAACCACATTTGCAGTAGAGATCCAAGTAAAAGCCGGAACTATCACTTCATCACCCTCTTTTACGCCCAATGCCACTAATGCTAAATGTAAAGCTGTAGTTGCGCTTGTAACAGCCATTGCATGTTTTACTCCGTGACGTTTGGCGAAAATTTGTTCAAACTCGCGCACCTTCGGTCCTGCAGTTAACCAACCAGACATTATTGATTCCTTAGTGGCTAGCCACTCTTCTTCACCTGTATGAGGTAATGAAATAGGTATTATTCTTTTTTCCATTTCTAAGCTGTGATTTCTTTAAATTTATTTTCTTCTCTCCAAGCTATTAATCTTAACAAACCTTCAGTTAAGTTATACTTATACTCAAATCCAATTTCTTTTTTTGCTTTAACCGCAGAACCAATTCTATTTTGTACTAAAGATCTTGCGTCATCAGCGCTGTAAGGTTTATAGGTAACTTTTAAATTTGATTTTTTTAAATTCAAAATTAAATCACATAACTCTTTAATTGAAGTTTGTACTTCTGTTCCTACATTATAAAAACCATAATCCACATCCGACTTCAACGCTTTTACATTGCACTGTGCCACATCCTCCACATAAATAAAATCATACGCTTGACTGCCATCACCATTAATAATAGGCGCTTCATTCGCGTCAATCTTATTCAGCATAATAGGGACAACTCCCGTATATGCAGCTGTTTGATCCTGATGAGGCCCATAAACATTCATATAGCGTAGTCCAATTACTTTTAGGCCATAACGATCATTAAATGCGGTAGCCATTGCTTCACCTGCGATTTTGGTTGCTCCATAAAAATTTTTATTGTTAAATGGATGCTCTTCAGTCATTGGTAATTGTACAGCATCTCCATAAACTGAAGCGGAAGAAGACCAAATTAATTTTTTAATGTTGTTTTTCACACAGGCTTCCAATACATTAAAGGTTCCCGCAATGTTAACATCGAAGGCCGTGCGTGGGAAATCTTTGCAATGAAGTAACCACATGGCCGATAAACATATTACGTAATCCATTCCTGCCATGGCAGTATTTAATATGTCTATTTCCCTTATGTCGCCTCCTATTGGAAATATTTTACATCTTGGGTCTTTAAGAGATTCTTTCAGGTATTCTTTTTTTCCCCGTGCGAAATTGTCATAAACAAGCACTTCGCTAACTTTTTCTTTTAGTAATTCGGCCACTACAAAACTGCCGATAAATCCGGCTCCGCCGATTACCAAAACTTTTGAATTGTTTAATTCCATATTTATTTTAGTTTATTTGTTATAGTTCCAGATCGTGTCAGGCTCTACAAAGCCGTGTACTGTATAATAAGGATAATCATCTTGTCCCCCGTAACCAGATGAAGCTACTTTAAATGCATAAATATTTTCCACCCAGTCTATCGTATTTCCTTCTTTTGTATAAATGATTCCTACGGTAACACTATAATTTCCAGGCATCATTTTGGTGTTCATTTCTATTTGAACGGAGTGTTTTCCTTTTTCAAATTTTTTACTCCGAAGAACACTTTGATTTTTGTCACGACCAAATAATATATTATCACCCACATTGTTTGAAATGATAAAACAAACCGTACACTCCGAAATTTCCTTGAAGACTTCAAACTCCAACATAATTTTAAATGTTTCACCAAATTGCAACACTTTCACAATCTGATTAGTATTGTTAACAACGGCTACTTTTTTAAAATGCGCTTCTCCAGTGCCTGCTTGCCGATGAAAATTTTCTGGTATGATTCCGCTCTCAGCGATTTCTTTATTTTCGTAAAGATACTCTGATAACACATCTTCAATTCTTCCTTGCTTGATTATTTCTCCGTACTTTAAATATAAACCGGTTTTGCATAATGATTTTATTGCAGGCATATTATGACTCACAAACAGAACTGTTCTTCCCTGCCCACTCACATCTTTCATTTTCCCCAAACATTTTTCCTGAAACTCAGCATCACCAACGGCCAATACTTCGTCAACAATCAAAATCTCTGGTTCTAAGTGAGCCGCTACAGCAAAACCCAAGCGTACCATCATACCCGAAGAATAGCGTTTTACGGGGGTATCAAGATATTTTGCAACTCCACTAAAATCAACTATTTCGTCGAGTTTGCTTTTTATTTCGGTCTTGGTCATTCCTAAGATAGCACCGTTTAAAAAAATATTTTCGCGTCCGCTCAAATCAGGATGAAAACCTGTTCCTACTTCCAGCAGTGCAGCAATGCGTCCTTTTACTTTTACTTGTCCGGTTGTAGGAGTAGTCACCTGCGAAAGGATTTTTAAAAGTGTAGATTTTCCTGCTCCGTTTTTTCCAATGATGCCAAGTACTTCACCTTGTTTCACTTCAAAATTAATGTCTTTTAATGACCATACATAATCGCTGCCACCAGATTTACTTCTGTCGTTAGCATCTCCTACTTTAAGATAAGGATCTTCTTTTCCACGTAGCTTTGCCCAGGCCCTGTTAAGGTCATGGGAAATGGTACCGGTACCTAGTTGGCCGAGGCGGTATTGTTTGGAGATGTTTTCTGCTTTTAAAACAATGTTACTCATTAGTTGTATTTTTTAACCACATAGAGACATAGGATCAACTAAACGCCTAAGGAGACATAGAGTCACATAAATTTGAAGCGTCGCTTCAAATCCTATGTTCTCTTTATTACCTGCTTTGTTTTTCATCTTTTTCTATGTGCCTATGTGGTTAATTATTTGTGCTACTTTTTAACCACATAGAGACATAGGATCAACTAAACGCCTAAGACATAGAACCACATATATTTGAAGCTTTGCTTCAAATTCTATGTTTTCTTTATTATTACTATTGCTTTTCATTCTTTTTCTATGTGCCTATGTGGTTCATATTTATTGGTGCCGGTGCCTAATTGGCCGAGGCGGTATTGTTTGGAGATGTTTTCTACTTTTAAGACTGTGTTACTCATATTCAAATTTTAAACTACAGTGGTTGGAAATTTATCTTCCTATCTTAACCACATAGGAACATAGGATCGACTGGATGCTTAAGACATAGAACAACATATTCCCGATAGCTATCGGGATGAAGCTTCGCTTCAAACTTGTGACAACATAACTTCGGAATTATTACCATTTACGCAGGTTCAAGTGATTTAAAATACTCATTCACTAATGTTTTCTGGCCTTCATTAAAAATATTGTAACAATTAAAATTTATCAAAAGTCCCTTAGGAGCTTTCAAGAGTTTCATATAAGTTAGTAATTAAGCATCAATATAGTTATGTAATTCGTTTACTGCTTTCAATTCAACTACCAAACAATTTTCAACATATAAATCACACCTTAAATCTATTTCTAATTCTTTAGACTTATAAACAACTGGCACTTTTAATTCACTTTTAAAATTTATCTTTCTCTGTTTTAATTCCTCTTTCATACATTGGTGATAAACACTTTCTAATAAACCCCTTCCCATGTTTTTATGCACTTCGATAGCTGCACCAATAACTTCATAGGTTAACTCATCCAGATATTTTTGCGTTACAATTTTCAAATTCAATTATATGAATGATTCTTTATTTGAGCGAAGCGAAAATCCTATGTTTTCTTTTTTAAGCATCAAGTTTAATTTCTTACTTTCTATGTGCCTATGTGGTTAAATTTAAACCGTGTCCATAAAGGATTTTTCAACTCTGTGAAAAATAATCAATCCTACCACAAACAACACCACTGTAACACCAAAACTATATCCTAAATGCATCCAGTTAAATTCTCCAACACCTAAAAACGCATATTTAAAAGTTTCAATAATACTGGTAACAGGATTGGCCAAAATAGCCCATCTGTATTTATCAGGAACAATAGAAAGTGGATAAACAATTGGAGATGCGTACATCATCAATTGCACTCCAAACACAACCAAAAATTTTAAGTCGCGGTATTTAGTCGTTAGGGAAGAAATAATGATCCCCAAACTTAAACCAAGAAAACCCATGAGTATAATCAAAAAAGGAACGAGTAATAGTGCTGATGTTGGATGAACAGAATCGGTGGTTACCAAATAAAAAATCCACAAAACAATGAATAGAAGAAACTGAACGCCCAATTTAATTAAGTTAGATACAACCACTGAAAGAGGGACAATCATCCGCGGAAAATAAACTTTCCCAAAAATATTCGCATTGGCTGTAAAGGTATCGGATGTTTTTGTGAGAGTGTCTGAGAAGTAAGCCCAAAGCGTCACCCCGCACATATAAAATAAAATTTGCGGCAAACCATCTGTTGAAATGTTAGCTAAGTTTCCAAATATTACCACGAACGTAAGTGAGGTAATAATTGGTTGAATGAAGAACCAAAGCGGGCCTAAAATGGTTTGTTTGTATAGCGCAACAAAATCACGGCGCACAAATAAAAATAGTAAATCACTGTACCGTAAGATTTCTCTTAGTTGTAGATCATACCATTTAGATTTGGGTTGGATGACGAGGTCCCAATTTTCTGTATCAGTGTTCATATTTTCTCGCAGAGGCGCAAAGAGCGCAAAGTTTTTGATATGTAAAAGTTCAGTGAATTCATTTCTGTTTCACCAACACCTCTTCCGGCACCTTCACGGTGAGCGCGTAGCCAATACCTTCAATACTTATATTATAAATACACTCTTTCGCTTGTGTTTTTACAGAGCCGTACAAACCTTTAAAAGGGCCGTGTTCAATTTTTACTCGGTCACCGGTATTAAGATCTTTTGAGAATTCTCCATCTACAAAATATCCTTTTTCTTCAATAGATTTTAAGGCTTCTATTTCAATGTCTCTCACAATGGCGTCGCCTGAATTGTAACGCACATATTGTAAAACGCTTTGAAACTGAAGTACAGAATCTCGCTGCAAGGCTGTTGGTTTTACAAATACATAGCCGCTAATTAAAGGACTTTCCACCATCTTTTTACGATCGCTCCAATGTTTGAGTTCTTTTTTAATGGGCACGTAACATTCAATCCCGTCTTGTTGAAGGCGTTCCGCTACTTTTTTTTCAGCTCGGGAGGAGACGTATATGACTTTCCACTGATTCATTTAAATTTTAAATTATAAATGTTTATCCGATAGCTATCGGATGTTGAATTATTGGGTTCATTTAAAATTTAGCATTTCTCTTTTCCCTTCGATAACTATCGGGACTCCTGGCGTCGGATCTACTCGAAGTGACAGTGTTTGGAATTATAAATTTTGAAAATCACCATTAACTCCTGTATTATAACTGAGAGGCAAAGTGAATTAATCTAGTTTGAATTTTCTTTAACGACAATGGTTTTACCACCCATTCCACCTCTTCACTAAAATCAATATCTTTAAAGTATACTAATTGAATGCGGAACATTTTTTCAGAGAAAGCTTCCTTAAAAATCTCTGCCGCCCGTTTTGAAATTTGATCGATCGTATGGTGATTTTCAATAATAAATAGCAAATCAACATAATCCTTCCATTTCGATCGCCTTCCGAGCGCATATGCTTTCATGGCTGCAAGTGTTAACAAATCAGGTATTTTAAACTGCTTTTCCCTAACAACAGAATCTTGAATTAAAAATGGATAGTAAAAAAAAGTCCACTTCACACCATTGATCAATAAATGAAAGCCGACATCGTTTTGAAATAAAATTTGATATTTTAATTTTTTGGCACTTAAGGCGCTCTTTATTTTTGAGGGATGAATTTGATTGCTTTTAAATAAATCAAAATCAATGCTTTTACGGTGCCCAATATGTAATGCGATGGCGGTGCCACCTACCAGTGTATATTCGCGTTTAAATGCGGATAGAATAGTGAGTTGTTGAAACTGTTCCTTACTTAATATATTCAGGTGCATGTTTTTTAAAAAACAGGTTAAAAAAATAAATGATCTCCGGCAATAAATTTGTCCTTTTTTTGGCCTTTTGGATCTTAAAAATTTTAGCGACTTTAGGCGTTCCTAAGGTTTTTAGTAAATCAGAAAAGGCTTCCCAGCTCCCATAATTTAAAATAAATTCAACTAATACTTCATCACTCATACTTTCGAGCTTGGTCTTATCGAAGTACCAAAACAATTGCTTATACTTTTTAATTAGAGTGCTTCTTGTCATACTATTCCATTAAAACAGATTAAGAACATTTAGCATTTCTCATGGCTTCGCCACCTCAGTCCCATTACTGAATTTTGAATGTTAAATGATGAAACGTCCATTCAACATTTCTCTTCTTATACCAACTATCAACTGCTCCTGCAAACTGCCTACTATTCACTGCCTACCGCCCCTGCTAACTTGACCCCCTTCTCTTAGTGCTCCTTCGTGTTCTCCGTGTCTTAGTGGTTTACCGCGACCAAATCAACAAAGGATGCATGCCAGGTTCTTTAATCTTCGCAATATCAAACTCACTGGAACCGTAGTGTACATACCTTATTTTTTTGTCTATCTTTTTTTCTGCTTTTTCTATTTGTTCTATTAAAAAGGTTTTGTTGAGATTGTCACCCACCAAAACCAGATCAATAATTTCTGTTGCTTGTCCCTTCGACATTTTGCCTACAAGGTAAACTTTTTCGAGGTCACCAATTCGTTGTAAAAGATAATCTACCACGTATTCCAAACCCGTCATTTTCATGATGATGCGGTTAATGTCAGGAAACAATGGATGCTTGGTATTGACGCTAAATATTTTTTTATTGCCTTCGCTAGCGGAAGCCAGGAAGCCGGCTTTCTCAAACTTGTTTAATTCTAAACGAATGGCGTTGGTAGACTCTCCAAATTCTTCTTCTAAATTGCGTAAATAGGCGGTGTTCTTGCTGTTCAGAAAGAACTTCAGCAACAGCTTGACGCGCGTTTTAGAGGATATGAGGGTTTCAATCATGTTTGAGTAGTAAAAGTACTCAATATATACAAACAAAGATGCGAAATTCTTTCAAAAAAGCAAAATATTATGGGTTTAATTTGAGGAAACCTTGCTTCGTTTTTAGCCACGAATTACGCTAATTTTCACTAAAGAGAAATTAAGCTTAGCAGTATTCATCAACCTCTATACCTTCCCATCACGACAAGTTATGGAATGTTGGTATTTTAAATACCGCGACAAGGGAAAATTATGGTATTTTGTGTGGTAAAATTCGTGTTTGGAAAATCTTCAGTTTGAACAGAATCTATTTATGAAATTACTTAATTCCATTTTACTTTACCTTTTATTTCTTTTTCTAGGGCTCCCCCTATTTTATTTTGTTTACAAGTTTGGTGACCCTGAACCCTTAGCCCATGATTTTTTTCAATACTATTGGCTCTATAAAGATTTTGATGTCAGCCGAGTAATTGCGCCGCATAATATGCGATTGGTAGGTGCTTTTTTCGCGCACCTATTCTACCAAGCAAATTTTTTTTACGATACCGCTACAGTCTTTGATAAATATGCTGCCTGGGGCTTTTTAAAACAAGTATATTTTAATGCCGTCTTTTTTAATTACTTATCTGTAGCGGCTACTTGTCTTGTTCTGTTTAGCATTTTAAAAAAACATTTCAAAGATTTTTTGTTTTCTTTCACGGGTTCATTACTTTATTTGTTAGGTTTTGGAACCTTGTTTTATGAATTAATGCCTTTAACGGATGCTTTTTCAATTCTGCTTTTTGCGATTGCTTTAAAAGCCTATCTTGACAAAAAACCTTATATAATTATTCCCTTACTTCTTTTAGTTTTTCAGCGGGAATATATTTTGATTGCTGTTGGAACTTATGCGCTCATAGACTATCTCTATCACAAAGATTTTTATTTTCTCAAAATATTTATTGCTTGTTCTCTTTTTTTTCTCGTTCATGTTACTTTGCGTAAAACAGTTTTTTACACACCACACCTAGATTACCAGGCATCGGGAAATTATTTTTCTTCAAATTTATTTCATATAAATTATTCATTGACTTCTTATTTAAAACAATTAGCAATGACGCTTAATTTACTTTTTGTGTACCTAGGTATTGTTCTTTACAAAAAATTAAAAGGACTTTCGTTTGATGGATTTAGTCTTATAAAAATTTCAATTCTTTTTTTACAGATTAATGTCATTTGCCATTTAGCGGGGCATGGTAATAACTGCGGACGCTATTTTTATATGCTGACACCTTTAATTGTTTTCATGCTTATCAGAGAGATTTTTCCTTTGGTACAAAGGGGTAAGAGTCTGTAAATCCTGTGACAAAAAACACCAGTGGCTTGATGAGCCAGCTTGTGTGTTGAGCCCGGCGTGGCCCGCTCGAGCGCCCAAAAATAAGCAACCACGTTTTTGACTTAAATAATTATATGATTGAAAGCTGTAAAAAAATTTAGAGGCGTCACAATTAATCTTTAATTCCAAGATCTCTCTTTCTTTTCACCTGACGCTCTTTCATATTAAAGCCTTCAATAAGCATGGCAAAGGCCAGAGCTATGTAAGCATAATTTTTGTTTAACTCCACATGTTCCGCTTCCGGCACACTAAAATTATAACAATCAATTAAACCTTCTGCTAGAAGTATACCGCCAATTGCTAATAAGAACGTCAATGCAATCATTTTTATGCCTTGATTTTTATTGATAAATTCCGAAACCCCTCCGCTAAATAAGATCATTAAAATCATACTGATTACAACCGCACCAATCATAATAAGTACAACGCCGCTTACGCCAACGGCTGCCAGAATACTATCGAAACTAAATACAAAATCAATAATTATAATTTGTAGAATAATCGCATTAAAAGTTGTTTTACCTTTTCCTGTTTTGTATTCAGTTTCATCTTCATCAGTATAAATTTTTTCCATTATTTCTTGCCAGGTCTTCACTAAAAGAAAAACCCCTCCTGCAATGAGTATCAGGCTTTTTCCACTTATGCCATAATCTCCCAAATAAAATAGTGCGTCCTTTAAACCGGCAATCCAACCAATAAACATTAAGAGAATACAGCGAACAACGAGAGCCAATACCAAACCTAACGTGCGGGCGTTTTTTTGTTGATGAACAGGTAATTTATTTACAGCAATGGAAATAAATATAATGTTATCAATGCCAAGAATGATCTCCAAAATAGATAAAGTAATTAAGCCAATAAATCCTTCAAGTGAAAATAATACGGCAAAATCCGAAGACCAAGTGTGCATTTTTAATAAATTATCGTACAAAGATACCAAATTATTGAAATCGCTCGAAAAATATTCATATTGATAATCAATAAGTTAACTTGCTTACTGAAAATATTTAGTACTATGCCTTACATAGTACTAATAAAATAACGTATGTTTGCATCGCATAATAGCTACAATTAAAAAGTACCATAAATAAAAATTACAAAATAAAAAATAACATTAAAAACAAATCATGAAAACACACATCACACTTTTAAAGTTCAGCTTAATACTAAGTTTGCTCTTTACAACCTTCGTTGCATTTTCGCATACCGACCCAAGTAAAAAAACGGTTACTGAAGAAACTGAAAAAACCATTCGCAGTTATTTTAAATTTCCACAGGTATTGTTACCAAGTTACGAAACCAAATCTGTTCAGTTAAATAAAATAGAAGTTCTTTTTACCACAGACAAAACCGGGAAAGTGAATTTTGTAATGGCTAAAACACTTAATAAAGAACTTAAACAAGAAATAGAAAAACAGTTTTCGAATTTGCATTTGAATAAATTAAAACAAAATGTAGTGCACAGCGTAACTCTGAATTTTAAAACTCTATAGAACCTCCCTTATCGCTCGCCACTTATCACTCGCCACTTATCACTTATCACTAAATAAAGTAAACATGTCAAACACAGAGAACACATCTAAAACAGAAAGCGCAAATGAGAGGGCTGGTGCTCAGGCTCAAATGCGAAAAGGTGTTCTTGAACTCTGCATACTTTCTATCTTATCGCAAGGCGATGCTTATCCAACTGAAATTATTGAGAAGCTAAGAGATACCAAGCTAGTAGTTGTTGAAGGAACACTCTACCCATTGTTAACCCGGTTAAAAAATACGGGACTACTCGGCTACCGCTGGGAAGAGAGTACAAGCGGTCCGCCACGCAAGTACTATAAACTCACCGAAATTGGCGAACAATATTTAAAAGAACTTCAACTCTCGTGGCAAGAACTGGTTGATGCCGTGAATAAAACAATTGAACTGGGAAAGAAGTTTTGAAGTGAGCTATGCTCTACTTCAGAAAAAAATTTAAAAAAACACTAAAAAAACATTACAATGAACAAGACAGTCACAATAAATATAAGCGGTATCATTTTCCATATTGAAGAAGATGCGTACGATAGTTTAAGTAAATACCTTTCCACTATCAAAGGTTATTTTAGTAAAACCGACGGCGGCAACGAGATTATGAGCGACATTGAAGCGCGTATTGCCGAATTGTTACAAGCAAAAATTAATGTTTCAAAACAAGTCATTTTGATGGCAGATGTGGAACATGTAATGAATGTGATGGGCAAGCCTGAAGAGTTTGCTGGTGAAGAAAACAATTCAGAAAGTAATTCGAACGACGAACAAACTGAATACACACAAGAAAAAATAAAACGTAGATTGTTCCGCGATCCTGATGAAAAAGCCATTGGCGGCGTTTGTAGCGGATTAGCGGCCTACTTCGATATTGATATTGTGTGGGTACGCTTAGCAATGTTTTTACTCGTATTTTTTGGCGGCGTGAGTTTGTGGGTTTATATTATTCTTTGGATTGTAATTCCTGAAGCTAAAACAACTGCTGACCGTTTAGCCATGCGTGGCGAATCTGCCAACATCAACACCATTTATAAATCGTTTAAAGATGAGGCAGAAGATGTAAAAAGCAGAATGAATAAATACGGAAGGGAGTTTAAAAATGAAGCGGAGCAAATGCGTGATAAAATGAAAGGCCAAGGCAAGGAGTTTAGAAATCAAGGTCAGGCTTATTCTGAGAGTGTGCGTTCAAACATCGGCTCTGCCTTAAACACCATCTTTAATATTGCAGGACGCTTGTTTGGTCTTTTCTTAATTTTTATTGGTGGCATTTTATTATTCGGATACCTCGCTGGTTTATTTGGCATATCTGTTTTAAATTCTAATGACCAAATTATACATTGGAGAAGAGTTATTTTTGATTCCTCATCAGAATATGTACTAGCAATCATAGCCTTTATCATTGTTGCCGGAATCCCTGTAATGATGCTCGTTTACGGCGGTGTAAAATTATTATTCAAAATTCATTACAGTAACCGCTGGTTAAACATAGCACTTGGAATTATTTGGACGCTTGGAATTATTTTAGGTTTTTATGTAACCGTTTCTACCGTAAAACAATTTAGCGAAAATGCTCGTTCAAAGGAAACGTATACGCTTCATGACATTGGAGACACTCTAATAATAAAGATGAATCCGGGAAACAAAAATCTTAAGGGCTTTAATTTTGACAATTACGACGACATAGAAAACTTTCTTTCTAAAAACCATAGCGGTTATTTCTTTGGTGAAAACAACAAAAATTTAAGTGTTATAGGCTTTGCTGGTCTTAATGTAACAGAAAGCAATTCTGACAGCGTGGAAATGATAATAACCCGTAGTGCCCGAGACAATACGAAAAGAGGCGCGAATGAAAATGCGAAATCTATCGATTATTCTTTTAGTCAGGATAAAAACATTCTCTCCTTTGATCAAATCTTTACTGTAATGGAAGGATCTAGATTTCGTGCGCAAGAAGTGGATATTAAAATTAAATTGCCAAAAGGAAAGGTGGTTTATTTTGACAAAAGCACAAAATATTTACTCGATGATATTGACAACACAAGCAATACATGGGATGGCCGAATGATTTCTCGTCGTTGGAAGATGACTGAAAAAGGATTAGAGTGTATTGATTGCAAAGGTTTAGATACGGATGATGACGAAGAAGACGAACACTCTTCGCGCAAAAAAAGAAGAGGAAGAAAATCAGATAAAGTTGTCATCAATAAAGATGGAATTGAAGTGAATGGCAATCATACAGAAATTAAAATTGACGAAGATGGCATCCGTATAAAAACACCGGACGAAAACATAGAACTGGAAAAAGACAAAAAAGTAGAAAAAAATAAAAAGTAAGTGTAACCTTTTTCAATTCGAAACCGTCTTATTAACTAAACACACTAAAGGCAGTTTTTTCATGTCCCCGAACCGCGATCCTAGCTGCAAATTGGATCGCGGTTTTTTTATATAAATGAAAAAAAATCAATGAGAAACTAAGAAAAATTCTTAGAATGGTTTTTGTTTGGGCGTGCCCTCTTGAAGTGAAAGGTCGTCTAAAACCTCTCACTGCCTTTCACTCCAAGGGGTCGGCCTGTTCGTTATAGCCGCCTTCCAAAACTTAAGAGTGGCAAGAACGCGCGTGCGGGGTCTTTGTTCCAAAGCCTCCGTCGCTTTGCCACTCTAAAGCCTTGTTGCGCCGGGCTGCCTCTTCCAGGCCTCACGCAGCCCCTCGGTAATTGAACAGCCGTGAAATTACTACTACCTTAAAACCGTGCAGTAGAAAAAGAAAACTTCCTCCCTGCCACCGTGTCTCAGTCTCTCCGTGTTGAATTCGAAGGGCAGAATTTACATTCGCGGGCTGCTATTCATGATGATACTTCTCGCCTTTTAAAATCGTATAAGCCCGGTAAAGTTGCTCAACAAAAAATAAACGAATCATTTGGTGCGAAAAAGTCATTTTAGAAAAAGATAATTTAAAATTAGCGCGTTCATAAATCTTGCTATCAAAGCCAAAAGGACCACCAATTAAGAACACTAAGCGTTTTGTCGAAGCATTTTGTTTTTGTGCGATAAATTTAGAAAAATCCATTGAAGAGTATTCTTTGCCCTTATCATCCAGTAAAATAAGGAAATCTTCAGGTGAAATATGATTAAATATTAGCTTTGCTTCTTCATTTTTTTGTTCATTAAAGCTTCTCTGTCGCACCGTTTTTGGCACATTAATTGTTGTAATATCAAGCGTAGCATAGTTTTTAAGTCTTTTAATATAAGCATCAATGCCTTCCATAAGGTAACTATCTTGTGTTTTGTCGATTTGAAGTAATGTAATACGCATGCGATAAAATTGCAAAAATTAATTAAATTTGTACTAATATATAATGAAACTGTTAATTGTCATATCTTCTTTGTTTTTCGGATTGTTTATTTCGGGGACTGAATTAACTGAAGAAATTGTTTCTGCTTTAAAACAAGGCAAGTCTGCAGAACTCGTAAAATATTTTGAAGAGAAAGTTTCAATCAAATTAATTAATCAAGAAGATGTTTTAAGCAAGTCACAAGCCGAAGCCAACTTAATTTATTTTTTCGAAAAACACCCCGTAAAAAGTTTTTCTGGAACACACACAAGTACTGTCAATAATAGTCAACAATACATTACCGGTACTCTTGAAACCTCCAATGGAAAATTTCGTGTGTCAATTTTAATAAGACGAAATTTAATCTCACAATTCCGAATCGAAAACGATAATGACTGATTTCGTTAAACGCAACAAAAAACATTTCAATTTCAAACAATTTATTTCAAACGCTTTTAAAGAAGATGTTGGAGATGGTGATCATACCAGTCTTTCCACCATTCCTAAAAATCATAGAGGCAAAATGCAACTTCTTGCCAAAGAAGATGGGATTATTGCCGGAATTGAAGCGGCTCAGATTATTTTTAAGCAAATAGATAAAGGCTCAAAACTTAAAACGTTTTTTAAAGACGGAGCAGCAATAAAAAAGGGCGATGTTGTTTTAATCGTTGAAGGAAATACACAAAAGATGCTTACTGCTGAACGTTTGGTTTTAAACATTATGCAACGCATGAGCGGTATTGCCACAAAAACGGCTCATTTACAAGATTTGTGTCGAGGTACAAAAACTCAGGTGATTGATACGCGCAAAACAACTCCAGGATTTCGCTTTTTTGAAAAATGGGCAGTTCTTATCGGTGGCGGCGGAAATCACCGCTATGGTTTGTATGACATGATTTTGATTAAAGACAATCACATCGATTTTGCTGGCGGAATTGAAAAGGCAATTGATTCAGCCAATCGTTACTTAAAGTCCAAGCGCAAAAAATTAAACATTGAAGTAGAAACGCGTTCACTCGAAGATGTAAACTTTGTTTTGAAACATGGAGGCGTGCAACGCATCATGCTAGATAATTATACGCCGCAACAAACGCTTGCTGCCGTTAAATTAATTAATGGAAAATTCGAAGTTGAATCTTCGGGCGGCATTACAGAAAAAAACATTCAATCGTACGCAAAATGTGGCGTTGATTTTATTTCTATTGGTGCACTTACCCATCATGTAAAAGGACTCGATCTGAGTTTGAAAGCGGTAAAGTAATTCTATTTTCAAAATTAAATTTCAAATTCTCTTTTTAATAATTGTTTATCGGGACTAGTTATTTCGAGACTGTATTTGCCTCTAGCCATTCCTTTAATAGGCAAATCTAATTTATAGATTTGATTCGCTCCTGCCTTAAGCCATTCACTTTTCACCAAACACACATTTAATCCTTTTTCATCGCGAACGCACAGTGTTATGTAATTTTCCTGATCAGTTGACAAGGATACCAAGCCTTGAAGTTTGAGATAAATACAAGAAATTGCTCCGTTTTGATAAACATAATTTTGAGAAAGAATGCGGTACCATGGTAATTCTTCGCCTTTGATATACGCTACCATTTCACGTAAACTTTGGGTAAGTGAATCATTCTCTGAAGCAATGTTCGCTGCTGAACGTTTCTCACTAATGGCCCAAACGGCACTTTGCTCTGCTTGTAAATCAAACTTACTTTTATTTAAGTACCGAGCCAATTTTACAAGGTTGCTATCTGCTAACTTATTTATATCGTAGATAGCTCCTTTTGAAGGCGAATGCATAGAAGCCTGACAGCAATATCCCTTCACATTAATTCGTTTAAGTTCATTCGATTTTAAAGCTAAAAGTTCTTGTTTTACAATGAGTATATCCTGATTTATGTCTTCGATAGAGTTTAACCGTCTTCCTGCTTCTATCAAAATAACCAAAGAATCTTTGGTTAAATTTTTAAGGGTTAGATTTATGCAGAAGCCTTGATGTCCCCCAAGTGCTTTACCTGTGGCCGTTACTAGTTTTTTATCCAGGGCCTGTTGCAAAAACATACTCCTGTGAAAAGCGCTAAGCTGCAAGGAAAAAATAAAAAATAGGCTTATGATTAAACGTACCATGTTACTCGTTTTTAAACATAACTCTTAAACTAAGTTTTGGTTACAGATTAAATTTTGTAATTTGCTTTTGTAAATAGTATTCCATTCAAAGCATAGTGATGAAAAAAATAATAACCATTTCTGTTTTTCTTTTTTTTGGATCGGCTTGCGCTCAAAATCTTGATTTTAAAATTTTGAGATCGCTTAATCAAAAAGAGATGCCCATTTGGGATAAAACCATGGAAGGTTTTTCTTTTTCTGTAAATCCGTTAATACCGGTTACCGTTGTTGGAATTTGGGCCAATGGTTACTTAAAAAAGGATGAGATAATGATGCGCAATGGTTACAAAAGTGCTATTACAATTGCTTTTGCCGCACTAACTTCGGCCGGGTTAAAATATACCATAGATAGACCAAGGCCTTACAAAACTTATCCTTCTGAAATAACTGCCCGCACACATTCTGGCTCCTACTCTTTTCCGAGCGGACATACAACTTCTGCTTTTGCAATGGCAACAGCGCTTTCGCTAAGCTACAAAGAGTGGTACGTTGCTGTGCCCGCTTATCTTTATGCCGGAATTGTGGGTTATTCAAGAATGCGTTTAGGGGTTCATTTTCCAACAGACGTGCTGGCAGGCATGGTACTGGGTATTGGTTCTGGATTATTGGTTTGGAAACTTGATCGCCTAATCAATAACAAATAATTATTTAGAAAATCTACTCAAACAGTCTATCAAACTATCAATTTCAGCCTTTGTATTAAATGCGTGAATGGAAAAACGAATTCTTTCTTTTCCTTGTTTAATCATTGGGCTTTTCATAATGCGTGCATGAACATTAATGCTTTTTAATTCTCTATCAAGCTTATCCACTAAATCATTGCTTCCTAATTGAATTGCATGAATACCACTTTGGCTCTTTACAATGCTCTTGATAGAAGCAGCTTTGGTATAAAAATAGGCGATGTTATTTTGCAGAAGATCTTTTTGATTGGTTTCAATTAATAACTGGTAAGAATGTTTAATTGCTTCAATACTATAATAAGGCAAAGCGGTAGTATAAATAAATGTGCGCGAAAAATTTATCAGATAGTTTCGTAAAATATCACTTCCAACAATAGCAGCACCGTGACAGCCCATGGCTTTTCCATAAGTGTAAATTCTAGCGAAAATTTTCTTTTCAATTGACAAGGCATTGCACAATCCCCTACCCTGCTTTCCAAATACACCGATGCCATGTGCTTCATCGACAATTAAAAAAATATTTTTAAAATCCTGACATATTTCAACCAACTCCAATAATGGTGCCGAGTCTCCATCTAAAGAATATACGCTTTCTGCCACCACATAAATATTCTCAAAATCTTTACGATGCCGTTGGATTAATTCACTCAAATTCTCCATATCGTTATGAGCAAATTTATAGTGCGTGGAATGACTTAAACGAATACCATCGTAAATGGATGCGTGTATCATTTCATCGTATAAAATAAGATCATTTTTTTGTGGCACCGATGAAAGAAGTCCCACATTTGCATCATAACCGGAATTAAAAATAAGTGCACTTTCTGCGTGATGGAAAAAGGCAATTTGTTTCTCGGTTTCCTCTATTATACGACTATTACCACTAACCAATCGAGATCCGGTAGCACCAAAACCCATTGGCTTTCCGTCGGCATCCTGCTCAGTTATTTGCGCATGGATTTTAGAATCTAAAAGTCCAAGTTTTGAAAATCCAAGATAATCGTTGCTGCAAAAATCAATTTCTGGAAAGGTACAAGTCAGTTTTCTAAGAATACCATTCTGCTCGCGTTCTGCAAGTGCTTTTAATAAATAAGTTGGATGGTGGTATAACGACATATTTTATACTTCCGATTATATCAAATATAAGTATTAGAAATGGATTTTAAAAGCGCGACAAAGACTTGCGGTGAAGATTCCATCAGGCCTTGTCCATGGCTTAATCGAAGAACATCCACGTCAACCCAAATCGAAAAGCCAAATCACTTTGATAGTATCCTGGAACAAAAGAAAAATTTGGTCCTGCCACAGCTGCAAGTGCATTTTCAACTTTTAGGAAAATAGAAACAGGACGAATACGAGCGCTAAGATAGGCGTCCAAATATGGGTAGCGATCCGTTTTAAAATCATTCTGCAAATAAAAGGTTTGCGTAGAAGGCATGTAGGCGTAGGCGTAGAAGGACTCATATATTTGTACTTGAAAGCCTATCTGTAATAATAAATTATTGTGAGACAAACTTCCATTGTAAAACAATTTGCATGTAGCTGAATGTTCTGGAATCCTCACCACAGAAGCTTTAGAGCTGCTCTGGTAAATATAATTCATATTTAAACCGAGATGTTTAAAAAATATTTTTGTGAAATTAAGATTCAAACCAATGTTTGAAATTGGTTTTGAATAATTTTTCGGCAATGCTTCTTGATCAAAATATAAATAATTAGTAATGGATTGATAAAAAATAGACGTTGTAAAAACTCTATTTAAATCTAATCCTAATTTAAATTGTATTTGTTGTTGTGACTTAAAGCCATTATTAAACCATACAAAATGATTACTTAACCAATTATTGTACATATAATCCGGACTTCGGTTTTCGTAAAGCACATTTAAAAACAGATTTCTTTTTTTGTTTTGATTAAAAGTATAAATAGACTTACTCTCCCCTTTGTAGTTCCCAATTAAAGGGCCGGCTAAACAATATTGAAAGTTAACACGCGTTTCGCAATACTTTTCCGTTTTATTTAAGGTGTCTTTGTTTAAAGTGTCTCTTGAAGTTAGGGGTGTTCTAAAAACAAAATCCGACAAAAGAATGTGATTCATAAACACGCTGTCTCTGCGCTGCCAGACTTGATTGATTTCATTTTTATACCCAAAAGATAAACCCGCTTTATTATCCTTTTTAAGTATGGCATACGAAAGTTCATTTGTGAATTTTTTCACATGCGAGCTGTCGTTAGTTTTCAAGGTATCGTAGTAAGTATTTTTGTAGAATTTATCAATAGCATCATTAGAACTCGAATAATGGTAAGAACTGTTTTCGAATCTGGACTTTAGTTGTACAAAGTGATCTACCGTATTCGTTGAATCATTCTTGTTTAAGCGTAGCCAAGGGTTAATCATTACTTTTAACTCGCGATTATCGCGTTTGGCAGAAGATAAATTCACTCTAAAAAGTTCTTTATCAAACACTAAACTAGAATCCGTTATTACTCCATCTTGAATGCCGCCGTTTTCAGAATTTTTATTGCCATTATTGAGAATATAAAAATAGTACCCCGCATTCTTTTTTCGGGTTGCATAATTACTGCTTAAATAAACATTATTTGCATAAGTCTGTTGCCTTTGATAAAAACCTTTAGACGTATATCGGTTAAAGCCAATCGTAAAATTCACTTTGCCCTTATATGTTTGGGTAAACAACATTTTAAAAATCTGGAGCTCCTTACTTCCAGCAATTCCATTTAAACTGGCAAAGGGACCCTTGGTTCTATAATATCTTACTTCGCTTTCTTTAAATCTATCAATTGTCAGAGGCGATTGTACAAACCGAAAACCAATATCATCGCTTCCATAACGCCAAATATAATCTGGAGAAGCGAGTCCTAAATTTCCCATATAATTTTTTGGAAAATAATTGGCTTGCTCCGTAATAGCTGTATCTGGAAAATTATTTTTATACTCCGTAAGTAAATTGTTTTGTTCTGTTTTACTTTTCAGGTAATTGGGATTTACAGAATAAAAAACCTGCGCATAATTTAGAGTGCTGAGACATAAAAAAAAGCCACAAAGCAGCTTGCTCGTTACGCAATAAATTTTCGATCTGAAAAAGTGAACCATTAACCTAGGTTGTTACAACGCTGATAAAAAGTAAAACTAATAAAATTTTACCTATCACGATTTAAAGAAATACAAAGGATATGAAAAGCCAGACTTAATAAATGTTATAACTTGTCAAAAAAGTGCTCCTCGACGTCAAAGGTAGATTTTACACCTACTTCGTGGTAACTCGTTTCCAACCATTTTTCAGCTGTTTGCCTTCCCTTTTCCTTGAGACTAAGCAAAAATTCCCATGAAATATTCATCTTGCTACTTTGATTCATTTGACTTAATGCCTCGTATCCACTGATAGTATGCACGAAAATTTCGCGATTAGTTTTATTATCGGTAGTTAATATGCCATTGCGAATGAGTTCGTTTCTATAGTGAATTAATTTCATTTCATTAATTAAACTGCTATTAAACGAAATTTCATTTACACGATCTGCAATATCACGTGCGCTGGTTGGCACGGAATTTATGTTGATGGAATTAATTTTTATTAAAACAATATCCCTTACACTTGTATTTGTAATCAACGGAAATATTGGTGGGTTTCCCATGTATCCACCATCCCAATAATACTGACCATCTATTTCCACCGCTTGAAACAAAAAGGGCAAACACGCGGAAGCCAATACTGCATCCACAGAAATTTCACTGTTAGTGAAAATTTTTGCTCGGTTTGTCTTTACGTTTGTAGCACAAATAAATAGCTTTTTCTTATTGTATAATTTTAATTGGTCAAAATCAATAAGGTCGGTTAAAATGTCTCTTAGTGGGTTATAATTTAAAGGATTAAAATTATAAGGAGAAAGAAATTGAGAGATAGAATTAAACATCATGAAGCCGGGACTGTTATGAATATCGC
The DNA here is from genome assembly GCF_029625215.1 of Aurantibacillus circumpalustris. Classification (GTDB taxonomy): domain Bacteria; phylum Bacteroidota; class Bacteroidia; order B-17B0; family Aurantibacillaceae; genus Aurantibacillus; species Aurantibacillus circumpalustris. The sequence continues at coordinate 378,927 of NZ_CP121197.1, forward strand.
CGTTTCCAAACATTTGGTCAAAAATACTTGGCTTAAACAAAAAGCTACCACTCATAGCAACTTTGTGCCAAAGCTTATCCATGAGTTCCTTTGCTTTAGCTGGCCCGCCAATATGCAGTCCGTAAGCACATGTTACAGCGTTTACCGCTCCTGCGCTTGTGCCACACATCGCTTCAGTAACAATCGAGTCTTCTTCAAGAAGTCTATCCAACACTCCCCATGTAAAAGCTCCGTGCGCTCCGCCACCTTGTAATGCGATGCACAATGGTTTCTTTTCTAAGTTCATAATTAATTTTTTAATCTACTAAATTTATCTTTTTAATACTAAAAGCAGACTTTTTTGTTCTGATTATATTAGTATTTTAAAGAAATTTTTACAAATTGTTTAATTCATCTACTGCTGCATCGTAATTGGGTTGAATTTTGAGACACATGGCATAATCTGCCTTTGCACTTTCTTTATCTTTTAATTTGGAATAGGTATAACCCCTAGCAAAATAAGCCTCAACGTAATTGGGATTTATTTCAATGGCTTTCGTAAATTCTTCCAAGGCTTTCTTAGGATCCTTTTTTATTTCCAAATAAATAGCTCCAAGGTTATAATAACAGTTTTCACACGTTTTGTTCGTAGTTAAAATTGCCTCGTATAATTTAATAGCCTCGTCAATTTTTCCAAGATCTTGCAGTAATTTTGCTTTTGCATAATTGGCTGTAGGGTTTGTTGGATCAACGCGGAGAACATTATTATAATATTCAATTGCTAGTGGATTTTTACGCGCGCCGTAAAGAATTCCTAAATCATAAAAAGCATCAACATATTTATTGTCTTGTTCAACGGCGGTTTCTAGACTCGAAATCGCTCTCGCAGTATCACCACTCTCTCTGTAAATACTTCCTTTAATGTAATACGCTTTAGCGAGATTTTCATTAATTTTTAAGGTCTTGTTTACGTATTCAATACCGTCTTGATAACGTCTTACAAGAAAATACAATTCTGCCAATTTTAATAAAGCTTCTGTATTATTTGGAAATCTTTTTGCAGTCGCTTCAAGTAGTTCTTTTGAATCACGGGTTTTATTTTCGCTGAAATAAATGTCAACTAATGTCAAATGAAACAAAGCTTGTGTGCTATCTATCTTTATAGCCCGTTTACAATCATTTTCAGCTTCTGGAAATTCTCTTAATTTAAGATAAACTAAAGCGCGTTTATTATACAATGAAGCATTTGATGCATCTTTCAATAACTCGGCATTTATTTCCTTCAGCTCTGGTGAGTTTAATTTAATGTTTAAACTATCTATTTTTTTTGTGCCGACTTCCTCTCCTTCATTTTTATTCGTGCAGGAAAAAATCAAAAATAAACTTATCAGCGGGATTAAAATTCTGTTTTTCATCTTAGTTCTTATAGATCATTGGCATTCGCAATTAACTCGGCAACGTCCAAAACTTTGGTTTTATCTTCTTTATTAAAGTGCTTTACACCGTCTGTCATCATTGTATTACAAAATGGACAACCAACGGCTATAACATCAGGATTAAGAGCAAGTGCTTCTTCTGCGCGTTCGTTATTAACTTCCTTTGTACCCTTTTCTGCTTCCTTAAACATTTGCGCGCCGCCAGCACCGCAGCATAAACCTTTTGCTCTGCTACGTTTCATTTCCATTAACTCTACATCCAACTTCTGAATAACCTCGCGCGGTGCTTCATACACATCGTTTGCTCTTCCTAAATAACAGGGGTCGTGAAACACAATTTTCTTTCCTTTAAACTCCCCGCCTTGCACTTTTAATTTGCCGGTATCAATGAGTTCTTGCACAAGCTGCGTGTGATGCACTACTTCGTAATTCCCGCCTAAAGCAGGGTATTCGTTTTTAATCGTATTAAAACAATGCGGACAACCGGTAACTATTTTTTTAATTTCATAGCCATTTAAAACTGAAATATTTTGCATGGCTTGCATTTGGAATAAAAATTCATTTCCAGCACGCTTAGCTGGATCGCCCGTACAACCCTCTTCTGCACCAAGTATGGCGAATTTAATATTCACATGATTCAGAATTTTCACAATTGCTTTTGTGATTTTTTTTGCACGATCATCAAAGCTACCACTGCAACCTACCCAAAACAAAATTTCAGGGGTCTCGCCTGCGGCGATCATATCGGACATTGTCTTTACCTCTATTTTACTCATACTTCTTTCAAAATTTAACCACTAAGGCACTAAGGGCACTCAGTGACACTAAGTTATTAATTAATCTTTAGGTAATTTAGAAAATTCCTCTGTCACTAAAGGAACTAATTGTTTTGTAATATTTTCATAATGAAAATTTATTAGCAATCCTTTTGGCATTTGCGAAAGTTTTAAATAGGATAATAGTTGTGCCTTATAAAGTGGTATCCTAGCCTCGACGGCCTTTAATTCAACGACAATTAAACTATTTATTAATAAATCTAATTTTAACATTCCTCCTAAATTTTTTCCTTTATAATGCACTGGCACATGAATTTGCGATTGCACTTTTAAACCAATTTCATTTAATTCGTCGACTAGGCAAGAATGATAAACAGACTCTAACAATCCCGGCCCTAATTGTTTGTGCACTTCAATAGCTCCACCAACAATTTGATATGAAATCTCATTAATATATTTCTGAGTAATCATATTCTCTTAGTGTTCTTTAGTGCGCTGAGTGTCTTAGTGGTTTAAGACTCAGTAACCCAATTAGCGCGATCGGCCTGAGCAAACTGCCAAGGAGCACCATTGTTTTCTATGTTTGTAAACATTCCATTTAATTCAGAAGGACTTTGACTTTCTTCCATCACTAAATATCTTCTCATTTCAATAATAATTGCCAAAGGATCAATGTTTATAGGACATTCCTGAACACACGCATTACAAGTATTACAGGCCCAAACTTCTTCGGCTGTTGTATAATCTCCTAATAAAGATTTCCCATCATCGACAAACACCCCTTGGTTTTTATCCATGTTACGCCCCACCTCTTCCATTCGGTCGCGTGTGTCCATCATGATTTTTCGTGGAGACAATTTCTTGCCAGTCATGTTTTGAGGACAAGCAGACGTGCATCTACCGCATTCTGTGCAAGAATAAGCGTCCATTAAATTTTTCCAACCAAGATCCTGAACATCCTTTACACCAAAACGTACAGGATTGTTAGGATCTGTTTTTGCAACATAAGCCGGATCGAAATTAGGAGCTACCACATCTGTAACAGCGTCTAATGTATTGAACTGTCCCTTTGGTTTTAGATTAGAAAAATACGTATTCGGAAATGCCAAAAGAATATGAAGGTGTTTTGAGTAGGGCAAATAATTCAAGAAGGCGAAAATGCCTATAATGTGTAACCACCAGCAAACGCGCTCAATAAGAATTAAGGACCCATCAGACATGCCACTTAACATCGGCGCAAAAAAACCACTTATAGGAAAACTTCCCGCCTGGTGATAATGCTCGTTGCCGCGCAACTGCAAATTTTGATCAGCAGCATTCATTAGCATTAACGCTGTCATTAAAATCATTTCAGTAATTAAAATAGCGTTGGCATCTAGACTCGGAAATCCTTTTAATTCCGAATTCCAAAAACGCTTTACTTTCATTACGTTTCTACGTAACCAAAAAACAACTACACCAATAAACACACCTAAGGCAAGAATTTCAAAAAAAGCGATTAAGAAATTATAAAAACCTCCTAAGAAAGCAAAAGCACGGTGAGAGTTGGTTAAACCGTCAACAAACATCTCTAGTACTTCAATGTTGATTAAAACAAAACCAACGTAAACAAGAATGTGCATCACAGCACTGATAGGTCGTGTTAGCATTTTGCTTTGCCCCAGTGCAACAAGAACCATTGTCTTAAGACGTTCGCCCTTGTTATCTGTAATTGGAAAATTTTTTCCGATAAAAATATTACGACGAATTTTTACAGCGTTCACGTAAAAAAAAGAAGCAGAGCCGATAAAAATTATAGTGAAAATAATAGAACTGATCATATTATTTTAAATTTTAAATTAGTATTATTTTTTTCTACCAAAGAGTGAAAAGTGAACATATCTTTTCGGATTTTCTTTCAAATCTTTAAGAAGGTTGTCCAAATCTGCCGCAGATTTATTTAAATTATTATAAAGTGAATCATCTTTCGCAAGTTTCCCAATAGTTCCTTGACCTTGATTAATTTTAGTCAACAAATTATTTAATTCCTTTAGCGTATTATCAGCATTAGCAACAGCACTCTTTAATTGAGATTTTGCAAGCGTATCGGAAAGGTTGCTGAAATTGGTGAGGATGTTGGTGATTTTTTGTTCGTTCTTATTTAGGTTGGTGGTTATGCCGCTAAGATTCGTAAGCACTGAAGAGATTTTTGGTTTTTCGGTGGCCATTAAATCATCTAGTTTATAAGCGGTTTGTTCCAAACTAAAAATTGCTTTTCGCACACTTTCAAATGATTGATTAATATTTTCTCTGGTTTTAATATTTAATACCTGATTCACAACGCCCATAACAGTATCTACGCTGCTGATAAGATTCTCAAACTTTGCTTGAAGAGGCGCTAATTGTCTATTAAACGCTTCTTTGAAACTTTGTTCTGTTTCGGAAACTAAGGTGTCGCCGTTTTTTAAAAATTCTTTTTCTTTGCTAAAAACGAGTTCAACTGCCATGCCTCCTAGCAAATTAGTACTGACTACTTTAGCGACAGATTTTCTAGGGATGTCAATTTCTTCGGTGATGAGAAATTTAACCAATACGAGATTTTGTCCGTCTTTTTGAATTAAGGAAATCGTTTTTATTTGCCCAATTTGATACCCATTTATTTGTAGAGGACTTGAAGGATTAAGATTTTCGATTTTAGGATATACCGCGTATAAAAAGGATTTCTCAAAGAAAAGATTACTGCCTTTTAAAAAACTGAGCCCCCAAACAAATGCGGCTATTGCAAAAACAACCACAATACCTATTTTGAATTCCTTAGATACCTTCACAAAAAAGTTTTACGATTTAACGCCTAAATATAAGTATTTTTATTGAGTTAAAAAGCGCAATAATGAGTGAGAAATTGAAAAATGAAGAGCTGAACCGGCTAAGTGTGGAAGCGTTTAAAAGCGCAAAGAAACAGTCCGTTATAATAGTACTCGACAACGTGCGAAGCCTTAACAATGTTGGTTCTGCTTTTAGAACCGCCGATGCCTTTTTAATTGAGGAGATACTTCTGTGTGGCGTAACCGGAACACCTCCTAACAAAGAAATAGAAAAAACGGCACTCGGGGCAACTTCTACCGTAAAATGGGTGCATTTTAAAACCACACTTGAAGCAATTATTTATTTAAAAGAAAAAGCGTACACTCCTTATGCCGTTGAACAAGCAAAAAATAGCATTGCTTTAAATTCTTTTGTTTATAACGATGAAAAAATTGCCTTGGTGTTTGGTAATGAAGTTTACGGTGTAGAGCAAACCGTTATAGATGCATGTAAAGGTGTTATTGAAATACCACAAATAGGAAGCAAACACTCCTTTAATATTTCCGTGAGTATTGGCATTGTGTTATGGGAGTTATTGCGGGGGAAATTGTAAGCGCAAATATTTTTCCTCTACCAATCCTTATGGTAGAATCGCACATCCGGTTAACAATTCTTTAATTACTATTAATATCGATTAATTACTTAGTAAACCATCCCTTTCAATGAGTAAAGAAATAGTTATCCTGCTATGCATAGTGTAACTTTAACCTAAAAATAACCCATGAAAAACAGGTTGCATATTTTTTTCTACCTTCTTCTATTCGTAATCAATAACATTAAATCTCAAATCACTAATATTGATTTCGAAGCGAGCCCAGTAGGCTCTTACACGAATTCAAACGCAGTGAATGGTTGGACTGTAAGCAGTATTACAGGCAATGGTTCTTGCAACTATGTGAATTGGCAACCCGGTAGCGGTACCTTTTCTGTTCTTGCCACACCGATTTTAAACCTTCCTTATATTGGTAATTTACTTAATTCTCCGCTAGGCGGATCTAAAATTGTAGCTCTTAATAACGCAAGCCCAAATTATGTGGTAACCAAAATAGCGCAAAACTTTGCTGTAAATTACACTAGTTCTATTTTTCAGTACGCTTATGCGGGATCTTGGGATTACAGTCCAACTGAAACGTGTTGTACTGGTGCAAACTTTCAGGTAATCGTAAAAGATTGCTTTGGAACTGTTTTGCCTTGTTTCTCTTATACACTTAATCCAAATGGCGGAACATGTCCCTCTGCTTCAGGATCTACTACACTGACAACCATCGGCAACATACCTACAAACTGGGCGAACTGGGTTGTACGAACCGTAGATCTTTCACCTTTTATTGGTAGTTGCGTTACTGTTGAAGTCATTGCAAACTCGTGCGCTTTAGCATCGCATGTAGGGCGCGCCTACTTTGATGCGCGCTGCGCCAGTCCATCTCAACTTATTGTTGGCAGTGGTCTTAGCAATGTTACTCCGTTTCCTACACCTGTTGGTTTTTGTCAAGGTTCCAATCAGGCTCAAATAACTGCACCATTAGGCTATTCGAATTATCAATGGTATGCGCCAGGCACAGGTAGTATTCCCCCGCCACAAGGGACTTCGAGCGTGTTAACTGTTTCCAACCCTGTCGCTGGTTCTGTTTATACTGTGAACATGCTTGCTCCTTCCGGCTGCATCTATACTGCAACTTATGCCATTGGATATGCATCTATAAGCGTTGCCGCTATTGGCGCGTCACCAAGTTGTTCTCTGGGAAGCTCAGGATCTGCCTCCGTTGTAGCAAACGGAAGTGGCACTGGATATAATTATACCTGGTATAATTCAACTAGCACTTTAACCAGTAATTCAAATGTCGTTTCTAATTTATCGATTGGCGTGTATTCTGTTTTAGTGAAGGCTGCTGGGTCACAAAGTAGTACCTGCGGACAAGCGGTCGGAACCGTGACCGTGAATACCTCGCCGCAAGGGGTTACAAATTTATTTAAACCTTTTTGCACAGACGCATACCTTAATCCTCCTGCTGGCACGGGATATCAATGGTACAATAATTTAACACCCATCACTTCCTCTTTGGGTGGGACACAAGCAAGTTATACTGTTACTAGCCCGAACAATGGTTCTATTTATCGAACTACTTTTACTTCGGTTCAGGGTTGTAAAGATTCCATAGAATATACCTTAATTTCTTCATCACCAGGGGTCATGAGCGTTTCTCAGAATTCGGATATTTGCGTAGGTGCAACGAATGGTAGCGCCACAATTACTATCAGTCCAGCTGGTGGTTTTGCAACCTCGATTAACTCTTATTCTATTACCTCACTTGGTATAACTCCCAACTATTCCGCATCACTTGCACCAACTTCACTGCTTTCTTTCACTGCAAACGGACTTTCAAGCGGAACTTACAGTGTGAACGCATTTGATGGTAATTGTAAATACTCTGATACCTTTTCTATTTCTACGTATTCCTTCAATTTTAATCTGAGTCCATCGTCCTCAACCATCTGCAACGGTAGTTCAGGTTTAATTACAACCAATTTAACAACGCCTCCTTCTTCAGGACAATATAGTTTTTCCTGGACTCCAACCAGCTTTTTATCAAATACACAAACGGCGAGTTCATTGATAACACCAACTGTGGCGCCAGGTAATGTCAGTACCATTATTTATTCCGTTGCAGTGGTAGAACCCATTCATAACTGTTCAATAACTAAAACGACTGCGGTAACTGTTGCTAATCTTTTAACTCCAACTATTAATTTAATTCCAATCCTTTGTAAAAACTCCTCTGATTATACCATTTCTACAAATCCTCAGGGTGGTACTTTTACAAGCTTGAGCAACACGAATGTCATTTCAAATGCCGGTGTTATTTCACCTTCTAATTCAAATCTCGGAGTTACTACTTTCACTTATTCTAATGATATAGGAACCTGTCATGCACATACTACTGGTACATTTCTGGTAAACAACAATCCTGTAATTGCGATTTCTGGAAATAGTGTTTTATGTCAGGGAGAACCAACCACCCTCTTGGCAAATGGCGCAGATACTTATGTTTGGAGCAATTCATCCACAAATCCATTCATTACTGTTAGCCCTCCAGCTAGCGTTCAATACATCGTGACAGGAACAAACATTTTGGATAATTGTTCAGGCTCAAAAACCATAACGGTTCTTATTATACCGCAACCAACCATCACAATCTCTGGAACTAGCAGTATTTGTCTTGGAGCAACCGCAACCCTCACCGCTAATGGCGCAAATACTTACAATTGGAACAACGGATCAACGAATCAAAGCATCTTTGTTACTCCAACCATCACGACCAATTACAGTGTTACTGGAACAACAGCACTAGCAAACTGTACCTCCACTCAAAGCATGCAGATTCAAGTTAAGGCATGCACACTTACAGTACTTAATGAGTTATTTTCAAGCGTTAACATAAGCATCTATCCAAATCCGTCTAACGGAAAATTTGTAGTTGAGTCTTTAGCTTCGTGTCAAATTGTAGTGACAGACTTAAGTGGAAAAATTATTTTTGAAAAAAATTACGATGATGGGAAAAACGAAATTGATTTGAGTGAATTTGCAAATGGTATCTACATTTTGAAAAAGATTAGTAATGGAGAAACAACTATTACCAAATTGATAAAGAAAGATTAATTACTTAGCGAACTCAAGCTTTCAATGAGTAAAGAAATAGGTTTAACATAAAGCATGCTGTAGTTTTATAGAACAAACTACCCATGAAAAACAAGCTCCATATTTTCTTCTTTTTTGCTTTGTTTTTATTTTGTAATCTCAAGTCCCAAACAAACAACATTGATTTTGAATTAACCCCTGCCGGTGCTTATACCACGGCCAATGCGGTGAGTGGGTGGACGGTGAGTAGTCACACCCGTACAAATACAAGTCAGCTCAATGTCACAGATTGTAGTATTCTTTCTCCATGGCTACCGAGTAGTCAAGAGTTTTCAATCGTTTCTACGCCAATTGCAGCATTTCCAGTTATTGGCAATATTCCTCATTCCCCTTTGGGTGGTTTACATGTAGCCCGATTAAATAACTCGACAGCTAATGGGTATGCGACAAAATTAACGAGAACTTATTTTGTTACGAGTTCTAATTCAATGCTGCAAATTGCCTACGCTGGCGCTTGGCAAGATCCTCTAGGTTTTGAAGGTTGGTGTAACCCTCCTTTTTTTGAAATACTTATAAGAGATTCTACCAACGCCGTTATACCTTGCAAAACCACTAGTTTTACCCCTTTATCGGGTGGGCAAACAACTGGTACGACTTTCACAATTACTAATACGCAAAATTCAGGCGTCGTTTTTTGGAGCAACTGGCAAATAAAAAATATAGATCTTAGTCCTTATTTAAATACAACCATTACTATTGAAATTGTTTGTGCTGACTGTATCAATGGCGATCACTTTGGAACAGTATTTATCGATGCAGACTTTCCTTACACGCCACCATTAGTGAGTTGGTGTACCGGTATGCCAACTGCAACTCTCACTGGTCCTTCAGGGTATTACAGTTACGACTGGCATTTCAGCGGAAGTTCAACTTCCTATTCATTTGCCGGACTTTTACCTTTCCATTCTTCCACAATTGCTCTAACTGGTCTGAACAGTATTTATACATACACTATCGCTCTTTTTGCCAACCCATTTGTTAATTACGTTAACATTTGCAGTTATTCTGTGTCGTTTTCAATTATCTCAACTACAACAAACATTTATCAAATAAAAAGCAAGCCAAGTTGCCCAGGAGGTGCAAGTGGTTCTGCAACCGTTATTGCAAATACTGCAACAAGTTACAGTTGGATAAACTCCACGAATTCGGTAGTAAGCACCAGCTCGGTTGCAAATAATCTTGCGCCTGGTATTTATACGGTGAATGTCTTTGGTTGTGGTAACGCCAGCGGCACGGTTAATATTCCAACATCTACCTTAACCCTTAATACGGTGCTAAAACCACATTGTGGCAACGAGTGCGTTTTATCCTATCCAGGCGGAACTAACTACCAATGGTACTTCAACACTGCACCGATCACATCAAGTTTGGGAGGAACAGCTCCAAGCTATACGATTAATGCACCAGTCGGTCAACCAAGCTATGTAGTAAGCTACGATTCACCGAATGGATGCAGAGATTCTATTCTTAATATTTTAACCGCTACTCCTTCGGGTTCACTGGCAATTAGCTTGAATAAGATTATTTGTCCGAATAGTTCCACTAACAGTGCCGTTATCTCATTAACACCTTCAGCCTTTGCCTACTACTCCGTGTCAAACTCTTTTTCGGTTTTTTCAATCGGAGCCAGCTCTAACTATTCAGTTTCCGTTGGACCAACTTCTTCAAATTTTATTATTACATCGAGTTTAATAGCTGGATCTACTTATAGTGTAAATGCCTTTGACGGTTTTTGTACATATAAATCCAGTTTCACAGTAACTCCGTTTAATTATACTATTACTCCTTCCCCTTCACCAACACTTTGTCAAACAAGCGGAAATTATATTATTGCTAACGTTAGTCTTCCTTATTCCTTTTCGAACAGTTTATTCACTTATTCATGGGTTCCTTCTCCATTTATATTTAATGGTTATTCTAACTTTCAAAGTGCATTTCTAACGCCAAGTGCAACGCCGGGATCCTTGAGCACTATCATCTATACCGTAATTGTAACACCTACCGCATTAAACTGCCCATTAACAAAAACCATAGGGATAACAATTGCTGATCCACCTCCACCCGTAATAAATCTTATTCCGCAACTCTGTAAGAATGCCAATCAATATAGTATTAGCACAAATCCTCCCGGCGGAACTTTTATAAATGGAGCAGGTTCCTCCATTGGAACTAACAACGGTATTATAACGCCTTCTCTTTCTGCGCTTGGTACAAATAATTTCACCTATGCTACTTCTATTGGGCCTTGTGTTGCTAAATCATCTGGAAATTATACAATAAACCCTCTTCCATCTATAAGCATAACTGGAAACATTATTATTTGTAAAGGTCAATCTGCAATGCTTATTGCAAATGGCGCTACCACGTACACTTGGAATATTGGATCTCAAAGCCCTTCGATTAGTGTGACACAATTTGTTTCCGCAAGTTACACGGTTGAAGGAACGGATTCGCAGACAAATTGTTATAATACTAAAACCATAACGGTTAACACAATACCGTACCCTTCAATTGTTGTTTGGGGAGATACTATTATTTGTCTGGGAAAAACGACTAAACTTTCTGCACTGGGTGCAATTACTTATACATGGAGTAATGGATCTCCAACCCAAACTATAAACGTTGCACCAAATGCTACCACTACTTATACCTTAAAAGGCACAAGTGCTCTCGCCTCTTGCTCAAGCACACAAGCTATCACCGTTCATGTTGTCAATTGTAATACCACCGGCGTACTTGATAGAAATGCTGGTGAGACCTTTCGTATTTATCCAAACCCATCCAATAGTAAATTTTTTATTGAAGCTCAAAATATATTATCCATCGTGGTTACAGACGAACTTGGAAAAATAATTTTAGAAGAACATTTTCAAAAAGAAAATTATGATTTGGATTTAAGTAGTTACTCAAATGGTGTTTACATTTTAAAAGTATTTCAAAACAACGAAATAAAAACAGTGAAATTAATTAAGAATGATTAAACTTAGTGCACCTCAGTGTTCTTTCCCGATGGCTATCGGGAGCCTTAGTGGTTTAAAAATGAAAAAACTCTACTACATATTTTTTTCTGTTTTGCTTTTCGTATTTACTTCGCGCGCGCAAATTAACATTGATTTTGAAGCGACACCAGTTGGCACCTACACTTCTGCAAGTGCTGTTAATGGGTGGACAATTAGTAGTCGTACTGCAACAAGCTGTAATTCCACGGCAACTTGGTCACTCGGGAGTCCTGAGTTTTCGATTATTGCCACACCACAATCTTTCCTTCCAAACATTGGCACTCTTCCAAATTCACCACTCGGCGGTACAGTTGTTGCTCAGTTAAATAGTTATTATTCTGCAAACAGTTCTGTTACCAGATTAGCACAGACCTTTTCCGTAACTTCCCTCAACGCATATATTCAATTTGCGTATGCCGGTATTTGGCTAAGTGGTACTCATAGTTGCTGCGAACAAGCGGGATTTAAAGTTCTGTTATATGATCAAGCTGGCAATCCGATTACGTGCCCTTCCTACACACTTGCTGGAGCAGGCTGTGCGTCTATTCCAACCTATACTCTTTCCGGAAATACTTCTTGGACGAACTGGCAAATACAGAGTATTTATTTACAAAGCTATATCGGATCAAATGTAACGCTAGAAATTACAAATTATGACTGCACCGCCAGCGACCATTACGGTACTGTTTTCTTTGATGCAAAAACCAGCAATTGTAATTGTTCTTATGCACCAAGTAATTTGCCCATTACGAATAACTTTTGTGCGGGTTCATCTTTAGCTAGCATTCAAGCGCCAGTAGGCTATGCGCAGTATTTATGGACCGCGCCAGCTTTATATCCAATAAGCGCTTCACAGGCTACCCTTTATAGCACATCATTTACCAACGCGGTTGTGGGAAACATCTATACACTTACCGTCTATCCTGCTTCCCCATTTTGCTCTTTCACCAGCACTTTTGCACTTGCGAATACTTCAGTTTCTATACTTGGAATTGGGTCGAATCCAAGCTGCACAGTTGGAACCAGTGGCAGTGCAACCGTTGCAGCGGGCGGGAGTGGAACCGGGTACACCTATACCTGGACTAATAGCACTAATTCTATCGTTGCCAACTCACCAACTCTTTCAAGCCTCGCAGCAGGGGTATACACTGTTAACATAACTGCCGCGGGCGCTCAAAGTTTAAGTTGCGGAACGGCCACGGCCACTACTACTGTTGGTACTATTCCCCCTGGAGTTATTCAACTTTTAAAGCCTTTTTGTGGAAGTGAAGCCTATCTATCTTATCCTGGTGGAACTAATTACCAATGGTATAATAACCTAAGTCCTATTACTGCTAGCCTTGGTGGAACGGCATCGAGTTACACGGTTTATTCGCCCATCAACAACTCCGTCTACAGACTCGCTTACATTTCAAATCAAAATTGTCACGATTCACTGAAGTTAACGTTGGTTCAAGTACCCTCCGGAAATCTCAGTTTAGCGTCGACTCCAACTATCTGTCAAGGCGCAACTAACGGAACAGCTGTGATTTCAATGGCGCCAGCATCAGGAGCACCACAAGGTTCAAATTCATTTTCTGTTTTTTCGATCGGCACCACTCCTCCTTATTCATCAACTGCAAGTTCCGTATCACTAAATTCGTTTACAGCCGCAAATTTATCCGCTGGTTCGACATATAGCGTGATCTCCTTCGACGGGCTGTGTAAATACTCGACAAGTTTTACAGTGCCATTTATCTCGTTTGATTATACGCTTGCTCCTTCCAACTCTCCCACATTATGCACTGGCAACAGCATTCAAGCAAGCGTTACATTTTCCACTCTTCCTAACTCCGGCCAATATAGTTACTCTTGGCAACCATCCACATTTTTATTCAGTGGGAATTATCCAAATGCCATTATTTCCCCGAGCACAAATCCAGGAAGCGTAACTACTTTAACCTACACCGTAGTTGTGACACCCACAATAGCAAATTGCCCACTAACAAAAACATTATCAATAACTATCGCTAATCCGATTACACCAACTATCAACGCCATTCCAAATTTATGTAATAGCTCCAATAGCGTTTACACAATTTCAGCAAATCCGATTGGTGGAATATACAGCAACAACGCAGCAATAACGCCAAACGGGATACTCAATGGAGCTTCAGCTCCTATTGGTCAAAACACTTTTACTTACGCAATTTCTATAGGAACTTGTATAGCTAAAACAGCTGGTACGTTTACAATAAATAGTCTACCGTTAATTAGTGTATCCGGGAACACGCTTATCTGCGAAGGACAATCAACAACACTTCTTGCAAACGGCGCAAATAGTTATACGTGGAGTAACTCTTCTTTAAGTCCATTTATTACTATTAATCCTTCCGTTACAAGTTCTTACAGTGTTGAAGGAAAAGATATTCTTACAAATTGTTACAACTCAAAAACTGTTGTAGTTACTGTTGAACCTTATCCTGTTTTAAGTATTCTCGGAAACACCCTTTTGTGTGCAGGACAAACCACAACACTGATAGCAAATGGAGCCAGTACCTACAGTTGGAGCAACGGTTTTTCTTCGCAAGCGATAACAGTTTCTCCAAATGTTACGAATACTTACTCAATTATCGGGACCAGTGCGCTTGCCAATTGTTCAAGCACACAGGCAATAACCGTTAGTGTATCAAATTGTAATATTGTTAGCATTCCTAATAGAAATGTTGATGAGAATTTTAATATTTACCCAAACCCTTCAAGCGGTAAATTCTTAATAGAGAGCGGAAACATTTTATCCATTGTAGTTTCAGACGAGCTCGGAAGAATAATTTTAGAAGACCATTTTCAAAAAGAAAATTATCAACTGGATTTAAGTGCTTACTCAAATGGCGTTTACATTTTAAAAATATTTCTAAACAACGAAATCAAGATAGTGAAATTAATTAAGAACGATTAAGGCATAGTACTCTTGTTGTTCTAGAAGATTTCTGATCTCACGCAGAGACGCTAAGAACGCAAAGTAATTAACGGCTAACAACCTACTTAAAACTGCATACTTCCAACTGCCCACTTAAGCCTTAGTGTTTCTTCATGTTCTAAGTGCATTAGTGGTTTCATGATTTCGCGGTACCTGTTCCGGTTTATCGGAAGACGCAAAGAACGCAAAGTAGTTAACTGCTAACAACCTACTTAAAACTGCATACTGCCAACTGCCTACTTAATACTTAGTGCCTCTCAGTGCCCTCTGCGTCTCAGTGGTTTTTGCCTTTAAGAATTCATCAAGCCATTTTGTATGCGAATACTTTCTTCATGTAACAACTGACAAATTTTTTCGATGTGTTGTCTCGAAATACCCATTTTATCAGCCCATTGACCGCGCGTTCTCAAAATCTCTTGCCAACGTTCTAATTGAAAAATAGTAATATCATGTTCCTTTTTATAAGCGCCAATCTCTTCTATAATCTGTATTCTTTTTTTCAGAACATTCATTAACTCATCATCAATCTCATCAATTATTTTGCGCAACTCTAACAACTTATCTGTTGTTTCGGGATCGTCAGAACTTTGTTTACGCAAAACAAGATTTGAAATTAATTCATCCAATTTTTTTGGTGTGAGCTGTTGTTCAGCGTCACTCAATGCAATTGAGGGATCATAATGCGACTCAATCATCAAACCATTCATTCCTAAATCTAAAGCCTTTTGAGCCACAGAAGAAATCAATTCATGATTCCCACTAATATGGCTTGGATCACAAATAATTGGCAAGCCCGGAAATAGTGTGCGCAACTCAATAGGCACTTGCCACAGTGGTTTGTTTCTGTATTTCGTTTTCCCATAAAAGTGAAAACCTCGGTGAATCGCGGCAATTTTTGTAATGCCACTATTATAAACACGTTCAATGGCTCCCAGCCACAATTGCAGGTCCGCGTGAATGGGGTTTTTCACCATCACTGGCGTATTTGTTCCCATTAAAACATCTGCAATTTCCTGAACACTAAATGGGTTTACGGTAGTGCGCGCGCCAATCCACAACACATCTATGCCATATTTGAGCGCTAATTCAGTGTGATGCGCATTCGCCACTTCAACCGTTATTTTAAACCCAAATTCTTTTTTTACCTCAACCAACCATTTTAAGGCCTCTTCTCCTCTGCCTTCAAAGGCATTTGGACGTGTTCGCGGTTTCCAAACTCCTGCTCTGAACAAAGAAATCTTGTTTGTCTCTTTTAACTCCTTTGCAGTGCGCATTAATTGGTCAAAACTCTCGGCACCACAAGGTCCTGCTATTATTAAAGGGCTAGCCACTTCCGGTAACCAGGTATTTAGGGGTTCAAACTGCATAATAAGTAATCAAACCATTTAAGTTTGAGACTTGAAAATTACCTCTTTTAGGGTATTAAAAAAATAATATGGATTAATTAATTTTGAAGCATGATTTTAGAGACAGAAAAGAAACCGGTTATTTTATTCTTTCAGAATAATTGTCCTCTAAGCGTTTACACTGAATGTTGCAAAAAGAAAAAAGATTGCTGCAAAAATTTCAAAAAAGGCGATCGTTGTAAAAAGTGTCCTGGTAGGAAGTAAGCCACGAATCCGATAGCTATCGGATACACAAATTAACACTAAAATTTAATTCATTAACCGTTGTCTTTGTTGTGATGACTTCGAGCAATTAGTGGCTAAAGGTGGTGGCAGACAATAAGTCACGAATTGGTGCTAAAATTTAATTCCTAACATTTCCATTTTCCCTCTTACCTTAAACATTTTACATTTATTTAAAGGTGTTTCATCAACTCTCTCCTTAAATCATCAGAGCCATTAACAGCCGTTTTTTTTATGTGTTTTAATTCTCTGATATAATCGAGATTAAAGTCTCCCGGATCTAAAAGCCACGTTGGTACATAAGGAGAAACAAAATTAATAACCCCGGCAGCTGGATAAACATTTAAAGAGGTTCCAATCACCACAAACAGATCTGATTGTTGGGCTATAAGATTCGCCGTATCCATAGAAGGTACAAGTTCACCGAACCATACAATGTGCGGCCGCAATTGCGAACCTTTTTCACATAAATCACCTGCTTTAATATCCGTTGTTTTAAGATCGTATATTAAATTTTCATCTACGGTGCTACGCGCTTTCATTAACTCACCGTGCAAATGTAAAACGTTCTCACTTCCTGCGCGTTCATGAAGATTATCTACATTTTGAGTAATAACCTGAACGTCGAATTTTTTTTGTAAGTCTGCGATTAAAAGATGTGCTCCATTTGGTTGCGCATTTAGTAGTTGTTTGCGGCGCTCATTGTAAAAATTAAGAACCAACTCTTGATTTTTCTCCCAAGCATCAAACGTGGCAACGTCTTCTATACGGTACTCTTCCCACAATCCTCCCGAATCCCTGAACGTCTTAATTCCACTTTCTGCACTGATCCCCGCCCCAGTAAATACAACTAACTTCTTTCTTTTTGGCATTATCCGCTAAAGGTTTTCTTTTACGAACTTCAGCATTTTTGAGTAAATATGCAAACGGGTGTATCCTCCACTAATACCGTGGCTTTTATTTGGATAAATCATGAAATCGAACGGAATATTGCTTTTTACCATCGCCGCAGCTAGTTCCATACTATTTTGCATATGCACATTATCATCCCCACTTCCATGGATTAATAAAAATTTACCCTTAATGTTTTTTACAAAATTTGTCGGTGAATTATCTTCATAGCCACTTTTATTATCCTTTGGTTGACGCAAGAAACGTTCAGTGTAGATATTGTCGTAGTACTTCCAATTGGTTACAGGTGCTACTGCAATAGCCGCTTTAATTACATCTGCGCCTTTTGAAATCATTAACGAAGCCATGTACCCACCATAACTCCAACCTTGAAAACCAATACGAGATTTGTCAACATAAGAAAGTTCACCCAAATATTTTGCAACCTCTATTTGATCAATGGTTTCTAATTTTCCCAATTGCAAATAAGTACTGTGTTTAAATTGCCTCCCACGTCCTTGCGTACCGCGATTGTCAACACACACTACAATATACCCTTCTTGCGTAAGTAAATTATGCCAGAAATAATCATTCCAATCCCAACCGTTGTTACATTCGGTGCCACCAGGGCCGCCGTATGCATACATGTAAACTGGATATTTTTTTGTCGAATCAAAATTGGTTGGTTTCATCATCCAGCCATTTAACTCCAGTCCTTCAGGATGCTTAAATCTAAAAAATGTTTTCTTAGTTAAATTATAGCCTCCCATTTTAGAAAGCAGATCAGCATTGCTTTCTAGAACCTTCACCAGTTTTCCATCAATGCTGTACAATTCGTAAACAGGGGGTGTGTTTGCATTGCTATAAGTTGAAACATAATATTTATAACCCTTAGCGAACTCAAAATTTGTTTGTCCAGTTTTAGGCGATAAACGTTTCTTAGTTTTCCCGTCTAAACTTACACTATACATGTCGCGATTGATAGCGCCGTTTTCTGTAGAAAGAAAATACAGTGTTTTTGTCGCTTCATTAAAACCCTTAAATTCCATAACATCCCAGTTTCCGTTTGTTACCTGATTTATCAGCTTTCCATTTAAATCATAATAATATAAATGATTGTATTCATCTCTTTCACTTGAAACGATAAAACCCGTATTTCCAACAAACCTTAAATCATCAGTAACATCCACATAGGTTTTGCTTTCGTCGGTATAAATAACATTGCTTTTTCCGCTTTTTACATCCGTAAATAAAAATTCTAACTTATTTTGCAAACGATTCATACGTTGAATGCAAAGTGCTTTTGGATCATTCGTAAATTCAATACGCGGAATATAAATATCTGTTTCACTTCCAATATCAGCCGTTACTTTTGTTTTACCAAGCAGATCAAAAATATGCACAGAAACTAGCGAATTGTCTTCTCCTGCTTTTGGATATTTAAATGTGTTACGCTCAGGGTAAAGTTCACCTTTGTAATAATCCATGGTGAATTCTTTTACACGGCTTTCATCAAAGCGCACATAAGCTAAATACTGACTGTTCGGACTCCAATCAAAATAATCTGCTTTTGAAAACTCCTCTTCATACACCCAATCACCCCAACCGTTTTTTATTTTATTTTTTTCTCCATCTGTTGTAACTGCTGTTTCTGTACCTGTCTCAAGATTTTTTATGTATAAATTATTTTCAATAACATAGGCGATCTTCTTTCCATCGGGTGAAAACGTTGGAAATAGTTGTTTTCCTTTTTCACTTAATTGTGTAATTTTTTTGGACGCAATATCGAATACAAAATAATTTGCTTTTGGTGAGCGACGATACACATGCTCCATGTTTTCATTTAAAAGTAATTTATCTTCGTTTGGACTGAACTCGTAAGATTTAATATCTAAAAAGCGATTCTCGAATTTCAGATCAATACCATAAACCAACTGAGCAACTTTTTTTTGTGATTTTAAATCGAACTTAAAAATACTTTCTGTATGGTCAACTTGATTAACCTCAATGTCCGCATAATGCAAGCCATCATTCAATACATTAAAACCTTGAGCAGATTTTGATGAAAATGTACCCTTGGACCAAATATCTTCAAGTGTTATTTTTTGTTGCGAAAATGCTAACGAAGAAATAAGAAGAAATAAAAATGCGATTCTTTTCATAATAATTTTATTTTAATGCACGTACTAGATTATTTTTGCTTGTGAAATTAATGATTTATAGCTGATAATAGAAGACAGGCTCTGTAAATCCCCCGTTTGGGGGAAGTTTATCCAACACTTCTTAAACATAGAGATTCTCTGAGACACAGAACCACTGAGAGAACTTAGCGCGCAGGTCTGGAATATTATATATACAGAAAAATAAAGTCAGATCTAACAACATTAAAGTGCTTTGCGTCCCAGTGTCTCAGACCCTCTGTGTTGAAACTCGATGATTAAGCATGATAAACGCGTGAAAAAACGATGACTCCTTTTTTAATTTCTAACACTTCGCCAACTTTTAAATCTTCTTCGCCTTGTACATGACGAATATACTCCATAAACACTTGTTCATCATCTGCGGTAAGCTTTTTTACAGTGTATCTTAATGTTGGAAGCCTATCAAAAGAATCTTTCCACCAATTTCTTAAGGCCGCTTTTCCTTTTATCAAGCCATTTGTTTCAGGTTGTCTTATTTTTAATTTTGGAGAAAAGTGTTCCGCGTCTTCATCATACAGCGCTAGTAATTTTTCAAGGTTATGTGCGTTAAATGCCTCAAACCATTTTAGAGCAATTTGTTTATTTTGTTCTGAAGCCATTTTCTACTAATAATTATATTACAAATATACTTGGAAATTTACTGGTGTGTTTCATCCAAAACCATTCTTCGATTAACCACAAAGGCCACAAAGTGAATCACGAAGACCACAAAGGACAATGTGTTAATATTTCTTTGTGTTACTCTCTGTGCTCTCTGTGGTTAAATTTGTCCTCTACGCAACCACAAAGTGCACAAAGAAGGCATGAAGGTCACAAAGAATACTTTTTACCCTTTGTGTGCTTTGTGTAAAACTCTGTGACCTTTGTGTTTAAAAAAACATCTCGATTAATCACGAAGGTCAAAACGCTTATGGATTAATCTTTCTTTGTGATACTCTGCGTGAGTTCTTATCTCTCTGTGCTTAAAATTGATTCCTATATTTGTAAAAAAAGTCATGCTTAAGAATATTATCCTACTCGCCCTCCTCTTTCTATTTTCTTGTTCAGAAAAAAAAACAGAAGCTGATCTTATTGTGCATAACGCAATAATTTATTCCGTTGATTCTTCTTTTACAATTTATAAAGCAATGGCTATTAAAGACGGAAAAATTCTAGAACTTAATTCAGAAATAGAAATTCTTAAAAAATATTCGTCCCACCAAGTGATCGACGCAAAAGGGAAATCCGTTTTTCCTGGCTTTACTGATGCGCATTGTCATTTTACAGGCTTTGCAACAGACATGTGGAAGTGTAATGTGACAGGAACAAAATCTTTTGAAGAAGTGATTTCCAAAATAATTGACTATAGCAAAAACGCACCAATGACCTGGATCTATGGCCGCGGTTGGGATCAGAACGATTGGGAGAACAAAGAATTTCCAAATAAAAATGAACTTGACAGGCTTTTTCCTGACCGTCCCGTTTTTTTAAAACGTGTGGATGGTCATGCTGCGCTTGTAAACCAAAAGGCTTTAGACTTAACCGGAGTTAATGCAAACACAAAAATTGAAGGAGGCTTGATTGAAATTAAAAACGGAAAACTCACTGGCATTCTTCTCGACAATGCAATGGATTTGGTTGATCTTAAAATTCCGATCATTAACGACAGTCTGGCTAAACACTACTACCAAAAGGCTCAGGAAATTTGTTTTGCTTTGGGTTTAACACAGGTGCACGACTGTGGGGTTACTGAACATACCATTAATTTAATTGATGAAGCTCAAAAGTCAGGAAACCTAAAAATGAAAATTTTTGCTTTGTTAAGCGATGATTCTACTTATTATGAACCTTGGCTTAAAAAAGGGATTTATAAAACAGATCGTTTAACGGTTGGCGGTTTTAAAATATACTCTGATGGGGCTCTTGGTAGTCGTGGTGCTTGTTTGTTGGAATCTTATAACGATAAAGAAAATTGGAAAGGTTTTTTATTGACGGATAAAAAACGTCTTCATAAAATCGCAGATCAACTTATTAATAGTCCCTTTCAATTTTGCACGCATGCCATTGGTGATAGCGCTAATCGTTACATGTTGAAATTGTACGCTTCTGTTTTAAAAGGTAAAAACAACCACCGTTGGCGCATTGAACACGCACAAGTTTTAAATCCTGAAGACTTTTATATGTTTGAGAAATATGATATTTTCCCATCTGTTCAACCCACACATGCAACTAGCGACATGTATTGGGCAGAGGCCCGTTTAGGAAAAGAGCGCGTAAAAACAGCTTATGCTTATAAACAACTATTAAAAGTTAGCGGACGGATAGCCCTCGGCACTGATTTTCCTGTGGAAGACATTTCACCCCTTAAAACTTTTTTTGCCGCTGTAGCAAGGCAAGACAGCAATGGATTTCCGGCTAATGGATTTCAAAAGGAAAATGCTTTATCGCGTGAGGAAACTTTAAAAGGCATGACTATTTGGGCCGCTCATGCGAGTTTTGAAGAAAATGAAAAAGGAAGTCTTGAAAAAAATAAATTAGCCGATTTTATTATTTTAGATACCGATCTTATGAAATGCAATCTTAAAGAAATATTAAAGACAAAAGTTTTAGCGACCTATATTAATGGTGAAAAGGTTTTCTCGATTAACTAACCACATAGGCACATAGATTAAATAGAGCGCAACAATTAAAAAGTCCTAGTAAGCAAACATAGGATTTGAAGTTTTGCTTTAAATCCTATGTGACCCTATGTTTATGCGTCCAGCTGGTCCTGTGACTCTATGTGGTTATAAAACATTGCACCTCCTATCGAAGTTTAAGTGGTTTAACTCTTAAAAATAATTCTTGAGTTGTACCAACTTAGAAATCGTTTTTTCATTCTTTAAAAATAATTCTTCCTCATTAAAATGTATAGCCTCCCAACCGGCATTCAAAGCGCCTTGAACATCACTTTCAAGACTATCACCAATCATAACACATTCGTCGCTTTTTGCTTTAGCGAAAGACTCTGCCAATCTAAAAATTTTCACGTCTGGTTTTATTGCTTTATGCTCTTCGCTAATAATTATCTGATCAAAATAATCCCTAATCCCACAAGCATTCATCTTAATAGCAAACACTTCTCTAAAGCCATTTGTAATGATATGTAGATGATAGTTTTTTTTAAGATATTCTAAAGTGTCAACGCAGCCTTCCTTCAATTCACTCCCTTGCGGGGCGAGCCTCAGATACTGCTCAGTAATAATAAGATTATCTTCTTCATTCGTGTAATCAAATAGTTTGAATGTCTCTTTGAACCGATTATTTCTTAAATACGTTTTATCTATTTCCTTCTTAGTATACTTTGACCAAAACAAAAGATTGATTTTTTTATACACATCTAAAAAACTGTTTAAATCTGTTTTTAGTTTTTCGTTTAAACTGTATTCATAAAAGAGTTTATTTAATACAGCGGTAGAGTTTTTTTTAAAATCCCAGAGTGTATCATCAAAGTCGAAGAATAAATGTTTTTTGTGTTTTAGATTAACCATCCTTTTAAACTACCATGGAAGAAAATTAAAATAAAATAAAGTGCAAAGCCCCAAAACAAGGTAGCGGCACTTAAATAGATCATAATCTTTCTTTTATCCTTATAAAACCGTTCGGCTAAAAAAGCACCAACTGGAGTGGATAAAAGTATTGGAGTAATAAACGCCAGTCCGGCTAAACCAAACTTCTGCTTTACGGTAATAATTCTTCTGTTAAAACGGGTAAAAACTTTCTTTCTGTGCACTAACCCGCGTTTTAATCTAAAGTTATGAATGGCGTTAAGTATAGCTGCGCTTAAATTGGTAAAAAAGATATTACCTGCTATGCCACCTCCGCAGGAGACAAGCATTACGCTTAAAAAGTCGCGTTCTAAAACGAAAAAAGTGGTTGGGAACCCAATCTTAAATGCAAAAGAACAGGTAAGAAAAACCGAAATTATCTTTAAAACATGATTCATAGTGATGAAATTATACGGCTTTCTGAGAGTGTTTAAATACTGCCACCAAGATATGGTATATCCCGTCAAATTAACACGTGTCTGAGATATTAATTAATAAATATTGTGTAATTTTGACCCCCAGTAAACAAACTAAAATTTACTTATGTCAACACAAACAGTAAAAGCACCACAAGCACACCATGAAAGTATGTTTGAAGCAGTGCTAGCCCGTCTCGATGCAGCGGCTAAAATAATGAACCTTAGCGATGAAGTTGCCCTGGTTTTAAAAAACCCAAGTAAACAAGTAAAAGTAAGCCTACCTGTAATGATGGATTCTGGAAAGATCCAGGTTTTTGAAGGGTACCGTACTGTGCATAGCACCCATCTTGGTCCTAGCAAAGGCGGTATTCGTTACGCCATGGATGTAAATTCAGATGAAGTTATGGCTTTAGCGGCTTGGATGAGCTTTAAATGTGCTGTTGCTAATTTACCTTACGGTGGAGCAAAGGGGGGAATAAAATTAGATCCTCGTTCGCATAGTGTTGGAGAATTAGAGCGTATTAGTCGTGCGTACGCCGTAGCTATGAAAGATGTTTTTGGTGTAAATAAAGATATTCCGGCTCCTGATATGGGAACAAGCGGACGTGAGATGGCATGGATCTTAGACGAGTTTAATAAAAATACAGGTGAAGATAGTCCGGGTGTTATCACAGGAAAGCCGGTTGCGGTTGGTGGCTCTTTAGGTAGAGACGCAGCAACAGGACGTGGTGTAATGGTTAATGCTTTAGCTGCACTTAAAAAAATGGGCTTAGTTCCTACTGCTGTTACTGCTGTTGTTCAAGGTTTTGGTAATGTGGGTTCACATGCTGCGCGTTTATTGTCTGAAAAAGGCGTGAAAATTGTCGGAATTGGTGATCATAGCGCTTCATTCTACAATGAAAAAGGAATTGATGTTGCTGCCGCAATCGAATACGCTAGCAAAAATGATAGAAATCTAAGAGGATTTACAGGCGCCACTGAAATTAAAAATAGCGAATTATTAATCAGTAAATGTGATATTCTTGTTCCAGCTGCTTTGCAAAATGTAATCAACGAAGAAAATGCTCCTCACATTCAAGCAAAATTAATAGTGGAAGGTGCAAACGGACCAACTACACCTGAAGCAGATCCTATTTTAAACTCTAAAAAAATCATTTGTATTCCAGATATTCTTGCCAACGCAGGCGGTGTAACAGTTAGTTACTTTGAATGGGTTCAAAATAAGGCTGGATATTACTGGACAGAACAAGAAGTGAATGAAAGACATGATCTTAAAATGGACATTGCTTTTGAAGCTGTTTGGCACAATGCTTCCTTTTATAAAACAAGCATGAGAATAGCCGCCTACATAACTGCTCTTCAAAAATTAGAGCAAGGTGTAAAGTTAAAAGGAGCCTATTAATATATAATTAATTGATTATCAAGCATCTAAACTTTTTTAATGAAAAGTTTAGATGCTTTTTTTATATAAAATAATTTTTAGCTTTGTTAATATAAATTTAACGTTTAAGAAACATTGATTATTTTTTTCGTTTTACTAGCGTATTTATTAGGGTCTATTCCAAACTCTGTGTGGATAGGCAAATCTTTTTACAACATTGATGTTAGAGAGTTCGGAAGTGGAAATGCGGGCGCCACAAATACCTTTAGAGTATTAGGCAAAAAGGCTGGTATTCCGGTTCTTATTTTCGACATTCTTAAAGGCACACTTGCCGTTGCCCTTGCCTACTTAAGTGAGTTTGATGTTAACAGTAATGAATTTATAGATTTTCAGCTTGGCTTAGGCGTGGCAGCGCTTATCGGACATATCTTTCCAGTATTTGCAGGATTTAGAGGTGGCAAAGGAGTCGCCACAATTCTAGGCATAGTTGTTTGTATTCTTCCTTTAGCCTGCTCATTGTCTTTACTTGTCTTTTTATTGGTTTTAACATTAAGTCGAATCGTTTCCTTGTCTTCTATGCTAGCCGGCATCTCGTTTCCAATTTTTCTTAATCTATTGCTAGGAAACACAAACCCAATTCTAACGGTTTTTTCAATCATCGTAGCAGTATTGCTAATTATTACACATCGCAAAAACATCCAACGATTAATTAAAAAGGAAGAAACTAAAGTCAGGCTGTTTCCTTTAAGGCACAAGTAATCCGCATTAGCAATTTCTCATTACCAATTGAGTTTTAGCAATATTTATATCTTGCTCAACGTTATAAATCTGGGCATTAATACTACCTTGTTTTAAATTAATTCTGAAACCTATTTATAAATATGGCTCTTAAATATATTTTAACCCTCGGATTTATACTCTCTACATTATTATTCCTAGCCCAAGAAGAGGATTACGTAAATGATAGAGTTTTAAAGTATGATGATTATGTTTACAAACCCAATATTAAAACCGTTCAATTTCACGAAGTAAGTTGGGAATTTACCGCTCCAATTATTAAACTTAACAGTAATGAACAATTGCAATTGGATTTCGACGATCTAAATGGTGACAAAAAATTATACACAATGACCTTCGTTCATTGTAACGCTGATTGGACGCCAAGCGATTTAATGGTGAGCGAATACCTAACTGGGTTCTATGATCTTAATCTACTCAACTATAATTATGCTGTAAATACGGCACAAAAATACACCCACTACACAATCATATTTCCAATGGCCGGTACCCAACAAAATACCCAGTTTACCAAAAGCGGTAACTATGTAATGTATGTGTATGAAGAGGGAAACACAAACGACATTGTACTTAGTCGTCGTTTTATGGTTTACGATAATAGAGTAAGCGTTACCAGCACTCTCAAACAACCTATTGGAGGTGGACAGCAGTACAATAAACAACAAATTGATTTTACAATTTCCGCTGCAGGATATAATATGACCAATTCTTACAAGGACATGAAAGTTGTATTAATACAGAATAATCGTTGGGATAATGCTGTAACTGGCATACAACCTACTTTTATGAACGGTAGTCAGTTTATTTATTCACTAGATGAGGCAAGTACTTTTAACGGCGGTAACGAGTTTAGGTATTTTGATATTCGCAGTGTTCGGTTTCTAACCGAAAAAGTTCAAAATATTTATAGAGATGAAAATGATCAATATAAAGTACACGCCGTGCTATACGCGGACGAGTCTCGTGCTTTAAAACCTTATTTATTTTATAATGACTTTAATGGTAATTTTTTAATAAAAAATCGCGAAACGGTTATAGATAACGATGTAGAAGGTGATTATGTATTTGTAGATTTTTTCCTAACCTTTCCAAAACCCATCTCTACGGGTAATGTATATATTATGGGGAAGCTAACCGACTGGCGCATGAATCGAAACAGTAAAATGACATACAACTACGAGCGTTTTGGTTACCAAGCGCGCTTGCGTTTAAAACAAGGTTATTACAATTATATTTATGTAATAAGTGATGATACTAAAAAAGGCGGCGACGAAGCTGCTATTGAAGGCAATCATTGGGACACCGAAAATGATTATTTCATACTTGTTTACCACCGCAAATTTGGCACTTACTATGATCAATTAATAGGTTACCAAAAAATGAACTCAATGAAGAAGTGATGCTTTATCAGTGGGCAGTAAGCAGTAGACAGTTTGCAGGGGGCAGTTTGCAGGGGGCAGTGGACAGTAAACACTAGGCAGGTTAAATACAAACTGCCAACTGTGTACTGCCAACTAACGCACTAGAGTTTTCCTCCGTGTCTCAGCGTCTCAGTCACTCTGTGTTGAACAACTAAAGCTTTCGTTTTGGATTATCTGTTAGAAAAGCCTTCCAGCCAGTATACGACTTGCCACCTGCAGCAACATTTTTATTTTGATAATAGTGGCAAAGTGCTGCGCCTAAAGCATCTGTAGCATCAAAATACTCATGTTCGTTTTTTAAGCCTAAAATTTGAGACAGCATTGCCGCTACTTGCTCTTTGCTTGCATTTCCGTTGCCGGTAATACTCATTTTTATTTTTTTAGGAGAATACTCTGTTATAGGTAAATTCTTACTCAGCGCTGCCGCAATTGCAACACCTTGAGCTCTTCCTAACTTAAGCATCGATTGCACATTCTTTCCAAAAAAAGGCGCCTCAATGGCAAGCTCATCTGGTTTAAATTCTTCGATAATGCCTACCGTACGTTCGAATATTTTTTTAAGCCGTATAGCATGATCATCGTATTTATCAAGTTTGATGACACCTATACCAATAGGACTTAATACGTTGTTTTTTATATGCAACAAGCCATAACCCATAACTATTGTTCCGGGGTCAATACCTAAAATTATTCTATCAGTAACAGGCATGTACTTTGCGTTGGTATAAAACGTAAATTTAGCCCTTAATTGCAAACGCGAAAAAAAATACTTTCCTTACTTATAAAACTTTTAATCGGCGTAGGTAGTTTTTTTATCATTTATGTGCGTTTAAAAAGTGATTTCACTTCCGAAAAACTTGATTTACTTTACGCTTCAACATTCTCGTTAATAGGAGTAATTTGTTTCGCTGCGAGTATACTACTCATTCCAATTAACTGGGGAATTGAAGCGTACAAATGGAAACTCATCACTGCCCCTATTCAATGGGTAAGTTATAAAACAGCTACCAAATCCGTTTATTCAGGTGTTTGTTTAGGAAACCTCGCTCCTGGAAGAGCCACTGAATTCTTAGCAAAAATTATTTTTTTTAAAATAGAAAACCGTCCAAAAATAACAGTACTTCATTTTGTAGGTGGCATGTTTCAACTTTCTATTACAATTATTTCAGGATTTATTGCCTTATTATTTATGCTCAATAATTTTGGAAGCGATTCCCTTTGGATGACTTATGTTACGAGTTCGATTGGTATCGTTCTTTTAACATTGCTAATTCTTAGTATATACAAAATCAATCCATTGCTGAATTTTATCTCAAAAAAAATAAGTAAACAAAGTCAAGTCGAAGACTTCAACTACAAATTTTTAGCTTCTTCTCTTATTAAACTATTTGGATTCTCTGCTTTACGTTACTCCGTTTTCTTTTGTCAATTTGTTTTGCTTCTTCTTATCTTTCACCGCGATATAAGCTTTGTTATCTTTCCCGAAATAGCCCTTTATTTTTTAATTACCACCACCATTCCAATGATAAGCGTTTTAGAAGCTGCCATTCGCGCGGCCGTAGCACTGGTTGTTTTTAAAGATTCAGGTATCAGTAATTCAGCATTAGCTCTTTCTTCTTTACTAATTTGGTTAGTAAACATTATTGTGCCTAGCATTTTTGGCTACATTATTTTATTGCGTCAAAACTTTAATTTTAAATTATTTAAAACAAAAAAATGAATGCGCTAATCATCGTTCTTTTTTCACTATTGTTTTGTTATTCAGGCATTCTACTCTGGCTTGCCTATGGATTTATTAAAACCCCATACTTTTCTTCAAAAGAAAAAAAATTACAACTACCGCTCACACTTATTATTTGTGCACGCAACGAAGAAAAGAATATCATGATTTGCTTAAGTTCTTTATTAAAACAAAAATATGTTCTAAATAAAATTCAACTTATTCTTATTAATGATGCCAGTACTGACAGCACTGTTCATAGAGCAGAAACAATTCTTAAAAACTCAGGGATCAATTATAAAATTATTTCTAACCAACAACAAAAGGGAAAAAAACACAGCATAAGTTACGCGATGCAATTCGCAATTAATGACCTCATTGTTTTGCGCGACGCTGATACCTTCACGCTTTCAGATCTATGGCTTCAAAACATTTCAGATTTTTATCAAAGCACAAAAGCTGATCTCATCATTGCACCAATTGCTATTGCTAATTATTCAGGACTCTTTTGGTCGCTACAAGCCATAGAGAACAATGTACTTACTGTCGCTGCTTGTGGAAGCGCTTATTACAACAAACCTTTCTTGTGCAATGGCGCTAATTTAATTTTTACCAAAAAAATATTCGAGAAGACAAATGGTTATTCTTCGCATATAGACTCTATTTCTGGTGATGATATTTTTTTCATGGAAGATGTGAAACAAATACAAGGGAGTAAAATAGCTTATCTTAAATCTGCGCCTGCCCTCGTTTACACTTATCCTACCTTTTCATTTAAAAAACTACTTCTTCAAAAAACACGCTGGGCTTCTAAATTTAAATTAAATAAAAACAAACTCAATCTAATATTGTCCTTTTTAACTCTTACCGTGAATATTGCCTGGCTTTTATGTCTTGTCAGCATTAATATCCCGGAATACAAAAATATATCGCTCCTGTTTATTTCTTTAAAATTGTTTATTGACATATTGTTGTTATTTTTAGCTTCAGGTTTTATAAAAAACAAAAATATTTTATGGTTTAGTTTACCGGTTGGTTTTATTTATCCAGTTTATGCGGGTATTATTGGTATAGCCTCACTGTTTGTAAAACCTAAGTGGAAATAATAAAGGGTGCTTTTTAAAAAGAAAACAATAAATTTTGAATCTGAATCGCTAAGTGCGCTTACATGGCGACGATTTAAACGTAACAAACTTGCCATGAGCGGGCTTTTTGTTATTGCATTTTGTTGTGTCATTTCAATCTTAGGTTACCTCATCACTCCCGACAAAACTCCTTACGCAAATGATCAAAAACCAGAGCTTCACATAAAGGCTCCAGGCTTTGAAGTTAAATTTTTAGCCGTGAGTCGTAACGAAGAAAAAAATGAACCTAGTTGGTTGAGCGTTATGCTCTTTGGCAGAAACGATCCCTTTGCAACTTATACACTTAATGACTATTATTTTCAAGGACAAAATATTGTTGTTGAAGAATACACTGGCAATCACCCAAACAAAGGATCATTCAGTAGCTTTAATCTTGCCAACGTTTTATATAATCTCAATACAAAATATCCTGTTGAATACGACTCTCTAAAAAAAGAACTTTCTTTTTATCTGTTTGATGAAGAAACCAAAACCACAAAAAAAATATCCGAACTACAAACGCTTGTTAAAGAAAAAAACATCATTACTAAAACTTATCCTTTAGGTACTGATCTTTTAGGACGTGATCTTCTTAGTAGGCTATTAATTGGAACGCGCATTAGTTTGGCGGTAGGTTTAATCTCCGTTTTAATTTCCATTTTTATTGGAGTGCTACTTGGTTCACTTGCTGGTTATTTCAGGGGGTTTACAGATACTGTTATTAGTTGGTTCATCAATGTTGTTTGGAGTATTCCAACCATACTACTAGTAATAGCCATAACACTGGTTTTAGGTAAAGGCATTACACAAGTATTTATTGCGGTTGGACTAACCATGTGGGTAGAAGTAGCAAGAATTGTGCGCGGACAGGTCTTAAGTATTCGTGAAAAAGAATTTGTAGAAGCAGGTCGCGCCTTAGGTTTTAAAAATGATAGAATAATTTTTCGTCATATTTTACCAAATGTCATGGGGCCAGTTGTAGTGATGGCTGCCAGTAATTTTGCAAGCGCCATTTTAACGGAAGCAGGTTTAAGTTTTTTAGGTATTGGCGCACAGCCTCCTATTCCATCTTGGGGCGAAATGATTAATGCACATCACGGCTATATATTAATGGATAAAGCTTACCTCGCATTCGCGCCAGGAATAGCTATCATGATTTTAGTACTCGCTTTTATGATGGTAGGAAATGGATTAAGAGACGCCTTAGACACACGCATGAGCGATGATAAACCGATTGGTGAGGTTTAAGCTTCTTTTGCGTAAAAATTTTTACCGTTATAAAGCGCAACAGTTCTGCAAAAAATTTGGCTTAATAGATTCCTTTCAATATTATTGTTGAAGATTTGACACCCCTGAAAGATAGATCTGTTAACAAAATCATTTGCTTTAAAATAAGTTTAGATAGTTACGCTACAAAAACAAAATGACCTTTTATAAAAATATTCCCTCTATCTACAAAAAAGTCTCACTGGAATTATTTCTCTTTTTTGTATTGATTGTTTTACTTCTGCCAAGTCATTCGTTCCGATTCGATACAGAGTACTGGAAGCAATGGGCGTTAAGTATACAAAATGAAGGTGTTGGTAACATCTACAATACTGATGTAAACTATCCCCCAGTTATGATTTATCTGTTGTACCTCTACGACCTCGTTCAGGGACCTGAGAAAATAGCAGAAAACATTAATTACTTTAAGGCAGTTCCTTTACTTTTTGACCTTTTACCGATTCTTCTGCTAATTATATTTAGAAAGGCGTATGATCTACAAAGGGGTTATTATATTTTTCTTCTATTTAACATAGCTTATTTATTCAACAGTGTTGTGTGGGGACAGGTAGACAGTATTCATTCCAACCTTGCCTTGACTGCTATTTTTATTTCATTCCGGTATCCTGTTGCTTCGCTAACAGTGTTTATTCTTGCCTTAAATATGAAATTTGCGGCGATAATTTTTTTGCCTATTCTCATTATATGCCTGTTTTCCAAAATAAATTCCGTCAAAACTCTTGCAAAAACAATACTAGTAGCCCTTGTGGTTCAAATACTACTTTTAATTCCATTTTTCTTAGCGGATACCTTGGATGATTTATGGATAATCATTACAAAAGCTACAAGTAGTTTTCCGATAGCATCAGCTAGCGCCTATAATTTTTGGCACCTCGTTCTTAAAACAGATGCTGGAATTACCTCCGATGAAGAAATGTTTTACCTATGGTCATATAAAACCATCGGCCTATCGTTGTTCTTTATCATGTCGACATTAGCACTCTTTCCACTCATAGTTAAAACCATTAATATTACGATTACAAAAGTTCGTCCAAAAAGTTTTCAAGAACTTGTTTTTTTAAGTAGTGGAATGATCGCGATCATCTTTATTTTCTTTAATACCCAAATGCACGAACGATATGCTCATCCCGTATTAATATTTTTATTTTTTTACAGCATTTACCGCAAAAATTTCATCCTTTATATTCTAGCGTCTTTTGCCTATTTGTTAAACCTTGAAAAACTTTTACACTTCTACAACATACCTTACCACACATTAATTTTTGACACGAAATTTATTGCGTCAATTTATTTGATAGTCCTTGTAGGCGGCATTGTCTCAATATACAGAAACTATGGTATTAAAAAAGACCTTTCCTTTTTAATTCTGTCAATTGGTAAGAAATTAAAGCGTGTCAACTAATTAAGGTTTAGCAAACTACTTTGTTGATATTAAAACCTATTTAAATTATTGCAACGCAGAAACCGTTTGCAATGTTAATCCAGCAAAATACTTTTTACAGCATCCACCCACTCGTCATTTGCATTTAAACTATTAACAAGCATAATTTTTTCGCCGCCATGGTGTTTAAATATTTCCTCGTACTCGGTGCCAATTTCATATATTGTCTCCAAACAATCAGCTACAAAAGCTGGTGAAAAAACAAGAATTTTTTTCGCTCCATTTTTTGCCAATTCTTCAATAACCTTATCGCTAAAAGGCTGCAGCCATTTGTTGTCAAGTCTACTTTGAAAAGCGGTTGTGTATTTGTCTTCCGGTATGTTTAATGCTTTTACTAATTGACGTGTTGTCTCAAAGCAATTGGCACGATAGCAGTATTGATTGTTTTTTGTTATCGTATTACAACAGGCTCCCATTTGGCAGGTATTCCCACCATAGTGAGCCGATCCTTTAAGGATTTGCCTTTCAGGCAATCCATGATAACTAAACAACACATGATCATAGTCTACAATCTTATGTTTTTTTGCTTCACTTACTAAAGAAGAAATAAATTTAGGATGATCGTAAAATTTACTAACGCTTTTAATGTTCGGGATCACTTCCCATTTTCTTATTTGTCTTAACACCTCTTCCAAAGTACTACCAGTACTAGAACTTGCATATTGCGGATAAAGTGGGAGTATGTGAATTTGTTCAGGTCGTTGCTCGCGTATTTTTTCAAGTGCTGTTTTTATATTCGGTGATTGATAGCGCATTGCAAGTTCCACAACATAATCATTGCCTAATTTTTGTTGAAGCTTATCTTTTAATAAGAAACTATTTAAAAGCAGTGGCGACCCTTCCTTTGTCCAAATAGCTTTATAGAGCTTTGATGATTTAAAACTTCTGAAAGGAACGATGATTAAATTCACTAATATAAAACGACCAACGGGATTTATATCGATGACACGTTTATCATTTAAAAACTGAGTTAGGTATTTTCCAACTTTAGAAGGTGTTGGCGAATCTGGTGTTCCAAGATTAATAAGCAAAACGGCTTTCTTCATCTTATTACAACAACTAAGAATGATTAGTGTTTAAATCGCTTGTTTGATTACTTTCAGATTCTGACAATTCTTTTGCAGTATCAACAATTTGCTCTGTCTTTTTGGAAAATTGTTTTTGCCAAAGAATAATAATAATTACGCCACCAGAAATAGAAGCATCCGCAAAATTGAAAATAGGTCTGAAAAATTGAAAATCCTCACCGCCCCAAATCGGAAACCAATCGGGGAAGCGTCCATTAATAATTGGAAAATAAAACATATCTACCACACAACCGTACATACTTTTTGCATAACCATGTGTCGTAAGCGATGCAATACCATCGTAAGGAATGTATTCTTGAAAATCAGCATTTAATGATGTTCCCCTATCAAATATTAATCCGTAAAATGCGCTGTCTATTATATTTCCCATCGCGCCTGCTAGTATTAAGGAAACAGAAAAAATAAAACCGGGGTGTTCTTTTTGTTTAATAATGTATCGGATATAAAACATGCCGCCAATGCATGCAAACACGCGAAACAAACTCAATGCTAACTTTCCCCATTCTCCTCCAAATTCAAATCCAAAAGCCATTCCAGGATTTTCAGTGAAGTGAATCACGCACCAGTTTGCTAATCTACCAACTTCACCTAAGGGGTAGTGAAGCTTAATATACAGCTTCACAAACTGATCAATGAACAATACCGAAAAAACAGTAATGAGGGGGATTTTATAACGTTTAAGCATTTAATTAAAGTTTACAAAGATAGTTATTTGATTGGAGTTAGAAGCTAATGCGTAGTTTTCGGGCTACTACCAATCTATTTACTCCTCATCCAGATTTTTCTTAAAAAAATTGCCTTCCCAAATCAGGAAGGCAATTATTAAATTAGATAAATAAATTTACTAGGATTGGCTTAGTTTTGCGTCGATTCCCAAAGTAGCATGTGGCACAGAGCGTAAACGTTCTTTAGGGATTAATTTTCCTGTTACGCGGCAAATACCATAAGCTTTGTTTTCAATACGCACTAAAGCATTTTTTAAATTTACAATGTATTTTTCCTGACGTGAAGCTAACTGCGCGGTCTCTTCTTTACTCATAACATCACTTCCGTCTTCTAATAATTTGAAGGAAGGAGATGTATCATCCGTACCGTGATTGTCTTCGTTGCTTAACGTTTGCTTCAACAAATCGTAATCCGTTTGTGCTTCTTTTAATTTCTCAAGTATTAATTCTTTAAACTCAGCAAGTTCTTTATCTGAATAACGTGTACGCTTATCTTCTGTATTCAAAAACGGTTTTGGTGCAGGAGTAAGTCCTTTTTTAATTAAAGGTTTATTGATATCAATTTGTAATGGGCGATTACGGATATAGGCTTCCATACTTCCCCCACTTGATTTTCCTTCGTTTTTCTTTCTACGGCCACGACCGCGTTTTTCGGGAATTTCATCATCATCATCATCAACCTCAGCTGAACTAACACCTTCCAGATCAATCATTCCTGCTTCATCCAGTCCGTCTTCTGCAATTGCTACATCATCGTCATCATTTTTTTCATAATCGTCCTTAACATCAACATCCGAATCATCTTCTTCCTCTTCCGGAATATCTTCTTCATCATCATCGCCTTTTTTTCCTTTCTTTTTAGAAAGTGTTTTTGCCGACTTTTTGTCTTTGCCCTTTTTCGCAATTGCCTCAATTGGTTTTGGTACTGGTTTTTTACCTTTCGTGATTTCTTTAACGCTACTCTTAGCAACAGGTTTCACTGCCTTTGTAGGCACTTCTTTTTTCTTTACGTTTGTCTTAGCAACCGGCTTCGTCATTTTTTTCTCTACTTTTTTTGCTGCCGTTTTTATCGGCTTAGCTGGTTTGGCTGCTTTTACTGCTTTTGATGGAGCAGATTTAGAGGCAGGTTTATTTATCTTTTTTGCTGCTTTGGGTTTTGCAGCTTTTGGTTTTGAGGTTTTTTTGGCAGCAGGTTTTGCGGCAGGCTTGCTAGCTTTTTTAGCTGCGCTTTTAGCCGGTTTGCTGGCTTTTTTTCCACTGGCGGTGGACACTTTTTTAGTATCTTTTTTCTTAGCCATAACTAATTTAATTTTTCAATTGATATTAAAGTGCTAATTAACTCATCCACTTCAATTGTGGTTGCATTGTTAGAGGCTATGGTTTGTACCAATTGCAAATCACTCGTTAAAGTTTCAGAACAAATATAACTTAAATTGTTTTTAATAGCGTTATCAAGACTTGAATTTTGCTGAATTTTAACCAAAATCTTATCCGTAACCTCAAATCCTTTGTCCTTTCTAAGATTCTGAATACGATTAACTACTTCCCTTGCTAAACCCTCATTTCTAAGTGCTTCCGACAGATTAATATCTAAGGCAACAGTTAAAGAACCACTGTTAGCAACTTTCCAACCCGGCATGTCAACAGGAATAATTTCCACATCTTCAACTTCTAAAATTATTTCAACATTATTAACTACAACTGCTGCTTTTCCTTCTTGTTCAATTCCACTTATTATTTTAACGGCATTCTCATTATTCTTTGCAAATTCTTGAACAGCTTTCATGTGAGCACCACATTTTTTTCCCAATGTTTTAAAATTAAGTTTCAGGTTTTTTACAATCTGTGCTTTACTTTCATCAACAAATTCAATTTGTTTTACATTTACTTCGCCTAAAATAAGATCTTGAACTGCTTCAATTTTCTGCTGGTATGCTTTATCTAAAATTGGAATTTGAATGCGTTGTAATGGTTGGCGTACTTTTAAATTTTCTTTTTTGCGGATAGATAAAACCATCGACGAAATTTTCTGTGCCAATTCCATCCGTTCTTCTAAAGCTTTATCCTGATAACGTTTCTCGACTTCTGGTAAGAGCGTTAAGTGAACCGACTCGTGAGAAAGGCTTAAGTTTTGATATAACCAATCCGCAAAAAACGGCGCAATAGGACTCATAAGCTGACTTACCGTTTTTAAACAAGTAAACAAGGTTTCGTAAGCAGCAATTTTATCTGTACTCATTTCACCTTTCCAAAAGCGACGACGGCTTAAACGCACATACCAATTGCTCAAATGTTCATCCACAAACATTTCAATCGCTCTTGCAGCTCTATGTGGCTCAAATTCATTAAAACGTAAAGTTACCTCTTCAATCAAACTTTCTAATTCAGAGATAATCCATTTATCTAATTCTGATCTATTTTCAACGGGAACCTGCGTTTTATCACTAACTGTAAACCCATCTACATTTGCGTAAAGTGCATAAAATCCGTAGGTGTTGTAAAGTGTGCCAAATAATTTACGCTGCACTTCAGAAATACCTTCTTCATCAAATTTTAAATTATCCCAAGGCGCAGCATTTGCAATGAGATACCAGCGTGTTGCATCAGCCCCATACTTATCAATAGTAATAAATGGGTCAACAGCATTGCCTAAACGCTTACTCATCTTGTTACCATTCTTATCCAAAACAAGACCGTTAGAGACAACATTTTTATACGCTACCGAATCAAAATTCATTGTAGCTATCGCATGCAATGTAAAGAACCAACCACGTGTTTGATCTACTCCTTCTGCTATAAAATCTGCTGGGAAATATTTTTTATCGTCAATTAATTCTTTATTCTCAAACGGATAATGAACCTGTGCATAAGGCATAGAGCCACTATCAAACCAAACATCAATCAAATCAGGTTCACGGAACAATTGCTTTCCGTTTTTCTCAAGAATAATTGAATCAGCATA
The DNA here is from genome assembly GCF_029625215.1 of Aurantibacillus circumpalustris. Lineage (GTDB taxonomy): Bacteria > Bacteroidota > Bacteroidia > B-17B0 > Aurantibacillaceae > Aurantibacillus > Aurantibacillus circumpalustris. Next base: position 416,269 of record NZ_CP121197.1, read on the forward strand.
AGGCTTGTGCAAATCGAAAGTCTCGTAGTTTTCAGTACTAAAATTTCCAGGAACAAATTTCTCCAAAGGATTTGTTTTCATAAATCCTTTAGCAAGAGAATTTTCAATTTCTTTTTTAAGTTCTTCTGCACTGCCAATCACAATCTGTTCAGACTTGTCTTCACTTGTCCATATTGGAATTGGGATTCCCCAAAAACGCGATCGTGATAAATTCCAATCATTTAAATTTTCGAGCCAATTTCCAAAACGTCCCGTTCCGGTAGCTTCCGGTTTCCAATTAATTGTTTTGTTTAATTCGATCATACGGTTTTTCATGGCCGTAGATTTAATAAACCAAGAATCTAAAGGATAATACAACACAGGTTTATCAGTGCGCCAACAGTGAGGATAACTATGTACATAATGCTCTTTTTTAAAAAGCTTTCCTTCTTCCTGCAATTTTAATACAATACGTTCATCAACACTTAGGTAAACCTTAAGTTCTTTGATTTTATGCTTCGCCTCTAAAATTTCTTTTTGTTTTACAAACTCTTCCTTTTTTTCGTCATCATTCAAATAGGCTTCCTTCACAAACTCTTCACCAAAAAGAAATATTCCATCTTTTACTTCCGGTAAAAATTTACCGCGTTTATCAACTAAAGTTAAAGAACCAATACCGTTTTGTTTTGCAACGCGAAAGTCATCGGCACCAAAACTTGGTGCAATGTGAACTATACCGGTACCATCAGTAGTAGTAACAAAATCACCAACAATTACTTTAAAAGCATCTCCATCCGTTGGCTGCGCAAAAGGTAAAAGCTGTTCGTATGAAACACCCTCAAGATCTGAACCTTTGCAATGACCCACAATTTTAAATGGAATTTCTTTATCACCTACTTTATAATTTTCAAAAGAAAGATCGGTGTGTTTTTCGGAAAAATATTTGTTTACTAATTCCTTTGCGAGAATAACGGTTTGCAATTCACCACTAAATGGGTTAAAACTTTTTACAAAAACGTAATCAATATCTTTACCAACAGCCAAGGCAGTGTTAGATGGTAAGGTCCAAGGCGTGGTTGTCCACGCTAAGAAGAAAACCTCGTCCGCACCGATATTATCTGATAACAACACCGGATTCACTCTTACATCCACTTTAAACTGAACAACAGCGGTTCTATCTTTTACATCTCGGTAACAACCTGGTTGATTTAATTCGTGTGAAGATAATCCAGTACCAGCCGCTGGTGAATACGGTTGAATAGTAAAGCCTTTGTACAACAAATCTTTTCTAGAAAGATTTTGTAATAACCACCAAACGCTTTCAATGTATTTATTATCGTAAGTAATGTAAGGGTCACTCATGTCCACCCAGTAGCCCATTTTAGCAGTTACCTCTTCCCACTTGTCGGTATATTTCATTACCTCTTTACGACAAGCCTTGTTATAGTCTTCAACAGAAATATATTTCGGACTATTTTTATTTCCGATATCTTCTTTGGTGATCCCTAAAGTTTTTTCAACTCCAAGTTCAATAGGCAAACCATGTGTATCCCAACCAGCTTTACGTTTAACCTGGTAACCTTGTAAAGTTTTAAAGCGGCAAAAAATATCTTTAATAGCTCGCGCCATAACGTGATGAATACCTGGCATTCCATTTGCACTAGGCGGACCTTCATAAAACACCCATGGTTTGTTTTCATCCCGGGTTGAAATTGATTTTTCAAATGTTTTATCTTCTTTCCAGAATTTTAGAACATCAGAAGAAATTTGTGACAGGTCAAGCTTTTTATATTCAGGATATTTCTTCATTTATTTTTTTTAATGCCATAAGGCATTACTTACAAGCTTTATTTTTAAACCTTAAAAAAGAGGAGCGAATTTACTAAAAAACTGGGATTTCCTTAGAAAGAAATTAGTTAAAAAAACCTTGGAATTGGAAGAAATATCCAGTATATAAACTAGGTTGGAATATTTATGATACAAAGTAGAAAAACTGTGCAAGTATTCACTTACATACCACTACTAAAGTGGCTCATACTCTCCCGTTTCATTGGAGGAACATTTAGTACTGGAATAGGGCTTAATTCCACTATTTTATGGCCAATAGCACCACCGCCAAGGCGTTCACCAATACTTAAGTCTTTTTGATTTATTTGAATAATCAGATCACAATCATTTTTAACGGCATATTCAATAATGGCTTCGGCAGGAGTAGTACTTGGTAAAGAACGGTTTGTACAATTCACTCCTTCTTGTTTAATAAACTTTTTAACCTGTTGTAAATAAGGCAAGAGTTTATTCTCATAGTCATCGTCATTCGGCTTAAATACCGAAACAATTCTAATATCTGCTTTGTAATAATGCGCTAACTGCACAGCAAAAGAAACCTTTTCGCGACTCTCTGGAGTTAAGTCAAACGGCATTACTATATTTTTAAAACCTTCTCTTTTTTCACTTGAACGTACAGTAATAACTGGACACGGCGCTGCAGTTAGGAATTTAGTAACCGTCATTCCGCCACCAAACAAGCCTGTTTTAAATTTAGTATTTTCATCTAAAGCCATTACAATCATAGAACAGCCCAAGTCTGTAGCTGTTTTATTGGTAACTTCATACACTTCACCCTTTACACCAAGCATTTCAACTGTTAAACCACTTTCATCACGCGTTGCCTGCGCCAGACTCTCAAGTTCATCCTTACGATCATCTTCGCTCACAACAGAAACGTGCAAAAGAATAAGCTTTGATTTGGTGAACTTTGCTAGAGTGTAAATTTGTTTTACAGCAATATAAGATTGCTTAGAAAAATCAACTGGAACTAATATCGATTGGTTTTCCTTTATTATCATACTCTTTAGATTTGGACTAAGTTAGAAAAAAAAACCGAAAACTGTTAAATTTTTTCTAGATTTTCATGTTTTTCCCGAGGTTTATACTATTTTATTCGTTAAAGGTTGCAAAAACTTTTGAAAAAAATATCAAGCATATTGAATTAACAATTAAACATTTAACTAATTAATAATCAAATGTTTACTCAATATATTAACTCTAATTTACTAATCAATAATAGCCATTACCTTTAACTCAATAGCAATAGGCGTTGGTAGTTTATTAATTTCAATAGTTGTGCGGCACGGAGGGTTTTCTTTAAAGTATTCGGCCCAAATTTTGTTGTATTTTGGAAAATCGTCCTTCATATTTGTTAAAAAAACAGTAACGTCAACAATTTTATCCCAACTACTGCCCGAATCTTCTAAAATGTATCGAATATTTTTAAAAACGCTATGGCACTGAGCTTCTATGTCGTAACTCACAATTTGCCCTTTTTCATCCAATTCTACACCTGGAATTTTTTTTGCTCCCCGCTCACGCGGTCCTACCCCACTTAAAAATAATAAATTACCAACCTTACGCGCGTGAGGATACAATCCAACAGGTTCGGGAGCTTTTGATGATTCTATTTTCGATGAATTTGCCATAATATTAAAAAGCAAATTTAACTATATTCTCATTATGAATGGGTTTTTGAAACACATTATAATTGTAATTTTGATTTTATGAATATTAAACAACTCTATACTAATTGTCTCGCACAAGGAGCTTATTATATTTCAAATAATGGTGAAGCGGCAATAGTAGACCCGCTTCGCGAAACAAAGCCTTATCTCGACCTCTTAAAACAAAATGGTGATACTTTAAAATATATTTTCGAAACGCATTTTCATGCCGATTTTGTAAGTGGACATGTTGATTTGGCAAAAGAAACCGGCGCAACAATTGTTTTTGGTCCGAATGCACAAACGGAGTATAAAAGCCATATTGCCGCAGACGGAGAAGAATTTAAAATTGGTAATCTTACCTTAAAAGTAATGCATACACCGGGACACACACTTGAGTCCTCAACCTATCTCTTGCAAAACGAAACTAAAAAACCTTTGTGCATTTTTACTGGAGACACTTTATTTATCGGTGATGTTGGCCGACCTGACTTAGCCATTAAATCTGAGCTCACTCAAGAAGATTTAGCAGGGATGTTGTACGATAGTTTAAGAAATAAAATAATGCCGCTTCCAGATGATGTTATTGTTTATCCTGCTCATGGCGCTGGATCTGCCTGTGGAAAAAACATGAGTAAAGAAACTTTTGATACCTTAGGCAGTCAGAAGCAATTAAATTATGCTCTTCGTGATATTTCGAAAGCAGAATTTATCACAGAACTTACCACTGGTATTTTACCAGCTCCACAATACTTTACAAAAAACGCAGCTTTAAACAAAAATGGGTATCAAAATTACAGCGAAATTCTAAAAAAAGGTTCGAATGCTTTATCTGTAGAAGATTTTGAAACAGCGATGAAAACTCCAAACGTAATTGTACTGGATGTTAGAAAACCTCAGGAATTTGCAAATGGACATATTCCAAACTCTTTATTTATTGGATTAGATGGACAATTTGCACCTTGGGTTGGTACCGTTATTCTTGATATAAATGCTCCTATTCTTTTAATAACACCCGAAGGAAGAGAAGAAGAAACGGTTATGCGTTTATCGAGAGTAGGTTATGATAATTGCATTGGTTATTTAAAAGGAGGCATGAGCAATTGGAAAAATGCTTCAAAAAAAATAGAGCAAATTAAAAGTATTCCTGCGGAAGAATTTATTACGCATTACAAAACTGGCCACAAAACACTTGATGTACGCAAGCCTGGTGAATTTGAATCGGCACATTTAAAAAATGCTGTGACCAAACCCCTTGATTTTATATATGATTGGGTGGATGTCGTTGACAAATCACATCCTTACATGATTCATTGTGCAGGTGGTTACAGAAGCATGATTGCCGCATCTATTCTAAAAGCAAAAGGCTTTACAAATCTTACAGATGTGCAAGGAGGTTATGGTGCAATTAGCAAATTAGAAGCCTCCCAAAAAGAAATTGAAACACTTGCTTGTACTAAATCCTTATAATTGATCGTTCTTTTTTTAGTATTTTTAGCCATGATTGATTGGCTAGAAAAGCTTGATAGAATACTCTTCTTAAAGATAAACGCGCTCCACACTCCTTTATTAGACACATTTATGTGGCACATGAGTGAATCATGGCACACCTATCTTGCTGTTATTGTAGTGGCTTACGCGTTTTATAAAAAATTCTCTCCAAAACGGGCGCTTGAATTTGTGGTGGGTTGCGCCATTGTTGTAGCCTGTGCGAACATGTCGTCAGATGCAGTAAAATATGGCGTTCAAAGATATCGTCCCACTCATAATCTCGAAATTAAAACTCAGGTACATATTGTAAATGACTATTCAGGTGGTAAATATGGATTCTTTTCTAGTCATGCCGCCAACACATTTGGCTTGATTACATTTATTTTTTTCTGTGTAAACTGGATTCGTATTCGTTTTAAATTACTGTTATTCGCTTACCCCATAATTATTTCGTACAGCCGTATTTATTTGGGTGTGCATTACCCCAGCGATATTTTTATTGGAATGCTCGACGGATTGCTATTTGGAATGCTTGTTTATTACATCATGAACACTTATTTTTTCAAGACCAATGAACAAACTGTCTAATATTATTTGCTCTTTCTTTTTAGTGCTTGTTGCTAAAGCTCAACTGCCCAACACAGACATTTGGTTGTTTAAAATTGAAACTGATAAATTAAAACAATTTATTTTAAAGGATCCTCTAAACATTACGAATCACGAGGGCTACGACAATCAACCTTGCTTTTCTCCCGACGGAAAAAAAATTTATTATGTAAGTGGTAAAGACGACGGGCAGACCGAAGTGTTTTACTATGATATAAAAAAGAAAAAAAATGTTCCTGTAACTATTACCAAAACAAGCGAGTACTCTCCTACACTTATTGATGATAAAACTTTAGCTTCCGTTGTAGTTGAATCAGATAGTGCGCAACGCATACATTTTATAGATGCACTTAGCGGGCGCGATACCCTAAAATTAGAAATGGACTCCATTGGTTATTTCACATTTTTAAATTCAGATACCTTGGTTTATTATAAACTCACGCAAACCCATTCACTTCGTTATTACTCCATGAGAACTAAAGAAGATAAATGGTTGGCTAATTCGCCAGTTCGAGGATTCAAGGCTATAAACAGACATAAACTTATATATGGATTAAAAGATTCTGTTCATGTAACATTTTATGTGTACGATTTTTTATTGCACAAAGCTTATCAATATGCAGAATATCCATCTGTGAACGAAGACATTATTTGGCATCCTACCTGGGGCTTAATAAAATCGGAAGAAAATAAATTGATGCGTTTTGATGAGGTTAATCAAACATGGTCAGTGCTATTTGATCTCTCTAGTTTTCAGATTAAAAAAATCACACGTTTTATTTTTGATCCTGAAAATAAATGTTTGGTTGTAGTAAATAATTTATAAAATGGCTTACGAAAAAATTCTCGGCGACTACTTATTCAGCAATGATAAATTAAAGCTTCAGGTGGATGTGGTTCACGATTATTTGAGCAAAGAAAGTTATTGGGCTCGGAATATTCCTTTAGAACTTGTAGAAAAATCAATTGAAGGAAGTGTCTGCTTTGGCGTTTATTACAACGTAAAACAAATTGGTTTTGCACGCGTTATCACAGATACTGCAAGCTTTGGGTATTTAGCGGACGTATTTATTGTAAAAGAATTTCGCGGAAAAGGTTTGTCTAAAGAATTGATGGCTTTTATTATGAATTATGACCCCTTAAAAAAACTCCGTCGCTTTATGCTTGCTACGAAAGACGCGCATGAATTGTACACGCAGTTTGGTTTTAAAGCTTTGGCGGAGCCTGCCCGTTTTATGGAAATTAAATCTTTTGAGTCGTATACACAATGATAAACTAATTTCAATATCTGACTCAACTATTTTTGATCAGCAACTATCTGCTAACAACTAATTTTCTGTTAAGCGTGTAGTTTTTGTCGACAAAAGAAATAGTGTACAAGCCTTCGGCTAAACCAGCCAGATTTAAATTAATATCTCCATTTTCGTAATTTTGTTCAATCAGCTGTTGACCCAAAGAATTTCTTAGTAAAATTACTCCCTTTGTGATCTCTGAAAATTTAATACTCACGCGATCTGATGCTGGATTTGGAAATACCGTCATTTCTCTATTGTCATTCACGGTAACGTCCTTAATGCCGAGAACGATATGATCCATGAATTCTGTATACGGACCATAATCTCCGGGTCCCGATTCACTAAGTTGCCTAGTATAAAGTAAAGGGTAACTGATATTCTGCGAATAGTAATAATAAGATTTATTCTGAACGATGTACCCATCAAGTGTTCCGTTTTTTTTGGTGGACCAGGTGCTCAAATATTTAATTGCCAAAACATTTGTAAATGTACCGGAAGGTAGGATCAAAGTGCCAGTACCATGGCCTAGAAAAGAATTTTGCCAAGTGGTTACAAGAGTATCGGTGGCGACTACAGATGTATATATAATGGTTTGAGTATAGGTGTCGCCGTAAGTAAACGGCAAAGGCAACTCAATAGGATCTGCGGTTACGCTATACGTTGAAGGATAGGCCTTGCTCAAACCTGCACTGCTAGACGTAAGAAAAGTATTGTTCCCAGCCTGAGTTCGAACAAGATTGGCTTGAGGATATAAACTAGCAGCAGGAACCGACGAAGCTGCAATGTAAGAAACCTGGTATGTAACAGGACTTGTGGATGGAATGACCGCGAAATTCCATACTTGGTTGGCACCAGCCGTATTTAATACTGGCGAGGAGGTTCGGATACTGAATACCTCACCCGCCTTCGGGCAGCTAGTTGCACACGTGAGTGTTTGTCCTAAAATACTTTGAGTGGTTAATAAACAAATCGAGAACGCAACTAGAATCTTAAGAAGAGGTAGTTTTTTCATTTGGGTTATTTTACTTAAAGATAATGAGTTTTTTTATTTTGCTCTATTTATAAGAAATCCCTTGAAAAATCCAATCCATACAATAGCCGGAAATAAACTTAAATTGAAATAAGCAGTGTATAGGCATATTCAGCCTCACCCATAATTTATTCGAATTAAAATATACTTTGTATATTTAGTAACATTCAATAAAAATGAGTCTATTCAGAAAAAAAACGATTGAATCTATTTTACAGAAAAGCGAAGACGATGCCAACACACACGGTTCATTAGCTAAGCACCTAGGCGTAAAAGATCTTACAGCATTTGGAATAGCCGCTATTATTGGCGCCGGCATTTTTTCAACCATTGGAAAAGCCAGTTTTGATGGTGGCCCGGGTGTCATTTTTCTTTTTATTTTCACAGCGCTTGCCTGCAGTTTTGCTGCCTTTGCCTATGCAGAGTTTGCATCTCTCATTCCGGTTAGCGGCAGCGCTTACACTTACAGTTATGTTGCTTTTGGTGAATTGTTTGCCTGGATCATAGGCTGGGCACTTATTATGGAGTATTCTATAGGGAATGTTACCGTGGCCATTTCGTGGAGTGATTATTTTACCTCTTTATTGAATAATGCTTTTCATTTTAGGATGCATGAATGGTTGTGCTTAGATTATTTTACTGCAAAACAAAATTATTTTGAAGTACTCGGTATTCTAAATAACGGCACTCCTCTTGCAGCAATTGCAGCGAATGGAGAAACTGCTGGTTTAGTTGAAGGTTATAAAGCATTTGCTAGCGCACCGAAAATTTTTGGAACACCGATTATTTTTGATTTTCCTGCTCTCCTTATCAATGTATTAATTACCTTATTAGTATACAGAGGCATTAAAGAAAGTCGCAACGCCAGTAACATCATGGTATTGGTTAAAATTGCGGTTGTACTTGTTGTTATTTTTGTTGGTGCTTTTTATGTAGATACAGAAAATTGGGACCCTTTTATGCCGAATGGTGTTGGTGGTTTACTTAAAGGTATTAGCGCCGTTTTCTTTGCCTACATAGGTTTTGATGCTATTTCAACCACGGCAGAAGAGTGCCGTAATCCACAACGCGATTTACCAAGAGGGATTTTATATTCTATTATAATTTGTACGATTTTATATGTAGCTATTGCTCTTGTTATTACGGGGATGGTAAATTATACAGAACTAAATGTTGGTGATCCGCTGGCATATGTATTTGAAAAAGTAAAAGACTTGCACTGGTTAAGCGGCGTTATTGCAATAAGCGCAGTAGTTGCCATGGCCAGTGTAATGCTAGTTTTTCAATTAGGTCAGCCTCGTATTTGGATGAGCATGAGTCGTGACGGCCTGCTACCGAAAGCCTTTGCAAAAATTCATCCTAAATACAAAACACCTTCTTTCTCAACTATTATAACAGGATTATTGGTTGCTGTCCCTATATTTTTTGTGGATATAAATATGGTAACCGACATTTGTTCGGCAGGAACTTTATTTGCATTCTGTTTAGTGTGTGGAGGAGTTCTCAAGCTTCGTATGGATCCAAACGCTCCGCCTTCGAAATTTAAAACACCTTATATCAATTCAAAATACATTGTTCCAGTTCTCTTTACTATCTCTTTAGTGTATTTGTTTTTTGATGAAAGCAGTACACTTCAATATTATCTTCATTCAGAAACCTTAGAAGAATTTTATTCTAAAATTCCAATCTATTTTTTCTTTATTGGTTTTGCGATATTTTCAGTCATGGCTTTTCTTTATAATTTTTCTTTAATCCCATCACTGGGTTTATTAAGTTGTTTCTATATGCTTTCTCAATTAGGACATAAAAATTGGCTCTACTTTGGCACATGGTTAATAATAGGTTTAATTATATATTTTGTTTACGGCCGCAGACATAGTAAATTAGCACCTTCAAATCAATAATATGTTAGTTTTTATTACGGGAGCCACGTCGGGTATTGGAAAAAGCACTGCGGAAATTTTTGCAAAAAACGGATATAATCTTATTATTACCGGTAGAAGAGAAGAACGTTTAAGTTCATTCAAAAAGGAACTTGAAACAACTTACAAGATTAAAGTAACCACATTGTGTTTTGATATCCGCGAGTCTGCTGCTGTTGAATCTGCCATCGCCTCTCTATCTGCTGAAAATAAAAACATTGATATTTTGGTAAATAATGCCGGCTTAGCTGCTGGTTTATCCTCTATACAAGACGGCTCGCTTTCTCACTGGGAACGTATGATTGACACTAACATTAAAGGGTTTTTATATACTACAAAAGCTGTTTCTAATCTTATGATTAAAAATGGTAAAGGTCATATCATTAACATTGGGTCGATTGCTGGAAAAGAAGTGTATGCTAACGGTAACGTTTATTGCGCTACAAAACATGCAGTTGATGCTCTTAACAAGGGAATGCGTATTGATTTATTAGCACACAATATAAAAGTTACTGCAGTAAACCCAGGAATGGTAGAAACAGAATTCAGTGTGGTACGTTTTGATGGTGATGAAGATCGTGCCAAAAAAGTTTATATGGGCATGGAACCCTTGAAACCAGAAGATATTGCTGAAACTGTTTTTTGGGTTGCAACCCGCCCTGCGCATGTTAACATTAACGACATTTTAATTATGCCCACTGTGCAAGCCACAGCCACCAATGTAATTCGCAAATAACCTGATACATAAGATAAAATATTCGGCTCTCTTTTTTATTTTATTTTTTTTTATCCCTGCTTTTTTATTTTCCCAAACTGCCAGAAAAGGATCTGGTAATGGCAATCGTATTTATTTTGGACCTGTAGTTGGATTTTATTCCATCAATCAAAAACACGCCATTAGTCCAACCCAAAAAATTAGCATGCAGATTGGTTTCAAGAGAGAGCAGCGACTAGGAAATCAATACAAAACTTTTTTTTTAATTGGCGTGGAGTATTTTTTTCACGGACTTAACTTCAGATCTTACTACTTTGACCAAGATACTCTGCAGCTTTATGATAAATCCTTTTCTTACAATTATTCATTATTTATTCATGAATTAAATCTGCCCATTCAATTTAAATATTTATTTAAACGTGCAGATAATAGTCTTTTTAGTCCTTATATAATAGCAGGTTATCACTTGCGTTATTTATTACCTGGGGCATTAAAAGTAAAACAAAACGGTCAACTTATTAAAGAAGATAGTCCAGAATTAAAATTTAAAAATGCGTTGTTTGTCAATAAAATGAATGCCTATGTAAGCCTTGGAATAGGCTGGCAAAAAAACAGTTTGAGATCTAATAAGGGAAGTTTTTTTGTGGAATTAAATGGTAGATACGGTTTTTCGCCTTATTATTTCGAAACAAATTATTCAGCGAGTTCACTCTTTATTAATGGGGCTCATCTTGCTTTGCAATTGGGATTAAAATTTTAATTCTAGTTCTTTCAAGTAAATTTTTTATTTTTCTTGGCTTTTACTAAATCATTTTATACTTTTAATCTAGTTCCCAAAGATTACCGTTCCCTTTACGTTTTTAAAATCTCCAAAATGAACAGACGCAATTTTTTATTGACATCGGCAGGCAGCCTAAGCGCGCTTGAAATGTTTTCGACCATTGATAGAAATTTTACGACAAACCTTGAAAAACAACTGTCGAAATTAGAAAACCTGAGTTTAAGTGCTTCTGTCGAAAATGAAGACTTTTGGGGGTGGGTCCGTCAGAGTTATACAATTTCAGCTAACCTTATTAATTTAAATAATGGCGGTGTTAGTCCGCAACCAAAAGTGGTACAAGACGCACACATTCGCAACTATCAATTATCAAACGAAGCGCCGTCTTATTATATGTGGCGAATATTAGATCAAGAAAGAGAAGGCCTTCGTAATAAATTAGCTGACCTCTGCGGCGTCCTTCCAGAAGAAATTGCAATTAACAGAAATTCCACCGAAGGTTTAAACAGTATTATCTTCGGTTTAAATTTAAAAGAAGGCGATGAAGTAGTGCTTAGTACTTTTGATTATCCAAATATGAAAAACGCTTGGATGCAACGGGAAAAAAGAGATAAGATAAAATTAGTTTGGATTAATATTCCTCAACCGTTGGAAGATGATGCTAGTATTGTAAAATTGTATGAAAGTGCTATTACTTCAAAAACAAAAATTGTTCACATTACTCATTTAATAAATTGGACTGGGAACATTATTCCTTGTAAAGCCATTGCAGATATGGCTCATAAAAAAGGTTGTGAAGTAATAGTGGATGGTGCACATTCTTTTGCGCACATTAATTTTAAAATTGAAGATACCGGCGCAGATTATTTTGCAACTTCTCTTCACAAGTGGCTGTGCGCTCCTTTCGGCAGTGGGCTTCTTTACATTAAAAAAAATAAAATAAAAAATGTTTGGGCTTTGCTTTCGAGTGTCGATCCTGATGGAGATGATATTAAAAAGTTTGAGAACCTCGGCACACGTTCATTTGCATCTGAAATGGCAATAGGCACTGCCATTGATTTTCATAATGTAATTGGAGCTGATCGTAAAGAAGCGCGTCTACGTTATTTAAAAGAGTACTGGACTGAAAAAGCAGTGAAACTTCCAAAAACAAAATTTGCTAGTTCACTAAAACCAGAGTACTCCTGCGCTATAGCCAACATAGGTTTTGAAGGCTGGGAAGCACAACAAATTGAAGCAAGATTATTTAAAGATTACAAAATACACACCGTTTCAATCATTCATGAAAAAGTAAATGGAATAAGGGTAACACCAAATGTGTACACCAATATACAAGACCTAGATTTTTTAGTGAAAGGTTTAACGCAGATATCTAGAGAAGTTGCGCCACCAGTTAAATAAATTTTGATACAGCTCTCTGAATCTCGAATTCATTAGTCTAGTTAAGACTATGTCTAAAATCAAATATTATTTTGATTTTATAAGTTTTTTAATAATCTTTTGATCATCATAACTTACCTCAAGTAAATAAATACCCAACGGAAATTTATCCAACTCGTTCATAATTAAATATTGATCTGGTGAAAATTCTCCTTGAAATATTCTTTTACCAATACCATCATATAAGTTAATTTTAACTGAGCTATTTGGAGTTTTTGTAAATTTTAATTCAATTTCGTTTGAGAATGGATTCGGAAATATTTTAAGAAAATTAGGGAATACACTAGATAAAGAGTCTAAGTTAGCTGGTGCTTCTTCGCTAATTTTTAGTTTCCATAATTTACTGATAAAATTATTACCAGTATATGTAGTAAAATAAAGATTTGAACCAACAACAATCATTCCACTTGGGCTCTGATAAAACTGCTCTCCTGATAAATCAATCATTTTCATAGTACCATTTGCGTAACCATTGGTCTTACACAACCATCTTTTCGAACTGTCATTTGCAAAAAAGTAAATTTCATATTTTGATTTTACAAAAGTTCCTGGAAAACAAATATCATTGCAAACTTCTCTAAACAGATGTGTTCCTTTTGAGGAGCCATCACTCGTGTATAAGTCAACAGGAAAGAAAGAAGGAAATGGTGATACCACGTCGCTGTTTGACGCCAAAAAGAGTAGTTGATTATTACAGGTCATTAAATTATCCACTCGCGATCCGAACAATTTACTTTTATTAATATCCTTTACCATATAGGTTCCATTTTCTGTTCCATCTGTTCTATATAATTCCGTGTTGTTTACGGAATACGGAGAATTATAATAGTTTGCTAAATAGGAAGTGTCAGCTGCCGAAAAATAAACAACTCCTTTATTAACAATAAAATCTTTGGGTGTCGAACTTTGCGATCCTGGATTTATATCTTTTAGCATTACTGTTCCCTCATCGCTACCATCTGTTCGCCATGGCTCGCTTCCATGAATGCCATCATTAGCGGAAAAATATAAATATCCATTGTTGACCGTCGACGAATTGCCGTAATCGCTAGAAGAGGCAGATCCAATATTGATATCTTTAACTAAAACGGTTCCATCGGCAGTACCATCCGTTTTCCATAATTCAGTACCATGCGCAGAATCAGTAGCGAAAAAAAATAAACTATTATCCATAATCATGAAATTTGGCCCTTTGAATGACACCCCGAACAAATCGAAATGTTTCAATAACTTGGTTCCCTCTTCCGTACCATCAGAATGCCACAATCCACAAAGATAGTCAACGAAAAATAATTGATTTTTAAAGGCGATGCCATTTGCTAGGCCAAAAGTTAAAGTGCTATTTTTGACTATTTTTGTGCCGCTTTCAGTCCCATCCGTAACCCAAAGTTTTTTATAATCGCCATTACCATCGTACTGATTAAAAAACAACAGATTATTTACTGCGATCAAATCTGTAGGATCCCCTACTTCTCGCCGAGATTCATTAGCCTTAATCTCTTTTACGATAAATGTTTCATCATTACTTTCATTGGTTCTGTATAACTGACTGGATTGGTCTATGTTTTTGCCACTAAAATAAAGCGTGCCATCGCAACGCGTCAATGATTTTATAATCATTCCATCTTTTATCAAAATAGGTTCTTGCGCTTGCAAACCTTTTAAAAAAAAGATAAATATTAAAAACACAAAATGTCTCATCTTACTTTGGGTTCTTCTAATTTATTTCACAATACAGATGGTTCCATATTGAAGTATATAATTTAATACAAGTTACGAAAAAATATAATACACTTCACTTTAAGTCTTATTCACGTTTATTCAAATAAGAGTGCCTCCCAATGTATGCGCTAATTTGGAAAATTTAGACTTTTGAATGAAAGGTTTAACGCAGATATCTAATGAAATTGCGCCACCGGTGAAATAATTACTTTTTTAGTCGATTACCAATACAAGAGCACCATTTATTGATTTGGCCATATGTGGAATGCCATCATCGCCAACAATGTATGTGGTATTAGCAGTAATTATATGACTTGTTCCATCTTTATAATCTAGAATTAATTCTCCTTCTAAAATATGTATAATGTGTCCTTTAACACACCAATGATCTGCCAAATAATCAGCAGAATACTGAACTTGTCTGATTTTAATATCTCCAAACAATTTTATTTTACTTGAGGCAAAACCTTTTGCTCCATTACTTTTCTCAGTTGGAGTATTATGCCAATCAATTAAATTAGGTGGTATGTTGTTTAAGATCATAAACGTAATTTGTATTGCATTATTTTTTCTAACTATACCTTAAAATAATTTTTATACCAATCAATTTCATGATGGTCCACTTTACTCAAATCGATTTTATGACTGCTGTCAATTTTTGAATAGAGGATTTCTAAGGAAGCATAATCTCTTTGGCTAATTACTTTAATGCCATTTCGAATGAGTTGTGCGGCACAAACTCCAGCGCCAATTTGGTATACTTTGTTTTCGCTAAATCTATTACCGTCGTATATCACCTGACTGCCACAGGCTGCGCTGATATCCATTAAAACAGCTACTTCTACTTTTTCTCTAAAAGCAATTTCTAACATTTTTTCAGAAGCTTTAACCATGCCTTCTGTCCAATCTTTACCAGTTTCAGTTAGTACTTTTGCTTTGCCATTTAATACATCCATACCCGTTCCACCATGGATATCACACATTTCTCTAGGCGTTCCAAAGGAAAATTCTTCAGGACAAAATTTTACAATCTTCACCGTGTCGTATTTTAAGAATTTTAATGCACTGGGATATTCGCCATTTGCGGTTCCATCGTATCCGCAGGTTAAACCTGTTAAACAGGCACTCATGAGAATTCTTAGTGGGTTTTCCTTAGTGGGAACCCTTAAATTATTTAAATGGGTTTTGTCAGTCATGTTTGTTTTTTTGTCGAATACGAAAAATTCTGATCAGCAATTCAAAATTGCTTTCTATTTAAACAACTAATTTAAGAAATATTTTAAAGAGAATAGGATTGATGGTATACCATTCTACCATAGACTCTGTTGTGGTTTCCTATTTCAAAACATATTCTGTTTTATTTTTACTCCCAACGCTCCGAAATATTTTTAAATCAACACCCTTCTTTAAATCTCTACTTGCTGTAGCAGAAGACAAGTCTTTAAAGATATTCATGTAATCTTTTCTTGTAAATTTTTTCATTCCTAAAGTGATGAAATATTCTAATCTATCGAAGTCCTTTAAAATTCTATTGTTGCATGACAGTATACCTTTTAAAGATTCATTAATAACCTCAAGCATGTACTCAATAAAAAAAGTCGAATTACCCGCCTTGTCGCTCATTGCAAGTGATTTATAATACTCTCTTCGTGTTTGATTGATTAAAGTTTCAAAGGGCAAGAACTCAAAGATTGGGTATTCTGACATCAGAATTAGTGTTTGCCATAACCTTCCCAATCGTCCATTTCCATCAAGAAAAGGGTGAATAAATTCCATCTCATAATGAAAAACGCAACTCTTAATGATTATTAGTTCATCAGAATTTTTTAAATAGGCAAATAAGTCCCTCATTAAATACGGGACATTTTTGTACGGCGGAGTAACATACTCTAATTTAGTTCCCTTAACTATCCCTACTCCCTGTTTCCTGTACTTTCCAGGACCAGCTATCAATCCATTCATTAATTTGAGATGCGCCTTTAAGAAATGCTCTTCAGACAAACACCTATAGTCACTTAGTTTCTCGTAAACCTGAATAGCATTTAAAACTTCTAAAACATCTTTCTTAGGTCCAATGACTCTTTTACTTTCAATTAAGGCGGTAATTTGTTCTTCTGTTAATGTATTTCCTTCAATACTTAATGAGGAATGAATTGTTTTTATTCTATTTTATTTTCGATGTTGAGGAGACTGTTTACTCAGGTAATTAGCATTTACCTCTCCAAGCTTTTCGGAAATTGAACTAATTAATTTTAAAATTTTCGGACTTATGTTGTATGGTGGTTTCAATGATACTATCATTTGATACTATCAAAAGTAAGGTATTCGTTTTGGAATTTAAAATTGTTGATTTTAGTAAAAGCAGGCGTTAGTAACTGTATGTTAACATTTTGCTGCGGTTACTAACCCTTCATTGAGCTGTTCCAATTATCCACCGTCGTTTGTCCCTTGTAAATTGTTCAAAAATTTTAAACCCACCAGACACGATTTAATGTCACTGGTCTCCCAACTAACAATAATAAATGTATTATTGCGTTAAAGTCTATATAATATAACTTTTCAATGCGTATAGAATATGTTTCCCATTCATGTTTTGTTATTGAAACGGATGGTACCAAAATAGCATTCGACCCTTGGATAACAGGGTCAGCTTATAAGAATCAATGGCACTTATTTCCAAAACCTATTGATACTACTTGTGTTGAACAAGCTGACGTTATTGTAATATCTCACGGGCATGAAGACCACTTGCACCACGAATCATTAATTCGAATACAAAAAAACGCACATGTCTTTTTCCCTTTTCAATGGCGAGAAGGTGTTGTGAATTATTTCAAACACTTACATTTTAAAGAGATTACTGAAGCGGTAAGTTTTAAAACATATACTTTTAAGAATTTAAAAATAACGTATCTAGGTTATTCGCTTGAAAGTGTAATTGTAGTTGAATGTGAAGGGTACGTAATTGTAAATATTAATGACGCTCTAAATTCTAATCATGAAACCGCTGTTGACTTTCTCTTGGCTAAAATAAAAACAAAGTGGCCTAAAATAGATTTTCTGTTTTCTGGTTGGAGTGGCGCAGGATATTTCCCTAATAAAGTGCATTACAAAGGTAAAGATGATAAAGAAGTTGCTCGGATTAGAGAACAATATTTTGCAGATAACTTTTGTAAGTTTACTAAATATTTACAGCCAAATATAGCTGTTCCTTTTGCCCCTGGTTTTGTATTATTAAGCGATGAAAACCGATGGATAAATGATATAAAATTTCCTCGGCAAATTGTAGGTCGGTATTATCATGAACATTTTGAAAAGAAAACACACATTCAATTTCCAATTATCTATCCGGGTGATTATTTTATTGATACTACATTTCATAAAAAGTCTAAATACCATGCCAATAAAGATGATCACGAAATTTATAGCGATTTAGATAAGGTATTCAGCAAAGAAATTATCATTGCAAATCAAATAAATTTTACAAATGAAGATGAGATGAGCGAATTACAGACTAAACTCACCTTTTGGCTAAACAAAAATAAAAAGTTATACAACCCTAAAGTTATTGAAGACTCAATTTTTAGCATAAAGTTTACGGATGTGAAGAAAAATAATTATTTTAATATATCATTAAAGAATAAAATGCCTGAGGTTAATAGAAGTAATTATTCAAAAAAAGAAGACCGTCTTATAATTACAACAAAAGCTAAACTACTATCTCTAAACCTTGATAAAATATGGGGGGGAGATGTTCTATCAATAGGCTACGCGATAGATATAGAAGTGTTTGAGGAGTTGTCTCTTGAAAAGAACTTAGATATTGTTTGCGTTAGACTTATTACACGTTATCCCATTTTTAAAGACGATGTAACACATAATACTAGTAGAGTTTTAAAATATTATTTCAATAATCCATCTCTTACTAACTTATGGATTACTCAAAAAATAAAACTACGTCCCTACGTAAATAAATATCCATTTAATGAGCGCGATCATTGGATTACATATAGCAAATGCGATTTGTGTCAGGTTTGCAAAATGCCGGAATTAGATTTTGAGAAATTACAATCTTCCGATTAATTTTATTAGGAATGTATTACTTGTCTGCTGGACGAGTCCACCTCAATAAATACTAAACACATATTAAACACCATAAACCCGACAACAATCGGTTATAAGTATTTAAAAGCGTATCTAATTGTTTAACAATGATAAAAGAAATTCCAAATCAGTAAAGATCAAAAGTCCTACTCCTGCACATAAACCCTCTTCACTCTTGCAGATACACTAGTAAGCACCTCATATGAAATAGAGTTGATTGCTTGCGCCATGACATTAATTTGTTCGGCATTTTCAAAAATAATAACCTCCTCACCTTCGTTACATCTAATAGCGGTAACATCCACCATGCACATGTCCATACAAATATTACCAACCGTTTTACAAAAAGTGTTTTGAATATACACGCCGTGTTTACCATTACCTAAGGCGCGACTAAAACCATCTGCATATCCAATTGGAATGGTAGCTATTTTAGTATCGCTGTTAATTTTTCCACTACGGTTATAACTCACGGTTTGCCCTTTTACAACATTTTTAATCTGACTGATACGTGTTTTTAGAGTGCCAACATTTTTTAGTTTGTTTTGTTCTTTTTCATTCACTCCTACTCCGTACATGCCAATTCCCAAACGCACCATGTTATAATGCGCTTCTTTAAAACGTGTAATGGCTCCTGAATTGCAAATGTGTTTTATAACAGTGTAGCCTAATCCTTTTTCTAATAAATTATAAGCACTTTCAAAAATTCGGATTTGCTCTTTTGTGAATGCATCCAAATCAGGATTGTCTGAACCAGATAAGTGCGAAAAAACAGATTGCACTTTTAATTGTGGCGTTCTTTGAAGTTCCTTTAATAATTCATTGAAGTCTTGTTCTTCAAATCCTAAACGATGCATGCCCGTGTCTATTTTAAGATGGACTGGATATGGCTCTGTAATGCCCATAGAATCCAACTTAGCAACGAAGGATCTGAGCACTTTAAAATGATAGATCTCTGGTTCAAGCTGATAATTTATAATATCTTCAAAGGCGTCTTCTTCCGGACTCATGACCATAATTGGTAAAGAAATATGGGAAGCTCTTAACTCTACTCCTTCATCCGCATAAGCAACGGCCAAATAATCCACACCCATGTGCTGCAATGTTCGTGCGATTTCTGTACTGCCACTGCCGTAACCCATGGCTTTTACCATTCCCATAATTTTTACTTCTTTAGAAATTAAAGAGCGGTAATAATTTACGTTTTCAGTGAGTTTGTTTAAATCAATTTCGAAAACGGTATCGTGACTTTTTAATTGTAGCAAACGACTAATGTTTTCAAAACCAAAACTCCGTCCGCCTTTAAGTAAAATACCTGCGTCGCTGAATTGATAATTGATAAAGCGAAACTGTTCAATGAAATTCTGCGTGCTTTCAAAAAATAAAGAATTGCTTTTAAATAAAGGTTTGTGTTGAATTATTTCTTTTCCAATTCCTACAACCAAATCAATCTCGTATTGCGAAAACAAGTCAGCCAAGTTATGATACAAGTCTGAAGGGCTAATGCCAGACTGTTCAATATCCGAAACAATTACCATTTTCTTTAAACGGTTATTTTGTTGCTGCAAGTGTGTTAAAGCGATTTTAAGAGAATCGAGATCTGAATTATAATAATCGTTTATAATTAAAGAATTATGGATCCCCTTTTTTATTTCTAAACGTAAGGCAACCGGTTGAAGCAATTTTATTTTTTCAGCTATTTCTTTTTCTTTGAAACCTAAATGTAGCATTACCCCCACACAGGCGGCAGTGTTGCTAAGAGACGCTAAATCAGAAAAAGGGATTTTAAAAGTATGGTCAACATTTTTAGATTTAAGATGTAACGTATTGTTTTCGAACTTTACTTTTAAGTCTGCGTCATTATACTCAGAGACAAAAACTGATTTTTTTTGTAGTGATTCTGAAATTTTATTTTTTTCTAATCCGGAAATAATTAAAGCATCACTCCCTAAAAGTAATTTTATTTTTTCCTGAATTTTTTCTTCGCGATTTTTAAACCCTTCATCATGAGCTGAACCAATAGAAGTGAGCACTCCTATCGTTGGTCGGATAATGGAAGCAAGTGTTTCCATCTCGCCAGGCTGAGAAATTCCAGCTTCAAAAATAGCAAGTGTGTGTGAGGCATTTAAATTTAAAACACTTAATGGTACGCCAATTTGCGAATTGTAACTTTTTGGACTTCTACAAATAGAATAATTAGTTTTTAATAGTTGATACAACCATTCCTTTACAACTGTTTTACCATTACTACCAGTAATGCCAATAACAGGAATCGAAAATTGTTGTCGATGATACGCGGCAAGTTGCTGAATGGTTTTAAGTGGGTCTATGGAAACAAGAAATGAAATATTAGAATCGCTATAAGGTGATGTATTAAAATCGTTTTCGGAAATTAAAAACGACGTCACACCTTTTTCGATCAATTCAGGGATATAATTATGTCCATTGTTTCTTTCTGTTCTTAAAGCAATAAATAAAGTTTCATTCGAGTAAAGCACACTTCTGCTATCATTTAGGAAATGGTGAATGCTGTAATTGTTCTTGCCAACAAGCTTAATGTTTGTTATTTCTGCTATTTGATCGAGCGTGTACATAAATGTGAAGTGTTATAAAAATCCCTATATGCTGCAAAGTTAAGACATTGTTTAAAAGCCGTGTAAAACAAAGCTTAAAAGTAGTTTAAGATGTAACAAAATCAAATTATTTTAGGCTTTACTAACAAACTATTATCACATGTCATCAGATAAACTATTAAGTAGGATCCAATTACAAATAAACGAACTTGCACCAGCTCTTGAGTTGTTTGTTGACGAGACCATACAGCCATCTGTGCAAGACTGTGAGAATCTTCAAAGGCTTTTGGGAGGAATACAAGAAAACCTTGCGGTTTATAAGTACAACAAGCAAAACAAAGAGTTGTCGCCAAGCTTCAACATCCATGCCCGATTAAGTGAGAAGGAAGGTTTAGAAGAGAAGAAGGCTGAAACTCAAGAAGCCACAAAACCCCAGAAAGAAGAAAAAACAGAAGCTCTTGCCACTAAAACGTACCATGTTAGCTCTGAAATTCATCCTACAGAAGCACCAATAAAACAAAACGCGCAAACAGAACTCGCCAAACCACGAGCAACTCTTTCAGTAGGTATTAATGATAAGTTCCGTTTTATGAATGAACTTTTTTCACAAAATTCTACTGAATACAATATAGCTATTGAACAAATTAATAACGTGACTAGCTGGAACGAAGCGGAGATTTACCTAAACAGCCTTAAGAATGTTTATGAATGGGACGAAAAAAATGAAGCCGTTATCTATTTTTTCAGCGTTGTGAAAAAGTGCTTTAAATAAAATTCTAATTTCCTTAAAGGAATCATGCGTTTACTAGCTTTTGCTTTTCTTCTCTTATTATTCTCGCAGGCTGTCGCTCAAGATACTGTGTATGCGAGAAAAGTGATTCGTCATTTGACTTCTGAAAAATGTTTTGGAAGAGGTTATGTGAAAAATGGACTTTGCGAAGCCGAAAAATTTATCACTTCAGAATTAAAAAATCAAAAGCCAAATTCTTTGTTTGGAAAAAGCTACACGCAATCCTTTTTCCATCCGGTTAATACTTTTCCAAGTAGCTGCGAACTAAGTATCAATGGCAAATTATTGAAGCCAGGTGAAGATTTTATTCTTAGTCCTGAAGCCTGCTCTTCCAAAGGAAAATTTTCTCTTCAAAAAGTAGATACGACACATTTTATTTACGCTGAAGATCCAAAGATATCATTGAGTCTTAAAAACAAATTAACTTATAGTGTTGGCCGAGAAGTTGCAGGTTTTTGTGGAATAGAAATTGATCGCACAAAATTTAAA
This sequence comes from Aurantibacillus circumpalustris, assembly GCF_029625215.1. GTDB lineage: Bacteria > Bacteroidota > Bacteroidia > B-17B0 > Aurantibacillaceae > Aurantibacillus > Aurantibacillus circumpalustris. The sequence goes on from NZ_CP121197.1 coordinate 438,700, forward strand.
GAAGAGCCAAAAGAAATAGAAGTAAACATTAAAAACAAATTCGTTTCTAAATTTGAAAGTAAAAACATTGGTTGTTTTATAAATGGTTCGCTTAACTCAGATAGTTTGATTGTTTTCTCAGCGCATTACGATCATTTGGGCGGAATGGGAAAATCCACATTTTTTCCGGGAGCCAATGACAATGCCAGTGGTGTGAGTGTGATCTTAAATCTGATCAAGTATTACCAAGCACATCCACCAAAATATAAAACAGTTTTTCTATTTTTTGCAGGCGAAGAAGCCGGATTATTGGGTTCTAAATTTTTTGTAGAAAGCAATATGATAGATCTTTACAAAATTAAATTTTTGGTAAACCTAGATTTGCTTGGAACTGGAGATGATGGAATAATGGTTGTAAACGGAGCGGTTTATGAAAAAGAATTTTCTCAGTTAGCGAAAATAAACGCCGAACAAAATCTGGTGAAAGAAATTAAAAAACGTGGTAAGGCTTCTAATAGTGATCACTACTGGTTCTCAGAAAAAGGGGTGCACTGTTTTTTTATCTATACAATGGGTGGAATAAAAGCTTACCATGATGTTTACGACATTGAAAAAACATTGCCACTAACAGATTATGTAGATGTGTTTCATCTTTTGACTGAGTTTATCTCGATGTTTTAATTCTACTTCTTAAAGTTTCTGAAACAAACTCATGATTTCCTTGTGGTATTGACGACTTATTGGCAATATTGTTTTATTAATAATTACTGAAGAGTTGTCAAAGCCCTCTACTCTGTCGATATTAACAATAAAAGATCTGTGAATTTTTTTAAAGACTGGGTTTTTTATTTGGTCTGAAAAATGATTTAAGTTATATGAGAGTGTATACGATTTACCTTCTGTGACCACCTCCGAATAGCTTCCCTTTGCTTCAATATATAGTATTGAATTAATGTCAATTCTTTTATAGTGGCTTCCATCTTTTACGAATACAGGGTGGTTCGTGTTAACTGGGGAAGCTAGAGAGGATTGAATTGCGTTTTTATTGTGCTTTTGACATCCAAGTTCTAAGGCTATTTTTACGTCATTTTTATTAAAAGGTTTAGATAGGAAAGCACATGGACCCAAAGGCAGGGCTCTAGTAATCGTCGAAGGATCTGCACTTGCTGTTAAAAACATAAAAGGAATCTTTATAGTTTGGTTGAGTATTTGAACAATTTCAATCCCGTCGAGCTTTCCTCTTAAACAAATATCCATGATTATAATGTCTGGTTGATGTTTATCAATATAAAGAAAACATTCTTCGAAATTGATAGCAATACCTGAAACATCAAAACCACATTCCCGTAAAAAATCAGCAAGATCTTCTGCTACTAAGACCTCGTCTTCAACTATAAGCACTTTTATTTTCATTTAGCCATTGTAAAGTTATTGAATAATGTATTCCGTCGTTTTCTTCTATTGTTAGTTCTCCATTAAGTTGTCGTATCAATGCTTGTATAATTCTTAATCCAAATGAATTTGAAGATTGTACTTCAGAAATACCCCCGTGCCCGTTATCACTGACATTAAGCTGGAGCCATGTTTTATCTTTCACGAGCAATTGTATTTTCAACTCCAATTTCACGGCTTCCTTTTTTGCATGCTTTAATGCATTAATAATTAGTTCATTTAATATTAAACCTACTGGAATTGCAGTATCAACATCCAAAATAATTTTTGGAAAATCTATTTCCAATTGTATCTCGTTAGAATGGATCCCAAAACTTTCAATTAAACCTTCAGAAAGTTTTTTCACATAATCTTTCATTTCAATGCCGCTAAATGAATTGGCACTATATAGCATTTTGTGAACCAACTCCATTGATCTTATCCGCTCCTTTCCCCTACGAATCTCCATTTTAGCATCCTCGCTCTTCATACTCTTCTCTTGTAAACTTAATAAACTTGACACAACTTGAAGATTGTTTTTTACCCGATGATGAATTTCCGCAAGGAGTAATTCATTCTCAGTATTCTTCTTATCCACTAAAGATTTTTCATGATTTAATTCTTCGGTTCGTTGTTTTACAATCTGTTCAAGCTTTTCATTGCTCTCCTTTTGAAAACTTTGATTCGCTACGAGTTGTTCAATATATAGTAATTCTGCTTTTCTTTTTTCGTCATAGTAGAGTTTGGTTGTATAACCCAAACCTACCGAAAAAATTAAAAGTTCGGCGGTAATACCACACTCAACAAAATAGGCGTTATCCCAGCCTGGAAATAATTTTGCCTGTTCAATAATTCCACCAACAATAAGAAAACAGGAAGCAATAATGACAATCTTTCCACGAAGATTTTTATTTTTTACTATATAAAATAGAATAAATAACATGAGAATTATTTCAAGGCTTAGGATCGTATCAATATAAACGTGAGAGTAAATAAAATCTAAACCCAATACATGTAATACCGTATTTATAACTAGTTCTGAACTTTTAAAAATAATTCCAACATTTAAAAGTTGGTACGCTCGCGGAACGAATTTTTTATATTCTCCAAATTGATTTAAAAAATAGAAATAGCTTATAAAAATAATGCTATACCATGTGTATGTGAGGTTAATGGGGATTTGATTAACAGATGTAAATAGAGTTTGTAGTAATCCGAAATAATACAAGAAATAAATTAAAGCGCTGAATATATATACGGCGTATTTAAAATAGACTCTCCATCTTGTCACAAAAAAAATAACCAAATTAAAAAGAAAAAGAAACGCGAAAAGTCCTAAAAAAAATGCCTGCGTATAATAAACTCGATTTGTGCTTTTTTCTAAGTACTGCTTTGAAACAAGTATAAGATCCAATTTATTTTCTTCCGCGCGGTTTAATTCATCTATTGAAACTGTAATCAATTTTTCTTCCTGTGGGGCTAAGCTTAGGTTAATGCAATTCAACCTTTCAAAGTAATTCTCCATTCGATTTGTTGTCGAAGACATAATATTAAAACTGTTAGCGGTAACATAACGATGTGGAAATTGTAGAATTCTAACAATAGTATCATTTGTACTATTAAAAATCGCAAGACTAAACTCCAGACTTTTATTTACCGGAAGTTTGTTAAGTACTTTTTGCAGTGGAATAAAACTATCACTTTCTGTTTTTTTGATCTGTAAATAAGAAATGAGGTCAATCTTATCTGCTCCGGAATTTAATTCATTAATAGTTAAACCATTTTGTGAATTGAGAATATAGGATTGCAAAAGAAGCAAAAGAAATGATAAAAATCGCATCGTACGTTTATTCATGGTGCAACTATTCATTTTTAATCTAACTCGTTTTAAATTGTTTTGGGTATATGTAAAAACCGTTTTACAGTTTCAGAAACATATTCATAATTTCCTTTTGATACTGCTTACTAACAGGAATTGGTATCTTATTAATCAGTAGTGCTGAATTATCGATTCCTTCCACTTTATTCACATTTACTATAAACGAACGGTGAACGCGTTTAAAAACAGGATTATTTACCTGAGTCGCAAAATAATTCAGATTATAAGAAAGTGTATACGATTTTGTAGTTGTTACAATCGTAGAATAGCTTCCTTTTGCTTCAATGTAAAGAACTAAGGGGACATCAATACGTTTATACACTGAGCCGTCTTTAACAAATATGGAGTGATTAATCACATCATGATCCGCGGTTGCATTCTGAATAACCGTATCATTGTGTTTTTGACATGCAAGCTCAATGGCAATTTTTAAATCATTTTTATTAAAGGGTTTAGATATAAAAGCGTGCGGATTTAATGGCAATGCTCTATTCACAGTCATAGTATCTGTATTAGCCGTTAGAAATATAAACGGAATTCTTTTTGTTTGATTTAGAATTTTTGCAATTTCAATGCCGTCTAATTTTCCCTGAATATTAATGTCCATTAAAATAATATCTGGCTCGTTTTGATTGATCGATTCAAAACATTCTTCGTTTGTTGTTGCTATTCCTGTCACTTTAAATCCGCAATCTTTCATGTAACCCGCAAGATCTTCTGCAACCAGAACTTCATCTTCAACAATTAAAATTTTTATTTCTGTCATGTGATTAATTTATAATTTTTTAATTCAATAAAATAATGCAGCCCGTCTTGTTCTTTAATTTCCATAACACCTTTAAGCTGGCGAATTAAAGCTCTTACAATTTTCAACCCGAATGAATCGGAAGTTTCAATATCACTCACAGTTCCTTTTCCATTATCAGAAATATTTACTATGAGTTGTTCTTGTCCACTCTGGAAAATTTCTATTTTTAAATTCAATTTTTCAGTAGCGGTTTTAGCATGTTTAAGTGAATTTACAATCAATTCGTTTAAAATCAAACCCAAAGGAACGGCAGTATCAACATCCAAAGTAATTGGACTAAAACCAATATTAACATTCACATCACTTTTACTTAAGCCGAAACTTTCGATTAAACCTATGCTCAGATTATTAACATAATCCTGCATTTCAATACCACTAAATTTGTTTTCACGGTATAGCATTTTATGAACGAGTTCCATTGATTTGACTCGTTCTTTGCCTTCAAGAATGGCAGATTTTACTCCGGCATCACTTACATCACGCTCTTGCAAACTCAATAGACTAGAAATTACCTGAAGATTGTTTTTTACACGGTGGTGAATTTCACCCAGCAGTAATTCGTTTTCTGAATTTTTTAATTCGATTGTTTTTTTCTGCTCGAACAAAAGTTCATTTGCTCTTCGTTTTTTACGATAGTTTACTAAGGCCATAGACGCAAAAATAGAAACGGCAACCAGGGCAATTATTGAGATTAACAACAATAGTGTTTTTTGTCCAAGATTTTTTTCCACCTCTTCTTTCAAAGCGATTTGATTTACAATTTCAGTTTTCTGAACAAGAATAGAATCTTCTTTTTGTTTGGTTTCATACTTTGTTCGCATGTCAATGATTGCTTCTGCTTGTTGCTGAGAGAGAAGACTATCCTTTAATACAGAACTTTTGTTCGCAAATAGGAGTGCTTTTTTATAATCGCCTGCTTTCTCATAAACCATGGAGGCCACATTGGTTGCGTACCGATGTAGTTCATCATCATTCACTTTTTCAAGTCCAGTTAATCCTTCTTTTAATGTAGCTATTGCCAACACATTGTTACCTATTCTTGAATACGACAAGGCCATGTTAATAGTAATTTGGTTAGCAAATTTAAATTCTTCTACTCTCGCAAAAATTTCTCGTGCTTTGGTGTACTCACGGATGGCATCTGATTCCTGACCAACGTCCGAATAACTTTGTCCTAAGTTATTTCTCATATAAGCTTCATAAATTTCGTTGTTAATGGTTTTATTGTTTAGAGAGATTTTCTCTATAAGTAATTTGATTGCCTTTTTGGGTTGCTGAAACTCGCGATAATAAGTGCTCAAATTAATTGAACGAATTATTATATCTTCCTCCTGCCCATTAATTCCATTGGCTATTGTTATGGCTCTTTCAATATATTCAATGGCCTTTTCATAATTGCTATAGTTGGCGTAAACAAGAGAAATATTGTTAAGATAGCTAGCTATGTGCATCTGATTTAGTACTTTGTTTTTTTCTGCGATTTCAAGAGCCTTAAAAAAACAGGTAAGCGATTCTTTGTAATTTCCTGCTAAACGGTAAGTTAAACCGAGATTGCTATGACCAAACATTAAACCTTTTCCAATTCTCAAACGTTTACATTCAGAAATGTACTCCTTGTATAAGGCAATAGCTTCCGGGTAATTTCCAGTTTCAGAATAATATCCAGCGAGTGCATTTGTTGCGTTTAATATTCCTTTAGCAAATTGTATTTTACTAGCCAAGGCTTTTGCGTTTTCGGCATACATTTTTGCTTCTTCGAGAGACCGATTTTTTAGCAGAAGATTTGAAAGCTTCGTTGAGCAGTTAACAATATCCGTGTCTGCCAGAGATTTTTTATTCAACTCAGTTTTTAAACTGTCAATTTTTTTGGTCTGGGAATTTAGATAATTCGCAAAGCAAAAGGTTAATACCAGTGATAAAAAAAATAATTTTATGCTTTGAGTAAAAGAATAATTGTTTATCATATAAATACAAGCATGAATCTTAAAATAAAATGCTCAATCTAAATTATGAATTTTATTCAAATTCTAGGCTTTTAAAATTATTTGCAATCCGCAGTCAATAATTCATAATTAAGTACGATCGAATTTGAAAGAAGTGAATCACTCATTGTCGTTCAGTTAAAAACAAATGTGTCCTAGTGAATTTATAGATTAAATAGCCTTAGTGTAAAAAAATAGGCAATACAGGTTTAACTCATACATGAAACAAAATCCTTCGTTCACAAAATATAAAGTGACTTCTACAAAAACTCACTTCCTTATCAGCCCTTTATGTAGGTTCTTTGAGTTAAAATTTAAAACAACAAGCCATAAATCTTACCCCATGAAAAATAAAATTAAACCTCAAACCAGAAAAACGTTTTTCGTTTTCCTACTAAGCCTACTAAACGGTTACATGCTTTCACAAATACCTTCTTTGTGTTTTCATGTCCCAACTGGCTCGCTTACATCTGCCGCAGGATCTGGCCCTGTAGGAATATGTTCGGCAGATTTTAACGGTGATGGTAAGGCAGATATGGCAGTAACACTTGATAATGTGAACAGCGTAGGTGTTTATATCGGCATTGGAAACGGTACTTTTTCAACCGCGGTAAATTATCCCGTAGGTTCATTGCCACAGAATATAATCTCGGGAGATTTTAACGGTGATGGTAAAGTAGATCTTGCGGTTGTTAATGGAAACTCGTCAAACATTTCCATTTTACTTGGTTCAACAAGCGGTGTATTTGCAGCGGCAGTAAACTACGCTGCTGGCACTTCGCCAAGAGATATTACGAAAGCAGATTTTAATGGAGATGGAAATATGGATCTAGCTGTTGCAAATGCAGGTTCCAATAATGTTTCTATTTTTCTTGGCACCGGTTTAGGAACTTTTGCGTCTGCCGTTAACTATGCAGCTGGCGCAGGCGCTTACGGTTTGGGTATTGGCGACTTTAACGGAGATGGAAATATTGACTTTGCTGTTGCTAACAACAATGCGAATAATGTTACTTTGAGATTAGGTAATGGAAACGGAACGTTTGGAACAAGTGCCAATTTTAATATAGGTTCAGGTCCAATAAGACTTGTTGTAGCAGATTTTAATACCGATGGTAATTTAGATATTGTTACTTCCAATTTTACATCCAATAATATTTCTTATTTAGCAGGTACTGGCACCGGTTCATTTTCCATAGTGGTAAATTTTTCGGTTGGAACTGGCCCTAGTGGTTTAATAACAGGCGACTATGATATGGATAGCAACCCTGATTTAGCTGTAACTTTAAATACAGAAAATAAAGTGGCCGTGTTGATAGGAAACGGTAGCGGTGCATTTTTCACTTCAGTTAAATACTCCGTGGGCACACAACCAAGAGGCATTACCGCCGCGGACTTCAATGGCGATGGTAAGCAGGATTTGAGTGTTGCATGCTATATACCTAACAATCTCCAAATTTTACTCGGAGCCGGTAATGGGGTTTTTGCAAGTCAAATGAATTATCCGACGGGAACAGGTCCTTATGGGATCGTTTCGGCAGATTTTAATGGTGACACCATACCTGACCTAGCAAATTCCAACGGGAGTTCCAACAATGTTTCTGTAATGTTTGGTCTATCAAACGGCACTTTTTCTGCACAAACATTATATGGTGTTGGCTCTAATCCACGAGGGATTGTTGCTGAAGATTTTAATGGTGACGGAAAAAAGGACCTTGCTATAACCAATTTCAATTCAAACACTATTTCAGTTTTATTAAATAATAGTTCAGGTGCATTTTTATCAGCAGTTAATTATGTTGTAGGATCGGGTCCTTTGCATCTTGTTTCAGGAGATTTTAACAACGATGGAAACAAAGACCTCGCAATAGCTAATTACAATTCAAACAGCTTATCAATTCTAATGGGTTCGGGAAATGGAACATTTTTAAATGCCGTAAATTATTCGGGTTTAAGCGCTCCCTATAAATTAGTTATAGAAGATTTTAACTCAGATGGTATTTCTGACATCGCTATAGCTAACGGAAGTTCAAATAACTTACCTATATTTTTTGGTATTGGCAACGGCGCTTTTAATTCCGCACAGTACTTAAATATTGGAAACTTACAATATGCGATTAGCGCAGGTGATTATAATGAAGATGGTATTGTAGATATAGCTGTTGCTTGTAACCAAACTATAACAATCCTTGCGGGAACAGGATCAGGTTCGTTTTTATTTGGCCAAAATTATTATACCGGAATTTTCTCAAATGATATAACTACCGCTGACTTTAATGGAGACGGCCATCTCGATATTGCGACTACAAACAATACCAATAGTGGGTTCTCGATATATCTCGGTTTTGGAAACAATAATTTTACTCTTCCAATAAGCTACACAGCAGGTATAAATGCTATAGCACTCGCAAAAAACGACTTTAATAATGATGGTAGAATTGATATTGCGATTTCTAACAATGGCGGTAATGGCATAACAGTATTTCTAAACGGGTTACCAAATCTTCAACTAAGTTCTAGTAATACAATCTGTATAGGAACTAGTTTACTTATCACTGCTTCTGGCGCTAACACATATAGTTGGAATACAGGGGCGACAACTAGCAGCATAACTGTAAGTCCATCGATTAATACTAACTACACGTTAAGCGGAGTGTCTTATGGTGGTTGTGTGAGTAAGGCTGTAAAAAATGTTACTGTTAATCCTGTTCCAACAATTACTGTTAATAGTGGTGCAATTTGCGAAGGAAAAAGTTTTACTCTTTCTCCTATTGGGGCTTTAAGTTACACGTATTCGGAAGGCTCTGCAATAGTTAGTCCTATAACCTCTATAAATTATTCAGTAACCGGTACAAATACTTTTGGTTGCGTTTCTCCAAGCGTTGCTATAAGTTCAGTGACAGTTAATCCTTTACCTATACTTCAATTATCATCTAGTTCTCCAACAATTTGCGCAGGAGAATTAGTGACACTTAACGTAAGCGGCGCAAGTACTTACTCCTGGAATTCTGGAGAAAATGGAAGTGCACTTACTTTCAGTCCTTCAATTTCAAACAACTATAGCGTTATGGGAACAGATGTTAATGGTTGTGTAAATAATACAAGCATTTTACAAAATGTAGATGCTTGTACAGCGTTATCAAATTTATCTAAAAACAATAACTCTATCATGATATATCCGAACCCAAACAACGGCGAGTTTTTTGTAAAACTTGACACTGAAAATAGTGCCGAACTAATTCTCTATGATTTAACAGGAAGAAAAATAATTCACAAAATTGTAAACGATCAAATTACACTCGTTGATATTTCCAATGAACCTAGCGGGTTTTATTTTATTGAAATTAAACAAAACGAAATTGTCAAAAGATTGAAGATCACTAAACTATAAGACTAAGCATCTTTTTATTCACAAAACAATTCGTGCCGTACACAAAATATATATGACCTTCTGCAAAAACTCACTTCCTAATCTAGCTAATTTTAATGTCCTTAGTATAACAAATAATATAACCCAAATGTCAACCATAAATTACCAGATTCTCTTCCAAGCACTCAATTAATTATTTATAAAATTATTTATTAAAACTATGAAAACAACAAAAACCATACTTTATTTTGTAATAGGGTTATTATTATCTTGCTCGAAAGAAAAAGAACCAACATTAACCGCGTGTATTTCTGGGCCTGAAACGGTTGAAAGAGGTAAAACTGCTACATATTCTTGGTGTGGCACGGATGTGGACGACGTGATAAATTGGACTACCAGCTATGGGGAAACTGGTGTAAGCTCAAGTTTTCTTGCAACATTTCCTTCAGTGGGAACACATACCATCACTGTTACAGGAAAACTCAAAGGTAAGGCAGAATCCAAATCCATAGTAGTTAACTATGGTAGTTCTAATACAATAACATGCTTCATCAAAAACGAATGCAGCACAGGAAACCAAAACATACAAAACCCTGATGGTTACAAAGCGTATCTCTATAATTCATACATAAACTGTAACAGTGATTTGAAAAATGGCGGCCATCAATTGGCTCTGGATTCGACTGCGTGTAAATATTCATCTTCATATTCCACCATTACAGCCGAATTTAAAACCACAGCAACACCTGGTTCAACTCTTTATCTCGTTGTAGAAGGGTTATCCTCAGTGTCAAATTATGGCAATATAAGTACTAATGGCGGTATTGCGCTCCAAGATAATGGAGCTGAAATAGCTTACATTACTGTAGATAATTATTCTAAAATGTTTCTTCGAGGAAAATGGAAATTAAGTTACCAAGAATTTAACACTAGTAGTGTAAACATTGCACCTTGTAACCAGGACGATTACCTTGAATTTTTTATGGACGGCACCTGGAAATATCAAATAGGTTCTGATGACTGCAATGGCGCATCCCAACAAAGCAATGGCAAGTATTCGTATGCTTTTCCATTATGTAACATTGGAGGTAACCCTTCATATATCGCATTAAATACTCTTTCGGGGCCATTCACGGGTGTTTATGGTTTAGAGTTTACTCCATCGCAAATCAAAGTAAATTATCAAATAGGGAGCAACTACGGCTTTTTTAGATTTAATTACAGTAATTAACAAAATGATTTTTGTATTCAGGTATACCAAGTGTTACCATTCAAACCGCTCATAAAATTAATGTTATATGAAGATGTATGAATTTTAATACAAGATCTTCATAATATAATACACGTATAAATAAATATCATGAAAATAAAACTAATATTATTGGCCTTGGCATTCTGTGCAAAAACGTTTGCAGGCGACGGAGACAAATTAACCTTAAAAGAAAAAATTGAACAAAATAAAGTGGTAAAAGTTTTTTTTACTGTAAGAGACATTATAGATGAAAATGATGAACGTTTGTTACGGGCTTCAAATCCTAATGCGAAAACGAGCATCAGAACAACCATGCCTTCTGAGTATTCAAACTCAGAAATAAAAAACAGTTTAATGAAAACTCTCAACGATGGCTTGCAGGTAGGTAATGCTTTTGTGGAAGGTGATATTGCCGAATTACCTGAATCAGCGAACAGTAAAACGCACTTCCGCGATCTATCTAAATTGGCAGATGGTTTTTATGCTATTGTTTATATACAAGGAGAATACAATAGAACAATAGTAAAGAACACCGTTGCAGGAAATGTTGTTTTAGATGTTTCAAATAAAATGGAAATACGTTCACATTTATTTTTTTATGAAGTAGTTAATAGCGATGTCAAAAAATACGGCGACATGTTTATGAGATCTGGCGTTTTATTAGGAAATGCCAATTCTATTACCGTTAAATCAACCCAGCTTGAAAACATAGATTATATGGAGAAAGTTTTTCCTGCACTTTCATTACTTGACGAATACAAATCATCTATGCAAAGATTCGCGTCAGATTTTGCTAGTAAGCAACTCAGTAAACATGACAAAGCGGTATCAAAAAGAAAATAGTTTTGATTAATATTAATTAACCTTATACATATATCATGAAACAAATAATAATTTTTTTTATCACACTGCTTCCAGTTTGCATTAATTCACAAACTTTCGACAGAACTAAGATCGGCAGCATGGTTCCTGCCTCATTAGTATATTCAGACGGAAGAACGGAAAATGTAAACATGAAAATGCAGTCGCCAGAGCAATTAAAAAGACTCGATAATATTTTAGAAATAGAAATGAACGAAAACAATGTGCTCTTAAAAGAAATTAATAAATCACTTGGAACTTCTGGAACTAAAGGTACCATTGGTCGTTTTAGAGCCAGTTTATTTGATGCTTTGCTGATTGACGGTAACATTTGGGCCAAACGACCAAATCCAAAAGCAACTCCTGAATATGCGCAAAATTTTGTAGTATTAAAAAGACAAGGCGGCATTCAAGAGTACACCTATATTGAAGGAGAATACAAAGAAGGAACTCTTGTATTAGGAACATCTAAAGGAAATGTAGTTTGGAAATGGGGAGAAAACTTGCCAAACCATAATTATAAAGCAATGATTGCAGATTATCCTGAGCTCGCACAAAAATTAGAAAAAGATTTATCAAATCTCGATTCTGTTTTAACGGCATATAATGTTTGGTATGAAGAGCAATTTCCTGGAAGAATTAAATACTACTTTCAAAATGGACCTGTAGCGGAAGTAAAAAGATCTGCTGCCGATGAAGCAAACGACCTTATAGCGAAATTTCAAAAAAGCAAGGAGGCAAAAGAAGAAAGAGAAGCTGCAAAAAGGGAAAAAATGGCAAAGAGACCAGCTTCGCCGGATCCAACAATTGTTTCACAAAAACCAAACCTTCCGCCTAAAAAAGAAATATTTTCGGCAAAAGTAAAACGCTTCGAACAAGAAGGACATAAAATGGCAGTTATAATTGAATCGCAAAAAATTGTTGTTAGAAATTCAGGCGGCGGTTGCGTTGAAGGTATAAAGGAAAAATCATTTGAAGATCTTGAATACCCTAAGTTTATTGCCGCAAAACTGAATGAATTGTATCAAACGAAAATTTTTGAAGTGGTAAACATAGAGCAAATTCCGTTCGTGACCGTTAAAAACAAAATTCCTGATGACTGGTGGACAACTTGCTACAAAGTAGTTGTAGCAATAGATCAAACCCAAGCTTATAACGCCAACCTCAATACCATGGATCAAAAAAGCGACGTGCAATATTTTATCAATAACAGGGCTAATGTTACTGAGTTTATTGATGACGAGAAAAAAAGTACCGATTATATAAAACGTTCATACAATCTTGGTGACGGCTATAGTAATTCTAAAAAATACGAAGCCTGTGGCACACTTGAAAAATTTGAAGAAATGGTAGATCAAAAAATTGCCATTGAACGTTTAGAAAAAGATCAAGCTGAAAGATTTGCGAAACTTGTAAGTAAATGGGATTAGTTTAAAATACAAATACGACAAAACAAAAACACGCTTCTGCAAAATATTCCAGCTCATCTACAAAAAATCAGTTTGTGAGACCGTCTACATTAATTTACTTCGTATCATAATTACAAAAAACAAAATGAAAACGAAATTTTCAATTTTAACTGTAACAGCCAGATGCTTTACCACTTTTCATACCGCACATTTTTCAGAGCCTTACGCTAACTTGAGAATATACTATACTCAGGATCTCTCCCGACAACTTAAGTTCACACTCCTATAAATAACTAATCTAAAAAAATAAATTATGAAAAAAACAAACCAAAACTTCATTCTTTTAACCGCTTTCCTTATTGTAGCATTATCTAGTTGCACAACTCTTAACAAAACAATGAAAGAATCGAATACACTTGTTGAATTAAAAAAAACCGATTTCACATTATCCGAACAGGTTACCGGTAATGCCACTCAAATGAAAATACTTGGAATAGATTGGGGTAGGCTCTTCAAAAAAGAAAAAGGTGCAACAATTGCAACGCCCCTTATTGGAAACAAAGTAAATGTTGGTAAAGTCGAATCTTACGCTCTGCATGATATGCTTTCATCAAACATGGGTCATGACGTAGTATTTTATCCATCTTTTGAGAAATCCCGTTTCAATCTTCTCTTCCTGTACATTAAAACGGAAGTTACAGTAAGAGGGAGATTAGGAAAACTAAATCGCGAATAACTGTAAATTTTTACATTTAATAATACACTAAACCAATTACAATGAAAAAAAAGATAACATATTTAGCCGTGTTTTTTGTGACATCCCTTTTTTTAAAAGCACAAATTTCACAAAAATGGCTTCAATTAGGAACCGGAACTCCTAAAAACCAGACTAGTCAACCTTCTATGGCGTTTGATCGACATGGCAATTTATTTTTAGCTTATACCGATCAAAGCACTCCGCAAAATAAAGCAACGCTGAAAAAATTCGATGGACAAACATGGACAACACTTAGCAATAATTTCACTCCTGGGCAAGCCCAGTTTATTAAACTTGAACTTGATACAGCAGGTGTTCCCTACGTTGCCTTTCAGGAACCATATCCCGTAACAAAAAAAATCTCAGTTATGAAATATAACGGAACGGGTTGGGATACGGTTGGTATAAGAGGCTTTGCAACTGCGGACTTTAATAATCCTGAAATTTCGATGAATATTGATTTTAATAACAACATACAGCTTGCTTATAGAGAAAATGCAACCGGAAAAGCATCTGTAATAAGTTACTATGGTATAAATTGGTCTTTTGTTAACAGTGCAAATATTACTGAAGGAGATGCTACTAAACTCTCAATGGCCGCGAGAGGTTCTCATTACTATCTTGCATTTAGCAACGGGCATCGTGGAGGAAAACTTTCTGTGATAACACAAACGATTGGCGGCGCATGGGTGTATGTTGGAGATACAACCTTATCAACTGGTCCGGTAGATTACATAACTTGTAAAATTTTTGGAGGAACAAATAATGTTTTTACAGGAATAACATTTAAAGACCTTAGTGACGATAAAGCTTATTTGTTGTCTAAAACCGATTTTGGTATCTGGTCTAATGTTAATAGCACGCCTCAATCTGAGGGTACTGCAAATTATGTTTGCCTTGCTAAAAAACGTACAGAGCCTTTTAATGGAAAATACTACTGTGGTTATGCAGACGGAACCAGTGGAGGAAATGCAACGGTTAAACAATCACATGCAACTGTTGCAAACGGAGTTAGTTTGGTTGGCAAAAAAGGATTTACTGACACGCTTGGTATTTTTGCTGGTGCATTTTACGCCACAATGGGAATTGATAAATACGATAGTTTATACATAGCAGTCCAGTCCTTTAATGAATATGTGGTGTTTAAATACAGAAGTATTAATTTAAATTTAGCTGGGATTCCTCAGTCAAATTTCAACGCGCAAATAAGTATTTTTCCCAACCCTTCAAACGGCCATATAACAACTAGTATAGACAATAGCCTTCCATACAGCATGAAGCTTTTTAACTTAGATGGTAAAGTGCTATTCGAAAACCATTCAGAAAAGGGTGAAGATCTTACTATTGATATTTCGAACAAAACAAATGGGGTCTATTATATTGAAATAAAACAAAACGACAAACTCACACGAACTAAAGTGATTAAAAATTAACTGTTACTAGCCTCAATCAAGCGAGTTAATTGCCGTTTAAACTCACATTTAATCGGCAATTATTATTTTGAAATTTACTTTCTATAAAAATTCATTGTATCAATTTCTTCCCACACTTTGGTGGGAAGAAAAAAACGAATATCCTTTTTATCTTTGATGGCCTGACGAATAAAGGTCGCCGATATATCCATCATCGGTGCTTGTGTTAAATGTATATGTGGGTGTTCATCAAATTGAGTTGTTGCGCAATTCGGACGTGGGTAAACATAAATATGAAACCCTTTTAAAATCTCTTCATAGTTTTTCCACTTATGAAATGATTGTAAATTATCCTGACCCATAATAAGACTAAAGGTATGTTCTGGATATTTTTCTTTTATGTGAACAAGGGTATTAATGGTATAAGAAGGTTGTGTTAATCCAAATTCAATATTCGAACTCCGCATGTTGGGATGATCGTCAATCGCAGCATTCACCAGCATGAGGCGTTGATTTTGATCCAATAACTGACTTTTGGTTTTTAATGGGTTTTGCGGACTTACTACCAACCAAACCTTTTCCATGTCGGTAAAACTCAGCATATAGTTGGCGAGCGCCATGTGTCCTATATGAACTGGATTAAAAGAACCAAAGAATAAACCAATATGCATGGTTCAAAATTACTAGTTATTTCTTTTTAATCTTACTTTTACTAATTATTCTACACAATGAGTTTTGAACCATTTAAAAACTGCTTCTTCGAACCTGCCACAAAAGATACACCTGGTTTGCTATATCTTTTATCCGACGATCCAGTCGAATACACTATTAATTCGTTTGTTATAATTCCGTATACCAATTCCACTTCAAAAATCGATCCCTGCTTTTACAGGCTTGAAGGTGTTATCCGCACAGACGTAAGCCCGCTCATGCAATACACCGATGTGGAATACCCAATTAGAATGAAAAGCAGGACTCCAAAAGAAGAGTACATAAAAAATATTCATAAGCTTAAAGAAGAAATTCAAAATGGAAATATTTATGAAATAAATTATTGCATAGAATTCTACGCCGAAAATATTCTTATTGATCCCTTGAATATTTTTTTAAAACTCAATGAGTTAGCCAAGGCTCCTTATTCACAACTAATAAAACTTGGTGACGAGTACATAATCTGTGCCAGTCCAGAATTATTCCTTGCAAAAAAGGGAAATACAGTTTACACCAAACCAATTAAAGGGACAATAAAACGTGGAAAAAATAAAGAAGAAGATCTTGAATTAAAAAACGAATTACAGAACAATCTTAAAGAACGAACTGAAAATGTAATGGCTGTTGATGTTGCTAGAAATGATCTTTCAATGTTCGCCAAAAAGGGAAGTGTAAGCGTAAATAAATTATATAACATCGAAACATTTGAAACCGTGCATCAAATGGTAAGCACCGTGAGTTGTGAAGCAAAAGAAAACACTTCCTTTAAAAAAATAATTGATTCCACTTTCCCTATGGCAAGTATGACTGGTGCCCCAAAACATAAAGCCATGGAATTAATTAATAGCCACGAAGATTTTGAAAGAAATTATTATTCAGGCACAATGGGCACAATTGATGAAAAAGGAGACTTGACCTTGTCTGTAATTATTAGAAGCATTTTTTACAATCAAAAAACAAAAAAAATTTCAATTGCCGTGGGTGGTGCCATTACTTACTTAAGCGATCCAGAAAAAGAATACCAGGAATGTTTATTAAAAGCTAGTGCATTATTGAAAGTTTTGAATGCTGAAATCAACTAATCGCGCTTATACTTTGCCGATAACTCTTTTGGTGCAATTTCACAATAAGCGCAGGTAAGAGCATCTTTAAAAAGATCGGTTCTTACTTTTTTTAATTCTACGAAAGTCCAACCTTGTTTGCCCCATTTATTTGGAACCGGATAAATAATATTTGAATCAAATGCACAAAAAACCGATTGATCGATTAAAGATAACTTTAAGCAAGCTCTATTATTTTTTAGATCAAATGTGGCAAATATCTTTTTGCGAATTCTAAAAGATGGTTTTTCAAAATGTGGTATCTCTTCTGCCTCTTCAAATGAAAGAGCCAGTTTTCTATATGCCGCTATACTTATCATTAAATCCTTTAGAAAGGGATTAACTCTTCATAACTACCACCAGAACCAATATAAGTCACCCGTTTTTGATTTCCGTTCAGTGTCGCTTCATAAAACCGAACACCCGCTTTCGCGATCTCATTCATAAACTCAGGGTAGGTACTTTTTCCCTGCTGTGTGGTTTTTACCGCTTGAACCGTTAGTTCTTTATTGAACTCTGCTTCTACAACTCTTTGAGCTAACTCAGAAGAATGCAAGGAACTTTTTCCTCCTTCTAAACGATAAAGTGTTATACCCGTTGCAACATCTACTGTATAAGACTGTATTCCCAGCCTTATAAGTGCATGAACCAAATCAGGATACGTTTTACTTACCTGATAAATTGCCTTAATTTTATTTTGTAATTCATCCATGGTCTATTAATTTAAATTAACTTTTCTCTTCCCAAATACTTACAAGATTTACAATGGTCTCAACCGCTTTCTGCATATCCTGAGAACTTACCCATTCTTGTTTACTATGAATAGCATGTTGTGCTGCAAAAATATTCGCACAAGGTAATCCCATAAATGAAAACCTTGAGCCATCAGTACCTCCGCGAATACTATCTAATTTCGGAGTTAAACCTGAGCGTGTAATGGCCTCCAATGCATGGCCAATTATTTCAGGATTTTTGTCCAAAACATCTTTCATGTTCCTGTACTGCTCAGTTACAATGAACTCGTACGAGGATTTATCATAATGCGACAATACTTCTACTGTAATCATTCTTAGCTCATCTTCCAATGCTAAAAGTGTTGGTGTATCAAAAGCACGAATAATAAATTTAATTTCGGCTTCTTCCAATGCTCCAGTAATTCCTGTTGGATGAATAAAAGGTTGTTTTTTCTCAGTGGTCTCAGGAGTTTTCTCTACCGGAATTTTGTTGATGATTTGAGCCGCAATTTTAATAGCATGTTGCATTTTGTCTTTGGCATATCCTGGATGGGTAGAAAACCCTTTGATTTTTATGCTCACACCGTCTGCACTGAAAGTTTCATTTTCAAGAGTTCCAACAGGGCCTCCATCCAAGGTGTATCCAAAATCAGCACCTAGTTTTTTAATATTTGCTTTATCTGCTCCACGTCCTATTTCTTCATCAGGAGTAAATAAAATTCTCACCTTACCATGTTTCACTTCTGGATGCGTCATTAAAAAATGGGCTGCGTCCATAATTTCAGCAACACCGGCCTTATCATCTGAACCTAACAGTGTAGTACCGTCGGTAGTAATCACATCGTTGCCAATTTGATTTTTTAAGTCAGGATGTTCAGATACTTTTATTACTTGAGAAGTGTCGCCTGGTAATACAAGGTCTTGTCCTTTATAATTTTTATGAATGATTGGTTTTACGTTAGTTCCTGAACAATCGGGTGCAGTATCTACATGCGAACAAAAACAAATTACGGGAACTTTTTTAGTGGTATTGCTTTCAATGGTTCCGTAAACATATCCATGTTCATCTAACTCAGCATCTTTAATACCCATTTCTTTTAGTTCTTCAACCAGAAGTCTTGAAAGATTTTTTTGTTTTTCAGTACTCGGACAAGTTGGAGATTCTGCATTAGATTGTGTGTCTATTTTAGCGTAACGCACAAAACGATCGGTTACTGTGAAATTGTACTTGTTAAGGCTCATAATTTTTATTTTGAAGAATAAAAGTAGGAAAAATCTGCTTTTAACAATCATTAAATAACAGTCTTTGGCAGAATTTACTTCCTTTGACAGTGCAATTATTAAAGCTTCGTTATTTTCAAATTAAACGTGATTTAAGCTATTGGTTTATCATCATTGCTTTAGTCGTGTTTTACATTTCCAAAAACGTTTCTGAGTTTTCGTTAAATTACCTGCTAGTTCTCTGCGGTGGATTTTTGTTTTTTCTTCTCAATTATCATCTCAACAGAAAGGATCTTAATTTTTTGAATAAATATTTTAGCGCACCAAAATTCAATCTTTGGTTGAATTATAATTTACTAACACTTCCTTTGTCAATTAGTATTTTGTTTACACAGCCGTATTACTTTGCCATAACTCTGCACTTGTGTGTTTCACTAATTCCTTTTATGGCAGCAAAACCTTCCTTACCGAAACTTATTTTTATGAAGCAGTTTGTCCCAACATCTCAGTTTGAGTGGATAGCAGGTTTAAGAAGTAGTTTCTATTTATTAATGCCACTTTTTATTCTCGTTTTATTTTTTAGTCCAGTTAAATTTTTTGGGCCTGTTACTTTGTTTTTAGTAAACTCTCTTTTTTTAGGATTTTATAGATACTTCGAGCCACTGGTGATGCTAAATCCAGAAGGATTAGAGCCGCAAGAATTTCTGGATCGAAAAAATAAATTTTTAATTAAAATGATTTTAGTGCTCAATGTCCCCCCTCTAATAATTAATTCTTTTTTTAATTTAGATGTGGCTTGGTTTAACATTTGCTTTTTAATTGGTTTTACTTTACTGGCTTTGTGCACCATTTATATGAAGTATTCAGATTATAAGCCCAACGAAGAACAACCCTTTCACATGGATTCATTAATCGTGTTTGCTGCCGTACTCATTCCGTTTTTTCTGCCTATTTCTTATTTTCTTAATCGTTCTTACAAGAAAAAAGCGTTACTAAATCTTACAAACTACGCATGATCACAACTAAAATAGTATCATTCAAATATAAAGAATCCGTTGTTTTAGAAAATATCGATTTAAGTTTTGAATCGGGTAAAACTCATGGTATTGTTGGCTTAAATGGAGCCGGAAAAACGACCTATTTTAATTTGATGGCCGGCTTTATAAAAGATGAAGGCTGTTCGTTTACCAGAGATGGTAAATTAATACAACGCAAAGACATCGCCTTCATTGATACTGATCTCTTTTTTTATCCAAAACTTACTGCAAAAGAATTTTTAAGTGTTTTCCCAAATACTAACACCACTTACCACGAAGAAAAACTCGCCGATTTATTTAAGTTGCCATTAAATGGTTTTATGGAAGAATTTTCTACAGGCATGAAGAAAAAACTGTTGTTACAAAGTCAGATCAAACAAAACAAGGAAATATACATTCTCGACGAACCTTTTAATGGCCTAGACTTGGAAACAAATAAAATTTTGGAAGTAATTATTGCAATCTTAAACGAAAGAGGAAAAACCGTTTTTATTTCTTCACACATTCTTGAACCACTATTAGAAATATGTTCTCAAATTCATTACTTAAAAAACAAAACAGTTTTTAAATCCTACAAAAAACATGAATTCAATTTAATAGAAGAGGAGCTGTTTGGTAACTACGCCCGCGAAATGAAAAATAAACTTTTAAAAATAATTTGATAAGTAATAAACATTTAATGGCTTCTTATTCTACTCCAAATGACCCTTTTGATCGATTTCCAGTGTTTGTTTTCCTCAGTTATTTTAGTCGCTAAAAGCCTATAACAGTGTTCTTCTTGTTTCCATATGTTCATGGAAGAGCTTCCCGTTTTCAGTTTTTGTAATACTAAATATGCGTTGTCTTGACTAAGCATGTAAATTCAATCGTTAGAGAATAAAATTTTTCAAACTTAGGGTTTGCTTATAGTCCTAATAAGACAAATTAAAGCTTAATAAGATTAGTGAAATATTCGATTATTATGAATTTTCACTGTGTGAATAAGGACATTGGTAAAAAGATTAAAAAAATTAGGGAAAGTAAGAATATGAATACCAAAAATTTAGCAGATGCTGTTGGTATTTTAGACACTTCACTTTCGAAAATTGAAAGAATAGGTACAAATAATGTTGAAACTTTAAAAAAAATTGCTGAAGCACTTGATGTGCGGGTAAGTGACTTTTTTGAAGAAAATAGTTACGTTTTTGAACCAGAAATAAAAATGGATCACGTAACTAAAGACGACCTCGCTAAATCAAACCGTGAAATAATCAAAATTTTAAGGTCTGAAATTAATCAACTTCGGGAAGAGCTTTCTTTAAAAAAAGATTCCTATAAACCTAAAGCGGAAACGCGGAAAAAGAAATCCTAAACAGATTCTCTTCGCTTTTTAAAAAAAACGCTTTTATTAAGCTACCTTTAACTGACTTAACCTTGCGTTTTTCAACTTTTCTAAAGCATAATCTAAAGTTAAAGTGAACTGCTTAACGGGTTTTTCCTCGCTTGGTAACGAATACATGATGTCTGTCATTATAGCTTCGCAAATGCCCCGCAAACCTCTCGCTCCCAATTTAAATTCAATTGCTTTATCAACAATTAAATTTAAAACCTCCTCGTCAATTTCCAGTTTAGTGCCTTCCATTTTAAACAATTGTTTATATTGTTTCATAAGAGCATTTTTAGGGTCAGTTAAGATCTGACGCAAAGCATCTCTATCTAAAGGTTTTAAATAAGTTAATACAGGTAAACGACCAATTAATTCAGGAATTAATCCGAATGACTTTAAATCCTGTGGAGAAATATATTGCAGCAAGTTGCCTTTATCCAACTCAACCGCATCTGTAACTGCCGAATAGCCCACAGCTGTAGTGTTTAAACGTTTGGCGATTTTCTTTTCAATACCATCAAAGGCACCGCCACAGATAAACAAAATGTTTTTTGTGTTAACAGCAATCATTTTTGCATCGGGATGCTTTCTTCCTCCTTGAGGTGGAACATTTACTACCGTGCCTTCTAAAAGTTTTAGCATGGCTTGTTGAACCCCTTCGCCGCTTACGTCTCTCGTAATTGAGGGATTATCGCTTTTACGTGCAATCTTATCTACCTCATCAATAAATACAATTCCTTTTTCGGCAGCCGCAACGTCATAATCAGCAGCTTGTAACAAACGCGTTAAAATACTCTCAACATCTTCGCCCACATAGCCCGCCTCAGTTAACACAGTTGCATCTGCAATACAAAATGGCACATTTAACATAGTGGCAATGCTGCGCGCCAAAAGTGTTTTACCTGTACCTGTTTCTCCAACCAAAATTAAATTAGATTTATCTATCTCAACCTCTTCCTTATTGTTTTTTGCAACATGCGCAATTCGCTTAAAATGATTATATACAGCAACACTCAATACTTTTTTAGCATCATCTTGTCCAATCACGTACTCATCCAACTTCTCTTTAATTGTTTTAGGCTTAAGTAAATTAATGGCGTGTTGAACTTGTTGTTTTTGCTCACCAACAGATTCCTCTTTAATAATGCCATAAGCCTGAGTAACGCAATTGTCACAAACGTGGCCATTTATCCCGGCTATTAAAATTTTTGATTCTTTTTTATCACGCCCACAAAGTGAGCAACGTATTGCTGTATCTTTTGCCATTTTACTAGGGTACAAAGATAATAAAAATGAAGGATTTATAGGCTCTAAAAGCCATTTTCTTCATTTATAAAGGTTAAGAGTCGATTTTATAGACACAACTCTTTTCTAAGGTGCCACAAATCTATTTTACGTAATTAGAAGCAACTATTCCTTAATATTTAATGGATTGTTAATTGATTAGTTATAGCGAGTGCCAATAACTAAAATATCATCTACTTGTTCATGTGTGCCACGCCAATTTTCAATGGATATATTAAGCAACTCTCTTTGCTCAGCCATTCCCAAGTGTTGTGAATTAACGAGCAAATGTTTTAAAGCACTTGATTTAAATTTTTTACCTGCAGGTCCGCCAAACTGATCTGAATATCCGTCAGAAAATATGTAAATAGTATCTCCCTTTTCAAGCGGAATTTCGTGATTGGTAAACTTATTGTTTTCACCAGATTTCGAATTACCTATAGGAAATTTATTGGCTTTTATTTCGATTAACTCTTTATTTCTGATTATCCATAAAGGATTATATGCACCAGCATATTCAAGCACTCCCTTCTTCTTATCGAAGGAACAAATCGCAATGTCCATTCCGTCACGCACGGTATTATCCTCTAAATCTGTTTGTCGTAAGGTATCGGATATACTTTTGTTTAATTCGTCCAGTATTCTCGCGGGTTGCGTTATTTTTTGCTCACCAACAACTCTGTCTAATAAATTATGCCCAACAATCGACATAAAAGCACCCGGAACACCATGGCCCGTACAATCAACGGCTGCAAAGATAACTGTGTCTTTTTTATCTTCCATCCAATAAAAATCTCCACTTACTATGTCCTTCGGTTTAAAAAGAACAAACGTGTTAGGTAAATGCTTTTTCACGAAATCATCCGGTGGCAAAATAGCATCTTGAATACGTTTGGCGTAACGAATACTTGCAGTAATATCCTTATTTATTTCATCCAATTCTTTGTTTTTTTCTACAACTTCAGCGGTGCGTTCGTTTACTTTATCTTCCAGTATTTTCTTTTCATCGCGTAATTTTCGTTCTCTTATTTTAATATAAGCAAACAAAGCACTTACTATTATAGAAAACATAATTAAATAAAACCACCAGGTTTTCCAGTATGGTGGACTAATATTTATTTTAATATCTATAGATTCACTACAAACTCCTCTACTATTGCAAGATCTTAGATGAAAAACATATTCATTATCTGTAAGGTTTGAATATACTTGGGAAGTTTCTGTGACTGTCTTCCAATCCCCATCGTAACCATCAAGTTTAATTTTATATTTCACTCCTTCCGGGTTTGAAAGCGAAATACCTACGAATTCAAAATTTAGAGAATTTTCTTCGTAAGATAATTCAACTTTATCTGAGAGGGGGTACTCTTTAAGATTAACTTTAAATGAAAGCATTTTTGTGAGGGGTGGTGGTGGAAGCTTTTCATCAAGTTTTGGACTATACTTAAATGCTCCATTTACAGTACCAAACCAAAGATTATTTTCATTATCACTATAAAATGATCTCGACTTTGTTTCTACACCCGTAAAACCATCACCGCTCAAGTAAGAGGAGAATGTAGCTTTTTCAAGGCTAAATTTATTGAGTCCTTTATTTGTTCCTAACCAAACATTATTGTTTTTATCTGCGGTAACAAGTGTAATAAAATCAGATTCGAGTCCATCTTTTACTTTATAATTCGTAAAAGACTTTCCATCATAAACAAAAGCACCACCACCTTCAGTTCCAACCCAAATTCTATGCTTAGCGTCTTCTGTTATTGAAGAAATACTTGTGTTATTGAGACCGTTTTCACGATTATATTTTCTAATCTCTTTACCATTGTAAACGCTTATTCCCTTTTGTTTTGTTCCAATCCAAATATTTCCTTTTGTGTCTTCAAAAAGACATGAAATGTCATTGTCACTTAATCCGTCTATTGTACGTAATGTTTTAATAGCACCAGTAGCGAGATCATAGTATACAATTCCTTCATAGGTTCCAATCCATAAACGATTTCTACTATCAATCAAAAGAGAACTTACTAAAGTATTTACAATATCGTTTAGAGCTGGGATTTGTTGTAAATGTCCTTGCTGTGAATCATACTTAATAACCTTACCACCCCACATACCAATCCACAGATTTCCATATTTATCAGCCACTATTGCACGAATATTATTGTTCGGCAATCCTTCTGCCATAGTTATATTTTTACAAGCCTTGTCATGGGTCTCTTTAGGATTATATAATGTTAAACCTTCGTTGGTACCAAACCAATAATTTCCATTTCGATCCTGGCTTATTGCCCAGACCTGATTATCACGCATTCCGTTTCGTTTAGAAATCGAGACAAATTTTTCACCAGAAAATACCTGTAACCCTTCGCCAGAAGTGCCCAAAAGAATATTTCCATCTTTATCTTCAAAAATATTTTTTATTTTATTGGTCGCTAAGCCGTTGTTTGAATTAAAAGCTGTAACTTTCTTTGTCTTTTCATTATATCTGTACACGCCCCTATTCGCAACTGTTACCCAGATATTATTCTCCCTATCTTCAAGAATTGTATAAACATAGTTTGGCCCTCCACCAAATATATCATTAGCAATTTCCTGAGGACTAAAAAGGAGTTCGAATTTATTTTTAGCTACGTCATATTTCGATACACTTCCAGCAAGAGTTCCAACCAAAAAATTATTGTTGTGATCCAGTGTTAACGCTGAAATTTGCCCGATTGGCATATTTTCAGGTCTGAAAAAATCAAATTGACGCGTACTTCTGTCCATTATTTTTATGCCCACATCGGTGAGAAACCAGAGGTTTCCTTTAGTATCTTGCGATGTAGAAATAACGTATTGGCTTAAGCCCTGACGGCCTGAATAAACTTTAATTGCCAGCTGTTCCTTTAAATCTCTTGACGGATCTAAAATTTTGATAACACCTGCAGAAAACGTTGAAATCCACAAACTACCCGTTTTATCCTGAAAAAAACCATATATTTTTTTATCTTTGGGAAGCAATTTTGATTTTATTTCAGTAAAGGTTTTACCGTCATATTTGGTAAGCATTCCATTTTCGTGACCCAACCAAATGTGATTATTTTTATCTAAAAAAATAGCGCTGACATTATTATCCGCTAGGCCGTCTTCTTTAGTATAATTAATGAAATTTTTTCCGTCGAATCTTGAAACGCCGCCATCTGTTGCCAACCAATAAAACCCAGCACTATCCTGAATAATACCCGAAACGTTAGATTGCGCCAACCCATCTTTTACCCCAAAATTGGAGAAATGATAGGATTGCGCATTAAATAAAAGTGGTAATAAAAGTAGAAAGAATTGTATAATGTTTCTGAAATACATACAAGATTATACAATCAAAGCTAATTATTTTTTGATAAAGAAATAAGTTCCACCTTCATCTTCAAGATCTTTAATTTTTCCGAATTTTGGAGCTTGATTTCCAGCTTGAGAAACAGAATAAGTTACCTTTTTCACGATTTTCTCAATCGGTAAACATGGTTCAACATTATTGTTGAGGGCGCTCACAAATGTTTTAGTGAACTGTGAGTTATCTGAAGCGAGTTCATAACCAGCTGAAGTAAATACTTGAGAAGATTTAGCTTTTGTTAGTTCGAAATTATCACAACGTTTTTCATCATCACCACCACGCATTGCCATTAAAAAAGTTGCTCCTGATTCGCAAGCGTCAGTAATTACAAGTGTATGAACTAACTTCCCTGCATACGACTGCATAGCCGCCTTTAAGTTATTAATACCAAAATAGCTAAACTCATCGTCAGTTTTTCCATCAGCAGGTACCCAGTATCCAGTAGGACTCACATACTTACCATGTCCAGCATACCAAATCAATAAGGAGTTAATGTTATTATTCTTTACATAGTCCCTTAACTCAATGGAAAAGAACTTCTCCATTTCAATCTTAGTCATGTTTTGCTTAAAAACGGTTTTAGTTATTTTGTAATTAGCTAAAGCTGTTCTCATCGCAGTTACGTCCTTCGCTGGACCTTCAAGGCTAGGAAAATTTGTGTATTTACTGTTTTCGATAAAAACAACCCAAGTATTGCCCATCGGATTGTCAACACCAGCGGTTGAAGCAGTGCGGTTAAGCGCATAAACTTGAATGTTTTCATTACCATAAATATCTTTAACAGTAATTGAAATTTTTGCTTTTTCAGCAATTTTTATTTGAGTAGAAAATTCCGGGTTAAGATTACTTGGGTTAAAAGAAGCACTTATTCCATCGATGATAATTGATTCAATCAAACTGGCATCCTTTATTTTACCTTGCAAATAAATCTCCTGGTTATTGTTTTCAATAAAGATTTCATTTTCAAAAGTAGCAATTGGAGTTTCAATAGCTATAATTGGCTTGTCGCTTTCTGTTTTTTCAATTTTAAACTGAGTCGTTTGAGTATTGTTATATACATCTGTAGCGCTCACTGTAATTTCATTTAATTTAACCAGATCTGTAATATTTAAAGTAAAAACAGGGTTCAATGAATCCATTGAAAATACAGCAGTTCCTGAGTTAACATCAATATTTTTAATTAAGCTGGCATCCTTTACAATACCTTTAAGAGTGATTTCGTTTTTATCAGATGCTATTTTAATGACGTTTTTGTCAGCTTTCATGGAAGTAAGCTCAATCTCAGGCTTAGTGGATTCTTTATTCAACTCAAAAATCTTCTTTTTCGCCTGTTTCACAATGCCGTCAATCTTTTCATCGCCTGTTGCAAGGGAAGCTACTCTATTGTAGTCGGATAATGCCGCTTTAAAGTTCTGAATCAATTCGCTTGCGTAAGCCCTATTTAAATAAGCTACAACGTTTTTATCATCCAGTCTAATAATTTGAGAATAATCATTGATTGAATTGTGATGTTGACCAAGAACTGCATAAAACGAAGCTCTTTGCATAAATGCTTCGGTAGTTGGTTTGGTTAAAATAACCTTAGTGATTTCATTTATGGCATTTTGGTAATCCTTTTTAGCCGCGTGTACTAAACTTTTTGTAAAAAACACATCTGGATTATTAGGATCCTTAGTCAAAGCTTCATTACAAACCTTCATAGCATCGTCAGTCTTGTTTAACTCAATTTGAGTTAAAGCAAGAGCAACGTAAGCAGGAATAAATTTGGCGTCTACCTGTTTTGAACTTCTATAGAATTTCTCAGCTTCAATGTTATTCTTTAAGCTATCAAGCATTACAGCATGATTGTACAAACTCAAAGCGGTTTTTTTGTTAGCAAGAGCCATTTCGGTTACCTTCATACCGTAATTGTAATCTCTCAATTCAAATAAAACCTTAACTTCCAAAGCCAATGCGTCTACGTAATGTTTATCGCGTTCGATTGCTTTACGCAACATATCATCAGCTTCTTTATTTTTCTTAAGTTCTGCAAATAAGCGGCCAGACTCATAATAGTATTTTTTTTCCTTCGGGTTAAAAACAGAAGCTTTGTTGTAATCTTCAATCGCTTCAGATTTAAAATTTATTTTTTCGTAACATACAGCCCTTGATATGTAAGCCTTTTCTAACTTTGGCTCCATTTCTAATGCTTTTGAATAGTTTTCTATTGCGCCTTCATAATTCTTTGCTTTTTCAAACTTCACAGCAGCGCTCATATATTTTTTTGGAGATTGAGCTAAAACAAATGACGGAATTAGCGCTAATATTCCCACGATTAATAAACTTCTGAATATTGACATGATATTGGATTTTAATGTTTGACTGAACGAAGATAACAATTTTTTTAAACAGAAGTCCGTAATAAGTCACTATTTTGAGGAAGCACTCCAATTTGTTAAAATTCTTGTTAATTAAATGGTTTTAGATGTTAATAACTCGAAACCGCGCTGGAAAATGACTCTTTTTTGCTTATTTTCTCACTACTATATCACCTCAATATCATACTTTCCGAGCCAACTAATGAAATAATGGGGTTAGGGTTCAGTATGATGTTGTTATTTGCGACGGAAAATGACTTTTTCAACAGACAGATTCATCCAAGCTATTCTTAAGTTAAAAGAAAACTCTGTTTTATGAAACTGATCACAGAAATAGAAACTTAGCCGGTGATAAATTTAACCGTATTTAGACACTAGAAGCCTTTGAAAAAGATGAACTGGCTGTCTTAATGCGGGAAATCCCGATATAGTGTTTGCAAGGATTTCTTAATGAAAGAATGGCTTGAAATACCCACAAACACTTAATCGCAGACCGTTCTTCTTTTGAACTGTTTAGGGTTTGATGAACACCATACGTTGATAAAGAGTTTTGTCAAAACAAAATTCGGTACTGCGGAATAACAAAAAACTTTAACTGATAGTTTGTATTAATTGTTTTGTTGGTTAGGTCGTAGGTCTGCTGAAAAACGTTTAAATTTCTTGTCACATTTTGTAAATCGATTGTGAATTCGTGTGTTACTTTTTTAGCATTGTAACGGTATCCTGGCTTAACATCCATTCTGAAATAAGGGGAGTATTGTTGTTGAAAGGCTTGAGACACATCGCGTACCTCTGCATTTGCAGCAATACTTGCATTCAGATCAATTGGTGTGTAACGTTTACCACCTGCATAAGTGGCTCTGATATCAATACTAAAGACATGCTTTTGTTTAATCCTAAATTCTTTTCCGCCCAATAGATTAAAAACATAATTGCCATTAAACGCCGTATTTCTTATCACACCATCACTTGCCAAATATTTACTTTCGAAGAAACTGCTTGTCCACAAAAAATAAAACCCTTTACTATAAAATTTTTCAAGTGTTATTTCTAAACCATAGTTAAAGCCGGTTCCCTTGCTAACTAGATTACTCACATTCGGACTATTAAAATCAGCACCAAGATTAAGAACTGAAAAATAGTTAGGATAATTTTTTACAGGGGCATTATAAATATATTGGTAATACACTTCTGTTTTTAAACGAAAATTAGCCGAAAAGTTGTTGTCGTAAGCTAGCACTGCATGGGCGGCTCTGGTGAAATCAAGATTTTTATTTGTTTCTACACGATTATTTCTTGCTGTGTCAGTAGCAAAATAAATATAGGTTGGTTGAAGCTGACTATGCAATCCGGCTCCAAAACTAAATGCTTGTTTTTGATTTAACGCATATTTTAAACCAACACGTGGCTCTATGGCGTTAGAATTATTCAGTAAAAAAACCTGATCGCTGATTCCTAGATTGATTAAAAATTTATCGCTGAATTTATGTTGCCATTGCAAAAACGCTCTTAGTACTGCTGTTGTACCACTGTAGTTTCGCAAAGTTATAAATGTGTTATCGCCAAATAAATAATCATTACTATCTACAAAAACAGTCTTATAAACTTCACTATAAATCCCTAGATTAATAAAATTACGTGAGTTAAATTTCTTGTTATAGGTTGTATTTAAAGAGTATCTGACATTTTGTGTTGTTTGTCGATACTCAGGTTTAAGGTTTTTGGGCGTTTTAAAAGACGAATCAATTCTATCAGCAAGAATAATATTTTGACTTCCACTTATTCCAATATTTGTTTTTAAGTACGCGCTCTTCTTAAATAAAATTATGTGCGAGATCCCACTTGCCCCGACATTCGATCGGAAATAAGTATCGCGCGCACTGTATCCATACAAGTCCTGCCCTTCTTTTTTATCACTTTCTAAAAGCGCAACGTAACTGAGTCCTCCAATACCCCAAAAAGAAATTTTACCGAATTTTTTTGTAGCAAAATCTGCCTTAAATGTGATATCTTGATATTGAGGTACAGCGGCACCTGCTCCGAAATCAATGTTAAGCGCTTTAAAAACGGCTAATGTTGAGTAACGATAGTTAACTATGAAAGTAGAATTTTTACTTTTACTAAAAGGCCCCTCTGCACCAAGCTCAAAACCGTTAAACCCTACTTGCCCAACAAACTCATGCTTTTCATTATTACCCTGTCTCATTTTAAGATCAAATACTCCAGAAGTAGCATTGCCATAGTCTGCAACAAAGGCTCCGGTCATAAAATCAGAACTACCTAATGTATTATTGTTTAATATGCTAATAGGTCCACCGGTAGAACCTGTATTCCCAAAATGATTCGGGTTGGGGATATCAATACCATTTAGTCGCCATAAAATACCCAAGGGTGAATTCCCTCGTATAATTATATCGTTTCGTGAATCATTTGCACCGCTAACTCCAGCATAATTAGCAGCCATTCGAGCTGGATCGTTGCGACTTCCAGCATAACGTCCCGCTTCCTCTGCACTAAACACGCGTGCACTAACGGTACTCATCTTGTTGTTTGTTTCTGTTTTATCCTGAATTGCTGTTATTATCACTTCCTCACCCTGCAAAACACTTTCTTCAAGCTCTACAATTAAAACTGATTCTTTTCCTGAATTTAATTCAACTGTGACGTAATTTTCTTTATAACTTATTGCTTGAACTTTTATTTGCCATCTTCCAATAGGAACATTCTGTATTTTAAATTCTCCCTTTTCATCCGTGCTAGCTCCAAGGATTGGATTAGAATTTATAAGGAATACAGCAACTCCTGGTAACGTTGCTTGACTTTGCTTGTCAATAATAGTTCCACGGATGGTTTGCGTGATGATTTGGGAAAAGCTGTTTAAACAAAAAAACGAAAAGAATAGTATAAAGTATTTTTTCATGTTTTGTAAAGACTAATATTAAGGCGTAGTGGAAGAAACTGGAATGATTTTCCCATTAAAATACAGATGACCAGTTAAAGCAAAATTACAAATAAACTCTGCCATCTGAGAAGCCTTAAGTGGTGCTTTGTAACCAGGAAAAGCCTTTGCAAGCATTTCAGTTTGAACAGCTCCTAAAGCCAGACAATTTACAGCTATGTTTTTTGTTTTAAATTCTTCTGCAAGGCATTCCGTTAAACCAACTAATGCGGCCTTGCTGCTTGAATAGGCGCTTAATCCCGGAAATTTCGAACTTCCTTGAAACCCGCCTATGCTACTGATATTTATTATGTGTGGGCGTTTTCTAGTGTTCATTAAAGGTAAAAGAGCTTGAATTAATGTGAAAGGAGCAAAAACATTCGTAGCATAAACACTTTGCAATTCTTTTTCATTTATTTTTTCAAAGGGTTTGTTTACAATAGTTCCGGCATTATTTACTAGAACATCAATTTTTAAATTAAGCGTTTTGATTGTTTTAACGATTTTTTTTTGGTCCACAATCTTGCTAATATCTGCCTTAATCGGTAATACTGAGTGCGTGTTTTTATCTCGCACCATCTTATTTAAAGAATCAATGTTTCTCGATATGGCAATAACCAGATGGCTTGGATCTTTAGAAAACAATTTCACCATCTCAAAACCTATACCCTTTGAAGCCCCTGTTACAACTATTAGCATTTTTTAGTAAATTTACTTGGCTAAGATACTTGATATTTTTCTGCTAAGAACGAAATTTGCATAAATCTGTAAATGAAATTGATTCGAATCATAATTCTTATTGTTGTTTGCTCTGGTTTCTCTCAGGCGCAGGTGGATAGTGTTTACTATGGTTCTCAGGAACCGATCAAGAAGGCAAAAGAAAAAAATGATGCGTGGAAAGAGAAACTTCTTTGGGGTGGAAATCTTCAAGCATGGATTGGAAACCCAACTTTTATTCTTTTAACTCCGACTATTGGATTTACACCCTTTGAGAAATTTGATATAGGCATTGGCGGTATTTACAATTACACAAGTTACAGATCATCCTACGGAAGTTATTCTCAGTCCATTTTCGGCGGACACTCTTATGTGCGATACACTATTGGCGAAAGCTATTTTGTGCAAGTGCAATATGATAAACTTTTACAGCCAGATCTTTTTTCTTTAGAGCCCAATAAAAAAATCTGGATTGATTACATATTTGTTGGTGGTGGATTCTGCCAAGCAATTAGCGACAAGTTAGCCTTAAGTACTTCCATTATGTATAATGTGAATCATAATTTCCTTTCCATCTACCCAAGCAGATTAATCATTCAATTTGGAATCACAGGAAGATTCTAAAAAAATTTGTCCTTTTTTATTTTCCTATGCGTTTAACAAGATCTACCAATCGATTACTATAACCCCATTCGTTATCATACCAACCAATAATTTTCACAAGGTTGCCTACAACGCTCGTGAATTCCGAATCATATAA
Source organism: Aurantibacillus circumpalustris (assembly GCF_029625215.1). Taxonomy (GTDB): domain Bacteria; phylum Bacteroidota; class Bacteroidia; order B-17B0; family Aurantibacillaceae; genus Aurantibacillus; species Aurantibacillus circumpalustris. The sequence continues at coordinate 471,432 of NZ_CP121197.1, forward strand.
AACACTGTGAGAGTTTCCAATTACATCTACACTAACAATTGGATCTTCAGTGTATTGCAAAATACCTTTCAAATCCTTTTCAGAAGCTATTTTAAACGCTTTGTTAATTTCTTCAATGCTAGGCGTATTTTTTAAGACGCAGGTAATATCCGTTAAAGAACCGTCAGGAACTGGCACACGCATTCCACAACCTCCTATTTTTCCTTCAAGATGCGGGAAAATTTTAGTAATTGCTTTTGCTGCTCCTGTAGAAGTAGGTATAATACTCATAGCTGCTGCTCTCGCTCTTCTCAGATCTTTGTGTGGCGCATCATGAATACGTTGATCACTAGTATAAGAATGAACCGTTGTAATGTACGCTTGCTCTATCCCAAACTGTTCAAGAACTTTTAACATGGGTGCTGCGCAATTGGTTGTGCAACTCGCGTTCGAAATAATTACATCGTCCTTACTCAAAACCGATTCGTTAACTCCCAGCACAATTGTTTTTATCGTATCGTCCTTTGGCGGTGCGGAAAGAATAACTTTTTTTGCTCCGGCTTTTAAATGTCCCTTTGCACTTTCTGAATCTAAAAAATGCCCAGTGCTTTCAATAACGATGTCAATCCCTAATTCTTTCCATGGTAAATCTTCTGGACTTTTATGTGAAACAACTCTAATTCGTTTACCATTTACAATTAAAGTGTTTCCGTCTGTTTTTATTTCTCCCGGAAATGCTCTATGAACAGAATCGTATTTTAAAAGGTGGGCTAATGTTGTTGTATCTGTGATGTCGTTTATAGCAACGATCTCTATTTCAGGAATATTAATGCAGTTTCGCAAAAAAACTCTTCCAATTCTACCAAAACCATTAATTGCTATTTTCATAAGTAGACGCGCTTGTTAAATTAATAATTACTAAAGCTAAAGGAATACAAATTTAGTTTAGTTTTTCGATTCTTAATCTGCTTACGAAACCAAAAGGATTAGTTAATTTAAAATTAGCAAAATTTGTGAAGCCACTCTGCACTTAGCTTTGAAGTATCTGGGCTAGGAATGTTTATAAGGCCTTTTTATATTAGTGTTTAAATCATAAATAAACCATTCCTTTTTTTGGCGTAACAAAATTTCATCGTGCTCGTAAATCATAATCTCATCAGCATGAACAGTTGTTTCTTCCTTCGTATTCATGTTATAAAGAATATAGTACTCTTTTGGTTCATATATTTTATGAATGAGGAAATGTTTGGTTGCTATATCTATGTGCCTATGCGTTCCAATTACCTTTTTTCCATGATAATCAAAAACCTCATCGTCTGCGTTATTTCTAACACCCGCGCTACAGGCAACAATTAGAGAATCATTCGTGTTAATTTTAATTATTGAGTAATTGTGTGGGATAAGCTCTTCTTCCCTTTCATTCGTAATTCCAGCCAATACAATATCGCCCTCATTTTTAAAAGAAGTAAAATAAAACTTCTTTTCTGGGCTAAAACTAATATCATGATAGCCTTTAAATGTCAATTGCTGGAAACTCTTATAGACAATGAATTTTTTTCCTTTCCAGGTAACCATAAAGTAAGGATCGTTATTTAGGTATTGTTTGAGAATACTCTTACTGTATGAAAAAATACTCGAAGTGTCGTTAAGTTGATTACGAATAATAAGTCGCTCGTTTTTTTTACTCAAATAATTACAGGCAAAAGAAGTTGTAGTTACTTTGATAAATTTATTTGCCGACGCTGATTTAATTCGAAAACAGGCCATGCATATTTTTCCTGTTGAATCGAAATCAAAAATTGTATCGTAAATTGGTTGAATTATTACGGATTCGTTTTCCTTAACTCCCCATTTTATTCCCTCTCGAAAAGCCACAGTCTGTGCCAATAAACTGCCTGAAAAAACTGCAAAGACAGTAATAAGTATGGAAACACGTTTTTTCAAGTCGTTATGCGATAAAAGTAACTAAAATCGTTTTTTAATCATAGACATTTTAAAGATCTAATGCGAAATTTATTAAAAAAATATGCCGTTCCCCGACCTCAAAATACATTTCACCGCCTTTAAGATTCGATCTACCTAATGTGTATTGCAAAAGGAAAACAAGGAATATACCTTTACAAAAAAATTACAATGGAAGATCAAAATAAAAAGCCTCTAGAATCACTCATGGATGAGAATATGTGGCGCAAGGCTGAGAAGAGTCACCGTCGTGGTAAAATTATGGGGGGCTTATTAATAGTTGCAATTGGTTCACTTTTCTTAGCCAGAGAATTAGGCGTTGAAATACCATTTTGGGTATTTACTTGGAAAATGCTTTTAATCGGGTTGGGATTAATACTTGCCGTGAAGCACAAATTTTTACATCCTGGATGGATTTTACTTGTTGCTGTTGGGGGTGCCTTTTTAGTAACAGACATCTATCCTGAGATGCAAATAAAACCGATACTTTGGCCAAGCCTATTAATACTTCTAGGACTAATGATCATATTTAAACCTCGTAGAAAAAATTTTGGAAGATATCGTAGACACTGGAGAAACAAGCTCGGTCATCGCGAATTTCATAATTACTGTCAAAATTTTATGAATCAGGAAGAGCCAAACAAAGATGATTATATTGAGTCTACAGTAGTTATGGCCGGTGTAAAAAAAAACATCGTGACTAAAAACTTTAAAGGTGGTGAAGTCATAAATGTTTTTGGTGGGTCGGAACTTAACATGAGCCAAGCAGATTTTGAAGGCACTGTTAAACTTGAAATTACTCAGGTATTTGGTGGCACTAAGTTAATAGTACCTTCTAATTGGGAAATACGATCAGAGCAAACAGTGACTGTGTTTGGCAATGTAGAAGACAAAAGGGCTTTGCAAGCAAATAGTGGCAGTGAGCCGGAAAAGGTGCTTATCATCACCGGCACCACAGTTTTTGGAGGAATCGATATCAAAAGTTTTTAAAATCACAAATTAAACCTTAATACAAATGGAAAAATATCTCGCAAAACTTATGTTCAACATTAATATCGATAACGGTAGCGATGCATCACAATTTGATGAACAAATTAGAATAATAGAATCGCATAGTCTTGAAGAAGCTTTTTACAAAGCGCGCGTTATCGGAAAAAAAGAAGAAGAAGTATTTACCGATTCTAGCAATAAACAAATTAGCTGGCAATTTATCGACGTATCTGATGTATACTCACTTGATGTGGTAAAAGACGGTGATCAACTATATTCTAATACCCATAAAATAAAAGATACTGGATCCTTCATTAAGTTTATTCGCCAAAAATCAATGGAAATTCAGGCAAAAAACCTAACATTTGCATAAACATCTATTTGAATACTAAATTTCAATACTCGATTAAGCACATCATGCTAGGTTTTTCGGCCTTGTGGGCTTTTTGGGTTATTGTTCAAACTATTTTATTGCATCGCTATGGCATTAGTTGGAAATTATCTTTTATTGATGCCAGCATTTCAAATAGCATACTTGCGCTTCTAAGTTATACAGCAATTACAATTTACCGCTTTTACCAACCCGGAAAAACTAATCGTTTTTACCGTCTCATTTTTGCTCTTGGTATAAGTATATTATTTATTCTCATTTTACGTTTTTCATTAAATGCCGTTCTCGCCGAAGAAACCTCTTATCTAGAATTTTTAGAACTTTCAATGCCAATAAGGCATATAACTGCTTTTCTAATTATCTCTTTCGTTACAGTATTAAACTGGATGTGGAATGTTTTAAAAGAACAAAGGGAGTTAGAGGAAAGAAGGAATGAAACAGAGAAATTAATAAAAGAAGCAGAGTTAGTAAAACTGCGTCAGCAACTTCAGCCCCACTTTTTATTTAATAGCTTAAACTCCATCAGTGCTCTTGCTGGCAGTAAACCGAATGAGGCAAGAAAAATGATTCAACAACTCTCTGATTTTTTAAGAGGTACGCTAAAAAAAGATGGACAGCAAATTGTTTTACTTAAAGAAGAAGTGGAACATTTAAAACTTTACTTGGAAATTGAAAAAGTTCGGTTTGGACATCGCTTAAATTTCAAAATTGATATTTTGGAGAATGTAATGGATGCGGAAATTCCACTACTACTTTTACAGCCTATAGTGGAAAATGCAATTAAATTTGGGCTATATGGCACAATAGAAGACGTCGAGGTTGGCCTGAACGCACATGTTGATTCAGGTTATTTATGTTTAGAAATTAAAAATCCCTTTGATTCGCAAACACAAGGCGGAGCAAAAGGTACAGGCTTTGGTTTGAGTTCTGCTCAACGACGTTTGTTTTTACTTTATAGTAGAAATGATCTTTTAACAACTGATAAAAAAGGAAATATTTTTATAACACGATTAAAAATTCCTCAAATAAAAATATAACGCATATAATAGAAATGAAGAAAATTGTAATAATAGATGATGAGCCCTTAGCGAGAAGTATTGTCATGGAATATTTACAAAATCTCGCTAATGTTGAAGTAGTTGCAGAATGTAACAATGGCTATGAAGGTGTTAAAGCTATTATGATTCATAAACCAGATCTCATTTTTCTTGATATACAAATGCCTAAAATAAACGGCTTCGAAATGCTAGAGCTAATAGACACTATTCCATCCGTCATTTTCGCAACAGCATTTGACGAATACGCCATTAAAGCCTTTGAAGCCAACGCAGTGGACTACCTTTTAAAACCTTTCAGCAAAGAGCGTTTTGATGTGGCTATAAATAAGTGGCTATCAAAAACCGAAGACGATAAAAGTTCTGAAAAAAACATTTACAACCTTTTAGAAAACACCACAAAACAAAATGACGAAAAAAACCGCATTGTTGTAAAAACAAATTCTGAAATTACAATTGTACCAGTTAGTGATGTTGTTTATATTGAAGCGTACGATGATTATGTGAAAATTTTTACAAAGGATACTTATTATTTAAAAAAGAAAACGATGAACTATTATGAGCAAGTACTTGATCCTGCTAAGTTTTTCAGGGCTCATCGTTCCTATATTTTTAATTTGCAACATCTTACTCGTATAGAGCCCTTAGAAAAAAATTCTCATGTTGTTTTACTTAAATCCGGAAAAAAAATACCGCTTAGTCGGCCTTCTTATTCTAAATTAAAAAGCATGTTAGGAATATAACTTAAATTGCTTTTACAATTTTAACTGGATTTATTATTCGTTACCAACAAATCCAAATCTTTTCTTAATTGAAAAAGATTCACAATTTTAAATTCATTTTGTTTCATAAAAACAAAAGTAAGCACGGCTGCTTGGGCCAGGTAAGAAAGTGACGCTGCATAACAGGCCCCAATTAACCCAAAATGCGAAATAAAATAGTAGCTCGTGCATAAAGTCACAACTAGACCGCAACTATTAGCAATCAGCAAAATTTTTTGGCGTCCGAGTCCTGAATAGTAATGGCTTATAATACTTGAAAAACTGAGAAACAAAACTCCCGGCGATAAATAAAGCATAATGGTCTTTGTTCCCGAAAAGTCTTTTCCGAGGAAACTAGTAAAAAAAACCTCCGGTAAAAATAATACCACAATTATGCAAAGAGAGCTAAGCAAAAAACTAATTTTTGATAGTAAAAAGGTAACTCTTCCGTTATTGATTGAGTCTTTTCGATTTGCTATGTGCGTTAAAATAATCGGCGAAATACTACCACTTAAAATCCAAACGGACTCTATTAGTGATGTGGCGCTTGCATAAACACCAACCAACATGGCTGTAGCTATCATATAATAATTGTATCGGTTACTTAAAGTGTGTGCAAGATTTCCTAGTTGATTAACTAAACCGTTTCTTAAAATATCTTTAGTTTTTACTTCAGCTTTTGTTTTATCATCATTTGAAATTGTTTTAATAACAAAGTAACAAGAGATTAGAAGAGAAACACTCCAGGAGACATAAGCCGCAATAATGTATGCGCAGACATTTTTAATATCAAGCAAAAAAACATTTACACAAAGAATAGCAAGCAAGAGTAATGGCTGAAAAAAGATTAGAAAATTATAAGTCTTAATTTTTTCTTTTGCAAGTAGTATAACTCCATGAAATGCCTGAAGCGTGGAAATAAAAGACAAGATTAAGACATGAATCCATAATTCTTGCATCCCAACGTGAAAGGCATAAAAAATTAAATTAATACTAACAATACAAGCAATGGTCCATAAAATTCCTTTAATATATATTTTAGCTAGAGCATATTTTGCAATAAAATAAACCAATGCGCTACCTGTATAAATATCGCTGATAGTTTGAATAATAGCTAAATTTAAAACCAAAAGGCTTACCTGGCCAACTTCTTCTCCACCCAATTGTCTGGATTGAACCAATAGGATAGCCAACAAAGTAAAAGCTACTGCGCTTTTAGCAAAAAAAGAAACTATTAAATTTTTAATCAATAAACTATAGAATTTAATTTGAAGTGTTACTGTTAGTAGAGCTCTGTTTATTTGTTCTCAATGCTAAGTTATAGATCCTGTCCAATTTTTCTCCAACTTTTTCATAGCTATAATTATCAACCGCAAACTGTCTTATAAAATTACGATCATACTTTTCTTTGTTTTCTGAAAAATCGAGTATAGCATGAGTCAATTGTTCTTCATTTTGTTTTTCTACCATTATACCAAGTTCTGGTTTCATATATGTTTTAATGGCCCCTGCATTGCTCGTAATAACCGGTTTGGCACAAGCAAACGCTTCAATAATTACTAAACAAAATGTTTCATAATTGCTAAACATTATCAAAGCATCGTTTGCATTAATTTCATAAACAAGATCTTTGCTTATAATTCTTCCTTTAAAATTTATTTTATTTTCAAGAGTCAGTTTGTTTACAAGTTTCTTGTATTTTTCCTTATCAACTCCTTCACCAACAATATTTAATTCCAACGATGTATTTTTTTCAACGGCTTTTCCAAAGGCTCGAATTAAACCACTTACATTTTTTTCTCTATCGTTTAAAGAAGAAATATGAATAAGTCTTGTTATTTTATTTTGTTCTTTGGCCTCTGGTTTAAAAATATTTACGTTTACAACATTAGGCACGACTACATAATTACCGTTTAGGTTATGCGACAACATCGCTTCTTTTAAATACGTACTTGTTGGCATTATTGCCTTTGCATGCTTAACGATTTTCCGCGTATAAAATTGCTTTGTAAATCCTTTATAGCTCCCATCTTCTTCGCAGTACCCGGACCAATTTTCATTAATTACATAAGGAATTTTGTGTTTCTGCGATAGGTGATAAGCACCTATTCCCATTTGCATAATTACATTTATTTGTATCAAATCAACTTTACCTTCCTTTTTAATAAGTAAATCGTAACCCATGTCAAATGCTTCAAGAACTTTTCTTTTCTTTTTTAGTTGCGAAAAAAGTGGAAAGCGCGACGCGATTTTTTTGTAATAAACGGTAACCGTACGAATATTATTTTCATACGATTCTACACACTCAAAATTTGATTTTAGATTTTCTTCTGAACACACATGTAACACGCTTACCTTATTGTATAGTGACGCCGCCTCTGCGAAAAAACGATTAAAAATACCATGTGTTGAATCTTGTCGATTTGGGTACCATGAAGAAATAAATAAGATATGTTTTTTGTTCTCCATTTTCTGGAAGATAAATTCATTATAAAAATTATTGTAATCGTAAAAGACTAGTTATAGAACTATAACTAGTCAACGCTAATTGTTGCCTCCATTAAGAACATGGATCTGTCATCATTTATTTGTTCAAACTGCATACCGAGCTTGTTACCGCTTTTCATGCCAATGGTAATAAATCCCAAGCCAGCACCACCTTTTTCACTTAACTCATTATTTTCAAGATGCTCTAAATAATATGTTTTTAAATCTGCCGGATCTTGAAAAGAGTTTATTTTTTCAATATGTTTTTCTAATTTTTCAATCGCAGAATTAGCAATTAAATTAGCCGTAATCATTTTAACAGCTTTGTCACTGATATAGAGAATGAAAAAATTATGCTTAGCGCCACTCTCATCTCTATGTCCATGTATATACATGTTTTGTAAAGATTCGATGCAGATAAAAAATACTTTTTTTACTACAGATTTTGGAAGATTTTTATCAAGAATATTGGTTTCGATCTCCGTTTCAAGTTTAGAGATAGTTTCAGAGTTTAAAACGCCATCATAAGCAAGGATTACTTTCCCTAAGCCATTTGCATCTTCAACACATTTAGAAAAATGTTGATCGAAAAATTCAGCGTCTTTATTTACTATACTGCTCACTATTTAAACAATCCGTTAAGTTCTGCATCAATCATTCTTATAACCTTCCCTAAATCCTCCTTACTTTCACTAAAATTTACATCGTCTACGTCCACAACTATTATTTTTCCAGACTCGTAGGAGGCGTTCCAAGCTTCATAACGCTCATTTAAGCGTTTTAAATAATCTAAACGAATACTGTTTTCGTATTCGCGACCACGTTTTTGAATTTGTTTTACAAGTGTTGGTACACTTGCTCTTAGATAAATAATAAGGTCAGGTGCTTTAACCAAACCTTCCATTAATTTAAATAGTGAAAAGTAATTGTCGTAATCACGCGAAGTCATCAGACCCATAGCGTGTAAATTTGGCGCAAAAATATAAGCATCTTCATAGATGGTACGATCTTGCACAACAGTATGCTTACCCTTACGGATATCCAGAATTTGATTGAAACGATTATTTAAAAAGTATACCTGTAAGTTAAAAGACCAGCGTTGCATATCCTCATAAAAATCATTCAAATATGGATTGTCATCTGCATCTTCGTAGTGCGCATGCCATTTGTAATGTTTTGCCAATAATGATGTTAAAGTGGTTTTCCCCGACCCAATGTTTCCCGCAATCGCAACGTGCATACTTTTTTGTTAAATAATTAGCCTAAATTAGAAAAATAAGTTACAAAAAGCAAAAAATTGTTGATAAACCCCGAATTTAATTCGATGAATATCAACGACTTGTTTCCCCTTTATTCTTTCGAGGGCCGTACTTTTGGCAAATTTGTTCAATAATTTGAAGAACCGGCACAAATTCCACCCCTAACTCTGTATTAATCTTTTTATTCGAATACTCCTGTTTGTTGAATGCTGAACGAATCAACGCCTTAGTTACGCGTTTCTCACCACCTTGAAAAAACACACGAAAGTCTTCAAAAATATTAGCTAAAGTCAAAATAAAACGTGTTGCCTTAATACTTGGAACAGGTTTATTGAAATTTCTTTGAATGTGACTCAAGATGTCGAAATATCTATAATTGTTTTCAATCAAAATGTACCTCTGGCCAAATTTTTCAAGGGCTATTAACTTAATCATAATTTTTGCCACGTCGCTGGCCGCAATGTATGCGGTTGTGCCAACTGGATAAAATTTATTCCCTTTGTATGCTGCGTCAAAAAGCCTACTACTACTTTGGCCTACAAATCCAGGAGATAAAACCACACCGGGGTTCACAATAACGGCATTTAATCCCTCCTCTATTCCACGCCAAACCTCTCTTTCAGCATTATATTTGCTAATTGCATAATCGCTTTCTTTTCCTGATTTTTTCCAAAAAACATCTTCACTCAGTGCCGAAGTATAATCCAAGTTATGAATAGCTGCTAAAGAACTGACATGGCAGAGCGCTTTAATTTTATTGTGTAAGCATGCGTCTACCACATTTTTAGTACCGGTTTCATTTATGGACATTGTTTTTTTCCGATCTCTTGAATCAAAAGACACAAAACCTGCACAATGATATACGTTGGTAACGCCTTTAAGTGCCTCTTCGATGGAAAAAATATCAAGTATATCGACATCTACCCACTTAATTTTTCCAAACAAATTTTTGTAGTCCACGGTGTAAAAAGAAAAAAGTTCTTCGACCTTTTTCACATCACTACTTTTTTGCTTGCAGGCAATTACCTCCTCGTTATTTTGCAAAAGTGCCAAAACAACATGACTGCCTACTATACCGGTTGCGCCAGTAACTAAATTCATGCGTACGTTAATTTATGTAAAGCTGAAAACAAAGTGAGTTGAACAACAATGCCTAAAAAGAATCCCAGGTAAATTTGATACGGCTTATGTTCGTTTAATTCTAAACGAGCAAATCCAATAAAGCCCGCCAGAATAATCACGAGAATATAAAACAAAGTCATGTCAAACTTTATTAAATACGATATTGAAATAAGCACGCCTAATAGGCCACCAACACCAACCATGTGTGCGCTAATTTTTGTTTTCAAATTAATTATAGCGGTTAATAATATTGCAACACCTCCTCCAATAATAAATAATTTTATGCTTGGCCAAATATTTATATCTAGTAATAAATAAAACAATCCAAAATAAAACAAAGAGGTCATTACATAAGGAAAAGTTCTATCTGCTTGATTGGATAAAATAATCTCAGGTATTCTTTTGAGTTTATATAAAATAAAAATGTTTAAAATCGGAAACACAAATGAAAAAACAAACACAACAAGTGTAATCCGCCATTTGGCGTCGAACTCTGTGAGGTAGTCATAAACAGTATCTTTTATTCCAAAAAATAAAAGAAGACAGCCGTATGTTGCCATTAGTAAAGGATGAAAAACAACGGATATAATTAGAGCAAATGTTCTCAAACGTAATTAGGATAATAAAAGAGTAAGTTGAGCAATTTCTTTACGCACGTCTTTACTTTGATAAATGATATTATAAACAGCATCTGTAATTGGCATGTGTACCTTGTATTTCTTATTAATTTCATAAACACACTTTACAGCATAATATCCTTCGGCAATCATATTCATTTCTAGTTGCGCTTGTTTTACGCTATATCCTTTTCCTAACATTGTGCCGAACATACGGTTACGGCTAAACTGAGAATAAGCTGTTACTAAAAGATCACCTAAGTAAGCAGAAGCTTTGATGTCTCTGTCGATTGGATGTACAGCATCAACAAAACGTTTTATTTCTTGAATAGCATTGCTAACAAGAACAGCAAGAAAATTATCTCCATAACCAAGTCCGTGACAAATACCTCCTGCAACCGCAATAACATTTTTTAAAACAGCAGAAAATTCTGTTCCATAGATATCATCACTTACCGTTGATTTTAAATAGCGGCAATTCAATATGTCACTTAATATTTGAGCGTTTGCCGTATTGATCGAGGCAATGGTAAGATAACTTAGTTTTTCTAATGCTACCTCTTCGGCGTGACACGGCCCTGTTATTACACCAATGTTTTCTAAGGGTACATTGTAAACTTTATTCAGGTATTCACCTACAATTAAGTTGTGTTGCGGCACAATTCCTTTAATAGCAGAAAATATAACTTTATCTTTCAGATCGCTTTCTGTAAGAAGTGAAAACGAGTCATCTAAAAATGCAGAAGGGATAGCCAAAACCAAATAATCTGAATTTTTAACGCATTCTCTCAGTGATGTATAAAAGGAAATTTTCTCAGTTTCAAATTCTACACCACTTAAATATCTTGGATTGGTTTTATAACTATTAAAATAGGCTATATCCTCTTCCTTGCGGATAAACCAATTAATTGTGGATGTATTATTTAAAAATAATTTGGCTAGAGCGGTTGCCCAACTCCCGCTGCCGATCATTGCTATACGTAGAGACTTCATTAACTAAATAAATTACGTAAAATTACGGGTTCAATTTACGCAAAAATAATGTCATCGTCGTTTAAATTTCCAGAACCAATGAAGCGGTTGTATACACGGGCTAACGTAATAACGTCTTTCATACAGTATTTTTCTATTTTACTTAGATCTTTATCTTCATAATATGTTTTAGCAACTTGACTACCATCCATATCATCTTTAGGTGAAGGAATTCCCAACACATGTGCTAACAAATTTAGAGAACTGAAATTTTTTAAATCCCCAAACTTCCATAAATCCATAGTGTCAATATGGTTTACATTCCAGGGTTTTAAGCCTTGTAATTGGAGTGTTTTAGGTAGGGGTAAATTATTTATCAGAAATCTTCTACATAAAAACGGAAAATCAAATTCCTTTCCATTATGCGCGCACAATAAATGACTAGAAGAGTTAAAATGCTGTTTTAAAAGGTCAGCAAATTGAGTTAAAATCTCCATTTCGTTTTCTGAAGCAATAGTTTTCACGCGAAATTTTTTGTTGTTATAAAAACCTAAGCCTATGCAGACTACTCTAGCAAACTCAGCATAAATACCAGCCTTAGCATATTGTTGTTCGGGTGGAACTTCTTTATTGTATTGCCATTTTTTATCCCAAAGATCGCGTGCACTTTCGTTGAGCTCGCTGTAATTGTAAACTAAAGGAACCGTTTCAATATCAAGAAAAAGAATTTTCTCTATGTCTGTTTTTGTCATAACGTATTGTCTTAGGATAAATATAGGCGTTTTCGAACAGTATGAAAACCAAGTTATCCCTTTAAGTGTACAGTTATGATTAAAATAAATACAGAAATAAAAACCAACTACTTATAAGCTTCGGGATTGATATGAAAAGTATAAATTGGAATACTGTTTTTATCTTGATAAAAATATTCAATAACAGTATTCGCTTCACGCAACTTTTTCATTTCGGCACTCAACTTAACGTTACTAATTATTCCGGGCCATAACATTCTATAAAATCGAACGGTATCTACATTTTGCGAAAGTACATTCATCAGTGTATATCTATACACCAAAGTATTTGGCTCTTTTACTTCAATCCCGTCCAAACGTGTTTCCGAATCCAACATTTTTGGACACTTTTCATTTATTTCAGTTGCCGTTTTAGCTAAGTCTCTTCTGTTGCTTTCTTCTTTATTAAGACAAGCGGTAAAAATAAATGTACATCCAATGTAAAAAAAAAGTTTTACCAACATTATAATTATTTTGCGCGGTTATATATTTCTGTAAGCGTAATTTTTGTTGTTTTAACTACCTGTAATTCCTTTTCTAATTCAGTGGTGCTCTGTTTTTCTTGCTTAGCAGTTTCCAACTTCGTTTGAACTGTATTTTCTTTACTTTCCCAACTACTTAAAATATCCTTTATTCCCTTAACCATTGTAAATTTAATATACTTGTTGGCTCCATTGCTAAGCATTTCAAGGTCTCTAGCAGTTGTAAGAACATTTTCAGGAATCTTACATTGTCTGGCTGTTTTAGTGTATAGCCCCGCAAAACCCATAACGTCAAAACCATTGATGAATTTTAATGCGTCATGAAAAAAATGCACTTGGCCGTCGCCTCCATTATTGGCATAAAGATTAGCAATAACAAACAATAATTCTTTTCCGCTTTCTCTTTCTAATAAAATAGCTTTTTCCATTGCCATTTTAACATCACTTTTCGCTATGCCAGTGAGCGCTTCTGCACAAACGGCATAAGACTTATCATTCAAAGCTGTGCTGTTTAATCCAATCATATCAACTGTCCCAACAGACATTCGATTCAACGCTCCCAATATTTTAGCTCTAGTTATATTGTCAACTTCTTTTTGATACAACATTATAAGAAGTGATTTTACTTCGTTACGTTTTTCAGGACTAACTTTTTCCAATCGTTGTAACGCATAATGACGAAGTGGCTTTGATTTTTCTTTTTCTAAAACTTGTTTAAATAAAGCGTAAACAACGCCGTCTTGCATCTGCTCTTCAATACCATTTAAGGCTTCTTGTCTGTCTTCAAAAAGTGGAGCAGAACTATACTGAAAAAGATACTCCGCTTGAGTTTTTGGATAATCGATATCAGCTATGAGTTGGCGTTCTGCGTCGAAGTTTACTAATTGCGGTTCCCCTTGAATTTTAAAATAAAAGGTGCTTTTATTCTCACTAATAACAATATGTTTTCTTTCAACACCACCATTTGCATATAAATCAACTTCTAATGGCAAAATATAAAGGGGGTATTTACTGAGATCTTGTGTTTGTTCCACTGTAACTTTTAGTGTGTCTAAAGATTTATTTACCTCTTTTCTAATCTTTAAAGACGGGCGGCCTTTGGTTAAAAACCATTGGTTAAAAAACCTGTTTAGGTCTTTGCCGGTTACTTCTTCAAAAGCTAGTCGAAGATTGTGTACTTCCACCGATTTAAATTTATTTGTTTCAAGATAATTTTTAAGAGATGCGTAAAAAGCTCTATCGCCGACCAACTTACGAAGCATGTGAAGTATGAGTCCGCCTTTGTTATAACTAAAGGCATCAAACATATCTTCTTTATCATGATAGTTAAATCGAATTAATTCGACCTCCTTTGTAGAGTTTAAATACCCCTGTTTACTCAACCAGCGGTGGTAGTCGGCTGCGTCTCTTCCAAATTTATATTCTTCCCACATATATTCACCATATGTTGCAAAGCTTTCATTTAAAGGCAAATTGCTCCAACTCTCACATGTTACTAAGTCGCCAAACCACTGATGAAATAATTCATGAGCAATAACAGAATTACCTCTTTTAGAATCTAACATTTCTCGAGATGTTTGATATACCATAAAATCACCATGTAAAGTAGCGCTAGTGTTTTCCATAGCTCCGCTTACATAATCTCTCGCAACAATTTGTGAATATTTAGGCCAAGCGTATGGAACCCCTAAGGTGTTAGAATAAAATTCAATCATTTCTTTTGTGTCACCAAAAATTGTTTTTGCATCCGCCTCATATAAAGCATCAACATAATAACTTATTTCTTTTCCCTTCCAAGGTTCATCAATTACTTTTTTAAATTCTCCAACCGCCATCATTGCAAGGTATGGAGCGTGAGGTTGGTCCAATTTCCAATGATCAATGCGCGTTCCATCATTTTGTTTTACCGAACTAATTAAGGAGCCATTTGATAGGGTTGTGTATTTATTATCCACGCGCATCAAAATCTCTTGAGTCATTTTTTCATTAGGACTATCTATTGTTGGAAACCATACAGAGTTAGCTTGTGTTTCACCTTGCGTCCATATCTGTGGCATTTTAAAGGGATTTTCACCAGCTGGATTAATAAAATACAATCCCTTGTCATCAGTAATGGCATTACTTCCACCAGCACTTTTTAGTTCATTAGGTTTTGCAACATAATCAATAATGACAAAGTAATTTTCATCAGAACTAAACCTTCTTCCTAAATTAATTTTTAAAGAATCATTTTGATAAGTGTATGAGGTGATGCTGTAGTCATCTTGCATTGAGGCTGCAACAGCGTCGGCATCGGCTCCCGGTTCTGCTTTTTTTGCTTCAATCGGTTTATTTATATCCATAACCACAACTTTTTTTATTTCCATGCCTCTAGCGTTTAAATACAAAACACTTGTAGGATAAAAATGTGGTTTTAATTGAATAGTGGCTCTGCCATTCATTCGCGACAATTTCCAATCAAAACTTACTTCAAGTTTCGTGTGAATAATATCATTCGTCCTTTCATTTGAGGCTTTGTAAGGTTGCCTTTTTGAATGGTCGTTCGTTACAACACTAATTGTGTCTAGCTGAACAGAAGTCATTTCATTCTTAACAGTTGCCTTTTTAGAAGTATTGCAATTGGTTAAAATAAGGAGGAAAAAAAGAGCAGAAAATAACTTATGTGATCGCATTTGAATAATTTTTAGAATGTAAAATTGGAATAAATTACCTGAATACCAAAATATCCCATTTTCATGATTAAAAAGGCAATTAGCGTCAAATACAATTTTGGCGTTTACAAAAATAAACCCTATTAAGTTGACTCAAAATACAAATAGCCCTATAGAAGAGGGCCATTTGCATGTATGTGTTTGGGTAAATTACTCAACAATGAGTTTTTTGGTTGCTAAACTTGCGCCCATCTTTAACGACACTAAGTAAATCCCACTTGGCAAATTTTGTATATCAAAGGAAATTATGTTATTCCCTGATTTAACCTCAGCTTGCGAGCTTCTAACTAATTCACCAACCAAATTTACCACCGTGATTTCTATTCCAGTGTTTGTTGGAGAACCAAGTCTTAAAAAGAATTTATTACTTGCTGGGTTTGGATAAAGATAACTTTTGAGCAAATTCGAATTTGAGTTTTCAGCTAAACCATCTGGCTTCATTTCATCCCAAGGGTTAGAGTATGTTACAAGTTTCCGAGAAAAATTAATCCCTGCACAGCTGTACCAGTGTTGGTTTACAGTTTTTTGAGAATAAGGACTACTATTTGAAACGGTAATTGGTAATTTAACATTAACCACCGCGTTTGTTTTAGAAACTAATTTAAATTTTGGTGAAATGAAATGATACATCGCGTGATTTGCAACATCCCCTTGAGCATTTTCGGTCAAGTCAATTCTACTACCACTTAAATCATGATTTTCAACATCGTATAAACGAGCTTTAACATTTGGTAAATTATTCCATTTTTTCTGCAAGTCAGTATAAGCCGTATCAGAATCTGCCCAAGTGAATAATAAATATTTTCCATCAGGTGTTCTACTCATTTGTAAACGCGCGTCTACTCTTACTTTATTATTCGATGAACTTGGATCTGCATCCCAAGGATTATCTTGGTAACCTGGATCTGATGTTCTTGCTCCTGGCCCCTCTGTTGACATAGAGTCAATTAACATTTTTGACCAACTATTAGTATTCGCACCATCATAAATAAAATCTGCTAAATAAGGCATTGCACCTGGCTTATGAGGCCATAAGTAGTTTTCGGTAGACCATCTGCTAACAAAATTCATCGAATCTGTATGATTACTAGCTTGACCTGCAAGGGATGAGAAAATGTGCAATCTGTTTCTAGAGTCTACCGTGCAGTCAATTCCTTCAAACCAAAGAAAGTTAGGAACTACTAGGGTGCTGTCGCTTGCAACAGCCCATAATTTATTTTTAACAACCATAGCACTTGCAGCATTAAAATTAATTCCGTTTTCCAAAGACCAAGTGCCGCCGCTGTTTGTAGTTTTATACACTATAGGTTGATAACCTACATTAGATCCCGTTGCTCCAAATCTTGAACCTATTATGACAATATATCCCACATCTCCATATTCGTTCCACGCCATCATAGGTTGTGGCACCCAATTCGGTGTATTATCAACAGTAGAAGATGTTGTTGGAGGTGCAAATATTTTTCCTGCCCAGTCAAAAGCCATTAACGTGTTATTAAATGTTGCTGTCATCAGCATAACAGCGGTGTCTGATGTATTTGCATCGTTAGATATTCTGGCGAGTATCCGCATTTTCCCATCATCAGTAGCACTAAAATTATATGCAGCGAAATCGTGTCTGCTTGGCACTCCTGTTACAAAAGGAGGCACCGTTGGCATAACTTGTTGCGCGTTTGTTGCAATGCTAGGTGAATTGTTATAATTTGCCGTCCCCAGCCGTTTGCTTGCATACCAGTTTCCGATCCAAGTAACATTTCCAGGGCCAGTTGCAGGGCCTGCGCCAACAATATACGCATTGTTAATGTCAGTATTTCCTATTGGATTATAAATTGCACCATTTGGGTAACGTGCCCAGAAATTATCATTTGTGTATAAGGCCGTGCTATCCCAATTCGCGCCGCAATCGTTACTAATAAATGCCACTATTCCTCCTGTAGCTGCTGTTGGATCTGGCGTTGGCAAAAATGAATAAGTAGGGGACTTACGATGAATAAAACTAACCACATCAAGTTCATCGTTCCATTGTAATGGCTTACAGTAACTAACAATAGTTCCATAAATATTCATTGAAGAGCTAATTCGCTGCCAATTGGTTGAATTTGTTTTGGCATTATCTTGAATTGGTAAAGAAGTGGGCTTAATTGCGTCAGCGTTTTGTATTGCTGCAAGCCCTTCGTTGCTGTACATTGGCTGCAATAGTAGTTTAGTGTCGAACGAACCCGAAGGTCTTTGTTTTTTTCCATTTTGCGCTGTGGCACTGAGGATAAGGAAAAAAAAGGATGTAAAGAGTAGTTGCTTTTTCATGGGATTTATTTTAATATAAAATTACAAAGCATCTTATCCTTTTCAATTCAGTTCTTTATATCCTAACAGTTTTTAAATGTAAGTGGCAGTGGTTTTGATAATAATGGTTTTTATATCTTAAGTTACTGGCAATAAAAAAGGGTCGCCTCTGTTGCAGAGACGACCCTTTCAATAATTAAAAATTAATTATTCAATCACTAATTTTTTGGTTGTGCTAGCATTTTCAGCTTTGATGTTAACAAGGTAAATTCCACTTGCTAAACCGCTCAAATCTAAATTAACTGCGTTTGAACCAATTTGCCCTTGTGTTTCAATTGACTTAACAACTTGACCAATTGTATTTAATACGCTTACCTGTACTTTTGAAGTACTTAATAAACTAACTTTTACAGTAGCTGTGTTTTTAGCAGGGTTAGGAAAAATAGAACTATTGCTTAAAGCGTCTATGTTATCTTTATCCAAACCAACAGTTAACGTCACAGTAGTAAGGCGATCGAACTCCATACCTGCACAAGCATACCAGTGCGTGTTTGATGTTAGCTGTGAGTAAGGTGAACTATTAGACGTTGTAGTTGGTAATTCAATGTTTATTTTAGTCGCGGTTTCCGATACCAATTTAAACTTAGGAGAAATAAAGTGAAACATAGCGTGGTTGGCAACCTCTCCTTGTGCATTTTCAGTTAAATTAATTTCAGTTGGGCTCAACTGACTGTTTTGAGCATCGTATAAACGCGCTTTAATGTTTGGTAAATTATTCCATTTTCTCTGAAAATCAGTATAAGCTGTATCCGATTCTGCCCAGCTATATAACAAGTGTCTGCCGTCAGCACTGCGACTCATTTGAATACGGGCGTCAATTCTAACTTTTTGATTTGAAGCAGATGGATCGGCGTCCCAAGGATTATCTTGATAACCATTTGATGCAGTAGTTCCACCAGGGCCTTCAGTTGACATAGAGTCAATTAACATGTGTGACCAAGAACTTGTTCCATCATAAGTAAAATCCCATAAATAAGGATGAACGGCAGGACCATTTTGAACAATTGGCGCATGAGGCCATCTGTAACCTTCGGTTGTCCATTGACTTGTATAATTTAAAGAGTCAAGGTCTTCACTTGGGTGAGCTAAAATGGATGAGAACACATGTAATTTATTGTTCATATCAACTGCACAATCAATACCTTCAATCCAAGTAAAATTAGGAACTATTAGATTAGTGTTCGAACTAACTGACCATAATCTTGATTTTACATCATCAAATGCGCTTAAATTAAAATTGATTGAGCTTTCTAATGACCAAGTTGAACCACTGTTAGTGGTTTTGTATACGATTGGTTGGTAACCAACGTTTGAACCTGTTGCGCCCAATCTTGAACCAATAATTACAACGTAGCCTACTGTTCCTTGCTCGTTCCAAGCCATCATTGGACGTGAAATCCAATTTTCTGTTCCATCAGACTCAACTGTTGTTGGCGGATCAAATACTTTTCCTGCCCAATCAAATGTCATTGAAGTACCGTTGAATGTGCCAGTCATAAGCATTACTGCTGTGTCATTTGAAGCAACATCATCAGTAATTCCAGCCAAAACACGCATTTTTCCATCATCCGTAGCTGTAAAACCATAGGCTGTAAAATCATGTCTACTTGGTACTCCAGGTGCAAACGGCGGTGCTGTTGGCATTACCTGTTGTGCATTTGTTACAGTACTTGGAGCGTTATCGTAATTCACAGTTCCTAATTGTTTACTTGCGTACCAATTTCCAATCCAACCACCACCAGAACCAGTTGTAGGCCCAGCTCCAACAACATAAGCATTACTGATATCAGTATTGCTAGTTGGGTTGTATATTCCACCATTTGGATACCGCCCCCAGAAATTATCGTTTCCATATAATGCAGTGCTATCCCAAGTTGAACCGCAATCGGTGCTTACAAACGCAATTATTCCACCAGTTGCCGCTGTTGAGGCAGGAATTGGATTCATAACATAAGTTGAAGGCTTTCTGTGTATAAATGATACAGCGTCTAATTCATCATTCCATTGCAATGGTTTGCTGTATGGAATAACAACGCCATAAATATTCATAGAAGAGCTAATATTCTGCCAAGTTATTGCACTTGTTTTGGCGCTACTTCCTTTTACCGGCAACGATATAGGCTTTACAGCGTTTTCAATAGCTGTTGGAGCGACATTCTCACTGCTATACTTAACATTTGCCATCATTTTGGTGTTAATTAACCCTGTTCGCGTCACCTTGATGCCGCTTTGCGAAAAGGTACTTATTGCTGCTAATAAGACCGATCCTAGAAGTACGTGTTTTTTCATGTGTTTTTAATTTCTATTAATATTCAAAGGCTAATTTACGACATTTTATCTTCACAATTAAATTTAGAGATGACCACTTATAAAAAAAGCCAGTCCACTTATTGGACTGGCTCTCTATTTCATTCGTATATACTATTCAATCACTAGTTTTTTGGTTGTGCTAGCATTTTCAGCTTTGATGTTAACAAGGTAAATTCCACTTGCTAAACCGCTCAAATCTAAATTAACTGCGTTTGAACCAATTTGTCCTTGTGTTTCAATTGACTTAACAACTTGACCAATTGTATTTAATACGTTTACCTGTACTTTTGAATTACTTAATAAACTAACCTTTACCGTAGCTGTGTTTTTAGCAGGGTTAGGAAAAATAGAACTATTGCTTAAAGCATCAATGTTATTTTTACCTAATCCAACTATTGTAGTATCAGCAGGTCCGCTAGTAAGGCGGTTAAAAGTCATCCCTGCACAAGCATACCAATGTGTATTTTTAGTTAACTGTGCGTAAGGTGAACTATTAGAGATTGTAGTTGGTAACTCTATATTTATTGCAGTTGTTGTTTTTGATATCAATTTGAACTTAGGTGAAATAAAGTGATACATAGCATGGTTGGCAACCTCTCCTTGTGCATTTTCAGTTAAATCAATTTCAGTTGGGCTCAACTGACTGTTTTGAGCATCGTATAAACGCGCTTTAATGTTTGGTAAATTATTCCATTTTCTCTGAAAATCAGTATAAGCTGTATCCGATTCTGCCCAGCTATATAACAAGTGTCTGCCGTCAGCACTGCGACTCATTTGAATACGAGCGTCAATTCTAACTTTTTGATTTGAAGCAGATGGATCGGCGTCCCAAGGATTATCTTGATAACCATTTGATGCAGTAGTTCCACCAGGGCCTTCAGTCGACATGGAGTCAATTAACATGTGTGACCAAGAACTTGTTCCATCATAAGTAAAATCCCACAAATAAGGATGAACGGCAGGACCATTTTGAACAATTGGCGCATGAGGCCATCTGTAACCTTCTGTTGTCCATCCACTAGTATAATTTAAAGAATCAAGATCGTTACTGTAATGACCCAGAAGCGATGTAAAAACATGCAGCTTGTTGTTCATATCAACAGCACAATCAATTCCTTCTAACCAAATAAAATTTGGAACTATTAGGTTAGTATCTGAGGTAACCGACCATAATTTTGATTTTACATCATTAAATGCGCTAGAATTAAAATTAATTGAGCTTTCTAATGACCAAGTTGAACCGCTGTTAGTGGTTTTGTATACGATTGGTTGGTAACCAACGTTTGAACCTGTTGCGCCTAATCTTGAACCAATAATTACAACATAGCCTACTGTTCCTTGCTCGTTCCAAGCCATTATTGGACGTGAAATCCAATTTTCTGTTCCATCAGACTCAACTGTTGTTGGCGGATCAAATACTTTTCCTGCCCAATCAAATGTCATTGAAGTACCGTTGAATGTGCCAGTCATAAGCATTACTGCTGTGTCACCTCCAGCGACATCATCATTTATACCAGCTAAAACACGCATTTTCCCATCATCTGTAGCTGTAAAACCATAGGCAGAAAAGTCATGTCTACTTGGTACTCCTGGTGCAAACGGCGGTGTTGTTGGCATTACCTGTTGTGCATTTGTTACAGTACTTGGAGCGTTATCGTAATTCGCTGTCCCTAACTGTTTACTAGCGTACCAATTTCCAATCCATGTTACTGCACCCGGACCAGTTGTAGGGCCAGCACCAACAATATAAGCATTACTGATATCAGTGTTGCTAGTTGGATTATAAATAGCACCGCCTGGATAACGGCCCCAATAATTGTCGTTAGAATTTAAAGCTGTACTATCCCAATTATTTCCACAATCGGTGCTTATCATTGCGACCATTCCACCTGATGCCGCAGTTGACGCAGGAATTGGATTCATAACATATGAAGGAGTTTTCCTGTGTACAAATGATACGGCATCCAATTCGTCATTCCATTGCAATGGTTTGCAATAGCTGATTATTACGCCATAAATATTCATCGACCCAGTAAAATTTTGCCAAGTTATTGAACTTGTTTTAGCACCTGTGCGCACTGGAGTCGAAACCGGTTTAACAGGTGTAGTATTCATTACTGGATTAACAGACTCAACACCATACTTAATGTTTGCAAGTTCCTTGATATTCATTATCCCTGTACGGGTTACTTTGCTTTGTGAAAAGGCACTTATTGCTGCTAATAAGACCGATCCTAGAAGTACATGTTTTTTCATTATTTTTTGTTTTAAAGTAGTTTAAGTGAACTTATTACTATTAACCAAATCTATGAATTATTTTTTAATCTCACAATTTCTAAAAAGTATAATTAATGTGTCATTTAACGACAACTACTTTTTTAATTATTAAGATTAAAAACTTATATTTTAAAAACAGCCTGCTATCTTATAGATAACCTAAGGTCGGATTCTGAAAGCACATCCGTCTCTCAGAATAATTTGCGTCATTTATTTACAAGAACCCTTAAATTAAAGCAAAAGGGACTATCCAAATGGATAGTCCCTTTTAATAAATTGTGTTTGCTAATTATTTAGATTTGTTAACAGTACCAGCTAAATCAGAACCAGCTTTAAATTTTACTACTTTCTTAGCAGCAATTTTAATTTCTTTACCTGTTTGAGGATTACGTCCAGTACGAGCTGCGCGTTTAGCAACGGAAAAAGAACCGAAACCAACTAAACCAATACGGTCTCCTTTTTTTAAAGCTTTGTGAATAGCTTCAATTGTAGAATCTAAAGCGCGACCTGCGTCAGCTTTTGTTAATTTTGAACCAGATGCAATTGCATCAATTAATTCTGCTTTGTTCATTTTAAATTTAATTTTAGGGTTAAACAATTATTGTGTCACAAACATAATAGCTTAAAGCACGTTTGTCAAGTGCTAAGAAGCGAAAAACGTCCGTTTTGTTGATAAATTAGCGTTTTGTTAATAAATGCAGGCTGCATCTGGCCTATAACAAGGATTTGAAATACACTTCTATCGAAAATAAAATAATCTAACGGACTGACACTAATCTCAAAAAAAAATTGTGTCGTCCTCAATTTTAAATCCCCGTAAAAAATCCTGCACTTTCATTCTTTTTTTTCCTTGTAACTGAAGATCTGTGATTTCAATAAATCCTCGTTTGCAAAAAACTCTCATAAAAGTCTTATTGTCAGTTGCTAGAGAACCGTTAGCTTCATTATGAGTAAAATTTTCAAAAGTCGCATAAAATATTTTTACTAACTGTGGTGTTCCTGACCCTGTCCTTATCTCTGAATAAGCCGTAGGAAAAGGACTAAGGCCTCTTATAAGATTATAAATATTCACATTTGTATCGTTCCAATTTATTTTACAAGTTTCTTTAAATATTTTTGGTGCATGGCATACATCATGATCATCCTGTGCTATAAACTCCAATTCAACATTTTCATTAATGCTTGTTTGAATAGCTTTAACTGTTTTAACAACCAATGCAGCTCCTTTGATCATGAGAGTATCGTGTAAATCACCAGCTGTTGTTGTATTGGAAATTTCAACTTCTTCGTTAAATAAAATATTACCTGTGTCTATTTCTTGCTTTAGCTTGAAGGTAGTTACGCCAGTTTTATTTTCTCCATTTATAATAGCCCAATTAATTGGGGCTGCTCCTCTATATTTTGGCAGAAGAGACCCATGAAGATTGTAAGTTCCATGCTTCGGTAGATTCCAAACAATTTCAGGTAACATTCTAAACGCCACCACAATCTGAAGGTCGATGTTTAATTTCTCCAATTCTGAAATAAATGTTGGTGATTTTAATTTCTCTGGCTGAAGTAGTTTTAAGTTATTCTCAAGTGCGTATTTCTTAACTGCCGATTGATGCAACTGCTGACCTCTTCCTGCTGGTTTATCAGGCGCTGTTACAACCGCAACAACATTGTAATCATTCTTTAAGAGAGCTTCGAGACTTGCGACCGCAAATTCAGGAGTGCCCATAAATACTATACGCATAATATGTATTAATAAAAAAGCCGCTTCAATTATATGAAGCGGCTTTTAAAAAATTCTGAACAATTATTCAATAACAATTTTCTTAGTTACTCTCTCATTGTTTGATTCAACAGTAAGAAAATAAACACCTTTTGCTTTTCCAGCAAGGTTAATTGTTGTCACTTCCTGAGAGCTTTTATATGATTTATCTTCATATACTACAGAACCTAAAAGATTAGTTAACTTCACTTTGTAATTCTCGTTTGATGGAGGAACAACGATGTTTACTTGTTCGTGGGCAGGATTAGGGAAGATAATCAAATTTTCGCTAAGATTGGCTCCTTCATTAATTCCAGTACAAGGGCTAAGTGTTATTACTTTTGTAACACTTGTAACACCTGAAGGGTTTTTCACCTTCATAGTAACAGTATATGTACTAATTGTGCCGCTTATTGTAACCTTGGTTAAATTTGCTGAGTAATATCCTGGCAATGGACTAACACCTGAAGCAGGAGAAAAGCTCCAAGTATATGTAAAGCTGCTACCTGTTGCACCTGAAGGATTACTAACTGAACTACTTGTTGCAAATGTTTTAATAGGAGCACAAAGAACCTCTGGCATATCGAAATCAGCAATTGGAAGACAAGGAATAACACTTACGGTTTGAGTTGTCTGAGTAGTTCCAGAAGGATTTGACACGAATAAAGTAACTGAGTATATACCTGGGCTTCCAATTTGAATATCAGGAGTTAAACCTGAAGCAGGGGTTAATGTTACATTATTAGAAGGAGAAACAGACCATAAATACCCTGGAGCAGGAGCGCCAGTACTAGTATTTCCTGGGCTGAAAGAGAAACCTGTGCAAGCAGAAGTAGGTAATGTAAACGTTGCAACAGGCGCTGTACATGCTGTTACATTTACTACCCAAGTCGTAATATTTGAACCAACTGTATTTGTTGCAGTAAGAATAACACTGTAAGTACCAGCAGTATTAAAAGTAATAGTTGGAGCTGAAGCAGTTGGACTTGATAAAGTAGCCCCAGCAGGTAAAACTGACCAACTGTAACTTAAAGCTGGAGATCCGATTGATGTATTTACTGGAATAACAGTTGATGTACCTGATAAACAAAGTGTAGCTGGTAAAGCGAAAGCAGCAGAAGGAGAAACCGTGCCGCTTAATGCACCTGAAAACTTCCAAATATCTGTTATTGGTGTAGGGTTTTGCGGAACATCTAATCCTCCAGCCCAGCCAGTAGTACCATTTACGAAATCACCTGTAATATATGCTATTCCAGTGCTACCAAAGTCTGTCCAAGACAATCCATTGTCATTTGAATAAGATATAAATCCTGTTGTACTATTAGCATTGAAAGAAACTAAATTTCCTGTTCCTGGTACAGGAACAACATCAGTTGGACCCAAATTAGCTGAAAGCGGGGAAATTTGTGCCCAATTTTGGCCACCGTCGTAAGTGTTCCATAATTCAAGAGTAGCCCCCGAATTTACCATGTAAACAACCCCATTTAAAGGACTTGAAAAAGCAATTTCAGTAATCGTATTTGTTACCGGTCCAATACCTGTAACACTATAAGATATTCCAGCGTCTACTGAATGAAAAATTCTATTGCTATTTGTTCCAAACCAAAGGTTTGATGAACCAACTTTAGCGTATAAATTTACAATTGCAAATTCTCCCGAGTTTGGATTAGGAATATTTGCCCCTGGAGTCATTGCCCATGTTAAACCACCATCAGTAGTTCTCCAAAGTTCAAATTCTCCATTAACAGGATCGCCATTTGCTATACCTACTGAAGGCGTCAAAAAAGTTACCCAATTGGCGAAAGCTGCAGTGTTTGTAAACATACCAGGCGCACTCATATTTACCCAATTTGCTCCTCCATTAATGGTTCTATGAATAGCACCCATTCCCTGAACACCCTTCATATAGGCGCTAACCCAAGCTGTATTTGCATCTATTCCCTCTAAATTAGCAATAATAAAAGTATTGGTATCGCTGTATACGTTACCACCTGCAAACAAAGCGCCACCATTGATACTGCGTGAATACCAGTTATAATTTCTACTAAATCCAGTATTTCCATAATCCTTACCGATAACCCAAATGACATTTGCGTCAACAGCATCCATGAATTTAACTCCCGAATTTAATACAGAAGTTGGAAATATAGCGTTCTGGTTTGTTGACCAGGCTGCCGCAGGCACCTGCGCAAACGTAGTACTCAGGGTTAGGGCTGCAAAAATTGACAGTAGTTGTTTTTTCATTTCTTTCTAAATTTATTTTTAATTTGATAAAAATACTGAATTTTATTTACACTTATTTAAAAAATACGGTTTTAACAGTAATTTGCCTTTTATCTGGTTCGTTCTATTTTTTATGTGGTTAAAAAATTAGTTTGTTCAATTCGACATATTAGCTTAACTAAGATATTCGTTGAAAAAATTTCGGATTGTTCATATTTTAAAAATAAGCTACATTTGCAAAAAATTTTTAATGATTACTACAGATCTAATTATTGTTGGTGCAGGGCCGGTTGGATTATTTGCGATTTTTGAAGCAGGTCTTTTAAAAATGCGCTGCCATTTAATTGATTACCTCCCTCAAATTGGAGGGCAGCTATCTGAAATCTATCCAAAAAAACCTATTTACGATATTCCAGGATACCCATCAGTATTAGCTCAAGAACTGATTGATAATTTATTAAAACAAGCCGAACCATTTAAGCCAAGTTTTACTTTAGGAGAAAGAATTGAATCTCTTGAAAAAAGAGGCGATAGAGATTTCTTAATTACAACCAACATGGGCACACAAGTTGAAGCAAAGGCAGTTGTAATTGCCGGCGGACTTGGTTGCTTTGAGCCACGTAAACCAGAAATTACTGATCTCGAAAAATTTGAAAATGGGAAAGGAGTGAATTATATGATTTTAGATCCTGAAAAATACAGGGATCAAAAGATGGTGATTGCAGGCGGTGGAGATAGCGCTTTAGACTGGACTATTTTTTTAAGTGATGTTTGCAGTGAACTAACGCTTGTGCATAGAAGTGAAAGTTTCCGAGGTGCGCCAGATAGCGTTAACAAGGTAATGGATTTGGCAGAAAAGGGAAAAATAAAATTACTTTTAAATACAACAATAGGCTCCATTTCGGGAGAAGGGAAACTTGAAAAAGTTGAAACGCTTAACACCAAAACTCAGGAGAAAAACAGTATCATGGCTGATCACCTTATTCCATTATTTGGATTGAGTCCTAAATTAGGACCTATCGAAAATTGGGGTTTAAATCTTGATAAAAATGCCATAGAAGTTAATACCGATGATTATAGCACAAACGTTGAAGGCGTTTACGCAATAGGAGATATTAATACTTATAAAAATAAATTGAAATTAATTTTGTGTGGTTTTCACGAAGCGGCCTTAATGAGTCACAGTGCTTATAAGTATATTAACCCAGGTGTAAAATACACTATGAAATATACAACTGTGCAAGGGGTAAATGAATTTTAACTATCTAGAAAACTTGATGTAAGTCTTCGGTTATTTCTCTCTGTAGTACCTTTTTGCATTTAAATTTCTTTTCAAAGTAGTCAGCAAGATACTCCTGCTCTGTTTGTCCAGGTGTTGGTATCAAAATAATATTTTTCTTATTCAACAAGTATAAATCCATCAAAGTGCTATAGCCACTTCGGCATATAACGGTTTCTGAATTGACGATTAAGCTCTGTAATTTTTCTCCGAAACAAAAATTAATAAGTCTGATGTTCGTGCTTTTATTCGTTATTTTCGAATTACTTCCACGTACAAAAACAATTTTTTTATTTGAGTCTTTGAATTTTTCGAGTAGACAATTTTCTAAAATTGTTCTTTGTGGTTCAACTCCCGAAAGCAAAATTAAATAGTCGTATTTTTCAGAATTACTATTTGAAGTTTGAAAATTCGTAAGGGCACTTTGTGGACCAATGTATTTTACAGGAGTTTTAATTCGGCTTGAATCGCTTAACTCACCTGATAACCGAAGTTTTGGATCTTCAAAATCTGGTACCCACACTTCGTTAAATTTGTGAATGTAGTTTCTGTTTATGTTGTTAGCAATCGACGAGAAAAAAGGTGTTTTTACATTTAATTGGTGGGTAATAAAAATGGAATGCACGAATGGATGTGATAAACCAAAACGGTTGTCACTTATTATAAGATCAATTTTATAACGGTCAACAATTTTTTCAAGTTGTTTTTTCTCTTCACGAATTGTTCGCTTAATTTTTGGCCATTGAAGAAGTAATTTTATCCAAAGAGGAAGACGTTTTGAATACGCTATTTTATAAGAAGGCACTTCTACTTTTTGAAGTTTTGGAAAATACCGATCGAAAAAAAAAGAAGTTAGTGGTGTTGTTCCAATAATAACAGTGTTGTTTTTAGATAGATCTTCAATAAGCCGTACGCATCTACTGGCGTGACCTAAGCCCCAATCGATCGGAGAAATAAATATGGTTTTACTTACAAACAAAAACACTTATCCAAGGTATGAATAATTTGTGGCATTATTTATCGGCAAATTTGTAGACTATGCAATAAGAAAACGCAAAAAATCAGTTTAAATTCCAAACTACCGAAAGTCCGGTTCTATTATTTTGAAAAAAAGGCAATATGGTAACATCATTTTGTTTTTTGTTTTTGTGTAAAAAAGGAACAAAATATCCCACCAAAGAACCAACGGCGGCACCCACTAAAACATCAGTAGGAAAGTGTGCGCCTGATCTGTAACGCATAAACCCAACAGTACTTGCTGCAAGCAAAGAGCCGCCCCACACAAAAGGTTTATACTTTGAATTGGGGTAATAACTAGAATAGACTGTTGAGAAAAAAACCGCGGAGGAAAAAGCTAATGTGGTATGCCCGGAAAAAAAAGAACGTTTTGCTTCGGCGGTCAATTTTTCTTCTAACGGCGCTTTATTACCATAGACAAATGGACGAACACGTTTCACACCTCCTTTGCCATAGGATGGCAAAAATACACCGAGAATCATGGTCTCAATATACATGACACTAATGATTCCAAATTCATTTCGCGATTTTTTTCCTGCTAATAATAAAGCGGGCGAAGCAATGCAGGTTACCAACGCGACGTCACTTATCCTTGCGTTGCTTTGCGAATAAAAATTGATAGCGCTTCGGTCTAAAAAATTTAGGTTGTTTTTATTTAACCTGCTGAGATCGTATTGCGTTAACGGCGTTACCTCATCATCCACAGCGGAGGCTGTAATACCAACAATAAAGCCTGTTGCAAACAAAATACTTTCTTTGCCCCAACTTAGCTTATAGGGAAATTGTGCGGTTGCTGTTTTGAAGAAATATGCAAATGGCAGAACAAAGGTAAATATGATTTTTTTTTTCAATTAGCTGCTTCTGTTTTTCTTTAGCTCGTTCTCATAGATCTCTATCCACTTTCCGGGAGTAAGTTTTTTTGATAGCTCTCCTATAAGTTTAAACGGAATTTGATCGAGTTTTTTAAAACGAACGCACGATTTTCCCATATCTAATTTAGCTCTGGTGTGTTTAGGATATTCGTTAGTAAACCATTTAAGAAGTTTCGGATCGGCATACATGCCCATGTGATATAACGCGACGAAATTTTTTTGAGAAGCAATATTCATAAATGGCAAAGGTAATTTTGGATCGCAATGATATCCCTTGGGATATTTGGAATGCGGAATCACATAACCTACCATGCCATACGACATCTCCTCTTTGAAACCTTTCGGTAAATTTTTTAAAATTTCTTTTCTTAAAGCTCTTAGTGCAGATTTTCTTTCCTCAGGAAGAGAATCGAGGTACTCACCTACTGTTGCTGCCTTAGATTGCATCTATTAAATAATTAAGCGTCTATTTTCGCATACTTGGCATTCTTTTCAATAAACTCACGACGAGGAGGAACCTCATCGCCCATAAGCATACTAAATACGCGATCTGCTTCAGCCGCACTGTCAATTGATACTTGACGTAAAGTACGGGTTGACGGATCAAGTGTGGTTTCCCATAATTGAATAGCGTTCATTTCACCAAGACCTTTATAACGCTGTACGTGCACGGAATCGGTTTTTTCGCCACCAAATTCTTTCATTTTTATATCACGTTCTGCATCGTTCCAGCAATAAGCCTGTTCTTTTCCTTTTTTTACCAGGTACAATGGTGGAGATGCAATATAAACGTGGCCTTTTTCAACCAACTCTTTCATGTGACGGAAGAAGAAAGTAAGTATTAAGGTTGTAATGTGAGAACCATCCACATCGGCATCACACATGATGACAATTTTATGGTAACGTAATTTATCAAGATTTAAAGCGCGTTCATCTTCTTTTGTCCCACGAAACACACCCAGTGCGGTGAAAATATTTTTTATCTCTTCGTTCTCGTAAATTTTATATTCTAGAGCTTTTTCTACATTTAAAATTTTTCCACGTAAAGGTAAAATAGCTTGGAAGTCGCGGTTACGGCCTTGTTTGGCTGTTCCACCGGCAGAATCACCCTCAACCAAAAACAATTCGCAAGCAAAAGGATCTCCGCTTGCACAATCTGCTAACTTTCCTGGTAAACCAGAACCATTCATAACACTTTTACGTTGCACCATTTCACGCGCTTTACGTGCAGCATGACGTGCCGTAGCAGCCAAAATTACTTTATCGACAATGGTACGCGCTTGTTTCGGATGCTCTTCCAAATAGTTTGAAAGAGCTTCACTAATGGCAGTATCCACTGCTCCAATCGCTTCGCTGTTTCCTAATTTACCTTTTGTTTGCCCTTCAAATTGAGGTTCCTGAACTTTAACAGAGATAACCGCAGTTAATCCCTCACGAAAGTCATCACCGCTTATTTCAAATTTTACGTTTTTAAGAAGTCCGTTTTTATCTGCGTAACTTTTTAAAGTACGTGTTAAACCTCTTCTAAAACCAGCTAAGTGTGTTCCTCCCTCGTGTGTATTAATATTATTTACATAACTCTGAATATTTTCGCTGTAGGAGTTATTGTACATCATGGCAACTTCAACAGGAATAACACCTTTGTCGTTTTCCATGTAAATAGGCTCTTCAATTATTTTTTCTTTTGCATCATCGAGATATAAAACGAATTCACGTAACCCTCCTTGACTGTAAAAAACTTCGGATAAAAACTCTCCGTTTTCATCTTTTTCACGCTCATCAACCAAAGTAATGTTTATGCCTTTATTTAAAAAAGACAATTCACGCATACGGTTTGCAAGCGTAGTGTAATTGTATTCGTGAACCGTAAAAATGGTAAGGTCTGGTGTAAAAGTTTGAATGGTGCCCCTGTATGAAGTATCGCCTATTTCTTTGGCCGGATACAAAGGTTTTCCTTCGCTAAATTCCTGTTTGGTAATTTTTCCATCACGGTGCACTTCAGTTATCATAAGCGAGGAGAGTGCATTTACACAACTTACCCCTACACCATGCAAACCGCCAGAAACTTTATACGTATCCTTGTCAAACTTACCTCCGGCGTGAAGCACGGTCATTACAACTTCCAATGCACTTATACCCATTTTAGGATGTATTCCTGTAGGAATACCCCTACCATCATCTTTAACGCGAATGGAATTGTTTTCGAGAATAGTTACTGTAATGTTTTTACAATGACCAGCTAAAGCCTCGTCAATCGAATTATCTACAACCTCATAAACGAGATGATGAAGGCCTTTAAAACCTGTATCACCAATGTACATTGAAGGACGTTTTCTAACTGCTTCCAACCCTTCTAAAACCTGAATATTATCGGCTCCGTAATTTCCTTTTTCTGCTGTAACTTCTGACATAAATTGCTCTATCTGTGAATTTTATATTATCCTTTAAATGTACTGAAAAATTGCCGGTTTTGAGTTAAAAAAGCAGCGAAATGTTACTAACAAAATGTTAAAAATCCTTGTGAAAAATTAGTTTATTTTTGCCTCAAAGTTTTTGTATGATTTGGAACACATTAAGATATCTTATTAGCTTCTTTTTACCCGTTTTTTATAAACGAACCCAATCAAAAAATATAAAAAACATTAAGGTAAAAGGGCCTGTCATTATTGCAATGAATCACCCAAATGCCTTTACAGATCCTGTTTACTTTTCTTACCTGGTTTACCCTCAACGCGTAAGTTATCTTGCAAGGGGGGATGCTTTTAGGCCTGGAATGATTGCTAACATTCTTGAAGGAATAGGCATTGTGCCTATATTTAGATTGCGCGATGGGGGCAAAGAAGGGCTCAAAAAAAATGATGAAACCTACCGTAGGGTAAATTACCTTTTAAGTAAGAATTCTAAGATTATTGTTTTTGCTGAAGGGCTTTGTGTTCAGGAAAGAAGGTTACGTCCGCTTAAAAAAGGTGTGGCAAGAATGGTTTTTGGCGCTTATGAGGCTATAAATTCGGATAAACTGATTGTTGTGCCAGTTGGTGTGAATTACAACAAACCTGACAAATTTAGGAGTAACCTATTCTATAATGTTGGCGAGCCAATTGCAATTAAGGATTTTATACCCGATTTTAAAGAAAATCAGGCCAAGGCTTATACCAAGTTTTTACAAGTACTCGAGCCAAAAATGAAAGAACTCATTACGCACATTGATGAACGTGAAAACGATGAACTTGTTTATCAGGTTGAAGAACTATGTAAAAAAGATATGATCAAAGCACACGGGCTTAATTATAGAAATTTAGATCATGATTTCGTTGTGTTAACAGAACTTACCGAAAAAGTAAATAAGGCGACCAAAACTCAACCAAATGAATTGTCGGAGCTCAGAACTCTTTCGAAGAATTATTTTCACAAACTCAAAAAAAACAACTTAAAAGATTGGTTAATTAACCCAAAACAAAATAAACAAGTAAACGCTTTTTCGTTATTGATAAGATCTCTCCTGCTAATCTTATTTTTCCCTATTCACTTAATTGGTTTAATTGGAAATTACTTACCATTTACTCTGACACATAAACTTACCGTAAAAAATATAAAAAATGTAGAATTCTATTCTTCCATTGCAATTGGCATAGGCATGTTTGTATTTTGGATTAACTACATCGTAATTTTCATAGGTATTTATATTTTTTCACCCACAGTTTTTTACCCTTTAATAATTTGTATTGTTTTAATCTTGTGTGGCTTTTTCAGTCTTTATTATAGACCTTTTTTCAAAAAAACAATTGGAATTTATACTGTTTTAAAAAACAAAGCTTTGCTTACGGAATTAGGAGAAGAACGGAAAAAGTTAATTTCCATAATTAACAAATTTTAGAAAGCTTTTCCTACACTGTGGCATACAATTTGCGTATTACATACTATGAAGTTGAGTAAACATATTATTTTAGTTTCTACGGTAATTGCTTTGGGTGTTTTATGTTCGGCCAATTTTAAGAAACAAAAAACACAAGAGCTCACAGAAGTAATTAATTCGTCTAATTCAGCGGGCCCACTTCCTGATCGTAAAAACACGGCCTTTAAAGAAGGAGAGGTTCTCACCTATCGCATGCATTACGGAATTATTAATGCAGGTGCGGCAATATTAGAAGTTAAACCTGATATCTTAACAGTTAACGGAAGAAGCGTTTATCATATTGTCGGAACAGGATACACAACAGGCACAGCTGATTGGTTTTTTAAAGTACGTGATCGTTACGAAACATATATGGACAAAGATGCCTTGTTACCTTGGTTGTTTGTGAGACGTGTAGATGAAGGAGGTTATAAATTTCAACAGGATTATAAATTTAACCACTACACAAAAAAAGTAGATGTAGGCAACGACCAGAAATTTGATATCCCCATGGGTATTCAAGATATGGTAAGCGCGTTTTATTCAGTGCGTAGTTTAGATTTAAGTAACGCAAAAACGGGCGATATCTTTTCATTGGATTGTTTTTTAGACAAAGAAATTTGGCCGCTCAAAATTAAATTTATGGGAAAGGAAATTATTGAAACCGATATTGGGAAATTTCGTTGCTTAAAATTCAGACCCATTGTTCAAAAGGGACGCGTATTTAAAAAAGAAGAGGACTTAAATGTTTGGATCAGTGATGATAATAACCACATCGTTATGCGCGCTAAAGCGGATGTTTTAATTGGCAGTGTGAAAATGGATATTACGAGTGTTAAGAATCTAACAAATTCGATGAGCAGGGTGAATTAGCGAGAATCAAGAGTCAAGAAACAAGATTATTTCTCGCCTAATTTTGCTTTTATCATAATAGCCGCTTCAAAATTTCCCCAAAGCGATACATGTCTTCAAAAGAATTGTAAAGTGGAATTGCGGCACAGCGAATAACGTTAGGTTCTCTCCAATCAGGAACAACCCCATTTTCGATAAGCGCGTTGTATAATTTTTTTCCGTAGCCGTGCGCAACAATCGATAACTGACAACCCCTGTTTTCTTTTGGAGTAATTATTTGAAGGCAATCCTTTTTCTGACTGCTAAGGTCGTTCACAATAAATTCAAGATACGCAAGTAGTTTCTGGCTCTTTTCAATTAGAGCATCCATACCAACCTCATCAAAAATATCCAGACTGGCTCTACACGCTGCCATGCTAAAAATTGGCGCATTACTCATTTGCCAGCGCTCGGCTGTTTGCATGGGAACAAAAGTGCTATCCATCAAGAAGCGCGTTTTCTTATCATGTCCCCACCAACCAGCAAATAAAGGTAGATCCAAATTACTTAAGTGCTTTTCATGCACAAATGCACCCGCTACACTTCCAGGACCGCTATTTAAATACTTGTAACTACACCAGGCGGCAAAATCCACATTCCAATCATGAAGCTGTAATTTAATATTTCCTGCTCCATGCGCTAAATCAAAACCAACAACGGCACCAGCCTTATGCCCTGCCTGTGTTATGGCTTTCATGTCAAAAACCTGTCCAGTGAAATAGTTAACACCACCAATCATTATGAGGGCCAATGAATCTTTGTTTTTCTCAATAGCTGCAAAGATGTCTTCTTCACGAATGTGATACTCACCTTCTCTTGGTGCCACTTCAATCAAAGCCTCTTCCGTAGAGTGTCCATGAAATTTTATTTGAGATTGTAAAGCATATTGGTCGCTAGGAAAAGCTTTTGCTTCACACAAAATTTTAAAACGCGTTTTTGTTGGTCTGTAAAATGAAACCAATAGTAAATGAAGGTTTACCGTAAGTTGATTCATCATTACTGTTTCTTTAGGCAGCGCTCCAACAATTTTTGCCATCTTATCTGTTAACAATTCGTGATACGAAAGCCAAGGGTTTTTTGCAAGGAAATGGCCTTCTACACCAAATTCTGCCCAATCGTTTAATTCCTGTTGCAAATAACTTAGAGTTGTTCTAGGCTGAAGTCCTAGTGAATTCCCAGTAAAATAAACAACGTCTTTCCCTTCATGCTGTGGAATTAAAAACCGTTTGCGGTAATGTTTAAGGGTATCGTTTTTATCGAGTTCCATTGCCGCGTTTAATGTGTTTTGGAACTCTGATTGTATATTAGATTGTGACATAATAAATTTATGAGCTATAAAAGTAGAAATAATGCTTTGAATACAAACCGTTTGTTTTTTTATTATATTTTTGTAATAGACAAAATCTCCCCCCTAATTTTTTAAAAAAACACTCAAATGCGTGCACTATATTTCAGTTGCTTAATTTTATCAAGTATACTAGGCCTCTCGCAATCCTTTGTGAAAAACAATACTGGTAAGGCTCTTACTTTTAAAGACATTCAACTTCAATTTGATCAGTTTAAAAAGACACACGATCTGTCAACTGAAAAACATTGGAAGTGTTTTAAACGTTACGAAATGGACATGCAGCTTCATACCAACGGACGTGGAGAGCCCGATGGTTTTGCCGATTTTATTACTGCTGCATTAGCCAATGCAAATGACAAAGAGTTAAGTCACGCAAAAACTAATGCAGGTGTTTGGTCTCCTGTTGGCCCAAATGTTCTTCCCAACAACCTTACAGGGTATATGGAAAATGGAATAGGAAGAGTTAATTGTGTTGCATTCCATCCTACAAACTCCTCTATATTTTATGTTGGCGTTGCACAGGGTGGCGTATGGAAAACCACTAATGGCGGTGCGTCTTACACACCACTTACTGACAATTTACCTATTACACGGATAAGTGATATTTGTATTGATCCAAATAACACAAATACTATTTACATCTCTGTTTGCGATTTTGAATACATTGGTTTTGGACTTTATTTAAACGGAAAAAAGCGTCACACACATTACGGTCTTGGTATATACAAAAGTACTGATGGCGGTTTAACCTGGAATCCAACAGGCTTAAGTTTTCAATTCACCAATGGAGACGCTTCACTCATGCGAAAGATTATTGTCAATCCTTCAAATTCTAGCGAGGTAATCGCATGCGGTGTTAGCGGTATGTATAAAAGCACCAACGGCGGAACAAGTTGGATTAAAAAATTAGATTCTCTTTTTATGGATATGGTTCTAGATCCTATAACACCAAATATCATATACGCAGCCACCGGTTGGGTGCAAAATTCAAACATGGGTCATGCCGGTATATATAAGTCAACGGATTTCGGTAACACGTGGTCATTGCTTAATACAGGTATTCAGTTTCAAGGAGTAGTTCAGCGCATCAGGCTTGCAATTGCCCCAAGCGATCATAATTATGTTTACGCCTTGTGCGCAGATAACACAGATGGTTTTTATGGAATGTATCAAAGTACAAATGCTGGGATTACGTGGACATACAAACCGCCCATTTTAAATATTCTAGAACATGGGCAGGGCAATGGATCTGGAGGACAGGGATTATATGACTTAGCGCTTTGCGTAAGTGCGACAGACAAAAACACTATTTATACAGGAGGAATAAATATGTGGGGTTCTTCAGACGGCGGCACAACATTTGATCCGGTGA
The DNA here is from genome assembly GCF_029625215.1 of Aurantibacillus circumpalustris. GTDB lineage: Bacteria > Bacteroidota > Bacteroidia > B-17B0 > Aurantibacillaceae > Aurantibacillus > Aurantibacillus circumpalustris. The sequence goes on from NZ_CP121197.1 coordinate 508,588, forward strand.
GTCATTGGACTTTGCAATATGGCAATACATTTCATGGTGACATCCATTATATAGATAGGCAGCCTGGTACTTCCAATGTTTTTGTTTGTAGCGATGGTGGGATTTACAGAAGTTCTAACATACAGGTTGGAAACTGGGGGCCGTCCTGGCCTACTGTTTGGACAAAACTCAACAATGGCATGCAAATAACTTCTTTTTACCGATTATCCAGTTCAAAGAATAGTTCAGGTACATTAATGGCTGGAGCACAAGATAATGCATCTTTTTATTTTAATGGCACTTCATGGAGTACCATATTCGGAGGTGATGGCATGGACAATTATCTAAATCCAACCAACAACCAAATTATCATTGGCTCAAGTCAATATGGGAGTATATATTACAGCAACGATGGCGGTAATTCAGGGACTTTTGTAGGATCCAACCCGAATTCTGAATCTTCAGAATGGGTAACTCCCATTGTGGCAGATTACAATAGCCCTGGAGTAATTTATGCCGGAAATGAAAATGTAGTTAAGTCTACAGACGGTGGCCAAAGTTGGACTAGCTTAGGAACAATTTATACAAACACATTAAGCCAGTTAAATACAGAAATATGCGCCTTAGCAGTGGCTAACAGCAATAGTAATGTGATTTATGCCGCACGCAGAGTGCGCTACGAATACAATTTAAAAGGAATTATTTTTCGCTCCACTAACGGTGGTACTTCTTTTACAAATATCACCAACAATTTACCCGACACTTTATATTATACCGGAATTGAAGTAAATCCCAGCAATTCAAATGAGGCATGTGTTTGTATGGCCGGATTTGCTAACAACTGTAAGGTTTTTAGAACCACAAACGGAGGATCAAGTTGGACAAACATCTCTTTCAATCTTCCAAATATTCCAGTAAACTGTGTAAAATATTTATCAGGGACTGGGCAACTAATTATTGCAACTGACCTTGGTGTTTATATTCTTAATAGCGGCAGCAGTATTTGGAGTAGTTACAGTTTAGGTTTACCAAATGTTATAATAAGTGACATAGAGTTTAATCAAGCTGTAAATAAAATTTACGTTTCAACTTTTGGGAGAGGTATTTGGGAAACAAACTTAAATTTATTAACGGGTCTTCAAGAAAACAAGACTTTAAACCCTTTGGAATTCAAGGTTTATCCAACAGTTACTAAAGGCTCTTTTTTTGTTGAACTAGACGGTTTTTTAAAAACGCAAATAACTATTGCCGATGTTTTGGGGAGAGGAGTTTATTCAGGAAATCTAAAAGAATTTAAAACAGAAATCAAGCTTCAGGTTTTACCTGGAACATATTATGTAAAGATTGAAAATGAACAATCGGTTGGAGTTAAGAAAATTATTATTGAATAGCATTTTAAACTCAGAGCAACTTAAACACAGAGGCTCAGAGAAATCTAGCGGCGCAGAGTTAATTGTTATATAGCTCTGAACGTTGAGCTATAAATTGAGTATTAAAGTAGAATATAGGAAATTAAACCCCTTTTATTTTTTCCCATTTACTTTTAAAAGTAAACGCTAATACCGTTGCGCGTTGTTTAGCAAGATCTGCCTTTTCGCCGGAAAACAAAGCGTCAACATTACCGTTAAACACTCTTAGCCAATCATCAAATTGATGTGTCTTAATGGGTAGGTTAATATGTTTTTCGAAGACGTTGGTTGTATATCCTTCTTCATCGAGTAAAACAAAACTCCAGAAATGAACGATGTGTGGAATATGTTTTGGAAAATCGATGTGCGCAAAAATCGGTTTCATTTCTTCAAGTTGAAGCAGTTCAGAATAGAAGGTAGTGATGAGTAATTCAATATCTGCTTTAGAAGTAATGTCGTTCATGGGTACAAAAGTACTTTTCTTTTATAACCTTATTACATTAAAACGAGTAATAAAGAAACTGGATTAGTTTGGCCTTATTTCGACATCTCGCTCTTCCATAACAGGGGTAGGACGAATTTCCTGAAGCTTTTGTGTTTCAACGGCCTCGGCGCGACGTTTTGCTCTTCTTTTGGCCTTTGCCTCTTCGTCTGCGGCTGCATTTGCAACACTATCTATTGTTGTTTCAGAACTATTTACTGCGGACGCAGGATTTGTTATTGCAGGCACTAAATTTGCAACTGTAGAGTTGGAATTAGATTCTTGTTTAGAAAGTTCTTTAGGAGTTTCAACCACGACAATTGCTTTTTCTTCCTTTATAAGATCCTCGTTTTGTGAAACCGCCTGAACTGACTCAATTTCCGGCTTAGCTTTTTTTACTAAAACTGGGAGTGCTTTTTTTTCAGCTTGCTTAGGCTCTTCAGAGTTCATAGTAACAGCGTCAGTTTCTGGACTCTCCGACTTTTCCTTAACTGAAGTCTTTATACTCACAAAATTAACTAGAAGGAAAGAAAAAATAATTATTATGATACCAAATACAGATGGAAGAACAATGTTTCTGTTCATGGTAAAATTAAGGTTGGCAAACCTGTTCTCACGATGATCGCTGACTATTGAATCGGTGAAGGTTTCAAATTTTTCCCAGGCTTCTTCGCTTACTGCAACAGTGGCCTCTTTTAGCTGCGTACGCAGGTGCCTTTCATCTATTTCGTAGGTAAAATGGTTACTCATGCCTTTATCTGTTTTAAACTTTTTTCAATATTCTTCTGAAAATTAAATCTTGCTTTTTCTAAATTACTCTTTACGGTTTCTTCGCTAGATTCCAAAATAGCTGCCGCTTCAGATAAACTATGTCCTTCAATCACATGAAGGTTAAAAATAAGGCGTTGTGAGGGCACCATTTGCTGCAGGCTTCTTACCAGTGTTTCAGTATCTAAATGATTAAAATCAATCACCTCATTGTTTTCAAATAAATTGTAGTTTTTAGAAGTTGCATTATCAGTGGCATAAACCGTGCTTGAAACATAGTATTCGCTGCGAATACTTTTAACGTAAGCAACGCATTCCAGAATAAACTCTTTCTCAAAAAAAGTATCTAAAGTCGGGACTTTAGAATTACGCATATTTTGTAGCTTTTCAAAACAGGAATTAAATCCAAGGTTCAACACTTCTTCTGCCTGCTGCTGGTTTTTACAATACCTGTTAGCTATGGCAGCTAATTTTCCGTAATAAAGATGAAATACCTCTTTTTTAGCGGTTATATCATTCTTTTGAATGGCTGATATCAAGTCAGGAGAAGACATGAGTTTTAGTTGAGTGTTTCAGTTTAACGTAAAAAAATGCTAAAAGTTTCGTTTTAGATTCTAAGAACCTAAATGTAGGAGAAAAAATGGAAGAAAAAAATGCTAAAAATCAGGCATTCGCAGTGCTCACAAACACATTTTTACAATGGCAAAACATTCCCCATAAAAATACTTTCCATTCATACAACCTGTTTTTCTAATTTTTTTTTTAAATTTATTAGATTGCTGTAAATCAAGCTAATCATAGGTTATCACGTATTGTCAACATTTTGATAATGTTTAAAACTTAGCCCCGCTGTTAATTCATTTGTCTATCTATTGGCCTTATTTTTATTTTTATTTGTAACAGGAGATTAAGAAAAGATTAACAAACGGAAATAAATAAAGCATTTAAACTATGACAGAACCAATACTCGTCGAAAATAAGGACAGATTCGTACTCTTCCCGATCAAATATAAAGACATCTGGGAATTTTATAAAAAAGCCGAGGCGAGTTTTTGGACCGCTGAGGAAATTGACCTTGCTTCGGATAGTACTGATTGGAATAATAAGCTGAATGATAACGAGAAACACTTTATAAAGCATGTTTTAGCGTTTTTTGCTGCCAGTGATGGTATTGTGAACGAAAACCTTGCCATTAACTTCCTTAATGAGGTTCAATATCCTGAAGCCCGTTGTTTTTATGGCTTTCAGATTATGATGGAGAATATCCACTCAGAAACTTACTCCTTATTAATAGACACTTATATTAAAGATCCTGTTGAAAAAGACCATTTGCTTCACGCTGTTGACACGGTTCCTTGTGTTGGGGAGAAGGCAGACTGGGCGATTCGTTGGATTAATAATGGCTCTTTTGCTGAAAGACTTATTGCCTTTGCGGCTGTAGAAGGTATTTTCTTCTCTGGATCTTTCTGCTCGATTTTTTGGCTTAAAAAACGTGGTTTGATGCCAGGTTTAACTTTTAGCAACGAATTAATAAGCCGTGACGAAGGCCTGCATTGCGATTTTGCGTGTTTATTATATACTTCACACGTGAAACATCAATTACCAAAGGAACAGGTAGCTAAAATTATTGCCGATGCGGTTAGCATTGAGAAAAAATTTGTGGTAGACGCTATACCGGTTAAATTAATAGGAATGAATTCAGACTTAATGTGTCAATACATTGAGTTTTGCGCTGACAGATTACTTTTGTCATTGGGCTGCGATAAGCTTTACAATGCTGTTAATCCATTTGATTTTATGGAAATGATCTCGTTGCAAGGCAAAACCAACTTTTTTGAGAAACGCGTAGCGGAATATCAGAAAGCGGGTGTAATGAATAATAAAGAAGAGAATAACATATTTAACCTCGACGAAGACTTCTAGATTTTTAACAGTAGTCGGTTAAATAACCCCCTGTATTATCGTACCTTTATGTAGGCAAGACGCGGTCTAGCAAGGGAATTTTAGCCCCTAAAAGGTAGGAAAAAATACAGGAATATTAATTAACCGATGAAAGTTGGAAACATTAAAAAACTTAAGACAGGAAAAGAATAATTTGAAAGTACCTTGTAGTAACTAAAATAACTCAAAAACTAAAAAAACCAAAGGCGTATGTTTGTATTAAAAAGAGATGGCACCAGAGAGTCGGTAAAATTCGATAAAATTACCGCTCGTATTCAAAAACTTAGCTATGGCCTAGAGCCAATGCACGTTGATTCAATTCTTGTTGCAAAGAAGGTGATTGACGGTGTTTATGATGGTGTAACCACCAGTGAGCTAGATAATCTAGCTGCTGAAACAGCTGCGGGACTAACTTCCCGCCATCCCGATTACGCGCAATTAGCGTCGCGTATCGCAGTAAGTAATTTACATAAGAACACGATTAAGTCTTTTTCGAAGACGATCGAGTCCTTATATCATTATATTGATCCCAAAAATGGGTTAAACGCTTCTCTGATTGCAGAGGACGTTTATAAAATAGTAATGGAAAATGCACACACGTTGGATTCTTCTATTATTTATGACAGAGATTTTGGTTACGATTATTTTGGGTTTAAAACCTTAGAACGTTCTTATTTGCTTAAGATGAACAACCGTGTTGCAGAACGCCCTCAACACATGATCATGCGTGTAGCAGTTGGAATTCATAAAAACGATATTGAAGCGGCATTAAGAACTTACAATTTAATGAGCGAGCGTTGGTTTACACATGCTACGCCAACCTTATTCAACGCGGGTACTCCCAAGCCGCAAATGAGCTCTTGCTTTTTATTACAAGTAAAAGACGATAGCATTGATGGTATTTACGATACATTAAAACAATGCGCGAAGATTTCTCAAAGCGCTGGTGGTATTGGTATCAATATTCACAATGTACGTGCAACTGGCTCTTATATTAAAGGAACTAATGGAACCAGCAACGGAATTATTCCAATGCTAAAAGTGTACAATGAAACTGCACGTTATGTCGATCAAGGTGGTGGAAAACGTAAAGGTTCTATCGCAGTGTATTTAGAGCCATGGCATGCAGATATTTATGAGTTTTTAGATATTCGTAAAAATCACGGTAAGGAAGAAATGCGTGCACGTGATTTATTTACTGCACTTTGGATTCCTGATTTATTTATGAAGCGTGTAGAAGCGGAAGGTGATTGGAGCTTAATGTGTCCAAACGAATGCCCAGGCTTAAGCGATTGCCACAGCGAAGCATTTGAAACACTGTATACTAAATACGAAAGCGAAGGGAAATTCCGTAAACAAATTAAAGCGCGTGAATTATGGGCAGCCATTATTGAAGCACAAATTGAAACCGGTAATCCGTACATGTTGTTTAAAGATGCGGCTAACTCCAAATCAAATCAACAAAATTTAGGTACCATTAAATCTTCTAACTTATGTACCGAAATTATTGAGTACACCAGCAAAGATGAGGTTGCCGTATGTAACTTAGCTTCTCTTGCATTACCACGTTTTGTGGATGAGAAAGAAGGAACATTTGATCACGATAAATTATTTGAGATCACTTATCAAGCTACGTTAAACTTAAATAAAATCATCGACCGTAATTATTACCCGGTTCCTGAAGCGCGTAATTCGAACATGCGTCACCGTCCTATTGGCCTTGGTGTGCAAGGTTTGGCCGATGCGTTTATTTTAATGCGTTATCCTTTTGAAAGTGATGAAGCGAAAAAATTAAATTCAGAGATTTTTGAGACGATGTATTTTGCTGCTTTAACGGCTAGTAAAGATCTTGCAAAAATTGATGGTGCTTACGAAACATACCCTGGTTCACCGGTTTCAAAAGGAATTTTCCAACACGACATGTGGAATGTAAAAGCTAGTCCACGTTGGGAATGGGATGTATTGCGTGAAGAAATCATGAAATACGGAATTCGTAACAGTTTATTGTTAGCACCAATGCCAACAGCAAGTACATCGCAAATTTTAGGTAACAACGAATGTTTTGAGCCATATACAAGCAACATTTATACACGTCGTGTATTGAGTGGTGAGTTTGTAGTAGTAAACAAACATTTATTACGTGACTTAGTGAAATTAGGTATCTGGAACGAAGGTTTAAAAAACAAAATCATTGCGGCGAACGGTTCGGTGCAAGGAATTCCTGAAATTCCTGCCAACATTAAAGAACTTTACAAAACAGTTTGGGAAATTAAACAACGTACCATTATTGATATGGCCGCCGACCGTGGAGCATTTATCGATCAATCGCAATCGTTGAATTTATTTATTCAAGATGCAAACTTCGCTAAAATGAGTTCGGCACATTTCTATAGCTGGAAAAAAGGTTTAAAAACTGGTATGTATTATTTACGTACTAAAGCAGCGGCTGATGCCATTAAGTTTACAGTAGATCAAGCAGCTTTAAGCCAACCTACATTTGTGTTAGGAAACGAAGATCAGCTATTGGTAGATCGTGGACAATCGCATGTGTTAAGCTTTGAAGAAAAACAAGCGCAGTTAAGCTGTTCTCTGGATAATCCGGAGGATTGTGAGGCGTGTGGGTCGTAATAAATAATAAACTTGATAAAAGCCTCTCATTGAATGAGAGGCTTTTTTAAGCAATTAAATAAAAAAAGCGTAGAATAAATCTACGCTTAGATCTTAAGAGGTGTGGAGCGAAGTTGATTTCATTAGTCAACTTAGTTCTTAAGGCCACCTCGAGAGAAAAGGCTAGACAATAAAAAGTTCATTTACTTTTGAGTCTAGTCTTTTTCATTTTATACGTCAAAGATAAAACAAACTATATTCTTTGAGTTAAAAAAATAAACGGTTTATAAACAAACCAAAGTTCAGATTGACTATCAGTGCAATGCGTTATAAAGACGTTACTAACATAAAATTACGACTTTAAAACAAACCCTTTTTGTGAAATATTTATAAATCTAAGACTGTTGTCAATACGTATTTATACATTGGAATTTGGATGATAAATATCTTTTCTTACCTTTAATTATCAAAATAATTTTCATGGCAACAATTACCCAAAAAATTCACAGCCGAATTTCAGAAGGCTTAAAACGTTTCCAACCAATAGTAGAATCGGCTAAAATTAGAGATGTTAGTGAATCTGACACGGTTGTAATGCTGACAGGAATACTTTCTGAAATTTTGGGTTACGATAAATATCTTGATATTACCACAGAATTAGCGATTAGAGGGACTTACTGTGATTTAGCCCTAAAGATCGACGGAAAACTTTCGCTTCTTATTGAAGCAAAAGCAATTGGCATAGAATTAAAGGAACCGCACGTAAAACAAGTTGTTGATTATGCTGCAAACAAGGGTATTGAATGGGTGATTCTCACGAATTCCGTGAATTGGAGAGTTTATAAGGTTATTTTCTCTAAGCCAATTCAAAATGTTTTGGTTTGTGACGTAGATTTTCTGAAACTAAGGCCGAAAGCAAATGAAGATATTGAAAAAATATTTCTATTGTGTAAAGAAGCTGTTTCAAAATCTTCATTGGATGATTATTTTACACAGAAGCAAGCAACCAACAGATTTATGATTGGCAATCTTTTATGCGAAGATTCTATTCTAAACACCTTGAAAAAAGAATTGAAACAAATTTATCCAGATATTAAAGTAACGAATGATGAGATTAGATCTGTTCTAACAACTGACGTTATAAAACGAGAAATTTTAACAGGTGAAGAATCTGAAGAGGCAAAAAGGAAAATAGTAAAAGCAAATAAGAAAAAAGAAAAGATTAAAGCAGATAAAAAAGTAGAATCCGTACCGACCAATTCTGGCATTGAAATATTAGCAAAAACAGAGGATACTCAAAATTAATAGTAACCTTAAATAAATTTCTGCCTTTTGAATTTCACTAATTCAAAAAAATACAATTCCAATTTCACGTTAACACGTTTAGCAAATGGTTAAAACCATTCTGTGTTTAGGTGTTGCGCATCATAGTGTGAGGGATAAATCCCTCACACTATGAAGGGTATTGGTTTTGGAAAACCGTTTTAACGGTTTAATTGCAAATACGATTATTGATATATGCATTATTGTGGTGTAAATGGTTAAAACCATTTCGGGTCGCGGGTATTCCATTCATTGCGTTGGGATTAATCCCAACGCAATGAATGGATATGGTGCACAACCAAAACCGTTTTAACGGTTTATTACAAATGCTACAATTCATGGCAAGGGAATTTTTATTCATGATGTAATTTTATCATGGCAATATAACAAACGGGTTTTACCCTTCACAACGTTTCATCAATTCGCAAGGATTGCGCCGCATAAATCAAAAAACTCATTATGCCACAATCCTATTACAAAATTTGGTTGCATGTTGTATTCTCTACGAAATGTAGATTGCCTTTAATTGAACCACGTGTTGAAAGACAAATTCACGATCATATGCGCGAACAATTAATAGAACTGGGTTGTCCGGTTCGCATTATAAATGGCATGTCAGATCATGTGCATTTGTTATTCCTACACAACCCACGCATGACAATTGCAGACGTTGTGAAACAGGTGAAAGGAAATACTTCGCATTGGATTAACAAAAATGATTTAACGCAATTTAAATTTTCGTGGCAAGACGGCTATGGAGCCTTTTCGGTAAGCGAATCACAATTGGAGCGGGTTTTTCAATATATCCGAAATCAAAAACAGCATCATGCTAAAAAATTATTTTCGCAAGAGTACGATGAATTTATTGCAGCGCATGGCTTGGTTAAAGAAAAGGAAACGGCGTGACTTTAACAGGTTAAAATAGAAGTTGACAATTGAAAACTGCAATTTTCTCATTGCTTAGTACAACCGTTTAAATGATTAATACACTAAATTTGAATAAGCGTTACTATTTAGATCGCAAGAACTATGAAAAATTTATACCACACACTAATTCTGTTTAGTCTAATAACCGTAACTGGGTTTAAAGGAAAGAGTCAGATTTTAAATGAAAATTTTAATTTGGGCATGCCTCTAAATTGGAATCAAAGCCCTCCAGGTAGTTGGAGCTATAGTTCAAACCTTGGCACAGGGGGAAGCGGCTGCTTTTACGCCTATGAAGCCAATTCAAACTCTATAACAGTTAACGTTGCTACACCAACTTTGAATTTGAACGCCGTGACCAATTTAACGGTCAGCTTTCAGTTCGCATCTGTCGCAAATAATTTTGTAGGTCCAGACTTAGCTCTTTATTACGATGCAGGAGCAGGTCCACAATTTTTGGCGCGTTGGGGAAGCGGGTTTAATACAACAACTACCTATACGATAACTTACGGTAGTGATTATGTTCCACCACTCGATTCAATAAATATAAACTGGTATGCTTGTACCCACGCTATTTCTTCGATTAGCGGGGCTGCTGTAAAGTTTATTTTTGAAGCAGAGCTTGTAAACGGAGGTTATGCCGTGCTTGATAATATTGTGATTTCAGGTATTGTTCCGACAAATACAACCGGAATAGCAAACAATTCAGAAAATCAAACAATCACTGTTTTTCCAAATCCAACGCCAGATAAATATATTTTTATTAAAGGAGAAAACATTAAAAAAGTTTTTATTGATGATAATCTTGGTAAACACTTAAACTTTAATTACACTTTTAATCAAGAAGGCTTTGAATTGGACTTAAAAGATTTTGCTCGTGGCATTTACTATATAAGTATTGTGAAAGAAGGAGATGGTTTGATTTACAAAAAAATTATTCTGGAATAAATTTTATTTCCCAGTTTGCTTTAACTTAATATCACCTTTTATTTGACACGGAGGAATCAAAGAATCTAACACAAGCGGTTTGCCTTGAGTAAGTAAATGCGATTTTAACCCACTGTAGTTTGGTTCATAAAGTGTACAACGGAATACTTGATTACGTGAGTTCTCTTTTGTTTCCTTTATAATACCATTACCTGACACAGGATTAATATAAGTCCAAACTATTTTGTTTGTTTTATCAATTTCAAAAAACTTGCCATTTGCACCTTCGCATATTAAAGTGTTGCCATTTGATAAACGTTGCGCGCTAGAAACATTACGAGAGTAAAAATTAACTGGTATGCTATCGCTATATTTCCACTCCGCATCATCAGGTAAAAAAGCTTTTCCTTTTGTAAGATCATAAGTACCGTTCTTATTAATTGGTGTAACGATAACCTCAACACTTGAATATTGACCACCGGGTCTATCTAAGCCATTATTGAACACCATAATCTTTCCTGCATCTTTCAATCCATTGGCTATCCAAAAAGCACTGTGTTGATTAAATAATTTTTTGTCAACTACCGAACCTTGATTGTACGATTCAGGATTACCCCAGCGATATAATAGATCGCCACCCTTATTCCTTAATCCGCCGCTATGCGATGCTGCTTGCTTTATTGTAGTGCTATGATCAATAATAAATAGTTCGCCGAAATTTCGATTACTCACCAGAATTTGGTTGATGGCTGGGTTAAATACAACTGAATTAAAATGCAACCAATCTGGAACCGAAGCTGTTGAGTAATTAATGTTTATTAATTGTGGGTTTTCTGAAATAACACCATAATGTAAACCGTTAGTATTTACATCCTGAATTAAATGATCCCAGACACTCCATTCCCAAACTACAATGGCTGAATTTGTACCCACAGGCTTTAGTTCAATAATTTTCTCGTTCCATAATCCTTCACCAGCATACATTGAGTCTCTGCCCGCTTTAATAGCTTCTTCTCGCGACTTCTTTTCCCAAACAAGCATTAAAACATTTCCGTTTGGCATGGGATAAACATCATGATGTCGTCTTTCCCTTTTATTTGACAAGCTGTATTGCCAAAGAACCTTACTATTCCAGTCAAGTTTTTCTATTTTGCCACCGTCACCTGCAAACGTAGGTACAGAATCGGTGCAAGTTCTTAATAAGCTCCCGTTAGGTAAAAGATAAACGGATTGGCCTGGAATATATTTACTTTTCCATGAATGGATTTCATTTCCACACTTATCAATTAAATAAGTAGTTTTAGAATATAGCGGAGCAAATAAAACATATCCGTTGGTTGACTGCGTTGTTTGTTTTATTAACCCTGTTTGTTTTTGTGCATTAGCACTCAGGTAAATTGTAATAAGAAAAAGTAAAATTATTCTTTTTGTAAAACACATATTCAAAAAGTATAAAGATATAAATACATTAAACCTATTGTTGAAATAACAATTTTATTTAAATAAAAAAGCCTCCAACTAATGGAGGCCTTTTATAAAATAATTTTTATAGCTTACTGCTTAATCATTTTGATTGCTTCGATTGAATTTTCATTTGTTTGAATCTTCACATAATACACTCCTTTAGACAACGAACTGATATCTAAAGTAGTTTTTACTTGACCGCTATTAACTTTCATAATAATACGTCCAGCAATATCAGTAACCTCGATATTTTGTATTGAACCTTTTCCGAGCTCTATATTAAACTCTGTGCTTGCAGGATTAGGATATACTTTTATTGTGTTACTTAAAGGATTTGTTTGTTTGATGCCAACACATGGATCAACTTGAATTACTGCGACTGCTTTTGCCGTACAGCCATTGTTATCTGTTCCAGTTACAGTATAAATAGTTGAAATGTTTGGTGAAACAATTGCGGGGTTCACTGGCAAATAACTTGAATTAGAAGTCCATACATAACTTACAGCACCGCTAGCACTTAATGTAGCCATCTCACCCTGACAAATTTCGCTTTGATAACTTGCTGTTATAGTAGGTGAAATATTTACGGTCACATTATAAATAGCTTGTTTAATACACCCGTAAACATTTGTTCCTAATACGGAGTAGCTTGTTGAAGCAGTTGGATTTACAACTATGACTTGGGCTGTAGAGCTATTAGACCACGCGAAAGTATCGGCGTTACCAACCGCTTGCAGAGCAATAGCTTGGCCAGGGCAACTCACAGCATTATTTGCAACAATAGAAATAATCGGAGTTGGATTTACAGTAATTAATTGAGAAGGGCCTTGACTTGAACAACCCGTTAATGTGCTTGTGCCAGTTACAGCATAACTACTGTTTGAACTCGGTGTAACTGTAATAGAAGAAGAAGTTTGACCACCACTCCAAAGATAAGAATTAGCACCACTCGCAATAATTGTTACATCTTCGCCAGCACAAATAACATTTGTTGAACTCCCAACAGTTACAGAAACTGGATTCAAAGCACAAGGAATAGTGATTGACAAATCATCCCAAGCAAAATAAGGGAAATAACCATAACCAGATTGGGTTGACACTTTAATGGCTGCGTAATAAATTCCAGAATTTGTTACTTGAAATGTATTTGACAAGGCGGCATAAGATGAGTTTGTAAGGTTACCTGCCTGAGTGGCAACTGGAACTAAACCTGTTGGCGACTGATTTGGTCCGATTGACATAGAAAGGTTAGCCCAATCAGGATAATTGGAAAAACCAGCGATATACCACATAGATGCAGAATACGTAATGCCGGCAAAAAGCTGTATGCCATTTGAATAAAAATAACTTGTTCCTGAAGGACTATAATAAAAAGCAGCGTATTTGTTGCCAGAATGCGCTACTCTATTCGAGTTTACGGGGCCTGTATATGTTTGGCAATTAGCTAAATTACTGACAGCCCAATTACAGTTTGGTAACTTATTATTACTCGCAATTCCCTCAAAACCCTCAAAATAGGGTACAGAGCTTGTTGTAGTAGGTACCACAGAAAGTTGTCCAGAAGCTAATGCGATTGAAGTTCCGCCAACACATGTTACCACTGCACTATACCAAACCTGGCTATTTATTGGTGGTGTTACAATGTATTGGTTTGTGGCGGTAGCAACCGTGGTGAACGGGCCAAAGGCTGATTGATTTGAGGTTTGCCATTGAAAAGACAATCCTGAAGAATTATAGTTACTTGGAATTCCCAATACAACAGAACTCCCAGGGCATAAAGTTCCTGACGGAGCAATAACAGCTCCTGTCGAAGGAGCTCCAGTACACGCGGTATTATAAAACTCTATGGCGCCTGGATCAGGAGTACTGCCTCTTGATGCGTTATAAAAATCATTTCCAAGACCCAAATTTAATCCCACATTATTAAGTGCGTTCGAACCTGGGGTGAAATTACCAAAGGGTGGTGATGCGAATAATGGGTTAACGCTCCAACTCGCCTGATCAAAGGCTCCCGAGTTAATTGCCTGCCAATTGAGCATTGTTGTTTGGTTGGCGGTATAGTATCCAATATAATTTGTTGTACCACCACTATTCATATATAGGTCATTATAGTTTGACACGGTAGTTGCAATTGTATAATACAAACAATACTTTGCGCCGGTGCCCGGATGAGTAATGCTTACGATGTTATTATTGATACTAGTTGATGTTCCTCCAGTTGAATAAATACCTCTTATAGCACCTGTTCCACTTGTATAAGCGTCTCCAATAGAAACGGTATTGTGAAGTACATTATTGTAATTACCAGTAGGTAGATACAAGCCGTAAATTGTGCCGTTTGTTTTAGTCACCGAAACAATATTGTTTCGAATTATATTTATACTACCAGTAACTGAAGTTGAAAGGTACATTCCATAAGTAGTACCTGTTGTTCCTGGCGCGTTTTCAAATAATTTGTGAATTAAATTACGTTCAACCAAAACACTGTACGATTGTGTACTCAGGTATATACCAACACACGTTGTGGTTATACTTTGATTAGGACGTTCGATTGTATTACCAGAAAGAATAAAATTTCTATGGTATGCGTTAATAATTCCATAAGCAAAAAAATCGCGTATAGTACAATTAATAATGTTATTTCCCGTGTTAAAAGGCGAAGCAGTTAAGGCATATATGGTAACACCGTAATAACCTCCCTCAATTACGCAAGATGTAAAATTATTATTATTGCCGCAATTCCCTGTTGTGGTAGGTCCTGTAGCATTACCCGAAATTGAAAGCGGTATCTGCGAACTTGAACTGCCAGAACTTGGTGCAGTAATAGTACATGTATTAAAAGCATTGTTATCTGCCGCATTCCACAAATGGCACGCTAAAGCATACGTTGACCCTAATGCTTCAATATACAAACTATTAAAGGTCATGTAATCAGCACCATTTAATCCCAAAGTCCATGGTTGACCAGAATTTGAAGAATTAAAGGTTAAGAGACAGCCGTTACCGTTAACGGTAATGGTGCTTCCAGCGTTTACACCCACAATTGCGGGAAAATCAACCTGCTCATTGTAAGGCCCGCTATTAGCGACAACATTCACAGTAAGATTTCCTGAAATACCCGAAGTTACTAAAGCTGTTCTTAAAGCATTAAATGTTTGATAATTTGTTCCGCCTGTAGGGGCTCCACTATTGACAGTGACAATACCCGATATCTGCGCTGCTGCCTTAAAGGCAAAGAACAGGAAAAGGCTGATTCCATAGTTTGTGTATTTTTTTTTCATGTTGTGATTTTGTATGTTAGTTGTGTAGCAAGTGTATAAAAAAAAATCTAAATTTTTAGATAACGTAAGCACTTACCCAAAAGATTTAACATCTCCGTTTCACAAAATGTCATTAGAAGTTAAAAATTAAGTTATTATTTACCGGAATTTAATTCAATTTCTTTACCAGAGATGAGCTTATGTTTTTTAAAACCTGAATAATTACCTTGGTAAAAACTACATCGAAATACTTGATTCTGACTAATGTTTGCAGTACTACTAACCACACCGCTTGCTGTTACAGGGCTCACATACTTCCACACAATTGTTTGAGCGCTATCAATTTCAAAAAACACGCCATTCGCCCCTTCGCAAATAAGTGTGTTACCGTTATATAAACGTTGTGCATTTGATACATTTCTTGAATAGAAGATAGTTTGAGGATCTGCAGTATATATCCAATTTAGTGTATCCGGTAAATAACCAAAATCTTTTTCGAATTTATAATTTGTATTGTTATCGAAAATAGGTTCAATTATTTCCACGCTTGAAAAATCACCAGCTGGTCTTTCCAAACCGTTATTAAAGATCATTATTTTATTTTCATCTTTCAGCCCTTTTGCAATCCAGTGAGCACTATGTTGTTTGTAGAGTTTCTGATCCTCAACGTCCCCATAATTGTAGGCCTGTGAATTTCCCCAACGGTATAACAAATCTCCACCTTTACGATACTGACCACCCGAATGAGATCTGCTTTCGTTTTTTTTACCATGTTCAATAATAAACACTTCATTAAAATTTCGATTACTAACAAGTATTTGTTTTAATTCGTTGTTGTAGGCGATAGAATTAAAATGCAACCAGTCTTCACTTTTGGATGCCAGATAATTAATATTGAATAGCTGTGGGTTTTTTGAAACGTTTCCGTAATTTTCCTTTGTGGAATCAAAATCCTGAACAAGATGATCCCATACGTACCACTCCCATATTATTTCAGCTGAGTTTTTCCCTTTTGGTTTCAGCTCGATAATTTTTTCACTCCACACACTTTCGCCAAGTAATTTGGGATCACGGCCCTTGGTGATTGATTGTTCAGGACTTTTTTTATCGCAAACCAAAACCAAAATATTTCCATTTGGTAAAGGACAAATATCGTGATGTTGACGTTGTGTTGAATCTGAAATTCTGTAAGACCATATTATCTTGCTATTCCAATCTAATTTTTCAATGCCGCCGCCGCCACCTGAAAAACTTCCAGTTGAATCGTTCGTTGTTCTTAGTAGTTGGCCATTTGGCAGTAAATAAACTGACTGATTAGGGCGTTTAGAGCTTTGCCAAGTATGCACTTGTTTTCCAAACTTATCAATTAGGTACGTGGTTTTAGAAAAAAGTGGTGCAAATAAAACATAACCCTCTGCGGATCCTTCCTCTCTTAGGATTAAGCCTGTTTTGGGTTGCGAGAAACTCTTTTGAATATTTAAAATAAAAAAAAGTAGTAGTGCTTTTTTCATTTGAATGGAATTGCTTGACTTTATATTTTTTCAAATGTATATACTTATTTTGAAAATAAATTAGTGTTTCCGGATTATAAAACCATTAATGCGCTTAGTCACTTGAATTTATCTTAGAGCATTTTAGCCGTAAAAACACATCCAAAAAAAAGGAGACCTAAGTCTCCGTTTTTAAAATTACAAATTAATGTCTGCTTACAAAGTTCCTCTTAGCGCTTGCTCTCTTTCTATAGATTCAAACAAAGCTTTAAAGTTACCAGCGCCAAATCCTTTGGCTCCCATACGTTGAATGATTTCGTAAAATAAAGTCGGACGGTCTTCAACAGGTTTGGTAAAAATTTGTAATAAATAACCTTCTTCGTCAGCATCCACTAAAATTGACAAACGTTGAAGCTCTTTAATATCTTCTTTCATAATTTCCATGTGAACACCAAGGCGTCTCGGAATATCATCATAATAAGCTTGTGGTGGTGGTGGCAAAAACTCTACGCCGCGTGCTTTTAATTCCGCAACCGTTTTAATAATATCGTCGGTAGCCAATGCTAAATGCTGCACGCCGGCACTTTCATAAAAATCAATATACTCTTCGATTTGCGATTTTTTCTTTCCCTCTGCTGGTTCGTTAATAGGGAATTTAATTCGGCCATTACCATTACTCATTACTTTACTCATTAATGCTGAGTATTCGGTTGTAATTTGTTTGTCGTCGAAACTTAAAAAGTTTACAAAACCCATTACCTCTTCGTACCATTTAACGGTGGCATTCATTTGATTCCAACCTACATTTCCTACCATGTGATCGATGAATTTTAAACCAACCGGAGCTGGATTGTAATCGCTTTTCCATTCAACGAATCCTGGTAAAAAAGTTCCTTTGTAATTTTTACGCTCAACAAACATATGAACGGTTTCGCCATAAGTATAAATTCCTGAACGCACCACTTCACCATGTGCATCTTTTTCTACCGTGGGTTCCATAAAAGGTTTAGCTCCTCGTTTTACTGTTTCTTCGAAAGACTTACGTGCATCTTCCACCCAAAGTGCGATAACTTTTACCCCATCGCCATGTTTTTTTACGTGCTCACCAATGGGTGAATCGCTTTTTAATGCAGTCGTTAAAACCAAACGGATTTTATCCTGCTTTAATACATAAGAGGTACGGTCTTTCAAACCAGTTTCCAATCCTGCATATGCATAAGATTGATAACCAAAAGCTGTTTTATAATAATGCGCCGCTTGTTTTGCATTTCCAACATAAAACTCTACATAATCTGTTCCTAATAAAGGAAGAAAATCCTGCGCCCCTTCAAATATTTTTTCTAAACCGTATTCTACGTTTTTAATTTCTTTTGTTGCCATTGTAATTTTTTTAATGATGATAATAAAATTGAATCGTTCTTTATTATTATGTAAAATGGATGGTGTATAATTTTAAACGGGAACGTGTTCCGTTTAACCTTGTCCATTTTGCATTTCCGGATTACTCCACATGGCCATTGATTGTGCTCTTAATATTTTTTTTCTAGACATTATCTCCTTCAAAAATAACCATTTTAAAAGAGAGTATCAACGAATGTTTGATAATTGCCTTAATTAAAGCGTTAAAAACATCTTATTTTGGCTGAACTATTTTAAGTCCTAAGCAGATTGTTCCATTTCAAAGGTTCTTGTGTCTCTATGCTGTTAAAATTATAAGAGGTTCAAAACTCAATCATAAAAAGAGTTTAATTAGAGCGCTCCTGGTTATTTACAATTCTCTTTTAGTGCAAGTAAATTTGAATCAAAGCTATAGTGGCTGCAGATTCGGAAAGGTTAATTAAATTTTGAAAAACAGAAGGCTCAAACTTGTAAAACAATAAAAATTGCCATGATTATTAAACATACAGATCAGTTGCAAATACAGTTAAAGAGGTGTAAAGCTAAACTAACGATCCGTATAAATCAAAGTCACTCACCTCATAGATTTTTAC
Source organism: Aurantibacillus circumpalustris (assembly GCF_029625215.1). GTDB lineage: Bacteria > Bacteroidota > Bacteroidia > B-17B0 > Aurantibacillaceae > Aurantibacillus > Aurantibacillus circumpalustris. The sequence goes on from NZ_CP121197.1 coordinate 527,152, forward strand.
GGTAGCAAAATCGCCAACGCGTAAATAAGTTTCATTATCGGCTTTAACAAGCACTTCGTTATCTACATCAGGGCTATCAAACTCTGTACGGCCAATAAAAAATTCGCCTTCTTTACGATCTACTAAAATTTTATATATGTTACCGACTTTTTGCTGATTGAGTTTGTAAGAAATGTCTTGTTGCAAGGCCATTACTGCATCAGCACGTTTGCGTTTTATTTTTTCAGATACATCGTCTTTTAATAAATGCGCATGTGTGTTTTCTTCATGAGAGTAGGTGAAGATGCCAAGACGTTCAAATTTTGTTTCCTCAACCCAACGTAACATCTCTTCATGATCCTTTTCAGTCTCACCTGGGTACCCAGCTATTAAAGTAGTTCTGATGGCAATGCCTGGAACTTTATCACGAATCTGATTTACCACGTCGATTGTTTTTTGTTTCGTAATACCGCGGCGCATACTACTAAGCATGTTGTCGCTAATATGTTGCAAAGGCATGTCTAAATAATTACACACATTTGCTTTGGCTTTCATTACATCTAGTACTTCCATTGGAAAACCACTTGGAAAGGCATAATGCAAACGAATCCAATCAATTCCTTCTACATCACTTATTTTATCAAGTAAACTCGCCAGTTCGCGTTTCTTATATATATCTAAACCGTAATATGTAAGGTCTTGAGCTATGAGTAATAATTCTTTAGTGCCTTTACTGGCAAGTGTTTTAGCGCGAGCTACTAATTCTTCTTGTGCTACGCTAATATGTTTCCCGCGCATCAAAGGAATGGCACAGAAACTACAAGGACGATCACAACCTTCACTAATTTTAAAATAAGCGTAATGTTGAGGAGTTGTCAATAAACGTTCTCCAACCAATTCGTGTTTATAATCTGCTTTTAATGTTTTTAAAATTTTTGGGAGTTCGCGTGTTCCAAAATAAGCGTCCACTTCAGGAATTTCAATTTCCAAATCTTTTTTATAGCGCTCGCTTAAACAGCCCGTCACATAGACCTTTTCAACTGCGCCTTGTTTTTTAGCTTCTACATATCTTAAAATAGTATCAATACTTTCTTGTTTGGCGTTGTCTACAAATCCACAGGTGTTAATGATAACAATTTGGTGATCATCACTCATTCCCTCGTGCTCCACATCAAATTTATTGGCTTTTAACTGCCCCATTAATACTTCACTGTCCACCAGGTTTTTACTGCACCCGAGTGTAACTACATTTACTTTGTTTTTCTTAAGCGTTTTTGTTTTCATGTTCGAGGCGCAAAGATACTCAATTTTAATTATTTATCTGCTATCTGCTTGATTTCAATACATCTAGAGCATTATACAGGATCTACATCAATTGAAACGCGATACCGCCAATTCTTATAATTGTTTTGAAGATTATTGAGTGCTGCATAAATCGTCTCTCTTACAGAAGTAGCAGATTGTTGTTTAGAGGCTTTTATTAAAACGTGTTTGTGGTATTGGTTTTTAATTTTTGAAATTAACGGAAATTCGGGGCCGAGAATTTGATCGCCAAAAGTCGGTTTTAGCAAAACAAATAATTCCATAGCTAAATGATTTATTTCATTCACATCCTTGGAAATTAAAGTAACTTCAAACAGACGTGAGAAAGGCGGGTAATTATACTGTTGGCGCTCGGCGAGCGTCTCAGAAAAAAACGCGTCAATTCTGTTTTCGGTAATGTATTTAATTACGTGATGCTCTATTTGAGTGGTTTGAATAAATACTTTTCCAATTTCGTTGTTTCTCCCGGCTCGTCCTTTCACCTGAGTAAGCATTTGAAATGCTTTTTCAAAAGAACGGAAGTCGGGAAAATTTAAAAGAGAATCCGCATTTAAAACGCCTACAACGCTTACATTCTCAAAATCTAGCCCTTTGGTTACCATTTGAGTTCCAATTAATATGTCGATGTTGCCACCTTCAAAATCATCGATTAATTGTTTGTAGGCATATTTGCTGCGTGTACTATCTAAATCCATTCGCGCAATTTTCGCATTCGGAAAAAGTATTTCAATGTCCTCTTCTATTTTTTCGGTACCCATACCTTTGTAATGCAACTGATTGCTCCCGCAGGCAGAGCAGGTTTTAGGTGGCGTAACAGAATAACCGCAATAGTGGCAAATTAATTTCTGACTGTGTTTGTGATAGATCAATGAAACATCACATTGAATGCAGTGAGGCACGTGTCCGCATTGTTTGCATTCGGTATAAGGCGCAAAGCCTCTTCTGTTTTGAAATAAAATAACTTGCTGTTTTTTTGCAAGAGCATTTTCAATGGCATCAAATAAAGGTGGAGTTAGACTGGCTTTCATTTGATTACTGCCGGTGTAATGATTTACATCACATACTTCAATAGCGGTTCCTCCACCGGAAACAAATTGATTTTCTAATTTTACCAATTCGTACTTGCCTTGTTGCGTGTTAAAAAAACTTTCAATGGAGGGAGTAGCACTTCCTAATAAAACATTTGCTTGATGCAGCGTTGAAAGATACAATGCTGCATCCCTTGCATGGTAACGTGGGGCCGGGTCATACTGTTTAAACGAATTATCGTGTTCTTCATCAATAATAATTAAACCCAAGTTGTTGTATGGCAAAAACAAACACGAACGTGCCCCAAGAATTATTTTATACTGATTTCCTTTATTTTCATCTACACCGTCAACAGTTGACTCAAGACTTTCGACTTTTGACTTCTGACTTAAAACATTATTCCAAATCTCTACCCTCTCATTTTCACTAAAGCGTGAATGATACACTCCAACAATTTCACCGAACACAGCTCGTAAACGTGTAATTAGTTGTGTGGTTAATGCGATTTCAGGGATTAAAAAAAGAACGGACTTGTTTTTAGCAAGCGTATCTTTAATCAGTTGAATATAGATCTCGGTCTTTCCACTGCCAGTAACACCATGAAGCAATACTGTTTTATTTTTCTCGAAGGCTTTAACCGTAGCATTGTAAGTGGACTCTTGCTGTGTACTCAATTTTTTGTTAACCGCAAGGCTCTTTTCAAATAATAAACGCCCGACTTCAAAAGAATCTTCAATAAAAATGGTTTTCTTTACCAAAGCATTTATAGCCACATTATCAATCTTTTTAAGCAGCTCGGACTTTTTTATCCATTCGTTCGTTGCTTCACTTTTAATTTGTTGCAGGTGTAAAAAGTATATCAATGCCTCGGCTTGTTTAAACGCTTTCTTTTCTAAAGTGTTTAATGTTTCCTGTAGCTTAGACTCTTCATTATATTCTGGGCTAAGTTTTATGAATGTTTGTAATTTAGGTTTGTATTTATCTTTTACATCTTCGTAAACAACAATGGCATTTTTCTTAAGGAGTTTATGAATAATTGGTTGAACAGATTTTACTTCCAATATTTCGGAAAGATTTTCAAAACTCAAATTGGGCGTTACATGCAAAGCATCAATTACAATGTGTTCGCGATCTGTAAAAAACCTGTGTTCAATTTCTTCAAAATTAAAATCAGGATTTAGTTGAATGTGAGATGTGCTGCTTAATTTTAATCCCGATGGCAAAGCGGCATTCATTACGTCTCCTGGATTTGCGCAGTAATAAAAAGAAATCCAGACCCAGAAAGTTAATTGAATTTCAGTTACAATTGGAGCTTCATCCAGAACGGCTTCAATGTATTTTGCTTCGTATTCTTTAGGAGCTTTTTCATGGATCTGATAAATAATGCCCGTGTAAATTTTAGTTTTTCCAAACTGAACTAACACGCGTTTGCCTTTTTCTATTTCTTTATTCAGTTCATTAGGTACCCTGTAAGTGTATTTATTCGGAACACTTAAGGGAACAATTACATCGACAAAATAGGTAGGTCCTTGCATTAACTAATAATATAGGCCAAAATAATGCCACCAGCCATAACAACAACTTTTCTTATATTGTATTTGTGCTGATCACTGGTTTCAAATAAAATAGCGGTTGAAATATGGAGAAAAATTCCAATTACCAAAGCAAAAGCGGCCTGACTATATAGTTCATAGTTATTAAGACCAAACGATTGCAATGTATAACTACTCATATACCCTAGCGGTGTCATAAGAGAAAATAAAATAAGTAACAGCCAATTTTTGCGACTGGTTTCGTGTTCTTTTAAAAGTGAAACAAAAGCTATGGTAATAGGAAGGTTATGAATAGCTAATCCTAAAATTAATTGGTAATTGATGTTTGAATTTTGAGGAGATGTTGGATCGTAGATTGGAAGTCCTTCTAAAAAAGAATGGAGTAAAAGTCCAATTATAATACCGTATGGTAAATGTTTTTTACAAGCACTGCTATGCAAATGAACATGCCCATGTTCTATACCCGTACTAAATGTATCTATCAGTAATTGTAACACAAAACCTAACACAATAAACAAGCCAACAAGTTTCACATTTGAATTTGCGAAAGCTTCAGGCAGCATGTGCATAATAGAAAGTGCAAAAAGATATGCAGCACTAAAAGCCAAAATTAAACGTAAGCGTGTTTGTTGGATAGAAATTTTAAAGGCAATAGTTCCTGTAAGAAGTATTGGCGCCATTAAGCAGAGTATTGCGATGAGTGGATTCACAAAATTATTTTTTAAATATTAAAATTAATCTGTCAGATGTTTTTTCGTCGAATGGGTCGAGTTGATAGTTTCCGTAACATTTTTCTAGTTTTAAACCAGACTCCTTTGCGAAATTTTCAAAATCGGTTTTTTGTAACAATGATACCGTTTCTTCGAAATAAAAATTTTTTCCGTTTTCATTAAACTCAATGTGTTTGATAATTGCATTATTTTCAATTTTCTTTTTTATTTCGAAAGCTATCTCTCCTCTTTGCTCGTGATATTCTGATTTAAAAGAACTTATTACTTTATTTGAATTAAAAAAATCTATCACAAAAACGCCATCTTTTTTCAAAGCTAGTTCCGCGTTTTTAAAAACTTCGCTATTATCATTAACATCTTTGAAATAACCAATGCTGGTAAACAAATTAAAAACAGCGTCAAAATAATTTACTTTAAACGGCTGACGCATATCGTGCACAAAAAATTCAAGTGTAAGATTTATACACTTTGAAGCTTCAGTAATGCTATTAACAGATAGGTCTGTGCCTATCACATGAAATCCCTTTTTGTTTAAGGCAATTGAGTGGCGTCCTTTACCGCAAGCGAGATCCCAGATAGTTGAATCTGGTACAAGTTTTAAATTATTGCAGAGGTTATCAATAAAAAAATTGGCTTCGGTGTAGTTTCGGTTATTATACAGTAAATGATAATAAGGAGAATTAAACCAATTCACATACCATTCTGCATTTTCCATGCGCGAATTTACTAAAAGTCTCGATTATTTTTGGAATTAAGCTCTAGAATCAGCTGATTTCAAAGAATTTATAAGTAGTGTCCTGCAATATTTCACTTAGTACTCGTTCCGATTCATTGGAAGAGGCAAAGGTATAGAACTGCTTACTAAATACTGTCAACTGATCTTTACTTCGCTCTTGCTTTTACGTACTGGTATTTCTCGTATTTTTTACGTCCAACTTTCCAATCACCACGGTACTTAGGCCCACCAACGGATGATGTTCTAACAAATTTAATTTTTGTTTTATCAATACCCTTTGCCTCAAGAGAAGTGCGAATTAATATTTCAAGATTTTTACCTCGCACTGAGGCTAATGCTGGATTACCTCCCCTAGCACGCGATGGCACTCGCGACGCACTTGATTTAATTGTGATGGCTACTACCGGTCTCTTTTTCGTTAATTCAACAATGTTTTCAATAAAGTTAATCCAAGTCTCGTCGCTTTCATTTATAACTTTCCGTCCATACTTATAATAAAATTCATAGTCAGTTGCCGGAAGAACTTTTATCGTTTCGGAAGTGTGTGAAACTGCAGTTTTTGTTGCAACACTTGTTGGTGGAACAGAGTCCTCAAAAGCTACAAATAATTCTTTCGTATACGTTTTGCCTTCAGAAATTGCGCCAGTAGAAAACGTTTCCACTTCTGAAATAAATCCATCCTTATAAGCTACTACGAAATATTTAGTTTTTGGCGTGAGTTCAATGCCCTTAACACTTCCTTTTGCATCGGTAACTGTTTCATACTTTACACCATCAGCATCTGTAAGAGAGATGTTTGCATTTGGTGCGGGTTTCTTGCTTTTAGGATGCTTTACACTAATATCAAGAAGCAGTTCTTTAGACGTAAATTTCTCTGCTTTGCCATCTAAATAAATTACTTGATTGATTATTTTTGCTGACTTAATTCCAACCGTTGTAATTTCAATGGTTGCTGACTTTTTACTTTCTGCCTCAACAAATATGGTGTAAACTTTTTCAGGCTGTAATATTATACCATCGTATTTACCTTCTTCATTCGCGTTAAATATTTGAGTAGCACCATCCTTCTCCATGAGTGTGACTATAGCTGCAGGTATCGGCTTTTTATTTCTACTATCCTTTAAAATAATTGTATTTAAGACAATTGATTTTGAACTAACTTTTACTTTTCCAACCAACCTAACTGGTTCAAGCGATACTTCACGTTTTATTTCTTGGTAGGAAACATCGTTGCTTACAAAAACATCCTCATTATAAAATTCCTCTCCTGTTTCAATCTGATAAGAAAAATTATACTCTTTGCCAGGAGGTAAGATAGTTGAAAAAGTTCCATTTACAAGTTTAGGGCGATAGGTTCCAATAATTTCGTTGGTTTGTTTATCGGTAACAATAATTTGGATATTGTCTGGTAAGGACTCACCCTCTGCAGGAATTAGTTGTCCTTTAAATAAGGCTAAAAAAGTTTCCTTAGCTTCGGCCATAGAAATCATATAAATATCCTTATCGCCATAACCACCAGGCTTTGCAGAAGAAAAATAGCCGCGCTTTCCATCAGGAGAGGTTACATAAAAAAGATCGTCCTCTGTTGTATTAATTGGATAACCAATATTTGTAACATTTGTGAATCTATTTTCCTCAGTATTTAATGTTGCAAACATAATGTCATAACCTCCAATTGATTTTGGTCCGTTAGATGCAAAGAAAAAAGTTTGTCCGTCAGGATGAATAAATCCACCATCTTCATCAAATTCGGTATTTATAATCGGTCCCATATTTAAGGCCTTACTCCATTTTTGGTTTGGAAGTTTAATACAGCGATAAATGTCTTTTCCACCAAAACCTCCAGGTCTTTCGGATGAGAAAAATAAAACGTTTCCGTCTGCACTCAAACAGGCATGTGATTCTTGAAAGGGGGTATTCACATCGGATCCGAATTCCTTTAAAAAACTCCAGTCTTTTCCATCAAACGTGGTATAATAAATATTACCATCTCCTTCAGGGTTCTTACTGTTTCCATCGTTACGGTAAACTATCAACGTTTGACCATCTGGTGTTAGATTAATAGAAGCCTCATGGCCGAATGTATTTACATTATGACTTAAGCCCGTTGGCCTACCCCAAATGCCATTATCATCTTTATACGAAACAACTATATCTTCAAAATAATAACCATTTTCTGTTTTCATCCCGCCGGTGGTTGTGTTTCGCTTGGTGGTATAAATAATCATCCGTTCGTCGGCACTTAATACTGCGCTATACTCTGGAAAAGGACTATTGATACTATCACCTAAATTTGTAACAAGCACATTTAGCGGGCGATCAGCTGTTTCCTTGGCTAACTTAGCTGTGGAAATTCCTTTTTCCAACATTTTTAAAAACTCTTTGTCTTTTGGATCAACAAATTGCCGAAACTTTTCATACGACGCTAATGCTTCGTCAAATTTATAATTGACGTGCAGGGCTTCTCCATAAAAATAATGTGCAAGTGGCGGTGCGTCTTTTTCCGAAGCATCGTCTGTTTTGTAATTTATAGACACATGCTTAACCGCTTCAGCAAGGTAGGCTTCTGCTTTAGTTTTTTTAAGAGGGTTTTCGAGGTAACAAACACCAACCATATAATTAATGTTTGATGATGTTGAATCTAAAAGGTAAGCCAACTCAAAATTTTGTTCAGCTTTAATTTCATCTCCTTCTAAGAGTTGATAAGATCCCTCTAAAAAATAATCTTTATAGGACGCTGGCTTTGTTTGAGCAGAAAGTGTAAGGGTAAGCGCGAGGAATATGAGACTGTAAAAAAACTTCATTGTATTTCTCTATATTAATATTAATAACCCAAGCACTTATTTGTAGTAGCGCTTATAAGAGCCAGAAGGTTGGTACGAAGCAAATATAAAATTTAATTTAAGAAAACAAAATGTACTACAAAAAAAGTACTGGACAATGTTATGAACCATTTTTAGCCCAATTTAGACTTGTTTTAGGGTTATTTTGATATTAAATCTGCCTCGTTTTTCCGATTTATAATTCCGGGATTTTTATCCCTATTTACAAATATAGGAGCTATGGCATTGTTGTCGTTAATGATTCTTTACGACATTTCTTACAAGCAGTTGGCCTGTTTTCTCGAAATTTGTGGCTTTATTATAGCAGTGTTTCCAAAGCAATTCGTGTTAATTTGTGCAATTCGTGGCTGAATTAACTATCTTTGCGGCCACAATTTTAAAAATGACATTTACTGAAGAAATAAAGCGCCGTAGAACTTTTGCGATCATTGCCCATCCAGATGCTGGAAAAACAACCCTGACAGAAAAACTGCTTCTTTTTGGTGGAGCTATTCAAACCGCAGGAGCTGTAAAATCTAATAAGATTAAAAAGTCTACTACTTCCGATTTTATGGAAATTGAGAAACAACGTGGTATCTCGGTTTCAACTTCTGTAATGGCTTTTGATTACAAAAATTATAAGGTAAATATTCTTGATACACCGGGACACGAAGATTTTGCAGAAGATACCTATCGTACACTTAGCGCTGTAGATAGCGTTATCATGGTGATTGATTGTGTAAAAGGTGTTGAACCTCAAACCAGAAAATTATTGGAAGTATGTCGCATGCGTAATACTCCTGTAATTGTTTTTATCAATAAACTCGATCGTGAAGGACAAAATGCTTTTGATCTTTTAGACGAAATTGAAAAAGAACTTAAAATAAAAGTTCGCCCAATGACATGGCCAATTGGTATTGGTAAGTCGTTTAAAGGTGTGTATAATCTTACACAGAGTTCTCTTAATTTATTTGAGGGAGATAATAAAACCACTTTAGGAGAAACCATTACAATTAAAGATATCAATGATCCATTAATTGACAAACGTGTTGGCTCCGATTTCGCAACCCAACTGCGCGAAGATGTTGATTTAATTGACGGTGTGTACGATGAATTAAACGTTCAAAAATATCTTGATGGTCAAATTAGTCCAGTATTTTTTGGAAGCGCGGTTAACAATTTTGGTATTCACGAATTGTTAGATTGTTTTGTTGAGATTGCACCCTTTCCTAAGGAAAGAGATACTGACAATGGAATAATTGCTCCTGAAAACCCTAAGTTTAGCGGCTTTATTTTTAAAATTCACGCTAACCTCGATCCGAAACACCGCGACCGTATTGCTTTTTTAAGGATTTGCTCAGGAAAATTTGAAAGAAATAAATATTATTTTAATGTGCGCGAAAAAAAGGAATTACGTTTTAGTAATCCTACTGCTTTTATGGCGCAACAGAAATCCGTTATCGATGAAGCTTTTCCTGGTGATGTAATTGGTTTGTATGATGCCGGAAATTTTAAAATTGGTGATTCACTAACAGAAGGAGCAAGCTTTCAATTTAAAGGGATTCCGAGTTTTTCACCTGAGTTGTTTCGTTATGTAACCAATATGGATCCAATGAAAACAAAACAGCTTCAAAAAGGATTAGAACAATTAACGGATGAAGGTGTCGCACAACTTTTCACTAAAAAAGTAGATGGAAGAAAAGTTATTGGAACAGTTGGAGCATTACAATTTGAAGTAATTCAACATCGCTTAAAATCAGAATACAACGCAAGTGCAAGTTTTGATCAGATTAACTTATACAAAGCTCTTTGGATAAGCAGTACTGATAAGAAAAAACTAGATGCGTTTATGCAAGACAGGAATGCTCACATTGCTTTCGATAAAGAAGAGCGTCCCGTGTTTTTAGCTGAAAGTCCTTGGCTTTTGCAAATGGCTCAAGAAAAATTTCCTGATATTCAGTTTCATCTTAAAAGCGAATTCTAGTCTAATTCAATTCATCATCTTTTTTTCAATAAATTTCTTATAATTTGTTGTTGTTTTAATTTCACATTTTAGGATTTGCAATTACATATAATTAATTATATTGCGCAACTTATAAAAAAACCTTGCACCTCTATGAAAAAAAAATTTGTCCTTCCGTTCTTCTTGACATCACTATTCTTCGGTCACTTAAGCTATTCCCAAATTGTTAAGTACAGCTTTAGTCAAGAATTCCCAACCATAAAAAAGCATGTGGATATGGGTTTTTATCAATTCGATAAAAATATTTTTGCGCAAACTTATTATCGCCATGAAGAAGGTATGGTCTTTCAGATTTTTGACGAGAAGTTTAACAAAATAAAAAAACAAGAAATTGTTCGAATTAAACAAGATGGTTACAGCAACGAAGGTCTTTTTTGTGTAAAAAATGATTTTTTCTGGTTGTATTCAACATGGAAACGCAGCGAAGAAAAAGAACAACTATGGGCTCTCCCACTGGATAAACAAGCTTTTAAATTGGGCGAAAAACCAATTAAACTAAGCGAGTCTGGAAAATTAGCCAGTCAAATGGGTTATGATAAATACCGTTTTTATTATTCGAACGATAGCGCCATGATGATGATGACTTGTCGCTTGAAACCAAAAGAAAGAAGAGACAAAATTAATAAAGACGTGATTGGTTTTAATTTATATGATAGCCAAATGAAAACGTTGTATTCACACGAAATAGAAATGCCTTATACAGAAGCTGATATGGACATTCTTGGAAATGAAATAGATTCAAAGGGTAATATTTATTTATTGGCAAATGTAGCGTTAAACAATTCCATTGACGGTGAAAAAAAAGAAAACAAGGGGCTTTACCGTTATGATCTAATGCGCGTTAATCAAAAAACCAATACCATGGAATCTATTAAGTTCAGTCTCGATAATAAATTTGTAAATACTTCTATACTTTCAGAAGACCTTCTCGGAAATATTATTATTACGGGTTATTATTCTAACGGATCTGGCGGCGGTATTGATGGTGCTTATATTACGCGCATTGAGCTTGATGAAAAAAGTGCATTTAAAAAATTAAATACGACCTATTGTGAATTTCCAAAAGAAGTTTTGCAAGCTTATGAGAGTGAGAGAACAAAACGTAAAATGGATAGAAGAGATAAAAAGGATGATTTAGAAGCTTCCAATCTCAGATTTAGAAAAGTTATTTTTGATTCAGAAGGTGGTATAACTATTATTGGAGAGGAATATTATGTTGTGGTGCATACTAGCACCAGTAGTAATGGATCAACAACAACATCTTATACTTATTATTATGATAACATTCTTGTACTGAAAGCAAACAAGAATGGTAAAACAGAATGGTGTCAGAAAATTCCTAAATACCAAAAAGGCAAAAAAGATGATGACTTAGGTTTCTTTTCACACTCAGCTAAAGGGAACACTTATTTCTTTTACCTTGATAATGCCAAGAATGCAAAACTGGGGTTAAACGAAATGCCCGCCTTGCATGCTGCCGGGAAAGGTGGTTTTTTAACCTGCGTTAAAATTGATGGATCTGGACAAATGACAAAACAATCTGTTTTCGATACTAAAAAAGAAAAAGTTAAGTTACGTCCAAGAAGTTTTGAAACAGTTGACAGAAATTTAGTTGTTGACCGCTTAAAAGAAGACCGAAAAACTTCGAAGGTGTTTAGGTTAGAAGTGTTGTAAATTTCCTAATCATTTAAAACACATTAAAAAGTGATCTTCTTGACAAAGAGATCACTTTTTAATTAAGAAACAATTTCCTCAAAATACACCCTGTATAAGACCAAAGATTTCTTAAAATGCAGACATTTGTTAATTAAGGTTTGATCCATAGCACACAAACAGTTTTTATTTGCCTATATACCTTATTTATGGTATTTTTGTAGTCTAATTAGATTTAGTCTAATTAATTATAGGTTATAATTCATTAAAAAACAAATAGTTATGATAACTGTGAGTGAAAATGCAAAAAATCATGCCATCGATTTAATCGCTAAAGAAAATCATCCCGAAGGTACGTTTATTCGTGTGGGTGTTGACGGTGGTGGTTGCTCTGGCTTGTCTTACAAATTAGAGTTTGATCATAACCTAAAAGAAGGTGATCAAATGTTTGAGGATAAAGGAATTAAAGTTGTGGTTGACAGAAAGAGTTTTCTTTATCTGGTAGGAACTGAATTAGAATATACGGGTGGACTAAACGGAAAAGGCTTTGTCTTCAACAATCCAAATGCTTCACGCACCTGTGGTTGCGGTGAGAGTTTTAGCGTTTAACACAAATTCTTATTCAAATTTATTTATAAACTAAAATTTAAACCACGTTATTTCACCACATAGCTTTGTGTCATTTGTGAAATTCGTGTCTAAAAAAAATGGCAGAACAAAACGAGGTTCTTGAAGAACACATAAATAGCGAATACAAATACGGTTTTACAACAGAAGTTGAGACGGATACTTTTGCACCAGGTTTAAACGAAGACGTAGTACGTGCATTGAGCAAAAAGAAAAACGAACCAGAATGGTTACTTGAATTTCGCTTAAAAGCTTACCGTCATTGGTTAACTATGAAGGCGCCTGATAACTGGGCACATCTGACTTATCCGAAAATAGATTTCAACGATATCATTTATTATTCGGCACCAAAACAAATGCCGCAATTAAAAAGCTTAGATGAAGTAGATCCTGAACTTTTGAGGACATTTGAAAAACTTGGTATTTCACTCGAAGAACAAAAACGTTTAAGCGGTGTTGAATCAAACATTGCTGTTGATGCAGTATTTGATAGCGTTTCCGTAAAAACAACATTTCGTGAAACGCTTTCTGAAAAAGGAATTCTTTTTTGTTCGTTTAGCGAAGCCGTTCAGGAATTTCCTGACTTGATTAAAAAATACATGGGCATGGTTGTGCCTTATACAGATAACTATTACGCAGCTCTAAACTCAGCAGTATTCAGCGACGGTTCATTTTGTTACATTCCTAAAGGTGTTCGTTGCCCAATGGAATTGTCGACTTACTTTAGAATTAATGCAAAAGGTACTGGTCAGTTTGAAAGAACACTGATTGTTGCCGACGAAGGAAGTTATGTATCTTACTTGGAAGGCTGCACTGCACCAGTGCGTGACGAAAATCAATTACACGCTGCTATTGTTGAAATTATTGCACATAAAGATGCAGAAGTAAAATACAGCACCGTTCAAAACTGGTATCCTGGTGATAAAGACGGTAAAGGTGGTATTTTTAATTTCGTTACAAAGCGTGGCATTTGTTTGGAAGACAATTCTAAAATTAGCTGGACTCAAGTAGAAACAGGCTCTGCGATTACATGGAAATATCCTTCTGTTATTTTAAAAGGAAATAACAGTGTTGGAGAATTCTATTCTGTTGCTGTAACAAACAACAAACAAGAAGCGGACACTGGAACAAAAATGATTCACATTGGGAAAAACACTCGGAGTACAATTATCTCTAAAGGTATTAGCGCAGGTTTTAGTAATAACAGTTACCGTGGATTAGTGCAAGTGCGTAAAGGCGCTACCAATGCAAGAAATTTTTCTCAATGCGATAGTTTATTAATGGGAGACAAATGTGGAGCTCATACATTTCCATACATTGAAATAAAAGACAAAACTGCCACTGTAGAACACGAAGCAACAACAAGTAAAATTGGTGAAGACCAATTGTTTTATTGCAAACAGCGTGGTATTGATATGGAAAAATCTATTGCGTTAATAGTTAACGGTTATTGCAAAGAAGTTCTAAATAAACTACCGATGGAGTTTGCTGTTGAAGCGCAAAAATTATTGGCTGTAAGTTTGGAGGGAAGTGTAGGATAGAATAAATGTTAGTTGATACCGTAAAATATAAATTTTCTAACTATTCCATTTTCTTAACCGTTGTTTTATCTGTTGGTATAAGTTGGTTCTATAAATGGAACTATACCGACTATCCACTAGACTTTATGGGTGGCGATGCAAAAGATTATTACTCGGGACTAGTTTCTATTTTTATCACACACGATTTCACTTCTCAAACTGGCAACGATTGGTTCTTGCTAAAAACAAATAGCGGAACAATTAATGTGCATCCTATTGGTGTTTCAGTTTTGTTATTGCCTTTCTTTGCAATTGCAAGTTTATTGGCTGGAGTTTTTAATTTTCCAATGGATGGTTTTAGTTTTCCATTTCAACTACTGGTTGCAATAGGCGCTTTGGTATATGCTGTCATTGGATTGGTTTATATTCGAAAACTATTTCAACTTCATAACATCGGTGACAAAACAAGCTCCATCATTATTCTACTTGTGTTTTTTGGTACGAATCTTTTAAATTATACTTTGTCCGAAGCAGGATTGTCGCACGTATATTCTTTTAGTCTTATTTCTATTTTCCTTTATCACAGTTCAAAATTTGTTTTACAAAGAGAAAACAAAAATTTATTGAGCGCATTTCTAATTTTAGGGTTAATTGTTTTGGTTAGACCCAACAACATTTTAATTCTACTTACCATTTTTATGTGGTTTAAAAGTTTTGAAGAATGTAAACAGTTCTTTCGTGATTTATTTAAGAATAAAGCATTCTACAAAGCATCTCTGCTAGCCATAAGTATTGTCCTCGTTCAAAGCCTAGTATGGTTTATTCAGAGTAAAAGTTTTTTTCACAACACTTATAAAGCAGACGGTTTTTATTGGTTGAATCCTCAAATTTTAAAAATGCTCTTTGGTTTCGATGGTGGGTTTTTTATTTATTCACCTATTTGCTTTTTGTTTTTACTCGGACTTATTTTTTTATTTCGGGAAAATAAATTTTCTTTTATTTCGACCTCACTTTTTCTCCTTGGTTTGTTTTATTTCTTTGCAAGCTATTGGGCTTATAACTATTTTGATGGATTTGGAATCCGGGTGTTAGTAGACTATTATGCACTTTTTTCTTTTATTGGCGCTAAGCTGTTTACTCACTTTTTAGGAAAAACTTTGATTTATAATTCTATTGTTTTTATCTCAACCCTTCTTCTCTTCGTAAATTTAATTTATTCCTATCAAGCCAATCGCAACATTTTATTACGCGCAGGCATGACTTTTAATAAATGGAAATACATTTTTTTAAAAACCAGCTCAGAGTATCAAAACGTTTTAGGTGGAAGTAACGAACTTACCCCCTACTCTTCTAAAAAACAAGAAGTAGTTTTAACTTCTGAAATTCCCATCAACGAAGCTTTTAATTTTTCGCAAAAAGAGTACGGCCCAACACTTCATTTTGATAGCATTGGATTTCATTCACGCCGTATTCAATTAAAAATTAATTGTAAACGACAAGAACTATTCTTAAACGCCAGCAAAGACGCCTTACTTTGCGTTGCCCTAGAAGATGGAGAAACGCACGAAGGGAAATCGTACACACAATTTAAGCTAAACGAAACGCCTGCTATTGACTGCTGTGATGAAAGAGAATATAATTACACTGCAAATATTACGGCAGATTTTAAACCAAAAGATAAACTTTCTGTATATATATGGAACATAAAACAGCAAGCCTTTCTTTTAAATAAACTATCAGTAAACGTATACAATTACAATTTTCAAATTAACTAACAAAAGAAGTCACAAGACTTCAATAAATAAAAAAACAAAATGATCACAATTAAAAATCTCCATGCATCTGTTGATGGAAAAGAAATTTTAAAAGGAATTAATTTAGAAGTAAAGGCTGGTGAAGTACATGCCATTATGGGCCCAAACGGATCGGGTAAATCGACTTTATCAGCTGTACTAGCAGGTCGTGAAGATTACGATGTAACCGAAGGTGAAGTAAGATTTAATGGAAAAGATCTTTTAGATATGCCAGCAGAAGATCGCGCACGTGAGGGATTGTTCTTAGCGTTTCAATATCCGGTAGAAATTCCAGGTGTGAGCAATATTAATTTTTTAAAAACAGCTTTAAACGAGATTCGTGAATACAAAGGATTGGATGCAATTCCAGCTAAAGACTTTTTAGCACTTGTAAAAGAAAAACAAAAGTTAGTTGAATTAGATGGCAAACTTGCAAACCGCAGTGTTAATGAAGGATTTAGCGGTGGCGAAAAAAAGAGAAACGAAATCTTTCAAATGGCTATGCTGGATCCAAGCTTAGCTATTTTAGATGAAACGGACAGTGGATTAGATATTGACGCTTTAAAAATTGTCGCTAAAGGTGTGAACACTTTGAAGAGCGATAAAAAAGCATTTATTGTTATTACACACTACCAAAGACTTTTAGATTATATCGTGCCGGACTTTGTTCACATTTTGTACAACGGTAAAATCGTAAAATCAGGTGGTAAAGAATTAGCGCTTGAATTAGAGGCTAAAGGTTATGACGAAATTAAAAAACAATTCGAAATAGAATCAGCATAAATAAGACACGAATTACGCAAATTGCACAAATCGACACTTAAAAATTAGTGTCACTTCGTGAAATTAATGTCAAAAAAAGGGAGAACAAATGATCGCAGAAAAATCACATACAGCACAAAATATTATAGAGAAGATTTCTTCAAGTGCTTCTAAAGTTGGGTTTATAGATAATTCAACGCTTACAAAAGCTTTGATGTATCTTGAAAACACCGGAATTCCGACTCATAAAAACGAAGACTATAAATACTGTAACATGGATGCAATTCTTAAAAAAGAATTCAGAAATGTAGAGCAGAAATTTATTAGTCCGACTGATATCAATCAATACAAACTTCAGGATACTGTAACGCTTGTTGTTGTTAATGGAACTTATTCTGAAACGCTAAGCGATAAAATCATCCTTAAAGGCTTACACATTGCTGCACTATCTAATTTGGATGCAAATGCTAAAAAACTTATTTCTTCTTCTACAAATGTAGAAACTGATGCTTTTATTGCTTTAAATACTGTGTTTAGCTCAAATGGCTTTCACTTGAAAGTTGAGAAAGGTACTGCGCTTAGAATTCCAATTCATATTTTGTACATCGCTTCGTCTGAATCAGAAGCCATTGTGAATACACGAAATCTTATTGAACTAGAAGAAAATTCAGAGGCACTTATTATCGAAGAACAAATTGTGATTGGCAAAGGCAAAGTATTTACAAATTACTTAAGTGAAAAATTTGTAGCGCAAAACGCAAAACTTAATTGCACCTTATTTCAAAACGAAGGCGCACAAGGTTTTTCAGTGAACACTAATCAAGTGAAAGTTGAACGCTCAGCTCACTATGATAACACAACTGTTACTTTAAGCGGACAATTAGTAAGAAATAATCACAACGTTGTTCTTTCTGGTGAAAATTCGGAAGCACATTTAAACGGGTTATTCTCATCGAAGGGAACGCAGTTAGTGGATAACCACACTTTAATGGATCATCAGGTTCCACATTGTGAAAGCAATGAATTATACAAAGGTATTATCAACGACAAGAGTACTGGTGTATTTAATGGAAAAATATTTGTAAGAAAAGACGCTCAAAAAACAAACGCTTATCAAAGTAGCAAAAACATTCTACTAAGTGATGACGCTACTATCAATACTAAGCCGCAATTAGAAATTTATGCTGACGATGTAAAATGTTCACATGGAACATCTACAGGTAAAATTGACGAAAGCGCTATGTTCTATTTAAATGCTCGTGGTATTGGAAAAGAAAGCGCCAGAAAATTATTACTTGGTTCATTTGCTTTAGAAGTGATTAACAAAATTGAAGTAGATAGTTTAAGAGAAAAAATAACACAATTATTCGAAAACGAAATTTAATTGATTGATACCAAAAAAATACGCGAACAGTTTCCCATCCTTACTCAGAAAGTAAATGGAGCACCTCTTATCTATTTTGATAATGGTGCTACCACACAAAAACCATTGCGTGTAATTGAAAACATTTCTGAATTTTACAAAACAACAAATTCAAACATTCACCGTGGCGTGCATACATTGAGTCGCTTAGCGACGGATCAATTTGAACAAGCACGTAAAACAATTGCTTCACATTTTCATGTAAAAAACGATCAACAAGTAATTTTCACTGCTGGAACAACAGACTCTATAAATATTGTAGCAGAATCATTAGCAAAAAAACATTTACAAAATGGAGACGAAATAATTTTATCCACTTACGAGCACCATTCAAATATCTTGCCATGGCAATTGTGGGCGCAAGCAAATGAAGGAACTTTAAAAGTAATTCCCCTTAAAGAAAATCAAAGTCTGGATTACGAAGCTTTTGAAAAATTGCTTAGTCCAAAAACTAAATTAATTGCACTTGCTCATGTATCGAATACACTTGGCCTAATAAGTGATTTGGAAAAAATAAAAGCTGCTGCTGCAAAATTTCACGTTCCCATTTTGATTGATGGCGCTCAATCTGCGCCGCACATGACCGTTGATTTACAAAAGCTTGATGTAGATTTTTATACGTGCAGCGCTCATAAAATTTATGGTCCAACCGGAGTAGGCATTTTATATCTATCTGAAAAATGGTTGAGAGATTTACCCGTCGCCCGTTCAGGAGGTGGAACTATTAAAACAGTTTCTTTCGAAAAAACAGTTTATGCAGAAGGCGCTCTTCGCTATGAGCCAGGCACACCAAATATTTCGGGCGCAATAGCGTTTGCGGAAGCTATAAAATTTGTTGATGAAATTGGAATGCAAACTATTTTTGAGCATGAAGAAGAATTAGTTCAACACGCCCAAAAACAATTAAAACAAATTCCCGAAGTAGTTATATACGGAGAAAATGATCACAAAGCAGGTGTTATTTCTTTTAACATAAAAGGACAACATCCATTTGACGTAGGAACACTGCTAGATAAATATGGTATTGCGGTAAGAACAGGACATCACTGTACGCAGCCACTAATGAATGTTTTAGGAATACAAGGAACCGTAAGGATATCTTTCGCCGTTTATAACACAAAAGAAGAAATAGATTTTTTTATAGAAAAGTTGAAAAAAGTAATTACAATGTTAAACTAAGTCGTAAGTCATGAGTTGTAAGAATTAAGTCGATTGAATTAAAAAAAATGGGGTCATTTAAAAAATTTGAAGAAATAGTCGCTTGGCAAAAAGCAAGATTGCTCACGAAAGAGATTTATCTTTTATCTAACAAAGGCAAATTTGAAAAAGACTTTTCTTTAAAAGATCAAGTAAGAAGGTCAGCGGTGTCTGTTATGGCAAACATCGCGGAAGGATTTGATAGAAGAGGCGATAAAGAATTCGCCAGATTTTTAAACATTTCAAAGGGGTCTCTGTCAGAAACAAAATCGCATTTATACGTCGCGCTTGATGTTGATTACATTAATGAAGATACACTTAATGTGCTAGCTGAAAAAATTGATGAAATAGGAAAATTAATTAGCGGATTAATCAACTATTTAAAAAAAGAATAATAACGATGTACGTTCTACAACTAACTACGACTTTTGACTAATGACCTTCGACTAATGACTAATGACAATAACAGAAATTGAAAACGAAATAGTAGAAGAGTTTGAATTCTTTGGCGACGATTGGGAATCGAAATACGAACACCTTATCGACCTAGGAAAATCATTACCTCTTATTAATCCTGAATTAAAAACAGAAGACAGAATTATTAAGGGTTGTCAAAGTCAGGTTTGGTTAAATGCAGAACAAAAAAATGATAAAATTGTTTTTACTGCAGATAGTGATGCTATTATTACTAAAGGTATGATTGCTTTAATGATTCGTGTCTTATCAGATCAAAAGCCTGAAGACATCGTAAAGGCGAATATGACCTTTGTGGATAAAATTGGTTTGAAAGAACATTTGAGTCCAACCCGTGCAAACGGCTTGGTAAGTATGATTAATAAAATGAAACAAGAAGCTTTGAAAAGAGTTCAAATATAGTTTAAGTATAGGTCAAAAATTGTTTAAAGCGAAAATGTAAAATGGCAAAGGTTTTTGAAGAACTAGAATGTTGGCAACTAGCAGCAGATTTGGATGCTAAAGTTTACGACCTTGTAATTAATGGAAAGATCAACTACTCTAACTCGCTTAAAGATCAAATGTTAAGATCTGCTGGATCAATTGCCGACAATATTGCTGAAGGTTTTGAAAGAGGGGGAAACAAAGAATTTATTCAGTTTCTATTTATCGCGAAAGGATCTTGTGGAGAATTACGGTCACGGTTTCATAGAAGCAAACGAAGAGGATTGATTGACGAAAAGGTTTTTGAGAAGTTTTTCAACGAATGTAGAACAGTATCTGTAAAACTAAGTAATTTAATAAGCTACCTTAAAAAATCAGATTTTAAAGGCGCTAAGTATACGTAATTTAAAGCTTGTTCGCTTTGAACTTTGAACCATTTAAACATTCTTAAACCACATTGAACAAACCGAAACATTTAAACAATTTTGAACCACAACTTGAACAACTTTGAACCTCATTTATTTGAACGACTTTTAAACCAAATTTCAGCATGAGCGCAATTATTATAACGAAAAATACAGAATTAATGCAACGGGTTATCGACGAAATTAAAACCTGTTTCGATCCGGAAATTCCTGTAGATATTTGGGAGCTTGGTTTGATTTACGAATTAAATCTGGATGATGAAAACAATCTCAAAATTGTCATGACCTTGACGTCGCCCAATTGTCCTGTTGCAGAAAGCTTACCAGCAGAAGTGGAAAACAAATTGAAATTAGTTCAGGACATTAAATCGGCTTCATTGAAACTCACTTTTGAACCACCTTGGGAAAAAGAAATGATGAGTGAAGTGGCACAATTGGAATTAGGATTTATGTAATAATGCATTTAAATAATTCTATCTTTAATTCCATAGGTAGCACTCATCTCTTTCATCTTTATATAAAATGCTTTTCTATAAAACTCAGGTAACTCATTACTGTATCTAAAATAATTCAAGTACTTGTTTTCCAATTCCGGAAAGTGTTTTCTAATCGCATTTAACACAAGCGTTTTACTATCCGCTTTTTCGTTTCCAAATAAAGTAATGGTAGAAGGCATCATGTACTTTGCACCCGAACTCCTAAACGTAGAAAACAATAAATCTAAATGTTCCTTCGTGTCTGAAATAAATGGTAATAATGGCATCATACTTACTCCGCTGTGAAACTTTTCTGAAATAGCATTTTTTAATCCTACTAATCTTTCCTTTGGTCTTGGTGCACCAGGTTCAAATATCTCAGCCACTTTATCATTTAAAGTTGAGAATGAAAAAGAAATGATCACACCTTTTAATTTCTCTTTTAAATCAAAAGGAACATGTGCGTTTTTATTTATGTAATGAAGCAAATCAAAATCACGTTCTATTAAAGGAGATTTAGTAATCATGTGTACAGGAAATTTATGTTTTGCAATAATTTTTAAGGCTTCTCGTGTGTGTTCGTACTTCTTTTCGATATGTAAATAAGGATCTGTAGCGGAAGACATAACAATAAATCCGTACTGACCTTTTTTCGCCCGCAAGCTTAATTGTTTATCTAGTAATTCAAGTGCGTTTATTTTAATCGACAAATTGTTTTCTAAATTTGTGCCATATTTACTTCCACGGATGTAACAGTACAAACAATTAAACGAGCAACTACTGTAGAGGTTTACGCGGTAATCGTCCAAAAACCAGGCGTCACGTTTTTTTGCTTTATTTAATATAGTTTTTACAAGAACTTCTTTTTGCATAACTTTTACCTTAATTTTTCTCTAATTTATAGTCTATGCGTTCTCTTGTCTGAGGATTTTCTTTTTTGTCTAACAAATCATCAAAATAACTAAATACGATTTCGATGTTCTTTGTGTTATTCTCCGTCTTTTGTCGAATCTCTTCAATAGCTAGGCGTAATTCCGTGTTATCCATAAGAGATTGGCGGATTTTTGTAAAAATGCGCATGATTTGAATATTCACTGAAATCGCTTTATCACTCTTTAAAACCGAAGATAACATAGCTACTCCCTGTTCAGTGAAGCAAAAGGGCTGATGTCGTAACCCCATTTTATCAGAATTGGAGGTCACAAATTGTGACCTCCAATTTTGCAGTTCACTTTCTGACATTTCAAACATAAAATCTTCTGGAAAACGTTTTACATTTCTCTTTCCAGATTGCTTTAAAACTTTCGTTTCCACACCGTATAACTCCGCTAGATCGCGATCCAACATAACTTTTTGATTGCGAATAAAGTATATTTTATTCATTATTATGTCCTCAGGAAAACTAATTTCATTTTGGGTCTTCATACCCTAAAATTAATGGAGATGTAAAAAAATGCTTGCCACGAATTGTAGTATTCAAAAAAGATTTTGATAGTTGAAAAACTACAAAGCTCGTTTATCGGGAGTCGTATAACCGATAGCTTTTCGTGGTTTTACTTTCTCATTTTCATTCAGCAAATCATCAAAATAGCTAAAAACAATTTCGATGTTCTTGGTATTATTCTCTGTCTTTTGCCAAATCTCTTCAATGGCTAATCTTAGCTCAGTATTATCAATTGAGGCTTGTCTAATTTTAGCAAAAATTCTCATGATTTCAATGTTTACAGAAATAGCTTGTTTACTATTAAGAACGCTGGACAACATAAGAATTCCACACTCATTAAATACCATTGGCAAATACCTCAACCCACCCCAACTTGAGGTGCCAAATTGGCGCCTCAAATTTTCGTGCTCAATTTCTGTTAGTACAAACATAAAATCTTCTGGAAATCGATCAATATTTCTATTTACTTGTCGTTTAAGATGTTTTGTTTCTACACCATATAATTCAGCCAAATCACTATCCAACATAACCTTTTGATTCCGAATAAACTATATTTTATTCATGACTAAGTCCTCGGGAAGTCTAATTTCATTTTGGGTTTTCATACAGTAAAATTAATGTGGGCTTAACAAGATGCTTGCCACGAATTGTAATATTAAAAAACAAGTAAACTACTTTCTAGTTCATTGACGGGTCAGAACCAAACTCAGCAAAAATGCTATAGCTGACTTTAACTTCACTCAATTGAAGTCCCCACAGATCATCAGGCTCGTTTTCAAAAAAACTTTTGTCGTAAGGTTCATTAATAAGCCAATGTTTATTTTTGATTTCATCTTCTAATTGATTTTCACTCCAACCGCTGTATCCAGCAAAAAAGCGGACCTCGTACGATTTTACTTTACCGTGCTCAATCATATGAATCAATTCATTAAAATCTCCGCCAAAATAAATATTGTTGCCAATGTGAACAGAATCAGGCAGATCGTGACCGAGAGTATGCAAAAAAAATAATTGATTCTTCGCAACAGGGCCTCCTTCGTAGATTGGAAAATTTCCATTTTTAACTTGGGGTCTGACATCCCTCAAAAGAAATTGAGTCTTGAAATTCAAACTAAAGCCAATTGAACCTTCTTCACCGTGATTGGTGAGATACACCACAGAACGGTTAAAAAAACCATCGTGCAACATTGGATGCGCAATAAGTAGTTGACCCTGCATGTGGTAAATCTAAATAAATTTTTATCTTAATAACATAAATTAATTCACGACTTTTCAAAAATTTTATTGCCGCAGCCATCTATTTTGAATAGGTTTGTGTTTATTAATTATAAATATGCTACTTGCTGCTATTGTTGTAACAGATCTTAATAATGCCATTGGAATAAACAACCAGTTGTTATGTCATTTACCCGCCGACCTTAAGTTTTTTAAAGCCACCACTATGGGTTGCCCAATAATTATGGGACGCAAAACCTATGAAAGCATTGGTAGACTTTTACCGGGAAGAAAGAATATAGTTATCACACGTAGTTCTGATTATAAAATAGAAGGGGCTGAAATATACCACAGTGTTGAAGCTGCTATAAAAAGTTGCACCGAAGAAAAAGTATTTATAATTGGAGGTGCGGAAATTTTTAAGCAGACATTGCCTCAGATCACTGAAGTGTTTAGAACATCAATCCAGCATAGTTTTGAAGCTGATGCATGGTTTCCAGAATTAAAAAACTCTGATTTTAAAATGGTGTGGGAAGAATGCCATGCAGCAGACGAAAAAAATAAGTTTGATTATTGTTTTCAAAAGTGGGAGAGGTTTCGGTAGGCAGTATATAGTCAGCAGTAGCCAGTCGCGGTTGGCGATATACACCACTAAGGCACAGAGGACACTAAGGAACACTAAGAGTAGAAAAGTTGCAAGAGCAGTAAGTAGTTGGTAAACGCCTTATATCACTTATGTGGTTCAAGAAATAATCAAATCATTATTCCCAACGTCAAACAAGTCTAATTCCTTTCCCTTGCCAAACATTAGGTTTACTGCATTAATTCCTGTTTCTCCCAAATCAATCGAAAAATCATTTACATAAAGTGCAATGTGATTTTTCATCACTTCTTCGCTCATGGCTTGTGCGTGTTCTCTCACATAAGGCATTGAACTCTCCGGATTTTCAAAGGCAAACTCTACACTTTTACGGATAACACGATTTACTTTTTGTTGTATTTCAGAATCTAGATTTCGTTTAATTACGATGCCTCCTAACGGGATTGGTGCGTGAATTAAGGAATGCCAAAACTCACCAAGATCCATGACTTTTTTTAATCCTTTTTGCTCGTAGGTAAATCTGTTTTCATGAATAATTAATCCTGCATCAACTTCGCCATTTAAAACAGCGTCTTCTATTTCAGAAAAAACATATTCTACTTTATTTGTAAGTTGTGGGTAAGCAAGCGATAATAAAAAGTTAGCAGTCGTCATTTTACCTGGAATTGCTACTTTCAAATTCTTCACATCTTCCATTTTCCATCTTCCATCTTCCACTAGTAATGGTCCACAATTAAAACCCAAAGCACTTCCTGCCCTCAATAAAATATACTCCTTAGCAACATAAGCATATGCGTGAAAACTGAGTTTTGTGATATCTAACTCACCTTTAAGTGCCATACGATTCAGTGTTTCAACATCTTCGTGTTGTACTTCAAAATCTAAACCTTCAGTGTCAATTTTTTTATGAAGTAAAGCGTCAAAAATAAAACAATCGTTAGGACAAGGGGAGTAACCAAGTGTGAGTTTCATGATGATTTAAAATTAGTGTAGTACGATTGACAATTAATTTGCATTTATGCTATCTCATTCAAATTAGTGCCATTCATGTAATTCGTGTAACCAAATACCATTTGATTAATGGTTATGAATGCGCCAAACTCTTGATCAGTTCTATCAACACTTCATTCAAATTTTTAATTGCTAAAGGTATTTGCCAATTGTTTTTATTTCGTTTTTCTACTTTGTTGCTAATAGCACGGAGCTGAATTCCCCGCCAATTAAAGGCATTAGCCGCTTGAATAAAAGCAGCGCCTTCCATGGTTTCTACACCAGGTTTATAGGCCTTTTTTATTTTTTCAATTGTGTCCTCATCCCCATGCACTGTATTAACGGTAATTCCACTGGTCATAGGCAGTTTGTCTGTAACCAAGTTGTGTATCAAATTATTAAATCCTACACGTTGCTCACCCAAACCAAGAACATCACTACTAATAAAATTTGTACCATCTTCTGCACCTAACTCGCTAAAACAATCATCGGTTACGTTCAATACTTCGCCAGCATCATATTCTCCAAAACTTCCAGCTAATCCAGCATTAATAGCTATGTCAAAATTTCGGCCAACAAATTTACCTAACTCAAAAGCCGTATTTACCATTCCAACCTGTGTAATACAGGTTTCTATTTCAAGTTTCCCAAAAATAAACGTATGCTGTTTTTCTGACCTATAATGTTCCAAAAAAAGAAGAGTCGGCTCAATTTCTAATCGCGTTGCACTTACAAGAATGATCTTTAACATTGTGTTACAAAAGTAAGAAAATGCTTAACTTTATGCATGATTTTCTTAACCCGTCACGAGCACTTTAACGCTGCTCATAAATTATATAATCCTAATTGGGATGAACAAAAAAACGCTGAAGTTTTTGGTAAATGCGCCAACGCTAACTGGCACGGACATAATTACGAACTCATTGTTACCATTAAAGGAGAAGTAAATAAAGACACAGGGTTTTTAATGGATGCCAAAAAATTAAGTGAAATACTTACAGTTTATGTTTGCGATAAACTCGATCATAGAAATTTAAATTTAGATGTTGATTTTATGTCCGGAAAACTTGCCAGCACCGAGAATTTAGCCATTGCCATTTGGGAACAAATTACACCGCATTTACCTACAAATGTTAAATTACACTGTGTGAAACTCTACGAAACACCACGTATTTGCGTAGAATACTTCGGAAATTAAGCCTACAAGTGTTATAATTCGCCAAAAATCGCCTCAGTTTAAACAATTTTAGTTTAAATTTGTTCCTACTTTAAATAAAGCCACTTGATCAGCAAACTTCTGAAACAGTGCTTAAAAAATTAAACAAATCAACATCATAGCCTTATACCCTATTTTTTTGATTTAAATAAATTATGAATAATAAAATTGCCGTTTTTAGAAAAGAGCATTTTAATGCAGCGCATCGTTTGCACAGTAATAAACTGAGTGACGAACAAAATGCAGTAACCTTTGGTAAGTGTAATTATTCAAATTATCATGGACACAATTATGATTTAACCGTTAGAGTAATTGGTGAAATTGATCCGATTACCGGTTATGTTATTGATACAAAAATTTTAAGTCAACTTATTAAAGATCATGTGATAGAAAAATTTGATCACAAGAATTTGAATTTAGACACGAAAGAATTTAAAAACCTTAATCCAACAGCAGAGAATATTGCGATGGTTATATACACTATTCTCAGAGAGCAACTAGATAACCGTTATGAGCTAAAAATAATTTTGTATGAAACAGAAAGAAACTACGTTGAATACCCTTGTTAATGGTAATAACATTTCTTTGAGTGATATGACTGCGGAAGAAATTGGAAATAACCACATCATGACTAGCATTGATACGCCAATGAAAAAAGATGCGTTCAAGTTAAATGATGATGAAAAAATAAAAAAGATCGAAGCGAATTTTCGTGAGATCATGGAAACGCTCGGTTTAGATTTACGTGACGATAGTTTAAAAGGCACACCAGAACGTGTCGCTAAAATGTATGTGAAAGAAATTTTCAGTGGACTCGATCCTGCCAACAAACCAAAAATTGCGCTGTTTGAAAACCGCTATCAGTACAATCAAATGTTGGTTGAAAAGGATATTACATTTTACAGCAATTGCGAACATCATTTTGTGCCAATCTTTGGGAAAGCTCATTTGGCATACATCTCCAACGGTAAGGTAATTGGTTTATCGAAACTTAACCGCATCGTACAGTATTATGCTAAACGTCCTCAGGTGCAAGAACGTTTTACTATGCAGATTGCAAAAGAATTACAAAACGTTTTAAAAACGGAAGACGTTGCTATAATAATTGACGCTAAACATTTATGCGTTTCTTCACGTGGCATTCAAGATAGCAATGCCGCAACCGTTACTTCTTTTTATGGTGGTAAGTTTCAAGAAGAAGCTACCAAACAAGAATTTTTGAAATACGTGGAAATGAAAACGCAGTATTAGGTCTACACCAATCCGATAGCTATCGGATTCACGAATTACACAAATTTACACTAAGTTGTCTGGTTTGTTCTTGAAATCAGCCACTTTAAATGGATTAGCCTTTCGTAAACTTAAACTCTGTTCTGCGATTAAATTCATGTTCTGCATCAGAACAATCTACATCATTTCCGCAACGGTTTCTAATCTCCGTTTCACCTTTACCAATAGCTTTTAGACGTTTTGTATCAACTCCCTTAGAAACAAAATAGCTAATAACGGAAGCGGAACGTTTTTCAGACAAATTCATATTAAAGGTATCATCCCCTTGCGCATCGGTATGCGAAATTACTTGCAGGGTTACTTTTGGATTCTCCTTTAAAATTTTTACAACCTTATCCAGAATTTTTTTAGATTCGGAATCAGTAACCTTAAATTCTCCCAAACCATACAAAATATTCTCGCTCACTTTTAAATCAGTTTCTTTGCTGCCGCCAAATTTGCTAAAGATCAAAGAAATATCATCCGTTTCTTTTTCGGTAAGAAGCACAATATCATTAGGTATTAATTTGTACTCGAAACCTCTTTCTGTTTTATTAAGCCGTGATATTTCTTGTCCGGCCTGCGTTGCAAGAATAATATTATCCGCTGATGTTGAATTAGACCTAACCACCACACTGTATTGAGACTCATCGTCATCCAGATCCAACTCAAAGTCGCCATAAACATCGGTAAGAACAGAATCTGTAGGCGGCATTCCA
Source organism: Aurantibacillus circumpalustris (assembly GCF_029625215.1). Classification (GTDB taxonomy): domain Bacteria; phylum Bacteroidota; class Bacteroidia; order B-17B0; family Aurantibacillaceae; genus Aurantibacillus; species Aurantibacillus circumpalustris. The sequence continues at coordinate 555,575 of NZ_CP121197.1, forward strand.
ACCCTAATCATCGTAACCATTGCATTGTGAATAGGCATTTTCTTGCCTTCCTTTTCAGTTAATAATTTTCCTTTTACCGATCCTTTTTTTCCATTAAACTTAAAACTCGCTATTGGCGTTGAGTACATAAGTTCGCCATCTGCTGCAACAACAGTAAGTTTAGCTAGATTAAGAATTTCTTCTTTTTTGGTTTCGGTTTCTTTAATAAACAATACTTGCCATGGCCTCGTAAAATTAAATCCGGCACGCTCAGTTTTTACTAAACTATCTCCAATCTCTTTAGTCCAAATATTAATTTGATTTTTTAAGGTAATTGCGTCTTGGTTTACTTCATCCACATAAATATAACAGGTAAGCCTACTAGGTTTTCTTAAAGGACCGAAATAACGATTTAGTCTGTATATATGATTTACCACTTTGTAAACACTATCATGATTATCTTTTATACCATTTATTTTACCAAAGCGGTATATTAAAAGCAATGCTGGTTTTGGCTTGAGAGGTATTTCAAAATTATCAGGTTTACCTATATCTTTGTAAAATGGAAAATTAGTAACGATTTTATCTCCTGCACGCAATTTTTGAGTCGCTTTGTTTTGACTGATTCCTATGACACTTATGATCAAAAAGGAAATAAACAAAATAAAATGTTTCATATAGTAATTCTCGATTTTAAAGATACTATTCCCTTTTGTTAGGAACATTGCCATTTATCAAAAGTTGTTTATGAAATTGTTATTTTTAGTTTACAAAACCAGAAAATTCATTGATCAGAAAATCAATTAATTAAGTGGCAAAAGAGTTAAAAAATTACTCTTTTAGCAACTTCAGATACTTTGGCTTCCCATTACTATCGGTTAATTTAACTAAATAAATCCCGCTAGGTTTTTCACGAATATCTATGATCATTCGCTCATCCGTGCCTAGTTCGCTTTTGCTCACAAGCACACCAATATTTGTATACACTTCCACAGTGTTTTTTTGATGAAATTTTGTAATAAGTGTGAATAGGCCGTCAGATGGGTTCGGGAATAATAAAAAAGTTTCATGCGTATATTCTAGTATCCCTGCAAAAGTCCCAGGAGATCCAACGCCTACATCGTTAGCTGAGAGACAGGTTGTAGAACAGCCATTGACTTCATTAACCATACAATACCTGTATACGCCGGATCCACCTGGCACGTATATTACAGTTGGACTGTTAGCAGTAAACGTTCCACCGAAAGGAGAGTAAATATAATGGGTTACGTTAGAAGTAGGCGAAATAGCTGAAAATGTAAGTGTTTGTGGGCTAGAACCAGTAACTAAAAAACTTGGGCTACCTGTTGAAACTGGAATTGTTGTATTTGTGCCCACAACAAAAGATTGCGTCGCCAGGGCCGTTCCTGAAGAAGCTGCAACCGAATAAGAACCAGGAGAAATAATGCTGATGGAATTAGCCATTACAGGTGCCGTAAAAGAACTGCTAGACCAAGTGTAGTTTACAGCGCCGCTGTAACTACTGCTCGCTGTAATTTCTAGCGTAGGAGTGGCGCAGGTTATCGAATAGTTTAAACCGCCGTTGGTTATTGAAAACGTAAGCGTTTGCGCAGATAAAAAACTTATAGCGCTAGTTAAGAGTAACAAAAGTGATTTCATGGGTTGCGTTTGCAGTTTCTTAACAAATATAGTGCCGAATTTTCTGAATTCATTTCCTAAATGTATTTAAATTGACAATCAGTATTATTTTAAGCGTATTTACTAAGCGCGCTTATAGAAGTATATCTGTTTCATATTTGGCATAAATGAATTTTTTGATCCACCCTCTTTAATTTTTTTCTTACTAAAATCAGGGTTTTAATAAGAGACCAAGGCATTTTTGAAACTAATTCCCAGGTTAAACGCGTCTTGCTATACCCTTATCGTTTAAAGAAACCCTTCTGGCAAAAAGATATTTTCATGGCGTTCAGAAGGCATTTTTGAAGAAAAGTTTAGCGTAATTTCGGATATACAGCTGCCTCCCATAGAGTTTATGCGCCCAAAAAAAATCATCTTAAATATCTGGTTTTTGTTAGTTTATTGTTCGGTCTACGCACAAACATATCCTTCATCGCTTTCAACAATTCTTACAAATCCAAAAACTTTATTTCTCGATGAATACGCTGATCCTTTTCAACCTCACATAAAAACCACCATCTATTTTACCGATTTTACTGAGACCACGTGGAACTTTGCTCTTCGTCTTAAAATAACTGGTCCTAATGGTATTGTAATTCAAACTAAACCGAACAGTTTACCGACAAATCCCATTATTGTTGCACCCGGACAACCCTACGAAATTCAAGGTGCAGATCTCGCTTTTTACTTTAATTACGATAACCTGAACTTCACAAATATTAGCCGTACGCAACTTGAAACAAATAACAGATTGCCTGAAGGACTTTATACATTTTGTTTTGAAGCCATTGATTATGAAAGCGGCAAAGCTATTTCGCATCCTGCATGCGCTAGCGCTTACCTCACACTAAACGACCCTGCAATTATTTTTAATCCGGTATGTGGCTCAGTTGTTGAAAATATTTCCTTACAAAATATTATATTTCAGTGGCAGCTTAGCAATGCAAATGGTAATTTGAATCTCAATCAGCTTAGTTACCAGATTGACCTTTACGAAGTAAATAATTCCTGGAGCAACCCTACAACTGCTATTCTCAATAACCAAGCTCTTCCTATCTGGCAATCAGCTTTACTGCAACAAAATAATTATTTATATACAACAAGCGATCCTCTTCTTGAAAAAGGAAAACGTTACGTGTTTACTGTAAAAACTCTCGAAAGCAATGGTAGAAGCAGTTTTAAAAATGGTGGTTATTCCATGCCCTGTTATTTTCATTATGGTTATTACGAAAATGATACCATCGATATTGTAAAACCAGAAGAGTCTTTTCAATTTGCTTTAGCTACACCATCAGAATTTAAATGGAAAAAACCGCGAAAAGCTTTAAACAATCAATTAATCACTTACACGTTAAAACTTGTTGAAGTCAATGAAAATCAGGACCCTGAAAATGCCATACTTAACAACTCCACCTTTTATCAGCAAACCTATTTGCCGTCAAACAATCCTGTGATTGATAAAACGATTCCTGTTATGTTTTGGACGAACATAAAACGTATGGGTAACTATGCTTGGCAAGTTTATGCGCAGAGCGGTACGCAGCAAATTGCTAAAAGTAAAGTGCACCGTTTTACTGGTCCCCCCGAAATAGAAAGCTTTATTGCGGGTGGGTTTTTAATGACGGTTACCAAACTTACTTCGTTTGACAAAATAAATAATGTTATATCAGGCAAATGCAAAACTGTTTTAAACTCAAACATCGGAAATGAAGCAACAGAATTTTCATATAATAATATTACAATCTCTCCTCTTGGTGGAAACGAATGGGTGATGCTTTCAGGAAACATTGCCGATAAAATAACTTGCCCAGCTTACACCCTACAACCAGAATCGTTTGCTGATAACAAAACTGCCTTATTTAAACCTGATAGCGTTTTTATTGATATAAGCAGTTTAAGGTTGAGTGGAAAAGTTGAATGGAATTTTCCGCATGCGGGCACTTCACAACAAATTGAAAAACTAATCACCAAACGTTGTAAACTAACGCTATCAAATTCTACTTTCTACCTAAACAACAATTACGCGATACCCTTAGAAAAAGATTACAAAATAAATGTGATGGAACCCTTGGGTTTTACTGTTAAACTTAATCAGTCTTCTGACCTTAACGTATATCAAAATAAATATGAGTTTAAGTTTAATGGTTTTGTGCAACTACCGCAAAATGTAAGCAGTCATAATAACACGTCAGCCAACATTGCTTTTGAAAACACCAATCAATTGCATTACATCACGCAAGACTCGAATACCAATTCAGAAAGCATCAAACTTGCGCAGAACACAAAGTTTGGGCTATTGCCAACGCATTATATAATTGATTTCTCCGAAAAAAAATCGCCAGGAGAATTTGCATCCGATAGCAGTTGGAAAGGTTTTTTTATTGAACAAGGAAAATTGGAAATGCCTAAATCGGCTGAAAACAGTGGTCAGATTACTCTTCCTTATTCAAAAGAACTTAATTTTATTAATACGCTTCAAGATACAAATAAGGCCTATGTTACTAACAAAGGTTTATATTTTACGTCCACCATTCCCTTTGCTCTATCAGACTCTATAAAGTTTAACACTTTTGTTTCCAAACTAGGTTATTTCTATTCTAAAATTCGTGCAAGTGAAATTGATAGAGCTTTTATTAGCGGCGGCATTTATATTCCGGTTATTGATACGCTAAACAGTTTTCCATATTACATTGAAATGACTGACTATGGTTTCAATGAAGGATACCTCGTAAATGGACTTGCCAACACCACATTCAGTTTTAATCCGCAAGGAGGCATAGAACAAAAAATTGCCATAACTATTAAGCGTGCCGTTTTTAAAAACAAGAACCGTTTAGAAATGGACCTCGATATGCGTTGGCCCTATTTTCAATTAAATATAATTGGAGTACAACGGTTCTCAGCTTGGGGTAACGGTAATATAGGATTTGATGTCCCGAACGGAAAAGCAGCGCTCACTTATCAAGCAACTGGAAAATCCAGTAATTATGATATTTCCGTTGACTATTTAGGATGCGGTAGAAACGGAAATGCTTATGCGTTTGGTGCCAGCGCTAAAATTAACCTCGATGAAGAAATAAGTGGTGAAGATGGTCCACCAATAGTAAATGCTTATTCCATTTATAGAAATCCATTGCTAACGGGCTTGGTATTTATTCCAACAGCAACAATTATTCCTACTTCTTCAACTACAACCGGCTCAGCAACTACAACGAGCCATCAAAGCAGCACAGCCGGATATTCGAACGCACTTAACAATGGTGTTGGTGATGCCTTGACACAACTTGGTTATAATGCAAACGATACCATTGTTTCAGGACAATTTGAAACTAAAAACATTGAACCACTCATTCCATCCAATGTAGTTACAACAATCAAACAAGTTATTGACATTGTATATAAACTGAAACCCTATATTAAAAGTGAGTCTATTACAGATAAAGATTGGATGGTTTTAGATCGATTCAGAAAAGCGCTCGACAGTGACATTATTCAGCAATCACAGCTTACCAACGCTAAGGGCTTGTTGAATTTTATATTGAACAAAGTCGTTGATGGATTAATTGCAGAAATTAATCAATCGGTTCAGAATGTTTCTGACAAAGCCATGGGCAAAGTTAGAACTGCCATAAACGGAAAAGTTGTTGCTCCAATAAATAACAAAATTGATAAAACACTCGACAATGTTTTTAAAAAACTTGAGCAACGCGTGCTTGCTGAAGTGGATGCGCAATATCACGAAGCTATCACCTCGGTATTCGCAACCGTAAAAACAAATGTTATTAATGGAATTAAAACCTCTGTTTCAAATAGTTTTGAAAAAAATATCACTTCTAAAATTACAGATTTTGTTCAGTTAGGTGTAACGAGCAAAGTAAAACAGTTTATTAAAACGGAAGTAAGTGCAGCTGGTACCAAACTGATTAATGATGGTGTAAATGCCAATATTAATTTGAATAACATTCTTCAAAATAGCGGCACTCTTTTTGAAAGTATTGCAGACACTGTTAAAGATGTAATTGTAAATGCCAACGCTGAAGCGTTCATTAATACAGCCGAAAGTTTAGTAGAAGACGCAATTAACGGAATTAATTGGGATGGCATCGTTGCCCAGATTATGAATGATTTGATTACTAAAGGTATATCACAACTTGTAACCAATACCATAACGAAAGCAATCGGCGATAACGCGGGTCCTTATGTAAACGCGGTATTAAGCACAGTAAAATTCGATTTTAGCAATCTTGGTGAAAAATTAGAAAAAGGTGAATTTGATAAAATTGTAAAATTTGATCCAACAACAATATACATACAGTCTCCTGCCGTTGATATTCGTGGTACTTTAGAATTTAAAAAGGATGATCCCGTTTATGGAGATTGTTGGTCGGCAGATGTTCTTGTTAGAGTTAAAGTTCCTAAAGAAGACAATCCCATTGAAATATCAGCGTATTTCTTAAACGGAAAAACGACGCAACAACCAGTAAATTTTTCCTATTGGTACGCAAAGTTGAGTGTAACTGGATTTACCATTCCTCTAACGCCTATGCCAATTGTGTGGTATGGTGTTGAAGGATTTGCTTACAGTAAAATGCAGAGGACAGATCCTGCAACTGTTATCCCCAATAAGCAAAATAAATTTGGTGTGGGTTGTAAATTTTATTTCTACGATCAGGCTTCAGCCGGTAAAACTTTTATGTTCGATTTGGGTGCAGAAGCTGAATTTAACGATGGAGGTTTCTACATTCAATTGGTTGGTAACGCAAGTGTTTTAAATTATCAAAAAACAAACGGTAGGTACCATCCTCCCGGATTCATAACTGGTAGCGGAACTTTAGGTTATTACAAAACGCCTGAATGCAAAAAAGTTGCTGCAAATTTCTCTGTTAAATTAAACACAGAACCCATTATTTGTGCCGGTGGTGATATTGGTATGGATTTAAGAGGGCCTGACAATTGGAAGGTGTGGGTTGGAACGCAACAAAATCCCATTGGTGTAAAAATCTTATGTAAAGACTTTTTAAGTAGTACCGCTTTTATGGAATTAAGTAATATCGGATTTAAAACTGGTATGGATATGCAGGTGAAACTTTCTACCGAAAGTCCCTGGATACAATTTAGTGGAATTAAAGTGCGTGGATTCGCAAGTCTTGATATGGGCTACCATGCGTATACGAGTATTTCCTGGGATCCAACATTTACAATTAATGAAGCGACGATTAGTGCCTGGTTAACAGCTGCAATTGGCATTGATTACGAAACCTCGGTAGCAGCTAATAGTTTAACACTTGCCGGAATAAGTCTTGCTGGATCATTAACCTATAAAAGTCAACCTGAATCAGAGCTTCATGGAGGATTAAGTGGAAGTATAACGGTTATTGGATTTACGCTTGGATTTGACGCTCCTGTGCATTACAGTTTAAGTAAGAAACAAATTATTAATTAACGCTATGTCAGAAAACGAACTCTCAAATAAAATAATTGGAACTTGTATTGATGTTCATAGTGTCTTAGGTCCTGGACTTTTGGAGAGCGCTTACAAAGAGTGCTTGTTTTACAAATTAGGTAAAGAAGGTTTGTACGTGGAAAAGGAAAAGCCAATGCCTTTGGTTTATGAAGAAGTTAAACTCGAATGTGGTTATAGAGTCGATCTTCTTGTAGAAAGACAATTAGTGATAGAACTTAAAAGTGTTGATGCTTTGAATGACGTTCATTTAGCGCAAACATTAACCTATTTGAAATTAGGAAATTACAAACTGGGTTTATTAATAAATTTTAATGTCGCAAAACTAAAAGATGGGATTAGAAGGGTGATTAATGGAAAATTATAGAACTATTTAACCACGAAGAACACAAAGCAGACACAAAGAGAAGAACTATTTAACCACAAAGAACAATTTAACCACAAAGTGCACAAAGTAGACACAAAGAAACACAAAGAGATAAACTTTTACATAAAGCAAAGAAAAAACAAACAAACAACCTTTGTGTCCTTTGTGAAAAAACTTTGTGCTCTTTGTGGTTAATAAAAGAAGAACCATTTAAACACAAAGAATACGAAGTAGACATAAAGCACAAGAAGAAGAAGAAGAAAACCAATTAACCTTTGTGTCCTTTGTGAAAAAACTTTGTGCTCTTTGTGGTTAATAAAAAAAGGGTAATTTAAACACAAAGCACACGAAGAAAAAATAACCGAACTGCCTTTGTGACCTTCGTGAAACACTTTGTGCCCTTTGTGGTAAAAAATAGAACAACTTAACCACAAAGAATACGAAGTAGACACAAAGCACACGAAGAAAAAATAACCGAACTGCCTTTGTGACCTTCGTGAAACACTTTGTGTCCTTTGTGGTAAAAAATAGAACAACTTAACCACAAAGACCACAAAGAAAAAACCAAAAAAATGATGAAACACTTATTGTCAAAAATTATTCTCTTAATCTTTTTTTCCTTCATCACCAAGGCACAAACGTCATCCTCTAAAATAATTCACGACCAGGCCTCAAAAAATATTGCGGATGTGCTTTTCGACTCGAAAGCTAAATCAATTCGTGAACGCGCTAAAACATTTGAAAATAGCTGTGGTATAAAAGTTCAATTTAAAGTGGATGAACAATCCTTAGATAAACTCGGCGGACTAAGCGAACATTTATTTCGCCTTTTTCAAAACTTCACAACCAGCGAAAATACCAATGCAAAAACAATCACAGCTGAATTTAGTGCCCTCAGCAATGAAGTATTAACGGACGTTCTAACCTACAAAACAAATGCAACCCAAGATTTAGCCACCTGCTCTCTGCCAATTAAGGACACTCAAAAATTAGATTCACTTTACACGAAAAGTTTAAATGGCAGCTCTTTAAGTTTTGAAGAAAAAAATGAAGCGCCGGAATCTCTTAACGAGCTTTATTCGCAATCGATAGATGATTACGAACGTATTTTATTTAAAAACAAAGATTGTCCGAGTTTATTTAATGCTGATGCTTACACACAACATGTTATTAATACCCGCCAGAGCCGTTCGACCAATTGGGCAGCAGATGCAAATGGTCTCAGTCTTAGTATTTCTGCAAACTTTGGACAGCTCACTAACAATTCTCCAAATTCAAGTTCCCAATCAAATAATGGAAGCACGGGTGTCAATCTGAATATTAATCCGTCGCAGTTTTCGGGACATTACGTACAAACCTTAAATACTTGCATAAATACGTGTACCAAAGAAGATATGGAAGTGCGCTGCAGAATGCTTTATGCGAAAACAAACATCCGCTTTTTATTTATTACAAAAGATCTCGACTACTATTTACCAATTGATTCAATAAATAAATTTCGCGATGTTGCCGCACAAACATTTACTAATTCAAGTACCGACCAGGTTATTCTTGCCCTCTATTTAAAAATGAAAGACGGGCCGCAATCTACTGGGGTTGTGGCTGTGAAACAAATTAATGGCGACTGGCTCACCAATGCCGATATTAATTTTGCGAATTATAACAACGGTGGAGATTATAAAGCCGGCACTTTTTCGAAATTTAAAAATATATACAAAAACATTCCTAAGCCACTGATTCTTTGTTATCAAGTCGCAAAAGTAAATGGACTTTTGACGACTTCTTATTTTAATAAAGGTGAATCCATAAAAGGCAGAGAACAGATCTATTACCATATTTTTAAAACAGATGGGGCATTTGAAGAAATTTCTCAGCTGCACGATCAACTCTCCTCTTTATATAGTTCAAACACATCAGCAGGAGGATCAGTAATTGGAGCAAATGCTATTACAAGCTCTGCAACCTTTGAAAAAATTGACGAGATCAAAAACAAAATTCGCATCACGTATTTAAAAGCAGCGAAAGAACCAAAATTTAACGAAGCCAGCGAACACTTTAAAGAAGTGTATTTGCAAACGAAAAGCGTTGCAGAAGTTGCCGCACTTAAATACCTCAGAGACAAATACGGCTTGTTATATAAAAACAACAAGTTTGATGCCTTAATTGCAAATACTGGTTTACCAGATGATATAAAAGTTGGGAGTTGCAAAGCCAGTGAAACATCAGATGTAATTGGTGATGCTTTAAACATTACCTCACTCATTCTTTCTCCAACAGGTTTAGATTTTATCCCAGATGCCTTAGCGGTTGCTTATTACGCGGCAACAGATAATACTTACGAATTTATGTGGGCATCAGCTAGTTTTTTGATTCCGGGTAGTTTATCAGGCGCAAAAAAGATACTTAGTAGCGGTGCAGATGCCATTAAGGAAATTAATGTCGGAAGCAAATTACTACTCGAAGGGGGCCAATTAAAAGCCATTGAACAAGATGTGAATTACATCTCGTCGATGTTTAACATCAAACCACAAGATGTGGACGCGTCGCTGGTTTCAAAAATAAATACAAACCCAGCGGTTACGAATAATCTTTTACCCATAACCGCAGCACAAGCCAAAGTTTACAGCAACACCGAAAAATTAGCTCCCGAAAAACGTTTGGAGTTTGTAAAAAAATGCTATGACGACGATTCGTTTAGACAAAAATGTTTGAATGATCCGGAGGAGGTTTTGAGGTGGGGAGGGATCGTAGAATTAATTCGAGGAGTTAGCAAAACAGATTTTATAGGTTCCGTTTCAGAATTTGCATCGAACTCACAAATCGCGGAACAAGCTTGGACTTTTTTCAAAAATGAAAATTGGAATCAGTTGGAAACCTTGGTAAAAAATAATAACATTAATGGGGGGTGGCCGCCGAACAATGGTTTTAAAAATATACTGAAAGTAGAAAATGGCAGTCAGCTTTCAGGTAAAACTTTTGATAGATTTCAAAACTCTGCAAATTTAAGTGGAAGTTTTGCAAGTCCAGTTAATACTGGTGAAGGTTTACAAGATCTAGTTTTTACATATGATTCAAGGGCATTAAACACACAAATTCCTCAAAACACTTATTATATAAAGTTCAAATTATTAAGTAATTTGCCTTCAAGTTTGAAATTTGATTTTGGCGAAGCTATTCCTTGGTTTAATACTTCAGGGACAGCCGATCAAATTAAATCAAGCATTAAATTTTCGGATCTTATAGAAGGGATTGACTATCAGGTTATTGAAAAACTTAAGTATGTAAATGGAAACTGGATTATTGTTAATTAAAATATGACGCCTATTAAAATTGAAAATAAATTTTTAAAGTTTAAAACGAACTTCGAAAAACTTCCAATGTTGGTGAAGAGTGAGATTGCGTTTCCACCAAGATCCGAAAAACAAGTTGTTGAAACTGAGGATAATCATATAAAATTTGAGCTCACCTTCCCAGGTGATACAATTAAGAATTTTAGATTTCAAGTGGGAGGTCTTTTTTCATTAGAAGAACTGAAATCTTTAGCTGAAATTTTTCAATTTGTTGTTGCTCCACATATCCATCATCCAGATCAAATAATGGGGTCACTTGAAAATTTTTCTCCTGTATATAAGAATTACTGTCTTGGTTCAATAATAAAGAAAGAAAATTCATACTATCTATTAATTTTTTCGAAAAGAGGTACAACTTCATTCGAAGAAGATATCCTTTACGTTCATGGTATATGGAAAGTACTTCTTTCTGAGGGATTTATTGAAAAATTAGCAAAATTATAAACTAGAAGATATTCCAGTGGCTCTGTACAAAATCTAATATCAATCTATTACTATCTTTTTGCTAGCTAATTTCATTTTCGTGTTCGCCGTAGCGTTTTGAGGCTGTACGTTGGGCGTAGCGTCCAGCCATAACTAGGAATATGATGTTTCAACATAATTGCCAATACTTATTCGACAGCACTACAAAGTGTGATTTCTAAAACTCTACAAAAAGGCTATACTAGTTCTTGTGGAGCAATACAAACTTTAATATTAGATAGGAGTAAATGGAGTACTCCAACAAAATATAATACCGAATCTTTTACACCAGACTTTTAAAATGAATATACAAGAAAAACTAGATAAAATTAATTCGACGAATCTTGTAAGTAGGATAAATCTGCTTAAAGAGCTTATTGAATTAATCAACTATTATAAGAATTTAGAACTTAAGGAAGAAAAGTTAACTACTGAAATTCTTGATTCAATTTCAGGAATGCGTTCCTCCAGATTTATTGAAACGCAAGATGACCTTGTCTTATTAGATGCTGCCATAGAATTTACTAGTCTGCTCCCAGAAAACAAATCAAATTTAAAGTTGCTTTTAAAAAACGCATTATATTATTCCAATTATTATCCCGAAAATACAATAAGACACGACTTGAAGAAGAAATAAACAAAATCTAATGTGTTCCAACTCTTATAGAGTATCCTTGTAAATATGGCTAACTCATCTAAACCATACCTAACTTTAATAAATAATCGTATACTATAAAACATAGCAAGCAATTGCTTCTACCATACCTAATTTCACATCATCTTTCTAACTACTGGTATCGAAAAAAATTTAAACAAAAATCAGCTAATTAAAATTATTAACATGAGAATTGTTCGACTATTTAAATTCTATATTTGTAACCATGTATAAGGTTATATAATATGGTTATTAAGAATTTTTATTCACTTTCAGAAGTCGCAAATATGCTAGGTAAAACAACTGAAACGCTCAGAAGATGGGATAAATCTGGGAAATTGGTCGCCGTTAGGGAACCAATGAGTAATTATCGTGTTTATAGAAAAGAACAACTTAAGATTTTTGATGAATTAGACTATTTATTTAAAAAAACGGAAGTAAATAATGAGCAGAAGGCTGCAAAAAACTTCTCCGTGCTTGAATTATTTGCAGGCGCAGGTGGTTTAGCAATTGGATTAGAACAGGCTGGTTTAAAATGTCTAGCACTTAACGAATACGACCATTGGGCAGCGGAAACACTTCGAGCAAATAGACCAAATTGGAACGTTATAGAAGATGACATTAGAAATGTATCTTTTGAAAAATTTAAAGGCAAAGTGGATGTTGTTACTGGAGGATTTCCTTGTCAGGCATTTAGTTACGCTGGAAAGAAACTTGGATTACAAGACGCACGAGGAACTTTATTTTACGAATTTGCAAGAGCGGTCAATGAAACCAAACCGTTAATTTGTGTCGGTGAAAACGTTAGGGGTCTATTAAATCATGACAACGGAAGAACTATTGAAGGGATGATCTCTATTCTTGAAGAATTAGGATATAAGGTTCTTAACCCAAGAATTTTAAAGGCTATTTATTATAAAGTACCACAAAAACGAGAACGTTTAATTCTAGTTGGCATTAGAAAAGATATTGATCTAGATTTTCAATTCCCAAACCCATTCAAAAAAATCTACACATTAAAGGACGCTCTCAAAAAGGGTGAGTTATATCCAACTAACGTCCCTTTATCTTTAGGGCCATCTTACCCGAAAAGAAAAAAAGAAATATTAGACTTGATCCCGCAAGGAGGTTATTGGAGAGACCTGCCATTAAAATTGCAAAAAGAATACATGCAAAAAAGCTTTTATCTTGGTGGAGGTAAGACCGGAATTGCAAGAAGAATAAGTTGGAACGAACCTTGTTTAACTCTAACATGCAGTCCTGCTCAGAAACAAACGGAAAGATGTCATCCTGAAGAAACGCGTCCTTTTAGAGTTAGAGAATATGCCCGAATTCAAACGTTTCCTGACGACTGGAAGTTTGCTGGTTCTACTTCCCAACAATATAAACAAATTGGAAATGCGGTTCCTGTGAATCTGGCCAAAGAAATCGGTTTTTCGTTGATTAAATTTCTAAACGAATATTACTCTTTGAACGGCAAAACTGGAAGCAAAAAGGTCGCATCTATCAAACGGGTATAGTTATTATTCTTGTTATTTTGTAAATTATATTACTTTTGGCGATAGATCCCAAATTAATGTTATTATGCCAATTTTAAAATGGATTAGCGACAAAGACCTTAAAAGTGCCGTATCAAACTTATTAAATACTGCTTCCTTAGCCAAAAAGAATTCCACAAAGAGTTTTAATAAAAATGTCATTGATCCATTTTCAGCAGTGTTTGAAATATCTGGATTTGAAATTGACTACGCCACTTGGCTGAAAAGTGAAACTACAAGGCAAGCGCAAAAAACTCTACAAAACCATATAGGCGATTTTCATCAAACTATTCTTGGCCTTTCGAACAGTTGGGAAAACATGAAGACTGGAAATGTAATGGATTTAGTTTCACACAAACACAAAATTATTGCTGAGGTAAAAAATAAATTTAACACCATTTCAGGGGGTAAACTTTCTGATCTTTATCATTCCTTGCAGGGACAAGTAATGCCGAAAAGTAGTCGATATAAGGGTTATACCGCCTATTATGTAGCAATTATTCCGAAAAAACCTAAACGTTACGACATTGAGTTTACGCCATCCAATAAAGAAGAAGGTGAGAAGTGTCCTTCAAATAAAAAAATAAGAGAGACTGACGGCGCTAGTTTTTACGATTTAGTTACCGGTCATAAAAATGCTTTAGAAACATTGTTTGATGCGCTGCCTGATGTAATTTCAGAATGTTCTGACGGCAAATATAAAGTCAAGGACAAAGAAAAACTTAAAGAGTTTTTCAACACAGCTTACAAACATTAATTCCCCCCCGTTCGCCATAGCATGTCGAAACTGCCCGTTGGGCGTAGCGTCTCGCTACGTTCGCATTAACCGGCGTCCCGCCGATAATTGTAATGCAGGAAAAGCTTTAACTGTTGAGAATACAATGAGCTAAGGCCAGAGGCCTTGTAAGAAAAGGTGTAATGTTCCGCTCCACCAACTAGGGAAAGTAATACCGTTTTAAAATAATTGTATCTTCGATGAAGAAAGAGTAAAAGAATTCTTAATATAACAAGCAAAATGAATACAAAAACCGAATACATTAAATCCATTTCAATAATAATTGCATTTGTTGTCAGCGCAATTATTTTAGGAAACGCCATTCAGAGATTTAAAAATGAGGATCGGTATATTTCTGTAAAAGGGTTCTCTGAAAAAGAAGTAAAGGCAGACCTTGTCATATGGACTATTAAAATTCGTGTTGCGGATAATGAGTTAATAAAGGGCAACTCTAATTTAGAATCTTTAAAAGCAAAGGTAACAGACTTCTTGGTTACGAAAGGTGTAGCGAAAACAGAAATTAATTCTTTGGATATTTTGGTAATCGATAATCAAGCTAATGAGTATAACGCAAATATCACAAATAGAATGCGGTACATTATTGAAGAAACGATAGAAGTCCGCTCAAACAATGTAGAACTCATTCAAAAAATAAGCAGAATGACCAATGAACTTTTAAATGCAGGTGTAGCGCTTTCAACAAAAAGTGACTGGCGTGGTTCGGGTTTACAGTTTATTTTCACAAAATTAAATACCATTAAACCGCAAATGATAACCGAGGCAATAAAAAATGCAAAAGATGCGGCAATTCAATTTACCAGAGAGAGTGATACCAAATTAGGAAAATTAAGAAAAGCGAATCAAGGATTATTTTCTATACAAGACCGCGACGAAACGTTTAGCAGTGAGGAGGGATTTCCACGTAATGGAACATCAGGCGTTATGAAAAAAGTAAGAGTTGTTCTCTCGGTAGACTATTCCATTGAATAATCTGCTGCCAGCAATGCGTTTAAAGCTCCCTTCGAGTTAACCACGAAGGGCACAAAGTGAATCACGAAGGACACAAAGGATTTAAAAAATATTATCTGTCTTTAACTGGACGCCCTCAGTTTTCCCAGCGGTTAAATTGTTCTTCTTTGTGCGCTTTGTGTCTGCTTCGTGTTCTTTGTGGTTTAGTTGTACTTCGAATTAACCACAAAGGTCACAAAGTGTTTCACGAAGAGCACAAAGAATTAAAAACTCTGTATTACTCTGTGCCTCCTCAGTGTTACTCTGTGGTTAGGTTATCCTTCTTTGTGTGCTTTGCGTCTACTTCGTGTTCTTTGTGGTTTAGTTGTACTTCGAATTAACCACAAAGGGCACAAAGTGAATCACGAAGGGCACAAAGGATTTAAAAAATATTATCTGTCTTTAACTGGACGCCCTCAGTTTTCCCAGCGGTTAAATTGTTCTTCTTTGTGCGCTTTGCGTCTGCTTCGTGTTCTTTGTGGTTTAGTTGTACTTCGAATTAACCACAAAGGTCACAAAGTGTTTCACGAAGAGCACAAAGAATTAAAAACTCTGTATTACTCTGTGCCTCCTCTGTGTTACTCTGTGGTTAGGTTATCCTTCTTTGTGTGCTTTGCGTCTACTTCGTGTTCTTTGTGGTTTAGTTGTACTTCGAATTAACCACAAAGGGCACAAAGTGAAGCGCGAAGAACACAAAGAATAAAGTTAACTCAAAGTTAATTACCCGAAATTTGTACGACCTTCACTATGTGTGATTTATATGGACCAATTTAAACTCAGCGCAAGTGCATGGTATTTTATTTGCCAAAAAGTTAATCAAAAAGGCTGTCACTCTGCCTGCGTATTAATACTTATTTTGTTCATTTTTTAGCTTATTTACTACAACAAAAGTCACTCTTTTGGTGGCTCTAACAGCTCAGTCGCAATAGCGGCGCAGATTTATCGCAAAAATGATGATCTCGAAATTTATCAATATTAATTTTGTAAATCAAAACTTAAAGTTTAGGTTTATGACCAAGAATTGTACTCAAAAATTACTGCCCTAAAACAAAAAATTCACTATTAAATTTTATTAAACTCTTGTTCTCATTTATGAAGATTAATTCAATTGTGTTGTGGTAACTGATGTAAGAAATGAGCCAATCGAATGGAGACCAGCTACCATTGAAAAAACGGAGAATATCTTTTATAATCTTTAAAAAATGAAAATGAAAAAAACAATTACAAGCTTCGGGCTGTTGCTTTTTGGCATGAGCTCTTTTGTTAACGCCCAAGAAAAACCAGTAGATGTTAAATACCGTAGAAGTTCACTACACACAATGGTTATTGAGTCAGAAAAATTTCCACAAAAGGAAGTGGTTCTTAAAGCTTTTCAAAATGCCCCTTTCCCTGATAAATATAATGAGCATACCATTGGTGATAAATCTTTTAACCCTGTTAACTACACATTAACAGGCGAAGAAAAATCAAAAATTTACACATCTTCTAAACTAGGGAAACTTGCTGCTAGTGCTGCGGACATAAAAACCGATTCTGTTTCAAAAGAACTGCCCGAGAGAATTCTAAAATATATCTCTAAAGAAAAAATCGCTAACAAGCTTGTTGCAAAATGGTTTAATAGGCAAGCTGATGGTAGTTTTGATTGGAATTTAGTAGCAGACAGAGGTGTGTTCAACGCTTCTTTCCTTGAAGCAAAGGCTGCTCAAGCTTCATCTGATGGTCAAGCTTTACTAAAAACAGCCGGCTTCGAATTAATTGGCAATACTTTTGTAGTAATCAATAAGTTTAAATTTCACGCAAATGAGCCTGTGGCTGCCGCTATTAGAGACGGAGCAAAAGCAGAGTTAGCAAAAACCATGTCTGGAAAACCACAAATGTTAATCGACAAAGCAAATAGCTCCATCGATAAAGTTTACGAAAGAACCAAGGAAGGTTACACCATTTTTGCAACCTCTTATCTTTATCAACTAGTTTGGAACGATACTGTTTCAAATGCTTTTTTTACAGACATGTATATGGAGAAAGGCAGTGTTGACGCCAAAAAGAAAGCGACATTTGACAACTCAGATATATTTAAGCTCGAATTTATTGGCGACGAAAGCGCATCAGCTTTGATAACCTTTTCTTTAAAAGAGAAAAGAACAGAAGAACAAACCATTTCGCTTGCAACAGTAAGAATCGTTGATAACGTTTACGCTAAGCTTCAAAAAAAATACGATGTGTTTAAAACGAAAACACCACTTTACACAGGCAATCCTATTACAGCAAAAATTGGTGTGAAAGAAGGGTTAGAAGGTGGAGAGAAATTTGACGTACTTGAGCAAAATATTGATCCAAAAACTGGAGTAGCTACTTACAAAAGTATTGGCACAATTAAAGTGGATAAAGATTTGATTTGGGATAATACTTACAATGATGGCGAAGCTCCAGTTGCTGTAGTTGAAGAAGGTAAAGAAGCAAAACCTGTTCTTGATCGCACAACATTTTCAGGAGGAAAGAAATTTTACTCAGGTTTGCTAATAAAACAAATAAAATAATTTATGTTTAAGCTAGAATATGGAAATAACCATGTTCTAGCATTTTATTCACTCAGAAAAAAAGACAAAATGAAAACTACACTAAAAAAAATACACCTTTTATTTTTATTGATGTTAGGCTTTACAATCGTTTCAAATGCACAAGCAAAAAAGAAAGCGAATAAAGATACCGAAGCGTGGCGATATGAAATCGAAGTAGTGCAAACAGGAACACAAGGAACTTATTTAATTAAAGTATGGTCCTACTCTAAAAAACCAGATGTTGCTATTGAACAAGCTAAAAAAAATGCAGTTCATGGTATTATCTTTAAAGGATTTTCCGGAACATCGACTGTGCCAGGTCAAAAAGCATTAACAAGCAATGTTAATTTAGAAGATGAAAAAGAAGATTTCTTTAAACCGTTTTTTGCTGATGGTGGCAAGTACATGAAATTTGTTTCCACTTCAAACGATGGCGCTGTTGCTGCAGAAGACAGAATGAAAATTGGTAAGGAATACAAGGTTGGCGTAATTGTTTCTGTAAACGTTTCGGCATTAAGAAAAGATTTAGAAGACGCCGGAATTATTAAATCACTAAGTTCAGGTTTCTAAAATTAAATTTATACTATGAAAAGTATCCAATTCTCCTTAGTGTTTATAAGTGCCATACTACTGGTAAACTGTAGTCCAAGTAAAAAAATATCAGGAAACTACACACACGAAGTCGAGTGCATGGGAAGTGAACTTGATGGAAGTATTACCTTAAAAACATGGGGTAAAGGAAAAAATAGAGCCGACGCTTTAGAACAAGCAAGAAAAGAAGCAATAAACGCTGTTTTATTTATTGGTATTAGAAATGGGAAACCAGATTGTGATTCTCGGCCTATTTTAAATGCTCCAAATATTCGCGAAAACCAAGCTGACTACTTTAGTACTTTTTTTAAGGATGAAGGTGCTTACAAAAAATTCGTTTCGGGCAAAGACGAATCCTTTGGTAAAAAAGAAAGGGTACAAGGAAGAGATGGAGAAGTTATGTTTGGCTTTATTGTGCGCGTTCTGAGAAGTGACTTAAAAAAACAAATGATAAGCGACGAAATTTTAAATATAGAAAAATAAAAAACATGAAAAACATAATAAATAAATCAAGTTTAGTTGTACTAATATTATTCACAGCTATTTCTGTAGGCTTTTCACAAGCCAAAAAACCAACTTTAATGGTAGTACCGAGTGATGTATGGTGTAATACAAATGGGTACATGATGGAGTTTGATAACCAAGGTACAAAGGTTAAAATACCTGATTACAAAAGAGCGTTTCAAGAAAACGCTGACTTGTTATTGGTGGTTGCAAAACTTGGTGAGCTAATGGCGGAAAGAGGATTTCCACTAGAATCAATGGAAGCTTCTCTAAAAACATTGGCTTCAGAAAGTGCTGAAGATGCAATGTTGACAAGTAAATCAGGTGCGGGCATAAGTGAAAGCCCAATTGATAAATTAAAGAAAACGGCAAAAGCCGACATTTGGATGCAGGTTACCTGGACGGTAAATCAAGTAGGTCCAAAAAAATCGATCACTTTTGTGCTTCAGGGTTTAGATGCATACACCGACAAACAAATTGCAGGAGCCTCGGGCACGGGTAATGAATTAATAGGTGCCACATTACCTGTAATGCTTCAAACAGCTGTTCTTTCTCATCTTGATAATTTTAATGTTCAGTTAATGGCTCATTTCGATGACATGTTTGCTAATGGAAGAGAAATTGTAGTAAGAATCAAAAAATTTGATTCATGGGATGGCGACTTAGAAAAAGAATACGATGGTAAAGAATTAAATAGTTACATCGAAGAATGGTTTACAAAAAATTGCGTGAAAGGTCGTTTCAGTACCAGCGAATCAACAGAAAACATGATGCTATTTAAACAAGTGAGAATTCCTATGTACAACGAAGCAGGCACTGCTATTGATGCTAAGGGTTTTTGTAAAGGGCTCCAAACTTATTTAAAGAAAGAACCTTTTTTAATTACAAATAAATTAATGATGAAAGGTTTAGGGCAAGCCTCGATAGTACTAGGTGAAAAATAATCTTTTATTAAAACAAAAAAACATGAAATCAATAATTCTAAGCATTTTAATTGTTATTGGCTACAATTCGTATGCCCAAAATACTGCGGGTAAATCAGATGACATAGCGCGTATTACACTTGCTACCTATGTTCCGCAGCAAATCGACAAAATGCCAGATGCCGCTCGTAGTATGTTGGCAAATAAATTAAGTCAAATCGTAACCCAGAGTGGTATGGGAGGAAGCGCGTTTAACCAGCGTTTTATTCTAACCGCGAATATTAATGTCATGTCGAAAGATATTACGCCAACTTCGCCACCTATGCACGCTTTTAATTTGGACGTAACATTGTATATTGGCGATGGAATTGACGGTACAAAATTCGCCAGTACATCCACCTCCGTAAAAGGTGTTGGCGAAAATGAAACCAAGGCTTACATATCTGCACTTAAAAATTTAAAAACAAACGATCCGACTTATCAGGCATTTATTGAAACTGGTAAAAATAAAATTGTGGAGTATTACGCAACAAAATGCGACTTCATTATTAAAGACGCTCAAACACTTGCCGGTCAAAATAAATTTGAAGAGGCTATTTTCAAATTAACAAGCGTACCTGAAGTGTGTAAAGCCTGTTACGATAAATGCATGGATGCCATTGCACCAATGTACAAAAAACAAATTGACAGAGATTGCAAATTGAAATTAACCGAAGCAAGCAATATTTGGGCAGCAAATCAAACTGTAGAAGCTGCAAATCAAGCTGCTGAAATTCTCTCAACTATTGAACCGAGCGCTGCATGCTTTGGGGAAGTAAAAACGCTTTCCAATAAAATCGCCGCGCGCGTTAAAGAGATTGATACACGGGAATGGAATTATACTTTAAAAGAACAAGCTCAAACAAGTGAGTTAATAAAAGCATACCGAGATGTTGGTGTAGCCTACGGAAACGGGCAACCTAAAAATGTGACTTACAATGTACGAGGTTGGTGGTAAAATATAGAATAAAAAAAACAGGCCTACTAAAAAGTCGGTCTGTTTTTTTATAGTGGTTTTTTTAATTAACATTTTGCATCAGTGAACATAAAAACCTATTCATCATCCATCCTCGGTCAGCTCTAAAAAAACTGTTTTGACCATCGTTTTCTGAAAGCCCAGCCTTTGCCATTAAAGGTGTTTAAGGGAAATAAACTGAGCCCTTCAGACTATTTTTCATGCTTCTTCTCCTTTAGGCATTCGATAAAACAGGGTAAGTGTTTTTAGATTTCCGTCTAAAACCCTAAATTGTGCTCATTCAACAATGAAAACAATTCGCTACATCTTTCTTAGTCTTCTTATTATTTGCATTGGAAGCTTATCTGTTGTTATCTATCAAGTAGATAATGAAAAAAGAAAAATCAAAGAAGACCTCATCGAGTTATCCAATATTAAATACGGACTATTCAACGTAGATGAGTGGAAAAAAGTGCTCGCCACCATTCTTTCAAAAAAAATTGAGGAGTTTGAATTAAAGGGTGGTGACAGAAAAGACATGAAAAACAAAGTGAGCAATTTTCTTAATAAAGTAATTGCTGATTTTGAAGAAAGGTACTACGTACAAAACTCGGGCAGTATAGGTGGCATTTTTAAAAGCATAGGCGCTAAAACCTTTAATATTTTTGGGGAGCTTAAAAACAACGTGCCGAAATTCACTCAAGAGATTCTGAATTTTTTAAACGATCCGAAAAATAAAAAAGTGCTAAAAAGTTATTTAACCTCTAAACTGAACGAGTATGCCGATAACACTTTTGCGAAAATGGATTACTCGGTGCACGACTCTATTATTAGTAAATATAAGATTGGTGACAGAGCAGAAACTATTTCATCACTTAACACAACACTTGATGAATTGCAAAATAAAGTCAATAACTATAAATACTTGCTCATTGTGTTTTCACTTCTAACGGCAGCGTATATTTTAATTTTAAAAGAATTGAACAAAACTGAAGTGTTTCTTTTAACAGGCATTTCATTTTTGTTTTTGATAACCGGTTTAACCTTACCCATGATCGAAATAGATGCAAGAGTTTCTGAAATTAAAATAAGTCTGCTGGGCGAATACATAAATTTTGAAGATCAGGTGTTGTATTACAAAAGCAAAAGTATTATTGAGGTTATTCGATTAATGCTTACACAAAGCGGTTTTGATTTATTGTTGGTTGGCTGTTTAGTGTTTGTATTTAGCGTTCTGTTTCCAATATCAAAATTAATTACTTCGCTATTACTTGTGTCAAAACCCAATTTACGTTCGAATAAACTCGTTTATTTTTTAGTTTATAAAACAGGTAAATGGTCGATGGCAGATGTAATGGTTGTGGCGATTTTTATGGCCTATGTCGGTTTTTCAGGAATCCTTAGCGAACAATTAAATCAAATAGAACATTTGAGTACAAAAATTGATGTGTTTACAACCAATAAATCCAGTCTTCAAACCGGTTTTTTTGCGTTTACATCATTTGCTTTATTAAGTCTTTTAACCACAAATAAATTACAAGCAAGCCTTGCTGTAAAATTAACTATTAATAAGGGTTAATTTAATACCGTGAACTTTTTCTTAAGATTCAGAGGTTTCTTACTAGAAATAAGAACTTCCCACAGAATATTGAAATCTAGTCTTCGGCCTAATATGATTTTAATCATGTTTAAAATTTGTTAAGAGTATTTATAATAACTAATCGCCTTGTTTTGTAGAAGTCGCGTCAATAAAGTAATACGACCTACTTTGTCAATGTAATTTGGGAAAACACCTCGTTGTTTAGAAAAAAAACGCACTTATTCAAATTGTATATTCATTTTATATGCCTTATTTTTAAAATGTGAATAGACGTTTTCTCCTTATTTTCTTGCTTTTTGGTATTATTGGCTCTGCGTCTGCTTGGGGTCCGCGTGGTCATAAAATTGTTACTCAAATAGCTCTTAAGTATTTAGATAAATCAGTTATTGATTCAGTTAACAAATACCTCGATGATATTTCACTCGAAAAAGCAGGTTACTGGATGGATGAAGTGGTAATGAACTCATCGTACGATTTTATGGAGCCTTGGCATTTTATTGCTATTGAGAGTGATAAAACCTATGTAAAAACGAAAGATCCTAATGTTGTAAACGTTCTTGAGAATCTTATTTCAACTCTCAAAAAGAAAAAATCATCCCGCAAAGAAATGTTTCTATCTTTAAAACTTCTCACGCATTTAGTAGCAGATATTCACCAACCGTTACACTGTGGTTTTGGAAAAGATAAAGGTGGAAGTTTAGTGAAACTGCGTTTTTTCTTTAAAAGCACAAACCTTCACGAGGTGTGGGATTCTGAAATACTTGAATACCAAAGTATAACAGCAGAAGACTGTTTGCGTTTGTCGTCCCAACTAACAAAAAGAGATATAACAACCTATCAGAAAGTCGATGTTGAAGCTTGGATGCAAGAGTCAAGGGTTCTATTGTCATATGTTTATGATTACAAAGGCAATAAACTTGATGATGAGTACCTCGACAAAACCACGCCCATCATAAAAATGCAACTTGTAAAAGCAGGTTTAAGACTTGCATCGGTTTTAAATCAAACTTTCATTAACTAAGTCGCTTATCAAGTTTAAAGGCTTTGGTGCCAGATTTTACGCAACCTAAGCTAGGTTTATTACGTATAATTAGCTTAAAATCAGCTATATTAGTAACGCCTGTTTTTTTAATTTATTTCGAAATGAAAAGGATTTTATTTGTTCTCTATACTTTAGTAAGTTTTGCTTCTAAATCGCAAACCCTTAATGCTTATGCTAAGGTTACTTCTGTGACTGGCAGCAGTGTTTTGGCTCTTTCGAACGTAAACATTGCTAATCATACATTTACCGTTGGCGGTCAAGTTGTTGTGATGCAAATGCAAGACAATGTTATAGGTGCTAATACCACGAATGTTGCCACTTTTGGCAATCTTTCTGCTATTGCAAACGCGGGAAGGTATGAAATAAGAACGATTGCAGCCGTTACACCAACTAGTGGAACACCCACTTCGGTAACCCTCACCGCATCACTTGCAAATACTTTTAATACCGGGGCCAACTCATCGGTTCAATTAATTAGTTTTCGCGATATGGGAACTAATTTTACAACAACGGCAAATATTGGCTGTCTTACCTGGAATGGAAATGTTGGAGGTGTTATTGCCTTTTACGTTACCAACACGCTTACCTTAAACCACAGAATACTTGCAGACGGTGATGGTTTTAGCGGAGGTAGGTACTCTAATGATAATGGCGGGCCAGTTTGTGCAACAGGTAATAATACCGTTTATATTACCAACAGTGCCAATTGGGGTTTTAAGGGGGAAGGAATATACAAAAATACAAACACCAATTTTGCAAACGCGCGTGGAAGGATATTAAATGGCGGGGGCGGCGGAAACGATCATAACGCTGGTGGTGGAGGTGGTGGTAATTATACTGCTGGTGGGCAAGGTGGCAATGGCTACAATAACTGTACAGCATTTCCTGGTGGTGGCTTGGGTGGCCTTTCTTTATCAGGACAAATTAGTGCAAGCTGCGTTTTTATGGGCGGCGGCGGCGGTGGCGGCCAACAAAATAACTCACAAAACTCTTCCGGAGGAAATGGAGGTGGTATAGTACTTATTAAAGCGAATACGATTCAAACAAGCACCACTTGCGGGGCTTCTATTCGTATTTCAGCCAATGGCAATAATGCCTCTAATGGTGGCAATGACGGCATGGGTGGCGGTGGCGCCGGTGGCTCTATAGTCATTGACGCAACTACATTTTCCATAAACGCATCATGTCCTCTTTTAGTAAGAGCAAATGGAGGAGACGGTGGAGACTGTACAGATGGCGCTGCTCACGCTGGCGGTGGTGGTGGTGGTCAGGGAGCAATTATCTATTCTTCTGCACAACCAACTTCTAATGTAACAACACAAACTAATAATGGAGCTGCTGGTCAAGACAATAGTGGTGGAGCAATAAGTGCGGGTAATGGCTCCGGCAGCAATGGCTCAGGTGTTATTGCTTCAAGCTCTGGTCCGCTTCCAATTACCTTGTTGGATTTTAAAGGAGAGGCGTTAGAGAATCAGGTACGTCTTGAATGGCATACTGCTTCAGAAACCAATAATGATTATTTTACTTTAGAAAAAAGTACCGATGGGATTAATTACGGATTGTTATCTAAAGTAAAAGGTGCTGGGACTTCAAAGGCTCAAAAAAACTATTCATCACCCGATTATCAGCCTTCGGAGGGTATAAACTACTACCGATTAAAACAAACCGACTTTGATGGCAAGTATAAAGAATTTCCAATTATCAGCGTGCCCTTTTTAGGTAATACAGACTTTTCTTTTTTTCCTAATCCTTCAAAAAGTGGGGAGTATATTTCATTTTTACTAAGCGGTAACTCACATTTAAAAACGTTTAACCTTAGTATTTTAAATCTTACAGGAAATGAAATATATTCAAAAACAATTTTTAATGATTCTGAAAATAAAGTGGAATTCACTCTTTCTGATTTAAATTTAGCAACTGGAGTTTACTTTATAAAAATTCACAACGGTTCCAGTTCTCAAATAAAAAAACTGGTTGTGTATTAGTCCAATCTACCCGGTAATTTAAACTCGTAGCTATTTCTTAATAGTTTGCAATTCCTAAAACAGCCTGAAATAAACCTAAGTCATCAAAACTTTTTGGCATGCTGTACTTTTTATGTTTCAACTTCACAAGAGCCTTACCAGTACTTTCACCCATAGCTATTATTTTTTGATGAGGGTGTATTGTATTCTTTTCAAAATACGCCTCCACGTTACTTGGACTAGTAAAAATAACTATTTCATGATCCCGTGAAATTTCAATACTATGTTTTAAAGTAGCGTATACTTCCAAATTAATTACATTATCGCGTTTTACCATTTGCCATTGAATACTTTGCATACTTCCTCGTGCAATAGGAAATAAAACTCTTGAATTACCCACTTTACTGCTAAATTGTTTTCCAACCAATTTTATGTCGGTACTCTGCCCTATAAAATCTGCTCGTTTTCCGAACGCGCGCAACTCCGCACTCGTAGAAGTTCCAATACAACCAAATTTTACATTTTCTAATTTCGGATCTTGATTAAAAAAATAACGTACTGCATGTTTACTACTAAAAAACACCCACTCCGTTTTTGGTAATTCTCTTATTCGAATCTGTTTGAATTCAATTAAACTTTTTCCTTCAACTTCAAAGTCTAAACGCTTTAATGCATTCAATAAATAATCTTCTTCCTTGAATGTTTTTGTAATAAATATTTTTTTAGGCTTTATGGCGTGAATGTGATCCACGATCATGTCTGAAAAACCATCCGTATCAAGTGTGTCAAAATACAATTGCTTCGGTTGTTTATCCCAGGCATCGGCCTTGCTTATCCATACCTTAAAGCGCAAACGGTCTTCGTCATCTTCCTCTGTATCACAATACACACCCAGTGGTAACTGACAACCACCATCAAACATGTTTAGAATCTGACGTTCGATATTAATTTTAATAAGTACATCCAAATCGCTTATTTCATCTATCACTTCAAGAAGTTCGTTATCATCTTCACGTGTTTGCCAAGCTAATACGCCTTGTGCAGGTGCAGGTACAAACTCTTCCGGGTTTAGTTTCACTACGTGTAAATCATCTAAATCAAGTTCAAGGCGCTCTATGCCGGCCGTAGCGAGTATGATGGCGTCGTAATCTCCTTTACGCAATTTGTTAATACGGGTTGGTACATTTCCTCTTAAATCTTTAAGTTCCACATCCGGCCTAAAAGCCAATAGTTGAGATTTTCTTCTCGATGAAGAAGTTCCAACACATGCGTTTTTTCTCAAGCCGAATTTTTGTTTTTCATCAACAGCGTTTTTACTTATGAGAAGAGTGTCTGAAGGATCCTCACGTCTTGAAACACCGGCCACCATAAGTCCATCGGGACTGGTTGTCGGAAGATCTTTATGAGAATGCACGGCCAGATCGATGCTTTTATTCAACAAAGCTTCTTCTAATTCTTTGGTAAAAAATCCTTTACCGTCAAGTTTATCAAAGCTTGTATCCCATTGCTGAGTACGATCACCATCTGTTTGTATAATTTTTAATTCTACTTGATGTCCTTTTTCTTCCAAAAGATCTTTTGTGTAATTAGCCTGCCAAAGGGCTAAGTCACTTCCACGCGTGCCAATAATTATTTTTCTTTCCACGGTGCAAAGTTAAAACTTTAACTCTAATATTACCCCTATAAAAATCAAAAGGTGAAATCCTTTAAGATTTAGATATTTAACCAGCGAATGAAATTATCTTTTTTGCTTTTTGAAAGTGGTATTTGTTGATCATTTGTCAATACTATATTTTCAGAATTTTTCAAGTATTTTGAAACCCTTTTTAGATTTATTATAAAAGAATGGTGCACTCTCATAAAATTAGACTCAGCCAAACAAAGTTGAGTTTCAAAGTCCTTTAAAGTTTTACTACTTACAACTGTTCTCATGTCCACTAGGTGTATTTTCGTATAATTCGATTGTGATTCTAACGCAAAAATATCATCAGTATCAATAGACTCTATGCCAAAACGGGTGTTTATCACAATGGTTTGTTTTTGGGTTTGTTTCATTACCCCTAGTAATTCATTATAATTATATTTATTGGGTTGCTCCGTTGTATTCAATTGCATTTTTATCCTTTCTACAGCATTTTGTAAATCATCATAGTCAACTGGTTTAAGTAAATAATCAATTGCGTTATTTTTAATTGCTCTCAAGGCATACTCCTGGTGAGCAGTCACAAAAATTAAGTTAAAATCTTTCCAAGTTATTTTTTCGAGTAACTCAAATCCATTCAGTTCAGGCATATTAACATCGAGGAAAATAATTTCAGGTCTGTAACTTTCTATTAACTCAATAGATTCTATTGCACTTGTGCAACTCGCCACAACTTTAACGTCCTTAACATACATGTCGATCAAAAGACTTAAAGTCTCAATTCCCTTTTGCTCGTCATCAATAATAATAGCTCGTAAGATCATTTCTAATTTTTAATTATTGGGATAAGTATCTTAATTATTGTACCTGTATTATTTGGCTTGTCCTCAATAATCAAATTGCATTTCAAATTATAGATTTGATTAAGTAAACTCAGACGTTGTTCGATAAATCCGGTAGCTAAAGAGTTTTTCTCGAGATCTAAATAATTGGTTTTTTTTCTTCCGAGACCATTATCTTCAATCACACACAGAATATAAATATCATCTTTTATTGAAAATGAAATATTCAGGAGTTTTTCACCCTTTTTTTTGAGTAACCCATGCCATACCGCATTTTCTACGAAGGGCTGCAGCATCATAATTGGTATTTTAATGCTTGAAGGTACCAGCGATGATTCTACTTCAATTACATGTTTGATATTTTCTTCGAACCTAAGATCTTCGATCTCCAAATAACTTTTTAATAATTGAATTTCAAATTCAAGTGTAATTGCGTCCGACATGTTGCTCTCAATAATTTGCCGCATTAGCTTTGAAAATTTAACCAAATAACTATTCGCCTTTACGTTTTCGTTTTTTAATATAAAATTTTGTAATGCATTTAAAGAATTAAAAACAAAGTGCGGGTTCATGAGAGCTCGGTTTACACGGAGCTCGGTTTGCAAAACTATATTGTGGAGCTCAAGTCTTTGTTTTTCTTTTTTCAAAGTTATGCTAAGTCGATATCGAACAATTAAATAAATACATCCTATAACAAGTAGTATAGCTATGGCAAGAAATATCCAATTTAAAACTATTTTGTACTTATTTGGATTCGGTGCATGAAACAAATTAAGAATTTCGCCTTCTGTTAGCACTCTATCATAAAATTCAATATCGTCAAAAACCGCCTTTGCAAATCGCGCGTTTTTTTTATTCCCCATCGAACCAAGTAAAACCGAGTCCTGATCTAAATAAACTGTCTCGAAATTTTTTATCGCCTTCCGCTGAAGCTTACCGTCTACATAAAAAGAAGTAAAATCGCGATCGAAAGTTAAAACCAGGTGGCGCCATGAATTTAGTTGGCACTTGCTAAGAGAAGCCGTTGCTGCTTGTCTAATTGAATCACGAGAAATATTAGATCTAAAGGTTTCGTTATCAAGTTCATAATATATACTATAGGCTTCGAAAAAATCATCTTGATTGCGTGATTTTGTAAGCAGGATGGGATTCACCCTTATCCCTTGTCCAGTCCATATCTTATCCTCTATTAAAACCCAAAGTGAAATCGTTCCTGCTTTTTGTTTAAGAACAGCGCCTTTCCCCAAATTAATATAGCTATAAGGATCGCCAAGAACTCTAACTGCATTTTTTTTGTTTCCAAATCGGTCTTCTGTGTGAAAGGCTCCGACAAGTCTTGCTGGTTTCAGACTCACTTCGTCGTAATCTTTACCATCATTAAATAAAAATCTTGCAACGGGTTTTGAACCAGATTGCGCAAAATTTGTAAAACCCATAATGAGAAATACAAAAATTAAATACCACGCAAAATACTTTTTTGAATTTTTATTTTTAATCATAAATCTTATTTACAAGTATACCAATTAATCTATTAATTAAAGTTTAATCCAATTGCCATGTACTCAACAAACCTAACCACATATAAGTTCAATTTGGCAAACCGCCTCAAATAAGCAGAAAAATAGGTGTTTTTAGCTCCTTTTTTAATTTTTACAGGTTACTCAACAGATGAAACCAGATATAAAAAAAAGTCGGTGATGTAAACCAATAATAATTTATCCACTGCCTTCTGAAATACTTTTGATCATACTTAATTGAAAAATAATTTCAATTTGAAAAAGGGGAAACCGAAAAGCTTTATACGAGTAGGTAAACCCAAAAATGAAAAAAACATGAAAAAAACAATTTTAATTGGCTTTATTGCATTGAGTAGTTCAATGCTGGCCCAAATACCCACCTCTGGCTTAATTGAGCGATGGGAGTTTACGGGAACATGCAAAGTGGCTCAAACACATTACCCACCAATGGCACTAGTTTGAATCCTCCAACCCTCACTACAGACCGCTGTGGAAACGCTAATAGTGCTTATTCGTTCAACGGCACAAGCAACTACACAGATATTCCAATGTTAGGAGCCACTGGTGGTGCTGCGAGATCGGTAGCGTTTTGGTTATCCAGCAGTTCCTTCACAAAAAACTTCTTTTTCAGATCCAACATCTATAGCTAAAAATGAAATAAGCAAAGAACAATTTCAAATTAACTTGTTTCCAAATCCAAATAACGGGCAAGTCAACATCCTGTCTAAAAATGAAAACGAATTGATAAGAGTTAGAATTATGGATGTGACAGGTAAAATTGTTTATGCTAAAAACATTTCTGGCACTTCTTATAATCTTGATATTTCTGACCTAAAATCATCCATGTATTTTATGGAGATTTAAGGAAGCGAAATAAGGTTATTAAGAAAAAATAATTAAAGAATAAACTTTAATATTTTTTTTCACGCTTAAAAGGCTGTCTCATTGTGAGACAGCCTTTTTTTATTCGAACATTTGTATTACTTATGCATTGACTAAGAGGCATCCTTGGCTTTCTGCTTTAACTTTGGTATTTACTCCTCAATTAGTTTAATCGCAATTATTAGGACTCGTATCTCTTTTTTTATTAATTTAGGTTGGATGTTTTTACAATCAAAGTACACAAACGCATGCCTTCGTTAACTAGATTACTTTTTTGTTTTCTTTGCTTTCTATATAGCAGCGCACATTCTCAAGTATTCTTCAACGACATACCCAAGTCGATGCAAATGATACCGAGAGGCGCTGATAATATGGGTGAGTTTCTGGTAACCGGCACTTGTCCTGATTTAGCAATTAAATCCATGCGCTTTTGTTTATATAGGAATACCGACTCAAGTCTTATCTATGATAAAACAATTGCTATTCAAACTCATGTTACATTTTCTATAAACGTAGAAATTCCAGCAGCACTTGCAGATTATCGTCTCAAAATATATTCCATTAATCTCTCAAATAATGAAATGATTGTGGGGGATGTGGACCAACTTGTATGTGGCGATTATTTTATTGTGAGCGGTCAGTCAAACGCAGTTGGAGCTTTAAACGACTTATCTCAGGCGCTTACTGAAGACAGTATGTATGGCAACAAATACTGTAGAACGATTGGTAACATGTATATAGGTAATCTAGCGGATTCACTTTTCAATGGTGAATACAATCTTGCTTATCATCACGTGTCAACTTTATTCTGGATTTCAGGCCCAAGCGGTTGTATTGGCATTTGGCCTATGAGGATTTTGCACAACATTACTAAACAAACTGGCATACCGGTATGCATTCTCAATGGTGCAATTGGCTCAACAGAACTTTCTCACCACCTGGCATCCAGAACCCCCTCTGATCCAAATAAATTGCATGACACCTCACAAAGCGCGACGTTTCATCCTTATGACGGGTTATATAAAAAGCTCTTTGCAAATAAAGCAATACAAGGTGTAAAAGCTATACTGTGGTATCAGGGCGAGAGTGATGCTGTGCTTAGTAAAGAAATGGCCTTAACTTATAACGAAAGATTTGCACTATTGAGAAAATCATGGAAATTAGATTATCCCCAGCTTGAAAAGATATTTGTTTTCCAAATAAACACCGGTTGCGGTGGCGACAACGTAAGCATCATCAGAGACCAGCAACGAAAATTGTCTAAACAATTTAATGATGTTATTGTAATGCCTACTGTTGGTTGCGATGATGACGAAAGGGCGAAAGACGGCTGCCACTACACCCTTAAGGGCTATGGCAAAATCGGTGAAAATATTTCACCTGCGGTTCTAAAACATATTTATCATTTTGATGTCGAAGACAAGTACATCATGGGTCCTGATATTAATAGAATCTCTTACTCTGGTAAAAATGAATTATGTTTAAGTTTTAACATGGACGTAAGTGTGCAACAGTCTAAACAATATTCGTTTCTAGGAACAGGAATAGCATATCTTAAAGATTATTTTTATAAAGAAGATGGAACAACTCTTAAAGTACAAACGATCTATGCGGAGAACAATAATGTTTTCTTAACAATAGCCAGTGGCCAGAAATTAAAATCATTAACTTATTTGCCTGATATTTTTTCAACTATTCCAACCATCTATGCAGGGCCTTGGATCTTAAATAAAAATAACACTAATCTTGGCGCGTTATCTTTTTTCGAATTTCCTGTTGAAGCTTTACCAAATGAACTTTGGTTTAGCAAATCAGATGATTCATTACTAATATACCCTAACCCTGTGAAAGATTGTTTTGAAATACGGGTAAATAAAAACACTGAACTTCAAAAACTATACCTGATAGATTTATCTGGAAAAATAGTGATGAACATTTCACCAAATAAGACTACGACAACGCTGGTTGACATGCGGGTTCTAGAAAGTGGAATTTATTTTTTAAAGGCTTATACTAACGCTGGGTTTTTTGTAAAAAAATTAGTTCTCACAAAAAATGGAGACTAAAAGGTTACTAATTTTTTGGGGCTAAAAAAACTTCTTTTGCTGTTTTAATTGCAACGGCATTGTATTTTTTTTCCATGTAAGAAAGCACTTTTTCAAGCACTTCTTTACTTTGAATGTCAAGCGAATTTATCTCTTTGGCAAAAACCTCGTTTAAAGCCAAATCTTTAATGGCTCTAACTTGCTTTGGAACCTCGCCAAAGGCCAATTCAATTCTTCTTTCGGCATAAAGCGCATGAAATTGTTGCGTACGAACATTAATCATTTCTTCACACTTCACAATTTCGTTTTTACGTAATTGTAAATTAGCATCTGCCTGAGCTTTTAATGAATTGATATCTATGTATGATAGTTGGGAGTTTTCTGAAACTGATTTTGCAACATTAGAAGGTAAACCCAAATCAATAATTACCTTTTTAGAGTTATCCCTTCCTTTTAACGACTCGAAAATTTCTTCCGTTATGATTATTTCCGAACTAGATGTGCAGACAACCAATACATCAAAACCCTCTTTAAAATCAGCAAGTACGGCAAGTTCGTAAGCTTTTCCATTTAATGACTTTGCCAATTTTTTTCCGTTCTCTAAAGTGCGGTTAAACACAGTAAAGTTTGCGAATTTATGCTTTTGAAAATAACTTGCTAAAGTCGTATTGGTCTCCCCGCTTCCAACAAACAAAATACGGGCGTCATTTTTAATTCCCAATTGTCTTAATTGTCTATACGCCAGAGATGCCACAGATACAGGATTTCTTGCGATATCAGTATTTGTATAAATATCCTTCGCAGTTTCGATTGTTTGTTTAATAAGCAAACGAATAAAATCTCCTGTTAAACCAAGTAAGTTGCAAAAATCATACGCTTTCCTAACCTGAGTAATGATTTCACGTTCACCCACTATCATTGAATCGAGTGACGACGCTACTTTTAAAACATGTTCCACTCCACTTGCTCCCAGATACAATTCGGCAGCATTAGATAAAAGAGTAGTTTCTGAATTATTTAATCGGCTGTTTAAAAAAAGTGCGATCTCTTTCACTAATAAACAAGTAACTTCTTCTGAAGATTTTATCAATAATTCAATCCTATTACAGGTACTTAAAAAAAGTAATTCTTCGAAATTGAAATTGATTTTAAGTGCTCCAAGCACATTCGTTTGTTCTTCTTGATCAAGATGTAATTTCCCAATTAGCTCAATTGGGAGGGTTTTGTGTGTAAAAGCTATGACCTTAAAAGCGTCCAATTAATATACCGCAAAGATGGTATATCTGGGGATTTTAAATGTCATTGGATTGTCATTTCGCCTAAATTATGCTAAAAATCATATTTGTTTTAATTCTTATCACAAAATACTACTCTTATGTTTATTTATTAATCGCTTTCAAAAAAAAAAGAGCCAATAAGACTCTCCATACATTTCATTTTTAAGTGATTAGCTAGTCATCTGTTGGATCTGGCGCAACGGTTGGTTTTGCTTTCTTAGCTTTTATCATATTTGGCCAAATAATATTTATCAACTCTCCGTGAACCGAAGCCATACTTCTACTAATACCATTAATTATGGTTACATTTTTCTCAGAATCATTTTTCCAGGTGCGTTTAACTTCCTCGTGTGAACCATCATTTAACAAAATGTAAAACTTAGCCACTAAACCATTCCTCACTTCTACTTTACCGTTGTTACACACGGCTTTTGCTCCTTGACGGTTAGTTATAATAACATCATCATAAACGCCATCTTTTACTTCCTCTGCACCTCTGTCTTCAAATTTTGCAGCCCACTTATTGTAACAATTTAAATCTACTTGTTTTTCATGTTGAGAAAAGCAAACGGTAGATAAAAACAACGTGCTTAATAAAATTAATTTTTTCATGTTTTTGTTTCTGTTTTCTTTAATTAAAATTAAAAAAGTGATCCATTGAATGAAGAAACACTTATTTTGTTTTTACTCCTTAAGGTTATACCCTCTAATTTTGCAAGAAATCAAACCTACAAAAAAAAATTAAAAACTCAGAAATTAAATTCATTTTAAATTGGTTAATTTGTATTTATGTTGGTAAAAACGTTTGGATACGCAGTACAAGGTATAAATGCCACAAAAATTACTGTTGAGGTAAATATAAACACCGGAGTGAACTTTTTTCTTGTAGGATTACCGGATAATGCGGTAAAGGAAAGTCAGCAGAGAATCGACACGGCTTTAAAAGAACATGGTTATAAAATCCCAGGAAAGCAAATCACAGTAAATATGGCTCCTGCCGACATACGCAAGGAAGGGTCGGCGTATGACCTTACAATTGCTATGGGCATACTTGCTGCCAGCGAACAAATTCCAATGGAGAAAGCTGGTGATTATGTTATTATGGGTGAATTGGCTCTAGACGGTGAATTACGGTCAATTAAAGGGTCTTTGCCAATTGCAATAAACGCTCGTCAGGATGGCTTTAAAGGCATAATTCTTCCCGCCTCCAATGCTCAAGAAGCTGCAGTAGTAAGTGGTTTAGAAGTTCGTTATGCAACTAATATAAAACAGGTAATTGATTTTTTTACTGGTGAAAAAGATCTTCCTATTGCGGAAACCAATCTGGACGAAGCTTTCTTACAAAACATTGAGTCTATTGAATTTGATTTTTCTGATGTAAAAGGTCAAGAGAATATTAAACGTGCTTTGGAAATAGCAGCAGCAGGTGGCCACAATGCTATCCTAATTGGCCCTCCCGGCGCTGGTAAAACCATGCTTAGTAAACGCTTACCAAGCATTCTACCTCCCCTTACTTTAGAAGAAGCGCTTGAAACCACAAAAATTCACAGTGTTGCCGGCAAAACAG
The DNA here is from genome assembly GCF_029625215.1 of Aurantibacillus circumpalustris. Taxonomy (GTDB): domain Bacteria; phylum Bacteroidota; class Bacteroidia; order B-17B0; family Aurantibacillaceae; genus Aurantibacillus; species Aurantibacillus circumpalustris. Next base: position 590,795 of record NZ_CP121197.1, read on the forward strand.
GAAGAACAGGAGCTGGTTTGGTCACTCAACGCCCATTTAGAACTCCTCACCACACTATTAGCGATATAGCTTTAGTTGGCGGCGGCAATAATCCACAGCCCGGAGAAATTAGTTTAGCGCATAACGGCGTTTTATTTTTAGACGAACTACCTGAATTCAAAAGAACGGTGTTAGAAGTAATGCGTCAACCCATAGAAGATCGGGTAGTTACAATTAGCCGTGCTAAATTTAGTGTTGAATATCCTGCAAGCTTTATGCTCATTGCGAGTATGAATCCTTGCCCTTGCGGTTACTACAATCATCCGGAAAAGGAATGTGTTTGCGCTCCTGGCATTGTACAAAAATATCTCAATAAAATTAGTGGTCCTTTATTAGACCGCATAGATCTTCACATTGAAGTTACACCCGTTCCGTTTAGCGAACTTAATAAACAACACTCTTCCGAATTAAGTAAAGATATTAGAGCTCGTGTAATTAAAGCCCGCTTGCTGCAAAGCGTGCGGTATGAAAAAGAAAAAAAAATACATTGCAATGCACAAATGCATACCAGCCATCTTAAAGCATATTGCCAGCTCACTGAAGCGGGCAATACTTTATTAAAAAATGCAATGGAGCGCTTAGGACTGAGTGCCAGAGCCTACGATAGAATTTTAAAGGTAGCACGAACAATTGCAGATCTTGATAATTCAAAGAACATAGAAACTAATCATATTGCAGAAGCCATTCAATATAGGAGTTTAGATAGAGATGGTTGGGCAGGATAAATAAACCAATGAAAATAAAACAAAAATATGTTTTCTTGTTTTTCTTGCTTCAGATTTTTCATTCTAAGGCGCAATTAAACAAAGCTAAATTTCAGAAAGATTTTTTTGAAGCCAGTCCTCGCACTAAAGTGAGATTGGTTGCAGCAATTCCGCACTCTGAATTGCATGAGGTATACCCGTACATTAAAGATACTTTAGATAAGATTAAAAAAGACATTTATCGTCAGGCGACTCAAAGTAATAATGATCTCAAATTTTTATTTGATAAGATTGAGGCGAAGAAAGAATTATTCAACGAAAATTATGGCAAAACCATTTTTATTCTTGAAAATGCTTTGCGTTATACCGCTACAAATATTGACGATACACTTACTTGTCTATCCATGCTAAAAAACGTATTTGTAAAAATTAAAAATGTAAATAGAGCATTTGAAATGCAACATATCATTGAAAACACCTGGCATAGACAAAGTGATACGGCTAATATTGATTATGGACTAAATAAAAGTTTTCTTTATTACATGTTAGGTTTTACAAATGAGGCTATAGAACAACGTAGGAGCGAATTTAATAAGTTAACCCATAAATCAGACACCGATATGATCGTTAATTTTTACAACGATATGGGTGTTTTTTATAACAAAGAAAAAAAATCAGATAGTGCTGAGTTTTATTTTTTAAAAGCGAAGCGAATTTTAAAACATAAAAAGATAGAATCAGGCAAAGAAGCCCATTATGATTTTTACAAAGGCCTAATAGATGGCAATCTTGCTCAAAGTTATTATAATAAAGGGCTTCTCAAAAAAGCAATTCCCTTGTTAAAACAAGACATCTACTACAGCATTAAGTCTGAAAACTTCGAAAGCGCTTTTAATAGCTACGTACTTATTACCCAGTGTTATATAGACCTTAAAGAAAAACGTCTTTCCAAACTCTATTTGGATTCTTGTGAGACTTTATTAGCTAATGAATTATCTAAAACTAATTTAAGAATTAAATTTTTGCCACTTCTTGCAAAATATTATGAATTTATGTATGATTATAAAAAAGCTGCAACAACTTATAGCAATTACTATAGAATTTATGATAGTGTGTTAGATTTAGAAAAAGAACGTGATGCCATCAATCAGGGTCTTACTTTTAATATAGAGCAAAGAGAACTTGCATACACAGAACAAGAAAGTATTTTAAAGAAGAAAGAAGAGAATGAAACACGACAAAGTTCTTATCGAAAATCGCTTATTGCAGGGGTATTTTTACTTTTAATTGTTATTGTTTTTCTTATAATTAACAACAGGCGCTTTAAACGTCGTGAAAAGCAACTTTCTTTTAAAAACAATCAAATTCAAGATCAAAACAAACAGATTGAACAGTCGTTAAAGGAAAAAGAGGCGTTGATTAAAGAAATCCATCATCGGGTAAAAAATAATTTACAAATTATTACCAGTATGTTGAATCTACAAATTGGAAAAATAGATGATGAAAAAACGGAAAGTATTTTCTTTGAGGCAAAACAACGAATAAATGCAATTGCGTTAACGCACCAAATGTTGTATCAAAAAACAACAATCTCCAATATAAATTTAGTGGAGTACATAGAAACTTTGGTCAGACAAATTGAAGCGAGTATGTCTACCTCAAAAATTGAAATCGCGACTGATTTGGTTGCCAACGATAATCGTCTTACAATTGACGGTGCTGTTCCACTTGGCTTAATTATTAATGAACTTCTCACCAACTGTTACAAACACGCTTTTCCTCAAGGAAAAAAAGGCCTTATCACAGTTTCCTTAACTGAAAATGCGGAGAGCTTTACAATAAAAGTAAGCGACAATGGAATTGGTTTACCAGAAGATTTTGATCACGAAGAAAGTAAAACATTGGGAATGGAACTAGTTTTTATTCTTGTTGAACAATTAGAATCTAAACTTATTATAAAGAATGAAGGGGGAAGTGCCTTTTTATTTGACATTAAAAAACATAATTAATTTTATTTAAAAACAGCTCATTTAATTGAAAGAAGTTAATCAGATATTATTAGACCTTAAGCGGAAGATTTTTAAACCCGTGTATTTCTTAAGTGGCGAAGAAGCTTATTACATTGACGTAATTAGCGATTACATAGAGAATAATGTTCTTGAGAATTCTGATAAAGAATTTAATCAGACAGTTGTTTATGGTAAAGATGCCGATTTGGTAAGCATTCTTGGATTAGCAAAACAGTTTCCAATGATGAGCGAACACAACGTAGTTATTGTTAAGGAAGCGCAAAACATTAAAGAATTAAATAAAAGTGCTGCATCTGATGACGGCGGTGGTGGCTCGAAAAACGAATCTAACAATGCGACACAACAATTCCTCAACTACATTACAAATCCACAACCATCTACTATTCTCGTATTTTGCTTTAAGTACAAAACCATCGATAAAAGAAGTGCGATAGCTAAAGCACTTCAAAAAAATGCGGTGTTTTTGGAAACAAAAAAACTGTATGATAATCAAGTCCCTGAATGGATAAATGAATACGTAAAAGAAAAAAAATATACCATCGGGCCAAAAGCAACGCTTTTAATGGCTGAGTTTTTAGGGAACGATTTAAGTAAAATTTCTAACGAAATTGATAAGCTACTTATTAGTCTTCCTGAGGGAAAAGAGGTAACAGCCGACCTTATACAGGATAACATTGGCATAAGCAAAGATTACAATGTATTTGAACTGCAAGATGCGCTTGCAAAAAAAGATGTGCTAAAAGCCAACAGGATTATTAATCATTTTGCAGCAAATGAAAAAGATAATCCAGCGCCACTTGTGCTTATTTCTTTATACGGATACTTCAGCAAAATTTTAAAATATCACTTTCTGCAGGACAAGAGTAAATTTGCTGCTGCGCAAGCTTTGGGTGTAAATCCTTTCTTTGTTGATGGTTACGCAAAGGCCGCTCTAAATTATAATTCCTCGAAGCTAAAACTAATTTTTTCTTACCTCAAAGAAATAGACCTTAAATCAAAAGGGGTTGATAACAGTGGCGTTACTTATGGCGAGTTGTTAAAGGAACTCGTTTTTAAAATTCTTCACTAAAATAAAATAGCGCCAAAAAACTATTTAATGTTTAGTTTTTTGGCGCTACCTATAAATTAATTTGATGTGGTTATCGCTTTATAATTTTCTGTACTTCAACAGCATTGTTTGTTTTTACTCTCAAATAGTAAATTCCATTAGAGTAAGCCTCTAAATTAATAGGCACAAAATTATTTTGTGTTTGGTTTGAATAAACCACCTCACCAATCGAATTTATTATTTCTACTTTTTTTAAGTCATTATTTACAAATTCAACGGTAAAAATCGCGCTACTAGGGTTAGGCCAAATTTTGAAAGAATCGTTACTAAGCGTTTGTGAAGAAATACCTACATCAAAACTCACACAGGTTTCATCCGTTAAAGAACAACCTAGAGCATCTGTTACAGTAACAGTATAGCAACCTATTTCCAAATCGCTAACGGTTTGCGTTGTGATATTGCCTGGAATCCAATTATAAGTGTAAGGGGAAGTTCCTCCCGATGCGTTTACTGAAATGGTTGCATTATTGCAAAGTGTACAACTAACAGTTCCAGGAAAAAGTGTAACAGTAGGCAATGGGTCTATAAGAATTGTCTGAATTTGCGCTGTTACGCAGCCTGCAGAACTAGACCCTGTGAGTGTATATTGCGCGCTCGCGGACAAAGTTACATTGATTACGGCAGAAGTTTCGCCACTACTCCAACTATATGAATTAGCACCCGAAGCCGTAATTGAAGTCGGCTGACCCTCGCATACGTGGTTTTTATCTATTGTTAAAACAGGCGCTGCTTGAACCGTTATAGTAACTGTTTTTGGCACGTTGCACAAACCGTAAAAACCCGTTACTGTATAAGTGGTAGTTGTACTTGGATTTAACGAGACACTAGATGTAGGGGCGCCTGTACTCCAACTGTAACTTGCAGCACCACTGGCAGTTAAAACAATTGAATTTCCTTGGCAAATAGTTCCCGAAGGAGCATTAAAGGCAAAATTATTTACGATCGAAAATTGTTGCTGGTTGTTGTTATTATTTAAATTACTATCCGTTCCTCCATTTGGTAAAGATATATTTACACTAAACATGTGCGTTCCAAAACCTATGCCGTTTATTTGCGGTATTGATACTGTAAACGAAGTATTTGGCGAAGCCGATCCTGACCAGTTTAAAGTTTGCGTATTTACGCCATCAACATTATATGTAATAAGCGCTGTGTTTACTACAGTAGTCCCATAATTGGTGATCTTAATTACTGGATTGATATTATCTACACAATTAATGGATTGGGAGTAACCTGGGCTCGCAACGTAAGTAATTCCTATATCATTAATGATTATTGGAAGATTACAAACTGTGGAAGTAATAAGTGCGGCACGAATTGGTGAGTTCGTCAAAATTAACTGAGCGCGGTATTTTTGATCAGCAGTAAACATGTACATACATGCATCGTTTGTATAATCCATATAATTCATGGTCATCTCTCCTGTAGCATTTCCAGAACACGTTCCCAATTTGTAAGGAAAACTCGGACAACCGTAATTTGCAGCTTGAGCAGGAGGTGTATCAATACAATAGTCTGTTCCGCAATTTGAATCACCCCAAATATGTCTTAAGCCAATCCAGTGTCCAATTTCGTGAGTGGCTGTTCTACCTTTATTGTAAACTCCACTTTGTGCAGTACCAATGCTTCCAAAAGCAGAAGTTAAAATAACAACTCCATCTGTTGTTGCAGAACCAAAAGTTCCTGTTAACCCCTGAATACCAGAACCAACCGGATCTGGAAAAGTAGCGTAACCAAGAAGATTATTGCTTAACGGCGCAATCCAAATATTCAAATAACGATTTGGATCCCAGATGCTATTTGGTTTAACAGTAGAATTAATATACGTTTGTGAATAAGGTGTTGCTGACCAATTTTTAGCAACACGATTAATCCTATCAATCCCGGGCTCTGCAAGCACACCGCCAGTTGGGTTAACAACTGCAAGGCAAAAATTGACCTGAAATTTTCCTAACAAAGGCTTAAACACTGCTGGTATTAAATTGGTGTCAGCATTTGTGCCATTATAATCTTTGTTTAAGATATTTATCTGATCAATTACCTGAGCGGCGTTTAAATTATTCCCACTCGTGGCTGAAATACTATTAATAGACTCATTATTATGAATAATATGAACAATAACAGGAATATTAAATACAGAATTAACCGAAGCCGTTCCGTATTTACCTGGAGTAGGAATCAAACTTTGCACCCAACTTTCGTATTGTGCCGGTAAATTAGGTGTGCCACAAGTTCTCTGCAAAACTTGCGCTTGCAAATTAAAAATTAGCGTAAGACTTAGGACGAAAATTATTTTTTTCATTTTAAATTAATGTGAGGTGCAAGATAACTCTTTTGCTTTTAAATCCCTACATCGATTTAGAAGACTGATGTTAAAATGCAGGCCTGAGATTTAAGGCTTAAGGAATAAACCGATTTATTTCGTTCATTATGGTTACAGCCTCCTCATCGGTAATTTGCATGCCAAGCTGAACGTTTTTTGTTTGCGAATAAAACTCCAGCCGCTCTCCGCCTTTTACCCAAAAACTCTGGTTAATAATATCACTGAATCGCGTTGGTTTCAATTCAATAAGTTGCAGCGGACTTATTAAATCTAAGTTGAACTCTAAAATTTTTCCTTTCTTATTTAACTCTCTTTGGTAGTAGAGAATGCCAGACTGTATCCAAAGTTTTTCCTTGCCCGAGCGTTTCCAAATAAAACTTCTCACAATATTAAACTCAAAATAAAACCAAAACGATAAATACACCATTATAAATAATTTTGCATTTTGATCGGTAACTTTAAAATAGTTGGCAAACACAATAAGCCCACAAACTGTCCATGCCAGCAACCACAAAAAAAGTATTCTAAGTTTTGTTTTATCTGTTGTTGGCAAAATCACCACACTTATTAAATTTTCTTTTTTTAAAATACTTATCCTGTCGCCTAATACCTTCATGCTTTTTTAATTTTGTTTCACCTAAAAAAAGGTTTTTATCGCTCAACATCCTTTATCTAGTTTTATTCTTAATATTTAATAGATATATTGCTGTGCAAATTTAAGTATCTTTTAAAACTATTTTTCAATATGTCCGAATTAAAAAGGAGTTTAAATCTGTTTGATACCATTATGCTCGTGTCAGGCAGTATGATTGGTTCTGGCGTATTTATTGTAGCTGCAGACATGACGCGGGTTTTAGGCTCTCCGTTTTGGGTATTAATGTGCTGGGTAATTAGCGGAATAATAACCCTATTTGCAGCATTAAGTTATGGCGAGCTCGCTGGAATGATGCCGGAAGCAGGTGGGCAATTTATTTATTTAAAAAGAGCCTACGGCAAACTTACTTCATTTGTTTATGGCTGGACCGTTTTTACAGTTATACAAACTGGCGTGATTGCTGCCGTAGCCGTTGCTTTCGCTAGATACGTAGGTGTATTTATTCCGTTTTTTGACGAATCAAACAGTGTTGTAACCATCAATCAATTTAGTATTTCCACCACACAACTTCTTGGTGTAGTAAGTATTGTCTTTCTAACTTACCTGAATTCATTAGGAATAAATAATGGCAGAATAATTCAACGCATTTTTACTAGCACTAAACTACTTGCTCTATTTGGCCTAATTATACTAGGCTTTGCCGTTGGATACAAAAGTGGCTATTGGCAAACAAATATTGAATTGCCTTTTAAAAATGAAACGTTCGCTACCAAACAAAATGGGTTTAGTGCCATTGCGTTAATGAGTGCCATGGGTGTAGCACTAATCGGATCATTATTTAGCAGCGATGCCTGGAATAACGTCACCTTTATTGCCGGAGAAATAAAAGAACCCCAAAAGAATATTCCCATTGGACTTTTGGTCGGTGTTTTGTTGGTAACGGTTCTTTATATCCTAGCAAACATCGCTTACTTTATGCTTTTACCCGCTTTAGGTTCACCAGATGCGCAAACTGTTATTGGCAAAGGAATTGAATATGCGCAAAATGACAGAGTTGGATCAGCCGCTATGTATCCGGTTTTCGGAGATGTATCGTCATACATTATGGCGCTTTTAATTGTTATTTCAACATTTGGATGCAATAACGGATTAATTCTTTCCGGCGCCCGTTTATTTCAAGCAATGGCTAATGAAGGTTTGTTTTTTAAATCTGCTTCCCACATTAATAAATTTGATGTGCCTTCTAAAGCCTTATGGTTTCAGGCATTTTGGTCATCTGTACTTTGTTTGAGTGGCTCTTATGGTTCTTTATTGGATTATTGCACATTTGCTTCGCTACTGTTTTACATTGTTACTATTTCTGCTTTATTTTATCTGAGAAAAAAAGAACCCGATGCGCCGCGTCCTTATAAAGCTTTTGGATATCCAATAATTCCGGCTCTTTATATTTTACTTGCAGGAGCCATTTGTCTTGATCTTTTAATTTATAAACCTCAAAACACCTTTCTTGGACTTGTTATTATTGCTTTAGGGCTGCCTGTTTATTACTTTTTTAATAAGTCAAAAAATGCTTCAAAGTTTTCTGAATAACTATTTTGGTTTCAACAAGCAGCAACGTAATGGCTTATTTGTGCTTCTGGTAATAAGCTTTGTTTTGTTACTGATAAGGCTTACGTATCCACTTTTTATTAAGCCCGATGCTATTGTTTTACTTGATCTTCCCCTTATTGAAAAAAAGCTTGATAGTGTTTATAGCAAATCGCACTCACATTCAAAAAACAAAGTAGTACAAGATAATTCCAACTCCACACTTTTTGTATTTAACCCAAATACCGTGTCCTTAGAGCAATTAAAGCAATTAGGCTTTAAGGAAAAAACGGCGCTAATTTTTTTGAAATTCAGGAAAAATGGCTTTGTATTTAAACAAAAGAAGGATCTTCAAAAAGTATACGGTATTAATGATAAATTATTTGCGCAACTTGAACCATACATTTTGATTGAAGAGCAAACAGCTCAACCAGATTTCAAAAAACAAGGGGAGCAAAAAGTTATAATAGAAAATCACGTAAAACAAACTTCTATAAAAATTGAACTAAATTCTGCCGATAGTGCAAGTCTTGTTGCTTTAAATGGAATTGGGGCTTCTTATGCTAAACGCATACTAAAATACAGAGGCATGTTGGGTGGATTTGTAACGGTAGACCAGCTTAAAGAGGTTTATGGCTTTAATGATGAGCTCTACGAAAAGGTGAAAAACCTGTGTTATGTGGACGCAAAAACTATTCAAAAAATTAATCTCAATAAAGACGATTTTAAAACCATTAATAAGCACCCTTATCTCACCTACGAAAACACGAAAACAATTTTCGATTGGCGAAGAAAAACTACCATTAATGCTATGAACTTAAAGGATATTTTAAATGATAATGGTCTTGTTCAAAAACTGCTTCCGTACCTCAGTTTTGAGTAAGAAATATTTAGAGATTCTCTGATTTTTTGTACCTTTAATGCTTTAACTACCATTTACATGAGTGATAAGCAAAGAACAATAAAAAAAGCTGTTTCTTTATCAGGAGTTGGTTTACATACTGGTAAACCTGTAACAATTACGTTTAACCCTGCAGAGGAGAATCATTGGTTTAAATTTCAACGTGTTGATATTGAAGGGCATCCGATAATTGATGCTGATGTTGATTTAGTGGTAGATACTTCCCGAGGCACTACGCTTGAAAAAAATGGTGTACGCGTGCACACCACCGAACACGTATTAGCTGCCTTAATGGGTCTTGGAATTGATAATTGTATGATTCAGGTTACCGGTCCAGAAATGCCAATAATGGACGGAAGCTCATTAAAATTTATTGAAGCTCTTGAAAGTGTTGGAGTTGTTGAACAAGAATCCGAACGCGACTATTTTGAGTTGACGGAAAATTTAACTTTTGAAGATACCGTTAAAAAAGTGGAGATGCTTGCGGTACCTCAGGACGATTTCCGTTTAACTGTAATGGTTGATTATGGAAGCGAAGTACTTGGTACGCAACACGCCTCGATGTATAACATAGCCGAATTTAAGCAAGAAATTGCACCTTGCCGTACCTTTGTTTTTTTAAGAGAATTAGAGGCTTTGTTAGCGCATAATTTGATTAAAGGTGGCGATTTAGATAACGCAATTGTACTAGTAGATAGCGAGCTTCCAAAAGATAAATTGGATCATTTACGTAAAGTATTTAATAAGCCAGACGTTGAAGTAAAAGGGCGTGGAGTGTTAAACAATACCAAACTTCGTTTTTTTAACGAACCTGCAAGACACAAACTATTAGATATTGTTGGCGACCTTGCCTTAGTTGGAAAACCAATGAAAATTCATGTGCTTGCAGCACGTCCCGGTCATGCTGGAAACGTTGACTTCGCGAAGAAGTTAAAGGCACTTGCTAAAAAACAAAAAATAGAAAAAGATTATCCAAAAGTAGATTTGAATGCTGCTCCGGTTCTTAACATTATGGACATTATGAAATTATTACCTCACCGTCAGCCGATGTTGTTGGTAGATAAAATCATGGAGTATTCAGACAATCATGTAATTGGTGTTAAAAATGTTACTTTAAATGAAGAGTTTTTTAAAGGACATTTCCCCGGTAACCCAGTAATGCCAGGTGTATTTCTGATTGAAGCCATGGCGCAATGCGGAGGCGTACTAGTTTTAAAAACTGTTACAGATCCTGAAAATTATTTGACTTACTTTATTAAAATTGATGGCGTTAAATTCCGTCAACAAGTTATTCCGGGCGATACCGTAGTGTTTAGCTTAAATCTTGTTACTCCGATTCGTCGCGGTATTTGCCACATGCGCGGTATAGCTTATGTGCAAAACAAACCGGTAATGGAAGCCGAAATGATGGCTCAGATTGTAAAAGTGAAAAACATTGAAGTTAAGAATACTGAACCTCAACTCGCTTAATTAAAAATTTATGATTTCACCGCTCGCGAATGTAAGTCCTAAAGCTAAAATTGGCAAAAATGTTACCATTGAAGCTTTTGCGACCATTTACCACGATGTGGAAATAGGAGACGATTGTTTTATTCACCCAAATGCCGTTATTTATCCTGATACTATTATTGGAAGCGGATGTAAAATATTTCCCGGTGCCGTGATTGGTATTGTAAGTCAGGATTTAAAATACAATGGCGAAAAATCAAATACCGTTATTGGTAAAAATACAACCATCAGAGAATACGCTACTATACACAAAGGTACTGCAGACCGCATGACTACTAAGGTCGGCGACAACTGTCTTATTATGTGCTACACACATTTGGGTCATGACTGCGCCATTGGAAACAACGTTATTATTGCTAACAATGGTAGTTTAGCAGGACATATAACGGTTGAGGATTACGTTATTATTGAAGGAGTGGTTGCTGCCCAACAATTTGTAAATATTGGAGCACATTCTTTTGTAGCAGGTGCTTCGCTTGTTAGAAAAAGTGTCCCACCTTACATACGCGTTGCACGTGAACCACTTCAATTTATTGGGGTAAATACTATTGGTCTGGCCCGCAGAGGATTTGATAAAGAGAAAATAAAACAAATAGAAGATATTTACCGTATTATTTTTGTTCGCGGGCATAATTTGTCAAACGCACTTGAAATTGTAGAAAACGAAATGCCCGATACTGAAACCAGAAGAGAGATTGTGGATTTTATCCGCAAACAAACGGACGGTATTGTGAAAGGAATTTAGTTTAGTGAACCAGAACTTAATGAACCCTCCAGATTTAAGAGGCCACAGGATTAAGAACTTTGCGATCTTCGCGTCTCTGGGCGACATAAAAACAATGATGCAACTATAAACTATTGATCACACACAATTGACTCTCTCCATCTCTCTATATAATCTTGGAAAAAAATTCAACAGAGAGTGGATCTTTAGAGGTCTTAATTTTGAAATTCAACACAATCAAAAACTTTTAGTTCTCGGCGGTAATGGTTCTGGTAAATCTACTTTACTGCAAGTGGTTTCGGGATTTTTAACACCAAACGAAGGAGAGGTTTCTATTAGTGTTGACGAAAAAAAAATAGATCCTGAAAAAACAAAAAACATTATTTCTTTTGCTTCACCTTATTTACAATTGATAGAAGATTTTACACTTGTTGAAATGATTGAGCATACAAAAGTGTTTAAACCTTTTGTAAATAATTTATCCAACGAGGAAATAATTGAGATTATTCAATTACAGAATGCCAAACATAAATTCATTAAACAATTCTCGAGTGGTATGAAACAACGTTTGAAATTGGGCTTGGCCATTTTAGCAGACTCTCCTTTGCTACTTTTAGATGAACCTGTGAGCAATCTTGATAAAAATGCAATTGCTTGGTACAAAGAACTTATCTCACGCTATACAAATAACCGCACCGTGATAGTTTGTTCAAATGCAATTGCCGACGAACATTTTTTTTGCGACTCGGAATTAAATGTGACAGATTACAAATGAAAAACCCAATAAAATACTACCGAATTAAAAAATAATTTTTTGTAGCTGCTTTTGCAACCGAAACTTATTTTGGAATATCTTTGTTTGCCGAACACGCATTCGCAACACTGAACCAACCTACGGCTTTTCTTTTGGCGTCAGTTGGCGTTGTAAAATTTGTTTTTATGTTTTCCGGCGTGGTGGCAAACAAACCACCGTTGTTTATTTGTTTCTGCGCCTGTTCTAGAAAATCATAAGTTTCTTTTGAAATTGCGCATACGCTAACATAGCAGAGATTTCCGGGAGCATAGGTTGCATAACCCAACAAGCTATATGGAGTGGAAAAATAGATCGAGTCAGTTGGTGCGTCTCTAACTATCCCAGCAGTACCGTCTATACATAAGTTAATGAAGGCAGAATCACGATTCGATTTAATCCAATAGTAATCCGGATTGTTATCAGCTTTGTCTTTCGCCCAGAGATAACATGAGTAATAAAGTGGTTTAACCTCCCCAGTAAATTGATCTTTAGTAAATGCCTTAGCACTTATGCTATCAATACTTGCGGCCCTCGGTTGAGTAGTAAGCGCTGTGTATATAGAACCTTCGATATTTATTTCCAACTTGTATTGGTGATTGGCGACAAACGATTCTTTTTTGACTTCAATTTCATACCTGTCGTCACGAACATATTGAAACTTATAAGATTTGTCTTCGGTGAGGTCATACAAAGTAGCACTAGCATTCGTTATTGGCTCTGGCTCTTCTGAATTAAAATAGGTTGAATTTTTGTGTATAAAAATAGCCTGTGCATCGTATTGACTTTCCAAGAACGCATCGATCACAATGAGCTCTGAGCCTTTGTCCAGTTTAACCTGAACCACATCGGTACAGCGCACTGATATTAGAAAAGCTGTGATTAAGCAGAGGGTGGGTTTGACTCTTTTCATTACTTTTATTAAAGTTACTGAAAATAATAACACCCAACGATTCGTTGCAGTTTGAGAACAAATCCGTACAAATAAAAGATTCGAAACTATCTCCCTAGATCGGAGAACTTAAACAATTGTTTACACTTAAGGAATTAATTTCGATTTAGTCGCCACACTAGCCATATTAAACCAACCAACGGCTTTGGTTTTTGCTCCCGCAGGTGCTACAATATTTGTTTTTACATTCTCTGGCGTCGTAGCAAATAATCCGCCATTATTTATTTGTGCTTGTGCTTGCAAAAAGAAAAAATAGGTATCATGAGAAATAGAATGTATTTCTACCTTACAAGTATTTCCTCTTTGGTAGCGTTTAAATCCTAAAAATGTTGCCGGCGGCGTGAAGTAGTTTGAATCTAAGTCGCCCTCGGTAACAGCACCACCAGTTCCATCAATACACACATTTATATCTCCTGTTCCGCTAAATAAGGTGTCGTTACGAAATGTTTTTACCCAATAATAATCTGTGTTATTATCCACTTTATCTTTTGCCCATAAACTACAAAAATAAAAAGGATCTTCTGGAGGGCCAAAACCATTATCACCATCATTGTACTCAGCTCTTATGCTATCTAATCCTGCTGTTCTTTTTTGAATTGCCAAAGATGTATACGTATCGCCATCAATCGTTACATTCAATTCATACTGGTGTCCAATTTTTGCAATAGTATCATTACCATTAGTATTGTAGACATAATTCCCGTTGCCAACATCACTAAAAAGAAACTGTTTGGATGCTGTAAGGTCCTTTAAAATTACTTGTGCACCTGATACAGGTGGAGCTTCACGGTTACTAAAATAAGTGTCGTTTGTAACAACTCTGATGGTTTGGATACCATCCAAATCATTTACAAAAGCGTCGATAACATAAAGCTTAGACCCTTCGTCGAGTTTTATCTGAACAACATCTTCACAAGAACTTAAAAAGAATGCCGTAATGGTAAAAAATAAAAAATTAATAAATGGTTTCATGTTATGGGAAATATACAGTGATTAAAATTTAAAATTATATGTAATTGCTGGAACAAATGAACCAATGATGGAGTATCTTACTGCCTCTGTTTGTTGTGGTTCACCTTCCTTCGTTCTAAAATAAATACTGAAGGCATTTCGTCTATTATACACATTGTAAATGCTTACCACAATGGTTTGCTTGTAACGACGTCGTTCATTTTTCTTAAACGAATAAGTTGCTCCAATATCCATTCGATGATAAGGTGTAATGCGGTAATTATTTCTTATACCATCTGTGTTATAAGGAATGTTTTGATCTTGAATTTGAATTTTTGAATTTGGAAAAGTTCCCGGAACACCCGACAACAAAACAAAGTTAGTTGAGATATTCCAACGCTTTGTTAAATCATAGTTTACGCTTGTGTTTAATACATGTGTTCTGTCGTAGCGACTGAAGAACCAGTTATCATTGCTAATCCCACGTACATTACGTTCGGTTTTACTGATGGTATAACTGATCCAGCCCTGTATTCTCCCTTTCGATTTTTTTACATAGAATTCAGCTCCGTAAGCTCTCCCTAAACCTTGCACTAATTGATTTTCAACAGTTGCATTAATAAACAAATCTGCGTTATCAATATAGTCCAACTGATTTTTCAAATACTTGTAATACACTTCAACAGAGGTTTCAAACATGTTATCTTTAAAGTTGCGGAAGTATCCTACGCTCACTTGATCAGCAATTAAAGGCTTCAAATTATTGGACGCAATGGTGTAAACATCTAAAGGCGTACTTGCAGCTGTATTACTAATAAGCTGTATGTATTGCGCCATACGGTTATAACTTGCCTTTAATGAACTTGATTTGTTTAACACATAATTCGCAGAAAGACGAGGTTCAGGATTTATATACTCTTTAATAAGTTCTCCTGATGAAAATGTTTTTGTTTCTTCTAGCGGTAATGATGTGTTTGGTATAGTATCGCGGAAATAATATGCTTTACCTTTTCCAATATTGGTGTACATACTTACGCGTAAGCCATATTCAATCGTTAACTTCTGAGTTAATTTTTGTTCGTTGCCGATATAAGCTGAATACTCAACGCCATAACGTTTGTCGGCCAAAAACTTAACAGTGGATCCACCTTCAAAAGTGGCAGTAGCATCGTATGGCAGGAAGTCGTAGGCCAGGGCTTGTACTCCAAAACGAATCGTATTCCGTGTATTTAAATAATAACTAAAATCCGTTTTCCCACTATAATTCACAATATTACTTCTCCATTTAAACCCTGTACCATTGCTGGTTTCAAATCCGAGCTTATAATTGTAATTACTGTAAAATACAGTGGCATTCATAAATAGTTTTGTATTAAAAATATGATTCCAACGCATTGTTGCAGTTGTATTTCCCCAGTCAAAACCAAAAACCTCAGCGCCGAATACATCTCTTCCTAAATAACCACTAGCAAACACCGTATTCTTATCATTTATTCTCCAGTTAAATTTTGCTGTAAGGTCATAAAAATAAAAACTCGCTTTTTTCAGAGGATTAGAATCTTTAACGAATGGTTTCACTAAAGCATCAATATAACTGCGACGACCAGCAATAATAAAACTTGCTTTATTTTTAATAAGAGGAGCCTCAATACTCAAACGACTGAAAATAGTACCGAGTCCGCCATTTACTTCAAGTTTTTTACTGTTACCTTCTTTCATTCTAACATCAAGAATAGAAGAAACACGTCCACCATACTGAGAAGGGATTCCGCCTTTAATAAGTTTCACATCTTTTACTGCATCGGGATTAAACACAGAGAAAAAGCCAAATAAATGCGATGAATTATATACAGGAGCCTCATCCAATAAAATTAAATTCTGATCAATATTTCCTCCCCTTACATTAAATCCACTTGCTCCTTCTCCCACAGTTGTCACACCAGGTAATAATTGAATGGCACGAATAACATCTACTTCACCTAACAAAGCTGGAATTTTATTAATTTGTTTAATATCTAATTTTGCAACGCTCATTTCGACACTCTTCACATTTTTATCCTCTGCTTCACCTGTAATAATAACTTCATCTAAATCGGTTCCTTCTTCAGAAAGTTCCACGTTTTTAGTAATATTTTTATCGAGCTTCACAGAAAAAGTAAAAGTGCCATATCCAATTAAAGAAATACCAATTTCATGTTCACCTTTTGGAAGTGTGAAGGAGTAAAACCCGTACTCGTTTGCCGATGCGCCAATATTAGATCCCACTTTATAAACAGTAGCTCCAATAAGAGACTCTCCGTTTTTGACATCTTTAATATAACCGCTAATTGTTGCTTTTTCTTGACTGTATAAACCAAAAGTCAATAGAAAAAAAAGTAAACTTATCTTAAACTTCATAAAAATTATTTCTTTTTGAGTAACTGTTCTTTAAAATCGGATGCAAACCTATGGAAACTAAAATTATCTCACAAGTTTCCGTGTCGAAAATTTGCCTTCTGTGTATAATTTAGCGGCAAAAATCTTCTGAAAGGGTTTAGATTGTATCATATTGTCGGTGAATTGCTTAGTAAGACCAATAAATGCCATAAAAGTTTAGTTTGTTATCCATTATTTTCAATGCTTAGACAATTCTATTGAGCTTTACCCCTACACATTTCGAAAAATTTTTAAAATTTAGATAACACAGTCGTTCAAGTATATTAGTTACAAGTACCGTATTTACGGACAAGCGGCGAGAACTAGCACAGCAAATCATGTTATTCTTGCACTTTTTTAGTAAGTTTACATTTTATTTTGAATTCTAATTGATGAAGCCTTCCATACCAAGAGGAACCCGTGATTTTGGTCCTGCAGAAATGCAGAAACGAAACTATATTTTAAGTATTCTAAGAAATAATTTCGAACTGTTTGGATATGAGCCTATTGAGACGCCGTCGATGGAAAATATTTCCACGCTAACTGGAAAATATGGCGATGAAGGAGATCAACTTATTTTTAAAATTCTGAACTCTCGCATACACGAAAGCAAAAACAAAGATCTTCTTAAAAAAGAATTTGATCTCTCTCTTGAATCTTCCAGAAACTCAGAAGATTTAACAGAAAAAGCACTACGCTACGACCTCACAGTGCCATTCGCACGCTTTGTTGTCATGAATCAGCACAAACTTATTTTTCCATTTAAACGCTATCAAATACAACCCGTTTGGCGGGCTGATCGTCCCCAAAAAGGCCGTTACCGTGAATTTTACCAATGCGACGCCGATGTGATTGGATCCAACTCTTTGCTGAATGAATTGGATTTAATTGCGATGATGGATAAATCATTTAGCCAACTAAACATTCCCGTATTACTAAAATTCAATAACCGCAAAATTTTAACTGCTTTAGCAGAAGTTATTAATGAGCCTTCCAAAATTATTGATATAACGGTTGCTATTGATAAGCTAGATAAGATTGGAAAAGATGGCGTAAATAAAGAGCTGAATGAAAAAGGAATTTCGGCAGAAGCTATTAACAAGCTTCAACCGCTTCTCGATTTCAAAGGCTCAAATAATGAAAAGGTAGAAATTCTTAGAAGCCTTGTTGGATCAACAGAAATTGGAAAAAAAGGTCTCGAAGAAATTGAATTTCTATTAAAAAACGTTTCTCCTAATCATGCAAAGATTGAATTAGATATCACTTTAGCCCGTGGCTTAAATTATTATACCGGTACTATTTTTGAAGTTAAAGCAAATGCCGGAACCTTTACGCCAAGTATTTTAGGTGGCGGCAGGTACGATGACCTAACCGGAATTTTTGGTTTACCAAACATGAGTGGAGTTGGCATATCTTTTGGCGTAGATCGCATTTACGATGTGATGGAAGAATTAAACGTTTTTCCTGAATCTATTTCCAATTCATCATCTACAGCTTTACTCTTTACTCACTTTGATGAGGAGTCGCAATACTACTGCATTCATTTGGCCAAAGATCTTCGTGATGCAAATATTTCTTGTGAAATTTATCCCGACATTACTAAAAAACTTGGAAAACAAATAGAGTACGCGGATAAAAAAAATATTCCTTTTGTGTGCACAGTTGGCAGCAATGAAATTACAAAAGGCGTTTACGCAATTAAAAAAATGAGTACCGGCGATAAACAAGAATTAAACATTACTGATTTGATCCACTATTTAAAAACTGAGCTTGCATGAAATTCATAATTGATCATACCAAACGTCTTACCCTTGAGGAATTACAAAAATTTATATCAGATAAAGATGCCACAGTTGAATTATCTACCGCTTCAAAAAAATCTATCAGTGCCTGCCGCGCTTATCTTGACAAAAAATTAAAAACCAACAACGGTCCCATTTATGGTATTAACACAGGTTTTGGATCGTTGTGCAACGTTATAGTTCCGGATAAGGACCTTGAACAATTGCAGGAAAATTTAGTGAAGAGTCATGCTTGCGGCATGGGTGAAGAAGTGCCTGAGGGAATTGTAAAACTGATGCTGTATTTAAAAATACAATCTCTTTCTTATGGTAAAAGTGGTGTTCAACTTGAGACTGTAGAGCATTTATGTGATCTCATTAATCATAAAATTTATCCAGTTGTTTATCAGCAGGGGTCCTTGGGTGCAAGCGGAGATCTAGCTCCGTTAGCACATTTGTGTTTACCTATTCTAGGTTTAGGAAAAGTAAATTACAAAGGTTCTCAGCTTGAAACGCGTATTGTATTTGAACAAAAAAAACTAAGCTCTGTAAAATTAAAATCTAAGGAAGGTCTTGCCTTACTTAACGGCACTCAGTTTATGAGCGCATATGGAATTTACTGTTTATTAAAATCGCATAACTTAAATAAAGCTGGTGACTTTATTACCGCTTTATCTATTGATGCATTTGACGCGCGCATTGATCCCTTTAAAGATCATCTGCATACTATTAGGGCTCATGCCGGACAATTACAAACGGCGCAAACTATTCGAAAGCATCTAATAGGAAGCGAAATTACGGCTAAGGCAAAAGAACAGGTTCAAGATCCTTATTCGTTTCGTTGTGTTCCTCAAGTGCATGGCGCTACAAAGGATGCAGTAAATTATGTGACCAATGTTTTTGAAACAGAAATAAATTCTGTCACCGATAACCCAACTATTTTTGAAGATGAAGATGAAATTTTAAGTGGTGGAAATTTCCACGGACAACCCTTGGCTTTAGCACTTGATTTTTTATGTATTGCTATGGCCGAACTGGGAAGTATTTCGGAGCGAAGAACATATCTTTTAATTTCGGGGCAACGCGGACTTCCTCCTTTCTTAACACCTAATCCAGGATTAAACTCCGGATTTATGATCCCGCAATACACAGCTGCAAGTATTGTTAGTCAAAGTAAACAGTTGTGTACTCCGGCTAGTGTTGACAGCATCGTAAGTAGTAATGGTCAGGAAGATCACGTAAGTATGGGCGCCAACGCCGCAACAAAATGTTATCAAGTAGTAAATAATACTGAAAAAGTTTTATCAATAGAATTACTTAATGCCGCTCAGGCATTAGAATTCAGAAGACCTTTAAAATCATCGCCGAAAATTGAAGAGATGATGGACGCTTATCGTAAAGTTGTTTTTGTGATGCGTCATGACGAAGTAGTTCACGAATTAATGCATGCTTCTCAACTCTTTGTAAAAAAATATTTTAATGAAGTGTAATTTTATACTCGTTTTTAATTTCTTATTATTCCTATTTCCTTTGGCAGCAGATGCTTGTCAGTGTCCTTCAACACAACTGAATATTGAAGAATGCAATAAATATGAAATAATATTTAAGGGAAAAATTCTACGTGTAGTTGATTGCGATCATAAATTTGGAGAAGCTATTTTTGATATAGAAGAATTGTATAAAGGAAATAGCACACAAGAATTTAAAGTGCTTTTCGAATGTAATGTTGAATGCGCACAGAAGTTCGCGGTTGGCGACGAATGGATAATATACAGTCGTTACAAACAAATTGATAACGCCAAAATGGATTGGTGTAGTCGCAGTAGAAAGTTTTTTAAAGTAGAACAACAAGACTTTTACACCGTTAATTACGGAAATGATTATTACGACGAAGTGAAATTTCTTCAAGAAAATTTAGGACTTCATCGTGTTATTACAGAACATAAAAGCCAAATGGATCATCGTAATACCAAACCAAACACTAAACAGATGATCATCATTTTGCTTTCTTCATTAGCAGCGATTATTTTATTTTATTATTTGTTTAATAAACTTTTTCGGTAGTGCTATTGAATAGCTAAAAACGTTTACCGCTTATTCTCTTATTCAACCATTTAACCAAATCACCCGTTCAGGGGGATAGTATAATTATTATCGTTGTTTATTTTTAAAGAAGAATCTCCGTATTCATTCACCTAAATTATTCAACATGAAAACAATTACTTTATTTACAGCAATTTTCTTTCAGTGCTTTGCCTTAACTGCTCAACTTCATAAATCAATTCCACCAGGCGGAAACAAAAAAGCGCTCGTTGGCGAGCAAATTGGAATTACAGACGTTGTGATTCATTATGATAGACCAGGCGTTAAAGGACGTGAGGGTAAGATCTATGGAACGCCAGTTGTACACAAAGGATTTGAAAATCTTGGATTTGGCACTAGCAAAGCAGCGCCATGGAGAGCAGGCGCAAATGAAAACACGACGATTGAATTTTCAACCGATGTAAAAATAGAAGGTAAAGATTTACAGGCTGGAAAATATGGTTTTTTTATTGCTTACGAGACAAATGAATGCACACTTATTTTCTCAAAAAACTCCACATCCTGGGGAAGCTATTTTTATAGTGAAAATGAAGATGCTTTGCGCGTAAAAGTAAAACCGACCGCTATGGATAAAAGTGTTGAATGGCTCAAATATGAATTCATCAATCAAACAGAAAATAGCGCTACTATTGCGTTAGAGTGGGAAAAACTAATGATCGCTTTTAAAATAGAAGTTGATCTGGTGAAAACGCGTTTAGAAAACTATCGCTTGGCTTTTAGAGATAAAGATGGATTCCGCTGGGAACTAATGGATGAGGGGGCTCGCTTTTGTTTAACTAATAACACCAATCTGGAAGAAGGCCTCGAATGGTCAAACACCGCTATTTCATTTAGTCAGAATTTCACAGATTTAAGTACTAATGCTAATTTGCACGATAAATTAGGTCACAAAACTAAATCCGATTCTATCATGAAAATAGCAATGGAAAAAGGATCCTTAGTTGAACTTCACCAGTACGGTCGAAAATTAATTGGAGAGAAAAAAGCAAAGGCAGCCTTAGATATTTTTCAGTTAAATGCGAAAAAACACCCTAAAGATTTCACCACTTACGTTGGTTTAGCACGCGGTTATTCTGCAAACGGAGATTACAAAACAGCGCTCGTGAATGCAAAACTTGCTTTGCCATTGGCTCCCAATGATCTCAATAAAACATCCGTGCAAGCTTTTATACCTAAACTAGAAAAAGGTACAGACATTAACTAGAAAAAACAAAAGGCGCTTATTTCAAATTTTACTAATTTTATTTTGTATTTGAAGGTGATATATTTTCAAAAACAGACACATATTGGTAATGACTATGATAAATGAACAAAAATCTGCTCAAACAAACGAAGAGTTATTTGTGCATGCCTATAAAACGACTTTTCAGAAAGTTGCCACATTCATTAAAAAAATGGGGGGCACCTTTGAAGAAGCCAAAGATATCTTTCAGGATTCACTCGTTATTTATTATGAGAAAAGAATTATTCCGGGTCGAGCCGTGCAGGATAGTGAATCTAATTACATTACGGGTATAGCCAAACATTTATGGTACAAGAAATACCGCGAAGATAAGCCACTAAGATCATTAAACATTCTGCCAGAACTTTCTCTCGAAGAAGACGAACCGAAAATTTCAGAAAACATACTTCGTTTTGTAGAACGTTCAGGAAAAAAATGTCTCGAATTACTTCAATGCTTTTATTACGATAAACTTAGTATGAAAGATATTGCGGAACGCTTTGGTTTTTCAGGTGAACGCTCTGCAACAACCCAAAAATATAAATGCATCGAGAAAATAAGAGATGCCGTTAAAGAAAGATCATTGACTAAAGAAGATTTTTATGTTTGAAACTCAGCAAATAGAATTATATCTACTGAATAAACTTTCTCCTGAAGAACAACTTTTAATGGAGGCCAACGTTTTAATTAATGAGGATTTGAAAAGAAAACTATTTTTTCAAAAACAAACACAAATTTTGGTTCGTGATTTCGGGCGTAAAAAATTAAAGGCTGAAATTGAAGCGGTTCACATAAAAATGTTCAGCGAAAAACAATTCCAAACATTTAGTCAAAAGATTTTAAACATTTTTAAAAAGTAAATATGAGCGCACCTCGTTTAATAGATTTGATTGATGAAAAAATTCTAAACAACCGTAAAGTGTTTTTATGGGGACAAGTGGATGATGCTTCAGCTAAACATGTCATTGATAGGCTTCTCTACTTAGAACTCAGGGATCCCGGCAAAGAAATTCAACTCATTATTAATAGTCCTGGCGGTTACGTAACATCAGGATTTGCGATTTACGACACTATTAAATCTATCAGTAGTCCAGTTTCTACAGTATGCAGTGGTTTTGCAGCTTCTATGGCCTCAATTCTTTTATCAGCTGGTACAAACGGACGGAGATATGTTTTAAAACACGGAAGAGTAATGATTCATCAACCAAGTGGTGGAACGGGCGGTAATTCTGCAGATATCGAAATCCAGGCTAACGAGCTTCTTAAAACAAAAGAATTAAGCGCGAAAATTCTAGCTGAAAATTGCAAACAACCCGTAGAAAAAATTTTAAAAGATTTTGATCGAGATTACTTTATGAATGCTAGTGAATCTGTGGCTTATGGCATAGCAGACGCAGTTCTTGAAAATTTAGTTGAAGAGAAATAATTTACAATTAAAAAAATAAAACCTTAGCAACTCCGTGGTGACATTTTAGAATCACACTATTGAAGATTCTGTTTACACACAAAAACCGACAATTTTCAATCTTTAAACCCAAAAAAAGAATTGTATCGGAGTCGCCTTGGTTTGTATTTTAGTATTCTTGACTATTTCCTAATAAACGGATTGTCATTTTTTATAAAGTATCCAGGTTGAATTGATTGGTCTACTTTTTCAAAGGCATTTACTTCAGTTACTTGATTGTCTTCTATATGCAATACCATTTCGGCAAAAAAACCATTCAAAGAATACAATACTTTATTTATTTTATCTGTTTTGTTTCTGCTAATATAAAATCCCCATTCCCAAATGGCTTCGCAGCGGTGATCAAGATCTAGTGCGTTAAATTCCGCTAATGTCATTATCCTTTCAATTTTTAAGTTTCTACTACAAAGATAAGAACTTAGAAAGTCATAATAAAGTTAACATTCGTGAAAGAGCTTACTAATGTAAGATTTGATGCAACTTTGTGACGGCTCAATTATACTGTTTAGCGATAAAAAACGGGCATTCATCAAAATGATAATAAAACAGTCTCAAAAGCTATTTATTTATCTAACCAGGCTTTAAAATCGTTGACTCTTTCACGACTAACCACTCCATCTTCTTCATTTAAAGAATCGATATTTAATTTTAATCGGCTATTAAAATAAGGGCTTACTTTTTTAATGCTACTAATATTTAATAATACTTTTCTATTAATTCTAAAAAAAATATCCGGTGAAATTAAGGTCTCCAGATTATCTAAAGTATAGTCAATCACGTAACGTTTATTTTCTTTTATCAATAAAACAACCCCATCTTCGGAAATAAAATACGAAATATCTTCGCTCTTTACAGTTGAAATTGTGTCTCCCATTTTAACCATAAATCGGCTTTTAAATTGCTTATTTAGATTTTGGTAGGCATTACTAATATTCTCTAGGATAACTGACTGCCCTAGGGAAACAAACTTTTTATATTTTTCGAGCGCGCTTTTTAAATCTGCCAGTCCTATTGGTTTTAAAAGATAATCGATGCTATTCGTCTTAAAAGCTTTGATAGCATATTCATCGTAAGCGGTGGTAAATATTATTGGAGTTTCAACCGCGACTTTAGAAAAAATATCAAAACTTATTCCGTCCGCCAAATGCACATCAACAAAAAGTAAATCAGCGTTTACTCCTTTTTTAAAACTATCGATGCTTTTTTTTACTGTATCGTAATTAGCAACAATCTCGATACTCGGATCAATTTTACGCAATAAATTACTTAAATGTTCAGCCGAAAGTTTTTCGTCCTCTATAATAATAGCTTTCATCGTATTTCTAACAATGGTAATCTTACCAAAAACACACTTTTAGTCTCTTCGATTTCAACCTGTTCTTTGGTAAAATAGTTATAACGTTCCTTGATGTTCTTTAATCCTGTTTTACAGCTTGCTTCAGGAGATGTGCGTAATTGCAAATTATTGCGGACAACAATTTTATTGCGTTCGATTTCAATACTAAGGGTCAATGGAAATTCTTCCGACACTTCGTTATGTTTTATGGCATTTTCAACTAACGTCTGTAATGCCATTGGAGGTAACACTAAATTCTTAAATTCCTCTTGAATATTCATTTGTATGATTAAACTATTATGAAATCTAATTTTTAAAAGATAGAGATAAGACTCTATAAACACAAGCTCTTCCTTTAAACTCACCAATTCATTGTTCCTGCTATCGAGTACATAGCGGTACACCTTAGAAAGCTGATTAATAAAATCAACTGCTTTGTCTTGATCTTTATAAACAAGAGAAGAAAGCACCGATAAATTATTAAACATAAAATGCGGATTAATTTGATCTTTTAAATTTTGTAATTGAGCCTGGAGACTCTCTGTTTTGTATTTTTCAACTTCTACAAGCGAACGTTTCCAGTTCCTAAAAAACTGCGAACCAATTTCGATTGATAATAAAATAATAGAAACGAGAATGCCTATGATAACTGCAACAATCACAAATTTATCTTTCGCTTCCACAGGAAACTCGCACACATACTTATTGAAAAGAAGCATTGAAAAATAAATAGTTACAGAACTAAAAATTAAACACAAAAGTAACTGAATTAAAATACGTCTTCCAGGCATGTTTTGCCAAGGAAATTTCTTATTAAGCCAATCATCAATTGTTAAATTTCCTTCCCATACAAAAATTGTAATAATAATAGAAGTTAGAAATCCGAAAAACCGATTCCCTCCCTTTTCCACTGCCACGGCCTCTAATAAAAAGGAAATCGCAATGCCGACTACTATCATGTATATAAACCGTGATGCTTTTCTGCGCATGTGATAAATGTAATAAATTATGTTCTAGGAATTAAGCAACTTGTCTTCCGAGTTCCTCAATTTTTTCAATCCACTTTTCTCTGAACCCTTGGGTTGAATTCTTAACCGGTCCTATACCTGTAACTTTTACGTTTTTAATTCCGCAAAATCCTAGAGTACGATCTTTCACTTGCGCCAAAGACGGAGCTTTATAAAAATATTTATAAATCCAAATCGGCGTGTCGCTTGTATAGATGATATGCCCGGTTCGCCCGCTTAAAAGTTTATCCCATAAAATCCCTTTCTGCTTATATTTAAAAGCAAAACCTGGCAAAAGAGTTGCATCAAAAAAACCTTTTAATAGTGCAGGGACTGATCCCCACCAAACGGGATGTAGAATTACAATATGATCTGCCCACTTAATTTTTTCTTGTGCAAACAAAATATCATTTTCTGGTTCTTCCTTTTTGGAATAACCGTTTATAAAATTAATAGAGAAGTTTAACTCATACAGATTGAGTAAAACCAATTGATTTCCTTTTGAAGACGCTGCTGAAGTATACGCCTTGCTTAATGAATCACAAAAACTACTTTTTGTTGGATGCCCATTTATGACCAGTATCTTTTTCAACTTACTGAATTATTTTACAACGACAATCTCCGAACTCGACAATTAAAACTGAATTTTATATCCAAAATTCGGGAAGAAACCAATTTGATAAGCCGTATTTACTGAATTTGTAACAGGATTATACCTTTGAGCAAACACATTCTTATTGTTTGTAACGTTTTGAATATCGAAGAATAATGATTGTGAAAGCTTTGAACGTTTTGAGTTTAGAGTAAATCCAATTTTAACATCGAATCTAAAAAAGTCAGAATTTCTTTGAGTGAATGCGTAGTCGTCTCCTTGTAACACTTGACTTTGCGAAATCTGCGACGCAGCAAGATCTACAGGCGTATAATATCTTCCCCCCGCTTGCGTCATTTTTATGCCAATTGAAATTATATTTCTTTTTTCTTTCCCCAATTTAAATTCTTTTCCAGCTAAAACATTGTAAACGTATTTTCCGTTAAAAGCCGTATTTCGCTCAATGCCATCGCTGCCTTTGTATTTAGATTCGTAAATGGTTGCAGTAATAAGTGCATAATAACCTTTGGTGAAAAATTTTTCAATTGTAAGCTCTGCACCGTAATTTGTTCCAGTTCCACTATTTTTTAAATAGCTTTGGTCGTTAGGCAAAAAACTTGCGCCTGCATTCAACATCGAAAAACTTCCCGGAGTTTCAGACGCAGGAACATTTGAGAGCATTTGATAATAAATTTCTGCTTTTATTCTCCAATCTTTAACAGGTAAAACATCATAACCTAGAACAAAATGCTGACTGCGGGTAAAATCAAGATCTTTATTTGTTTGTAAATACGTTCCATCGGCTAAACGCGCTCTATAAAAATAAACATCAGTAGGTTGCATTTGACTATGCATACCATAACCCATACTGAACGTATGTTTTTCTGACACTTGATATTTTAATCCAATCCTAGGTTCAATAGAAGTTGAATTGTTTAAAGCAAGTAGTTGGGTATGAAGTCCGGCATTTAGAGTGAGTCTGTCGCTAAAACGATATTTTGCTTGTGCGTAAATTTGATGCAAAGAAGTGTTGTCTTTAAAATCCCAATATTGCCTCCAAACATTATTTGAATCTTTTTGACGTGCATCTAAATTCAGAGCAATAACTTCTGAAATAATTCCAGCTTTAATAAATAAACGCGAATTTATTTTTGAATTAAAAGAGGTGTTAATAGAATAATGAATCTGATTGCTTTTATTTTCAATGTATCTTTCGAGCGGTTTTACATCGGTGGCAATATTGTCTTCTAAATAGTTACTCCCGTTGTAGGTGGCGCCTATTACAGTATTTACATAAGATTTATCGTTTACTTTGATAAAATGTTTTAATCCTACTAGACCAATATCACTTGAGAAATAGGAATCTTTCACCGAATTTGCAAAAAGGTCGGTGCTATCAATTTTATCATGAAGAAACTCTATTTTACTTTTTGCTCCTAAACCAAATAGTGTAAATTTTCCGAATTTAGTTTGTCCGCCGTTAATTTTAAATGAAAGATCTTGATAAAAAGGTGTTGCTGCGGTTCCAATGGGAATACCCATTTGTTGAGCAAGACCTGTAAATGAATAACGGTATGCTAACAAATATGAAGAACCTTTTTCTTTGTTTATAGGGCCTTCTGTCATGGCTTCTAAACCAGTAAGCGCGCCAAGTTGTATGGTATGTTCGCGTTTTTCAGAATTACCTGTTCTAAATCCAAGATCAAACACGCCTGCGTTGGCATTACCATATTCTGCTGGAAAAGCTGAAGTAAAAAAATCTGAATTTTTTATCACATTGGTGTTAATTGCGCTCACCGGTCCACCCGTTGTTCCTACAGTAGAAAAGTGATTTGGATTTGGTATGTTAAGTCCTTCAATACGCCATAAAACGCCAGTGGGCGAATTTCCACGAATAACAATGTCGTTACGCGAATCGTCAGGCGAACTCACTCCTGCAAAATTTGCAGCAAGTCTTGATGGGTCAGATCTTCCACCTGCATAACGGTTCACCTCTTCCATTGAAAATGATCTTCCACTAACGGAAACCATTTCGTTTTGTGTTTCATTTTTTTTGGAACCAGACACAACCACTTCTTCTAAAGATGAAATATTTTCTTCCATTCCAATTTCCAATACTACCTCTTTACCAGCGCTTACATCAATATTTGGCAAAACAATTTCTTTATAGCCTAGGTAAGAAATTTTAAGGTCGTAGCGTCCGGCTTTTACTTCGGTAATTTTAAAACGACCATCGGCGTTACTAACAGACCCTTTAATTGGATCACTTCCCATCAGAACAACATTTGCTCCTGGAATTTGCATTTGTGATTGTTTGTCGATAATAACTCCACGAATGTTTTGGGTTGGCGAAGTGTTTTGTGCTTTTACACTGATTAAAAACGTTGTGCTTAAAATTAGTGTTAAAATAAAAATGTTTTTCATAGCTTTTGATTTGATGGATCAAAACTACAATGACGATTCTTGTGTTAACAGTAAAAACCTATGAACTGTCGAATTGGGTGCTTGAGTTGTAAAAATTTTAGGGCTCTATTTGGATACCTGTTCTAAAATCTCCGCAACATTTATCGCCATGTGACTTTCGGAATAAACACTTTTACCATTTTTTATTAAGAGTATCTGCGGAGATTCATGAGTCACACCATAGCGTTGGGCTATTTTGTTGGATATATTTCTATATGCAAGAAGATCTAAGTAATAAGGTGTAATCGCCATAGTATTCTCATCGCTCCAAGTTCTTTCAATTCTGCCAAGTGAAGCTCTGCTAATGCTGCAAGTTGTGCTATGCTTTAGTATTAAAACCGGTTTGGTTTTAGATAATTCATCAATTTGTTCCAATTGATTTAAAGTGCTTAGTTCATTCCAATTCATAAAGCAAAGATCAAAAATATAAAATTGAACTAAAGTTATTTTTTGCAAAACATCATTTCAAAACTCACTATTTCTTAAAAAAATCTATCGTTTTATCAAATACTTCTTTCGCGTGTTCGGGTAAGGTGCCGTTAAACGGATGTTTCACGCCAAAGGTGTGATCGCCATTTTCAATTACCAAAAGTTGCGCATGTTTCGCGCTACGGTACAAATCTTCAGCATCTTTAAATTTCACAGCCTGATCATTTGTTCCATGAACAATTAAAAAGGGAATTTCCAAACGCTTTACGGCATGATTAATATTGAGGCGTTCTTTATTAGCTTGTTGATTTTCATAAAATTGGTAATACAAAGGCATATCTTGTTTTGTTCGTGCATTCTTTGCAAACACCACGCCATCCTTTTTCCAGGTTTCAATAGTGCGAAGTTTATTTCTGTTTACTAAATCACTTACCGCTGCCCAGGTTGCAATTTTTTTTACTCTTTTATCTTCCCCTGCTTTTAAAATTACTATGCCGCCACCGCGACTATGTCCTAACAAGTATACTCTTTCAGGATCAATTTCTTTTTTTAATCCGTCAAAACTTAGAGTCCAATCAATCACATTTTTACAATCATCTAGTTCAATTGTAAAATTGTTATTTCCAAAAGCTTCTAAGTCTCCAAAATTTAAAGGGTCCTCAGGCGTAGTGCCATTGTGCGAAAAATTAAATTTAATAAATACAAAACCTCCTTCCGTAAAAGTATTGGCCATATGATCAAAATGCCCCCAATCTTTAAATCCCTTAAATCCGTGCGCGAAAATAACGACTGCTTTTGGCTTTTCTGTGCTAGTGTAGAAACAGTCTAACAAAATTGGTTTCTCTTTTGAGCCGTCGATCAGAATATTTTTAAGTTGCAGCATAGTCAAAGATAGTATTTCCAAATTTTAAAATTGATAGCTAGTAATTCCCGATTCATAAAAAAGATTATTTAATTTTGATGGGAATGACCGAAACGGAAGAAGTAACAGAAGTAAAAACATTACAAAGCGAAGAGCGTCAAACCATAGTACATTGCAGCGTGGGTTCAGATTACGCTTTTCGTGTGTGGCCAAGCACTTTTTTAATTGAACGAGGCACTGGAAAACGTGCCGCATTAATTACAGCATTTAATATAACTTTTGCGCCGCAATGGACCTTGAATGATGGTAAAGGCTTTACTCTCATTTTTGAAGGTCTTAGTAAAGAATGTGCTTTGTTTGATTTGAAAGAAATTATTCCACAAGAAGGTGGATTTGAAGTAACCGGAATTAAACGTAATAATAGTGATGTTTATCATGTTAAATTTTGAACGTTTGGATAAAAAAGTGACTACCCCCAAAGCATTCTGCTTTTTTTATCAAACAAAAAAAATCATGTTAACAACTTCCTCATAATAGATTTAACGGCGGTTACAGGCCAATTTATCAAAATCTATTGCCCGATTTATTAAGCATTTATTAATTAAAAACGTCAACAATGGGTTGTGAGGAACTAAAACAAGCGATACGAAATTTATACTTTTTTGAGCTTATTTTTATCCGTATGACCTTTGGAGAAAAGCTAAAAGAAATGCGGGAAGAATCGCTTCACCTGCAGCGCGAATTTTTAGTGGTGATTGGCGAAATAAGAGTAATAGCTACACAAGGTGACGCGCTTCCAGAAGAATTGCTGTTTCGTAGAGATAAATTGTACAATCAGTTTAACAAAATCTTAAAAGCGCATCGGAACCTTACGAATTATGTAACCGAAAATTCTGTTGATTTAAGCAATGAGTTTTCAGAACCTCAAGACTTTTAGACGATTATTTGTTTCATGTCACCTATAAAATAGTTACTATGAAAAATAAATTTCTCTTTTTAACTTTTGGGTTGATTTTCATTACGTTAAATTTAAATGCACAAGATCAAGAAGAAAAATATCCTGAAACTGTTTTAATAAAACTCGTCGAAACCGTTTATGAAGGTGCTTCTATTAAGGCAGAGTCAAAATTAATTATTGTAAAGCCTGATAATAGCATTGAAACCAAAATGCTTGAAAGAACGAGTTACTTAAGAGGGGCTGAATTGATTCTCAATGATAATCTTATAAAGACACGAATCGAATTGCAGTTATGGCAAAATCAAGG
Source organism: Aurantibacillus circumpalustris (assembly GCF_029625215.1). Lineage (GTDB taxonomy): Bacteria > Bacteroidota > Bacteroidia > B-17B0 > Aurantibacillaceae > Aurantibacillus > Aurantibacillus circumpalustris. The sequence continues at coordinate 621,948 of NZ_CP121197.1, forward strand.
GTTTGAGCTCAAAGGTATGAGCACTACTTCGCCCATGGATTATCTCATGATTACTACTTTTGTAATGACAAAAAACTAAATAGCATTTTAGAAATAAATTTCAGAATAACTCTTGCGTTATTTTATTTAGAATTTCTTTTACCTCAGCTAATTGCTGTTCAAGAGTAGCTACTCGGTTTTCCAATTCACTTACATGTTTACGCGCAGGTTCCTGTGGTAAATCATTTTCATAATTCGTATCTTCAATAATTTCGTCACCCAAAAGATGAGTGTATCGCGCTTCCTTTTGTCCTGGCCTCTTTGCAAGTTCCTTCAAGTATGGTGGCTCCGCACTCGCTAATTTATTCAGCGTTGAATGCACTTCGTCTAAAGATCGAAACTCATATAAACGTGCCGAGTTTGTGTTAATCTCACCGGGGGTTTGTGGTCCGCGTAACATCAATAAACACAATACCGCCAGCTGCTCTGGCTCAATTTCGTATGCTGTAACGAAATTATGTTTGTACTTTATAACGCGACTACCACCGCCAACAGCAGTGGCAATTAAACTTTGTGCTTTTAAACTATTAAGTGCCAGCACTACAACTTCCTCTTCATAATTTGTTACGGGATGCCTTGAGGTTTTTTGATTGCACGCAGCTGTAAGCGCGTTTAATGTCATAGGATAATAATCTGGCGTTGTTTTACTTTTTTCTATAAGAGCTCCTAATACTCTTAACTCTGGCTGACTTAAAGTCGGTAATGTTTTATTTGAGTCCATTTTACAATTAGAAATTTAAGTAGCGGGGAATGAGATTATTATAATTTTCTATAAATGCTATGCTTAGAATTCCCCTTTTTTTGTTTTCCTGATTTTTCTTTCGAGTCGTCTGATTGTTTTGGAACAATCACATTCTTATCCTTATTTTCAGGTGCTGAGCTTTTTGTTGTTGATTCAGGTTCTGCCTTTGTCTCAGCTGGTTTTTCTTTCGGAGTTTCTTTTTCTACTGGTTTTTCTTTCGCGACACGATCTGCTTCTGCTTTTTCAGCTGCAGCCTTATCGGATGCGGCTTTTTCTTTTGCTACTCTGTCTGCCTCAGTTTTCTCTTTAGCCGCTTTATCCTTAGCAATACGATCCGCATCAGCTTTATCTTTTGCGGCTTTATCGGCAGTTTCCTTTGCTGCCTTATCAGTCGAGGCTTTATCTGATGCTATCTTTGCCGCATCTGCCTTTTCTTTAGCTATTCTATCTGCTTCTGCTTTATCTTTTGCGGCTTTATCTGTAGCCAATTTATCAGCGGCGGCTTTATCAGCATTTGCCTTCTCCTTAGCTATTCGATCTAACTCAGCCTTTTCTTTGGCAGCTTTATCGGCAATTAATTTATCAGTAGAAGCTTTCTCTGCTGCTAGTTTATCCGCCGCAGCCTTTTCCTTTGCTACTCGATCTGCTTCGACTTTTTCTTTTGTTGCTTTATCAGCAGCAACCTTATCAGCTGCTGCTTTATCTGCCGCTGCTTTTTCTTTTGCTATTCGATCTGCTTCTATTTTATCTTTTTCGGCCTTTTCCTTTGCAGCTTTGTCAGCGGCTACCTTATTAGTTTCAGCTTTTTCAGCTGCTGCCTTGTCCGCTGCTGCTTTCTCTTTTGCAACTCTGTCTGCTTCTAATTTATCCTTTTCGGCTTTTTCTTTTGCTGCCTTTTCTGCTGCAATTTTATCGGCCTCCGCCTTTTCCTTTGCCAATTTATCTGCTGCTTCCTTATTCTTTGCGGCCTTTTCCTTCGCGGCGTTATCTGCTGCAAATTTGTCTGCTGCTGCTTTTTCTGCTGCTGCCTTCGCTGCTGCCGCATCCGCTATTTTTTTTGCCTCATCATCTTTACCTTTAAGGCACAGCCCTACTTTTACTAACTGATCTGTTGGATATTTTTCACCAGAAATTAAACTGAGGGCTTTTTCGTAATTTGTTTTCGCTAAGGGGCAATCATTCTTTTTTAATGCATCGTCACCAGCCTTTGCGGCATCAATAAATTTTTCAATTAACGCATTCTCGTTTTCAGCTACTCTTCCTAAACCATCTAAAATTTTATCTGTATATCCCTCATCATGATCGAATTTTTTTCTATCGGCAATCCATTTTACCTTTACTAGTGGTTGCCCTAAAATACCGTAATCAATTCCAGGCAATGGCCTCGCCATTAAAAAGCCTCCAATACCAAAACTCGGTGAAAAATTAATAGAACCAATGTCGGGTGGAACTCCCATTGTATTTACTGAAAACTTTTTCGCATTACAATCTCCATACGATACAACTAACATAAAATCTCCATTTGCAGGCACTTCAATTGTAAAATCGCCACTACCCGAACTTCGTATTGTTTTTACCAATTTATCTCCTTGGTACAAGGCAATGTTAGCGCCACTTAACCCCTTTTCTTCCCGGTCGGCTTTGCTAGTTAACTTAAGGGTTCTTAATTCTACATTACTGCTAAGTTTCAAAGACCAGGCGGCTGACTGCCCCTGACTATTATATACAAAACCTACTGTAAGTGCGATTAAACCAAGGTATTTCTTCATGCTAGTAGTTACGAATGCCAGACATTCTCATTGCTGGAGTTCGGATTATTGCGAATATATTAAACTCTGTTGAAGGAACGAATTTAAGCAATGACTTTAAATAAAAAAGTTAAAAAGTTTTCATAAACCAAATCTAGAATTTAGCTTGACTCGTAACGACAAAAAAAGCAGCATTTTATGAAATATTCATCGCATTCCCGAATTAGTCTCAACTGCGTCCATTAGAAAAATTAGCATTAATATAAGTCTTCAAAATTGCCTAAAACTGTATATTTACGGCTTAATTTATAAAACTTATTTCGCTTGTTTAAATTTATTGGAGCCGCCATAGGCTTGTTGTTTTTAAGAAGCTTTAGTGCTGCTATAGTTGGTTTCGTCATCGGATCACTCATTGACAATTTCACCGTTATCAAGGGTCGAATCGATTCTGGCGGAAGACCTGAAGATATGTTTGATTATTACCGCACGCAAGCCTCACGCACACACGAAGACTTTGCAACCATGCTTATTGCACTTTCGGCAGCTGTAATGAAGGCAGATGGCAGACCGCTAAAAGTAGAATTAGAATACATAAAAACTTTCTTTGCACAACAATTTGGACCACAATACACTCAGCAGCATTTACAGATTCTTAAACGCTTTTTGGATGCTCCTCAAATTCCACTGGATCAAATTTGTCGTGACATTGCCCTCCGTACTAAAGAAGAAGTGCGTATACAGTTACTTCATTATCTATTTGGCATTGCTAAAGCCGATGGACACGTGGCAGATCAGGAAATCAATGTAATAAAACGTATCGCCAATCTACTTGAAATTCCAAACACAGACTTTGAAAGTGTAAAAAACATGTTTTACCGTGATGTGAACTCAGACTATCACGTATTGGGAATTGAACCGAATGCAACAGAAGACGAAATTAAAAAAGCTTACCGTCAAATGGCTATTCGTTATCATCCAGATAAAGTAATTCACATGGGTGAAGAATATCAAAAAGGTGCGAAAGAAAAATTTCAGAAAATTCAAGAAGCTTACGAGGCAATTAAAAAGTCCAGAGGTATTTCTTAAATCGTTGCTTTTACTCCTTTAAAAACTCTTCTTACTATTAATTATAGTATCTGTTAAGGTATTTTTGTATTTTGTACCAACAAACGGTCGCCTTCATTAGACCAAGAAAATCATTCCATTTCTGTACTATTATTAGTTCTTTAAAAACACCTATACTTAAAATTACTTAAATAACACATCAGCTCATGGCAAAAAGGAAAAATACACCAGCTAAAAAAACCGTTCCCAAAAAGAAACCGGGAATTAAAAAACAAACAAATAAACTTAAAACAAAAGTAGCCAAAAAGCCTCTAGCTAAGGCAAGTTCCGCAGCTAAGAAAGTTACTGCGAAAAAACAATCGGCTAAAAAAACAAAAAGTAAAACAACTCGTAGAAAACCTGAAACACTCATGTGTTTTCTGACCACCGCTTGCGTGGACTATTATTCTCTTTCGGATAATGGGTATGAGTTAAATACATTAAGAAATTACCGTGATACTTATCTTGCCTCAACTACAGAAGGAAAAAAACTTATTCAGGATTATTATAGAGTTTCGCCAGAAATCGTTGAACGGATTAATTCTGATAAAAAAAAGAATACTGTTTACGAATACATCTACGCACAAGTAAAAATTTCATGTTCAGCAATAGAAGATCAAAAATTTCTTCTCGCAAAAAGAACGTATACAAATATGGTTAAGACGCTTATGAACAAGTATGATCTGAACTAGGTTTGTTTTACTTTTATGAAAATGCAAAAACAATTTATACTCCCTTCATCCTTTGAGTTTTTAAAACTCCTTAAGAAAAATAATAACCGCGACTGGTTCAATGCTCACAAAGAACGTTACCTCATCGAACTTGAAACTGTTGAAAATTTTGCTGAAGCTTTATTACGCGAAATGAATAAACACGACGTGATAGAAACAGTGAGCGGCAAAAAAAGCCTTCACCGGATTTACAGGGATATTCGTTTTTCAAAAGATAAAACTCCGTATAATAGTCACTGGGGTGGCGGTTTTAAAAGAGCCTCTAAATACAGAAGAGGTTCTTACTATTTTCATTTATCTCCGGGTAATTCTTTTTTGGCGGGTGGTTTTTGGGGGCCTGAAGCAAACGACCTTAAACGTATTCGCGATGAATTTGCCTACGACGCGAAACCATTTCGAAAAATTTTAAAAAGTAAATCTTTTGTAAGCACCTTTGGTACTTTAAAAGGAGAACAAATTAAAACTTCGCCAAAAGGCTTTAATGCTGACGATGAAGCCATAGATCTCTTGCGTTACAAACAATTTCTCTTAATTAAATCTTTTAATGATAAAGAAATTATGTCAGCGGACTTTCTTAAAAAAGTTAACGAAACATTTCGTCAGATGCGTCCATTCCTAGATTACATGAGCGAGGTGCTTACTACGGACATAAACGGGGAATCCATTTAATTAGTTTACGTCTAACAATTCAATATCAAAGATTAAAACTGAATTAGGAGGAATGGTTCCTGCGCCCTGCGCGCCATAACCAAGCCTAGAAGGTATTAACAAAATACCTTTTCCACCTTTTTTAAAATAAGGGATGCCTTCTTGCCAGCCCTGAATCACTTGAGTTAATAGCGTAGAATATCCACCTGATTTACTATAGTCAAAAACACTTCCATCAGTTAAATAGCCCTTATAATTAACTTTTACAGTTGAGTTCACTGTAGGTTGAACACCACTACCTTGTGTTTGAATAACGTAATAAAGTCCAGACCCAGTGGCTGTTGCATTAAGTTTATTGTTGGAAATATATTTGGTAATTATTTCTTCGTCCACCGCTACTTGATCAACCGTTTTCTCTTTTTTGCATGCAACAAAACTTAAAATAAAGACCAGAACGCTTAAAAATTTTTTCATACTTTTTTCTATGAGCATAAATATACTCGATTATTTTCAAGGTAGTTTCCTTTATTATTCTAACAGAATTTTATTTACATTTATTCTAAAAATAAATTATGTCAAAGACTGATTGGGTAACCGCAACAAAGGAGCTCTTGAAAAAATACAAGGGCAAAGCGCATCCTTTAGAATATAAAAACCTTTATCAACTCGTTGTTATGGTTGTGTTATCTGCACAAGACTCAGACAAACACATAAATAGTATAGCTCCGATCTTTTTTAAAGAATATCCTGACATGAAAAGTCTGGCTACGGCAGATGAAGGTTCTTTATTTAAGTTGATAAGCAAGGTGCGCAACTTCGGTAATAAAACAAAGTGGTTAATGGAATTGGCAAAAACAGTAAAGATAGATAAAAACATTCCACTTAGCATGGAAGGATTAACAGCGCTTCCCGGCATTGGTAGAAAATCAGCAAATGTGATTATGCGCGGTGCTGGTGTAAAAGCCGAAGGTGTTATTGTAGATTTGCATGTGGTGCGCGTTGCCCCTCGCTTAGGAATAGCAAGTGGCACAGATCCCAAAAAAATTGAAAAACAAATTATGGAAGTTATTCCCGAAAAAGATTGGGGAGAGATTGGAATGGCTATTTCTTTTTTAGGAAGAGAAACGTGTAGACCAACACATCCACATCACCACGAGTGTGTGATGAGCAAACATTGTGCTTATTTTAAAGAGAATCATTCTTAGAATACGAAGCACTTACAACAAAAAGCCACAGTAAAAATTACTGTGGCTTTTTGCCTTGATCTTAATGGATCAGTTCTGACTACCGTATCCCAGTGTTGCTCATGCGTAACTGTCGGCGTATGGTTTTATTCTTTCCCCCAATGCAGTCAATATATTTATTAAGCGCGAGGATCAATTATAGTAACTGTATTTAAGGAACAAATTCTATGCCAAATAAAAAATCATTGATATATGGCCGAATCTTAATACAAATTTAGACAGAATACGTTGTTTTATTCACATGAATGTATTAATTAATTGTAATTAATCATATTTCGTCTTTTTTTATCTAAGTATCCACTTCATTGATATTCAAAGAGATTAACAGGATCAATTCAACTAAAATTTAGATTTATTAACCTTCTTTAGAAAAATTCCCGACTTAAAAAAACCTTTCGTTCATAAAAATTTGTTGAAGTTTATACCATAAAATTCCCAAATGCTCAACGACGAAGAGATTAATATCATACTAAAAGATTTACTTGAACTTTATTATTACGATTTCAATTATTACTCAAGAGATTCTTTTAAGAGAAGAATCAACCGCTTATTTAAACTCGAAAAATTTCAATCGTTTTCTGAATTTAGAAACAGATTAAGAACTGATAAAAGTTACATTGATCATTTTATAGATCGCATTACTGTAAACGTTACAGAAATGTTTCGCGATGTAAACTTTTTTAAAGAGTTGAGAAAAGAAGTTATTCCTAAATTAGCGAAGCGCCCTTTTATCAAAGTATGGCATGCGGGTTGTTCAACGGGTGAAGAAGTATACTCAGTTGCTATTCTTTTACATGAGGCAGGCTTACTCGAAAAATCTGAAATTTACGCAACTGACATTAATCCTCATGTGCTTACCAAAGCAAGAGCTGGAATATTTCCGGTGAGTCTTATGCAGCTTTATTCGAAAAATTACTCACTCTCAGGTGGAGAGAATAATTTTAATTCCTATTACACCACCACCCCTTTAGGAGAGAAATTTAATAACACGTTTAGTTCACGAATGACGTTTAGTTCTCATAGCCTTGCCAACGAGGGATACATTAAACATTTCGATTTAATTGTTTGTCGAAATGTATTAATATATTTCGATAAGGCATTGCAAGAGAGAGCTTTTCAATTATTTAATATTAGTATGTCGCCAAATTCGTTTTTAGCGCTTGGAGAAAAAGAGACCATCAAATTCTCAGGTATTGCTTTAAAATATACTCAGCTTGGGACGGAAAAAATTTGGAAGAAAAACTAGTTTGCCTCAACATCCACTTATCTCAGCCAAGTATGCGATTATGAAGGCAATTGTTGAGAGCTGCGCTAATAGAACCCACTATAAAGCCGCTGAGGATTATCAAGCGTTTTTTTGTTTTAATACAATGTCGTATATTTCATTTCTATTCTGGCAACAAAAAAAACATATACACAAGATGAATTGATCATTCTCATTCGAGAGAAAAATCAAAAGGCCTTTTCATACTTATACGATAATTATTCAAAAGCTTTATTCGGTGTTATTAATTCCGTTATAAATGATATAGAAGAAGCAGAAGATGTCCTTCAAAAAACTTTTTTAAAAATTTGGAATAATTTTGATTCTTACGATACCGCAAAGGGAAGGTTATATACCTGGATGTTAAATATTGCCAGAAACCTTGCCATAGACAGTACTCGCTCAAAACACGAAAAAATAAAATCTAAAATCCATAGTACCTCCGACAACGTATATAAGTTCGAAAACATTTTACGCACTGAAGATAATACCCATGACACTATTGGTCTAAACACAATTTTAAATGGTTTAAAAGAAGATCATAAGTCGATTATTGACTTGGCTTATTTTGAAGGATACACACAAGAAGAAATTTCTAAAAAGCTCAACTTACCTTTAGGCACGGTTAAAACAAAGGTTAGGCAAGCTCTGCTTAAATTAAGGGAGCTCGCAAAAAAAGAAATCATAAATTGAATAGTAAGGAAGTCATATCATCTGGTTTATTAGAAAGCTATGTTTTAGGTATCAGTACTAAAGAGGAAACGGCTTTGATAAACACTTTATGCAAGGAAAACTCAGAACTACTAAAAGAAATTGAATCCATTGAAGAAACCCTCATTGATTTTTCTTCAAAACTATCACCACCAATAAACACCGATCTTAAAGAAAAAATTTCCACACAGCTTAATTTTATTGCTGAAGATTCACCAATTGCCAAAGTAATTTCTATAAAAAACGAAACAGAAGGAAGGCTTAGCATTTATAAACTAGGTATTGCGGCAAGTTTACTTTTATTTCTTACTAGCTTAATGTATAATGTTCAGCTCAATCATAAATTAAGTAAAGTGAATTTAGAGCTAGCGCAATTAAATGAGACAAAGTCTTATTTGGCTGATGAACTTAAAATTCAACAAGCTTCATTAAAGAGCATGGATACTGAATTAGAGATTCTTTCTAATCCAAAAGTAAAAACCATTGCTTTAAACGGCATGAACTCTTTGGATAAAAAAACTGCCATGATTCATATGAACATGGAAACACACGATGTGTATTTTAATGCGAGCTCTCTGCCAAATTCTCCTACCGACAAACAATACCAGCTTTGGGCAATTGTTGATGGAAAACCTATTGATGCTGGAATGATTGACATGCATAGTACCGCTTCGGTATTTCAAAAAATGAAATCTGTTTCAGGAGCTCAGGCATTTGCTGTTACCATCGAAAACATGGGCGGTAGCCCTGTTCCCACCATGAAGACTATGTGTTTGTTAGGGAATGTTTAAGTAATTTAGACACAGAGGGTCAGAGGCACAAAGTCACAGAGAGATTATTTTTCACACGAACACTTTGCTTTTCTCTGTGGAACTCCTTTACTCATTTAACTCTGTGGTAAAATTGAAAGCACATTACCACTTATACTCTTTCACCACATTCACAAACAACTTTACTTTTTCTTTATCAAGATCAGGATATAAACCATGTCCTAAATTGCAGATGTAACGATCCTTACCAAAGGCCTTAAGCATATTATGAGCTTCCGAAATAATTTTTTTCTCATCCGCGTATAACAAACATGGATCAGCATTCCCTTGTAAGGTTTTATTCCCCGCCTGTGCTCGGGCTGTTTTTGGATCAATCGTCCAATCTAAACCAATAGAAGAACAAGACGTTTCAGAAATTTTCTTTACCGAATAATGCGCATCCTTTGCAAACACTGTCACAGAAACTAAAGGTGAAAGGGCATCGCAAATTTTCGAAATATATTTTAAAGAAAACTCGTAATACATTGCTTCACTTAATACACCTGCCCACGAATCAAAAAGTTGCAATAAATCTGCACCGGCGGCAACCTGACCTTTTAAATAATTAATCGTGCTTTGAGTAATTTTTTCCAATAGCAAATGAGCAGCTTCTGGTTGCGTGTATAAAAATTGTTTTGCCTTGCTAAAAGTTTTGCTTCCGCTTCCCTCAATCATGTAAGCAAATAAAGTCCAGGGTGCTCCAGCGAATCCAATTAAAGGAACCCGATCATTCAATCCCTTTTTCGTTAGTTGAAGTGCTTTCATCACATAATCCAAATCACCTGCTTCGGCAATTTTTAACTTTTCCACATCACTTTTATTCTTAACCGTATTTTCAAACCAAGGACCTTTTGCTTCTATCATCTGGTAAGGAAGACCCATTGCTTCCGGTATCACTAAAATATCGCTAAAAATGATGGCTGCATCCACACCCAATATATCAACCGGCTGGATAGTTACTTCACAAGCTAGTTCCGGATTTTTAACAAATTCTATAAAATTCTTTGTTTTAGCACGTGTAGCACGGTATTCAGGTAACACTCTACCTGCCTGACGCATTAGCCATACGGGAGCACGTTCAACTTCTTCGCCTTTAGCTGCTCTTAAGAGCAAATCGTTTTTTAACATGGGGCGAAGTTACACTGTAATTTTTCATTACAGAAATAAAAAAATGGCAACCAGGTACCAATTTTGACAATTGTTTTTTGAATAATAGCTGTATATTGCCGGTTAAACGCAGGGTACGAACCTGTATATAAAACTACCAATGAAAAATATATTATTTTCAGTAGCAATTTTTTTTGCAACTATTGTAAGCGCACAACAACATGCCTGCTCAAAAATTAAACAGGCTTCTGCGGCACGCCAAATAAACATTCAGGCAAAAATGATGGCCCAATCTCCGCAGCTTTCGCATGAATTAGCGTATGACGTAAAATTTGTGCATTTAAATGTGAATGTTGAGCGCATAAACAAAAACATTAGTGGTGGGGTTAAAACTGTAGCTACTGTTACCATTGCGGCAATGGATACTTTTATGACTTTACTTCACCAAAATCTTATTTTAGATTCAGTGCGTCTTAATGGAGTATTGATGGCTATGATAAGACAAGATAGTATTGTAAAAACCGGACTTTCATCACCACTTGCTAACGGTTCTTCATTTACCGTAAATGTATTTTATCATGGAACTCCTCCAAATGGTGGATCTGCCATTGGAAGCGGATTTAGCAACGCTACCTCTCCATCATGGGGCAATCAAGCTACCTGGAGTTTAAGTGAAAGTCTTGTTGCATACCACTGGTGGCCTTGTAAACAAATTTTAACCGATAAAATTGATTCCAGTTGGGTTTATATCACAACCGATTCTCTAAATAAAGCCGGATCAAATGGTCTTCTTCAAAACGTAGTGACCATTGGGAATAAAAAACGTTACGAGTGGAAATCCAGAACACCAATTGCATATTATCTGATTTCAGTAGCGGTAGCAAAATACAAAGAGTATAATTTATACGCTAAGCCACAATACCTGTTAAACGACTCTATTCTTATACAGAACTATATTTACGATAACGCGATTAACAGTACTAATTTTATTAACGGTCAAAAAATACAATTGGATAAAATGCCCCAAGTGCTAGCGTTTGAAAGTGATATGTATGGCATGTACCCATTTTACAAAGAAAAATATGGTCATTGCATGGCACCACTAAGTGGTGGAATGGAACATCAAACAATGACCACGGTTGGCTTTTTTGACTATTATGTTAACGCTCATGAGCTTGGACATCAATGGTGGGGAGACAATGTAACCTGTAAGAGTTGGGCTGATATATGGATCAATGAAGGGTTCGCGTCCTACACAGAACATTTAGTTGCTCAATACTTAGATGCACCTAATTTTGCTCCTAACTTAAATTCAGCCCACATTAACGTGATGACTCAACCGGGAGGAAGTATCTTTTTTACAGGAACGGACACGCTTAACTCAACTAGAATTTTTGATTCCCGTTTAACCTATGATAAAGGTGGAGCCATCATTCATTCCCTTCGTTTTTTAACCAACGATGATTCTCTTTGGTTTAATACCTTGCGTGGATTTCAAAATACTTATCAGAACAGCACTGCTTCTGCAATAGACTTCCAAAATTATTATCAAACACAAACCGGAATTAATCCAACACAGTTTTTTAATCAATGGTATTACGGACAAGGGTATCCAACCTTTAATGTAAAATATAATTATACCGGCACACAAATAATCATCAAAAGTACTCAGTCAGTTAGTTCACCAATTGCAACACCATTATTTATAACACCGTTAGAATATAAAATAGGTCGTGTAGGGCTTCCTGATACTACGATACGAGTGATGCACAGCAACAGCGTTGAAATATATACCATTAGTTTAAGCGGTACAGTTACAGGTGTGGCTTGTGATCCCAATAATTGGATTATTAACAAGGTGGTTGGACCAACACGTGATGCAACATTAGGAGTAGATGTGGTGGTAGGCATCGACGAATTAAATTCTTTTAATCAAATTAAGATTGGTCCTAATCCGACAAAAGGATTAATAAGGATCAACAATGAGGCGGAAGCAAAAGGAACAATTAAAATTTTTGATTTGAATGGAAAACTTCTTTTAGAAAAATTGCTTGTTTCTGATACCAGCGTCGATCTTGGAAATTATGCATCAGGAATCTATTTGATTAAAATTTACGATCAAAAAAACGAGGAACGTTTTTCGCAAAAGGTGATTAAGGAATAAATTTTTAGTGATTTTGTTTTGCTAATCTAGCAGCGTGATAAAATTTCATATTCTATTTAAATTCCCCTATAGCTTGAAATCCCTTCAAACACTTAATCGCAGACAATTCTTTTTTTGAACTGTCTGTTTAAGGTTAAAAACACTACCTTAACATGATGGATGATGAAAAACCAAAACCAGAACGTCGCGTAAGATATAAAGGAACACACCCAAAAGCCTTTAAAGAAAAATACAAAGAACTTCAGCCGGAAAATTACACAGATGATGTTGCCAAGGTCATTCAACAAGGTCGCACTCCCGCAGGGATGCACCGTTCTATTTGTGTTAATGAGATTATAGACTTCCTTAAAATTAGTCCGGGTCAAATTGGATTAGATGCTACTTTAGGTTATGGTGGACACAGTGCTGAGATACTCAAACACTTAGCGCCGGGAGGACTTTTATATGCTACAGATGTAGATCCCTTTGAATTACCGCTTACCAGAAACCGTTTGGCAGCTCTCGGTTTTGGACCGGAAGCAGTCATCATTAAAAAAATGAATTTTTCTGGAATCGATCAAATAGCCGCGGAAGCTGGCCCTTTAAATTTTGTTTTGGCAGATCTTGGAGTTTCTTCCATGCAAATAGATAATCCTGAAAGAGGATTTTCATTTAAGGTGGAAGGACCTCTAGACTTAAGGCTTAATCCAAAGAGTGGAATGTCGGCTGCTGATTTTTTAAAAACAGTTACACTCGACTATTTGGAACATATTTTTGCCACCAATTCAGATGAGCAATTTTCAGAACAAATTGCGGAAGCCATTATTTCTGCGCGCGCAAAAGGAAAAACGATAACCACCACCACACAACTTCAAATACTAATTAAAGAGACACTTAAATTTCTTCCACAAACAACCCGCATGGAAGAGGCTAAGAAATCTTGCCAGCGTTGTTTTCAAGCTTTAAGGATAGAAGTGAACGATGAGTTTGGAGCCTTGGATAAATTTCTCGAAAAATTACCCGATGCGCTTGCTGAAGGAGGGCGCGTTGCCATTCTTTCGTTTCATTCGGGTGAAGACCGCAGAGTAAAAAAATCTTTTCAAAGTTTATTTCGTGAAGGTATTTATAGCGAAGTAGCCCCTGATCCTATTCGCGCATCGGCTGAAGAGTGCAATACAAACCCACGCGCTAAGTCGGCTAAGTTGCGGTGGGCGATCAAGGCTTAAGCAAATTCCCGTCACTCGTTGACACTCGGAGGGGATAAACTTCTCGTCCCTTCTTTATAGTAAATAAAAAACCCGCTTAAAATAGCGGGTTAGTAATAGTGCGGATGAAGGGACTCGAACCCCCACGCCTTGCGGCGCCAGATCCTAAGTCTGGTGCGGCTGCCATTACGCCACATCCGCAAATTTAGGAGGTCAAATATACGGATTTTTTATAAAAGCGGCAAAATTTATTTGTGGTTAATTGGAATAAGACAAAGAAAGTGCTGGATTTTGCTGTTAGTAGAAGCCCCAGCAGGGGAAAAGGTAACAAACTTGTGCGAGAGCAGATTCCCGTCGATAATAAAAAAACCCGCGTAGCGGTTTAGTGTGGCTCCGGCGGGCGGCAAAAGTTTGCAAACTTTTGAGCGAGCTCGTGCGCAAGCAGATTCCCGCCGATAATGAAAAACCCGCGCAGCGGTTTAGTGTGGCTCCGGCGGGCGGCAAAAGTTTGCAAACTTTTGAGCGAGCTCGTGCGCAAGCAGATTCCCGCCGATAATGAAAAACCCGCGCAGCGGTTTAGTGTGGCTCCGGCGGGCGGCAAAAGTTTGCAAACTTTTGAGCGAGCTCGTGCGCAAGCAGATTCCCGCCGATAATGAAAAACCCGCGCAGCGGTTTAGTGTGGCTCCGGCGGGAATCGAACCCGCATCTAAAGTTTAGGAAACTTCTATTCTATCCATTGAACTACGGTGCCAGTGCGTTAAAAATGCACCGCAAAAGTAACAAAACCTTAGTATTAAAGAAAGTTAATTGGTGTAAACTTGCGAGTTTGGGTAACTTCTATTTTAGTTCAATTCAATTAAGCCTCGCTTTGTATGGTTAAAATGCACTCGCTTGTATTCATCCGAATAATTATGCTGCTCGAAAGAAAAAATCGGTTCTTAAATCTTACTCAAAAAAACAGATCTAAAACAATTGCGACAACACCAATTGAACCAATTCTTTATAACTTCTGCCAATTGGAATTTGTTTACCAGAAATTTCCACGTCACTTGCGTTAAAGGCTTCTATTTTTTTCTTCGATACAATAAAAGAACGGTGAATCCGCAAAAAATCAGCCTTTGAAAGAAGCTCATCCAAATCACTTAAAGGAAACTTGGTAACAATATCTTTAGTATGTGTATGAATTTTTATGTATTCCTTTTGACTCTCTATGTATAATATATCTTCTAAGTAAATTTTTATCTTTTTCTTATTAATATTAAAAAACATGTGGGCCTTATTGGCAATGTCTTCAACAGCTTTCTCTGACATTTCCGCCTTGTTTGTATTCAGCTTATTAATTGCCTTTAAAAAACGCGTAAACTCAATTGGTTTAAGTAAATAATCAATTACATTAAAGTTATAACTCTCCAATGCATATTGATGGTAGGCTGTTGTTATAATTACTTTTGGTGGATTTTTAAGGGTTGCTAGAAAATCTAAACCCTTGAGTTTAGGTAAATGAATGTCTAAAAAAATGAGATCGACTTTATTCGTCCTCAAAAAATTAAGCGCTTCAATAGCATCATTGCATGAGGCTTGTAAATTCAAAAAGGGAACATTTCGAATATGGCTTTCGAGAATTTCTACCGCTAGTGGTTCATCCTCAACTATAATACAATCATACTGCATTTGTAGTAAGTTTAATTTGAAGTATTACTTTAAAAACATTTTTTTCTTCATTAAGATTGAAGGAATATTCTTTATACACAAGTTCGAGCTGTCGCTTTACATTTTTTAAGCCAATTCCCTTTTCATTTTTTTCTTCTTCCAATTCAATGCTATTTGAAATGGCAAAATAAAAATCACCGTTTTTTAATTTTACATCAATGGTAATAAAGGCCTCTTTTCTGCTCTCACTTGCGCCATGCTTAAATGCGTTTTCAACCAAGGGTAAAAGTAACAACGGCGTAATGTTCGCAGAATAATCATCAACATCTTTACTAATAATAATTTTGAGGCGGTCGCTATAACGAAGTGTTTCCAACTCAATGTAATCATCAATAATTTTTAGTTCATCTGCAATGCTTATACTTTTTCTTTCTGATTCATAAAGTAAAAACCGCATAAGTTCAGATAGTTTATGTACAACAGGAGCTGTTTGATCAGATTTTTTTAAAGCCAAGCCATAAATATTATTTAAGGTATTAAATAAAAAATGTGGGTTTATTTGTGATTTGAGTAAGCTTAACTCAGCCTCCGCTTTTTGTTTCACCAAGGTTAGTTCATATTCTTTCATCTTTATTCTATGGCGGTACAGTCTTATCCCATTCGCAGCTGCATTTAAAAATGATACATCGAGAAAAGCACGAACGACTCTTTCAGTAACAAAAATAGCTTCATATTCATCTACGAGGTAAATTCTAGGCAATGCATAATACACAACAATAACTCTATAAAAAACAGTTGCGAGCAACAAAGTTCCGATTAGAATTAAAGAGCCCTTTAAATAGTCTGATTGCTTATTTATAAATCTATCGGAAACATAAAATGAAAAATAAACCATCGGCACCCTAACAAATAACAAAACATACTCCGCAGCAGAAGCTTTTAAGAAAATTTCAAAATCGGTATTATTGGGGTAATAATGATGAATCCAAACATACTCCATATATACTTGTGAGTATATATAGGCCATCCAAAATAATAAGTGATAATAAATCCGCTTCGCCATAAAATTTCAGTAACAAAAATAACAATGTGTTGTCATAGAGCTTACATTTTAATATCATTTTCAACGAACGACGGTTTTAAACTCACCAACAACACATGTGTAGTATAAACTTGTTTAATTCAAATTTAGTGGTTTCTAAGTAATTGAATAAATAGTTTCATAAAACACGGGAATAAATAGTTACATTCTATGTTCGTAAAACCATTCGTACATAGCAAAATGCTTTATAAACGGAGCTACAACAATCTCAATGAGCATTTCATAAATTTATTCTATGAAAAAAATACGTTTAATTAGTACCAGCTTTTGTCTTCTGTTCGCATTGAAAATACAAGGGCAATTTTTCTCCAAAATAACTAATAGCCCTATTTCTATAATTAACTCTGATTCTAGAAGTGTAAATTGGATTGACATAAATAATGACGATTGGCTAGATTGTTTTATTAGCAATGGTCCAAGTGGCGGGCAGAATAATTTTCTTTTCATTAATACAGGTAGCGGTTCTTTTACATTAGCCGCAAGTGACTCCATTGTATTAGACAATAAACCTTCAGATGGTGCTACGTTTGGTGATATAAATAATGATGGTTCAATTGATGCGTTTGTTGCGAATTGGTATAATATAAATAATCTTTTTTATACGAATAATGGAAATGGAAGTTTTACAAAATCAAATTCAGAAATCATTTCCAATGACCTAGGGTATTCCGAAACAGCAGCTTGGGGCGATTATGACGGAGATGGCTTGCTTGATTTGTACGTGACAAATAGCGCTGGTCAGAAAAAAAATTATTTGTACCATAACACTGGAAACGGAACTTTTTTGAAAATAAACAGCGGCGATTTGGTAATAGATGCAAATTATTCAAGAAATGTAAATTGGACAGACATAGATAATGACGGCGACCTTGATGTTTTTGTGACGAATGAAAACGGCCAAAACGAAAATTTATATTTAAATAATGGGAGTGGGAATTTTACAAAAATAACTTCTGGCACTTTGTTAAATGATGGTGGCAATACAAATAGCAGCAGTTGGGCCGACGTTGACAATGATGGAGATCTAGACGTTTTTTTAGCGAACGACCAAGGGTTTAATTCTTTGTTTATAAATGAGGGTAATTTAGTTTTCACAAAGATCTTGTCAGATACTGTTTCAACAACACCTTCACGCTCATTCAGTTCAGCTTGGAGTGATATTGATAACGATGGTGATGTGGATCTTTTCGTTACAAACTCTTTTGGCATAAGCAATAAACTAGTTAATTATTTATACATCAATCAAGGAAACGGAACTTT
Source organism: Aurantibacillus circumpalustris (assembly GCF_029625215.1). Classification (GTDB taxonomy): domain Bacteria; phylum Bacteroidota; class Bacteroidia; order B-17B0; family Aurantibacillaceae; genus Aurantibacillus; species Aurantibacillus circumpalustris. The sequence goes on from NZ_CP121197.1 coordinate 639,455, forward strand.
TATAAGAAACTCCAGCGATATTACTGCTAGCGACTCTGCTTTTTCTTATGGCTGCGCTTTTGGAGACTATAACAATGATGGTTTTGAAGACCTTGCTGTAGCGACATGCCGATTCGGAGGTATCGATCAAAAGAATTCTTTATATCAAAACGTAACAAACTCTAATAATTGGATTGCGTTTAAACTGATTGGTACTGTGAGTAACGCATCTGCCATTGGTGCAAAAATAAGAGTTAAAGCCATCATAAATGGCAATGCAGTTTGGCAAATGCGAGAAATCTCGTCGCAAAGTTCGTATTGTGGGCAGAATGATTTACGTCCGCACTTCGGAATAGGAGACGCAACAAAAATAGATTCCGTTAAAATTGAATGGCCATCGGGCATAGTAGATTATTTAACTCAACTTACAATAAATCAATTCAAAAATGTAACAGAAAGTGCTAATTCTACTGACATTTCCGATAGTAAAAAAGACAATGAAAGCATCGTTGTTTTCCCAAATCCCACAGGAAAAATCATACAAATTAAAAGTTTAAAACAAACTTTTTTTGCTGGAGACGAGTTTGTTCTCTTTAACAGTGATGGAAAACATTTGCTAAACGAAACACTTCTAAAAAATAAAACAGAAATAAATATAGATCTGACTACCTTAAACCTTGCCTCCGGTGCTTATTTTGTAATGCTCGTGAGGAAAAACGAAAAAGTAGTTCAGAAAAAGATTTTAATTAATTAATCGTATTGATGCGTATGTGAGTTACTGTTTACAAACTATAGATGAAGAAAGCAAGTCCTGAAATACGATTCGAGTCTTCAGAATTATAGCTATTTCAACTCTAAACGAGTTATAAAACTGAATACAACTTACTGAGCGGCGTCTAACTGATAATACTATTTTCAAACTCCAAAAAAGTTTTGTTCATTTCTTCTATTTCAAAATTAATTGCAAGTGTTCTCAATCTTTCCGAATACGCTAGTATTTCAAGAACGTTATGATCACAAGCAAATTTGTGAAGTTCTTCAGCAAAACGCAAAATATCATCAATGCTCATAAGTGCTCGTGCTTCATTCCAGCGAGGTAAAAATTGCTCTTTAAGCTTTTCGCTAAAAACGGAATTGTCCAGGGTTGCAGATTTCATAATTGCTCCTGTAACATCTAAATATTTTGAGAGTACAACTAATAATGTCTTTTTATCAATTGGCTTACGCAAATAATCTTCACAAAGTAATTGAACTGCCTCATCCTTATTTTCTAATCCGGATGCAGTAAGTGCTATTAATGGAATAGATTTATAGTGATCATTTGACTTAATTATTTTTATGGCTGTTTTCCCGTCCATCACAGGCATCAGCATATCCATTATGATAATATCAGGCTTTGTTTTCTTTAAGAAATCTAAGGCTTCCTGGCCATTCTCTGCATTTATAATTTTAATATTCGAATCCTTAAGAAACTCTTTAATAAGTTCTCTGTTAGAAGTTATGTCCTCAACAAGTAATAAGGTTTGACCTCTAAAATCATAATTAACTTTATTTTCAATAGGAATTGATTGCGCTCGGTCTGCCAGCACCTTAACGTTTTGCAATTCAAACGAAAAGCAGCTTCCAATTTCAGGCTTGCTCTCCAATGTCAAACTTCCTTTTAATACATCTACCAAACGTTTGGTAATTGCTAGTCCTAATCCCGTTCCTCCATATTCGCTTGTCCTTTGACCTTTTATCTGTTTGAAAGCTTCAAATATTATTTCCTGTTGATCTTTGGGAATCCCAATGCCTGTATCGGTTACAGTGAATCTAATATCCATCTCATCTTCAGATTTATTTACTACGTCAAGAATTAATGATACACTTCCTTTTTTAGTAAACTTAAAAGCATTGCCCAATAAATTAAATAAAATTTGACGAATTCTTGTTTCATCGACTAAACAGGTAATTGGATAAGTTGAATCGAAAACAACTTTAAATTCTAATTTTTTATCTTCTGCTGTTTGTGTAAAGAGCTGTTTACACTCATTTAAAATAGTTCGAAGATTTAGTGGCACGTTTTGTATAGTTACGTGCCCTGCTTCTATTTTTGATAAATCAAGAATATCGTTGATTAAAGACATCAAGTTCTTACCACCTGTTAAAATATTTTCAACATACTTTTCCTGCACAGGATCCTTTGTACTTCCTTTTAGTAATTCAGAAAATCCTAGAACTGCATTTAACGGCGTTCTAATTTCATGGCTTATATTTGCAATAAAATCGGTTTTTGCCAAATTTGCTCGCTCAGCTTCTTCTTTGGCTAATCGAAGTTTTTCCTGCGTTGCTGTAATTTCTTTTATGGACTCTTCAATTAATTTCTTTTGTTTCTCAGCTATTTCGCTTCGTGTGTCCGCAAGAGCACGTTGTTTATCAACCTCGCCTTTTTGTAATTCGATAATTCTTTTTTGATTTTGACTTACCCGATACCGATAAAAAATAAATCCCGCGAAAATTAAAATTAAGGCTAAAATTGACACCACAGCGGTACTAAAAGTTTTTTCTGTTTTCACTTTTGCTTCAAATATTTTTCTCTCTTGAGTACTTTTAATACTATCAACCTCTGCCCTTTTTTGATAATCGTACTGAATGTTTTTAACGAACATTGACTTCTTATTCGATATACTATTCACGCTATCTGTCATTTTTTTAAAAAGCACATGCATCTTATAAGCATCTTCAAATTTTTTTTTCTGGAAATAAATTTTGCTTAATGTATAACTCGATTGTTTGATGTTCTCCGGGAAACCTAATTTATTCGATAATTTGAACCCTTTTTCAGTGTAATAAAGTGCGCTATCGATTTGGCCCATTAAATAAAACGCTTCTCCCAGGTTATTATATGATATAGATAATGGACTAGCACTTTTTAACTCGCTAAAAATCTGCAATCCTTTTCTAATGTTTGGTATCGCTAATGAATAATTTTTCATTCTATAGAGAACTCTTCCTTTCAACGCGTAGCTGGAACCAACACCCAACTTATCGCCTCTCTCCGTAAATAATATTAAACTACTATCAATTTTACTAATTGCAGTTTTGAAATCATTTTTATTAGCATATATCCTGGCCAAATTATTATATGAATGCGCGATGGCTGATTTATCCTTAGACTCTAATCTATAGGCTAATCCTCTTAATGTATATTCTACAGCTTTTGCGGTATCACCCATATCAAAATAAATATCTGCAATATTTTGAAAGGTATTTCCAAGTCCCTTTTTATTATTTGTTTGTTCTTTAATTCTAAGGCTCTTATAATAAAACTCAATCGCCATATTTAGATCGCCCTGTAAATAATACATCGAACCTATATTGTTTAAGGCTGTAGCTTCGCCTTGTTTATCATTTATACTTTGATAAAGGTTAAGTGCTTTTTCGAAAAATCTAATGGACTTTAAAACCGATCCTTTGCCATCGTAATAAAACCCAATATTATTTGTAAGTCCCGCCATTATTTTAATGATGGTGTTTCGTTCGGTTTTTGAAAGATTTGAATCCTCCAACTTTCGTTGGCAGATTTTTATGCCAGGCCGAACAACAATCATAATTTTACTGACCTCGCAGTTTTCACTTAAATCGAAGTATCTCTTGAGAAGATTTGTATCGCTTTTTGAATCCTTAAGTTGTAATAATAATGAGTCTGTATTAATAGCCCATGTGCTTTGATAAAAAAACAAAAAGAAAATTAAACAAATTGCAATTTTTATGTTTTTTATCAGCCTATAAAACATTGTGACAAATCCTACCCTTGAACAAAGTTCAAATTTATTCGAAATCTAAATTACGTTTAATAATTTAATTTTATCCATTAGTTTTCTTTCGCAAGAGTGGTTGACTCAAAAGAAAAAAAGCCATTTCTCATTTGAAATGGCCTTTTTTTATAGTTCACTCCTGAATTAGTAAATTATTATTTTTCGAATAGTTTTTTGGTTGCCCTTACTAATTGATATTAAATATGCACCAGCATTTAAATTACGTGTGTCAAAAATTAATCCAGTTTTTTCAATTTTTACAGGCACTTCAATTGAACGTCCGATTAAATCTGTTAAAATCACACTACAGTTTTGTAAATTCTCTCCCCTCACCTCAAAGAAGTCATGTGCAGGATTTGGAAACACACGAATATTCAAATCAGCAAGTTCACTTTTTACACCTACAAAAACTGGTTGCGTTGTACTAAAACTATATTCAAATCCACTTCCAAAATCGGGTTGAAATGTTTTAAGAACGGTTCCAACGTTATTTTTTATTCGTACATAGCCAGTTCCCTGAGCAGCATTATTCCAGAACTGCACGCCATCACCGCCCGCATCTTGCACTACTAATTTGTAACATCCATAAATTTCATAATTATCTGCATACACAGTATTGGCAGTAACTAGAGGGGTTCCATAAGAAACATCAATGCCATTTTCGTCAAATAATTTGTAGTTGTTTTCGTAAGGATTGTTATTCGTTTTAAATTCCACAGTTATTTCATTCGGCAAAAGATCCGGTAAAATAAACTTAGAGTGATAAAAATTATTGTATGAATAATCATCAGCTACAGCATTCACGGCCGTGATCTCCGCATTAAACATGTTATTGCTTGGTTGAAGGCCGTTTGTCCAAAGTCCATTAATAGGTAGTAAAATAGAAACAGTATCCATATTAGCAAGATTTCCTACCCACTGATAGGTTTGTTTTTGCGACGAATTATTTAGCCAGTAGTCTATATCTACCGAGGTGACAGAGCCAAGACCAGTATTCTGAATTAGTACCACAGGATTTGCGCACATGGGATTAGTGCGGGAATACATAACTTTAGTGCTTGGTGCCAATACGTCTATAATAGCAGCGTCATTCGTGTGATTTGCAGGCCCATAACTTATCAATTGATGAGCCGCGATGTAACGATAGTCTCCACTTGGAATTGGCGGATTAGAACAGTTGTAATCTATGCTCGCAGTGGTACCTGGGGTAACATACTGTGTAATGTAATTTTCTGTTAAGAGTGAAGTTTGACCAGGACACCATCCCTGTCTAGTATAAATCCAGGTACCGCCTTGAGGGAAAACAGGAATGAAACCACATTTCATTGTAATTGGCCAACTAAACTCGTTAGGCCCACCACCCATGTTTAAATAATGTGTGATAACACCACCATTTTGACCAAACTCCCCATGCGAACCATGACCTGTAATAGTAGATCTTACTTTGAATATTTCTCCAGTACTTATAATAGGGACATTTAGTGTAGGAAAACGTGTATCATTATTCACGCTTGCAATGCTCGATCCACCAATTCTGGCAGCCCCCTGCCACAATTGATTGAACTCTACAACGGTGCGTGGTGGTGTTCCTACAATAAACCAAAAATCAATATCCATTTGTTCTTGATATTCGCCGCCAAGCGTCATCATGAAGCGTTTTTTTCCTTTTAGCACTGGCGCAAAGTCGCTTACATCGTAGTACCAGGTTTTCCCATCCACACCAAGATTTAAACCTTTACCATAAGGTGTTACGAAAGACATAATCTCATTGTAAAAAGGAAAACGTTTGTAGTAATTTAAAGTTGTTACAGCAATGGTGCTCTGTGAATTCACTGCAATAGTGCCGGTTAGCTGACCGGTATCTCCATTGTAAATATTTAATGGAGTTGCTGCGTACAAATACACTGTAGATACAGGACTAACAATATCGTGCGCCATAGGTATTGCCGTGGCATTTGAGGTAATAGAAAACTCTTGAACTATATTTGGATTTCTACCTACCGAATCTTTAACAGTAACTGATGTTGTCGTTAGAGCATATGTTCCTCTTAAAAAAACAATATTTGGTCTTATGTTTGTTTCATAAAACATTCTATCTAACTTATTACCGCGATCATAAGTCCATTGAACATATACTCCTGTTGACGTTAAAGTGTTTTTTGTGTCATTTACAATTAACCCACTACCTTCGTTCATTTTATAATAGGCTAATAAATTTGTATAAAAAGGGTGTGTCGCGTCAATCGGTTTATTCATCCAGTTAGCAACGTCGGTTTGCGACAACTCTTTATTCCAAATCGTAAATTCATTTACTTTGCCTTTATAATTATTAAGTAAACTGGTATTTTTTCCAAGAATCAAATTCAAAATAGAAATCGGATTTGTTTTTCCAGTACCCGACATCCACAAAGTTCCATTCAAATAAATAGTCATATTACCTGTAACTGCATTTTTTGTAAAGGCCCAATGATTCCATTGTCCGCCTTGCTCTGAAGCAATTGCTGTTTTTTGAATCCTATCAAAACCACCGTTTGCAAACCCACAATCAAAATAAATATCATTGTTAGTCCATGGCAAGTGAATGTTTAAATTACGATCGCTACCATTAGCCCCTGTACTGTAAACTATTGATGTGCCTGTTGGCATTAAACTTGCTGTTCCAAATGCCCAAAAAGAAATAGTGATTTCATTATTTATACTTGAAAAAACAGAAGAATTTATAGTTACGTGGCCTGACGAGGAAAGATCAAGAGCGTAATTATTGTTGGCGTAAAGGCCACTTGTAAATGTGGTTGCAGCCCCGTTTAAGATAATGGGTGAACTCAATCCCGTATTCGTAAAAGAATAATCAATTAAAACATTACTGGTTCCATTCCAAACAAAAGGAGTGTGAAACTGAACACGATTGCTTCCATTAGCAAACAAATAATTTGCATTATGAACATTTGTGAAGCCAGCTAAAGTAACTGCTCCAGAATTTAAGTTTGTTTGACTAGTGTGCTGTATTCCAAGTTTTAAAAAATTAGCAGCACCTCCACTATTAGCAACATTTAGCAATATACCATCGATGTTCCCGGCACTCAAACCAGCGCCTGTTAACTCAGCAGCAGTATATAAAATTTGAGAGTGCCCAGAACGCTCATTCGTTTTAAGTAAATTAGGGACAGCTGTATTTCCAACACCAACAGTATATTGATTTTCACTAACTATGTTGTTAACCACAACCTGCGTTTGAGCAAAATTGTAGTAATCAAATAAGGGTATACTCGTATAGCTGAATGTATTTCCGCTAAAATTTGAAATCACATATTTCGGAGTAGTGTTAAGTTCTGTCTCAATTTTTGTGGAATCTACAATATAGGTATTGCAAGAATAATCCCATTCACCACAGCCTTGATTTGGCGCTGTTTGTGTAGATACCAAATTATTTTTACATCGCATGTTGTATTTTAAAATTATTTTTTCAAACGTTAAGTTACTTGGCGGAAATTGAATGGATGTATCACGCGTGGTACTACCATATTTAAAAGCTTTAACAACTATTGTATCGCCCACAGACTGAGCCTGCACGGTTAGACTTAATAAAAGAAAAGCCAAAAGAATTCCGTTTATAAATCGATTTAGATTTTTGGCAGTGCCTTGGCCGACTTTGGAGATGTAATTATTTTTCATGATTTAATGATTTAAAATTCCGCGGTGAATTGCGGACTTCTAAAATAAGGTATTTAGCGCTTTATAGCAAATTATCAATGCAGTAAATCTATTTTTATGGCTAGTATTACTCAAACAGGCTTTGTATTTTTGATCCCTCTAACAAAATATTTAAATCATGTCGCCCTCTTTATCAAACATAGAACCAAAAGAACTTTGGAATAATTTTTCTTTATTAAACGCTGTGCCTCGCCCTTCAAAAAAAGAAGAACGCGTAATTGAATTTATCATGCAATTTGGTAAGGACCTAAGTTTAGAAACTTCTAAAGATGAAACAGGGAACGTTATCATTAAAAAACCTGCTAGTAAGGGCATGGAGGGAAAAGCAATTGTTGCACTCCAAAGTCATTTAGACATGGTTCACCAAAAAAATGGTGATACGGATTTTGATTTTTCAACTCAAGGCATTGAAATGTATATTGACGGTGATTGGGTAAAAGCTAAAGGGACAACGCTTGGCGCAGATAATGGAATTGGCGTGGCTTCTATCATGACCATTCTTGCTTCTAAAGACATTGTTCATCCGCCAATCGAGGCTTTGTTTACAATTGACGAAGAAACTGGAATGACCGGCGCCATTGGTTTAAAAGGTGGTTTAATGCATGCTAAATACATGCTGAATCTTGATACAGAAGATGATCGCGAATTAACCATTGGTTGTGCTGGAGGGGTTGACGTAACTGCAACAGGAACATATCCAACAGAAGTTGTAGGAGGTGCCGTAAAAGCCTTGCGTGTTTGCGTAAAAGGGTTAACCGGCGGTCACTCAGGCATGGATATTCACTTGGGGCGCGGTAATGCAAACAAATTAATGAACCGAATACTAACCCAAGCAGCCGAATTTTATGGCATTAGCATTCACATGATTGATGGTGGAAGTCTTAGAAATGCTATTCCTCGGGAGTCAAACGCTGATATTATTATCTCGGCTAAAAGTGAAACGGCATTCGTTTCTTGGATAAAAGAAATTGAAACCACCTTAAAACAGGAACATTCTACTACCGATCCAAACCTATCAGTTACATCCACCGAAATTGAAATTCCAAAAACAATTTTGAATAAAGAATTTCAAAACAAATTACTTAGAACAATTTATGCTTGTCCGGTTGGAATTTATCGTATGAGTCCTGATATTGATCGTTTAGTACAGACTTCAAATAATCTCGCGCGTGTTTTAGTAAAAGATGGCTCCTATTCTATTCAGTGCTTAACACGGAGTTCGGTTGATTCCGAAAAATCAGATTTAGCTCAAGCTATTAAAAGTACTTTTGAGTTATTAGGCGCAAGTGTTGCTTTCGCTGGTGCTTATCCTGGTTGGACGCCAAACCCTTCTTCTTCGATTGTGAAATTAACAAGTAATCTTTATAAGGAAATGTACAAAGAGGAGCCACTTGTAAATGCCTGTCATGCTGGATTAGAGTGTGGTATTTTAGGAAAAAATTATCCGCAAATGGAAATGATTTCCTTCGGACCGAATATTCGTGGCGCTCACTCTCCGGATGAAAAAGTTCAAATTACTTCCGTACAAAAATATTGGAACTTTTTATTAGAGACATTAAAAAGGATTCCTGCTTAAATTTATAGGAATGCCATTCGTTTTGAAAAATAGCAATCTTATAAAATTTTTAATTCTCATTCTTCTATTTATAATAGGATGTGCATTAAGTTTGTTTTTTGGTGGTACGGAAAATATTTTAACCTCAGAAATTAACGCACATAATTTTATTTTTTGGCAAATTCGATTTCCCAAAACACTTACAGCAATTATCGCAGGAAGTGCTCTGTCCGTCTCAGGATTAATTCTTCAAATAATTTTTAGAAATCCTTTGGCAGGGCCTTACGTTCTTGGAATCAGTTCCGGTGCATCTCTTATGGTTGCTGTGGGAATTTTAGCTGGAAGTTCTTTGCCATTTGTTCCGGGATTTTTTATCGGAAAAAGTTTTATTGTTTTATCAGCAATTACTGGCAGTGTATTGATAACCTTACTCATTCTTCTTATTTCAAAAAAGGTTGGCAGCAACATTATTCTATTATTAATTGGTTTAATGCTCTCCCAAATATGCGGCGCTATTCAAGTAGCGCTCGAATATTTTTCCGATCCTAACGATCTTAAAACCTTTGTTATTTGGGGAATGGGATCTCTTGCTAATACAACTAATTTTGATCTTGTAATTTTTTTGCCCCTTACCCTCATTTGTTTGCTCTCACTCTTATTTTTTATAAAACCCCTTAATGCATTGCTATTAGGCCAAAATTACGTACAAAATGCCGGTATAAATTTTAAACGTAGTCGCTTTTATCTTATTCTTATTTCCTCTATACTAACTGGTTTAACAACTGCTTTTTGCGGACCAATTGCTTTTGTCGGAATCGCAGTACCAATATTATCACGCATGGTATTCAGTTCCTCCAAACAACAAATTCATTTCGCCTCCTGTATTCTTATTGGAAGTGTTATACTTTTATATTCAGACGCTTTGTGCAGTTCGGCAATAAAAGGAATGTCGTTGCCTCTTAACATGATTACCACTCTGATTGGAGCGCCTTTAGTGATTTATTTAATGTTTAGAAACAAACACTGGTAAATGAACAACAACGCCAAAATAAGTCTTAAGCATGCAAGTCTTGGTTATAAAAAATCAAGCGAAACTATTGCTATTCTTCAAAATTTAAATCTTGATTTTCACTCTGGCGATTTTATTGGCATAGTTGGTTTAAACGGTATTGGCAAATCCACATTTCTAAAAAGCATTTGCGGTTTACTTCCCGTGCTTAAAGGCGAGGTTTTTATAGATGGTGAATCCATCTTAAATAGTGCATTAACTGATCTGGCGAAAAAGATTTCTATTGTCCTAACCGAAAAAATAGGTGGTTTTAATCTCACTGCGCACGATGTTGTAGCGGCGGGACAAATGCCTTATACAGACTCATTTCACCGACTAAGGCAAAATAACATAGATATTATCAGTAAAGCGATTGAAGCGTGCGGAATTAAAGATCACCAATGGAAACCAGTTAATGAACTAAGTGATGGCTTGTTTCAAAAAACAATCATTGCAAAAGCGCTGGCGCAACAAACTCCAATCATGTTGCTAGATGAGCCTAGCGCTTTTCTCGATTACGCTTCCAAACATGAGTTATTTATACTTCTTAAAAAGTTAACTGAAGAAGAAAATAAATGCGTATTGGTAAGCTCCCATGATTTAGATCTTATTATTAAATATTGTAATAAGCTTTTAATCTTTTCTGAAGATTCGGTGGAACTCATTCCTGTGTCAGAGGTTTCGGCCAACAAGTCTTTTCGAAGAATTGGTGGTGGATATCTCTAGGAATATATTCGATCAAACTTACCAACATTTTTTAAAAGGGTTTAAAGTTTAAAAATTAAAGTATATTTTTGTCGCCATTATGTCACTAAAAGTAAAAAAGTCTCAATTGCCAAATGCTGGCAAAGGTTTATTCACGGAAAAACCTATTAAAAAAGGCGCAAAAATTATCGAGTACAAAGGCGAAATCATCGACTGGAAAGAATATGAAAAACGTGTAATAGATAATAAAGACGGTTATCTGTTTTTCATTAATAAAAAAAGATGTATTGATGCGTTTTCTACGCCGCAACATAAAGCCCGCTTTGCAAACGACGCCGCTGGTATAGGCAGGATGAAGGGTTTAAAAAACAATTCAGATTACGAGATTTTTGACGATAAGTGTTATATAGTTTCCAGACGAAATATTGAAGCCGGCGAAGAGATTTTTGTAAACTACACAAAAGAATATTGGGATTGCGTGCGATACAATATTAAACACAATCTTAACCAAAAATAATAGTACAAAAATTTCAGCTAAACGAAATTAGTTTAAATGAGCAAATTTTTAATAGTTGGTCTAGGCAATATAGGAGATGAATACGCAGAAACGCGTCATAACATAGGATTTAAGATTGCCGACCAACTAGCATCCTCTAGTGCTGTGAAATTTTCAACGGAACGTTATGCGGATGTTGCTGAATTAAAACACAAAGGCAAACAACTCATTCTTATTAAACCAAGCACATACATGAACCTTAGCGGTAAAGCCGTTAACTATTGGTTGCAATCTGAAAAAATTGAGATTGAAAATATGATGGTATTGGTGGATGAACTTGCCTTACCATTTGGAAAAATACGTATTGGGCCTAAAGGAAGTGACGGCGGACACAATGGCTTAAAAAGTATTCAAGAAACTTTAAATACAAATAACTACCCCCGCCTACGTTTTGGAATTGCCAACGAATTTAATAAAGGCGGTCAGGTAGATTATGTTTTAGGCAAATGGAATGAAGAAGAATTAAAAACGCTTCACGAGAGAATAAAAATTGCGTCGGATTCTATTAAAGCCTTTTCTTTTATTGGACTTCAACGGTGTATGAACGAGTTTAATAATAAATAAAAGCGTTAACACGGAGTGTCAATTTGAAAATTGTGGCTTTTACCACATTTTACATCTTCCCTTTTACATTTTCCATTAAATTTACACCATGCTTTACGAACAAATAGTAGGACAAGAGGAACCGAAACACCGTTTACTAAAAATGGTGAAAGAAGAGCGGGTTCCACATGCCTTATTGTTTTCGGGAAAAGAGGGTTGTGGCAATTTACCAACTGCAATAGCTTTTTCACAACACTTATACTGCACTGATAAAAAAGAAACTGGGGCATGTGGTATTTGTGTTTCCTGTAATAAAGTTTCCAAACTCATCCATCCCGATCTTCATTTAGTTTTTCCAATTGCAAAAAGTAAAGAGGTTAAAAGCAGTAATGATCTTATTAAAGAATTCAGAGAAGCTGTTTTACAAAATCCTTATTTAACACTTAATGGTTGGTTTAACGAGATTAGTGCGGAAAACAAACAACCTTTAATTCCTGTTGAAGAAGCAAATGATATTTTAAAAAAATTAAGCTATACAAGCTACGAAGGCTCCTATAAAATAATGTTGATTTGGCAACCTGAAAAAATGAATGCCGAATCAGCAAATAAATTATTAAAAATTTTAGAAGAACCTCCTGAAAAAACAATTTTCATTCTTGTATCCAATAATCCTGAGCAATTATTAGCAACTATTTCTTCACGAGTGCAACAAATTCCTTTTTATTCTAATAGCGAAGAAGAAATTACAAATGCATTGATCGCAAATTATAAAGTAAACGCAGACGTCGCAAAACAAACCGCAATTCTAGCCAATGGCAATTATTCAGAGGCTTTGAGCTTGTTAACACAGAATGAAGAAAGTGTTTCTTTCCTTAGTAATTTTCAAACGTTCATGCGATTAGCTTTAAAATTTGACTGTGGAAAAGCGTTGAACTGGATTGATGAAAATGCAACGAGTGGCCGTGAAAAACAAAAACAGTTTTTGCAATACAGTCTCGAAGTTTTTCGTGATAGTCTCATGTTTAATTATGGTGATAAAAATCTTGTTCGCTTGAGTGGCTCTGAAAAAGATTTTCTTATAAAATTTGCTCCTTTTGTAAATAAAAAAAACTACGAAAAGTTGGTAGAAGAATTTAACAGCAACTACTATTATATTGAGCGGAATGCTAATCCTAAAATTCTGTTTATGGATTTAATTCTAAAAACTAATGAATTGATTAACTTAAAATAAAAGAGTTGCCAAAAGGCAACTCTTTTATTTTTCAGAGAGATCAGATTAGTTGCTGATCACAATTTTTCGGGTAAATGTATTTAGGCCATTACTTAGTTTTACAAAGTATATTCCACTTTTCACATTTTTTAAATTCACTGTTTTAACGTCTTTATTTTCGTCGTCTCTTATTTCTTCCATCTGTACCAATTCGCCAACGAGGTTGTAAACCAGAAGAGACAATCCTTTTAAATTTTTGGGCAGAGTAATACTAAACTCTCCGTTTGATGGATTAGGGAATACCTTATATGATAAATTTTCAATAACAGTATTTAAAATACCTGTGCTCATCTCAGGTTGCATCACATTAATCTGTATAATTTCAAATGGATTATCATTTGACTTATTTAAATTATTTGCAAAACAAGTGTAAGATGTGGCTCCACAAGAAACTGTTACAGATAAGCAAATGGAATAGTTTGCCGCCACAGAATATAAGTGTGAAGCGTAGAGTGAGTTTGAAGTTGTTCCATCGCCCCAATACCAAATAGCTGCTGTAACGTTGTATGGGTATTCTGGTATTGCGATATAATTTTGAGAAGCTGAAAATGTAGGAACCACAATAAAATTAGGATTTGCAATACATGAAATTCCGGTAACATTTATTGCTTGCGTGAGACTATCAAAACAAGCCAAAAATGTAGCATCTTGCAATTTCAAAGTAACCAAATAAGCACCTGCGTTAACGTAGGTATGAGTTGGTGAACTCGCCAAAGAATAAATTCCATCACCAAAGTTCCAGTAATAATTCGAATTGCTATTTGTTGTCGAAGAACTTCCACTAAACTGCACAACGCCGTTTGTAAGTACGGTATGCGTAAAATTTGAAACAAGATTACAGCCACTTACCACAACTGTTTTTGTAACAGAGGAATTACATGTAGAGCTATTGCTCGCATTTAATGATACAATATAAGAACCACTGCTGGAGTATGAATGGGCACTATTAAGTCCAGTACTTGTATTACCGTCACCAAGGTTCCATAAATAGTTTGTTCCTGTCAATGTTCCAGTAGAAGTATTTGTAAAACTAATCGTATTGCCGATAGTTTGTATATAAGAATAATTAGCATTAAGCGAGCAAGCGTTTATGTATACAACAGCACTATCCGAACAAAATGGATTAGAAGATGAAATATAAAGCTTAATAAAATAATTACCACTCGAGTAGTTTTGTGGTGGTGGAGTTATACCTGCCAGGCCTGAAGCACTATATGTTGGCGCGCCATTACCAAACTTCCAAATGTAAAGTGTTAAACTCGATGTGCCGGTAGAAGTACTTGTAAAACTATAATTGCCTGCTGTGCCAGCTTGAAAAGAAAAACTAGCAACGCAAGGCGGACCTGTAATATTACTAATATTTATAGTTTGGGTAAATGTGTTTGCACTGCAACTAGAATTTGCTGTTAATGTTACCGTATAACTACCATTACTGGTATAGGTTATTGAAGGAGACACACTGGTGCTTGTAACGCTATTTCCAAAATTCCAAAAATAAGTTGTATTACTTGTCGTGTTAACCGACGTGTTACTAAACATAACCAATCCATTTGCCATGCTACTGTATGTATAACCTGCAAAAACTAATGGGATTACATTTGGCGTCACACTAGCACTATCACTACACCCTGAAGCGTTAGCTCCAATTACGGAATAAGTGGTGCTTACAGAAGGAGAAACAATTATTTGATTACCCGTATTGCTATTACTCCAGGTATACGATTGAGCCCCCGAAGCGCTTAACGTTGTTGTAGAGCCTGCACATAAAGTTGGGCTACTCGAAATGGTTAAAATAGGCGAACAAAAAACAGGTATTATTAAAGAATTACCGGCAACTAGAGTAGACCCATTCATGGCGGAACAATAAAAAGTATAACTTCCACAACAAGGATAAGATACTGTAATAACTGAACCATTAGAAACACTATTAGAAAAAGTTGGTGTGCATGAAGATCCTGCTATAGCCCAAGTATAATTGGTAACGGCAGTTGTGGGAGTTACTGTTACAAAAGCAGTTCCCGGGCTAGATGGTCCAGAAAAACATTGAGAACTGGGCGTAACATTAAATGCGAATGTTTGAGCCCAAAGCTTACTAGAAAAAACACTAAATGCTACAAAGACAAATGAAAAAATAATTTTATGGCTACGAACAAAAAGACTCATTTTAACTTTTTAATTAAATAGTACTATTAATAAGCCACAGAAATAACAACTTCGGCATCGTTTATTGCAATTGCTTTTATTCCACTGTATAAAATGCAACTAAACTTTGCGGTTATTTTTTTTGTCGTTTGACTATTTTCATTCCTTTCATTTTCACTTACCGAATATATTTGAAAATAACTTTGAGACGGCTGTAAAGGTGTGTTAGAAGTATAGACCGTACCATTGTCGTCCGTCCAACTAATTAATACCTGCGACAAAGGTGGTTCAGGAGCTATTTTCTTGACAGGAGTAACAGTGTAATTAGCTGCGCTCGATGACACGTCATTTATTGTTTTTGCATTATAAGCCGCATATGCAGTGTCACCATAAAAATCTACAACTCTCAAATTAACAGCATAAGCCCCTTGATATGTATAACTAATATTTTCGCTATTTAATGTTGAAATCTGTCCATTACCAAAATTCCATAAATATTGGTAAGGGCTCCGCCCGCCAATAACATTAGAACTAAATTTCATAGAATTCCCTAAATATTCTGAAGCCGATATTGTTGCGATTAAACCATTTGGATTTACGTTTTCGTAATTACAATTACTACTCTTGTAATTGTTATTACTTGTTGTGGTTAAACAAACCCTATGTTTACCAAGAGTTTTATAAAAATGTATTGGGTTTTGACTAACGGAATTAGTACCGTCTCCAAAATCCCAGTCCCAAGTAGATGTGTTATCGTTTGAACCAAAAAATTGCAATGAATAAGTTGGAGCTGGACTTCCTGCGAGTATCGGATATTGTCCTTTATGTAAAGCGGAATCAATATTTGAAGAAGGATTAGAAAGAGACACTTGATAATCTTTAATTTCAATTTTAAGACTATTGGCACAGTTTGAACAGTCTTTTTGTTTTAGATCTGCAACAAATGTCTTTACGAAATTAGAATCAACTTCATAGGATGAATACATATAATAACCATCAATACCAGCTTGGAGCTCAAGAGCTTGATTGTTAATTGTGAGTTTTGAGTAAAAAACTGGGCTGTTCTCCGTAACCTGTGGTTTGGGATATTCTTTTTTATTGCAGGACAACAAGCCCACAAACAGAAAAAACACACATAAAAATTTAAGTACCTTCATTCTTTATCTTTTTAGAAAATTATAAACAAGAGTTAGTTTCATTCCATTATTTCTTTCAAACACATTTGACTTAAAAAATGCATTGTCTTTGATATCTGTTAAACCATAAAATAGTTCTATGTTAAGAGAAAGATTAGGGTAAAATCTCCTTTTATAAAAAAGAGATACTTGTGTGTCATACTGCTTAAACCCTTCAGTGTATCCACTCGTTTCGCTGAGTGTTTGATTATATTTTGAATTTAGTTTTTCAGTATAATTTTCAACCTCACTTTCCACATTTAAAAGATAAGCAACATTAAAGCCTAAACCAATCGTATTTAGAGGTGTAAGATGGTAGTTAAATCTTAATGGTGCGATGAGGTAGTGAATTTTTACTGGCGTAAAAACCGTCACATCACTCTGCTCCCCAAATCCCAAATGAGTGACTCTGGAGGTATAATTACTATAACTTAAATTGCCCACTGACGAATAATGAAGCCCGAAAGTTAAGGACATTTTGGACGAAAAATTATTAAAATAGTTAATGCCAACCACTGGATTAAAACCATTTGCATCACGCGTTCCGCCATTTTGCCATCCAAACAAATAACTCGCCCCTGCTTCAACCGAAAATAAAACCGGATACTCTTTTGGCTTACCAAGCTGTCCTTGATCTGTATCTGGCGGAATATCTGAAATCAAATCCGTGTTACCTATTATGACCGCTTTTGCAACCTCAACCTTAGCACTATCCTTTATGTCCATTTTGCCAGCGTCATTACTACTCGCTTCCATAATTTCATCACTTGCAATTCCTTCTTGCTTAGATGAAGTTTTATTTGCAAGTAACGAGTTGTCGTTGACGGAATTTTGCTCTTGAGTTTTTACAGTTGGATCAATAATATCAGGAATTACAGTTCCAGAATTGGTTGTATTTGCGGCAACGGGGATTTCAATCATCTCTTTAGCAACTATCTTTCCCTCAAAAATTTTAACCGGATTAGCGCTTTTTACAACAGTTTCAGTATTCTCTTTCGCAACACTTGTGTTTTCTGGATTTACTTTTTCAGCACCAATAATATAAGGCTTAACAACAACGTCATTCATTCGCGGGTCGCTTGTTTCACTTATACTTGCAACAGGTTGTGAAGCTGCTATCACTTTGGTGGCAAGGTCCACAGGTTTAATGCCGTTAACTTTACTATCAAGTGTCGTGTTACGTTTTGTATCTTCAATTTGTTGTTTTGTTTCGCCAATCGGAGCAGGAGCAGATTGGTTTACTTGAGAAACTTCATTTTCTTTTACAGGAATGGTTGATGTTTTGTTTACACGAAAAGCTTGCTCGGGTAGTTTTGAAGGTGTTATGGATTCTGTTGTAGCAATAACCACAGCAGCTGCCGGTGCAATGTGAGTTTGAATTTTTTTGGCAGTTGATGGCTCATTAATTTTACTGTTTGCTTTTGTAGCTAGTGTTTCCTTCGACGTTGTTAAAGTGTCGGTAAATAAGTAAACGCCTGTTGAAATCGTTCCGAGCATTAAAACGCTACTAAGTAAGTATAAAAGCATTCTAGGTGGTTTTTTAGATGCGTCAATCATCTGCTGTGCTTTATCCCAGTTCGATTCATCAAATGCAAATTGCTTTGATGAAAGAAGTTCCTCTAGGGATTTTTTAAATCTTTCTTCGCTATTCATGTACCGTTATTTTTATTGGTAAATCAAATTTGGCTAACATTTCTTTTAATTTTTCCCTTGCCGAATTTAAGTGCCACTTCGATGTGCCTTCACTAATATTAAGCATCGTCGAAATTTCTTTATGTTTATACCCCTCGATATAATATAAGTTAAACACGTGTTGGCTGGCAGGTGGTAGTTTTGAAATAAAAGCGTAAATCTGATCAACGTTTATTTTTGAGATCGCTTCGTTTATTTCTGAGTATGAATCAGACTCATGATATCCATCAATGTATTCTACATTTCCAGTATGGATTTTTTCCTTTTTATATTCATTTATCAGCGTATTAATCATCACCTTTCTAATCCAGGGTTTAAAGGGTATTTCTGGATTATACTTACCTAAATTATTTAAAATCTTAAGAAATCCTATATTTAATACCTCTTTGGCTCGATCAGGATTTCTTGTATACCTCACACAGATGCTCATTAAATAACTATAGACGGCTTTATAAAGGTCGTACTGAGCTTTGCGCTCACCTTTAATACAAGATTCTATCAGTTTTTGCTGAATATCCATTAAATAACTAGGTCTACTATACCATTACACGCTCAGCGCAGTAATGGTTGGGTTAAAGTAAATTTACCAAGAAAAGACGGAAAATGTCCTTTCATCCCCAAAATAATCTAACATAACTGAGTTTTTGAATTAGACCTGCTATCTAAATACCTTTACAAGACCATGGGGCTTAAGGTTGGGCTAGGTCAAAAATTTGTGTTTTTTGCGCGATTTAGAGTTAAAAATCGATTAAATTTCGTTTAAAATTAACTTTTTAAGCATATTTATAGCTGCAGAAGCGGTCATAATAATGTTCCGTTGCCTATTATCCCCAAATTGAAATTTGTGAGTAACAACTCTGTTTTTATTAGCCACGGCAACCCAAACCGTACCAACTGGCTTTTCAGGTGTGCCACCGGTAGGTCCTGCGATTCCTGATATGGAAATGGAATAATCACTGTCAAACTTTTTAATCACGTTTTGAGCTAATTGTTCAACAACTTCCTTACTAACAGAGCCAACTGTAGTAAAAAGACCATTTTCAACCTGTAATAATTCGCTTTTGGAAAGATTGGTGTAGGGAACCATAGCTCCTTTAAATATTTCTGAAGCTCCTGATATCGAGGTAAATAAAGAAGAAATATAACCACCTGTACAACTTTCTGCCAGTGCTAATGTTTGTTTACGCTCGCGTAAAAGTTCACTAACAATACCTTGAAGCGTCGGTGTTTCCTCGCCATAATTTTCGTAACCAAAAATATATTTTCCAATAAGGAGATTTAACGCAACTATCTCTTCTTCGATGTTCTTTTTCAGCTCATTCATATCCTTCCCATAGGAAGATAGTCGAAGTTTTACTAAGCCCGGCTGAGGCAAGTAAGCTAGTTTTATGTTTTTTTCAATTAACGCGTCTTCCCAGGCCTCAACAATTTCGGCAATCGCGCTTTCACCAATTCCTTGGGTTAAAATAGATTTGTGATAAATTTTTGGTAGTACATTCTCGCTTTTAATTTTCGGCAAAACACCTTCTGTCATCATTCCTTGCATTTCATAGGGCACGCCAGGCATACTAACAAACACTGTGTTCCCTTTTTTCATCCACATGCCCGGCGCAGTGCCATTGCTGTTTTTTATCACAATGCAACCTTCAGGAACAAGGGCTTGTTTGCGATTTATCTCATTTAACTCACGTCCCCTTTTCGCAAAATAATTATCTAAATTTTTTAAAGCGCCATCATTTAATACGAGTTGGACTCCAAAATAACTAGCAAAAACTTTTTTCGTAATATCATCTTTCGTTGGCCCCAGTCCCCCAGTAATAAATACAAAATCAGCGCGACTTTCTGCATCTGTAAGTGCTTTTATTATGGCGTTTTCTTCATCACTTACGCTGGCCATATGCACCACTTGTATTCCAGCCAAATTTAATTGCTGTGCCATCCATACACTATTTGTATTTACAATCTGCCCTATAAGTATTTCATCTCCAATTGTCAGTATCTCCGCCTTCATAATTTATTTCACATTTTTTAAAGCGATAAAATTAGCGATTAGTTTATCTTTGGAAAGCTCTTTTATAGATTATTTATAAAGTGTGGCTAGAATTTAAATCTTTTATTACTTAACAAAACGCACTTTACAACATGAAAAAAATTTTTTTAATAACTTTTAGTTTGGCCTTCTTAGGCGGAATTGCACAAATAAAAATAAAAAGCCTTGTTAATACTAGTACTAAAGTGTTAACTGGCGAAAGCAAGTTGAGTAACGAAGAAGTAGTTAAAGGCCTAAAAGAAGCTTTGTCAGTGGGTACCGACAAGTCCGCATCCCTCGCCAGTAAACTAGATGGATTTAACAAAAACCCTAGATTGTTTATACCTTGGCCAGAAGAGGCTAAAGAAATGAAAGCACGCTTACTAAAAATGGGTTTTGAAAAAAAGATAGAAGAGTTTGAAACGAGTTTAAACCGCGCCGCAGAAGAAGCCGCCTTAAAAGCCGCTTCCGTTTTTGTTGATGCCATTACTGGAATGAGCGTACAAGATGGTTTTGCAATTTTAAACGGTGCGGACACTTCAGCTACACACTATTTGCGCAAAACAACTTATACTCCTTTAGAAAATAATTTTTTACCGATTGTAAAAGCGGCTATCGAAAAAGTAAATGTTACAAGTTACTGGAACCCTTTGGTAACAGCATATAACAAACTCCCTTTAGTAAAAAAACAAAATCCAGATCTAGATAAATACGTAACTAATAAAGCAATAAATGGCTTAATGGTTTTAATCGCAGATGAAGAAATTAAAATCCGCAAAGATCCAGCTGCACGCGTGTCCGATATTCTTAAAAAAGTATTCGGCGGGAAAGGTTAAAGCTATTCTCGATTTAAGGTTAAAGAAACAAACTCTTTATTTGATAAGGTGTTATCTTCTATTAGCATCAAACCGTAATCATCTAAACGTTTTATTCTAAAAGCTGAATTTCCTTCGCAAGATTTATCAAAATCATAATTCACAGAAAGAAAAATAAATCTTTTAAAAATTTTATTTGCATTTGCTTGACGTACCCAATATCTGCGCTCGGCCATTGTCTCTTGGCTTTTTGGAAAATCTTCATAGATAACCTCTCCGCCGTAGTTAAGATAAGTACTTAACCAAAATGTGCTTGAAATAAGGAAAAAATTCACATCGTTTTTATGACAAATATCTTTAAACGCAATACAACCATTTAAAACCGTTTGAAGTGGGATAAGATGGACACCATTCCAACGCCTTTCTTCTGTGTGATAACGTATTGAACTTTTGAAATTATAAAATTTAAAAACAGAATAAGCAATCGTAATAACAATTATACTAGTGAAGAAAAAATTAGATTTTACTTGAAAAAAAACAGTAAAAAGAGCAATAGCAAAGGGAATGGCAATATACATACGACTGAACGAATAAAACGGCCACACTACACCTTCCTGCACTTTACTTGCAAAAAAAGAAAGAAGAATAACTCCTAAAAAAGAAAGAAAACTCAAAAAAGCAATTTTGTTTTTTTTGAATAAGGCAAATCCAATCGCTGTAAAGGCTACTAAAACCGTAGCACATATTTCTTCTATAAAAAAACTGACGTGACCAAAACTTTTGTCCAGATGTCTTATAGCATATAAAAAATTTCCAGGAGCCCAGGAGTTATTAAGTCCATAGATAATGTAATCTGGGTGATCTTTATAAAATTTATCAAAAACCAGATAAAAAAGAATGGATGATAATAAACAGCAAACCGTTATGATGTAATATTTTTTGTTTTTGTAGTTATGAAAAAACAAAAAAGTCATAAGCGGAACGCTCACCACCACTGCGTTAGGCGTAACAAAATAAGCCAGTACGGTAAGAAGCGTGTTCAAGGCTAAAAAACGCATGTGCGTTGGATTTAAAAAACTAAGAATATAAAATCCACAAAGAAAAATACCGCTAATACCTCTTGGTTGACTTGTCATCACATCATAACCCGGCGCAAGGCATAAAAAAATTGCTATTACGAGTATTGCATTTTTCTTTCGATTCTTATAAAACAAATAAAAAGCCGTAAATAAAAAAGGAAAAACAGCAACAATGTGTGCAATAATTGGTAAAGCATAATAGACAGGAACGCCCAGCCAATAAAGAGGTACGGCAAACAAACATTCCATAAATGTATTGTAATCTTGTCCGTAAAATCTAGGCTCGTAAAATAAACCTTCAGAATAATCTTTTACTCCCGCCCACATAAATGGCATATCAGAGTCTATATAATCTGTATTAAGATTTAGAATCAGTAAGATTCTTGTCGCAAGAAGTATAACAACAAATAAATAAAATGTGAGGGGTAAAAAAATTGGTTTCTTATAGAACTGCATATTTATAATCTAGATTAAGCCCATTTTTCTAAAACGCCACCCTTTTCAAAAAAGCGTGCGATTTTTTCTTCCGTCTCTTTCGCGACTTTTAACTCTGGTGCATGGTGAGGTTTCTTCCTGGCATCAATAATCATAGGCCCTCTGCAACCCCAATGTTTATTTTCTATAAACTCAAACACGCCATATATATCATTACTTGGATTGCTGCGTGTATAAGTCACCCAAAGATAATCATTTAAGTTTTTTGTAGAAGATGTAAATTCAAAATCATTGTAGATCACAATTTGAACAATTCCTTTAAAGTGGTCTATACGCTCTTCTATCCAAAGACTTAATATTTTAATTTCCTCTTTCGCGTTTTTAGAATTTGTATAGGAGTTGAGTGTAACTGCAATAACACCTTCCATTAAGAAAAATGGGTGCGATATGAAATCACATTCAGCAAGCACGTTCGGCAAGGCCATTGACAAGTCTCTTATTTTATCACCGTAAGCAGCCAAAACTAATTTACTTCCTTCGTTTATTTCATCACCGCTGTAATCTAAAGTATCAATAGTAGTTTTGGTATGAAAATGTAAATCTCTATTTAAATCTATCCGTTCAAAAACATGTTTTAAAAACCCCCGAATATCATGGCAGTTTATTTCTTTGGTTTCATCTGCACTGATAAATAAATATTTTGCAAGACTTAACTGACCAGTACCTAAAATACGATTAGCTTGGGTAAGAAGTTCAGCAGGACGTTTGTTTTTTAAATAAGGGGTATACCTTTCGCTTCCAACAGCCAGCAATAAAGGGTGAACACCAGCTGCATCCACTGCGTGAATTTCCTTTACACCCGGTATTTCGTTTGGAATGGCACTCCCGCTAATTTCATGTATTAGTGCTCCAAAAGCTGTATCCTCTTGTGGTGGCCTGCCAACAACGGTAAATGGCCAAATTGCATTTTCTTTAGCGTACACTTTATGCACGCGCATCACAGGAAATGGATGTTTTAAACTATAATAACCCAAATGATCACCAAAAGGACCTTCGGGTTTATTTTCATTTGGATGCACTTCACCCGTAATCACAAAATCAGCGTCTAAAGAAATACAAAATCCATCTTTATAGGTATACCGAAAACGTTTTCCTCCCAGAGCACCGGCAAACGTTAACTCACTAATCCCTTCTGGAAGTGGCATTACAGCAGCGAGCGTGTGTGCTGGTGGTCCCCCAACAAACACACTTACTTTTAGCGGGATATTTTTTTTATTTGTTTTATTTTGATGTACACCTATACCGCGATGAATTTGATAATGTAATCCTATCTCTTTATTTGTTTCGTAATCGTTTCCGTTTAACTGAACACGGTACATTCCTAAATTGGAGGCCATCACTCCTGGTTTATCTATATCCTCTGTATAAACTTGTGGAAGGGTTACAAAAGCTCCTCCGTCCATCGGCCAATGTTTAATGAGTGGGAGATTTGTTATTTTAATTTCTTTAAAATTACCAGAAGAAAAAGAAGATTTTTTTGGTAATGCTTTATAGGCTGCTAATCCGGTAGAAATATAACGCAAAGGTTTTTTTAATGCATCCATAGGACTGTTTCTCAATTGTACCAATTCTTGCATAACAGAAAGCGTATCCCGAAACATAAATTTACTGCGCTCAAGTGTTCCAAATAAATTGCTCACAGCTTTGTAATTACTGCCTTTTACTTTTTCAAATAAAATCGCTGGACCACCTTTCGAAAATACTCTTAGATGAATGGCCGCCATTTCCAAATCAGGGTCTACTTCTTCTTTTATACGAATAAGGTGTCCGTTTTTTTCGAGATCAATAAGACAAGACTGTAAATTAGTATATGTCATCGGTTGTAGCGTAGTTTATGATTTTATCTAAACGCTTAAAGGATTTGTTTGTTTAGCTGTGTGAAGGTATTAATTTTTTGAGAGAGAGACTAGAAATAGCCATTGGACCGATCTAATCTTTTTATATTTTTAATTTATGTCAAGCTAAATTTTTACCTTGTGTAAATATTTCTGACATGAAAATTTCTGAAGCACAACAGCTGATCGACGATTGGATTAAAAAATTTGGCGTTCGTTACTTTAACGAACTTACCAATACTGCTATGCTAATGGAGGAAGTCGGTGAAGTTGCCAGAATCATGGCGCGTCGTTATGGCGAGCAAAGTGAAAAGGAAAGTGATAAACAAAAAAGTTTAGAAGATGAGTTAGCAGATGTTATGTTTGTGCTAATCTGTATCGCCAATCAAACAGGAGTAAACCTCGAGGATGCACTCAAAAAAAACTTAGATAAAAAAACGTCTAGAGATAGCGACCGTCATTTAAAAAATGACAAACTAAAATAAATGCCCTCAAACCCTGGAAGGGTTATCCTAAAGTAACGTAAAACCCTTCCAGGGTTTTACAAGAGACTAGAACTTAAACATTTCTGCAATCATACCCGGCGCTAAGCCGATAATAAGCGTTACAGCTGTTGTCAAAATAATTACAAACTTATTAGAACCTTCCATCACTACTGAATCCTGTTCTTCTTGTTCTTTGAAGTACATAGCAATAATTACTTTTAAATAATAGTATGCGCCAACTGCGGACGTGATCACCGCTAAAATTAGTAGCCATTGATAATGCGTTCCTATAACTGTTGTAAACACATAGTATTTTGCGAAAAATCCTGCAGTTATTGGAATACCAGCTAATGATAACATAGAGATCGTCATGCAAATGGCCAGAAAAGGATTCCGCTTGCTCAAACCATTAAACGCATCAATCGTTTCGTTGCCTTTGCGTGTTACATTATATAAAATACCAAAAGAAGTAATGCTACCAATTGAATACGCTAACGAATAATAAATAATTGCGTCTAAAGACATATTGCTTCTTACGTTAGCCATTATTACCATAAGCATGAAACCAGCGTGACTTATGCTTGAATAAGCCAACATACGTTTTACACTCGTTTGCATAGCAGCAGAGAAATTTGCAATGATCAAAGATAATGCAACCACAGCCGCAAGTATTCCTGTCCATACTTCACTTACCTCAGCAAAACCAATTAAGAATAAACGTAAGAAGGCAGCGAAAGCAGCAGTTTTTACAACTGTACTCATTAAGGCTGTAATTAGAGTTGGTGAACCTTCATAAACATCTGGCGCCCAGAAATGGAAAGGCGCTGCAGACACTTTAAAACACATAGCCACTAACATCATGACTACCCCAACATAAAAAAACATGGGCATGTCGTTAACATGTG
This sequence comes from Aurantibacillus circumpalustris, assembly GCF_029625215.1. Lineage (GTDB taxonomy): Bacteria > Bacteroidota > Bacteroidia > B-17B0 > Aurantibacillaceae > Aurantibacillus > Aurantibacillus circumpalustris. Next base: position 665,271 of record NZ_CP121197.1, read on the forward strand.
CTGATATATATTGCCGAATCACCATAATGTCAAAGCTTCCAGAAGCTCCGTATATCAAAGCAATACCAAATAATAAAAACGCACTGGCAAAAGATCCCATAATTAAATATTTAAATCCTGCTTCGTTACTGCGCATGTCATTCTTTTTACTTGCCGCCAACACATACAGAGGAATACTCATAATTTCAATTCCTAAAAATAAAGTAGTCATGTTTTTAAAAGACGTTAACATTAAAGCACCAACAAGAGCAAACAAGACAAGAGCAAAGTGATCAACAAGATTAGATTCCTCTTCAAAATAATCATTGGCGAGAATAAACCAGAAAAAAGCTGTAGCTAAAATGATCCCTGAAAATGCAATGGCGGGTTTGTCGAAAGAAATCATGTTGTCAAAGTATTGAAAACTCATTCCGGTTTTCCATTCGAAATAATTCAACACAAAAGCACTCACTATACCAAGTAAAACAATGGGTAATAGGAGTTTCTTAAATTTAAAAATTTCAGCCAGCATGGCCAATATTCCTAATCCACTAATTATTAAAAGACCTTTCATATTTTATATTTACAATTTTTTGATTTACATCTGATGATTTAATTACAAATCGCCAATCTATAAATTATCAATTATTTTTATTTCATTACAGTTAATATTGTTCTTGTTGCTTCTTCAGCAATGTCATTTAAAGGCTTTGGATACACACCAAAAGCAACTATCACAATACAAACAATAATTAATACCGCTTTTTCAGTTGATGCTAAAGGACCAAAAGTTATATTCGAGTCTCTTCTCTCGCCAAGCATAATATTTTGGTAACTACGTAGCATGTAAACAGCACCAAGAATAATTGTAAGTCCTGCAAATGCAGCTAAAATTGCACTGAATTGATAAACACCGTTAATTAATAGAAATTCACCTACAAATCCGTTGGTTAGCGGAAGCGCTACAGACCCAAGTACAACAATTAAAAATAGAACAGCAAAATTTCCATTCATCCCTCTTATTCCGCCAAGCTTTTCTATTTCACGTGTTCCTGTATGTTGTAGTAAAATGTCAGCTATAAAAAATAATCCAACAACGTTTACACCGTGCGCTAACATTTGCATTAAGGCTCCTTGGATTCCTTGTTGGTTCGCTGAAAGAATTCCAGCTGAAATTAATCCAACGTGCGCAATAGAAGAGTATGCAATCAAACGTTTAAAATCTTTTTGAACGATGGCAATACAAGAAGCGTAAACAATTCCGATAACCGAAAGTCCAATTGCCGTACCACCCCATTTCTCAAGTCCTAAAGGTACAATTGGCAATAACCATTTGATAACACCAAAGGTTCCCATCTTTAACATGATCCCTGAAAGTAGCATAGTTCCTTGAGTTGGAGCATTTACGTACGTATCGGGCTGCCAGGTGTGAAAAGGGAAAATTGGCATTTTAATCGCGAAGGCAATAAAAATTAACCAGAAAAGAATTCCTTGCTGACCAGCGTTTAAGCTTCTTCCAGCATTATATAAATCTTGTATCGCCCATGATTTTAATCCATCAATGTAAGTGTGATTATAGAGATAAATTAATCCCACCAACATAAACAAAGACCCGAATAATGTATAAACGAAAAACTTAAATGTAATAGCGCCACGATTTTCTCCACCCCACATTAAACAAATAAAATAAATTGGAATTAAAGCTAACTCCCAAAACACATAAAATAAGAATCCGTCATTAGCAGAAAACACACCAACCAGAGCCATTTGCATGACTAAAATTAATCCGTAAAAATTATGGCTATTTGCGTAGGAGTTTTTATAAGAACTTAAAATGATAAGTGGAACCAAAAATGTGGTTAATAGAATCATTAGTATGCTTAACGCATCAATTCCAACAGAGAAGTGAATTCCTAAGGATTGCACCCAAACACAATCAAAAACAAGAAGACCAGAATCTGGAGTGTTTTTAAAAACATATAATGCAATGAGTGATATAACAAATTCAATTACTGAAGATGTAAGTGCCAGATTGCGCGCCATGGTTCCTTTTGAAAAGAAAACCAGCAAGGCTGCGAATAAGGGGAAACCGATTAATAAAGCTGTCAACATAAAATCTTATATCTTATTTAATTAAAAAAGTTAATAGAACTATAAATACCACACCTAATACCATACTCATTAGGTAAAAACCAATATTACCGTTTTGTAAATACCTGACAGAGCTTCCAATTGTTTTCACTGTTGACCCCATTCCATTTACGATACCATCAATGAAACTTTTATCAACATGTCTGAAAAACATTTTTGAGATAGCATCTAACGGTTTACGAATAACTGCATCGTAAATTTCATCCACATAGTACTTGTTAAAAATAACTCTTTGCCAAGGACGCATCTGCTCTTCTTTGTCCGCTGGCATTACTTTATATTTCATAAACATTAAATAGGTAAAATAGATAACTGCTAACGCACCTGTTACTGCGATGATCATGAGTGTCCATTCTGTTTGGTGACTCATTGTAGAATAAGAAGGTCTTAGAATGATTGGTTCTAAATTATGATGCATCCAGTTTGGTAAATGCCAAAACTCTGGAAAACCAAGTACTCCACCGAAGATAGAAAGCACTGCAAGAACAATTAATGGAATTGTCATTGAAGAAGGTGACTCGTGCAAATGATGTTCTTGATCATGTGTTCCTCTGAATTTACCAAAGAAAGTTAAAAACATTAAACGGAACATATAAAAGGCAGTAAGCATAGAAGCGAACGTTCCTAGTAGCCAAAGAATAGGACTGTGTTCGTATGCGTGTGCTAAAATCTCATCCTTACTAAAGAAACCGCTAAATGGAAAAATTCCACTAATGGCAATTGTACCAATCATCATCGTACCGAACGTGATTTTAATTTTTCCTTTTAACCCCCCCATTTTGCGAATATCTTGTTCTCCACCCATAGCATGAATAACAGAACCTGCTCCCAAGAATAAAAGTGCTTTGAAAAACGCGTGAGTTGTAACGTGAAAAACTGCTGAACTATAAGCGCCAACTCCTAAAGCTAAAAACATTAAACCAAGTTGAGAAACCGTTGAGTACGCAAGTATTTTTTTTATGTCCGTTTGAAGAACACCAATCGTTGCTGCAAATAAAGCGGTAATAACACCAACAACCGCTACCGTTTCACCAGCAACCGCACTCATGGAATAAAACACATTAGAACGAACTATCATAAAAATACCCGCGGTTACCATGGTTGCAGCGTGAATTAAAGCCGATACAGGAGTTGGACCAGCCATGGCATCTGGTAACCAAGTGTACAATGGGAGTTGAGCAGACTTACCGATTGCACCAATAAAGAGTAATAAAGCAATTGCTGTAACTGTTGAGGTGCTTGCAGTACCTGCGTTATCAAATACTTCCGAATAACTTATACTTCCGTAAGTAACAAAAATGAGAATAATGCCTAATAAAAATCCAAGATCACCAACACGATTCATGATAAAGGCTTTTTTTGCCGCATTATTAAAAGCAGTGTTCTTATACCAGAAACCTATCAAGAGATAAGAACAAAGACCTACACCTTCCCAACCAACAAACGTAATCAGGTAGTTGTTTCCTAATACCAATAAAAGCATGAAGAACACAAACAGGTTAAGGTAGGTGAAGAAACGTGCGAACCCTTCGTCATCGTGCATGTAACCAATAGAATAGATGTGGATTAGAAAACCAATACCTGTGATGATCAATAAAAACACTGTCGAAAGTGGATCAACTAAAAATTCAAAGGGAACTTTAAGCACACCTGAATTTATCCAAGAAAATACATTCACCACAAATTCTTTTTGCGACGAGGCTTGGAGTTCCATAAATATAAGTACTGAAACGATGAAAGAGGCGAAAATGCTTAATGAAGCAATTGTTCCACTTAATCCTTTGTTTATTTTCTTTCCAAAAAAGCCATTAAATAAGAAACCCATTAATGGAAATAAAGGAATGAGTGCTACTAATTTGATCATATGTTTTTATTTATAATTTTTTAAAACAAAATACTTAGTTTTTTAAATTACCTAGTAAATCGGTGTCAATACTTTTAATGTTTCTAAATATCATAGTTAAAATAGCAAGTCCAACCGCAACCTCAGCAGCGGCAACTGCCATAATAAAAAATACAAATACCTGGCCGGCGGCATCGTTATGAAGTACACTAAATGCTACCAACAGCAGATTAACTGCGTTTAGCATTAATTCAATGCACATAAAAATAATAATTGTGTTTCTGCGGGCCATTACGCCAATAGCGCCAATGATAAAAATCACAGTGCTTAGAAGCAGATACATGTTTATGGAGATTCCGTTGATCATGGTAGTTAATTTACAATTTTGTTATTTACAATTTACGATTGTGTTTGTTGTTTCAATTTGTTGTTTTTTGCAGTAATCGCCGAGGCGGAAAATATTCGCTCCAACTCTCGAGATTCTTTTAATAATGACTCGTAATTTGATTCATTGATGTTGTTATATTCTTTAATTAACTCTAGCCAATAAACCGATTCATCAGATTCTTCTTCAACGATTTTTAATTTATTGATAAAATCGGCTGTTGATTTTGCTTTGCAAGCTGCTCTATAATTTGCGCCAACTGAAGTTGCAGAACGCAAAACCTGTTTGCTCATCACATCGTTAGCAATTGTTTTTTTTAATCCATCAATTGTTTTCAAAGTATTAAGTGCGAACGTAAACGTTCTTTTTTTTAATATTTCGGGAGTTAAACTCATATGCAATTGTAAATTGTCAATCTTTAAATTGTAAATACTATTTTATCTCCTTTTTCCCAATCATAATTGCACCAACCAACGCCGATAACAACAACACCGAAACAATTTCAAATGGAAACAAAAATTCATGAAACAACACGTGTCCAAGTTTTTTCACTAAACCAATTTCTGAATGTCCGTATTGCGATAAGCCTAACTGACTAGTTCCTTTTAAAGCGCCAACTAATACAAGAAGCAACATACCACCTATAACTCCTGCAATTATTTTGGAGACCATTGTTTTTTGAGGTTCGGCGTCTTCGTTTAAATTCATGAGCATAATCACAAACAAAAACAAAACCATAATGGCCCCTGCGTAAACAGCAATATGAACCACCGCTAAAAACTGCGCGTTCATTAAAAGATAATGTCCTGCTATGCAGAAAAACGTTAACACCAGATACAATACTGAGTTAACGGGATTACGGCTAAATACAACCATTAAAGCGAACATAATCGCCATAAAGGAAAGTATTCCAAAAATCCATTGTGTAATTGTGTAACCTAACATATTTTTTTATTTACAATTTTATGATTTACGATTTACGATTGAAAAATTGTCAATTGTAAATTTTTAAATCGTCAATCTATTTTAGTGTTTTCCTTTATTTAATTTCTCCGTATGCAATTCGTTGTGCTTTAATCCTGGAATTTTTTTAAATGCCAATACTTCTGGCGTTTGACGTTTCGTGACATCAATACGTTTATCCATTTTTTCAACCAATTTATCTTTTCCATAAATAAATTCATCGCGTTCAAATTCAGAAGCTACAATTCTATCAGTTAAAAAGATGGCTTCTTTAGGGCAAGCCTCTTCACACAAACCACAAAAGATGCAACGCAACATGTTTATTTCATACATCTTAGCGTATTTTTCTTCTCGGTATAATCCTTCTTCGCCTTTTTTACGTTCCCCGCTTTCCATTGTAATTGCTTCTGCCGGACAAGCCACCGCGCACATACCACAAGACGTGCAACGCTCAGCTCCGTTTTCATCACGTTTCAAAACATGTTGTCCGCGATAGATTGGCGCGTATTCACGTTTTTGCTCTGGGTACATAATAGTTGGTCTCTTTTTAAAAAGATGGCTAAACGTGATAAACATCCCGTTTATAATTGCAGGAAAATACATCTTCTCTGTAAAGCTTTGTTCCTTGTTAGAAACGACTACTTTTCTATTCGTTAATTGCATTTTAAGTATTTTAAAATTGTATGTTTCCTCTGAAAAATTCTATCACAACCGTAATCGCTAAATTTAAAAGCGAAAGTGGTAATAAGGTTTTCCAGCCTAAATTCATTAATTGATCATAACGGAATCTTGGTATTGTCCAACGAATCCACATAAATACAGAAATGAAAATTAGAGTTTTTGTAAAGTATGCACCAAAGCCAATTAGTGAAATTATCCAAGAACCTTCTTGTAATCCCATTGCGTTATATAATTCGTGTGCAAATGGGAAGTTATATCCACCAAAATAAAAACCTGCCATTACTGCCGAAGACACAAACATGTTAATGTATTCTGCAAATAAAAATAAACCCAATTTAAATGCAGAGTACTCTGTATGATAACCACCAACTAATTCTGTTTCACATTCTGCTAAGTCAAACGGTGCTCGGTTTGTTTCCGCCAAGGCACAAACAAAAAAGATTAAAAAACCAAGCGGTTGCCAAACTACATTTGCAAAACCTTTGTCTTGCATCGCTACAATTTCTCCGAAACTTAGAGTTCCACCAGCAACAATAATTAATGCTATTAAAGAAATGCCCATTGCTAATTCGTAACTAATCATTTGTGCAGAAGAACGAATAGCGCCTAGTAAAGAATATTTATTATTAGAAGACCAACCACCGATCATGATACCATAAACACCGATAGAAGTAACGCCCAATAAAAAAATAACACCCACATTAACATCCGCTACTTGAAGTGGATAAAGTTTCCCGTCCATTGCAAAAGCTGGACCCCATGGAATAAGCACCCCAGCCATGATAGCCGTTACAATAAACAAACCAGGCGCTAGTACAAATAAAAATTTGTTAGAAACATTTGGAATAATTTCTTCTTTGAAAAGCATTTTTCCTCCGTCTGCTAATGGCTGCAATAAGCCCCAAACTCCAGCGCGACTTGGCCCCCAACGATCTTGTAAAAGCCCAGCAAATTTACGTTCCCACCAAGTGGAGTAAGCTGCAATACCAAGCGATATCGCAAAAACAGCCACGCAGATAATTGATTTGTATATAATAAATTCTAACATCGTTTAGTATAATAGTTATCTATGGTTTTTTATCTAATGGCATAAAGCCTAATGCATCTTGTTGTTTCATAATTTGAACTTTTAATTCGTTCAAATTGTTATAGTGGTTTTGTGAAATAACAGAAGCACGGGTAATTTGTGTCGGCCCTTCAATTACCCAATCACTTGTTTTTTTATGATCGTAACGACACGAATTGCAAATAAATTCTTCCACCTCATCCCACTGGTCTTTACGAGCTGTTACACGCACAACTTCTTCTCCTTTTAACCACACGCGGGTTTTACCACAGCACTTATCACAATTACGATGCGCATCAACTGGTTTTGTAAACCATACACGTTGTTTAAAACGAAAAGTTTTGTCTGTTAATGCTCCAACCGGACAAACATCTATGACGTTCCCAGAAAAATCGTTATCAATAATATTTTCAATGTAAGTAGAGATTTCAGAGGCATCTCCACGGGAAATAACACCATGCACGCGGTTATCGGTAATTTGATCGGCAGTTTTTACACAACGGTAGCAAAGAATGCAACGGTTCATGTGTAATTTAATTTTATCACCAATGTCGATCATTTCAAATTCACGGCGTTTAAATTCATACCGTGTTTTTACAGAACCGTTTTCGTAACCAAGATCTTGTAATTTACACTCACCTGCCTGATCGCACACAGGGCAATCTAATGGGTGGTTGATTAATAAAAATTCAACAACACCTTTACGCGCTTCGAGCACTTCTGGATTGGTGAAATTCTCAACCACCATTCCATCCATTACTTCTGTTCTGCAAGATGCAACGGGTTTTGGCATTGGTGTTGGATTAGCAGCACTTCCTTGCGTTACTTTTACGATACAAGTGCGGCAATAACCACCACTGGTTTTTAAACTCGTGTAATAACACATGGCCGGCGGAGCAACCTCAGCGCCAATCATACGGGCAGCCTGGAGAATTGTGGTTCCCTTTGGCACATCAATTTCTTTTCCGTCTATAGTTACTTTCATTTTTTAAGCTTTATTCTATGATCAATCTTTTAGTTTTTTACTGGACTGCGTATTTAATATTATTAAAAACCCCGTTTGTTACATAGATGCTATCTCCTGCTGCAGTGGAACCCGACTTGTGCATTCTAAAAGTGAATGTCCCTGAAACCGTTTTGTTAGTGTTATCTACAGCCGTAATATTAAAAGTTCCTTCATCCTCAAAGTGCTGTGTTAACAACCCACCGCCTGGTGTTTTTGTGGTGTAGGTAAAGACCGCATCATCTTTTACTCCACCGAAATCATGATTTCCTACACTTAGATTCGGATTTGCTGTTGGAAAATCAATTCCAAGAGCGAAAATATCATTTGCAGTTTCTCCATTTAAAACGAGTGCTGAAAGATCGTTATCTGTGTCTATAACAAATGCTCCGGTGTTTTTAATGGATGTCCAGGTTGTCCCATTTAACTTTGCAGTCATACTACCATTAACACTTGGTGTAGGAGTGGGGGTTGGTGTAGGAGTTGGGGTTGTACTCTTTTTACAAGAGCTGACAATTGCAAGGCAAACTAAAAGGACGCTTATTTTTTTAAGATGTAACATATTCTATTTTTGTAGATCGGGTTATTTAATTCTTAATCTTTTTTTCTAATTGGTTTTCAATAAACTATTAACTTTTTTGTAATTATTTTAAGCCACAATATTATTTAATCTATTATAATGACTGATATCGACAAACTTTTTACTTTTTGCGATTTCTAAAAATTCATGTTTAAAGTGACGAATCGCAGCAGCTACAGGCCATGCGGCAGCTTCTCCTAAAGGACAAATAGTTTTGCCTTCTATTTTACTTTGAATGTCCCACAACAACTCCACATCACTTTCATTCGCTGTTCCATTCAAAAATTTCTTTAGTATTTTTTCCATCCAACCTGTCCCCTCACGACAAGGAGAACATTGTCCACAAGATTCATGATGATAAAAACGAGCGAACGTAAAGAGATTTTTTACAATGCTTGTATCTTCATCCATAACAATAAAACCTCCTGAACCCAACATGGTACCAGTTTGAAAACCACCGTCTCCTAAACTTTCGTAAGTCATTAAACGTGGTTCGCCTTTTGCGGTTTTTAAAATTAAATCTGCTGGAAGAATCGGCACCGATGATCCACCTGCAACTACAGCTTTTAATTTTTTACCATTACGAATGCCACCACAATACTCATCACTGAATATAAATTCTTCAACTGGTACGCCTAATTCAATTTCATAAACACCCGGTTTATTAATATGTCCTGACGCAGAAATTAATTTTGTTCCCGTTGATTTTCCGATTCCGATTTTCGCGTACTCTTCGCCACCCATCATTACAATCGGACAAACAGCTGCAATCGTTTCAACATTATTTACAACCGTTGGGCAACCCCATAAACCTGCTACTGCAGGAAAAGGCGGTTTGATACGTGGATTACCACGCTTGCCTTCTAACGATTCTAATAAAGCAGTTTCTTCTCCACAGATATAAGCTCCTCCACCAACTTGTACATAACAGTCGTGTGAAAAATTTGTCCCTAAAATATTTTTTCCTAACCAGCCTGCTGCATAAGCTTCCGCAAGTGCTGCTTCAAGAATACGTGCTATGTAAAAATATTCTCCACGTATATATATGTAGGAGGTTTTTGCTCCCAATGCATAAGAAGAAGTAATCATTCCTTCAATCAACGCATGTGGAATTTTTTCCATTAAATAACGGTCTTTGAAAGTTCCCGGTTCAGATTCATCTGCATTACAAACTAAGTAACGTTCAACACCTTCAGGCTTTGCAAGGAAACTCCATTTTAAACCCGTTGGAAAACCAGCGCCACCGCGGCCTCTCAAACCCGATTTTTTAACCTCATCAGTTACCTGGTCAGGGGACATTGAATTCAGTGCTTTCTCTACCGAAGCGTAACCACCGTTAGCACGATAAACCTCTAGAGTGTTTATTCCCGGTACTTTGTCGTTGTGTATTAATAGTTTTTTACCCATTTTTTTAATTTCATTGTGTCCTTTAACTAGACTTAGGACGACAGATCACTATAATGTATTTTTATAATCTTTATCGGTGTAACTTTTTAATTTTCCTTCAGCTCTATAACCGTCCATAATTTTATCTAACTTATCGTAAGTCAAATTCTCGTGAAAACTAGCTCCACATTGCAACATTGGTGCAGTTCCACAAGAACCTAAACATTCTACTGCCTTTAAAGAAAACATGCCGTCGCTACTCGTTTCTCCAACCTTAATATTCAATTTTTTCTCAATGTATTTAATAATGTCTTCTGCACCATTTAACCAGCATGAACTTGTTTGGCAAACTTCGAGAACACATTTACCCATTGGTTTTAAATTGTACATCGAATAAAACGAAGCCACTTCAAACACTTCAATAGGTTTTACTTTTAATAAGCTGGCTACATAATCCATTGCTTCAGGACTTAACCATCCGCCAAATTCTGCCTGAGCAATGTGCAATACAGGAAGCATCGCCGACTTACGTTTATCCGCAGGATACTGCGCTATAATTTTTTGAGCTGCAATCATTGCATCTTCACTGAATTTTGTTTCGGCGCGTTTTGTTTTGTTAAACTCCTGTGTTCCGTGTACCTGTGAACTCATCTTTTAATAATTATAAATTTTGAATTTTAAATGTTGAATTGTTTAGCTGTTTATTTATCATTTAAAATCTATTATTCAACATTTCCTTAAGCGTCCAACTCCCCCGCAATTACATTCATACTACTCATGGTAAGAATAGCGTCTGAAAGTAAACCACCTTTAATCATTTCAGGATAAGCCTGATAATAAATAAAACAGGGCCTGCGAAAATGCAAACGAAATGGAGTTCTTCCGCCATCACTTATTAAATAAAAACCTAATTCTCCATTCCCGCCTTCCACACAATGATATACTTCTCCTTTAGGAACATCTGTTTCACCCATCACAATTTTGAAGTGATAGATCAAAGCTTCCATGTTATTATACACCTCTTGTTTAGGTGGTAAGAAGAAATCAGGAATATCAGCATGCACCGGACCAGTAGGCAAGTTTTTAATTGCTTGTTTAATAATTTCTAGTGACTGCCACATTTCTTCGTTACGAACAGTGAAACGATCGTAAGTATCACCACTTGTTCCAACTGGAATTTTAAAATCAAAATCTTGATACGAAGAATAAGGAGTTGCTACACGCACATCGTAATCAATTCCTGCAGCTCTTAAATTAGGTCCTGTAAAACTGTATTCTAAAGCACGTTCTCCACTTATAGGACCACAATCAACAGTTCTATCCATGAAAATTTTATTGCGCATTAAGAGTTTATTAAATTCATTTAATGCAGCAGGAAAATCTTTTATAAAAGCATGAATGCGATCCCAAGTTACTTTAGTCCACTCCACATCAAAACCTCCAATGCGACAAATGTTTGTTGTTAAACGTGCGCCGCAAATACTTTCAAAAATATCATAAATATGTTCACGCCATTGAAACAAATATAAGAAACCAGTTGTAGCGCCAGTATCCTGACCAATAATCGTATTACAAATAATGTGATCGGCAATTCTGGAAAGTTCCATCACGATTACGCGCATGTATTCTGCGCGTTTAGGAATTTCTGCTTTAATTAATTTCTCCACCGTCATGTGCCAACCCATATTATTAATTGGCGATGAACAATAGTTTAAACGATCTGTAATTGGAGTTATTTGCGCATAAGGCCTCCTTTCGGCTAATTTTTCAAAAGCTCTATGTATGTATCCTAAAGTTGGAACGGCGTCGTGAATGATCTCGCCATCCATTTTTAATACGTTTTGAAAAATACCATGCGTAGCAGGATGAGTAGGACCAAGGTTTAAGGTCGTATACTCTTTTTCCATTGTGTCGGCTGGAGGCGTTATCGTATTTTCTTTTTTACTCATTTTTGATTTAAGATTTAAGATCGAAGATTTAAGGTTTTTACTTCTTAAATCTGAAATCTGATTTCAAACTTCTTTAGCGTCCAAATAATTTATCTTCTTTGTCTTCACGTACCTGGTCTTCCAGAGGATACTCTTTTCTCAATGGAAAAATATCCATTTCATCAACATTTAAAATACGCGTTAAATTAGGATGCCCTTTAAAACGAACACCATAAAAATCGTAACTCTCACGCTCCATCCAATTGGCTCCAACCCACAGATCAGTAGCGGTAGGAATTTCAGGCTTACTAATATCCACAAATGTTTTTACACGAACGCGCATGTTTTTCGGCATGTTGTGTAAATGATAAATCACGCCTAATTGTTTTTCGTCAGCAGTTTGCATTGCGGTTAAATCAGTTAAGAAATGAAAGTTGAGATCAGTATCTTCTTTCAAAAACTTTAGCACATCGTGCACCTTGTTGTGATCAACCGTAAATACTGGAAAGTCATACAGTAATTCTGCCTCCATTTGAAGGTCAGGAAACTGAATTTTCAGCTTTTCATTTACTTTATCTAAAATTTCTTTACTCATCTATTTGATTTACAATTTAAAAAATTTACAATTGACGATTTTCAATTGTAAATTGTCAATCCTTCAATTGTCAATTCTATTTATTCTATTCCGAAACTATTCATTAAGTCCTTATACTGCTCTGAGTGACGACGGCGACCAGATTCATTTTTAGCTAACTCTTGTATTTTTAAGATGCCATCAATAATTTGTTCAGGACGAGGAGGGCAGCCAGGAACATAAACGTCAACCGGAATAATTCTGTCAATTCCTTGTAAAACGCTGTATGTATCAAAAATTCCACCGCTACTTGCACATGCTCCAACACTTAATACCCAGCGTGGTTCGGCCATTTGTTCATATACTTGACGTAACGTAGGACCCATTTTTTTTGCAATAGTACCCATTACCATTAAAAGATCTGCTTGACGAGGAGAAAAACTCAAACGTTCCATTCCGAAACGAGCAAGGTCGTAATGCGACCCCATAGTAGCCATAAATTCAATACCACAGCAAGAGGTAGCAAAAGGTAGCGGCCACAAAGAATTGGCGCGGGCCATCCCCATAACTGCATCTACTTTAGTTGCGAAAAAACCAGGACCTTCCATCCCATCGGGTTGTTTTGCAATTTCTAGTTTTGTTTTTTTTATAATTTCGTTTGACATTTTTTAAAAATTTTAAATGTGAAATTTTGAATGAGTTTAATTTAAAATTTATCATTCATCATTTATCATTCCCGTTTAGTCTTCCCACTTTAGAGCTTTCTTGGAGAGCATGTAATAAAAACCAACCAATAAAAGCGCAATAAAACTAAACACTTCAATAACACCAAGCATTCCCAGCTCTTTAAAATTGGCTGCCCAAGGGTACATAAAAATAACCTCGATGTCGAAAAGCACAAATAAAATGGCAACCAAAAAATACTTGATTGAAAAAGGTACACGGGCGTTTCCTTGTGTTTCGATGCCGCACTCAAACGATTCTAGCTTTACTTTTGTTTTACGTTTAGGTCCAAGCGCGTGTGTTGCAATTAATGAAACAACGGCAAAACCAACAGCAATAGTAAACATGATAAAAATCGGGAGATAATCTACAGGAGAATCAGTGCTCATAGGATGCGAAATTTTAGATTGTAAGATTAACTATTTTTACAGAAACCATCAAACTTTCTGCTAAAAAATTAATAAATATATTCTGCCGATTCAGAGGGTCAAAATACAGAGATAATAAAGGCTTGAAGCGGTTTTTGGCAATAAATCATTTCTAAGTCGCTTTAAAGGTAATAATTTTGCTATCCACTAATATTTGAGTACTTTTGCCTAAGAATTTAAAATCAACAGCAATGTTTACATTAGGGATCTTAGGCGGTTTAGGCGCAACAGAAGTTATCGTAATTTTGGTAATTGTTTTATTAATGTTTGGGGGTAAAAAAATTCCAGAATTAATGAAGGGTTTAGGCAGAGGAATTAAAGATTTTAAAGATGCAAGCAAAGGAGACTCTGAAGGCAGCGAAATCGAAAAAAAATAATTTTAATTGATTAGATTTGAAGCGTTATTCAAAAAAGGATAACGCTTTTCTTGTTTTATAAAACCAAATTTTGTGTATTCATTTTTAAGTATAAATAAATTACAGTCCGATCTTAAATCTGGTGCTGTTTCCTGCAAAACCCTCGTTGAAGAGCTTGTTTCAGAAATCAAAAAAAAGAAACAGTTAAACGCTTTTTTAGAAGTGTTTGAAAAATCTGCTTTAGTACAAGCTATAGTTGTCGATGAAAAAATTAAGTCGGGTAAACAAGGTAAACTGGCAGGTGTTGTTGTAGGTTTAAAAGACAATATTTGTTACAAAGGTCATAAAGTTTCTGCTTCTTCAAAAATTTTAGAAGGTTTTGAGTCTCTGTATTCTGCTACTGTTGTTGAACGGTTATTAGCTGAAGATGCGATAATTATCGGACGTTTAAACTGCGACGAATTTGCCATGGGCAGTAGCAATGAAAATTCAGCTTTTGGTAATGTATTAAATCCATTGAACGAAAAGTGTGTGCCTGGGGGTTCTTCAGGAGGTGCTGCCGCAGCTGTTGCAGCTAACCTGTGTCATATTTCTTTAGGGTCAGACACTGGGGGATCTATTCGTCAACCGGCTTCCTTTACAGGAACGGTTGGTATTAAACCAACTTATGGCAGAGTTTCGCGTTATGGCCTTATTGCTTATGCTTCCTCCTTTGACCAAATTGGTCCAATTACCAAAAGTGTTGAAGACACGGCTCTTGCACTTGAAGTAATCTGTGGTCTAGATCCGCGTGATAATACTTCATCAAGTGAAAAGGTTGAAACCTTTTCGAAAGGCCTAGCAGCAGATAAAAAATATAAAATAGCCTATTTAAAGGAATGCGTGAATGCCGAGGGGCTAGATCCTGAAGTAAAGAGCAGCATTTTAAAACAAATAGAGATCTTAAAAGCAGCGGGACATCAACTAGAGGAAGTTAGTTTTCCCTATTTGGAATACCTTGTTCCAACCTACTATGTTCTTACTACTGCAGAAGCTTCTTCCAACCTTTCCAGATTTTCGGGTATTCATTATGGACATAGAACCGAGAATGCTACCGACCTGGAAAGCACTTATAAAAAATCGAGAAGTGAAGGTTTTGGGAAAGAGGTTAAACGAAGGATTATGCTTGGAACCTTTGTGTTAAGTGCCGGCTATTACGATGCTTATTATAGTAAAGGTCAGAAAGTAAGAAGGATAATTCAACAAAAAACGAAAGAAATCTTTAAAGATTTTGATTTTATTCTGACCCCTTCTACACCAGGCACGGCATTTGAATTTGGTAAAAATAGTGCAGATCCAATTAAAATGTATTTGGAAGATATATTTACAGTACAAGCTCCTATAGCCGGTATACCTGCTATTTCAGTACCCTGCGGCACACACAGTAACGGACTCCCAATGGGCTTACAATTAATGGCCGACTATTTTGAAGAGGAAAAACTTTTGAATCTTGCTTCCAAAATTAAGCCCTTAGCGTAAAACTAATTTTACTTATTTTAGCATTAAAATTATGAACACGCTAGTGCAGTGTTTTTAAATATTCTAAATTTACCAAACATTAAAAAACAGTATAATGAAAGTATCAGTTATTGGAGCAGGAAACGTAGGAGCAACATGTGCAGAGTACATTGCCCTTAATCGCATTGCAAGCGAAGTTGTTATTTTAGATATTAAAGAAAATTTTGCAGAAGGCAAGGCATTAGATTTAATGCAAACTGCTACCTTAAACGGGTTTAACACCCGTGTTACCGGAAGCACAAACGATTATAGCAAAACAGCTAATTCAAAAGTAGTAGTTATAACAAGTGGTATTCCACGTAAACCGGGAATGACCCGTGAAGAATTAATTGGCATTAATGCAGGTATCGTGAAAACCGTTACTGAGAATGTTTTAAAACATTCTCCTGAAGCCATTATAATCATTGTGAGTAATCCAATGGATACAATGACTTATTTGGCATTGAAAGAAAGCAAATTACCAAAAAACAGAATTATTGGAATGGGTGGTATCTTAGATAGCGCACGTTTTAAAACTTATTTGTCTTTAGCATTAGATGCTCCTGCAAGTGATATTAGTGGCGTGGTTATTGGTGGTCACGGTGACACGACCATGATTCCGTTAACGCGTCTTGCTTCTTATACTGGTGTTCCTGTTTCACAATTTTTAGATGCCGAAGCGTTGAAAAAAGTAGCAGCAGATACAATGGTGGGTGGCGCTACTTTAACCAGTATGCTTGGAACGAGTGCTTGGTATGCTCCGGGAGCTGCAGTGGCTGCTTTGGTAAATAGCATTATTAACGATCAGAAAAAATTATTCCCTTGTTGTGTTGCCTTGGATGGTGAGTACGGACAAAAAGATATTTGTTTAGGAGTTCCAGTAATTATTGGAAAAAACGGCTGGGAGAAAATTGTTGATTATAAATTAAACTCAGAAGAGCAAGCTGCCTTTAATAAAAGTGCAGAAGCTGTGAGAGCAATGAATACAGTATTAAGTGAAATGAAAGCTTAATTTTAATTTATTCAAAAAAAACCCGCCTTAATAAGGGGAATTACCCCTTTAACTCACCAAAAACAAAAGAGCATCAATTGATGCTCTTTTGTTTTATATATCCCTTTATTTTACTTTCCAATCTTTATACCTTTATCTAAACATTGAACAAAGACATGAAAGAAAAGATACTGCATGAAACATATAAATTTTTCAGGGAATCAAATGATTTTAATGGAATTTCATTAACTGAATTGGCCAAAAAGGTTGGTATAAGTTATATAGAGATTTTCCCATATATGGAAGGATTAATAAACGAAGATTTTGTCTCAATCCAGGCTGGAGAAAATCCGCATATTATTCGTATGGCTCATTACCCAAAAGATAAACAGTTGGAGTGTTTGAAAGAAGCTGAGCAGAACAAAACAGAAGTGATCAAAACTATTGAACCTAAGGGGTTCGATGTAGAATTTAACCCAATCGTGCTTGTATCTCAAAGTCATTCAAGATGCATTTATCCAAGTCCTAAATATTTAGAACAAACTTTGATTACTGCGGAATATGATAAAACTCCTTTTACAAAACGAATAGCATATGGAGAAGCACAATTGACTCCTGTATTCTTTGAAATTGATGTTTTGGAACGTTATTCTTCAGATCCACGGTATCGTTTCTCGTTTGAAGATTATAGTGGGGAGATCTCAATAAATGAAACCTCAGATAAACCTTCTGAATTAAAAGAGACGGACCAGATTTTTCTAAAAACCTTTGGATTAGGTTATGATAACGAGGAAAACAGAGTTGCCGTTGCCTATTTAAGATATCTGTCTGATATGTCTTCCGAACATCAACTATATTGGTATTCCAAGATGGTGGAAACCAAGTGTAAAATGGTTAAAGAGTATTTTAACAACACGATTATAGGAGATTGGGTATTCAGTCAATCGCTGTTTGCAGCAGTAATTGAGGAACAAATCTTGATTAATAAAATGTGTAAACTTATTATCGAAAAACCTCTTTTTAGAGAAACATTTAAGGATGAAAAGAGACCAAAGGAATTTACCTTCTTCAATTCACCTACACTTGTGAACTATGAAAAGTTCATCACCGTCTTAGATAAAATGCTTTCTGATAATATTAATAAGTCATTTTTCAAAGGAGATATTGAAGAGTATGATATAGAAACAATTTCCGAGGGTGTAGTTGAACGTAAGCCTAAAGGTACTTTGAGACTTTTAGAAGAATGGTTAAGGCAAAACTATACTTTACATGATGAAAATGGTTATGAAACTCTCATGGCACCGTTTAAAGAAGTAAGAAAAGAAAGGCAGAAACCTGCACATAAAATAAGCCAAAATTATTATGATAAGGCTCTATTTAAAAAGCAAATGGATTTATTGAGCAAAGTCTATCACTCATTATTAAACTTGAGGTATATTTTTCATCAACACCGTAAGGCTAAACAAGTTCAAATCCCAAAATGGCTCGAAAAGGGTGAAATAAAGCACTTTTAAAATAAAAGAAGGAGTCAAATTGCTCCTTCTTTTTGCTTATACGAATATGTTTGCTAATTCGCACTACTTCCAGAAACAACAAGATTGTTAATGTATTTTTTGGCCATTTCATCGTTACCAATTACATTTTTTGAATAAAGCCATCCTTTGTGCATATCTCCAAAGTTGATTATCCCTACCTTTTCAGGTTTCCTATATGAGTCTTCGAAGGTTATTTGATCTTTAATATCTACAATTTTCTTATACCACCTTATTATTTGCACATTTTTATTGAGTTCAATATCATCAAGCAAGCAAAAAAAGTAACCGTTTCTAGCGACCACCCATGTGACTTGAGTGGGCGTTTGAAAAATTTTTAAAGCATAGGTGTTTATTACCTCCAAATTCCTTGAAGATATATCAATGTTTGAGACACTAAGCTTCTTGTGATTTTCATTAATAAAATCAATAACGATGTTTTTAATTTCGTTCTCAGTCTTAAAAGACCTATATCCAAATAAAGAATAAAAGCTCATTTTTATTAAGTTCCAGTTTGGTTTAATTTTTCATCTTTTCCTTCATTAAGTTTCTTAATGATTTTTGGTAAAATTGTTGGCCAGGTAACTGCTATTGTTACGCACGCTATAATACTACATTTAAACATTCCAATTGAAGTAGCTACATATGCAATTATTCCTGAGCCACCTGCCCAAAATAAATAGATTACAAAAATCTTTTTATTCTCATATTTAAAAGAAAAAAGCGATTTTTTATCGTCTCCATTCGCCACCATGTAATATATAAAGTCAGCTGTTATTATAACAGCGCCCATTATAATACATCCCACTGAAAAAACTGCAATTTCCTTCGTTATCATCAGATCTCCCAACTGATCCCAGAAACTAGAAACATCTTTAGTTATTACCGTTTTAATTGAACTGGGTTTAACAATAGAGTCCATTAAAGCCTTTTTAATACCAATAGAATCATTTTGAGCGGCAATAAGTATCTTATTTGCAGCAATAACGCTATCTTGATATTTGAGGGTGTCCTGGAATGCCAATTTGTAAGAATGGGAGAATAAATATAATGTTTTAATACTTTATGGCCAAGTTATTGATTTTCCGTGTTGCTTTTCAATTCCAGCCTCATCCAAACAAGATCTTCATAAATTTCATCTGCAGCCTCCTTTGGAGATTCACTCTTTTCACATTTTAATTCCACGAAAGTTATATAATAGCGGAAAATAGTTTCTGATTTTTCGATTCCCATTATTTTAAAAATAATTTCAGGTATGCTCAAGTAATGATCCAACGGATCAAATCCAATCTTTTCAAGTCCTATCAGTAATTTCATATTTCGTATGTGATCAGCTATAAGTGCAGTCACCAATTCCTTTTCTTTCATAATTTTTCATTTTAGATGTTTACTATTTTATTAAGCAGCTTCTTGAACTTGTTCTCTTTTGATAAGTTCTTTATATGATATTTTTCTAAGAATTGTAAGTGGCATAAAGTCTTCAAACAAACATTCCTGATCTAGTTGTCTTCTATTCCACCTATAAGTGTTTTCGTTTAAATATTTTTCAAAATGCTGATATGAGGCGTGAAAATAGGTGCCAATAACCATCTTTTTTAAATGTTTCCAAGCATTTTCGATATTGTTAATATGGACACCATTTATAACATAACCCTTGTCGTGATTAACTGATAAGTGTCGAGAAAATAGTTGCGAAGTATTAAAATATACGCTGGATTGATCGGTGACCAAAATAGAATGAGAAGCAATATAGTTTTTTAGAATGGGAAGAATGTTTTTCTTTGTAAGATCAATTCTGCTTCGACCTAATATTTTCATTATCATCCTACCTTTCTGTTCCATCATCCCTAGAATAACCACGCCAGTCTCAAAAGGTATTCTATCAGATTTACGATCATCATGAGAATTGTATGGCTTGCCGCCTCTTTCAATCATTTTTTGATGAAGTATTTCTTTTGTTGAGCCTTTTTTTCGCCCTACCTTTTTTTTAATACCCAGCTCTAATCGTTTTTCAGTTGTAAAATTCTGCAACCTGTTTTGCTCTTCATCATGCTTTTGTTTGGCCATTAGTAATCTTAAATCCCTATTTATTTTAGGGCCAATAAATGCTTCATCAGCCTCAACTATTCCACTCAACATAATTTCATTCTCGTTTGTTAGAGCCGCCCTCATTCTATGTAGCATAAACCATGCGGTGTGTTGCTTAACACCAAGCAACTTTGCTAATTGACACGAAGAAATACCCCTCTTATTTCCTGTGAAAAAATACATTGCGATAAACCATTTTGTAAGTGGAACTTTGCTTCGATGAAAAATGGTACCCTGAGTTACACTGAATTGCTTTTTACAGGATGAACATTTATATATATTCCTCGTTGTTAAAAGATAATTCATTTGATCGTTGCCGCACTTGGGACAATTTGGTTTTCCATTCCATCTCACTGAAACAAGATAGTCGTGGCACTTCGAATCGGTATTGAACCGAGTCAAATGCGTAGGTAACGAATATGTTGTTTTAGTTTTCAATTCTCAGTGTTTTATTTTATAGGAACCTTTGTTAAAAAAGAATATTTGTTGCATTCTTATTGAAATCTCTACATATATCGAGAGAGATTTAAAAAAAGAATATTTTACGTCAGATTTGCCTCTGAAACGCAGTAAATGTGTTGGTATAGGGAAGAACTAAAAAAAAGAATATTTTTTTCGATTTGTTAAAATTCTCCATTAATCAACTTTTGTGGCGAGATGAAGTCTGGGTTTTTAATTTAGTTTTGGGTCAAAACGCAGGAGCGCTTCTTTGTGTTCAATGAAGCGAAAGATGTTTTTAGAGATGTGTTCACACGTTGCATTTTCATTTAAAAAAGTACCGCCATAATAATAAGGCTGCTGTAGTCCTTCAAGATCAAATAAATGAGCGAATTCATGTGGACCTAAATTAAAGAAGTCAAATACTCCAGCTATCGAACCCTCTTCTTCGTCCAATCCGATTAGGAAAGGTTCTTTTAATTTATCATTGAAATACCAACTCTCATTAAAAAGTAATGGTAGATCCTCAAAAATCCAGGCGTGAAAACACGTTGCGAATTGTATTTCTTTCCCGTGTTCAATCGCACAGAACACGGCGTAACTATATTCACCCATTCTTGGATGTGTTTTTATTTTTGCAAGATGCTTTGCAAACTTGATTAGACGTTGGTCAAATATTTTTGTTTTCATAATCGTTATTTTAAAATTGTTTAATTGTAATTGTGTTTTAAAAAATGCTTGAATATTAATTCTTTCCATATATCTGTAGACACCTGACAAGAATTTCTATTTGGTGCGTCGGTGAATTTATAACTCACACCAGGCTTCAAGCGTTTACCATTACCTATCTGGACATAATTACCTTCTGTCCTTAGGAATTTAAAATAGCATCCCATGAGATAGTTATCCCATTTTTCCTTTTTAAGCATATTTTTTGATTTTGTCTAACCAGTGTGAGGAAGCGAATCAATGCCCCCGCATATCATCGCTTCTTGGAATACACTATCTTACAGACCACATCTCATGAGAGTTACAAACCTCTCATCCAGAAGTCACTTGACCTATAAGACAATAGAATCCCATGAACCTATTAGATTCCTCGTCTTGGTACTGTAAAATGAATTGTATTAACTAGCCTTTGGAAGGGATTCCAAAGTTTGTAATTCAGGGAATGATGCTACTCCTGCAATGCCCTTTAGGGAACCATAGAATTCTATGGATTGGGTCAATACTTGTTCGAGAGCTTTCTCTCTTTCTTTCCAAAGCATTGCCATTTTTAATTTTTCTTGATTATGTGTCTGTTGTAATGTTCTGAAGCCATCAAGGATGCTTTCAAAACTATTTCTGAAATTATTCGAAGTTAAATACTCAAACAACCTTTCCTTTTTATCATCTTTATCCTTTTGTGTAAGTAGGAAAGATTGCATTTTCAAAAGTCCATATCGAAGAACAATTGCTAATTCCTTTGCATCAACATACTTGCAGATCCAAACGCCATCCTGAATGAAGAAACGTCCATCAGACTCTTTTGGCATTGCTTGTGTGACAAGGATTAGAACATCAGCTTTTGCTAGTAGATTATCTTCTTTTAATTTAGTGATCCATCCTTCAGAAAATGTTTTGGTGTTTTTTGATTCGTAAATAATCTTACCGATTTCAAGACCAGACGTTGTTTTGATAACCTGGATACAATCAGCACCACGCTGACCTTTTTTTACCTCGATAATTTCATCAGTTGGGAAGGTATCTTGCAACATCTCTTCTAACAAAAGCTCCTGAGCTTCACCAGAATTTTGCTGGCTGGTGAATGCGGATTCGGCACGTTTTTTTGCTTCATCCATTTTGTTTTTAAGATCAAGTATGATTTTTTCCCGCTCCTTAATTTTGAGTGTAAACTCTTGTTCGACTTGATCTTTAATTTTATTAAAGTGAAAGAGTTCCTTTTGTTGTGAGGAAATTTCTTTTTGGAAAGCGGACTCCTTTTTGGAATATTCTTTTTCCAGTTCAGTTCTAATTTCAATTTGGAACTGATGAACCAGGGTATCTGGTATTTTGTTACCGCAGCTTGGGCATTTGATTGAAGTTTTCATGGCACATAAATTTTTTGTTTAAACATGGTCCATCACTTAAGATGAACTGTTTGGTTAATAAAATTGTTTTTTGCTTTTCAACTCACTCCCAGTGCCAGGGCGAGTTTGGTATTTCGGGGGAATAAACAGGGTTTTAACCTATTTACAAACTCTTATACGCAAAATGGAACTATATGGTTTCATTTTTTTTGAATTATTTTCCTTATATTTACATAACTAATTGAAAATCAGAATGAAAAAAGTAAATACTGAGGAGAAAAAGTATTTAAAAGCATTGGGAAATCATATTGCGGTTTTACGTAAAAAACGAGGATTAACCCAAGTACAATTGGCGAAGAAATTAGGAACAGAACATCCACAAATAGGACGATTAGAGAGGGGTGAGACTAATGCGACTATTATTATTCTTAGAAAAATTGCAAAGGAATTAAATATTAATGTTAGTGAATTAGTGAGTATTGATTGAAATCTTAAATTGTAACCCATGAGAAAAATTATCAGAATATTTTGGAAAAAAAACGACGGTGACTTAACGCAAATATCATACGATGAATATAAAGCAAACCTAATTGATCTCTCGGAAAAACAACGCAACGCAGCATATGAAAAAGCATGGGATTGCAGAAAATTTGAAATAGAATTGTATTGGAAGAGAGCGACTTATTTCTGGGCATTAATTGTTCCTACATTTGCGGGTTATTTTGCCCTTATGAATTCACAAAATTATACCAAGACTGATTATTATAATCATGCAGAAGTGTTTATAGTAATTTGCATTGGCTTTATACTTTCAGTGGCCTGGGCATTAGTAAATAAAGGTAGTAAGTCATGGCAGAGGCACTGGGAGATACACCTTGATCTTCTTGAGAATAAAATAACAGGCCCACTTTATAAAACAGTCAGTCCAAACGAGACGTTCTCTGTTTCAAAAATAAACGAAATTATTAGCTGGTTTTTTACAGCGATATGGATTCTACTTGCTTACAAATTTCAAGGAGATCAGGGCTTAACTTGATTTTTTTGGAAAACGACCAATATTAATTTTATAACAACCTGTTCCATTATTTTGGTGGTAGGTGTTGTTTTATCATTTTTTTTAGGCTACGGGAGAGGTTATTTTTCCAACAGAGGATTTAAAATGTATAAAAGAAACATCACTTTTATTAATCCTAACTCTGAAATTAAACTTTAATAGAACATATTGATTTTTGACAGTAAGTATATTAAGGAAATGGGTTTGGAAGATTTAAGAGAACGGTTAAATTT
This sequence comes from Aurantibacillus circumpalustris, assembly GCF_029625215.1. Lineage (GTDB taxonomy): Bacteria > Bacteroidota > Bacteroidia > B-17B0 > Aurantibacillaceae > Aurantibacillus > Aurantibacillus circumpalustris. The sequence goes on from NZ_CP121197.1 coordinate 689,258, forward strand.
TGTCAGAAGTCTTCCACTTGAAACAACTTCAATTTCAGATATCCAGAAATTAATAGGGGAAGTGATTCTAGGCCATAGTAGAACTCTTTATTACCTTGATTTGGAAATGTTAATGCGAGCGAGAAAAAACAGAGGTAAAAAGACTTTTCGTAATATTAAGAGTTTAGGTTGTCCTAATTGGAAATCAATCGATCCTAAAAACTGGGTTTACTGCAGATGCAACGATAAAGGTGAAAAGATGTTCTATGCAGCTGGTGAAACCGACACCTCAATTATAGAAACCAAACCAAAAAAAGGTGAGCATATTACACTGACGATGTTTAAATCAAAAAATGAAACCAGCAGAGCTTCCGTTCAAGTGATTGGAGGAACAAAATTGCGTTTAAACGATCAGAGATTTGGAAAAATCATCAAAGAAGACGTTAATAATTATAACAATTTAGACAAGGAATTAAAAGCCAAAAACGAATTAGTAAATAACTTTCTGGAAGAACAGTTTATGCTTGATGTGCCAAAAAGTGAAAGCTGGAAATATAAAATTAGTATTGCTATTACCAAGATACTGCTTACAGGTGAAGGTATTCATGGATTGGTGTTTCCTAGTATCGCCATGAAACACAAGGGTGTAAATTTAATCTTAAAACCAGAATTTACTGACAATCATTTTCAAATAGCGGGTCGTAGTGTTGTTGAAATAAAAGAAGTTACCACACAATATATTGATGTAAAACACGTATTCTCTCCACTCAATAAAAAAAATAAAGCTCCTGAAATTATAAAATGGAGATTACCATATCCTGAAGAGAACGAAGAATACAGGATAGAGATTTAGCTCTAAATCTGAAAAAGTATAATTTCTATTTTTTCTTACTATTTATAAGTAGTAAAAGATAAAAATTGTATTAACCAACTCCCTTTTCTTTATGGATGGGGAGCAAAACTATTTAATCATGAACGAAGAAAATACTGATTTAAAATTAATGCCAAGTCCTGTAGAAGACTTAATTGAAAAACTCTTGCAAAGTCCTCACCTGCCAAAAATTGTTGAAATACTTAATGGTTATCTGAACTTAAGGGAGACCTGGGATATTAAAGATGGTAAAAAATAATTATCCTGGCTCCTGGTAAATTCCAAGACTTTCACGAAAATTTAAGTTTAGCTCTTCATCTAATTTCCCTTTTACTTCGTTATTTGCTATAACAGATATACTGAAGTAAAAGTCTTTAACATGTTTATAATGTTCGCAAATTGCCTTCTCCCAATAACCAAGCCGATTAGGACTGCTAAAAATTATCGTTGATCTTGTGTAAGACCTAAAGTCGAAGGCTATTTTGCTATGCAGAAATAACCCCAATTCTTTTTTTACTTTAATACCCTCATGTAATTTTTCAGGCACGTTAATTGTTAAAATATAATCTTTGAATAAGTCAGTATCCTGAAACATTTTAGTTAATGTTTCAGTAATCACTTTTTGGATCAATTTCGGATTGTCCCCAATTGATTCAGTTTTGAATTTTGCCTTAGCAGTTGTAGTCATGTAGATTTTTTTAAACGTTTCGGAAAAACCTCGAAGATTTGCTTATAACTGTTTGCTTCAATTATTTGAATATTCAGCTTTTCAAAAAATAGCTTTTTACCTTCTAATATTTTATCTCTCTTTTCATTTTTATTGTAAATGAACCAAGCTTTTTTTCTTGCATCAGGATGTTTTTTATACAATTTTTCTCGCTCGATAAAAAGCCATCTCAAAAATGTTTCTTGGATTTCTAAAGATAACCCCACTATCACAATATTATTATGAAGGAAAATATCTAACCATGAATTATTACCGTGCCATTTATTAAGTTCCTTTCTGTGATTAGAAGGATTGCCCGTAGATTTCATAATCCAACGGCGAGCCTTACCCACAGCTCCCATGTAGTCAGAAAGTCCAAGTCTAATGCTGCTTGGATATTCATAAAAGCCGTGAATATGCCAAATGGCAAACTCATTTTTTGCATTTGCAATTTCTTTATGTGAATAATAAGAGTGCCACGGATAAAAAGGAGTAAATCCCGCTCGTTTACTTTTGGAATTTATTTTCTTAAATCGTAAAGGTCGAAAGAATTTTTTATTATACTGACGACTTTTCATAAACGATTCAATACTACTTGAAGATTCTTCCAATAAAAAATCGTAATTTGTTGTTAAAAGAGGTCTGTCGAGTTTTATTAATGTATCCGCCCATAACGAATGAACCTTTTGAGCGGTCCATTTTTCGAAACCTTGCCTTATCCCCTTTTTAATTGATTTATAGTCGAAAGTTTCATCTCTAGTATTACTTGAAATTTGAATTAAATCAAAAAATTCTGGGTAAGAAACTGAATTATCATTAAGAATCTTCTCATAATCATTATCGGCACCAATATATTCTTCTGCTAGGTCCGTTAATAAGTTCTTCCAGGAGCTGGTGGTTTTGCAATGATTATTAATGCCATTGCCTAAAATGAAGGCTGTTTCATTCAAATTAGGGTTTAATTCATTTCTTATGAACTGGGATAAATTCATTCTTCTAAAGTAAACAATTAAAACTTCAAAAAAACGGGCGGTTTACCGCCCGTTTTTGGTTTTTTTTCGATTCTATGTTTTGTAGCAAGAGATTATGCAAATCTCTTCTATTTTTATATTGTCCTTCATTTTTTATTCTACCTACTTTACTTTTTAAATAAAATGGCGCAAAAAAAGTAATTAATATAATTAAGAGCTTTGGACCGTTCATACGAACTAGCTCACATCCTGAATCCTACCTCACAGATTTTACAGAAGAACATTACAACCGTCTGATTTCAGTGATTGATAAAAACTTATTACATAAAACTATTACCAAATGTCACAAAAAAAACGAATTAGATGTTACTAAGATTGAATGGGTTGGTGATCATGGAATTTCAACAGATCTCAATCTCATAAGACAATTTGAACACTGGTATAATTTGCCCTAAATAACCTTACTGCTCAACCACAAACCTTTTCCCATCAGCACAAGGATAACTATTAGTTAAAGGACTTGAAATGCTATATCCACTATTAAAATCATATTGAGTGTGTGTTTCTTTGATTACAATCGGTCTGGATGAAACCAATACGCCGTCTTCATATATTTCCAATACGTTATTTGCTCCCTTTTTTAATTTGAATTCTTTCGAATTGAGACTAAGAGAATTCCAAATATCCTTATCACAAGGAGAAGCAGTTGAAGAGGTTACACTTGCTGGTACAATATCATCAATACGATTTATTGTCAAAGGAAGGCTGTCAATCCTCGCACCATCAGCAACAATATATGCTATTGCTGTGGTTGTTGGAGAAAGATTAACTGTAAAAGAATTTGTTGCTGCGTTAACTGGTGCAGTGTAATCAATCACAGCAATTGTTGTGGAAAAGGTGGAATAAGGCGACTCTATTGGTGTTGGGGTGATTGGGTCTTCTATTTTTGTTTCTTTCTTTTTGCATGAGAATGTTGTTACAGATGCTGCTATAGACAACAGGATAATTGTTTTAGTTAGTGTTTTCATAATTTTAAATTTTAAGCGAAAATAAATATAATTTTCAAATACAACAAATCCGTTGTACAACATTTCAGTTGTTTCCGCTTCTTTTATAGTACCAATGAAAAAGGAAGCACTATTAAAGAAACTAGGTAAGCGAATCCAAGAAATACGTAAGGAGAAGGGTATTACTCAGGTTGAACTAGCTAATAGCATTGGGAAGGATCAGCAGTCTATTCAGCGATTGGAAGCTGGTGGGGTTAATCCGAGTTTTTATTACCTGATGGAAGTGGCAAAGGGCCTGGACACTGAAGTTGAACAACTTATTAAAATATTGTAGTAATCATTCTGCTATCAGTTTTGAAAAGGTGAAGAAATTATTTAGCTTAGGGCTCCCCATTAGTTCAATACCTTTTAAGAAAAAAAATAAATTTTGTTATCATGCCAGAAAAACCAAAACAACAAAATCAGATTTCATTGACTTTTATTGTCAACGGAACTGAGACCGTGGTTGAAAAAGTGAATGTTCACCAGCCGCTACATGTCGCCGTGCAAAAAGCATTGGATCAAACTGGAAACACTGGCCGTCCAATTGGTGATTGGCAAGTTATTTACAATGACCAAAATTTGGATGCAAACAAGAAAGTGGAGGAGTTCAACTTTCCAGAAAATGCTGTCATCTTTTTAAGTTTAAAAGCTGGGCAAGGTGGAATATAAGGAGAGAGAGCAAGTAACTGATTTGGATGTTACAAGAAGTAAATTCGACTCCGAAATTGCTAATTATAAGGCAGTCGAATCAATATATTCTGCCAAAGGCATCTTATGCAATCGTATTGCCTTCCCCGACGTATATTTTGTATTTGCTATTCCAAAGTTAACGCCATCTCCAATTGCATTTTCGATAAAAATTAATTTTGCGAACTATGACTTTGAGCCGCCATCAGTAGTTTTCGTGCATCCATTCACTCAAGCCTTGGTCAAAAGAGATCAAATTCCGCTGTTGTTTCTTCAGATTGGACCGAATAATCCTTTCCAACCCTTAGACCTTGTACAAGGTCAAGGAGAAATGGTGCCTTTTTTGTGTATTCCAGGTATTCACGAGTATCATAACCACCCTGCACATTCAGGCGATTCGTGGTTTCTTCATAGAACTAAGGGTGAAGGGAAGTTGATCTTTATCCTTGACCAACTGTATAACCATTCTATAAAGACGGTAAAGGATTATCAGTATATTGTACAAACTACCAACATGAAAGTTCAACAAGAGTTTACGTTCCCAGCAATCACACTACCTAACATTAATTTACTTAAATGAGTGGTTTCCTGCAAATACAAAAGTTTGAATTTGGAGCTGAGACTCTTAAAGAAGCATACGCCTTTCTTAGAGAAGTAGGTACTAAGTCATACGAAGCAGTCGCCCTATTTGCTGGTGAGGTGGAGGGCAACGTGGGCATCATAAAAAAAGTGATATGTCCAGAACAAACGAGTTCGAGAAGTGAATTAGGCTTACTTTACTCTGTTGAAGGGGAAGAGTTGCACAGAATTAACATACAGCTATACAAAAACAAACTTGTTTTGCTTGCACAAATTCACACTCATCCAGGTCGGGCATACCACTCAGAAACGGATGATGAGTTTCCTATAATCTCAACATTAGGAGGTCTTTCAATTGTTGTTCCCAACTTCGCTTCTGATGAGTTAAATCATTTGAATTGGGCTTATTACCGCTTGTCTGTCACTGCCATGTGGGATGAACTGTCACAGAACGAAATAAGAAACTTGATAAAAGTAGTGTAGATGGCAATAGCGAAATATTTTTCAAAGGACCTGTTGGCGATTAATCAATTAATCAACAGCAGTCAAGATAGTTTAGAAAAAATATTATCTAGTACAAAAGTTGGAATAGGTTTCGACAAAAATGGTGCTGAAACAAAAGAAGGGGCCTTTGCATTGGATCTTATCACGAGATTACTTGCCCGTCTATATCCAAATCTCTCCATAATAGATCTTTCAAAGTCCAATGGCAAGAAGGTCAGTGCGCTTCACAAGCTTGCTAAAAACATTAATTCAAATATCGGTCTTACAGATACATTAGATGATCTCGATGTCTTAATAGTTGCTGGTCAAACAAACAAAAAACCGAAAATTAAGGGTAAACTTCTTTTTATCGGATCTGATAACTGGATTGGGAACTTTTCGCTCAATGGCACAATCAGTTTTGGAGATTCAAATAATCCATTTGGACCAGGGGTGGCGGCATGCATAGGTGCAGCAAATCTTTTTCGGGTTGTATTTCATGAGTTCTTTCAAGATAAAGGGTTGGATAAAAATCTGACTTTTTCACCTCTAACTTGCTCAATAGACGATTCTATCCATAACCCTAAATTAAAATCAGTTGACTTAAAAGATGTTTCCATTGTCGGTATTGGAGCTATCGGGAATGGCGCAATTTGGGCGTTATCGAAACTGGAAAACTTAACAGGTTCATTGAACCTAATTGATAGTGAAAAGGTTTCAATATCTAATCTGCAGAGATATGTAATGTTTGATGAGAATGATATCGAACAAAAGAAAGTAGAAGTGGCGCTTAAAAAATTTTCTTCGCCGAAACTGAAAGTAAATTTACACTTTGGCAACTGGTCAAGCTATTTAAAAGAACGAGGAGATTATAATGTTCATGTTGTGGGTGTTGCGATTGACAATAAAAAGGATAGGATCGGAATACAAAGTTCACTCCCAAGAAAGATAATAAACTCATATACCGAAGCGAATTTACTGGGAATTTCAAGACATAACGAATTCGGCGTGACAGCTTGTTTGGCTTGCGGATACATTCCTACGCAACAGGAGCGAAACTACATCAGTGAGGTTGCCGAAAATTGTAACATTCCTCAATACGTCAATCTGGTAAAGGATTACTTAAATTTAGATATACCTGTTGAGACACCAAGAATTCAAAACACAGGCAGCATTCTTGATGTTATCGCTCAAGCAAATACAATTCAAAGGGGTGAGTTGGATCAGTTTCATGGAAAGAAAATTAGTCAGTTTTATTCGGAATTCGTTTGTGGCGGCATTTCATTATCATTATCAAATTCAAGCCGTATAAGTAATGTCGATGCGCCATTAGCGTTTCAATCCGCTATGGCAGGCATATTATTAGCTGCTGAAATAATCATTGATGCTGGTGGTTATAGGAATTCACCTATTAAGCAAGTCACGCACATACACCCATTAAACATTTTTAATAAAAACAATCCTTTTAACCATCAATTAAAAAGAGACGACACTGGTCGATGTGTATGTTCTGATAATGTATTTATTAACCAATACAAAGCAAAATGGCAAGAAACACAGACTACGATCTAATTCTTTCCCATTTGATTCAGTCGTTGGATCCCAATCCAAGTTATCTTCCGCTTGCTAGGAAAGTTGAACCTACTTATAGTTTGACCGAGCCATCAGTAAAATTTTCAACAACTGAATTTCCACTAATAATGTATGATATTGTAACTAACCCTGAAATAACGGTTGATATTGTCCAAAAATGGAAAAGTCTTTGCGAAAGAAGTTCTTTTTTGTATGTCTTGGTACACGACTCACTTAAAGAGAAATCAAAAGCTATGTGCGCAAAAGAGAATTTGATAAATTGTTTGATTCTTACGTACCGTTTCAAAGTCAAAAACACTAACCGCAACGTACAGATTGACTTTTAATGAAGAAAACACTTTCTTATAGTTGCGTACCACAGCTTATTCCACCCTCACCAAAGGGCGAAAATCGTACAAAATTCTGTTTTAGATTTAAGAGTCATGGTTATAACCTGAAGGGATGTGTAATCCAAATTGAGTTTGATATCAAATCAAAAATAGAGCCAAGTGAGACATATTACTTCCCTACAATAAGCAACATTAAGTATGTAAAAAACAAGTTTACCTTTACATTAGAAGAGGTCGGCGATCAGGTATTAACTCTTCAGATCCTAGTTCTAAACTCGAATAATTTTGAAGGAGTTACAGTAAGTTCTTTAACAGAAGGGTTTGAAATTAGCCAGTCTCAAAATATAGAAACGCAACATAAAAAAATTGAACCTCTTTCTACAAAGTATCACATTTTGTTAGCCTCAGCCTTGCAGAGTGAGATTGAGCCTATTTTAAAATCAAAAAAAATTAAATGGGATTACCTCGATGAACAGAAGATAATTAAGACTGCTTCGGTGAAAGATTCGATTGGAAACGTATATAATGTACTAGTATTTTCCAAAAACCAGATGGGTATGCCAATAACTGGAGTCGCTCTTACACAAGTGATTGAAAAATATAAACCAAAATATGTTCTTTTTGTGGGAACCTGCGCTGGACTAAAAAAAGATAAAAATCTAAACAAAGGAGATGTTCTAATTCCCGAATATATTTATTGCCATGATAGCGGACGGCACGGAAAAAGTGGATTTAAATTTGAGCATCGTCACTATGATGTTGGTCCAAGTTTACACCAAATGGCTAATGATATGATTCTGAATTCCAAATACAACTTCAATATAAACACGGACTGTGGCTTTTGCTCAGGAGCAAGCGTTATAAGCAATGCACAAATGCGAGATCAAATCATAAAAGCCGCAGGAAGAAAAGTGCTCGGTTTAGATATGGAGGCATATGTAATTGCTATTATAAATCAGTTGTACACCGATGTAGAAACTATCGTCATTAAGGGTATTATGGATTTTGGAGTTAGAAAAAACGACGAATTTAAAAAGCTAGCGATCTCAAATGCAATTAAAGTCTCCTTTGACCTTATGAACTATATTATTCGAAAGGAAACTAAGGTCTGAGAAGATATTGATTATGCCTAGTACATTCTTTTGCCTTCTGTAGATCAATCGATCTGTTCAAGACCATTGATTAACATGGAAAGATATTGTATATAGCTGGTGTTATATAATTAAAAAGGAGTCCAAATTGGACTCCTTTTTGCTTTTTGACTCTCTTGGTGAGTTAAAGGGGTAATTCCCTTAATAAGGCGGGTTTTTTTATTTCCAAAATTTATTCACACCATAACAAAAACAAACAATTAGAACAATTTGCTTTCTGTAGTTCGATGCATGAAATTATTTCTTAATTGGGTGCTTTAATTCATAAAGCATTTGATAGGTTTTTGCATTCACAAGATCTTTTCTATCTTTTGTTTTAAAATACTCATACTTGCGATAAACAAGTTCGTTACTCTTTACATCAAACAAAAAGCCATAAAAATAAGTTATCTTCCTTGCGCTGCGGGTAACTATTGTTGCAACGCCGGTTTTTAGAACATACTGGGTTCCGTATTTAGCAATAACAGTAGCAATATCATCTGTATTTAGAATAATATTTTTCTCTTTATCCGTATCAAATTTTTCATCAAACCAATCATTGATAACAGAGTAATCATTTATTTTATCTACTTCTTTACTGCTCAACATTGCCGGATCAATTGTAATTAATTCAAAATTTAAACTTTCCGCACATTTATTAATTATTGTGCTATAATCCTCTTGTTTTTTATCTGAAGTCACATATTGAATTTCCTGCTTTTTTGTTTCATCAATTTTTATAAAATATGGTTCTAGTAATAAAACTTTTTCGACTTTAATTTGAGTTTTAATATTATTTTTTCGAGTTGCAGATTTGTAAGAGTTATACGAACTGAAACCCGACCTACTCAAGCTTTCAGTTGATCCAGACGAAGGAAATTTTTCTTTAAACTCATTATCATTTACAAGTAAATCAACAAATACCTCTTTATAATAAACAGTGTCGTCTCCTGCTGTCATTCTTTCTTTTTGCAGACTTGCAATGAGGTCCGTTTTCGAACGTAGTTCTTTTGGAACCGCTTGAATAGTCGTTGTTGAACTATCTTGTTTCACTTCCTCTTTTACCTTCTTTGGGGCTCGTGCAAAATCACCTAGTCCCCATTTGGTTCTTTTTATTAAGTTAAACAAGCTATCCGAAAAAGAACCAAGTGCCTTGTTGTTTGGATATTTTTTGTGAGCTCTGTAAACATAATTTAAAGACATAACCGTCCATTCGTTTTCAGGCATTTTAGAAATAAGATAATAAAGTTGCTGCGGGTAGCTTTCTATTTCTTTATAACCCGGCAGTCCGTTATTAAGATATGAATTACTAGTATAACTTATTTCACTTTTATTGTACAGCGCGATTGCATAAAGACATTTAGAAACCACTTCAGCCAAATATTCATTTGACGGGTACTTTAACGACATGATATAAGCAGCATACAAAGCATTTGGATAGTCTCTATTTTTTAAATAAAGTCTGCAAAGTTCGAAGCGAGATAAGTCGCGTATGTAATCAAACTTTTCTTGTCCAATAGCCGAGTTTATTCGATTCGTATTATCACGGTTACTTACAATTTCGGCAATTGCTTGTTTGCGCTTTTTGGTGTTAGGGTGTGTATGTTTTGTATCGTCCTCATTTGAATTGTCTTTAATCGAGGCTAATTCCGTTAAAAAATATGTTTTTGGTAAAACATAATTTTCACTTTCGAAATATGTTTTATTAAATTCCATTAACTCGAATGGAAGGTGTGCGTATTGAAGCATATCAAACGACTTTTCAGCTTGCTTTAGATTATAAGGTGTGCGTTCAAATAATTTAAACCCTTCTATATCCGCCTCGCTCTCGTTTTCTTTAGAATACTGGCACTTTTCAATAATTCGATCTTCACTACTTTTACCGTAATAATCTCTACGGTCGATTTCTGCATTTTTTACATAGCTATTTATATGGTGTTGTTTAGTGTAGTGAGAAATTTCATGACAAATAATATAGGCTAGTTGCGCTTCAGTTTCTGCCTGAGCAATTAATCCAATGTCAATAAATATATATCCTTTGTCATAACTATAGGCATTTACTACCGATGATTTTAATGTAAAAATATTTAGCTGTTTACGAAGGTTAGGATTACCCTTTAGAACAAGGTCTGCTATTTTGTTAAGATAAATCGTTATTTCATCGTTAATAAGTGTATTACCACTTCTAATGATTTTTTCAATTTCATAATTTGATGCGGTTACAAAAGTTGACTTTAAACCTCTGTCTTCATCCTTTTTATTTTTTAATTCCGTAATATCCTTTTTAATAACATCGCGTATATTTTGAGTAAAAGCTGTTGGCAATTCACCTGTTGATTTTAAAGGTGCGTAGTTTAATTTAAGATCCTGTTGAGCATTAATCGAAAAAGTTAAAGCCAAAAATAAAGTGATAATTTTTTTCATTGGTTGGGTGTGAAGTACTTTGTTTATTAAATCATAAAAATTAAAACCTCAATAAACCACACTAGTGATTACAGAGTATGCTTTGAAAGTAAAGGGATAAATATAAATAATTATTGTTTGAGCCTATGAATTTTTGGAAAAAATAATGAGCATTTTAACGTTTTGTTTTGATTACTTTTGACAGAATGCATGCGAACAGAATCAGCATAATTTTTCTACTTGTCACGTACTTAGTTTCTGCTCAATCAGATCCAATGGCGCGCAACGCCTTTATGAATCAGGGTATGCAAGAAGCCTTTGATTATTGGATTATTTCTAAACCAAATACAACATTTCATTCTTCTTTTAAACCATACCTAAGTAGCAGTTATGCAAATGCAAACGATTCGGCAGTGCCATTTAAATTTTATGCATTTAATAATTCGTTTCTAAGCAAAACGGTTAATGAAAAACCGCAAAACACCAATTGGCTGAATTTTCAGCTTCACCCAATTTTAGACCTTGAAACCGGCGTAGATTTACTTCGTTCAAAGCCTGTCATTTCAAGTATTGGCGGCCTTCACCTTAAAACAAACATTAACAATGATTTTACTTTTGCAGCTACAATTTACGGTGGTAAAAGTTCGTTTCCCTTTTTTATCGATACAAGCATTTCTAGTCAAAAAATAATTCCTGAATCTGGTCAAGCCTATGGTTCGAGTAATAACGGGTATTCATTTTTTGATTATACGGGTTATGTTTCATATAGTCCTAAAAACAATAAAATATTTAATTTTCAAGTTGGGAGAGATAAACATTTTATTGGTGATGGATACCGAAGCGTTCTATTAAGTGACTATGCAGCTGCATATCCTTATTTTAGAATCAACACCAATATTTGGCATCTTCAATACAATGTGTGGTACACAATTATGAATGACGTGAGCACTGCAGATGGTCGTAAAAAAGGTTTCAATAATAAATACGGTACTTTCCATTACTTGAGCTACGACATTATTAAAGAAATAAATATTGGGCTTTTTGAGAATATCATTTGGAAAGGTTCAGACACCAATCAAGCAAGAACGTTTGATGTGAATTATTTAAATCCCATTACTTTATTCAGACCGCAAGAATACTCTGTAGGCTCACCCGATAATTCTTTTTTAGGCGCGAATCTTAATGTAACGCTTTTTAAAAAATTAAAATTATACGCACAAATTGGATTAGATGAATTTCTTTTAAAGGAAATCAGAGCAGGAAACGGCTGGTGGGCTAATAAACAAGCCTGGCAATTTGGCGGAAAGTACATAAATGCTTTTGGTATAAAAGGCCTTAAACTACAGATAGAATATAATGAGGTAAGGCCATACACATACACACATGGGCTCGTGGATCAAAATTATTCCCATTACGGTAAAGCTCTGGCGCATCCGCTTGGCGCAAATTTTAAAGAGGTTTTAGGTTTTATAAATTACCGTAAAAATAAATCTGAGCTTAGTTGGCAGTTGCTATACGCTATAATTGGTAAAGATTCTGCGAGTACAAAATCAAATGTTGGACAAAATATATTTTTATCTTACAATACCCGAACGTCCGAATACGGCAACTATACAACGCAAGGAGTTAAAACTACCTTAGTACAAAGTCATTTAAAATACAGCTGGTACATTATCCCAAATATTAATATGCGTATAGAACTAGGATACATCCAACGTTCCGAAAAAAACGAGAAGGGTTATGCCCTTGAAAATCCCTATATTTATTTTGGTATAAAATCTAACTTTTGGAACATTTACCGCGATTTTTAACCCAAATTCTTGTCTTTTTGAGCAAAACAGTGGTGTTTTCTCATTTTTTAAGCCGTATAGTGGTCTCAAAACTGTTAATAAATTTTGTACATCAAACTAAAAGCCTATATTTGCAGTCCTTTTTAAAAAAGAGGTTATGGGAAAAAGTCAGTACATAATACAGTTTGGCGGACTACCTGTAGGTTTACACGATTTTGAATTTGATGTAAACGATTCGTTCTTTAATAGAGTTGAAAATAGTGAGGTTCAAAAAGCAGACATTCAGGTGGATGCTACTTTAACCAAACAAAATAACTTACTTCAGATGCACTTTAATATTTACGGAACAGTAGGTGTTGATTGCGACAGATGTTTGAAAGCGTTTGATTTTCCAATCGATGCAGAAGGAGATTTAGTTATTAAGCACGGCAAACCTGAAGAAAGCACCGATGAAATTTTGGTAATACCAGAAGGTGATGAAGAGTTTGATGTATCGCACTATTTATACGAATATATTATTTTAGCAATACCGGCGCGTCGTGTACCCTGCGAAATTGATGAAAAAAGTTTCAAATGTGATTACGAAACGCTCAATAAACTAAATAACCTGATAACGGATTCTGAAGAAGGGTCAGAATCAGAAAACAACCCCATGTGGGAACAACTAAATAAAATAAAATTTAATAAAAATTAAAACAAGAAACCATGCCTAATCCTAAACGAAAAATGTCACGCTCACGTAGAGATTCACGTCGCGCTACATACAAAGCACCAACTATGACCATCTCAAAAGATTCAACAACCGGCGAAGCGCATTTGATGCACCGTGCACATTGGTTTGAAGGAAAACTTTACTACAAGGGAAACGTAGTAATGGAGAAAAAGGCATAATTACAATTTCCGATTTTATTGTAGTGAATTGTATTTAAAAAGCAGGTATATTGTGCCTGCTTTTTGTATTTTAACTCATTTAAAACTCTATTGAAAAAGGTATTCTATAAAATTCTTCATTTCGGCACCGAACCTCAACACTCGTCGCATGATTTACGTAGAATTAAAACAGTAAACCTTTTAAATCTTTTAGTCATTTTTTTTCTTCTCATCGGTTTTGTAAATTATTTTATTCTTGAAACCGAATTAAAAGTTATTCCTTCTCTTGTTTTCATTTCTTTAGCGAGTTTTTCGTTGGTTTTAAGTGTTTATCGAAAAACAAACTTATCTTTTCTTCTTTTTACACTTAACGTAAACCTGTCTATTTTTTTTGTAAATAAATGTTACCCTTTAAGCGTAGGCTCTTACGTGTTTTATTACCCTGTTATTGTCAGCATTGTTCTTTTAAACAAACCTTCTATCAAGGATAGATATGCCATGCTGCATTTTAGTATGTGCGTTCTGTTTTTTTTAGCCTCATTATTTATTGATGTTCCTGAATGGAGGCTGAAGAATTTAACAGAGCATCAGATAAAACTTCTTTTATATTTCAATATTGGTATTGCTGCTGTTTTAACAGGTCTTTTAAGTGGCCTTATGAATCGTTTGATTTCAAACCAGAATAAGGAAATTTTGCTGCAAAATAAAAACTTAACCCTTGCAAAAAAAGAAATTAATCTTTCATTGAAAGAAAAAGAAATTCTGCTAGCTGAATTACATCATCGTGTAAAAAACAATCTAGCAATTATTTCAGGGCTTCTAAATTTACAAGAAGACTCCATTTCCAATGAGGAAGCTAAAAAAATTATTAGTGATAGTAAAACCCGTATTATGAGTATGGCCCTTGTGCATAAGATGCTATATGAAAATAACGAGTTAAAATCTATTGATTTAGGTAAGTATGCCTCTGAACTTATTTATGAATTATTTTACTCTTTCAACCTTTTAAAAACCGTAACAATTAATGAAGATTTTGTTGCAATTTCTATTCCGGTTAATAAATCAATTCCTTTGGGTCTTATTCTCAATGAAGTGGTTACAAATTGCATCAAATACACATTCAAATCTTCGCAAAACAAACAGGGTGTTTTTGATATTAGTCTACGCCTAAAGGGTAATTCGGCGACGCTAGTCGCTAAGGACAATGGATCAGGGTTTCCAAAGGATTTTAACGAAGATGCCGACAATCAGTCATTAGGAATTTTCCTTATAAAAACCCTTGCTGAACAAATTGATGGAAATGTTCGTTTTTCAAACGAGCAAGGTGCCAAAATAGAACTAAACTTTAATCTCAGTTAAATTTTATAAAATGCAACGCATTTTAAGATGTTTTTAAGCATTTAAAATTGTATTATTGTGCTTTGGTTAAAGTTTTAGGTATTAAAATATGAAGATTGGCTTTGATATTTTAGGTGGGGATTTTGCCCCGAAAAACTGCTTAGATGGTCTTGTTATGGCTTCCAAAGAGCTTCCCTCTGACGTAACACTAGTGTTAATTGGAGATAGCGTTATGGCAAAAGAATATTTTATTAAAAACGGCATTAGTAGCGATCAGTTTGAGTATGTTCACACCACAGATGTCATTGAAATGGGAGAGCATCCAACAAGAGCATTTTCACAAAAACCCAACAGTACAATTTCTTTAGGGTATAAATTATTGAAAGAAAAAAAAATCGATGCTTTTGCAAGTTCCGGTAATACTGGCGCAATGCTAGTTGGAGCCATGTTCACTGTAAAAGTAATTCCTGGAATTATCCGCCCTTGCATCACATCTGTTTTACCGAAAGAAAATGGCGGTATAGCACTTGTACTAGATGTGGGAACAAATGCAGATTGTAAACCAGATGTATTATATCAATTTGGTATTTTAGGGTCGATCTGCGCCAAAGAAGTTTATAAAATTAACACCCCAAAAATAGGTTTACTAAATATTGGTGGGGAGCCTGAAAAGGGGAACCTTGTAACTCAAGCTACACATGCTCTTATGAAAGAATCGAAAGATTTTAATTTCGTGGGGAATGTGGAAGGAAGGGAGGTTTTTTCAGATAAAGCAGATGTAATCGTGTGTGAAGGGTTTGTAGGAAACATTCTTCTTAAAACGGCTGAGGCATTTTTCGACCTTATTAAAAGTCGTAACCGAAGTGACGATTATTTTGATAAATTTAATTACGAAATATATGGGGGAACTCCTATATTAGGAATAAACGCAAATGTACTAATTGGTCACGGTATCTCGAGCGCGCTTGCTTTTAAAAACATGTTGTTGCTTTGTAAAGATGTGGTGGATGCCAAATTGAATGATAAAATAGAACGAATTTTTCAATGATGACTAAAGCTGCAATTACAGCCGTGGCAGGATACTTGCCAGAAAATATTCTTACAAATTCCGATCTCGAAAAAATGATCGATACTACAGATGAGTGGATAACTACACGCACTGGAATTAAAGAAAGACACATAGAAAACGATCCTGGAAAAGCCACTTCAGATATGGCCGTGGAAGCTGTTAAACTGCTTTGTAAAAAAAGCGGAATGGGTGTTGAGGAAATTGATTTACTCATTTGTGGCACCGTAACGCCCGATATGGTTTTTCCCGCAACATCAAATATTATCTGCGCAAAACTGGGCGCAAAAAATGCATGGGGTTTTGATTTGGGAGCCGCCTGTTCAGGTTTCATATATGGATTATCAGTAGGTGCACAGTTCATCGAAACAGGGAAATACAAAAAAGTAGTGGTGGTTGGTGCTGACATGATGAGTCGCATTATTGATTA
Organism: Aurantibacillus circumpalustris; assembly: GCF_029625215.1. Taxonomy (GTDB): domain Bacteria; phylum Bacteroidota; class Bacteroidia; order B-17B0; family Aurantibacillaceae; genus Aurantibacillus; species Aurantibacillus circumpalustris. The sequence continues at coordinate 705,532 of NZ_CP121197.1, forward strand.
CGAAGACAGAGCTACCTGTGTTATTTTTGGAGATGGTGCCGGAGCAGTTTTGCTTGAACCGACCAAAGAAGAGGTTGGAATACTTGATTTTATTTTACATGCCGATGGTAATGGCGCTGCACATCTACACATGAAGGCGGGTGGATCTCTCAGACCTCCCAGTCATGAAACTGTAGATAGCAAAATGCATTTTGTTCATCAGGAAGGTCAAGCTGTTTTTAAACACGCGGTATACAACATGGCTGAGGTGAGTGCTAAAATCATGGAACAAAATGACTTAAAGGCTGAAGACGTAACTTGGCTGGCTGCTCATCAAGCTAATAAACGCATTATTGACGCCACTGCTTCTCGCATGGGCATTGGTAAAGAAAAAGTAATGATGAATATTGAAAACTACGGTAATACTACTGCTGGCACAATACCTTTGTTGTTATGGGACTACGAAAAACAGCTGAAAAAAGGCGACAATATTATTCTTTCTGCATTTGGTGGAGGGTTTACCTGGGGTGCTATTTACCTTAAATGGGCTTACGACGGAAGTAAAATTGGCAAATAGTTCTACTTTTCGATTGTTTTTTCGCTTAAAAGGCTTTTTCGCAACTTATAAAGTTTTATGAATTAAACGATCATTCGTATTTATCCTATTACAGATAAAAGTTAATATTTTGTCGATTCAGATGTAGATTACTACATTTGGTATTCCACCTAAAATACGATGATGAAAAAACAATTATTAATCCCCGTTTTTTTGACCTTAGTTATTGGTCTTAATGCTCAAACACCGCGTATGTCCCTATATGAGGAATTTACAGGCGAAACTTGTCCACCATGTGCGGCGACTAACCCTAAATTGAATGACACCCTGGCATTACCTGGTAATGTTGCAAAAATGATAGCAATAAAATGGCAAGTACCAATTCCTTCGGCACCTACAAAAACATGGTCATTATATCAAACTGATAAAGCTGAAATTGATTGGAGATGGAAAGCCACTGGTTACGGATACAATCCTCCGATTAACTCAGCGCCTTCTAGCAAAATAGATGGGCAAGAGGCGACCGTTTTTGGCGCTGCATCTAGTCATCCAGCAAATCTAAATAGTGCCGTTATTAGTGCTGCGCAATCTCATACTTCAGCGTTTTCTGTTACCATGTCGCGCGCGTGGAATAAAACATGTACTGCTGTTAACTTAACTGTTACTATTCAAGCTACCGCTCCTTTCACTTCTGTAGGCCCACTGATTTTTAGAACCGTAATGGTTGAACGTTTGATACAATTTAGTGTTCAACCAGGAACAAATGGTGAAACAAAATTTGAAGACGCGGTAATTAAATCTTTCCCTACTATTCAAGGTGGCGTAGCAATGGCTGGCACGTGGACAATAGGACAAACGCAAACTTTCACATTAAGCTGCACTCTGCCGTCGTACACCAGAAAAAAAGATGAGGTGGCAATGGTTGGATTTATACAGGATGATGGTAACAGAAAAGTACAACAGGCTGTGAGAGCTGATAAACAAAGTATTCCGCAAAATGCTCTTTCCGGTATTTCGGCAGAAGTAGATCTCACTTGTACAGGCATGATCACTCCAACAGTTGTAGTTAAAAATGAAGGGTCGGTAAATGCTATTACCGCCTTAACGCTTACGCCATATATTGATGCTGTTGCAGGTGCGCCTTTTCCTTGGACTGGAAATATTCTTCCCGGTGCTTCAGCAGTTATTACGTTAAACTCGCTAAGTGCCTCAGCTGTTAGCGGAGGTCACTCTTTTTTCTGCGATATAGATATGCCTTCACCTGTTTATAATCTTATTAAAAACGAAACTGGTTTAAATTATATGGTTAGCACAACTTATCAGGGTAGTCCGGTAGCAGAAGGTTTTGTAAGTACACTATACCCCCCTGCGGGATTTGGAATTATTAATAATAACGGCGGCCCTTCTTGGACAAGAAACGGCCTTACTGGTGGTTATAACTTAAGTACCGAGTCTTCGAAATACGATTTTTATAGCAACACAGTAATTGGTGATCAAGATGAAATGTATTTACCACCAATGAATCTTTCAAATGTTTCAAATCCAGAACTCACGTTTGATTTAGCCTATGCTCAACGTAATACAAACAGTGATGATGCTTTAGAGGTTTTTATATCTGACGATTGCGGGCTTAGTTGGACAAATGTTTATTATCAGCATGGCCCTACGCTTGCTACAACTCCGCCAACAACTTCACCATATTTTCCCGACCCGAGCGATCCTTCGCACTGGAGAACTGATTTTATTGATCTTTCAGCGTACAAGAAACCAAATCTGCTATTTAAATTTGTTACTACCAGTAATAACGGAAATAATTTATACTTAGATAATATAAATCTTGCTTTTGGTACCGGTATTAACACTAAGTCTAATGGATTATTTAATGTAAGCTTGTATCCTAATCCAACTAGTGGAACTACACAGCTTAAGTTGAATGGTATGAAAGCTGGCTTAGCTTCTATTTCAATCATAAATACGTTGGGACAAGTTGTTTACTCTACTCAAACCTCTCTAAATGAAGGTGCAAATACGGTTCAATTTAGCACTCAGGAATTTACAACTGGCATATACTCAGTTAAGATTGAAGCTAACAATAGCTTTATCGTTAAAAAATTAAGTGTAAGTAAATAGTTGCAACTATTCATAGATATAGAAAAACCGCTTTTTAGGCGGTTTTTTTTATTTTACGCATCAATCAACTTTCTAAATCGAATTCACTGATATTTAAACTCTAAACCAAATCTAAATTAACATATCTCAATTTAGATGGCCAAATTCAGCAAAACGGCTTAAAAATCTTTGAATTAAAGGATCGGTTCATTATATTTGATGTTCAATTTATTTTTTAATTAAAACTAAACACATCATGAAAAGAAGTTTACTAAGTTTTTTTGCTGCGTCCTCTGTGTTGACAGCGTTTGCTCAATTACCGGTAGGTACCGCACCGGAAAATAAAAGAGTGGTTCTTGAAGAATTTACAGGTATCCATTGCGGATACTGTCCTGATGGGCATGTGAAGGCCAACGCTATGGTGACTGCTAATCCTAACAAAGTGTTTTTGATAAATATACATTCTGGTTCTTTTGCGACAGCTGCCGCTGGTGAGCCAGACTTTAAAACTACAGAAGGTACTGCAATAGATGGTATGGCTGGTCAACTTATTGCTGGTTATCCTGCGGGAACAGTTAATAGAAGAGTATTTTCTAGTCCTCAAAATCCAGGCGGTATGGCACAAAGCCGTGGTACTTGGGCTGCTTCGGGGGCTATTGTAATGGCTGAGTCAGCTTATTGCAACGTTGCCTTACAAGGAACTATTAACGTGACAACACGTGTTTTAACGGTACAAGCAGAGGTTTATTATACAGGAACTAGTACCGTTTCAACTAACAATCTTCACATCATGTTGCTTGAAGACGGTATTGTTGGTCCACAGTCTAACTATGGTAATCCTTATTGGAATTCATCAAATTATAATGCTGATGGTACTTATAATCACAATCACGTATTACGTAAAGTAATTACTCCAGGTGTTGGTGGCTTAACTATTCCAACTCCTACTATGGGCGTTACTTTTTCTACTACTCAATCTTATACAATTCCTCTTACTTATGGTGCATCAGGTAAAACTACTGAATGTTTATTAGGAAGATTAGAACTTGTTGGTTTTGTAACTGAAACAGATAGAAACACAATTAATGCTGCAGCTGGCCCTATCTCTTTAACTGGATTTACATCTACTTTAGACGTTGCAACGAACAGCCTTAAAACAGAGACTGAAATTTGCGCAGGCAATTTAAATCCTTCTTTCAAATTTACAAACCTAGGTTCAACTCCTGTAACTGCTGCGGTATTTTCATATAAAGTAAACAATGGGGCAGTAACTAATTACAACTGGACTGGAGCTGCCATAAACCCTATGACTACATCTGGTATTATTACAATTCCTACCATTGCTTTCACTCCAAATGCTTCTAATTCTTTAGATATTGACGTTGTATCTGTTAACGGATCTACAGATCAAAATTTAGTAAATAATCCATTAGCTAAAACAATTGCTGTTACAACTAAAACAGCTAATAGTTTAAGTATGGTAATGCAGTTTACTCAAGATCAGTACGGTTCAGAAAGCAAATGGACAGTTTACGATGAACTTACTAATGCCGTTATTGAGACTGATGGGCCTTTTACAAATTTATCTGCATCTGGTACCGCACTGCATACAAAATCTTTTACTATTGACTCTAACACTTGTTACAGACTTGTTGTTGAAGATTCGTATGGTGATGGTATAAATGCTGGTTTTGGTGTTGGTGGTTACGTATTAAAATCTGGAACTACCGCCTTAATTACATCTAATGGAGTGTATGCTAAGGGCGAAGAAAAGTATTACAAATCTTTCCGTCCTGCAATGCCAGTTGTAACTGTTGGTATTTTAGAAAGCAACATGAATATTGGTTCTGTGAACTTATTTCCTAATCCAACTTCAGGAAATACTAGTTTATCTATAGAATTAACACAAAACGAAACGCTTTCTATTTCTGTTGTAAATACTATTGGACAAATTGTTTATTCTTCAGTGTCAAATGAAATGAATGCAGGTAAAAACACTATTCAATTAAATGCTCAAAACTGGGCAAATGGTGTTTATTTTGTAAATATTTCTTCAGACAAAGGAGTAACAAATAAAAAACTTACTGTGAACAAATAATATTTGTTTTACAGAATAACAAAACCCCGCCTCCGATAATTCTGAGGCGGGGTTTTGTGTTTATATAAATCCCAGTAAATTCATTTTTTTTTCCTTTCTTTACATCTTAATTTAAGAGAAATATGGAATTATATTTAGATTCGGCCAATTTAAAAGAAATTGAAGAAGGTTTTAAGTTGGGATTTTTAGATGGCTTAACTACTACGCCAACCTTTATGCAAAAGGAAGGCATTACAGATATTGATGGTACTATTGTAAAACTGAGTAAAATTGTTCCAGTTCTTCAAATAGAAGCATTGGGAAATACAGCTGAAGAAGTTTTAGCAGAAGCAGAACGTCAGTTAGCACTCGGATTGGATCCTAAAAAAACAGTTTTTAAAATTCCAGTTTCCTTAGAAGGTGTTAGGGCTTGTAAAATGCTAAGAGATAAAGGTTATTTAGTTAACGTGCATTTGGTATATACATTGCAACAAGCTTATATGGCAATGCAAGCGGGCGCTACCTATGTTTGTCCACTAGTTGGTCGTTTACAAGATCAGGGACATGATGCTTTAACTTTAGTAGAACAATGTGTGGATGCTGTTGAGGTTTATGGCTACGATACTAAAATTATGTTTTCTTCTGTTCGTCATGCAGAACATGTTCGAAATGCTATTAACATTGGTGTTCACACTATTACTGTTCCGTTAAAAGTATTAAAACAACTCACTGAAAATAATTTCACCACTTTAGGAACAGATCAGTTTATTGCTGATACTCGTTTAATGATGGTAAAAGTGAAAGAAGCAATTAACGAAGTGAACCCTGTTGTTGCAGAAGAAACTAACATTATTGACGCTATCGTTAAAATGACAGAATATAATTTCGGTGCAATTACTGTTGTTAAAAAAGACGGCAGTATTAAAGGCGTTTTTACTGACGGATCTTTGCGCAAATTAATTCAAGATAAGGGTCGTGATATTTTAAATAAAAAATTAAATGATTTGGAATACCGCACACCAATTACTATTGAAGGAAGTGTTTTATTAAATGAAGCAAATGTTTTGTTTAAAAAAACTTCTGTAGATACTATTGTGGTGACAGAAAACGGCAAACCAATTGGAATGCTCGATATTCAGGATTTAAAATCTTAAACTAAAACTCTAAGCCCTTCGTAAGCGAAGGGCTTTTTTTTATGACAGAGCTCGAAAACTTATATGGCGTGTTAGGTGGAAGGTTTATTACACCGGCTAATGACATTAAAAACAAACTCCAAAAAATTAAAGCCTTTGTCTTTGATTGGGACGGTGTTTTTAATGATGGGCAAAAACAAGCTTCTGGTGGTAGTAATTTTAGTGAGGTAGACAGCATGGGTCAAAATCTTTTAAGGTTTTCGTATTTTTTAAAAAATAAAATCTTGCCGCTCACCGCTGTATTAAGTGGAGAAAAGAACGATACTGCTTTTTATTTTAGTGAGCGTGAATGTTTAAATTATTCCTTATTCAAAGTTCCTCACAAACTTGCAGCCTTAGAATTTCTTTGTGAAAAAGAAAAATTGCAAGCCGAAGAAATTGCTTACTTTTTTGATGATGTTTTGGATATTCCTGTAGCAGAGCGCTGCGGGCTTCGAATGATGGTTAATCAAAAAGCCAATCCTTTATTTAGCAATTATTGCATTAAGAATAAATTGGTAGATTATCTCAGTGCAAGCAAGGGCGGATCATTCGCTGTGAGGGAAATGACAGAATTATTAATTGGTCTGAATGGAAATTACGATGAGGTAATGACCGAGAGGAAAAATAATTCAGATAACTACCAAGACTACATTAAACAAAGAAGGTCTGTTAAACCTCTTTTTTACACTTTAGGTGACAATAAAATAGAAAAAGTTGAATCGCCACTTATATGAATCCTACTCTGAAATACAGAACAGGTAACTTAAATGATCTAAAAGAACTAAAAGCACTTGGACTAGTTACTTTTGGTCAATATCAGTCTCAATTACTTCCCGAACATTGGAAAACGTTGCTAGACAATCTTCAAAACGAAGAAAGACTTTTAGAACTCATTAAAGTTTCAAAGACATTTGTATGCCTGCACGATAACAAAATAATCGGGCGAGCTTTTCTTGTACCTAAAGGAAATCCAACACCCATTTTTGAAAAAGAATGGGCGCAAATTCGTATGGTTGGTGTTGATTCTAACTATGCCGGGCAAGGAATAGCAAAAGAATTAACACGATTATGCATTGAAGAAGCAAAACAACTCAACGAAAAAATAATTGCCTTGCATACTTCTGAAATGATGGTTGCCGCCAGACACATTTATGAAAGTATAGGTTTTAAGCAAGTAAAAGAAATAGACGATTTGTTCGGAAAACGTTACTGGTTATATCATCTGGAAATATAGAACAATTTAATTAGTTTAATTGAGGCAGATTTAATAGTCTGCAAATACTATTAATTTAATGATTATGGAAGATTTAAAATATCCTATTGGGCAATATAAGGTCCCTGAAATATTCAGTACTGAGATATTAAACCCGTACATAGAAACGATCAAAAAATTTCCGCACAATCTTAAATCTGCAATCCAAGGCATGAATGTGTCACAATTAAACACACCATATCGTCCTGAGGGATGGACAGTGGCGCAGGTAGTAAATCATTGCGCAGATAGTCATATAAACGCACTTATTCGTTTGAAGCTTGCTTTAACTGAAAACACACCAATAATAAAACCGTATCAAGAGGCTTTATGGGCTGAGCTAGCGGGAGGTAATGACACATCTTTACAAAATGCCTTTCAAATACTTGAAGGTGTTCACGCGAAACTTGGAATTGTATTAGACTCTTTAACAGAAGAACAATGGCTGCGTGGATACATCCATCCCGAAAAAAATAGAGAGGTGAAGTTAAACGAATTTGCGGGCTCATATGCCTGGCATGGAGAACATCATTTGGCGCATATTACCGAGTTGAAGAAAAAAATGGGCTGGGTCTGACTTCGACTACCCTTCGACAAGCTCAAGGCAGGCTGTTCAGTCTGACTGTAGCTTCGCGGACACACTGCTTTTTTCAACACAGAAAAAGTTGAGGGACAGAGGAACACGGAGAGATTTTCGAACACTAATTAGAATGAATCTCAGTGGCTCGGTGCCTCAGTCCCTCTGTGTTAAATTAGGAGTGGTAGTGGTTTTAATTTTACCATAAACTCCCTATCTTTGCAGCCTAATGAACGAATTTAGAGAAGAGCTACTAATTAAACTTTCTATTCCGATTTATGCTCTTGTAATTGGACTGGAAATTTTCTATAGTTATTGGCATGATAAAAAATATTATTCTACCAAAGGAATTTTATCAAACATATATTTAACTGCGCTTAATTTTTCTTTGGATATTTTGGTGCGTGGAATTTGTCTTGGAGTACTCTGGTATTTTTACCAATTTAAATTCACAGAAGTTAATAAAGAGATTCATCCGTTATTATATTGGAGTGTACTTTTAGTTGCTCAGGATTTTCTTTTTTATTGGTTACATCGCGTAGACCATTACTGTCGCTTATTTTGGGCGGTGCATGTTACACATCATTCATCGGAAGAATTTAATTTAACTGTTGGTTTTCGATCTTCCGTTTTTCAACCTCTGTATCGTTTTATTTATTTTATTCCACTTTCATTTGTAGGATTTGATCCTTTGGATGTGATGTTTATGTACGCAGCTACGCAAATATTCGGAATTTTAATTCACACCAAAACCGTTGACAAGCTTGGTTTCTTAGAATGGTTCTTTTCAACGCCTTCGCATCACCGTGTGCACCACGCCTGTAACATAAAATATCTTGATAAAAACATGGGGATGGTTTTTATTATTTGGGATCGTTTGTTTGGCACTTTTGAAGAAGAAAAAGAAGAGGTTGTATATGGTTTAACAAGTAATTTAAAATCCTACAATCCTGTCAACATGGTTTTTCATGAGTGGAAAAATATTCTCAGCGATATTATAAAAAAGAAAGCGCCACTCAAAGCTAAAATTATGTACGTATTTGGTCCGCCAGGATGGAGTCACGATGGCAGCACAAAAACAAGCAGACAATTACGCGCTGAACTAAAAAACAAAAACAAGCATTGATGGCAAAACTATCCGCCGTCGAGCGTTTAAAGCACGTTAAAACCTTATTAAAAATTGAACGTGACGAAGATTATCGTTTATACAAAGAACTATTTTTACGTGTAAATCTTGAGCAACGAAAAAAAAACGGCGTCACCTGGTACCCCATAAAAATAAATAACGAAGAGTTAGGCTCAGGTGAACTTTTGCATTTAGAAATTGAACGCACGTCGCAAATTGACAAACCACATCAATTCAGTTCTGGAAAAAACGTAAGTCTCTTTAGCAATCAGCAAAACGAAACGCATGAAATAACCGGCACAATTAAATCAGTTTCTAAAAATTCTTTGAAGCTTATTATTCACTGTGATGAACTGCCCGACTGGTGCTACGAAGGAAAACTAGGTTTAAATATACAATTCGACGATAACAGTTATAACGAAATGCAACGCGCTTTGGATCAGGTGATAGATGCAAAGCACAACCGAGTTGCCGAATTGAGAGAAATGATAGAAGGGGAGTTACCGCTGACTTTTGAAAAAATAAATGATGAGCTTTTGATTCCTCAGCTAAATTTATCACAAAACAGAGCGATTCGCCATGTAATGTCTGTGAAAGATATCGGCGTAGTGCATGGTCCGCCCGGCACAGGAAAAACAACAAGTTTAGTACAAGCGATTCGCTTAACCTTACAAACAGAAAAACAAGTTTTGGTATGTGCACCAACTAATTCAGCAGTAGATCTTTTAACAGAAAAATTAGTTGAACTAGGGATCGATGTATTACGTTTAGGTCACCCCGCGCGTATGGCTGAAGAATTGCTCGCTAGCAGCATGGATGGAAAAATTTCCTCCTCACCTTATTACAAAGACATAAAAAATCTACGCCGAAATGCTGAAGAGTATTTCAAAATGGCTGGTAAATATAAACGGAAGTTTGGAAAAGAAGAAGCGCAGCAACGAGCAGCTCTTTATACAGAAGCTAAAAATTGCATTAAGGAAGCGCGTTTGCTAGAAGATTTTATTGTAGATGAATTATTTAAAACTTCCCAGGTAATTTGCTGTACTCCTGTAACAAGTACACACAGAGCACTTGTTCGAAAACGGTTTGATACTTTGTTTTTTGATGAGGCTTCTCAAGCACTAGAACCAATGGTGTGGATTCCGCTTTTAAAGTGTAAGCGTTTGATTTTATCAGGTGATCATTTTCAATTACCACCTGTTGTAAAAAGCATAGAGGCAAAGCGCGGTGGACTTGATGAAACTTTATTAGACAAATGTATTAGTTTAAAAGATTCAGTTGTACTCCTAAATAGGCAGTATAGAATGAATACAGCTATAATGGGCTTTAGCAATTCGTACTTTTATAAAAACGAATTAATTGCTGATGAAACAGTGGCTACACACGTTTTAGTGAACGATGAAGAATCTTACCTAAGTAAAAGCATTGAATTTATTGATACAGCTGGATGTAGTTTTGATGAAATCCAGAATCCTGAAACATTGAGTTATTCAAATCCAAAAGAAGGAAATATCCTTTTCAAACATTTACAACAACTTCTTATTGATTACTCAACTCAAACCGATTTAGCTTCCATTTCTATAGGAATAATTTCTCCTTACAAAGAACAGCGTGAGTGGTTAAAGGAAAACATCACACAGCTAGAATTAGAAAAAGGTAAATTAAGTTCTTTGAGTGTAAAAACAATTGACGGCTTCCAAGGAGAAGAAAGAGATGTTATCTATATTAGTCTTGTTCGAAGTAATGATAATCACGAAATTGGTTTTTTAAATGATTTGCGACGCATGAATGTTGCGATAACGCGGGCAAAGAAAAAACTCGTAGTGATTGGTGACAGCGCTACAATTGCTTCAAGCGACTTTTATCAAAGTTTTTTGGAGTATTGCGAAAAAAACGGAATGTACAGAACGGCCTGGGAATGGGCTAATTGAGCCTAGTTCATTAAACTAGTTTTTAATAATTTTTTTAAATACTTTTTCTCCCATCTTTTCTTGAATTGAAAGAATGTATATCCCAGCAGCCAATGATTCTAAGTTCAAATGTTGCTCTGTTTGGTTAGAATTGAATTGAAAAATTATTTTACCGGAAAGATCAGTTAGCGAAAGTTGGTAGGGTTTCAGGTTTTGTTTATTCATTGAAATATTTAATTCTGTGCTGAAAGGCTGAGGCGATATTTGCAGTAAGGAATTTAAAGATTTAATTTCTTCGATGCCAACAGTTGTGCTTGTTAGTTTTAAAACAAACGCATCTGTTAGTCCATTTGTGACTAGTTTAAAACCAGCCAAGTCGGCGTTTGACTGAAAAAAACCAGTACAAAACAGTGCTTCATCAAGACCAACACAAATACCATATGCACAATCAACATTCAAGCCGCCCATTCCCAGAGCCCATTGCACAGTACCTGCATCCTTTTTTAATTTAATTAAAAAGGCATCTGTGTTGCCATTTGAAATCAGCATTTTATCATCAAAACCTACAAAACCACTGAATTGTCCGGCAACATAAATATATCCATTTTGATCTTGCGCTATCGCACTTCCCTGTTCATAACCTGTTGCACCAAACTGATGCACCCAAATAAGTGAACCGTCACTAGCATTGCGTTTCGAAATAAACATATCTGCGCTTCCGATTGAAGTTAGTGTTGTGGTGCTAAAAGCGCAACTGTTTTCGAATTTTCCAGTCGTAAAAACATATCCGTCAGAACCAGCAACAATTCCATTACCGTTATCATTTCCTGAACCACCTGAGGAACTTGCCCAAGCAACATTTCCAGTACTTCCATAATGTTTTGAAATAAAAATATCTTGATATTTTTCTGAAGACAAAGTATATGATCCCAATGTAACAGCACTTTCAAAATTACCTGTCATATATACATCTCCTGCAGCATCACAACTTACTGATGTTCCGATGGAATACCCAGAACTTCCATAATTTTTAACCCAAGCTACATTGCCAGTAGTATTTGTTCGCATCAGAAAAATATTATAATTCGTTCCTATAGGATTAATTGTAAATGTTCCAAAATTTGCGATTCCTTGAAAGTAACCACAAGTAAATATATTTCCTTGTAAATCACTTGCCAGCGACAAACCACCATCATTGCCTGTGCCACCTATTTTTTTTACCCATAAAATTGTGCCAAGAGAGTCTAGTTTCGCCAGGAAAGAGTCAGAAGATCCATTGGACGTTAATACAGAACTACCAAACACGGCCATTCCGCTGAATCTTCCTGTGAAATAAATATTTCCAGAAGGGTCGCAAACAATGGCGTTTCCTACATCTTCATTGGAACCACCCATTCGTTTCGCCCACTTCACCTTTCCATCAATAGCACTCGATTTAGCGATAAATATATCTCCCTTCCCGTCTGACGTTAAATTATACGTTCCGAATGTAGAGGTTCCACTAAATGTACCTATAGAGTAAATATTTCCGAGTAAATCGGCTGCAGTGCAAGCACCAATGTCGCCTTCAGGCCCACCCATCTGTTTTGCCCATTCGGGTTGGGCAACTAAACTAAAAACATTAAATAAATTAATCGTAATAATTAATTTACAAAACACATTTTGTAAGCTTAGATTTTTAGAATGACGTTTTAAATTTGTCATGCTTTATTTGGTTTAGTACTTTGGGATATATAGAGAACTTGATTAAGATCCAGATTGAATAAATGTATTGTTGTTTTTTTTATTCATGTGTTTTAAATTGGCGAAATACATTGCAATAAATATTAGATCGATTAAAACGCCAATTATCAGGCCAATTGAAGATTGATTTTTTGAACTTGTACCCATATCGAATGAATAAAAGTGGGTTGATAATTCTGCAATTGCGTAAACGACAAATCCAATTTTCTCAAGACGCCACATCATTATAACGCCAATCAAAGAAAAAATATTCGAAATTAGAGTATAAACGCAAACCATGCCAAAACTATGAACAAATTGCATTGGCTCTATTTCATCAAACTGAGGGTTACTTTCCACTACTTTTTCCCATAGCTTTTCAATTGTAGTGGCATCCAAGCTCAATGCCATAGCGCCAATACAACAAATAAGAATCATTAATCCACATGCTACAAAAGATAAAATACAAATAATTTTTAAAAAATCTGGGCGTTGAAGTTCGCCATTAGATTCATCCATAAATTGATCGTAATTCGTAGGTTCCATAATTTCTTAATTTTTTGCAAAGTAAAAATGCTAATAAAAAGGCGAAAAAACTAATTAAAACAAAAGCTTTAGGTAGCTTTTAGCATAAAGGAATTTAGCAATAAAAGAAAATACTTTTTTACATAATTATTTATTACGCAAATTGGTTAAGCGAAATAGAAAGCAATATTCTTGCCAATAAATATATTCATTAAAATAACTTACAGTAGGTCGTTAGCCAAATTAGCCAAAGCACTGCGCTCTCCTTTTTCTAGAGTAATATGCGCATATAATGTTTGTCCCTTTAATTTGTCAATCATATAACTTAAACCATTACTCTGTGAATCGAGATAAGGCGTATCTATTTGATGAATATCTCCTGTGAAAATAATTTTAGTGTTTTCGCCGGCACGAGTAATAATTGTTTTTACTTCATGCGGCGTTAAGTTTTGTGCTTCATCAACAATAAAAAAGACATTGCTTAAACTTCTTCCACGAATGTACGCAAGAGGACATACTACCAGTTTCTGCGCCTCCACCATTTCGTTTAGCTGTTTATGCTCTTTATCTTTTTCACTAAACAAACTACGGATGTATTTTAAATTATCCCAAAGCGGCTCCATATATGGGTTTAGCTTACTGTTAACATCACCTGGTAAGTATCCAATGTCTTTATTACTTAAAGGGACCACAGGGCGCGCCAAATAAATTTGGTGATAATTTCTTCTTAGTTCTAATGCTCCTGCCAGAGATAGTAAAGTTTTTCCTGTTCCAGCAACACCTTGAATAGTTACCAGTTTAATATCAGGATTCATAATTGCATCCAGAGCAAATGCTTGCTCAGCATTTTTAGGAATTACACCAAAGGCAGCGGTTTTAATTACACGCTCCATAGAATCGTTTTCCTTATCATACCGTGCTAAAACGCTTTGTGAACCATTTTTTAAAACGTAGTAATGATTTGGCACACCGCCCTTTTTTAAAATTGGTTTGGCAGGAGAATTTCCTTTATTATAAATGTTGGTAATTTGTTCGTTGGTTGCTTTAACATCCTCTGTGTTGCCAGTATAAAGCTCATCAACCGATTTAATTTTACCGGTTTCGTAATCCTCCGCTAGTAAATTTAGACTCTTCGCTTTGATGCGCAGATTCACGTCCTTAGTCACCAAAATTACTTTACGGCCTGGATGCGTTTCTGAAACATACAAAGCAGTATTTAAAATACGGTGATCGGCTTTACGGTCATCAAATATTTTTTCCGCGTTTACTTTTGAAGAACTATTAAGTTCAATTTTGAATTTTCCACGGGTTGGTCCGTTAATGGACGTCCAGTTTTGAAGGCTTTCCTGACTATGTTTATCAATATACCGCGTAAATTCCCGCGCTGAATAATTCTTTGTATCATTGCCCTTTTTAAAGTTATCTAACTCTTCAAGAACTGTAATTGGAATTACCACATCGTGTTCTGCAAAATTTCTCATTGCAGTGTGGTCGTAAATAATAACAGAGGTATCTAACACAAATATTTTTCGTTCACCGATACTTGTTTTGCCTGCGCGTTTAGCCATAGAAATAAATTAAATAACTTGTGATAAAACTATTAATTGAGAATTGCTTTTTTTGTTAAGACCGAAATTGATTTGAACAAGAACCTGTTTATTCTATCCGAATGGTTATTAGACGTTTACCGTAAATACTTTGGGAAGGGATGATAGAATGGATCATATAGTAGTGGTTTTGATTTTCTCCCAAAGTAGGGTATTGACCAATTACTTGCATAAATTATTACTAACAGATTATTAAAAATAAGTTGATGTATTCTCAATTTATAGACAAATAAAGATTGTTATTTTTGCGCCACAAATTTTTATATATGCTTATGATAAAAAATAATTGGACGAAAAAAGAAATTTCTGAAATTTATAACCGTCCCCTACTCGACCTGGTTTTTGAAGCCGCCAGCATTCACCGTAAAAACAATGATTATTCTGAAGTACAAATTAGTTCTTTGATATCAATTAAAACAGGAGGTTGCCCTGAAGACTGCTCTTACTGTCCACAAGCAGCGCGTTATAACACCGACGTTAATACGCACGGCATGATGAAATTGGAAGAAGTAAAACAGGTTGCACAAGCTGCTAAAGATGGCGGATCGTCGCGTTTATGTATGGGTGCTGCCTGGAGAGAAGTGCGCGATAACCGCGATTTTGACAAGGTGTTAGAAATGGTGAAAACTGTGAATGCCCTGGATATTGAAGTGTGTTGCACCTTAGGCATGCTAAACTACGAACAAGCGCAAAAATTAAAAGATGCGGGATTATTTGCATACAATCACAACATTGATACTTCAGAAGAACATTATAAAAATATTATAAGTACAAGAACGTACGATGACCGTTTAAAAACAATTGAAAATGTTCGCAAAGCAGATCTCACTGTTTGCTCTGGCGGCATTGTTGGTTTAGGTGAAACAGTGGAGGATAGAGTTGGTATGCTTCATTTATTAGCAACCCTTCCAAAGCATCCAGAATCTGTTCCTATTAACGCACTCGTTCCTGTAAAGGGGACTCCTCTTGAAAATCAAACGCGTGTTTCAATATGGGATATGTTGCGTATGATTGCTACGACAAGAATTATAATGCCTAAAACAGTGGTGCGTCTTTCTGCCGGAAGATTGGAAATGACAGTACCAGAACAAGCTTTGTGTTTTATGGCAGGAGCCAATTCAATTTTTGCTGGTGATAAATTATTAACTACACCAAATCCTTCTACGCAAGATGATATGCAGATGTTTGAAACACTAGGTCTTCATGCACGCAAGGCTTTTAAAGGAACTGAGCGTGAAAAGGAAGTTGTGACAAACTAAAATCGTTTTTGATTTATTGAAAATGGAACTAGTTAACAAGAAAATTCAAGATAAACTTCAGGAAGCGCTTGATAAGAGACTTGAAGCTTCTTTGTATAGATCGTTACAAGCGAATGATGCACTCATAGACTTTTGTTCGAACGATTACTTAAGTTTTGCTCGCTCTGAAAAAATAAAAACTGCTGTGACACAAACTTTACAAGATTTCGATTTTTTATCCGGCTCAACCGGCTCTCGTTCGATATCCGGAAACACGGTATTCGCTGAAAATCTGGAAAAAAAGATTGCGCAATTTCATCAAGCAGAAGCAGGATTAATTTTTAATTCAGGGTATGATGCCAATGTTGGCTTGTTTTCGTGCATAGCCTCTAAAGGCGACACAATTATTTGTGATGAATTAATTCATGCTAGCATCATTGATGGCTGTCGTTTAAGTCACGCCACACGTTATCGATTTGCGCATAATAATTTGAGTGATTTAGAAAAAAAACTCACCCATGCAACGGGAACAATTTTTGTGGCTGTTGAATCTATTTATTCGATGGACGGAGACAGTAGTGACTTAAGAAGAATTTCAGGACTCTGTGATAAATACAATGCAAATTTAATAGTGGATGAGGCCCATGCTACAGGTGTTTACGGCGAAAATGGACGAGGACTTGTAAATCACTTTAAATTGGAAAATAAAGTCTTCGCAAGAATTCACACTTTTGGAAAAGCAATGGGTTGTCATGGTGCAATTGTGCTTGGCAAAGAAACTCTTCGTAATTATCTCATTAATTTTGCTCGCTCATTTATTTTTACAACAGCATTGCCAGCATCATCTCTGATAAATATTTCATGTGCATATCATGCATTGGAAGAAGTAAACTTTGATAATGCTTTTCTACACATTTTGATTCAGCGATTTAAAAACAACTTTAAAGGCGTTGACGGGGTTTATGTAATCGAAGGAGAAAGCCCTATTCAAAGTGTGGTAATTGGAGGGAATGAAAAAACGCGAAGAGTTGCACAACAACTGCAAGCCGCGGGCTTTGACGTAAGAGCCATTTTAAGTCCATCTGTTCCAGTTGGAAAAGAGCGACTAAGAATTAGTCTTCATATGCACAATACAGAAAAGCAAGTTGATGAATTATGTTCAACATTAACTAAAATTTTAAGCTCATGAGAACAATTGTTATAGCAGGTATAGGAACAGAGGTTGGTAAAACAGTTGTTTCAGCGGTTCTTGTTGAAGCATTGCAAGCAGACTACTGGAAACCGATTCAGGCAGGAGATCTTGAACATAGCGACACTTTAAAGGTTCAAAAATTAGTAAGTTCAAAGCAGAGTTTTTTCCATTCTGAAAAATACCGTTTAAACACGCCCATGTCGCCACACGCGGCTGCAGAAATAGATAGTACAGAAATAAACTTGAAAGCCTTAAACATTCCTGAAACTAAAAACAACCTGATTATTGAATTAGCGGGAGGCTTGATGGTTCCTCTTAATTCGGAAAAATTAAATCTTGATCTTTTAAAAAGCTGGATGGTACCTGTGATTTTAGTATCCAAAAATTATTTAGGTAGTATTAATCATACTTTATTGTCGCTGGAAGTTTTAAAAACAAATAAGGTTCCTGTATTAGGTATTATTTTCAATGGGATTGAGAATAAAAGTACGGAAGAGTTTATTTTAAACTATTCCAACATGCACTGTATTGGAAGAATTGAAGAATTACCTGAATTAAATAAAAAAATTATTAAAGTTCAAGCGGAAAAAATAAAATCTGAACTTCAAAAATTATTATAGAATGACCTTAAGCGAACGTGATGCTACTGTTATCTGGCATCCTTACACACAAATGAAAACAGCTCAGACACCCATACCTATCTTAAGAGGTGAAGGGGTTTATTTATTTGACGAAAATGATAAAAAATATTTAGATGCTGTTTCTTCCTGGTGGGTAAATTTGCACGGACATTCACATCCCTATATCGCAAAAAAAGTCTCTGAGCAACTAAGTATTTTAGAACATGCTATTTTTGCTGGCTTTACCCATGAACCAGGGGTTTCACTTGCAGAAAGGCTTTTGAAAATTCTTCCCGGAAATCAAAGCAAACTGTTTTATACCGACAACGGATCTACAGCTGTTGAAGTCGCTTTAAAAATGGCGATTCAATATTGGCATAATCAAGGAAAGGAAAAAAACAAAATCATAGTCTTTGAACACGCTTATCATGGAGACACTTTTGGCTCAATGTCTGTAAGCGCTCGCAGTGCATTCACTACAGCATTTGATTCTTTACTATTTGATGTTATTTCAATTCCACTTCCTCAAAAAGGAAAAGAAAAAGAAAGTGTTATTATGTTTGAATCTGAACTAAAAAAACACAAGAATAGTATTGCAGCATTTATATTTGAACCTCTTATACTTGGAGCGGGTGGCATGCTGATGTATGAACCTGAAGTTTTGGATTCTCTGATTTCAGCTTGCAAAAACGAAGATATTCTTTGCATTGCAGATGAAGTAATGACCGGTTTTGGAAGAACAGGAAAATTATTTGCTTGTGAGTACTTAAACGAGGAGCCGGATATTATTTGTCTATCAAAGGGCATTACTGGCGGCACAATGGCTCTTGGCGCCACAAGTTGTAAGCAAAAAATATACGATGCTTTTCTTTCAGATGATAAATTAAAAACCTTGTTTCACGGTCATTCTTATACCGCTAATCCAATCGCTTGTGCGGCAAGTTTGGCAAGTTTAGACTTATTGCTTTCGGAAGAAACAAAAGCTTTCATTAACAGAATTTCAAAACAACATGCTGATTTTGCTAAAAAACTAAGCGCTTATTCATCCATAGAAAACATTCGTTATAGAGGTACAATTATTGCTTTTGATATTAAAAACAAAGAAGGTGTTAGCTATTTTAACTCGGTACGCGATGAAGTTTATAATTTTTTTCTTGCCCATGGAATTATATTGCGTCCGCTCGGAAACACCATTTATATAATGCCACCCTACTCCATTTCAGTCAAAGAACTTGAGTTTATTTATGAAATAATAGAAAAGAGATTTTCAAATTAAGTTTCAAAATTGAAATAAGAAGAGGTTAACCATTTAGTAATTTCGAATCACAACCATTTTCACGCGCCATTGTTTTCCGACTAAGAAATACATTCCCTCAGCTAAACTATCGGTTACTATTTCTTCATTTTCGTTGAATTCAATTTCACGAACCACTTGCCCTGATTGATTTAAAATGGACGCCTTACCGTGCTCTATCCCCGATATTTTAAAGGTTCCGTTATTAGGATTTGGATATATACTTAATGCGCCCTGTCGCGTAAATATTTGATTTTCTTCAATACCTGTACATCCATCAACAAATACACTTACCGTATCCACGCAACCGTTTTGATCAAAAATCATATAAGTATGTGTGCCAGCGGCGACCGGAAATGTGTTAAGTCCCGTATAGGAGCCTGTTCCTCCAGATGCGTTGAGTGTTACACTGGTCTGACCAGCTCCACATGGCGGTCCGCTTAAAATACCAACTCCAACTAATTCAGGTGGCTCTACAATTACTATTTCAGCAGTATCCCAACAACAATGCGAGTCAACAACGCCATAGGTATATGATCCAGCAGGCACCGGATAGGTATCAGGTCCCCAATAAGGCACTGTACCTCCATTTGCTGCAAGCATATTTCTCAAAGAATCATTCATACATGGCATATCAGCATAAACAGTATCCAAATATATCCCGCTTCCGCCAGTTGCAAATACAGTAACAAGAGCAAAACCTCCGTGACAAAGAATTGGACTATTAACTATCGATCCAGCCACAAGAGGTGGTGGTTCGCTCAGTGTAATAACTGTTGAAGAAAAGCATCCATTAGCGTCTGTAACTAAATAATTATAGGTGCCTGCTGAAACAGTATCGATAGTAGTTCCGGTATACGGCGCTGTTCCGCCCCAAGCCGTTACCCTAATAGTTGTAAAGTAACCGTTACACTTAATTGAATCTGCAACAAAGCTTGCTATAAAAGGCGTAGGCTCTGTTATGCTTCTAGTAACAGAAACAGAGCATCCATTATTATCCGTTACAAAAAACATGTGAGAACCTGGAGGTAAGGAATAAATACCTGTTCCGCTATAGGGCGCTGCTCCACCGGTAGCAGTAATTGTAACATCGGCATAACCTCCATTACAAAGAATGCTATCCGCAGCGAAGGTTGCTGTTAAAGCTGCCGGTCCGGCAATATTAATTGTTGAAGAAACCGAACAACCCATTGCATCCGTCACAACAAAGGTATAGTCCCCTGAAGTACGACTAAAATTACCATCGCCTTGATATGGCGCTGTTCCTCCGCTAGCAGTAACATCTACTGAAGCTAAATCTCCATAACAAAGAATGTTGCCAGAAACTGTTATTGTTTCAGTAAGCGAAGAAGGCTCGCCGATATTAAGTACACTCGAAGTTGTACAACCGTTCGCATCCGTAACCATGTAAGTATGAGAGCCCGCTGCTACGGTATTAGTTCCAGTTCCTAAATATGGCGCTACACCACCACTTGCTGTAATAGTAGCAGTTGTAGATCCGCCATGACAATTAATACTATCTGAAGTAATAGTGATTTGAACAGAAGAGGGTTCATTAATAATTACATTAGATGCTGTCGAACAACCATTTGCGTCTGTAACTAAATAAGCATTTGTTCCAGCTGATACTGTAAATACCCCTGTTCCAGAATAAGGAGCAGTTCCACCGTTAGCAGAAATAGTAACTGTTGTTGTTCCAACATTGCAAAGAATTGATCCATTTGATGAAGAGGCAATTAGTTGTGTTGGCTCTGTAATTGTTACAGTTGCAGTTACGTGATTGTTGTTAACGTCTGTTACCAAGTAAGTGTGAGTTCCTGAGGCAGCGGTGAATGTGCCGGTTCCAGTGTATGGAGCAACACCACCCGAAGCAGAAACATTAACCGTAGTTGTTCCACCATGACAAAGAATAGTGCCGTTACTTGTTGTTACAACTAATTGACCAGGTTCTGTAAGTGTGATTGTTGCAGTTCTCGTACAACCATTAGCATCCGTTACTAAATATGTATGTGTTCCTGAAGCAGCTGTAAATGTTCCTGCTCCAGTGTATGGAGAAGTTCCGCCGCTAGCAGAAATGTTTACTGTTGTAGTTCCACCAAAACTTAAGATGGTGCCGCTCGTTGCAGAAGCCGTTAATAAGGTAGGCTCTGTGATAATTACCGAAGTAGTCGCCGAACAACCATTTGCATCTGTGATCAAATAAGTGTGTGTGCCTGCAGAAACTGTGAAGATGCCGGTTCCTGTGTAAGGAACAGTTCCGCCGTTAGCAGTTACATTAACTGTCGTTGTTCCACTGTTACATAAAATGCTTCCGTTTGTTGTAGAAGTAATTAATAAAGTTGGTTCTGAAATAATTACTGAAGTAGTTGCTGAACATCCGTTAGCATCGGTAATTAAATAAGTGTGTGTGCCTGCAGAAACAGTGAAGATGCCAGTTCCAGAATAAGGAGAAGTTCCACCGTTAGAAGAAACGTTTACTGTTGTTGTTCCACCGTTACAAAGAATAGCTCCACTTGATACACTTGCAACAACTTGAGAAGGTTGAGAGATTATTACTGAAGTAGTTGCCGAACAACCATTAGCATCGGTAATTAAATAAGTATGTGTTCCGGCCGAAACAGTAAAGATGCCGGTTCCTGTGTACGGTGATGTTCCACCGCTAGCAGAAATATTAACTGTTGTTGTTCCGCCATGACATAAAATAGTTCCGCTTGTTGTTGATACAATTAATTGTGTTGGTTCAGTAATCGTTACCGTTGCAGTTACTTGATTGTTGTTTGCATCGGTTACTAAATATGTATGGGTTCCAGATGTTGAAGTAAACGTTCCAACACCAGAGTAAGGAGCTACTCCGCCTGTTGCAGAAATATTCACTGTTGTTGTTCCACCGTTACAAAGAATTGTTCCGTTACTTGTTGTTACAACTAATTGACCAGGTTCTGTAAGTGTGATTGTTGCCGTTGCAGTACAACCATTTGCATCTGTTACTAAATAAGTATGTGTTCCTGAAGAAGCTGTGAAGGTGCCTGTTCCTGTGTAAGGAGATGTTCCGCCGTTTGCAGTTACATTAATTGTTGTTGTTCCACCAAAACTTAAGATTGTTCCAGAAGTTGCAGAAGCAGTTAATAAAGTAGGCTCTGTTATAATTACAGAAGTTGTCGTCGAACAACCATTTGCATCAGTAATTAAATAAGTATGCGTGCCAGCAGAAACAGTAAAGATAGCCGTTCCTGCGTAAGGAGAAGTGCCGCCTGTCGCAGAGACGTTTACAGTGGTCTTTTCACCGTTACAAAGAATAGTTCCGCTTGTAGAGGAAGCAACAACTTGAGAAGGTTCAGAAATAATTACCGAAGTAGTTGCCGAACAACCATTGGCATCCGTAATTAAATACGTATGAGTTCCTGCAGAAACAGTAAAGATGCCAGTTCCTGTGTAAGGAGAAGTTCCACCGTTAGCAGAAACATTTACAGTTGTTGTTCCACCGTTACAAAGAATAGATCCATTTGTTGAAGAAGCAACTAATAAAGATGGTTCTGTAATGGTTACTGTTGCAGTTACTTGATTGCTGTTTGCATCCGTTACTAAATAAGTGTGAGTGCCTGATGTTGCAGTAAACGTTCCAACACCGCTATACGGACTAACACCACCCGAAGCAGAAATGTTAACTGTTGTCGTTCCACCATTACAAAGAATAGTTCCGTTACTTGTTGTTACAACTAATTGACCTGGTTCTGTAAGTGTGATTGTTGTTGTTGCAGTACAACCATTTGCATCTGTTACTAAATAAGTATGGGTTCCTGAAGCAGCTGTGAAAGTGCCTGTTCCAGAATAAGGAGACGTTCCGCTGTTAGCAGAAATGTTTACAGTAGTTGTTCCACCAAAACTTAAGATCGTACCAGAAGTTGCAGAAGCAGTTAATAAAGTAGGCTCTGTTATAATTACAGAAGTTGTCGTCGAACAACCGTTTGCATCAGTAATTAAATAAGTATGCGTGCCAGCAGAAACAGTGAAGATGCCAGTTCCTGTGTATGGTGATGTTCCACCGTTAGCAGAAATATTAACCGTTGTTGTTCCACCGTTACAAAGAATAGTTCCGCTAGAAGCAGAAGCAACTAATAAAGATGGTTCTGTAATGGTTACTGTTGCAGTTACTTGATTGTTGTTTGCGTCTGTTACTAAATAAGTATGTGTTCCAGATGTTGCAGTAAACGTTCCAACACCAGAGTATGGAGCTACTCCGCCTGTTGCAGAAATATTAACTGTTGTCGTTCCACCGTTACAAAGAATTGTTCCGTTACTTGTTGTTACAACTAATTGACCAGGTTCTGTAAGTGTGATTGTTGCCGTTGCAGTACAACCATTTGCATCTGTTACTAAATAAGTATGTGTTCCTGAAGCAGCTGTAAATGTTCCTGCTCCAGTGTATGGAGAAGTTCCGCCGCTAGCAGAAATGTTTACTGTTGTAGTTCCACCAAAACTTAAGATGGTGCCGCTCGTTGCAGAAGCCGTTAATAATGTAGGTTCTGTGATCGTTACAGAAGTTGTCGCTGAACATCCGTTAGCATCTGTGATCAAATACGTGTGTGTGCCTGAAGAAGCTGTGAAGGTGCCTGTTCCTGTGTAAGGAGATGTTCCGCCGTTTGCAGTTACATTAATTGTTGTTGTTCCACTGTTACATAAAATGCTTCCGTTTGTTGTAGAAGTAATTAATAAAG
This sequence comes from Aurantibacillus circumpalustris, assembly GCF_029625215.1. Classification (GTDB taxonomy): domain Bacteria; phylum Bacteroidota; class Bacteroidia; order B-17B0; family Aurantibacillaceae; genus Aurantibacillus; species Aurantibacillus circumpalustris. The sequence continues at coordinate 729,206 of NZ_CP121197.1, forward strand.
TTGGTTCTGAAATAATTACTGAAGTAGTTGCTGAACATCCGTTAGCATCGGTAATTAAATAAGTGTGTGTGCCTGCAGAAACAGTGAAGATGCCAGTTCCAGAATAAGGAGAAGTTCCACCGTTAGCAGAAACATTTACAGTTGTTGTTCCACCGTTACAAAGAATAGATCCATTTGTTGAAGAAGCAACTAATAAAGATGGTTCTGTAATGGTTACTGTTGCAGTTACTTGATTGTTGTTTGCGTCTGTTACTAAATAAGTGTGAGTTCCGACTGTTGCAGTGAATGTACCGATGCCACTGTATGGAGCAACACCACCCGAAGCAGAAACATTAACCGTAGTTGTTCCACCATGACAAAGAATAGTTCCGTCACTTGTTGTTACAACTAATTGACCAGGTTCTGTAAGTGTGATTGTTGTTGTTGCAGTACAACCATTTGCATCTGTTACTAAATAAGTATGGGTTCCTGAAGCAGCGGTGAAAGTGCCTGTTCCAGAATAAGGAGACGTTCCGCCGTTAGCAGAAATGTTTACAGTAGTTGTACCGCCAAAACTTAAGATTGTTCCAGAAGTTGCAGAAGCAGTTAATAAAGTAGGCTCTGTGATAATTACAGAAGTTGTCGTCGAACAACCATTTGCATCAGTAATTAAATAAGTATGCGTGCCAGCAGAAACAGTTAAGATGCCAGTTCCTGTGTAAGGAACAGTTCCGCCGTTAGCAGTTACATTAACTGTCGTTGTTCCACTGTTACATAAAATGCTTCCGTTTGTTGTTGCTGAAACAAGTTGTGTGGGTTCTGTGATCGTTACAGAAGTTGTAGCTGAACATCCATTTGCATCGGTGATCAAATACGTGTGTGTGCCTGCAGAAACAGTGAAGATGCCAGTTCCAGAATAAGGAGAAGTTCCACCGTTAGCAGAAACATTTACAGTTGTTGTTCCACCGTTACAAAGAATAGATCCATTTGTTGAAGAAGCAACTAATAAAGATGGTTCTGTAATGGTTACTGTTGCAGTTACTTGATTGTTGTTTGCGTCTGTTACTAAATAAGTATGTGTTCCAGATGTTGCAGTAAACGTTCCAACACCAGAGTATGGAGCTACTCCGCCTGTTGCAGAAATATTCACTGTTGTTGTTCCACCATGACAAAGAATAGTGCCGTTACTTGTTGTTACAACTAATTGACCAGGTTCTGTAAGTGTGATTGTTGCCGTTGCAGTACAACCATTTGCATCTGTTACTAAATAAGTATGGGTTCCTGAAGAAGCTGTGAAGGTGCCTGTTCCTGTGTAAGGAGATGTTCCGCCGTTTGCAGTTACATTAATTGTTGTTGTTCCACCAAAACTTAAGATTGTTCCAGAAGTTGCAGAAGCAGTTAATAAAGTAGGCTCTGTTATAATTACTGACGTTGTTGCCGAACAACCATTGGCATCCGTAATTAAATAAGTATGTGTTCCTGCAGAAACAGTAAAGATAGCCGTTCCTGCGTAAGGAGAAGTGCCGCCTGTCGCAGAGACGTTTACAGTGGTCTTTTCACCGTTACAAAGAATAGTTCCGCTTGTAGAGGAAGCAACAACTCGAGAAGGTTCAGAAATAATTACCGAAGTAGTTGCCGAACAACCATTGGCATCCGTAATTAAATACGTATGAGTTCCTGCAGAAACAGTAAAGATGCCGGTTCCTGTGTACGGTGATGTTCCACCGCTAGCAGAAATATTAACTGTTGTTGTTCCGCCATGACATAAAATAGTTCCGCTTGTTGTTGATACAATTAATTGTGTTGGCTCTGTAATGGTTACAGTTGCAGTTACGTGATTGTTGTTAACGTCTGTTACCAAGTAAGTGTGAGTTCCTGAGGCAGCGGTGAATGTGCCGGTTCCAGTGTATGGAGCAACACCACCCGAAGCAGAAACATTAACCGTAGTTGTTCCACCATGACAAAGAATAGTTCCGTCACTTGTTGTTACAACTAATTGACCAGGTTCTGTAAGTGTGATTGTTGTTGTTGCAGTACAACCATTTGCATCTGTTACTAAATAAGTATGGGTTCCTGAAGCAGCGGTGAAAGTGCCTGTTCCAGAATAAGGAGACGTTCCGCCGTTAGCAGAAATGTTTACAGTAGTTGTACCGCCAAAACTTAAGATTGTTCCAGAAGTTGCAGAAGCAGTTAATAAAGTAGGCTCTGTTATAATTACAGAAGTTGTCGTCGAACAACCATTTGCATCAGTAATTAAATAAGTATGCGTGCCAGCAGAAACAGTTAAGATGCCAGTTCCTGTGTAAGGAACAGTTCCGCCGTTAGCAGTTACATTAACTGTCGTTGTTCCACTGTTACATAAAATGCTTCCGTTTGTTGTTGCTGAAACAAGTTGTGTGGGTTCTGTGATCGTTACAGAAGTTGTAGCTGAACATCCATTTGCATCGGTGATCAAATACGTGTGTGTGCCTGCAGAAACAGTGAAGATGCCAGTTCCAGAATAAGGAACAGTTCCACCGTTAGCAGAAATAGTAACTGTTGTTGTTCCAACATTGCAAAGAATTGATCCATTTGATGAAGAGGCAATTAGTTGTGTTGGCTCTGTAATTGTTACAGTTGCAGTTACGTGATTGTTGTTAACGTCTGTTACCAAGTAAGTGTGAGTTCCTGAGGCAGCGGTGAATGTGCCGGTTCCAGTGTATGGAGCAACACCACCCGAAGCAGAAACATTAACCGTAGTTGTTCCACCATGACAAAGAATAGTGCCGTTACTTGTTGTTACAACTAATTGACCAGGTTCTGTAAGTGTGATTGTTGCAGTTCTCGTACAACCATTAGCATCCGTTACTAAATATGTATGTGTTCCTGAAGCAGCTGTAAATGTTCCTGCTCCAGTGTATGGAGAAGTTCCGCCGCTAGCAGAAATGTTTACTGTTGTAGTTCCACCAAAACTTAAGATGGTGCCGCTCGTTGCAGAAGCCGTTAATAAGGTAGGCTCTGTGATAATTACCGAAGTAGTCGCCGAACAACCATTTGCATCTGTGATCAAATAAGTGTGTGTGCCTGCAGAAACTGTGAAGATGCCGGTTCCTGTGTAAGGAACAGTTCCGCCGTTAGCAGTTACATTAACTGTCGTTGTTCCACTGTTACATAAAATGCTTCCGTTTGTTGTAGAAGTAATTAATAAAGTTGGTTCTGAAATAATTACTGAAGTAGTTGCTGAACATCCGTTAGCATCGGTAATTAAATAAGTGTGTGTGCCTGCAGAAACAGTGAAGATGCCAGTTCCAGAATAAGGAGAAGTTCCACCGTTAGAAGAAACGTTTACTGTTGTTGTTCCACCGTTACAAAGAATAGCTCCACTTGATACACTTGCAACAACTTGAGAAGGTTGAGAGATTATTACTGAAGTAGTTGCCGAACAACCATTAGCATCGGTAATTAAATAAGTATGTGTTCCGGCCGAAACAGTAAAGATGCCGGTTCCTGTGTACGGTGATGTTCCACCGCTAGCAGAAATATTAACTGTTGTTGTTCCGCCATGACATAAAATAGTTCCGCTTGTTGTTGATACAATTAATTGTGTTGGTTCAGTAATCGTTACCGTTGCAGTTACTTGATTGTTGTTTGCATCGGTTACTAAATATGTATGGGTTCCAGATGTTGAAGTAAACGTTCCAACACCAGAGTAAGGAGCTACTCCGCCTGTTGCAGAAATATTCACTGTTGTTGTTCCACCGTTACAAAGAATTGTTCCGTTACTTGTTGTTACAACTAATTGACCAGGTTCTGTAAGTGTGATTGTTGCCGTTGCAGTACAACCATTTGCATCTGTTACTAAATAAGTATGTGTTCCTGAAGAAGCTGTGAAGGTGCCTGTTCCTGTGTAAGGAGATGTTCCGCCGTTTGCAGAAATAGTAACCGTTGTTGTTCCACCAAAACTTAAAATTGTACCGCTCGTTGCAGATGCAGAAAGTAAAGTTGGTTCTGTAATAATTACTGAAGTAGTTGCTGAACAACCATTAGCATCTGTAATTAAATACGTGTGTGTGCCTGCGGAAACAGTGAAGATGCCAGTTCCAGAATAAGGAACAGTTCCGCCGTTAGCAGTTACATTAACTGTCGTTGTTCCACTGTTACATAAAATGCTTCCGTTTGTTGTTGCTGAAACAAGTTGTGTGGGTTCTGTGATCGTTACAGAAGTTGTAGCTGAACATCCATTAGCATCTGTGATCAAATAAGTGTGTGTGCCTGCAGAAACAGTGAAGACGCCGGTTCCTGTGTAAGGCGATGTTCCACCTGTGGCAGAAATATTAACTGTTGTAGTTCCTCCGTTACAAAGGATAGATCCATTTGATAAACTTGCAACAACTTGAGAGGGTTGAGAGATTATTACTGAAGTAGTTGCCGAACAACCATTCGCATCAGTAATTAAATAAGTATGTGTGCCTGCACTTACTGTGAAAATACCAGTTCCAGAATAAGGAGCAGTTCCGCCAGTAGCAGAAATATTTAATGTCGTTGTCGAACCAAAACAAATTGCAGTTGTGTTACAGTTTGCAGAAACAATTGGTCCAGGATTTATAATCACACTCACCATGTTGGATTCTCCAATGTATGGACCACCACAAGATACTTTTCTCGAACAACGGATATAATAAGTTGTTACAGAAACACATCCAACAGAAAGCGTTGGACTGTTTGAGTTTGGAATCGCCGACCAACCATTGTTTCCAGTGTTTGGATAATTTGGTAAAGAATTTTTAATCCAAATAAATTCTGTAGCACCAATTCCACCTGCAGGTAGAGAAGAACTTCCTAAAGTAACTCCACAAACGGGGCCACAACTTGTTGTTGAACCATTAATAGATCCGCCGCTGGTTACATTGCAACAAGCAACTGTGGTAATATTAGTAGATAAAGGAATTGAACAAGCGTTAGCATCGCTCAATGTTAAAGAATAATTTCCAGCCGCAAGATTATTAATTGTTGGGGACGTAGCATTATTATTCCACAAATAAGAATAGGGAGCAGTTCCACCAGAAGCAGTAATAGTTGCAGATCCAAGGTTATTATTATTACACGATCCATTTGTTGTTGAAATAGTTCCTGTTAATGCCGGTGATTGATTAATGTTTCCTGTAACAGAACCTGAACAACCATTGGCATCGGTTACCGTAAATGAATAAGGTCCAACACCAACTGAGAATATTCCAACACCGCTGTAAGGTGCAGCTCCACCAGTCGCAGAAATATTCACTGTTGTACTTCCACCAAAACAAATAGCAGTAGTATTGCAATTCGCAGAAACAATTGGTCCAGGATTTATAATCACACTCACCATGTTGGATTCTCCAATGTATGGACCACCACAAGATACTTTTCTCGAACAACGGATATAATAAGTTGTTACAGAAACACATCCAACAGAAAGCGTTGGACTGTTTGAGTTTGGAATCGCCGACCAACCATTGTTTCCAGTGTTTGGATAATTTGGTAAAGAATTTTTAATCCAAATAAATTCTGTAGCACCAATTCCACCTGCAGGTAGAGAAGAACTTCCTAAAGTAACTCCACAAACGGGGCCACAACTTGTTGTTGAACCATTAATAGATCCGCCGCTGGTTACATTGCAACAAGCAACTGTGGTAACATTAGTAGATAAAGGAATTGAACAAGAATTTGCATCACTAAGCGTTAGTGAATAATTTCCAGCCGCAAGATTATTAATTGTTGAAGCCGTAACATTGTTAGTCCACAAATAAGAATAAGGAGCAGTTCCACCGGAAGCCGTCACAGTAGCAGAACCAAGATTATTATTACTACACGATCCGTTTGTTGTTGAAATAGTTCCCGTTAATGCTGGTGACTGATTAATGTTTCCAGAAACAAAACCTGAACAACCATTTGCATCGGTTACGGTAAATGAATAAGGTCCAGCGCCAACACTAAAAGTTCCAACACCACTGTATGGTGCAGTTCCGCCAGTAGCAGAAATATTTACTGTCGTTGTCGAACCAAAACAAATAGCTGTGGTATTACAATTAACAGAAACAATTGGTCCTGGATTTACGATCACACTTACCATGTTGGATTCTCCAATGTATGGACCACTGCAGTTTACTTTTCTTGAACAACGGATGTAATAAGTCGTTACAGAAACACATCCAACAGAAAGCGTTGGACTGTTTGAGTTTGGAATCGCCGACCAACCATTGTTTCCAGTGTTTGGATAATTTGGTAAAGAATTTTTAATCCAAATAAATTGTGTAGCGCCTAGGCCGCCTGCAGGTAAAGATGCACTACCAAGAATTACTCCACAAACGGGGCCACAACTTGTTGTTGAACCATTAATAGATCCGCCGCTGGTTACATTGCAACAAGCAACTGTGGTAATATTAGTAGATAAAGGAATTGAACAAGCGTTAGCATCGCTCAATGTTAAAGAATAATTTCCAGCCGCAAGATTATTAATTGTTGGGGACGTAGCATTGTTAGTCCACAAATAAGAATAGGGAGCAGTTCCTCCAAAAGCGGTCACCGTAGCAGAACCAAGATTATTATTACTACACGATCCGTTTGTTATTGAAATAGTTCCTGTTAGTAAGGACGGTTGTGTTATCGTAATAGTTGTTACTGCACTGCAGCCTTTACCGTCAGTTACCGTAAAAGAATGTAGTCCTGCGGAGCGAATATAATTACCACAACTATTGTATGGGGGAGTCCCGCCACTTGCCGAAATGGTAACTGTAGTTGAACCTCCAAAACATTTTATATTTCCTGCCACAGCAGAAATTGTCAGTTGCGGGTATTGCAAAATTGTAGTCGTAGTAACATCTGTACAACCTTTACTGTCTGTTACAGTAAAAGAATGAACCCCGACAGGCTCACTAAAAACTCCAGTTCCGGTATATGGACTTGTTCCACCCGACGCACCAATAGTGACATTTGTTGTTGAACCATAGCAAGCCTTTTCTGTGCAAGAGCTGGATGCGCTTAATTCAGAAGGCTGAGAAATATTACTCGCTTTAGAAGCTTGACATCCATAAGCATCTGTTACCGAAAAAGTACGTGATCCTGCAGATGCAGTAAATGTGCCTGTTCCAGTATAAGGAGCGGTACCTCCGCTAGCAGATACAGTAACTGTTGCAATGCCGCCATAACAAAGGATTGAAGAACTTGAGACGTTTACAATTACATTACACGCTCCGCCACATTTCAAAAAACCAGAGTTACTGTTGCCATTATCATATGTGTTATTAATATTATCAATAGCTACATTCAGTTGACTATAACTGTATTGCGAAGAACATCCTCCAATAATATTATTGGCAAGTATAATTAGATTACCAACTGTCATTCCCGAAAAGGTCCCGGAAATAATGGTATAATTAGAAATTGCTATTGGTGAGGGTGAAAAGTTTGGATCGTTCGCATCAAATGTGGCATTTAAAATCAAAGTAACGAGTTGACCTGCCAAAACATTATTGTATGAACCGCCTGGATTTGTTAAAGTTCCAGTAGACAGAATAGCGGGAGTACTTCCGGAAGGCAAAAAAGCTGCAATAGCAGAAGCGCTAGTTAGTTTTAGCTTTCTGGTTCCACAGCCTATTGTAAGGCCTGAAGGAAACGAAGCGTTAAAATGTGAATTAAGATATTGACTGGCAGTATTCCCATTCCCCGCGCCCCATGCGCCCTGAGTGTATGTTTTGCCATCACAAGGGTCTGGATCATGATCACAATTCGCCTGTCCAAAAACACTTTGTACTAAAAAAAATAAAAGGACTGAGCTTAAATTTCGTAACTTATTGACATTCATTTGTTGGGGGCAATTTAAATGAATACCAAATATACATCTTTTTTCGACTAAACAGCGTTTTTTTTCGACTAATCCCTACAAACTTAATAGTGATTTTACCTTTCCTCTGAACGGATGATTATTGCAAAAAACAGAGGTTTTTATAGATTTCGGTCAGAAATCGGCCAAAAAAGCGCTAAATCTACCCAAAAAAACATAAAAAAGCCCTGATCTTCCGATCAGGGCTCTAATTATATTTTAGTGAAATTAGTGTCTTTCACAAGAGCGTTATTACTGCGCCTCTAACTGTTTTCCCATACGCTTACGTGTATTTTCATCTAAATGAATTTTACGTAAACGGATAAAGTTTGGAGTGATTTCAACATACTCATCACGCTGAATATATTCCATCGACTCTTCTAAACTGAATTTTATTTTTGGAACAATACGCATTTTCTCATCAGTACCAGATGCACGCATGTTTGTTAATTGTTTTTCAGTACAAACATTTACTACTAAATCATCAGGGCGAATGTGCTCACCAATAATCATACCCGGATAAATTTCTTCACCAGCTTCGATAAAGAATTTACCACGATCTTGCAACTTATCAATAGAATACGCTACTGCACTACCTTTATCTTTGCTAATTAAAACGCCAGCGATACGGCTAGGAATATTTCCTTTCCAAGGCTCATAAGCTTTGAAACGGTGTGCCATAATAGCTTCACCAGCAGTAGCAGTTAATACGTTGTTACGTAAACCAATAATACCACGAGAAGGAATTTCAAACTCCATGTGAATTAAATCTCCTTTAGGTTGCATGATTAGCATATCGCCTTTACGTTGACTTACTAAATCAATTACTTTAGAAGAAGATTCTTCAGGAACGTCCACTGTCAGAACCTCAACAGGTTCACACTTCACTCCATCAATTTCTTTAATGATAACTTGTGGTTGACCTAATTGTAATTCATAACCTTCGCGACGCATTGTCTCTATTAAAACAGATAAGTGAAGAATACCACGACCAAACACTAAATATGAATCAGGTGAAGGTGTTTCTTCAATACGCATAGCAAGATTTTTCTCAAGCTCCTTGTATAAACGATCACGTAAGTGACGAGAAGTAACAAATTTACCGTCTTTACCAAAGAATGGAGAGTTGTTAATTGTAAACAACATACTCATTGTTGGCTCATCAATGTGCATTAAAGGCATTCCTTCTGGTGTATCAAAATCAGCAATGGTATCACCAATTTCAAAACCTTCAATTCCTGTAAACGCACAAATATCTCCTGTTTGAACTTCAGTAACTTTTATTTTACCTAAACCGTCGAAGATAAAAAGATCTTTCACTCGTGATTTTTGAACACGGCCGTCGCGTTTTACTACGCTTACTGGCATATTTTCTTTGATAATTCCACGATACACACGTCCTACTGCAATACGACCAATGAAAGTTGAATAATCTAAAGAAGTAATTTGTATTTGTAAAGTTCCTTCACGTTCAGGCGCTGTAGGAATTTTTTCCAAAATCGTATCTAATAAATATGTAATGTCAGTAGTCGGATTTTTCCAATCCGGACCCATCCAACCTTGCTTACTTGAACCATAAACAGTAGGGAAATCTAATTGATCTTCATTTGCTCCTAGGTTAAAGAACAAATCAAATACACCATCATGTACTTCGTCAGGACGACAATTCGGTTTATCTACTTTATTAATAACCAACAAAGCTTTTTTACCAGCTTCAATTGCTTTTTGTAACACAAAACGTGTTTGAGGCATTGGCCCTTCAAAAGCATCCACTAATAAAATAACACCGTCAGCCATGTTCATCACACGCTCAACCTCACCGCCAAAGTCAGCGTGACCTGGAGTGTCAATGATGTTAATCTTTGTTCCTTTATATTGTACTGAAACGTTTTTAGCTAAAATGGTAATACCACGTTCACGCTCTAAATCGTTGTTGTCGAGAATTAACTCTCCTGTTTTTTGGTTGTCGCGAAATAAATTACAAGTGTGTAATATCTTATCAACTAAGGTAGTTTTACCGTGGTCAACGTGGGCAATAATAGCAATGTTTCTAATAATTGTGGACATGAATAAATTTTTAAGGGCGCAAAGATAGGAAGATTTTAGCAATTAACCTCATTTATAGTAACTTATCTACCAAAATCAGATAAAAAAAGTGGTTAAATTGTCGTTAAATCGGCTTTACGTTAAAACACCTTCCACAAATCAAAGTTTTCGTTCCGTTTTTCGCCCTTTAATTTAAGAATTGGTTGAAAAAACCATGTTGTTCCTTTTTTGTCGTTTTGCATCCTAAGCGTTTTTAATTGTTCGCCGGAATTAACTGTGAGTGTAACGACATCTTTCTCACTAAAATAATTTAACCAATCATTCAAATTTGTTTTAAGCATCATATTATCTACTGACATAATCTCATCCCCTGCAAACAATCCTGCTTTCCACGCCGGAGAGTATGGATGAACCAAACTTACACGGGCGAAATTTCCGTTATCTATCGTTTTGAAGCCATAATTATTTTCGTTCACGAGCTTAGAGTTTTGTTTTTCAAAATCTATTCCTAAATAATCAAAAGCTTCTCTTAATGGTGTTTCAAAATCGCTTGGCGTATATACATAGTCCTTGAAAAACTCACTAAAATCTTTTCCGCTGATTTCGTTTACTAATTCAACAATGTTTTGCTCCGTATAACCAACTTCCTTTTTTCCATAACGTTCATACAAAAGAACACATACATCATGCAAGGTTTTTTTATTCGCAGTGGCTTGCATAATTTTTACATCCAACATAAACGCAATTAAATTGCCTTCGTCATAAATATTTGTTTTGCGATACGGAGCGCCCGGCACATAGCCATCCAGCCAGGTTTCCCAACTGCTATGCGCCACACTTAAATTATAGCGTCCAATATTATGGAAGTGCTTTGTCAAACGTTCTTGCAGAGTTTCAAAATACTGTTGTACATTAAAAACATCAGATGCTAATAATAATTTATCACCATAATAGGTCGTAAATCCTTCATAAACATAGCCAGTACGGGTGTAATTTTCTTTGGTGTAATTGTATGGCTGCATTTCTGCGGGACGAATTGTTTTTACATTCCACACATGAAACAATTCATGACAACTTACACCTAAAATATTTTCGTAAGTAACCCCTGTGTTGACAGCGTATCCAGGGCCAATAGCAATAACCGTGTTTTTTTTATGCTCTACTCCATGATAAAATTTCACCGGTAAAATTTGAAACAAAAAATGAAATTCATCATAAGGAAAATCACCCCAAAATGCGATCACCTTTTTTGTAAAGGCTTCAAAATCTTTTTTAATTGTGGTAAAGTCCGGTTTACATTCTCCGTTAAAATGGAGATAAAAATTAATTCCATTTATTTTATACACATCTGTAATAATTCCAGCTGAAGCAATAAAAGGAGAGTCTACTAATTCTTCATAGTCTTTTGCCGTTAAGGTATTATTTTCGTTTTTGAGAGAACATGCCACTTTGTAGTTCTCTGGAATTTTTAGTTCTATTTTGTGTTCTTCTTCGGTCCTTCCCACAACATACATACAGCAATGCACTGGATTAACATACATTTGAGTGGTATCTGCAAAACAAGAACCCGCGGTTAATTCAGCGGCGTAATAACTGTAAGTAATTTTAATGGAAGTACAGTTTTTTGTTTCTACTTCCCACAGATCTTTGTTTAACTTGGTATAGCTAATCACTTCACCTTTTTCATTAAACATATCTACACGCTTTATATTTTTTGCAAAGTTACCAAGCTCGTAACGACCGGGTCTCCATGCGGGAAGCTGAAGCTGAATTTTTTCTGAAGTGATAGTATCAACTAGCATGTCAATGTAAATATAATGTGAAGCCGGATTTTTCTGGTAAAAAGAATAGTGAATCATTGTTTTAAAATATAGGCTTAAAATTATACATTTGATGAAAATAGAGCATGCGCTTTGCAATTTTTTTATTACTAACTTTTAATGTGGCACTTGCGCAACAAAGCGATACAGTGCTAGCAAGGATTCTAGCGCTAAAAAACGACACCGTTAAAGTAAATCAATTATACAAACAAGGTTTTTCTTTACGTAACAGCGATCCAAAACTCGCGTTTTATTACGCAAATTTGTGCGAAGAACGCGCGCATATTTCAGGATCGAAAAAACATCTCGCTAAAAGTTATAATTTACTTGGTGTTTTATTTTACAAAAAAGGAGATTACACAAAAGCGCTTGCTTATCATCAAAAAGCGTTAAGTATTCGGACTGAGGTCAAGGATAATTTTGGTGCAGCTTTAAGTCAAACCAATTTAGGAAACATTTATACCGATCTTCAACTGTTTGAACGTGCGGAAAACTCTTATTTAGCAGCACTTGCAATATACAGAGAGAATGGTGATGAAAAACGTGCTGCGGACTGCCTAATAAATCTCGGTGTTCTAAAACAAACACTTAAACAAAACGAAGCTGCTTTTGAAAATTATGTGCACGCTTTAAAATTAGCCGAAAAATTAAATGATTACGAAATGCGATCCTTGTGTTTAAACAACATGGCGCAGGTTTTTTATGATAAGGGTAATTACGAAAAATCAATTGCTTACAACGAAGACGCATTAAAGATTCGTAACCTTATGGAAAATAATCTGGAGGTTGCAGACAGTTACTTAAATCTTGCTGCGAATTATATCCGAGTGAAAGATAACCAGAAGGCGCTTGAGTATTTAGATACTGCTTATGCCATTGGAACGCACTACCAATACTATGAAGCCTTACAGACTGCTTTTAATAGTTATTCAGAATATTATTTTCAACTAAAAAATTACGAGCAAGCTTATTATTGGTTAAGAAAATATCAACAGAGTAAAGACAGTGTTATGCTAGAACAAAGCGCGCGTGAAGCAGAGTTTGATTTTAATCTTCCCGAAATAATTGGTCAATCTCCAGTTAAAAAACGAGAAATACACAACCTATGGCTTTTGATTTCGGTGATGGTATTCTTAATTTTTATTCCATTTATTTTTATAAGATTTAAACGATGAGCAAGAAAGAAAAAAAAGGTGGTGGACTAGTTTATTCAACAAATCCAAACTTTAAACCCGAAGAAGAAGAGCAGGAAGAGGAAATTGGTGTTAAGCCCAACAAAGAACAGTTAAAAGTATATTTAGACCGTTTAGGCGGTGGAAAAATGGTAAGCCGTGTTACAGGATTTACTGGTAAAACAGGCGACATTGAAATCTTAGGTAGGTTACTAAAACAAAAATGTGGCGTAGGAGGTTCTGTAAAAGACAGAGAGATACTAATTCAAGGCGAACACCGTGATAAATTAATTTTACTGCTTTTGAAAGAAGGCTATAAAGCAAAAAAAGCCGGGGGGTAGCCTCTTACTCTTTCACTACTCTTCCAACAAAAACCTTATCACCACTTTTGCATTTCACAATATAAATGCCTGGCGTTTGATTTTCGAGATTCAAAACACTTATCCCTCGTTCAATTTGTGCCGTATAGACTTCCTCACCCAAAACATTCATAACAAACACTGTGCCTTTATCACTTGTGTTTATATTATAAATTCCTTTAGAAGGATTTGGATATATCTGAAGCTTTTCCACACTTGAGTTCCATTCTTCTATGCCAGTTGGATTCTCAACAGGAATTGCATTCATAAATCCACATCTCTTGTTTCCTTTTCTAAACCAATTCAGTGTTGTTTTCGTTCCACCTGAAAAAGGAATGCCGTTCCACGACATTGTGTTCTCAAAGACACCCACACCCTCCACAATTTTATACTCTATGGTTGGAGGCTCAAAACAACTAGAATCATTTTTGGCATATTTAAAGTGTTCGTTCATACCACACATGTTTACGTAACTAGTATCAATCATAGTTTGGCAGCCATGAATCCAGGGCAAGCTAAAATTAATTGCAGAGGATCCAAGATTTGAAACAAAAAATGAAACATTAGCCGAACTTATTGGGAATGGGGAGAAATACGGAGGTGTTGGTGGAGGTGTAGAATACACATCATGCGCCTGATAAAAAACCGTGTCTAAATTCGCAGAATAATATTTATTTGTATAAACTCTATAAGTAGTTGTGGGTGGCCCTACATTGCCAAAAGCATCTTTGTTTTGTTTGTAAGTAACAATCGTGTCTCCGACTGAGTAATCAAAAACTGTACCATTCGTAAAACTTTGGGAAGAAAGCTTAATAAAAGATGCAAGAGCACATAAAAGTAAAAACTGTTTCATTTTATTTGGGATTAAATTACAGGAGATTTATATTAAAGATAGAACTTTATTTAGCTCGTTAAACACTAAAAACAAAAAAGCCGACTATCGCCGGCTTTTATAAGTTTAAAATATTTTGTTTTAGTTACTGCTAAAATACTCAGCTACACCTTTGTGATCAGCTTTCATGCCTTCGCTTCCTTTTGTCCAGTTTGCAGGGCAAACCTCACCGTTTTCTTCAAAGAATTGCAATGCATCAACCATACGCAAGGTTTCTTCTACATTACGACCTAATGGAAGATCGTTTATTAGCTGATGACGTACAACGCCTTCTTTATCGATTAAAAATAATCCACGGAAAGCAATCATTGGTCCTGTAGCGATTAAGTCGCCATCTTCGTTCACATCATAATCTCCTGAAAGAGTTCCGTAATTTAATGCAATGGTTTTTGTTGTGTCAGCAACAATTGGATAGGTAACCCCTTTTATACCGCCCGCTTTTTTTTCCATTTGCAACCAACCCCAATGGCTTTCTTCTGTATCCGTACTACAAGCAACTACCGCACAATTACGACTTTCAAACTCTTTTAATTTTTCTTGAAACGCGTGTAATTCTGTTGGGCATACAAACGTAAAATCTTTTGGATAAAAGAAAAACACCACGTGTTTTTTTCCTAAAAACTGATCCAAAGAAAAGTCTTGTACCATTTCTCCTCCTTTAATAACTGCACCAGATCTGAAAATCGGGGCTTTTTTACCTACTAAACTTGACATAAATTTTTATTTGATTTTTAAATTATTTTTTAAGATTTGCAAAAGTATACATTCCTTTTTAAACCATTTTACAGTATTTTTGTTTTATATAGAACTTAACAAATATTAATATGAATCCTGAACTAAACAGCAAAGCGCCAGACTTTAAATTATTTAATACATTTAAAAAAGAAATCGGTCTCTCAGAACAAAAAGGCAAAAACGTTGTGTTATTGTTTTTTCCACTAGCTTTTACTAGCACATGTACAAAAGAATTATGTAGCATTCGAGATAATTATGCAATGTATAATGGCTTGAACGCCGTTGTATTTGGTATCTCAGGCGACTCTCTGTACAGCTTGGGTAAATTTAAAGAAGAACAAAAACTTAATTTTGATTTACTCAGCGACTTTAATAAAGATGTATCAACAGCTTATGGAAGTATTTATGAATTGTTCGGTTTTGGAATGAAAGGCGTTACTAAACGCGCGGCATTCGTAATTGATGCAGGCGGTATAATAAAGTATAAGGAAGTACTTGAAAACGCGAGTGAAGAGCCGAGTTATGAAGGAATCACAAGTACTTTGAGAGCATTAATCGCTTAGTTCCACTCAGTGGTTTTGAACTAACGATACCACTTTTACAAACTAATGCCTAAAAGTTAAACTATCTGTCCAAATTTTTGACTAATAGTAAATCAAAGGTTTTAACCAATGCTAAAATCATATTTTGATAAAAAATTAAATGAAGCCGGCTGCGACGAAGCTGGACGTGGTTGTCTTGCTGGTCCAGTGTATGCAGCGGCAGTTATTCTTCCCAAGAAATACAGAAACAAATGGCTCGACGATAGCAAAAAGTTGAGCGATAAAGACCGTTATGAACTCCGCCCTGAGATTGAAGAAAAAGCTCTTTCCTGGGCCGTTGGCGTTGTTACACATTTAGAAATTGACAAAATAAATATTCTCAACGCGTCCTTTTTAGCAATGCATCGTGCAATAGATCAACTCAACGTTGTGCCAGAACTTTTGCTTATTGATGGTAATCGTTTTAATCCCTATAAAAAATTAGTCCACAAATGTATCATTGGTGGAGACGCCAAATACATGAGCATTGCCGCAGCAAGTATTCTTGCTAAAACGTACCGGGATGATTTTATGAAGGCTGCCGCAGAAAAACATCCTCAATATTCTTGGGAAAAAAATATGGGTTATGCAACTAAACTCCACCGCAAAGCTATTCGTGAACACGGCCCCTGCGAGCTGCACAGAATGAGTTTTACTTTACTCCCAGGGCAACTGAATCTAACGTTCGATTGATCGCCTTAAATAAAAGTACGTTTAAGCGTCAATTACTGAATTTAAAGGAATCCAAACTACCAACAGTCACTTTTTAATAAGTCAGCTTTAAAATATATCCGAGTGAACTTATATTCCATACTTTTATGTAGTGTCGCGCTTTAAAACATTAACGTTCTGGATATTCGTATTTGCTGCCCTGGGAATTGGCGTTTACGCGTATTTCCATCTTAAAAATAACAAGAAACCAGAATTAGAAGCGATCACTTTATTGCCGGATCACTGTCTGTTTTATCTAAATACAACTGACTTCACTGAGCTCAACAAAAAAATTAATTCACAAAGTTTAATTGCTGATAAATTGAAACTCTTTAAGGAAGTCAATGATTTTTGCAACCTCATAAACACATTTGATTCTCTTAGCAATTCAAACGAAGAACTTCAAGAGCAATTAAAAGGCAACACCATACATTTTGCTGCCTATCAAGAAAAAAACGCTTGGCTAGCCGTTTTAAACATTCAACAACTGGGCGAACAAGAATCTGTTTCTAAATACTTGCTCGAAATTTTTCACGCAACAAAAAACAAAGAAAATACTTATTCTTTCAAAATTAATTCAGTGCCAATGTATTTCTCACTCAACGAAGGGGTTGTTGCGTTTTCCAATAGAACAGAATTAATTCTTGAATCCCTAAATAAAACAAGTACTAAACTCGTAAATAATCCAAATTTTGTTCAATTTAAAAACACGCTTGCCGAAAACAGTAACTTAGCTATCTATGTAAACCACGAACCGTATTCTAAAAGCACAGCGGCTTCAAAACTAAATTTAACCAGCACTTTTAAAAAAGGTTACTCGGCAGGTGCAATAGAAATTAAGCCATCACAAATTAAAATTAACGGCTACGTAAATCCAGAAGAAGACGAAATGATCTCACTCTTTGCTGACCAAAAGCCTCAACCAAGCAGAGAACTTCTTAGTAATCTTCCTCAAAACACAAGTTATTTTAAAGCCTTTGGGTTTAGTTCGTACCCTGAACTAAGAATTGGTTTTCCCCTAACTAGAGTTCATATCCGTTATTGGATGAGAGCCAACGAAAACGGACTCTACAATGTGGAAGATGAATTTTACGCCAACACGATTAATCACTTGGTAGAATTTGAAACACAGGTGCCAAATAGCAAGTTCATCTGTTTTGAGGTAAACGATACATTAAAAGCTTCTGAAAACCTCAAATACATGAGTGACTCCATTCTACGAAAAGACTCGCTACTCATATATCGGATAAATGATAGTTTAGAAAAAACTTTGCAGTTGTTTATACCATTGTCATACAATAGCACAAACTATGCGGTGGTATTTCGCTCTCACATTTACTTTGCAGATAAAAGTGACGAACTCCTTTCATTAATAAACGATCTTAGAAATAATCGTTTTGCAATTTTAAATTCCAGCTTCGCCTCATACAGCAATCAAAACTTTCCCGACTATTTTAATTATCTCAGTTACAGTTCGCCGAATCAAAACCAGAAAGATATTCCATCGTTCTTTAATTTCAATCTCTCTAACCAAGAAGATCCATTTGCTAATTTCAGGCACAGTTCATTTTCCGTTGGCAAACACAACAACATGTTTAAATTTCGTTTTCATCTTATGTACGAAGTTGAAAATCTCAACAAAGAACAAAATGTTTTATGGACTCTAAATCTTGATAATGCTTGTTCAATGCAATCCAGTGGCTTTGTAAACCATATTACAGGTGAAAATGAAATTGTTGTTCAAGACGATAACAATGTTCTTTACCTTATTAACGCCAAAGGAAATATACTTTGGAAGAAAAAATTAAATGAAAAAATAATTTCACAGATTCACACAATAGATGCCTATAAGAATAACAAATATCAATTACTTTTTAATACAAAAAGCCAAATACACTTAATCGACCGGAATGGTAATTACGTTGAGGCTTACCCCGTTAAATTAGCTGCTGAAACAGTTTCAGAATTAAGTTTGTTTGATTATGTAGGCGATAAAGATTATCGTGTTTTTATTCCCTGCAAAAACAAGCGCATTTATAATTATTCTATAAACGGAAGTTTACAAGACAAATTCGCCACAGTTGAAACTGACGCGGAAGTAAATCTCCCGATACAATACGTAAAAGTTGGCACAAGTGATTATCTTGTTGCTCTGGATGTTGAAGGTAAAATATACACGTTTAGCCGCAGAGGAGCCGGTCGCATAGGTTTAAGAAACAGAGCCAATGTTAACACCTCAGCTTTTTATGTTGATGCAAATAACTCATTAAGTTCAACTCGTTTAATTTATGTGGATGATAAAAACGGGTTAATTAATAAAATATCTTTTGATGATAAAAAAGAAATTGTGAAACTAAACGTGGATCTAGAAAATGCCGGCATTAGCTATGCGCTAGTGGACGACAATAACAGTATGGATTTGATTGTGACAAAGAATAACATGTTTCGTGCGTATAATTTCACTGGTAATTTAATTCTCGAAAAAACAAACGACTTATCTTTAATGAAAACCAATTATTATGGCGACGAAAGTCATTCTGTGTTTTATTCTTTAAGTCAGGATAAAAAAGAAATAGTTGTATTCGATCAAATTAAATCAAGAAGCAAAACATACAAGGCTACAAATTTACCGCTGGTTAGCAATTTATTTAAGGATAATAAAAAATATCTGATCATAACAAATGGTGCGCAGTTAACCTGCGTTCCGCTAAACTAGTACTCACCACCAATTTTTCTTGAATTTAATCTTTGATTTTCAAACCTAGGGAGTTTATTAGGTTTACCTGTTAATCCAACCGTATCACTGAGCGTTAACAGGAAGGACTTAATGTTGTTCAATTCCTTTTTTGATAAGCCTAAGGAATCAAAAGGTAAAGTTTGATTTTCGACTTTTAAACCGAGCCCAACTCCTCCACCCCGATTATAAAATACAAGAACTGAATCTAAATTATCATACACACCGTTATGCATATAAGGCGCGGTATATTCAATATTTCGCAAGGATGGTGTTTTAAACGCGTGTTCATGTATAGAAGAACCTGTAATGTGCTTTCTACCACGGTCAGGATCTATGTTCTTATTGTCGCCTCTTTCAGGAGTGCCTATTACTTCAAATTCATTATCGTTAAACATTGGTGGCACTGTGCCATTAAACAAAGGGAAAAAATGACAAGACCCACACAGAGCTTTTCCAGCGAATAAATTGTACCCGTTTTTTTCTTCTACAGTTAATGCTGTTTTAGTTCCTCTCAAGTACTTATCAAATTTACTGCTTCTTGATTCGAGCGTTTTAATATACTCTGAAAGAGATTTTAAAATTGAATAAGCCGTAATTGATGAGTCTTGTGTGTTTTTATAAGCATTAGAAAACAATTCTCTATATTCCCTACTCTGCTTTAGTTTGAGAACAATTTCTTTTTCGTTTGTATTCATTTCATGAACATTATTAAACACAGAATTCGCCTGTTCTTCTAAATTAAATTGTCTGCCGTCGTGAAAAAATAATTTCTGATACGCGGCATTAATTAATGTTGGCGCATTTCTTGTCAGTTTATCACTACCGTTGTAAGACAAACTTTTATCCTGTGCATCCGTAAATGCCATAGAACTATTATGACAAGAAGCGCAAGCCCGTTTATTATTACCAGACAAAACAGGGTCATAAAACAATAAGCGACCTAATTCAGCTTGTTCCTTTAATGCAGTCGAATCGTGAACATAAACCGAAAAACATTGCCGGTTAATGCTTTCATTTTCGAAAAAAGAGGTCACTTCAAAGTTTACTGCATAAGACAAATCTGATTTTTTAACCTGAAGCTCTTTAAGAAAAATTTGCAGTTCAATATAAAGCGGATTTAGAAAGTCAATCATAAATCTCAGCCTATCAAAAGTGTCAGAATCAGGATGTTTTAGCAACTCCTTTCTACAAGCTTTAAAAGCCATCGTAAGACGGCTATATGCATTCTCCTCAGGTTCGGTTAAGGTACTTTTCTCTTTATAAAAACACATGATGGCCTCCATACCCGCAATTGCATGTGCACTCTCTTTAATACTTTCTTTATTAATTGTACAGTCGTAACCGTTCAGTGTAAGACACATTATTCTTACAATTTGTAGTTGTAACGCATCGTGCAGTTTGTTTTCTTCAATGTTTATGGTGGAATAATGCTCTTTTAGAAACTCAAACTTTTGAATAAGCAAATCGTACTCTTTAGTTAAGCCTTCCGAATCAATCTTGTCATCGCTAAAAAGAATTTCTTCTATCACTTGAAAACCCCTTGGAGGAAAAGGTTCACTGCTAATCTCTAATTCAATTTTTGGAACTAGTGGTCCGTTGATAAAGAATTTTGCGTCAAATGCAGAATAATACTCAATAAAAAATTCAATCTCTTTATAAGCCTTACGTGCTTTACTATATGACTTAACAAGCTTAGTTGATTTTATACTCTTCGAAGTTTCTAAAATTGTTTTAGCACTTTTAAGTTGAATAAGAATTTCGTTTATACTCCCAGATACTTTTGTACGACAAAACTCCTCCAAACTTTTGGAGGAGTTTTGTTGTTTAAATGCAACCAACAATGGCAGAGCTACAATTATTAAAAATAAAGCAGCAGCAGCTCTTATAATTTTTAACTTCCTATTCAATTACTATTTTTCCTGTTTCAAAAGCTTTATTCTCGTTAAGAATAACGTAGAAATAAATTCCTTGGTTTCCATTTAGACTAATACCATTATTCCCTTTTTGTAGATCAGACGAATGAATGTGTTGACCTAGTGAGTTAAATATTTCCACTGTGAAAATCCCTTCCATTTTTAATTCAATGTTAAATGAGCCAATATTTGGATTTGGATAAATAAGCAGATTACTCTCTAACATTAATTTTCCAATACTGGTACATTCGTTAACTTTCTGCTCAATGTTTGTTGAAGCAGAACAATTATTGGGATTAGTTCCTGTAACGCTATAATGGGTGCTTTGAAGAGGCGACACAACAATAGATGAAGTAGAAGCACTCGTATTCCATAAATAATTACTTGCTCCCGACACTGATAGCGTTGCGCTCTCGCCGGCACAAATTAAAGTTTGATTTGATGTTGCAATTATTGTTGGTGATGGATTAACCGTAAAACTTGTAAGAGCAGAGTTTTTACAAGAATTTAAATCAGTTCCAATTACCGAATAGTTAGAGCCAATTATTGGATTAAGAATTAAATTTGGACTGATAATTCCATTACTCCAAGAATAAGTGCTAGCGCCGCTAGCAGCAATCGTTGCTGTTTCTCCAAAACAAAGAAGCATGTTTCCTGAAAGAGTAATCGTTGGAAGTGGATTAATGCTAATGTTTTTTAGCGCGGAATTTTGACAACCATTGATATCAGTCGCTATTACAGTATACGAGGTGTTTACTAATGGCGTAACTGAAATACTGTTCGAGATTGCAATTGATGCCCAGGTATAAGATACGGCTCCGCTTGCAGTTAAATTAAGACTAGCCCCAAGACAAACGTTATTGTTACCGTTAATCAAAACAACGGGAAGAGGATTAACGATTGTATTTACTGTGGAAATAGCCTCACAGCCATTAACGTCTTTTCCAACCACAGTGTAGGCAGCGCTGGTTGTGGGAGATAAAGTCAGTGCCACATTGTTAACAGTTCCATTCCATGTATAAGTATTGGCGCCCGAAGCAAGTAATTGCAAAATATCTCCTAAACAAATAGTTGTATTTCCGCTTATCGAAATAATCGGCAAGGCGTGAACAGTTACAGTACTTGCTGCCAAGTTAGAACACCCATTATTATCTATTCCCGACACTGTGTAATTTGTTGTACTTGTAGGATTAGGAGAAATAGTTGCGGATGTATTTGAAGTATTCCATGTATAGGTGTTTGCACCACTGGCAGTTAAAAGCAACGCATCACCAAGACAAATTGCGCTAGAAGAACTTACAATTGTCACAACCGGTAATGGGTGCATGGTAATGCTGAGACTTTGAGTGCTACTTAATCCACAGCTGTTGCTAGCGGCTACTGTTAATAATCCACCAACTGAAAACGGATTAGCTGTTACTATATTTGTTGTGCTTGACCCAGACCATGCAACGGGTAAAGTCCAAGAATAACTTGACGCTCCTGTAACAGGTGTGATACTGTATACGCTTTGTGCTGTTCCTAGACAAATAGTATTTGTGCCACTTATCGTAGCTGGACTTGGTGGAATAGTATTCACAGTAATATTTAAACTTCGGGATGGAGAAATTCCGCACGCATTCATAGCGAAAATCGTTATGGCCCCGCTCGCAGTTCCTGCAGTAGCACTAAGTGAATTACTTTGCGATGTTCCGCTCCAACTGCTTTGAAGTGCCCAAGAATAGGATGTTGCTCCGTTTACCGAACTTATGCTATAATTTTGGACAGAACCAATACAAGGGTTCACATTTCCGTTAATCACTCCCGGTTGTCCCGGAGTTGTTGTAACAATTACATTCATAGTGTCTCTTGAAATACAACTTAAGCTATCCGTAACTTGAAGCGTTACCATTGTGCTCGTGTTTACACTTATGCTAGCACTGTTAGAACCATTCATCCATAACATAGAAACAGATAACGTTGGAACGTTTAATGGCGTTACAATTAAATTACCTCCACATAAAATTGTATCTAAAGGCAACCTTGTTTGATAAGCATTTGTTTTAAAATTATACGTTTGGCTTTTAGAAGCAGTGTTATTATCACTAGCTGTAGCATACCATTCATAGTCAGTTCCACCTAATGTATTGTTCCAGTTTATAAAAGCATTTTGCCCAGATGCAACCTTCACTGAATCAATCAGTGTATAAGGTAGTCCAAAATCGTAATCTAAAATAAACTGGCTATCAGCATCTGTTTCAGATTGATTTAATTTGGGTGAGTATGTGTAAACATTAATCTTCCCAAGTGAAGGTCTAAATTTTACAATTCTAATCCACCCATCCCCTCCGTTTGCTCTTGATTGATAATCGCTTAACAAACAATGAACCGTATTTCCATTAAAAACCTCTGTCCTTTTTGCTTCACCTGAAACATGCCCACAAAGCATTAAAAAGAAATTAGGATAGCCCTTCAGTGCATTGTATGTTGCCTGGCCCTGCGCCCCGAATGTTCCATTTAAGTTTAGTAACCAATGACTCGATACAATTGCTTTTCTTGTTGGGTATGTCTGTAATAAACCTGCTGCCCAAATAAGCACTGCTGGATCAGCAGCCTGATCGTACTCAAGATTTATAACAATGAAATCAATTCCTTCGGCTGTAAAGAGTTGGTAGTTATTATCAGCGTTGCTCCCATAATTTCCTCCCCAATAGTTTCTTCCACTAAAACGATTCACTCCAAAATATTGATTAAAATACGTGGTGGTTCCGTTCGGGTTGCCGGCAGGTGATTGATCGTGATTTCCCACGTTCAAACCATATGGAATTCCATCAGGAAAAATAATTGTTGTATTCGTTTCAACTATTCGCATTGCAGTGTCGGCCCGTTTCCATTCAACATCGTTCCCCCCATTGTCGCCATTCTCTACACAATCTCCAAGACCAGAAATAAATTTAATATTTAGCGAATCTCTTTTGGCTGTTACCCAATTCATCTGCGATTTATAAGATACGTTGGTTGCTCCGTTTATTTCGCTCGTGTAAAATTGAGTATCGGGCAAAGGAATAATTGAGAAATCATTTGAATTGTTTTTTTTCCTTCCATAAAACTTTATCCACAAACTATCACCTTCGGGATCGGAAACACTCACTGTGAGTTTGGAAGAAGTATTATTGCAAGTTGAAAGATTAACTGGAGAGACGAGCGTTGGCGTATTTGGTGCAATATTGATATTAAAAGGTGCTGGTGTGGTTACCCAAGACCAATTTGAACCTACAATAGTTCCATTAATGGTTGTTCCAGCGGTACTACCAACTGTTGTGCCAGAACCTTCATCTAATCCCCATCGAGCCACCAAACCACTTGCAGTACTAGTAATTACACTGTTTATGGTTGAAATTATTTGCGAAAAATTTCTTGCGTTGTTCCAAATTCTAACCTCATCAATTGTCCCGTGAAAAAAACCTTGCGCTGTTCCATTAGAAGTTTGCGCACTTCCAATTGCCGAATGTTGAATGCTAAGATTCTGTACAGGTTGATTAATTGTAACCTGAGATTCTAATTGTCCATTTAAATAAAGTTTCCACGTTGAATTATCATACGTAACTGCTACATGGTACCACACGTTTCTTGATAACTTTGTTATACCGATTATTGGATGATTTAATCCTGGAGAACCTCCACCCGAACCTTCTTCGAAATCTGCAACCAATGTACTATCAGATTGCCTGATACCCAAAAAATAATTCATGTCCAGCGTGCTTCCATCTGCTTCACCCCTTCCCTTTGTCACAAGCGGCACACCCGTTACGCCACCTGTACCAGTTGACGTAGTTGTTCCTGAGCCAGTTCGCTTAAACCAACATTCTATCGAAAATTGTGATAGTCCTAAATTAGAGTTGTTACCAAAAGTAATGTAGCCATTTGTACCGTTAAACTGGATAGCGTTTTGGGATTCTGCTGAGGCAAAAAACAAAACAGTAAAAAGTAAAATTATTTTTTTCATGTTTTTTTATTGAAGGGTGAAAATGTTTTTGAAATGAGATACTAAAGTCCACTGGTTTTAGAAAAACAAAGCCAGAAGAGTTTTCCGGCTTTGTTGGATTAACATCCCTGTTTATTATTCTATAATTATCTTTCCAGTTTCTTGCGCCCTATTCTCACTAAGAATAACGTAGAAATAAATTCCTTTGTTTTCATTTATACTTATAGGGTTATTTCCCTTTTGCAAATCAGTTGTATAAACACGTTGACCCAGTGTATTAAAAAACTCCACTTTAAAATCTCCTTCCGTATTCAATTCAATATTAAATGCTCCTTTGTTTGGATTCGGATAAATAAGCGAGTTTTCCCCAAGACTAAGTTTTCCAATTCCAGTACATCCATTTACCTTTTGCTCTACATTTACTGAAGCGGAGCAGTTGTTTGAGTTTGTTCCCGTCACGCTATAATTAGTGGTTTGAATTGGCGTAGCTATAATAGAAGATGTCGATGCATTCGTGTTCCACATAAAGTTATTTGCTCCCGATGCAGTTAATGTTACGCTCTCACCAGCACAAATTAATGTTTGACTTGATATAGCAGTAATTGTTGGAGAAGGATTAACTGTAAAACCTGTCAGAGCGGAGTTTTTACATGAGTTTAAATCTGTACCTATCACCGAGTAATTAGCCCCTATTATCGGGCTCAAAATCAAATTGGCGTTTGTAATGCCATTGCTCCAGGAATATGTATTCGCACCACTTGCTGTGATAGTTGCCGTTTCTCCATCACATATTAACATGTTTCCTGAAAGGATTATTGTAGGAAGCGGGTTAATTGAAATAGATTTAAATACGGTATTTTGACAACCGTTAGCGTCTGTTCCAGTAACACTATAAGTTGTATTTGAGGTCGGCGTAATATTAACCGTTGCATTTATCGAACCGTTGCTCCACAGATAGGATGAAGCACCATTAGCTGTTAAACTCGTTGTTTGTCCTAGGCACACTATTGATGAACCGGAAATGCTTACGGATGGTAAACTGTTTACTGTTACAGATTGAGTCGTACTGTTCTTGCACCCGTTGTTATCTGTTGCTATAACTGTATATACAGAGCCAGTTGACGGCACAAACGAAGTGCCATTGATCACGGTTCCGCTCCAGGTGTAAGTGCTGGCACCTGACGCAGTTACTATGAGCGAAGAGCCTGCGCAAACACTTGCATTGCTGGGTGATGAAACAACATTTAACACCGGAAGAGAATTTACTGTGATGGATTGCGTACTTGAACTTTGACATCCATTCGCATCAGTACCAGTAACTGAATAAGCTGTACCCGCATTCAATGTAAAACTAGTAGCGTTATTTATTCCACCCGTCCAACTATATGAACTTGCGCCGGAAGCGGTCAACGAAATCGCGTCTCCATCACAAACAACCGCTGTGGTTGGACTTACTGCAACGCTTAGAATAGGTAAAGCGTTTACTAAAAGCGATTTAATACTCATGTTCTTACATCCATTTCCATTCGTACCTATTAAAGTATACGATGTATTGGCTGTAGGACTAACTGTAACTGAAGTTGCAGTAGAACCAGTGTTCCAACTAAATGATGGCGCTCCTGTAGCTGTTAATGTAGCAGTTTGGTTTAAACAAATTGCGGTTGAACTTATACTTGCCAGTACATTTGGATTTGCATTAATTGTAATTGTTTTGGTCACAACAATTCCTGAACCATAGGCGTTATTCGCTATTAGGGAAATTGTATACGTTCCTGCTGTATTGAAAGTTATGTTTGGATTTTCTGTAGATGAAGAACTAATGCTTACTCCTGTTGAAGGCGAAACTGCCCAGTTCCAAGCTGTTGTATTGTTTGTAGAAAGATTGGTAAATGAAATTGGACTCGCTGCACAATATGGAACAGCCGCAGTAAAATCAACAGCTGGCAATACTTTTAACTTAAAGGTATCCGCAACACAATTATTAGGATCAACTACTAAAATGGTTGAATCTGATAAAGCGCTTGCAGTTGCACTGCGACTTGTACTTGCATCAGGCCATAAATAAGCTCCAGGCCATGAAGCGGTGAGTGTTTTTGTTTCTCCTGGTAAAACGGTAAATGTATTACTTGTTTTTACGTCTTTAAACATGGTGAAATTATCACGAATAATTCCATCTGCGCACAACCATTTTGCATCCAATTTATTGTCTTCAATATCTAAAATAAATGTTCCTCCATTAGAAGCGTTAGAGTAATGCATAGCATTGTGAGGAAAAGCTCCTTGCTGTCCACCTAACTGACCAGCAGATCCAGACACGACATAAACTGTCCCGATTTTATTTACAGTTGAGTCTTTTGTATAAGGACAAGAGTTTGAAGATCCATCGTATTTTCCACTTGATGAACTTAGGTTATGGTTACTTGCATTAAAAGACGCTTCATTTCCATAGTGCCCATTCATTAATTTTGATCTTTCATAATCATGACTGTGCCCTGTAATAATCATATCCACACCATAACGTTCCAAGATTTTAATAAAACGTGTGTGAATATTTACAAGGTCTCCTTCAGTGTCAGAATTGTGTGAGCCCATAGTATATGGTGGGTGGTGCCAGTAGGCGATTACCCACTTTTTGTTATTAGCCGCTAAATCTGCCTTTATCCAATTTACTTGCGCTCCTGTGGTATCATACATTTTGTCACTACCAACTTTTCCGTAAGAATCTAGAGAAAGAAAATGCACGTTACC
The DNA here is from genome assembly GCF_029625215.1 of Aurantibacillus circumpalustris. GTDB lineage: Bacteria > Bacteroidota > Bacteroidia > B-17B0 > Aurantibacillaceae > Aurantibacillus > Aurantibacillus circumpalustris. The sequence goes on from NZ_CP121197.1 coordinate 756,700, forward strand.
ATAGTCAAAAGAATAATAAGCTGGGTTATTAGAAGGAATACCCCCTGCCTCACCATTGGTAGGCGTTTGAAAGTGGGTAAAATAAGGTACTGTGGTTGCTGTGGATGCACCATTATTATAGTCATGGTTGCCGGGAGCAGAATACATTGTCATTTTTTTCAATATATCATTCTGGTAAATACCAAAAAAACTGGTATTGTACTCCGCATTTGTGCCACTGCTATAGGCGTTATCGCCAGAAAGCAACATAGCGTTTGTTATTCTATTACCGTTGTAGGCAATGTATTGGTTCTTACAATTTATTTGATTTGTGGAAGCGTTACCACAGTCACCTACCATCCAAAAACGGTACTGACCAGGGGTTCCTGGAATTGGATTTGTAAGAAAATAATTATTAGTATCTCCTTGAATTACAAGAGAGCTTGACCCAATGTTGTAATAGTATTTTGTATAGGGTGTTAATCCGCTAATTTGTAACGAGTGTATGGTGGCTGAAACCGTGTTTGTAACGGTTGCTGTGAGGGCGCTAGCGCTAGTTCCATATGTTACTTGGCCATCGGTAGCAACATTTGTTTCCCAACGAACTACCATCGAAGTCGGCGTTCCAACCGCTAGATAAGGTCCCTTAACAATAGTGGGTATAACATAATTGGTGTTTCCAACTAAATTAAACTCAAAAGAAATGTCAGAACTTGATCCACCATTTTGGTGAATTTCGACAGCGATTACATTTGTGCCCGTTACAATTACTGTTGGTGATAGAATAATTGAGAAAACAGTGTTCCCGTCATCTGAACATGCAGTCGGAGCGATTGTAGTATATGTAATAGTGCCTGTTGGCAATCCATTTCTGTATACTTCGTTTCCATTAAAATAAACAATAATAGCATCGTCTCTTCTAAAATTCATAGTGTACGCAGTGTAAGAAGATGTACTTGGCACATTAATTGTTTTTCTAAAATAAGTGGTGATGTATTTGTTTGTGCAAGAAGGGTTTTGAACTACAGTGCCACATGCATTTACTATCGTAGTTTCATCACCATCTCCGTAGCCGAACTCAGAATTCCCAGATGACCAGCCGGTATCGCTAAAAGTTGTTCCTTGCCATGCTGTTCCTTGATTCGATCCATTATCAAGATATTTCCATGTGGAGCCGTAAGGAAAAATAGTAACCTGAGCAGAAAGTACACAGGTAAAGAGGAGTAAAAATAAAGTAATGTTCTTTTTCATTTGAATTAATTTTGTATGTGTTGTTTGCCAAAATTAGTTCTGAAAAAGAACGGGGATACATCAATCAGTTTATGATTGCGTTATGAAAATCAGCGCAAAAAATACAAATGTTAACCTTCACGCAAAAAGAAATATTAAATTAAATCTGAGGTAATAATTTCGTTACATTGAAATAATGTTAGACGAACAATCAAAAGAAAAACAAGAATAAAAAGTAGTAAGATTAGTACTCAAACGTACCATACGTTGATTTAATGGTGACGTGCTTTCCAGAACCCTTTTCCACACGCCCAATAATCTGCGCATCCACATTAAAACTTTTGCTAATAGCAATTATTTTTTCGGCGTATGCTTCATCAACATATAATTCCATGCGGTGACCCATGTTAAACACCTTATACATTTCTTTATAATCGGTATGACTCTGTTCGTGAATGGTTTTAAAAAGAACTGGCACCTCAAACAAATTATCTTTAATGATATGTAAATTATCGTTAATAAAATGTAAAACCTTTGTTTGCGCGCCGCCACTGCAATGCACGATACCATCAATAAAAGCACCAACTTCAGAAATTATTTTTTTAATAATTGGTCCATAGGTGCGTGTAGACGACAAAACTAATTTCGCGGCGTCTATTTTTTCTGTGATGATTTTTCCGTTTTCATCTTTATAAGAGACTTCTACTTTGTCCTGCAAATTCAAGCCGCCGGTGTACACAACACTCTCTGGTAAAGCAGAATCAAAACTCTCTGGATATTTTTTAGCAAGTGACTTATTAAACACATCGTGACGCGCACTGGTAAGTCCATTGCTGCCCATCCCTGCATTGTATTCGTTTTCATAGGTCGCCTTTCCTGAACTGCTTAAGCCAACAATAACATTTCCAGCTTTTATATTGTGATTAGAAATTACTTTGTTGCGAGCCATTCTGCATGTAACTGTACTATCCACAATAATTGTTCGGACTAAATCGCCAACATCCGCAGTTTCACCACCTGTGGAGGTAATAGAGATCCCATTCTCTCTAAGATTTTGTAACACCTCTTCTGTTCCGTTAATGATTGCTGAAATAACATCGCCGGGAATTAAATTTTTATTTCTTCCGATGGTGGATGACAAAATAATGTTTTCTGTTGCGCCAACACAAATCAAATCGTCCACATTCATAATCACAGCGTCTTGCGCAATTCCCTTCCACACACTTAAATCACCGGTTTCTTTCCAATACATATAAGCTAAAGCAGATTTTGTTCCTGCTCCATCTGCATGCATCACTAAACAATGTTCTTCACTGCCAGTTAAAAGATCTGGAACAATCTTACAAAAGGCTCTTGGAAACAGTCCTTTATCTATATTGGCAATGGCCGCGTGTACATCTTCTTTACCCGCCGAAACGCCTCGTAATTGGTATTTATTATCGCTCATAAATCGAGCCTAAAGATAAAGATTTGATTCAAGATAATATGTTTATTTTTGCACACTTGAATTCAGAAAAGCTCAGAATATCCATTGTAAACTACACTAACACCCTACCTTTTAAATGGGCTTTAAAACGCAATTCTTTGTTGGAACAAATAGATCTTCAGGAAGATATTCCCAGTATTTGCGCACAAAAATTAAAATTCAAACAAGTTGATCTTGCTCTAGTGCCAGTTGCCCTTATTTCAGAACTCGATACTTATTTTATAGAGACAGATTATTGCATTGGCGCAAACGGAAAAGTTGATAGTGTTAAACTATATAGTGAGGTTCCTTTAGATCAGATTAAAACCGTTACTCTCGATTATCAATCCAAATCTTCCATCACGCTTACTAAAGTACTTTTTAAGTTTTTTTGGAAACTCCCTGTACATTATGTGGATGCCAAGCCTGGTTTTGAGAATGAGATAAAAGATGCTAATGCTGCTGTTATTATTGGCGATAGAACTTTTGGATTAAGCGGAAAATACTCTTACGAGTTTGACTTAGCAGAAGAGTGGAAAAAATATGCAGGATTACCCTTCGTGTTCGCTGCCTGGGTAAGCACTGAAAGGTTAGACCCTTCGTTCATTGCTCAATTTAATACTGCTTTAAAACAGGGTGTTGACAATATCATTCAAGCCGTTGAAGACGACTATCATGTAAAAACGCTTTCTAAAGAAAACACTATTGAATACCTTACTCATCGCATAGATTACAAGCTAGATGAGGAAAAACGAAAGGCTTTGGAGCTCTTTTTATCTTACATAAACCAGTTGTAATAAGCTTTTCGATGCAGATCTTCAAGAAATTCTACCACAAATTACACCAATTTTCACTAAAAAATTATTCAAGTTAATTCGTGAAATTCGTGGTGTAAAACGATGGATCGAAAAAAAGCCCCAACAATTGTCGCGACTTTAGTGGAGAATATCGGATTCGAACCGATCACCTCTTCATCCCGACCCGAGTCGGGACGAAGCGCTCAGCAGACTTTCAATGTACTTTCTACTTTTCTTTCGTTTAATCGCATTTTCCCTCTTACGTGTTTCCGTTCTGGTAGCGTACTGTTCGAAATAAACTATTTCCCAATCTGAAGCAATCGAAGTATATGGAGAAGTGCCAGAATTATGAGACACTAATCGCGTTTCCAAATTATCAGTTTGACCAACATAATATTTGTCTTTGACTTTTGAGTATAATATGTAAACAAAAAACATCTTATTAAAAAAGCCCCAACAATTGTCGGGACTTTAGTGGAGAATATCGGATTCGAACCGATCACCTCTTCACTGCCAGCGAAGCGCTCTAGCCAAATGAGCTAATCCCCCGCGATATTTAGGAATGCAAAAATAGGATAAATATTCAATTTCGGAAAAAATACCTCAGGCTGTCTTTACCCATTTAAACCTGGTATGTTTTTCTTTAAACCCAACGACTGTTAAAATTTCACTCATTTTAACGCTCTAAAAGCCTCCTATTACTGTAATCCAGAGATCTGGTACGAAAGTTGATCCGTAAATACTACTAAATACCACACTCATGGAACCACATCTAATCAACATCCTACTCATTGACGATGATGAGAATTTTCTTTATCTGCTAGCTGAAATTTTAGATAAACATGGCTATCAGGTTTATACTGCATCAAATGGTCTAAAAGCTCTGGAAGAAATGGATCTTCATAAAATTGATTTGGTTATTTCTGATGTAATCATGGAAGATACTCCTATTATGTCACTCACATGTACCTTAAAGCATCTCTACCCTGCAACTCCTATACTTCTAGTTTCTTGTTTGTCGACCGGACCAGTCATCGATCATACCCTAGCCTTAGGGGCAGATGAGTTTTTGCCTAAACCAATAGACTTGGATTTGCTTTATAAAACAATTGATAAATTAAGTGAAATGGCGGCTTAAAGATCAAATCTCTTTTTAACAATTCTTCCCCACCGCTTTTATTTACAAAGTCCCTTGAAAACACCTTATTTTTCTTAAATTTGCGCTCTAAAATTTTGCGTTTAATGACTACCGACAAATTTGTTAGCCGACATAACGGCCCTCGTGAGCAAGAGGTAAAAGCGATGCTTAAAAAAATTGGTGTTGCAAGCATCGATGAATTAATTAATCAAACTGTTCCGCCGAACATTCGTTTAAAGAAACCGCTGCAAATCGCGCCAGCTTTGAGCGAGTATCAGTACATTAAACATTTAAAAGCCCTTGGTAAAAAAAACAAAGTGTTTCGTTCTTATATCGGTATGGGATACTACAACAATATTTTACCAGCAGTTATTCAACGTAACGTTTTAGAAAATCCAGGTTGGTATACAGCTTACACGCCATACCAGGCAGAAATTGCGCAAGGTCGTTTAGAAGCGATTTTAAACTTCCAAACAATGGTTATGGATTTAACAGCCATGCCAATTGCTAATGCTTCTCTTTTAGATGAAGCAACTGCTGCTGCTGAAGCTCTTTTTATGTTTTACAGCAACCGCAGTAAAGACAAAGTAAAAAACAACTCCAATAAGTTTTTTATCAGCGAAACGTGTTTTCCTCAAACCATCGATGTGGTTAAAACACGCGCAGTTCCTTATGGAATTGAATTGGTAATAGGCGATGCAAACACCATCAAATTAGATGATTCGTTTTTCGGAATGTTGATTCAATATCCTGATATCAATGGTGAAGCAAATAATTACAAAAAATTTGTTGCTGATGCAAAAGCTAACGGTATACAAGTTGCCGTCGCTACAGACCTTTTAGCACTTGCTTTATTAACTCCTCCAGGTGAATGGGGTGCCGATTGTGTTGTAGGTAATTCACAACGTTTTGGTGTGCCGTTAGGTTACGGTGGTCCACACGCTGCTTTCTTTACTTGCCGCGAAGACTACAAACGTTTAATCCCAGGTCGTATTATTGGTGTATCTGTTGACACAGAAGGAAACCAGGCATTACGTATGGCACTTCAAACACGTGAACAACATATTAAACGCGACAAAGCAACTTCAAACATTTGTACAGCTCAAGCACTTCTTGCTATCATGGCGAGTATGTATGCAGTGTATCATGGACAAGAAGGCATTAAAGCTATCGCTCAAGGTGTTCACAATGTAACGAACAACATTGCCGAAGAATTAAAAAAGGCAGGTTTAGCAGTAAAAACAAAATTGTTTTTTGACACAATTGTAGTTGAATGTGATGCAGCTAAAATTATGTCAGTTGCCGTTTTTAAAGAAATTAACTTTCGAAAGATCGACGAAAAACATGTCGCCATGAGCTTCGACCAAACTATTGAAGCAAATGACGTTATAGATATTTTATCTTGCTTTGGTATCCAATCAAAAGGTGAGGTGAAAAATTCAGATTTAATTAAATCTTCAGATTTAAAACGTACTTCTTCTTATTTAACACATCCTGTATTTAACAGCTATCACAGCGAAACAGACATGATGCGTTACATCAAACGTCTTGAAAATAAAGATCTTTCATTGGTTCACTCCATGATATCGTTAGGATCTTGCACAATGAAATTGAATGCCGCTTCTGAACTTTTAGCGTTGACCTGGCCTGAGTTCGCAAGCATACATCCTTTTGTGCCGCTTGATCAAGCACAAGGCTATGCTGAATTAATTGAACAGTTAAATAAAGACCTTTCTGAAATTACCGGTTTTGCCCGTATGAGCTTCCAACCTAATTCTGGCGCGCAAGGTGAGTACGCAGGCTTAATGGTAATTCGCGCGTACCACATTGCAAATGGAAACGCAAACAGAAATGTAGCTTTAATTCCTTCTTCTGCACATGGCACCAATCCTGCCAGTGCGGCAATGGCAGGCATGACCATTGTTGTTACAAAATGTGATGAAAAAGGAAACATCGACCTTGTTGATTTAAAGGAAAAAGCAGAAAAATACAAAGACAATTTATCGTGCTTAATGGTAACCTACCCTTCTACACATGGTGTGTATGAGGAATCTATAATGGACATTACTAAACTCATTCATGATAATGGCGGTTTAGTATATATGGATGGCGCTAACATGAATGCTCAAGTTGGTCTTACTTCGCCAGGTAACATTGGTGCCGATGTGTGTCATTTAAACTTACACAAAACATTTGCTATCCCTCACGGTGGTGGTGGTCCTGGAATGGGACCAATTGGTGTAGTTGAAAAACTTGTGCCATTTTTACCTTCTCATACTGTTGTAAATACAAGTGGAGACAAAGGTATCACAGCGGTTTCAGCTGCACCTTATGGAAGTGCGCTTATATTGCTTATTTCTTATGGGTATATAAAAATGCTTGGAAACGATGGTGTAAAACAAGCTACAGAGACAGCTATATTAAACGCTAACTATATTAAAGACTCTCTTAAAGAACATTTCAAAATTTTATATACTGGCAAAAACGGCCGTTGTGCTCATGAAATGATTTTAGATTGTAACGCATTTAAAATGGCCACGGGTGTTGAAGTAGCAGATATTGCAAAGCGTTTAATGGATTACGGATTTCATGCTCCGACGGTAGCATTTCCCGTTGTAAATACGTTAATGGTTGAACCAACTGAATCTGAATCAAAAGCAGAATTAGATCGTTTTTGTGAGGCCATGATTTCAATTCGCAACGAGATTAAAGAAATTGAAGAAGGTAAATTTGAAAAAACAGATAACGTCATTAAAAATGCACCTCATACTTGTAAATCGGTTGTAAGCGACGATTGGAAAAAACCTTACTCACGTCAAAAAGCGGCATTCCCTTTAAACTGGGTGCGAGATAATAAATTCTGGCCAAGTGTTGGTAGAGTAGACAATGCATACGGCGATCGGAATCTTGTATGTTCGTGTGCCCCAATTGAGGCATATATGGAAGAAGTTGAAACAGTATAAATAAACAATCAAAATCCCTGGCAATTCGCCGGGGATTTTAATTATATGACTTATTTTAACGAGTTTACTAAAACATGACGAAGCAAATTATTTTAATAGTATTGTTCTCCTTTACAATTATTTCTGCTTTAAAAGCGCAGAATAGGAAGCTGGACAGTCTTTTAAAAGTCACTCGTGCAGAACACGCTGATTCAACACTAGCAAAGAACTACTATAAAATTGCCAGCATTTATTTAAATAAAGGCCAGTTAGACTCTTGCCTTATTTATACTAGAAAATCTTTTACTCTTTCAAAAAAGATAAATTTTTTAAAAGGGATGGCCGTTTCAAACAATTATTTTGGCCAGGTTAGTAACTATATGGGCTTTGCTGATTCAGCGATTTACTATTTTACTGCGTCAATGAACTTATATAAAGATCTCAAAGATACAAGTAGAGTAGCAGGCATGTTGAATAACCTTGGCGTTGTTTACAATAGTCAGGGAAACATTTCTAAAGCCCTCGACTACTATTTCTTATCATTAAAAACCAAAGCACAGTTGCACGATTCCGTCGGACTTGCCAATGCTTTTCATAACATAGCTCAGCTTTATATTGACTCAAAAGATACCGTTAACAGTCTAAAATATCACAAATTAGCTTTGGAGATTAGAAGAAAACTTCACGACCGATCTGGCATAGGAGCCTCACTGATAGCGATTGGATTAGCCTATAAAAATAGTAACAGGACAGATTCTGCTATTCAAACTATTAAAGAGGCTCTGAAAATAGCAGAAGATTTGGGTGAAGAAGAGTCTATTGCAATAGCCTGTTATAACTTAGGAAGTATCTATTATGATCAGGGAAACATAAAAGAGTGTACAGCTCTTTTTCATAAGTCTCTTGAATTGTCGAGAAATAATAAGAATGCAAAAGGCATTGCTGTTTGCCTTGAAGCTCTCGGGATGGTGCAGATAAAAGTAAATAATTCAAAGGAGGCTGTAAATCTTCTTGAAGAGGCTTACAAAATAGGCAGAGAGATTGGTGCACATGATATACTTTTTAGTATAAGCGAAAAACTAAGCGATGCCTATGAAAAAACAGGTGAACACAAAAACGCGCTTTTTTATCTTAAGATAGCGAATGCGGTTAAAGATAGTTTATACAATGAGGAGAATATCAGAAAGCTCACAAGTGAGAGTTTGAAATATGAGTACGAAAAAGAAAAACTCCTTGCCGAAAAAGAACTTGAAAAAAAGGAGGCTTTGACAAGTGCGGCTTCCTTCAAAAAAAACCTGATCATTGGTGTTTCCATTTTGTTTTTACTCGTAGTGTCCTATTTCAGTTACACACTGTTTAAAAAATTAGAAGAGAATAAGAGGCAAAAACTAATTATTGAAGAACAACAAAAAGAAATGATTGCATCTATTAATTATGCAAAAAGAATTCAATATGCCTTACTTGCCCATAAAGATTTACTTGAACAAAACTTACCTAAACATTTTATCCTTTTTAAACCAAAAGACATTGTAAGCGGCGATTTTTATTGGGGCACTTTAAAAAACAATTATTTTTATCTTGCAGTGTGCGATTGCACAGGTCATGGTGTCCCAGGAGCATTTATGAGCTTATTAAATATAAATTTTCTAAATGAGGCAATTAACGAAAAAGGAATTGAAGCGCCTGGTGAAATATTAAATCATGTTCGCGAACAACTTATCAAAAGACTTGACGGGGGACGTGATGGCATGGATGCCATCCTTTTGAAAATACCTGTTAGTAAAAAAAACAATGTGCCTATCGAATATGCCGCAGCAAATAATTCGGCACTGCTAATAAGAGAAAATCAAACATCAGAGTTATCTAAAGATTCTATGCCAGTGGGGCTTGGTGAAAAAACAGATTCATTTAAAACATTTACACTCGATGTTAAAGTTGGTGATTCCTTATATCTATACACCGATGGCCTTGCTGATCAATTCGGTGGTCCAAAAGGAAAAAAATTCAAGTACAAACAGCTCGATGATATTCTTCTTAAAAACGCAATAAATACGATGGATTCACAAAACAATTTATTAGTTGATGCATTTGAACAATGGCGTGGTAACTTAGAACAAGTGGATGATGTTTGTGTTTTAGGAATTCGATTTTAAATCGAATTACAAAAAATCCTTCATGATTTAATTCTAATCTTATTAAATGTTAAGACGCTGTTAAAAAATAATAAGCCCTCCAAACCGAGGGCTTTTTTTTATAACTTTATAAGGAAAGTCGTATTGATGCGCTTTTCCACACTTTAAATGAAAAAAATTCTTTCAATCATAGGACTTCTAATTGCGATGAGCTTATTTTTTAGTAGGTGCTATCTCGAAAAGTTTGTCTATTCAGATAAAGAATTACAAGAACACTATGAAGATAAAAGCATTAAGCCTAAATATAAAAAATCTCTTTTCTCTGGACATAAAATGCACTACGCAGTCTTCAGTAAAAGCGACACGCTTCCCCTTTTAATAATGATTCACGGTGCTCCAGGAGCTTGGTATGGGTACTTAAACCTAACTGACGACAGCTTATTACAAGCTAATTATAAAATCGTTTCAGTAGATCGCTTAGGATACGGGAAATCTGGTTATGGGAAAGAAATTCTATCTACTCAAATTCAGGCGGCGGCTATAAAAAAAATAATTGACACAGAAAACACGACAGGGCGTAAGGTATTTCTGTTAGGTAGATCATACGGCGCACCTATTGCAGCATGGTTGGCAATTCATTATCCTGAAACATTTGAAAAACTTGTACTCGTTTCTCCAGTGATTGACCCAGACAAAGAAAAGTTTTACTGGTTCAGTAATATTGGCAAATCTAAACTCATACAAAAAATTCTTCCTGGATTTTTAAATGTGGCCACAAAAGAAAAATTTTCGCATTCACGCGAAATGCGTTTAATGAAAAACGAATGGAAAAGGCTTTACATACCAACTTATGTGATGGTAGGGGAAGAAGACCGCATCGCGGATACTGCCAACTTTTCGTTTGCCAAAAATTACATGGTTCATTGTCCCGCTGTGTTTGTAAAACTAAAACACACCGGCCACCAGATAACAATACAACAACCCGACTTAATTAAACAGTTTTTGATGGATAAATCAAATTGCAGAAAAATTTGCAAAATAGATTCGACTCTATGTGGAGAAATTTGTGAACGCTCTCCAATAAAAAGCTTCGCCGATGATTTACGTGCAGAAACTCACGTAATAACTATAAAAGACAAACAGAGTTTTGACCTACACGTTAATAATAACAGGAACAATTAAAGAACTTTAATTCGTCCTTTCACAATAAAAGAATTGGGGAATTCTCCTTGTATTTTTCTTAAAGATTCGAACGCCTCTAATTTCGATTTATAACTTCCAACCAATATTACAAAATTAGGTTGCTGATATTCTTTATCTGTAGGATAATCAGGAAACTTCAATAAAAATTTTTCACGAACAGCTTCAGCAGCATCCCTGTCAATTCCAAAATGAATTTTAATGCGATAACCCTCTTGTTCACCGCCTGTTAGCCGATGGTACTCTGCCTTTTTTTCAACAAGCTCTTGAACCTTAAGCTGCGTCTGACTTTGTGGTGGATTTAGATTAGGATTTTCCTGCGAAACTAAAAAGTTGGCAAAAAGAAAAAAAACTATGACAAACAAATGTTTCAAGCCACAAAGGTAAATAAAAAACCAAAAATTATACTATATTAGTGTTATTTATGAATAGACATGATAACCCGAATCATCATAAAATATTTATTGATTTTAATTTTTACATCCTCTAATACCACTTTATTTGGTCAATTGGCAAGCTTTGGAACACATTCAAAGCGTAAACCATTAACCCGCTATAAATTTGCTGCCTATTCTTATTTCGATTTTTGGCGGGAAGCAGGCATTGGTATCCAAAGTCAAATAGGGTCAAAATGGAGCATCGATCTTTCCGCGTTTTATATTCGGCCTAATTCTTTTATTAAAACAAAAATCAGAAATTGGGAATATTACAATTTTGATGGCGCAGGAATTTCTTTAAAACCAAAACTATACATAGGAATAACAGGCTTATATATTGGAATGGCGTATTCTTTGGAGTATTTAGAGCACAAAAAAATACGCGTGGCTTATAATGCTTCGAATTTAAACCCAGACCTTGATATCTATTATAATGAAGAATCCTGTTATGGCTGGGCTTCAACTATTGGCTTTACAGTCGGGAACAAGTTCCAAAATCGCAAATTAATTATTGAACCTTTTTATGTGATAGGAATTACGGTTGCAAGTTTAACCGGCACAACCTATTCCTCTACTTCACCCTATAGTTATGGGATACACTATCCCTATCAATTCACTTCAGTTTCGCCATATCTATGTATGAATTTTGGTTTAAAAATAGGATTCAACTTTAAAAAAAATAAAAAGGCAGAAAGGATCGATTCAAAATTTGATGCCATTTATCTTCCACGGCATTCGGCACTAATGAAATACATGGAAACCATTGATTTTAAAAGGCTGGAGCATCCAAAATCTTTTAAAAAAGCAAATTCAAAAATTAAAAAAGCAGATAAGGCCCTTCTAAAAATATATCTGAATAACTACAGTGATACAACCGAAATGTATCTTAAAATCGAAAACTATTTCGATGAAATAGATAACCTTATTGAACAAGGAAAAAAATAACAAACGGCTCACCACCCTGCCATATTTTTAGGGTTTTTCGGACTTAAATCCAATAATTTCTTTAAATTTACCCATTATTCTAACTCGGTAAAATGGACAAATTTTCGTACGTAGGAAACAGCGATGTGGTTGCAATTGAAGCGCTCTATAACCAATTTCTAAAAGATCCTAATTCAGTTGATAAAACCTGGCAGGACTTCTTTAAAGGTTTTGAGTTTGCGAGAACAGACTATTCACAAACTACTACAAGCTCAAATACCGGAACCACTAACATTCCAGAAAATGTTGCAAAAGAATTTGCGGTAATCAACTTAATTAATGGATACCGAACGCGTGGACACTTGTTTACTAAAACCAATCCCGTTAGAAAACGCCGAAAATACAAACCAGATCTAGGGCTCGACGTTTTTGAACTTGAAGATAAAGATCTTGAAACCGTATTTCACGCCGGTACTCAAATACAAATTGGAGACGCTAAATTAAAAGACATTGTTGCTCACCTTGAAAGAACCTATTGTCAAAGCATTGGTGTTGAGTACATGTTTATCCGTAACCCCAACTTATTGACTTGGTTGCAGGAAAGAATGGAAACTTCACGAAATATTCCAAAATTCGACAAAGAACAAAAAAGAAGTATCCTTAAAAAAGTTACCGAGGCCGTAACATTTGAAAATTTTCTAGCAACAAAGTTTGTAGGTCAAAAAAGATTTTCACTCGAAGGCGCTGAATCATTTTTACCCGCAATGAATGCATTAATGGAACATGGCGCAGAGCTGGGTATTGAAGACTACATAATAGGAATGGCTCACCGCGGACGTTTGAACGTTCTTGCGAACATTATGAATAAACCTACCATTGATATTTTTACTGAATTTGAAGGTCGCCCAAGTGAAGACGGTTTGTTTGACGGTGATGTTAAGTATCACATGGGTTATAGTAATGATGTAATTAGTGAATCCGGTAAATCTGTTCACGTATCTTTAACTCCAAATCCTTCTCACCTTGAAACAGTTGCTCCTGTAGTGGAAGGTATTACTCGTGCAAAAATAGATGGTCGTCACAAGGGCAATCATAGAAAAGCTTGCCCAATCATTGTTCATGGTGACGCCGCTATTGCAGGTCAGGGCGTTGTATATGAAGTAGTTCAAATGGCTCATTTAGATGCTTATAAAGTAGGTGGAACTGTTCACTTCATTATTAATAATCAAGTTGGTTTTACAACTAATTATAGAGATGCGCGTTCAAGTACCTACTGTACAGACGTTGCTAAAGTAACCAAGGCTCCAGTATTTCATGTTAACGGCGATGATGTGGAAGCACTAACCCTCGTTGCAAAAATGGCAATCGAGTTTCGCTTAAATTTCCGTAAAGATGTATTTATTGACATTCTATGTTATCGTAAATATGGGCATAATGAGGGTGATGAACCTCGCTTCACGCAGCCTTTGCTTTACAGAGAAATTGCTAAACATCCGAACCCAAAAGAAATTTACGCAAAAAAATTAATCGAAGAAGGAAGCTTCACGCAGGATGAAATTGATGAACTTGAAAAATCAATCAAAAGCGATCTTGAAAAAAATCTTGAGTCAGCGAAAAAGGTAGAAAAAGCTAAAGTAACTTCGTATCTACAAGGCCCATGGCAGGGAGTTCAAATGGCTAGTGATACAGCTTTTGATGAGTCTCCTGTAACTGCTATAGGTAAAAAAACATTTTTAGACCTCGCTCAAAAAACTACCGAACTCCCAAAAGACAAAAAGTTTTTTAATAAAACTGAACGCTTGTTTAATGATCGTAGAAATATGATTAAGTCTGATACCTACGATTGGGCAATGGGAGAGCTATTAGCATACGCGTCGTTAATGACAGAAGGACATAGGGTTCGCTTTAGCGGTCAGGATGTTGAACGCGGAACTTTCTCACACCGCCATGCCGTTATTACAATGGAAGATAGCGAAGAAGAATATGTTCCACTAAATAATATTGGTGCCCCTGAACGACTCGAAATTTATAATTCCCATCTCAGTGAATATGCCGTTCTAGGTTTTGAATATGGGTATGCTTATGCCTCACCCAATGCTTTAACTATTTGGGAAGCACAATTTGGTGATTTCTTTAATGGCGCTCAAATTATTATCGACCAATATTTATCTTCTTCTGAATATAAATGGAGAAGGATGAACGGGCTAGTAGTATTGTTACCGCATGGTTATGAAGGACAGGGGCCAGAACACTCAAGTGCACGTGTAGAGCGTTTTTTACAAATGTGTGCAGAAAATAATATGCAGATTGTAAATGCAACGACTCCTGCACAACAATTTCACGCACTTCGTCGCCAACTAAAACGAGGATTCCGTAAACCACTAATTTGTTTCACGCCAAAAAAATTATTGAGATACCCTACTTGTGTAAGCGGTGTAAAAGATTTTACAGAAGGTAAATTTCAAGAGTTAATCGATGATATAAGTGCTGATGTTAAAAAAATAACGCGTGTTGCATTTTGTAGCGGTAAAATTTATTACGATTTAATAGAACGCAGAGAAAAAGAAGGTGCTAGTGATATTGCCTTTATTCGGTTAGAGCAGCTATATCCGTTTCCACAAAAACAAGTAGATGCGATCCTTGCCAAATATAAAAACGCAAAAGAGTATTTATTTGTTCAAGAAGAATCTGAAAATATGGGCGCCTGGAGATTTGTCGACAAAAATTTACGCTCTTTAAATATGAGATACGTTGGTAGAGATGAAGCAGCAAGCCCTGCAACAGGTTTTGCAAAGAGACATGCAGCAGAAAGTGAAGAAATTATGCTTGGTATTTTTTCGAAAGTACTGGTTAAATAAAACGAAAATATAAACACATTCAATAAAATCATTTATGGCAATTGTAGAATTAAAAGTTCCTAGTCCGGGAGAATCGATCACAGAAGTTATAATAGCCCGTTGGGTAAAACAAACTGGTGATGTTGTAGAAAAAGATGAAGTGTTAGCAGAGATCGATTCCGATAAAGCTACATTGACCTTGAATGCCGAAGAATCGGGAAAAATTGAATTATTAGCCGCAGAAGGTGACACGGTAAAAGTTGGTCAAGTTGTACTTAAGATAGATACCTCTTTCAAACCTGAAGCAAAAAAAGAAGCTCCGAAAGCTGAAGTAAAAGTCGAAGCAAAAAAAGAAGAAAAAGTAGCGGTACAGCAAGAAACTGCTCCAGTAAAAACTTCAAGCCAATCCTACGCAACAGGGACACCCAGTCCCGCTGCTGCAAAAATAATGGCAGAAAATAACATTGCTTCAAATCAATTGAATGGCAGTGGTAAAGATGGTCGTATAACTAAACAAGATGTATTAGCTGCACTTTCTAACGGCTTGCCTTCTGCCGTAAAAGCACTCAGCAATAGTTGGCAAGGTAATCGTGACAAAGAGCGTGTGAAAATGACTTCGTTACGCAAAGTAGTTGCTAAAAGATTGGTAGCTGTAAAAAATGAAACCGCTATGCTAACTACTTTTAATGAAGTAGACATGAGCGAGATTTATTCTATACGCGCTAAATACAAAGATAAATTTAAAGAGGTTTACGGAACTAATGTTGGTTTTATGAGTTTCTTTACAAAAGCAGTTACTGAAGCTTTATTTCATTATCCCGCTGTAAATGGCATGATTGATGGTGACGAAATTGTGTATAGCAAATATTGTGACATTGGCATTGCTGTGAGTGCACCAAAAGGTTTAATGGTTCCTGTTTTACGCAATGCTGAATTAATGAGTTTAGCAGAGATTGAAATGGGTATTAAAGGATTAGCGATTAAAGCCCGTGATGGTAAATTAGGTATCCCTGACATGGAAGGTGGTACGTTTACCATTACTAATGGTGGTGTTTTCGGAAGTATGATGAGTACTCCAATTATCAATCCTCCTCAAAGTGCTATTTTAGGAATGCACAATGTTGTTGATCGCCCAATGGCGGTAAACGGACAAGTAGTGATTCGTCCTATGATGTATGTTGCTCTTAGCTATGATCACCGTATTATTGATGGTAAAGAAAGTGTTGGCTTTTTAGTGAAAGTAAAAGAAATGCTTGAAAATCCAAGTCGCATGTTATTTGGAGGTAAAAATCCAGAAGAAATTTTACTTGGATTATAATTCCTTCGTTTAACAACTCTTCATTATTTCTTGGCAAATATCATACAATTGCTAAATTATGTCAAGCAATTGCCTTGTTTCGTCTAAAATCTAAGGTTTTAACACTTAATTGGTTTATTATAGGCTTTCAATTAATTAAATTCGAAATACTAAAACTCGTAGCTATGAAGAATAAAAATTATTTTACAATTATTTTATTAGCTGTTTGCACTGCTCTGTTTTCTTTCATCAGTTTTCCAGTATTAGAAGAGCTTACATTAAATTCACCCGTACCGATGGGTGATTATAAAATGAAAGACGTGTCCGGCAATTCATTTAGTTTAAACGAAATTAAGACCGCTAAGGGTTTACTGGTAATTTTTTCCTGTAATACCTGCCCATACGTAAAACTGAGTGCGGCGCGAATTAAAGAATATTCTGATTTTTGCCAGTCGAATGGGATTGGTTGTGCCCTAATTAACAGTAATGAAGCACAACGCAACGAAGACGACAGCTTTGAAGAAATGGTAAAATATTACAATTCTCAAAAATTAAAATGCGCTTATACCGTAGATGAAAAAAGTCAACTTGCCGATAAATTTGGCGCCGGCCGTACACCGCAATGCTTTTTGTTCAACGCTAAGGGTCTTATTTACAAAGGTGCAATTGATGACAATGTGAAAGATCCTGCAGCAGTTAAAGAAGCGTATTTAAAAAATGCCTTGGCTGCTTTGCTTAAAAATGAGACTCCTAAAACACAAGAAACCAAGTCAATAGGTTGCACGATTAAACGGGCAGAATAATTATTTTGGTAGTGTTAATGAGATTGGAAGATTCAGCAACTGCTGGATCTTTTTTTATACCTATATTCTTGATAAAACTATGGGACTTAACTAAACTCTTATTTATATCTTTGTAAAGAAAATGTTTAACAAAGAGTTAGATCCAGAAGATTTTTACTACAGTCCAGAAGGTTATATTGTGTTTACAGAAAAGTACCACTTAAAGCGTGGTCATTGCTGTAAAAGCGGCTGCAAACATTGTCCTTATGGTTATAACAAAAAAACAGGTAATTTCGACAAAGATTTAAAAAAATAATATTATTGCATGTCAACCTCAACGCAAATTTCATTTAAAGATCTGATTTTACAGGGCATTCCGTCAGCCCTTCCATCACCAAGTTCTTACGATCAAAACATTAACCATGCACCAAAACGCAAAGACATTCTTAGTTCCGAAGAAAAAAAATTAGCTGTACGCAATGCTCTGCGTTACTTTGACAAACAGCATCACGCTATTCTAGCCAAAGAATTTGCAGAAGAATTAAAAACTTACGGTAGAATATATATGTACCGTTTTCGTCCCGATTACAAAATATATGCAAGGCCAATAAACGAGTATCCGCACAAATCTAAACAAGCGGCGGCAATCATGCACATGCTCAGCAATAATCTCGACTATGCTGTAGCGCAACATCCGCATGAACTGATAACATATGGCGGTAATGGTTCTGTTTTTCAAAACTGGGCTCAATATCTTTTAACCATGCAGTACCTTGCCACCATGACAGATGAACAAACGCTCGTTTTATATAGTGGTCATCCCATGGGTTTGTTTCCCTCGCCAAAAGACTCTCCGAGACTTATTGTTACTAACGGGATGATGATTCCCAATTACAGTAAACCAGATGACTGGGAAAAATTTAATGCGCTTGGTGTAACACAATACGGACAAATGACCGCTGGTAGTTTTATGTATATCGGTCCACAAGGCATTGTACACGGCACAACCATAACCGTTATGAATGCAGCTCGCAAAAAATTTAAAACGGAAGAAGAGCGTAAAGGTAAACTATTTGTTACCTGCGGTTTAGGTGGAATGAGTGGCGCGCAACCTAAGGCGGCAAAAATTGCAGGACTTGTTTCTATAACCGCCGAAATAAATCCTAAAGCAGTTAAAACCCGTTTCACTCAGGCTTGGGTAGATGAAGTATATTCAGATCTCGATAAATTAATACAAAGAACAAAAGAAGCTCAAAAAAATAAGGAAGCCGTGAGCCTTGCCTATGAAGGAAATGTGGTTGACCTGTGGGAAAAACTGGTTCAAGAAAACATAAAAGTAGATATTGGCAGTGATCAAAGTTCATTGCACAACCCTTGGGCAGGTGGTTACTATCCCGCAGGACTGAGTCTTGAAGAGAGTAATACTATGATGGCCGAAAGACCCGAGCAATTCAAACAAGAAGTTCAAAAAACATTGGTACGACACATCAATGCTGTAAACGCTTTGACTAAAAACGGCATGTACTTTTTTGATTATGGAAACGCTTTTCTTCTTGAGGTTTCAAGGGCAGGTGGAGACGTTTTTGCTGATAATCAAAAAACAGATTTTAAATATAAAAGCTATGTGCAGGATATTTTAGGTCCTATGTGTTTTGATTATGGATTTGGCCCGTTTAGGTGGGTGTGTACCTCTGCAAAACCAGAAGATTTGGCAGTAACAGACAAACTCGCACAAGAAGTTCTTGAAGAAATTTATGCAACAGCGCCTTCAGAAATTCAACAACAGCTTTACGATAACATTATTTGGATTAAAGAGGCGCAGCAAAATAATCTGGTTGTAGGTTCACAAGCCCGTATTTTATACGCAGATAGCGAAGGAAGAATTAAAATTGCACAAGCGATAAATAAAGCAATAAAAGAAGGTAAGATCTCGGCTCCCATTGTATTAGGTCGCGATCATCACGATGTAAGTGGCACAGATAGTCCTTATAGAGAAACATCTAATATATATGACGGAAGTAAATTTACCGCAGACATGGCCGTTCATAATTTTGTAGGTGATGCCTTTCGTGGAGCCACTTGGATTAGTTTACATAATGGCGGCGGTGTTGGTTGGGGAGAGGTAATTAATGGTGGCTTTGGTTTGGTTTTAGACGGCAGCGTCGAAGCAGAAAAAAAACTTGAACAAATGCTTTTTTGGGATGTGAATAATGGAATAGCCCGTAGAAGTTGGGCGCGTAATGACGAAGCTATTTTTGCCATTAAACGTGAAATGGCGCGCCGGCCTGATTTAAAAGTTACACTTCCAAATTTAGTAGATGACAATTTACTTGATGCTTTAATATAAATCTTTGATATTATAAATACATGAAAAAGTTTTTAGTTTTATTTTTTTGCTTCGCTGCTTTTAGTAAATATATTTGTCAGGTACGACCTATTAACAAGCTAACACTTGAAACCACTTACTCTTACACTGAAATAGATAAAAAACTCAGAGACGTTATAGACGAAGCTGATAAGCCATCCTACTTTGATGATGCGTTTTTTAATTCCTTATTAAAAAGAATTGTAAGTGATAAACAATACTCAGACAAAGAAAAAACACAGCTTTTTTATTTGATGCACAAAAAGCTGGGTTTTGCATTTGTTGGTGTAAATTATTTACCGCCAAAGCAAAATTACTTTACCTTCTTTCTGGGAGAAGTTATCACCCTTCAAAAAACAGCTTTTTTATTAAGAAGTCTCAACTACAATGTAAATGAACTGCTTGTCATAGTGGACTCAACCGCGAAACGTGATGCTGTTATTGCTTCTAATGCACTATTGCTAGCCACCGTTCTCAATCCAAAAGCTGTTTTAGAAAAACTCCACAAATACTCATTGGGCGAAGAAATTCAAAGCGTAAAACACCCAGATATTTTTAATCATTATGTTTGTTTGAGTGCTGCAATTAGTCAGGATACAATTATCACGGCTAATCTCATAAGTAATATTCTTGGTTTTAAAACAGAAGCTCAAATAGAGGATGCTTTATGCGCTCTTTATGCCAAAAATAATCCAGTAAGTACAATTAAAGATTATATAATGGGGGAAAACAATCCAGAGAATAATCTTGCGATTCAAACTGCGCTCTGTGCCCTTGCCGTAAAAGTTCCAGAAGCAACTTTCGAAAAAAGCGTTAAAAGTTTTGCTAAGGAAGCCAGTGAAAAATGGAAAAAAGATTTATTTAAAGATCTCGCCTCAAACAAAACTCCTTTCAATTATAGTATTAGTGATCCAGAGCAAATTGTCACAAAAAAATGGGAAGGAATTGTTTTAAGCTTTTACACAGATGGGGGACTTATTAGCAATGGTAATTTGCTTGAGTTTGACCCGAACTAAGATTTGAAATTCTTGGAAAGGCTGCTCTCTTGTTCTATTCTAAAAAATCTCAAACAAAGTCGCTTATCAATTTCCAATATCCCCCCAAAAGATCTGCAAATACCCGACTTTTTTTGATATTTTAGAGGCTTCAATTTTAATTATGAAAAAAATATTTTTAAGTGTAAGTCTTACTTTTTTAATAAGTATTACCAGTTTAGCCCAAAACAAATTACTAACAATTCAAGATGCGGTTCTTAAGGGGCGCAGCACTCTTGCTCCAAAACGCCTTCAGAATCTAGGATTTATACCAAACTCAGCCAAAGCTTCTTACATAGATAAAAACGAACTTTTTATTTTAAACACTGTTGATGCAAAGATCGTGTCTTCTTTGTCATTATCAGAGTTTAACAAAACGCTTGCTCAAGTTGGTATAGATACCGTTTTAGCTTTTGACGCTTTAAAATGGAAAAACGAAAATGCGTTTTATTTTAAAAATAAAAAAAGTGAATCACTCTATAATTTCGATAAAAAAACAATTAGTGAGTCAGACCGTAAAACAGCTGATGCTTCGTTAGAAGGACTAGATGAGTTTAAAGAAGGTGAAGTTTTTGCTTATGTAAAAGAAAATAATGTTTTTATTTCATCCAACGGAGAAGTTACTCAAATAACTAAAGACGGTTCATACGAAATTGTTAATGGTAAAAGTGTGCACCGTGATGAATTCGGTATTCATAAAGGAACGTATTGGAGTCCTAATGGCAATTATCTGGCCTATTATCGTATGGATCAAACAGATGTAACTGATTATCCTATTATCGATTGGAGTACATATCCTGCACATAACGAAAACATTAAATATCCCATGGCCGGCAACAAAAGTCATTACGTTAAATTGTTAGTTTATGATCTTAAAAAGAAAACCGCAACTGAAGTAAAAGTAGAGGGCCCGAAAGACCAATACCTCACTAACGTTTCCTGGAGTCCGGATGAGAAAAAAATTTACATGGCCATTCTAAATCGTGAACAAAATTATTATAAACTAAATGAATACGATGCTCAAAGCGGTGCTTTTGTAAAAACCTTATTTGAAGAAAAAGACGAGAAATATACAGAGCCTTCCAATCCAATGCTTTTTGTAAAAAACAATCCTAAACAATTTATCTGGCAAAGCCGTAAAGATGGCTTTAACCATTTCTATTTATACAATGTGGATGGAAGTCTTGCTAAGCAGCTTACCAAAGGTAATTGGGAGGTGAAGGCTGAAAACGGTTTTGATAGCAAAGGTGAAAATTTATTTTTTCACTCCAATGAACAAAGTCCCGTTAACCAGGATTTTTATTTAGTGAATTTAAAATCCGGCAAAATAACCCGTCTGACACAAGGTAACGGTTTTCATACAGTTGCTTCCAACAAAGAAGGCTCTTGTTTTTTAGATAATTTTACTTCTTGTTACACGCCTCGTGAATACAGATTTATTCAGGCAAACGGAAAGTCTGCCACTTTATATAAAGCAGAAAATCCTCTAAAAGAGTACAAGACTGGCAACTGGTCTTTGTTTAGTATCAAAAACAATCAAGGCACCGACCTTTATTGCCGAATGTTTAAACCGGTTGATTTCGACAGTACAAAAAAATATCCTGTCTTAGTGTATTTGTATAATGGCCCTCATTCGCAACTCGTTACTAATACCTGGATGGCGGGCGGAGAGGTATGGTATGAATACATGGCTGAAAAAGGATTTATAATATTTACTTTAGATGGCAGAGGAACTTCAAACCGCGGAAAAGCCTTTGAACAAGCTATACACAGACAGGTGGGCACTGTTGAAATGGAAGATCAACTAAGTGGTGTTTCGTATTTGAAAGGACTTCCTTATGTTGATGCTACCCGCCTTGGCGTTCACGGCTGGAGTTATGGAGGATTTATGACTACGTCTTTGATGACACGTAATGCCGGCATTTTTAAGGTAGCAGCCGCTGGCGGGCCCGTAATCGATTGGAGTTATTATGAGATTATGTATGGTGAACGCTATATGGATTCACCCCAAGAAAATAAAGAAGGTTACGATAAAAATAATTTATTGAATCACGTAGATAAATTAAAAGGAAAATTATTAATGATTCACGGCGCGCAAGACGATGTAGTTGTTTGGCAACACAGCATCATGTACCAAAAGAAAGCGGTAGACAAAGGTGTACAACTTGATTATTATGTTTATCCAGGACATAAACACAATGTTCTAGGAAAAGACAGAGCGCATTTGATGGAGAAGATCACGAATTATTTTATTGATAATTTGTAAACAAACACCTATTCAAAAAGGAAATTTTGGATACATTGTAGTGTTATAAAAGGTGTATGAAATTTCTAAATTCCATTTATTTTAAAGTTTTTGCTGGTATTTTTATACTGGCGTTACTTTTATATGAGTGTGTGGTACAGCACAATAAAGATTTCGATATTTTCATCAGTGCCTCTAAAATGATCTTTAATGGAGAAAGTTGTTACGAGGTTTGGATAATGCCAGCTGGATTGAAATATTATTACAGTCCGTTGTTTGCGGTACTGATGTTCCCTCTAAAATTCCTTCCACAAATTGGATACAATTTAATTTGGTTATCGTTCACTTTTTGGGTTATATATAGAACGTTTATTCTCCTTCCTTTTTTTCTTCCTGTCAATAAATTATCGCTTCTTGAAAGACACTGGTTTTATATTTTTGTAATTCTTTGTGTAGCACGTTACATCGTTGATAACCTTGCTCTTGGACAAATGACTTTCTTAATGGTGTGGGCGTCTTTAGAAGCGATTAAATTAATTTTTCAGAAACATCAGATTGCAGGCGCAATCTTGTTGGCTTTGATTATTAACTTTAAACTTATTCCTGTCGCAATTTTACCTTACCTGATTTATAAAAGAGAATTCCGCGCCGTGGGACTAACCATCTTGTTTTTTATTTTTTACCTCTATCTGCCGGTCGTTGTTCTGGGGTATGGGTTTAACAATCAATTAATGCACGCTTGGTTATCTTCATTGGCAAACACAGAAAGCAATAGTATTTTTGAAGACATGGGCCGGCCCAGTCTGTCATCACTTATCCCTTCTTTGGTGATGGAAACCCCTATTGAGTTTTCTATAAAGCGTAATTTTCTTGCACTTGATTCCGTTACCACGAATTCTATTTTAATGGTAGCGCGTTTAGCTTTGCTTCTCTTTCTAACCTTTCTGTTTGGCAAACCATTTCAAAAATTTAAAAGTAAAAAGAAATTATTTTATGACATTTCCCTTGTATTTATGGCCACTCCAATGGTATTCCCTCATCAGGGTAAATACGCCATTTATTATTTAATAGCCGCCTACGCTTATTGTATATATACGCTGATTAGATTATTTTATTTAAAGGGCAGGCCACATTACAAAATTGTTTATTCTTTCACCCTTCTCTTTGTGGTTTTGTCTTTTGTTGGTTTAACGCTTACCACGGATGGCTTAATCGGCAGAAGACTCAGCGACGCGTCAGAATATCTGAATTTAATAATTTACGGGGCGCTCTTTTTGTTGATTGCCATGGCTTTGCTTAAACCAAGAAAATTTACCACGCTTCAAAATTAGTAATTGAATTCCGTTGTTCTTTATTCCGTAGATTAAAACTCATAATGAACTGCCAGTAATCTTGATTGCTTTCTGAAAATGCCGGACTACTACTGTTTTTATTATAGACTAATTGAACAACAAAATAATTAGTTCTGCAGCCAACATTCATAAAAGCCGCGTCTCTCCAACGGTACCCCACTCCATAAATTAAGTGTTTTAAAATTAAAGCATTGATGGTTACCGACTGGTTTTCATATTTTTTTTGTGTACTATACTGTCCATATAAATTAAATAACCAGTTATCCGACAGTCGCAAATTATAGGAAGCGTGTATTTTGAATAGTGGGTTAGTTTTTTGTTCGCTATAAATTCCTACATCTGGTCTATTCATATTAAACACACTTACACCTCCGTAAAAATTCTTGTAATTAATCAGTAAACCTCCATTCAACGAAAAATACCCCGCGCTTACCCAATTGGAATTAGTACCCGGTTGCAAAAAAACAGTGTTCGCGTTGTACCCTTCGTTAATTTGGTTAGTGGTATAGCCCACTTGAATAGAAGGAATTATATTTAAATTCTGCTTAACAGTAAAATATTTCGCAAAAGAGAAACTTCCAGTGGAACTAGAATAATTTAAAGAACGCTCATAGTATCTAGCTGTAAATGCAACACCACTTTTTAAAGAAGTCAAATAGGCATCAAATACGTTATTAATAGAAAAGCTATTTAACAAGGCCTCAATAGGTGTTTGCGCGAAAGTTTGATTCCTTAACAAACCATTGCTGCCGGCGAAAGATGGATTAATTGCTACTAAGGATTGATACGGAACATTTGACTCCCCCTGAGCACTACTCTTTTTAGAAAAACAAGCGAGCAAAATGATGAGGCAAAACTTCTTTAACATAAAATTAAGGCTTGAATTAATCCCTACCACTTTTCGAAACTCTTAAGAGTGGCATTGTCTGCTTTCTTATGGAGACTCAATGCCAAAGCAAGTTGACAGCCTCCATTTCTAATTCCAGCAAGTTTGCTCAGCACAACATCATAACCAAGGTTAACACTAAAATAATTACTCCTATAACCTAAATTTAAAAATCCAGAATCATTATACGAATAACCCAAACCAAGTATTAAGTGTTTTACAAAAATTGCGTTAGCTGTAAATAGTAAACTATTGAAATTATTTTGCTTAGTAAAAATGCTTGCAAAATTGATTAGTGTTTTTTGATTAATCGGTATACTGTAGGAAGCATTAAAACTAAAACGCGCTGGGAGTCTGCTCTGGCCATAAGCGCCAACGTCTGGCTGGTTTATGTGAAAAATTGTTCCGCCAGCATAAAAGTTTTTGTAATTAAACAATAGGCCTGCGCTTACCTCTAAATTAGTTTTCTTAGGAGTTTGTATTGTTGACGACGAGCCCCATTGCTGAAATGTCAAACTCTCAATATCAACTTCTCTTTTTAAACCGGTAAATTGGATCGAAGGAATTATTTTAAACCCAGTTTCTTTACATTCAAAAATCGGCGCATAAACCAAATTGATTTCTGAATTGCGATACGCGCCTTTGCCCCAAGAATTCATGGCTACAGATACGGCCAACCCTCCATGCAGTTTTTTGATATATCCATCCAGTGCGTTATAATACACCGCATTATTATTAGAAACAAAAGGATTAGTGCTTCTCGCTACCAGCTGATTACGAAACGCTCCATTGCTTCCCGCAAAAGAAGGATTAGTCGCAATTAAGGACTGGTTAGGATTTAACAAAGTTTGATCTTGTGAATACGCGTTGTTTAAAAGCAAAACTGCTGCGGTAAAAAGAAGAAGTTTTTTCATTGGGTGATTTTTAGCTTAACTAAGTTAACCAGAAAACCCTAAAAGTCCAACCTATTTAACACTTAAGCCATTATCTTACTTTTACTCATCAACTCTTCAATTTCATCTGCTTCAATAGGAATATTCTTCATTAGGTCTAACTGTCCGTTTGTAGTTACCAACAAATTATTTTCAATACGAATACCTAGGCCTTCTTCTTGAATATAAATTCCAGGCTCAACGGTAAACACCATTCCCGCTTGAATTGGCTCTTGAAAAAAACCAACATCATGTACGTCTAATCCTAAAAAGTGGCTTGTACCATGCATAAAATATTTTTTATACGCAGGCCAATTTGGATTTTGTTTTTTTACATCTTCGCTCTTCAATAAATTTAATTTTAATAACTCTTCTGTCATTAAATCACCAACAGCTGTATTGTATTTATCAAATGTTTGTCCTGGCACCAATAACTTAGCCGCTGCACGGTGCACGCGTAACACGGCATTGTACACTTCTTTCTGACGTTTTGTATACTTTCCATTTACTGGAAGCGCACGTGTTAAATCACTGGCGTAATTTGAATATTCTGCTGCCACATCTAACAAAATAACATCCCCATCTTTACACTGCCTATTGTTTTCTACGTAATGTAATACACAAGCGCTGCTGCCACTGGCAACAATTGGTCCATAAGCAAAGCCCTGAGAACGGTTACGCACAAACTCGTGAATTAATTCTGCTTCAATTTCATATTCCCAAACACCCGGTTTAATAAATCCTAAAAGTCTGCGAAATCCTTTTTCTGTGATATCACAGGCTTGTTGAATCAAATCAATTTCTTGCGTGCTTTTAATAGCACGAATTCTGTGCATGATTGGAGCACTTCGCTCTATTTTATGAAGAGGGTACTTCGCAGTAATTGATTTATTAAATCTGTCTTGTGCAGTCTCTGTATCGATATATCTGCGTGTATGTTCATTACTATTCAGGTAAATGTTTTCAGCCTGTATAAAAAATGCTTTCGTCACTTTTTCAAATTCGTGATGCCAATAAATATGTTCTATCCCACTCACCGCTGTAGCTTGTGCTTTATTTAATTTTGCACCTTCCCAAATAGCAATTAATTCACTTGTTTCTTTTACAAACAAAATTTCTTTGTGTTTGCCATCCTTTACATCTGGGAAAATAACAAGAATCGTGTCTTCTTGATCAATCCCACTTAAATAAAAAAGATCGGCGTTTTGTCTGAACCCCATACTTCCGTCAGCATTTGTAGGCATTATATCGTTACTTACAAAAACAGCTAAGGAATTTGGTTTTAAATTGTTTTTAAACTTATTTCTGTTTTCAATAAATAAATTATTGTCAATGGCTTTGTATTTCATAGTAAACGTTTTTTGTGTTAGTCTTTATCTTTTAAAAAATATAAAATCTATTTAGAATTGGCAGACTACTAAATTACTTATTTAAGGATTTAAAACAAAGCTGCATACATAGGAACGCCAAAATCATTTCGTTCAAACCTTACTAATTCACTGGGATTTAGACCCATATCGCTCAAGGCAGTTAATTTCATCATTTTAGAAAAAAAAGAGCCTTTTTTTCAAGCCTTTTAAATTAAAAACTTATCTTTGCCCTTCAAGATAATAAATAAAATATGATTGATTTAACAGGTATTATTTCTATTTCAGGTCAACCGGGCTTATATAAAATTGTTGCACAAAGCAAAAATGGTATTATTGTGGAGAGCCTTGCAGACAAAAAGCGTCTAAATGTTTATGCTTCTACCAAAGTTTCTACTTTAACAGACATTAGTATGTTTACTACTGGTGACGACAAACCTATTGAAGAAATCATGACCTCTATTTTTGAAAAAGAAAAAGGTGGCGCGGCAATTGACAACAAATCAGATGACAAAGAAATAGAAAAATATTTTTCTGAGATATTACCAGAATACGATAAAGAGCGCGTTTATGTAAGTAATATGCGCAAATTGATTAACTGGTATAACGCTCTTCAAACCACAGGTAGCCTTAAAGAAAAAGAAGAAGCCAAAGAAGGTGAAGAAAAAACAAAAACTGTAAAAGCTGAAGAAAAAAATAAGGTGAAGAAAAATCCTACGAAAGATTCTTCTAAAGCCAAAACAAGCGTTGGTGTTAAGAAAACAACTGGCGTTCGTAAAACTGGTACTGCTTAATTTTTCTCAGGCAAAAAATAATTTTAGAAGGAAGCCATCCATAAACAGGGTGGCTTTTTTGTTGGATACTAAAACCGCCGTTAATCCGTTAATTAAAAAACCCTCCCATGAAATTACTTTTTACTTTCCTATTCCTGAATTTTAGTGTTTCGGCTCAACTTTGGATTCAGCTTCCTGATTTCCCTGCATTAAAACGTGATGACGGCGTCGCAGTGGTGGTAAATAATAAAGCTTATTTCGGTACTGGTTTAATTGAATGGGCTGCTACCATTGATTTTCATGTTTTAGATCTTACCAATTATTCCTGGTCCACTATGTCTACTATGCCTGGCACCACAGAAAGGCAATATGCCTGTGCCTTCGCAGGAAACAACTGTTTTTATGTGTTTGGTGGTGATGGTGTTGGTGGCGCGCTTAACAGCATGTATAAGTATGACACTGCAACTAATACGTGGATAGCAGTAGCTTCTAAGCCTGGTAATGGCTTAATTGGTGCGGTTTGCATGAATTTTGGCGATAAGGTTATCATTAGTGGTGGTAAATTTCAAAACGGCAAAGCAAGTGCTGAAGTATGGGAATACACTATAAGTAATGACTCCTGGGTTCAAAAAAATAATTATCCTTTTTCCGGAAGATGGCGTGCAAGCGCCACTGTGCATAACAATTCAGGTTATCTGATATTTGGGCGCGACAGTTCTGGTTTCTATCGCAAAGAGTTATACAGGTATACACCTGCGACAGACAACTGGAGCAAGATTACCAATTTTGCTTTACCTGAAGGCAGAGTGTATTCTTCTTTAAATGTGGCCAGTGGCAAGCTGTTTGTGTTTGGGGGACAGGATAGTCTGAACCATTTTTATAAAGATATTTGGTATTTCAATGAGTCCGATTCCTCTTGGCTGCAAGGTCCTGATATACCCGGTGTTGGCAGAAGAGGTGGAATGAGTTGTGCTCTGGGAACTAATTTTTTTTATAGCTGCGGGCTTGGTGAAGGCGATAAGCGTTTAACAGAGACCTGGGTGACCGATATTCCTGTTGGCATAAAAGAAAATTATTTGTCAAACAATTTTTCAATATTTCCTAATCCTGTAAATAGCATGCTTACTATTGAAACCCCGGAACAACACTTTGAAAATTTAAATTGCAATTATGAAGATTTGTTCGGAAGAACATTGGGCAATCTGAGACCAATAAATTCAAGTGATTTTGATCTTTCCGAATTAAATCCCGGAGTATATATTTTTAAATTTTATTCGGAAAACAAATTGATTGCGGTTAAAAAAATTCTAAAAAACTAACTTTAGCGGTATTCGCCTTTAGCCTAAGGCTTTATTTATCCTTGTAAATCACCATGTTGATAATCCCTTTACTTGGACTAGAATTGTCGCTTAGCGACACAACAAAGGGTTTTCGCTGTCCTTTAAAACAATTGTAAACGATTTGTCCCTTGTCTTCCGTTGGATTTGGAAGTTTGTTAGCGTAATAATCTTTTAAGTCACAGAACAAGTACGAGCTTAAATCTAGGTCATCGGTGTTTATTTGAACACTGATCTCTTCTAAGCTATCTTCAGCAAATGTGTAATCAATAGAATAATTGGTCTGGCTATCTGCCTTAAACTCATAGTATATATGCTCTTCAGCGTCTTCAATAGGAGGAACACTTTCGTTTTTTTTCACTAAGTCAGGATCGGCGTTCAGATTAATTCCCCTAAATACACCATCTTGCGAACGAAGAATTTCATCTAATAAAATGTGATATCCAGGAAAGGCGCGCGGTTTAACCACAGGTTCTTCCTTTTTTGGCTCCTCGCAACCCAATGCTATAAAAGCCAGAAAAGCGAATGAAATTAGTATTTTGAATGGGATACGCACAATATTTAAAGGATAAATATAAGTATAAATCTGCCTTCACTTTTAAATAAATAGTGAAACCTAATATATACCTAGTTAAGCAGGAAAGCCAGCTATTGTTACCGTTTTATCTTTTGAGACTCAAGAATGAGGCGTTTCTTCGCTAACAACCGCTTCTGGTCTCATTTAGTTCGAGTTGTTTATTTTATATTTTTGTTCTCATGAATGCGACTATTCGGCGCTAGATGTTACCTCAGGTCGCATTTAGTTCGAGGTTATTATTTTATATTTTGGAACTCATGAATGCGCCTGTTCCTCGTTTACCTGCACCTCTGGGCGCATTTGCGGAAAGAAAAGAACCTCTTGAATATTTACATTATTGGTAAACAACATTGTTAAACGATCAATTCCAATTCCAATGCCCGCTGTTGGAGGCATACCGTACTCAAGCGCTCTCAAAAAATCATGATCAATAAACATCGCCTCATCGTCACCGCGCTCCATTAGCCGAACTTGCTCTTCAAAACGTTCGCGTTGATCAATTGGATCATTTAACTCGCTGTAAGCATTTGCGATTTCTTTTCCGTTTACCATTAACTCAAAACGTTCTACTAAACCTTCAGCGCTGCGGTGTTTTTTGGTTAAAGGGCTCATTTCAACCGGATAATCTGTTATAAATGTTGGCTGAATATAATTCCCTTCACACTTTTCACTAAAGATTTCATCAATAAGTTTTCCTTTACCCATACTTGTTTCCGTGTGAATGTTCAGTTTTTTACAAACATCGCGTAGCTCGGCCTCACTCATTCCACCAATTTCAAAACCAGTAAATTCTTTAATTGCTTCGTACATGGTAACCCTTTTAAATGGAACTTTAAAGTCAATCTGCTTGTCGCCAACCGTTACCTCGCTTCTCCCGTAAAGATCCATAGCAACTTTCTCAAGTAATTTTTCAGTGAAGCTCATCATCCAATTATAGTCTTTGTAAGCCACGTAAAATTCAAGAATGGTAAATTCAGGATTGTGTGTGCGATCCATGCCTTCATTTCTAAAATCTTTTGCAAATTCAAACACGCCCTCAAAACCGCCAACAATAAGACGTTTTAAATACAACTCATTTGCGATTCGTAAATACAACGGCATATTTAATGCATTGTGATGTGTTATAAATGGTCTGGCAGTTGCACCTCCAGGGATACTTTGTAAGATAGGCGTTTCCACTTCCAACATGCCAGCGTTGTTTAAACTCTGACGAATAGAATTTACCAACTGCGTTCTTTTCTTAAAGGTATCGCGTACTTGTGGATTAATAATTAAATCTACGTAACGTTGACGGAATCTAAATTCAGGATCGCTTACCTCGTCAAATGATTTTCCATCTTCGTCGGTTTTTACAATTGGCAAAGGTTTCAGAGATTTACTTAAAATTTTAAGGGAAGTTACGTGAAGTGAAATTTCTCCAGTTTTTGTTGTGAAAACATATCCTTCTACACCAATAATATCTCCAATGTCAATAAGCTTTTTCCAAATAACATCGTATAAAGTTTTGTCTTCACCAGGACAAATATCGTCTTTACGAACATATAACTGTACTCGGCCTGTTGCATCTTGAATAACAGCAAAACTAGCCTTTCCCATATCGCGAACGCTCATGATACGGCCGGCAATTGAAATATCCTTATAATTTAATTTATCACGCTCGTAATTTTCCTTTATGTCTAACGCTGTAGCATTTGTTTTAAATTCTTCAGCAGGATAAGCATTAATTCCTAATGCGGTTAATTCACTTAATTTTTGTCTTCTTAATACCTCTTGTTCGCTTAGTTGACTCGACATTTGTATAAATTTTGAAACGCGAAAATACATTTTTATCTGAAATAAACGGCTATCTAATCTAAAAAACGAGCGCATTCGCATTTGTAATAGCGTGACAATCAATTGTTTCTGAGTTTTGTTTAACTTTAATATAAAAACATTAAACAAAACTGTACATTTGTAGTAAATTTGGAAATAATGACAGCAATTGAATTTAATACAAGAATTGTACAGGAAAGAAATTCTCTGAAAAACTTTGCCTTAAGTCTTACTCACAATGTAGACGATGCTTTAGATTTGCTGCAGGATACCTATGTGAAGGCTCTAACCTACAGAAGCAAATTTGAAGAGAGCACCAATTTAAAGGCCTGGTTATTTACCATTATGAAAAACACCTTTATAAATGCCTATAGAAGAAATAGAAAAACTAAACAGCTAATTAGTAAGGGAGATGACATTGCAATGAACCGTGCCTTTAAACAAAATAGCTACGATCAATGCGAAAGTCGTATTCATGCCAAAGAAATTATTAAACACATTGAAAGTCTTGAAGATGGCTATAAGGTGCCTTTTACACGATATTACCTGGGTTACAAATACGAAGAGATTGCAAAAGAAATGTCGCTGCCCCTGGGAACCATTAAGAGTAGAATTTTTATAGCGCGTAAAATATTAATGGAAGAAATTACTAAAAGAAACAATTAAAACATGGCAGACGAGCATACATTATTTTGGTTTCGACGTGACTTACGTCTAAACGATAATGCGGGCTTATACCACGCGCTTCGCGAAAACAAATCCGTCCTTCCGATTTTTATTTTTGATACAACTATTTTAAATCAGCTTGAAAATAAATACGACAGACGTGTTGATTTTATTCATCAAGCAATTTCAAAAATCCATAAAGAGTTATTGAGTCTGGGAAGCTCATTATTAGTGCACTTTGGTACTACTGAGAACACTTTTAAATCCTTACTTAAAACGCATGGCATAAAAAATGTCTATGCAAACCACGATTACGAGCCGCAAGCAATCGAACGCGATTTATTAATTAAAAATCTGCTTGAAAAAAACGGAATAGAATTTAAAACATTTAAAGATCAATGTGTTTTCGAAAAAACAGAAATTACAAAAGACGATGGTAAGCCTTACACGGTGTTTACACCCTACAGCAATAAATGGAAAAAAGCATTAATCCCCTTTTATTACCGAGCATATCCGACTAAAAAGTATTTTAAAAATTTCGCAACAGTTACTGCGAATTCAATCCCAGAACTAAAGTACTTAGGTTTTGAAAAAACAGATATTCGTTTGCCTGAAAAAATAAAAGTAAACGATTTACTCATTCAAAAATATAAAGAACAGCGCGATTACCCCGCTATTGAAGGCACTAGCCGCTTAAGTGTTCATTTACGCTTTGGAACAGTTAGTATAAGACAATTGGTTGCAAAGTCTTTACCTCTTAGCGAAACATGGTTAAACGAATTAATCTGGCGCGATTTTTATATGATGATTCTTTCTAATTTTCCACATGTGGCCAAATCTGCTTTTAAGAAAGATTACGATTATATTCGTTGGAGAAACAACGAAGTGGAATTTGAAAAATGGTGCAAAGGCGAAACGGGTTTTCCTATCGTAGATGCCGGCATGCGCGAATTAAATGCTACAGGCTTTATGCATAACCGTGTCCGCATGATTACCAGTAGTTTTTTGATTAAAGATTTGTTAATTGATTGGCGTTGGGGTGAAGCTTATTTCGCACAAAAACTAAATGACTTTGATTTGAGCGCCAATAATGGAGGCTGGCAATGGGCTGCCAGTAGTGGTTGCGACGCTGCTCCTTATTTTAGAATTTTTAATCCAACCGAACAACAAAAAAGGTTCGATCCTTATTTTATTTACATAAAAAAATGGGTTCCTGAATTTGGAACAAAAAAATATCCAGGTCCTATGGTAGACCATGCTGAAGCAAGATTGAGAACGCTATCGGTGTATAAGAACGCTTTGAGTGAAAGCAAACAAATGAATTTATTCTAATAATGCAACTAGACCCTTGCTAACTTAATAATCCCAATCTTATTAAATAACAAGATGATTGGATAGGTAGGATCAAACTCATACCATTTAGCTGCAAAATTAGGTCTTGAGCCCGCTTGATGATGGTTGTTTTGAAATAATTCACCCATTAATAAAATATCCCATAACAGAGTGTTTTTAGAATGATCATCGCTTTCAAAATTACGGTATCCGTATTTATGTCCAGCCCAGTTAACCACAGCGCCTTGAATTGGCCCCATTAAGAAGTTTATAGGGAGAAAGAGAAACATCCACCATTGCGTTGCAAAAACCGCGTAAAAAGCAATATATAAGGCTGCAAATGTCAAACGACTAGCCCAGCTATCGGCAATTTTATCAATTACTGGATAAACAGGATAGTTTCTATCGAATTTAGGATCAACCTCAACACGGTGATTTAAAACATCGTTGTACACTTTTTTAGTGTGCATCATCATGGTAAATACTTCTTTAAAAAAATGTGGCGTGTGTGGATCTTGCTCCGTATCACTGTAAGCATGGTGCATACGGTGTAATATAGCGTAAGCTCTAGCGTTTAAATAAGAAGAACCTTGAGTCACCCAGGCAAAAATGTAAAAGAATTTTTCCCAGAATTTATTCATGGTGAACATTTTATGAGCTGCGTATCTGTGAAGGAAAAAAGTCTGACCGAAAAGAGATAAATACCAGTGAAGGATTAAAAATATAAGTATTGCCATTTAATTGTTTTAAAAAGAATTTTAATTCGGTTGCAAAGTACAATAAACTACAGTGCTATGACAACCTTTTTATACTAATTCATGTTATTTATGTTCAACGCCGTTTGTCCCAACAAAAAACCCTTTGAAATCAAAGGGCTTTAAAGTGTTTTAACCTTTTAAGGCTTCTGCTCCACCAACAATCTCGAGGATTTCTTTGGTAATAGAAGCTTGACGCGCCTTGTTGTACATGATTTTTAAATCACGCTGCATCGCCTTAGCGTTATCGGTTGCCTTATGCATGGCAGTCATACGCGCGCCATGCTCACTAGCAAATGAATCTAATAATGCTTTGTAAAACTGAGTTTTTACAGAACGAGGAATTAATTCGTTTACAATATATTCCTGACTCGGTTCGTAAATATAATCTGTATTGCTAGTTTTAGTCTCAGAAGCAGCAGGCAGCACAGGTAATAATTGTTCTTCAGTAGGAATTTGAACCGCAGCGTTTCTGAATTGATTGTACACTACAACCACTTTATCAAACTCTTTAGTTAAGAAAGCGTCAATTATCTTTTCCATAACCGGCGCAGCATTTTCATAACTTAATTTGTCAAATAAAGTACTCGTGTGATGTGGAAGATCTTGTCCGCTAATAAAATATTTAGTTCTTCTAAAAGCGTCGTGTACTTTTTTACCTACAGGAATAACAGTTACATCTAATCCAGCGTATTCATTTTGAATAAGAAGATTAGTTTTTTTAATGATGTTAGAGTTAAATGCGCCTGCTAATCCACGATTTGATGAAATCGCAATAATCAACACCTTTTTTACAGAAGTGTTTCTTGCATAAATGTTTTCAGACGCATCCACACTTCCGCTTACATTTTCTAAAATTTCTTTTAGTTTGTTTGCATAAGGGCGCATTTGAGTAATAGCATCCTGAGCACGTTTTAACTTCGCAGCACTCACCATTTTCATGGCACTTGTAATCTGCATCGTTGAACCAACGGATACTATCTTATTTCTTACTTCCTTTAAACTTGGCATTCAAATTAGTTTTTAGTGGTTAGTTTTAAGTTTTTAATATTACTTCTATTAAAAACTAAACACTTAAAATTTACAATTCTTATTTGTATTTCGCTAACAAATCAGCAGCAACAGTTTCCAACGTTTTTGTAATATTATCGTTGAATTGACCTGCTTTTAATTCGTCCAATGTTTGTTTATTCTTACGCTCTAAAGTATCTAAGAACTCAGCTTCAAATTCTCCTACTTTATTAATCGGAACGCTTCTTAATAAATTTTTAGTTCCTAAATAAATAATCGCAATTTGTTGTTCAACACGGAATGGAGAGAACTGCCCTTGTTTAAGGATTTCTGTGTTACGTGCTCCTTTATCTAAAACGGATTTTGTGGCCGCATCTAAGTCAGAACCAAATTTAGAGAACGCCTCTAATTCACGGTATTGAGCTTGGTCTAATTTTAAAGTACCTGCAACTTTTTTCATCGATTTAATCTGAGCATTTCCACCCACACGTGATACCGAGATACCAACGTTAATCGCTGGACGAATACCCGAGTTAAATAAGTTTGTCTCAAGGAAAATCTGACCATCGGTAATCGAAATTACGTTGGTTGGAATGTAAGCTGAAACGTCACCTGCTTGTGTTTCAATGATAGGTAACGCTGTTAATGAACCACCACCTTTAACCATATGTTTAATAGACTCAGGTAAATCGTTCATGCTTTTTGCGATATCATCGTTCGCGTTAATTTTCGCAGCACGTTCTAATAAACGAGAGTGAAGGTAAAACACGTCACCAGGATATGCTTCACGTCCTGGAGGACGACGCAATAATAACGACACCTCACGGTAAGCAACCGCTTGTTTAGATAAATCGTCAAACACGATTAATGCAGGACGACCAGTATCACGGAAAAATTCTCCGATAGCAGCGCCTGCGAAAGGAGCATAAAATTGTAATGGGGCAGGATCAGCTGCACTTGCTGCAACAACCACTGTATAAGGCATTGCACAGTTCTCTTCCAACACACGTACTACGTTAGCAACCGTAGACGCTTTTTGTCCAATGGCTACATAAATACAAAATACTGGTTGACCAGCTGCATAAAATTCTTTTTGATTAATGATTGTATCGATACAAACCGCAGTTTTACCAATTTGACGATCACCAATAACTAATTCACGTTGACCACGACCGATAGGAATCATCGCATCAATTGCTTTGATACCAGTTTGTAACGGCTCCGTTACCGGCTGACGGTAGATAACACCTGGCGCTTTACGCTCTAACGGCATTTCATAAGTAGTTCCAGTAATAGGTCCTTTTCCATCAATTGGCATACCTAAAGTATCCACCACACGGCCTAACATACCTTCTCCTACTTTAATAGAAGCGATACGGCTAGTACGTTTACACGAACTGCCTTCACGAATTCCTTCGCTAGAACCTAATAATACAGCACCAACGTTATCTTCTTCAAGATTTAATACGATTGCTTGTACACCAGTTTCAAACTCAATCAACTCACCTGACTGAACTTTAGATAGACCGTAAATACGAGCGATACCATCAC
This sequence comes from Aurantibacillus circumpalustris, assembly GCF_029625215.1. Lineage (GTDB taxonomy): Bacteria > Bacteroidota > Bacteroidia > B-17B0 > Aurantibacillaceae > Aurantibacillus > Aurantibacillus circumpalustris. Next base: position 793,855 of record NZ_CP121197.1, read on the forward strand.
CTATTTGTAATACAGTTCCTACTTCTTCTAATTGAGCTTCACTTTTGAAGCCGCTTAATTGTTGTCTTAAAATTGCAGATACTTCTGCTGGTTTTATTTCAGCCATTTTTGTATGGTTTGTTAATTTAATTCTTTATTTAATAACTCTTTTTTAAGGTTGCTTAATTGTCTTGCAACCGTTTTGTCTAACTGTTTATCGCCAATTCTCAAAATAAAACCACCGATAGTGTTTGCGTCAATTTTTTCAATCAACTCTACTTCTCCGTTCATTTGAGATTTAACCAGGTCTTTTACTTTTTGTTTGGTAGCAGCGTCTAAACCTTTAGCAGATGTAACAACAGCAGTAAAAATATTTTTGTTTGTTTTATATTGATCGTCAAAAGCAGCAGCAATATGCCCTACCAAAGACTCGCGGTGTTTAGAAGTAATTAGGTTTAAAAAAGATAAAGTAAGATCAGATATTTTACCCTTGAAGATCTCATTCATCACAACCAGTTTTTTATCGGTTTTAATAACCGGGCTGTTTAAGAATAATTCGAATTCACGATTTTCTTTACACACCTGCTCAATGCTTTGCATATCGGCTCTAACAACCTCAAGTTGTTTTGACTCAACTGCAAGATCCATTAAAGATTTAGCGTATCTGTTTGCAACTATCATTTTAATTCAGGGTTACGTCTTTCATTAAATTGGTTACCAATGTTTTTTGTTTCTCATCGTTTGATAATTCTGATTTTAATATTTTTTCAGCAATTTCAATAGAAAGAACAGCTACTTGCTTTTTTAATTCTGCAATTGCAGCATTTTTTTCGTTTGTAATTTGCTCACGTGCAGAAGTCATGATTCTATCCGACTCATTTTGTGCTTTCACTTTCGCTTCAGCAATAATTGAATCTTTAGTTTCGCGAGCTTCTTTTAAAAGGTTGTCACGCTCGGTACGTGCTTGCGTTAAAATCATTTCGTTTGCTGATTTTAACTCACGCATATCGTTTAATGCGCTTTCTGCACTTGCTAAAGCTTTGGTAATACCTTCTTCACGCGTTTTAATAGCTGTAAGAATTGGTTTCCAGGCAAATTTGCCAAGAATTCCAACCAACAAAAGAAAAACGATGGTTGTCCAGAAAATTAAACCAATTCCTGGTTCAATTAAACTTGCTAAAATGAATAAACTATTCATGTGTTTTTATTATTTAATTTTTGTTTAGTCTCAAAATTAAACCAAAACCTTTACCAACCGTAAAGGTTTTGGTTTTAGGTTTTTAATTACAGAAGTGCTACTACTACACCGAAAAGAGCCACACCTTCTACAAGGGCTGCTGCGATTAGCATAGTTGTTGTAATTTTTCCAGATGCTTCTGGTTGACGTGCGATGGCATCCATTGCGTGTCCACCAATTTGTCCGATACCGATTCCGGCTCCAATTACCGATAAACCTGCACCTACTGCTGCGATACTTCCTGTGATCATTGTTTTGTTGTTTTTATTTGTTATTAAATTTTCTTTTAATGTTTTGCGTGCGCCAAATCATCATCTGAGGTGTGCGCACCGTCTTCATTGGTATCGCCAACTGCCGAACCAATAAATAAAGACGTTAATAATGTAAAGATGTATGCTTGTAAAACTGCTACCAATACTTCAAGCACATCAATGAATAGGGCAAATGCTACAGAAACCGGAGAGATAAGAACACTTTCGAATAAGAAAATTAATCCCACCAAAGAGATGATGATGATGTGACCCGCACTAATGTTTGCGAACAAACGAATCATTAAGGCAAATGGTTTTGTGAAGATTCCGATGATTTCAATAGGAATTAAAATTGGCCATAAAGCCTTTGGAGCATGAGGTGTGAAGATGTGTCCCCAGTAGTGTTTGTTTCCATTGATGTTGGTAACCACCAAAGTACAAATAGAAAGAACCAAAGTAAAAGCTATGTTTCCTGTTAGGTTGGCGCTAATTGGAATAAGTCCGAAAATATTATTAATGAGGATTAAAAAGAAAACAGTTAAAAGATACGGAACAAATTTTTCACCTTTTGAGCCAATGTTTTCTTTAGCAATATCGTCACGTACAAAAACAATTAATGGCTCAAGGAAAGATTGTTTCCCTTTTGGAGCCGAAGTAACACCATGTGTTTTGTAAGCTCTTGCAACCGAAGTGAAAATTAGAATCAATAATAAAGCAGAGAATAATAACTGGGTTACGTTTTTAGTAATAGAAAAATCAAACGGCATGGCGTTCGTAATATTTTTTCCCGCCTCTCCTTTTTCGTTTACTTCGAAAGTTACAAATTGTCCGTGCTCATTTGCCGTTTCAGAAGCGTAATAAATACTCTCTTTGTAGTTCACAAAACGCTCGCCGTTTTTCTCAACCACATGCATTCCATGAGCGTCGTGGTGAAATTCTGAAGACATAAAAGTTACTAAACCGTTGTTGGTTTTTAAAATAACTGGCAAAGGCATAGAAACTGCATCTTCATGCTCGCCCCATAAATGCCATGAATGAGAGTCTAAAATATGTTCAAAAGCTATTTCAGAGATGTTTACTTTTGGTTTTGCGTGTGCTTCAGCAGCATGAGCTTCGGCTACCACTTCGTGTGGTATAGAATCGTGCTCTACCGGACTTGAGCTAAAAGCGAAAAAAGAAATAAATGTAAAAATTATCGCTAAAACGAGTTGCTTTATCCCGGAAGTATTGATTTTATTGGCCATCTGCTTAAAAAACTATCTTGTTTTTGAATTCGGGTGCAAATGTAGGCATATTTTGAGTAAAAACAAGAGTATTTTGCTGGATTTTTTGCGGTAGTTCAAAGAAGTCTTACTTTTAACACAAAATCATTAAAAATCTTCGTTTCATGAACTATTGGCTTATAAAATCAGAACCCTCCGCTTACAGCTGGGAGCAACTTAAAAAAGACAAAAAAACAGATTGGACGGGGGTTCGCAACTATGCCGCCCGCAACAATCTGCGGGATATGAAAAAGGGAGATTATGCCTTTTATTACCACAGTAACGAAGGGGTTGAAATTGTTGGAATTGCCAAAGTGGTGAAAGAAAGTTATCAGGATCCGACTACCAAAGAAACGGCTTGGCTGGCGGTGGATTTTGCCCCGGTAAAAGACCTTAAAAAACCTATTAGTTTAGAAACGCTCAAGAAAGATCCGTTTTTTGCAAATATGGACTTAGTAAGGCTTGGAAGATTGAGTGTTGGAAAAGTGACGGAAACGGAGTTTTTGAAGATTTGCGACATGAGTGGGACGAAACTGGGTTAGTAAAACACTAACCTGCCTGCCGTCGCACGGCCTAAACTACGGCAGGCAGGTTTCACGAATTACACTAAGCTGGGTGTGTAAGACACTAATTTTTCACTAATGTCAGAATTTCGACCGACTTTCTAATAAGCATTAAATCACGTGCAAGCTAACAAATTTATGCACGTTATGGCACTTTTAAATTCAAGTAATTTTCATTAAATTAGAGTTTATATTCATAAGCATGACATCAAAGGCAATAAAGAAAAAAGTTATAGAATACATTACTCAGGCGGAGGATAATGTGGTTGAAGCTGTTTACGAAATGCTTAAATCATACGAAGTTGGTGATGGTGAAAGTTTAATGACGGATGAACAGAAAACTGAAATCGAAAAAAGATCTGCGTTATATAAACAAGGCAAACTCAAGGCCTCTTCTTGGGAAGACGTAAAAAAACGTTCGCGTACAGCTTAATATTTTGTGGCCTTTAAACTAGAAATAACTAGTCTAGCTGAAGAAGAGTATTCTTCTGCCTTTCAATATTATGAAGAGAAGCAACCTGGATTAGGTGATAAATTCGAAAAAGAAACAGACCATCTAATCGACAGATTAAAATTAAATCCATATCTCTTTCAGCACAAATACAAACATTATAGAGAAGCCGTATTCAAGAAGTTTCCCTAATATGGTTTATGAAGTAATAGAGAATTCAGTAATTATTCATTCGTTCTTTCATGCCAAACGTAATCCAAAAAGCAAATTAAAACGCAGAGAATTGTAAAATATCAAAAACCACATCAGTGATTTTCTTTTTAAATCTCTTTGACATTTGTACTTTTATAAACTCCGAGACCAATGCAGAACAAACACCTACTTTCTAAACAAAACAAGTGAAACCAAAACCAACATCTGAATTTATCTGGGATTACGCTCCTGCTCCTGAATCTACTGATCATGTGAAAATAGAGTCGCGTTACGGACTATTTATTAATGGGAAATTTGTTGCGCCAAAAAGTAAAAAATATTTTGGGACATATAATCCTGCAACGGATGAAAAACTCGCAGACATTGCAGAAGCGAATGCAGCAGACGTTGATCTGGCTTTTTCTGCTGCGCATAATGCGTATGAAAAAGTTTGGAAAAAAATGCCTCCTAAGGAAAGAGCAAAATACATTTTTAGAATTGCGCGTGTTATTCAAGAAAGGGCGCGTGAACTTTCGGTGATTGAAAGCATGGATGGCGGAAAACCGATCCGTGAGAGCCGCGATTTTGATATTCCCACGGCAGCTAATCATTTTTTTTATTACGCAGGTTGGGCTGATAAACTCGATTACGCTTTTCCAAACAGAAAGCCGAAATCACTTGGAGTTGTTGCGCAAATTATTCCATGGAATTTTCCTTTATTAATGGCGGCCTGGAAAATAGCACCAGCATTGGCAACCGGAAATACCGTTGTTTTAAAACCTGCCGAAAGCACTTCACTCTCTGCCTTAAAATTAGCAGAGATTATTCGCGATTGTGATCTTCCACCAGGTGTTGTAAACATCATTACGGGATTTGCAGATACTGGTAAAGCCATGGTCACTCACCCACAAGCAAATAAAATAGCTTTTACTGGAAGTACAGACGTTGGTAAATACATTCAAAAAGCAACAGCGGGAACGAATAAAAAACTCACTTTAGAATTAGGCGGAAAAGCTGCTCACATTATTTTTGACGATGCACCCATTAACCAAGCAGTTGAAGGGATTGTGAACGGCATCTTTTTTAATCAGGGTCATGTGTGTTGCGCTGGATCACGTTTGTTTTTGCAAGAAAATGTAGCTGATGAAGTCATTCGTAAGCTAAAAGACAGAATGAAAACTTTAATTGTTGGCGATCCACTGGATAAGAACACAGACATTGGCGCAATCAATAATAAACAGCAATTAGAGAAAATAAATAAGTATTTGAAAATTGGTTTAGAAGAAGGTTTAGAAATTTATCAATCGGATTGTGTCTTGCCAAAAAAAGGTTGTTTTTGTAAACCCACTTTGTTTTTAAACGTAGCGCAAAGCAATCGCATTATGCAGGAAGAGATTTTTGGTCCAGTGTTAGCGATCCAAACTTTCAGAACCATAGAAGAAGTAATAGAAAAAGCAAACAATACCCCTTATGGTTTAAGTGCGGGAGTATGGACAGACAAAGGCGCCAAGATTTTCCATTTAACAAGTAAATTAAAAGCTGGCGTTGTTTGGGCAAACACTTATAATAAATTTGATCCCACTTCACCCTTTGGTGGCTATAAAGAATCTGGTTTTGGAAGAGAAGGCGGTTTACATGGATTGATGGGGTATTTGGATATGTAAAAGTAGAGCTCGGCCTTGTTCGAAAAAGAATTAACAATTTCCTTACTGCTTTGGCGCGATTTTTGTCGCTTTCTAGTCAAAGAGACCCATAAAAATTCTTTGGACTTAAGATAAATTTTAGTGCTTTAAGAACATGAACAAATTACTTGTTTTCGTAACTTTCGTTTCAATTTTTAATGCATTAAGCGCACAGTCTTATTTGTATGTTGGAACCAGTACAGTCAATCCTAAAGTTCCAAGTCAAAAAGATTCTATAAAAATATATACTTATACAGGAACCTCTTATCTTTCGAATCAACTCAGTCGTTCATTTAGCATTGATACATCCCAAAAAATTATTGATATTGAATTTTGTTATTATATCGCCGGGTTTTCGTTTCCTATGGCGTCCGCCTACTTCGATAGTTTATGCATTGGAAAAATGAACGCCGGAATTTATACCGTAAACGTAAAATCCTTTCTATCAAGTTCATTTAGTACCTGTGTTTCTTATACTACTAATTCAAACTCTTTTACATTTCCCGTTAGTGATAATATTACTGGATACAAAAGCATTGAGGAAATCACAATTCCAATAACTGCTTTTCCTAATCCAGTAAAAGACAAGTTGGAATTTAAACTTGAATCGAATGTTTCACCAAAAACAAACTTGAAAATTATAAATGCGCTTGGACAAATTGTTTATTCGAAACACAACTATGATCTAAAAAACGAGCTAGACCTTAGCTTTCTTCAAATCGGAATTTACTATCTAAACATAGGAAATACGAATGGGCAAAAAGTTTTTAAAATTGTTAAGGATTAAAAAAATGAAACTAGTAAAAGTTCTAATTTTATTAACTGTGATTCTTAGAAGCTCTGACTTAAAAGCTCAACTTACCTTTACCGTAAACAACTCCAGCAGTTCATATAGCATTACTTGCAGCAATCCAACGCTAAATCTTTCCGCTACAAGCAATTTCTCTTCAACGCTTTCTTATACATGGATTAGTCCGCAATTGATTAGCATAGCGTCAAATTCTATCGGAATAACAAGCCCTGGCGCTTATACTATAAATGCTACAAGTGGAGCTTTGAGTGCTTCACAAACTATAGCAATTGGAATAAACACGACCGTTCCCACTCTAACACTAAGTTCTTCGAACGCATCGTTGACGTGTCTAACCCACACTGTTCTCGTAAGCGGAATAGTGTCCCCAACAAACGTTCAAATAAGTTGGGTCGAACCATTTACAGAATTTCCTTGTGTAACTAACACGTGTGTATTTGTGGCAGCTGGAACTTACCATTTAAAAATAACTGATCCGATAAACGGTTGTGCAAATTCGGGCACAATTAGTATTGGTGATGGTCGTAATTATTTTCAAATGAGTACCCCTGAACCTTTTCTAGTGAATTGTCCGGATGGAACGGTAACTATAAGTCCTATCTACTCTACAAATATAAATTCAATAAACTTTGCTTGGACGAGTCCAATTAATGCTTCTGTTAGTGGTGCCAATACCTCGTCTCTTACAACTAACGCTCCTGGCACATATACCGTTATGGTCACAGATACCACTAACGGCTGTATAACCAAAAATCTCATTTATGTTTATGCTTGTGTAGGTATAAACCTAGATCTCTTCGAGACAAATTTTAAGATATTTCCGAATCCTGTAAAAGATAAATTGCAATTTGAACTAAATGATTTACTAATCTTCGATCTTAAATTAATGATCGCTGATGCTCTAGGACAAATAGTTTATTCAGAAAATAATTTTGATCTGAAAATGGAATTAGATCTAAATTTTTTAAAATCCGGGATTTATTATCTGAAACTTGTAGGGTTCAAAAATCAAAAAGTTTTTAAGTTGATTAAAGACTGATGAATATTTCGATCGAACATGAATTTCTTTAAACTTCACTTTCATTTAGTACTGCCCTTAACAGTTTTCAAAATCTTTAGAGTGTATTCGTATCGCGGCAATCCACCTAAAGGCTTAGAAAATAAGGGTACTGGTACATCATACTCATTCGTGACACATATAACAAAGTTGTTTTTACTATTCCCGCTTTTTACGATTTGCAAATCGAGACATTTACTTTTTTCTTTTTCCACAATTGGCTGGCTATCAATGCTCCATTCTTTATTATTAGAAGTGTTTATTATTCTTCCGTTTTTAACTGAAGAATATAATTTTATGTCACCATCATTATCAAAACCGAATGTTTTTATTTTAAATCCTGTTATTAAATTATCTGCATAGGGATACACATGAGAGATAGAATTTTTTGCTTCCAACAATCTCACACTATACTCGTATGCAAAAGCATTTCCACCTTCCATAGCTATGTTATCATCATTCTTTACACTTAAAAAAAGTTTATATCCGTTACCGTCGTCACCTTTTAAACCATCAATTACTATTTTAAATACGTAACTATCGAACTCGCTCACAAGCTCTCCTTGTTGCGGATTAAAAGGGCCGAAACTAATCCATTTACCATCGGTTGCCGCTTCAGATCCAAAAATTCGTGATTCAATTAAAATGCCGCTTTTGTAATTTCCTATTGGGTTTATTCCTCTTGCGTCCTTATCATAATATGAATCTTTTCCGCCATAAATAGAATATTTGATTTTTGTATCCCAACCATTACTTATTTCATCCAAATCTCCAAAAGTTTCAGGATCAAAAACACGAATATAGAAAGGAGTTGTTTGATTTTTTGGAATAGAAAAGAAAACGGTTTGTGAAAAATCATCGTCGCCCCAGGAATGATCTCCATTGATACCAAAGGTTACAAGGCAAGCAATGTTCTCTTGTGCTGAAGGAACTTGTTGCGCAAACTGTTTTGTGGAAACTAAAATTCCTAGTAATAAAAACACCCTCTTTATATAACTATCATTTACCACCATCTAATGAGTCTGAAAATTTTTTACTCGGTACTTCGTAATTCTCAAGCACCGTAAATTTTTTATTAGCCGAAAACAATTTATATGCCCCGCTTAGCTTATTCTTCGCTATAACAGTAAGTTTTATTTGATAATCCCCACCGTTATTATATTTGTGTTTAATGCTTTTCCCATTATTTATCTCGCCATTTCCCATGTCCCACAAATAATCAACAATTTCAAAATCAGGAAGACTGGTTCTATCTACATTGAATTCTAAATAAAAATAACGTCTGCCAATTTCCGGCACTGTAAATTTAATTGGAGGATTTTCTACAAGCAGTGTTAGCGAAGTATCTCTATTCCTGGTCAACCCGGTTCTTTTATCTATAATGTTTAAAACCACATGGTGTATTCCTGTCTCTTTAAAACAATGTTCTACTATTAAACCTTGACTTGTTTTACCATCATCAAATGCCCAACTATAAAACATTGGGGTCGCCAAGGTATCTAAAGACTCAGAAGCATCAATGGTGACACATTTGTAATTCGAATCCAAATTATAAGAATGAACCCATGCCGAAGAATCAACATACAGTTTATAAATTTCTAACATACGTTTTGAAGAATCAGCTTGCGTAACGTTGTATAGCTTTTGGTAAAGTTGTACGGCCTCCGAAATTTTACCGCTGAGTCTGCAGCTTCTCACATAATAACCAAATTGTGGGATGTGCTCATAAACACTGTCATTAAAGTATTTAGAATAATACTTCCGTGCCTGGGGATAATTTTCGTTTAAATAATTTGCGTCTGCTAACTTTAATAAGATCACGCGATCCTTTTTTGCTTCATAAATTTTATTATAAAGCGGTATAGCCTCTCCAAATCGTTTTTCGTTAAAAAGCGTGTTAGCATTTGAAATTAAATCCTTTTGTGAAAACGCAAGCAAATTTGTTAATCCAAAGATAACTACATACACCATCTTTTTTAACGAACCTGAACTAGATATAAATGAAGTGCTTGAAGGCATAGCTACAATGGAATACCTTCAAAACTAGCGAAAAGCGGCATGGTTTCAAAATTTATAGACCTTATATTGCAGTTAAGCGGCTCCAAATGGCTTATTTGACGTTAAAATTTTAGTATTTTTACAAGGCTATATGTACCGCATATTTAAACTTTTCTGGCAATACAATTTACCTCGTTGGTCAATATTGATCATAGATACATTTATCTGCGCATTTGCTTTAAGTTTAGCCTTTGTTATTCGTTTTGATTTTTCATCTATTCCTATTAACGATGCAAAAAACCTCCCCTATGATTTTATAATTGTACTTGGAATACGTTTCGTTTCATTCGCTATTTCAAAAACATACAAAGGTGTTGTACGTTATACCAGCACGAGAGATACGGTTAGGATTTTTACGGTTGTAGTAAGCGGTAGTGTGATCGTGTTTATTATCAATCTCATTTGCCTTTCAACTCAAGGATTTTATTTTATACCAAACTCCGTTTTAATCATTGATGCACTTGTATCACTATTTCTAATGATTAGTTCACGTTTAACCATTAAAGCCTTGTATTTCGAAATAAAAAATCCTGCGCGTGAAAAGATGAACGTCATTATTTACGGAGCAGGAGAGTCTGGCATTATAACCAAGCGCACACTCGATCGCGATGCCGCCATAAAGTATAATGTTGTTGGTTTTATTGATGACGATGAAAAAAAACATGGCAGAAGTATGGAAGGCGTTTTTGTTTATGGGCTAGGTAAACTTCAAGAATTGATTTCTCAAAATGGTGTTGAATTTGTTATCATATCCATTCAAAAAATTTCCATCAAAAAGAAAAACCATATCACCGATATTTGTTTAGACAACAATGTTCGCGTCCTAAACGTTCCACCTGCTTCTAAATGGATTAATGGAGAACTTAGTTTCAATCAAATTAAAAGTATCCGAATTGAAGATCTTTTAGAGAGGGAGCCAATTCAGTTAGATACAGTGAGCATTCAAGCAGAATTAAAGAATAAAATTATTTTAATTACCGGAGCTGCTGGTAGTATAGGCAGTGAATTAGCCCGACAATGCGCGAAATTCGGTCCGAAAAAATTGTATTTACTAGACCAGTCTGAAAGCCCACTACATGAGCTTGATTTAGAGTTTTCAGATAGACTAATTAAACCACCTTACGAAGTAATTATGGCTGATGTACGTAATTACGACCGTATGAAGAACGTATTTAACACCTTTAAACCCCAGATTGTTTTTCACGCCGCCGCATATAAACATGTGCCAATGATGGAAAACAATCCATCTGAATCGATACTTACAAATATTCTGGGAACTAAAACACTTGCCGATCTTTCGAATGAATTTAATGTAGAGCGTTTTGTTTTTGTAAGCACTGATAAAGCAGTGAATCCTACTAACGTTATGGGTGCCAGTAAACGTATTGCGGAAATTTACATTCAGAGTTTAGGCAAAAATTCAACTACTAAATTTATTACAACCCGGTTTGGAAATGTGCTAGGCTCTAACGGTTCTGTAATACCCAGATTTAAAAAACAAATTGAACAAGGCGGACCTATTACCATTACACATCCTGAAATAACGCGTTACTTTATGACTATTCCTGAAGCTAGTCAATTAGTCCTTGAAGCTTCTGCGATGGGAAAAGGTGGAGAGATTTTTGTTTTCGACATGGGCGATTCTATTAAAATTGTTGATCTTGCCCGTAAAATGATTCTTTTGGTAGGAATGAAAGAGGGGAAGGACATTAGCATTGTGTATACTGGTCTACGTCCGGGCGAAAAACTTTACGAGGAATTGCTTGCAAACAACGAAAACACTTTACCAACGCATCACAGTCAAATTTTGATTGGAAAGGTAAGAGAATACGAGTACGCCGACGTTAAAAAAATTATTGAAGAACTCATAAAAACATTTGATACACAAGATAATGAACTCATTGTTCAACGCATGAAGGATCTTGTGCCAGAGTACATCAGCAATAACTCAATCTTTCAAAAATTAGATTAATGAAAAAGTCTCTCCATTATTTTAGTATCATTTTCATCTTGCTAAATTATTTTCCTACACATTCTCAAAACAATAAAACTGAAAATAAAAAACCAAAATTAGTGATTGGGATCGTTGTTGATCAAATGCGCAACGACTATCTCTACCGTTATTGGAAGCGTTATGGAAACGGAGGTTTTAAACGACTAGTAAATCAAGGTTATTATTTTAAAAACGCGCATTACAATTATGTACCCACATATACCGGTCCTGGACATTGCAGTATTTATACCGGTGCCACTCCCAAAACACATGGCATTATCGGTAACGACTGGTTTGTTAAGGCGAATGGCACTATCACTTACTGTGTCTCTGACAGTAATCAGAAAAGTGTTGGCACAGAAAGTAAAAACGGAAAAATGTCTCCTAAAAATCAATTAAGCAGCACTATCGGTGATGAATTAAAAATGAGTTCTAATCAAAATGCGAAAGTTTTTGCAATTTCTCTTAAAGATAGAAGTGCCGTGTTGCCGGCCGGACATGCTGCTAATGGGGCTTTTTGGTTCGACGACGTAACCGGAAATTTTATTAGTTCTACCTGGTACATGAAAGAACTACCAGAGTGGGTAAAAACGTTTAATGATAAAAAATTATGTAAAAATTATTTGGAGAAAGGCTGGAGTACACTTTATCCCATTGATAGCTACACAAGCTCTCTGCCTGACAACAACCGTTATGAAGAAACTTTAGGAAAAGAAAAACCAATTTTCCCTTACGAATTTAAAACTCAAATAGAAAAAGCTAAATGGGGAATAATTAAAACTATACCTGCAGGAAATTCGCTTACTAAGGATCTGGCTCTTACTTGCATTTTGAGCGAGTCACTCGGAAAAGGCAGCGAAACAGATTTGCTTAGCATTAGTTTTTCAAGTACTGATTATATTGGTCACGCTTTTGGCACAAGGGCGATTGAAACGGAAGATGTTTATTTACGTTTAGATAAGGATATAGAAGAGATTTTAATTACTCTGGACAAAGAACTTGGAGAAGGTAATTATACAGTGTTTCTAACCGCCGATCATGGTGGTGCAGATGTGCCAAATCATTTATTAGACTATAAAATTTTAGCAGGTTACATTAACGAAAAACAAATAGTTAAAGCCGTAAAAAAATACTTTAAAACAAACTATTCGGACACTTTACTTTTCGCGAATATGAGCAACGAACAAGTTTTTTTAAATGAACAAAAAATTACTGAGCTTAAATTAAATAAGAATGATTTAGAAACTGATCTTGCTTCCTTTTTAATTACTCTCCCAGGAATTGCAGAAGCGTACACTTCTATCTCATTAAAAAATACAAGTTATCCGGCTAACGATTTTAAAACTCTTTTGCAGAACGGCTACAATCATAAACTCAGTGGCAACGTTGCTATAATTTACCAACCAGCCTGGATGGATCATGCCGAAAAAGGCACAACTCACGGCGCCGCTTATAATTACGACACACATGTTCCGGTTATTTTTTACGGCATGGGAATTCCTAAAGGCGATTCTTATAAGTATATAAGCATTACTCAAATTGCACCAACGGTATGCGAACTTCTTAAAATCAATCAACCTAATGGCTCAACAGCAGAGCCTTTGAATGATTATTTTAAATGATTTAAGACTGAGATTATTTTTTGTTGTGTTCCTTATGTCCCAAACTAATTTTCATTTTTTTGCTTGGACCATTAAAGTTCAATTTTAAACCCTTCGTGTTCTCTGCGCTTTGCCCTGTGCTTTTTGGTACATAGTTTTTTCCCCGGCGCTTAAGGTTACTCCAAGGAACTAGAATGTTCATATTTGAGTTGCCGTTAAAGTTATAAAGTCCATCCACTACAAATAAGTTCAATACATTGGATGCAATTTCCAACTCATCGATTTGCATTTCGTAGCCTTTGAGTTTAAATTTTTCGTTTAATTCAGAAAACGTTACGTCATTAAAATCACGGTTCCTAAAAAGGAAATTCGAGAGGTTCTGCACAGGTTCAAAGTTTATAAGGTGGCCATTCGTTAATTTCAACTTCACGTCGCCCAGCATTGTTTCAGGTTTCAGATTCATGTTATTATCTAATTCCGTTTTAAAATTTCCATTTAAAGAAATGTTTCCTTTAAGGTTAGATGCAACAACTGCTTCTTGTCCGAAGTTTTCAAACTGCGTGAAAAGCTTGTTCACGTTTACATCCTCGATTGCAATATCTGCATCCAGTTTATTAAAATTTTTAATATTCGCTTTGCCCTTTATAGTTCCATCACAGGTATTTACTGAAAGGGATTTAACATCGAGCGAATTATCTTTGTAGAAAAGTGCAACATCTGCATTATTGGCCTCAACCTTTCTGAATAGAAGATGTTTCGCAAAAAGACTCACATCAAATTCGAACTGACTCTCACTCATTTTTTCTTTATTATTCTTCGATTCTTTAGTTTGTGGCTTTTTAACCTCTTCGCGCGTAACAAAAAGCGGATCCAGTGTTAGCATGTCGGTACGGGCAGAAATTGTTGCTTTAAATTTTTTTGTAAAACCAAAAATATACAGCACAAACCCTTCCACTTTTCCTTTCACATTCGCATTGGCAATATCTGTTATCACACTTAAGTTATCGAATTCCATATCTCGATTATTTAATTGTGATTGACCGTTTATGGTGTACACATAGGGTCTATCCAATTCTTTGTAACTTAAATTTTTAAACGTTAACACAGCGCCGAGATTCATTGGACTCTGCAAAAATTCTTTGCTATTCAATTTATTTGTTGGCCCGCTATAACTCAACCTAGCATTTGCAGATCCTTTTAAAACAAAGGCCTTTGATACTTCATAAGGAATTTTATTTGCCTCGATTAATAAATTCGCTTTAATATCAATATATGGTTGTACTAAGTTTGTTACACTTACCGAAGCGGTAAATGGAAAATCATACACTTTTCCTTTAATAGGCTCAAAGATCACAGAAGCATGTTCTGCATCTCCTTTTTGTTTTGTTGAATCTATGCTTCTTATTCTTCCCCTAAAATCTAATTCCGAATATGGAATCTTACTATTACCAATTAAAAGATCACAATTTTCACCAACAACTTCCGCTATGATAACAGGTTCCTCTCTTTTACCAATATTCACAACTAACAGTATTTTGGCGTCAACAGGACGTTTTACTTCAAAATTCTGAAGCATCTTTCTCATTTTTGGATTAAGCAAAGTGATTACACGCTCGTACTTAATTTTTTTGCTTTCGATTTGTAAGGCTAATTTCTTTTCTTCGCCAAAATTTATAAGTGATGTAACATTATATGGGTGATTCTCAATCTCAACGAAAGAAGGTGGATGAATGCAAATCGTTTTTGTTTCGAATAAATAGTTAACATCCAAATTAAGTGTCGTTCTGGTGTTTTTAAGAAACGCGCCTTTTTCCGGATTAAATAAAAGTTCCTCTACAAGCGTTTTTCCGTTCACAGTAGCCTTTAAACCTTCCGCATACTGCTTCAAACGGATATCTACGTCCATAAAGTTTATGGAGATATTTTGAGCACGCTCTTTATTTACAAATTTGAATTTTACATTTTTGATCGCAACCTTATTTAGACCAAAACTAATTGGGGAATGTTTGCTGGTATCAATAGCTTGTTTTTTAAATTCGAAGTTTTTAGTGCCGTTTTCATTTCTCACCAATAAAACTTCAGCGTCGCTAATAGAAATATATTTTACAATAAATTCTTTATTGAGCATTTTTTTAAGGTTAAAAGACAGAGACAAAGATCCCGCTTTAAGAAGTGGTTCGTTCTTTCCGGTAAGTTCATTCGCAATAAAAACATCTTTGAGCTTAACAGAAGCCTGTGGCCAATTATCAAAAAAAGAAACACGAATATCTTTTACTTGAAGTGTAAGTCCGTAGTTCGTTTTTAAATTGTCAACTAAAAGTGCTGTTAATTCTTTTTTATAAAATGTAATGATAACAAAGACTGTTCCTCCGGCAAGAATAAGAAGTATCAAAAGTCCTATTAAAATTCGCTTGAGGTATTTCATGGATAAATGAAAATTGGAGTTTAACTTAATTTTCAGGCATAGCTAATGTAATAAATAATTAGTCTTAGCAATTAGCTTTTGTCTTTACTTAATTAAGATTAGTCGAATTTTTTGGCAATTAAAACTAAATCCATTGTTTCGGCTTCGGGAAATGCTTTACGTTCTGTGTAAATAAGGCTGAATCCATTGTTTTGTAGCGCTTCTTGAAGATAATCAGCTTGGTGATAATGAATGAACATTTCATCTTTTCCATCACTTGATTTTTTTAATCCTGACTTTTCATAATCGTCTTCCATGGTGCTTATATATAAAAGGCCACCCTTCTTCAAAAGCTCGGAAGAATTTCTTATAAGATCTATAGCTTCTTCTTTTGTAAGATATGGTAAACAAAAGCCGCACATGATTGCGTCAAACTTTTTGTTTAATGAATCTATGTTTCTACAATCCATTTCTTTAAACTCCGCGCTTGGATTATTTTCTTGCGCCAGTTCAAGCATTTTAAGCGCAAGGTCAATTCCTAAAATTTTAAGATCTGGCTTTTGTTTTAAAAGATACTTGGTAATGTTGCCAGGACCGCAGGCTACGTCAAGTAACTCAGCACTATTTTTGGTTATGTGAGAACAAAACAAATCAAAAGTATCGTTGTAGAGATCAAAGTCCATAAACCTTTCTTGATAATCATTTGCTCGTCTATCAAAAATTTCTACCGCTATTTTTGTTTTATTCATAGATAAAAAAATTTGTTCTAGAGTCTCCTAAACAAATCTTTAATATAGTCCATCGTGGCAATCTCTTTATAATTCTCGCCAAAGGCATGGTTCCACATAAAAGGTAAATTGTAACTTACGGTTGCCATCTTATCGAGCGTTTCTTCGTCCCAATCTTTGCTTAAATTTTGAGGAAGTGTGATCTCATGCTTTTTAATCATTTGCATAAACTCACTATGGCCTTGCGGGTAAATATCTGCCAGGTGCTGGAAGATCACACAGTTTGCATAACAATGTCTGGTACCATGAATTTTTGATAAACCATAGCTCAAAGCATGGCATACACCCACTTCGCTGTAGGTTAAACTTAAGCCGCCCATTAATGATGCTACCATTAATATATCATCATTCTCAGGCGAACGGCCAGACTTTTCATTCAAATACACCTCACGACATAAATGCAAAGCCTGATCACCATACGCTAAACTAAATGCGTTATTGCGAATACCGTTATGAGATTCGATACAATGAATGTATGTATCCATACCCGTATAAAACCACCAATCGGTTGGTACGCTAGCAATTAACTCAGGATCTAAAATAACTTGATTGAAAACCGTCCAATCACATTTTAAACCCAATTTCTTTTCAGGACCCGTAAGTACTGCTGTCATGGACACTTCAGCACCTGTACCGGAAATTGTTGGTACGCCTAAATGGTAAATTCCAGGCTTTTTAATAAGATTCAATCCTTGGTACAAAGTAGAAGAACCTTCGTTGGTAACCATTAAGGATAAGGCTTTTGCGATGTCCATAATACTTCCACCACCAATTCCAATAATGCCACTTGGTAATCCTTTTTTAGAAAGAATTTCTTCGCGCAAACTATCAATTTGATCAGTAGTTGGCTCGTAGGAATCTACATCTACAAAAAAGACAAGGTCTTCTTGTTTATTTTGAAGTTTATTACTAAGAGGTTTTCCTTTAAAATAATTATCGACTATAAAAACAAAATACTTATTGTTTTCTTTTCTAATAGGTGCAATGGTTTCATCTAACTGTGAAAATGAACCACGGCCATAAGTAACGCGATCAATGTTTTTGAAATTTTTGTGTGTCATGAGTGTGATTTGTCTTTACTTCCCAGTAAACAATTTATCTGCCATTTCCCAGTTTATGAGGTGCCACCAATTGCTAATGTATTCAGGGCGACGATTTTGATATTTAAGATAAAAAGCGTGTTCCCAAAGATCGAGTACTAAAACCGGTCGCCCATTTTCAGGAACAACTTTCATTAAGGGATTATCTTGGTTTGAAGTGGTGACAACTTTAAGATTGTTTTTTTCATCGGCAATTAACCAGCACCAGCCACTTCCAAAAATCTTATTCGCTTTTTCAGAAAATTCTTTTTGTAGTTCTTCTGGAAATTTAAAGTCTTTTGTAATTGCTTCCGCCAACTTCCCTACTGGTCTGTTTTCTTTTCTTTCTGGATTTGGTTTTAAAAGTGTCCAGAACAAGCAGTGATTATAGTATCCGCCAAGATTATTGCGAATCAGATCTGAGGTTTTCGAATCAACGCTCATGCATTTACCCGCATCATCGGCGTCCATATTGATGTTACTTTTTTTGCGCTCAGCATTTAGTTTGTCAATGTACCCCTGGTGGTGTTTTGTGTGATGGATTTCCATCGTTTTCTTATCTATAAAAGGTTCCAACGCATCGTATGCGAAAGGTAATTTTGGTAAAACAAACAGTGGGTCTGAAGATGACAATTGATTACTAACGGCTTCCAGATTGTTGATACTTTCTTTACCAATAAGTCCACCTGCTAAACCGGTCAATCCAAGCAAGGCACTCTTTTTTAAAAAACTCCTTCTGTTATCACTCATCCTAAAATTGTATCAGTAACTGGTTTTTTTCAACAGCAATGCCCTTAATAGCAGCAATTTTTTTAATCGTTCCGTCTGTTGGCGACTTAAGTATGTTTTCCATTTTCATGGCTTCTAATACTAATAATGCATCGCCTTTTTTAACTTCATCACCTTCATTCACTAAGATTTTTAAAACCATTCCAGGCATTGGTGCTTTTATATCATTTACCTTTTTGGTAGCAAGATTGTCCAATCCAAGACTATGAAGCAACTCATCGTACTTATCTTTCAACTGCAAATTATATTTAACCGAATTTACTTTAAGCACAAGACTTTTTTCTTCTGCATTGATTTTCACAACATCTACTGTATAAGATTTGTTGTTGTATAAAATGTGATATTGGTAAGGACTAATTTTTAGAATATCACCATTTATCAGAGCTTCGTCAAGCTTACCATCAAAATGCGAATCATTGTGCTTTAAGTCTGTTTTAAGCACTTTCTTTCCATTAACTGTTACTGAATACATAGTACAAATTTAGTGTTATTAGCATAAAAAACCCTCTTCCAAAAAAGAAGAGGGTTTAAACTACTTTTATCCGTAGTACGGACTATTTTTTAACGAATTCTCCCATTTTGTTATCAAAATTCAAGAAATAAGCACCTTTTGGAAGATTGCTTACATCAATTTTAGATCCAAATCCTTTTTTTACAATATTCCCGTATTGATCATAAATCTCATACATGGTTTCCATGCTCACGTCTGTTTTTCCTTTTGCAAAAAAATTGATGTCTTTGCTGGTTTTTAGTGGGGCGTAATCTATATCCTTAACGTCACTCATAAAATCGACTGCTTTACTCGTGCGAGGTAAGCCGCTATAATCGGTTTGACGAACACGTAATTGATTTTTACCGCTGTGAGGTGCTATTTTAAAAGAATAATCATTACTGGTTGGCGTTCCAACTCCGTCAACCTCTCCAACCTTTACCCACTTGTTCCAACGGAATTGCTCAATAATAAATGTTAATTTGCCTGTTTCAGATTTTGTTGACCACTTGAAAGTGCCGTCTTTATCCGCAGTCATGGCTATAACCTCATATGTACTCTTAGGCTTAAGAACTTCTGGATTCAACACTTTTGGTTTACAACCTTCTTTGTGAAAAATTTTAACCTCAACCTTATCGCCAATGTTTAATTTGTGAGGTTTTAAGTCAATTTCAAAGGCGCTCGAGGTCAATTCGTCTGTGGTAATATTATCGTTTACTTTTACTTCAGTTACACAAAAACCTACTCCACCTGGGCCATAAGGATTTTGCACATACAATACCTTTCCTTGATATGTTCCTTCAAGAATTATTACATTTTGAGATTTTATAGCATTGGAGAGAACAAAAAAGCAAAAAGTATATAGTATGAATCCCTTCATTAATTTTAAAAACCAACTGTTAACCTGCAATATTATAACCTAATTTCTGAATAACAAAATATATTTGGTCGAAAAATACGATTTCTTTACCATATTATAAAGTAAAAAGTGGTATTTTTTCAACCCAAACTACTTCATAACGAAGTCTGAATTTATTGGCTCCTATGCCAATTTGATTTTTTATAACACTTCACATCACGCACATAACGCAATGTTTTGAGTTGAATTAAAAACGCGTCTTTTTTTACTTCTTCAACGTTATCTTTTTTAGTATTTTTAGAATCAATATGCCGAATCTGTTTAAGAAAAATGCGATTGCACACTCATGCACCCAAACAAAACTTGTAGCTCACGCATGAAGGTTACAAAACTTGTTTACACCATAGCCTTGTGTGTTCTTTTTCCTCTTGTACAAAGAGCTCAGTATATCATTAGCGGAAAAGTTTTTGCGACTAGTGATAAAGAAGCTTTGCCATTTGTTTCAGTTATAATTAAAGGGACAACTATTGGTGCACAAACTGATTTTGATGGTAACTTTACAATCAATAGCCCTAAAATGGGCGATTCGTTGGTGGCAATTTATGTTGGTTACAAACGTTTATCGCGCCCTCTTAAAAAGACCGAAAGGCAAACAGTTAATTTTCCGATGGAGAGCACAGGGTTCTCCTTAGATGAAGTAGTAATTAACGCAGGCGAAAACCCAGCCCACAGAATTATTCGCAACTGCGTGAAAAATAAATATAGAAACGATAGAAGTCAACTTGAGTCATATGAGTATGAAGTCTACAACAAACTTGAATTTGATCTTACCCGCATTTCAAAACAAATGCGTGATAGAAAAATCTTAAAACCCATTGCTTTTGTATTTGATAATGTAGACAGCACCAACAGTGGTGAAAAGCCTTCACTTCCGTTTTTTATTGTCGAGAATCTCTCAAAGTTTTATCACAAAAGTAATCCAAGCAGAAAAAAAGAGATTGTTATTGGTAGCAAAATTACCGGTATTGAAAACTCCAGCATATCGCAAGTTTTGGGTGACATGTATCAAAATATAAACGTTTACGATAATAATATTTTGGTGTTTAATAAACAGTTTCCCAGTCCGCTTAGCGAAAACGCACTGTTCTATTACAAATTTTATTTGCAAGACAGTGCTTTTGAAAACAACCAATACATCTATCATTTAAGCTTTAAACCCAAACGTGTGCAAGAATTAAGTTTTTCTGGTAATATCTGGATTGCAGATACCACGTGGGGTGTAAAGCGCTTGGAAATGAGTATACCAAAAGACGCAAATATTAATTTCATAAATACCGCAAATGTTATTCAAGAATTTAATTATCGCGATAGTGCTTGGACAATGATTAAAGACCGCTTGGTCATTGATTTTGCGCCTACCAAAAAAGCAATGGGTTTTTACGGAAGGAAAACCGCTTCGTATAAAAATGTAATATTTAATCAACCAAAAGATGACAAGTTCTATGAGTTTGCCGACAAAATAATTGTGGAAGAAGGCGCAACGTCAAGATCGGACGAGTTCTGGACTGAGAACCGACATGACACGCTCACTGCGAGAGAAAAAAAGATTTTCAAAATGATAGACACCATTCAGTCTTTACCTATTTATAAAACGTGGGTCGACATTTTTTATATTTTGGTTGCCGGTCATAAAAAAATAAACAATTTTGAAATCGGTCCTTATTTTAACTTAGTTTCATATAACGCTATTGAAGGTTTACGTCTACGCTTTGGAGGAAGAACCAGCAATCTTTTTAGTAAGTGGTATGAACTGAGTGGATACGTGGCTTATGGGCTAAAAGATGAGAAATTAAAATACGCTCTTGGTTTTAAAAGTTTCGTTTCCAAAAAACCAAGTAGGCAAATTATTGGAATGAATTACATTAGTGACAACGAAATTCTTGGCCAGAGCACGAATGGTTTTTCACAAGATAACGTCTTAGCATCTTTTTTCAGATCAAGCCCACTTAATAATTTAACGCGTGTAAATAGTGTTCAAGCTTATTATGAAAGGGAGTGGTTTCCGGGCCTAATAAGTCGTTTCAGCTTAATTGGCAGGCGGTTTACTACACTTGGATCCAATCAATATTTGTTTCAGAAAAGAGACGGGGGCATTGGAGAACGCGAAAGCATTAACAATACAGAAGCCCGAATAAATTTGCGTTTTGCCTGGAAGGAAAAATATGTCGGTGAAGGCTTTAGACGGTTATCTATTGGAACAAGGTTCCCAATACTTCAATTATATTATTCCAAATCGCTTCAAAATGCATTTAGGGGGGAGTATGATTATCACAGACTTGTAGTAAACGTAAGCGATAGAATAAGAATTACTCCCATCTTAGGATACACAGACTATGTAATTGGCGCAGGAAAAATTTGGGGTCCAGTACCCTATCCGTTGATGGAATTGCATAGCGGCAATCAAACCTACATTTATGATTACATGGCATTTAACATGATGAGGTATTACGAATTTGCCAGTGATCAATTTTTTTCTCTAGCAGTTTATCATCATTTTGAAGGAATATTTCTAAATAAAGTACCTTTGTTGAGAAAATTAAAATGGCGGGAAGTTATTACGGCAAAAGCTGTATGGGGAACAGTAAACAATAAAAACCGAAGAACACTACTATTTCCAAACACTTTGTCTGCTCTAGATAAAGGACCTTATGTAGAAGCTAGTGCAGGTATAGAAAATATTTTTAAAATTTTTAGAATAGATGCCTTTTGGCGTTTGAGTTATCAATCACCACGCGCAATTGAAAATTTTGGAATTAAATTTGGATTTCAGTTAACTTTATAAAAATGATTTTAAGAAGCGAAAATCTGGTGAAAAAATACAAGAGTCGAACCGTTGCCAATATGGTTTCTGTTCAGGTGGCACAGGGTGAAATTGTTGGGCTTCTTGGGCCAAATGGTGCTGGAAAAACGACTTCGTTTTACATGATCGTTGGAATGGTAAAACCGAATAGTGGTAAAATATTTTTAGATGATTTAGATATAACCAAAGAACCCATGTACCGGAGAGCGCAATTGGGCATAGGATATTTACCACAAGAAGCCTCTGTATTTAGAAAACTCAGCATAGAAGATAATTTATACGCTATTTTGGAAATGACTAAGCTCACGAAAAAAGAGCAAATGATGAAAGCAGAAAGTTTGTTAGATGAGTTTGCATTACATCATGTTAGAAAAAATCTTGGTGATCAGTTAAGCGGTGGCGAACGCCGGAGAACAGAAATAGCAAGGGCTCTAGCTACTGATCCAAAATTTATTTTATTGGATGAGCCTTTTGCAGGAGTTGATCCTATTGCCGTAGAGGACATTCAAGAAGTTGTAAGAAAACTGAAAGAAAAAAATATTGGTATTCTTATTACCGATCATAATGTGCATGAAACATTAAGTATCACCGATAGGGCGTATTTATTGTATTCGGGAAGTGTTATAAAAAGTGGTACGGCCGAAGACCTCGCCAATGACGAACAGGTGCGCAAAGTTTATTTGGGAGAAAATTTTGAATTAAGAAAATAGTTTTATGGAACTTCTCTTTGCTTCCTCTAACAAAAATAAAATTAAAGAAATAGCGGCCTTATTACCGAAAGATTATGTTTTAAGTGGCTTGCAAGACGTTGGTGTTTTTGAAGAAATTCCAGAAACCGGACAAACCATTAAAGATAATTCTTTATTAAAAGCACAGTACGTTGTAAGTTTTTTGAAAAATAAAAATACAGCAATGGCTGTATTTGCTGATGACAGTGGTTTAGAGGTAGAAGCACTTAATAATGCTCCTGGAGTATATAGTGCGCGTTACGCTGGGGTTCCAAAAAGCGATGAATCAAATAACAAAAAATTACTTACAGAATTAAAAGGTGTTTCAAACAGAAATGCGCGATTTGTAACAGTGATTACATTAATTTTAAATGATACGATTCACTACTTTGAAGGAGAAGTAAAAGGCGCTATCGGCCCAAAACCTTCTGGATATAACGGTTTTGGCTATGATCCTTTATTTATTCCTGAAGGTTACTCGAATACTTTTGCTGATTTAAGTCCAGAAATAAAAAACAGCATAAGCCATCGTTCAATTGCAGTAAAAAAATTAATTCGTTTTTTGGAACAACAAGCGCAACGTTAGACTATTCCTTAACCCTTATCATTTTAAAAGCTTAAGGTTGTTCAATTGGTTTAAATGGTTCCAAACTGCTTAAAGAAACAACAGAAAACGCAGAGCAAGAAATATAAAACCCGAAACAAGAAACATTAGATCTCCCAAGCTTTCCAATCCATTTCTTCTCCACTTAAAATGCCCAGATAACTAGAGTATCTTTCTTCACTTATTTCTCCTTTCTCTACAGCTGCAATAATAGCGCATTTAGGCTCGTTCACATGAATACAATTATTAAACTTACAGTCATTCATTCGCTCACGAATTTCAGGAAAATAATGTCCGATCTCCTCTTTTTTCATTTCTACAAGCCCAAGTTCTTTTATGCCCGGACTATCAATAATACTGCCTCCAAAATCTAGTGAATGTAATTCAGCAAAGGTAGTTGTATGCATACCTTTTGCATGAGCAGAAGATATTTCGCCCGTTTTTAAATTCAATCCTGGTTGTAAGGCGTTTATAAATGTGGACTTTCCAACCCCCGAATGGCCCGCTATTAGCGTTGTTTTATTCTCAAAAACTTGTTTCAGTGCTTCAATTTGTTTTAAATCATAACTGCTCACTTCAAAACATTCATATCCAATATCAGTATAAAGTTGAATTATTTCTTTTTGAGCAGTTAACGATTCCTCGTTTAATAAATCGCATTTATTAAAAATGAGTTTTGCAGGTATTCTGTAAGCTTCTGACGTAATTAAAAAACGGTCGATAAACCCTAAGCTTGTTCTTGGAGAAACAAGTGTAACAATTAAAACAGTTTGATCGAGGTTACTTGCCAGTATTTGTGACTGCTTGCTAAGGTTAATCGATTTACGAATAATATAATTTTTTCGCGGATGAATTTTTTTGATAGAAGCTTCATCATTTTCCTCAATGTCAAAATCCACAATATCTCCAACAGCAATAGGATTAGTCGTCTTTCGCCCTTCGAGACGAATTTTGCCCTTTAATACGCATTCATAAACTCTTTCCTTTGTTTTTACCAGATACCTGCTACCAGTAGATTTTATAACAACTCCCTCCATATTCAATACCCTCTTTTGAGGTTTATAAAAATAACCATTTTTGATCTAAACTCATTTCCAAACCAAACAAATGACAAGAAAGTTTAAATTAAAAAAATATAGGGGATTTCCTTTAGAAAAAGGAATAAAATTATACTTAATTTAGGCCACTTTTTAAATCAATAAGAACTAAACACAGAATAATGAAAGAAGTATATGTAGTATCGGCAGTAAGAACCGCAATTGGTTCTTTTGGTGGAACGCTAGCGGGAACGCCGGCAACAAAATTAGGTGCTGAAGCCATAAAAGCAGCCATTGAAAAGATTAAATTAGATGGCAAATTAGTAAACGAGGTGTTTATGGGATCGGTAATGCAGGCCAACTTAGGTCAGGCTCCTGCCCGTCAAGCAGCAAAATTTGCTGGGCTACCGGATAGTGTAAATTGTACAACCGTAAATAAAGTATGTGCCAGTGGCATGAAATCTATTTCACTTGGCGCGCAAAGTATTTTATTGGGCGACAATGATATTGTTGTTGCAGGTGGAATGGAAAACATGAGCTCAGTACCCTTTTATTCTGACAGCACACGTTGGGGGAATAAATACGGTGACGCTAAGTTAATTGATGGTCTTGCAAAAGATGGTTTAACGGACGTTTACGGTAATGTGCCTATGGGAAATTGTGCTGAGCTTTGTGCTAAGGACATGAAATTTACCCGTGAAGAACAAGATGCATTCGCAATTGAATCATACAAGCGTTCAGCAGCGGCGTGGAGTGCGGGTAAATATAAAGAAGAAGTAATTCCCGTTACAGTAAAAACAAGAAAAGGTGATGTTGTGTTTTCAGAAGACGAAGAATATAAAACCGTAAACTTTGAAAAAATTCCAACTTTAAAGCCCGTGTTTCAAAAAGACGGAAGTGTAACTGCGGCTAACGCAAGTACCATGAACGATGGAGCGGCAGCTTTAGTTTTAATGAGTAAGGAAAAAGCAGATTCTTTAGGATTAAAACCTTTAGCTAAAATTATTGCTTATGCCGATGCTGAAACTGCTCCGGAATGGTTTACAACATCGCCAAGTCTGGCCGTGCCTAAAGCAGTTGAAAAAGCAGGTTTAAAAATGAGTGATATTGAATATTTTGAATTAAACGAAGCCTTTAGTGTTGTTGGTCTTGCAAACATCAAGCTAATGAATTTAGATCCTGCAAAAGTAAATGTGAATGGCGGTGCTGTTTCTATAGGGCATCCTTTAGGAGCAAGTGGCGCACGTATAATAGTTACTTTAATCAATGTTTTAAAACAAAATAAAGCAAAATACGGCGCTGCCGGAATTTGCAACGGTGGTGGTGGTGCTACCGCTATTGTTATCGAAAACATGAACTAATAAAAATCACGTTAATTAAAAGCTTCTACTCAAAAAAGTGGAAGCTTTTTTTGTTTACTTTTATGCCTCAGTAAAAACAATAATATCATCATATGAAATCAACTGCTTTAACCAATAAACACATTTCATTAGGAGCTAAAATGGTTCCTTTTGCAGGTTACAACATGCCTGTTTCTTACAAAGGTTTAAACGAAGAACATGCTGCTGTGCGTAATAGTGTAGGTGTGTTTGATGTAAGTCACATGGGAGAGTTTATTTTAAAGGGGCCAAATGCATTAAATCTAATTCAAAAAGTAACCAGTAACGATGCCTCTGTATTAACTGACGGTAAAGCTCAATATTCTTGTTTGCCAAATAATGATGGCGGCATAGTTGATGATCTTCTTGTTTACAAAATTGACGCTGAAACGTATATGTTGGTTGTAAACGCAAGTAACATTGAAAAAGACTGGAATTGGATAAAACAAAACGATAGTTGGAACGTAGATCTGAAAAACATTTCAGATGACACCTCTTTATTAGCTGTTCAAGGTCCGAATGCTCTTAAAGCCTTGCAAAAACTAACTGATGTTCAACTTTCTGACATTCCTTATTATAGTTTTGTAAAAGGAAAGTTTAATGACACTGATAATATAGTTATCAGTAACACTGGATACACGGGAGCAGGCGGTTTTGAGTTGTATTTCGATAACAAATACGCTGAAAAGATGTGGGATGCTATTTTTGAGGCTGGAAAAGAATTTGATATTCGTCCTATTGGTCTAGGTGCACGTGATACTCTGCGTTTAGAAATGGGATTTTGTTTGTATGGTAACGATATTGATGATACAACTTCTCCCATTGAAGCAGGATTAGGCTGGATTACCAAGTTTACTAAAGACTTTACAAATCGCGCAAAAATTGAAGAACAAAAACAAAAGGGTGTAAGCAAAAAATTAGTTGGTTTTGAAATGATTGATCGCGGAATTCCTCGTCACGACTATCAAATAGCAGATGCAAATGGAAATGTAATTGGAAAAGTTACCTCTGGAACTCAATCTCCAACTTTAAATAAAGCTTTAGGCTTAGGTTATGTAAATACTGCGTTTTCAAAAGCGGATACTGAAATTTATATTCTGATTCGCGATAAAGCTATAAAAGCGAAAGTTTGTAAAATTCCTTTCTTAAAAAAGTAAGTCCTGTGGTTTTTTGAGTCATTATTGCTCAAGAAAATTAAAATTTATCGATATTATTTAGATTTTAATCTAAAAAAACCAAACGAGTAAGATTAAAACAATTATATTTGATAGTTGATCATGAAGAAATTTATACCTGTTTTAATTCTGTTCTGTTATGTAGAACTCATGCAATCCCAAACTTGGGAGCTCTTTGGCAATGATACTATTAATAAAATTGACGCGAACGGTAAAAAGCAATCTCGATGGATCGTAATGGGCAAACACAAGCCCGGATCTTGTTACAAACCCGATCAAAAAGCAGAAGAAGGTAAATATCTCGATAATCGTAAAGCTGAAATTTGGTATGAATATTATTGTAATAGTAATATGAAAAACAAATTAACCTTCGTAAATGGTCGTCCTGATGGTTATGCGCAAATGTTTCATGAAAATGGAAAAATAAGTGAAGAAGGAAATTGGAAAAATAACCGCTGGGTAGGCAACTACAAGCTTTATTATGATAACGGGCAGGTTCAACATGAATTTGTTTTTAGTCAAACTGGTAAACGGGAAGGTCCTCAGAAATACTTTTACGATAATGGTCAACTAGCAATCGAAGGAAATTTTTCTAACGGTAAGGAAAGTGGTATTATTAAAGAATATTACGAAAATGGCGATCAAAAAGCAGAGAAAAATTTTGCAGACGGGAATGTAGATGTAGCTTCTATCAAGGAGTTTCAACCAAAAAAACCTATCGCTCCTAAATCTGAAAATCCTGCCGAAAATGCTCCTGCGGTAAAAGTAAAAGATGATGAACGTCCAAATGAAGCTGCAAAAAAAGGTATTCCAGCTAAAGGGCCTATGATGTTAAACGGCCAGTATACTTTGTACAATAGAGACAAACAAATTACAAAAGATGGTGTTTTTAAAGACAATCGTTTTATGGATGGAAAAGCCTACTTCTATAACGACAATGGTATCTTAACTCGCGTGGCCGTTTATAAAAATGGTATTTACGTTGGTGATACCCAAGTAGAAAATTAAAATCCCTTTTATTGTTTTATTATAAAAATTGAAAAGCTCTAAACTTTAGAACTTTTATAATGCTCTCCTACAATTACTTTTAGTGACTGGTGTTTATTTTCAAAAAACACTTCTTTATCGGTGAATTCAGGATCACCATCAAAATGTATCGTGTCTTTTTGATCTCTAGTAATTTTTACAGTGTTTGTAGAATAAGTTTCAACATGTTTACTTAAGTGGGCTTTATTAGAAAGTATTTTTATCATCAATCCAAAAACCTGGAAAAAATTAAACGGTTTCAAAATTGCTATGTGAAACAATCCGTCTTCAATGTTTGCCTGTGGAGCGATATAAAAATCATTCCCATACTGTCCTGCATTGGCAACGGTGATTAAAAATGCTTTACGTTGAATTGTTTGTCCGTTAAATTCAATTGTATAATTTTTTGCCCTGTATTTAAATAGTTCTCTGAAGGTGATTTTGACATAGCCTTGCAAGCCTCTTTTTTCAAGTGATGCGAACAGATTGCCAATATGTGCATCGAAACCTATTCCGCTCGTGCAAAAAAACGGAATACCATTCACAGAGCCGCTATCAATGGTTGTAGTTTTGCCTTGTGCTATTTGTCGTACCACTTCATCGATTTTCATTGATAAGCCAAGAGATCTGGCCAAACCATTTCCAGAACCTATTGGAACTATTCCCAATGTTATGCCTGTATTTAAAATTGTTTTTGCAACGTGATTCACAGTACCATCTCCGCCTACAGCTATTGCATCTGTGAACCCCTGCGTTTTTAGAAGCTCCGTTATTTCTTCAAAGTGATCTTTATCTTTCCAAATAACCACTACATAATTTATTTCCTTCGGCACATTTTTTTTAATGGCGTCAATAATTTTTTCTGAAATCCGTTTTCCTGCATTAGGATTAACAATAAACAATATTTTACGTGGCATTTTAAACGCTGATGATTTCGTTATAGATTCTGTGTTTTGCATTTGCTACCCAATTTTTAAACCAAGGATTTGAAGCGTCAAAAGTACTAGAAAAATTGGTTAATTTGCTTAAATCAAAGCTATCTGAAAAAATTCCAGCGCCTGCCTTATACGCATCGCGTGAGTTACAAAACTGTTCGTAGTGCCCTTGAATTGGAACCATCATGACCGGTTTTCCCAAATACATTGCTTCGCACACACTCTCAAATCCCGCGCTACTAGCTAGTCCTTTAGACTTACTCATCATCTCTAAAAACAAGGTGTCGTTAATGGCGTGGACAAAAAGTTTTGTTTTGTCAAATTCATAACTAGAATTAATTTTATCGGGTCGATCCGTAAAACAGTGTAGAACAATCTCTGGATTGTTTTTGTGCCAACTTAATACTTCCTCAAAATAACCACTGTTTACAAGGTATATCAGATAAAAATCGTCTTTTCCGGTCTGTAATTCAAAAATTTCTTTTCTCAAAAGTGGTGGCACAATAACAACTTCCTCGTTGTTTGTGTGTATTTTATAAAATGAAAGCCCTAGATTTTTCGAAGAACCTGTAGAAGTTAATCGCGTAAAGAATTTTATTGCCGCCTTGTCGAGCCAATGTCCGGCTGGGAATTCAAAATCCTGATGAAAATAAATATATTGGTGTGCTACACAAATAAGTTTCGCTTTTGGTTTATAAAACCGATAATACAGTCCAATTAACAAATCGAAAAAATTTATCACCACATCCGGTTGGTGTTCTTTCATAAGGAAGTCAATCTGTTTCAGACTATCTCTAAACGTTCTTATCTTTTTAAAATTATGCGTTACAGACCTTGTAATATTTATGCTTTTATTGTCTTTATCACAAACAAAATTTGGACTTTGCAATTGAATGATGGGGCATTTAATTTTATCAAAGAAAAACCTTGGAACATCTCTTGTGCCAGAGGATCCGAGAATAACAGCACAAACTGTATGACCAGCCTCCACTAACATATCGTACATGCTTAGTGCCTGAGTCATGTGTCCGCGGCCTTCGCCTTGAATACTTAAAATATACTTTCTCGACATATTATGGATTATTAATTGTTACGCCTTTTGGCAAAATTTCATTGATGAAGGTTGATTCGTTTTTGGATTCTTTATTTTCCTCTTTAGCCGTTTTTTGCGGAAGCATATCGAGCCATTCTTGATAATTTATTATTTTCCAATTTCCTTCAACGTCTTCCACAAGTGCGGTGAGACTTTCCACCCAATCGCCTGAGTTGAGGTATTCAATTCCATTAATTTCCTTTATGGCAGGTTGATGAATATGACCGCAAATTATTCCATGGCATCTACGCGATTTAGCAACCTTTACTAATTCGTTTTCATAATCTGAAATAAATGAAACGGCTGACTTCACTTTTGCCTTTACTATCTGAGATAATGAATAATAAGGCATTCCACGTTTTTCTCGGTAAGAGTTATAATGACGGTTTAGCCACAATAAAAAAGTGTATCCCACATCACCGAGTTTTGCAATCCATTTAAGTTTGGAGGTAATGCTATCGAATAAATCACCGTGCGTAACAAAATATTTTTTCTGAACGCCATAATGCACATAGTATTTTCTAATGGAAAAATTACCTATACGCAACGGCATTATTTCTTCAAGAAAATCATCATGGTTTCCACGTATGTAAATAATCTTACACTTGTTTTTAGAAGTTAAACTAATGATGTGTTTAAAAAAATTGCTGTGTTGTTTTGTCCACTTGCCGCTTTTTCTTAATTGCCAGCCATCTATGATATCTCCGTTAAGAATAAGGGTTTCACACTTATGGTGTTTTAAGAAGTTTACAACTTCTTTAGCTTTACTGGCTTTAATTCCAAGGTGAATGTCAGAAAGAACAATAGTTTTGTAAAAGGTCTTCATTAAAAGAGTTTTACAAATTTGGTGATACTACATCACCACAACATGAAGAGAGATTTAACTTTAAATTAAAAAAACCCGTGCGTATGTTACACACGGGTTAAGTAAAATAAAGGTTAGGTTTACGCTTATTCTACAATTATCTTTTTAAGAACATTACCAGACTTAGAAACTATTTGAACAAAATAAACTCCTTTTGTAAGTCTATTCACATTTAAAGAAGTATTTGAGAAATAGTTTTGTTCTTCTATAACAATTTTACCTAGAGCATTTACAAGTTTAATCGCAACTGTTTTCTCATTTTCAAA
This sequence comes from Aurantibacillus circumpalustris, assembly GCF_029625215.1. GTDB lineage: Bacteria > Bacteroidota > Bacteroidia > B-17B0 > Aurantibacillaceae > Aurantibacillus > Aurantibacillus circumpalustris. The sequence goes on from NZ_CP121197.1 coordinate 825,369, forward strand.
AGAAATGTTTATTTCATTGATTGCAGGATTTGGATAAACTATGTAGTTCAATTCATTTGAGCTGAAATTTTGTAAAGAAGTGCATTCTGATACAGTTTGTGTTATTACTGCCTTCGCAGAACAGTTCTGAGTGTCTGTACCCGTAACCGTATAGGTCGTGTTTGTAATTGGATTAACAGCTATTGCAGGAATTGAAGCACCGGTGTTCCATAGATAAGAATTTGTTCCACTTGCAGTTAAAGTAACAGTTTCACCGGTGCATATAATGTCCTTAGAAGAATTCAAAGTAAGAACCGGTAAAGGATTAACAATTACTGTTTTTGAATTGGATGCCTTACATCCATCAACACTCGTTCCTGTTACCGTAAAACCAGTTGTGCTTGTTGGGCTAAGTGTTAGGCTTGTGGCAGAAGCTCCTGTATTCCACGAATAGGTTGCTGCTCCATTTGCACTTAATGTCGTTATTTCTCCCAGACATATAATCGTCGGTGTTGCATTTAAAGTTACAATTGGTAGCGGGTTAACAGTTATTGATTTAATTAAGCTGGTAGCGCAACTTGCTGAACTCATTGCCAACAATGTATAATTCCCTGAAGCGCTAGGTGTAAATGAAATGATTGAAGTTGAAGTGACAGAATTGTATGAATAACTCGTGGCGCCAGAAAGCGTTTGAGTAATTGTACTACCAATACATACAGCAGTTGGCCCTACTACAGAAATTGTTGGAGTTGGGTTTACTGTCAAGCTCCTTGTAATGGATCCTGTGGCGCAATTTGTACCCCCAACAATGGCAATCGAATAATTACCACTACTGGTTACTGCAAGAGTGTTAGAATTGGCTCCACTTATTGCATTTCCATTATTACTCCACTGATAGGTAACACCCGTAGCGCTTGACACGCTCAGTATAGGAGGATTATTTGAACACGCATTTGTTGTACTTCCCGAAATAGCTAAAGAACTTGAAAGCGGGCTCGAACAACCTGGAATTCCCCAAAAAGTTAGAGTACTGCTAACTTCATTTGCCGCAATAACAATGTGCTGACCGTTAGGGCTTTGGAATTGCGGAATGAAAATAATCCCCTCAGAACCAAGATCAGGACCGTTTGAAGGTAAACTTCTGTTATTTACATACGTTACAAAAAATGGAGCCAATGGATTAGTAACATCATAAACCACAACACCTCCAATACGCTCGAGAGCAATGAAAGCATAAATATTCGAACCAATAGTTCCAATTGCAACACCTTCGGGTTCTGGACCTTTATCATCGCTTCTATCTTTCTTGGTTGCATTTGTGTTGCTAGCATTAAATAAAACTGAGAAAGAATTGGTTGCGGTTATTAATTCGAAATCATCCTTACTATCATAAACCTGATTGCCAGTAGTAGCATTCCAAATTGAAAAGGAACGGGAACCATAACAATAAATAGTATCAATGTCATTATCATTGTCAATATCGCCGTTAGCGTTGGTTGCATTGAGTCTTCCTAGTACATAATTATTTTGCAACTCAGCTGAATTTGGAAATTTCGTTGGATCAAGAATTAATGTTGAAATTCTTTTTTCTTCTGAATACCCTGTATAATCTCTTGAATCGCCCTCGTTTGCACTAATAATGTAATTAACCCCACCCACAGTATAAGAGGCAATTGCATCCGGCATGTAAAATCCTTTCACCGGAAAGTTTGAAATATTAACCCCCTTAGTAACATTTGACGCATCCAAACCGTTGTTTAATAAAGAAAAATCTTTTGTACCTAAAGCTTTAATGTAATTTATGGTGTTTGTTGTTAAATTAATTTCCACAATTGCATTGTTTTCTTGAAGACCAACCCATGCTTTTGTATCATCTTTTGAAACGGTAATATATTCCGGTTCAAAATCTTTAGAAGCGCTTGCATTCAAACCGAAAATTCGAATACCCTGATTTCTTAAAGTACTTTCTTGTCCATTATAAACCGTAAATGTAACATGAGCAACGTTTGATTGCGTGAGAGAAGATATACCTCCGGAGATGTTTATTATACTCACAGATCCGTCAGGATCATTGGTGTAGGCTGCATTCGGCTCTCCTTCATTCGCTGTTAATACTTTCGTACCTGCTTGATTAAAGGTTATCATATCTGGCATCATTCCAACTTTTACCTGGTTTAGATAAACACCATTTGTGTTAAAGAAAACAACTTTACCGGAATCCTGTGGATTTGTTCCATTTTCAATTGCCGCAGCAACAATTCCGTTTCTAACGGCCACTGAATTAATATTTCCGTAAGTAGTAATAGGAACAGAATAAAGTAAAACTGGGTTTGCTGGATCTACAAAATCTACAATATCCAACTTCGCGCCGATACTGTTTGCGATAAACAAGCGCTGCGTTCCAGGGTCATGTGCTACAATCTCAGCAGAATTAGAACCACTAACGCCATTTGAAAAACTACCAATTAAATTTAATGATAATGTGTTTGCTGGTGAAGGAATAATTTTATCATCATCGCCAATGTAAAATGCAAACTGACTGATTGTTCCCATGTTCGCGTTTTGAGGGCTACTTAAACGCAGTATGATGTATTCTGAGCTTTCAACCAAAGCATCGTTCGTAAGATTAATTGTAATAGATGCCGTTGAATTAACAGGCGCATTAGCGGCAAAAGTTACGGTGCTCACGCCCAGCGCATAGTCTCCTGAAGTTGCATTAGATAAGGTTGAAACGCTCACTGAAATTGCCGAAGATGCAGAACTAGTTGAAGTTAGTTTTAAAAAAACTGCTGCGGATGATGCGTTCTCCATCACAGTTGTATCATTACTCAAAAAAGAAATTGTTGCAGGTGTTACCACAGGGATATTTCCTGATATTGTTACATCATCAATTTTAAAATTAGAGGCCGTTCCTGTTCTTACAAAAGTCCACTTAATGTATAGATTGGTTTGATTCGCCGCCCCAACCGGTAATAGTAACCCAGGCCCTGAAACCAAATCCCAATTACCAGCAGCGGCTTCAGTATAAGTGATTGTATTATAGGTGGTACCATTCGTACTCCAAGCTAAGGTGTAAGTTGCATTTGTATTGTATCCTGCAGAAGACTTACGCATTCCAAAAGAAAGTGCCACGTTAGAATAGCCAGTCGTGCTTACTAATAAGATTGCTTCTGAAGTTCCCAAAGGCGATGTTGCTTGTGGCGAACCGGAAGTGTTTGTAAAGGTTGTTGAATTTCCTTCTCCCAAACATGCACCACCCGAAGCTCCAGCGTATCCAGAAGACGCATTATTTGTGCTTATGTTCATTCCTAAACCAAAAAAAGTCCAACCACTTGGGTTAACATTTGCTACTGTGCCGAAAGTAGTTGAATAAACTATTGTTTGTGCATTCATAATGCTTGCGGAATACAAAACGAAAAGCAATAGACAATTTTTTAATAATAAGAACTGTGCGCTTTTTGATTGAGTAAAAAGGTAAATTTTTTTCATTTTTTTTTCGATAAGGTTAACCCCGCGAAGAAAAAAAAATTCATTTAGAGAAGTGTTTTTCTAAGATTACTGATTCATGATGTTTTTAGTCAGAAATGTTATCTCTGAGTTAGCGAAGAATAAATTTTCTTTGTGATAAATTTACATTTGTCTTTCAAAAGCCTCGAACTCACCACTTTTGACTTATAAATATTTCATTATATTTACGACTCACAAAATTATTATTATGCAAAAAACACTGAAAGCTTTAGGTCTAAAGGAAATAAATGATGGATGTTCGACTGGTCAAAACTGGTTTGCAAATGGAGAAATTTTAGAATCCTATAGCCCCGTTGATGGAAAATTAATTGCGAAAGTAAAAACCGCTACTCAGGAAGATTATCAAAAAATAGTAAAAACAGCAGATGAGGCATTTAAATATTGGAGAACGTTGCCAGCACCTAAACGCGGAGAAATTGTACGTCAGTTTGGAGATAAATTACGTGCTAAAAAAGCAGACCTTGGTAAACTTGTTTCTTACGAAATGGGGAAATCTCTTCAAGAAGGTTTAGGCGAAGTTCAGGAAATGATTGACATATGTGATTTTGCTGTAGGACAAGCACGTATGTTATATGGAACGCAGTTTCACAGTGAACGACCTAAGCACAGAATGATGGAGCAATGGCATCCACTTGGAATTGTTGGTATTATTTCTGCTTTTAATTTTCCTGTTGCGGTATGGGCTTGGAACACCGCACTTGCATGGATTTGTGGCGACGTTTGTATTTGGAAACCTTCCGAAAAAACTCCTTTGTGTTCTATCGCTTGCCAAAATATATGGAATGAAGTTGCAATAGAAAATGATTTACCCGAAGGCATCTCTAGCATTGTAAATGGTGATCATGTTGTTGGAGCGCTAATGACTGAAGACCCACGTCTTCCTTTAATCTCAGCAACAGGATCTACACGAATGGGTAGAATTGTTGGAACTGCGGTTGCAGAACGTTTTGGAAAAAGTATTTTAGAATTAGGTGGTAACAACGCTATTATCATTACTGAAAATGCCGACTTACACATGACAATTGTAGGTGCTGTTTTTGGAGCAGTAGGAACTGCGGGACAACGTTGCACCTCAACCCGTCGTTTAATTATTCACGAATCAGTTTATGATACTGTAAAAGAAAACTTAATCAAAGCCTACGGGCAATTAAAAATCGGCGATCCGTTAGATGAAAAAAATCATGTTGGACCATTGATTGACAAAGAAGCAGTAAGAAATTACCAAAGTTCTATTGAAAGCATTATTGCTGAAGGTGGTAGAATAATTGTGGAAGGTGGGGTTTTAGAAGGTCGCGGATATGAAAGTGGTTGTTACGTAAAACCTGCCATTGCAGAAGCAAAAAACGATATGGCCATTGTACAACATGAAACTTTTGCACCGATATTATATTTAATAAAATACAAAACCTTAGATGAAGCTATTGACTATCAAAATGCGGTGCCACAAGGTTTATCAAGCGCTATCATGACAACCAATATGCGTGAAGCTGAATTGTTTTTAAGCGCTATGGGTAGCGATTGCGGAATTGCTAACGTGAACATTGGAACCAGCGGTGCAGAAATTGGCGGAGCATTTGGTGGTGAAAAAGAAACAGGTGGTGGACGTGAAAGTGGCTCTGATGCATGGAAAGCCTATATGCGTAGACAAACAAATACATTAAACTGGGGAGACACTTTACCTTTAGCGCAAGGAATTAAATTTGATTTGGGGTAAGGTTATTTTCGTATAAGATTAATCCTTTTGTGTTGCATTTTCTAAAACCTCTTCTTTAAAAGGGTTGCGGGGAATCCATTCTGCCGGTTGTAAAAACGAAATAAACGGCTTTTGAATGATACGTGAAATTGTGTTTTGAGGTTTTATATAACAAATCAAATCCTCAGCCTTTGCTCCTACCGTTGTCTTTATTTCCGCAGCGGTTCTCCCTAAATTAATAGTGCGTCGCTTGTTTTTAATGGCTTCATTGATTGCGCAGTAGAGCAAGTTTTGATAAAGATCATATTCGTTATTCAATGTGTAGTCAAAGCCAATGTAATGAGCCTCTACGGACCCATCCTCCATCAAAAAACTACTACCAAAAGCAACTAACTTATTTTCCAAAAAATAACCAATCACTGTGAATTTTGTTGGAAAAAGCTCTTTTACACAGCTGAAATAATCATGCGGTAATTTAATCAACTTGAACTTTGCATTTTTAAAAATCTCCTCATACAAGGCGTAAATGCGTTTTTCGTGAGCGCGAATCTCTTCGAGGTTTAATTCTTGTATTTCAATGTCAGACGTTTTCTTCAAAATGTTCTTTGCACGATTGCGGTATTTTTTTGAGAAAAGATTTATGTATTCTTCAATCGTTTTTACATCTTCAGGTATAGTTACAAGCATGTTAGGCTCAACATAGAATTGAGAATATTTATCCGAATCAAACAATTCAGCAGGCTCTAATGGTTTCACAAAATCTTTTAGTAAAATTGCAGAAATGGTTCCGCGTAATTTTTCTTCTTTCGAAACCAGGTCTGTAATTTTTAAAAGTAGTTCGCTAGCATCATTTTGTTTAATGTGTTTGTCGAAAATAAAACCATACTCTCCACTCACCAAATTATTTCCACAGGTAAACAAGCGCAACAACACTTCATTTTTATTTGAATCAATATAGCGTTCAAATAAGTTCATACGTTTAGATTTTATGCTTTCCACCTGCTGACTTAGTATGTCTCCAAAAATTTCTGCTTTAAAATCTATTACCTGAAAATAAATTATGCCACAGGGGGTTTTGTGTTTGTAGACAATAACGTAACGACACATTAATTTTGTGTGCTGTCCGTTCTCTATAATTTTTAAATACTCCTTTTCTAAAAAGGTACTTTTATTTGCTGTAATCGCATCCCAATCTATGGAAGGAATCATGTCTGCTTTTTCGAACAATGAAAAAGAAAACTCTTCATTAATTTTCCGGAAAGGCAAAAAGCGTTTTTTAGAAGAAACAGGCTTGCAAAAGCTAAACATAGTGGGAATAAATTTACTAATTAAAACGGTGAGATTTAGCCTGCTTCTTTCTTAATAAACGATAAATAAAACCTCAAAAAAGAAGTATATTTAAAACCAAATGAATCTGGATTTAAGCCATATAAACCCCATTGATCAAGTAGGGATAGAAGAACGGGTTGCCCGTTTTAACACACGCAGTCTTAAAAAAAACACTAAGACCAATGCCTTAAAACTAGTGTTAAACATGATTGATCTTACCACACTTGAAGGCAAAGATACAGAGGCCAAAATAAAACAGCTGTGTTATAAGGCCGAGCACTTAAGTGATGATCTTCCAGATTTACCTAATGTTGCTGCCATTTGTGTTTATCCCAATCATGTAAAGACAGCAAAATTAGCACTGGCAGGAAGTTCGGTCAAAGTTGCGTCGGTGGCTACAGCCTTTCCAAGTGGAAACTCGACTTTAAAAATAAAACTAGAAGACACAAAATTTGCTATTGAAAACGGTGCTGATGAAATTGACATGGTGATTAGTCGCGGTGAATTTTTAAAAGGCAATTACAATTTTGTGTTTGATGAAATTTCAGCTATTAAAGAGGTTTGTGGTAAAATTACGCTTAAAGTTATTTTAGAGACAGGCGAATTGTCTACTTTGGATAATGTGCGAAAAGCCAGTGAAATTGCGATGTATGCAGATGCCGACTTTATTAAAACCTCAACAGGAAAAATTCAACCAGCAGCAACTATGCCAGTAACATTGGTAATGCTAGAAGCAATAAAAGAATATCATTTCAAAACCGGTAAAATAATTGGCATGAAACCTGCAGGCGGAATTTCTACTGCAAAAAACGCTCTGCAATACTTAGTGATGCTTCAGGAAACACTTGGTTCAACGTGGATGACTAACAAGTACTTTCGATTTGGTGCAAGTAGTTTGGCAAACGATATTATTTTACAATTGGGAAAAGAGCAGCACGGTGCCTATTATAGCAAAGATTATATTAGTATTGACTAACCTGCTGTATCGCTTGATTTAAGCGCTTATCCTCGGCTCCTGAAATAATTGTAAAAAGCGTTCCGGTTTTTTCTACCTCAACCTTATTCATATTAAAGAGCAGTTCTCGGCTGTGTTTATTTTGCCTCTGTTCATCTTTCACCCAAGGAATTTGATTGTCCGTAATAAAATAGTGATCGTATTTAATTGTTTTTACATGCTCTTCTATAAAAACAGGTGTCGTTTGAAACTCAAGCTCTGCCCATATTTTTAAAGTAATTAATGTGGTGTCACAAAACATAAACCGAGTTGCTTTTTTTATTAAAGTTTTCTCAAGCGCGATTTGTTTTTTAGCGATTATAACAAGATCTTCCAAAGTATAATTATAAATATCAGAATCATTAAAGTATTCACGCGCATATTCAGATACCCAAACCGTTCCGTAATATTTCGCTAATTGTTCGCACAACCAAGTCTTACCTGAGCTTTCAGCACCAACAATTCCAATTTTTATAATACTTCCTTCCGCCATTTTAACCAACCATAAAAGGCTATTACTGTAAAAATTAAATTTAATACTGCGAATAACCACATGTCTTTAAGTACATATAAGAGAATATATGTTGCGTCAATAAAGACCCAAATTATCCAATTTTCCACATATTTTTTTGTCATCATGTAGGTTGTTGTTAGGCTACAAGCGGTTAAAATAGAGTCTAACAGTGGTCTATCTCCTTTATAATAAATCAGCAGGTAATAATAAACTACAGCTTGTACAACGGTAATTAAAATGTATAAAGGGATATAACGCAGATTCATTTTTTTAACCAAAAAAGTTTCGTTCATTTTTTGAGTCCAATAAATCCAACCATAAACACCGGCAAAAAAATAAAAAATTTGTAGCGCCATATCACCAAACAAACGTTCGTTATAAAATTCAATGATAGAGGTTACTACAGAAATAAGAGCAAATGGCCAACACCAAATGGTTTGTTTAATGGTTAACCAAACACCCAAGGTGCCTGTAATTAGAGCAATAATACCTAGCAGTGACATTATTCCAATTCGATATTATGTTTTTTAAACTCAGCCAATACCTTCAAAAAGTTTTCGTAAGGTAACTCAGCATTCCATATATAGGAATTAAAAGCTATGCCGTGAAAGCCATAGTTCTGTGACTTAAGAATTGTTATGGGAGCAGTTCCGCCGCGCGCAACTAATTTTTTACCGCTGTTTTTATTTGCTGCAATAACACCGTCTTCATAAAACCCACTATATAATTCACCTGTCATATTACTATAAGTAGTTCCAATCAAATAATAGTCAAAGTTTTGTTCTTCCTCTACATATACTTGTTGCAATCTTGAGTAGGAGCGGCTTTTAGAAGTCTCTCCGAATTTTAATTTTAAACGTAAACGGGTAAATACATACTTCCATTTAGTAGATAAATGGTTTTTGCTCAAATGAATCCCTTTTAAATTAAATTTTAAGGCGAGGCTATGGTGGGAATGAATAACAATGCGATTATGAAAATGTTTTGGAATTTCCTTTAGATAAGCTGCCATTTGATTTGTAGAATACCTAGGTTTTCTAAGGTGCAAGGTTTTTAGACCGCTCTCAAACATCTTTGTTACCAAGGTTTGTTCATCTTCAACATCTTTAGACGGCGTTATGACAACTAATTTCATCTTTTTACTTTTTGTAAGAATAAAGTTTTTTCTTAAAAACAAGAACTTAACTCTGTCAATAAATATACATTTTTTTCTAGCGCATTTCCAATCACGACCATATTTGCACCAGCCTTTATTACTTCTTTAATTTTTTTCGAAGAATCAATGCCGCCACCTACAATCAAAGGAATATTGATCTCTTTTTTTATGCTCTTTATTAAATCTGAAGAAATATTTTTTGCTGCGCCGCTACCAGCTTCCAAATAAATGGCTTTAAATCCTAATTGCTCAGCGGCAACTGCAGTATTTATAATATATTCTCCTCTTAGCGGATTTAGCGGAGTCGTATTCGTTACCTGCTGTGTAACAGATGTTTTTCCGCCATCAATAAGCAAATAGGCAGTTGACAAATAGTTTAAATTCATCTTTTTAATGATTGGCGCAGCCGTTATGTGCTTTTCAATAAGATAATCAGGATTTCTTCCTGAGAGCAAACTCAATAATAGTAGGCCGTCAGCTTGTTTGCATAATTGTGTTTCGTCACCAGGAAAAAGTACTACCGGAATTTTTGATAATTTTTTAATACTTGAAACGGTTTTACTTACATCTCCTTTTTCTAACCTACTACCACCAACCAAAAAACAGGACACTTTGTTTTTGTTAGCAAGCAAAATAAGTTCCTTGTTAAACTTATCAGGATCTACCAATACCGCCAGTAAAGGTTTCCCAGGCACTTGTATTTTTTTTATCAGACTTTTAAAGCTCATGTAAAACGTAAACCATTTTGTAACCCTCTATTTCTTCGCCAATCATTTTGTAATTCTTCTTAAAATCTTTCATTACAATTCTTCCAGTAATTTCATTTCCATTAAATGGCTCAACAACTAAATTCTTAATAAACTCAACTTCTTTTAAGCCATAAACTTTGTACATGGCTTCTTTTGCTGCCCACATGGTTATAAGCTTGCCAGGATCGTTATTTGCAAAAGCCAACTCTTCTTCATTCAAAAATTTGGTCTGAATATTTATAACCTTATCTCTAATTTGTTCAATGTCGATTCCTGTATTCTCTTTTGTATTCAAAATTATCACCAATTTATCGTGTGAGTGCGAAATAGAGATATGTTCTGTTCTTCCATTTAAATAGGGCTTGTTTTCATCTGTATAAGCTAAAGAAAAACCCTCGTTTTTTAACAAATTTTCTAAAAGATAGCGGGTGCCGGCTTTTTCCAAATCACGCTTGAAAACAATATTTTCTTGCACTGAAAAAGCCCTGAGATCAAGCATTCCTATTGATATATAATCGTTTATAGTCCTTATATTCAGCACCAAATAAATAGTTGAGGATTACAAACTTATGACTTATCTTTGTAATCCTTAAAAAAATAACGATTTAAATAAAAAACATGTCAGCAACAGCAACAAAGTACACCGCGTACAAAGTAAAAGACATCTCATTAGCAGAATGGGGTCGTAAAGAAATTAAATTAGCAGAAGAAGAAATGCCAGGATTAATGGCGCTTCGTGCTGAATATGGTGCTAGCAAGCCTTTAAAAGGTTCTCGTATTGCAGGCTGTCTTCACATGACTATTCAAACTGCCGTATTAATTGAAACGTTAACCGCTTTAGGTGCAGAAGTTACCTGGAGCTCGTGTAATATTTTCTCTACTCAAGATCATGCAGCAGCAGCTATTGCAGCAGCTGGTATTCAGGTTTATGCTTGGAAAGGTATGACTGCTGAAGAATTTGACTGGTGTATTGAACAAACCTTATGGTTTGGCGAAGAGCGCAAGCCTTTGAATATGATTTTAGATGATGGTGGCGATTTGACCAACATGGTATTTGATCAGTTCCCAGAATTAACAAAAGGAATTAAAGGTTTATCAGAAGAAACAACTACTGGCGTTCACCGTTTATACGAGCGTATGAAAAACGGAACTTTAGTGATGCCAGCTATTAATGTAAACGATTCTGTTACTAAATCAAAATTTGATAATAAATACGGTTGTCGCGAATCTTTAGTAGATGCAATTCGTCGTGCTACTGATATTATGTTAGCTGGTAAAGTGGCAGTTGTTGCTGGATATGGTGATGTTGGAAAAGGTTCTGCTCAATCTTTATCTTCTCAAGGTGTACGTGTTATTGTTACTGAAATTGATCCAATTTGTGCTTTACAAGCGGCAATGGACGGTTACCAAGTCCAAAAAATGGATAACGCGGTTAAACTTGCAGATATAATTGTTACAACAACTGGAAACAAAGACATCGTAGTTGGTCGTCATTTCGAATCTATGAAGCATGGCGCTATCGTTTGTAACATCGGTCACTTCGATACTGAAATCGACATGGCTTGGTTAAACAAAACCTATGGTAAAACTAAAGATGTTATTAAACCACAAGTTGATAAATATACTATCAACGGAAAAGACATTATTGTTTTAGCAGAAGGCCGTTTAGTAAACTTAGGTTGCGCGAATGGTCACCCTAGCTTTGTAATGAGTAATTCCTTTACAAATCAAACAATGGCTCAACTCGAATTATGGAATAACACTGCTGCTTATGAAAATAAAGTATATGTGTTACCAAAAATTCTTGACGAAAAAGTTGCTCGTCTTCACCTTGGTAAAATTGGTGTTGAATTAGATACTTTAAATAAAGAACAAGCTGATTATATTGGTGTAAAAGTAGAAGGTCCGTTTAAATCGGATGCTTATAGATACTAGTCTAGTATTATATTCTAAATAATTTAAAAACCTCAACAAGTGTTGGGGTTTTTTTATGCCCTATGCGTTGATCCTAAATTTCAGCAATTGTTTCGTATGTAAGATTTATACAGAATAGGTAAGTTTTTCAAGATGGTATAAGGATAGCTTTGTTTCATAATACAAACCCTATGAAAAAAGTTTATTCTAAAATAAAGGTTATGACATCTATTTGTCTACTTTTTGTGACTTATACAATGGCATCACAAAACACTGTAAAACCAATCGTTAGACTACAATTAAACACCACGAGTTTTAACGACGAAACTGTGTTTTACTTTGAACAAGGTGGCACAACTTCATTTCAATCATCATTTGACGCCTATAAACTTCTTTCAGGCAATCATCCTTACATTGGAAGTATGAGTGATTCTATTCTCACTAGTATTAGCGGTTTACCAGCGTTACCAGTTAATTTAAACATTCGGGTTAAGGCTATCACCCCTTCAACAGGAAGTTTTACTTTTTCTTCTTTAACTGAAGATTTTCCGGAAGGTATTTGCGTGACTTTATATGACGCGTTTACTGGATTAAGCACCAATATTCTAAGTTCAACCTATGTTTGTACTTTGTACGACACCACAAGCATGGCAAGATTTACAATGAATTTTTTCACAACAGATCTCACTGTGAGTAGCTTTGTGAAACGTGCGGAGTGCCAATCAGCAAATGGAATGATTGTAGTTAATAGCGTTGGGATGTGTAATTTTGAATGGAAAAACAGCTCAGGGATTTTAAAAACATCGCTTAATAAAATGGTTGGTGATACTTTATCGAATCTAAATGGTGGCATTTATACCGTAAACGTTAGCGATGCTGGCGGCTGTGGAAATTTCTCTACTTCCTTTGTTATGGAACAGGTAATTACACCTACTGCCTCGTTCTCATCAGATCTTTCAACAAACGTTATCTCAAACAATCAAGTTGTAAACTTCACAAACAGCTCCACCAATGCACATTACAGCTCATGGGATTTCGGTGATAAAAGTGGGATTTGGTATCTTACAAATCCTTCTCACAACTACCTGACACCTGGAACCTATACAGTTACCTTAATTACTGAAAGCATCCACCACTGCAAAAATCAAGCTCAAAAAGTTATTACTGTTGTTGATGGTGTTACTGGAATCAGTGAACTTTCTCAAAACACTGAAATAAAACTATTCACGCTTGGGCAAGGGCTTTATTCTATTAATTTGACGAATGATGTTTCAGAAAACTACCTTATTACTCTATCAGACCTAAATGGAAACGTGATTAAAACAAGCAAACTAGAGCAGGTAAAAGATGTGAGTGAAAGCTTTGATTTAAGCTCCCTGTCCTCAGGAATGTATTTACTTAAAGTATCTAACGATAATAACTCAGCTAAAACATTTAAAGTAATAAAGTAATTAATTTTTCTTTAAACTCCGGATCATTTCACCGAAGTTTTGTTTTTTATACATTGCGTTCATAATATTTACGATGCGTCCCGCTCTTGTATCAAAACCTTTTGCGGCCAACACGTAATTATGAAAATAGTTTTTATGTGACAGAGTAAACGAATTAAATTGTTGAAGCGCCACAGGATCTTCGTTCAAACAGTCCATTAATTCCTGCGATTGCAAGGCTTCTGATTTATCTAATTCGAATTTAACGCTAATCATCGCACCTTCTTTTTTGCCTAATTTTTTGCGAAGCTCTGCATTAATAGCAATAATAAAATTACCATCTCCTATTGGGTATGTGGCCAGACGCTCAAATTTCACATCATCCATAAGACCTTTGATGCGAAATTCTTTTTTGGTTTTTAATTTGAGTTTGGGAATAATATCCGGTGGAATGTCTACATAAGTCCAGCCCGTTTTTTCGCCTTTGTTTGCGAATTTTAAGATGATGGATTTGAAGGAAAGCACCTTTCAAATATAAACACTAATTTCACGAATTACACTAATCTGGGATTGAATTGCATTTGTGCAATCAGTGAAATTCGTGTTTAAACCCTCTGCAATTCAATCACCGTAATCTCAGGCCAGATTCCAAGCCTTCCTGGATAACCCAAAAATCCTAGCCCACGGTTCACATACAAAAATTGTTCGCCGCTTTTGTAAAGCCCTGCCCAGTTTTTATAGACCCATTTAGCAGGACTCCATTTAATTCCAGGAATTTCAATACCTAATTGCATGCCATGGGTGTGTCCACTTAAAGTTAAATCTACATCTGGATATTCTGGCTGAACCTGCTTATCCCAATGACTTGGATCATGACTCATTAAAATTTTGTAAGGATACTCTGAAGTGTCTTTGTGCGCCAAATCCATTTTACCATATTTTGGAAAACGTAAACTACCACCCCAATTTTCAATTCCTAACAAGGCAATTTTTTGTCCGTTTTTTTCAATCGGCACATGTTCATTCATCAACAAGCGCCAACCGTATGATGCTTGTAGTGCTTTTAACTTATCTAAATTATCTTTTTTATGTTGCGCAGACTCCCACTCTACATAATCGCCGTAATCGTGATTGCCTAATACAGAAAACACACCGTGTGGCGCTTTCAAACGTTTAAAAATATCGGCGTAACCATCTGTTTCGTTAGCAACATTGTTTACTAAATCACCAGTAAATAAAATAAGGTCGGGGTTCTGCTTTATTACAATGTCAAACGCATCGTTCAAATGACTGTTCTCCATAAAAGATCCAACATGAATATCAGAAAGCTGCACTATTTTAAAACCATTAAATTCTTCAGGAATTTTGGTAGAAGGTACTTTAACATTGTGAACACGGTATTTATAAGCGCCTTTGACAATTCCATACAAAAAGCCGATAGCCGGAACAACGGTAAATGTAATAGCTACCTGGCTTAAAAATTTTAAACGACTGATGCCTTCAGTTTGAACGGCTATCTCAATCGGCCGACTTTGAAACAATGAAAAGATCCATCTAAACAAACGAATGATGTCGTCGATCAATAAAAAACTAATGCCAAGAATTTTACAAATCAAAATAATAAAAACTGCGGAAGAAATAAACCGCATCGTTACATTCCACTTGGTTGGCGGATAAACTATTGCAACCAGAGCCACAGTAATACTAAAGGCAGCAAAGAGGTAGGTGGTCCACAAAAGAATTTGCTTTTTATTTTGAGAGAAATCCTGACTAAAGGTTTTTACAGCCTGTAAAAAATAAAATTCTACTGCTAAAATTAAGATAAAAAAGAGTATAAAACGTACCATCATGAGGCTTCAAATGTACTATTATCAAAAGTTTGGTATTTACAAACCAATGTTAATTAATTCCAAAATCGGTCAACGGTACCTGCCCAGATTCTCTTACTTTTGAATAATAATCACCTTTGTAGGTATATTTAACTATGGCAAAAACACGTATTGGAATAATTTTTGGCGGACAAAGTAAAGAGCGTGAAATATCATTTGCCGGCGGTAGAACGGTGTATGACAATTTAAACAAATCGCTGTTTGAAGCAATTCCTGTTTTTGTTGACAGTTTTGGAAATTTTATTGAGCTGAATTGGGAGTTTATTTACAAAGGAACCATTCGTGATTTTTATCCTCCAGTTGAATTTTTACCTACTGATTCAAAGTTTCAATTATACGCGGAGAACTTAGGCGCGTTGAGCGTTCCAGAGCAAGATGCATTGGTTGAAAAAATTGGAAAAAAAATTAGTGTTAGCTCTCTTAAAGACAAAATAGATTTTGCTTTTCTCTGTCTTCACGGTCCGTTCGGCGAAGACGGACGTATTCAAGGTTTATTTGAGTTTCATCATATTCCATATAGCGGATCGGGTATTCTTGCTTCCACTATTGGCATTGATAAAGCGGTTCAAAAAGAAATGATGGTAAGTCGCGGATTTAATAGTCCAAATTACATTACCATAAAAAGAGACGATTGGATCAACGGAACAGCAAACAATCCACTCAAAACCGTTAAAGAAAAAATTGGGTTTCCATGTGTGGTAAAGCCTGCTAACCAAGGATCCAGCATAGGTATTAGTGTATTAAGTTCTGAAAACGAATTAGAATTTATGAGTGCCGTTGAAAAAGCATTTTTTACAAAATGGCTGGATGCTAAAGAATGGCAGGGCTTTTCGAGTGAGCAAAAATATGCTTATATAAAAACACTGGCAGATATTCGTGAAGGAATTGGAATGCCCTTGGTGATTTCTTATCCTAAAGAATTAAACGCTCCTGTAATTTATGATCCGAACGAACTCATTACTTTTTTAGATGCTCATTTGAAGTCCGGTCTACCAGTCGGCAAGGAAGGTGGCTTTGTACTAGAAAGTATAGACGGTGAAAGCACTGTGCTTGTTGAAGGATTTATAGAAGGAAAAGAATTCAGTTGCATTGTTTTAGAAAACGAACAAGGCAAGGCAATTGCGCTTCCTCCTACTGAAATAAGAAAAGGAAAAGAGTTGTTTGATTATCGAAGTAAATATTTACCAGGACTTTCAAGAAAAATTACACCTATTGATATTCCAGACGAGCAAATTGAATCGATTAGAAGAGATTGCGAAAAATTATTTTACGATTTACATTTTGACGTGTACGCCAGAATTGACGGCTTTTTAAGCAAAGACGGAAAAGTATTTTTGAACGACCCTAATACTACAAGTGGTATGATGCCTTCGTCTTTCTTTTTTCATCAGGCAGCAGAGATTGGATTAAACCCTTCTCAATTTTTAACTTTTATTATTCGTACTTCGCTTGCAAAAAGAATTATTCAATCGAAAGGAAACGTTAGCTATAAAAAATTGCTTATTGATTTAGATGAAGCTATTTTAAAAGATAAAAATGCATTAGATAACAAAACCCGTGTAGCTGTTGTTCTTGGCGGTTATTCGTCTGAACGACACATTTCAGTTGAAAGCGGAAGAAACGTCTTTGAAAAATTAGCATCTTCTGAAAAGTACACGCCATTTCCGGTATTTTTAACCGGTGATAATTCTGCTCATGAACTTTATCAAATTCCAATTAATTTATTGTTGAAAGACAATGCCGATGATATTAAAGAAAAAACAGAGCATTACAAGGTTCATGCGGTTATTAATAAAATAATGAAGGAGTGTGCAGAGATCACTAACAAGTACGCCGCAGCCAACCAAACACTTTCGCCTGAAAAATTAAGTTACGCTTCTTTAAAAGAAAAAGCCGACGAAGTATTTATCGCCTTGCATGGTAGACCAGGTGAAGATGGCGCTATTCAAGAAAAACTAGATGCGATTGGTTTACCTTACAATGGCTCTAATAAAGACAGCTCTTCTATCACCATTGATAAATACCGTACCAACGAAATTCTAAAAAATAACGGTTTCCTTATTGCCGAACATCTTTTGATTTCGAAAGAAGATTGGTTAAAAGACAAAAATAAATTTATAGAGCTTTTAAACACTACCATTAAATACCCTTTCATTGCAAAGCCAGTAGATGATGGCTGCAGTAGTGCCGTGAAAAAAATAAAAACCCTAGAGGAATTCGAAGCCTTTTGCACCCTTCTTTTCAGGACTAGCGAAGATTTTGATTTAAACGCAGCAAACATACTTCACATTAAACCAAAAGAAGAGTTTCCACAAAAACAAGTTGTGCTTGTTGAAGAACTTATTAGCAAAAGAGACGCCGAACATTTTTTAGAAATTACTGGCGGAATGCTTACGCGCTACAACAAACAAGGCGAATTGGAATATGAAGTCTTTGAAGCATCAGAAGCTTTGGCAGATGGAGAAATTTTAAGTTTGGAAGAAAAATTTTTAGCGGGTCAGGGTCAGAATATAACTCCAGCACGCTATGCCAAATCTACTGCAGACAGACAAAAAGTAAGTGATCAGGTTAAAGCTGCTTTAGGTGGCGCAGCAAAAGCACTGGGTGTTACAGGTTATTGTCGTATCGACGCTTTTGTGCGTGTATTTAAAGATTGTCGCGCTGAAATTATTTTTATTGAAGTGAATTCATTGCCAGGCATGACGCCAGCTACTTGTATTTTTCATCAGGCTGCAATTAATAATTACAAACCTTATGAATTTATCGACTCTATTTTGGACTTCGGTAAAAAGAGGTTAGCGGCTGTTTAAGTTAGTAAAGTGCAAGTCTCTTCTAGTTCATTTGCCTGCCTCCTGCAAATGAGTATCGGGAAGAGAAATGACAGAGACATTTGACCGGTCTCAATACTGCTGCGGCTAAAAGTTACTATGTCCATTACTTAGCTTTGGATATTTGCAGATAAAAAAATTGTTGTCTTCTTAAGTCCGCGCCAAATCATTACTTTTACAGCAATGGAGTTTGAAATAAAACCGCAAAATAAATTTAGTCTCGGCTTAAAAGAACTTTGGGAATACCGCGAGTTGTTTTATTTTTTTACACTTCGTGATATTAAAGTAAAATACAAACAAACCGTTTTGGGTTTTCTCTGGGCCATCTTACAACCATTGATCATGGCCTTACTTTTTACTTTTGTGTTAGGAAAAGCTATCAGCACTAACTCTTCGCTCTCTATGCCATACATGGTATTTGCTTTAAGCGGACTGGTTGTGTGGGGAATTTTTTCTTCAGGCCTTAACAATGCAGGAAATAGCATGGTAACGAATGCTAACATTATTAAAAAAATCTATTTCCCGCGTTTAATTATTCCAATCTCTTCTGTACTTGTTGGTTTATTTGATTTTTTTATGGCTCTCATAGTTTTTTTAGGGTACTGTTTTTACAAGGACATTCATTTCACATTACACGCGCTTATCTATTTTCCGCTAGCTATATTTCTAACTTGCATTGCTACCTTTGGTGCAGGGAGTTTACTTGCAGCTTTAAATGTTAAGTACCGTGACTTTCGCTACATCATTCCTTTTCTAATTCAATTTTTATTTTTTGCTACACCCGTTGTTTATTCACCAACGATGATTACTAACAAGTACGTGATTTGGATTTTTGCATTAAACCCAATGGCCGCGCCTATTGATATCTTTAGGGCTTCAATTGCAGGAGAATCGTTTAACCTGAATAGTGACTTAATAAGCATTGCTTCATCACTAGTTATTTTGATAATAGGCTTGGTGTATTTTAGAAAAACCGAAGCTTATTTTGCGGATTTGGCTTAATCTATTTATTCGCCTTTAAACCCTTATCCGTATAAAATTTTTCTATTTCGTCCCAAGGACCAAACATATGTTCCTTCTCCGAAAAACCATCCAAGTATGGTGCTTTAAAATAATCAATCGGTTTGGTTTTAATGTTTGCATAATCAACGTGTCCTGGCTTTGCTTTCGGACGTGGATGAATACTCCCATCATTAATAAAAGCTGCTACATCTAAAGCTTCCTGATCAGTTAGAACAGGTTTTTCGAGTGTGGCAATTTTATCAGGCATATTGTATTTAATAAAACTTGCAGCCTTAATAACACGGTGCATGCTTGAGCCCTCTTGGTAACTTTTTAACCCCCACAGAGGCGGATAAGTATATTTAGTGCCTTCCACATTCATTTCCCCTTGACCATCTTCTTGGTGACAGGTTTTGCATTGTTTTAAATATACTGCTTCGCCCCTTTTCGGATCCGCTTGTAATCTTTCATAATCAACGTATTTTAACGAGTAACCTTGGTGCTTTTCTGGATCATACTTTTCTCCCACCCATTTAATATAAGAAACAATTGCATTCATTTCTTTAGAGTCCAGCTTTAAGGGCTTACCGCTATGAGGTCTTTCAATACAATTGTTCACACGGTCTGACATTGTCAAAATCGCATTCTCCCTCGCTCTGTATTGAGGATATGTTTTATGAGAATTAAAAAAATTTAGTCCAAATGGTTTAGTACCATTATTTAAATGACAATTGGTGCACGTCATTTTATTTCCAAGATTTTTACTTACGATGCCTTCAGGTCCGATATAATAACTTGTATTTTCAATCAAACGTCGACCGTACTTTACTTGCCTTCCCCATTCATCGTCCTTTAAATCGCTTGTGTCAGGAGCCTTGTAAATTTCTACTAATGGTTTTTCTAGAACTTTTGGTGCTGGCACTTTATTGCTTCTTGTGTCACAGGAATACAAAAACAACAAGTTAATAAAAAGGATGAAGTACTGTTTCATAGTTAATCTTTTCTTAATACGAAGTCTGCTAAATTAAATATTTTTTAGGCTTATAAATCACCGTGTTTTATAAAAAAAGCCTTTTCCGAATTCGGAAAAGGCTTTTGCATACTTAGTTAAATTTATAGTTTCGCTTTAATCTCAATCATATCGTAACCTTCAATAATGTCTCCAACAACGATGTCGTTAAAGCCTTCTATGTCAAGTCCACACTCATAACCGAAAGCAACTTCTTTCACATCATCTTTAAAGCGTTTTAGTGAGCCTAAAGAACCTGTGTGAATTACAATACCATCACGAATTACGCGCACTTTTGTATTACGAGTAACTTTTCCATCAAGCACATAACACCCTGCAATCGTACCAACACGGGTAATTTTAAATACCTCGCGCACCTCAATATTACAAACGATTTTTTCTTCGAACTCAGGAGCCAACATACCTTCCATGGCCGCCTTAATTTCGTTAATAGCATCGTAAATAATCGAATATAAACGAATATCAATTTCTTCAACCTCAGCTAACTTACGGGCACTTGTGCTAGGACGTACCTGGAAACCAATAATAATTGCATTTGAAGCAGAAGCTAACAAAACATCACTCTCACTAATTGCTCCAACCGATTTGTGAATAATATTAACAGCAACTTTTTCGGTTGTTAATTTTAACAACGAATCTGCTAAAGCTTCGATAGAACCGTCTACGTCACCTTTTACAATCACGTTTAATTCTTTAAAGTCACCAATCGCTAAACGTCTTCCAATCTCATCTAGGGTAATGTGTTTATGAGTTCTAATTCCTTGTTCACGCTGCAATTGTAAACGCTTATTTGCAATATCACGTGCCTCTCTCTCATCATTCATCACATTAAACTTATCTCCTGCCTGCGGCGCACCGCTCAATCCTAATACTTTAACTGGATGAGAAGGGCCTGCGGATTCAACTTTTACACCACGCTCATTAAACATGGCACGCACGCGTCCGCTGAAACTTCCAGCCAACATAATATCTCCAACTCTTAAAGTACCTGATTGAACAAGTATTGTGGACACATATCCACGTCCTTCTTCCATACTCGCTTCAATTACTGAACCTACAGCGTTTCTATCAGGATTTGCCTTAAGATCCATCATGTCAGCTTCCAGCAATACTTTTTCTAAAAGTAAATCAATGTTCAAGCCTTGTTTCGCTGATACTTCCTGGCATTGATATTTACCTCCCCACTCTTCTACCAAAATATTCATGGCTGATAAGCCTTCACGTATTTTATCAGGATTAGCTCCCGGTCTGTCAATTTTATTAATAGCAAAAATCATCGGAACAGCTGCTGCCTGAGCGTGATTAATTGCCTCTTTTGTTTGTGGCATAATGTTATCATCAGCAGCAATCACGATAATAGCTATATCTGTGATTTTTGCTCCGCGTGCACGCATCGCGGTAAACGCCTCGTGACCAGGCGTGTCAAGAAAAGTCATACTTCGCCCGTCAACCAGCTTTACATTGTATGCTCCAATATGCTGAGTAATTCCTCCTGCTTCACCAGCAACCACATTCGCTTTACGAATAAAGTCAAGTAACGACGTTTTACCATGATCTACGTGACCCATAACCGTGACAATTGGCGGTCTTTGCATTAAATCCTCTGGTGCATCTTTTTCGTCTTCTTTTATAGACTCTAATTCTTCTGCGGTGCCAAATTCTACCTTATAACCAAACTCTTCAGCTACAATAGAAATAGTTTCAGCATCCAAACGTTGATTAATCGAAACAAATAAACCTAAAGACATACAGGTAGAAATAATCTGCGTTACCTGAACATCCATCATTTGTGCCAATTGATTTGCGCTCACAAACTCAGCAACCGTTAGTAGCTTTTTGTCTGCTTCCGCAATTTCAGCCCTCTCAGCCATTTTATCGCGAATCTCTCCACGCTTCTCACGGCGATATTTTGATGTTTTTGACTTATTACCCTTCTCACTCAAACGCGCGAGTGTCTCTTTAATCTGTGCCTGAATTTCCTCTTCAGTTAACTCATGGCGAGGCTTACCAGGTGTTGTTGCGCCTGTAGGTTTCTTAGCCCGTGGATCTCCATATTTTTCCTTTGCTCTTTCACGAGCAATTGCAGATTGTTCTTTTCCAACCTTTTTAATTTCTTCTTGCGACAAGCCTCCTTTTCGGATCCGCTTACGTTTTTTCTTATCAGCTGCGCTAGCGGCAGTATTATTTGCAGCCTTTTTGGGCGTTTCCTTAATTACAGGCAACTCTACCCTTCCAAGAATTTTTGGTCCTTCCAGTTTTTCATACTTGGTAATTAGGAATTCTTCTTTCACTTCCGGAGCCTCTTCTTTCTTTTCTACTGGCGGCTCTTCTTCTACTTCTTCGACTATTTTCTTTTTTACTCTCTTTGTGCTTTCTGTCTCTGCTGCTGCTTCCGATTTTGTAACCTTCTCCGCATCCTTTTCCTTTTTTGTTTTCTTATCGGGCTTGGTTTTAAGATTCATGGAATCAAGATCAACCTTACCAACAACCTTAGGGCCTTCACTAACTACAGGCTCTTTTTTTATGATAGGTGTATCAATCTTAATTTCCGTTTTTCTTTTTGGTTCAGCGATTTCCTTTTCTTCAGGGGTTGTCTTTAATGGAACTTCTTCAGCGTTTGATAAAGTAAGGTCTTTAATAACCACTTCATCTGCTTCTTCATCCTTTTGTTTCTTAGGCTTTATCTCGTCTAAAACTATTGTTTCGCGTTTTAGCTTATTGTTGTTTTGAGCAACCGTTTCAGCTTCTTCGCGAGCTGATTTATCACTTGAGAATTCTTTCAGCAAATGGTTGTACTCCTCATCGCCAATCTTAGCGTTGGGATTACTATCCACAGGCAAACCCTTAGAGCCAAGGAATTCCACTATCTTCCCGAGAGAAAGATTGAATTCTTTAGCCACCTTGCTTAATCGAAGTGTTTTAGCTCCTTCTGACATATTTTACTTTAAATCGTTCTAAATTAATTATCCGGTTATTCAGGGAACCGCAAAACCTCCTTTTTAGTCTTCAAATTCGGCACTCAGAACATCTCGCACACTTTGTATTGTCTCTACACTTATACCCGTGCGGCGAATAAGCTCGTCGTCGCTCAATTCTAAAACAGATTTAGCTGTGTCGCAACCAATTGATTTAAGTTGTTCGATAATATCTGCTTCAATTTCGTCAGAAAACTCTTCCAAATCTACGTCTTCCGTCTCAACATCAATATCTGTGTCACGGAACACATCAATTTCGTAACCTGTCAATTTTCCAGCTAATTTAATATTAAATCCTCCTTTTCCAATCGCCAAGCTAATCTGATCAGGCTTTAAAAACACCTCAGCACGTTTCGTCTCTTCATCAATTTTAATAGTTGTAATCTTTGCAGGACTTAACGAACGTTGAATTAATAAAGTTGAATTATTCGTGAAATTAATAACATCAATGTTCTCGTTTTTTAATTCGCGTACAATACCATGAATTCTAGATCCCTTCATACCAACACAAGCGCCAACTGGATCAATTCTATCATCATAACTTTCAACAGCTACTTTTGCTCTTTCACCTGGCTCGCGTACAATTTTCTTAATTGTAATTAATCCATCAAAAATTTCAGGCACTTCTGTTTCAAACAAACGCTCTAAGAACACTGGCGATGTACGGGAAACAATAATCGATGGCGTTCCATTTTTTAAATCTACCTTAGATACAACCGCTTTAACAGTATCGCCTTTTTTGAAAAAGTCTGAGGGAATTTGTTCCGTTTTAGGCAACAACAATTCGTTTCCTTCATCGTCCATCAACATGATTTCTTTTTTCCAAACCTGGTATACTTCCGCTGTAATAACATCTCCAACTTTTTCCTTGTACTTGTTATAGATTTCGCTTTTCTCAAGTTCAAGAATTTTTTGAACTAAGTTCTGACGTACCGATAATACAGCACGACGACCAAAGTCTTCCAATTTTACTTTTTCAGAAACATCTTCTCCAATTTCAAAATCGGGTTCTATCTTTTGGGCGTCTGAAAAACTAATGTGTTTATTCTCATCGTAATCAAAAGAATCTTCTGCAAACTCATCATCAACAATTTTACGGTTTTTATAAATCTCTACGTCTCCCTTATCTGGATTAACAATGATGTCAAAATTTTTATCTGAGCCGTATTTTTTTATAAGCATGCTACGAAACACATCTTCAATAATGCTCATTAATGTCGCTCGGTCAATGTTTTTGATGTCTTTAAATTCCGAGAACGACTCTATCAGGTTTACGCCTTCCATGGTTTGTTTTGTTTATTACGAAACAGAGTTTTTTAACTGCTTCTTTTGGTTAATATTTAAGTTTAATTTTTGACTCTTTTATTTGATTGTGCTTTATTACGTGTTGTTTTACAACGGTAATTTTTCCCTTTCCAATTGGTTTATTTTCGCGAACGCTGTATTCCAGCTTAACTTCTTCTTCATTACATTCAACCAAGTCTCCTTCAGCCTTTGTCCCATCCTCCAGTCTAATTTCAAAAGTGCGTCCAATATGTTTTTTGTATTGTCGGGGCAATACTAACGGCGTTGTTGCGCCATGCGAACTCACATCTAAAGCATAATCTTCTTTATCTCTATCTAAACTTCCTTCAATGACTCTACTAACAGCAACACAATCTTTAATCGTTACTCCCTCATCGCCATCAATAAAAACATTAATATGGTTATCTGAGCCAATTTTAATTCCCGTAACATACATGTTAGTTTGGTTTAAATACTGGTTTGCGAGTTGAAGAATATGTTCTTTTTTAATCAAAATTTTTGTCAATAAAATAGGGGACTTTTGTCCCCTTCCCTTTTAATCTTATTTTCAGGGCACAAATATAAGCAATATTTTATATATAAAAAAACAAAAAATATTACAAAAAAACCTTGGCCTAACCAACCTTTTGATCAAACAATTCGTCATAGTTGTATAAAGGATCCCAAAAAAGTAAAAAGAATGAAAAAAGGAACATTAAAAACGATTATAATTCTAGTGGCGTTGTTGTTTATAAACATTGAGGCGGCTCAGGCAGGGCTTGTAAACAAATTTAAGATATATATCCGTCACGAGTTTTCAGATTACCAATTATTATACTTGGTTGCAGGAGCTTTGTTTCTGGGGTTTTTAAGCTACATTGTTTTTACACCTGTTTTTATCGGTAAACGGAAGTGGGCTTGGCTGAGCTATTATTCTTACAATCCTAATCGCCATCATTATCAGAGTAAACGCGAAATGATTAAAAAAATATCGGGAATTCTTCAAAACAACTAAGCTTCAGATCAAGTTCATTACTAAACAGTTAGACTTTTTCCTTTGTTAAATATCAAGAATTTTCGAAAAAAGATCCTCAATTGTGTAGTTAAAGTTTTGTTTTAGCACCGATATTTTTATTTTTGTGGCAAAATTTTAAATCTAAAATAATGTCTGACATTGCAAACAAAGTAAAATCAATCATCGTAGATAAATTAGGTGTTGATGAAAAAGAAGTAACTCCAACAGCTAGCTTTACAAATGATTTAGGCGCTGATTCACTGGATACAGTTGAGTTAATCATGGAATTTGAAAAAGAATTTAACATCGCGATTCCTGATGAGCAAGCTGAAAAAATTGGAACCGTGGGTGATGCTATCTCTTACATTGAGGCTAACGCAAAAAACTAATTCTACCATATGCAACTAAAACGTGTAGTAGTTACAGGTCTGGGCGCTGTCACCCCATTGGGCAATAGTGTTAACGACTATTGGAACAACCTTATAAATGGAGTTAGCGGAGCTGCACCTATTACACGTTTTGATGCATCTAAATTTAAAACCCGTTTTGCCTGTGAGGTTAAAGGGTTCAATCCAGAAGATTATTTCGACAAAAAAGAAGCCAGAAAACTTGATGCTTATTCTTGGTACGGTATTGCTGCAAGTGCGCAAGCTGTTGAAGATAGCGGTTTGATGGCTGAAAATATTGATAAAAACGAGATTGGGGTTATTTGGGGTAGTGGTATTGGTGGTTTAGATACTTTCCAAACAGAAACCTTCGCTTTTGCAAAAGGTGATGGCACACCTCGTTTTAATCCTTTTTTTATTCCAAAAATGATTGCTGATATATGTAGCGGTCATATTTCTATGCGTTTTGGGTTTAGAGGACCGAATTTCACAACCGTTTCGGCTTGTGCCTCATCAACGAACGCTATGATTGATGCATTTAACTACATTCGTCTTGGAAAAGCCAACGCAATTGTTACTGGTGGTAGTGAAGCCGCTATTAATGAAAGTGGCATGGGCGGTTTTAACGCCTGTCAAGCAATGAGCACGCGGAATGAAGACGCATCTAAAGCCTCCCGTCCTTATGACAAAGATCGTGATGGTTTTGTATTGGGTGAAGGCGGTGGAGCAATTATTCTTGAAGAGTTAGAACATGCACTGGCACGTGGTGCTAAAATTTATGCCGAGATTATTGGCGGCGGAATGAGTGCTGACGCGCATCACATTACTGCCCCGCATCCTGAAGGCTTAGGTGCTACCTTAGTTATGAAACGTGCGCTTAAAGACGCTGGTTTAGCCGGAACTGAAGTAGACTACATCAATACACACGGTACAAGTACTCCGCTCGGTGATACAGCTGAATTAAAGGCTATTGTAAACGTTTTTGGCGAACATGCTTACAAACTAAACATTAGTTCCACAAAAAGCATGACGGGCCATTTATTAGGCGCTGCAGGTGCGATTGAAGCCATGGCTGCTATTCTTGCAGTTAAAAACGGCATTATCCCTCCTACAATTAACCACACAACTCCAGATCCTGAAATAGATCCTAAACTTAACTTAACACTTAACACCATGCAGAAACGTAATGTTGACGTGGCAATAAGTAATACTTTTGGTTTTGGCGGACACAACGCAGCCGTTGTGATTAGAAAATTTAATCCATAAAATTTTGGCTCTAAAAAGACTATTATCGCTATTAAATCCAAAGGATATCAAAAGCGATAAGGGTTTTAAAAACTGGATCAAATCAACAACTGGATATTCTCCAAAAAACATTTCATTATATCAGCAGGCATTTTTTCATAGCAGCATTTCTGTGAAGAGAAGCGGCACAACAGTAAGCAACGAAAGATTAGAATTTCTTGGCGATGCCTTGCTTGGCGCAATTGTTGCAGATTATCTTTTTAAAATGTATCCTTACAAGGACGAGGGTTTTCTTACACAACTCCGTAGTAAAATTGTAAACGGTCAAAGCTTAAGAGATCTTGCATTAAAATTTGGATTCAATCATTTTCTCAAGGCTAGCCTTACAAAAGACGAAAAAACAAAATCAAGTGCGTATGGCGATGCCTTCGAGGCCCTTATTGGTGCCGTTTATCTCGATATGGGTTACAACAAAACCAAAACTTTCGTTATTTCTCGTATTCTTAAAATTCATATTGACATTGATAGTCTTGCTAAAACTAACGAAGATTACAAAAGTCAATTGCAAATTTTTTGTCAAAAAAATAAATACTTACTCGAGTATAAATTATTAAGCGAGGAAAGAATTGGTGCTAATAAAATGTATGTTATTGAAGTGTATGTGAATCACAACGCCTATACAAAGTTTGAAAGTTATAGTAAACGCACCGCTGAACAAAAAGCGGCACAGCTTACTTTAGAACTATTAAATAAAGAACGTGGCTAAATATGTTTTAAATACGAGCGATGACGATCTTGATTTTGCTTTAATCGGTCTGACGTGTCTCGAAAATCAATACACTGTTTCAGCGCTTATTGATGATGCTCTTAAAATAAATCTGTTTCTCAGTGGTTACATACCTTTCAATCTTAAAGACAGTCGCGTTTTTAAATTTTCGCTTTATAATTTTCTCG
The DNA here is from genome assembly GCF_029625215.1 of Aurantibacillus circumpalustris. GTDB lineage: Bacteria > Bacteroidota > Bacteroidia > B-17B0 > Aurantibacillaceae > Aurantibacillus > Aurantibacillus circumpalustris. The sequence continues at coordinate 853,263 of NZ_CP121197.1, forward strand.
ATGAAGAACTTGGATTGGAGTATTTCCTAATTCCAAATAACAGCAATCTTGAAGAACCGAATCCCAATGGCCCTGCAGATAGCTCAAACGCTTACAATCTTTTTGCCGGAATAGAAGTGGACGAAAGCGTTAAGCTTATCAAGGAACTATCCAAAACAGATTATTTATTAATCTTAAAAGGCGAAGATCTTCATAATTACCAATTTAAAATTATTGAAAAACTAAAAAATCTCCCTGAAATCATTCAGATACAAGCTATAGAACCTCAGGACTTGCCGAGTAGGAGAAATTTAATCTTTTAACCTCTGTCATTCATTTTTCTAAATATCTTTACAAAATGGATGAGCTTAAAAACCATATTACCAAACTCAGAGAAGATTTTACAAAGGGAACACTAAGCGAAGCCGATGTGTCAACAGATCCCTTCTTACAATTTACTTACTGGTTGCAACAAGCCGTCGACTCAAAAATTCCAGAAGTGCAGGCGGCAAACCTTGCCACTGTGTCTTCAGAAGGCAAGCCTTCTTCACGGATTGTTTATTTGCGCGAGTTTGAAAAAAATAATTTCTCTTTTTATACGAATTACAATTCCAGAAAAGCGAAAGATCTGGAACAAAATCCACATACCTGCTTAACTTTTTTTTGGCCAGAGTTAGAAAGGCAAGTCCGCATTGAAGGAAAGGTTGAAAAAACAAGTGCCGCGCAAAGTGATGCTTATTTCAATGCGCGTCCTTATGATTCGAAAGTTGGAGCTTGGTCTAGTGAGCAAAGTAACCTGCTTTTTTCTCGTGGTGAATTAGAAATAAAAATTGAAGAAATAAAAAAATTATATAACCCTGAAACCATTAAAAGACCAGACTTCTGGGGAGGATATATTTTAAAAGCCAACTATTATGAATTTTGGCAGGGCCGTAAAAGTAGACTACACGATAGAATTTCTTACAGATTACAAAATAACAATTGGTTAATTTCAAGATTATCTCCATAAACTATTATGACAAAAGAAGAAAAAATAAAAAACTTTGACGCTAACGGAATCGGACAATTAAACGATGGTATGTTTGGCTTACCTTTTACCCTTGAAGAATGTGAAACCGTACTAATTCCTGTGCCCTGGGAAGTAACAGTTAGTTACGGTGGTGGAACAGCAGATGGTCCGCAAGCCATATTAGACGCTAGTTACCAGGTTGACCTTTATGATCCGCTCGTAAAAGATGCCTGGAAAAAAGGAATTTGCATGGATGAAATTAACGGTGAAGTGCGCTCTAAAAGTAATGCCTTACGATCTAAAGCTGAAAGTTATATTGAAGCCTTAGCAAGTGGCGAAAAAGAAAACGATCCAAAACTAAAAGCTGTTTCCGATAGTATAAAAAAAGAATGTTTATGGTTAAACACTTGGGTTAAAAATCGGGTGTTGTATTTTATAAACCAAAATAAATGTGTAGGTCTCATTGGTGGAGATCACTCTACACCTCTTGGAATGATGCAAGCCTTATCAGAGAAGTATGAAAATTTTGCTGTTCTTCAAATCGACGCACATGCAGATTTACGTGATGCCTACGAAGGTTTTGAGTTTTCTCATGCTTCCATTATGTTTAATGCTTTAAAAATTAAACAAGTTGAGAAATTAGTGCAAGTTGGAATCAGAGATTACTGTGAAGACGAATTAAACATCATTAACGAAAGTAATGGAAGAATAAAAACTTTTTTTGATCGCGACATAAAGTATGCTCAGTTTAATGGCGACAGCTGGGATAGAATTTGCAACCGCATAATAAACGAATTGCCTCAAAATGTTTATTTGAGCTTTGATATTGATGGCCTTGATCCAAAATTATGTCCGAACACCGGAACTCCAGTTGCTGGCGGGTTTGAGACGGATCAAATTTTATTTCTACTTGAAAAACTGGTAAACAGCGGCAGAAAAATTATTGCCTTTGATTTAAATGAAGTTAGTCCGGCCGAAGATAACGATTGGGATGCCAACGTTGCAGCTCGTATTGTATACCGTATTGCTAACATGACCGCGCAGAGTCAAGGCCGTTAAATAAATGATTAAGTGAGATTTCTGCCATTATACTTGTTAAGTTTTATGCTCCTTAGTTCTACTTTATATTCTAAGAAACTGAAGGAAGGGAACTATCGTGGGGTGCTTTTTCTTAATGAAGAGGCAGGAATTGAACTACCGTTTAATTTCACAGTCATTTACAAAAACAAAAAACCAATAATTGAAATACGCAATGCAGATGAGCGTATTACGATAGATGAAATAACAATCATAGGCGACTCTGTTAATTTCAAAATGCCGATTTTTGACACAGAATTTAAAACGGTACTGGCAGGTCGCGATTTAGAAGGCGTTTGGATAAATAATTACAAGACTCAAAAAAATAAAATAAAATTCAAAGCTACTTTCGGAGAAACAAAACGCTTTTTATTTACTCCCGAAGAACCAAATCCGCTATTTGAAGGTAAATGGGAAGTAACTTTTTCTCCTAACGAAAAAGAAAGTTCCAAAGCAATTGGAATATTTAAGCACCTTGAACAAACAGATTATATTACAGGAACCTTTTTGACAGAAACTGGCGATTACCGTTATCTTGAAGGAATTAAGAATGGCAATCAACTATTTTTATCGGCATTCGATGGAAGTCATGCTTTTTTATTTACAGCAGAATATTCCAATGAAACCTTAAGCGGAACTTTTTATTCTGGTTCAAGTTGGCAAGAGTCTTGGATAGGAAAACGAAATCCTACATTCAAACTTAGAGATGCGGAAGAAATAAGTTTTGCAAAAAACAAAGACGAAAAATTAAATTTTAGTTTTCCGAACCTTGAGGGAAAACAAATTTCTTTATCAGACAAGCGGTATGAAAACAAACCGGTAGTTGTGCAGATAATGGGAAGTTGGTGTCCAAATTGTATGGACGAAAGTGCTTATTTTTCTACGATATATAAGCTTTATAAAGATCAGGGTCTTGAAATAATCGCCCTTGCTTTTGAAAAAACTACAGATTTTGAAAAAGCAAAAAAACAAGTCGCCCGTTTAAAAACACGGTTAAATATTGATTACGAGATTTTAATTACGCAACAAACTGGAAAAGATAAAGCCAGTGAAACGCTTACTGCTCTTAACAAAATAACAGCATTTCCCACCACACTTTTTTTAAATAAAGAACATAAAGTGGTTAAAGTACATACTGGATTTAATGGTCCTGCTACAGGAAATGAATACGTGATCTTTAAACAAAGAACTGAAAATCTTATTAAAAATTTATTAAAAAAATAAAAGCATGTTTACAGGAATTATTGAAACACTTGCAAAAGTTGAAAAAATAGAAAAAGAAAATTCCAATGTGCATTTTACTTTTTCGAGTGCAATTACTAACGAATTAAAAATTGATCAAAGCATTGCGCATAATGGCGTTTGCTTGACTGTTGTTCGAATTGAAGGAGATAACTATACTGTTACCGCCATTGATGAAACTTTAAAAAGAACCAATCTCAGTGATTTAAATTTGGGTTCACTTGTAAACCTTGAACGCTGCATGCCCGCTAATGGTCGCTTCGACGGACATATAGTGCAAGGACATGTTGACGCAACCGGAATTTGCAAGGAAGTGAAAAATCTAAATGGCAGCTGGGAGTTTGTTTTTGAGCACGAAAAAAATAAAACCAACATCACTGTTGAAAAAGGAAGTATTACAATTAACGGAGTTAGTTTAACCGTTGTAAAATCAACAGAAACTACTTTTTCTGTGCACATTATCCCCTATACATTTGAGAATACTAATTTTAATACCTTTAAACCTGGTTCAAAAATAAATTTAGAATTTGATGTGATTGGAAAATATGTCGCAAAACTGCTTGGTAAAAATTAAATCCTAGTTGCTTTTTAGCATTCCGAAAATTTGCAGAATTCCCCACAGAAACAGCGCAAGTAACACAAGAAAAAACAAACCCTTTAGTTTTGCTTTAAAACCATTAGAGGGGCTAGAGGGGCTTATTTGCTCTTCATTATCAATCTCTTCAGTCGACTCAAGGCCTCTTTCTTTTCTAAGTCGAGAAAGAAATTCTTCTTTGGTTTCCTCTTGCATACTTAACTTGCTTACAAGTTAATACACTTAAAATTAAGAGTGGTTCAGTCCTTTTAAATTAATTTAATACTAATGGACAGTTATTGTTTTTATTCACGAACAATTTTTTTGTGCTGCTCACTCTGTTATAAATAATTTTCACAAAATAAAGTCCTTTGCTTTGCAAACTTAGGTCGAAAATTGCCTTAATTACGCAAGTCTCTTAAGGAACTGACAGGGTCAAAAAGAAAAAGGGAACCAAATTGGTTCCCTTTTTAATTAATTCATTGTCAGTATTTTGTATTTTGATTACCCTCTTTTTCAAGTATCTTTATGATGACGGATTAATCATAGAACGGAATCTGTATTTTAATGAATGCATTACCTATCCTAACTTTTAAGGATGTTTTTCCGAATGAAGAAGTGCCAAACTTGGAAGAATTACTTAAGCAAGCTGGCTCTGAACGAGTGCTAGACTGTCTGTGTTATATAGTCGCCCAGCTTCATTTGAATCCTTACGATCAAAGGCAATAAAAGTTCATTTTGGGATATCTCTGCAACCTTCAGCCATCAGAGTTTAAATTAAAAATTGGAGCTGGCCTAGATAAAACGTTTGGACCCGATAGAGATACTGATAGCAACCCGAACCAAAGACAAATATTAGCGTTTTCTACTCATTCGGTGCTCACCATGATAACCATTCTACTTAGAAACAAAATTATACATCTTATTCAGAAAGAAGCGACAAAGGAAGAACAATTCTTGTCTCTAGCAGAAAAGCGTATGGTTCTCACTGCTAACCTGATCGCTAAAGAATACGTGAATAAAACTCCTGCGATTCCAGACGGTCTCACTAATTACACGGAACTAGTCTGTGCTCATTTCTGGCCAAATCTTATAAACACTCATGAACTACTGACAAGGATGTAAGGGTAATTGACGAATCTGAAAAGAAAAACCAGGACTTCTATGTAAGTAGAAATAACAAAATCATCCTTATTGAATTTAAAGATGCCCCGATGCGGAAGTTTGATACTTATAAAGAGATAAAGAATCAAATTGATAGTAAGTTGAATCAGGTAAACAAGGGGACTGGACAACTAAAGAGTTTGATAAACTAGAAACTAACATTAACATCTTTGAGTCGGCTGATTCAAAACTAAATCCTGCTGACATTGTTGTTTATCCAATGATTGTAGTGACAGAGCCATTATTTGCTGTTTCTGGTGCTGTTCAGCACCTCAATAAAGAACTTATTAAACGAATAGGAAATATCAAGTATTCCTTTGCCGTTAAACCTTTAGTTTTGGTGGACCAAGATTTTTTCTTGGGTACTCATGACCTTTTCAAATTTGGAAAAGCTGATTTATTTGACTGTATCGAATATTATTATGAAAAGGATGCGCAAGCAAATAGCTCGCCACATAACCCAACTAGTTATGACTTCAGCTTTTTAAACGGTTTTCCTCAACATTTAAGTCACATATTTCCTGAATTTGATAGTTCAGCATTCAGCACATCAGGGACTTTAGCAAATATTGTATCCACAAAATTAACCCTCCAAAAGAAATAAGATGGATTCTACTAGAGTTGAAATAAGCAGTAAATCGCTTGATGCACTAATCAAGGGGATTGTCGATAAGAGTGCAACAAATCTATTCATAGCAGCAAAGTAAATGATAATTTACCATGATTTTTAAAACTATACATTTTAACTTTAATTTCTTTAAGCAGTTTGCCAGCGGTAACTTTGAGTTTGTGAGAAGTGAATTTCAGTTTATCTTCAATTTTTTTTAACTAAAAAAGTCTTTTCTTCAGTACACTTTTTAAGACTTCTGTTATTTTCAACACCGCTGGACAAACCAAAGTGTTTCTATAAGTAATGTCTAAAATCTGATGCATTTTTTTTCTATTGGTATGCGGGTATTCGCGACAAGCTGTTGGACGACTTTCGTATATAGAACAATAGTTTTCTTTATCTAAAAAAGGACAAGGGGCTTTTTGTAAAACAAAATCTCCCTCTTCGTCCATAAAAAGATAGGTTTGAATAAAGTTGCCAGGTTTAATTTTGAGTGCCTCTGCAGCGCGCTCTATATCGCGTTGATAAAATATAGGTGAAGTTGTTTTACAACAATTAGCACAGGCTAAACAATTTGTATTTTGAAATACCTCTTCGTGGGCTTTGTGAAAAATTTTATCTAAATTTTTCGGAGGCTTACCTTTGAGTTTTTTAAAATAGGTTTGATTGCTTTTTTTCTGTTGCTCAGCCTTTTTATTAAAATCCTCAAGATTCATTTTGTTAATTAAAAACCCCGACTAAATGCCAGGGCTAATTTTAATTTATTCTGCTTTTCTAGCGGCTTTCTTCGCTGCTTTTTTTGGAGCTGCTTTTTTTGGAGCTGCTTTTTTATCTGCAGTGCTTGCTTTTGTAGTAGTTTTTTTCTTTTTTGGACGTGTTACTCCTGTTGATCCAATGTGAATTTTACCACGTTTAGTTCTTTTATCTCCTTTTCCCATAATATTAGTTTAGTTTTATGTAAAAGTAAAAAATTATCTTTACCAAACAAAAATTAGAATTAGCCTCAAGGCAATAATCACCTTAATAAAAACAGTATTAAAAACACCTTTCATAAACAAGAGCGCTTGTGCAGCAAAAAACAAATGGAAGTACTTTTTAGTAAGGGCAGCGGTATTACTGCGTATCCTATTAAAGTAATGTTCTGTGAAACTCCTGTCGATCTTGTCTTTCCGGCACAGGCAATGTTTGTTGCTCCAAAACGTAATTTCAAACGCGCTCACGATAGAAACAAACTTAAACGTAGAATGCGTGAAGCCTACCGTTTGAACAAAAACACTTTTTACTATAACTTAAAACTAAACGACAAAAAAAATCTTCTGGCTTTTATTTACATAGGTAAAAAGGAGGAGAGTTATGATCTAATCCAAAAATCAATTCTAAAATTAATTTTAGGAGTTCTAAATCACAAAATCAAATAACTATTTTTTACTTGCCTCTTTTAGATAAGAATCTAAGGCGCCCGTCATGCTTGGGTTTTTCGGATTTGGTGCAAAAACATCTAATCTGTACCCGAGGGTTTTAACCATTAAGGCTGTAGCGTGACCAAAAGCCGCTATACGAATATTTCCTTGCTTAAGATTAGGGAAATTATGTTTTAGCGATTTAATTCCTGCTGGTGTAAAAAACACAAGCATATCAAAATCAGCTAACGACTTAATGTCTTTTAAATCGGCGCTAACCGTTTTATAAAAAATTGCTTTTGTAAATGTTATTTTCACCTCATCAAGAAAATCAACAATTTGTTCTTTATGAGCGTCGCTTGAAGGGAGCAGAAACTTTTCGGCTTTGTTCTTACGAATAACATCAACTAGATCTATAATGGTTCCATGACCGAAAAAGATTTTACGTTTACGGTACTGAATGTATTTTTGTAAATAATAGGCTGTTTGTTCATTGATGCAAAAATACTTCATGCTTTCTGGAACCGTAATGCGCATCTCCTGACAGATCCTGAAATAATGATCTACAGCTAATTTACTTGTTAATATGACAGCTCCGTGTTCTAAAATATCAATACGTTGAGCCCTAAACTCTTGCGCATTTAGTCCTTCTACCCTAATAAACTGTCTAAACGTTAAATCAATATGATATTTTTTTGCGAGATCATGGTATGGGTTTTTCTCCGTTTCAACCGGCTTTGGCTGCGAAACAAGGATTTGTCTCACCTTAATTTTAGGAAAATTACTTAGTTCGATATTTGGAGGCGGGGGTAGTGCTATAACCTGTTTTTTAGAAGACTTTCGAACGCGTTTAATAACATGAGCCTTCTCGATACTCTCTTTGTATTCAGAATTAGTAATCACCTTTTTTTCCTTAACGGCCTTAACTACAGTTACAAGAGGTTTTTTTGAAACTGCTTTCACAGTAGACGGCTTAGTAAGGCCTTTCGTGATTTTGACAGGAACTTTGAACGATTTTTTCTTTTTAGGTGCGGCAGCCTTTTTAAGGTTTTGCAACGACTTTTTAACTTTCTTTTTTGCGACCTTTTTTTTGATCACGCTTTTCTGTGCTGACATTAATTGCCCTTGGTTTAAAAAGTTTCAATTATATATTTTACGAGTACAAAAACAGGTAAAATTTCCAAAGCGCAAAAGTAGGAAAAAATTTGCAATAAACCTATTCTTTCAACCACCAAACTCATTAAAACTCCCCTGTACCATTTAAGCAAAACAGCAGTGCCTAAAACCAATGAAGCGCACCAGATAAATATAAGAGGATTAAATTTACTAAACTCCATAAGCACTATTAACGGGAAAAGAAAAAGCCCAAAACTTTGATTCACCAGCATAGAACTTATACCGTACTCAGTGATTACTTTCCTTTGATTTGTAAAAACAACCAAAGATCGATTTACAATCCCTTTAAATGAAAAAACGATAAGTACCAATACGAAGAAAAAACAAAATTGAATTAAGTGTCCCGTTTCTAATAAAACAAATCTGTTTACAACATTTATCTTATATATTAAGAACGAAACATTCAAAATAAACAAGAGATTCAGAGCTAGAGAATAAAACTTAAACGGGTTAGACTCTTCTCTTTCTAACTGTTGTAATATCTGCTTGCTAAAAGTGGACTGAATGATTCTAATAACGGTAGAAAAAGATCCGATTTTTATAAGAACTAATAAAAACAGACAAATAAACAAAAACACCGAAGGCCAAATAAGATCGTGGGTTATTTTAACTATTGGAACAAGGTTTTGCTTTTGTAAAAGATGTTTGTAAAAAATATGTTGCGTTTCAAGTGATATCACATTACAATGCAAATGTCCGTGAAATGCAGAAGCCAAATTTTACCTGTCCTTTAGACCAAGTATCTGTAGTATAGGGGATAAAATTATTCTCAGTTAACCCACTTGCGTTGGTATAAAATAGACTAAACACGTGTCCTCCGGTTTCAATTTCAAAACCTAGCGATAAAGGATTAAACACTTTACTATTACCCTGGTAAAATGCTGCTGCATTGTAAAAATAATCCCCAATAAAACTTAATCTTTTTGTAAGCTTAATTCTACCTCCAATTCCCATGCTAAAAAATCCATTTACATCCTGGGCATTTCCATTATCTGTGTTTATATTTTCTTTAATAAAATTCCGGTGCATATAGCTTGGTAATAATTCAAGCGACAACCATTCGGTTAATTTACTGGCAATAATCAATTGACTAAAATAATTAAATCGGTGCGCTTCATTTGTTTTAAAGTCCTTAACAACGCCTGCGTAAATAGCTGAAGTTGGTGCGTGTGAATAACCAACACTTGTAAAAAAAGCCAAAGATATTGGCATACTGAAATTTGTAGTTTGTTGAAGGATTTTCCATTTCAAACTTGCATCAGCTAATTTATTAAGTTTACTTCTGCCTATTCCTACTGTTAGGTTATCCAATAGTCCATAATCAAAACTTATGCGTATATCTGACGCATTATCAAATCCCAAAAAAGTTTGAAAGGTCTCATTTATAGGATTCTTAAGATTAGAATCATAAATATTTCCAAAACGGTGGCTAATCCTAAAATCAAGGTGCTTTTTCTTTACAGTTTCGATGGTTTGGGCATTTCCGATTCTAACTGTTTTAAATGTTGCATAAACCTTTTTAGGCCCCTCTTCTTTATTGTCATCTATTAGGCTTAAGAGGTCCTCTTGGGACAATAAAGAACTGATTGGTAAGACACAGGCGAAAATTAAAATCGTTTTTTTAAGTATACTCATAATTAATGGGGTTATTTTTTTTGGTAAGGCTCTAAAACTACATTAAACATTACATCCACAACTTCTGCAATGTTTTTTACGTACATAGATGGTACTTTAATATTATAATCTGATACTTTGACTTTAAATTTTGAATATAATTTCAGATCATTTCCGGTTTTTGAAACTGTTCCATCAATTGTAACATCCTTGGTAACTCCATGTAATTCCATTTTTCCTGTAATGGTAACTTTTTGCTCCCCATCTTTTGTGTAATCAACCGTTTCGTTTATTTTGCCTTTAAATACACATTTCGGAAACTTTGTTGTTTCCATGTAATTTTCATTAAAATGTTCTTCCATTAATGCATTCTTAAATTTAAAATTTTGAACACTTATACTCATTTGAATATCATTTGTAGTTGTTTTAAAAACGACAGACGCGCTTTTATTCACAGCCTCAATGTTCTCTAATGGAGCTTCAGAGAAAAAACTAATAGAAGTTTCTCCCGATTTAGCGGTAAATATTTGTGCTTTTACACCAACACTGAATACTAAGGCAATAAGAATAATTGTTTTTTTCATAGCTTTAATTTTAACCAAATTTATAATATTTCTTTTAAATCGCAATCTTCTAAAAATTTTCCCGTCAATCTTGGGAAAGCAAAGGCTTTTAGCTGTTTCAAGTTGATTGGCGTAAATTGATTTGTGTCAAGTTTTGGTTTATTGCTTTTGGTGAATTTTTTACTTACGCTAATTACATAAAATTTAGCAAATAAATGTTGGTGGCTCAATATATGTTTGTATTGTTTAGATACATATTTCAAGCCAAACTTTGATGTGACGATTGATTTAAACTCTGCGGATTCAAATAACTGTTCCTGCGAAGTCTCCATTTCCGATTCTTGAAGTTTAAACTCATAGAGGCCTTGCCATATATCACCAGCCTGGCGTTTACGTATGAGTACATCTTTGTTTTTATCAGCTAGTACAAGGTAATTAAAATAGCGTTTTCTGATTTTTGCTTTTTTTGTTTTTATTGGCAACTCTGAAACTATTTTTGTTTTGAAAGCAAAACAACGACTATTCAGAATACAGGCATTGCAATCTGGATTATTTGGCTTACAAAATTGAGAACCAAATTCCATTATAGCCTGGTTGTGTATCGCCGGGTTCTTTTTATCCAATAATTGATCCGCTAAGTCTTGAAACTTTGATTTTGCCGCAGATGAATCGATAGGCGTTTTAATTCCAAAAACACGACTTAATACTCTATATACGTTACCATCAACAACTGCATGAGGCAAATCATACGCGAAACTTGCAATTGCTGCCGCGGTATATGTTCCAACGCCTTTTAGGTTTTTTATTTCAGAGTGTTTCTGCGGGAAAACCCCGGCATAAGTATTCAATATCATCTTAGCCGAAGCATGCAGATTTCTAGCTCGCGAATAATAACCTAAGCCCTGCCAAAGCTTTAAAACTTCATCTTCGGGGGCTTTGGCCAAATGCTTTATAGAGGGGTATTTGTTTACAAACTTTAAATAATAGCTAAGTCCCTGAGCTACCTGAGTTTGTTGTAAAATAATCTCAGAAAGCCAGATTTTGTAAGCGTCTTTTTCATGTCTCCAAGGTAAATCGCGTTTATTTTCTTGGTACCACGTAATTATTGCTTTACTAAACCATTTTTCCATTTCTGGTTTAAAAATACTTTATATCCATGGTTTTTGCAGGAAATCTTTAAAATTCAAAAAAAATTTTCAAATGACAATAATAGTAGTATCTTTGCTGCCCGTTTTAAAATACAATTAATTGATTTTAAATAGTTTGTAAAAATGACCAAGGCAGATATAGTTAACGAAATTTCAGAAAAAACCGGCATAGAAAAAATGGCTGTGCAGGCTACCGTTGAAGCGTTCATGAAGACGATTCGTAATTCGATGGTAGAAGGTAAAAATGTTTATTTAAGAGGGTTTGGAACCTTTGTAGTAAAAAAACGTGCAGAAAAAATTGGACGTAATATTTCTAAAAACACTACAGTAGTTATTCCAGCGCATTATATACCGGCTTTTAAAGCCGCAAAAACTTTTTCAGACAGGGTGAAGCGCAATGTAAAAACCGCCGAACCAATGCCTAAAAACATTGATTGATAAACAGCATGGGCTCCAAAAAAAAGCAGTTACTACTTGTCCTTGGCGCTCTTGTTCTTTTCGTTCTTTTATTTATTGCTCCGAAACTCGCACCTAAAAATTCAGAAAAAACTGGTCTAGACCAAAATTCTGAAAAAGCAAAAGTTTCTACAGATGGAAATCTAAGTGTTTACTTAAATCTAGCTACAAAAAATGTGAGTTTAGATCAAAAAGGAAACATAGATAAGCTTCTTGCTGAAAAAAACTACGATAGTTTAGCTTTCACCTGGACCAAATTAAAAAGGCCCGATTTAGCTGCCCATTATGCAGAAGAGTTAGCTAAAGTTAAAAACACTTCCGATACTTGGTTTAACGCTGGAAATAGGTATTACTATTCCGTTCAGTTCATTCAAGATAAATCAGAGGTTCCGGTTTTGTACCAATGTGCAATGCGTTGTTATAACAACGGATTAAAACTTGATCCAAAAAACACAGATGCTAAAATTATGTTAGCTTCTTGTTATGTTGAAGGAACGCAAAACCCAATGGAAGGTGTAAGCAGACTGAAAGAAATTGAAAAAACAGACAGTAACAACGTAAAACTGCAGCTTACCTTTGCTTTTTTTTCTGTAAAAAGTCAGCAATTGGATAAAGCCATAAATCGCTTTAAAAAGATTTTGCAAATAGACAGCACTTATATTGAAGCATACTTACATCTAGCAGATGCATACGAGCAACGTGGTGAAACAGAAAACACAATTCTTGTTCTTGAGAAATATTCTTCAAAAACAAACGATGTAACGGCGCAAATTGAAATAAACAAATACATTAAACAATTAAAAGAAAATAAACATTAACAATTAAAAATTAGCATTATGCCAAGCGGAAAGAAAAGAAAAAGACATAAAATGGCAACTCACAAACGCAAAAAACGTTTGAGGAAGAATCGCCATAAGAAAAAATAATCAGTTTTAGCTGATTTTTAAACGTAACTTATTGCTGCGGAAGAATCGTATTGACTTTTCCGTTGCAGTAACTTATAATTTTCAACAGATTTTATTAGGACTGTTTTGGGCATTTCCTGAAACGATTTAGCTTTTGCTAGTTTAAATCATTTATCTGTTTTCGGCTTTTAAAATATAAATTAAAAATATTAAGCGCGTGAATCAAGAATTAATAATTAATTCCACGCCTAACGAGGTTGTTATAGCACTGCTGCACGATAAACGTCTGGTAGAGCTTCACCGCGAGAAAAATAATTCCAAATTTTCGGTAGGCGATATTTATTTAGGAAGGGCAAAAAAGGTCATGACCGGCCTTAATGCAGCTTTTGTGGATGTTGGATATGAAAAGGATGCATTTTTGCATTATCTAGATCTGGGGCCCCAGGCAAATTCTCTCATTAAGTACGTTGAAACAACTCAAAACGGAAAACAAAACGTGAGTAATCTCATGTACTTTAAAAATGAGTCTGAGATAAAAAAAGACGGAAAAATTAATGAAATAATTAAATCGGGTCAGAATTTGTTAGTGCAGGTAGCAAAAGAACCTATCAGTGCTAAAGGACCTCGTATTACCACTGAGATAAGTCTTGCCGGACGTTACCTGGTTTTGATTCCTTTTTCTGATAAAATCTCTGTTTCTTCTAAACTTAGAAATTATGAGGAAAAAGCGCGATTAAAAGATTTAATGCAAAAAATTAAACCAAAGAATTTTGGAGTAATTGTGCGCACGGTTGCTGAGGGTAAATCTGTTTCTGATCTTGAAGGTGATTTAAATGATCTTATTAAACGTTGGGAAGAATGTTATCAAGCTATCAAAACCTCACAGCCTCCAATGAGGGTGTTAGGAGAGGTTGATAGAAGTAATGCAATTCTTCGCGATTTTTTAAACGCTTCTTTTAATGCAATCCATGTAAACGATGCAACTGTTTTTGAAGATCTTAAAGCTTATATAAAAACCATTTCACCTGATAAAGTTGACATACTAAAATTATATACCGGTAAACTTCCAATTTTTGATGGTTTAGGTGTTGAGAAACAAATTAAAAGCTTGTTTGGTAAAACCGTTCACATGAAAAGTGGTGCTTATCTTGTTATTGAACATACAGAAGCGCTTCACGTTTTTGATGTAAATAGCGGTAACCGTGCCAAAAGCGATAACACACAAGAACAAAACGCACTCGAAGTAAATTTGGAAGCAGCTGTAGAGGTTGCGCGCCAACTCAAAGTGCGTGATATGGGTGGTATTATTGTAGTTGATTTTATCGACATGCACGGCGCAGAAAATCGCAAATTACTCTTTGATAAATTAAAAGAGGAAATGAAAAGCGATCGTGCAAAGCATAATATTTTACCTCCAAGCAAATTTGGTTTGATTCAAATTACCCGTCAACGCTTACGTCCCGAGGTAAATATTGAAGTCATCGAAACTTGCCCTAGTTGCGGTGGCACAGGTACAGTACAACCAAGCATTTTATTTGTTGACCAAATCGAGAACACCCTTCGTTTTATTATGAAGGAGCAAAATCAAAAGAACATTACTTTACACATTCACCCATACGTTGAAGCATTCATTAAAAAAGACGGTTTTTTAAGAAGCCGTCAATGGAAATGGTATTTCGAACACAAGCAATGGGTTAAAGTAGAAGGAATGGCCAGTCAAGGAATTTTAGAATACAAATTCTTTAACAAGGACATGGATGAAATAGCTGTTTAGCTATTAAACCTAAAATTTTAAAAGCCTCTTTATTGAGGCTTTTTTGTTTTTAAACCTTAGGAGAAATGTAGAACCAACTGGGTATGTCTTCCTAAACGGCGAAAAACAGGCTGTTGTTCAACTTTTGAAAATTGCTTTTCAAGGTGCATCACAATTCTCTGTGCAACCCCCGTTAGGCACAGCGTCTCGCTACGTCTTTTTAAACAAGGCTTCTAGCCTTAACAGGAACGGTAAGTGAATATATGAAAAGAAAATAATAGAATCGTCTTACCTTCCCCCAATAAACCTTTTACTAACGGTACCAAACTTGTCGCTTATAGCATTTGTATCTTAGTCTAAAACTTAAGAGCAATTGAGATTGTAGATGACAAAATAAAATCAAAAAAGCCTATCCATTATAGAACAACCTGTAATTCTTTAGGAGTATTCATCATTCCCTCGTCTTTATGGCCTTTATTAGCTGCAGACACTATGGGGTACGGCCTGTTAAACGTTTCCTGAGAAATCTTAAAATATTCAGAAAGTTTGCGAATTATGTTTTTTGAAAGTCCTTTTTTATAACTTAAAATTTTACTCAAAGTACCTTTAGAAATTTCGAGAATCTTCATCATTTGTTCCCTTTTTAAGTTATGATTCTCCATCAGAAATTTAATTAATTCAACCGGGTCGCTTTCTTCGTTTTTCAGATTTTCTCTTTCCCAGGTTTCAATTAAAACTTCAAGAAGCTCTCTATCATCTTCGTACTTATCTGATGGCTCTTCGCACAAGTCTATAAGCTTAGCGGTATATTCTTTATACTGTTCTTTGCTTTTTATAACCTTAAACTTATTCATTTTATCTGCGTTTTAATATGTACTAATAATTAATTTCTGCACTTCTGTAAGTCTATTGTATTCTTCATGTGTTCCAATCTAATTCACATATAAATGTATTTTATAGGTCTCACTTTTTTAATAATAAAATCAAAATTTATAAGAACATATTATTCTAAAAGCATTCGAACTATTTCCACCTAAATCAAAAACCACTCTGTTTGAACCATTAGACAATAAATTTCCTTTTACGGTTTTAGTTATATCTATTGGTTCTTCCCACTCAGCATTTTTAATTGCAGTTAACCACGCGACAAATAGTTTTCTTCCATTGGAATGATTGTCCGCGAAGTCCTCTATTGTTTCCTGAAGAAATAGTCTAACCTTCATATAAATATACGTATAAAAACCAAAAAAAGTTTCACAAAAGGAAACTTTTTAATTTTATATTGTTTTTCGCAGGCAAATGTCTTATAATCAAATAAATGCGCTTATTTTTGGTGCGTTAAAAGGTTATTCTCGTTACCGGAGAGGCTTTTTTCTACTTTTTAAGAAAAAGTCAAAACCAACTGTGTATGCTTTCCAAGGCGACGAAAGATTGGTTGTGTCTCAACTTTCGAAAATTGTTTTTCGAGGTGCATCACAATTCTCTGTGCAGACTCTGCCTTTTTTAATAAAGGTGTGTGTTGATCTTTATTGCCATTTAATACATTCAAAAAACTAGCCCACTCTTGAAGAGTAGAAGAATTAGAAGATGCGACTTGTGCGTTCATTTTACGTTGTATTAGTTGTTGAGAACAAAACTACTACGTTTAGTAGTATTATGTTGCTATGTTTTATAGTAAGTTTGGTATAATAGCTTTCTATGAGGTTTTTTAACACCAAAACCAAAGTGCTAATGGCAATTTCTTTAGAATTCCTAATTTGATTTCTTCTAATTAATCCAGTAATTTGAAGGGTTTAATACAATTTTATTATGGCTAATATTTTTGAATTTAATGGGTACAAGCCGGTAATTGATCGAAGCGCGTTCATTCACCCCAATGCAACGGTAACAGGAAATGTCATTATCGGGAAAAACGTGTATGTGGGTCCAGGTGCAGCAATTCGTGGCGATTGGGGTCAAATTATAATTGAAGATGATTGCAATGTGCAAGAAAATTGCACCATACATATGTTTCCTGGAACAACAGTTCTGCTTAAAGAATCGGCACACGTAGGTCATGGCGCTATTATACACGGTGCAACACTCGGCAAAAACTGCTTAATAGGAATGAATTCTGTGATTATGGATAACGCCGTTATTGGCGACGAATGTATTATCGGCGCTTTAAGCATGGTGCCGGCAGAGATGGTGATTGAAAAAAGAAAAGTTGTAGTTGGTAATCCAGCCAAAGTAATTAAAGACGTAAGTGATGACATGATTGAATGGAAAACGAAGGGCACAAAATTGTATCAGCAACTTCCATCAGATTGTCACTCCTCTCTAAAGCCTTGTGAACCTTTAACTAGGATGCCCGCCTTCAGACCACAGCAACAAGACGAATACAAAACCTGGCAAAAAGAAAAGAAAAAATAGAATCTTCTTTATAAAATACTTTCAAAAATTTTATGATTCTATGTGAAAAAGTAATGTAAACGGACAGTTCTTAAGCAAGCTTGGCTTTTAAAATTCGCGTTTTTTTCGTTAATTTAAGTTCTTAAAATCAATTTATATGGCAAAGACAAAATCAATAATAACAGCTAATTCTACCAAGTTTTTATACGAGTACCTTAATAATCCGTCGCCAACTGGTTTTGAAAGTAGTGGCCAGAAAATATGGCTGAATTACATTAAACCATACATAGACGAATATTTTATAGATACATACGGAACGGCAGTAGGAGTAATTAATCCAAAAGCAGAATACAAAGTTGTGATTGAAGCTCATGCTGATGAAATTAGCTGGTTTGTGCATTATATTACAAAGGATGGTTTTATTTACCTGCGTAGAAACGGAGGAAGTGATCATCAAATAGCGCCTTCCATGCGCGTTGATATACATACGGATAAAGGCATAGTGAAAGGTGTTTTTGGCTGGCCGGCAATTCATGTACGTGATGCAGCCAAAGAAGAGAGTCCAACCCTAAAGAACATTTTTTTAGATCTTGGATGTAAATCTGATAAAGAAGTAGAGGCCTTAGGCGTTCACGTGGGTTGTGTTGTTACCTATCAAGATGAATTGATGGAACTTAATAATCGCTACTATACTGGCAGAGCTCTTGATAACCGTATTGGTGGGTTTATGATTGCTGAGGTTGCACGTATGCTGAAAGAAAACAAAGACAAACTTCCTTTTGGTTTATACATTGTTAATTCTGTTCAGGAAGAAGTTGGATTAAATGGAGCAACCATGATTGCTCGTAAAATAAATCCAAACGTAGCCATTGTTACCGATGTGTGTCATGACACTCAAAGTCCGATGATGAACAAAATTGCAAGCGGTGATTTGGCATGCGGTAAAGGGCCTGTGGTAAGTTACGCACCTGCAGTACAAAACAATCTTTTAAAACTTGTTATAGATGCTGCTAAGAAAAATAAAATTCCTTTCCAACGTCAGGCTGCATCACGTGCAACCGGAACTGATACAGATGCTTTTGCGTATGCTACCGATGGTATAGCTTCAGCACTTATTTCTTTACCATTGCGTTATATGCACACTACTGTTGAAACCGTTCATAAGCAAGACGTGGAAGAAGTAATTAAACTTATTTATCATTCTCTAAAGAGTATTAAAAACAATCAGGATTTTAGATACATCAAATAGTTATAAGTGTTTAATTTTTAGTGTTTAATAAAAATGATGTCAATTAAAAATTCAAAACTAAACCGATGCCAATACTTGGTACCATCATAAAAAGTGCAATTGATATACGTTCTCGGATTCCGGGGCGAAAAAATATTTATAAGCAACAGGTTAAGCAATTGCATAAGCTTATTACAAAAGCGATGTTTACCGATTTTGGTACCCAATTTAAATTTAGTGAGTTATCTGTTCAAGAAGATCCGGTAAAGGCATTTCAAAAACTTGTTCCCTTGTATGATTATCAGAGCATCTTTGATACCTGGTGGCACCGCGCGCTTAAAGGCGAAAAAAACGTTTGTTGGCCCGGCAAAATCAATTATTTTGCTTTAAGCTCAGGGACTTCGGAATCATCAAGCAAACATATTCCTGTTACTAAGGCTATGATCAGGTCCATACAAAGAGGGACAATGAAACAAATTCTTTCTACCAAACATTTTAATTTTAAAAAATCACAGTTCGAAACCGAAGTGCTTTTTGTTGGCGGAAGTACAAACCTCAACTTTAACGGAACTTATTTCAGTGGCGATTTAAGCGGCATTACAACAGGCACTCAACCCCGTTGGTTTCAAAACTTCACATTACCAGGACCCAACATTCGCTCACTTGCTAATTGGGAAAATAAACTTCAAGAAATTGTAGATAACGCAAAGAAGTGGAATGTTGGTTTTATTTGCGGCGTTCCAGCTTGGATTCAAATTTTGTTTGAACGCATCATCAAACATTATGACCTTAAAACCATTCATGATATTTGGCCCAACCTTGTGATATTTGTTCATGGAGGCGTTGCCATTCATCCTTATAAAAAAAGTATAGATGCACTGTGTGGCAAACCATTAATATATCTTGATACCTATATGGCTTCTGAAGGCTTTTTGGCTTATCAAGAGCGTCCAAACGAACAGCAGGGCATGAAACTCATTACCGACAATAAAATGTTTTTTGAGTTTATTCCTTTTACTGAAGATAATTTTGACGGTGACGGTAACTTAAAACCCAATCCCCAAGTTTTAAATATTACTGAAGTTGAATTAGATAAAGACTATGCTGTTGTAATTAGTAATTGTGCAGGAGCTTGGCGATACGTAATAGGAGATACTGTAAGATTTACAGACTTAGCGCGTTGTGAAGTAATTGTAAGCGGAAGAACAAAACACTTTTTAAGTTTATGCGGAGAGCATTTGAGCGTTGACAATATGAATCAAGCAATAAAACTTGTTTCAGAAGAAATGAATATTCATATAAACGAATATTCGGTTGTTGGCGTTTCTCATGAGGGACTTTTTGCTCATCATTGGTATGTTGGTATTGATGGCAAGGTTGACGAGGAGCAACTAAAAGAAAAATTAGACGCGCATTTAAAAATATTAAATGATGACTACGCCGTAGAAAGAAAACACGCTTTAAAAGATGTTATAATTACAGTGCTTCCTAACCGGGCATTTATAGATTTTTTAGCGAGTAAAAATAAATTAGGTGGGCAAAGCAAATTTCCAAGGGTTTTAAAAGGAAAACACTTAAATGAATGGTTGGCCTTTTTAGAAAACGATAAAACACACAACTCTTGATTCTTAGTTTAATATCCCAGACTATTGTTATAGTTCTTTTACTGACCTTTTCGTTTGGACCTGCGTTTTTCGCGCTGATAAATACAGGCATTACCCATGGTTACAAAACAGGTTCATTATTAGCAGTAGGCGTTGTGGCCAGTGATTTTTTACTTTGCCTGCTGATGATTTTTCTAATTCACTTTGGTGCAAGCAATTTTATTCATGACGAAAAAAGCCAGCGTTTTATGGGAATTCTGGCGGGTATTGTGCTTATTGTTTTTGGTGCCCTTCATTTTAAAGAACCTATTCCCAAGAAAGACGATGTGATTGAAATTATCATTCCTTCCGCAAAAGCCATGATTATTAAAGGTTTTTTTCTCAACTGTCTTAACCCAGCGGTTTGGCTACTTTGGCTCGGCAATGTAACAGCGGTTAGTAAAACCTTAAATTATAATGTACTTACAATGATTCTTTATTTTAGTATTACTCTTGGCCTTGTGCTATTAGTAGAACTAGGGAAAGTTTCTGTTGCTGGTAAACTCAAACAAATACTCACTCCAAAAACAATGTATGTGATAAACGTTATAACGGGTGGTTTGCTGGTGATTTTTGGGCTTGTACTTATTTATAATCATTTTTTTGAAACGGTATGACAGAAGCAGATCTAGAAAAATTAAGGGTGAAACTCCTAGAAACAACTAGCTTTCCAAGCGTTTACATGTTTAAACTTATTGTGCCTAGCGAAAACAGAACTATTGCACTCGTTGAAAATTTGTTTGAAGCCGGTACTGATATTTTAACAAAGGAAAGCGATAAAGGAAAGTATACAAGTATTACAGCCAAACAAGTTGTAATTACCGTTGAAGAAATTATTGAGATCTATAGAAAAGCTGCGGCCATAAAGGGCGTGATGATGCTTTAATTACGAGAATGGATATTATACTCTCTTCAAATAAGTTAAAAGTTGTATTAAAATCTTTAGGTGCCGAAATTTGTAGCGTTAAAAACAAAGACGACTTGGAGTTTATGTGGCAGGCTAAAAAAGAATTTTGGCCACGACACGCGCCTGTTCTTTTCCCAATAGTGGGGCAGTTAAAAGAAGATACCTTTATTTTTGAAAACAAGCCTTATAAACTTTCAAAACATGGCTTCGCAAGAGATTGTGAATTTACGTTAGTTGAAAACAGCGGCACTACTTGTACTTTTCAATTGCAATCTGATCTAAAAACAAAAACCGTTTATCCTTTCGATTTTATTTTCGAAATTAAATACGAACTTGTTGAGTCCGTTTTGACAACAGACTATAAAGTAATTAACCCTTCTTCAGAACCCATATATTTTAGTGTTGGTGGACATCCTGCTTTTGCCTGTCCGTTGAATGATTCAGAAGTCTTTGAAGATTATTATTTTGAATTTGCGTCTAAGCAACTTGAGGTTACTGAGCTAAACAAAGGTTTAAGAAAAGAAACAAAACAGACCGTTAAACTAAAAGAAAACAAACTCTTTTTATCGGAAACACTTTTTGATAATGACGCGCTGATTTTTGAAAACAACCAGGTAAATAAAATATCCCTTTGCTCCAGTAAATCAACCCACAAAATTACCTTAGAATGCAAAAACTGGCCTTATTTTGGCGTTTGGTCAAAAGAACGTTGTAAAGAGTATGTTTGCATGGAGCCTTGGCATGGAATTGCTGATCTTGAAAGCTCTAATAAAAACTTAACTGAAAAAGAAGGTATTATTAAGCTAGAACCAGAAAAACAGTTCAACTGCAGCTTTTCGATCTCATTTGAGTAGATTTATGTTAATTTTCTCTATTTCAGAGGGTTAAAACTCTAATTAACTAAAGAAAATTTGTTATTTTTGCCCTCCTAAAAAATAACACTATGAATATTACAAAGCACGATATTGACACCTTAAATGCTGAAATAACTATTTCAGTAACACCTACCGATTACGAAACCCGTGTAAGTGAAGGTATAAAAAAAGTTCAAAGACAAGCTAATATGCCAGGCTTTAGACCAGGTAAAGTGCCAACTGGTCTTATTAAAAAACAATATGGAACGCAAATTTTAGTAGATGAGATTAACAAGCTATTAAATGACACTATTTATAAATACATTGAAGAAAACAAACTTGAAATCTTAGGTAATCCATTGCCAAAAGACCAAACTTCAGTTGACTTTAACAAGCAAACTGAATTTGAATTCGTTTATCAATTAGGTTTAGCTCCTGAATTCAATGTTAACCTAGACAATAAAAACACATTCACTTACAAAACAGTAAAAGTGGACGATGCGTTAATTGAAAAATATTTAAAAGACATTCGTCGTAATTATGGTAAACCAACAAGTCCAGAAGTTTCAGGTGAAAAAGATGTTGTGTTTGTTGATATTAATGAATTAGAAGGAGCTGGCGAGATTAAAGCTGGTGGAATTTTCAAAAGTACAAGTGTAAGTTACGAGCGTACTAAAAACGAAGCTGCAAAGGCAAAACTTTTAGGTCTTAAAAAAGAAGACAAAGTAGTAATAAACATTAACGATTTATATGAAACAGCTGTAGACAAAAGTGTTTCATTAGGAATTGACAAAGAATTGGCTGAGACTGTAAGTTGCAATTTGCAATTAACCGTTAAAAATATTTCTCGCATGGAAGATGCAGAACTGAACCAAGAGCTTTTTGATAAAGTTTATGGTGAAGGTAAAATTACGAACGAAGAAGAATTTAAAAATAAAATTCGTGAAGAGTTGAGTTTGATGTTTCAAGCGGATTCAGAAAAATTCTTAAGAACTGAAGTTGAAAATAAGTTGGTAGAAAAAACAAATTTACAATTGCCAGATTCTTTCTTAAAGCGTTGGTTAGCGGTAGCAAACGAAAAACCAATTACAGAAGAAGAAATTGAAAAAGATTATCCAAACTATTCTAAATCGATGCAGTGGCGTTTGATTGAGAATAAAATTATTAAAGACAATAGCATTCAAGTTACTCCTGATGAGGCGAAAGAAGAAGCTAAAAACTTTATTAAAAGTGAATATGCTCGTTACGGACAAGTTCCTACAGAAGAGGATTTAGAAAAAATTTCTAAAGACCTTTTGAGTAAAGAAAAAGAAGCGCAACGTATTTTTGAAAACCTTTACAGCAAAAAAGTTTTAGGTTTAATTAAAGAAAAATGTACGCTAGACACTAAAGAAGTGAGCTACGACGAGTTTTTTAAAAACTAAAATAAGTGTTTCAAATTAAAAGCCCGTTTCATAAATAATGAAACGGGCTTTTTTATTACTTAAAATTTCATCTAACGAAAGAGAACAAAAGACATTCCTGCTTCCAGATTAACAGTTGCCATAGGTTGTACAAATTCAGTATAAACAATTGCGCCTCTTGAATCCTTAATTAAAACATCTTTAAAGCTTGGTTTTGCTGTAAAAAAACTTAAACCGGCATGTAATGCAACTTTTTCAAATTTATATCTAATTCCCATTTTAATAACACCGGCCAAGGCGCTTGTTTTGCCAACACTTTGATTAACACTTATTGAAGAGCCCTTTTGTGAGGCTGATAAAACTATTTCCGGGCTTTCAAACCTTGGTCTTCCAACCAAAAGAGAAAAATCAAAAGAAGTATTATTATTAGCACTTATTGGTAAATTAAAATAAACGCCGCCAAAAAGGCCATTGTTTGTCCAGTCTGTTACTTTAACTGAAGTTGATACTCCTTGTGGGAAAATAGACGAGAGAGATTGCTCTAGTACGGCTTTATCAACAGTGTTTTTTTGATACCGATAATCTGCGCAAAAACCAAAGTATTTCGATAGTTTTAATATTAAAGCTGCATCTAAAATCAGCCCTATTTTGGCAAGCCCAGCTGTTTTGCTATTTTCGTTTTTACTTCCAAAATCGCCGATTGGAATTGCAAGACCTGCTGATACTTGTATTATCAATAGTTCGCTGCTTTTACTTGAAGTTAAATCTTTTGGTTTTCTTTTGGCGTTTTTTGTAGAGAAATACGTGTCAACTTCTGATTTTTTTATGATTGATCTGTTCCTTTGGGCCGTGCGGATGTAAACAATTGAAACACTGTCTTCGTCAACAATTCGGCAATATATTTTCGCGCCATCCTTTTTAACGATTATATCTTGTGCAAAACCATGAGTAAAGCAAAAAAAGAAAATAAATGTAAAAATTTGAGGGCAATAGTTTTTCATTGTTTTGGGACAAGCAAAAATATAATTTAATTCGTGTTAAATCAAAGCAGCTTATTTATTCTCTTACAAAAAAATATACTAATGACCTCTGCCTGTTTAACGAGCGTTATACAACCAACCACCTGGATCCATAGTTTTTTGGCCTTTCCAAATTTGAATGTTAATGGATGTTTTATCCTCTTCTTCATTATACATCACTGTTCCAATAACCTCTTTAACGCTTACTTTTTGTCCGGTTTTTACCGAAATATCTCCCAGGTTACAGTATACACTTAAGTATTCCCCGTGTCTGATAATAACTAGTTTTCCTCCTGTTGGCGAAACCGCAATACTAGTTACCTCACCTTCAAAAACGGCGCGTGCTTGTGTTCCCTTGGTCGCGCATATTTCAAGACCGTTATTAAACATCATAAAACCCTTAATAGCTGGATGCTCGTGCTCACCATAGGTTTCGCAAATAACACCCTTAGCAACCGGCCAAGGTAATTTGCCGCGGTTATTTGAAAAATCGGTGCTCAAGGCTTCGGCCTCTTCGCTAAGTTCTGGTACCGAAGGATTGTCAGGTTTTTCCCGTTTGGTTATTTTTTCCTCATCGTCATCTCGTTTGTCAGGTATAGATTTTGAAGGCTCCTCCTTCTTCTTTTTTGCTTCTCTTGCTTTTGCTTCTCTTGCCTTTTTAGCCGCAAGAGCCTTGGCGGCTTCGGCTTTGGCCGCTTCTTCCATTTTTCGTTTAATTTCTGCAGCGATTAATCGTTTGATTTCAAGTTGTAATTGAATCGCGTCTTCCTTTTTCTTTTCAAGTTCTGATTTTAATTCCTTTTCTTTTTTCTGTAACTCAGTTAACACCTGTTCTTGCTGTGTTTTTTCGCTACTCAACTGAACTTTCTGAACTTGTTCATTTCCTAATAATTTGTTCTTTTCGAGTTTTTGTTCTTTTAGTTCACTTAGTTTTGCTAGCAAAATGGTTTGCGTATTGATAATTTCAATGGCTTGTTTCCTTCTGAATTCAGAGTACTGCTGCATATATTTTAAACGCGAGTATGCTTGATTAAAACTTTCTGCGGCAAAAATGTACATCAACACACTGTATGCGTCCTGATTTCTTTGAGCAAACACAATCATTTGTGCGTATTCTTTTTTTAATTTTTCTAAACTCGCTTTAAGTAATTCACTTTCCGCTTCGTTTTTTCTAATATCTCTGTTTAATTGTTGAATTTGTAAATTAATAGTGTTGATAAGCTCTTGACGTTTTTCGAGCTTCATATTAATATTAACCAAGAAGCCTATCGAAGATTTTTTATTGGCTTTGGTTTCGTTGAGCATAGAGTTGATCTCTTTAATCTCATCGTTAATTTTACGCTTTTTGCTTTCTAAATCTTTTTTAGAATTCTTTGAGTTATGCTGCGAATAAGAAGGAGAAACAAATAGAATAGAACAAACAAGCATTGCAAGCAATGCCAGTTTATTTCTTTTGTATTTGAATTGGATCATATTTTGCCGGAATGTTTAAGGACAGCTTTTGTGGCGTGTTTTTCTCTATGCGAACATAGTCAATTTTTATGTTTGCTTTCTTCTGTGCTACTATATCAATATCAACATGGTATGGTGCATAAACACTGTCCTTTTGCTGAAATTTACTATAGTTAGCAATAAACTGCCTGTTAGTAGCGGGTTCAATAAACTCGTTTTTTAAAATTTTATAATTATCAGGATTTAGCGTAAGTGTTTGCAATGAGTTTTTTATGTCCGAAACACCCGCTTGAATCTTTCTTAGTTTTCGTTTTCTTTCTGTACTGAGTAAATAATGACAGTTTTGTTTATCGGTTACAGGCTTTAATTTAGATTCATCTTCTTGAAATTCTGCACTATTACCAAATAATACTGCTTGAAGCAATTCAAAATCAAGGTCAGCGTTAAGTAAATTGTTTATGTACACAAAATCTCCGGTAAAATATGTTTTTTGAATGTAGTTGACGAACTTTACAGAATCTTTTGTTATAAGCAATTTTGCAACCTGCAATCCCAACAAATAGTGAACTGAAACAAGCATGGCACTATCTCTTCGAATACTAACTTTAATGTCAAAACTTTCTTCTTTATCATCTACCAATGCTTCAACATTTGCTTTGGCGTAAACCCAGTCAAAAATAAATTCGTTTTCTTTTACATTCTTACTTAAAGTGCGTGCGCTTTTGTGATCAAGGCGACAGCGATTACTCAAACTGTCTTCTGAAATAGTAACTGGAGTTTCTGTTTTCAGAGTTTTCTTTTTGTTTTTACAAGATGTGATTGCAGCCATCAAGAGAGCTACGCAAATAATACTTGTATTATATCTTGTGATTAAACTAATCATTCAATTTCTTAGCTTTTATTTTATTTATCAAGCTCTCCGAATTACCACCATTTTGTTTTGCAGCGTCCCATTGCTTTAGCGCTTCAGTAATTTTATTTAACTTATACAGTACATCTCCGTAGTGCTCAAGTATAGTTGGGTTCTTTGGCCCCATGCTCGCCGCTTTAGATAAATACTGTTCTGCTTCGCCGAACTTTTTTTGTTGAAAAAGAATCCAGCCATACGTGTCTAGATAACTTCGGTTATTAGGTTGTAAATCATTGGCTCGCTTTGAAAATTTCTCAGCCTTATCCAGAAACTCTTTTCGTAAAGACAAATAGTAGGCGTAATTGTTTAATACATAAGTGTTATCCGCTTCAATCTTCAAGGCCTCCTCGAAATTGTTATCCGATTTTTCGTAATCTTTTAAATAAAAATTGGCATCGCCCAAAAGGCTAAGAAATTCAATGCGTTGTGAATTATCGCTTACAAATTCCATTCCGTCTTTTAAAACCTGAACCGCTTTTTTATACTCTTTCAATTCTGTATTAGCAATGCCGTTGTATTTATAATTAGAGGGTAGACTAGGGAAAATTTCAATAGCTTTCGCACTATGATGTTCTAGTGAATCGAATTGATGTAATTGGTAATCTGCGAAAAGTAAATTATCCCAAACTCTAAAATCACGCCGTTCGCCTATAGCCCCAGAATAATAATGAACTGACGCTTCTTTAATTTTGTTATCGAGCATTAAAAAATCTGCATACAGTGCATTTGCTTCAGTAGATTTTGGATGCACTTCCAACATAATAACCGAAAGTTCAACTCCTCTCTCAAAGGCCACTTTTTCACGGTTTTCTGCACGAACATAAAATGATCCGAGTATACTTGTTTTAGTTTCAATATCAAGATCAGGGTTTAGAAAAGCTTTTTTCAAATTCTCGTAAGCAAGCGCGTCTTCACCTTTTGCACTATAGTAATTATGAAGCGCGAGATGTATCTCAGGATTATTAGGTTCTACACTAAGTATTTTATCATACATGTTTTTAGCCTTGTCAAGATCATTTTGCTCTAAATAAAACTCTGCCAAATATCCATAAAAACGTACTTCAGAAGGATTTAAGTCAGATAATTTTTTTAGTTCGGTTTCTGCCTCATTATTTTTTTTCTGACTCTTTAATAATTTTACTTTATTTAAAGTTATTTGTTCGTTAATTCCATATGTTGTTTCGAGTTCATCATATATTTTATACGATTTATCGTAATAACCTAATATGGCATACTCAATAGCAAGGTCTTCCTTAAACTCGTTTTTTGTTGGAAATTTTTTTACCAGTGCCTCCCTAATTTTTACCGCTTGACTATATTGCTTTATCGCATTATAACAGTCCACTAACAACAATTGATACCATTCATTATTGGGATTGGCTGTTGCGCAAAATTTGGCATTCTCTAAAGCTTTTTGATCTGAACCTAACAGTTTATAAATGGTGCCAGCTTCATAATAAATTGCGGGATCTTTTGGTTCAATTTTTTTACACTCTTCAAAAAGTTTAAGTGCTTCTTGTAGATTTCCCTTTTTTCTTTGCAGGCAAGCCTCCACGTAAAGGTAACCCATACTAGCATAGCTGAGCTCTTTGCTTATATTTTCTTCTTTTGGATTAGGGATTTTGTTCGCGGATGTGTTTTTTTTACTCTTACACGAAAACACAGCTGCAAATGAAAAAAAGAGTGCAAGAGCAAATAAAATATTTGTTTTTGTTTTATACAATGAGTTGCGTGTAATCGCTAATACTTATATCTATTGATGTTCCAGTTACCTCAGCACCAATACCCAACATGCTGTTTGAAATATTAGCGTTTGTAATTTTAGTGTCTGTTTGAATAATGGAATTTTTTAAAATACTTCCTTTCACTTTACTGTTTGCTCCAATACTAGCGTGCGGACCAATTACTGAATCGTTCAATTCAACATTATCCCCAATAAAACAAGGTTCGATAATAATACTGTTTGTGTTTTTAATGTTTTTTCCTTTTAAATGCGCTTTGCCTTTATCGAATTCTAAAACGCGTTGGTTGGTGTAAACCGTTGCGTTTTTATTTCCGCAGTCTAACCATTCAGTAACCTGACCCGGTACAAATTTAGTGCCCTTTTGTTTCATATTCTCAAGAGCATTTGTTAATTGAAACTCGCCCTTTTCTTTAATATCATTATCTAATAAGTATTGTAATTCACTTTTCAGATAATCTCCATCTTTAAAATAATAGATTCCTATAATGGCTAAATCGCTTACAAAAGTCTCGGGTTTTTCCACAAAATCGGTAATTGCACCCTTGGCATCTAACTTCACCACTCCAAACTGACTAGGATCGTCTATTTTTTGAACCCAAATAACCCCTTCCTGCTCTGTATCCATTACAAAATCGGCCTTAAACAGTGTATCCGCAAAAGCCACCACTGTTTTTCCTTTAATAGCATCCTTAGCGCACATAATGGCATGAGCGGTACCCAGAGCTATATCCTGATAATAAATACTTCCTTTGGCGCCCTGACTCTCAGCTACTTTAATAAGATTTTGTTCTACTTCTGCTCCAAAATCAGGCCCAATAACAAAAGCTATTTCGTTAACTTTCTGGCCACAAACCTTGGTAATGTCTTCTACTAGACGTTGAACGATAGCCTTTCCTGCAACAGGAATTAATGGTTTAGCGGTTGTTAGTGTATGTGGGCGCATACGCTTACCTTTGCCCGCCATTGGAATGATAATCTGCATAAAATTTTATTGTCCCGCAAAAATAGCATAATTTAATGGATGTTTCCTTGCAAAATGACAGCTAAAAAGTACTTTATAGCCATTGTAATTCCTGAACCACTACGTTCGCAGATTGAGGCAATTAAACAAAATTTATTCGCTGAACATGGTTTAAAGGGAGCCCTGAGAAGTCCTTCGCACATTACGCTACACAGACCATTTGAGTGGAAAGAAGAAAAAGAGTATATGTTAATTGAAAAAATTTCGGATTTTAAATTTGGCGCAACATTTTCAATTTCTCTTAAAGATTTTGCAGCATTTGAGCCTAGAGTAATTTATGTTAATGTTTTAAAAAATGGAGTCCTAGAAGAGCTTCATCAAAAATTGAAAGCCTTTGCACAAAAAGAACTTCAATTACTGAATGAAATTAATGACTTAAGGGGTTTTCATCCTCATATTACCGTTGCTTTTAGAGATTTAAAAAAACCGAAGTTTTATGAATTACAAAAGGAGTTTGAATCAAAACGACTTGTAGGTAATTTTGAATATGCCGGTTTTAGTTTATTGAAATTGGAGAAGAAGTGGGAGGTTTTAAAAGATTTTTAAATCAATCCTCGTACATTAAACTCTTCTATTGAAAAATTTCATCCTGTCGATATTTAAAACCATTCTAATTAAGCAAACTGTTTCATATCTAATAATGTATCAAGCTGTTATAGCGAATACTGACCTATATTTGGATAAAAACAAAACTTGGTTCTAATTGTTTTGCTTAATACATTTGCCATGCACATTTCACGCAATATTAAGTCAAAAGCATTATGAGTAAAAAATCAGGTTTTCTATCTTCTTCAATTGGGAAAAAGGTAATTATGGGCGCAACTGGCCTATTTTTAATATCCTTTCTAGTTATTCACTGTTTCCTTAACTCGCTCATTTTTGTAAATGACAGTGGGGCACTCTTCAACGAAGGAGCTCATTTTATGGCCACCAACTGGATTATTAGAGCTATGGAGGTCGTTTTAATGTTAGGAATTATCCTACACATTGTTCAAGCTTTAGTTCTAACACTTGAGAATAAAAAAGCAAGGCCTATTGGATATGCCAAAGTAAATGGTTCAGCGAACTCTAGCTGGTATAGCCGCTCAATGGGTCTTTTAGGGACATTACTTTTGATCTTCCTTATCATTCACTTAGCACATTTTTGGGTGAAGTCACGTTTCACTGGTTTGCCAATTGACGACAACACTGGTCATGACAACCTATACATTGTTATGCAAGAAACGTTTAAGTATGCATGGGTTGTTGCTGTTTATTGTCTCGCAATGATTTCTTTAGCTTATCACTTAATGCATGGTTTTCAATCGGCGTTTCAAACTTTAGGCTTAAATCATAAAAAATACACTCCGCTTATCAAATCGGTTGGCATGTGGTTTTCCATCATCATTCCAATCATTTTTGCTGCCATGCCAATAACAATGCATTTCGGGTTAATAAAATAAACTAAAAATAAAATTAGTGCTTAGAGCTTAACTCTAAGCACTAATCACTAAACACTAAGATATATGGCTTCATCACCAAAATTAAATTCAAAAATACCTGAAGGAACTATTGAGAACAAATGGACAAAATACCGTTCTACTGTTCACTTAGTAAATCCTGCAAACAAACGTAGCCTCGAGGTAATTGTTGTTGGTTCAGGATTAGCGGGAGCTTCGGCCGCTGCTACCTTGGCCGAAATGGGATATAAAGTAAAAGTGCTTTGTTTTCAGGATTCGCCTCGTCGTGCGCACAGTATTGCGGCGCAAGGTGGAGTAAATGCAGCAAAAAATTATCAAAACGATGGCGACAGTGTTTACCGTTTGTTTTATGATACCATCAAAGGTGGTGATTACAGAGCTCGCGAAGCTAACGTTCACCGTCTTGCCGAAGTTTCTGGAAATATTATTGATCAATGTGTTGCCCAAGGTGTTCCTTTTGCGCGTGAATACGGCGGAACTTTAAGTAACCGTTCTTTTGGTGGAACACAGGTTCAACGTACGTTTTATGCAGCCGGACAAACTGGTCAGCAATTATTATTAGGCGCTTACAGTGCTTTGCAACGTCAGGTTGGAATGGGTGCGGTTCAATTATTGGCTCGTCATGAAATGATGGATGTTGTGAACATCGACGGTAAATGCCGCGGTATTATTGCCCGTGATTTAGTTACCGGAAAATTAGAGCGTCATTTTGGTCACGCGGTTCTGTTGTGCACTGGTGGATATGGTAACGTGTTTTATTTATCTACCAACGCCATGGGAAGTAATGTGACTGCGGCTTGGAAAGCACACAAAAAAGGTGCGTTTTTCGGAAATCCTTGTTACACGCAAATTCACCCAACGTGTATTCCAGTATCAGGAGATCATCAATCAAAATTAACTTTGATGTCTGAGTCGTTGCGTAACGACGGTAGAATTTGGGTTCCTAAAAAACAAGGCGATACCCGCAAAGCAACTGATATTCCTGAAGAAGAAAGAGATTATTATTTAGAACGCAGATACCCTGCCTTTGGTAATCTAGTGCCGCGTGACGTTGCCAGTCGTGCAGCTAAAGAACGTTGCGATGCTGGTTACGGTGTAGGTACGAGTAAAATGGCTGTATACCTGGATTTTGCGGCCAACACAGAGCGTTACGGAAAAATTGAAGCAAACAAATTAAACCTTCACAATCCGAGTAAAGCAGAAATTATGCGTTTGGGAAAAGATGTGGTGAAAGAAAAATACGGTAACTTATTTGATATGTACGCGCAGATCACTGGTGAGAATCCTTACGAAGTGCCTATGCGTATTTATCCTGCGGTTCACTATACGATGGGTGGACTTTGGGTAGATTATAATTTAATGACCACTGTGCCGGGCTTATATGCTATGGGCGAAGCGAACTTCAGCGATCACGGCGCTAACCGTTTGGGAGCATCAGCATTGATGCAAGGATTAGCTGATGGTTACTTCGTAATTCCGTATACCATTGGAGATTATTTATCTGAAGAAATTCGCACCAAGGCTATTCCAACAGATAACGAAGCTTTTGTGAAAGCTGAAGCTGAGGTTCAAGAACGTATTAGTAAACTGATGAACATAAAAGGGACTAAGTCGGTTGACAATTTCCACAAACGTTTAGGAAAAATTATGTGGGATAAGTGTGGAATGGCTCGTAACAAAGAAGGTTTAACTTCTGCGATATCAGAAATTCAACAATTAAAAGCGGAATTCTGGAAAGACGTTCGTGTTCCGGGTGAAGCCAATGAATTTAATCCTGAATTAGAAAAAGCGCATCGTGTTGCAGATTTTATTGAACTTGGAGAATTAATGTGTAAAGATGCTTTAAATCGTAACGAAAGTTGTGGAGGTCACTTCCGCGAAGAATACCAGACTCCAGACGGTGAGGCTTTACGTGATGATGACAACTTCGCCTACGTTGCTGCTTGGGAATACAAAGGCGACAGCAATTTCGAATTACACAAAGAAGAATTAACATTCGAGAATATTAAATTAGCACAAAGGAATTACGCTTAGGTTAGAAGTTAGGCGTTATAGGTTAAAAGTGACTTTGTAATGGCAAGTTTTACTTCTTTTGAAGAATTAGAGTGTTGGAAAGAGGCGGTTGTATTAAGAAAACAAATACGAATAAAAATACGTTCTTTTCAAGTTGAAGAAAAATACAAACTAATTGATCAGTTAAAAAGGGCTACACGTTCCGTGACAGCAAATATTGCCGAAGGTTTTGGGCGGTATCATTCTCAGGAAAACTCCCAATTTTGCAGACACTCGAGAGGTTCTTTGCATGAAATAATTGACCATTTAATTGTTGCCAACGAAGAGGGCTATTTAACTGACAATGAACTAAATGAATTAAAACAACAAACCCTTAAATGCATTGCAATTTTGAACGGATATATTAATTACTTACAAAAAGCAAAAATTAATACTACCAAAACGAATAACAAATAATTTTAACGATTAACACATTATAGACTAAAGCATAAGATTATGAGCCACGGAAATATGAATCTCACTTTAAAAGTGTGGAAACAAAAAAATAAAAACGAAAAAGGTCGTTTTGAAACTTATGATGCTAAAGGTATTTCGCCTGACATGAGTTTTTTAGAAATGTTTGACGTTGTTAACGAACAATTAATTAGCAGTGGTAAAGAACCCATTGCTTTTGATCACGATTGCCGCGAAGGTATTTGTGGGATGTGTAGCATGTACATCAATGGTCGCCCTCATGGACCCAAAGATGGTGTTACCACTTGCCAGTTGCACATGCGAAGCTTTAAAGATGGCGATACCATTGTGGTAGAACCATGGAGAAGTGCAGCGTTTCCAGTAATTAAAGATTTAGCTGTTGACCGTTCATCGTTTGATCGCATCATGGCTTCAGGAGGATTTGTTTCTGTAAACACAGGTAATGCAAAAGACGCTAACAATATTTTAATTAACAAAGACGATGCTGACACTGCTTTTAACGCAGCGGCTTGCATTGGTTGTGGTGCCTGCGTGGCAGCTTGTAAAAATTC
Source organism: Aurantibacillus circumpalustris (assembly GCF_029625215.1). GTDB lineage: Bacteria > Bacteroidota > Bacteroidia > B-17B0 > Aurantibacillaceae > Aurantibacillus > Aurantibacillus circumpalustris. The sequence goes on from NZ_CP121197.1 coordinate 887,003, forward strand.
AAGTGCTATGTTGTTTGTTTCTGCAAAAGTTTCTCAATTAGCCTTGTTACCGCAAGGAGCTATTGAAAAAAGAGACCGTGTGTTAAACATGGTAAAACAAATGGACGATGAAGGTTTTGGAAATTGTACAAATACTGGTGCTTGCGAGGCAGAATGCCCGAAGAGTATTTCTCTGGAAAACATTGCTCGTATGAACCGCGAATATTTAGGTGCTAGCTTAACCTAGGGGTTTTATTTTTGAGATGAGTGAACCGTTCTTCGCAAGAGGAGCGGTTTTTTTGTTTCTTCTTAGCTCAATAAAAGCCCGTGTAACAGAAGTTCACGGGCTTTCGATTTAAAAAGAGGTTGTTTATTTACTAACCACAATTTTCTGACTAATGTTTACTTCGCCGTTTTGTCCAACCACAAAATAAATTCCATTCGCTAAATCAAAAACAGATACTTTATAATCGTTTTGAGCAGAAAGTTTTATCGTCCTGACCTCCTGTCCTAATTCATTTATTAATTTAAGATCAAGGTTTGAGTCGGCAATTATGCTAAACGAACCATTACTAGGATTCGGGTATACTAAGAGCTTTTTATTTACTCTAGTTAACTCTCCTATGCCATTGCAAGAGCTTACCGAAATTTGCTTGAAACTACTCATTTCACAACCATTAGCATCCACTCCGATTAACGAATAGGTGGTGGTGTTTTGTGGATTTACGCTAATTGTGTTGGTTGTTAGCGAATTACTCCAGATATAAGTTACAGCGCCCGTAGCGGTTAAAACAATTGGCGCATCTGATTTACACACCGTTGTTTTTGTTGTCACAATGGCCACGTTGGGGTTCTCAAATACTGTGATTAAAACCTCAGCGGAACTTTTACAACTTAAACCAGGGGTGTTAGTTGTAGCTGTGACACTGTAATTTGTGGTTATAGTTGGAGTAACAAAAGCAACCCCGTTAATTGAAATAAAACCAGTCCATGTATAAGTATTTGCCCCAGTGGCCGTTAATGTTGTGCTGCCACCTTGACAAATAGCAGTTGTGACCGCAGATGCCGCAACACTTGCCGTTAATACATTAATTGTAATTGTTTTAGTATTTGAACATCCGTTTGTATAAGTGCCGACTACTGTATAATTAGTTGTTACTGGGGGGTTAACAAGATTTGTTGAAGTAGAAGGTCCGTTTGTCCAATTATAACTATCAGCACCAATAGCTGTGAGCACTGCGGCATCCCCTGAACATACAATTAATTTATCAGTAGATACTACAACTGTTGGCGATATTTCGGTTAAAATAATTTGGCTGGCTTGAGATGTACAGTTAAGTGAATTAGTTCCAATAACCTGATAGGCAGTGGCTGTAGTTGGATTATCGGAAAACGTAGCGCCGCTCACATTACCTTGACTCCATGTGTACGACATGGCTCCACTTGCTGTCATAGTAACCAAGGCTCCTTCGCAAACCGTTGGGCTGCTTGCTGTAATAGTAATGGTTGGTGTTGGATTAGTGTTTACTGCAACTGTAGCCGTTCCAAAACAAGTTCCATCTGATGCAGATACTGTATAAATTGTGTTGGCTAATGGTGATACAACAGCTGGATTTATTGGAATTCCACCGGGCATCCAAGTATAGCCGCTCACAGAAGACGCTGCTGTTAAAGTCGCTGTAGTTCCTACGCAAACTGTTGCTTGAGATGCGCTCGCCGTTACCACCAAAGGGGCGATTGTTATCGCAGTGGTTGAGGTACTAACGCCACAGCCGTTTCCTCCAGCCACAGTATATGTGGCAGTTGCAGATGGCATAAATGATTGTCCGTTGGTTACTGGAACCGAACCTCCAGTCCATGTGTAAGATAATGCTCCGCCCGCTGTTAAAATAGCACTTTGACCTAAACAAATAGTATTAGGTGTATTGGTAATAGTAAGTGCTGGTAAGCCTGAACTAACAAGAACCGTAATGCTTTTTGAAGCCATACAATTAGAAGGCGACATTGCCGTTAAAGCATACACCGTATTTGTAGTAGGAGAAACTACGATAACAGAACTGGTAGTGTTACCTGTACTCCATGAATAATTGCTGATTGCGTTTGTTGTTAGCGTAAGGCTTTGGCCTGAACAAATTAATGGAGCTGTACTGTTTGTACCTGAAGCTGTTAAATTAATGCTACATAACTCTGTTATATGCACCCTCCCGTTTCCTGTAACATCAGGATTAGTAACAAAACCCGTTTGACCAAACATGATAGTTGCACCACTAGTTACACCGCCAATGTAAGAAGAGCCGCCGCCGCCTGCACCTCCATCACCACGACCACCGCCGCCACCATAATAGCCCGCACCACCACCACCGGCATGGTCGTTTATACCAGTAAGAGTACAGCCACCGCCACCGCCATTCCATCCACCTGTACCACCATTGCCACCACCGCCACCGGCACCGTGCATTATTCCTGCTGTACCAGTATTTGCCGCGCCACCACCATATCCATATCCACCGGGAGTTCCTACTCCATAACTGCCTGCTGTTGCAGACCCTCCCGTGGTTTGTGATCCGCCAGTAGCTGCTGATCCTCCCGTAACACCAGTGCCATCTATAGCAGTGCCGCCGGTTAAGCCACCACCGTCACCACCAGTGCTATTTTCATTGGTTGTACCACCTGAAGTGCTACCACCTCCTCCACCAGCTGCAATTATAACTGTAGTTGTTATTGCTATATCTGACATACCGCCACCGCCGCTACCAACCTGAGCGGCGCCTGAAGCATTACCCCCATGCCCGCCCACATATATGCTAAATGTTGTTGTTGACGGATTCACATAAACTCCCCTACTATAACCGCCTTTTCCGCCTAATATTAAATTTGTTCCATTAGTCGCGCTACCACCATCAGCACCCCAGCACTCTATTGAATAGTTACCTGCTGGGAGGCCTATGGTTTGTACGCTTCCAGTATAACTGAAAGTGTAGGTTGTTTGTGAGTATGCTGTACCAGAAAATACAGTCAATGCCAAGACGAGCAATCCTTGCTTTACGCTTGATAGTAATTTGTAAATTTTTCTTTTCATATTGCGTGTTTTTAATGTGTATGCGTTATTATTTTATAATTCACACTGGTTCAACCCCTTAATCCGCACATTCGATCCTGTAGGCCAACTCAGACGAAAGCGTTGGACTTTGGCCCCAAAAGTTTCGTTTAAGCCTAACAATAAAGCGAGAATAATTGCAGGTTTAAAAAACTTATTTGACGATTATGAATCTAAAGATAATTATGTTTCATCATTTAGAATTTTACAGATACCTAAATGTACAAATTTCTGGTTTTTAATTTCTGATTTTAACATATAGAATAGTAAAATCAAACTACAACTCCAGCTTTAAATTAGCTAAGATTCAGCAATAACAATGATTATAAAATTAAATTGGGTTTAAAATTTGTTATTGGCTTTTTTGGTGGGATATCCTCTTTTTTATAAAACTTGTTGTGATATATAACTCGAGCAAGGCCAAGCTCTCAAGGTGTATGTGTCTTTATAAATTCTTAATTCCTATCCAACTTAATTCTAAACGTTGTACCCTTATTTGGTTCACTGTTTAGAACGTAAATTTTTCCTTTGTGATAAATTTCAATTATCCTTTTACACAAACTTAAACCTAAACCCCAGCCTCTGTTTTTTGTTGTAAAACCTGGTTCAAATACAGTAGTAAATTTAGATTTGTGGATTCCTTTTCCGCTGTCCGTAATATCTATTATCAATCCTTCTGGAATACCTGTTAAAGTAATATTCAAAGTGCCTTTTCCTTCCATGGCGTCGACTGCGTTTTTGCAGAGGTTTTCGATCACCCATTCAAAAAGCGGCTTGCTTAAATGAGCTTGTATGCGTTCCTCAGGAAGATTTAAAGTATAAGCCACATTTTTAGAAGTGCGTTTTTTCAAATAATCAATCGCCTCAAACAATACCTCGTTTACGTTTTCTAAAACTAAAGTTGGTTGTGATCCTATTTTGCTAAAACGGTCTGTAATGGTATTTAAACGTTTTACATCTTGTTGCATTTCATTTACAATTGCCTCATCCACGCCTTGCGACAACAAATGTTCGTTCCAAGCCATGAGCGAAGAAAGCGGTGTTCCCAATTGGTGTGCTGTTTCTTTGCTCATTCCCACCCAAACCTGATCCTGCTCCGCTTTACGTGCTGTGCTAAATAAAATGTAGGCAATTAATAAAAACAAACCGATTACCCCAAATTGAACGTAGGGATAAAACTTAAGTTTTGTAAGTAAATCTGATTCCGCATAAAAAATATAATTAGTCTCGCCCTGACCGAGATCAATAGGAATGGGCTGATTAGCCTGCGCCAACTCCAAAAGTGTTGCGCGTAATTTTTCAGGTGTATTTATTTTTGCGGTGTCAAACTTATCGCTGTGTTCAATTACATGGCGTTTACTGGCATCGGTAAAAATTACCTGAACCTCCGCTGTATTCACCGAAACTTCTTTAAAGGATTTAATAAGGTCTTCAAAAATAAGTTGTAGGTCAGTAAACACTTTACTGTCGTTATAATACAAATAGGAGTTAAATTTTCGATAATAATTAATTACAACAGGTTCATATTTTGCCTTCATCAGGTTTAGTTCCTGTCTCAAATAAACCGTGTCTTGCGATTTTAATGAGTCTAGATTTCTCGATGTGATTTCTCCATTATCATTCACAAGAATAACAGGTACCGTAGTGTTTTCCTGCAACACTTTTAAAACAAAATTAATGTCGGAAGAGTTATCGTACTGATTTAATTGCTTAAACGCTTCTGCAACTAATTCCGCCTTTTTACGCTCTTCACTTTTTATCTCATTAAAAATTCTGTTAGTGACCTTAATTAATTTTGCTCTCTTTTGCACTGCTTGTGCCCAGACTTCCGCTTTTAATTTTTCATCTCTCGAAATACGTTCCACAAGATTGTTGGTATACCAAAAAGACGCAAGCACAATGAGAAGAGCCGCTGCGGCTAGCGCCATTTTCCAACGTTGTTTTTTTGCGTAAATATTCACTTTAAAGAAATAGTTTTATAAATATAATTATAATAAACGTTTAACGCTTTAAGATGTTGTGGCTGCATTCAAAAAGATTTAATCACCGAATTCTAAAAATCCTCCTCTTCCTTCTTTTTTAATTCCAAAGTTTTCTTTGGGGAAGCTTGTTCGGGTTTTTCGAGTTCGAATACTGTTTCTGGTTTTTTAGATTTTGTTACGCTTGTGTCTTTTTTAAACAGATTCCACTCTTCTTTAAAAAGCTGTTTCATTGTTTTCTTTTCTCGAGCTATATCATCTTTAATTTTTTCTTTCTGACCTTTAAAATCATACTTAATATCTGGATTATCAATGGTTCCCGTCATCCGTATAAATGCACTGCGGCGGTACTCAGGATCGTTTTCAATTGGACCAAACTCTGATTCTTTTCCCTTTCTCTTTTTTGCGAGATATTGATTTAGTAATAACTGAATATGGTAATCAATGTGATTATCGAATGTGTGCGTGCCTGAAACCTGAACATCGAGCGCCGAATTTTTTATCGATGTTCTAGGAATTATTATCGTGCCGTTTTTTATTTCTACTGCACTTTGTAAAGAAGAAAATTTAATTCTCTTTAATTCTTCTACATCCACAAATTTTGACAAACTCAACAAGGGTTTAAAATCGTTTAACTCTCCGCGTTCAATTTGAAGGTTACAAAGAGAATGTATTGAATTTAAATCTGCCTCCAATTTATTATTCCACGTTCCCGAAAATTCTATTGTTGCAGTAGCCGAACCTTTAATGTTTTTTTCAGTGAGCACTTCTTGTCCAAAATTATTTAGCTGTGAAAAAAGTTCAGTGATGTTAATGTTGCTTAACTTGCTTTCAAGCGCAACCTCTAGCCTGTTTTTAGAATTATCAGCAAAGGCATTTATTTCTGCTTCGCCCTCCATGGTCAGCAGTTTCATATCACTCACAATCGCTTTCTGATTTTTAATCTCTATTTCACCCGTTATTGCATTGGCATTAAACTTTCCAAAACTAAATTTTACAATTGCCGCATTTAATTTGAAATTTACGTTTGAAGGAATTAGTGGTTTTTCTTTTGTCTCCGAAGATTTTCCACTTGGCGTTATAAAGTCTTCCAACTTTATATAATCAGAATACAAACTTCCTGTAATAGTGAGTGGCGCCGTTCTATCCATAAGGTAATTAAATACTCCGGGAATTTTACCATTGAGTTTTAAATCAGAGCTACCACGTTCTAATTTCAAATCCTTCACCTCGATCTGCCTTTCTATAGCTCTTATTTCGCAGCTTTCTACATTATAACTTTTTTCATCGTGTTTAAATTTTGCTTCAAGTTTAGAAACGTTAGCCTTTAATTTTACTTTCACTTTGTCAGAAAAAGCTTGTTCCTTAAGCACACTCAAAAGTCCTTCTACTTCTGTATCTATTTGCAGATTTCCTTTCAGTTCACTTAAAGTATCTATTGGCCAAAAATTGATTAGGTTTTCGAGTTTTACAGTTGCATTAGCAGAAAATTTTAAATAAGGGTTTTCAAAATCATTAATAAGACAAGCTCCCCTTATTTCGTCATTCTTAATAGTGAGATGAATGTTTTTTAAATTTAAAACGGAAGCGCTTTTCGTGTAATTTAAATACCCTTCTAAGTTTACCTGCGTTGCTTTGGCACCATTTGGTTTATACGTAATTATGCCTTGTTTAATTCCAAAATCACTCACTATGCTGTAAGTGTCTTTATTTAAATACCGAAACGTTCCTTCAGCATAAAAATTCCCCGAACTTTCATACTCATTTATTTTACCCTTAAATTTTTCTGGTAACAAGGATAATAAAGAGGCAATGTCTAAGTTTGGGGCTTTATACTTGAGGTCCGCCCTTTCAAGTTTGTCCCTATAATCAACGCGTCCGCTTAGCTCTAATTTCAATTTATTCAAATTTACTTTTGCTGTTTTAATAGAATAGGAATCGTCATTTACCAATAAACTCATAGCAATGTCGCATTCCTTCTCTCTTAAATAGTGCGTTTTGCCTTGTACTAATTCGTGTATGAATAGTTTAGCATCAGACTCCATTTCAAATTCTTCCTCTTTAAAACTTCCCTTAAAAACAAGTTGCTTTATTTGAAGGCTTGTTTTAATTAAACTTTGTTTGTTTTTAAAACTCAATTTAGAATTCACAACACTCACCATTTTAAGATTAAAGTTTATGTTTCCTGACTCATTTGTTTTGCTTTCAGACTTGTTCCAAAATTCATAATTTGGCGTTCCGTCCTTTAGAATCAACAGTTTTACAACTCCTTGTTTTAGTTTTATTTTTTTTATTTCATAGTTTTTATTCCACAAATCCTTAATATTAAAATGGAGATTGAGTTGCCCGGCAAATAAAAGAGTGTCTTTATTTTTAATTGGAAAAGCATCCAGCATAAGAAGATTCCTGAATTGAATGGAGCAATCAGGGAAGCTGCTTATAATTGTAAGGTCAATGTTTTTTGGGTCGACTTGCACTTCTGCTTTAAGGTGTTTGTTCAACTCCTTAATGATAGCTGCTTTTACATCGTTTTCGTAAACAAATAATAAAGTAATTAACGCCAGTATGAAAAATAAAACGAGCGAAACAATCCATAAGATTATTCTCCTGATTCTTTTAAAAACAGATCGTTTCTTCGTATTTAAAATAGGGTTCTCCTCCAACAGTATAAATGTGAGCAATAGTTTGCTTGCATTTATAATGCCTATAAGTAAAAATAAACAATCAGGTTTTTATAATTTTAGTTAAATGGCCTATATTTACCTTCGATCATTTAATTAAGGATCAAAAAAACAGACCCGTTATGAAGAACCTCATTTACTACTTATTACTGTTTTATGCCCTTGTTTGCGTTCTTTCAATTACTTTTTTCAGTGGCACCGGCGACTCAGGTGATAGTGTTACACATTACCTCTTTGCTAAGTACGCTCCCTCTCATCCCATTTTGTTTTTAAATCATTGGGCCAAACCTGTCTTTGTTTTACTCGCCTCACCATTTGCGCAATTTGGATTTATAGGTGTTAAAATTTTCAATTCGCTGATTTCTTTGCTGGTTATTTTCTTTACATACAAAACCGCTGAAAAATTAGAAATTAAAAATGCCATCTTAGTTGCTGTTTTTCTAATTTTCTCTCCCCTCTTTTATATCCTTACTTTTTCAGGGCTTACCGAACCACTATTTGCTCTCTTTACAATTCTTGGAATTTATTTTTGCTCTAAACAAAAGCACATTACCGCAGCTTTAATTATTTCCTTTTTACCTTATGTTCGCTCTGAAGGACTTATCATAATTGGAATTTTTGGTCTTTATTTTCTTTATAAAAGTCTTTGGAAACCTCTACCCTTTTTAACCTTGGGCTCTGTCATTTATGGCTTTATTGGTCTTTTTGTTTTCGGTGATTTCTTTTGGGTTTTCACCGAGATACCTTATGCTAAATTAAGCAGCGTTTATGGGCAAGGTGCTTTTTTTCATTTTGTAGAACAGCTTATTAACGTTACTGGCGTCCCAATTTATATCCTGTTTTGGATCGGTTTTCTTTTTTTATTTGCTTTAATCATTAAAAAGAAAACACATGCAGAACAGCATATTCTTTTGTTTCTTGGTTTCTGCGCCTTCTTCACTGCCCATACTTTGTTTTGGTATTTAGGCATTTTTAATTCAATGGGACTTAAAAGAGTTTTAATAGGCATTATACCCCTTATTGCTCTTATTTCTTTGATAGGATTTAATTTTATCAGCGAACGAGTTCATTCAAAACCCAAGCTTAAAAAAGGCGTGCAAATTTTTTTAATCGGGTATATTCTACTTTTTCCTTTTTTACCAAATCCTTCAGCTATAAATTGGGAAAAGGATATGATGCTAAATCCTGATCAGAAAATTGCCATTCAAGTTTCTGAATTTATTTTGAACGAAAAGCTGATTAACTATCCTTTACTTTATAATCACCGCTATTTAAGCATTCCCTTAAACATAGATTATTTCGATTCAAAAAAATGTCTACAAATCACTTCTGAAAATATAAAAACAATGAAGGCAGGGAATTTGCTCATATGGGACAACCACTACGGTGAGTTTGAATCGGGTTTTAGACAAGGTAAACTGGATTCGAATTCTACTCTCACAAATATTGGCATCTTTAAAACAAATGAGTTGGGAAAAAACGCGATTTTTTCGGTTTACAAAAAAAATTGAATTCCCTAGTCTTGCTTAATAGCAAGTCCTTTGCCCTGCTTCTCGCTTAGATTATTAACGTGGGCATTGCCTTTATAATAAATACTTCCATCACTCCAAATGAGATAATCTAAAGTAATGTTATCACCGATATTAAAAAAGGCGTCCCCAATACTATAACTTGAAATAAACACATAATTCGTAATAGTAAGTTCTTCTGCTTTCGTAAAATTTGTGCCAGAAGTATACACTTGTAAATTCTTTGTTGTTCCTTTTAAATACATGTCCCCATTTCCGTGTGAACTTGTGCGAATTTCGTCGTAGGTACCGTTAATGTACGTATCTCCTGAATTTTCGGCCTTCACAAAGATTTTGTCCTGCTTAACATCCTCATCAAATGTAATTGGACCAACACCGTAATTTGATACTTGCTCCAGATAAGGCGAGGTAATTTTAATTTTTACCTTCCGCTTGTAACCCCTTACAACGTTGCATTTGTTGTTGTTATCCAACCTTAAGGTATCGTCTTTTATTTTCGTAGAAATATTTTTTATGATGTTTTCTCCTGCAGTTACCTCTACTTTATATTCAGTTCCTTGAAAAATGGACACTTCCATATTATCGTATGTTTCAACATATTTAAAATCGCCAATAAGCCGAACGTCTGTTATGTCGTTTCCATTAGACTTAAAACAATCAAAGGCATTTTCTTTGCGGCAGGATAGAAGTAGAATTAAAAAAGAATATGTGAAAATGTGCTTGATAACCCTTTATCTTTATAGAACCTACTGTATTTTTAATAAAGATATGGAATTCAAGAGCAAAGTTTAAAATTTAGAACTAATTATTTGATCTGGATTAAATTAAAAAAAGGCCTTCGCTTAAAACGAAGACCTTTTGTAGTCCCACTTGGATTCGAACCAAGGGCCGCCGGTTTAGAAAACCGGTGCTCCCTGCCTGCCGTCGCTCCAGCCTACGTGTCGGCAGGCAGGCCTGCCTGCCGTCGCACAAGCTTGAGCGTCGGCAGGCAGGTATCCAACTGAGCTATTTATCCAACAATCGCTGCCATTTTTCTTTTATCTTCTCTTTTCCAATACCCGATTTCCAGTATTTTTCTCTTTCACGAGCTAAAACTCTTGTAGCAAACTGTTCTGTGAAAAATAACTGCCATGGCTTATAACCTTTGGTAGATGTTGTTTTACCGCTATTGTGCTCATTCAATCTACTTTCAGGATGTTCAGACATGCCAACGTAAAATCGTAAGCCTTTAACTTCACTAACAATAATGTAAGCAAAAAACATGGGTTTTAAATTTTAAGAAAATAGCCTTCATGAATATGAAGGCTATTTGTAGTCCCACTTGGATTCGAACCAAGGGCCGCCGGTTTAGAAAACCGGTGCTCTATCCAACTGAGCTATGGGACCAATTTTTTGCTTCTAATTTTGTTCGGTTTAGAAAACCGGTGCTCCCTGCCTGCCGTCTCACAAGCCTGCTCGTCGGCAGGCAGGTATCCAACTGAGCTATGGGACCATTTTTAATTTTTTGAGATTGCAAAGGTAAAAAAAGAAATTATTTAAACAATTATAATTATTTTAGTGCATTAAGCCATTCAATCTGCAACTCTCAGTCATAATCGTCAATTACAACGTTAAGCACTTTTTAGAACAGTGTCTTTTTTCCGTTTTTAAAGCCTTGAAAAACATTGAAGCTGAGGTGTTTGTTGTAGACAATAACTCCGTAGATGGCTCGGTAACGCTTCTTCAGGAAAAATTTCCCAATGTTAAGCTCATTCGTAACAAAAACAATGTTGGCTTCTCGGTTGCCAATAATCAAGCCATTAAGGAATCTCAGGGTAAATATGTACTTCTTTTAAATCCAGATACGGTTGTTCAGGAAGATACTTTTGAGAAAACTTTGGCTTTTATGGAAAAAACTCCCGATGCCGGTGGTCTAGGCATTAAAATGTTAGATGGTAAAGGCACTTTTCTGCCCGAAAGTAAGCGCGGACTCCCTGTTCCCGCTGTTGCTTTTTACAAAATTTTTGGTCTTGCCAAACTGTTTCCAAACTCAAAAAAATTCGGACAATATCATCTTACTTACCTCAATAAAAATGAAAACCACAGTGTTGACGTGTTGAGCGGTGCATTTATGCTCATACGAAAAGAAGTATTGAAAAAAGTGGGTTTACTTGACGAGACTTTTTTTATGTATGGAGAAGACATTGATCTTTCTTACCGCATTACTCAGGGAGGTTATAAAAATTACTATTTCGCCGAAAGCAGTATTATTCATTACAAAGGCGAGAGCACCAAAAAAAGCAGTGTAAATTATGTCATTGTTTTTTACAAAGCCATGGCCATTTTTGCTAAAAAGCATTTTAGTCAGAGTAACGCTCGCTTGTTTAATACATTAATTCATCTTGCCATTTATTTAAGGGCAACATTGGCTATTACAACACGTTTTGCAAAACAGTTATTTTTTCCAGCAATTGATTTTTTGCTGATTTTACTAGGACTCTACCTTTGTAAGGATATTTATGAAACGCGTTTTAAACTTTATCCTAATTTTTATTCGGCTGAAATTATTAATCTTTTTTTTCCGATATACGCCCTCGTTTGGATGATATTCACCTACCTCAGCGGTGGATATGATACCCCCACAAGTCTCAGAAGAATAGCGCGAGGTGTTTTAACCGGCACGGCATTTATCCTTATTGTGTATTCTCTACTACCAGAATATTATCGCTTTTCCAGAGCATTGATCCTTATAGGTTCTTTTTACGCATTACTAACTTACATTATTACACGTGTTATTTATCACTTTTTTAAAATAAAACAGTTTAAGTTAGGCGGACATCGCACAAATGCTCGTATTGCCATTATTGGTAGTGAACCTGAATTTAATCGTGTAAATGGTTTGCTGAAAGAAACAAATATTCAATCTGAATTTATTGGTTTTATAAGTAACGAAAATAATGGCGTAAAAAACGAAGCCTACATTGGACATTTGCAACAAATAGATGAAGCCATAGATATTCACAACATTAATGAGATTATTTTTTGCGCGCGTGATATTTCTTCTCGCGACATTATCGACAAAATGATTAGTCTTGTTACTAAAGGCGTAGAGTTCAAAATTGCTCCGCCGGAAAGTCTTTCTATCATTGGCAGTAACAGCATCGACACAGCTGGTGATTTGTATGTTATTGATGTAAATAATGTTGGAAGGCCTGAAAATAGACGCAACAAACGCTTCTTGGATATTTTGGTAAGTCTGTTTTTGCTTTTATTTATTTGGTTATTCGTTTGGTTTCAGAAAAATAAAAGTGGTTTTATCACCAATGTCTTTAAAGTTTTATTTGGCTTCTACTCTTGGGTTGGTTATGGTAAAAGCATTAGAAAAGATCTGCCCTCCTTGCGTCCTTCTATATTAACGCCTGCAGATAGTTTAAAGGGTGCGACTAACGATGACCGTATCAATAAAGCTTTTCTAAATTACTCTAAAGATTATAGGGTTGAGAATGATCTTCGCATTCTTCTCCAAAACCACAAAGAGCTAGGTAGATAAATGTTAAACTTTGTTTAGCCCTTTGTTCAAATGGAATAATAACTCCAATTTAGATACATAATTAATTTGGTATGAAAAAAATTCTCGCTCTCTGTTTTACTTTACTGCTTTCCTTTAATTTCTTTTCCCAATCTAAAAACCCCATAAGCTGGGTTACAAGTTATAAATCCATTTCTTCAACTGAAGGTGAAATTATTATTATCGCCAGTATTGAAAAAGGTTGGCATATGTATTCGCAAGACACAACCAGTGCTGGTCCGGTGCCTACTACTTTTTATTTTGAAAAAGCTACTGGTTTTAAATTAGTTGGAAAGGCCCTAGAAATAGGTGCCCACGAAATTTTTGATAAAGCCTTTGATGCTAAAATTTCCTCGTTTTCAGATAAAGCAGAATTCAGACAAAAAATCAAAATTACGGGCAAAACAAGTTTCACCATTCCGTTTAAGGTTGAATATATGTGTTGCGACGACAGTATGTGCCTTCCGCCTAAAACAGTTGATCTAAGCGTAAAGGTTCAATAAAAATTAATTCTCATTATGAAAAAAATTCTCTTTCTCCTCTTAAGTACTTTTTCCTTTTTTAATGTTTTCTCTCAAGAAAATCCAATAAAATGGAAGGCGAGTTATACTTCCATTTCTGCTACCGAAGGAGAAATTATTGTGGTTGCCGATATAGATAAAGGCTGGCACACCTATTCACAACAACCAAACAACGCAGTTCCTATTCCAACCTTCTTTAGTTACAAGGGCTCGAAAGATTATGAATTGATTGGCTCTACAGAAGAAAACAATGCGCATGAAGAATTTGATGCGGCTCTAGGTGAAAAACTCCTTGTTTTTGTTGACAAAGCCGAGTTTAAACAAAAAGTGAGGTTGAATACAAAAAAAGCTCATACCATTTTTTTAAAAATAGAATATATTTGTTGTGACAATAAAATGTGCCTACCGCCAACAACAATTGACCTAAGCGTAAAGGTTCAATAAGAAATTAATAGTACTTTTAACTTCGATTTACACACCATAACCGCATGAAAAAACTACTTCTCCTTCTTATTTTTTTTGTATCCCGTTTTGTTGCGCAAGAAAGTCCTGTAAGCTGGAATTTTGAAACAAAAAAAATATCCGAATGTGAGTATGACCTAATCTTTAAAGCAAAAATTAAAGAACCTTGGCACATATATTCCATCGTAAAAAATACAACCAAAGAAGCAGAAGACATCTGGCCGACAACTATCATATTCAAAAAATCTTCCACATACGAACTTGTTGGTAAACTAAAAGAATCTAAACCGGTAACGGAGTTTGATAAAGTTTGGGAAGCAGTTGTTGCCTTTCATCCACATACAGCAACTTTTACGCAACGTGTAAAATTACTTACAAACGAAAAAGTAAAAATAAGCGGCGACTATGAGGTTCAAGCTTGTACCGATGAAATGTGCACAAGGCCTCCGGTTGACAAATTTGAGTTTAACCTTCAAGGTTCTACCTCCTGTGTGCCAATAGCTGCAGAAGAAAAAACACAAGAAAGCAAAATTGATTCTTTAATATCTGATACTTTAGTTAGCTCTGTAACTGTTCCAGCTGATACAATTACTCCTCCTGTTATCGAACAAACTATTTATGACGAAAACGAACTTTCCGCAAGTTCCATGTCCTGGTGGGCAATTTTTTTAGCAGGATTTATTGGTGGTTTCGCGGCACTTCTTACTCCCTGCGTGTTTCCAATGATTCCGATGAATGTGAGTTTTTTTACAAAACAATCTAAGACAAAACAACAGGGCATAAAAAACGCATTTGTTTATGCTATTTTTCTTATCGTACTATATGTTGGCTTAGGTTTGGGTGTAACTCTCATTTTTGGCGCCGGTGCGCTGCACAGCTTATCCACGAATGTCTGGTTTAATCTTGCCTTCTTTTTATTGTTGCTAGTTTTTGCCATTTCTTTTTTAGGTGCTTTTGAAATAGTTCTTCCAAGTTCCTTTGTAAATAAAATGGACGCTAAATCTGAGAAAGGTGGATACGTCGGCATTTTCTTTATGGCCTTTACACTTGCTTTAGTATCTTTTAGTTGCACCGGTCCTATTATTGGAACGCTTTTAGTACAAGCCGCTGCAGGCGGAGGTATTTCCGGTCCATTTTGGGGAATGTTTGGATTCGCTCTAGCACTCGCACTCCCTTTTGGATTATTTGCTGCCTTTCCAGGTTGGTTAAATTCTTTACCGAAGTCAGGTGGTTGGTTAAACTCAGTAAAAGTAGTTTTAGGTTTCTTAGAATTGGCTCTAGCTCTTAAGTTTGCCTCAAATGCTGATTTGGTTATTCAAGCAGGTATTCTCACGCGCGAGGTTTTTATTTCTTTGTGGATTGTCATCTTTGGATTACAAACCGCTTACTTGTTGGGAATGTTTAAAACGTCACACGATAGTGATTTAAAGCATGTTTCTGTTACACGCTTGTTTTTTGCAATCATTTCTTTATTTGTAACCGTTTACCTTATTCCAGGTTTATGGGGCGCTCCTTTAAAAATCTTTAGTGGCATTCTTCCTCCGCTTGAATACTCAGAGTCGCCACATGGTTTTGGAGGGAATTCAAACAGCATTTCAGCTTCATCAAAATTAAACTCTGACACTGAATTTGGAAAGCATATCGAAATAAATAAAAATGGTATTGCTCATTTCAAAAATGATTACGAAAACGCTTTGGCTTACGCGAAAAAAACCGGAAGACCTTTGTTAGTTGATTTTACAGGGCATGCTTGTGCTAATTGTCGAAAAACTGAAGATTACATCTGGCCTGATCCTGAAATTACCAGACGCTTAAACAATGAGGTCGTGCTTGTTTCATTATATGTTGATGATAAGCGTGCTCTTGATCCAAAAGATTTTATGACCGTACAGTGGTATGGTAAAGAACGAGAGATAACCGACATTGGTGACAAATTTAAATACATGGAGGAACAAGTTTACGGACAAAGCACACAACCACTCTATGTGTTGCTCGATCATGATGAAAAACAATTAGTAAGTGTACGCGGTTATAAAACAGGTATTGAAGAATACGGAAAGTGGATAGATGAAGGCGTCGCCGCTTTCAAAAAGAAAAAATAGTAGAATTTATTTATATTTGTAAAAACAAAACTCATGTTATCACCACAAGTTAGTAAGGCTTTAAACAAGCAAATAGAAGTAGAAGGTTTTTCATCTCAATATTATTTAGCAATGGCTAGTTGGGCTGAAACTCAAGGTTTAAATGGTGTTTCTGCCTTTCTGTATCACCATGCTGATGAAGAACGTATGCATATGCTTAAACTGATTAAGTTTGTAAACGAACGTGGTGGTCACGGTGTTGTACCTGCATTAAAACAACCTCCAGTTACTTACAAATCTGTAAAATCTGTTTTTGAAGAAATTCTAAAACACGAAATGAAAGTAACGTCTGATATCAATTCATTGGTAGATTCTACGCTAAAAGAAAAAGACTATAGCACGCATAACTTCTTACAATGGTATGTGAGTGAGCAAATTGAAGAAGAAGCTTTAGCAAGACAAATCGTTGATAAACTAAAATTAATAGGCGACGATAAAGGTGGTTTATATTTCTTCGACCGCGATTTGGAAGCAATGGCTAAAACAATGGGCACTAAAGAAACAGAAGAAAAAAAGAAATAACGTTCGCCGAATCATTAAGTTTCACTAACGTAATTTATTCGTGCTAATTAGTAAAATTCATGACTTCGTGCATTGAATTTCCGTAATTTTATTTAGTAACGAAGACATAAACGTCTTCGTTTTCCTTTTTCATTAAATATTTCTCTCTCGAAAAAGTTTCAAGGCTCTTTTTATTTGTACGGAGTTCGTTTAAATTGGCTTTATTCGTTTCAATCTGCGTAAGGTAATACTCCTTATCCGTGTCTAATTTTTGACACTTTTTAATTAATTCGTACTGAGTAAAAACATCGTTCTTGTCAAAAAAAATAAGCCATACGATAATGGCAATAAGCGTTAAAAAATATTTATTTTTAAGAAGTTTTAATAATAACATGTTACTTTAATAAATCGTTTCCTTATCAAAATTAGCACAATCTCACAAACAAGATGATTCATATTAAAAAGATTATCAATACCTGTTTGTTAGCTTGTATTAGCATACTCCTGTCTTTTCAAAATCTTTCCTTTAAAGATCAACAGCTTAAAAACAACCGTGTTAAAAAGGCGTATGCGAGCCACTGGGCAACCTTGCAAAATCTATTGGTAGATAAACAAATTAACAAGTCTAAATTTGATTTATACATCCGCGTTTTTAAACAAGAAGGCGTTCTCGAGGCTTGGGTTAAAAATAAAACCCAAAACGGCTACACGTTACTGAAAAACTTTTCTGTTTGTGCTAAAAGTGGAGCGCTCGGTCCTAAACGCAAACAAGGTGATGGCCAGGTTCCCGAAGGATTTTATGAGATTTCTGCTTTTCAACCAAACAGTAGTTATCATCTTGCATTAAAGGTTAGTTACCCTAATAAAAGTGATCACCTCAAAACAACAGCTTCCGATCCGGGAGGTGACATTATGATTCACGGTAATTGTGTCACCATTGGTTGTATTCCGATTCAAGATGAGCCTATAGAAGAGCTGTACGTTTTGGCGGTAGAAGCAAAAAATAATAGCAGCAGTGTTTACAGCGATATTTATCCTTTCCGTTTTAATGAAAACAACAGACAGCTTTTAGAAAACTGCAAGCCTGAATTGCAAGAATTTTGGAAAAATCTTAAATCTTCTTACGAGAATTTTGAATCTAAAAAAGTCCGTCTACAAGTAACCGTCGATTCAAAAGGAAATTATACCTTTAATTCGAAATAATATGTTTAAGGCACTATATCTCTTTTTGACTCTCTCCCTACTTTTTTTCGCTGCGTGTGTAAGCACCGCGAATAAAGAAGACAAGGTGCCTGCTGAAATCTTAAATAGAGATACCTTGATTAAAATTCTAGCGGAATTTGCATTAGCTGAAAGTGCTGCGAACTTAAATGTAACTAACATTAACTTTAATAAGATGGACTCTGCGTATGCTTTTAATCCGATAAAAGACAATCATGTAAGACAATCACAATACGATTCTGCCATTACTTACTATGTGGGCCACCCAGAGCTTTATAAAGAAATTTATGAAAACGTGTTGGTAACTTTAAGTGAATTGCAAGCAAAGAGAGCCCCTGCTGCTACTGATACATCTGCAAAATAGCAAACTTTTCAAATTTGCTATTGTTTAAATAAAAAACCATGTCTTTTTGTTCTGTCGAATAATAATTTAATGGTATTAGCTCGTAATTTGAGTTTCGATAAATCTCCTTCTTTTTAAATACTCCATCAGCGCATAAAGAATAAATTACTACACTAGCTTTTCTTGGTCCGCTTAGTTTTTTAAAGGTTTTATATTTATAATTTCCGGCTTCACTTCCTCTATTTGATGCATGTTCTATGAGTGTTATTTTTAAACTATCGCCATAAAAATGAACCATGGGTTCTGCAAAGTTTTTATAACGCGTTCTTCCCGCGAAAAAAAATATTTTACGAGGAATTATTTTTTGAGAAACAACTTCACCATTTCTAAGATTTGTCTTTCTAAACAGAAGTTCTTTATAATAATCTTTCTCGCTCCGCGCAAAAAGAGAATATGCAAATTGATGCTCTACATGATTTCCGATAGACTGGTGATTTTTAAAATAAGATTCCTTTTGGGGTCCATCATAAAAAGTAAGTTGTCTTCTAATTTCTTCATCATAATTGGTACTCGTATTATAAATTTGCTTACCCGATGCGCCGTCTAACTTTATGTTCACAATTATTTCTGGCCAATCGTTCTTTATTGTGTCTTCCCTGGTTGTAAGAAACGAAATTACCACGGCGTTGCTGTCGGGAATTATTGTGCCTTGACGAATATAATCGCCTTTTGATAAATTTAAAGGTCGATAAACTGTTTTCGCAGAACTAGCTTTCCAGTCGCAAAAAACCAAAGAGTCTAGTCGTGTGCGTGTGTGCGTAATACCGCCAAATGTTTCTGTTCCAATTATTGAACTGCGCGACTGCAGATATAATAAATCGTTTTTTTCGTTACACGTAAAACTCCAGGAAGAAATTTCAATATCGTTCTCAAGTGGCAACTGCTTAGTCCAAATTATTTCTCTTTTCTGTGTTGAAAACAAAAGCGCTACTCGTCTTATTATTCCGTTAAGGGCTGTTTTGCTAGCCACCATAAGAATATTATTATTTACCGTTTGTGAAAAGTTAAAATGAAACGCCTCTGTATTTTTGTCGCTTTCAAGATTCGCCAGTTCTATAAAACCAGAGGATTTTCCTGTGGTATCAATAATTTTGAGATAAACCGTTCTTTTAGTGTTTAACACCTTTTCAAACAAAAAATAAAGTTTATTATTTGCTTCAAACAAAATGTAATCCAAATTTTCGTAATCAAACCAGCTGGCATTAACGCTGTCTAATTTTAAAGGTGTAAAAGCAACAATCTCTGCACTTGGTTTTATGCGCCGTTCAATCGTTATATCATGAACAACATAATTAATACGTAAAACGTGAAAATAAGAAGGGTGATTGTTAATGATCTGAACAGGAATGTTTTTTTTTCTTGTCTCAAAATTTCTGCTGAACCGAAACTCTTGTGAAAATAAAGAAGCGCAACAATTAACTAAAATGATAATTATTGCGCTTCTCACCATATTTTTTTATTCTACCGTTACGCTTTTTGCCAGGTTACGGGGTTGATCTACATTGCAACCACGCATCACCGCTACGTGATACGATAATAATTGTAAAGGAATAACAGCAATTAATGGAACCAAAAATTCATCTGTTTCAGGAATTTCAATAACGTAGTCTGCCATTGCCTTTACCTCTTTATCTCCTGAAGTAACAACAGCTGTAACCTTCCCTTTGCGGGCTTTTACTTCTTGAATATTACTAACTACTTTCTCATAATTCGCACCTTTGGTTGCAATCACAAACACAGGCATTTCCTCATCAATAAGGGCAATAGGGCCATGCTTCATTTCTGCAGCTGGATACCCTTCAGCATGAATGTAGGAGATCTCTTTTAATTTTAAAGCGCCTTCAAGGGCAACCGGGAAAGACACGCCACGGCCTAAATACAAGGCGTTGCGACTATCTTTATACGTGTATGCAATCTCACGAAGTTTGTCGTTTAATTTTAAAACCTCTTCTATTTTTGAAGGAATTGCTTCCATCTCATATAATAATTGTCTAAAACGGCTTTCAGTTAAAGTACCGCGTACTTTACCCATGTGCAATGCCATAAGCGTCAGAACAGTTACTTGAGCAGTGAATGCTTTTGTAGATGCCACTCCTATTTCAGGACCAGCATGCGTATAACTTCCACCATGCGTAGCTCTTGCAATTGAAGATCCTACCACGTTACAAATACCCAATACTGTTGCGCCTCTTGATTTCGCCAGTTCTACCGCTGCTAAAGTATCGGCCGTTTCGCCACTTTGAGAAATAGCTATCACGATATCATCTTCGTAAATAACCGGATTGCGATATCTGAATTCTGAAGCGTATTCTACCTCAACAGGCACTCGTGCAAATTCTTCAAATAAATATTCAGCAACTAAAGCCGCGTGCCAAGAAGTTCCACAAGCAATAAATAAAATGCGTTTTGCTTTTTCAAACTTCTTTTCATGATCAACAATTCCGCCCATTCTTACCTCGCCAAGATCTGCTTGTAAACGCCCACGCATACTGTCTAAAACAGAACGCGGTTGTTCGTAGATTTCTTTAAGCATAAAGTGATCGTAACCACCTTTCTCAATTGACTCTAATTCAACTGTGAGTTTTTGAACGTAAGGTGTAATTTCTTTATCCTTTAAGTTCCTAATTTTTAATTCTTGTCCTCTACGGATAATCGCTACTTGTTCATCGTCAAGATAAACCACGTTTTTAGTGTATTCAATAATTGGCGACGCATCGGAAGCAATAAAAAAATCATCGCTTCCTATACCAATTACCATGGGACTTCCCTTTTTCGCCGCTACAATAGTATCAGGATCATTTTTATCCAAAACAACTAAAGCATAAGCTCCAATCACTTGTTTTAAAGCGGCCTGAACAGCGTGGCCCATTTTTATACCTTCATGCTGTTGAATATCTTCTATCAGATGAATAAGGACTTCCGTATCGGTTTGCGATAGAAAAGTATGTCCTCGTTTTGTCAAACCTTCTTTAATAGTCGCGTAATTCTCAATGATTCCATTATGAATCATGACTAAATTTTTGCTTTGCGAGTAATGCGGGTGCGAGTTTACGTCGTTTGGTTCGCCATGTGTAGCCCAACGTGTATGCCCAATACCGACATTTCCCGTGGTGTCTTTATCCTTAACAAAACTTATTAATTCACTTACTTTGCCCTTACGCTTATAAACGTTTAAGTCGCCCTTTTTATCAATCATGGCAACTCCAGCACTATCATAACCTCGGTATTCTAGTCGTGATAAGCCTTTAATTAAAATTGGGTAAGCCTCTCTTTTACCTATGTATGCAACAATTCCGCACATATTCTAAAATTTATTAATTAATCAATTAAAGATACATCTTTTTAGCCGATCATCTGTAAAAAGCTGATCTCTTTTCCTGTAAGAAAACGGTGTTTTCCTCTTGGTAAATCTTTTTTTGTAAGTCCTGCAAACACAACTCTGTCCAGCTTTAAAACATCGTATCCGAGATGTTCAAAAATCCTCCTCACAATTCTATTGCGGCCGCTGTGAATTTCAATACCCACTTCTTTTTTTCCCTCTCCCACAAAAGCCAAATCATCCGCCTTTACAATTCCATCTTCCAGCTCAAGTCCATCCACAATTAATTTAAAGTCTTCGGGTTTTAAACCTTTATTTAAACTTACGTGGTATATTTTTTTGACACCAAATTTTGGGTGGGTCAATTTTGTAGTGATTTCACCATCGTTTGTAAAAAGCAATAATCCTGTTGTGTTGCGGTCTAAGCGCCCTACCGGATAAATTCGTTCTCTACAAGCTCCTTTTACAAGCTCCATCACTGTTTTACGTTCTTTTGGATCGTCAACGGTTGTGATGTAATCTTTGGGTTTATTCAACAAAAGATAAACCTTGCGTTCTGCTCTAACAGCTGCATCGCCGTAGGTTACTTTATCGGTCGGACTAATTTTAGTTCCTAATTTATCTACAACAACTCCGTTTACTTTAACAGCACCACTTATAATTAAATTATCAGCATCACGGCGTGAAGCAACTCCAGCATTAGATAAGTATTTGTTCAAACGCATTAAACCGTCAGTTCCTGTTTGTTTTGGTATGGGTGCCGATTTTTTAGAACGCTTGTCGCCATATTTCTCGCGGGATGTTTGCGGTGTAAAAGCCTTTCCTTCTTCAAACTCATCGTACTTTACGCGTTTAGTAAAGGTTTCGTCGTCGTTTTTTCGTGGTTTGGTAAGTCTTCTTTTTCCTGGTGCTTTGTTTACAGAAGATTTTTTATCCTCTGAATGTCTTATACCTCCTGAAGTCGCTTTTTTAAACCCTGCAAATTTATCGTCTTTACTTTTGATCGTTTTTTTATAGGATTTTTTATCACTATCTCTGTCTGAACTTCTTTTTGGTCGTGATTCCTCATCACGCGAAGGCCTTTCATCATTAAAACGTCTTGGTGGTTTATCGTCTGAATCGCGAAACGATCTGCGCGGCTTATCGCTATACTGATCTTTTCCGTAAGATGGTTTTTCGTCTCTCTCTTTGTACTCCCTTTTAGGTTTATCACGGTTATCAAAAGATTTCTCTTTGCTAAACTCCTTCTTAAATGGTTTACGCTCATCACTATAACTTCTTTTAGGTCTATCAACGTAGGTGGAAGGTTTTTCGCCACCAAAATCTTTTTTAAAGGGTTTGCGCTCGCCTCTGTTTGAGTCCGATTTATAAGATCGCTCTCTTGGTTTATCTTCTTTAGTTTCTCTAAAGTTTTTATTCTTGCTGAACGAGCGTTTAGCTTTATACTCTTTTTTATCTTCCACCGTACCGGCTCTTGCGGGTCTTTTATCACTGCGTGATCGTGATCTTCCTTTATCTTCTGACCCTTTTTTACTACTGAATTTACTCATATACAAATTTAAATTACTTAAGCAGGGGGTAAAATGCGGCCTCCAAATGTTTTACAGTGTGATTGTTATTAAACTGAAGAACAGATATAATGTCAAACCTCGATTCTAAATCAATGTTGTTTTCTATTAAATACTGGTTGGCAGCGGCAATCAAAAAGTTCTGCTTTTGCTTGGTAACAAATACTTCCGGCTCGCCAAAGGTATTACTTTTCCTGGTTTTAACCTCAACAAACACAATGGTTTCATCTTTTTTAGCAATTATATCAATCTCGTATTTCCTAAAACGCCAATTTAATTCCAAAAGCTCATACCCTTTTGATATCAAATACTTCCTGGCTATAATTTCTCCTTCCTGTCCTTGCTTTTGAGAATTATTGTTCATTTATTGTTCTGTTACTACTAAAATACTAAATTAGTAATCTAAAACTTTGGCTTATGAAAAAAATTATAGTATTCAGTTCGGTGTTTTTTGGCCTTTCAGGCTTATTCGCTCAAAATTTTAGCGGCAATATCGAGTTTAAGTATGCCACGCAAAAGGACACCACACATAATATTTACATAGTAAAAAATAAGTCGGTGCGTTTGGACCAATATGGTAAGAAAGGAAACATAGAAGGTAGTTTTCTTTTTGATCTTGCCGGCAATGAAGTTAAATTTCTAAATCCAAAACGTAAACTTTGGGGTTTTCAAAAAAGCGAAACTCCTCAGGTGATACGTGGAACATGCATTTCTACTAAGGGAAGCGACTCGAAAACTATTTCCGGAATAAAGTGTGTTGATTATACCGTTAAAAACACCGACGAAAACACCACCATCACCTACTGGATTGCAGAAAGCAAATATCCTTTTTTCGCTCCACTGGTTAAACTTTGGAATAGAAAAGACAGACAAAGTATTTATTTTGGTCAGATCAAAGGCTTGCCAGAAGGCAGTATGCCGCTTTTAAGTGAAGAAAGACAAGTAAGCGACAATAAACTTTTAACCAAGTTAGAGGTAGTTAAATTTGTTTCGACTCCACCAACCGACGATGTTTTCGCTATTCCGGAAGGTTATACAAAATTTGATCAGGAGTAAATTTACTATCCTTTAAAATTACGTTAGCGCCCTGCGCGTTTAATACAGAGTTATACTGAGTATTGTGAAGTGCGCGCACTTCTATTAATAGTATTATCCTTAACACTTTATATCGATTCCTGCTGTCACTCAGTGCCTATATTGCTCAGTGTTGAACAAAGTGCCTGCTAAAATATAACCACATAGTTTCATAGAATCAACTAAACGCCAAAAACATAGAGACACATAGAATTTGAAGCGTTGCTTCAAATTCTATGTGTCCTAAAATCACCTTAATATTATTCAATAAGCCAATGTTGCTATGTGGTTTATTTAAATAGAACGATTTGCGCCTGTGTTAGGTAGCGTCTCTACGTCCTTTTAAAAAGGCCTGTGGCCTTAAGAAAAATACTTGAACTGCAAACTAAGAATGTTCTACCTAGAAATCACAAACCGCTTACTAACGGTACCAAGATTGTTGCTTTTGAGAGTTAAGAAATAAACCCCATTTTCAAGATCGTTCGTTTTAAGAATAAATGTTTTGTTTTCAAACACAACTTCTTCTTTTCTTATTAAAGCTCCAAGTGTATTGTAAATAGAAATTGAATTAAACTCCTTGAGCAAATTCGGGTTGGAAGTTTTTAATTCTAAAAAATCTTGTGCGGGATTTGGATACAACTCTAAAGCGCCTTCGACTACGCTCAGTCGGACCTTGTTTAACCCCACATAAATACTTGTCTCTACTACTACAGTATCCCACTTAGG
The DNA here is from genome assembly GCF_029625215.1 of Aurantibacillus circumpalustris. GTDB lineage: Bacteria > Bacteroidota > Bacteroidia > B-17B0 > Aurantibacillaceae > Aurantibacillus > Aurantibacillus circumpalustris. Next base: position 911,751 of record NZ_CP121197.1, read on the forward strand.
AGTATTATTACACCAAAGCTGTTGTTTTACCACATAGGTTGCCGTTGCCGTTGGGTTAATCCAAAACCCTGCAACGGTATCAATGGGGTTTACCATGTCTGGTAATTTATACCAAATACACGCTTCATCAATACCAATGTCTGGTTCTCTGCCGAGAAAAACACTATTACCAGGAAAAACGATCGTATCTCTTCCGGCGAAAGCAGGGAGGTCGAATTCAATTAAACTAACGTCGTCTATGTAAACGTCATTTGACATGGTGGTTAAAGTAGGTGTGTTTATTAACAGTGTATTGGTTGCTGCGTTGCTTTTAAAATTACCTAATACCATGTACTTTTCGTCTCCAATTGCTACGAAAGTTCCTGTTATTGGTATCCAATTGAGAGTATCAGTAATTATGCCAGCTGTATTTTGTATTTGTGGATTCAAATAAGTTAAGGGAACCATAGAGTGTGTAATAGTGTCTAATGTACTATTCCCAAAATAAGCTGCATAACTATCTATTGCTACACGGTTGTTGTTTGTATTAACAACATAATATTTTGCACAGTAAACAGTGTTTGGTTTTAAGACCTGTTTCAAGCGATTGCGAGGATATTCTCTCGGACAATTATCGCAAAAAAACTGACTCAAAGCAAAATTCTTTCCCGTTCTTGGATATTGAAAACCTGTGCTACAATATGGAACTGCGCCCAGAGGGGGTTTACCAAACAAATAGTAGCTAATGTTATTTAAGGAGTCAAATGCCGCCCAAAATTTAGCAGCATCAAAGGGATTCATTGTTGCACTTGGCAGAGCCGTTTCAAAACTTGGATTATTAACATAGTTAGCGATTTGAGATTTGGCGTTAAGGGAAAGAAAAATACCAGAAAGTATTAGAGCAAGCTTGCTGGTATTTATTATAGAATATTTTATTTTATTTAGCAATCAGTAATTTTTTAGTAACCTTTTCATTTTTGCTATTGCTAATTGTAATTAGATATGCTCCATTTAAAAGGCCTAAATCTAAGTTAGCAATAAATCCTGTTACTTTTATAGTTTGATTCAAAACGATTCTGGTACGGGTAGACCTTCAAGGTCTTTGTTGCTATTGCGCGGTAAGACCTTGAAGGTCTTACCGCGCAATAATAACAAACCGCCGACTAACGTTACCCATAGTGTTGCTTTTAAGAGTTAAGAAATAAACCCCATTTTCAAGATCGTTCGTTTTAAGAATAAACGTTTTGTTTTCAAACACAACTTCTTCTTCTCTCATCAATTTCCCAAGGTTATTGTAAATGAAAATTGAATTAAACTCCTTGAATAAATTCGTGTTGGAAGTTTTTAATTCCAAAAAATCTTGTGCTGGATTTGGAAACACCTTTATGTCACTCTGAGCAGCCTGTCCTGAGCCTGCCGAAGGGTAGTCGAAGAGTGAATTTCCCACATAAATACTTGTCTCAACAACCACTGTATCCCATTTAGGAACGTTATTACACCATAGCTGTTGTTTCACTACATACGTTGCGGTGCTTGTTGGGTTAATCCAAAATCCTGCAATGGTATCAATGGGGTTTATCAAATCTGGTAATTTATACCAAATACAGGCTTCGTCAATGCCTACGTCTGGTTCTCTGCCCAAAAAAACACTATCTCCAGGGTGTATTATGGTATCTCTGCCTGCAAAGGCGGGGAGGTTTATGTCTATACAGGATACATCATCTAACAGAACATCCGTTGCTATTGTGGGCAAATGAGTTGGGTTAATTAAAACAGTATTCGTTGCAACATCACTTTTAAAATTGCCTATTATCATGTATTTTTCGTTACCAGTAGCTACGAAAGTGCCTGTTATTGGTAACCAATTTAAGGTGTCCGTAATTAGATTACCTGTTGGATTCTGAACCTGTGGTATTAAATAGGTCAATGGATGCGTGCAGTAGTTAATTGTATCAACTTGTGAATCTCCAAAATAGGCTCCAATTCCATCAATGCCGTAAGTAGTATTGTTAGTTATATTACAATAAAATTTCACACAATAAGTAACTCCTGACTTTAATGAGTCTTTAAGTTTATTTAATGGATAACCTCTTGTTGAACCTACGTTAAAAAAGGTACTTCCAAAATAATTATTACCATGCTTCGGCCACTGATAGGTATATCCATTCAATGGTACATTAAAGGGTGGCAGTGAAGCACTGAAAGTGATTCCAAAAAAACTTGAACTGTCAATGGCTCTCCAGCATTTTGCCAAAGGGGGATTAGAACCCAGAACAACTTGCTCAAACCCCCCATTATTTACATGATTTGCAATCTGACTTTGAATTACAAAGGGGATGCACATTAAAAAAAGCACTATCAGTCTAATTGCATTAAAGTTATAAACTGGTTTATTTAGCAATAAGTAGTTTTTTAGTAATTTGTTCATTATTCTTATTAACTAAAGTTACAAAATAAACACCATTCAACAGGTTGAGTTCACACTGATAAATTGTTTAGAATCCAATGGAAGAGTGAATCAATCTTCCCTCTTTTCGTTTACGCCAAATAAAGCATTTAAAATGCCCGTGAATACAGATAGAATGAGGCTGAAAATTAATGCAGTTAAAAACCCATCCACTTGAAATCCACTTACCAGTTTTTCTGCAAAAATAATGATGATGGCATTAATTACCAGAAGAAAAAGCCCCAAGGTAACTACAGTAATCGGTATGGTGAGTACCGTTAGTATTGGTTTCACGATGGTGTTTAAAAACGCTAATACAATGGCCACCATTAAGGCGGATAAATAATCATCAAGTGTAACGCCTGGTAAAATTTTCGCCACTACAAAAACTGCAATGGCAGAGATAATTATTTTGAGAATAAATTTGATGGTGTAAATTTAAAATTTTTATTCTCTACAGCCTAAATAAACTTTAACCACATAGGCACATAGAGTAGGTTATAGGCGTTACTTTAATAAGTAAACATAGTTCCGATTGCTATCGAAATTGAAGCGTGGCTTAAAATTTATACAATATTGTGTCTTGTTTGTGTTTTGCTAATCCTATGTAACTCTATGTGCCTATGTGGTTAAAATAGCAACGAGTTCAGCGCTTAAGTTTTTTGCTTTTTCTTTTTAGCAGCAGGAAACAAAATATTGTTTAAAATAAGTCTGTAGCCGGGAGAATTTGGATGCAGTGAAAGGTCTGTTGGTGGTTCTTCAACCCTGTGCTGATAGTCTTCTGGATCATGTCCACTGTAAAACGTCCAGGTGCCTTTACCAAAATCGCCATGAATGTAGCGGGCTTCACCATAGGCTTTTGTTTCACCCATGATCAAAACATTTTTCTTAATATACTTTTTATCGAAAGCCGCCGTTTGTCCCCAAAATCCTTTAATCGTTGAGGTATGATTTTGACAAAGCATCGTTGGTACAGGATCCCATTTTGCTGAAAACTCAAAGAGCGTAAAAATATCTGTTTTTTCCGTTGGCCCATATTGATTCCTAGTGCCATAAGTATCGATGGTGGAATATTCGTATTCCATCGGATTCATGCTTAACTTATAGTCTTCAAACGCAAAACCTTTGCTAAAATCCAACATAGCCGTTGCGTTTTTATCCGCAGGATCGTGATCAAAAACACTTTCACAGATATCAATCCCTTCGGCCGCAAGCGCAATGTCATAACTGTCAGTAGCACTGCACATGGCAAATAAAAAACCGCCATTAAATACAAAATCTTTTATGCGTTTAGCGGTATGCAGCTTCATTAAAGACACTTTGGTGAAGCCTAGTTTTTTTGCCATGGCTTCGTTTTCTTTCACCTCAGCCTGGTACCAGGCAGCGTTACGAAACCCGCTGTAAAACTTACCGTATTGTCCGGTAAAATCTTCGTGATGCAAATGCAACCAATCGTAATCTTTTAATTTTTCAAGAAAAATTTCTTCGTCATATAAAACATCGTAAGGAATTTCGGCATATTTCAACACCAGTGTTACCGCGTCATCCCAAGGTTGTTTGCCTTTTGGAGAGTAAACCGCAATACGCGGTGCTTTTTCTAATTTTACTGCATCTTGATTTACTTCTGGGTTAGCAATGTCTGCTAAAATAGAATTTCCTTGTGCATCAGACACCGTTTCATAACTAATACCTCTGATCACGCATTCATTTGCAACCGCCTTCACATTTGGAATCATAAAACTTCCGCCTCTGTAATTTAAAAGCCAGTGTATTTCCAACTCTCCCTTTAAAGCCCAATAGGCCAAACCATATGCCTTCAGATGATTTTTTTGTGCATCATCCATTGGAATAAGCAAATAAGAACCGAAGCTTTTTATTGCAAAGAAAAAAAAGAAAAAAAGAAAAAGGATTTTTTTCATGTTACCAATCTAAGGTAAGAATAATTGCACTAAGCCCAATTTCTTGCTTTAGAAAAAAAGTTAAAAGGATTTTGATAGTCCATTGCTTGGAGTAGTAACTTCCTCTGAAGCATTGGTCATCTTATTTCTGAGTTCGGATATTTTTTTTGTAATGCCTTCTATTGCCCTCTTATCGTAGGTGGTTGTGGTTTCAGCGACATTATAAATTTTATAAAGTTCCTGAAGATCACTTAAAATAAATTTAGCGTTTTCTTCTAATGTAACGCCTTCCATCATTACAATAAGATTTCGTAGAGACTCTTTTTGTTTTACAATAGCTTTAATAATACTCTCAGTTCCATTTTCTTGTGCTAACTGGCAGGAAACATACAAGCCTTCAATCCAGCAGCCAGATAGTATTATTGCTGAAGTAGCAGGGCGTTTATTAGATTTTAATATCTCATCCACTTTTTTAAAAGCGCCCGTCACGATTTCAATTACGGAATCTTTGTTGTTGTCATTAGCATCAATTCTTTCAAACATACGTTGATCGAAAGCGCTGTTAACACCTAAATATCCAGCAAGTATATTTACACATTTTAAAAAAACCATGCTTTCCTGAGTTTGATCAAAAGAACTGGCAATGCTTAAATCGGCACCATATATTCCTAAATTGGCTGCTTTTGCCAACTCCACAATGTATTTATTTGAGAGTGTTGGATCATTTAAAAGGTCAGGATTATACTCTATTCTGTTCTCATCAATCAACTTCATCACCAACTTCCTTTCAGGCAAAGTATTAAACACATTTTGTGCGTTGAATTTACTTTCTTGAAGCTCCGGCTTTGAATACTCTTCTTCAGAAACAAGTTCTTCAGACTTTTGGCCTCCGCAAGAAAAAATAAAGAGGAACGAAAATAAAATTAGAGCTTTATGGATAAGTTTTTGCATGATATATTCAAACAAATATACTAAAATAATTTACTTACTTACGGACTCCGTCCTCATAATTCACGCGGTTTATCTCTTTTCCATTTTTGTCGTAAAAAATCCACTCTCCGTCGGCTACACTTTGCACTTTACCTTTTCTACGGTCATTAATTATTTTGTAATTGCACACACTTTGTATGTTTGAATTAGAATAATAGCTTGTGCTTTTACCATTTAATTTCCCATCCTTAAAATTTTGAACGCGACTTACGCCTCCCGTTTCAAAATAATACGTCCACTCACCACTCTGGTGCCCCTTTTTATATTCTCCTTTTGAATCAACGAAATCCCCTTTTTCATACCATTGAATATAGGTTCCATGCTTTACACCATTTACGTAGTTACTTAATTCGCGCGGTTTTCCGTTTTCATAAAAATAACTCCACTCACCGCTTCTATTTCCTTTTTCATTGTAATTGCCCACATAATTGGGTTTAGCGTTTGTATACCAACCTTCCCAGTGTTCGATAAGTGTGTTACCTTTAATTGTACCTTCATCCTTTTTAGTTCCATTCTCCCACCAGCTTGTCCAGAGCCCTTCTTCTTTGCCATTTACATAAGGGCCTTCTTGTAGTTTGTTTCCATTTTCCCACCAGGTTGTCCAGGTTCCCGTTTTTATACCATTATCGTAATCTCCTTGTCTCCATTTTTCGCCTGTTTTATAAAAATAATTCCAGGTGCCATTTTGTTTATCAGTTAAATAATTTCCTTCGCTTTCAACTTTGTTATTAGAATAATAGTAGGTCCATTTTTCTTCGCGGATATTGTCACGCAAAGTTCCTTCCATCTCAAGCCCTCCTTCCTCGCGATAAAATTTCCAAAGGCCATCTTTCTTGTTGTTAGTAAAATTTCCCTCGCTTTTAATTTTATGATTACGATAATATGAAGAGTAATAGCCATTCAACATTCCAATTTCATACGTTGCTTCGTAATCTAATTCTCCGTTGCTGTGAAAAAAACGCCAAACACCGTCCTGTAAACCCTCTTTGTAGGCACCCATAGCGCGTATTAAGCCGTTTTCATAAGTGGCGGTAAGCGTTCCGGTACCATTGCTAATTAATTTTCTGCCTGTGTTATCCCATAAATCTAAAAGATAAAGCACGGTGTCTCTGTATTCTTTTACCGATTTATTCTTGCCGTTTTCATAGTAGTCTTCCCAGCGCCCACAAGGCTGACCGTTGCAGAAATTTTGTTTTACCGCCAGTTTTCCGGATTTAAAATAAGATTCGGCCTTGCCATTGCGTTTATCTTTCTCAAAAGTTCCTTTACTTTCTGGTTTTCCGTCCTCATAAAAATATGTCCAGTCGCCTTCTTTTCGCCCTAAATCAAAGGTTTCACGACTTTTTATTTTTCCATTTTCGAAATAGGAGGTCCAGGTACTATCTGCTAAATCGTTTTCATATTTTGTTATTTGTGCAAGTTTTCCAGACTTAAAGAAATAGCGATTGGTTCCCCACTTTTTTCCTCTGCTATAATTTTCAATGGCTTTTTTGGTTCCGTTGTCGTAGTATACAGTCCAAACACTATCTTCTTTTCCGTAGTAATAGAAGCCCTTGCGGCTCACCTTACCTGTTTTATAATACTCTATGAGAGGGCCATGGGGCATGCCCTTATAATAATCTGTTTCTGATTTTAGTTGGGTTTGTTGAGGGTCGTAATAGTCTTTTTTTAATTGAGCTGCTAAAGAAAAACTAAGAGTAAAAAATAAAATAGAAGTTAAAAAACGCATAGGCTAAATTACACAGCATAATGTATAATTAGGCTTTTGGTTACAGGTTTTGTGAACAATTTTTACGTTGAAAAGGGTGGGGTTAATGTTATGTCAACACATTTAGAAACAAGTTTTACTTTTTCAAAATAATTTGCAACGGCTAGCGCGATATCAAAAAAGTCTGAAACAACTGGGCCAAATTCTACCATCTGATTGTTGACATAACTTTTAATAGCCAAAACTTTTAAACCGAATATTCTCTGCTGGAGAGTATATTAGCACCTTGTAGCCTCTTTGTTTTAGCTCTTTCAACACATTGGCTTCGGGAAGATCACTATAAGCTGTAATACTTGTATAAAACATGGCCTCAATTGGATGAGGATAGCTAAATAAGACAACATCACTGCCACTAAGCAGAATCCTCTCATTTTTTAATTCCCTTACCCATTCTTTATGCCTTTCATATGGTTCAAAAAGTTTTATGCGCTCGGTTGTATATCTAAGCGGTAATGCGATGAGACAGATTTGAATAAACTTCGACATGTTTTTTTTCCATGGACGACCATAACCCTTATCAATTTTGTAAAAAAGATCGGCAGTTAAAATAAACATTGCTGGTGCAACAAAAAGAATGTACCCTTGCATTTTTGTTTCAGCAAAGGAAAAAAACAATACAGGAATTAATACCCATACCAATAAGCTGGTGTATGCGGGTAACCTTTCTTTTCTCATTATTATATTGTAAATCGTAAATCCAAGAACCAGAAAAAATAATTCATTATAGCTGACGAATAATTTTTTGAAAAAATAAAAACAACCGCCGCCCTGATCATCAAGAGTTTCACGCATATGCATTACTTGGTGATAGTATTCCCAAAAAGCCTCTTTTGGAAATTTTGACATAATATACAACTGCCAAGATCCAGCCAAAACCAAAACAATCAAAAAATGTGTAAGCAAATAACGAATGTTTAGCTTAACAGATTCTTTATTAAAAATGTACAGTATCCAAACTGGATATATGATTAAAGCGGGGAGTGACTTGGTGAGAACCGCCGCAGAAATACAAATCGCCGAAACTATTAACAGCCGGATCTTACTGTTTTCATAAAAAATAAATGCAAAATATATCCCCGCCTCAATTAGCACTAAGAAGAAGCTGTCATAATGATCTGTGGCAACACGTCCAGCAGCCATTTCTATTATTAGTCCGTTGGTTGCGTGGAACCATGCGGCGAGAACTCCCGTTTTTTTATTAAACAATTTAGTTCCTAATAAAAATGTTATAAAAACAGAAATTGTTGATAATACTATTGATGGAATTCTAACCGAGAACTCACTAACACCAAAAATCTTTAGGCATAAAGCTATAAGCCATAAAGGAAATGGTTGCTTGTGTAACCAAATATGATTTGCGCTCCAGTCTTGATAATTATATGGTAGAACAGGGTTCTCATACAATGTTGGTTCAAGCGGGTGGTTTAATAAATTTTTTGCAACCAACGCATGGTACCGTTCGTCCCATTCGTGTAAAAAACTATCTGAGGCGAGATAAATTCTAAGTACCAGCGAAATGCCTAATATTAAAAAAAGATAAAGATTATATTTATCCCCATGAAAAACTTTATTAAATATTCGTCTTGTTACGTTTTTTATTTGCTGTGCCATACAGTTAACGGACAGTTCTTGTTTCAGATTAATAAAGATACATGTATAAAATGGAATTATAGCGATGGGGATGAGTTTAACGATAAAAAGATAGATGAATTAAAGTGGCAGACAAGATTTCCTTGGTCAAGATCGTTAATATCTGAAGACATATTTTATTCTGAAAATAATGTAATCGTTGATAGCGGTTTCGCGAGATTTCGAGTGCAAAAAGAAAAAACACAAACCAAGTTGTTTATTTGGGAACATGATAGCGCAACATTTAAACGCCTTGGAAAATATCCTGACAGTTTAGGGAATTATGCGTTGAGTTATACAGGTGGACTTATATGGTCTCGAAAAAAATACAAATACGGTTATTTTGAAGTTCGTTTTAAAAACCCCAGCAATGTCGGGCTCTGGCCAGCTTTTTGGTTATATGGAGAAAATGCAAACGAAATAGATTTTATGGAGTTAAAGGGCGAAATAAATAATCAAATTCATGTAGACATACACTGTCCTGATGGCTGTAACAATTATATTCAAGGACTCTTCAATTATCGTAAGTCATTTGGGCACTGGATAAAAACCAATGGTGATTTTCATAATGGTTTTAATGTTGTTTCGGGAGAATGGCAGCCGAATTATGTAAAATACTTTCTTAATGGAAATTTAGTTGCTTATTTTTCTGGGAAAATCGACGTTGATTTAGACCTTACAACTGGAAACGGCAAGGCCCATAAGGGCGGTGCTTTCGCGCCAGGAGTGAGTGATAAAACCATCTTCCCGACTGACTTTATCGTTGACTATATTCGGGTTTGGAGTAAAGATAGCGCCGAGAGTATACAAAAAAATTTAACCCGAGATTTCACAATAGTTGATGAAAAACAAAGTGAACAGATTGAACCTAAAAATGAAAGAATAAAATTTAAACGAAAAGCAAAAACGAAAATAGAAGAAATTATTACCCTTAGTGTGCTCCCCCACAAAGTGAATGGTTATAGCATGCATTTATTAGGTTACAATAAAAAAATCGAAAGTTTTACTTTCAAATTAATATCCGAAACTGGTAAAATATTATTTGAGCCAACTGTATATTCCAATTCTTATTATGACAAAGCTTTCGAAGAGTCTACAGAGAAAGTCTATTTAGAAATAAACTACGAGGGTACGGTGTATAAATATCAACTCAAATAAAAAATGTTTATAGGACGCCGTCTCATTTTATATTGTTTTTTATTCTTTTTATCCATCGGCGCTTTGCGTTCTCAGGTTTGCGATGGAAAAAAAGTTGTGCTTATTAGCGATGCCCTTTGTCCTGAAGAAAAATTCATTTTAGACTTTGAAGATAATTTTGATGGAAGCGCTCTCGATTCTTCGAAATGGAAAATTATTTATGGTGTAGCAAGAGACATCGAACATACAAATGCACAACAATGGTACTCGCCTAAAAATATTGAAGTAAGCAATGGAACACTGAAACTAATAACGAAAAGAGACACATTCATCAATCAGTGCTATGATATTTGGGAGAAAAACGCTTTACTGCATAAATGTGAAGATTTTTTCTTTTCCGCAGGCGAGATTGATTCAAAAGAAAAATTCAGCCACGGAAAATTTGAAATGTCATGTAAACTACCAAGAGCAAAAGGTGTTGGTTCTTCCTTTTGGACATATGGAGCTCCACCAAGTAACGAAATAGATATTTTTGAATTTGAAAATGAATACAAATTATTTGGCCAATATGATGAAAACAAATTATCAAAAGTTCAGAGAATGAATTCGCGCACAGACCTTGACAATAATGGTACTATAGAAGACTGCCCCAATAGTTACACGGGTATAGATTATTCTAAAGACTTTCATGTATTCACTCTAATTTGGACACCTCAAAAACTTGAATGGTATGTGGATGGAGTTTTAAAAAGAAGAAGTACTCTTTTCTATACTATGCTAGGACAAATAGTTGAATGCAACGGCCTCCAAATGGGCTGCGAGTATATTTTAAACCGTGCTTTCCCCATGAATGCGATGAGTATAATCGTTGATAATATTGTACAGTCAAAAGATAAGGCTCCAGATAAAGACACTCCGTTTCCGAACAACTTTGAAATTGATTATATAAAGTTTTACCGGCTTGTACCCTAAACTCAGCCTTAATCGTTTCACCTCAACCACACTTATATGATGCATTTGAGATAGATTTATTCAATATCATTCTCTTGAAAACAATTAACATTAACAATCTTTTTTATTATTTGCAATAAATAATAATTACATCCTAAATTTTTGCAGTTTTAATAAATATCCTTTACGGGTTTTTGCTTTTTACGGGTTTTTGTTAATCACAAATGCTCTGTCCTATAAAAATAAGCTTGTTTTAATTAATCTTGATTTTCTTCTGCGACATTCAATTTCTTTCCGCTTCTCCTCCATCCTAATTTCGTTGCAGAATTTTAAAAAAAGAAATCATGAAAAAATTATCACAACCAAATTTATCAAACGGTATGGAGACTCGCTTTCTGTCCTTACTGAGTTTCTTGCTTTTATTCCTATTTAATGAGGCTTCTGCTCAGGATACCATTTTCTTTAATAACGAATCGGTTCTTGTTGCTAAAATTTCACTTGTAGATACGAAAGAAATAAAGTACAAGAAGCTAAAGAACCCAAATGGCCCGACATACTCCTTGGCAAAATCAGAAATTTCAAAAATCACTTACGCAAATGGTTCAGTTGACACTTTTGATGCAGATGAAGAGCCTGCAGTTGACATCGTTAATCCACTTTTTAATAAACTACCAAGCGACGTTAGTCCTTTAAACACAGATGTTATTATTACAAAAAACGGAAAGGGAATTTATTGTGCGATTAAAATGGCAGATAATTCCAGAATACGTTATCAGATCTTTAGGAGGGGTGCTGATCCAGTAAATACGATTCCACTTGAAAATGTATTGGAATATAGATATAGAGGTGTCATTAAAAAAGTTAACTTATCTAGCACTACTACTAACACTTCAACAGATGATACAGATGACGATTTTGTTTACGAAGAAAGAAGACGCTACGGCGGGCCAAGGATTGGATTAACGACAATAGGACCTGGTGCTTTCAGTGATGTTTTAAATTACGATGGTAACCGAACAACTTATACCCAATTCGGATGGCAGTTTGAAACACGCATGTTTACGACCAAAGAGGGTCTTTCGGGCATGTTAGAGGTTGTTCCGATGATCGGCGGAATGGATATGGGTACGATCATTCCTTCTATTTCGGGCTTAATAGGTTTAAGAACAAAAAATGGAATTGAGTTTGGCTTGGGCCCCACTCTAGCGCTATACGTGAGTCAGAACACATCGTCATCTAGTCTTGGAGTTGTGATTGCAGCCGGAATGTCAATAAAATCGGGGAAAGTAAACTTTCCCATTAATTTAGCTTTCGTTCCCTCAATTAGTAAAAAGAAGGATGTTTTCAATCCTACAACTGGTAACTATGAATCTAAAACTTATGATACCGGATTTAAGCTTTCACTATTGATAGGTTTCAATTACAGAAAACATTAATTAATGAAAACAAATTAGAAGGTGAAAGACATTGGTTAATCATTTAACTTCAACACGGCCATAAAGGCACTTTGCGGAATTTCAACGTTACCAACCTGTTTCATTCGTTTTTTACCTTCTTTTTGTTTTTCGAGTAATTTACGTTTACGGCTAATATCGCCACCATAACATTTTGCAGTTACGTCTTTTCGAATAGCGCTTATAGTTTCACGAGAAATAATTTTAGCGCCAATAGCTGCTTGAATTGGAATTTCAAATTGTTGTTTAGGAATTAACTCCTTTAATTTTTCACAGATTTTTTTGCCGAACACATATGCATTACTTCTGTGTATTAAACACGACAAAGCATCCACTGGTTCGCTTTTTAAAAGAATATCTAATTTCACTAAATCAGAATTGCGCATGCCCGTTGGGTGGTAATCGAAAGAAGCGTAGCCTTTTGAAATAGATTTTAAACGATCGAAGAAATCAAATACCACTTCACCTAAAGGCATTTCAAACACTAACTCTACGCGGTCTGCTGTTAGGTAATTTTGTGTTACAATTTGTCCGCGTTTTTCTATACACAAACTCATTACCGGACCAATAAATTCAGATTTAGTAATAATGTTTGCTTTGATGTATGGTTCTTCTATACGTTCAATACGTCCTGGATCAGGTAAATCACTTGGGTTATTTACAGTAACAACTTCTCCATTTGTTTTGTAAGCAAGGTACGACACGTTGGGAACCGTTGTAATTACCGTCATGTTAAACTCACGCTCTAAACGTTCTTGTACAATTTCCATGTGCAACATTCCTAAGAATCCGCAACGGAAGCCAAAACCAAGAGCTAAAGAAGATTCTGGTTCCCAAGTTAAGGACGCGTCGTTCAATTGGAGTTTCTCCATACTGTAACGTAGCTCTTCAAAATCTTCCGTATCTACCGGATAAATTCCAGCAAATACCATGGGTTTAACCTCTTCAAATCCATGAATACCTTCAAGGCAAGGACGATCAAAATGCGTAATTGTGTCCCCTACTTTTACTTCTTTCGCACTTTTTATTCCTGAAATAATATAACCTACGTCTCCAGTACTTAACTGCGGACGCGGCTCTGGTTTTAATTTTAAAACGCCCACCTCATCTGCGTTATAAAAAGCTCCCGTATTTACAAATTTTACCTTTTCGCCTTTTTTAATAGTACCGTTAATGATTTTAAAATACGCAATAATTCCTCTAAACGAATTAAATACACTGTCAAAAATTAAGGCTTGTAAGGGTGCGTTGGGGTCGCCAACCGGACAGTGAATGCGTTCAATAATGGCGGCTAAAATTTCTTCGATGCCCATGCCTGTTTTTCCACTAGCAGGAATAACTTCTTCGCGTTCGCAACCAATTAAATCAACAATTTGATCGGTTACCATTTCTGGCTCTGCGCTTGGCAAATCCATTTTATTTAAAATAGGAATGATTGTTAAGTCATGTTCGAGCGCTAAATACAAATTAGAAATAGTTTGCGCTTGAATACCTTGTGCGGCATCTACAATTAACAAAGCGCCTTCACAGGCAGCAATAGAACGGGAAACCTCGTAACTAAAATCAACGTGACCAGGAGTGTCAATTAAATTGAGAACGTATTTTTCGCCTTTGTAGGTGTAATCCATTTGAATGGCGTGGCTCTTAATGGTGATGCCGCGTTCTTTTTCAAGATCCATGTCATCTAGCACTTGCGCCTGCATGTCGCGCTTATTAACGGCGCCAGTATATTCGAGTAGACGATCGGCAAGGGTACTTTTACCGTGATCGATATGTGCAATAATACAAAAGTTGCGTATGTTCTTCATTTCTGTTTTTTCTCCTGTTTTTACCACGGAGGCACAGAGAGCGCGGAGGTTCACTAAGTTTTTCTTAGTGTTCTTTCGTGAACTTTTCCGATAGCTATCGGGAGCCTTAGTGGTTTTTCATTAGGGGGCACAAATATACTAAATTGCTGGTAATGAAAGCGGTTGAACTAGTGAATATTACGGATTTTGATGTTATTTTTGCTCTTTTCTAAATTAATATTCAATAAACACTTTTGTCTTTCGATCCTTATAAAATAGATCTCCCTGTTACTGATATTATTTCTCAGGTACGCGATCAATTATCTCAACAAAACACCTTAATTGTAAATGCTCCACCGGGCGCTGGTAAAAGCACTTTACTGCCATTGGCTTTGTTGGAGGAGATTTGGCTGCAAGGCAAAAAAATAATTATGCTGGAACCTCGCAGGCTGGCGGCTAGAACCATTGCCGCGCGCATGGCTTCACTATTAGGTGAAGAGCTTGGACAAACTATTGGCTACCGCATTCGTTTCGATAATAAAGTTGGTCCGAAAACCGTGATTGAAGTTGTTACGGAAGGCATTCTCACTCGTATGTTGCATCAAGATAACGCACTTGAAAATGTGGCGCTCGTCATTTTTGATGAGTTCCACGAAAGAAGCTTGCACGCCGATGTAGCTATGGCTTTGTGCAGAGAGGCACAACAAGTTTTACGTCCTGATTTACGCATCATGGTAATGTCGGCAACGCTTAACATGCCGCAACTCACAGCTCTTTTAAAAGCACCCGTGGTAGTTAGTGAGGGAAAACAATATCCGGTAGAAATTATTTATACAAACGATGCTGATGAGAAACTTCTTCCAGAATTAACAGCGAGAACTGTGGCAAAGGCAATCAGCGAGCACGAAGGGGATGTTTTAGTTTTTCTTCCAGGAGAAGGCGAAATCAGAAAAACAGAAGAGCTACTTAAAAATCAATTAAGTGGCGTGTTAATTCATCCACTATACGGACAGTTACCTCAACAAGAACAGTTCCTCGCAATTATGCCTAATAAGTTTGGGAAAAGAAAAGTAGTATTAGCGACTTCTATTGCCGAAACCTCTTTAACTATTGAGGGAATCAAAATCGTTGTAGATTCTGGTTTTGGAAGGACTTCAAAGTTTGATTCCAAATCTGGTTTATCGCGTTTAGAAACTATTCGCATTTCAAAAGATTCTGCAGATCAGCGAGCTGGTCGCGCCGGACGTTTAAGCGCAGGTGTTTGTTACCGAATGTGGACAAAAGCAACCCACGAAAGGCTAACAGAACATCGCGTGCCTGAAATTATGGAAGCTGATCTTGCTTCTTTGGTGCTGGACATGGCACAATGGGGCGTTTCAGACATTAATCAATTGGCTTGGTTAACGGTTCCGCCTAAGTCGGCCCTAAAACAAGCAACCGATACACTCGAACAACTCGATGCAATTGAAAATAACAAAATAACTGCTCATGGAAAACAAATTCACCGTTTGGCTTGTCACCCGCGTATTGCGCACATGTTGCTCCTTGCAGAAGACTTAAGTGATAAACAATTAGCTACTGACATTGCTGCAGTGTTAGAAGAACGCGATCCTCTTCCAAGAGAATCAGGAACAGATATTAATTTACGCATTGAAGCGCTTCGTCGTTCCCGCAGCAACAACAGTAGCGGACATAAATTTGGACGCATCGAAAAAGTTGCAGCATCTTACCGCAAGATGCTGGACATCTCTTTAAGTAATGGACCTGTAGCTGTTTTTGAAACGGGTCTTCTTTTAGCATACGCCTACCCGGAACGCATCGCTTTTGCACGTCCAGGTAACAACGCACAGTTTCAATTAGCAAACGGTAAATACGCAATGATTGGTCACAAAGACGATCTGGCTCATGAACCCTGGTTGGCTGTGGCTCACATGGACTTACGAGAAGGCCTTGGAAAAATATTTTTAGCAGCACCTCTTAATCCGAAAGATTTAAAATCATTGGTGAAAGAACAAGACGTGATCACTTGGGACACGCGTAAAGGAGGACTCATTGCTACTAAAGAATTAAAAATTGGAAGCATTGTTTTGCAATCTAAGCCTTTACCCTCTCCGAGCGCAGAACACTTAATGGAAGCCATTTCAAACGCCATTAAAATAGAAGGAGAAAATCTTTTGTCCTTTGACGAAAAAATGATCCAACTTCAAAATAGAATTTCAAGTTTAGCGAAATGGAACGAAGAAGAAAATTGGCCGAATGTAACCACAGAAGAATTACTTAACACAAATGAACTTTGGTTAGGTCCTTATCTTAAAGACATTAAAAAACCAGAGGGCCTAAAAAAATTAGACCTCAGCGAAGCTTTATATCATTCCTTAGATTGGGAAAAACAACAGGCATTAAATGTATTAGCGCCTTCTAAAATAGAAGTGCCAAGTGGTTCTAAGATAAACATTCAGTATTTTCCAAATGGCGCAACACCTGTATTGTCGGTGCGTTTGCAAGAAGTTTTTGGTTTAAGCGATACCCCTGTTTTAAATAATGGCAAAACAAAAATAGTGCTGCATCTTTTATCACCCGGTTACAAACCCGTTCAAGTGACCGCAGATTTAAAAAGTTTTTGGAACAATTTATATTTTGAAGTAAAAAAAGAATTGCAACGGCGTTACCCAAAACACTCTTGGCCGGATGATCCTTGGACGGCTGCTGCGGTGGCTAAGGGAAGGAGTCAGAAGAAATAAATATTTGTACTAAATTGGCATACAGCTTATCCCCCTCCTTGAGGGGGTGACCGCAGGGCGGGGGAGGCAATTAAAACAAAACCCAAATGAATAACAACTACTACAACAAAGACCTCAAAAAGTTTGCGAGCGAAAACAGAAAAGAGATGACCAAAGCAGAAGCCTGCTTGTGGAAATATGCTTTAAGAGCAAAACAAACTGGATTCACATTTAATCGTCAGCGACCTGTTCTTAATTATATTACAGATTTTATGTGCAAAGAACTAAAACTAATTATTGAAGTAGATGGATACAGCCATCTGCTGGAAGACGTTATTAAAAACGATATTATTAGACAGCAGAAATTAGAAGAACTCGGCTTTAAAGTCATTCGCTTTAAGGATGAAGAAGTTTTAACTTCAATAAAAAGCGTGAGGGCTGCTATCGCAGAAACAATTGCGCAGTTAAAAACTCCAAGGTAACACTCTTGTGCATTTTCCTCCCCCCTACCCCCCTCCAGAGGGGGATACTGTGTGCCTAAACTCCTTTTCACCTCCGCTCCAAATCCATCTTCTCATCGCCCTCTTTATAGGGCACATAAGTAAAAATAAACTGAAACATTTCTTCCGTTGTTTTCATGCTTTCAACTCCATTGCCTTGCGTGATGCTTTGTGGTGGGTGAAAAGGATTGTTCGGGTTCTTATTCGTATTGTCGTAGGTGCCGTATACATGAATAGTGGTACCGGCCTCCAGCTTAATAGGATGTTTATACGTGTAATAATACTGCCACCTAAAATCCCATTTATTAATTCTGATTAAAGGAATCGTGTCTCCATTTTGCTTTAATGCAAAAGCCCAAAACGCTTTCCCTATTAAATGCATGTGCGGATTTACCGAAAGCACAGAGATAGGCGAAGACAAAGTTGAGCTAGTATGAAATGTTTTTATTTCATTTGGAGGAATAATAAACTCTGGCTCTATCGACGATACACCAAAGGTTCCCAATTGTGTTTCAACGATTCGTCTTTGCAATGGAGTTTTTCGATAGAACACATTTATGTGACTACTGTCTTTTAAATCCAAATTACTCGGACCATAATGTATGTTGTTTAATAAAAACGCTCCATGCTTTTTAAAACGATAGCCACCAACTTCCTTAGGGTAAGCTGGTGGAATAAATCCCGGTAAATAATAAACAACATTAGGCGTTAAGGTTGGAAACTCTGGTTGTTTTTTGTCTGTATACGGAATGTGCATTTCGCTGTAAACATCGTTCAGTTTTGCCCTTGTGTCAGTATGAATCGACTCTCCGGTCATGTAATTAAATTCACGCGCAGGATCATAGCTTATTAAATGCCCATTAACATGATGAATGACTTTTCGTTGATCGGGCACGAACTCAACAAAATCAATAAGCGTGTCTTTCTCTATTTCATATGGAAATTTCATGATTAAAAACTCATCCGTTCCATTTCCTTTTATTGCAAAAGATTTTTGGGCATACACAACTAAGTCTGGTTTTCCAAAATAAGATCCTTTATAAAACTCCAGCGCCTTTGGTTCGGTTAAACTATCGCCGCGCGGAGTATCGCTCTCAACCCAGTTTTTTATTAACCTAATTTCTTTCTCCGTTAAAACTCTTTCTCCAATAAAATGTGTGTAATTGGCATCTGCGGGCCAAGGCGGCATGTAGCGTGTTTGTGTAACAAACTTCATGAGTTTGGCTTTTTTTATGGCGTCTGAATAACTTAAAAGATTAAATGGTCCGCTTTCTCCCGGGCGGTGACAAGGTGTACAATTTTTAAAAACAATGGGGGCAATGTGTTCGCTCCAGGTAGCTTGAGTATTGGCTTCGGAGATTTCTTTGTGTTCTTCATTTTTACATGAAACACAAAACGCAATTAAGCAACAAACAAAAAAACTTCGAGTCATTAAGCCCAAAGATATAATTTCTAATAATTATAATACGGTGAAACCATCAGATATACCACAACGCCCGTTACGGTAACGTACAACCAAATAGGATAACTGAAACGTGTTAATTTTTTGTGTTTCTCGCGTTGATCGGTAAGTCCATAATAGAAAGAAAGCAAAACCATTGGTAAAACAACAATTGCTAAAAAGATATGCGTCAATAATATAACGACGTAAACCGGTTTAATGCCACTCACCGCAGCGCTTTCGGCCGCACTCATTACTCCATCATGATCAACATCGCCGTATTTTGTATCGGGAATAAAATAGTGCGCCGTAACATAACTAAGCAAAAACAAGGTGCTTAAAGCAAATGCCGTTAAGTTTAATTTTTTGTGCAGCTGTATGTTTCTGTTTTTAATTGCCCATAAAGAAATAAGTAACAATACGCTACAAGTGCCGTTAAGAAAGGCGTTCAGAGCTGGCAACTTATAAATGAAGCTAGGAAAAACATCTGGATGTGGTATCCATTTTTGATTCAAAACTGTTACAAGAGCGCAGACCGCAATGGTTGTAATGTAGGTCGTTAATTTAATTGCTTTTTCGTTAGAAACTGATAATAAGGCCATCTTTAAATTTTGCGCTAATTTACACTCTGCGGCCCTTATAAAAAAGAAAAAGACAGGTTATTCGCCTGCCTTTTTAAAAAATGAATCTCTAAATTTATTTCTTAAGCGCGTTCAGTTGCTCCTGACTCACACCGGTAGAAGAATAACCACCATCATGGTACAAATTCTGCATTGTAACCATTCTTGTTAAATCGCTAAACAAACTCACACAGTAATTTGCGCAATCTTCTGCACTAGCATTGCCCAAAGGAGATTGTAATTCGGCAAAATCGTAAAAATCCATGAAGCCTTTAATGCTTGTTCCTGCTTTTGTTTTAGTAGGAGATTGCGAAACGGTATTAATTCTCACCTTTTTCTTTAAACCATAATGATACCCAAAACTGCGAGCAATACTTTCTAACATGGCTTTGATGTCCGACATGTCTGTATAAAAAGGGAATGCACGTTGTGCACCCATGTAAGTTAAAGAAACAATCGACGCCCACTCATTCAGCGCGTCTAGCTTGTAAGCTGCCGCTAACATTTTATGGAAAGAAAGTGCTGAAATGTCAATTCCTTTTTGATAATAATCGTAGTTTAATTCTGTGTAAGGAATGTCTTTACGCATATTCACGCTCATACCGATTGAATGCAAAACAAAATCTAACTTCCCGCCCAAATGCGCCATAGATTCTGTGTAAAGTTTTTCGATTTCTTCCGTGCTTGTTGCATCTGCAGGAATAATTTTAGAACCCGTTTTTTCGGCTAATTTGTTTATTTCTCCCATTCGCATCGCAATAGGAGCATTCGTTAACACAAAAGTAGCGCCTTCTTCGTGCGCGCGTAAGGCAACTTGCCAAGCAATTGAATTTTCATCCAAAGCGCCTGTAATAATTCCTCGTTTTCCTTTTAATAAATTATAAGCCATAAGTTTATTTTATTTCTACAAATATAACAATATCGGGCAAACCGATTTTACAGGAATCTAAATTAAAAAACACTATTAGTCGCTTTTATAATTCTTGTGGAGGTAATATTGGGCAGAGTTATAAAGGCTTTGAGTAAGCGCATATAAAGAATCTGCCCTTTTTCTATTTCCTTCATAAATATTTTCAGAACCGAGCTCTCTATAACGTACCACTTTCTTTTGATCGTCAGAAAACGTATGATAAAAGAAAAGATCATCATCTGTAACAAAACCCAGTTTATCATCTGCACTAAAAAAAACAAATGGCCGACTTTTTTCCAATATATTTTCTCCAAAACTAAAATTAGGGTAGTTTAATTTTAACACAGAAGAAATTGTTCGCACAACATCAGGCTGGTACCCCAAATGATGATTCTCAGAGGCTTGAAGAACCATAGGGCAATGAACAATAAAAGGCGTATGATGGTAGGTGATTGGCATGGCGTATGGGTCGTCCATAATTTGTCCGTGATCACCCAGAAAAACAAAAACCGTGTTTTGATACCAATCTTGCTTTTTCGCTTCTAGCATAAACTGCTGAACGGCCCAATCTGCGTATAGACTTGCGTTCTCCTGAAACGAAGATCCCGAAGGTTTAAAGTCAATATCAACTGGTATATGCCACGGACCATGATCTGTGCCCGTCATCACACAAGCTACAAACGAACTATTTTTTTCGTTTTTATTTATTCTTTCTATTAACTTTTTATAAAGTAGATGATCTGGAACGCCTGTAACTCCAACACTTTCCGTAATACTAAAATCCGATTCGCTTATTATATTTTCGTAGCCGTTGAGTTTAAAAAAGCCTTCCATGTTATCAAACACAGCGTCGTGTGTTGTACAGAAATAAGAATGGTAACCATAAGGTTTTAATAGCGTAGTTAAGGTTGTAAACGGACGTTTAGTGTATTCTCTTAAACCTTGTTCGGTATAAATAGAGGGAAAACCCGTAGTAGTTGAAAATAAACCATTAAACGTATGAATACCAGATGAGAAAAAACGATCAAAAAAAACTGATTCTTTAGCAAGGCTGTTTAAATAGGGCGATAAATTTTTGTGATTGTAATAGCCCATCTTCGACATGTTTAAACTTTCCATCAACACAATAATCACATTCAATTTGTTTATTGAATCAGCGGGCGCTGTCGATACGATTGGTTCATTTAAAACGCCCTCTTTTGGAAAATAATTCAGACTGTAAAAAGCAGAACAGATTTTCAAATCGCTGGCAATGTTCTTTAAATACTCTTTATTTGTTTCTTTTCTTCCCAGACTTTTTATAAGTGTAAAGTTGGCATTCAAGGCAATTTGGTTCACAAAAGCATTTTGACTTACAATGGCCATTCCCTCATGCATGGTGCTTTTAGAAGCTAAGCGTCCTCGTGCGAAAGCGAACAGGATGAATGCCAGTACTAAAAAGAAAAGGAATTTCTTTTTTAATGATGTTGTATTCTCAAGTTTATTCTTAGTGTAGTTCAAAAAAAGTTTCCGAATCAAAATCCAATAAAAAACAAATAGAACAAGAAAAGCTAGTGAAAATCCCCAATAATAAAAGCTACTAAAAATTAACTTTAATGCATACCCCGGAGACAAACTCCAAACCATCACGCTTTTATTAATATGACTGCCAAACTGTGAAAAATAAGGTATGTCCGCACAAGCGATAAAGAGTGCCGGAACACTTACAAGGATCAAAAAAACACGAATACTCAAAAGAATTTTTTTATTCTCTTTAAAAAACTCTATCGTAAATAAAACAAGTGCCGGAAGCAACAATAAATAAGACGCAATAATTAAA
The DNA here is from genome assembly GCF_029625215.1 of Aurantibacillus circumpalustris. Taxonomy (GTDB): domain Bacteria; phylum Bacteroidota; class Bacteroidia; order B-17B0; family Aurantibacillaceae; genus Aurantibacillus; species Aurantibacillus circumpalustris. Next base: position 933,800 of record NZ_CP121197.1, read on the forward strand.
TCGAATCTTAATCCCATAAAAAAAGCACTAAAATAAACTGAAACAGATTCGTGATTCGTGCTTGGATTATTAAACAAAACAAACAAAACTCTTGTACAAAAAAACAACATAGCAAAAACGCTCATCAATTTTAGTGTGAAAGTAAAAAATGCCGGAATCTCTTTAATTATTTTAATCATTAATTGAGACTTAATAACTCTTTCGCGTTTTTAAGTGCAGACTGGGTTGGATTGCTTGTGCTTAACATTTTTGCAATTTCTGTTACACGCTCATCGTTATTTAATTGTCTGATATAAGAAACCGTTTTATCTTCTTCGTCTTTTTTATAAACGAATAAATGATGCTTTCCCTTACTCGCCATTTGAGGAAGGTGGGTTATGGTAACAACTTGCATGCCGCTTCCCATTTTTAAAAGAATATTTCCAATTTTATCTGCTACGTCACCACTAACACCTGTATCAATTTCATCAAAAATAATTGTTGGAAGTTGTTTCTTAGTTGCCAGCAAGGCCTTCAAACTTAGCATTAAACGTGAAAGCTCTCCCCCACTCGCCACTTTATGCAATTCCTCAAGACTACCACCCTTGTTGGCAGAAAACAAAAACCTCACCTGATCAAATCCATTGTTTCCAATCTCAGAAAGTTTTATAAGTTCGATTTTAAAGTTGGCGTTTTCCATAGATAGATCGGTCAACATTTCTTTTACTTGTTTTTCTATTCCCGCAACTGCTTTGGTTCTATGGCTTGTTAAGTCTTTTGCCATTCTGGCACTAGTCTCTATAGCTTTAGTAATTTCTTTTTTTGTTTTTTCAATCTCACTTTCCAAAGAACCAAAACGACTTAGTTTTTCTTCTATATCCGTTTTAATTTTTAATAATTCGTCTTCTGTTTTAACCGCGTGCTTTTTGAGCAAACGATTTAGCTTATCCATTTTCGTATTAATTTCTTCTAATTTTACATTATCAAAATTTACCTCGGACTCAGCATCCTCTAGTTCGCCCGCCAAATCTTTCAGTTCTATGTAGGCAGAATTAATTCTCTCAAAAAAGGCTTCATAGCTCTTACCGTATTTAGAAATCCCCTGAATAGAAAGTTTTACTTGATTTAAAGAGCTTAATAAATTTATTTCTCCTCCGTTAATTGTATTTGATGCGTTTAACAAATTACTTTTTATTGTTTCAGTATTTTCGAGAGTGTTGCTTTCTTCTTCCAACTCTTTCAGTTGTCCGGGTTTAATCTCCGCCTGCTCTAATTCTTCAAATAAAAACTGAAAATAATCCAATTCTTTGCGCGCTTGTGTTTCCTGCTCTTGCAACTGTTTTAAATTATTATTTAATTTATTAAACTTAGCGAACTCTAATTTGTATTCTTTAAACACTCCTAAACTCCCAGCAAAAGCATCCAGCACTTCTAACTGAAAACTTCCTTGGTTTAATAAAAGCGTTTGATGTTGTGAGTGTATATCGATTAATTTTTCTGAAAGCATTTTTAAGGCGTTTAGACTAACAACTGAATCGTTTAAAAAACTACGTGATTTACCATCGATGCTTATTTCGCGTCTCAGAATAATAGTAGATTCAGAATCCAAATCGTTTTCTTCAAAAAAAGAAACAAGGTCTAGGCCTTTGGCCTCAAACTCTGCTTCAATGATGCATTTTTTTGTTTTATTTTTAAGAGCGGCAAGTTCGGCACGTTTCCCTAGCGCAAGACCTAAAGCTTCCAAAAAAATTGATTTCCCCGCTCCAGTTTCTCCAGTAATTACCGTAAAGTTTCCTGGAAAACTAACATCCATCTCATTAATAAGCGCAAAGTTGCTTATGTATAACCGTTTAAGCATCCGCCAATTTCGCATTAATTCCAATCTTAAAAAATCATTTTATTAAAATGGCGGTTTATATTTTTCAACAACACAACCGTTCCCTCAGTGAAACATGCCACTTATCTTAAAAAACCTACCATTTACTAATTCTAAGTCCTTATTACCCAACTTTCAAGCCCTGAATAGCGTATTTAATTTAAACGCCCAACACTAACACATTGAACCATGAGACAACTAAAAATTACCAAGCAAATCACCAACCGTGAAACGGCCTCTTTAGACATGTATCTGCAAGATATTGGTCGCGTTGAGTTAATTACAGCTCAAGACGAGGTTATTCTGGCACAAAAAATCAGAACTGGAGATCAAAAAGCGCTAGACAAACTGGTGAAAGCTAATTTGCGCTTTGTAGTTTCAGTAAGTAAACAATATCAAAATCAAGGTTTAAGTTTGCCAGATCTCATTAATGAAGGAAATTTTGGACTTATTAAAGCGGCTCAACGCTTTGATGAAACGCGTGGTTTTAAATTTATCTCTTATGCAGTGTGGTGGATTCGTCAAAGTATTTTACAGGCTCTGGCAGAACAAAGTCGTATTGTGCGCTTGCCCTTAAACAAAATTGGCGCCATCAACAAAATAAATAAAACAATGTCTAAGTTGGAGCAGGATCTAGAACGTGAACCGAGCTACAATGAGTTGAGCGAGATCTTAGACATGCTTCCGCAAGACATTCGCGACACTATGCGTAATCAAAATCGTCACATGAGTATGGACGCTCCTTTAAGCAGCAACGAAGACGGCGGCAGTTTGTACGACCTAATGCATAATGAATCCTCACAAAACCCAGACAGACTTTTGCTGACTGAAAGTTTACAAATGGAAATTTTCAGGGCACTAAACACTTTAACAGAAAGAGAAGCCGATGTTGTTAAACTATTTTTTGGCCTCGCCGGCAAACACGCGCATTCTTTGGAAGAGATCGGCGAAAAATTTCAATTAACCCGCGAGCGCGTGCGCCAGATCAAAGAAAAAGCTGTACGTCGTTTAAAACACGGATCAAGAAGCAGATTACTGAAGGCTTATTTGGGCTAATATTCTTCCGTTTCTTTACCCTCTCTTTAATAACAAACGATCTTCTCAATGAGACGGTCGTTTTTTATTTTATTGAAAAGCGTTCGATTTCACAAAACAAATACCGTATTTTTGGTACTATGAGCCTTCAGCGTGTTAGGTATTTAGATGGGCTAAGAGGTGTATTAGCTATTATCGTTTTTCTGCATCATTTTTTTTATGCATTCTGTCCCGACCTTATTTTTGGCGGCAAATACGACTATTACCTTCATACGGGTCCGTTATCGTTTTATAAAATAATGGCATTAACGCCCATCAATATTTTTTTTAATCCAGGTTTTGCCATTCATTTTTTCTTTTTATTAAGTGGCTATGTACAAACACGTAATTATTTTTTACAACCGAATATTTCATTTCTACAAAAAAGTCTTTTAAAACGCTACTTCCGTCTAGCGGTGCCGGTTTTATCTGCTGTCCTCTTGGTTTTTTTTTCACACCGCTTTTTTTTAATTCGAAAAGATCTTATTCCATTTAATGAACTTACCAGCGATTGGGTAAAAAGTTTAGTGCCAAATAATTTACATTTTTTTGAAGTCATTAAAGAAGGGCTTTCTGATTGTTTTCGTGGCAACTCCCGTTATTACCAGGTGCTATGGACAATGTCTACTGAACTCATTAATTCCTTTGTAGTTTTAGGTCTTTTGTTAGTGCTTCACAACCTGAAACATCAAGTAAAAATAATTGTGTTTTTAATTTTAGTACAACTTGTTGTACTTCAAGAATATTACAGTGTAGCCTTTGTAGCAGGAACATTATTTGCCAAATTAGAAGTAAATTCTGGGGGGTTTAAAAAAATTCTTTCAAACCGTTTGGTGCATTTTTTATGTTTGATTTTAGGAATTTATTTTGCGTCATACCCTTTTACAGGCTATCAGAATGCGGCAGCACATTCTTTTTACGCGCCCATTTCTTTTTTTGAAGTGTACCCACATGTAATTAGTTATCTCATTGGTGTTGTTTTTTTGTTTTGTTTTTTATTGTACTCCAATATGTTCCAAAAATTTTTATCTAAAAAATTATTCATGTTTTTTGGAGAGATTTCTTTTATGTTTTATTTAATTCATTTACTATTACTTCTAAGTTTTACGCCTTGGGTCTATCATAAATTTTCGAATCCTAATGATGACGGACTTGGTTTATTCATTACCGGTATTGTTAGTCTCGTTGTTGTAACTCTTGCGTCTTATATATTAACACGTTTAATCGATGCGCCAACTATTAAACTAAGCAATCGTTTGGTGAAACGTTTTTTTTAGCTACAATTTGTTTAACATCAAAAGTGTTTGGTATAAAAAACACTGCGTGTTTTATTATAAAAAGATTGATTACTGAAACACGTTTTTTTGTTTAATTTTACGCATGAATGATATTTTAGTGTATAAAACACTAAGCGATGCTGCTGAAAAATGGCCTGATTTACCGGCTGTTCATGATGAATTTGGGACACTCAGCTTCAAAGAGCTCTTCATAGAAACCGAAACCTTAAAATTTAAACTTAAAACACTTGGAATTGCGCCCGGAATGGGAGTTGGCGTAATGGCAAGAAATGGCAGGAATTTTATTAGCGCTATTTTTGCGGTAGTTGGTTGCGGCGCAGTGGTAATGCCTATTTCAAACCAACTTAAAAAAAGCGAACTCGATACTCTTCTTTCTGAGTCCAAATTAAACGCTATCCTTGATGATAGACACGGCGTTGCCCCTGTTGAAGTTTCCGGCGAAAACATTAAAATGTCAGTAGAATCCTTCCGCTTTGCATTTACTTCTGTTTCAAAAAAACACATATTTGCACCCCATGTTAAAGATGCTGCGTTTATTCGATTCACTTCCGGCACAACCGGCAAATCGAAAGGCGTAGTAATTTCCAACAAATCTGCCATTGAACGCGTTGATGCTGCGAACAAGGTATTAAAGCTTGGAACAAACGATACTGTAATATGGGTTTTACCCATCGCCTATCATTTTGTGGTTTCTATTTTGCTCTATATTCGTTACGGCGCGGCGATAGCCATTGCAAAAAATTTTCTGCCAAAAAACATTATCGACATAACGAATGCCCATAACGGCACTCTGCTTTACGCCTCTCCTATGCAAATTCGATTACTCGCTAATAACACCAATACCGATGGAATGCCTAGTCTTAAACGCGTCATTTCAACCTCTGCAGCTATTTCAACCGATATTTGCATTGCCTATAAAAAACGTTTCGGTATGGACGTCAGTCAAGCATACGGTATTATTGAAATTGGTTTGCCCTTAATAAATCATGTTAAATCAGAAGAGCATCCGGAAGCTGTAGGCTATGCGTTGCCTGATTATAACGTTGCCATTCTTGATGATAATTACAATCCGTTGCCTCCGGGTAAGCTGGGGCGACTTGGCATTAATGGTCCGGGCATGTTTGATGCTTATTTATCGCCACCTGTTTTAAGAAAAGATGTTTTAAAAAACGGTTATTTTTTAACTGCTGACTTTGCCACTATGAGCGCAGATGGCCTTGTTAAAGTAGAAGGCAGAGAAAAATCGGTTATCAATGTTTCGGGAAATAAAGTTTTTCCCGAAGAGGTAGAAGGCGTTTTAGAAACCATCCCCGAAATAAAACTGGCTCGAATAAGCGGCGCGCCACACCAATTAATGGGTCAAATCATTCAAGCTGAAGTTATACTGCACGAAGGAAAAACAATTGATGAAGAAGACGTGTTGACTTATTGCAGAAAGCGTTTGTCAACTTACAAAATACCTCAACGCATCAAAGTCGTAACATCATTGCCAATGACAGGAAGTGGGAAGCTTCAAAGGTATTAATCACTGAAAGTACTTTTTGTTTACAATTAAAAAGCCAAAAGCTTCGCCATTCTCTTTATCTAAATGCTTATGATGCATTTTGTGAGCCCTTCTAACAGCTTTAACATATTTGTTGTCTAACTTCCTGAACCATTTTACACGCTGATGCACAATAATGTCGTGTACCAAAAAATATGCGGCTCCATATGCGGTCATGCCTGAACCAATCCAAATACTTACAGGGCTTTGGTAAATAACACCTAACATAATAAACAACCAACTTGGAATTGCAAAAACAAAAGCAAAAAGATCGTTTTTCTCAAAAAAACCTTTGTGTCCAACATGGTGACTTTTATGCAGTGACCATAAGAGGCCGTGCATAATATACTTATGCGAGAACCAAGCAACACCTTCCATGCTTAAAAAGGTTAAAATGAAAATTCCAACATACACAACCAACATCATTACAAAATCATAGTTTTAAGTCTCAAAATTAATAAAATTTAGGCTACTTTTTAAACTAAACATCTTCTAAAACAATACTAATTATAACTTGTTTAAATTACTTTTTAATCATTAATCGATAAAATAGTCCTTACTGGTTTTAACAAGTTTCTTGAACTACTTTTTGTTAGTATGTTTAAAAGATACGCTATTCATGAAGCATACTTTCGCTCTTTTTAATAATTTTGGGGGATTAAAATTAAGGCCTATCTATGATTAAAGAAAACGATAAAACCTGCGCCGTTATTGGGTCGGGTGTTTCAGGAATTGCCGCAGCAATTAGGATGAGAAACAAAGGCTACCGTGTTGTTGTGTTTGAGGCTAACTCATTTCTTGGTGGTAAACTTTCTTCTGAAACCAACAAAGGATACCGCTTTGATATGGGGCCTTCTGTTTTCACGTTCCCTGAATATGTGGATGAGCTCTTTATTCTTTCTGGAAAAAACCCAAGAGATTACTTTAATTATGATCGATTGGACCCTGTGTTTCGTTATTTTTTTGAAGACGGAACGTCGCTGGAAAGTTTTGACGGAAAAGAAAAATACGCATCCGAATTAGCGCCAAAAACTAAGGATACTAAAGAGGCTATTTTAAACTATCTTGATAAAACAGAAAAGATGTATGACTTAACCGCCGAGGTTTTTCTGCATAATTCCTTACATAAATTCAAAAACTATTTTACAAAAGCTGTAGCAAAAGGCTTACTTAATTTTGGAAAGATTGGCGCTTTTGATACTATGAACGGTGCAAATGAAAAAGCATTTAAAGACAAGCGCCTTGTTCAAATCTTTAACCGCTATTCCACCTACAATGGCTCAAGCCCTTATCTTGCGCCAGCTACACTTAATGTTATTCCTCACGTTGAAATTGTAAAAGGCGCTTATTACCCTCATGGCGGCATGCATAGTATTACCAAGTCACTTGTTCAACTAGCAAAAGAAATAGGTGTTGTTTTTAAATTTAATTCTCCTGTAAGAGAGATTGTGGTTGAAAACAATTTAACAAAAGGAATAAAAACAGACAATGGCTTTGAGGGCTTTGATGTGGTAATAAGCAACATGGATGTTTATAACACTTACCACAAGCTATTACCTTCTTGTAAAAAACCAGAAAAATTACTTAACCAGCCTAAGTCCAGCTCTGGCATTATTTTTTATTGGGGAATAAAACGTCGTTTTGACGAGTTAAGCCTTCACAATATTTTATTCAGCGAAAATTATCGTGAAGAATTTGAAACAATTTTTACAAAAAACAGCATTTACAAAGACCCTAGCATATACATCAACATAACCTCAAAACACTCTCCTGGCGATGCTCCCGAGGGTTGTGAAAACTGGTTTACCTTTATTAACGTAACAAATAATCAAGGACAAGACTGGGACAAATTTGTAAATGAGTCTCGTGAACACGTTATCAATAAAATAAATCGCATTTTAAAAACCGACATCCGCAAGCTCATTGAGTGTGAAATGGTTTTTGATCCACGGGTTATCGAAAGTCGCACCTCCAGTGCATTTGGAGCAATCTATGGCAATAGCTCTAATAATAAGTTTTCTGCATTTTTAAGACATCCTAATTTTTCAAAAAAAATAAAGAACCTCTATTTCTGTGGCGGAAGCGTTCATCCAGGGCCAAGCATACCTTTGTGTTTGCTTTCTGCTAAAATTACAACAAGTCTAATAAAATAAACAATAGCTTTGATTCTTAGCGATATCAACCACTTCTAATTTAGCATTCGCTCATTAGATGCCCCTTTATTTTTATATATTTGCTGCCTCAAATACGGTATGAGTAACACACCAATTGTTGAAATAGATACACTCACCAAAACCTTTAAAGGCTCTTTAGAAGCTGCGGTGAAAGGCGTATCTTTTACCATAAATAAAAACGAAGTGTTTGGATTGTTAGGTCCTAATGGAGCTGGTAAAACAACTATCATTTCCATTTTATGCGGACTTTATTCTCCTACAAGCGGTAATGTTAAGATTGATGGCATGAGTTTGGATAAAAATCAAGCAGAGATCAAACAAATTATTGGTGTAGTGCCACAAGACATAGCGCTTTATCCTACTCTTACGGCAAAAGAAAATCTTGACTTTTACGGTGCCATGTATGGTTTATCAGGCAATAATCTCAAAGAAAAAATAAACATCTGGTTAGAAAAGCTCGGATTAACGCAAGCTGCGAACAGAAAAATAGAAACCTTTTCAGGAGGAATGAAAAGGCGTGTTAATTTAATTGCAAGTATTTTACACGAACCTAAAATATTATTCTTGGATGAACCCACTGTAGGTGTTGATGTTCAATCTAGAAATGTGATCATTGAACACTTAAAAGAGTTAAACAAACAAGGTACCACAATTGTATATACTTCGCACCACTTAGATGAAGCCCAATATTTTTGCACACAAATTGCAATTATCGATTACGGGAAAATATTAACGCACGGTTCCCCTTCAGAACTTGTTCAAAATACTCCCGGTTGCACAGACCTGGAAGACGTTTTTTTAAGTTTAACTAAACGCAAGCTCAGAGACTAATGAGATATAAGATTTGGGCCGCCATAAAAAAAGAGATTCTTATCCTGATAAGAGATAGAATCGGCTTGTCTATTTTGTTTCTTATGCCCATGATCTTGATTTTCGTTATGACGCTTATTCAAGATTCTGCATTTAAAAGCATTAATGAAAAAGGTATTCCGATTGTGCTTTTAGATAATGATCGCGATAGCTTAGGAATATACATAAAGAAAGGGTTACAAAGTTCTTCATTGTGTTCTTTGCATGACTCTATTGACGGCTTGCCGGCAACGGCCGAGTTAATTAAAAGATCTGTTTCAGAAGGAAAGTTTATTATTGGTATTGTAATCCCAAAAGGTGCTACAGAAGCTATAAGAAAAAATGTAAGCTCCCTTGTGAGTGAAGCTCTAGCGACAGATCCTCCTAAAAACATTAAAGTCTCAACAGATTCTGTAAATGTGCTTATCTACATTGATCCTGTTTCAAAAAAATCCTTTATTTCTTCAGTCACCAGTAACTTACATGAATTTATTTCCGTTGTAAAAACGCAGATAATGTTTCAAACTTTTTCTGAACAAATTCGTGAAGTAATGCCTGACAACACAAACGCTCCTAAGAACATTTATTCTAAATCACAAATTATTAATTACAAAGAGATTTACGCCTCTAATCTTATTGGCGAAATGCTGCCAAACGCTGTACAACATAATGTTCCTGCTTGGACAATTTTTTCAATGTTTTTTATTGTGATTCCCCTTGCGGGAAGCATCATGAAGGAGAAAAAAGAGGGAAGTTCTTTCCGCATTCGTACAATGCCAAGTAGTTATTTGATATTGGTGCTTGGTAAAATTATTGTTTACGTCTTTGTTTGTTTAATTCAGTTTCTGCTTATGCTGTCGGTTGGTTTGTACATTTTACCTTTGGTTGGCCTACCTGTGTTACAGTTAGGAAATAGTTACGCAGCCATTGCGCTTCTGGCGCTCGCAACTTCTTTTGCTGCCACGGGTTATGGCGTAATGGTAGGAACGCTTGCATCAAGTGAACAGCAGGGCGCTATTCTTGGTGCGCTTTCCATTTTACTTTTATCTGCGCTTGGCGGCGTTTGGGTGCCAACCTATGTCATGCCTGAAATAATGCGTCATATTAGTGTTCTATCGCCTTTAAACTGGTCGCTTGAAGGGTTTTACGCTTTGTTTTTAAGAGGATCTAATATGGCGGGTATTCTCATTCCCGCTCTAAAATTATTTCTATTTTTTATCTTTACCATGGGGCTTGCCTCAATAATTAATCGCGTTAAGCATAAAATATAGCCCCTTTATGGATACACCATTAATAGAAGCCGACTTAATTCGCTTTTTAGAAAATAATATTTTATCTGAAGGCCAAAAACTATCAGCTGACAAAATATTACGCGATGTCGGGATCGACTCTTTTTCAATTGTAGAAATACTTCTGTTTATTGAGCGAAAATATGGCTTTGTGATACCCGACGAGAAATTAATGCCAGAACATTTTAAAACAGTTCATACCATTGCCCTTCTTGTAAAAGAAATTAGCGAAAAAGGCAATTAAATTTAATGATGCCAAAATTTACATTTCCAAAAAAAGTCTATTTAAGCGGTCCTGATTGTTTTTACCTAGTGCTGGAAGCCAATGCTCAAAAACACCAAACCGGAAACAATGTTGTTCGCATGGTTTTACACTTTGAAGACGATGTGAAAGCAAAACAACTTATTGAAAATGCACACCAATCACCGCTTGTTCACTGGCTCTGTAACATTACTTTACAAAAAGGATTTTTATTTTTTAAACCTTACTGGAAGTATGCGGACGCAGGAAATAAATTAAAAATTACTGAACATGTCTTTGGTAACGACCATGGTATTCCTTCAGAAATATTAAATCGAAACATTCCACTTCAAAATTCTTGTCTGCTTGAATTTGATCTAATTAAATACACTTCAAATAAAACAACGCTTATTATTTCTTGGAATCATATTCTTATGGACGGAAGAGGTTCAGGCTTATTTATTAGGCATTTAGACAATCCTTCCGTTGTCGACGAAAAAACATTCCCGCGATTTTTTCCTTCAAGCGAAAAAAAAATCTCTTTGTTCAAATACATCAAAAACATGTATGAGGTAAAGGCTTTTATAGAAAAATCTTCGCAAGCGCCTATTGCTACTGTGGCCTCAGAAGTAAAACCAACAAACAAAACGTTTAAACTAAAAACCTTTGCTTTCAGCACGGCCGAAACAGAAACAATAACTAATAATGCTTTAAATAACGGCGCTAAGTTTGGAGCAAATGCTTTTTTAATGGCCTGTTGTGCGCAAGCTGTGAACACAATAAATAACAAAAATAACAAAAAAGATACTATCTGGCTACCCGCTCCATACGACGGGAGGAAGCGCGGAGCGCAGGGACCAATTATTAGCAATTGTATTTTCTTTTTGTTTTACCGAATTTCTCCCAACGATTTAACAAGCATAAAACAAACAGTTGCCTGTATCAACAAACAAATGGCCGAACAACTTAAAATAGACATGCCTAAAAAATACAACATGCTATTAAATATGATGCGGCATATACCTTTAAAAATTAACAGCTTTTTAACCATGCGTTCATCAAAAGGTGTTGTGGCTAGTTTTTTATTTTCATCGGCAGGAGACAGTTTTCGTGACATGTCTGGCTTACTTAACGACACTATTTCTGAAATCAACATTATTCCACCATTTACTTATCCTCCCGGGTTGACATTTTCTTTTTTACGACAAAACAATTTGCTTAAAATGAACTTACTTTATTGTGAAAACAATTTTAATACAGATGAACTATCTTTACTTGAGTCTAGTGTACAAAATAATCTTCTTCAAAATTACTCGTGATTAATGTTAGCACAGATATTTTAATTGTTGGCGGCGGATCGGCGGGAATTGCCGCCGCGGTTTCTGCTGCTGAGGAGGGTTACGGTGTTTGTCTCATAGAACGTAACGATTATCTTGGAGGAAAAGCAACCGCCGCAGAGGTAGGAACTATTTGCGGATTATATAAATTTAGCAAAAATGAAAAAACAGAATTTGTAACGGGTGGTTTTGCAAAAGAATTCGCTCTTAAATTAGCTCAATTATCAAATACATCACCACTTAACAATGTTCACGGACTTCATTACTTGCCTTATGACATAGAAAAATACAAAAGCCTTTCGATTAAATTTATCGAAAATCATAAAGTCAATGTTTATTTTAATTCGGACATAATAAGCGCACAGACAAACAATAAAACTATCATGGTCGTTGTGATTAAAACCATTGATAAGGAAATACATATCTCCTGTAAATCAGTAATAGACTGCTCTGGAAACAGTCATATCAGTCAACTAACGCATTCCCCTCTCATTACTAGTGATAATTACCAGGCGGCCGCACAAGTTTTTACATTAGAAGGAATAAATCCTATATCTGAATTAGCCTTAGGGCTTCTGTTAATTAAAGAAATTAAAAAAGCGGTAGTCAACAATACGCTAACAAGCGATTATGAAAAACTTTACCTCGTTCAAGGTTCCATAAAAAACAACAAGGCAAGTTTTAAACTAGCCGTTCCTGCAACGGTAACAGAGCAAGAATTGAACTCAAGTTTCTTGCGAGATGTTGCCGTCGAAATGATCTCCTGTTTGGTAAATTATTTAAATACTCATGTTGATTTCTTTAAAAACTCTAAATTATTTAGTATCGCTCCGGAAACCGGAATTCGCACGGGAGTTCGACCTATAGGAAAATACATTTTAAGCGAAAACGATGTACTTACATGTAAAAAATTTGAATCAGGAATTGCCAATGGAGCCTGGCCTATTGAAGAATGGGGTCAGAATAAACAGGTTAAGATGCGTTACTTTAATGAAAATGATTTTTACCAAATACCGGCAGATTGTTTGAAGTCTATTGAAATCACTAATCTCTTCTTTGCTGGAAGGAATATTTCCGCAGACGATGGAGCAATTGCAAGCGCTCGTGTTATGGGCATCTGTTTTCAGACAGGCTACGCGGCTGGCAAACTAGCAGCAAATTTTATTTCAGGAAACGCTGAAATAAAAACGATAGCGTCTATCCGAGAAAAACAGGTCGTAATTGCGCGCTAAAATTAAGCAGCTTTATTAAAACCCTTTTGTTTAGAAGATTTTGCATGGCCTTTAACCAGCGTTATACAACTTGTTACATTTAGTTTTTGTAGATTAATTAAAATGAAACACGTTTTAATCTTTATTGCCCTTCTTTCTTTTGGCTTTCTTAAGTCACAAGACACTGTGAAGGTGGCTCTGAACCTTGATCCGGAGCAGATGGCCGAACAAGATTACAACAGGGGCTTAGATGCTTTAAAAGCTAATGATTATTATTCAGCCATTACTCTTTTCTCCAAATGCCTTTCAGTAAAACCTCAGTTTGATAAAGCTTACGCGAATAGGGCAATTGCCTTAACGAATTTACAAAAATACGACGAAGCGCTTATTGATATTAACAAAGCCATAGCTATTTCGCCAGAGAATCCAGACAACTATTTTAATAAAAGTCTTGTTTTTATGCGTCTTCATTTAAAAGATAGTCAGAACGTTGCTCTTGATATTTGTTTAAAATTAAACGGCGAACATGCCGAAGCTTCTTACTACAGAGGTTTAATGTATTATGAATCGGGGGATTTTGACAAGGCTATCGGGTACTATTCTGTGGCTATTCTTTCTAATAGAAATTATTCTTTTGCCTACAATGACAGGGCAAGTGCCAAAAGGGCCAAAGGGAATATTGACGGGGCCATTGAAGATTACGAAAAGGCATTAATTATTGACAGTTCGCATGCGTTTATTTATAACAACATTGGCTCAGCCTACAGACTAAAAAAAAGCTATACAAAGGCTATTGAAGCATATTCAAAAGGACTTAAAATGGATCCCAATTATCTCATCGCTTTAAATAACAGAGGCATAGCCTACTTTGAGAACGGTGACTTAAAATCGGCTCAAGCAGATTTTGAAACAGTGCTAACACAGGACTCTAAAAACTCGTCAGCATACAATAACCTATGTTCTATCGCTATTAAAACTCAAGATTACAAAAAAGCCCGCGAACTATCTACGAGAGCAATAGAGTTAGATCCAAAAAATGGTCCCGCTTATTATAACCGAGGCATAGCGCGTCAATTGTTAAGGGAAGAAGAAGGTTGTTGCGCCGACTGGAGAAAAGCTTTAGAGTTAGGGGTAAATGGAGCCAAAGCTTTTATTAACGCAACCTGCTTTGATTAAGCAAACTAAAATCGAATGAAAAAATTTATCTATACGCTTACACTTATCGCTCATGTTTCCTTGTTTTTCTCTCAGAGTGTTGAGTTCGAAAAATCAAATTTTCCAGGTAGAAAAGATGAATTTAAAGACGCGGTTAGAAAATTTGATATTGGTGGCGATTACTACATTCAAGGACGCAAAGATTTTGATGAAGCCCGAAGGCGTTTTCTAACAGAACACCGCTATTTACCGATTAGCCATCACGATCACAGACGTGCGGGCTCCGAGTATTTTAAGAATGCGTTGGGTCTCTTAACCGAAGCAAACAATTTTAATCCCGAGAATTTTGATTTAAACTATATGTTAGGGTTTATTTGGTTCAACATAGATCCAACAAACAAAGAAACATTAAGGTATTTAGAAAAGGCGTATAGTATTAAAATATATAAAGACAGTGACCTACCTTTTTGGCTTGCCTGGAGCTTTCAGTTAAACAGTCAATGGGACGACGCGCTTAAACACTATAATGACTTTCTTAATTTTCTTATGATTAAAGCAAAAGCAAATGCTGGAAACATTGAAGACATTAAAAGGAAAATGGCAGAATGTGAAGTTGGTAAAAAACTAAGTGCAAATCCGGAACGTGTTTTTGTAGACAATCTTGGTCCAAGCATTAATACGCCTTATGCTGAATACGGACCTTCCATTTCTACTGATGAAACAACCATCTTTTTCACCGCTCGTCGTTCAAACTCCACCGGAGGAAAAAGAGATCCTAACGATAATGGTTATTTCGAAGATGTTTATTTTTCTGAAAAAAAAGATGGTAAATGGCAAGCGTCGAAACCTTTAAGTAAAAATGTAAATACAGATGGGCACGATGCAGCAGCAGGACTCTCTCCTGACGGTAGCAAACTATACGTTTATAGAAACACTGGCTCTGATGGTGGCGACCTTTATGAAGCCGTACTATTCGGTTTAGATTGGGAAGAACCAGCCAGAATGAACAAAAACATTAACAGCAAAGATCATGAATCTACAGTAAGTTTGAGCTTTGACGGGAAACGTTTATTTTTTGTGAGCAACAAAGAACTAGGTTATGGAGCGGATGATATCTATTACAGTGATATGGATGTTAACGGAGAGTGGGGGCCGGCTAAAAACATCGGTCCAGAAATAAACACAAAGTACCGTGAAGAAGGTGTTTTTATGCATCCGGACGGTGTAACGCTTTATTTCAGCAGTCAGGGTCACGGTTCTATGGGTGGTTTTGATATCTTTAAATCGACCTTTGAAAACGGAAAATGGTCTGCTCCTATTAATCTTGGTTATCCTATTAATGGCCCAGACGATGATGTTTTTTTCGCTGTTAGTGGTAGTGGCAATCACGCTTATTTTGCTTCTTCAAAACAAGGTGGAATTGGCGAACAAGATCTTTACAAGATCACCTTTCTTGGTCCCGAAAAACAAGCTCTTTTGAATAGTCAAGATCAGCTTATTGCCGCAGTTAATAGCGCTGTAAGCAATCTTAAAACAGAAAGTGCTGTAGAGGTTAAATCTTCAAAACTCACGATTCTAAAGGGTATTATAACGGATGAGAAGAGTGAAAAACCTATTGAATCAACTATTGAGCTTACTGATAACGAAAAAGGAACCATATTGGCAACTTTTAAATCTAATAGCAGCACAGGAAAATACCTAGTTACCCTTCCGAGTGGTAAAAACTATGGTCTTGCTGTAAAGAGTCTTGGTTACTTATTTCATTCAGAGAACTTTAATTTACCGGAAGCTGCTGATTTTCAAGAGTTTAACCTTGATATTTCTCTTAAAAAGATGGAGGTTGGTAATTCGATTGTTTTAAAGAACATTTTTTTTGATTTCGACAAGTCTACAATCAGACCAGAATCTCAAAGTGAATTGAACCGATTAATTAAGCTATTAAAAGACAATCCTGCTCTAAAGATTGAGCTATCAAGTCATACCGACGATGTGGGCTCAGATGAATACAATACTCGCTTAAGCTTCTCAAGATCAAACGCCGTTGTAGATTATTTAATAGCCAAAGGAATTTCACCTTCGCGTTTAATACCTAAAGGATATGGAGAAAGCGTTCCTTTGGAAAGCAACGATACAGAAGAGGGCCGTCAAAAAAATCGTAGGACTGAGTTTAAGATCTTGTCAAAGTAAGAAGTTGTTTTAGTTTGCCCGTTGGTTTTTACTTCAAAAATCGTTACTCATTTATAACTATTTTCTTACATAAAAACGTTCCGTTTAATCTCTTTAAACAAACCGTATAAATACCCGAAGAAACACTATGGATATTCACGGAAAATTTAGTATTTGTTTTATCTAAACTAATTGTTTTACACACTTGACCAAGGCTATTTATTAATTCTATTTTATAAAAATTACCTTGGGCACTTGTCTCTATTAATATATTTGTTATTCCATTTGCAGGGCTAGGATATACTTTAATCATTTCCTCATTCATCAAAGTTTTCTTATTGAATCCTACTATACCTGTTTCAGTATCCTTTAATTTCACTAAAAATGCGCTTAAATCACTTGTTGAAGGGATGTGTGTATAAACGGGTTGATAGCTTCCGGGTGTAGCAATTGCTGTGTCATTAAAAGATTGTGTGGTGCCGGCCACAAAAATGTTTCCAGTATTATCAATAGAGCAACCCCCCGAGACATCCGTATTATCACCACCATAAAATGTACCCCATTGGTGGGTTCCTGAAGAACTGAATTTGGTAATAAAAACATCTCCTTGCCCTCCACCATATATCTGTTGGTGAGAACCCGGGGTGGCAATCTCGTCGTAGGCATTTGTAGTCCCTCCAAATACAACGTCGCCTACAATGTCTGTAGCAGAAAAGCTTCCTTGTGATGGCCGGGTATAATAAGTACCCCATTGTAAAACACCGGCATTATTAAACTTTGTGAGAAAGGAACTAGAGCCCACATAAGTTGCTTTAAACGCGCCCGGCGTTGCTATTCCTGAAGAAGAACTTGTATGTCCGGTTAAGAATATATTGCCATCTTTATCAATACAAGAAGAAGAACACACATCGTTTGAAGATCCGCCATAATATGTACCCCATTGGCGAACGCCAGCAGGATTAAATTTTACCAGGTAACAATCGTATGATCCGGAACTATTAAAAGTTGATTGATGACTGCCTGGAGTTGACATAACTAAAGTACCATTAGAAGTTGTTGCTCCAGAAATAAATGAGTTACCTTCTTTATCCGTAAGACAGGAGTAAGCTGTTTCAGCTCCAGACCCTCCGTAATAAGTACCCCATTGTCTTACACCAGATGAATTAAATTTTACCAAAAAGGCATCGGTTAAGCCGCCGCCATTACTTAATTGATGTGAACCGCTGGTAGCTATTAGTGTACCGTTTGTTGACTTTGTTTGTCCTGATACAAATACATTTCCAAAGATATCTGTAGCGCAGTGGCCCACATCTTCATCGCCTTCACCTCCATAATACGTTGCCCATTGACGGACTCCAGAAGAGGTAAATTTTACAAGAAAAAGATCGGTTCCTCCTCCATTGGGGTCTCCAGAACTCGTTTGATGAGCGCCAACTGTTGCAATTACCGCATCCGTGAATGATCTGGTAGTCCCCACCATGTATACATTCCCAGTAAGATCAACTTCACAAGAACTTCCGTCATCCCACCAACTTCCTCCATAATAGGTGCACCAAATGCGAGAACCACCTGAATTAAATTTTACCAAAAATGCGTCTGACTCACCGTTAAGTGTGGTTTGATGAACGCCAGTTGTTGCTATATTTAAACCCGCAGCACTCGTGCTCCCGGTCATATATACATCACCATTTTCCGTTGCTTTACAGGAATACGCGGCACTTTCTGCTCCATAAAACGTACCCCATACACGCACTGCTGGGTCAATTACAAATGGCTGTGAAGGATCAATATTTTCAATTTCAAATGAAATAATGTTTTCGACCACCTTCCACTTAGAAGACAATGTTCTTTTGTTTTGAATAACTAGAGGCGCTTGTTCTATAATAGTTCCCAATGGTGTTTCAATTTGTAGGTCCCCTTTTGCTGTCACTAGTATCTTTTCTGCACCTTTAATTTCGAATTGAATGCGTTTGTAATCTGCTCCTGCCTCCACTAAGTAATCGTATTTTAGTTGACCGTTTTTTGAATACCACTTTAAATCTATGCCATCATAAATTTGTTGATAGCTTAATTGAGCGTAACTTTTCACTTTTAAAGCGCCGTTTGGACAGGACGATAAATAATAATTATCATAATCTTCTAAAGCATTTTCTTTCTTAATTTGTGCTTTAGTATTAGTATTTAACCAATTCACATCAACCCTATAAATAGTTCTTTCGTCAACTTCTCTTCTTTTTGGCAAGTTTAATAATGCGTTTTTTTGTTCTGTTGTTAAATCATCGCGTTCTTTCCAACTATCTACTCGATTTAATTGATAGGAAATACCATACTTCTTTAAATGAAAAACCAAATTGCCTTCTGTGCCGGCGAATAAAACATCTTTGCGTGGCTGATAATTTTGATCGCTTATCTGACCTAAGTTCTCCTTAAAACCAATTTGACCAAAAATTACGGGTCTGTTTGAGAAAGGTTCATTAGCACTTAAATAGTTTGCGTTTGAAAGCAAACACGAAGCAACAAGCGCTGTATTTAAATATGTTTTCATAAACTAAATGGATTAAATTGGGTATACTTTAAATTATTTGCTAAAGTAGCAAAAAAACCAAAACTGTTTATTTGGTATCCATATGAACAGCCCTCTATAATACCCCCGTCCAAATTATTCGCTTTTAGCGCCTTAAACGATACATTTAAACGCCAACCAACAAAGTCGCTTATTTGAGTCCAAAAGGTCATTAGATCTTGTTTAAACGCCACAAAACATAGGCAGGAAAAAACAGCAACGAAATTAGCGGGCACTTTTAGTGAGGTTTTTTATATCTGGAGTTTTTTCACACATAAAACAAAACTCTCCAATGATTTAGAGTAAATATTCTCATACGTAGTTTACTACTAAAAGATTCATCGTAATAATTGTAAAATCAGTTATTGTCGACAATCATTAATACGGCTTTAATATATAATTTCTTAGATCATGTTTCTTGTTACCATAATTTGACAACAAACTTGTTTCACGTGAAACAAAAAAAGTAATGTAGAAACACAATATACAACTTGGCAAAAGGCGCACGAAAAGACGTTTAAGATAGAAAAAAGAATGGAGGCGAATTTGCCCACGCCGGCTTTGATATAATATATTTCGTTTTAATTTCCTTATTTATAGATACGAATTATAGTTCTAAGTGAATAAAACATGATTATTTCGAGTGGATTTGCGATGTGTTCGCGCTGCAAATGAAGTACAAAAAACCTTCCTGGGGCGAAATTTCAGAAAGAAAAGCAACCGGATCTTGAATAAATCAGTCCGAAAAATAGTTGTTTGAGTAATTGGTTTCAGCTCTTTTGGAAGTAAATATTACCAATGTTCCGCGTGAAACAATCTGATTTAATAAATATGTTAGGGAAATTTACCGAACAAAAGAACCGCCCCTTTTGATTAAAGGCGTTCTATTTGTGCTTAAAAACGTATATAACGCTCGAATAATTTGAGGCAGCCTTTGCTTTAAAATTAGATTTTAAACCCGTTACAAAGGCGCTTAATAGCTTCAAAGAGCCCGTCTTATACTTCTCGCTAAGCATGCTAACATAAAAACTATCGAACTTCATAGGTAAAGTAGATTCTAGCGTGAAACCATGGTTGCTTAATAGAGTCGAAACGGAATCTATATTAAAATGGTAAAGATGTCTTGGAACATCATAAGCTGCCCAAAATTCTTTATAGTGCCTTGCGTCGTAACTTGTGTAGTTTGGAACAGCAATTATTAGTACCCCATCCTTACTCAGCTTCTGTTTAAAATAAGTTAGGGTTTCTTCTAAATCTGTTACGTGTTCCAGCACGTGCCACAAAGTAATAGCATCAATCTTTTCTTCTCGATGAGAGGTCTCTAATTCGGTCTTATCCTTATAGACTTTAAGCTTCATGTCCTTTGCAATTTTCCTTGCCCCAGCATCTGGTTCCATACCGAAAGCTCTCCACCCGGCTTCTTGACAAACATCTAAAAACATTCCGGTGCCACAACCATAATCCATAATTGTTCCACGTGAAACATTCGCAGAAACTAAGGCTAATTTCTTTTTTAAAGTGTAGTTTCTTACCATGTGGTACAACCTAGAAACTATTCCCTTTTTTGTATTTGAATGTGAAATATAATTCTCAGACTTATAATAATCACCCAGATCTGCAATATCAGGAATAGGGTTAGTAAATTTAAAACCACAACTGTCACAAGAAACAATCGTAAATTCTTCTTTACTAACAGTGTGATCTTTGCAATTTAGGTGTGTTGAAAATTTTTGTCCCTTACACACTGGACAGTTTGTATAGTTATACATAAATAATTTGTTCCACGTGAAACATTAACGACCAAGGTGAATTAAAAGGACAGACACATCTGCAGGATTTATTCCGGAAATGCGGCTAGCTTGTCCAATGGTCGCTGGCTTAAACTTCTTTAGTTTTTCTTTCGCCTCAGCGCCCAAGCCTCCAACAGTATCAAAATTAAAATCAGAATTTATTACTAAATCCTCCAGGCGTTTTAATTTGTCGGCATTCTCTCTTTCTCTTTCGATATAACCTTCGTACTTCATCAAAATCTCCGCTTGTTGAAGAACATCTATTTTATACTCCAACATCGAGGCCTTTAAATTTGGATCATTTTTGACAATATCAGGAATACCAATATTTGGTCTAGAAAGTATTGTATTATACCTCAACTTTTGATTTATTGTTGCTGATCCAATTGATTCTAAAAAAGGGTTTAATGTTTCCGGTTCACAACTTGTGTTTTTAAAATAGGAGATAACCTTATTGTAATTTGAAACCTTTTCATTAACTGTATTAAATCGATCTTCGCTTGCCAAACCAATTGCGTGAGAAATTGGTGTTAACCTAACATCAGCATTATCTTGTCTTAACAATAAGCGATACTCTGCTCTTGATGTAAACATACGATAAGGTTCGTCGGTGCCCTTGGTTACTAAATCATCAATTAAAACGCCAATGTACGCTTCGTACCTATTTAGTACTAAAGGTTTCTCTTCGTTAATTTTTAGATGCGCATTTATTCCCGCCATCAAGCCTTGACAAGCGGCTTCTTCATATCCTGTTGTTCCGTTAATTTGCCCAGCAAAATAAAGGTTTTCTATTAAATGCGTTTCAAGTGTTAATTTTAATTGAGTAGGGGGGAAGTAATCGTATTCAATAGCGTATCCAGGACGAAACATCTTTGCGCTCTCCATTCCAGGAATCAACCTTAATGCTTTTTGTTGTACATCTTCTGGTAAGGAAGAAGAAAACCCATTTAGATAAATTTCAACTGTGTTCCATCCTTCAGGTTCAACAAAAAGCTGATGCCTATCTCGTTCGCTAAAACGCGTAATCTTATCTTCAATACTCGGACAATATCTTGGACCAAGGCCTTGAATCCTCCCCTGGAACATAGGAGATTTTTCAAAACCAGTTTTAAGGATATCGTGTACTTTCTGATTTGTATAGGTAACATGACAAGGTATTTGTTTTTTTGGATTTTCTCCGATAAAAGGAGATGTCCCTTCCAAATACGAAAACTTATCGATTACCTCGTCCCCACCTTGAACTTCCATTTTAGAATAATCCAAAGACCTTCCGTCTATTCTTGGAGGAGTTCCCGTTTTCATTCTACCGCTCTCAAATCCTATTTGGACTAACTGTTCCGTTATTCCGTGGCTTGCAGATTCACCAGTTCTACCTCCTCCTAATTGTTTTTCTCCAATATGAATAATACCATTTAAAAAAGTGCCATTAGTAAGTACAACTGCTTTTGCTCTAAACTCCATCCCCATACCAGTCACAATTCCTTCCACGCGTTTACCGTCGTCAGAAATTATCAACTGTCTTACCATGTCTTGCCAGAAATCTACATTAGTAGTTTGTTCCAACATTTCGCGCCAAAGGCCAGCAAACATCATCCTATCGTTTTGAGTTCTCGGGCTCCACATGGCCGGGCCTTTGCTTCGGTTTAACATCCTAAACTGAATAGCACTTTTGTCAGAAACAATACCACTATAACCTCCAAGTGCGTCAATTTCACGAACAATTTGGCCTTTAGCAATGCCTCCCATAGCAGGATTACAGCTCATTTGCGCAATAGTCTGCATATTCATTGTCACCAATAAAACCTTAGAGCCCATGTTGGCAGCGGCGGCGGCTGCCTCACAACCAGCGTGTCCAGCACCTACAACAATAATATCGTATGAATTTTGCAAATTAATTTTTTGCAAAGATAAAGATTAATTCCGCTATCGCATTACGTAAATACGACCAGCGCTAATCGATAACAAAATTTAAAATTAATACAGGAACGATCGTTCTTGTTTATTCAATAGCATCCTGAAGCTTTTCCATTTTAGACTCCGAGAATTTACCACTTTGCATTTCAACAATTTTACCAGTTTTATCTAACACAAAAAAGTAAGGTATTTTATTATCCTCAATTCCTAATTGTTTTTGAACCCCTTTTATATCCGTTTTTTCGGTATCCATAATAAATGGCCAAAATGCTTTATCAGTACCTTTTTGAAAATCCTCTTTGATCATTTTAAATCCCGAAATCATCGGTACAAAAACAAAATTAACATCAACTGGTTCTGACATATCGAAATTACCAGGTTTTTCCTTGCTCATAAAGTTATCATACAATGGGTTTAACCACTTCTTAAGGTCATCCTCAGCTCCACGATGAAAAGCAATAGCTACAACACTATACTTGCCGTTTTTTGCCGGTAGAGCACAAGCTTTCTCGTTTAGTGTTACACCTTTAACTTCTGGAAATATCTTTCCTTTTTGCGCACTAACGCTAATTGTGAGTATAGTGCAAATTAAAATTACTATTTTTTTCATATTACTATATTTAGATATCTATTTTATCAATACGTGTCTGATGGCGTCCGCCTTCAAACTTTTCACTTAAAAAAACATCAACGCATTTTATTGCCTCATCTTTACTTACATATCTTGCTGGTAATACTAATATGTTAGCATCGTTATGTTGCCTTGCTAATGAGGCTATTTCCGAATTCCAACATAATGCCGCCCTAATTCCTTTATGTTTATTTGCACTCATATTAATACCATTACCACTTCCACACATTAATATACCGAATGTAACTTCTTTATTAAGAACCGCAATAGCCACGCTGTGGCCATAATCAGGGTAATCTGCTCTATCCTCAGAATAACAACCTTTATCCATTACTGTAACACCTTTTGCTTTTAAAAGTTCTAGTAAATATTCCTTTAGTTTAAAACCAGCATGATCAGACCCTATTGCTACACTTATACTCATAATTTATTATCTATTTACACTAATTGAATTATTTATCAAAAATACTAATACACGTTAATTAACACTAATAAAATATACCCTTGATAATGAACCCTATTTCCACCTAATAATAAACAATACATATGTTAATTACTTTCGTCTCCGTTAATAACATCCAACAACATTTATTAGACTATTAGACTAAAACAATTGTATCTCATAAATCTATTCATTTCCAAGTAAAGTTCCTATAATTCATATAATCTTATCAGCTTTATTTTTTGGTTATCTACACCTTCAAACGAAAGATAGTTATCAAGACTAATAAGTACTAACTAATGTTAATAGTAGTTACACTATATGATAATCAAGCTATTACTACATAAATTTGTTTAATACCTGTTCATTAAATTTTATAAGACAAAAAGACTAATAAAAAGTACATTATTAACTAACACTATTAACACCCTATATAAACTACTACAATTTTAAATTTTTAAAAAAAGAAAATATATATATTATAATCTATACAAGTTTTAAAGAAGTTTGATTTATATTTTTTTTGAACTACATTTAAATTCTGAAGTCAATGAACAAGAGTCCTCTAAAATTTATATTCTGTATTCTACTGTTTTCCTTAAAAATTAACTTTTTTCAGGGACAGACTACCAACCCAAACGGATATAATAAATTTTATTACGAAAATGGTAAAATTAGTAGTGAAGGTAAGATGAAAGACGGAAAACCGAACGGTTATTGGAAAAATTATTATAAAAATGGAAAACTAAAAATTGAGGGTAATAGAATAAATTTTCAATTAGATAGTACTTGGAAATTTTATGATGAAAAAGAAAGATTGACAAAAACTATAGATTACAGAGAAGGAAAAAAAGAGGGATTAACTATAAACTACGATACACTGGGTAAAATAATTAGTTCAGAAACTTACAAAGATGATGTAAAAGAAGGGTTAACTAAAAATTTTTACAAAACTGGAGAGTTAAAAAGTACCATACCTTTCATTAAAGGAAGACAAGAGGGTATAGCTTATGAATTTAGTAAAGATTCAACAATAACTGGTATTTCAACTTTTAAGGGAGGTATTTTACAAGGATACGATAGGATAAATCAAAGAGATGCAGAAAACAGGAAACAAGGTATATGGAAAGAATTTTATGAAAACAATAAAGTGAAAAAAGAACAAAAATTTAATGATGATTCTTTAGATGGGTATGTTAAGGAATTTAATAAAAAAGGAGACTTATTATATACAAAAAAATACAGTTTTGGTAAACAAATACTTAACGCACCAGAAATAGCAAATGTAGAAGTATACAAGGAAGTATATGAAGATGGTACATTAAAATACGAAGGTGTTTACAGTGATAGTTTACCTATTGGAACACATTATAAATATATTAAAAAATTAAGGTGTGATAGTAGTTTATTTAAGAGAGATGATACCACTGATATTTACGTAAGAAGAATGGTTTGTAGAAATGTTCCAATTCCTGATAGTGCTATTGAATATTTTGACGGAACAATGGTTGCTAAAGGTGCTGTAGATAGTATTAGAAATAGAATAGGTATTTGGATAGAATATCATAATACCGGTGAATTTAAAGGAAAGGGTTTATATAAAGAAGGGGAGAGAATTGGAGAGTGGGAATTTTTTTATGCTTCAGGAAAACTTGAACAAAAAGGAAGATATGATAAAAAAGGTCGCGCGCAAGGTGTTTGGAAATGGTATTATGAAAGCGGTAAATTGTGGAGAGAGGAAGTTTATATAAATGGAAGAAGGGATGGAGAATTAAAAGATTATGATGAAGTTGGAAATATTATTTTGCAAGGAATTTTTATTGAAGGAAGAAAAGAGGGTAGATGGTTATACGAATCCCCAGATTACAAAGAATATGGTAATTATGTTAATGATTTACCAGATAGTTTATGGAAGAGTTATTATATGCCTTCAAAAATAAAAAGATTTGAAGGGCGTTTTATTGCGGGTGATCCTACTGGTGTTCATGTTGCATTTCATCCAAACGGTGCACGTATGTACATTGGTAATTATACTAGTGGTATGAAAGATGGTGATTGGAAATATTATGATGAAAGTGATCATAATTATTTAACAGTTACCTACAAAAATGATATTGAAATAAAATGGCAAGGAGAAAAAATAAGACCAACCTATGAAGAAAGTTTACGTACTTATAACATAAAAATTAATGAAAATAAAACGCAAACTATCCGAAGGTAAAGGATAAAAATGTATGGCAGTATTAGAACAGAATTCACAAGTTGATGAACATACATTAAACTTACTGCCTTTTGCTGTAATATTATTCGACAGTAAACAAATATATTTTGTAAATAAAAAAGCAGTTTCAATTTTAGGATCAGCTTCTATAAACTTTAAAAAATCTAACAAAATATCTATTTTTCATATTATTGAGAAGAGGTTTCATAAAGAAATAAATAGAAATATTAAAAAAGTATTAGCTGGTATAACTTTACCGTCCTTAGAACTAAAAATAACCAATTTTAAAAAGAAGGATATTTATATTAAAACAGATTCAAACGCTGTTTTATATAATAATAAAAGAGTTATTCAAACAGCTTTTTCAGAAGTTTCTAATAGAAAAAGTCAAATAACAGAGGATGAAACAGCTAAAGATCTTTTACAAAAAATAAGTGCAAACAGTCAAGATGTTATTTTTCATTTTGGATTTTTACCCCATACTAAACTAAAGTTTATTAGTGATTCAAGTAAAAAAGTTTTAGGCTTTACTCCCGAAGAAATATACAAGAACCCAAATATTTTAAAAAAGAATCTTTATAAAGAGGATCAAAACTTACTTGTAATTTCGAGAGAAGACTATTTAAAATGGGCAGAAAAAGGAAAGGAAAAAAGGGTTGTTGTTAGATTTTGTCACAAAAACGGTAAACAAAAAAATATTGAAATTGCTGTTAACCCAGTATATAATAAAAAAAGAGAATTAGCTGGTTTAATAGGGAATATACGCGATATTTCTGAAAGAATTGAAACCGAAAAATTACTTTTAGAAACAAAAAAAAAATTTGATCTTATTACTAATAACGGAAATGATATAATATCATTCTACACCTTTTATCCTGAGGAAAAATATTTATATGTTAGTCCTAACATTAAAAAAATACTAGGTTACAAATCTGAAGATTTAATCAACGACCACCTTTTCTTCACAAAGCAATTAGTAAAGTATAACGATGATTTTGACAAATCTATTCTACTACTTAAAACTTGCCAGAAAAGAAACATTATTAAAAACCATCATTTTTCATTTAAAATTCTAAAAAAATCTGGGGAAGAAGCGTGGTTAGAAGATAATCTAGTACCAATAACAAACGAAAAAGGAAAAATTAGTTTTTTTATCAATATTTTAAGAGACATTACAGAGCAAAAGGAAACAGATATTGAAATTGAAAGCCAGTATATTAACTATAGAAATTTGTTGGATAATTCACCGGTAGCTTATTTAATTCACGACAACGGTGTCTGCCTTTATGTTAACAATGCGCTTTTAAAATTGGTGAAATTTAAAAATAAAAATCAAATTTTAGGAAAATTTGCTCTTGATTTTTTTGATGAAGATGACAGAAAAATTGCCTTAAAGCGTCTACAAGAAATATACTTAACCAAAACAACTCAAAACTCATATTTTAATTACAATATTCGCGATGCAAAAAATAATAAAATAGAAGTTGAAGTAAAATCGGTACTAATAAAATTTAATAACAGAGACTGTGTACTGTCCCTGGTTAATAATTTAACCGAACAAAGACAAAGGGAAAACGAAAAGGTAAAAACCCAAATTACAGAAAGCACAAACAAACAACTACAAGATGAAATTAAGGAGAGAAAAGAAATTGAAAAAAATTTAATCAATAAAACCGCACAACTTTCAGCAATTTTCGAAAACTCTACTCATTTAATCTGGTCAATAAATGACAAATTAGAGGTAACATCTTACAACAAGAATTTTTTTAATACCGTGAAATTACAACATGGTATAAATATTAAATTAGGGTATAAAATAGATGAACATCTTTTAAGGAACAGGCAGCAGTATATTGATTTTTGGTACCCAAAATATACCGAAGCGTTTAAAGGTAAAAAACTAGAATTTGAAAAAGGCGACATTAATAACGGGCGGTTTGTTACCAGAAAAATTTTTATAAATCCAATAGTCAGCGAAAACAATGAAGTGAGGGAAATAAGTTGCATTGCCAATGATATAACAGATTCAAAAATATACGAGCAAAAATTATTGAATCAAACAGGAAAATTGAGTGCAATTTTCGACAGCAGTCATCATTATATATGGACAATCGATAAGGAAGGAAAACTAACATCCTTTAATAAAAATTATTATGACTTAATCACTAGCCTTTATAACACGAAGCCATTTTTAGGTATTGTGTTAAACAGGGGGGTTTTAGCAAACGACAAAGAATATACCGAATTATTACAGTTTCATTATGATAAAGCATTTAGTGGACTTGCAACTAGTTTTGAAATTGAGACTCAAGACAAAGACCATAAAAATGTTTATTTAGAGGTATTTTTTAATCCAATTTATGAAAATAATGAAGTGGTAGAGGTAAGCGGCATTGCCCACAACATTACTGAGAAAAAACACGTCCAACAGAGAATGGAAATTTCTTTGAAAGAGAAGGAAGTTTTGTTAAGAGAGGTGCATCATCGTGTTAAAAACAATATGCAAGTAATTAGTAGCATTTTAAATTTACAGTCTTCTTATGTTTCAGATGAGTACGCCTTAACGCTTTTAAAGGAGAGTCAGAATAGGATTAAAACAATGGCCTACATTCATGAGAGTTTATATCAAAACAAATCATTTACATCCGTTAATTTCTCCGATTACGTTTACACGCTTGTAAACAACGTGGTACAATCTTATTCTGCATCAACAGAAAAAATAAAATTAGTGCTCAATATAGATAAAGTGTCCCTGTCTCTTGACAGTTCAATTCCTGCAGGTCTTATAATCAATGAGCTAATCACAAACGCAATAAAACACGCGTTTCCCGAAAACAAACAAGGCACAATAACCTTTAATTTACGGAGCGAAAATAATTTTGTATTTTTAGAGCTGAAAGACAATGGTGTTGGTTTTGCCTCTGGAATAGATTTTGAAAACAGCCACTCTCTTGGTTTACAATTGGTTAACACCCTTATTGAACAAATTGAAGGAAAGTTGAATTTTAAATCGGAAAAAGGCAAGGGAACCGAAGTTTTAGTTACTTTTAAGATGTAATTTTTATTATGGAAAAATTAAACATATTTATTGTTGAAGATGAGAGTATTGTTGCAAAAGACATTCAAAACAGCTTAACAAAACTTGGCTACAACGTTGTTGGATTTGCTAACAATGGAAAGGACGCTATTGATAAAATAACAGAGCTAATGCCAGATCTAATCCTTATGGATATTATGATTAAGGGTCCACTCACTGGCATTGAAGTGAGCGAAAAGATCAAGGAAAAGATGAACATTCCGGTTATATTTTTAACCGCCTATGCCGATGAAGGAACTTTATCTAGAGCGAAAATAACAGAACCTTATGGCTACATTTTAAAGCCTTTTAAAGAAATTGACTTACACTCAACCATTGAAATGGCTGTTTACAAACACCAAAAAGATTCTGCTTTATTAAAAGAAAGGGACTTTTTGTATTCTCTGGTTGAAAATAAAGATGAAAAAGCGAAAGATATATTGTTTGTAAAATCAAATAGCCGCTTGGTAAAAGTCTACCTTAAAGATATTTATTTTGTTGAGGCCTTAAAGGACTATGTAATTATTAATACTGAATTTGCGCGATACACCGTTCACAGCACGATGAAAGAATTGGACAGAAAACTTGGTAACGTTGAATTTGTGAGGGTTCACCGTTCATTTATCGCACGATTAGATAAAATACAAAGCATCGACAATCAAAACGTTATTTTAGAAAACGAGAAAAAAATTATTCCTGTTGGTGGCTCTTATCGTGAAGAGTTAATGCAAAAGCTTAACCTTCTTTAATTTATTTTAAACGTACTACAATTAATAGCAAGCCTTTAGCTCTAATGAGTGTAAATTTGCTTTTTAAGTAGTTATGTCAAAAACCAAAACAACCTTTTTTTGTCAAAATTGTGGCGCACAAGCAGCTAAGTGGATTGGCAAATGCCCTAGTTGTAACGAGTGGAACACTTATGTAGAAGAAGTGCTTCATAAAGAATCTAAAAACGACAGACTTCAATTATTTTCATCCAATAAAAACCCTAAAAACACTTCCAATAAATCAATTCTTTTACAAGAGGTAGGATTGCAAGATTTCCCACGAATAGCAGTACCAGGCAAAGAATTAACGCGCGTGCTAGGCGGCGGAATCGTGCCGGGAAGTCTCGTTTTATTTGGCGGTGAGCCAGGTATTGGAAAATCGACACTGATGCTTCAGTTGGCGTTACGCTTAAAGAATTTAAAAATCTTGTACGTAAGTGGGGAGGAAAGTGAACAGCAAATAAAAATGCGCGCAGAACGCATTGGCGTTACTACGGATTCTTGTTTTATTTTACAGGAAACGAATACACAA
This sequence comes from Aurantibacillus circumpalustris, assembly GCF_029625215.1. GTDB lineage: Bacteria > Bacteroidota > Bacteroidia > B-17B0 > Aurantibacillaceae > Aurantibacillus > Aurantibacillus circumpalustris. The sequence goes on from NZ_CP121197.1 coordinate 963,928, forward strand.
AACATTTTCCAACAGATTTCAGAAATACAACCACAGCTAGTTATTTTAGATTCTATTCAAACCTTACATACAAGTTATGTGGATAGCAGTCCCGGAAGCGTGAGCCAGGTAAGAGAATGTGCAGCTGAGTTTTTGCGTTTTGCCAAAGAAACCAATACGCCGGTGTTTATGATAGGCCATATAACTAAAGAAGGCAGTTTGGCTGGACCAAAAGTACTTGAACACATGGTTGACACAGTTTTACAGTTTGAGGGCGACAGGAATCATATATACCGTTTATTGAGAGCTACAAAAAATCGTTTCGGTAATACAAACGAGATGGGTATTTACGAAATGAATGGTGATGGCTTAAGGGAAGTAAATAATCCTTCTGAGATTTTAATAACCAATCGTGAAAACGCTACAAGTGGAGTTGCTATTTCGGCAACCATGGAAGGAAACAGGCCTATGCTTATTGAAACACAGGCACTTGTTAGCAGTGCGGCATATGGAACACCGCAAAGATCATCAACTGGTTTCGATTTAAGACGATTGTCTATGTTACTAGCTGTTTTAGAAAAACGTTGTGGGTTTAAACTGGGAATAAAAGACGTGTTTATAAACATTGCCGGAGGCATTAGGGTTGAGGATCCGGGGATTGATTTAGCACTTGTTTGCGCAATACTAAGCAGCAATGAGGATCTTCCTATACCTCAAACGATTTGTTTTGCCGCAGAAGTAGGATTAACGGGAGAGATAAGACCTGTTAGCAGGATAGAGCAAAGAATAATGGAAGCAGAAAAACTTGGTTTTGAAAAAATTCTGGTTTCATCGTTCAACTTAAAAGGATTAAATACCAAAAACTTTAAAATTGAAGTAATCGCCGTTTCTAAAATGGAAGAAGCGTTTTCTGTGCTTTTTGGTTAAAGAGAAATTAATACCTGATAATAAACTTGGACCTAATAAAAGAAAAGTTTGACAGCCGCCTTAACGCGTGAAACATCTGGCTTTGGGTAAGTATTGTACATTTGAAAAAGATTATCGTTTAATTCTGTTATAGCTAAGCTGAGTTTTTCATAGGTAAATTCTTTTTTTAATTTAACGGTTGTGATAACGGATTTATCACGCCCTTTAATAGTAATTTCTTTAGGTTCAGGTTTCGTTTTTAAATCTTCAAGATAAGTCCTGTTAATTGCAAAGGATATAGAGAATCCGTTATTTCCATTAGGAGTTGTTTGAATTGGAAAATTATACTTTGCGTTCATGAAATTTTTTTCTTTAACGTAATATGGAAATGGTGTTTTTAATTGGTGGCCGTATTTGTTTTTAATAACGACCGCCATCTCTTTTACGGGGTTTCCCCTTTCACGGGTCGTTTTCGCAGAGTCTTCTGGCACAAAGCCTATTGAGGAATTGTAAGCGAAATCGCGCTCTGCAAGTAAATAAAAAGATTCTTTCATAACAATAGAATAGTCTACGGTTAAAGTTGTATCTAAAAAAATTCCGGAGCGAGAACTATCTAAAAGACTATCACTGCTAGTGCTATAGATAAAATAAACTTTACAAAAACTAAGATTGTCTCTATAAGCAAACATGGTATTTTTGTTAATTGCAAATTGCTGTAGCTGTATTTCCCTTGCTAAATCATCCTTTCCTTGTTTTAAAAGAGCGTCAATTAAAATTTGATTTGTTTTAAGTCTTACAACTAAAGCGCCTTCTTTGAGTTGATGAATTTGCCAAGCGCCCACAGTAACGCGACGTTTATGAAATTTATCAAATTGATCAGGGTCTTTGTAATCTCTGTTATTTCTTTCACCAACTCCTTCTTGCGCATTAGAAAACACGCAAGCGATTAGGAAAACAAAAAGTGTAAAAAAGTTATTTAACTGAAGAACCATTTTCAAAATCATTTACTATAGGCGAAACAAAACACAATTCTCCTTTTTGATTTTCGGCCATTAAAATCATTCCTTGACTTTCTATGCCTTTTATTTTACGCGGAGCTAAATTTGCTAAAAGACAAACCTTTTGCCCAATAATGTTTTGAGGCTTGTAATACTGCGCAATTCCACTCACAACCGTTCTTTTGTCAACGCCGGTATCAAGTATTAATTTTAAAAGTTTATCTGTTTTTGGAACAAGCTCTGCTTCAAGAATTGTCGCAGTTCTAATATCCATCTTTGAAAAATCATCAAATGACGTTTCAGTTTTTATCGGTTCTAAAGGTTTATTCTGTTCATTTTCCATTTTGCTTTTTTGCAATTTATCTAATTGAACTTGCACATCTGAATCTTCTATTTTCGAAAAAAGTAATTCATCTTTATTGATTAAATGGCCCTGCGGCACATTCGAAGTTTGTTTCGCCGACAACCATTTTAGAGGGTGTAGGTTAAGCATTTTAAATAATTTTTCGGAAGTAAAGGGTAAAAACGGTTCTGAAAGTATGGCAAGATTACAAGAAATTTGTAATGCAACATTCATAATTGTTTTAACACGCTCTTCGTCGGTTTTAATGAGCTTCCAAGGCTCCGTTTCGGCCAAATATTTATTTCCAAGTCGCGCAACACTTATCCATTCACTTAAAGCTTCTCTAAATTTAAATTGCTCAACGGCTTTTGAAATTTTGTCAGGAGCCTTAGCGAGCTCCTCTAAAACGAGAAGGTCTTCTTTTGTGTATGAACTTGCAGTTGGAACTTTTCCCTCATAATATTTATGGGTTAAAACCAAGGTGCGGTTTATAAAATTTCCAAAAATGGAAACGAGCTCACTGTTGTTTTTCGTTTGAAAATCTTTCCAAGTAAAGTCATTGTCCTTACTTTCCGGAGCATTGGCACATAGCGTATAACGTAAAACGTCCTGCTTATCTTTAAATTCCAATAAATATTCGTGAAGCCAAACTGCCCAGTTGCGTGACGTAGATATTTTATCGCCTTCAAGATTTAAAAACTCATTGGCTGGAACATTATCAGGTAAATTAAAACCCCCATGCACCATTAACGTTGCTGGAAAAATGATACAATGAAAAACAATGTTGTCTTTTCCGATAAAATGAATTACACGAGAATCATCTTTTTTCCAATAATCTTCCCAATTATTTGGAAGTAATTCTTTTGTTGCAGAAATATATCCAATGGGGGCATCGAACCAAACGTATAATACTTTTCCTTCTGCACCTTCAACAGGAACAGGAATTCCCCAGTCAAGATCGCGCGTCATTGCTCTTGGTTGCAGACCGTCACCACTATCCAACCAACTTTTGCATTGCCCGTATACATTAGGCTTCCAGTCTTGGTGCTTTTCTAAATATTCTTTTATTTGTGGTTGAAGTTTATCTAAAGGCAAAAACCAGTTTTTTGTTTGTTTTAAAACGGGTTTGTTTCCTGATAAGGCAGATTTAGGATTAATAAGATCGGTTGCGTTTAATGTTGAACCACACTTTTCACATTGGTCGCCATAAGCGTTTGGATTAGCGCAATTAGGGCATGTTCCAACGATATAACGGTCTGCAAGAAACTGTTTTGCAGCTTCATCATAATACTGTTCGGTTACTTGCTCGGTAAAACCACCTTTTTCATACATGACCTTAAACATGTTTGAAGCCGTTTGGTGATGCGTTTTAGAGCTCGTTCGAGAATAAATATCAAAGGAAATGCCAAATTCTTTAAAAGAATCACCCATTATTTTGTGATACTTGTCAACAACAGCCTGAGGCGTTGTATTTTCTTTTTTAGCTTTAATCGTAATAGGCACACCATGTTCATCACTTCCACAAACAAACTTAACATCATGACCTATACTTCTTAAATACCGGACATAAATATCTGATGGAAGATAGCAACCGGCTAAATGTCCGATATGCACGGGTCCATTTGCGTATGGTAAGGCCGCGGTGACTAAAGTTCTTTTAAATTTCGGATTCATATAGTGGAGGCCGCTTGGTTTCTTAAAATAAAAAGCGCTTTATTTCATTATAAATTATAAATTATTACTTTTATACAAAGGTAAAATAAATCTATCATGAGCAATAAAAAAGAAATATGGAAAGCCATTACCATTGATGGGAAAAAGCCCACTGTACCTTACATGATTTCCAATCATGGGCGATTTGGAGTTTCAGTTAATGGAAAGGTGGAAATACGACAGTTTAAACCTACTGCAGGAAACTATCGCTACAACACCAGACAAAAAGGAGTTAACAAAGCAATTTTTATCTCAAAGGAGGTTGCAAAGGCTTTTCTTAAAAGGCTGTCTCCAAAATATAAATTCATTATTCATAAAGATCACGATTATCTTAACGATCATGTAGACAATCTTAAGTGGGCAACACAGGAAGAACATAGGGCTCATACGACAAATAGTCCGAGATCAATTTTTGCGCGTCAAAAAAAGGCAATTACAAAAAGTACACACTCAAAAGTTCTTAACGAAAGTAAAGTAGCTTCTTTAAAACGAATGATGTGGGATCCGAAACGTAAGTTGTCGTTTAGTAAACTGGCCGAAAAGTTTGGTGTATCTGAAATGCAAATTTACCGTATCAAAAACGGTGAATTTTGGTATCATGTAAAAGTTGAAAACGAACCGATACACAAAAAGTACAAACAAAATTTAAGTAATATTTCTTATCACGAAAAATTGGCTGCTAAGAAGTCGGTACCTAAGAAAGCAGCTTCGAAAAAATCGACAACCAAAAAAGCACTAGCCAAAAAAACCACCAAAAAGAAAAAGAGGTAAATGTCAAGCTTGCCACCGTTTTTAATGAAGGGCGACACTATTCTTATTATTGCTACAGCTCGAGCAAGAAATAAAGAACAAATACAACCTTCAATCGACATTTTAAAAAGTTGGGGTTTAAAGGTTGAAACCGGAAATAACATTTATAAAAAACACCATCAATTTGCTGGTACCGACACGGAGAGAACAAATGATTTGCAGTGGGCTGTTGATCACAAAACTGCTAAAGCAATACTCATTGCTGGTGGAGGTTACGGAAATCTACGCATAATCGATAAAGTAAATTTCAAGGGTTTCAAGAAACATCCAAAGTGGATCGCCGGTTATAGCGACACTACTGCTCTTCAAAGCCGTTTGGAAAAACTAAAGATAGCTAGTATTCATAGCACGATGGCCTTTCAGTTTCCAAATGATAAAGAGGCAACTCTATCTTTAAAAAAATTGTTATTCGGAGAGAGGTTAAATTATTATATTCCAAAAAACAAATTGAACAGAAATGGAACCGCTGAAGGAAAAGTGGTTGGAGGAAATCTTTCGATGTTGTATGCTTTGAGTGGAAGTGTGGATGATCTTGTAACACGGAATAAAATTTTGTTTATTGAAGATCTTGATGAACAACTATATCATATTGACAGGATGGTTTTGCAATTAAAGCGTAGCGGGAAACTAAAAGGATTAAAAGCGCTTATTGTTGGTGGAATGACTGATATGAAAGATAACGCTGTTCCGTTTGGAAAAACTGCAGAAGAAATTATTTGGGATGCCGTTAAAGAATACAACTACCCAGTATGTTTTAATTTTCCTGCGGGACATATTAAAAACAATACTGCGCTATATTTTGGAAGGAAAGCGCGTTTGAGCGTAGCTGCTGCTAAATCTAATCTAGAATACTTATAAATGATTTGCAAAACAAAAGATAATCAGAATTTATATTACAAAATACAAGGCAATATAGATTCAAATGAGACCATTGTTTTTTTAAATGGCCTCACACAATCAACGGATTCCTGGATCTTGATGACGCCCTTTTTTAAAGAGAAGTACAAAATAGTATTATTGGATTTTATTTTTCAAGGACAGAGTGATAAAGACGGGAAGTGGAGAGATTTTGATACACATGCGCAAGATTTTAAAACAGTTTTAGATCTTGAAAAATTAGCGCATGTTAATATTGTTGGAATCTCTTATGGAAGTCTTGTTGCTCAACATTTTGCAGTTGCCTATCCAGGTTATGTAAAGAAATTAGTTTTGATTTCTACTTTTGCAAATAAAACACCTTATTACGAAGCGATTGAGTTGAGCTGGTGGCGGGCTTTAGAAGTGGGGGGTTACAATTTAATGTTAGACATTATGTTGCCAAGTGTTTTGAGTGAAAACTATTTTTCGAACCCCTTGGTTTCCATTTCTAATTTAAAAAATGTCAGAAAAGATTCGGATTTAAGTTCAGAATCCATTTTTAATTTAATGCGTGCAACTAAAGAAAGGAAAGATTTTAGAAAAGACTTAAAACGCATTCAAGCCGAAACTCTTGTTATTCAAGGGGAAAGAGATATGTTGTTTCCGGTTCACTTAGCTGAGGAAGTACAACAAAATATTAAGCACTCAAAACTTATTGTTATTAAAAACGCAGGCCACACGCTTAATTTAGAACACGTGAGTGAAGTCAGCGCTTGTATAAATGAGTTTCTAGATTAAGTCGAATAAACTATTTACTCCGGGATAACGGCTCACCGTAAAGCCTTCAGCGTAGCTTACACCAATAGATCTACCCCAAATAGACATTTTACTATTCAAACTTTCTAAAAATTCTTTACTCGAAATTGGTGTTTCTGGTTCGTTAGAATTGGCCGTAAAAAACTGTGAAGAAAAGGCCATTATAGATTTGTGTTTAATCTCAAAAAAAGTACTGATATCAATAACAAAATCAGGATGAATGTAATGGTCTTGTATGTAATGGTAAACAGCCTTTGGTCTCCAAGCTCCTTGTTCAGGGTCATCCAAAGAGGTTTTTATTTTAATTAAGCCACTGTAAAAACAAGCATCAGCTACAAGTTTGGCGGCACGACCATGATCGGGATGCCTGTCGTTTATAGCATTACAAAGAACAATTTCGGGTTGATATTTACGAATTTGTTCAATTATTTTGCGTTGATGTTCTTCGTTGTTTTGAAAAAAACCGTCTTTAAAATTCAATTGAGTTCTGGATTTAACTCCTAAAATTTTTGCAGAGTCATTAGCTTCTTTTGTTCGAAGCTCGGCACTTCCTCTGGTGCCTAGTTCACCGAGAGTAAGGTCTAAAATGGCAACAGTTTTACCTAAAGAAATATGTTTTGCAATTGTACCACTACAACCTAATTCCACGTCATCGGGATGAACACCAATTGCCAGAATATCTACTTTCATTTATTTAGAGTCTAGTCGTTTACTGAGATCCGATATTTTGGCACTTAATTTAGGCAGGCCGCGAAACAAAACATAAGAACGTTTGTAATCGCCAATACTAAAGGCCGGAGAGCCTTGAACAATTTCCCCTTCTTTATCAATATTAGAGCCAATACCAGATTGACCTGCAATTTTTACACCATCAGCAATTCTTAAATGTCCCGCTACACCTACCTGTGCACCGATCATACAATTTTTACCAACCTTACTTGAACCGGCAACGCCTGTAAGACCAGCAATAACAGTATTTTCACCAATTTCGGCATTATGTGCAATTTGGACCAGGTTATCCAACTTAACGCCTTTGTGTAAAATGGTTGAACCTAAGGTTGCCCTGTCTATAGAAGCGTTAGAGCCGATTTCTACATTGTCTTCAATAATTACATTTCCTATTTGTGGAACTTTTGCGAAGCTCTCTCCTGAATTGTTTGGAGCAAAACCAAAACCATCGCTACCAATAACAGTACTTGCGTGAACCGTGCAATTTGCACCAATTATACATTCATGGTATACCTTAACGCCGGAAAACAAAGTGGTATTATCACCAATAGTAACGTGGTCTCCAATGTATACATGAGGATAAAGTTTAACGTTTTTTCCTATCGTAACATTTTGTCCTATATATGCAAATGCGCCGATGTAACAGTCGGTTCCTAGTGTTGCATTCGGAGAAATAAAGGAAGGCTGTTCAATGCCGACTTTGTTTCCTTTGGTTTGGCTATAAAGCTCAAGTAGTTTTGCAAAGGCTTCGTATGAGTTTTCTACGCGAATTAAAGTACAGGTTGATTTAACAGGTTTGTCAAGAACTAAAGTTTTGTTTACAATAACGATACTTGCATCTGTCGTGTAAATATAGTTGGTATAAGCAGGGTTAGAAAGAAACGAAAGAGTTTTTGGCGCGCCTTGTTCTATTTTAGAAAGATTAGTTACAATACTATTTTCGTCGCCCTCTATTTCTCCGTTTAAAAGATTTGCTATTTGTTGTGCTGAAAATTCCATAAGATTTAACCCTTCAAAATTAAGTAATTTAATTAGTATTATCCTTCTAAAATTATGACCCTGCCTTTTCTATGAGCTTAATTAACTTTAATTTTTCAGAAGTCCAATTGAGCTCACTTTTAGCTTTTAAGCAGTTTTCTTTATATGTTATTAATTTGTGAGAAGAAAGGAGTTCATTAATTTTTGCTGCAATATTTAGGGGCAAGTGATCTGTAATAAAATCGCCAACGTTGTACTCTTTAATAATTTTCTCTATTTCAGGTAAATGACTTGCGAGTAAAGGAACGCCAGCGTTTATGTAATCGAACACTTTGTTTGGCAAACTGTAGTAATAATTGAGATTTGTGTTTTTATCTATACTCAATCCTAGATCTGCATTATGTGTATAGTGCATTAAGCCGGTTTTAGGAATTTTATAAATAAGCTTAATTTTATGGGATAGATTTTGAACAACAATTTTTTCTTTTAGGTTTTCCCACACATCACCACTTCCAATAATAATCAGTATAGCTTGGTCAATGTATTCCATTGCATCAATAAGTTCTTCTGCACCGCGATCAACGTTTATTCCCGCACCTTGAAGAAGAATTATTTTTTTATCTAATGGAAGCTTTAGCTCTTCTCTCGATTTAGCTACAAAATCATTTGGGTAGTCAGAAATGTTTCTGATGGCAGTAAATGGAACTTTATATTTTTCACTAAAAATGCGGGCAATGCTGTCATTGACAGTAATACACATTTTTAATTTTGGAACAATCCAGGATTCAATACTTAGCCAAATTTTTCTTTTCAATTTGGAATTTTGTAGCTCTGGCACTTCGCAGAAAAGCTCGTGGCTGTCATATATCAAAGGAATGCGCTTCAGCCGAGAAACCAAAAAATTTGGAAGAAGCGTGTCTAAATCATTAGAATAAAGAAGATCTGATTTTTTAAAGAGAAGGCTTAAAAATAACCTAAGGTTAAAGAAAAGATAAAAAAGTGGCCCGCTTTTAAAAAGAAGATTCATTCTAACCGCACGATATGGCCAAGCAGGAAGATCCAACGAAGCTGGAAGTTTACGACCAATTAAAACAACGTCATAGCCGCACTCTTTTAATACCAAACAGGTTTTGTTAACCCTGTTGTCAGTTACAAGATCGTTGATAACACTGACTGCGGCTATTTTTTTTGTTGTAAACAAATACTTTGTTGATATTGGCTTAAAGATAGAAATATTACACCTAATTAATTATATATTTTTGCTACACATGTTGCAGATTAAGGAAAACATAAATCTTAAAGCCTTTAATACGTTTGGGATAGAAGTTTATTGTGATTATTTCGTAGAAATAAACTCTGAGGAAGATTTTCAAGATTTAGTAAAAAATGAAATATATAAATCACAAGAAAAACTTATAATCGGAGGAGGAAGCAACCTGCTTTTTACAAAAGATTTTAAAGGAATCGTTATAAAGAATAATCTGAAGGGCATCACAATTGTTAAAGAAAACGAGAATGAAGCTTTACTAAAAGCTTCTGCAGGAGAGGTTTGGCATGAGTTCGTATTATATTGTATCGATAAAAACTATGCAGGAATTGAAAACCTATCTTTAATACCAGGATGTGTTGGAGCTAGTCCAATGCAAAACATTGGTGCGTATGGGGTCGAAATAAAGGAAGTGTTTGAACAACTTGAAGCTTTCAATATGGAGAGTGGGGAGCTAAAAAAATTCAATAAAAAAGAATGTGAATTTGGTTACCGCGAAAGCGTGTTTAAGCATAAGTTTAGAAATAAATTTTTTATTAGTTCGGTTACCTTTAAATTAAAAAAGCAAGCAGCAGTTAACACGAGTTACGGAGCGATTAATACTGAGTTACAGGCCATGAATATTGTTTCGCCAGGAATAAAAGATGTTTCAAGAGCGGTTATTAATATTCGTCAAAGTAAGTTACCAGATCCAAAAGTTACTGGAAATGCGGGAAGTTTTTTTAAAAACCCTGAAGTTTCTAACAATAAATACAATGAACTAAAAAATCAATTTGAAAATATTGTTGCTTATCCATTAGAAAATGGGAATTATAAATTAGCGGCCGGTTGGATGATAGAGCAATCTGGATTAAAGGGACAAGAGTATAATGGCGCAGCTGTTCATACCAAACAAGCTTTAGTCCTCATTAATAAAAACAACGCAAAGGGAAAGGATGTTTTTGAGTTGTCGACGCATGTAATTAAGCGGGTTCAAGATAAATTTGGAGTAACACTCGAGCGGGAGGTAAATATTATTTAATGAAAGTTTTATTCTTATATACAGAGCTTGCTGAGTATTTTTTGAAGTGCTGTGAAGAGCTTACAAAGTTTGGTGAGGTTGCCATAATACGCTGGCCGGTTAATAAAGAGGCTCCTTTTAAGTTTAGTTATTCTGAAAAAATTAAGGTTTACGATAAAAACGATTATAGTTTTGATGAACTTAAAAAACTTGTTGAAGGAATTCAACCCAACATAATTTTATGTAGTGGATGGATTGATAAAGACTATTTAAAAATCGCAAAACCTTATTTCTGTAAAGTGCCAACCGTTTTAACCTGCGATACACACTGGCGTGGTTCAATAAAACAGTACCTGGCAGTGGTTTTAAGTAGATTCTTTTTACTGAATACTTTTTCTCATGCTTGGGTTCCTGGAGAACCTCAAACTAAGTACGTAAAAAAGTTAGGATTTAAAACGGATAAAATTTCGCAAGGGTTTTATAGTTGCGATTTGCCTAAGTTTAATGTTATTTGGGAATCTCAACATAAAGAAAAAGAACTGCATTTTCCGAAAGTGTTTTTATATGTTGGTAGATATTATGAGTTTAAAGGGTTGAATGATTTATGGCAAGCGTTTACAGAACTCCAACAAGAGAAACCAAGCGATTGGGAATTATGGTGTTTAGGAACTGGCGATATTAGTCCGATAGAGCACCCAAAAATAAAACATTTTGGTTTTGTACAACCAAAGGATTTGGAACCTATTCTTGAGAAAAGTGGTGTTTTTGTATTACCAAGTCGGTTTGAGCCATGGGGAGTTGTGGTACAAGAATACGCTGCTGCTGGTTTTCCAATGCTTTTAAGCACAGCTGTTGGTGCAGGAGAGTGCTTTTTGGAAGAAGGAAAGAACGGGTTTTTCTTTTCTCCCCAAAACGTATCAGAACTAAAAAAAGGACTAAAAAAAATGGCGAATTTAAGTAGTAAAGAGCTAAATTTAATGTCAGAACAGAGCCATTTACTTGCTCAAAAAATAAGCCCTGAAAAGTGGGCAAACACGGTGAAAAAGATTTATGAGCAAAACAGTAAAAAATAAAATATTGGTTACGGGCGGGGCAGGTAACATTGGCAGCGCTTTGGTTGAAAAACTTATTAGAGTTCAATCAAATTTTGTCGTTATTGTGGATGACATGTCCACTGGCTTTTTATCAAAGCTCCCATCGACTGAAATTAAGAACTGGAAACTTATTAAGGCGGACGTCAATAATTTTAATGATATTTCGGCTGTAATGTTGTCCTATAACTTTGATTATGTTTTCCATTTTGCTGCAGTTGTTGGCGTAATACGCACACAAGAAAACCCGATTGCTGTTTTAAATGATATAGAAGGGATAAAAAATATTCTAAATCTTTCAAAAAACTCTTCTGTTAAACATGTTTATTTTTCTTCCAGTTCTGAAGTATATGGAGAACCGGTTGAGCTTCCGCAAAACGAACACCTTACTCCTTTAAATTCGCGGGTTCCATATGCGGTAGTTAAAAATGTTGGAGAGTCTTTTTTTAGAAGTTACTGGCAGGCTTTTGGATTGCCGTATACAATTTTTCGCTTTTTTAATACATACGGACCAAATCAAAGTACTGATTTTGTTGTGGCACGATTTTTAGCGGCGGCACTTAAAAATGAAGACATTTCCATTTATGGCGACGGGTCACAAACAAGAACATTTACTTATGTGGATGACACGGTTGAGGTATGTAATAAAATATTTGAAGATCGTTTATTAATAAATGATGTTATAAATATTGGAAACGACGAGCTCATGACAGTAAAGGAATTGGCAGAACTGACAATTAAAGTAACAAACTCAACGTCCAAAATAGCATATCTACCGCCTCTTAAGGAAGGTGACATGACACGAAGACAACCAGATAACACTAAGATGAGAGAGATATTAAAAAAGCAACTTATCGGAATTGAAGACGGAATAAAAAGGATGATGAAGGACGAACGTTTTTTAAAAGCAATAGAATAAGTATTATAATGTGTGGCATTAACGGGTTTATTTCTGAAAAATTTTCTGAGAGCGAAAGTCTGCAAATAGTTCAAAAAATGAATAAAACGTTGGCGCATCGTGGTCCAGACAACGATGGCGTTTGGCAAAGCGACAAAATCTGTTTTGGCCATAGAAGGCTTTCTATCATTGATTTAAGTGAAGAGGGCAATCAACCATTTTTTTCAAGTGACAAGCGTTATGTGATTGTTTACAATGGCGAACTCTATAATTACAAGGAGTTAAAGTTAGATCTTCAAAGGACCACACAAGGATCAAAAGAAACGCCTTATTTTTTTAAAACGAATTCTGATACCGAAGTAATACTAGCAGCCTTTATTCGTTGGGGAAAGAAGTGCCTTGACTATTTTAATGGCATGTATGCTTTCGCAATATACGATACTGCCGAAAAAAAATTAATTGTTGCGCGAGATAGAGTAGGCGTTAAACCTTTGTATTATTATTATGGAGACGAAGGTTTTATGTTCTCAAGTGAGATAAGACCCATTATTCATTCCGGAATAAAAAAATTTTCTTTAAATAAAGAAGTGATTGGAGAATACATGATGTATCAATCAGTATTTGCACCAAATACAATTATTAGAGGAGTAAAGATGCTTATGCCTGGCCACTTCCTAGAGTTGGAAAACGAAAAGGCAAATATTACAAAGTATTATTCTGTAAATAAAATTTCTAATACATCAGCGGATCTTTCCTACAAAGAAATATGCAAAAATGTACACGACTTATTGGGCCAATCGGTGCAAAGAAGACTTGTTGCTGATGTACCTTTTGGCGCGTTTCTTTCCGGAGGAATTGATTCAGGTGCTATTGTTGGTCTAATGAGTAAAGTAAGCTCAGAAAAAATTCAAACGTTTAACGTAAGTTTTGACGAGAGCGAGTTTTCAGAATCGAAATACGCACAAATTATTGCAAAAAAGTTTAACACACAACATCATGAAATTAAATTAAGTCCGGCAGATTTTTTGAAACAACTTCCTGAAGCCCTTTTAGCAATGGATCATCCAAGTGGAGATGGTCCAAATACATATATTGTATCTAAGGCAACAAAAAACGCTGGTATAACAATGGCGTTAAGCGGTATTGGAGGAGACGAGTTGTTCGCGGGATATGATGTTTTTAAACGGATGGCGGAATTGCAAAAAAAATCGTGGTTAAATGCTGTACCCCAATTTGCTAGAAAAGCAGCGGGTTTTGCTATTCAAAAACAAAGAAAAACGGTTGGCGGAAATAAAATACAAGAACTGTTAGCGGAAGAAAAAATAAATTTTAAATCAGCTTATCCTTTAAATAGGAGCCTTTTTACGAAAAAGGAACTTGAAAAATTAGTTAAGAACTCCAACCCACTCAATACAATACAATCAATCGTTTCAGAGGTGTTACAAATTGAAGATCATTTACTGAGCTCGGTATCGATAAGCGAAATAAATACGTATCTTCAAAACACTTTGTTGCGAGACACAGATCAAATGAGTATGGCTGTTGCACTGGAGGTCAGAGAGCCCTTTTTGGATTACAAATTAATTGAATTTGTATTGGGAGTTAATGATGAGTGTAAATATCCTCATAGTCCTAAGAAATTATTAATTGATAGTTTAGGTGATTTACTCCCAAATGAAATAGTTAATAGGCCAAAAATGGGATTTACTTTGCCATGGCAACACTGGATGAAAAATGATTTGAAGAATTTTTGTGAAGAAGGTATTAAAGAATTGTCTACGCATGATTTTTTTAATAAAACAGAAATGCAAAATTTATGGACCCGTTTTTTAGGTGACGATAAGAAAACGAATTGGAGCCGCGTGTGGCATTTAGTGGTTTTAAATAATTGGCTTAAGGAAAATAAAATAAATAGTTAGTTTGAGTAAACCGAAAATATGCGTTTTAATTGATTGGTTCCTTCCTGGAACAAAGGCTGGCGGACCAGTGAGATCAGTATATTCTTTAGTGAGCCTATTAAAAAAATACTTTGATTTTTATATTATTACAACAAACTGCGATCTTGGAGAAACCTCAGAGTACGAACAAATCGAGTCAAATAAATTATTTATCAAAGATGAGGTTCATTATTATTACTTTGGTAAAGAAAAATTAAATTCAAATAATTTGTTATCTCTTTTAAAAGAAATTGACCCGAAAATTATTTATTTAAATAGCTTCTGGTCGGTTAATTTCTCCATAAATATTGTTCGGTTTAAAAAAAGCAATGAAATCAGTTCTACAATAGTTCTTGCCCCCAGAGGGATGCTTGGGAAGGGAGCTTTAGGACTCAAATCATTCAAGAAAAGTGTTTACTTGTGGCTTACTAGAATTTCTGGATTATATTCTGATATTTTATTTCATGCGACTCAAAAGCAGGAGAAAGAAGATATTTTGAAAAAATTTCCGAATGCAAAAACCTGTATTGCGCCAAATGTAAATTCTGGTTCAGTTATACTGAATAAGAGCAGTAAAAACATCAACAATCTAAAACTATTCTATTTATCACGAATCGCTAAGGTTAAAAATTTACATTTTGCGTTGGAAGTATTAAAGGATATTCCTGAAAAATATACTATAGAATATAGTATTTATGGAAACCTAGAAGATTCAGAGTATTGGAATTATTGTAAAGAAATGATAGGGAACCTGCCGCCGAATGTAAGCGTTACATATCAAAGAGAGCTTCAGTTTAACGAAGTTCAAAAGATAATTCGAGATTATAATTGTCTTTTTCTTCCCACTCTAAACGAAAATTTCGGACACTCAATCGTTGAAAGTCTTCTATGCGGCTGCCCTGTTATAATTAGTGATCAAACTCCTTGGAACGACTTGGAAGAAAACAATGCTGGCTACGCAATTAGTCTTGATAACAAACAAAAATTTATTGATTGTATTGTCAATTGTGCGATTTTGAATCAAGAGGAATTTACGAAAAAGAGTCGAGAAGCAATTAATTATATTAGTAAAAAAATTGACTTAGAACTTATTGTTAAGCAATACAAAACTTTATTTAATGAGCAAACTAAAAACTGATCTATCTAAGTTTAATAATGATTGGTATAAACCAGGAAAAAACCTAATATACCGCGTTATGTGGTACACGATTAATTTGTGTTTCTTCCGTTCGCCATTTCCTTTTTATGGACCCAAACGCTTTTTATTACGCTTATTTGGCGCTAAAATCGGAAAAGGTTTAGTTATTAAACCACATGTATCTATTAAATATCCTTGGCGGCTTGTAATAGGTGATCACGTTTGGATTGGCGAAGAGGTGTGGATAGACAATCTGGCCAAGGTAACCTTAAAAAGCCATTCCTGTATTTCGCAAGGCGCATTGCTATTATGCGGTAATCACAATTATAAAAAAACATCTTTTGATCTTCTTGTTGGTGAAATTACTTTAGAAGAAGGGTCTTGGGCAGGTGCTAAAACAGTTATTTGCCCTGGAGTTAGACTAGGAAGCAATAGTTTACTAACGGTTGGCAGTGTTGCTACGGCCAGTATCGAGGCTAATTGGATTTATCAAGGAAATCCAGCAAAAAAGCTTAAGGAAAGAGAAATTAAACACTAAACAGTTTCTTTTTGTTTCTCATCTATGCGTTCAACTCTATTCACTCCTTTTACTTTATTTAAATTAGAAATAAGATGATTTAAGTGCTTAGTATCGTGTACATAAATCATAATAGTTCCTTCAAACAATCCATCATCTGTGTCAAAATTTATTGAACGCATGTTAACATTGTTTTCATTAGAGATAACTTTGGTGATGTTGTTTACTATTCCTAACTCATCGGTACCGGTAATTTTGAGACCTGCTAAAAATGAAATAAGCTGATCGTTTACCCATTTAGCCTTTACAACTCGGTAAGCATAGTTTGAGAGTAATTTTATAGCATTAGGACAGTTTACACGGTGTATTTTAATTCCTTCACCAACAGTAATAAAACCGAACACATCATCTCCTGGAATAGGGTTACAGCAAGGAGCAAGGTTATAGTCTAGTTTTTGAAGATCGTCTCCAATTACAAGCATATCTGTTTTACCACGTGCGCTTGTAACCAATTGTTCGAGTTTTGTAGCCTCAATTTTTTTCCGTTTTTTAACGGGGCTTTCTCTAAACTTTACGAAATCTCTTATTTCTTTTACGTCTACATTACCTAGAGCAGCCCGGTAATAAAGCTCTTGTGACGAAGGTAACTTCAAGTAATTGCAAAACTCGTTGATATTTTGAGTATTAAAATCAAGCTTATGTTTATGAAATTTGCGACTTATAATTTCCTTGCCATCTTCTGCAACTTTTTTCCGCTGATCTTTTAAGTTATTCTTGATCTTAGATTTTGCCTTAGCGGTAATTACAAAAGTTAGCCAATCGTCTTTCGGAACTTGTTTACTACTGGTTAAAATTTCTACTTGATTACCACTCGACAATTCGTGACTTAGTGGAACGAGTTTATGATTTACTTTTGCGCCAATACAATGTTCACCTACTTTAGTGTGAATCTCAAAAGCAAAGTCTAACGCTGTTGAATTAACTGGGAGTGTTTTCATGTCTCCTTTAGGAGTGAAAACAAACATTTCGTCGCTAAAGAGATTAAGTTTAAAATCGTCAATAAATTCAAGCGCATTAGGATCTGGATTTTCAAGCATTTCGCGTATACGAAGTAACCAGTTTTCAAGTTTGCTTTCTTTTTCAGCAGCACTGTCTTTATACTTCCAATGTGCCGCATAGCCATTCTCAGCCAGATCATCCATTCTGGTAGTGCGTATTTGCACTTCCACCCATTTACCTTGAGGACCCATAACGGTTGTGTGAAGGCTTTCGTAACCATTGCTTTTTGGTGTGCTAATCCAGTCGCGGAGTCTTTCGGGACTTGGGTGATAAAAATCGGTTATAATAGAATATACTTTCCAGCAATCCGATTTTTCTTGGTCAACAGGCGAATCGATTACAATTCTAATGGCAAACAGATCATATATTTCTTCAAAAGAAACATGTTTTGTTTTCATTTTATTGTAGATACCAAAGATGGATTTTGGACGCCCGAATATTTTAAACTTTAATCCTTGTTCATTCAGGATTTCTTTCAGAGGCTCAATAAATTTCAGAATAAAACGTTTTCTCTCCGGATCACTTTCTTTTAAACGGAGCTCAATTTCATTGTATGATTCCGTATCTGTATACTTTAAGCCTAAATTTTCAAGTTCGGTTTTTATAGTATTTAAGCCGAGGCGGTGCGCCAAAGGACCATAAAGAAAAAGTGTTTCACTTGCTATCTTCATTTGTTTGTCACGCTTCATGTGTTCAAGCGTACGCATATTGTGAAGTCTATCCGCCAGTTTAATAAGTATAACACGGATGTCTTCACTCATGGTAAGAAGGACTTTTCTAAAGTTTTCCGCTTGTATAGACGAAGTATTGTCTATAACGCCTGAAATTTTGGTCAGCCCGTCGATAATTTGCGCTACCTTCTCTCCGAAAAGACCTTTAATGTCATCTAAAGTTAGGTCGGTATCCTCTACAGTATCGTGCAAGAGCGCACATACAATTCCCGTACCGCCGAGACCAATTTCTTCAGCACAAATTTGAGCTACGGCAATAGGATGATATATATAAGGCTCTCCGCTTTTTCGGCGCATTTCCTTGTGAGCCTCTACAGCCACTTCAAAAGCTTTACGGATAATTTCTTTGTCGCCTTCAACCAGCCTGCGTTTACAGGCTATTATGAGTTGCCTGTAGCGTTTAAGTATCTCTTTTCTCTCTGCTTCTAAGTCAATTTGCATACCTACAACATATTTGTTGGGAATATAGACATGAAGGTATTAATTTTACACAACATTTAAAACCCAATATATTGAAAATTGTAATTTATCTGTACTACTTTTTTCGGTCTGTTTTTTTAAGGGGGCTTTACAACACCATACAACTTTTACGGGCCGAGCAGGTTAACGAACGTTTTTTCGGAATTAAAACTTCACGTATAAAAAAAAGTAATTCAAAAGAATTTTTTCACTATCAAGGCGCAAGTTACAAAGTGCTGTTTAGAATATTTTCAGAAATAAAAGACATAAATAATTTAGAGTTTGTAGATATTGGAAGTGGGAAAGGAAGGGCAGTGTTTATGGCCGAATACAATGGGTTTAATTATGTTAGCGGCATAGAGATGGATGAAGTGTTAGTAAGTGATTCGAAAAATAACGTTGCGCGTTATTTAAAAAAAAGAAAAGAATCGCAAATAGCATTTATTCAATCAAACGCGTTAGATTATGAATACAAAAACGCGCCAAGCGTTTACTTTTTATTCAATCCATTTAATGAAGAAATACTTAAAAAGGTTTTGGATAGAATTTTGTCTTCAACCTTTGCAGAAACTTGGTTTATTTATATGAATCCTCTTTACTCCGAAGCATTTAGAAGAGAGGGAATAGAGTTGGTTAGAACGTTTAAAACCAGATTTTATACAGAAGCTTTACTTTTTAAAATCAAAGGTAAGACAGAATAATTTTACATTAATTCATAGTGTTTTCCTGGTTTACTCCGGATAAGGTTGCTGAACTCGAGCTGTAAAAGGTAAGCAGAGGTTTTACTTACCGGTAATTGTGCGGCTTGACAAATTTCATCCACATGAATGGATTTTTTTTCAGAAAACAAATTCATGATTATTTTTTCTTCTTCAGAAAGATTTAAGAGCAGGGGGACTTGTTTAGATTTTCCTTTCGGTTTATCTTTTTCCTGCCATTGCATGGCATAAAGCAAGTCTTCGGCGCATTCAATTAAAGCCGCGCGGTTTCTTTTTATGAGACCATTACATCCTTCTGAAAGAACTTCACCGGCATTGCCAGGGAACGCAAAAACATCTTTGTTATAACTGTTAGCAATTGTTGCAGTAATTAAACTTCCGCCAGTGCGCTTACTTTCTACTACCACGAGTGCGTCACATAAACCAGCTACAATTCTATTGCGTTTCGGAAAGTTGACGGCATCAGGATTTGTTTCACTCATGAAATCTGTTAATAGGCCACCGTTACCGATCATTTTTTTAGCGATCTTATCATGTGTCTGCGGATAAATCCTATCTAAACCATGACCAACAACACCAACCGTTTGTAAGTTATTTTCCAATGAAGCTTTATGAGACAAAACGTCAACGCCATACGCAAGACCGCTGACGATTAAAGCACCGCTATCACTTAACCCTTCAATTAGGTCTTTTGTGACTTGTTTTCCATAATCACTTGGTTTTCGAGTACCAACAACACCAATAATTCTTTCGCAGTTG
The DNA here is from genome assembly GCF_029625215.1 of Aurantibacillus circumpalustris. Lineage (GTDB taxonomy): Bacteria > Bacteroidota > Bacteroidia > B-17B0 > Aurantibacillaceae > Aurantibacillus > Aurantibacillus circumpalustris. The sequence continues at coordinate 983,633 of NZ_CP121197.1, forward strand.
AGGTTTGCATTGCCTTTATAGTAGAGTAAAATGGGACTATCGCTACAATACTTTAAACGGGAAGGATAATCCTCGTCGGTGAAAAACAAGGTTGTTATTTTATATTTTTCTATAAAAGTAATTTCTTTTTCAGCCCTTGTTAAGACCGATTGACTGGCAAAAATAGATTTGGCGGTGATCTCGCCAATTCCCGGAATTTTTTGTAAGTGCGATTTTTTTTGTTTGAACACTTCACGCGGGCTTCCGCAATACGCAAGTAAAGCTTTGGCGTTTACATCACCAATCCCATCAATAAGCGTAAGGCCAATTTGATATAACAAGTCTTCAGGCATACAAGGAGATGGTTTTGTATTATGGGTTAAAAGAGCAAATCTAACTGATTTAGCACGCCCTCCTTGCTTTGTTTTGTAGCATTCTGGAGCATAAGAAATGAGAAAGGCTAAGGGGTGTTTACCGAAGAAACTCTATAAAAAAAGCCCTTTGATTTGGCAAAGGGCTTTTTTTTATTTTTTCGGAGCCGCTTGGGGCTTTTTAGGATTTAAGTAGTTATTAGCTTTTTCATTAGCAGGATCTAGTTCTTTAACTCTCATCCAATATTCTTTAGCTTTTGCATCATCTTTTTTAGTTACATAATAATAGCCAAGGTATTCATTCGCTTCAATAATATTATTTTTATAAGTACTGGTTGTTTCTTCTGGTTTTACTAATGCTATCACTTTTTCATAATATACTTTAGTTGAGTCGCTTGTTGCTTTAGGATCCATTATCGCGTTAGCGCGGCCTCTCCACGTAAACCCCCAAGGCCAGGTACTATTTAATTCGGTTAACCTTTTGAAGGCAGAATCAGCTTTAGCAAAACAGGAAAATATTTCTTCGTCTTTTGCACTTAATTCAGGACTATCCGTAGGTTTTTTCTTTTTGGCAAGAGCCTCTCTTAATTCATTTACCTCTCTTTGTTTTCCGGTTCCGGTAAAGTAATAAGCTTTACCAAGATCAAAACACTCATTTATGTTAAGATTTTTATAATCGCGCTTAGCTTTTTTTTCTGAGAATAAAATAACTTTATCATAGTTTTTATTTCTTGCCGCAATATTTGCAAGAGTTCCATAAATTTCACCACTTGAAGATGAATCAAGAGCAATAGCTTTTTCCATTTCTATTACTCCTAATGAATCATGGCCAATTTGAGACAATAAAACACCTTTGTACTTATAGTCATCGGCGATGTATTTAAATTTTGGACCAGCTGTTTCAAAAAATTTATTTATTGCTTTTAATCCTTTTGTATATGCGGAAGTATCGGTTTTATTTCCCATTTCTGCATAGCTGTATGCAGCAAGGCGCTCAAGATAAACGTTATCAAAATTAGCCTTTTTTAAACCTTCATATTCTTGAACCGCTTCTGCGTATTGTTTGTTTGAAAAAAGGGCACTCATAAAACGGTAACGCGCATAATCGCTATTATTTAATTCAAGGTATTTTTTCCAATTCTCAATAGAACGCGCTGGTTGGCCTGCGAGAGTATATATTTCTGCAATGTCTCTAAAAGCTGGTGCAAATGCGGGATCAATCTCTATTGCTTTTTTGTAATAGTCAAGTGCAAGTGGATAATTACGACCTCTTTGATAAAGCTTTCCTTCACGTAAAACACCTTTGGTGCTTTTTGGATTTAGCATAGATGCCATTTTATAACTCTTTATTGGAGCGCTACCATCTGTAGGGTTTTTCTCTAATTGCGCGTCACCAAGAACAATGTAGTTAGCTGGATTTTTCGGATCTATTTTAATAGCATTGTTAGCTAAAGTAATTGCTTCGTCTGCATTTTTAGTATCTGTTACTAACCAGGCTTCGGCTGTTTTACGTAAAACTTCAGCATTTTTATTTGCGCCAAGCGTCATCGCTTTAAAGAATTGTGCTTTTGCATCATCAGTTTTACCGTTCGATAACAAAACTTTTCCTAATCCAACGTAGTTCAAAGGGTTGGTAGCATTCGTTTCGACACCTTTTCCGTAATAAATATTTGCGCTATCAATATCACCGCTTTTGTAGAAGTTTTCACCATAATAAAAGTAAACATCACCTTTTGAAGGATCCGCAGCGATTAGTTTTCTGTAACCAGCAGCAGCTAAATCGAAATTTTCATTGTCTGTTTTTGTAATTAATTCCTGAAGTGTTTGACTAACTCCTGATAAACTAATCATTACAAATCCTGCTGCGTAAAATAAATTTTTCATAAGTTGTTTTTTAATATGCGAAATGTTCGTTATTCTTAATAGTGATCCTTAATCCTAACAAAACGCAAAATTCTTGTTAAATAAAACATTAAAAATAGGTATTTATGTGTTTGCAAAGCCTATGCCAATGCAGTTTCTTAACTACTTTTTAAGGTATTTTAAGATATTATTACTGCTCAGAGGTCGTTTCTCCTCCCATTTTGATATTCAGAGCTCTTTCAGACTGGCGATTCGGTAATAATCCTTGCTTTAGAAAAGTTAACTGACCTTTGGGCCCAGCGACAAAACTTTCGAATCCTTTTGCTAGTGTAAAGTCGCCAGTTTTTCGAATTACATAGACTGTTCGGGTGAATGCATAATTATTAAGTTTAAAACTGCTTTGGTTTGGACATTCAAATGTGGAAGAAAAGGGTTTACTAATACCAATAAATTTTATTTTATTTTTATTCGCTTTGTATATCGAGTCATCAACATCGCTGAGCCAGGCAAAATCAATAAAAGCAACAGTATTTTTATTTTCAGCAACATAATTTATGCTTTCCAAAGTTGAATTAAGAATATTACAATTAACCGAGAGCTTAGTTTCTTTAAGGATAGAATCCATCATATAGTGGAGTACAGCTGAATTGTTTTTGTCGAATAAAACATTTAGCGTAAATGAATTTCCTAAACTATCTTTAAAAGAATATGGTTGCTTAAGCAGCTCAACAATTTGTTCATAGGATAAGAAGTTTAAAGAAGTATTCACGTTTGTTATCAAAGCAATTCCGCTTTTTGCCACAGCTGAATAGTTAGGAAAAAAATCTTTTGAAGCAAAGGCCTTTTTCTCCTTCTCAGTCAATAATCGTGAAATCGCAATAGCTTCGCAACTATCGTTATATAAAGCTTGTACCGCTTCGTTTTCAGATGTTTGATATAGATCTATTTCAACATTGGGATACTGCGACTCAAATGTAGTTACCTGATTTTTTATGTGTAAAGCAAGTCCTTCATCATAGTATACTTTTAGTTTACCCGAGGTAGGAGAGTTGTCTTTATAATCGTTTTTGTAATAATCAGAGCAAGAATTAAGAACTAGAAAAACAGAACCAATTAAAATGTAAATCACGCCGCGTTGCAGTAACAAAAAAGTAGAATTTTTTATATAAAAGAAATTTTTACTCTCCACGGTATTTTCTTTGGTTTAATAAATGATAAAGTCTGAATCCTCTGTATACAGCATAAGCAATCAGCATGAAAACAAAGAACACGCGTTTAAGGCCAAAAAGGCGATCACTAAAAACATCTGTGAAGGCAATTGCAATTGCACCACCTAACACAACAATTATCATAATTATGCCAAACCAAACAGCAATAAAGTTTAATCCGAGTTTCATGTTTTAATTTGTTTTGTTATAAAAAAAGCCACAACAAAAAAGGTTGTGGCTTTTAATGCGTTTAAAATAACCTTATTGGATTTTAAAACTGAAAGGAACGTTGAAGTAACATTTTACTGCACGTCCAGTCATTTTTGCAGGTTTCCATTTCGGCATTGATTTCACAACTCTTATAGCTTCTTTATCACAATCAGGGCAGCCTGGAACGCCCTTTAAAATTTCTACATTGCTAATACTTCCAGTTTCGTTTACAACGAATTTAAGAAAACATTTCCCACTAATTCCCGCTTCACGAGCCATGTTAGGATATTGTGTGTTTTGCTGCATGAATTTCATCATAGCGGCAATACCTCCAGGAAATTCAGCTTGTTCTTCCACAATTGTAAAAATTTCAGGTGCCGCAGGTTCACCAGGACCAACATCTACAGAAGGTGGGGCAATAATTTGTTCCCCTTCTTGATCTTTAACACCTACCTGCGTTTCTTTTACTTCTTCTTGTAACTTTTGAGGCTCTTCTTCAACAGCGTCGTCTTTAATTACAGGAGGGGTAAACTTTACCATCTCAACCATTGGTGGTGGCGGTGGCGGTGGCGGTGGTGGTGGTTGTTCGTCAACAGGCGGTGGTGGCGTTAAATCAATTTGCTCAACCTTAATGGTTTCAGCTATCGCTTCCGTTTTGGGCCTGTCCATTACTTTTTTAAGTCCTAGTAAAGCCAAAGAAAACAGAATCATTCCACCTACAATATAGGTAACGCGTTTATTGTAATTAGTTCGTAGTTCATAAGCACCATAACTTTGATTTCTACCTTCAAAAACAATGTCGTTACGTTCGTCAAGTGTTACATTATTCCAACTTTTAAACATTTTTTCCTCCTTTAGTTAGTAGTGCTAGTAGCGCCAATTTTTTCGTTAACCAAATCCATTTCAGGCTTTATAATATCAACCATAACGTATTTACCAACCACATTTATGTTGAGTTCATCAATAACATCGATAACGTTTTTGTATGTTGCTTTATCGTCTGTTTTAATTAAATAAGTGTAGGATTCTTTGTCCGCTTTTCTTTCTTTAACCAAACGTTTAAAAGTTGTGTCAGCCAATTGATTGTTTTTGTGCTGCGCATCTAAAGCCTTTATCGCATCTTGCATCACTTTACTTTTATCTAAAAGATATTTGTGCAGGCTACCCTGCGAAAAATTTAATTCAGACAACACGGTTTTAGTACCTTTTTCATCGTCAGCCGCTCTAAATTGCCCTTCGTAATAGAAAATGCGATCATCTTGTGTAAGTAAAAATGTGATACCGTTTTTCACTTCATCTACTTTTTGGTCTGGTGGAGGTGGAGCTGGAAATGTTAACTCCATTGATTTTGGTTTACTAAATGTTGCTGTTAGTACGAAAAACGTAAGTAACAAAAACGCTAAGTCAACCATTGGCGTCATATCCACCCGGGTGGATTGTTTTTTGGCTCTTTTTTTACCGCCTTTGTGGCCACCGCCACCGCCTTCTTGTATTTCTGCCATTAGTTAATTTTTTTATTTAGTAGGATTAATTACTGTTCCACCACCCTCTAAAGAGGTAATTAAGTTGAACTGGTATATTTTTAGATCCGTAAATGTTTTAACAACATCCTTTACATAAATGTACTTAGTGGATGCGTCACACTTAATAGCGTAACGGGGTTTTTCAGCTTTAAACTCCTGATTTGCTTCAAGAGCCTTGTCTCTTGCGGCAAGATACGTTTCAACAGCCTTTTTTCCTCCAATTGCTATCCAATCTTTTAATTGATTGTTAGGTGTAATGGTGTCTAAAGGAACGCCGGTTTGACCTTTGCCACTGGGGCCTCTAAATTTTTTACGATCGTCTTCTTTTGTGTCGATGTAAGCCGGTAAGTCTTTAATATCAACTCCAAAGCTAGGCAGACCGCTAAATTTTACAACCTGTTCAGGGGTAAAATTAACTTGATATTTGGCTGCCATTTCTTTTAAAGCTTCCATTTTAGCAGTAGAGTTACTTATTCCGAAAAAAGATCTTCCTTTTTCATCAATGGTAACCATGATGTGATTATCTGGTAAATCAACCTGTCCTATTGAGGAAGGGGGATCCACAACCACAGGCTCTGCCATACGAAAAGAAGCGGTCAACATAAAGAACGTTACCAGTAGGAAGGCTAAATCCACCATAGGCGTCATGTCTAACGCAGGTGCTCCTCCTTTTGATGGTTTTTTTGACATTTCTAATGCTTTTTAATTGTGATGAATAGTTTATTAAAATTCCATAACCCAAATTTTGGGGATAGAATTATTTACCGCTAGTCTGAAATTCTTTTACAATTGAGTATCCCGCTTCGTCCATTGCGTAAGTAATTTGGTCAATGCGGTTACTGAAATAGTTGTAGAAAATAATTGCACAAGCAGAAGTTAAAATTCCCACAAGCGTGTTTACAAGTGCTTCAGAAATACCAGTTGCTAATGCTGAAGTGTCAGGAGCGCCTGCTGCTGATAAAGCAGAGAAGGCACGAATCATACCCACAACCGTTCCGATTAGACCCGCAAGAGTTCCAATAGAAGCCATTGTTGAAATAACCACCATGTTTTTAGATAACATTGGTAACTCTAAAGAAGTTGCTTCTTCTAAACCTTTTTGAATAGCAGCAACTTTTTCTTCTTTATCCATTGTAGTATCACCTTGAACGAATTGATATTTTACAATACCTTCATGAACCACGTTAGCCAGAGAGCCTTTTTGTATATCACACTCTGCAATAGCTCCGTCAAAATCGTGAGTAGAGATTAAAGTTTTGATTTTAGCTACGAATTTATCGGTATTTCCTTTTCCACTAGCTTTCATAATAGTAATGAAGCGCTCAATTGCAAAAGTGATTGTAGTTAATAATAGACCCATCAAAATAGGCACAATAAAACCACCTTTGTACATAGTACCTAACATGTTATGTGGATGTCCTTTATCAGGATCGCCGCCGTCGAAATTAGAAGGAGCACCTAAAATATTCTTAAAGATAAAAACCCCGATTAAAATACAAATTACAATGGCTAAGGCCGAAACAATTAGTGGGAAACCTCCCGATGTTTTTTTTGTGCTCATGTTGTTTTATTTATTATTGTTTAGTTTAAAATTTAGAACGCCAAACTTAGTAAAATACTTTTGAAAAATTATAAGTTTACAATGATTTTTAATGTTTTAACGCTATTTGAGTGCAAATATTTCAATCTTTTTAAGATAAAACGGGCTTTGTTTTATATCTGGCAATATTTTCAGGATATTTGGAATTAGTATTAAGAAATTGTTATGAATGCAGAGGAGATCAGAGATTATTGTTTTTTGAAAAAGGGTGTTGAAGAAAGTTTCCCCTTCGACGATAAAACACTTGTGTTTAAAGTAGGAAATAAAATTTTTTTGCTGTTAAGTTTGGATGCCAGCCCAGTGCAATTTAACGCCAAATGCGACCCAAATAAAGCCATTGAATTACGAGAAAAGCATTCTTGTATTATACCTGGGTACCACATGAATAAGCAGCATTGGAACACGCTCATTTGTGATGGAAGTTTACCGAAAACCGTCGTATTTAATTGTATCGATGATTCTTATAAATTAATCGTTAATAGTTTACCTAAAAAATTAAGAGAATTAAATGGTTTGTAAAAAAAAAGTAATCTGTTATTCGTCAACAAAATTTATCTATTTTTGCATTACAATTAACTTCTATATGATCATGAAAAGAAAAATTACTTTATTACTGATTGCATCAGCCTCAATGTTTACAATGAACTCGCAGGTGATTCTTTCTGAAGACTTCACTAGCCCGTTTAACATTGGTAACAATGGTTGGCAAGTGGTTGACAATACCGTGCCTTTGAGCGCTTCATCGTGGACTCAAGGAAATCAGACCGGAGGAAACGGAACAATTCCTGCATATAACGGAAACAACGATGATTTTTATATGGCTGATTTTACAGCCGTAAACGGATCGGCACCTGGAACGATAAGTGCGTTTTTAATAACTCCAACGGTGACCATTTATAATGGCGCAATTTTGCAGTTTGCAACACGAACCCTTAATCAAACGGCACCAAATATTTATCCAGATCGTTTACAAGTGCTAATGAGTCAAACAGGTAATACTGTGATTCCAACTGGACCTACAAATGTAGGATCTTTCACAGATCAGTTGTTAGACATCAATCCGAATTTAAACTCAAATAACGCAAGTGCCGTTAGTAACGGCAGTGTAAATGGGTATCCATTTGCATGGACTGTTTATACCCTGCCTATTAGCGGTGTTACCGGAACTGTAACAGGAAGATTTGCTTTTAGATATTTTGTTACAAATGGAGGAATAGGTGGTGTAAATAGCCGTTTAGTTGGCGTGGATGCTGTTAGATATAGACTTCCTTGCGGCGTTTCGGTTCCAAGTTATACCATTTGCTCGAGCGGATCGGCAACTTTGAATGCGATAGACGGCGCTGCTGGTTATACTTACACATGGTCTCCGACAGTAAGTAACAATTCTTCTGTTGTAGTTACGCCGGGTTCAACTTCGGTTTATACGTTGGCTTACACAAGCACCTCCGGAACTTGTCCGGCCGTTACAAGCACGGTTACCATTGGATCGCAACTATCTATTGCAATAATCGCAAGTTCAAGTAATACAATTTGTTCAGGCACAACAGTTAGTCTAAGTGCGCAAAGTTCAGCAACTACTTATTCGTGGAACACAGGCGCAACTACTTCTGCCATTACAGTAACGCCAAACGCAACTACTATTTATACTGTTGCTGGTATTACTGGCAGTTTGCCTTTTCCATCTTGCTATGGGGCAAACACAATACAAATTGTCGTAAATGCTTCTCCTACTTTGGCGGTGGCACTTTCGCCTAGTGTTTTATGTTCGCAACAAGGAAGTATAACAATTACAGCTTCAGGAGCAGATAATTACACATACCTCTCAAGTTCAAGTAACCCTCAAAGCATCGCTACACCTTCTGCAGGAGCCTGGAATTTTCCAATCACCGGGAACGCTTTAAATGGATGTAGCGCCTCTGGTACAGTTGTATTTACAGTAGAACCAACACCAACTGTGACGGCAACAAAATCCTCTCCAACTGTTTGTACCACCCATGAGGTTACATTAACTGCCAATGGAGCTGACACTTATGTTTGGTCTGGTGCTGGCGCTGGATCTACCGCGAATCCATTAACGTACAGTTCTTCTACAACAGGTAGTAAAATTTTTACTTTAATTGGAACCGATCTTGCTGGTTGTACTGGCTCGGCTGTTGTATCAGTAAATGTGATTGTTTGTAATCTGGTTGGTATTAGTGTAAATAATGCTTTTGAAGAAACAGCTATCTTCCCGAATCCTTTTACGAATGAAATCAAAATAAACGTACTTGATGGAAATGTGGTTGTCTATAATGCACTTGGACAAATTGTTGTGAATGCAGCGGTACACTCATCAGAAACAATTAACACTAGCGAGTTACCTAAAGGGGCTTATATTGTTAAAGCATATAACACAAACGGTGAATTAGTTAAAACAGCTAAATTGGTTAAAAACTAAGTTGGTAATTCTATTATTAAACCCGTTATAGCTTGCTATAACGGGTTTTTTGTTTTTTAACCTTGTTCAAACAAATGATTTGGTAAATTTACCGAGGTTTCGTTAACCTACTTAAATATTTATGACAGTTGATTCACTCTTAGAACGCGCACTCAAATTTGATTTTTTGAGTATTGAAGAAGGAGTTTTTCTTTTTGAAAACGCAGCAACCGCAGATCTAGCTTTTGTTGCGAATGAATTAAAAAAAATTCAAAAGAAAAACTCAAACAAGGTTACCTGGCAAATAGACAGAAACCTAAACACCACCAATGTTTGTATAGCGAATTGTAAATTTTGTAATTTTTACAGAATACCTGGTCATAAAGAATCCTACATAACTGACATAAAAACGTATAAGAAAAAAATTGAAGAAACAATTAAATACGGAGGTGATCAATTGTTATTGCAAGGCGGACATCATCCTGATTTAGGCTTATCGTTTTATACTAATTTATTCAAAGAAATTAAATCACATTTTCCGCAAATAAAACTACACTCTCTCGGTCCTCCAGAAATTGCCCATATCACTAAGCTAGAAAAAAGCACCCATACAGAAGTTTTAAAAGCGCTTGTAGAAGCAGGTTTGAACAGTTTACCAGGCGCAGGCGCAGAAATATTGAACGACCGTGTTCGCCGTTTAATTAGTAAAGGGAAGTGCACAGGACGTGAATGGTTGGAGGTAATGAAGGCTGCCCATCAACTGAACATCACAACTAGTGCTACGATGATGTTTGGTCATGTTGAAACCATTTATGAACGTTTTGAACATTTGGTTTGGATACGTGAAGTCCAGGCTCAAAAACCCGCCCACGCGAAAGGATTTTTAGCTTTTATTCCCTGGCCCTTTATGGATGATGGTACTTTATTAAAACGTGTAAAAGGCGTTAAGAATACAGTAACTTCTGATGAATACATTCGCATGTTGGCACTTAGTCGGATAATGCTTCCAAATATTGAAAATATACAAGCAAGTTGGTTAACAGTTGGTAAGGCTACAGCTCAAATTTGCCTACATTCTGGCGCAAATGATTTTGGAAGTATCATGATTGAAGAAAATGTTGTAAGTGCTGCAGGAGCACCACATAGATTTACTTACAAAACCATTCAAGAATCAATTCAAGATGCGGGGTTCGAACCTCAATTACGGAATCAACAATACGAATACCGTGAGTTGCCAGAAGGAATCGAAGAACAAATAGTAAATTATTGATTTTTAATACGGAAACAGATATAAAAACTACATTTGTTTATGCTTAAAAAGCTTTTCATAGTTCTCGTATTATTGTTTTTCTCAAGACCTTCTTACTCTCAAAAAGCACAAGACACTATTTTTTTAATGAATGGAATTGTTATTGCCAAACAGGTTATTGACACCACTTTTAATACGGTTACAATAATGAATCCAAAAAAACATTTACAAAAAATTCATTACGAAATGAACCAATTGTACATGGTAAAATTTGCAGACGGTTATAAACGCTATTACTATGTGCAAGATCCGTCAATATACAATGAGTTTACGCGCGATGAAATGTGGTTATTTATGAAAGGGGAAAGTGACGCGAGGAAAGGATTTAAAGCGAGGGGGGCATTAACAACGTCAATTTTTATAGGCTTTGCGGCCGGAGCAACGGGAACTTTTTTTGCCCCTATTGCTCCATTCGGATTTATGGCTCTGAGCGGTGTTACTAAAGTTAAAATCAAACACAACACAGTAAGTAATCCAAGATATATCGAAGACGATGCTTATATACTCGGTTACGAAAGGGTTGCGAGACAGAAACGAAAAACAAAATCTTTAATAGGAGGAACAATTGGATTAGCCCTAGGTTATGCTTTTTATGCTATTTTTAATGATAAGTATCCAGAAAATGGCAACATAGGATTTAATAGATAAATGAATTTATAATAAGATTAATAAGAGAATGCAAAAAAAAATAATGCTGCTTGGCAGCGGAGAGCTCGGAAAAGAATTAGTTATTGCTTTACAGCGATTAGGAGAATATGTTATTGCTGTTGATAGCTATACTAGTGCTCCTGCCATGCAAGTAGCTCATACGTTTGAAGTGATTAATATGCTCGATGGCGATGCCTTGGATAAAATTGTAACGAAGCATAAACCTGATTTGATTGTACCCGAAATTGAAGCCATAAGAACAGAACGTTTTTATGATTATGAAAAACAAGGAATAACGGTTGTGCCAAGTGCGAAAGCAGCAAACTTCACCATGAATAGAAAAGCAATTCGCGACCTAGCATCTAAAACGCTTGGTTTAAGAACGGCAAAATACCAATACGCAACAACGCTCGAAGAATTTAAAGTGGCGGTTAGTGCAGTTGGAATTCCCTGTGTAGTAAAGCCTTTAATGAGCAGCAGCGGTAAAGGCCAGAGCATTGTTAAAACAGAGTCCGATATTGAAAAAAGCTGGACCTATGCCATGGAAGGTTCGCGCGGAGATTCCAAAGAAATTATTATTGAAGAGTTTATAAAATTTGATTCTGAAATAACGCTGTTAACAGTAACGCAAAAAGAAGGGCCAACATTATTCTGTCCTCCTATTGGGCACAGGCAGGAACGTGGAGACTACCAAGAGAGCTGGCAGCCATGTGCTATCAGCGACAAGGATTTGAAGGAAGCTCAGAGCATGGCTGAGAAAGTAACCCGAGAATTAACTGGTGCTGGTATTTGGGGCATTGAATTTTTTCTAACGCCTAACGGAGTTTATTTTAGTGAACTATCTCCTCGTCCACACGATACAGGCATGGTAACTCTAGCCAACACACAAAATTATAATGAGTTTGAATTACATGCTCGCGCAATTTTAGGATTACCAATTCCTGAAATTGAATTAATAAAGCAAGGCGCGTCAGCAGTTGTATTGGCAGAAAAAGAAGGCGGATTACCTGCTTATACAGGAGTAGTTGAAGTGCTTAAAAACACCAATACTGATATTAAAATATTTAATAAGCCAACTACACGCCCATATAGACGCATGGCGGTTGTTTTATGTAATGATCAAGTAAATGCAGACGTCATAAAAACGAAAGAGAAGGCAATGAAGCTTGCTGTGCAAATCAAATTAGTTTATTCATGAGATTTTTATTCATTGTACTGGTAAGTTGTTTACACTTTGTGGGTTATTCACAAATAACAGATTCTATTAATTTGGCTCCATCGAGTTTATTCAATAATTTGAAATTAGGAGATTCACTTACTTTTTATCAGTGCCATGTGGAAGAAGCCGTTCAACAACTTTCCACGGCTTCAGGTCAAACCCTTACTGGTAAGACTCAAAAATATACGATTACTGAAAAATATGTTTTAGTAAAAACAGACATGGGTTATAATGCAAATTACTATACCTCCTCATTAAATGTTTTTCCAAACAAAAAGTTTTCGGGACTAAAAATAAGAGAACGACCTTATTGGGCTTTCGAAAAAGAAAAGACTGTAACGTTAAATGATCAAGACTTAAAAGTATTTCTGGCTTTAGAAAAAAAGGGGCATGAGGCGATTGAGTACGATTTTGGAATTACGCGGTATAACACAAATCAAATTATTATTAAACAGCACAAGAATTTTAAGCAATTGGTAATTGAAGGGAATTATGTGATTTCTAAACTAATTAAATTGTAAGAATTAGTTTAAAACGTTTTGCACTTGGCTATAAAGTAATTGTTTTTCATTTCCTCTCTATTGTATACCATTGGCAAATTTGTACCGAGGTCTATAAGTTGACATCCGGCTTCTTCAAGAATACACTGCCCCGCAGCGGTGTCCCACTCCATGGTTGTTCCATAACGTGAATATTCATGAGCTTTACCTTCGGCAACCCAGCACTGTTTAATGCTGCTACCAACGCTGATCATATCTACGTCTCCGTATAAATTTTTTAATTTACTTACATGTTCATTTATTTCTCTGCTAAGGTGCGAACGACTTCCAACAACGGTATACGTTTTGGGTAATTTTTGTGATGGTAGTTTTTTAGCAAATTCAAAAAGATGATCAATTAGATTTTTTTTAGAAAGCTCTCTAATCATATCGTGTTGGGTTATTTTGTAACTACCACCATTTTTGTAACCAAAATAAATATCCTTAGCAACAGGAGCATAAATTATACCAATTACAGGTTTGTTATCTTCTACAAGGGCAATGTTAACTGCAAATTCTCCATTTCGTTTCACGTATTCTTTTGTTCCATCAAGAGGGTCTACAATCCATACTTGAGGCCATGTTTTTCGTATGGCGTAGTCTAAAATCTCTTCTTCTTCACTAATAACGGGAATATTTGAGGCAGACAATATTTTTGTAATGAATTCACCAGAAGTTTTATCTGCCAACGTTACTGGAGTATTGTCTGATTTTGTTTCAACGTAAAAATCGGTATTGTAAATTTTAAGAATTTCGTCGCCAGCTATAAAAGCCGCATTAATCGCAAGTTTTAAAAGATCTTTAGTGTCCATTAAATACTTTTTTTAGTATAGAATTAAGTTCATGTGCTTTATACACAACCATGGCATGATTACCATTTTTTATGGGTTCAAAATTTTTTATTTTACTCGATGGTAATAAACGATCTGCCAAGCCATGTATATGATAAATTGTTTGCGAATTGTATTTTCTCGGCCAATTAATAATCATATCAATACAATATTTAAAATAATTTGGCGGCATTGATTGAGCCATTTGCTTAAACTCAAACAAATCATTTTTTTCAAAACCAATAAACCAACTTAGTTTGGATACTAGTTTACGGTAACCACTGTCTCTTACTAATTTATGAAGCGGAAATATTTTTAAAAATTTTATGCGAATGGGTAGTTCCTCTCTCGTTTTACAGGATGAGATCAAAACAAGTTTTTTCACTTGAATTAAATCGGCAATTTCGCAACATAACATACCTCCAAATGAAACACCCATCATGTTTATTGGGGTAGACTTATCAATTTGATCAATGAAGGTTTTTGCGTAATCGCTGAGTGTAAAGGCGGGTTCAGGTTTAGGCCATTCAAGTATTTTTAGAGAATGCTGAGGTATGGAAATATTCTTAAAAAGATTTCTATCAGTGCCTAATCCAGGTATGGTGTAAACTATCTCCAAATTATTTTTTTTCTATCTCTAATCCTTTTCTCTTCCAATCATCAAAACCTTTTTCAAGATTTACAACTTCTTTAAAGCCATTCTTTTTCATTAGGTCAACGCACTCTCCGCTTCTTCCGCCACCCGCACAATAAACTAAATACGTTTTTTTCTTATCTAGTTTTAAAAGTTGCGACTCAGCATCTTTTGCAAAAAAATCAATTTGGCGAGCCCCCTTTATCATTCCCTTAGAGTTAATTTCATCTGAAGTTCTAAGATCGATAAGGATCGACTGTTTTTCATCGATCAGTTTTTTGAATGTTACGGCGTCTACATTTTTTACAATAGTTTGTGCGCCTAAAGTGAAGCTTAGGCAAAAAAGGCTAAGTGTAATAAGTTTTTTCATTTTAAAAATTCAGTAGATTTTAGTTAAAGATACATTTTAAGGTATAAGCTTCTTGTCTACTACTACAAATTTAGCTTTATTAAACGCAAAAAAACAAAGCATCCACTTTTGTTTAAGTAGAGCCGCCCTCCCACTTAAAGCACTAATATTGAGATAAATACAAGTTTGTTTTTTATACTTATTAACATATTAGTACCCAAAGCTTAATTTTAGCAATGAGATATATACGGGAATTAATAAGCACATTTGTAAAAAAATAAACCATGAAAAAATTCAGTTTAATAATTATTTTGACACTTTCATTTTTTGTTGGAAAAACGCAATCTCTGGATTCGCTAACAATTAATTATTATGAAAATTTTCCTTACGCCTATTTGGAGTCAGGAAAGTTGAGAGGCATAGAGATTGATATTATTGAGGAATATGTCAACTGGTTAAAAGCGAAAAAAGGCATAACCCTTGTTCTGAACTATAAACCGTATAACGAGTTTAGTGCGTTTTATAACTCTGTTAAGAATGGTAGTTCTAAAATAATTGGTTTAGGTTCGGTAACTACTAATGCCGATAGAGAAAAAGAAGTTTCTATTTCTGCGCCGTATTTGCAGAATGTGGCTGTATTGATTACTGCCGGGAAAGTCCATACTGTCAAAGAAAAAAACCAAACAGAAGTCACAAAAGTCTTCAGTGGTTTAAATGCTATGGTGGTGAATAATTCAAGTCACATGGTGTATATGAACAGCATTAAAAGGACATTTATACCGAACTTAAAAATAGAATCTACTGAGTCTCAAAATAAAGTATTAGAAAAAATAAGCAACGATCACACTTTTTTTGGTTACGTTGATATTGTTGCCTACTGGGCGTACCTAAAAAACAATCCGTCTAAGTTTTTAAAAATTCAGAAAGTATTCAACGAACCAAAAGAATATCTTGGGTTTATTATGCCGAAAGAAAGTTTGTACAAAAGTTCTTTAAACGAATTTTTTGAAAGCGGATTTGGATTCACATCCACAAAATCGTACCACCAGATTTTAGAAAAATATCTGGGATATGAAATAATAGAATCGGTAGAGATAAAATAACACTAAGAAGTTTTTTTAAGTAAGGCCATGTAAAAGCCATCAAACCCTTCGCTTGGTAAAAGCGTGCTATCTTTTAGCAATTCAAAATTAGCGTTGTTGTTTAAAAACGTACTGACTTGATGTTGGTTTTCACTTGGCAGAATGCTGCAGGTGCTATATACCATAAGCCCACCAGTAGAGAGCATTTTTGAATAGTCCGATAAAATACTTTCCTGTATTTTTTTTGTCCGCTCAATCGTTTCTGCTGTCAATTTCCATTTGGCATCAGGGTTACGTTTGAGAACGCCCAAGCCACTACAAGGAACATCTAATAATAGTTTGGTTGCTTTGTTATGCAGTTTATTAATTGTTTGATCGGGTTCAATCACTCGGGTTTCAATATTAGAAGCGCCTGCGCGTTTGGCGCGTTTTTTTAATTCTTCAAGTTTCCAAGCCTCTATATCAAGACTAATAACTTTCCCTTTGTTTTTCATTAAAGCAGAAAGGTGCAGGCTTTTTCCACCTGCGCCGGCGCAAGCGTCAATAACTAAATCGTTAGTCTTAGGATCGAGAAACTCGCTGATAAGTTGTGAACCGGCGTCTTGCACTTCGAACCAACCTTCTTTAAAAGTTTTTGTTTGGAAAACATTTTCACGTTTTGATAAGCGTAAAGCGTTTTCGACATTTTCAACAGAGGATGTTTCAATTTTATCTGCGAGTAATGCTTCAGAAAGTTTTTGTTTATTTGTTTTAAGTGCGTTTACACGTAAAAAAACCGAAGCTTGTTCGTTCATCGCAACAGCTTGTTTTAACCAAGTTTCTTCTCCTAATTCGTTACAGCCTAATTCCCAAAGCCAATCTGGGTAAGATTCATAGAGTGGTACATTTGTTTTTAAACTTTCTTGGTGTGCTAAAATATAAGGAACGTCAACGTGTTTAAACTCTTGCCAATCTGGTATTTCAACTTTTTTAACCACAAGCCAAACTGCTGTTATAAACCAAAAATTGGTTTGAGAATCGGCTAACTCGCTGTATAAACGAAAATTTCTAACAATATCATAAACTCCTTCTGCAACAAAGCGCCTGTCTCTGCTTCCCCATTGTGGGTTTTGTTTGAATACTTTTTCAAGCGCCTTATCTGCATATCTGTTTTTAATAAATATTTCTTGAACAGTTGCTGCAACGGAATTAACAAGGTTTTTATAAAGTTTCATTTTGCAAAGATAGTGGTAATTACCAATACCACTTGGCAAAGCCTTAATAAATATAGATTAACTCCGATTATAGAAATGGTTTTGCGTTGGATATTAGGAGTGTAACTATCGAACAACTTGTACGGTACCTTTCAGTGTCCGCTTGACAATACCTTTTAAACGTGGTTCGTAAACATCACACACATAGAAGAATGTTCCTTCACTTACAGGAACTTTTGTAACATTACTGATACCGTCCCATTTGAAATATGGATCCTTTGTGGTATAAACGAGATGTCCCCAACGATCAACAACAGAAAGGTCAATTTCCTTTATCTGTCTGACTCTTATCGCCTGAAAAAAATCGTTTACCTCATCTTTATTTGGTGAAAATACATTTGGTAATTCAAATATTGGACAATTATCAATACAAAAATCAGGGCTCAAAGGCCCAACATTTTCGTGTATATCAGTAGCTTTTACAGCGTAACAACCTGAAAACAAATTAGGGTCATCTTGTTTGAAGACTAAAGGCTCATTTCTTAAAATCTCCGCAATTTTTTTATACTCCGAATTTACAAAAGATTTATAGTAAAGCGTGTATTTAGCCACGTCGTCGCTTCTATATATTTGACTGATGTCGCCCCAACTAACGAGAACTATGCCATACGGACAGTCTGCATCAATACTAATTGTAGGGGTTGTTGGTGGAATAGTATCAACGGCTTTTGCACACGATATTTGCGATTTATTTATCAGAGGGCTATAAATACTAGGGTCCGAGTACTTTCCTTGACTGATAACATAATAACAGTATGAACTTCCGTTTATAACATTTGAAGAGTCAATAAAACTCATTTGAGAGGTTGTGCCGGCCAAAACAAAAGCGTTAGACGAAGAATCTCTTCTCATTATCTTATAGGAAGAATTTTTCCAAGGCGTATTTGCTGTCCATTTCAGATTAATTCTTCTATCAGAACCTTTTGTGGTTAAAAAAACAGACGGGGCTTTTTGCGAAGAACCAATTGTAGTCGTTCCTGAAATAAACTCAACAAGATACTCTTCAGTACCTACTTCGGTATTAAAATCTTTGTGAACATACTGAGTATCTAGGAGTGCTACAAGATTACTAGTAAAGGTTGCAATAGTTGTGTATGTGCCGCTTGAGCCAGATCTGTGTTTGAGATTAAGTTGATAAGGACCTGTAAAAATAGTAGTGTCGAAGTTTGCTGTACCAGTAAGAGGATGAATCCATTTTAATAAAATTGCTCCGGTAGCCGAGGTAGAATCTACATCTACATTGAGTAAAACCGGAACATTACGTTTTAGTTTTGCGCAAATTTGCGAACTTCCAAATGTCTCGGTCCCATCCTTGTATACCGCAACAACCATATAACTGTAGTCTTGACCAACAATTAAACCTTCACCGTTGTTATTATCTGTAAATAAGTTAACGGAAGCAGTAACATTGCCTATTAATGTAAATCCGCTGGATGCGGGAACACCAACCTGGCAGGGCTCAGGTATGTATGGATTACAATCTTGTTTGCGATAAATTTTATATCCGACGAGCGGATTTTCTGTTGGACTACATACCGAAGGGCTCCAACTAACTTTCATATCAGATCCGCTTGGTACAGCCGTAACATTTTTTACGGATGGTGGAACAACTCTTATATCAAAGGTGCTAAAAGAAGCCAGTTTGATAGGAAATTTAGGAGTTCCATTATCCTCAACTTTAAAAGTGGTATAATAGTGCTGGTTTCTAATGTGGTTGCAATTTGTTTGCCAGGAAAAAAATACTGCAAAAGAACTTCCTGTTGAGGTGTAGGTGTTTCCGGATTGAGGATTAAACGTGGCGATTGGACTATTTGCTTCAAAAGCACCACCGCCGCCTTTTACGGTTACAAAGCTGCCATTATTTAGATCCTTAACGATAAGATTAGCTGTAACAGTTTTTCCTGCTTCAACACAGGCGCTAGGCACGGTTATGGATGGCGGGGAATTATCGCAGGTTCTTACAATTACCTGCATATCTCGTAGCACATATCCTATTATTTCGTATTTACGACTTGTGTTTTTTCGCCATTCAATTACCTTAAAAGCGATGTTGTATTCAGCTTGATAAATAGGATTACACCAACGCAATAAACCTGTAACGGGATCAATACCAAAGGATCCGCCAGCCTGTGTTTCGGGATCAAAATAACCTACAACGGTTTGGCCCTTTTGCCCTCTTGGGGTTGAAATTTCATAACTTAAACTGTCACCATCTGGATCGAAAGCTCCAGGGTTATGTTCAAAACAAACGCCAATACAGGCTTTATCAATTGGAGCGAAATCGAAAATGGGAGAACTATTGGCGCCGGTAAAAGCATTTATGATTAACCTAGATTCAATATGAAAAGGCTCATCAAAAGAGTTTCGCATATTCCTTACTCCATTATTACGATTCGGGTCTAGTGTACTAATTATATAATCTCCCGGACCAGGATAAGTGTGAACAATGCCATAAATGTTTTTTTTCACTTTATAATCTGCATCGCTTACAATTAAAGAGCCGCAGCCAATAGCGGTATTGTTCATAGAGCCACACCCACAAATATTGAGAGGGTTGTTTAAACGCGGAGCAATACCTATGTCTCCGTCTCCAAAATAGATAGTGTCCTTACAACGGTCAGCAATTCCGTTGCCGCCTGACAATATCGCATCATCGGTGTAAATAATGACTGTAATGGAGTAAGTGTAAACCTGCACTGTAATTCCAGCTTGCACGGTATAAAAGGGAGCAATACGCACATAAGTGATTTCACCGGCGCGGTTATGACTAGCTCTTATGGTAAGAAAGCTTACAAGTGTAAAAAACAGAACGAAAAGAGGGAGGCGTTTAAACATGAGAAATATTAATTAATAATAATTTTTTTAATAATAGAGGTATTGTTGTTACCGGAAATTTTCAAAAAATAAACGCCTTTACTTAAACCAGTTGTATTGAAGCTAAAAAGATTTTCTTTTACAGTCACCCAATCTCTCAATAAAACTTCGATTAATTTACCCTGCGGGTCTAATAATTCAAAACTGAGATATTCTGGTTTAGTTAAACTTACCTCAACGCTAAAAATATCACGAGCAGGATTAGGGTAAACAGATGTGTTGGAAAGGGATTTGTTTTTATTCTCTACACCCACTAGGTAAGCTGTAGAGGTATCGGTTTTTATTTGAGCAATCCATGCCACGTGTGCGTTTGGAAAATTTCCGTTGTAGAAACGACCTTGGTATCCACTCATCCACACTTCACCAGGAGAGTTATATTTACGTTGCGACCCCGAATAATCTCCCCAACGCTCGAGATTGCTAGTAAGCAGGTTTACGTAGGTTGTGCCATTTTGGATCCGTAAAATTGGTGAAAAATTTCCAAGTCCATCTGCTCTTACGGCTGAGCAGCCCGTAAAAACTTTATCAGAACTGTGGTTAAAACTGATAATGGAAGTATTGTCTGTATTGGAATTTCCGGCATAAGAAATATTCGGATAAGCAAAATCCATGGTATCGTTAGGTAAAATATAACCGTTTACAACAGGAGTTGTTGTCTGAAGATTGCTAATTGTTCCGTAATAAATTGTGGAATGACTATTAAGAGGGTTATTTGTGTTGTGAACATATTGAATAATTCCGTTTTCGTAAAAGGCGCCTAAGTTACGACAATCGTTGGTTGCCAGTGATTGAGAAGAAATGGTCTGTCTTCCATCATTAGGAAAATAATAAGGCTGATCGGAAACCATTGCTTTTGTTGTTACGGTGCCAGTTGGCGAACCAATTGTATCGGTAATGTTGACCAAAAAAACGGTGTCGTTTTGTGAGGCTAAATTCCTATTTGAAACAAAATACATGTTTGGAGAATACAAATGGCTGCCACCTTTAACAGGACATAAATTTCTTATTGCTTTGCCGTTAAATTTAATATTTGAATGAAGATCGGAATTTAAAGCAACACCGTCGTAACCGTTACCTTTGTTTATTTGCCAAACTAAGGTTTCAACAAAACCAGCCTGCCACGTGCTATCGTTGTACAGAAGATTTACAGACAAAAATAATTCTTTATCTGTCATCGCTATCATAGGATAGTCTGACCACAATCCATAATTTAATGGATCCCCGGGCAGTGTATATAAATTCCAATTGCCATTAGGATTGTTTGTTTGTGTGAACCCAACAATGATTTTACTTGTTGAGTCGGTTGAACCTACCAAACAAACTAAAACAAATCGATCGGTAGACGGGTCGTACATTACTTTGGGATCGAATTCTTGATGTTTACTATTGATAGGACTCGTAAACCCAGCTAGTGATTTGGCAGGGGAAACAGAATTAGTTACAGAGTTACGGATGTAAATATTTGTGTTAATTACAGAAACAATAATCCCCGAATCAGAGATTGCCATATCATTATCGTTAGGAGTGCTTATGCCCCAATTGTTTCCGAAAAAACTTTGAAGTTTCACAAGATCAGGTAAAACGGATTGTGTAGCGCTGCTGCGCAAGTTCGAAGAAGTTGGCGTGTTAGAGTAATTATAAACTACCATTTTTTTTGAACCTTGTCTAGGCATTTCTTTTACCATCAGTGAAGGCGCAAAATCGTTTGTTATGGCGCTATAGTTTATGGTCGATCTTTTTGGATGAACAAAATGTGTTTTGTTTGTTGAGGCATAAGACAAACCTTGTTTGGGCATTTCAATTACTTCTTTGTTAAGAGGCTGTTCATTTGAAGCTGCCTCTACATTTACAATTCCAGCTTTGTTTATTGCAAAAGTATTTTTATTCACTTGTGCAGATAAAACAAAAGCACTAACAATAATAAAACATGTAATTAAAAACCTCATATAATTAATTTAAGTGGTTACAAAGTGATATTAAATTTATGTAAAAAAACATTTAAAACCGCCTTTTTTGGCTAATTTAACTCAATAGTTGCTTGGCCGAGTTAATGACATGCGACTTAATTGGAAGTTCAAATTATTAGTCATTTATTGCGTCGTTTAGTGATTTTATAGTAATTTTGCCCCGTTTTAAACTTAAAGCCCACAATGGGACAGCAGCACCACGGCAACCTCAATAAAATTACACTCGGAAGTTTACTCGTTACACTTGGAATAATTTACGGAGACATTGGAACCTCGCCTCTTTATGTGATGAGCGCTGTGGTTGGGGAAAACACGGTTAATGCCAATGTAATTATTGGCGCTATGTCGCTTGTTATTTGGACGCTTACTTTTCAAACAACAATAAAATATGTAATTTTTACACTCAGAGCCGACAATAAAGGTGAAGGCGGCATATTTTCTTTATACGCGCTTATAAAAAAAGCAAAACGTAAGTGGCTGATTTTTCCAGCAATCATTGGTGGTTGTTGTATTTTGGGAGAAGGAATTATCACGCCGCCAATTTCCGTTGCTTCTGCAATTGAAGGATTAAAGCTTATCCCGAGGTTTAGTCACATTCACACAATCCCCATTGTTATTGCTATTATTACAGGTTTATTTTTCATTCAACAATTTGGAACCAAATTTATTGGAAAGTTTTTTGGCCCGGTGATGTTGATATGGTTTCTCACATTGGGTGTTATGGGCATAAATGGTTTAGCACAGAACCTAACAGTTCTAAAAGCGTTTAATCCTTATTATGGCATTAACCTTTTAGTGAATCATCCTGGCGGTTTCTGGCTATTGGGCGCTGTGTTTCTTTGTACGACAGGAGCAGAAGCGCTTTATTCAGACATGGGCCATTGTGGTAGGGATAATATTCGTGTAAGCTGGGTGTTTGTAAAAAGTATGTTGGTATTAAATTATCTTGGACAAACGGCTTGGTTGATTTCAATGGATGGAAAAAAGCTAGCTGGTTCTAACCCATTTTATTCAATTATGCCAGAATGGTTTTTACCAGTAGGAATTGGTATTGCAACCATTGCAACCGTTGTTGCTTCGCAAGCTTTAATTAGCGGTTCGTTCACGCTTATTAATGAGGCCATGCGATTGAATTTTTGGCCGAAGGTTAAAATTAAATACCCAACGGAATTAAAAGGACAAATGTATATCGCTTCCATCAACTGGTTACTCTATTTTGGTTGCGTGGCCATTGTACTTTTCTTTAAAGAAGCTAAAAATATGGAAGCTGCTTATGGACTAACGATCATTCTTGGAATGATTATGTCTTCGCGCTTGTTGGCTTTTTTTATGCGTTTAAAGAAATATCCAAAACTATTTTTATACATTTTTATTCCGGTTTACATTATTATTGAAGGAACGTTTTTAATTGCATTGTTAGAAAAATTCCCAAAAGGCGGTTATGTTACCTTTTGCATTGCCCTATTTTTAGCGGGAATAATGGGCTGCTGGTACATGGCTAAATTAATCCGTCGCAGATACATTGACTTAGTTCCTCTCGATAACTATAAGCCTATGTTAGTGGATTTAAGCACTGATCCAAGTATTCAGAAGTACGCTACACATTTAATTTACATGACGAGTGCAAACAATCCTAATGAAATAGAATCAAAAATCATTTATTCTATTTTACAGAAGCGTCCGAAAAAAGCAGACATCTATTGGTTTGTGCACGTTGACGTAATGGATGAACCATATCGCATGGACTATAAAGTAACACACATTGCAAATGAAGATATCATACGTGTTGACTTTAGAATTGGATTTAGAATTGCCCCGCGCGTAAATCTGATGTTTAGAAATGTGGTGACGGACCTTGTAAAGAATGGGGAAGTGGATATTACAAGTCGTTACGAGTCTTTAAATAAAAACAATGTAATAGGTGATTTTAAATTTGTGGTTTTGGAAAAATTCTTGTCCTACGAAAACGATTTACCTTTATACGAAAAACTAATTCTTAATATTTATTTTACTTTGAAACGGTTCAGTTTGAGTGAAGCCAAAGCTTTCGGTTTGGATAGTAGTTCTGTTAAGGTTGAGAAATTTCCAATGGTGATTAGTCCTCCGAAGGATATCGTGTTGAAGCGAATATCATAAAACGGGAAGACCGCTTAGTACGTAACCATTTTAAACGTGCAATGAAATTAAACTGAGTGGATCATGCACGTATTCAATAGCTAGGTCAAGCCAAATAAATAGACAAGTCTAAAATTAAAAACTTAGAACTTTTGAGCGCTGTTAATAATTAATGTTTAAAATGTCTCACGCCTGTCATCACCATGCTCATTCCATTTGCATCACAATAAGCAATACTTTCTTTGTCTTTTATAGAACCGCCTGGTTGAACAACTGCTCTAATTCCCGCATCATGAGCTATTTCGACACAATCAGGAAATGGAAAAAAAGCATCACTTGCCATTACCGCGCCGTTTAAATCAAAACCAAAACTTTGTGCTTTGTGAATGGCTTGCCTTAATGCGTCCACGCGTGAGGTCTGACCAGTGCCACTTGCAAGGAGCTGACCGTTCTTAGCAAGAACAATGGTATTTGATTTGGTGTGTTTTACTAATTTATTAGCAAATAATAAATCTTTAATTTCACTCGCAGAAGGCTTTAATGTTGTTACTGGCTTTAAATCTGCTTCTGTTTCTATCTTTAAATCTTTATCTTGTTCAATTACACCATTCAATAAAGTGCGGAACGAATTTTTATTAAACCCTACCTTATTTTGAATAAGGATAATGCGGTTTGGTTTTGATTTTAACAAAGCTACAGCGTCGTTGTTATAACCAGGGGCAATGATAACTTCACAGAATAATTTATTTATTTCAGTGGCTGAATCGATGTCGATTGTTCTGTTAGCGATTAACACACCGCCAAATGCAGAAGTTGGATCGCCAGCCAAAGCGTCCTTATAAGCTTGTGCAATGGTATCTCTTGAAGCTACACCACAAGCGTTGTTGTGCTTTAAGATCGCAAAAGTAGGTTCGGTAAAATCGCCAATTAAATTTACAGCAGCGTCTACATCTAATAAATTATTGTAGGATAATTCTTTGCCGTTCAATTTTGTAAATAAGGCATCAATGTCGCCGTAAAAAGTTCCCTTTTGGTGTGGGTTTTCGCCGTAACGTAACACCTGACTTTTTTGAACGCTCTGTTTGAATTCAGGAATATTTTCGCTTTGATTAAAATAGTTAAAGATAGCAGTATCGTAATGCGATGAGGCGGCAAAAGCCTTTGCAGCAAAACGTTTACGGTCTGCCAACTCTGATTTACCGTTTTTAGTTTCTAATAAATTTAATAATTCTGAATAATCGTTGCGTGAAGAAACAATCACCACGTCATTAAAATTTTTAGCAGCGGCACGAATTAAAGAAATTCCGCCGATGTCAATTTTCTCAATGGTATCTGGCTCTGAGGCTTTAGCTGCAACAGTTTCCTCGAAAGGATATAAATCAACTATAACTAAATCAATATCAGGTATGTTATGTTGTTGTTTTTCTTTTATATCAGAAGCATTATCTCTGCGATTTAAAATTCCCCCAAAAATAGCGGGGTGCAATGTTTTTACGCGACCACCGAAAATTTCGGGATAGCTTGTAACAGAATCTACAGCCGTTACAGGAATATTTAATTTTTCAATAAAAGAAAGTGTGCCGCCTGTACTATAGAGCTTTACATTTAATGCGTGTAGTTTTTTAATAATCGGCTCTAAATTGTCTTTGTAATAAACTGAAACCAGTGCACTTTTGATCGTTTTTGAATTGCCCATTTTTTCGAAATAAAGCGCAAAGATAAGTGAAGAAATGGAACGAGTAAGTATTGTTTAAAAACGTTGAAAAGCAAGAGAGATTTGCCACGAATTTCACGAATTAACACAAATCATTAGTGAAAATTAGTGTAATTGGTGGCAATCTCTTCGAAGTTCTAATTGAGGAGAGGTTATTTGTTCGCTAGCTCAGTAAGCCATTCCATCGCTTTTTGCCGATCTTCAAAAAATTTAGTGGGGACTTTAGGCCGTTTAATTTTTAGAAACAAATTGCCCATGATTGTATCGAGCGGTTTTTTGCTGTGTAAAGCTAAAGCCGCTACGTTTTTAGAATATTCTTCCGACGCGGCAGCATCTCTTGCTGCAAATGAAACGGAAGTGTTGTCTTCTCCTTCAATTAGTACAAAAAACTTAGCGTTTGGTTTGTATGAATCGGATAAGTCTCTTGATTCCCAAACGTCTTTTTCCGTTAGCGTTTGATTCGCTTTTACTTTCACCTCTTTAATAAGGTTATCATGAATGATCATTTTAAAAACTGGTGTTTCAAATTCTTTCATGTCAAAGTATTTGAAAGTAAAATTACTTATATAAACGTAATAAGCAAGACCACCGAAGCTTGTAGTATTTTGTTAAATGTTTCTGAAAATTAAACTAAAGGTTTATCCTACGCTAAATATTGTTTCAGTTTGAACATTTGTACCGCTGTTATCCGGAAGGGCAGATTTTGAAGCCGGGGGAATTACAACAACTTTAAATTGAAGACCGCCTGGATTGTCTGGAGTGTTTCCATTTCCAAGCGTCACATATATATTCACTTTACCGAGTTGATAGTCGTAGTTATATTGAGTATTGCCATAAGCAAAAGGCATGGCTGCCCATTGTGTGGTTGTGGTCCCTATTCCTAAAAATACTTGTATAGTGCCACCATTTACAACCGCTTCGGTAATAGCGGGAACGGTGAATGTTACATCGTACGAGTTCTCAGAATTGTTATAAGTCCAACTAGAATTAACGGCAGTTTGTGTATAAGACTGAACGTTGGAACTCCCATCTTTCCCTTGTGGCCCTGTTTCTCCCTTTTTACATGAGGTAAAATTTAATAGGCACAAGCATAATGCTGTAAAATTAATAGATCTCTTCATAACGCTGGTTTTATATTTATTTTAAAATGATTCATTGTTAGCTTAATTTAGGAGGCGACACAGTTAGTAACCTAGTGCCGGCCCAAGCCACTTCTCAGCCTCTTCAAATCTCATGCTTTTACGTTTTGCGTAATCTTTGACTTGGTCTTTGGTTATTTTTCCAACACCAAAATAATGTGCTTGTGGATGCCCAAAGTATAACCCGCTCACGGCAGCTGTTGGCACCATGGCTAAACTGTCGGTAAGTTTTATGCCGGTGTTTTTTTCAACGTCCAACAATTTCCAAATGGTGAGTTTTTCTGTATGATCAGGTTGTGCTGGATAACCTGGCGCGGGACGAATACCGGCATACTCTTCTTTGATTAATTCTTCGTTGCTAAACGTTTCGTTTTTCGCATAAC
This sequence comes from Aurantibacillus circumpalustris, assembly GCF_029625215.1. Classification (GTDB taxonomy): domain Bacteria; phylum Bacteroidota; class Bacteroidia; order B-17B0; family Aurantibacillaceae; genus Aurantibacillus; species Aurantibacillus circumpalustris. Next base: position 1,010,858 of record NZ_CP121197.1, read on the forward strand.
CCCAATATTCTTTGCGTACTTTTTTGTGAAGTAATTCTGTGAAAGCTTCCGCCAAACGATCGGCAATGGCTTTCAACATAATGGCACTGTAATCGTCGTGATCTTTTTCAAAACGAGCTACGTGTTCGTCAATGCCAATACCAGTAGTGGAAGCAAAGGCACCAAGATAATCTGTTGTTGGTGTGTTAGAACCATTTTTCGGTTTAATAAAATCGGCAAGCGCAATATTGTATTGACCCGCAGGTTTTTTGGTTTGTTGACGAATAGAATGAAAAAGGTATTTATTTGTTCGGCCATTTTCATACACCACTTCAATATCATCATCATTAACCGCTTGCGCAGGATAAATCCCAAATACCGCATTGGCTGTTAACCATTTTTCTGAGATGATTTTTTTAAGCATGTTTTGTGCATCGTCAAATAATTTTTGCGCTTCTGCGCCACGTGTTGGATCTTTTAAGATTTTTGGATAAGAACCTTTCATTTCCCAACTGTGGAAAAACGGCGTCCAGTCGATGTATTCAGAAATTTCTTTTAAATCGTAGTTGCTAAATACTTTGTTTCCAATAAAACTCGGTTTGGTTATTTCTGTTTTATTCCAATCGATTGGGAATTTATTTTGACGCGCTTCTTCCATCGAAATAAATTTATTTTGCGACTGAGCATTTTTATTTTGTTCACGTACACGATCGTAATCTTTTTTAACTTCCAACATAAAATCGTCACGCAATTCATTTGAAATTAAACTGCTTGCCACAGGAACTGATTTACTTGCATCGTTCACATGTACTACCGGACCAGAATAATTTTGCGCAATCTTCACCGCAGTATGCACTTTAGAAGTGGTTGCTCCTCCAATCAATAAAGGTGTTTTAAAACTTAAGCGTTCCATTTCTTTGGCAACGTGCACCATTTCATCTAGCGATGGCGTTATCAATCCACTTAAGCCAATAACATCCACATTGTGTTTTTTAGCTTCTTCTAAAATTTTATCAGCAGAAACCATTACCCCTAAATCGATTATTTCGTAATTGTTACAAGCTAAAACAACGCCCACAATGTTTTTTCCAATATCATGCACATCGCCCTTAACTGTCGCCATTAAAATTTTACCAGCATTTGTTCTGCCATCTCCAACAATGCCCGCTTTGGCATTATCTTCTTTTTCTTTTAATAAATAAGGTTCTAAATAGGCAACAGCTTTTTTCATCACACGCGCACTTTTTACAACTTGCGGTAAAAACATTTTTCCGCTTCCAAATAAATCGCCCACAATGTTCATGCCCGCCATAAGCGGACCTTCAATCACGTGCAACGGTCTCCCTAATTTTTGTCTGGCTTCTTCTGTATCAACGTCAATATATTCTACTAAGCCTTTTACAAGGGCATGACTTAAACGTTCTTCTACTGTTCCTTTGCGCCAAGCTTCGTCTTTTTCGGTTTTTTCTTTAGTAATTCCTTTTAAAGATTCAGCATGCTCCACTAAACGCTCTGTAGCATCATCGCGGCGATTCAATAAAACGTCTTCAACTAATTCGAGTAATGTTTTATCAATATCGTCGTAAACCTGTAATTGAGCAGGATTCACAATTCCCATGTCCATTCCGTTTTTAACAGCATGGTATAAAAAAGCACTGTGTATGGCTTCACGCACATGATCATTCCCTCTGAAAGAAAAGGACACATTACTCACTCCACCGCTTACTTTTGCAAATGGAAGATTTTCTTTAATCCATTTTGTAGAATTAAAAAAATCAAGAGCGTTCAAACGATGTTCCTCCATGCCTGTAGCTACTGGAAAAATATTAGGATCGAAAATAATATCCTGTGGGGGAAATTTTACTTTATCAACGAGAATATAGTAAGCGCGTTTGCAAATTTCTTTTCGTCTTTCAAGTGTATCGGCCTGACCAACCTCATCAAAAGCCATCACAATTACAGCTGCACCGTATTGTTTTACTTTGTTTGCTTGTTCAATAAATTTTTCTTCGCCTTCTTTTAAAGAAATGGAATTGACGATTGCTTTTCCTTGCACACATTTTAAACCCGCTTCAATCACGCTCCATTTAGAAGAATCGATCATAATAGGGACGCGACAAATATCCGGTTCAGAGGCAATTAAGTTGAGAAAAGTTGTCATAGCCGCTTCACCATCTAACATGCCTTCGTCCATGTTCACATCAATAACCTGTGCACCGCCATCTACTTGGTCTTTTGCGATAGACAAAGCCTCTTCATAATTTCCTTCTTTAATTAAACGCAGAAATTTTTTGGAGCCAGTAACATTTGTTCTTTCGCCTACATTTAAAAAATTACTTTCAGCAGTTAATGTGTATGGCTCTAAACCACTTAGATGCATCAAGCTATCGCGTTGAGGTTTTTTGCGAGGCTTGGCGTCTTTTGCTAACTCAGCGATACGTTTAATGTGTGAAGGTGTTGTTCCGCAGCAACCACCTACAATATTTAAGAAACCGGCGTTTAAAAAATCTTCAATTTGGTGTCCCATTTCATGCGCGTCCTGATCGTATTCACCAAATTGATTTGGTAAACCGGCATTAGGATAAGCGCTTACGTAAAAAGGAGCTTTATCAGAAAGTTCTTCTAAATAAGGACGCATGTCTTTTGCACCCAATGCACAATTTAACCCCACACTTAAAAGTTCAACGTGAGAAACAGAATTTAAAAAAGCTTCTGTGGTTTGTCCTGATAAAGTTCTGCCACTGGCATCGGTAATCGTTCCCGAAACCATCACTGGCATTTTTTTGTTTATCGAGGCGCAATAATTTTGAATCGCATACAATGCCGCTTTGGCATTGAGTGTATCAAAAATAGTTTCAATTAAAAGTAAATCGGCGCCACCGTCAATCAATCCTTTTACTTGTTCGGTATAAGCAGTCGATAGTTCATCAAAAGTAATCGCGCGATAACCAGGATCGTTTACGTTAGGAGATAAAGAAAGCGTGCGGTTAGTGGGACCAATTGCTCCCGCTACAAACTTTGGAATGTGTGCAAATTCCGGAAACTCTTTTTTAAATTCAACTATCGCTTCTTTAGCAATCTTAGCTGATTCATAATTGAGTTCATACACAAACTCTTGCATATCGTAATCGGCCATAGCAATAGAGGTATCGCTAAAAGTGTTGGTTTCAATGATGTCCGCACCGGCCTTTAAATATTCTTTATGAATGGTTTTAATTATAACAGGTTGGGTAATCGACAATAAGTCGTTATTGCCTTGCAGATCTTTGTGCCAATCGGCAAAGCGTTTCCCGCGGAAATCTTTTTCCGTTAATTTGTACTGTTGAATCATGCTGCCCATGGCGCCATCAATAACCAGTACGCGTTTTTCTAGTTCTTCTTGTATCGTATTCATATATAAAATAAAAATCCCTTCCGTTTTTTATCGGAAGGGATTAGTTTATGTTTTGTTTAAAATGTTTGACTAATGTGCTCCGACTTATTTTTCCAAACTATGTTTGGACGAATTCCCACCTTCTTTTAAAGAATGAAAAATGAAAAATTGAAAATGAAAAATTGAAATTCTTCATTTTTAACTCTTAATTCTTAACTAATTAAAGGGTTGGTAAAGCTTCAAAGGGCGTATCCCTCAGCTTTTCTTAATAAGTGTTTTTAAAGAACGAGGATCAAAGATATTACATTTTAACTGAATTCACAATTGTGGCTATAGATTTTTTATAAATTAGGCACACAAGCTTATTATGATAAATGTTAAAAGAAAAAGCTAAGAGTAAAAAACACCTAACTTAGTGTGTAGTTCAAAATCAACGTAGTCTATTAATTGAATCGAGTTAACCATTAAAATTTTACCCATGAAAAACATCTTCTCTTTTACAGGCCGTTTCATTTTTCATTTTTTGTTAGTGTTGGCTTCGATGTTCAATGTCGCTTATAGCAAAGACGGAGATAAAGGGCTCTCGCAAAAAAAGCAAAAGCCCAACGGCACGCTGAATGAAATGGAACAAGCCAATAATTGGCTCCAAAATCAAGCAGTAGAATTTTTGGAGAACAAAGGGCAGATAATGAACTCGGACAACAAACCAGCCTTAGACGTTCTTTTTAAAGCGGAAGCACCTGGAGTGGATATTTATGTTACTAAAACAGGAATTTCTTATGTTTTTTTGAAGTATGGAGAGATTGAAAAGGAAAGTAAAAAAGACAAGGATGAAGAATATTACAATGAAGAAGAGAACATTAAAATAAGTTATGAGCGCATCGATTTAAATTTAGAAGGCTCTAAGATCTTAACAGAAAACATTATTAAGGAAGACGCCGGCATTGCCTACTACAACTATATTTTGGAAAAAGGCACGACTTATTCTCATGTAAAAAAATACAAAAAAATTACGGTTAGAAATGTTTATCCTGGAATTGATTGGGTTCTCTATAATTCTAGCGGCACTGGATTTAAGTATGATTTTATTGTTCATCCGGGTGCGGATTTAAGCCAAATTCAAATGGTTTACAATAGCAAAAAGGAAATAGTGCTAGATGATAAAGGCAATTTAAACATCGTGGGTATAAATGGAAAAATACAGGAAAAAGCACCTTATAGTTATTTTTCTGAAAGCAAAAACAAAGTTGAAAGTAGTTTTAAATTAATATCGTCTAAAAAAAAATCAGGCAGGAACCAAACCAACATAGGTTTTGATATTCCAGGTGTTCAAACACTGACACAAACTTTAATTATTGATCCTCAATTAGTTTGGGCAACTTTTTACGGCGGCACAAGCTACGAAGGAACATACGCAATAGATACCGATCAATTAGGAAATGTTTTTTTGTGCGGTTATTTGGGCAGTAACAATTTTCCAGTGCAATCAATGGGTACGTATTTTCAATCAACATGGTCATCAGGCGTCGGATTTGTTGTGAAGTTTAATAATACTGGCACACTTTTATGGTCAACTTATTTTGGTCCGGCACAGGTTAACTATCTTGCTACAGATAATCAGGGAAATGTGTTTTTATGCGGGTCATCAAGTTCATCATTATTTCCAACGGTTACTGCGAACACTTATTTTCAAGCGAATACAGGTGGAGGTACAGATGCTTTTATTTCGAAATTTGATAATCTGGGAAACTGTGTGTGGTCTACTTTTTATGGTGGCACTAGCTCAGACTTTGCCACTGGTGTCTGCACAGATATTACTGGTAACGCATTTTTGATTGGAACCACAAATTCCGCAAATTTTCCTATTCAAAATTCAGGTAGCTATTTTGAGTCTTCAATAACTGGAAATAACAGTGGATTTATTGTAAAATTTGACAATTCTGGTAACCGTTTATGGGCAACGTATTTAAAAGGGCTTACTCAGCCTATAGGAACAACGGACATTAAGGGAAATGTTTACATAACAAGTTCAAGCAGCACTTTGATTCCATTGTACAATCCAGGAGGTTCTTCCTATTTTCAGGGAACTATTTCAGGCACAAACGATGCGAGTATACTCAAATTTGACAACCTAGGAAATCAACTTTGGGGAACCTATTATGGCGGTAGTGCAGGAACTGATCAGGCAAAAAGTTTGGCCGCGGATAAATTTGGGAACATTTTTGTTTGTGGCGTAACAACGTCAACCGATTTTCCTGTTCAAAACGCAGGATCATATTATCAGCCGACCATGACTGGCCCGCAGTACGATGTATTTATTTTAAAATTTGATAGTACTTCAACCAGAAAATGGGCGACCTATGTTGGCGGTAGCAGAAACGATTATCAGTCGGAAAACGATAATTTAACCATTGATACTTGTGGTAATGTGTTTCTAGGTTTTACAACACAGTCCCGTAATATACCTCTTCAATCTGCCTGTGATGGAGGTATGTTTGATAATAGTATCGACACATCAGTAAGTATAAATTATGATAATGTTTATTTGGCGCGTTTTTCGAATAGCGGAGACCTTTTATGGTCAACCTATTTTGGTGGTGATGGCCGAAGTTTTAGAACAACGTTAGGAGCAGATAAATTTGGCAATGTGTTTTTCAGCGGAGAATGGAACGGGGTTGTTAATCCGGCAACGTATCCTTTGGTGTATCCTCCAAGTCCAACATACACATCTGGATTTATGGGATATGAAGATTTATACGTTGCTAAATTTACAAATAACCTTAGTGTCCAGAGTTTTTCGTATGGAAGCATTTGTGTAAACCAAACAAATCCATTACCTGTTTTAGCGCCTGGTTTTTTGAGCGGAGGAACGTTTAGCGCTTCCCCGGGTTTAACTATAAATCCGCTTACCGGACAATTAACGCCTTCTGTTTCTGCCATAGGGACTTATACAATTACCTATCATATGACGCCTTGCTATTGCCCTGGCGCAGTTTTGGTTAAAGTAGGAACGAGCACGGTTTCTTTATTAGCTGCTCCTGCGCTTAGCCTGTCAGGTAAAACAAGTATTTGTTTAAAAGAAAGTGTAACGTATACAGCCAGTGGTGCCCCAACATATACTTGGAACACCGGCGCACACAGCACTACTGTGAATGTTATTCCAACTACCACTGCCACTATTGTTTATACAGTGAGCAGTGCTGGCAGTAGCGGCTGCGTCTCCAAAAAAACAATCACCATAACAGTAAATAAATGTACAGGATTAGAAGACATTGAAATGAACGGTATTAAAATTTTAATTTATCCAAATCCGAATTCAGGGTATTTTACAATTTCATCAAATGCTGATATCGATTTAGAACTTACAAATGAATTAGGCCAAGTAGTAAGACAAATAAGGTTGTCAGAAAAAAACGAAAGAAAATCTGAAATTCAGAATATATCGCCAGGGGTTTATTTTATGAAAGATAAAAACTCAAAACAAACAAGTAATTACAAAATTGTAGTAACGAATTAATTTTTATGTCAAAACTAATTTTTACGTTTTGTTGTTTGTTTTTTACAACAAAAATTGTTTCGCAAAAACAGTATACCGAGGTTATCGCTCTCATGAAAATTCAAGAGGAGTGTTGGAACAGGGGTGACATACATGGTTTTATGAATTATTATTGGAAAAGTGATAGCCTTAAATTTATTGGAAGCAAAGGGATAACCTATGGCTGGCAGAGAACGTTGGACAACTATCTTAAATCGTATCCTGATAAAGCAACTATGGGAATTTTAAAATTTACCATTAAAGAAGCAACGCAACTTTCTCCTACAAGTATTTATGTGATCGGACAATGGGAATTAGAAAAGGAGAAACCTGTTGGTGGTTATTTCACTTTGCTTTGGAAAAAAATAAAAGACAAGTGGGTGATTGTTGCGGATCATACGAGTTAATGCAAATGTAAAAGGGAAGATGGAAAATGTAAGACGGAAGATGTGAAATGGAAAAGGGTTTGTACAAACATTATAAAGGTAAAATTTACGAAGTTATTGGTGTTGCGAAACACAGCGAAACGCTTGAAGAAATGGTTGTATACAGAGCAATGTACCAAGAAGAGGGTAAAAATCTTTGGGTGCGACCAAGAATAATGTTTCAGGAAAAGATAATTATTGATGGTATTGAAATGCCTAGGTTTTCCAAATTATAATCAAGTATTAAGTTACAGTTGTTAGCACATACTTGCCGAAGACTTTATACAACTGTGTTTTAAACAATTTTAATAAACGCTCTGTAACTATTTAAAGCTAAAATGCGTCTTAAGGCAAGGTATGCCATCATTGTTAAAATTATAAAAACGGTTTAATTTAATTAGCTGATTTTTACTATTTTACTATCTTTGCCCACCCCTTTTTGAGCATGGATTTAAGAGATTCTATTGATAAAAACAACATACCAAAGCATATTGCCATCATAATGGATGGGAACGGGCGCTGGGCAAAACAACATGGAGAAGACCGCATTTTTGGTCACCATGAGGGCGTAAATTCTGTTCGAGAGATTGTTGAAGCTTGTGGTGAGGTAGGTGTGAAATATTTAACGCTTTATGCTTTTAGTACAGAAAACTGGAATCGTCCAAAAGAAGAGGTGGATGCATTGATGGAACTTTTGGTTTCAACAATTAGCTTGGAAGCCCAAAATCTTCACAAAAAAGGTGTGAGGATGCAGGTTATAGGTGATACAGCAAGTTTACCTGCTTCCTGTCAAAAAGAATTACAAGAATCTATTGATCTTACCGCAAACAATACCACCGTTACACTCATTTTAGCATTGAGTTACTCAAGCAAGTGGGAAATAACCGAAGCAGTGAAAAAAATTGCCGCACAAGTTGAAAAAGGAGAGTTAAAAATAAACGAGATTACCTCACGTTTATTAGATGAGAACATGAACACCAAAGATTTTCCTGATCCCGAATTAATGATTAGAACGAGTGGCGAAAACAGGATTAGCAATTTTTTACTTTGGCAACTGGCTTACGCAGAGTTTTATTTTACGGAGGTTCTTTGGCCTGACTTCAGAAAACAAGAATTTTATAAAGCGATTATATCTTATCAAAATCGGGAACGCCGTTTTGGTAAAACCAGCGAACAAATATCTAACAACTAATTATGACTAAAAGGTTCTTTAAATTAATTGCTCTTTTAGTTATCTGCTTTCAAGTTCAAGCACAGCAGTCCGATAGCTTGTTCTTAGAAGCCGCGAAAATCAAGAAAAAGTACCGCCTCGCTCCAATCAAAATTGAAGGGGCCAATTTTACAGATAAAAGTGTTATTGCATTGCTTTCGGGCCTCACAGAGGGCGAAGAAATAAGCATACCTGGAGATAAAATTACAGACGCAATTAAAAAACTATGGAAACAAGGTTTGTTTGAGGATATTCAAATTTTACAAGATAAAATTGAAGACGGAAAAATTTTCTTAACCATGAAAGTTGTAGAGCGCCCACGCCTTACCAAATTTAATTTTAAAGGGAATGTCAAAAAAAGTGACGCAGATGAACTGAGAACAAAAATTCGTTTATTGAAAGAACGTGTTGTTACTGATTATTTAATTGGGACAATAAAGAATACAGTGCGTGATCATTATTTGGCAAAAGGATATTATTTTAATAAAGTTGACATTACCCAAATTAATGACACGGGCACCAAAACACCTCATACAATTCTCACTATTAAGGTAACAAAGGGACGAAAGGTACGTATTGGCAAAGTTACTTTTATAGGAAATACAGTTGTAAAATCAGGAAAGCTCAGACGAAATCTCGACGACACCAAACAATTTCGTTGGTACAACCCATTTAATTCTGGAAAATATTTAGAAGAAAATTTAGAAAAAGATCTTCCGGCAATTGCAGCTAAATATAATTCAAAAGGATACAGAGATGCCCGTGTGATAAAGGACTCGGTTTATTTTATAAGCGATAACCGTGTGGCTATTGATATTTATGTAAACGAAGGGCATAAGTTTTATTTTGGAAACTTTAAATGGTTTGGAAACACAAAGTATAGAGGCGGCCAACTAGATACTGTTTTAAATATTCAAGCAGGTGATGTTTATGATCAAAGTAAACTAGAGCAGAAGTTATACATGAATCCAAACGGATATGATGTTTCCAGTTTGTATCTCGATGACGGTTATTTGTTTTTTCAAGCTCATGAGCAGGAGAGTAATGTTCACAACGATACAATTGACTTTGATATTATGATGTATGAGGGTAAACAAGCCACCATAAACAAGGTAACTATTAAAGGGAATGATAAGACAAACGATCATGTAATTTATCGTGAAATCAGAACGAAGCCAGGTCAGTTGTTTCGTCGTTCAGATATTATACGTACAAATCGCCAGCTTGCGCAGTTAGGGTATTTTGACCCCGAAAAATTGAATGTAATTCCTACACCAAACGCAGCAGACGGCACCGTTGATATTGAGTACATTGTTGAAGAAAAACCAAGTGACCAGATTGAATTAAGTGGCGGTTGGGGAGGTCAAACTCAATACAACAGCGGTGGAACGGCACGTGGTTTAGGTATTATAGGAACCCTTGGTCTTACTTTCAATAACTTCTCTACTAGGAATATTTTTAAGAAAGAAGCCTGGAGACCTTTACCAGCAGGTGATGGGCAAAGACTGAGTCTTCGCGCACAAACAAACGGAATTTATTATCAGTCATATAACTTCTCATTTACCGAACCTTGGCTAGGAGGAAAAAAACCAAATTCACTAACGGTATCGGCCTTTCATTCATTGTTTAATAATACAGCCGAGGGTAAATATATTAAAGTAGATGGAATAAAAAGAATTAACCCAGCGCGCTCGAGTATGAGTATTATTGGTGGCTCTATAGGATTGGGAAGAAATTTAAAATGGCCTGACAATTATTTTAGCATGTATGCTAATGTAAATTATAATTATTATGAACTTTTAAAATATCCTTCTTTTGTTTTTCAAACTGGTTTCGCTAATGATTTAAATTTAGGAGTTACTATTTCGCGGAATTCGGTGGATGCTCCAATTTACCCTAAAAGCGGATCGAATTTTGTTTTGAGTGGGCAATTCACGCCGCCCTATTCTTTACTTAATGGAAAAAATTATTCTGACCCTAACCTAACCGACGCGCAACGTTACAAATTCATAGAGTATCAAAAATACAAAATTACAGCAGAGTGGTTCACGCAATTAACTAATAAAAAAGCTGCCGAAGGCTCAGAAGCTCGTAATTTGGTGCTTCGTACAAAAATTGGCTATGGGTTTTTAGCGAGATATAAAAAAGAAACTGGTTTTTCTCCTTTTGAGCGCTTTTATATGGGAGGAAGTGGTATTAGCGGTTTTCAAAATTTTGTTGCGCGCGAGATCATTGGTTTAAGAGGTTATGTAGATAATTCGGTTTCTTCACAAACAGGAGACCCTATTGTTGCACGTTATACAATGGAACTGCGTTATCCAATTAGTTTAAATCCGTCGGCAACTATTTTTATCTTAGGTTTTGCAGAGGCGGGTAATAGTTGGTCAAACTATAAACAATTTAATCCATTTGAAGTTAAACGTAGTGCTGGACTTGGATTAAGGGTATTTTTACCCATGTTTGGTTTATTAGGAATTGATTACGGATGGGGTTTTGATCAAATCCCTGGAGGTGGTAATAGCAACGGCAATGGCAAGGGACAATTCCACTTTACGATTGGCGGAACCTTAGGTGAACTTTAAAAAAAATGTTAATTAAGCGATAAAGTATACATTGGCACGTTTTATGTTTAATCTTTAAAGAAATAGAATTATGACAAAGAAATTTTTAGTAGTTGCGCTTCTCTTGATTAGCTTCTTTTATGCAAGCTCACAGCCGGCGGCAAAATTTGGTTATGTTGATACAGACTACATATTAAGTGAAATTCCCGAGTATAAGGCAGCGCAAAGCGAATTGGACAAAACATCTGTAATGTGGCAAAAAGAAATTGACACGCGATACGCAGAAGTAGATAAGCTGTACAAAGCCTACCAAGCAGACGCCATTTTATTAACGGAAGAAATGAAGAAAAAACGTGAAAACGAAATAATTAACCGTGAAAAAGAGGTTAAAGACCTTCAGAAACAGCGTTTTGGAGTAGAAGGGGAACTGTTTAAAAAACGGCAAGAATTAGTTAAACCCATACAGGATAAGGTTTATAACGCTATTAAGGCTGTTGCAGAAAAATCTGGATTGGGATTTGTAATGGATAAAAGTGGACAGGTAGCCATACTTTATGCAAACAGTAAATACGATAAAAGTGACGATGTATTAGTTTACCTTGGATATAAAAAGTAAATTTGAAACCTTAATCAATAAAAATAACAGATGAACACAACAATTAAAAAAGTGGTATTAACAATTGTAGCGGCTGGTTCTTTAACCTTTGCTCAATCGCAAAAAATAGCACATTTAAGTTTTGACTCTTTGGTGAATATGATGCCAGAAACTAAAATAGCCACCGAAGCAGCTCAAACATTTTTAAAAGGTCTTGAACAAGAAAGTATTGCAATGCAAACTGAACTTGAAAACAAGTATAAAGATTACATGGAGAAACAAGCTACAATGAGCGACCTCCTTAAAAAGAATCGTGAAGAAGAACTTCAACAATTACAAAAAAGAATTGAAGATTTCAGAAATCAAGCAGATCAAGAATACAGACGTAAAACCGCAGATTTAACTGGCCCTATAATGGATAAGGCAAAAAAGGGAATTGACGCTGTTGCTAAAGAAGGTGGCTACAAGTATGTGTTAGACACAAGCTCAGATAGAACTTCAGTGTTATATCACGAGGCTTCAGATGACATTTTATTAGCTGTTAAGAAAAAATTAGACAGTATGCCAATGGCTACAATTCCAGGCGTTGCCCCTGCGGGTTCAGGAGGTATTAAAGCTCCTCAGCAAAACGCACCAAAACAAGCTCCACAAAAAAAATAATTTAAACCCTCTCTAAAAAAGAGGGTTTTTTGTTTAATATCTAAACAAAACAGAAAATCAACTGTTCCTCTAATAAATTTGATGTATGTCATCTAACTATTCGATAAAGGATCTTGAACTTCTGTCTGGCATAAAAGCACACACACTTCGTATATGGGAGCAACGTTACAAGGTTCTTAAGCCTGAGAGAACAGAGAGCAACATTCGTTATTACACGAATACAGACCTTAGACGAATATTAAACATTTCTATTCTAAATAAAAATGGACATAAAATTTCCAATATTGTAGAATTAAATGATTACGACCTTAAACTAGAGGTTGAAAAATACCTCAACAATTACCTTAAAGAAAGCGATCAAATCGAAAGCCTTTATATTTCATTATTGGAACTAAATGAACAACGCTTCGAAAATATCATTAACAATGCGATCGATAATTTTGGTTTTGAAAACACCATCGAAAAAATTGTATTTCCGTTTTTAAAACATTTGGGTAACATGTGGCAGGTTGGCGCCATAAGTCCAGCGCAGGAGCATTTTATTTCAAACTTAATCCGCCAAAAAGTAATCGCAAATATTGATAAAGCGGTTCCTGAAAAAAGCCTTAGGCCTAAAACTTATTTGTTTTTTCTACCCAGCAACGAATTACACGAAATGGGACTGCTCTATTTACACTACCTAACGAAAGTAAGAGGATGCAACTGTGTATATCTTGGGCAAAGTGTGCCAGTAGAAGATCTGATTAGTATTTCAACAACAATTCAACCAGACTACATAGTATCTGTTTTTACAAGCCGAATGCCTGACATGAAATTAAATAGTTTTTTAAAAGCTTGCCAGGAAGGACTTGTAGAACCAACATTTCTATTAAGCGGAAGATTATTAATGGATCCCGACGAAGAAATCGATTTACCTTCAAACAGATTTATATTATTTAAGGATTTTAATGATTATAAACAACGCCTTTAACCATGTTTAATAGTAATTAAGACTGAAAATTTTTTTCAGTCTTTTTTTTTGCCGTAATTTACGAGACTATGCAAGCGCTATTTTTATACAACACTTTAACGAGAAAAAAAGAAGAATTTAAAGCCCTCAATCCGCCTTTTGTTGGCCTGTATGTTTGTGGCCCCACAGTATACAGCGATGTGCATTTAGGCAATTGCCGCACGTTCGTTTCTTTTGATCTTATTTATCGTTATTTGTTGCATTTAGGCTATAAGGTACGTTACGTTCGTAATGTCACTGATGCTGGGCATTTGGAGGGTGATAGAGACGAAGGGGATGATAAGTTTGCAAAGAAAGCAAAGTTGGAACAATTGGAACCAATGGAAATTGTACAAAAGTACACCGTTGGGTTTAGAGACGTGATGCGCGATTTCAATACGCTGCCACCAAGCATAGAGCCTACTGCTACTGGACATATTTCCGAACAAATTGAAATGATAAAAGAAATCATCAGCAATGGTCTGGCTTATGAAACAAGCGGCACTGTATATTTTGATGTAGAGAAATACAGCAAAGAATTTAATTATGGCCAACTTACCAATCGCAAACTAGAAGAGTTATTGGAAGGCACCAGAGAATTAGGTGGCCAGGACGAAAAAAAAGGCAGACTTGATTTTGCACTTTGGATAAAAGCAAAACCTGAAACCATTATGCGCTGGCCATCACCTTGGGGCTGGGGCTTTCCGGGCTGGCACATTGAGTGTTCTGCTATGAGCAGAAAATACCTGGGAGATACATTTGATATTCATGGCGGCGGTATGGATTTGCAAGCAACTCATCATACCAATGAAATCGCACAGTCGCAAGCTTGTTATCATAAAACGCCAGTTAACTATTGGTTGCACACAAACATGCTTACAGTTAATGGAACACGTATGTCGAAAAGCGCAGGCAACGGATTTCTACCTGGAGAACTTTTTACAGGCAATCATCCTTTGTTAGAAAGGGGCTACAAACCAATGGCTGTTAGGTTTTTTATGCTTCAAACACATTATAGAAGCACACTTGATTTTAGTAATGAAGCTTTGCAAGCAAGTGAAAAGGGATTTGAGCGTTTAATGGACAGTTACAAAACCTTGCAAACATTAAGTGCGTCTCCCTCTTCTAATGAAGACATTCAGACCATTGAAAACAAGTGTTACGAAGCAATGAATGATGATTTTAATACCTCTGTATTAATTGCACATTTATTTGATGCTGCAAGAATTATTAATTCTGCCAACGATAAAAAAACAAATTTAACACAAGCAGACATTGACTTATTAAAAAAACTATACAATGATTTTTTGTTTGATGTCTTAGGATTGAAACAGGAAGAAAGTAATAATCGTTTAGATGCGGCTCTTGAGAAGGTAATGGAATTGGTTCTTGATATGAGGGCAAAAGCTAAGACTGGTAAGGACTTTAAGTTAAGTGATGAAATTCGCGACAAATTAATTGATGCGGGTATACAAATAAAAGACACAAAAGAAGGTAGTACCTGGAAAGTATAAATTATGAAGACCCGCTTAATTAAGTTAACGCAAGTAAAAGTTGTAGCCGCTTTTTTTATAATTGTTCTCTGCGCTACGTTTGTTTCATGTGGCGATTCAAATAAAGAAAAGCCTGTAGTTATTGATCAACCTAAAGCGAAACTTGTGCCTGAAATCGCACACACGCTTGTAAACACTTTTCCTCACGACACTACGGCTTTTACAGAGGGGCTCTTGTTTTACAATAATAATTTATTTGAAAGCACAGCGAATAATTTGAGTACCTGCGGCGGCACCGCATCGCCAGCTTATATGCCGCATACCAAATCGGCTATTGGTATCGTAAATCTTGAAAAAGGTAAACTGGATATAAAAGTCGAAATTGATAAAGCCCTATACTTTGGTGAAGGGATGGTTATACTCAACAATAAGATTTATCAGCTTACATATATGAACCAACTGGGTTTTATATATGATGCAAAAACTTACAAAAAAATCGGCCAATTTAATTATAAAAATAAAGAAGGCTGGGGACTCACAACTGACGGCAAACACATCATCATGAGTGACGGTACTTACAATTTAACCTACCTTAATCCAGATGATTTAAGTGTTGTGAAGACTATAGCTGTTACCGAGTCAGGTTATGGATTAGATCATATCAATGAATTAGAATTTATTAAAGGATTTATTTATGCGAATGTATGGATGACTAATTACATCGTTAAAATTGATCCCGTATCAGGTGAAGTAGTTGGAAAAATTGAATTAGATGAACTTAATGTTACAGCTAAAGCAAAATACCCCCGTAGCCTTGAAATGAACGGAATCGCGTATGATTCTATTTCTGATCGTATATTAGTTACAGGCAAGCTGTGGCCTAACATATACGAGATTAAGTTTGCGCATTAACTAATTATCAGTCTTATTAAAAAGGCGCAAGACCTTTTTATATCCAGATGGAATAAACTGCTTTTTCGGAACGTTTAAGAGAATTTTAAAAGTTTGTAGCACCGATGACTCTTCATTTAGAAAAGCAAGTAAACGGTTAATAGGATTTAACTTAAACAATAAAGTAAACACATCACGTGACGGTATTTTTTTCTCGTTTAAAACGTCAAGTAAAATACTATCAAACATTAAAAAGGTTTTGCTTCTTTTATAAGAGCGCAATAGAGAAACATTATTTTCGAGTTGATTAATAATTTGCTGAGTATTTTGCTGAATAAAATAGAAAGTATATCCTGTGCTTGGTTTGCTGTTGCCACCGGCAGTGCCAATATTAATAACCCGCTCTCCGAATGTATTTATAAACTCACCTTCCGTCATAGGAATTTCTCCTTGCTCAACAGATTCGATTGTGTATTCCTTACAATCTAAATCTATTTCAATGTATCTTTTTAGTTCTGAAGCATAAAGATCATCTGAAATTTTTTCTGGAGAAAAGCCTGTATACTCTATTAACGCTTCATTCTTCGAAAAAGGGAGTGTGTAAAAAAAGCGACAATCGTTATACTGTTCCGTGTTAAAATTCATAAACGAAGGACAGGTTTCGTCAAAAACGGGTTTTTCTGTTTTAATCACCCAACCCATAAAATGCTGAACATAATTAATTTCTTTTTTACGCAAACGAAGCGTTCTAACAGCACTATTAAAGATGTAGTTGGCGTTGTATGAATAAGTGGGAGTTGTTAGTACAGCTTTATTTTCATGGGTTTCAATAGCGCGTATTTCATCGGTTATAATTTCAAAACGAGCGTCTGCTTTTAGTTTTTTTAAACAGTGGTCGTAGAAATCAACGCCTCTTATCATTAAGTAGTGATAGGGATTAAGCTGATATTCTTTTTTGAACTGATTGCTTTCAAAAGTAAACTTATCCCATTTTCTAAACACTATTGAATCAAACCAATTTTCTTTTTCTTTGGTCCAGAAACACCAAGTGCGATCGTTTTTATTTTTGAGATCTTTATCAATTAACAAGATTTTCTCGAATTTAACTTGAGAATTCAGTAACTGTAGTGCAAGGGATAAACCCGCGCAACCCATGCCGGCAATAATAAAATCGTATTCTTGGGAATCATCCATTTTTTAATATGAAGTTTGCTTCACAATAGTTTTATTTTTTTGGAAAACTCTAATTAGAGCTTTCAAATAAATGCATTCACTCTCGTGGTTTAAATATTGAAACGCTTTTAAAGATAAAAAACTTGTGTGAAATTAAACTCGTTAAATGATCACACAAAATTAAAAAGTTTAATAAGATACATGAAGCCAAAGAAAAAAACCTGCAATACTAGAATAATGTAAGCTGTTTTTTTATTACCGCTTCCAACATAATTTTGTAATAGGAATGAAGTAATGAAAGAGATAATAAACCAACCAAGATAATTATGTATTCCGGCAAATCCAGTTTTAAAATGCCAAAAGTCTAAAGAAGGCGCTAATTGTTCAATCAATAGATCAATAACAGTAATAAGGCCTGCAGAACAAAGCGCATTTAGAGCCTTGTTTGAGGTCAGCGATTTAGTAAGTATAATTCCACAGGTTACCAATAGTGCCCAGTTTAGTGATATTACCAATGGAACCCCAAGTAATTTATATCCCAAGGTGCTGCCATAATGGTAATCACCAAAAACAAATCCTGTCTTTACACCAATAACCTCTGACGCAAAACCAATAATTGCAATACATAAAAATCCTAAAACAAAATTTAATTTACTTAGTGGTTGATATATAAGAAAAACAATGCAAGTTAACGAGAGTGTATAGGGTGTAAATGGAATAAAAAAAGAAGGTTGTATAAGTAAGCCTATGGCTCCTGATACATAAACCAGAATTAGAAAGTAAAGCAAATATTTTCGCAAATTGTTAAGCATAAATTTTTAGAGTATCAATTAAACAACTTGCATTGAAGCGCTCAAACAAATAAGATAAAATAGTTAATGACACGCAATATTTAGCATATGAGTACGCGCTTCTTTCAAACAGCTGCTCCTTACGACCATGTGCTAAAAAACGAGTAGAAATCAACATATTGGCCATGTAGTAGGCTGTAATATTTGTGGTTACTTTAATTTGACTTTAAACAAAAATAGTCGATTTTTGTTTAACTTGTTAATCATGACTAAAAAGAAGGTTGCTGTTATAGGAGCGGGATTTAGTGGGCTTTCCGCAGCGTGTTATTTGGCTAAATTTGGTTTTGATGTAACTGTTTACGAAAAACACGAAGAAGTTGGTGGTCGCTCGAGAAGTTATCAGGAGGATGGTTTTGTTTTTGATATGGGCCCGAGCTGGTACTGGATGCCTGATATATTTGAAAAATTCTTTAACGATTTTGGTAAAGAAGTTTCAGATTATTATGATTTAGTAAGATTATCTCCTAGTTATAAAGTTTTTTTTAAGGATGATCAATTAGAAGTTCCGGCTTCGTTGGAAGGGATTTATGATCTTTTTGAAAGATACGAGCCAGGTAGCAGTAAAAATTTAAAAGATTTTTTGACTGAAGCGAAATACAAGTATAATGTTGGGATGCATGATCTTGTTTACAAGCCTGGTATAAAAATTTCTGAACTGATTGATTTTAAGCTTATTTCTGGCGTTTTTAAACTAGATGTTTTTAAAAGCATGAGCGCGCATGTGCGCAAATTATTCAAGAATGAAAAACTAATTCAACTGCTTGAATTTCCGGTTCTTTTTTTGGGAGCACTTCCAGAAAACACGCCTGCCTTGTATAGCTTAATGAACTATGCTGATTTTGCCCTAGGGACATGGTATCCCATGGGAGGCATGCAAAAAATTAGTCACGGCATGTTAAATCTTGCTAAAGAACTCGGCGTTAAATTTGAAACGGGCGTTGATATTCAAAAAATTACTGTTGAACAATCTTTGGCTAAATCTATTTTTGCGGAAAAAGAACATAACAGTTTTGATGCGCTAATTTCTTCAGCTGATTATCAGTTTACGGAACAAAAGCTTTTGGAACCTCAAAACAGAAGGTATAGCAAGCATTATTGGGAAAGCCGAAAAATGGCACCCAGTTGTTTGATATATTATATTGGCGTAAAAGGACGTGTTGATAATTTGTTGCACCAT
Source organism: Aurantibacillus circumpalustris (assembly GCF_029625215.1). Taxonomy (GTDB): domain Bacteria; phylum Bacteroidota; class Bacteroidia; order B-17B0; family Aurantibacillaceae; genus Aurantibacillus; species Aurantibacillus circumpalustris. The sequence goes on from NZ_CP121197.1 coordinate 1,029,769, forward strand.
AATTTATTTTTTGATGAAGATTTTGGAAAACATGCTAAGGAAATATATTCCCACCCTAAATGGCCTGATAAGCCACTGTTTTATGTATGTTGTCCGAGTAAAACGGATACCACCGTTGCACCGGTAGGACATGAAAATTTGTTTATTTTAATTCCTGTTGCACCAGGACTAGAAGACACACAAGAAATACGAGATAATTATTTAAAAGCGGTGTTAATCAGGCTGAAAGAAAAAACAGGTTTTGATGTGGAAAATAATACTGTACATTTGAAAAGTTACGCGCCAAGTAACTTCATAAGTGATTATAATGCTTATAAGGGTAATGCGTATGGTTTAGCGAACACACTTTTACAAACAGCTCACTTAAAACCCGGAATAAGAAGTAAAAAAGTAAAAAACTTGTTTTATGCAGGTCAATTAACGGTTCCGGGACCTGGCGTTCCGCCTTCGTTAATTTCTGGTAAATTAGCAGCAGAACAAGTTTTAAATTATTTGTAAATTATTATTTTTAAAAAAATATAAACACGTCTTGCTTATTATGAAGGCAATTTTTGATCAGGTTTCTAAAAAAACGAGCAAATTGGTTACTCGCCAATACAGCACTTCTTTTAGTTTAGGCATTCGTTTTTTAAAAAGCGAGTTACATGACCCTATCTATGGAATTTACGGATTTGTTCGTTTTGCAGATGAAATTGTAGACAGCTTTCACGATTACGATAAAGAAAAGTTATTGCAAGAGTTTAAAAATGACACGTATCACAGTATAGAACGGGGTATTAGTCTTAATCCAATATTAAACACTTTTCAGCGAGTGGTGCGCACTTATAATATTGAAAACGAATTAATAGATGCGTTCCTAAAAAGTATGGCGATGGATTTGCAAAAAAAGGCTTATTCAGAAGAAGACTACAAGGATTATATTTTAGGTAGCGCAGAAGCGGTAGGTTTGATGTGTTTGCGAGTTTTCACAAATGGAGACTTCGCGCAGTATGAAAAACTAAAGCCTTATGCAATGTATTTAGGGTCAGCTTTTCAGAAAATTAATTTTTTACGTGACCTTAAGGCCGACTACGTTGGGATGGGAAGAATATACTTTCCAAATGTAAAAATGAACGAACTCAACGAAAACATGAAGAAAGAAATAGAAAAAGATATAGAGTTTGAGTTTGATCAAGGATTAAAGGGAATAAAAATGTTACCTAAAAAGGCTAGACTGGGAGTTTACGTAGCCTATATATATTATTATTCACTTTTTAATAAAATCAAGAATTTAAAGGCATGCAATATTCTTGAAGAACGTGTTCGCATTCCAAATAGACAAAAAATATTACTATTAGCGGGTAGTTACGTTCGAAACCGGTTAAATTTATTATAATAGATTTTTTTCAAGTTCTATTTGAGCGCCGGTAATTTTAACTTTATCTTCCAGATATTCCACACAAATTTTTAATTGATAGATTTTTTATCGTTTATATTGTGCTTTAATGATTCAAAGTGGAAAAACAAACTTTTATTAACCATAAAATTTAATTTTCTTTATAAAAAAATTGACATGAAAAATTATTTTCTCACAACATGCATTTTTTTTAGTGCATATTCGCTACTAGGCCAGTCAAACATGGAAAAGGGGTACCTTGTTACATTAAAAGGCGACACCCTAAGAGGCGAAGTAAAAATAAATCCTAAAAAAGAAATTGATAATTACAATAAAGTAACGTTTAAAGACGAAACGGGTTTGCAAAAAATATATAAACCTAATAAAACACTGGCTTACGGATTTAATAATGAGAAATTCGTCTCGATGGACTCTCAGGATGATGAAAAAAAATTCTATAAAATAATTTGCACCGGCGTTATAAGTTTTTATAAACTTGGTTTTGAAACAATTCGTATGAATGCGGTTACTTTTGAAGAGGAATATTATGTTTCTAAAGAAGGCGATAAGGAGCTTACGGTAATAAAAGAATCAAAATTTAAAAAGCAACTAAATGAATTGATGAGTGATAATTTAGAGTTTGTCGAAGCTTACGGCGATGAAAAAAAATTCGACTTCGAAAAAGCACTTGAAATAATTACTAATTACAATTCCTGGAAAGCAACACAATAAATATGATCACAAAAGAAACCGAAAAAAAATTATTTCTACTAGATGCATTCGCACTAATTTATAGAGCCTACTTTGCGTTCAGTAATAACCCACGTGTTAATTCCAAAGGCTTTAACACCTCTGCCATTTTTGGCTTCACCAACACATTATTAGAAATTCTAACAAAAGAAAAACCAAGTCATATTGCTGTGGTATTTGATATGGAAGGCCCTACGCAGCGGCACGTTGAGTTTGAAGCATATAAGGCAAATCGCGAAGAAATGCCAGAAGATCTTCGTAAATCAATTCCTCTGATCATAGAAATGATTAAAGGATTTAACATAGAGGTTCTTGGCCTGGAAGGCTTTGAAGCAGATGATGTAATTGGAACACTTGCTATTAAAGCTGAGAAAGCAGGTTTCACCACCTATATGATGACACCCGACAAAGATTACGGTCAGTTGGTGGACACCAACACATTTATATACAAACCGGCGAGCTTCGGAAATGGCGCCTCTATTTTAGGCCCGGAAGAAGTTTGTAAAAAATGGGACATTCGAAATGTTTCAGAATTAATTGATATTCTGGGTTTAATGGGCGATAAGGTGGATAACATCCCCGGCATTCCAGGAGTGGGAGAGAAGACCGCCATTCAACTTGTAAAAGATTACGGAAGCATTGAAAATTTATTAGAGAATACCGATAAACTGAAAGGAAAATTAAAAGAGAAGGTTGAGAATAACAGAGACATGGCCATTCAATCAAAACGTTTGGCTACCATTATTTTAGATTGCCCAATTAATTTGGATGAAGAAAAATTAACCTTAAAGGAACCGAATAAAGAAGTATTGTTAGAGGTATTCAAAGAGCTAGAATTCAGAGCCATTGCTAAAAAAGTATTAGGTGAAGATATTGGCGGCAAAGAAAAATTACCAATTGAAAAACCTAAGGCAAATAATGCACAAGCAGATCTATTTAGTTCTCCTGATGAACAAACGAGTTCGGATTCAAATCCAGAGCCAGAACCGACGAATTTCAAAACAATACATGATGTAGATCATAAATACGAGCTGGTTGATACAGATGAAAAAATAAAAGAATTAATTTCTCTTTTGAATCAACAATCAGAATTTTGTTTTGACAGTGAGACAACTTCTCTCAATACCTTGGAAGCAGAAATTGTTGGCTTATCCTTTTCAATAAAACATTTCACCGGATATTATGTTCCTTTTTCCGCAAATAGAGACGAAGCAGAAACAAGATTAAATTTATTTAAAGCTCTTTTCGAGGACAACAGTAAAACACTTATTGGACAAAACATTAAATACGATTTTCAAATTCTGAAAAATTATGGTATCGAAATAAAAAACAAAATGTTCGATACCATGGTCGCACATTTTTTAATTATGCCTGAAATGCGCCATAATATGGACATTCTGGCACAAACGTATTTGAACTATTCTCCAGTAAGCATTGAAACATTGATTGGTAAAAAGGGAAAAGAGCAAACAAGCATGCGTGATGTGGAGATTAATAAAATAAAAGAATACGCTTCCGAAGACGCAGATATTACGCTTCAATTAAAAACAACCTTTGCTCCAAAGTTAGCCGAGAATGAAGTAGAAAAGCTTTTTAATGAAGTAGAAGTACCTCTTATTAGAGTACTAGCAAACATTGAGCGTGAGGGGATTAATTTGGATGTTCCAGCGTTGAAAGATTTTTCTTCCCAATTACAAAATGACATTGTTATTGTAGAAAAAGAAATTCAGGATTTCGCTGGAACAAAATTTAACGTATCGTCTCCAAAACAAGTGGGTGAAATATTGTTTGACTATTTGAAGATAGTTGACAAACCAAAAAAAACAAAGACGGGTCAGTACGCAACAGGCGAGGATGTTTTAAGTAAACTTGAAAACGCACATCCAATCGTTTCAAAAATTTTGGATTACCGTGAACTGGTAAAATTGAAAAACACTTACGTGGATACATTACCTTTATTGGTAAGTCCAAAAACCGGACGCATTCACACTTCCTTTAATCAAGTAGTAGCGGTTACCGGTCGCTTGAGCAGTGATAATCCTAATTTGCAGAACATTCCAATCCGTACCGAACGAGGACGTAATATCAGAAAAGCTTTTATTCCTCGCGATAAAGATCATGTTTTATTAAGTGCCGATTATTCTCAGATTGAATTAAGAATAGTTGCAAGTATCAGCGGCGATCCAAATATGTGTGAGGCTTTTCAATTAGGGAAAGATATTCATACTGCAACAGCGGCTAAAGTATTTGGTGTTGCAGAAGCAGACGTTACAAAAGAAATGCGTTATAAAAGTAAGAGCGTAAATTTCGGAATTATTTATGGACAAGGAGCTTTTGGTCTATCTGAGAATTTAAATATTTCAAGAACAGAGGCCAAGGAGCTTATAGATAATTATTTTAAAGAATATGGCGCCATAAAAAGTTATATGGATGAAACCATCAACTTTGCTAGGGAGCATGGCTACGTTCAAACTTTACTTGGTCGTAAACGTTGGTTGCGCGATATCACTTCAAATAATGCAACAGTGAGGAGTTATGCAGAGCGCAATGCTATTAATGCTCCAATTCAAGGTTCAGCTGCCGATATGATCAAAGTCGCTATGATTAATATTTACAACGAATTAGAAAAACAGAATTTTAAAACAAAAATGCTTCTACAAGTGCATGATGAACTTGTGTTCGATGTTCATAAACCAGAACTTGAGAAAGTAAAACCAATCATTGAGAAATTGATGAGCGAAGCTTTGCCTTTAAAAGTTCCTGTTGAAGTAGGTTTGGGGACGGGTGAGAATTGGTTAGCGGCGCATTAGTACTTTCGTTTTTCTAGAATCCATTTCATATATTTATATTAAATATGAATACATGAAAAATTTTATACTCTTCAGTTTTTTATTTCTACTAGTACGCTTTTCATTTTCTCAATCGGCATCTGATGCAGCTGTGCAATTAACGGCGCTTGTTCAAAATAGTCCTGCGCAAATAACTTTGAACTGGGTTGGTAATGCAACAAGTACACAGTATCAGGTTTACCGAAAATTAAAAACAGATGTAAGCTGGGGAGCACCAGTTGCAACACCTGGAGGAACTACCAATCAATATATCGATAACACGGTGAGTGTAGGAATAAATTACGAATACCGTGTTTCGCGGACAGGTTCCGGTTATGCAGGCCATGGTTATATAAACAGTGGTATTGAAGTTCCAGAAACTTTTTACAGAGGAAAATTAATTTTATTGGTGGACAGCAATTTTATTGGAACCCTTTCAGCAGAAATTTCAAGACTCATAACGGATATAGAAGGCGACGGATGGGACGTTATTCGACACGATGTTTTGAGAACCGGATCGGTTACTCATATTAAAGATCTTATTGTAAATGATTACAATGAAGATACAACGGTCGCTGTAAAAGCTGTTTTTTTATTGGGACACATTCCTGTTCCTTACAGTGGAAATATTAATCCTGATGGGCATCCTGATCATTTGGGAGCTTGGCCTGCTGATTGTTATTACGCTGATATGGATGGTGTATGGACAGATAATTCGGTAACATCTACAACCGCTTCACCAGCCCGCACACAAAACATTCCGGGTGATGGCAAGTTTGATCAAAGCATTGTGCCAAGTGATCTTGAGCTTCAAGTAGGAAGGGTTGATTTTAATGGAATGCCAACATTTACGTTGACAGAAGGGCAATTGCTTAAAAATTATTTGGACAAAGATCATGAGTACCGTATGAAAATGTTTGTGCCAATTAAACAAGGCGTTGTAGATGATAATTTTGGATACTTTAGCAGTGAAGCCTTCGCCGCTAGTGGATACAAAAATTTTGCGCCACTTGTTGGTTCTTCAAATATAATCGCCGCTGATTATTTTACAAGTATGACAGGGTTAAGTTTCGCCTGGTCTTTTGGCTGTGGTGGAGGCACCTACACAAGTGCCAGCGGCATTGGAAATACAGCGAACTTCGCCGCTTCAAATCTTCATGGTGTATTCACAATGTTGTTCGGCTCATATTTTGGCGATTGGGATTCACAAAATAATTTTTTGAAAGCTCCATTGGCTCAGGGAAAAATACTTACAAGTGTTTGGTCTGGTAGACCACATTATCAGTTTCACCACATGGGATTGGGAGAAAACATTGGTTATGGTGTTTTACTCACACAAAACAATTCCGGTAATCTTTATTTTGATAGTCCAACTGTTATTACAGGACGTTGGATTCACAATGCCTTGATGGGCGATCCAACACTGAGAAATGACGTGGTTGCGCCTGTTTCAAATGTTGTGGCAACGAAAGCCGGATTTGACTGTCACATCTCTTGGTCAGCTACTACAGAAACCACTATTGCAGGTTATAATATCTATGTTAAAAACGACACGAATACAGCTTATGTAAAATTAAATTCTCTTCCAATCAGCGGAACAACTTATACCGATAATTGCCTTTTATACAAAGGAGTTTACACCTATATGGTGCGAGTATTGAAATTGGAAAATGTTCCCAGCGGAACTTATTACAATATGAGCGAAGGTATAGCTGATACCGCTTATAATTCTTCAACAGTGAAAACACATGCAGGTTTTTTGGCCATTGTTAACGGTAATGTTTTAAATTTAACTAACACATCAGCAAATGCTACAAACTTTTTTTGGGATCTTGGAAATGGACAAACCAACACAACGCCCTCACCAGTAATTACATATAGTGCAAACGCTCCCTACCAAATAATGTTGGTCGCATCAAATCAATGCGATCAGGATACCGCTTATGCAGCAATATACATTGTAACGGTTGCCTTGGATGAATTATCAGAAAACGAAAATGTAATTATTTTCCCTAATCCATCTTTAGGTAAAATTAAGGTAACGAATAACAAAAATGAAAAATTCAAGATCACAATTTATACTACTGAAGGAAAAAAGGTAGCAGAGTTTCACGAGTATAGTAAAGAGCATGAATTAGATCTTAATTATTTGGGAAAAGGATTGTTTTTCATTGAGATTGTAACGAATGAAAAAACCGCAGTCAAAAAATTGATTTTAGAGTAGCGAGAAATCAGTTTTAGTTTAAACCTCTCTGCGCATTCTGCCCACAGGAATATCTAATTGTTCCCGATACTTAGCAACCGTGCGGCGAGCGATATTGTACCCTTTTTCGTTAAGTTTGGCGCATAATTCATCATCTGTTAAAGGATGTTTTTTGTCTTCTTTGTCAACATAATCTTTGAGAATGTCTTTTATTTCCCGGCTGCTAACTTCCTCGCCGCTATCAGTACTCATACTTTCACTAAAAAAAGTTTTTAGTAAAAAAGTGCCGTAGGGTGTTTGCACATATTTACTGTTTGCCATTCTTGAAACAGTTGACAAATCAAGCGAGACACGACTGGCAATATCTTTTAAAATCATTGGTTTGAGTTTACTCTCATCGCCGGTTGAAAAATAATCGTGTTGATACTCGAGAATACATTTCATACACAAACTCATTGTAGCGTAGCGTTGTTGCAAAGCCTCTATGAACCAACCAGCACTTTCAATTTTACTCTTTATAAAACCGGAAGCTTCTTTACTGCTTTTTTCTTTGCTCTTGGCATATTCTTTCAACATTTCTTTATAATCCTTGCTGATTTTTAAATCGGGCATATTACGTCCATTAATGCTTAATTCAGGAATGCCGTCTGTTACTGTAATAATAAAATCGGGAACTACCGCACTAAAATTACTTTCTTTTGTCTCACTGTTTCCCGGACGAGGATTGAGATGCGTTATTTCATTTATAATATCTTTTAACTCTTCATTATCAATTTCCAAACGTTTAAGTATTTTATCGTAATGTTTTTTAGAAAACTCCTCCATGTGGTTCTTAATAACATCCATAGCAAGAACAACTTCTTTTGTTTTTTCGGTTTTTCTTTCCAATTGTATTAAAAGGCACTCCTGTAAATTTCTTGCGCCAACACCGGGAGGATCGAAACTTTGAATAATTTTAAGCGCTTCTTCAATTTCTTTTATGTCGGTTGTAATGTTATAATTAAAAGCAAGATCGTCCACTATTAAATCTAGTTCGCGACGAACATAACCATCCTCGTCCAAACAACCGATTAGGTAATTGCCAATCGTGTATTCCCGATCGTTAATATCTTTCAAACCTAATTGTTGTTCGAGCTGTTCCTGGAACCCAACACCTTCAACCACAACAAAGTCTCTTGTTTCTTCATCAGGCCCTTTGTTTACAACTTCGTACTTATAGGAGTCCAATTCCTCTGCATCCATGTAATCTTCCATTTCAACATCACTGGCAGAAGTTTTCATTTCTTCTTCCTTTATCTCACCATTGTCATCAAATTCCTCATCGGCAGTTATTTCTCCTTCATCTTCATTACTGAAAAGTTCTTCGTCTGTTGTAAGGGTATCTTCATCTTCTTCTAATGCAGGGTTTAGTTCCAACTCTTCTTTAATTCGTTCTTCAAGCGCAAGTGTCGGCAATTGCAAAAGCTTCATCAACAAAATTTGTTGAGGTAATAATTTTTGCGAGAGCTTTAGATATTGCGAATGTTTGAGCGCCATAATTAATTTATACTACAGAGGTAATAGTTTTTTTTACCCTTCTGAATGATAATGTATTTGTTATTAATTAAATGCGATGAATTAATAATAAGTTCAAGGCCTTCTACTTTTTCTTTGTTAACGCTCACGCCACCACCTTGAATCATTTTTCTTGCTTCACTTTTGCTAGGGAAAACAGTTGTTTTTTCCGACAACAATTCCACAATACCTGTTCCAGATTCTATTTCAGATTTCAACAAAGTGAACTGAGGTAATCCGTCAAATACATCTAAGAATGTTTCTTCATCGAGTTTTTTAAGTTCAGCTAAGCCACCATTAAATAATACAGAACTTGTGTCAATAGCACTGTTTAGATCCGTTTCACTATGTACCAAAGTTGTTAATTCTTTTGCAAGTGTTTTTTGAAGAATTCGTTTTCCAGGATCCTTTTCGTGCTCGGTAATCATAGCTTCTGTTTCTTCTTTCGAAAAAAAAGTGAAGATCTTAATCCAACTTTTTGCATCAGCATCTGAAGTATTAATCCAGAATTGATAAAATTTATAAGGACTTGTTTTTGTTCTATCTAACCACACACTACCGCTTTCTGTTTTTCCAAATTTTGTTCCGTCGGCTTTACGAATTAACTGTGTTGTGAGTGCATAAGCTTCTCCTCCTGATTTACGACGGATTAATTCGGTGCCACTTGTAATGTTACCCCATTGGTCTGAGCCTCCCATTTGAAGTTTACAGTTTTGAGTTTCGTTCAACTTATAGAAATCAAAAGCCTGCAGTAGTTGGTAACTAAACTCGGTAAAGCTCATTCCTGTTTCCAAACGATTTTTAACCGAATCTTTTGCCATCATGTAACTAACGGTTAAGTGCTTGCCAACATCTCTAATAAAAGTAAGAAAAGTGTAATCCTTCATCCAGTCGTAGTTGTTTACAAGAATCGCGCCATTACTGGAAGAGTTAAAATCTAAAAATTTTTCAAGCTGTTTTTTAAGGCCCGCTACGTTTTTATTAAGAGCTTCTTCATCTAAAAGATTTCGTTCCGCTGATTTTCCGCTAGGATCACCCACCATCCCAGTGGCCCCACCTATTAAGGCAATAGGCTTATGCCCTGCTTTTTGAAAACGCAACAAAGTAAATACCTGGGTTAAATGACCTATATGTAATGAATCTGCCGTTGGATCGAATCCAATATATCCGCTAATAATTTCTTTTTCCAATAATTCTTCAGTGCCCGGCATAATATCCTGCAACAGCCCTCTCCAACGTAATTCTTCAACAAAATTTGATTTCATATAGTTTGATTTCTTTTTTTATTACTTTAACGTTACCCCTTTGACTTCAGGCCTTACAACTGTTAAGACAAGGAGGCGATTCGTAACGAGTAAAATTACAAATATTGCCTGCATTTACAGCAATTTTTGTTGCCACTAATTGCACTAATTTTCACGAAGTTATTCGTGTAAATTGTTATCGAGATAGGGTATAAATGTTTAAACGATTTAACGGAATTCTTTTTAAATTAGACCCATGTTTATATACAATGTAACGGTTAACATTGATGATGAGGTTCATCAACAATGGGTAAAATGGATGAAGGAAAAACATATTCCGGATGTAATGAAAACAGGCTGCTTCATAGATAGCCAGATGGTTAAAGTGTTGTATGTGGAAGATCATGGGCACACATTTTCAACGCAGTATAAATTTTTAGAAATGGCGGATATTGAAAAATATCAAAAAGAATTTGCGCCCGCTCTTCAAGCAGAACACAAAGAAATGTTTGGCGAAAAGTATACTGCATTTAGAACAGTACTAGAAATTCTGTAATGATTATAAAAAACCTTGCAACCAATGCATCGCGCCCTTTTCTTCTTTAAACAGTTTGGAAGGAACAGAAGGGCGATTTACTTTTATAAAAAAGTTTGCAAGCAAAATAACAGATATTTTATCGGTAAGAGTTGCATAAGCAAGATGTTGTTTTGAGTAGGAGTTGTTTGCACTGTACTTTCTTGCGGCTGAACCGGCGGTTGCAAGATTTCTGACATCAGCCAGAATACAAAAAGTTAAGTTTCCGGCCAATTTGGAGGCCTCACTAAAGATTAATTCAAGTGTCTTTTCGGTGATTTCTGTGCCTTCGGTAATTCTTACGGTCAGAATTCTGTTTTCGTATTCGAGTTGACCGAATTCTTTAAAGTGAAGGGCTTGTTTCATTTGGCCCAAATATAACCAATTTCGACAAATGTCAGTTATTTATCGACGAGTTACAGTTATTGAACGAGGGGACCAAAAAGAAAAAAGTCGGTAACCAACCGACTTTTTCAACCAAAGCAACTAATTGTTTAACCCTTAATTATGACAATTGTTACTTACTCTCTTAACAAGAAACAGCACTAATTCATTTTGAATGGTGGGATTTTACCATCTTTCATTAATTGCAAGCTTTTCTTTTTATGTTCTTCGAAATTTCCAAAAGCTAAAGCGTCAAGCATTTCTTGGCGACTCATATCAGGATTATTAAAATTTTTACGAATTTCTTCTGAGCAACGGTCAACGTATTTTTCAAATTTCATTGGTGCCCACACGTATTCTTTTTTTACAGCATCTTTCTTAAAAGCAAACTCTTTTGGCAAAACACCTTCAATTTTAGACTTTATATCCAAACCTTCATACGTTTTTGGTAATTGTCGGTTGTCAAATAAGAAGGGTTTACTCACCATAATAACATGTTTCTTGCGTTTCGGGTCTATCATAGATAGACCTTCAATGCGTAATCCTTTTTTCTTTAGGAGTCCGTATTTTGATTCAAAGTGTTTAAGGATTTCGAACATGTTTGTCTAATTAGGGTACTAAGTTAACTATAAAATTGTTAATAACTTCGTTTTAACATTAATACGAAAGTTAATATTTTCAAAGACTGTTTACGACATGTTAGGAAGCGGTTAAGAAGCGGTTGATAGTAAGTTAAATGTTTGATATTTAACCATTTAAAAAAGTTCAAAACTTATTTAAATCAGCTCATTAAGCGAAACATTTTTAATCCCTCTTGTAAACTAGCACATTAAACACATAAGGATTAATGCGTTTAATTTGTTCAGAACGTTTGAGTTTCTTTAGACTGGTTTTTTTAGAATTTTGGGTCAATAAATCTTGTTTTGTGCTGTCAATTTCGCAAGATTTAATCGAATTTAGAATATTATTGGCCTTTATTGCAAATCCGGTAGCTTCTTCACCTGCCAATTTACCCTTAATGACGCCAATTACATTACCATTTTCATCTAAAAGGGGTCCGCCGCTATTTCCTGGATTAACCGGAATTGAGATTTGGTACATATTGGTATCGTTTGAGTAACCACTTAAAGAGCTTAGTGAACCTTCGCCATATACCATATCCTTACGAGGGTAACCTAAGGTAAACACTTTGTCACCTACATCGGTTGATTTTTCGTTTAATGAAAAGGGCACTTGCCAGTTTTTATAAAAGTCTTTATTCTCAAGTTTTAAAACAGCTAAATCTAATTTAGGATCGAACAAAACTAATTTTGTGAGAGCTCTGTCAATAACGCCGTTTCTAACAAAAATACTATCAGCACCTTTTACCATGTGATAACTGGTTAGGATATATCCTTTATCGTTAAGAGCGAAAGCACTTCCCTCTAGATTTGCAGGGGCATAATTTATTTTTTTCCCACTTTTAGTAATACCTTCAACAACACCATCACTTGACGCTTTTAATTCCATCACCACACGGTTAAGATCGGTAATTTGATTGCTTTGTTGCTTAAGAAGGTATCCTCCAGTACTTAAAACAGCTACCGTGCTTAATACGGCTATAAGAGTTGTACTTGCTGCTACTGCTATTGTTCTGCCATGTCGCCTTGCAAAATTTTCTTCGCGGTGAATAGAAATAACTTTAGAATTCCCGAATTCTTCCTGGTGAATCGATTTTAGTTTTTTCTTTAAACTAATTCTATCGGAATTTAATTTTAAGGCATCAATGATCGCTTTGTGTTCATTAAATGCACTGGCCATTATCACATCGGTGTGTAATAATTTTTCAAAATTAGTTCTTTCCTCTTCACTTAAGGTCTTATTCAGGTAATTATCAAATAAATCAGTAACTCTCATTTTTCTTTCTCCTTATGATTCTTGTTCAATAGTTTTTTTATCAAAAAAGTATTTCTTTAATCGTTGTAAACATTTATACTTTTGGTTCTTAGCATTGTCTGCATTTGTATAGCCAAACTTATCAGCTATCTCATCCATATTTAATTTGTGCACATAAAAGTCTTTAATTAGCGTGGCACAAGGTTCGCCAAGTTCGAGTAGACTTCTGTTCATTTTTTCAATTTCTTTCTCTTTCTCTTGATGCTCGTCTAAATCACTTGCTACATCAACAACCTCATTTTCTGCATCTTCTTTAAATAAAAATGTTTTACCACTTTTTTTCAAGTGTTTAAGCCACAATCGTTTCGAAATGGAATAAATATAGGTTTGTAATTGACAATTCAAAGAAAATTCAGGTTTTTGTGCATTTTCATACAACGCAATGACAGTTTCCTGATATATATCCTGAGCAGCTTCTTCTGTACCACTATTGTTTACAATAAATTTAAGAACGACGTTGTAATACTTTTTGTATAAGGCGCTAAGTACTTCACTATTACCGCTGCGTAACCCATCAATAAATTGATCGTCGGAAAATTGCAGTTTGGTAGCAGACATAGACACGCTGTTTAAATTAATACTCTATTTTTATAAAGGTAACCTGTTTTTGATTAAAATTTTTATTCTTCACTATTTTAAGACGCTAATTAAAAGGTTTATTCATTCATAATATTATATGTTTTAAGTCATGAAGACACAATTAAGAGCAAATTGACATTAACTTAATAGAATTTATTACTGTGATAGTCAAATAGTTACAAAAAACAGTATTCTTTTTTTGATTTTTTTGGGTTACCATTTTCTGTTTTCGGTATCAATGTAAAATCAATCACTAATTAAAAAATTAAAACTGAAATGAAAAAAGTATTATCAATTATCGCTGTAGCTGTAGTAGCTACTTTCGTAGCTTGTGGTCCTTCTGCTGAAGAAAAAGCTAAAATGGAAGAAAGAGCAAAATTTATTCAAGATTCAATTGCTGCTTCAATCAGCGAGTCTATGCAAGCTCCTGAAGCAACTGCAGATACAACTGCTCCTGCTGTTGAAGCTGCTGCTCCTGCTCCTGCTGCTGAAGCTCACGATGCGCACGGACACTAAGAATTTGTGTTTAGTTAGTTAGATGATTAGCCCCAAAGCATTGCTTTGGGGCTTTTCTGTTTTTTGATTAGCTTTGCTATCCATTAATCACTTTACTTACATATGAAAAAAACAGGTTTATTTTCCGCCCTTACTTTTATTTTGATTTTAACATCGTGCGGCCCTGCTGCAGAAAACAGACAGGTGATGCATGAGCGTGCTAAAATTTTTCAGGACTCCATTGCTAATGTTATTAGAACAACAATGGCTGAAGCTGAAGCTCCTTCAAATGTTGTTGTTATGCCTACACCAACTAATGCAGCGCAAGCGGCACCTCAAAAATAACACCTTTTACTTTGCTCTTTAATTATGGAAATTACAATTCAAAAAGTACTTGATGCTTTAAAATATGTTGATGATCCGGATCTTAAAAAAGATTTGGTAACCCTCAACATGATTAAAGATGTTGCTGTAGATGGGAAGAACATTTCTTTCACTGTTGTTCTTACAACTCCTGCTTGCCCTATGAAGGACATGATTCATAATGCCTGTATGAATGCAATTTTGCATTATGTTGATAAGGAGGCGAAAGTGAAAATCAACATGACGGCAACCGTTACTACTAAAAAAGGAAAAGATGAAACTACTTTGCGTGATGTTAAAAACATTATTGCGGTAGCGAGTGGCAAAGGAGGTGTTGGAAAAAGTACGATTGCCGCTAATCTTGCAGTTGGCTTGGCGCGACAAGGCGCGAAAGTGGGTTTAGTAGATGCTGATATTTATGGCCCCTCTCAACACATTATGTTTGGTATGCAGAATGAAGGTCCGGGTTCTGCCGAATTTAACGGGCAGAAAAAAATGGCACCTGTTGTCAGTCATGGTGTGAAATTAAATTCAATTGGTTTTTTAGCGGGACCAAATCAACCCATTGCATTACGTGGACCAATGGCGACTAAGGCTTTATCTCAATTGTTTTACGAAACCGTATGGGGTGAATTAGATTATTTAATTGTAGATCTTCCTCCAGGTACTGGAGATATTCAAATTAGTTTATGTAGCCAGGTGCCGGTAACTGGTGCGGTTGTGGTTTGTACTCCGCAAGATGTTGCTATTTCTGACGCTAGAAAAGGAATTGCCTTATTTCAATTAGAGCAGGTAAATGTTCCAATTCTTGGTTTAGTAGAAAACATGGCCTGGTTTACACCCGAAGAATTACCAGAAAATAAATATTATATTTTTGGAAAAGATGGTGTGAAACATTTAGCTGAAGAATTAAACGTGCCCTTAATTTGTCAATTACCTTTAGTACAAAGCGTGCGCGAAGCTTCGGATGCTGGCCGTCCGGCAGTTATGCAAGAAAACACAGTTCAAGCACTTGCATTTATGGAGATGGCGCAAAATGTTGCGCAGCAGGTTGCTATCAGAAACGCAGATCTTGTGGAGGCTTGAACCCGTTCTTTAAGTTATTATTGAAGTAGTTTTTCCTATCTGTTACCTGTTCGTGTTTTATTAATAAAGTGGGTACAACTATTCGTTTGTTATAAACTCTCAATTATTATAAAAACTCCAATATGAAAAAGCTATTTTTTATTTCCTTGCTAATATTTTCTTTAACACTTAAGGCGCAAAAGAAATTAAAACTTTCTAATGGCGTGCATTCAGCTGATGTTGTAAAAATAGAAACAACGACATCGCCGGCAAATCCATTGTACACCTTTTCAACATATACAGTGCCTTATCAGGAGTTTACTGGTGTATCTGTGAGCAATGGTTTAATGTGGGATGATAGTAACTTTCCAATTACGATGGGATTTAATTTTAAACTTTACGGCGCTTCAGGTAATATCATTAATTTTGCTGAAGGCTCGTTTGCTACGTTTGATAACCCTACACTATCCGTGTTAACCCTTGCCACTCCGATGTTTGAAGACCTGTGTGATAGAGCATTCCTTCCTGCCACTTCTAATGAAGGAGATTCAGGCGGCATCTCTGATATTTCGTATTCAGTAACCGGAACAGTAGGAAATAAAATATGTATGATTCAGGTAAAAGATGCAGGATTTTATGAAGAAATTGCAGCGTATGATACTTCTGAGAGTTATGTTAATTTTCAATTATGGTTATATGAAGGAACAAATGATATTGAAATACGCTTTGGAGATGTAAACATTCAAAACCCCCAAGACAACCTGCTTAATCCAGCAGGCTTTCATTGTGGACTCGCAGAACAGGTAGATTTGAATACAGCTGTTAACGTTAGTGCCAATGTTTTGAATGGACCTGCTTCAAATCCAGCCATGGTTGGTTTGGGCACTACGCTCGCAGAAGTGGTTACTGGAACAGTTCAAAGTGGCAGAGTTTATAAATTTTCACGAGTTAATCCGAATTTGGTTGGAATAAGCAATGTCAATTTTTCAGAACAAATGAGTTTCTTTCCTAATCCAGCTTCAACAAAACTTTATTGTAACACCCCAGCTGATTTAATGAAAGAAGTTGAAATTTATTTTTATAGCCTTGATGGCAAACTGGTTTCAGAGAAAAAACTTGAATCAGAAATAGACATTTCTGAAATCGGTAAAGGCGTTTATCTTTTAAAAACGAAATCTAAGAATGGAGACTTCCACTATTCAGGAAAGCTTGTTGTAATTAAGTAAAAAGCAATTTCTAAGGGCTGTTTAAAAAAAGAACTTTATATAACATGACTTAGTAAAGTTATAAGAACAGAATTATTCCTCAAATGTAAGCTCGGATTTGTAAGAATATCCGTAACCTTTGCTATAATTAATACTATATTGAGAAACAAGTACAAACTTATCACTTCTTAGTTCTTTTAATGTATAAGTAATATCAGATTGATTTCCGGTATACGTGTTTCCAAAAGTTGAAGAGCCATTTGGGTCATTAAATATAGTCACATTTGAACTAAGATTAATCACAATTTGTTCTTTATCTGAATGGTTACCAATTCCTTTCGTAAAATTTCAGGTTCCTTCCAAAGTATTAGAAGTATTATCATTCACTTTTATTGAATTAAATCCACCATCGTTTTTAAACACCATTATATAAGAAAATGAGCCGCTATGTGAGTTTTGATAGCTGCCACCATCTGTAACTGTTTCGAAAGTTTTTTGAGTGTAAATCGAAGTGGTTATACTTGTATGGATTCCAAGAGAGTCGGTGTTGGTGGAAGTATATTCCTCTGTACCAGTTGTTAAGTGCCATTGCCTGGAAAGTCTTGCTGTTCTTGTTTTCAACGAAATAGAAGGATCATTCTCTCCTTTTTTAAGGCATCCTGATAAGCAACAAAGTATAAAAACTAAAATTATATTAATGAAGATGGTTTTTAATTTCATGGGTTTTAAAAACTAAACTATTATTGTATAAATATGAGTTCCGAATTGTGTTTATACGTGCCTCCACTATTGCTTGTGGAACTGTATTCAGAGACTAAAACAATTTTTTTATCTCTCAGTTCTTTTAGGTTGTAAGTAATATCAGTTTTGTTGCCGTCAAGGACCCCGTCATTATTATTAATTGAGTTTGCTCCTGTTGAATTAAAAGACTGCGAGGTAAGATTAATAACTAGTTGTTCTTTGTTATTATGTTTGCAACATTGCTTGTAAAGTTCCACGTTCTTTTTAGAATGTTTGTGTTGACGTTGTCATAAATACTCGTGGAAGTATAGCTGCCATCATCTTTGAATTCCATTTCGTATGAAAGGCTTCCTGTCTCAACGCGAGTGTTGTTAGGCATTTCAGTCCTTTGCTCATAAGAGTTATTAGAATATGTTGTAATTCTTTTATCAAAACGCCCGCCTTGACTATCAAAAACATTATTACCCGAAACCACATCTGTGCCACTTTGTATTTTCCATTTTCCCACAACCCTTGCTTTTCTTGATACAAATGAAATATCTGGGTCATTTTCGCCTTTTTTAAGGCAGCTTGACAAGCAACAAATGGCGATCGCAGCAAGCGTTATAAAATAAATGCGGTTTAATTTCATGGTTTAAATTTGGGTAAAGAATGCACAAAAATAATCTTTTTAAACACTAGTTGACAGAAAATAAATTCGAAAACAGACCTACTTTACTAGATTATGTTCTTTCAAATTCACCAACATGTTCTCGACTAATTTTGGTAAATCATATTTCACCTTCCAGCCCCAGTCTTTCTGTGCGAAAGAATCATCAATGCTTTTTGGCCAGCTATCTGCAATGGCTTGTCTAAAATCTGGTTTATAGCTAATACTAAAATTAGGAATGTGTTTTTTTATTTCTGTAGCAATGTCTTTAGGACTAAAACTAATGCCAGATAAATTATAACTGCCACGAAGTTTTATATTTTCAGATGGCGCATGCATAATTTCAATTGTGGCGCGAATAGCGTCTTCCATGTGCATCATGGGCAAAGCAGTGTTTTCACTTAAGAAAGATTCGTACTTGCTGTTTTTTAAGGCTTCGTGAAAAATATGAACGGCATAATCTGTGGTTCCGCCACCCGGAGCGCTTTTCCATCCTATTAAGCCGGGGTAACGTAAACTTCTAACGTCAACGCCATGTTTTTTAAAATACCATTCGCACCACCTTTCACCTGCTTGTTTACTTATCCCATAAATGGTAGAAGGCTCCATCACAGTAAATTGTGGTGTGTTTTCTTGCGGGGTAGTTGGGCCAAAAACCGCGATCGAACTTGGCCAATAAATTTGTTTGATGTGTTTTTCTTTGGCAAGATCTAAAACATGAAATAAACTTTCCATATTTAATTTCCACGCAAACATTGGGTTTTGTTCACCTGTTGCAGATAACATGGCAGCTAAATGATAAATCTGAGTAATATTATGTTTTTTAACAATGCTAAATAAAGCGTCTTTGTTTAGAGCGTCCAATACTTCAAAAGGGTTCACTTTAAAAACATCTGACTTTCTAAGGTCGGAGGCAACCACATTATTTTCGCCGTAAATCTTTGATAAATTTTCGGTTAATTCAACTCCAATTTGCCCTCCGGCTCCTATGATTAATACCTTTTCTTGCGTGTTTGACATGACTTTTATCACCTAATGGTTTGGAACAATTTTGTATCTTTACAAACGTAAAAAGAATTTTTGATTTAAAGAGTTTTTGAGTTTTAGATTTATTGCTTAATTCCAAGATTTACCTTTAAAAGTTCCATTACAGATAATATAACCTGCAATTATTTTTATCACTTATGTCAATTTTAGTAAACCGAACCGACAAAAACGTTTTAAAACAACGTTTAAAAGAAGAAAACATTAAACGTAAAACCATTTCGTTTTACCGTTATGTAAACATTCCCGAACCAAACGAGCTTAGAAACGAACTCTACAAAGCCTGGAGCGAATGGAATTGTTTTGGCCGCATTTATCTGGCCAAAGAAGGTATTAATGCACAAATGAGTGTACCCGAAGATAACTGGGAAGCCTTCTGGAATCAAGTAAATTCGTTGCCTTACTTTAAGGATATGCTTTTTAAACACGCAGTAGACGGAAACGGTAAATCTTTTTATAAACTCATTGTTAAGGTGCGTGATAAGATTGTTGCTGATGGTATTCATGAAGAAAATTTTGATCCAGCCAACACAGGTTCTTATCTGGATGCCAAAGGATTTAATAAAGCCATTGAAGATGAAAACACGATTGTGATTGATATGCGCAATCATTATGAAAGTGAAGTGGGAAGGTTTGAGCGAGCTTTTTGTCCGGATGCCGATACTTTTAGAGAAGAGTTACCCTTGGTAATTGATTATTTAAAAGGACAAGAAGATAAAAAGGTAGTGATGTATTGTACTGGTGGTATACGCTGCGAAAAGGCAAGTGCTTATTTTAAACATAAAGGATTTAAAGATGTAAATCACTTAAAAGGTGGCATTATTCAATACGCGCAAGAAATAAAGGAACAAAATTTAGAGAGTAAATTTAAAGGTGTAAATTTTGTTTTTGATGAACGAATAGGAGAAAGAATTACAGAAGATATTTTATCTGAATGCCATCAATGCGGCAAGCCATGCGACACACATGTAAATTGTAAGAACGACGACTGTCATTTACTTTTTATACAGTGTGAGGAATGCTCTGATAAAATGAATGGCTGTTGCACGCCAGAGTGTGTGCGCATTGCAGCACTTCCAATAGAAGAACAACGTGAATTAAGAAAAGGACGCGTTAAAAATGGACCTGAGTGTTTGTCGGTTTATAAAAGCCGTTTACGCCCGAATTTAAAGGAAATATTAAAAAATAACTTATCTTTAAAATAAATTAAACCCCCCGCGCATGAAAAAAATAATTACAGTTTTATTAGGAATCTTAATATTTGTTGGATTTAGTTCTTGTGAAAAATTAAAAGAAGAGGTCAACAAGGCAGTTGAGTTTGACATGAATTACGCAAGTGAAACGACCGTGCCATCTTCAAGTATTGCTGCTTCACAGGTGCTCGAAATTAACACTCCCGAAATTGCAACCGAATCCTCTTCTCGTTTCGGTTCTGAGGGAACAAGCTCAAGTTTGATCAGCGAAATAAAATTTAAAAAATTGACAATCTCCAATTCCAATGGTAATTTGGATTTTTTAGATTCATTGTCTATTTATATTCAAAGCCCGGGGCAGCCTGGAGAATTAGTAGCATCTAAATTAATTGTTCCAAAAAGCGTTTCCTCTTTCGAGTGCGACTTAACAGATTTAAATGTTAAGGAGTATCTTTTTAAAGAAAAAATTCAATTTAAAGTTGTCGCCAGAGTTACTTCAGGAGGAGTCTCAGCAGGTGATCAAAAACTTAAATTGGAAGAAATATTGCACGTAAAAGGAAAACTACTTTAATCAACGAGTAAAATGCCGATCTATCATAAACTAGGGGAAATCCCGCAAAAGAGACATACAGTTTTTAAAAGCAAAAAAGGTAATTATTATTACGAACAACTTTTTGGCACCGAAGGGTTTAGCGGTATGGATTCATTATTATACCATGTTCACCGTCCAACTCAGGTAAAAGAAATTCTTAAAAGTTATTCGGTTGAACCTAAAATTGCGATTGGTAAAAACATAAAAGCTCTTCTACTTAAAGGCTTTGAAATAAAGCCTGCAGCAGATTTTTTAGAAAGTAGAAAAACACTTTTAGTAAATTCTGATTGTGCGATTGGTTTGGCAGCCCCAACAAAAAGTCAGACGGAGTATTTTTACAAAAATGCAGATGCGGATGAAATGCTTTTTATTCATAAAGGAAAAGGCACGCTGAAAACAATGATGGGTAACATCGATTTTGAATACGGTGATTACTTGATTATTCCACGCGGCATGATTTATCAAATGCATTTTGAAACATCGGATAACCGTTTGTTGTTTTGTGAAAGCCATTCTCCATACTATACACCGAAGAGATACAAAAACTCACAAGGACAATTGTTAGAACATTCGCCGTTTTGTGAAAGGGATTATAAGTTGCCAACAGTTCTTGAAACGAACGATAAAAAGGGAGATTTTATCATAAAAATAAAAAAGGAAGGCATGATGCATGAAATGGTTTATGCAACGCATCCTTTTGATGTAGTGGGTTGGGACGGTTATAATTTTCCTTGGGGAATGTCTATCCATAATTTCGAACCACTTACAGGGCGTGTGCATCAACCACCTCCAGTGCATCAAACATTCGAAACCTCAACATTTGTAGTTTGCAGTTTTTGTCCGCGCATTTACGACTACCATCCTCTAGCTATTCCAGCGCCATACAACCATAGTAATATAGATAGTGATGAAGTGCTGTATTATGTTGATGGTGATTTTATGAGCCGCAATAATATTGAACAAGGGCATATTACATTACACCCAAAAGGCATTCCTCACGGACCTGCTCCGGGAGCGATGGAGCGCAGTATAGGTCAGAAAGATACACAAGAGCTGGCAGTGATGATCGACACTTTTAGACCACTCATGGTTACCGAAGAGGCCATGGGTATTGATGATGGGAAGTATTATAAAAGTTGGGTGGAGTAATTAATACCCCAAAACATCTCTTATTTGTTTCAATTTTTCGTTCGCCAGTTTATTCGCTTTAGCTTCACCGATTGCTAACTCTTTTTCAAGTAGACCGGGATTTGACATCAAGTGATCGTATGTTTTCCGCTGCTCTTTAAATTTATCTAAAATTAATTCGAGCAAAGCTGTTTTGGCATGACCATAACCAAAGCCGCCTTTTAAATAATTTTGTCGCATGCTTTCTATTTGTTCAGTATTTCCAAGAAGTGCGTAGAGTTTAAAAGTATTATCGGTTTCAGGATCTTTAGGATCTTCCAAACTTTTACTATCACTTACAATACTCATTACTACTTTTTTCAATTCTTTTTCAGGAAGAAAAATATTGATGAAGTTGTTATACGACTTACTCATTTTTTGTCCATCAATTCCAGGAACAATCATCACCTTAGAATCGGTAAGCGCTTCAGGAACAACTAAAACTTCTTTTCCAATTTTATGGTTGAAGGAGTTGGCAATGTCGGCGGCTATTTCAAGGTGTTGCAATTGATCTTTTCCAACCGGAACAAATTGTGCATCGTATAATAAAATATCGGCAGCCATTAAAACTGGGTAGGTAAATAAACCGGCATTCACATCACTTAAACGCTCACTTTTATCTTTAAATGAATGCGCATTGGCCAACATTGGAAAGGGTGTAAAACAATTTAAATACCAGGTTAACTCAGTAACTTGCGGCACTCTACTTTGTCGGTAGAAGATGGTTCTATGTGGATCTAATCCAAACGCTAACCAAGTTGCCGCAACAGCTCGTGTACTGCTCTTAATAAATTCTGGATCTTTTTTGCTGGTGAGCGTGTGAAGATCTGCAATAAAAAACAAACTATTGTTTTCTGCTTTTTTACTTAATTCTATGGCGGGTACAATGGCGCCGAGAATGTTTCCCAGATGAGGAATGTTTGTACTTTGAATACCGGTTAAAATGCGTGACATAATTTAAAATAACAAATGTAATCTTTTTAATAATTTAATTTATCTGCGCAGCGTTCTCCATCCATTGCAGCACTTACAATCCCTCCGGCATAACCCGCGCCTTCGCCACAAGGAAACAAATTTTTTAATTGTGGATGACTTAGCAAATCTTTATCTCGGGGAATTCTAACTGGCGTTGAAGTCCTTGATTCCACACCTACAATAAGGGCTTCATTCGTCAAGTAGCCACGCATCTTTCCACCAAAGGCTTTAAACCCTTCCTTAAGAGTTGGACCGACTAACTTACCTAATACTTGCTGCATCTCCACACTTTTTAAACCAGGTTGGTAACTGCAATCGGGCAAAGAAGAACTTATTCTTCCATTTGTGAAGTCCTGCAATCGTTGTGCTGGTGCAGTTTGTGTTTTCCCTCCTAGTTGCCAAGCCGAGTGTTCAAATTGTTTTTGTAATTCTAAACCTGCTAAAGCACCGTGTTGTTTGTAGATGTTAAAATCTTTTAGATCGAGTCCAACAACAATACCACTATTGGCGTAAGGGTTATTTCTTTTACTCGGACTCCAACCATTCGTAACAACTTCCTCCTGGCTTGTCGCACAGGGAGCAATGATTCCACCTGGGCACATACAAAAAGAATACACCCCATAGCCTTTTATTTGTTGTACCAAACTATAACTTGCAGCTGGTAAAAAGTGACGTTTTTCAATAACCTCTTGCATACTGCCGCAATGATATTGTATACTATCAACTAAAGATTGTGGATGCTCAACGCGAACACCTAAGGCAAAAGGTTTAGCTTCTAGATGAAGTTTTTTGTCGTTCAGAAGTTCGTATATGTCACGAGCGGAGTGACCTGTAGCTAAAATGACATTTTGAACAATAAGATCTTGTTCAACTGATTCGTTCTTAATTTGAATGGAAGTAATTTTTTCGTCGTTGGTTTTGAAATCTACAAGTTTGCTATTGAATAGTACTTCACCCCCAGAACGAAGAATTGTTTCACGCATAAATTGTATGAGCTGCGGTAATTTATTGGTACCAATATGAGGATGGGCGTCAATTAAAATTTCTTCGCTTGCGCCATGAAAAACAAAGGTCTTGAGTATTTTATCAATATCACCACGTTTGTTTGATCGCGTGTAAAGCTTACCGTCGCTGTATGTTCCGGCACCGCCTTCGCCAAAACAATAATTGCTTTCAGGATTTACAATTTGTTCTTTATTTATTGCTGCGAGATCACGCCTGCGTGCTTTTACATCTTTTCCTCTTTCAATAATTATTGGTTTTATTCCTAATACAATACACCGTAAAGCCGCGAAAAGTCCAGCTGGACCCGCACCAATGATATGACATGTTTTTTGGGAGGAAGAAACATCGGGATAATTTAATTGTATTTTTTCTGAAAGAATTTCTTCATCAACCGAAGCAAGAACGGTGAGATTAATTCTTATTTTTCGTCCGCGTGCGTCAATGCTACGTTTCAAAATTTTAAGATGGAGGGTGTTATTTTCTTCGAGAGAAAGTTGTTGTTTGATTTCTTCTTTAAGAAGAGCTTCACTCAAAGCGGTTTGCGGACTAACCTGTAGTTGTATTTTTGTTTGCATAGGATGGAAGATTTTTATTCTTCATTACGAGTACAAATTACATTAATTCTATGAACACATACAAATGTTTGGCAGTAAAAACAATTTTGAGATGAGGATATAGACTTATCCTTCAAAAGTAATACTAAATACTACCATGCGTGAGCGCATTTTATCGATGCTGTTTGTGAACACACTGTTTTCTTTTTTAAGAAGATTTTTTGTGCCGATCAGGAGTTTGAGTTCAAAGCCAAGTTTAAAGTATTGCAAATAAAAATCAGTTCCAGCACCGGCACTGTAAAAGAAATCGTCGCGCAGTACTTTCACAGCGTCGTCTAATTGATTAGAGCCTCCTGCAGAGCCGCTTCCGGCTTTTTTACGTGCAGAAAGATCTAAAATATAGCCACCGCCTCCAATGACATAAGCAGAAAAATTACTTTGTCGTTTAGATTGTATTTTTAATTCAAGAGGAAATATTAAGAAAACAGATTCAACTGTTTTTTCGAAGATCTTAAGGCTGTCGCGATCACTTGTGGCAAGCGTGTATTCAACTTTACGCGTTCCAAAACTAATATTTGGAGTAAGCCTTAAGCGTACATATTCAAAAAGTCTTGCGTCCGCTACAAGACCAATTGCAAAGCCAACAGAAGGTTTAGAATAAACTGTTTTCATTCTGAAACGTGATTCACCAATAACAGTATCGGGAAACATTGAGTTAGGCACAGGATTAATTCTAAAATCAGTTTGATTACCAGCAATTGTAAAACCGAAGTTGAGTTTTCGGCTATAGTAATTCCTCAAATTTACACCGTAGCCGTCGCTTTCTTGAGCAAATGCAAGAATGGAATTTAAAAATGCAATAAGTATTAAGGCTATTCTTTTCAGAGAGTTAATAACGTGTTTCAGCTAGGTTAAATTGTGTAAAGTTATTGATTTTGTTGGGTTTAATATTAGTCTAAAACTAATAAAAAACCCTAAATTTGTGCCCTTATGGAAATTCAGGTTATGAAATCTAAGTTGCATTGTGTAACAGTTACACAAGCAGAATTGGATTATATAGGCAGCGTTACTATTGACGAAGATTTAATGGATGCCGCAAATTTAATAGAAAATGAGCAAGTACACATTCTAAACAAGAACAACGGGGAACGCTTTGTGACTTACGTTTTAAAGGGTGAAAGAGGAAGCGGTGTTATTTGTTTAAATGGCCCTGCTGCTTTAAAGGTGAAATTGGGTGACGTTGTAATTATTATTTCTTACGCGAATATGGATTTTGAAAAGGCTAAAACCTTTGTTCCCTGGGTTATTTTTCCAGATACGGCAAAAAATAAAGTAAAATAACATGGCAATTAAAAACACCAAGTCAGTCATACAATTTGTTGTACTGTTAGGAATAGGTATTTTATTAATCTGGCTTTCTCTTACTGGTATCACTCCTGAACAAAAAGTTGAAATAGTTGTAGCGTTTCAAACAGCAAATTATTTTTGGATTGGGGTATCTATGTTAATTGCTTTATTGAGTCATTTCTTAAGAGCGTACCGATGGAACTATTTATTAAAACCAGTGGGTTATAAAACCGATTTATTAAACGCAACGTGTCATGTGCTCGTTGGATATTTTGCGAATTATGGAATTCCGCGTATGGGAGAAGTGTCTCGTTGCACACTGGCAGCGAAATATGATAAAGTGCCATTTGAGGTTGGTTTTGGAACTGTTATCACTGAAAGGATTATAGATTTTATTTTATTTTTAGGGATTTTTCTTTTAACTCTAGCCGTACAGTTTGGCGAGTTAATTGGCTTGGCAAACAAACTTATTTTTGATAAGGTTCTGGAAAAACTTTCTGTAATTGGTGAAAGCCCTTTAAAATTGATTGTTTTGGCTGCGGTGTTTTTTTTCGTTATTGTTGGAATTTTTCTTATTCGAAAAAAATTCTCAGCGCTGTTAAAAGGAAAATTAGGTGGCATCATCAAAGGAATGGTTGAAGGCATTGGCTCTGTTAGAAAAATGAAAAACCCATTACAATTTGTTATTTTAAGTTTGATGATTTGGGCTTGTTATTTTTACGCTCTTTATTTTTGTTTTTTCGCGTTGCCAGGAACCGCTCATTTAGGACACAAAGAGTGCTTAACACTTTTACTGTTTGGAACATTTGGTGTTATTTTTTCTCCAGGCGGCTTAGGAGCCTACCCCGCAATTGTCGGCGGCATTTTGTTAGTTACTTACAACATTGACAGAGTGTCCTCTTTTGCACTTCCTTGGTTATCTTGGACCAGCCAGTTTATTCTTATTGTTGTACTTGGAATAATTAGTTTAATTGTTTTACCAATTTACAATCGAAAAAAGGATGCCGTTTCACCAACAGCTTAAAAATAAAATTGTAAGTAAAGAAGAGGCTTTGAAAAGCCTGAACGCTCTTCGTAAACCTTCAGTAAAAATCGTTTTTACAAACGGCTGTTTTGATATTTTGCATCCTGGTCATGTCGACTATTTATGTCAGGCGCGTGATCTTGGTGACTTTATGGTTTTAGGTTTAAATACAGATGCGTCGGTAAAACTACTTAATAAAGCTCCAAACCGCCCCATTAATGATGAACACACAAGATCAGCAGTTTTAGCAGGTTTAGCGTGTATTGATCTGATTGTTTTTTTTGATGAAGCAACGCCTTACGAATTGATTAAATTTTTACAGCCAACTATTTTAGTAAAAGGAAACGATTATAAAGCAGAAGAAATTGTTGGTTACGATATTGTGAAATCGAATGGTGGTGAGGTAATTACGATTCCTATGGTGGAAGGCTATTCAACGACTAAACTAATCGAAAAAATTCTGAAATAAATTCTTAATAGGATTTTAAAAATCATTATCAAATCTTGGAATACTGCGTTTCGGAATTTTGAAATCACTTAACATAGCAGTTTTTAAATTCAAAACAAGATTGTAGCTTTTATTTGGCCCAAACGGAATCCATTCTATACGCGCTTCCCAACATTTCAGGTCACGGTAAATATCGAATTTGGTATAACTTAATTTTTGCGTATTAAAATCAAAACCACTACTAATTCCAACTTTCCAAAATTTTGTCGGCATTAAATCTCCAGAAAAATTAAGTAGTTGACTGGTTATTATTTTTCTATCGTCAGGGTTAGAGAGGTTGAGATTATAACCTATTCTTAAATTCCAAGGCATGGTTTCCTGATTATTTAGATCGTTTTTTGCGCCTCTTTCAACACCATTTGTTTGATCGGTTGGTTGCCTTGTTTTTTTTATTGCTTCAATCATATTGCTGCCAATGGAAGTACTTACAACTAAACTTCCGGAAGTAAAACGAGCCACACGACCATCGTTTTTAGATACAAATTGATTGACTCTTGTTTTAGAAATTTTGTTATACGTGTAAGGATCAAAACTGGAAAGCACATTGATATCAAAATACTTAAATAGCACCGTTCGCAATGACACACCAACCACGCTCATTTTGAAACTATCTGCAGCAAAATTGTATGAACCATTAATTCCTAAGCCTTGTATTAGAGTAACTTTTTTAAAAGTAGTACCAGTGTCTGTTTTTTGTTTCAACTTAGCTTCGAGTACGTTGTTCAGGTTTAATGTTAAGGAGCTTTCTTTTCCTCGTCGAGGGCCACCGTATAAGCTTTTCTCGAAAATGGAGTAACTTGTTTTATTTCCGAGAGTATCGTATTGAACATTTTTCCAAACGGTATATTTTGGATCACCAAAATCTGGTCGGTAACCATAAGTTAGCGTTGGGATTAATAAGTGTCTTACTTGTTTTAATTTTCCCTTTTTAAATAAGTAGTCGAAATAAACTTTTGTATTAAAAGCAGTTGTAAAATTAGCTTCGTAGGCAGCTACTAAATCTTTATTGGTTTTTGTATTTATAACAGGCACCTGAACTGATTTTTTTATCACGGTGTCGATATCACCACCTGTCTTCACAGTAAAATCCCGTAATTCAGGTTGTGTTGTATATGTTTTGCTGATGCTTTTAGTGTATAAAACAGAACTAAGATTGATAGCCGGAGTAGCAGTAATGTATTTCAAAATATTAAAGTTGGTTGAGATGGGTAGACTATGTCTCAATCCATATTGCATACTATCCAAAGGGGATCCTTTAAAAATAGTTGAGTCTTTTCCACTTAATCTGTTCTCTGTTTCCAATAAATAGCTAATACCTATTTTATCAATAACACTTTGTTTCACAGCACCGGCGCGCTTAAATGGATAAAAACGATTTACATTAAAAGTTAATTTGGGAAATGTAATTTCAACCAATTGACTTTGAGAATTCTGACTATGGGTGGCATTAATACTGAGTGAGCTAAGTTTAAATGTTTTGGTAAAGTTGATGTTAGATTGATAGGTATTGGTAACATATTGTCCGGTATTAATGGCATTAAAGCGGTTGTAAATTTGGTTTTTCCTATAATTAACATTGGCGCTAAATCTGATAGAAGGGTTTCGCTTATTGTCCTGTGTGTGCAGCCAGCCAATGGTGTATGATACTTCGTTTCGGTAAGTTTTAGGGATATCTTTATCACCAATTTGCAAACTGCTGTAACTTAAATTTACGGCACCAGAAGATTTGTAACGGATGTTATAATTATTGTTGGTGGTTAACAGCCACGTTCCGTTCGCATAGATATCACCTCTAATGATCATGTCTGTTTTATCATTTATGCCAAGGTAGTAACCTCCATTTCTTAAGTTTATACCTCTGTCTTGCGAGGTACCAAAGGTTGGTAAAAGAATTCCATTGGCTTGTTTTTTTGTATTTGGAAAATAACCAAATGGTAAACCTAAAGGCGTTGGAATGTTGCCAATTTCGAGAAACATGGGCCCGGTTACTATTTTATCATCTGGAATGGCTTTCGCTTTTTTTGCCCGAAAGGCCGTGCGCGCATCGGCTTCCTGACAAGGGAGACAGCGCATGTCTTTAAAATAAATGTTGTTAAGACTATCTTTTTTTATTTCGCTTCCAATAACAAGCAACTCGCCTTGTTTTGTGAGCGCGTTATAAATCTTACCTTTTTTGCTTTTAAGATTATACATGATCTTATCAGCTTCCATGGTTTCACCATTGTCTTTAAAAACAGGGTTGCCGAATGGCTTTCCAGTACTGTCTTTAGAACCATATGCGAGAATAAGATTTTTGGTATAATCAATTTCTATAAATTGCGCTTCAATTGTTGTTCCACCATAATCAACTCTGGCTTTGCCGTACAGTAAAGCTTTACCCTGTTGCGGAAGTGCCACAATACTATCCTCAGCGGAATATTTTATAGGTTCATCAATACTCTCTGAAGTATCTTCTTTTCGAACTAAAGTATCTGTTGTAACTTTTTTTAACGTATCGCTGGGTAGCGCTTGAGCGTTTAACCCGTTAATACTCAAAGATATTAACAAGATAAAGAAGAAAACTACTTTATTATGTGTGGTGATTATCAAGCAGAATCAAATACTTTTATTCAACGCGCTAAGGCATACAAAGCTACAATACTTTAACGTATTGCATAAAATTATATTAGAGTTCATGGTTAAAAAATTACAATATTTTATTGTACTTACAGCACTTGTATTTACAGGACTAGCATTCAAATTTATTTCGAGAAGCGGCGTAAATTCTATAAAAATAATTGTAATCGATGCAGGGCACGGTGGTAAGGATCCTGGTTGTTTAGGATTTACTCACAAAGAAAAAGAGGTTTCTTTAGCGGTAGCGCTTAAACTGGGTAAATATTTAGAAGAAAATTTTAAGGATGTTAAAGTTGTTTACACGCGCACAACCGATGTATTCGTTGAGTTGGAAGATCGTGCACAAATAGCGAATAAAGCGAAAGCAGATCTTTTTATTTCCATTCATTGTAATGCAGCCGGAAAGCCTGTAATGGTAAAGGATGCTAAAACAGGAAGAAAGCGTCCGAAAACGTACAGAAATAAAAAGGGGAAATTGATAGTTGTTGAGAAACCAAATCCCGGGCCTTATGGAACAGAAACGTATGTGATGGGATTAAAGAATGAAGAGGGAAAAATGAAAGTAGCAACGCGCGAAAACTCTGCCATTTTTTATGAAGATGATTACGAGAAAAAGTATGGCGGCTTTGATCCTGAGAGTGAAGAGAGTTATATCATCATGAGCAATTACACTTCTGCTTACGTAATTCAAAGTGCAAACCTTGCTTTAAAAATGCAAGATGAGTATCAAAGAA
This sequence comes from Aurantibacillus circumpalustris, assembly GCF_029625215.1. Classification (GTDB taxonomy): domain Bacteria; phylum Bacteroidota; class Bacteroidia; order B-17B0; family Aurantibacillaceae; genus Aurantibacillus; species Aurantibacillus circumpalustris. Next base: position 1,060,472 of record NZ_CP121197.1, read on the forward strand.
AAGCCGGACGCCTCGACAGAGGGGTGCATCGTCAGAGTATTTGGGTGTTATGGAGAACGTCGATGCCAAGCATTTTAACCGAATTGGGTTATCTTACAAATCCCTTAGAAGAAACTTTTTTAGGAAGTGATAAAGGACAGGAATATCTCGCTAAAGCAATGTTTAGAGGGATAAGAAAATACAAGGACGAGGTTGAAGGGAATAAAAAAGAATATAACGATGAGTTTGAAAATCAAACGCCTTTGGAAAATGAAAACATTAAAGCGAAGGGACAAAGTAATTCAAAGAAAACCGAAGACGAAGATGATGATGAAGAGGATGTGGTAGCAAATGATGAACCGGAAGATACTAAAGCTACAGAACCGGAAGTTCCGAAAACTGAAAAAAAACCAAAACCGATAGCTGTTGAACAGGGATCTGTTGCGCTTAAGCAAATAAGTGAAGAGGTTTCAGACTACGAACAAAATTCAGAAAAAGAAGACTCAGTTGTTTCAGCAAAAGTTATCGCCGACAAGTTTAAAAAAGAAACCAAATTAGCAGATCAACCTAAATCAGAAACTGCGAATACTTTAAAAAAAGAGCAAGAACTTAAACTGGCCGAATTAAAGAAAAAGGAAGATTTAATCAAGAATGAAGTTGTTTTTAAAGTGCAATTTGCAACCAGCGACATTGCACTAAATCTTAAACAGGAAAAGTTTGCAGCAATTACAGACGCTGATTTTTATAAGGTGAATAAAACTTTGAAATACACCTCCGGCAAATTTTCGAACGTGAAAGACGCCTTTGATCATCAAACGGATCTGCGTAAAAAGGGATTTACAGATTGTTTTGTAATCGCAGTTAAGGGCGGAGAACGTATAGATCTTAACGAAGCAAAAAAACTAGTTGGGCAGTAAAAATTAAGTAAAGTTTACATTTTACTTTATATTGTTTACATCTATTTTAAAGAGTTTAGCAGCGTTTTTCCATTGAATTAATTCCTTTTTTTCTTCTGGCAAATCAAGTTGTTTCATAAATGAGCGATAAGATTTCATGCTAGAAATTGGCCAATCTGTTCCATATAATAAGTATTTTGGTTCACCTGCATACAGTATCATTTCTTCCAATTGATTTTTCATGTAGATTTCAAAACGATCGCTAAAATCTCCTAATACCAGTCCTGAAAAATCCGCGTAACAATTTTTATTTTTATAAATAACTTCCATACAATCTTTAATCCATGGATTACCAACGTGACAAATGACTATTTTCATTTCAGGGAAATCAACGGCCACATCATCTAAGTGAAGTGGATGAGAATAACGAACTTTTCCTTTTGGAGTGTAAGTGTCGCCTGAATGAAACATAACAGGCACATCGTACTCAATCGCTAAATCGTATATTATTTTTAAACGTTTGTCATAAGGGTAAAAAGGTTCATAACCTGGATATAATTTTATTCCCTTAAGCAAACCTTCTTTTAGGTACTCGTGTATTTCAATTAAATCATTTAGTTTGAAATTGTTATAGCTAATCCCCGCAACAACTCCCATGTTTTTTTTACCACGTACAGCCTCTACCACTTGTTTAACACTTGGCCTATTCACATTTACAACATACGACGTTAGAATGAGCGAGTAATCAATTTGATTCTCGTCCATTGCCGCTTGAAGCTTAACCAAGCTTTCTTCAACAGTGGCAAATATTCCTTCGTGGTAATTGTTTAAATGAGTGTGAACGTCAATAATCATGAGAAGAGTTTTATTAATAATTAAACTAGTTTTTATTTCTCGCCATTGTTTGAAAATTAAGGCGCATGGGTTTTGTGGCATTCAAAACTCCCCAAGTTTCATTTGAGGATCTTTTCTGTGATGAGCTATATTGGCAGTTAAATGGCCAATCAAAACATATAAGAACACTACTAAAGTAGGATTATTTTTTACACCATGAAAACATATCATAAAAAAAGCGGTTAAACCAAATTAGTTTAACCGCTTATAAAATCGTAAAAGACTAAAAATTATTTTGCAAGAATTAACTCATCCACAATATTTTTAGCGCCACCAAGTTTATCTACAACAAACAACAAGTAACGAACATCTAAACAAATAGTACGGTTTAGCTCACCATCAAAAGCTATTTTATGGCTTAAGGCTTCGTAATTTCCATCAAAAGCAAGGCCTATTAATTCGCCCTTTGCATTTAAAACAGGAGATCCTGAATTACCACCTGTAATGTCGTTGGTGGTAATAAATGTTACAACAATGTCATTTGTTTTTTTGTCGACGTATTGACCAAAATCTTTGGCAGCAATTAATTCAATTAATTTCGCCGGCGCATCAAATTCGTAATCTCCCGGCGTATATTTTTCCATAACACCACTGAGTGTGCAAATTTCTTTGTAGTTAACCGCGTCTCTTGGCGAATAGGATTTTACGTTTCCAAATGACACGCGCATGGTTTGATTAGCGTCTGGATACAAAGCTTGTCCTTTTTTCATTTCTAAAACACCTTTAAGGTATTTATTTCCATAAGCATAATTCGTAGAAATAAAATTTTTATAAAATTTAGAATAGTTGTTGTTGTAATTATTAATGAAAGCCAAAGCTGTTGAATAAGCTAAATCTTTGTGTAAGATCGCTGTATCAGGATTTTCAACAAAAGCAGTAAATCGTGCAGCGTTTAACAAGATGCTTTTTTCAAAAACATCTTTTGCAAATTTCTTATAGGTTTCATCTTTTTCAAGATCACCATAACTTGTTTTTAATTTAGTATAAAACTCTATTGGTTGTTGGTTTGCATCTACATCATGATAGTACATGTTTAACACCGTTGCAAGAATGCTTTTATCTGAAGCCGTGTTTTCATCTTTATTAAAGCGTTCGAAACTGGCTTTAACCGCAGCAGTTGCTTTAGTTACGGCTTCAGGCTTAATCTCCTTAGCAGATAAAGCGTCATCGAGTGCTTTTAGACTGGAAGAAGCCGCTAAAAGTGGAGAACCCATGATTCCTTCGTTTAAATACACGCGGCCTTTAGCATAGGGTCTCCAGCTATCATACGAAGCTTTAATTCCAGAGAAAAGATTATCGTATTCAGACTTTCCTTTTGCCCAGGTTTCAAACTGTTTTTCTTCTTTTTCTTTTTGTGCAAGAACATTGTGTTTAATCAATTGCTTTGTTTCTCCATCAAAAAACTTCCAGTAATTTGCAATGCCGGCATATGAGCTTGCTAATTGAATTTTAACCGCAGGATCTTTTACCATTTCAGTCATCATGGCTTTAAGTCTTGCATCACGAAGCGTCACAAGGTTTGGATTCTCAATGTCGATTTTAAGTTTAACGCCATGAGAAGTTTCGTAACGGTTAGTGCCGCCAGGGTAACCATAAATCATCGCATAGTCACCGTCATTCACACCTTTAATAGATACTTGTAAAAATTGTTTTGGTTTATAAGGTACATTTTCAGCTTTAAAATCTGACGGTTTTCCATCTGCAGCCATGTATACTCTAAAAATGGAAAAATCACCTGTATGACGAGGCCACTCCCAATTATCTGTGTCTCCACCAAATTTACCAATGCTTTCAGGTGGTGCGCCAACTAAACGCACATCGGTATAACGTTGGTAAGTAAATTTCAAAAACTGGTTGCCTTTAAAAAAACTGCTTACACGTGTTTCGTAACCGGTTCCGTCAGAGGTTTTTCCTGACATTTCGTTAAGCACTGTTGTTAGTTGAGTTGTAATATCTTCTGGCTTAACATCCTTTATTTTAGTAAGCACGGCCTCTGTTACATCTTCTATTTTAACCAAAAACTGCACGCTTAAACCAGGACAAGCAATTTCTTCTTGTTTACTTTTAGCCCAAAAACCATCTTTTAAATAGTTGTGATCAACAGTACTCGAAGCTGCAATATTAGAATAACCGCAGTGGTGATTTGTAAACAATAACCCTTCTTTACTCACTACTTCAGCAGTGCAACCGCCACCAAAAAGTACAATAGCATCTTTTAAACTATTAGAGTTCATGCTATACAATTGTTCCTTGGTTAATTTAAGACCTCTTTTTGTCATGTCAGCGTATGTTTTCTCTCCAATTAAATGAACAAGCCACATACCTTCATCGGCCTTTACTGAAATACTGTTAATTGTAAAAAGTACAATTAGGGTAATTATTATTTTTTTCATGAATAAATTAATTTGTGAGATGCAAAAATAGCATTGAATTTGAAATAACAGCATGTTTTATGTCAATCATTAGTCTTAAAAGGCCTTACACGGCAATTCTTACCAAGAAATCACGTCTTTTGGGGGATTTAATAAAAAGAATTCCTCGAAGCCGATATCGGCTTTACTTCGGGGTGCCTAGTTTTTTTGGCCACGAATTACGCGAATTAGCATGAATGAATTTTGTTAGTAAAAATTAGTGTAATAGTGGCAGGATACTTCTAGACTCTGCCTCGAGGATATTCAATTAAAGAAAGTATCTTTATAAATAATACTTCGAATTTATGAAAAGAATCTCGTTTTGTTTTGTTTTAATTTTTATAGTTGGGCATTTACCTTTCGCGGCGCAAACCACTGAAAAAGAATACAGCAATGGACACGGCGGAAAAATAAAGTTGCCACTTGGTGATATTTCATTTGCCGATAAAATGGTGAGTTATAAAACAGGCACTCCAGCTCCTATTCCTGAAAACAGAAATCCTAATGATGGAATTGGTAAGCCAGACTTTAACGAGATGAGAGTAAGTGGCTTTGTGTCTTTAGGAACTGGGGGTGAATTAATTTTGGCCTTTACTGACAATGCCTTAGTAAATATTGAGGGTCCAGATTTATATGTTTTTGAAGTGGGAAGATATGTTGAAGAAACGTTTTTGTATGTTTCAAAGAATGGAAAAACCTGGATTAACGTTGGGAAAATAAGTGGCGGCAACGCTTTAATTGAAATTGGCGATTCAACAAAACCTGGAGATATTTTTACTTACGTGAAACTGGTAGACGCAGGAACAACTTCCAAAAAAGGTGATCACATGTGGCCGGGTGCCGATATTGATGCGGTTGCCGCAATTGGTTCAGCAAAACAATTATCCTTAAATTCTCTGTACTTATTTAATACCAATGAAGCGAAAATTAAAACAACGGCAAAAAAAGAATTGGACGAAATTATAAATGAACTGAAAGCAAATCCACTATTTAACCTTGTTATAAATGGCCACACCGATAGTACTGGGAATAAGAAATTAAACCAAAAATTGTCGGTTGATCGTGCTGAAGCAATTCGAAATTATTTCGTAACAAAACTACCCGAATTAAAAAATAAAATTACAACAAATGGTTATGCCGATGAGATGCCTGTGTCAACAAACCTTACAGATGAGGGGCGAGAAAAAAACAGAAGAGTGGAAGTGTTTTTTATACCGATAAAAAAATAAGAAGAAATAGAATCAAAAGTATAAAAATTTCTCTTAGAAAATGTGCTAGCACTGACAAGAATACTACCTGTTACTTAAAAGCTTGCCAAAAACGCCCACATTACGCGTTCCTTTTCAAAAATAAAACAGCTTAATAGGAAAGCCGGTTCATTTGTTTTATTTGTGACTCCGAAGGGATTCGAACCCCCAACCAACAGAACCGGAATCTGTCATTCTATCCAATTGAACTACGGAGCCATATTTTAGGCAAATATAGCATCATATTTGCTCGCGTAATATAATATTATTGTAATTTTAGCGTTATAAGCTAACTTGTGATTTTGAAATATGTATAGGACTCTCTTTTTTCTTTTTTGTGTAATTTTTTTCCCTGCTTTTTCGCAAGTTGGGCCACGAACCTGGCAAGATAATTTAGGAATTAATTCTTGTAATACGGTAACCAAAAACGGCTCTACCGTTTATGCTTCAAATTATTATGGACTGGTAAAGTTTAATGAAGAAGAACTCGTTACCGAGCCGCTCAACAAAATAAACGGGCTCAGTGACATTGGTATTCGTTTACTGCGCACAAATACCTACAATAGCAAGGTTTTAGTTATTTATGATAACAGTAATATCGACATAATTGACGCCAACGGAAACATCATAAATTACCCGGACATCAAATTAAAATCAATAAACGGAAAAAAAATCATAAATGAAGTCACCTTTGATAAGCAGTACGCTTATTTAGCCTGTGGCTTTGGAATTATTGTGTTTGACACAGATAAACTCGAAACAAAAGAAACCTATATTATTGGGCCAAATGCAACGAATATGCAAATTCAACAAATAGCCTTAAATGATACATATATTTTTGCAGCTACTCCCGTTGGAATGTATAGAGCAAATAGAAGTAGTGCATTAAATAATTATGTTAATTGGACTTTAGACACACTGAGATTGCCAAAAGGTATCTATTGTGGGGTGCAAAATGTTCAAGGTAAAATAGTAGGGTGCTATTGCCCAAGTACTGCAGACGTTGATTTTAAAGGAAAAGATTCCGTTTTTGTTTTTGCAAACAACAACTGGACTAAATTAGAGCCAAATGGCCAAACCATAATAAAAATGGGCCCAGTGTACAAAAATCTTTTTTCTACGGTCGATCCACTTGGTTTAATCGTGAAGGATATAGATTCAATGAGACTTGTACAACAGCTTATTCATTTTGATGGTGTATTTGATTATGGCACATACAGAGATTCTTATTTTGGATTAGATCATTCAAAAAGAGTGTCTTATTGGATTGCCGATGCGCGCTTTGGATTAAATCAGTTTTACGAATATTACGATCCAAACAAAAGAGTTACCCGAAATGGCATGAACAAAAGCATCATTTCAAACATAGATATATTTAAGGGTAAAGTGGCTGTTTCCCCATCATTGATTAACAATACCGGTTCTGGTAATTATTCAAGAGAAGGTATAAATACGCTTAGAGAAGGATATTGGTCATATTTAAAATGTTTAGACGATGATGGTAATATCATTCAAGATGTCACTTCGGTTTTGTGGGATAGAATAGACACAAGCAAAATGTGGATAGCTTCCTGGTATTATGGTGTAATGCAATTCAAAAACAATAAGGCAGTAAGACCAGCCTATACGCCTACCAATAATCCTACTATGAGCACCTATAATGGTGAGCCAAGATGCTCGGGATTAAGTATGGATAAGCAAGGCAATCTTTGGTTTGCCAGTAGCGATCAAAAAGCCTTTTTAAATGTAATTAAGAAAAACGGAGGGTACCAAAGTTTTACTTTTGACGTGACTCACGGTTTTGCCCGGAAAACTTTTACTGACAGAAATAATTATGTTTGGGTTCTTCATGAAAGAGACGGCGGATTAACAGTATATAAACATAATAATTTTGAACCCCCTCGCCTCAATTCAAATTATAAATGGCTCAGTAATTCAATCGGCAACGGTAATTTGCAGTCAAACTCAATTTATTCAATAGCAGAAGATTTAGACGGTAAAATATGGATAGGCACCAGCCAGGGAATTAGTGTTTTTTATAACCCGACAGCAATTTTTAATGGCGGTAATTTTGATTCACAACCAATTAAAATTATTCAAGATGGAAATGTTGAACTTTTGTTGGGCAAGGAAATTGTAACCGCAATTAAAGCCGACGGAGCTAATAATAAATGGTGCGGCACCCAGTCAGGCGGGGTATATTGTTTTAGTCCAGATGGTTTGAAGCAACTTTACCACTTTACGAAAGAAAACAGTCCCTTGTACTCCAATACGATTATTGACATAAATTACAACGATGCTACAGGCGATGTTTTTTTCGGAACAGAAGCTGGCCTGCAATCATTTAGGGGAATTGTTGTGGTGGGTGAAGAGGACTATTCGAGCGGTGTTTATGCTTATCCAAACCCTGTAAAACCTGGTTATCTGGGCACGGTTTTAATAAGAGGTTTGGTGGATGACTCCATTGTAAAAATTGTAGATGAAAGTGGGAATATGGTGTGGGAAGCTAAGTCTAGCGGCGGGCAAATAGAGTGGCCAATAACAACCTTTGCTAACACAAGAGCAACTTCTGGAGTCTATATCGTTTACGCTTCTAACGCTACAGGAGAACTTCGAGCTTCCACAAAAATTCTTGTTGTAAATTAATGCGTGTTTCCGATCAGGCAATCGTTTTGCAGGCAATTAAGCATGGCGATAAAAAATTTATTTTAAAATTATATACCCGTGGTCATGGAATGATTACCGTTTCCACGCATGTGAGCAATGGTGTCAAATCAAAAATTAAACCTGCAAGCGTTTTACCATTAAGTTTAATGGATGTAGAATTAATTGTAAAAGAAAACAAAGAAATTCATCAACTCACCGAAGCCTCTTGTTATTATGTTAGCTCGCAAATTTCAAACTCTATAGCCAAACTCAGTATTGCTCAGTTCTTAAACGAAATCCTTATCAAAACGCTTAAAGAACAGAGTGCCAACACACACGTTTATGAGTTTATAGAAACATGCCTTAAATTTTTAAACGATACAGACAACTGCATCAATCTTCACCTTTATTTCTTAAGTGAATTTACCCGATATCTTGGCTTTGAACCTCAAAATAATTTCACGTCTAATACTCCCTATTTCGATTGCCGTGAAGGACGCTTTTCTTCGGTGGGTTTAACTATGCCACTTGGATTAAATAAAGAAGATTCTTTGCTTTTTTCTGAATTTTTAAAAATCAACAGCTTAAAAAGTGGTATTACTAACGTTCAACGCCAAACGTTGCTGGAGATTTTGTTGGCATACTATAAATTACATGTGCCAGGCTTTAATGAAGTAAAAAGTCTTGAGGTATTAAGAGAAGTTGTTTCGGGGTAAAACGATACCAAACTTTAAAACGCAAAAAAGCCGCCCGGAATTTCCGTACGGCTTCAATTCTAAAATAAAAGAATCTTATTTATGAGTTTTTTCGCTGCTAACAGTCAATTTTGCGCGACCTTTTGCACGACGAGATGCTAATACACGACGTCCGTTTGCAGTTGCCATACGCTCTTTAAATCCATGTTTGTTTTTTCTCTTGCGTTGCGATGGTTGGAAAGTCCTTTTCATGATATATTTTTATTAAAATGTTGTTTATTCCTAAAAATGGAGTGCAAATATAGAGCTAATTTTTGTTCCGACAAATTTTATTTGAAAAAACTACTGCATTTATTGATGTTCCGATTACAATTTAATGACAAGATAAGTTATTAATGACGTAATTTTGGGGTTTTATATGGCAAAAGAGCAAAAAAGGGGCGCTGGTCCAACCAATAGCGCCAACGACGAATTACCGAAAGCGAAGCTAAATGTAGCCAACTTAAAGCGCTCAATGCGCCTTTTCGCATATTTAGGCAAGCAAAAGTGGAAGTTTGTCCTTGGAATGATTTTTCTTGCGGCAAGTGCTGGCGTTGGGCTTATTTTTCCTCTAAAATCAGGTCAAATGTTGGGTTATTTAGCCGAAAACACCCTTTCACCCGAAGAAATAAGTGGCGATTTAATGAAAATTGGCCTCGTACTTCTCATTATTTTGGTTCTTCAGGCAGCTTTTTCTTTCGGACGTGTGTACCTTTTTGCCCAGGTTACAGAAAACATTCTAAAAGCACTTCGTAAAGACACGTTTAAACAATTGATTCAAATGCCAATGAGTTTTTTCTCAAAAAACCAGGTAGCGGAACTAAGTAGTAGAATGGCAACAGATATCAGTGTAATTTCCGATGCTTTTACCGTTAACATTGCTGAACTTATAAGACAAACCATTGTTGGTGTGGGAGGCCTAATTTTATTAATTGTTACAAGTGAATGGGCCATAACAAAATGGTTTTTAGTTATTATACCACCTTTGACTATTGTTGCTATTATGTTTTCGCGAAGAATTAGAAAATTCTCGAAAGTATATCAGGAAAAAATCGCCGAATCAAACGTTGTGGTGGGCGAAGCGCTTACAGGCATCACGAATGTAAAAACATTTACGAACGAGAAATACGAGATAAATAAATACGATAAAATATCAGAGGTAATTCGTGAGTTCGGTATAAAATATGGCATTTTCAGAGGGTTGTTCTTTTCTTTTGTAATGATTTTTGTTTTTGGGTCTATCTTTTTTATTCTTTGGCAAATGCTTTTTGCTTTAAAAGTAGATAAAAGTATAACAGCAGAAGACTTTGGAACTTTTATGATGCTGTCTCTTTTTGTCGCGGGATCTCTTGGCGGTTTACCAGAACAAATAGCATCTATTCAACGTGCATTAGGCGCCACAGACAGAGTGTTTGAGCTAATTGATGGCGACATAGAAAGTATCGATCTTCTTAAAGACAACAGTATTTTAGAAAAACACACCAAAGGTGAAATTCAATTTAAAAACATTTCTTTTAATTATCCTTCACGACCAGATTTTAATGTCCTTAAGAATATTGATTTTAAAGTGGAAGCAGGCCAAACGGTTGCGTTGGTGGGCTCAAGCGGTTCTGGAAAGAGTACCATTGCTTCCCTCATTCTAAGATTTTATGACCCAACAAGTGGTTCAGTTTTGATAGATGGAATTGATAACAGATCTATTTCACTTACAGAACTCAGAAAACAGATTGCCTTGGTGCCGCAGGATGTCATTTTATTTGCAGGAAGCATTCGTGATAACATTGCTTACGGCCGTCCAAATGCGACTGATCTTGAAATTGAAGAAGCTGCGCGTAAGGCGAATGCGTACGATTTTGTTTTTTCTTTTCCTGATAAATTTCAAACACTTGTTGGGGAGCGTGGGATACAGCTTTCTGGCGGACAACGTCAGCGCATTGCCATAGCACGCGCCGTGCTTAAAAACCCAAGTATTTTAATTCTCGATGAGGCTACAAGCAGTCTTGATAGTGAAAGTGAATACCTTGTGCAAGAAGCTCTAGATAAATTAATGGTTGGTAGAACAAGTGTTGTTATTGCACATCGCTTGGCTACCATAAAAAATGCAGATAAAATTATTGTTCTGCAAGACGGCGTGGTTCAAGAAAGTGGTAAACACCAAGAGTTGATTTTAAACGACCAAGGACTGTACTACAAATTAAGTAAAATGCAATTTGAGCTAAGTTGATTTAGTTAGTAATAAAAAACAGGCAGCCTGTCGAACTGCCTGTTTTGCGTAATAGCCATTTTCTTACTAAACACACTAAAAGGGCAAACAATCTATATCCCAAATAATTTAAGAAAACGAAGTGCGGGCTACTACATATTTTAATCGTTTTTCCAGGTATACAAACAAATACACTTGATTTTAGAAAAGGGTTGGGCAGGGCATAAATTTTAACAATTTTATAATCTCCCCAATTTCTCTGGCTTAAGAAGCCAATAACTGGTAATTATGAGGATACATAAGGCATTAAATAAGGTTCTTCAGCTAATTCTTCTTATTTTTATCATTCTAAAATTCAATTGAATTATGACTTCTTCAAAACCTAAAAAAAGTTTACTAGCCAGGATTCTGAAATGGACCGGAATCTCTTTACTACTGATTATTCTATTATTAATTGCTGCGCCATTTATATTTAAGGATAAAATTGTAGCACTAGTTAAGGAACAGGCCAACGCCAATTTAAATGCAAAGGTAGATTTTGGAGATTTTGATCTTAGTTTAATTTCTTCCTTCCCTGATTTTAGATTTAAAATCCAAAAGGTAAGTGTTATTGGTATTGATGATTTTAAAGATGACACACTCGCTTACATTGGTGAGTTGAGCACAGACATTAATCTTAAAAGTGTATTAAATGGGGGTCCTTATCAAATTAATTCCATCGTAATTGACAAAGCACGTATTTTAGGAAAAGTGCTTAAAAGCGGTGTTGCAAATTGGGATATTGCCAAACCAAGTACCGATACAATTTCTGAAGTTGCGGCAGATACTTCAGCTCCAACTAAGTTTGCACTGAAACTAAAAGAGTTTAAAATTACAGAGGCGTATATTGTTTACGATGATCAAAAGGGCAACATGTATGCTAAGCTAGAAAATTTTAATTATAGCATTAATGGAGATTTCACTCAAGATATTTTTGTGATGAAGAATTTAATGGACATTGCGAAGACAACCTTTAAAATGGACGGTGTTGCTTACTTAAACGAAGTGCACACAAAGATGAAGGCTGATTTAGATATGGACATGCTTCAATCTAAATATACCTTTAAAGAGAATGAGTTTAGTTTGAACGATTTAACGCTTGGCTTTGATGGCTATGTGTTAATGCCTGATACAAATATTGATATGGATTTAAAATTTGGCGCAAAACAAACCGAGTTTAAAGCCATTTTATCTTTGATACCAAGTGTTTATAGCAAAGATTTCGCTTCAGTAAAAACCTCTGGAAAAATAGCACTTGATGGGCATGCTAAAGGAAGATATAACGCTTCGCAGCTACCTGCGTTTGGCGTGAACCTTTCTATTGTTAATGCGATGTTTAAATACCCGAGTCTTCCTAAGTCAGTTGATAAAATCAATATTGATGTTAAGGTTTTAAATCCTACGGGTGTGCTAGATGCAACAACCGTAGATATAAATAAATTCCATATCGAAATGGCTGGTAATCCAATTGATATTGTAGCCCACATTAAAACACCTATTTCAGATCCGGGAATTAATACCAATATTAAAGGCTTAATCAATTTAGCTTCTGTAAAAGATTTTGTTCCACTTGAAAAAGGAGATAACCTGAGCGGTACAATTAAGGCAGATATTAGTGCTGATGGACACATGAGTGCTATTGATAAAAAAGAGTTCGATAAGTTTAATGCGAGTGGAGCATTTGAAATTGATCAGATGAACTATAAAACCAGCACCTTGCCTTATGAAGTGAAGTTAAACACCATGAAACTTAATTTCACAACACAATACGTTGAACTGGCTGCATTTGACGCCTTAATGGGTAAGAGTGATATCAGGGCTTCTGGTAGAATCGATAATTTATTACAATACATTTTTAAGGACGATCTTATCAAAGGAACCTTTGCCTTAAACAGTAATTTAATGGATCTAAACGAACTTATGGCAAGCGACAGCACTGCGGCAACAACGGCTACCGTTGCCGTGGATAGCACTGCTACTACTGGCGTTTTTGCGGTGCCTGCAAATTATGATTTTAACCTGGATGCTAAAATAAATAAGGTATTGTACACGAATCTTGTTTTAGAAAACATGGTAGGGAACATCGTCGTTAGAGATCAAAAGGTAGACATGACCAATTTAAGAATGAATGTCATTGGTGGTGCTTTGACTATTAACGGTTATTACGAAACAACTAATATTAAGAAGCCTACTGTTGGAATGAATTTAAAAATGGAAAATTTTGATATTCAAACAACATTCAAAACATTTAACTCGGTTAAAAAATTAGCGCCTATTGGTGAATACGCAAAAGGAATGTTTACAGCGAGTCTCGAAAACTTTAAAACATCTTTAAATGATAAAATGGAGCCAGATCTTAATGCAGTTGATGCGCATGGAGTATTCAAAACCAATAAAGTGAGTGTTGGCGGTTTTCCTCCATTTGTAAAATTAGGTGAGGCTTTAAAAATAGAACAGCTTAAAAACATGGATGTTGATAATGTAAACGCGAAATACGCCATCAAAAATGGTCGATTATATTTAGAACCGTTTGATGTGAAAATAGCTGGAATCAACACCAATATTAGCGGTAGCACTGGTTTGGATCAAACAATCGATTACACGTATAAAATGGAGATACCGCGTAGCATGTTTGGTGGCGCTGCAAACAAAGTGTTAGATGGATTAATGGCACAAGCAAATGCGAAAGCTGGCACAAACATTACACTGGGTGAAAAAATAAAAGTAAATGTTTCCATGGGTGGAACAGTAACAAAACCTACTATTAAAACAGGCATGAAGGGTGAAGAAGGTCAGCCGAGTGTTATATCTACCGTTACAACGCAAGCCTTAAATGCAGGTATTGATAAGGCAAACGAAGAAGCACAAAAAATATTAGAGGACGCAAAAGTTCAAGTGGATAGATTAAAAGCCGAAGCAAAAACTTTGTCTGATAAAACAAAACAGGAGGGTTACGCCAATGCCGATAGACTTGTGGAAGAAGCAAGCAATCCGATTGCGAAAATGGCTGCTAAAAAAGGCGCGGAGCTTGCTAAAAAAGAAGTGGATAAAAAAGCGCAACAAATTTTAGATGAAGCGGATGTAAGAGGAAAGAAAATTTTGGACGACGCAAAAGTAAAAGCGGACGCGAAAGCTGCTGAAAGTAAGAAGTAGTTTAATTATGAGTCTCTCAAGGTATGACTTTGAGAGACTTTTTCTTACAGGTCTAAATGTTGAGATTTTACTATCTCGCCATAAAACAAACTAGCAGCTTTATCAAATGTTTCGGGAAGATCGGTTGTGTAAAAATTGAGCAATTTGTTTTTGCTGCATTCTTTCTCAATTTCAGGATGACGTTGTAAATAATCTTTTAAGCCTTTGGCTACAATAGATCCCTGTGAAAGAAGATCAACATTTTTTGGAAGATATTTTTTTATTTTATCCTGTATAAGTGGGTAATGGGTACAAGCAAGAATAACCGCATCAATATTTTTTTGCTGCGCCATCAATTCATCTACATATTTTTTAATAAAGAACTCGGCACCTTCATTATCAAACTCACTGTTTTCAATCAATGGAACCCACATAGGACAAGCTTGCTGATACACTTTTAATTCAGGAAAAAACTTTTCAATTTCAACTAAATAAGATTCGGAGTTTACAGTTCCTTGTGTGCCTAAAACGCCAACATGTCCCGTTTTACTGTGCTTGCCAATAATTTCAGTGGTAGGACGGATAACTCCTAATACTCGTTTAGAGGGAGCAATTTTTGGAAGATCCTTTTGTTGTATGGTGCGCAAAGCTTTTGCTGAGGCGGTATTGCAAGCGAGCACAACTAAATGACATCCCATATTAAATAAGTGCTCTACACATTCAAGTGCATATTCGTAAACGGTTTCAAAACTTCGCGAACCATAGGGAGCGCGGGCGCTATCGCCAAGGTAAATATAATCGTATTGAGGAAGTTCAGAAACAATTTCCTTTAGAACGGTTAAGCCGCCAAAGCCGCTATCAAAAATGCCAATTGGCTGATATGTTTTTTTTTCTTCCAAAACTTTTTATTGAATAATTAGTTGCAATGATTAGAACCACAAATCTAAGCAAACAATAATTTCATTCCGTTGATTTAAACTTTTATTTCCTTGTCTAAAGATAAGGTTGTCAGATTGTAATCCCCGCCATTCAACACTCAAGCCTGCTGTTTTTTGTGGTTTAATTTCAAAACCAATGGTTGCACCTCTAATATACTGGCCAATGGAAAGGCTTCCTGTAAGAATGCGATTAGGATCGGAGAAATCTTCTAATCGGCCATAAACATCTAACATTTTGTGTAGCTTATATTTCGCAACCAGGGTGCCAGCATAAGTTACCGCGGCTTTAGCAGTATCTCTCAGTAAGGAATGCTGTTGTACGCCATAGTTAAGATCAATCCCAAGGGTAAACTTATCATAAATAAAAGTGGCGTAAAAGTTCTGGTAATAGCGTTGGTGTTTTGTCTTTACGGCGTCTGGCGTTTCATCGCAGGTTAAGAAGTTGTACGTGAGAGAAATGTTCTCACTGAGATTATAGTTTGCTGAAAAACCTAGAGCCTTGTTGGTGTTGTTATCAATGTACTCGTTATAACCATTAAAAATAGAAGCCTGTAAAGTAAGTTTCGATGTCGCAAGGTAGCTAAGCTTAGCCCCGCTGAGGTAATATGGATCATAATAGTCTGGAATAGACATACTCGACGCAATGTTTTCTCTTGGCTGAAAACTCTCTAAACCAATATGAGTTTTAAAAAAGCCAGCGTCGAACCACAGTTTTTTGCTTAACCGAAACCCAGCGTTTGCCTCTTGAATTAAATTAAAAGTTGCTGGCCAGGAACTTTCAGGCACATCACCATAGTGTAAGGTAATATTGCTTCTCATAGAGGAGCTTTTGTATTCCGCACTTATAACTGCCATATTAAGAGAAAACTGATCTTTACGTGGCGCTAGGGTTGGGAATAGCACAAAATTATTGGTTTCTGAATCATCGTCGTAGTAAGCATAGTAGGTGGAAACATAGCCCCCAATTCTAAGGACTGGATGTAAAATGCTATCTATGGCTGAGATAATACGAGTTCCCTGAAGCTGAAGTTTATCATTAGACCTAAAAATGATTTGTGTGGACGTAACAGGATCCGTTGTAAAGTTTGGGGCTGACGATGTTTTTGTTTTTTTTGTCTTATCCGAAGTTTCTTTTTTTTTAGCAGTTAAAGTGTCTTCTATTTGAGCTTGATAAGCTTCTGGAAGTAGATAAAGAAGCACAAAAAGACTTAAATATTTGAAACTTACAGGCATTTTGGTACAAAATAAACACAATAAAAGGACTATTTTTACGTTTCTAGTATTGTTTTGTTAAAAAGAGGCCTTTTATATCTTTTCTGTTTCCTTTTTGTTTCGGGAATTTCACAAATCAAAAAACGAACCTTTGCTCAAAGGGAACTTGGTTTTTTTGGTGGCGGTTCCTATTATATTGGGGATATTAACCCAAGAGGACACTTTAAAGCTTCTCATCCGGCTTTAGGCATATTTTTTAGATACGCGAAGAGTTATCGTTATGCTTTTAGATTCGGTTTTAACTATGGTCAAATAAGCGGGAACGACGCAACAAGCAGTGAACCAGATCAGATTGAGCGCAACCTTAACTTTAAAAGTCAGCTTTATGAATTAAATGCAACGGCTGAATTTAATTTTGTGGAATATCGCATTGGCCATGATCGTTATAAATTCACCATGTTTGTTTTTGCTGGCGTGGCAGGATTTTACTTCAATTCCCAAGCAAACATAAATGGAACCGAGGTTTCATTAAGGGATAATCTTACTGAAGGCAAAGCTTATCCAAAATTTCAATTAAGCATTCCTTTTGGGGTTGGCCTTAAGTGGAACATTGGTGAAAAATGTGGATTAGGAATAGAGTGGGGACCAAGAAGAACATTTACCGATAATCTTGATGATATAAAAGGCAGCTATCCGAATTCAATTGCCACGGAAGGCGGAGGTAGCGTTACGAACCAGTCTTTAAATAACTCTGCAACACCAGGCGATATGCGCGGCAATCCTAGTTCACGCGATTGGTATTTTTATTACGGTGTAACCTTAAACATAAAACTACCCGATCCGAAGAGTTTTTGTCCCGGAAGAGGCAGACGCGCAAGAACGCACTAAATCTTAGTTTTATTCTTTTATAATTCTCAGCTGTGTAGAAACCTCTTTTTCTGAAACTAATTTAATGAAATAAGTACCTGATGACAATTCACTTATGTTGATGTCAATCTGCTTTTCAGAATTTGTGAAAGAGAGCTGCTGTTTAAACACTATTTTTCCACTTACATCCATAACCTCTAGATTCATTGCTTTTTCAGAACTACTTGAAGTGGCAAGGGTTAATTTACCTTTAGTTGGGTTTGGGAAAATAGAATAGAGTGTTTTATTTAAAAGAAGCGTTTTTTCTCCTGAGCAAAACGAAACGGATGCGGTAAAAGCACTTGTTTTAGAACAACCATTTGCATCAACACCTGTACAATAATAAGTGGTTGTTACAGCTGGAGTAAATGTTAAAGAGCTACCTGCGGGCCCACCTGGATTCCAAGTGTAAGAAAGAGCTCCAGTCACATTGAGCGAAATAGACTCGTACAAACAAATCACTGTATCTTTACTGGATATTAAGACATCTGGAAGTGGGTTAACCAATATGGTTGTTGAAGCTGTTGGTTTACAACTACTGCCCGAAGCGCCGGTAACAGAGTACGTTGTAGTTACTGTAGGACTAACATTAATAATGGCACCACTTGTTGCATTGCTCCATGTATAGGTGCTTGCTCCTGAGGCAGTAAGTGAGACAACATCACCAGCACAAATTGCGTTCGAGCCGCTAATACTTATTGTAGAATTAGGAATAACAATTACACTAATTGTTTTAGAGGCCGAACATCCTACTGAGGTTCCTGTTACAGTGTAAACAGAAGACGATAATGGGGAATAAGTTGCTGTAGAGGAGGCTCCGCCACCGTTACTCCAACTATAAATGTTAGCGCCACTAGCTGAGAAAATAACTGAAGATCCCGCGCAAACAGACTGAGCACTGCTTGATACAACGAGGTTCGGAACATTTGAAATAGATAAAATTTGGCTATAAACAGTTCCAGAACCATTCACATTGCTTGCTTGAATACTCACGGTATAGTTTCCGCCACCCGGAAAGGTAATTATTGGATTTTGTGAATTTTGTGAACCAATCACAACACCTGCTGATGGGCTTACCGACCAACTCCAAGCTGTTGGACTGCCGGAAGATTGATCGGTAAAGGTTGAAGACGAGCCAGCACATATACCGCCTAAAGGAGGCGCAAAGTTACTAACGGGCGCAGTAGCACTAGTAGCAAGATTAACGACCCACACCCCTCTGCCATATGTTGCGGCATGTAATAAGGTTGGCGAAGCTGGCGAAATTTCTAAATCTGCAATAGGAGTGTTTGGGAGACCGGCATTATACAAGGTCCACGTAGAACTACCGTTATCTCGATAATAAATACCTACATCCATTCCTACGTATATTCTATCATTACTTCCGGGCTCGTATACACAGCAGTTAGCCGGGATGTTTGGTAAATTGCTTGAAACATTTGTCCATGAACTACCCCCGTTGCTTGTTACAAACACTTTGTTTCCGTTAGAGTAACCACTAAAAACTACCCAAGCATTATTAGGATCCAGAGGATCAATACTCACGAATTCAGGATTTAAAGAACTTACAGGTAAAGTCGAAGTTACATTTGACCAACTCGTACCCCCGTTAATAGTTTTATAAACGCCATTACTTTTTAGAACATAAATCACAAGGCTATTTGATGGAGCTACTGCAAACTCTCTAATAGTTCCAGTAGCTGGCATGGCGGTTAATTGAGTCCAGGAAACGCCAAGGTTGGTAGACTTAAAAAGATCGTTGTAACCCACATAAATTGTATTAGCGGTTTGTGGATCTTGTTTCCAGGGTGTAACCCAACCTGGAGTTCCTGTTAATCCGGTTACGGCTGAAGACCAGCTAGCTCCTCCATTGGTTGATCTTCGAAGCGCACCATTTTGATACTCACCAAACACATTGTTATCGTTAGTTCTATCATAAAAACAATCCATACCATCGCCACCCAACATGGCGTTATAGCTTGTGCCATTCCAGATACTTGTTCCGTTATCCTGATGACCTGTTATCCATTTATTTGCAGTTTGTGAAGACAAGCCAATTTTATATATCTGTGATATATTCATTGAACCTGAAATTTCTGTCCAGCCCGTTGAGTTACGTTTATAAACAGTGCCATCATTGGTATTATACAAATCGCCAATTGTCGTGTATTCTAAATCGTGTTGATCTGCGTGGGTAAATGGCGCGCCAGAACCCGTCCAATGCCCATAAATAGACCAATTAGAGCCACCATCTAAACTTCTCCAAACATTAACCCCTCCTGTAACTACCTCATCTTTATTCAAAGGAGAGACAGCGATACACAGGTCATACCATCCTTGTCCTCCGGTACCACTACCGTTGTTAGAACTATTTAAAATATTTGGCGTGCTTGACATCAAAGAAAAAGTTGTGCCACTTGAAGTTGAGCGGTATAATCCCAGAAATCCATTTGTAGAATTGTCGGAGGCTAAAACGTAAACGTAATTAGGGTCGTTCGCTGTTACCGCAACTGCCATACGTCCGGCGGCGGTTGTAATGCCTGAGGTTATTTGTGTAAAACTTGAACCACTGTTGGTGGAAATGCGCAAACTTGTACCTCCGGCGTAAATTGTAGTTGGATCGCCCGGTTTGAATTCAAGGTCATAACAATTTGAAGTAGAAACTTGTGTCCAGTTTGTTCCACCATTAATAGTTCTATAGATACCAGTATTGCAGGCAGCTAAAATAATCTGTGTGTTAGATGGGTTAATAATTAAACGTCGTATTAAAAAATTAGTAGAAACAGGGTTCGTTAAGCCAGTTGCAGACCAAGTTGAGCCGCCATTCGTGGTTTTTAAAACACCAATACTTCTTGTGTCGCCAGCGTCACCATCTCCGGTTGCTAAATACATTATACTTGTATTTGTAGGATCTATCGCTAAGTCAGAACAACCAAGTACCGAAAGATTGTCGGTATTTGTAGTCCAGGAAGTGCCGCTGTTAGTAGATTTCCACAAACCGCCTGCAGGAGTTCCAACCCACAATGTATTAGCATTTGTAGGATCAAAAGTTATAAAACCAATGCGGCCTGCTTTTAAAAACTGACCACCCGCATTGCCAGTGAGGGGTCCAAAAGGTCCCATTGCAGTCCATGTAGTAGATGCTATTAAATTTCCGCCATTACCAATAACTTTTCCGGGACCTGTTTGTTGTAATCCTTCTTGTTTTAGAAATTTCTCGTAGTTAATTGGGGTTAAATGTAATAATGATAAATCGCCTGAGGGGTAGACTCTTCTCTCAACAAAATTTTCCCAACGTTTAAAAGCCTTATAACCCTTGCCTTTTTCGTCTTTATCGTGAGCTAACCAATATTGGTTAAACTCTTGTTGTATCTCATAAAAATTGGCATCGGGAGCGTGCATTTTTTCTGCCCAGCTTTGACCGAAAATTAAATTATTAATTAAAAATAAAAACGGCAGATAAAATTTGAATTTCATGTGTAGTGTGTTAAATCTTGAACCAATAAAAATACAGTAATTTTACCTTAGTTTTACTTATCAACCCTAATTTTTAACTAAAACTAAATCAATTAAATTAGACAAGTTTATTTTTGAGGCATAGTGAGCTTATTAAAACCAACTGAGGTAAAAATTAAAGCGGTTCCTAATACAACAAACAAAACTGAAAAATTGGTTGCATCAACTAACAGGGCAGATAGAAATGGTCCTAATGTTTGTCCTATTCCCCAAGCTATAGTATAAAGCCCGGCGTATTGTCCGCGGTTTTTTTCATTCGATCGTGATATCCAGTAAGAGTTCATAAAAGGCATGGCCACTATTTCGCCAATCGTTATTAAAAGAATCATAAACAAAGAAATTAGTTTAGCATTGCCGGGTAATAATAAACTAAAAAAGGCCGCGGCGCATATAAACGTACCGAAACTTATAAAAAAAATTATTTTGTTTTTACGCTCTAATATATATACCAAAACCATTTCAACCCCAACAATGATGAGGCCGTTAACCGCCATAATTAAACCAATATAGCTTTCAGATAAAAATAAATTATCTCTAAAATATTTTGGAATAATTGTAAATAGTTGGAAAAAACAAAATCCAAAAATTGTGGTTAAGAATATAAACCACAAATAAGTTTTGTCTCTGTACGCTGATTGCGAAGCCGGCACCTCAACCTCAATAGCTTCTGGTTTTAATTCTAATCGTTTCGGTCTTAAAAAGATAAATAAAAAAACGGCCGCAATAATATTGGTAAAACCATCTACCCAAAATAATAACTCATAATTGTATGTAGCAATTAAACCACCTATTGACGCTCCAACTGCCCAACCCAGGTTTATTGCTAAACGGTTTAAAGAATAAGATCGCGTTCTGTTTTCATTAGAGCTGTAATGTGCTATTGCCGCAGAGTTTGCTGGCCGAAAGGACTCGTTAACAAGACTTAGTAAAAAAGTAAACAAACAAATGGAGCCAAATGATTTGAGTTGACCCAGAACTATAAATAGAATTCCACCAAAAAGTAGCGCATACATTTGTACTTTAAAAAAACCGATTTTGTCGGTAAACTTTCCGCCAAAATAAGCACCAACAATTGAACCAAGACCGAATAAACCCATCACTGTGCCAGCTTCCGCAAGCGTACGGTTCATTGTTTTTCCGGTAAGATACAATGTCATAAAAGGTAACACCATTGTACCACTTCTATTCACCAGCATAATGAGTGATAGCAACCAGGTTTGAGAAGAAAGACCTGTGAACGAAGTTTTATAGAGTGTGGCCGTGCGAGCAATCATATTAATATTGAAAGGAGTGTTTGGATTACAAATTTTGTACCAAGTTTAGAATTTCCATTTGCAACGTTTTTGTTTTATCGGCATTGTACCAGTTCTGAGAGATTAAACTTATGTCCTCATGAGTTTTATTTTCTCGCTTCATTTGTAAAACAAGTTCTTGAAGATTTGTTGGTCGCGGGCCCCAAACAAAAACTTCTTGCAATGTATCGTTGTTTACACAGATTAATTTGGGAATTGCTTTTGCGCCATTAGTAAGATAATTATTCATAATGTCGAGATTTTCATCTCTTAAAATAAGTTTTAATGTGATGTTTTTGCAAGCTTTTTCTATTAAATAACATATGGGTAAGTTTTGTGCAGCGTCACCACACCACCCTTCTGTAATTATTAAGAAGGTGTATTGCTTGGTAATTTTAGACAGGTCGTTTTCAAGTTCATTATTTAAAACGATCGTTTTTTCGAGCCGATGCATTCGTTGTAAATTGATTTTAGCGTAGTTAAGATATTCTGCACTTTGATTGGCACCTGTTGTTTTTCCTTGTGTAAGCAGGTTTTCTAAGAGTGCTTTGTAGTATGAATAACTCATTGCTTGATTTAGAAGTTCTTGTGTTATCATAGCCGGGTTTTCAAAAAATGTATTTTTATAAGAGTCTAAATTAGACAATTGCTCTTTAATGTATCTTAGTCACAAAAAGAATCTACGACTATTTAAGTTAATTTCATTGTTAATAAAGAATTCTCATGGCTTGAACAAAAGGAATGCAATTTCCTAATTTTAAAGCATGATGAAGACAAAAACAATCGCTTGCTTTCTGGGTCTTGCACTATTGATTTCCTGTGTGCCTGAAAGGAAACTAGAAGAAACAAAAACAAAACTAACTACCTGTGAAACTAACCTGGCTGATCTTAAAAAGAGCTCTATGGAGAATGAAGCTAAGTTAGCCCAACTAACCGAGCAGGCGACTAATAATGAGAAAGTGATTAGGGCCTTAAAAATGGACACAACCCATAATGGGAGTAGCCTTAGAAATCTTGTTTCTAAATATGACAAATTAGATCAACTTAACGGCCAGTTAATGGATCGACTAAATAAGTTAATGAGCGGCGCAGAAAAAGATAACGCGAAATTGAGCGGTGAACTTCAGATGACGACAGAGCAATTATTAAAAAAGCAAGATGAATTAAAACAGTTGGAGGTTGCGCTTAACAAACAGAAAGCAGATTTGGATAACCTTAACGTTGAACTTAAAAAACGAGAAGCGCGTGTAAATGAGTTACAAGATATTTTAAAAAAGAAGGATCAGGCTGCGGCTGACCTAAGAAAAAAACTAAGTGATGCCTTGGTTGGTTTTGAAAATAAAGGCTTAACAATAACACAAAGAAATGGAAAAGTTTATGTGAGTTTAGACGAGAGTTTATTGTTTGCTAGTGGAAAAACCAATGTAGAAGCGAAAGGAGTGGAGGCATTAAAAAATGTTGCCAATGTGCTGGAACAAAATCCGGATATAAACGTTATGGTAGAAGGACATACAGATGATGTGGCAATGAAAGGTTCGGGAGAGATAAAAGACAACTGGGATTTAAGCGTGATGCGTGCTACCTCGGTAACTAAAATACTATTGAATAGCGCAAAAATAGAACCTGAACGTATAATTTCAGCCGGAAGAGGAGAGTTTGTTCCACTAGATAAAGGCAAAACCCCTGAAGCCAGAAAGAAAAACAGACGGACAGAAATAATTTTGACACCTAAATTGGACGAGTTATTAAAAGTACTAGAAAGTAATTAATATTATATTGAAATTTTAAAAGTGAAATTATGGGCATGTTAAAAGAGTTTAAATCATTTGCAATTAGGGGCAACGTTATTGATTTAGCGATTGGTGTGGTTATTGGTGGTGCTTTTGGAAAAATAGTCGCTTCGCTTGTTGATGATATTATTACGCCCGCAGTTTTAACACCGGCACTAGAGGCCGCAAATCTCGCTGACCTTAACCAATTGGTTATTCCGGGTACAGCTATTAAATACGGTAATTTTGTCTCAACACTTATCTCTTTTGTCATTATAGCTTTTGTTTTATTTATGGTAATAAAGGCAATTAATGCAGCAAAGAAAAAAGAAGATGCTATACCGGCTGCTCCCCCAGAGCCTACTAATACCGAGAAATTATTGACTGAAATAAGAGATTCTCTTAAAAAGTAGATTTTTGCGGGTTAAACAATGACTTTGCTCCTTCAATTAACTTCTTAACAATTACATAACATTGTATTCTCTTTATATTAATGTAGTCGCGCGTATTTTACTCTCGATTAATAATTAATTTACATGAGAGCAATATTAAATTTACTTACACTTCTGGTTTTATGTTCGACATCGCTTTATTCACAGAATAGTGAAGCGGCACTGCCTAATGATAGTTTATCGAAAGAAATAAACCGTATAAAAAAAGATATTGCACAGCTTAAAAATTTAAAAATAAGCGGGTGGGTACAAGCTCAATTTCAAATTGCTGATACCAGAGGAATCTCTAACTATGAAGGCGGAACTTTTTCAGCCAATTCAGACAAACGTTTTATGATTCGTCGCGGGCGCGTGAAATTTACGTATAATGGAAAACACACTCAGTATGTTATGCAGTTAAATGGAACAGAAAGAGGATTAAATCTTACCGAAATATTTGCAACGGCAACCGATCCGTGGACTAAAGCTTTTTCCATTACTGCCGGCGTAATGAACAGACCATTTGGTTTTGAAATTGATCAATCCTCATCTGTAAGAGAGAGTCCGGAGCGTTCCCGTTACACTCAAATTTTAATGCCAAATGAGCGCGACTTAGGAGCAAAAATTGTAATTGCCCCTGGAGATAAAAGTAAACTGCATGGACTAAGATTGGATGCTGGATTCTATAACGGTCAAGGTATTTATGTACCGGGCACAAGCACTCCCGCAGGATATGCTGCGGGTACAACACCTCTTTTAGGTGTAAATGAAGTTGACTTTCAGAAGGATTTTATTGGAAGGTTGAGTTATTATAAAGGATTTAAAAACGATAAAATAAAAATTGGTATAGGCGTTTCACATTATAATGGGGGCAATACTTACCAGAATAATAAAGTATACGATCAAATTACAAATGATCAAGATGGCTTAAAAGTCTGGAAAATGGCAGATACTACCAACAAAACATTTAAAAACAAGACCGCGCCACGCATGTATTATGGTGCCGAGGCATTTTTTAGTATTAAAACAACGCTTGGAACTACAACTATTAGAGGTGAATATATTACAGGAACACAATCTGGTCAAAACAACAGCAGTAGCAGTCCATTTTTCTTACCTTCTTCAAAAGACACGTATATTAGAAACTTCAATGGCATGTACGCATATTTTATTCACAGAATAGCAAAAACAAAACATGAAATCGCTGTAAAATATGAGATTTATGATCCAAACACCAAAGTTGCAGGAAGAGATATTACAAGTGCTACTGTGAATGGACTTTCAAGCGCAGATATTAAGTTCACTCAATTGGGCCTTACCTATACGTATTATATGTACGAAAACGTAAAATTTATGTTTAACTACAATATCGTGACCAACGAAACAACCAATTTAAACGGGTTTACTAAAGATATTCGCGACAATATCCTGACAATTAGGATGCAATATAAATTTTAAGACATAGGTATCTTTTCTTAACATTAACTTAACATTCTGTTCTATATTTACAGATAGTTTTACCGATGTTTTAAAAATATACTTTATGTTTGGATTAGACACAACTTTAACGGTTCTTTTAATACTTTGTATTCTTTTAGCTTGTTTTTTTGAATTTATAAATGGCTTTCACGACACTGCCAATGCAGTAGCAACGGTTATTTACACCAATTCGATGAAGCCAACTGTAGCGGTTATATACAGTGGTTTATTAAATTTTTCGGGTGTGATGTTGGGCGGAATCGCCGTGGCAATGGGAATTGTAAACTTACTGCCGATGGATACATTGGTTGATTCTAATCCCTATCATGGTATTGCCATGGTTTTGGCTTTATTATTAAGTTCAATCATTTGGAATTTCGGTACCTGGTATTTTGGAATTCCCTCTTCCAGTTCGCACACATTAATCGGTTCAATTCTTGGAATAGGGATTGCCTTTTATTTTTTACCTGGAGAGGTGGGCGCAAGTGCTGTTAATTGGGATAAGGCAAAAGATACCGGAGCAGCTCTATTATTATCGCCGTTACTGGGATTTTCGGCTGCAATCATTATAATGTTTGTATTTAAACGCTTAGTCACTAATGAGGTTATTTACAAAGAACCCATTCCAGGTAAAAAGCCACCTATTTGGATTCGCATGTTATTATGGTTAACCTGTGGAATGGTAAGTTTTTTCCATGGTCAAAATGATGGCCAAAAAGGAGTAGGATTAATCATGTTAATTTTGATTGCCGTTTTACCTGCGCAGTTTTCAGTAGACTCTAGTATTAATCTCCAAAGCACTACAGGAAATATTAATAAGATTGAAGCCTTAATGATTAAAGCTGATACAAGTGTATTAGCCGCAAAGGAAAAAAAGCTTCATGCAGACTTACTTTTACACGCGGGCCACTTTAAAACTATAACAGAGGGAAAATTTAGTACAGAAGAAATATCATTAAAAGATCGTTTTTCCCTAAGAAAGGATGTTATAAAAATTACAAAGGGTGCTGATAAAATGATTAGCGGTGGAAATTTAGCGCTAAGTTTAAATGAGATAAGCGAATTAAAAAAAGAGATTAAAGCCACAAAAAAACTAGTAGAATTTGCGCCAACATGGGTAATAATTTTAATATCAGTGTGTTTAGGTTTGGGTACAATGGTAGGTTGGAAACGCATTGTAAAAACTGTTGGAGAGAAGATCGGTAAACAACACATGAGTTATGCGCAGGGTGCAAGTGCTGAGATAGTAGCGTCTATTGGAATTGGACTTGCAAGCTGGAAAGGACTTCCTGTTAGTACTACGCATATGTTATCATCAGGTATTGCCGGATCGATGGTGGCGAAGAAGGGATTAAAGAATCTACAAAAGGGAACTGTAAAAACAATTGCTCTTACATGGGTGCTTACTCTTCCTGTTACAATTATTTTATCAGCGTCTTTATTTTTATTATTTAGAGCGATTTTATAAATCAAAATATTTTATTAGAAAGCGCAACTATTTTTGTTGCGCTTTTTTTATGCCTATATAATTGCTTACTTTATAATATTAAACAATCACTGAAAATAGTTGTCGTTTGCACCATGTTGTTTGCAACAATCGTGCATTTTGGTTTAGTTGCTATTCATGCTAATCCTTACCCAATTAGCAAAAGTAAGCTTGATTATTATGCCGAATGGTATTCATATCCCTTTTTTACACAAAACTGGAATTTGTTTGCTCCAGTGCCAAACACTAACTACAAACTTTTTGTAGAGTATGAGGATAAAGAATATGGTAGCCATCGAATTCAAAAAAAGGACATCTTCCAAGAAATACTTTTTAAACATCAAACGAATCGTTTAAAAGGCTACGGGCCTCTACTGCTTGCCTTTTCAAACAGCATCCATTATTTTGAAAAAAACACAGACAAAATAAAAAGTTTAAACGGGCCAATACTTAACGCCCCTTATTTTGATATACTAAAGAATAGTGCTTTAAATTATATTAGATCGACTCAGAAAACCAAGATCGAAAAAATGAAAATGATATTATATGTTCAATCTGTAGATACAAATTTTACAAGAGTCTATTATAATTAAAAAACATACTCTTTTTACACTTGTTATCTTCTTTAGTATTGTTTAATTTTAAACCAAACCTTTACACTATGCAACGCTATTATGTTAAACCAGATTACACTGTAACTACTTGGGAGTTATTAAAACCTTATTTCGAGGAATTAAAAGAGCGCAAACTTAACTCTTCTGAAGAATTAGAAAAATGGTTGAAAGATTACAGTGAATTGGGGGCCGTTGTAGGAGAGAATATGGCTTGGCGCTATATTAGAATGACCTGCGATACAACGAATACGGAGTTGCGGGATCGTTTTAATGATTTTGTTCAAAACATTGAGCCGCACATGGCACCAATTGCCAATGATTTGAATGTAAAGTTAATGGCTTCGCCTTATAAAGATAAACTCACAAAAACAGGCTACGATATTTATTTAAGAGGCATAAAAAATAGCATCGATCTTTTTAGAGAAGAAAACATTCCGCTTAACACACAATTACAAGAATTGGAACAACAGTTCGGTGAAATTAACGGAGCACAGAGCATTGAGCATGAAGGAGAAAAAATAACATTACAAAAAGCATCGGTTTATCTAAAAGATTTGGATAGAACAGTTCGCGAAACGGTTTATAAAAAAGTTCAAAAACGCAGAGCAGAAGATGAGGGAGCATTGAATGACTTATTCACTAAGTTAATTAACCTTCGACACCAAGTCTCTTTGAATGCGGGATTTAAAAACTATAGAGATTATAAACACCAATCCTTAGCCCGTTTTGATTATAGCGTACAAGATTGTTTAAATTTTCACGAAGCTGTTAAACTACACGCTGTGCCACTTATAAACGAGCACGATAAAAGACGTAAAGAAAAACTAAAGCTGGCAGACTACCGTCCCTGGGATACCTCTGTGGATGAAGAAGGACTGCCACCTTTAAAGCCATTTGCGAATGCACAAGAATTAATTGATCGCACCATTGAGTGTTTCAATAAACTCGACCCTTTTTTTGGCGAGTGTATTGATACCATGCAAAAACTAAAACGATTAGATTTGGATAGTCGTTTAGGTAAGGCGCCAGGTGGATATCAATATCCATTATATGAAACGGATGTACCTTTTATTTTTATGAATTCAGTGGGATTGCATCGCGATTTAGTAACCATGGTTCATGAAGGTGGACACGCCATTCACTCTTTCTTAGATTTTGATTTAGAATTGGTAGATTTTAAATCACCTCCAAGTGAAGTAGCTGAACTTGCAAGCATGAGTATGGAGTTGATGAGCATGGAGCATTGGGATGTGTTTTTTAAAAATGAAGATGAATTGAAACGCGCAAAACGTCAGCAATTGGAAAGTGTGATGGATACATTGCCATGGATTGCAGCGATAGATCGCTTTCAACACTGGATTTACAAAAACCCTGATCATACTACCGAACAGCGCTACGAAGAGTGGGAAAGAATTATTGAGGACTTTGGCAGCGATGAAATTAACTACAAAGGTCTTGAAGATAATTTGAGACGTCGTTGGCAGGTACAATTGCATTTGTTTGAAGTACCGTTTTATTATATCGAATATGGTTTTGCTCAACTAGGCGCTATTGCTGTTTGGCGCAATTATAAAACTAATCCTAAAAAAGCAGTTGAAAATTATAAAAAAGCGCTGGCTTTGGGATACACAAAATCAATTCCAAAAATTTACGAAGCCGCAGGAGTCAAATTTGATTTCAGTCCTGATTACATTAAAGAGCTAATGGATTTTGTAAAAGCGGAATACGAGAAGATTTAGTTTTCGCTTCTATTAACCACATAAGAAACATAAGTTCACATAAGTATGGTTAACCCTTATGTTGTCTTGTGTTTCTTATGTGGGTTGTATTTAGGAGCTAGGCTAACTCAGTCACCACACCATTATCGAAAGTAAGTGTTCGCGATTTAAATTTGTTGTAGACTAACATATCATGCGTGGCGAAAAGAACGGCACGACCTGTATCACTGAGATCTTTAAGTAAAACTAAAATTTCTTCTGAAGTGGCAGGATCTAAATTACCAGTTGGCTCATCTGCTAAGATCAATTCTGGATCGTTTACCAAAGCACGTCCAATACTTACACGTTGTTGCTCACCACCAGAAAGTTCATGTGGCATTTTATTTTCTTTGCCCTCTAGATTTACCTTTTTAAATACCTCGTAGATGCGTTCTTTAATTTTTGCCTCGTCTCTCCAGCCTGTTGCTTTCATTACGAATTTAAGATTGTTGTATATACTACGATCACCTAATAATTGAAAATCTTGAAACACAATTCCTAACTTCCTTCTTAAATAGGGAATTTCTCTTTGTTTTAAATGTGGTAGATCAAAACCACAACAATTGGCATCGCCTACTTTTACAGGAAGGTCACCATATAAGGTTTTTAAAAAACTACTTTTCCCGCTTCCTGTTTTACCGAGCAAATACACAAATTCACCTTTATTAACTTCTAGACTTAGGTCAGAAACAACAGGACGCTCGTCTTGAAAGATGGTAACATTGGTATACTTGATTAACTCACTCATAAAAACCTCTAAGGTAGAATGAATGTAACTTTTATCGCTAATCAACTTATACCAATATCAACACAAGCGGGTTAATAACTGTAAGCCATTATAGCAAAAGCGCGCCTTTAAGAAAACTAAATTTATTGAGATAAAATTTTACCTGATTTAGTAGTAATGAAGTATCTAATAAAGACGAGCTTTACGTTGCTTTTTATTTTAACTGGACTAGCAATTAAGGCGCAAAGAACCGCCATATATGCAGATCAGGATGTGATTTATAAACAGGGACTAGAATTGTTTGATAAAAAACAATTTGCAAGTGCGCAGGAAAGTTTTGTTGAATTTTCTGCCAAAACAAAATCAACACTTTTAAAAGAAGACGCCACCTATTATGCTGCAGCCTGCGGAATAGAATTGTTTAACAAAGACAGCGAATGGCTCATGCGTGAATTCATCGCTAAGAATCCATCAAGTACCCGCATTAACAGTGCCTGGTTTTATCTTGGCAAATCAAATTTTCGCAAAAAAAAATACGATACAACCATTGAGTATTTAGAAAAAATAGATGAATACAAATTAGACAAAGAACAATTGGCTGAGTTATATTTCAAGCGGGGTTATAGTTATTTACAAGAAAAAAATGATGAAAAAGCTAAAGCAGATTTTTACGAAATAAAGGATGTAGAAAATAAATATAGCGCTCCGGCTGCTTACTACTATGCCCATCTTGCTTACAAAGAAAAAAACTATGAAATCGCTTTGCAAGGATTTAACAAGTTAGTAGGTAACGAAACTTTTGGAAGTGTGGTGCCTTACTATATCACACAAATTTATTTCATTCAAGGTAAATTTGAAAAGGTGGTAAAAGAAGCGCCAAAATTGTTAAACGACACAGCATACATTCAGAAAGCAGGCGATATTAATCGCATGATTGGCGAAAGTTATTTCAACATGAAAGAGTATGCAAATGCTTTAATCTATCTTAAAAAAACTGAATTGGGTTATGGAATGAATGCGCAGGGCAATTATGTTTTAGGATTTTGTTATTATAAAATGAAAGACTATACTAACGCAGAACGCAACTTACAAAAAGCAACTGAAGGGAAAGATTCTGTAGCTCAAAGTGCTTGGTATCACATGGCCGATTGCGATATTAAGTTAGGCGAGAAATTGAAAGCTAAGAACGCTTTTTACAGCGCCTATCAGTTAAACTTCGATAAAAAAATAACCGAAGACGCGCTTTTTAGCTTTGCTAAATTGAGTTATGAATTAGATTTTAATCCATACAACGAAGCTGTAAAAGGGTTTACGAAATACATAAATGAATACCCTAAATCGCCGAGAAAAGATGAGGTGTATAATTTTTTAATCAATGTTTATTCAACAACTAAAAATTACGCAGCCGCGGTTATTAGTATGGAGAGTATCGAGAACATGGATCCAATACTGAAAGTTACGTATCAAAAATTAATATATTTCAGAGGCGTTGAGTTTTTTAACAATGGCGATTTGGATAATGCCGAAGTACAATTTAAAAAATCGTTGCTGCAAAATACGGATATGGCATTAAATTCTTTATCTCAATATTGGTTAGCAGAGATTTCTTATTTAAGAAAAAACTACACAACCGCTATAGAAGGATGGAAAAAATTTCAGGTTACACAAGGCGCAACAAGTCTTATGGAATATGACTTAAGTAACTATGCAATTGGTTATGCCTATTTTCACCGTAAGGATAAAGACGATTACACTAATGCAAATATTTCGTTTCGCAAATTTTTATTAACCAAGAATAGTTACGATGAAAATAAAATAGCGGATGCAAATATTCGTACCGCCGATGCTTATTTTATGAACCGTGATTTTATTCAGGCTTCCGATTATTACAAAAAGGCTATAGCCTTGAATAAAATCGATGTGGATTATTCTTTGTATCAAAAGGCTTTATGCGACGGTCTAAATAAAAACTACATTGAGAAAATTGCTGAACTTAAAAAAATTGAAACACGTCATCCGCACTCAAATTACATAGTACCAACATTAAACGAAATAGCGGAGACTTATTACAACAATGTGAAGGATGAAGACAATGCGATTCTTTATTATGAACGAATTTTGAAAAACTTTCCAAACTCAAGTGCGGTGAACACCTCGTATGCACAATTGGGAAACATTTATTTTAATCGCAAACAAGACGATAAAGCTTTGGAGTACTTTGACAAGTTTGTTAGGACTGACGCTAAGAGCGAAGCGGCAAAAGATGTATTGCAGCAAATTAAAAAGATCTTTGAAGCAAAAGGCGATGTAGATGCAATGACTGCTTATTTTGCTTCAGTTGGAAATCCTTTATCGGAAGATCAGATTGAAAAGGCAAGTTATCAAACCGCTTACGACGCATTTTACACGGATAATAATTGCGACATAGCAATGCCTAAATGGGAGACTTATATTTCTAAATTTCCAAATGGCAGACATATTTCGGAAGCACAATTTCGTTTTGCTGAATGCGCCTACAGCAAGAGCATGTTCGAAAAAGCGATTCCTTCGTACCAATATATTATAACACGCCCTCGTTCTGTGTACAGCGAAGTATCACTTGCTAAAACGTCGTATTTGTATTATAAAGACAAAAAGTACGCGGAAGCACTTCCTTTGTTTCAGCAGTTGCAGGAAATAGCTGAAACACCTTCTAATAAAAGCGCAGGAAAGTTCGGCGCTATGCGGTGCGCGTTTTATATGAAGGAGTATACAGTGGCATTAAACGAATGCACCAAAGTATTAAATACTGAAAAACTCACCCCACAAGAAACAAGCGAAGCTAAATATATTAAGGCGAAGTCGCTTTACGAAACAAAACGATTGGATGATGCGCTGATAGAATTCACAGCAATGACGAAAGCAGCGAAAAATGTGACAGGAGCCGAAGCATACTATTATATTGGAAGAATTCAGTTTGCTAAACAAGATTATAAAGAAGTTGAAAAAACAATTAATAAATTAATTAGTTACGAATACAGCAACGACGATTGGAATAATAAGGGAATGCTGCTTTTAGCAGATTCCTATATTGCATTGAAAGATGACGCTAATGCTCAGGTTGTTCTTGAAAGCGTTATTGGAGCAAAAATTAAACAGGAATATGTAGATGAGGCGAATAGCCGATTAGCAGCATTAAAAGAAAGACAAATTAAAGAATTGTCTCCTGTTGAAAATAAAGGAGCAACACAACAAGGCAATGAAATGAAAGTGGAATTTAATCAAACAAAAAAGGACAGCGCTTTATTTAATAACGAGCCAGAAGTAATACAAGTGCCAGCACCAACCACAACTATTAGCGAACAACCAAAATAAGTAAGTAACATGAACTCAGGAAAGACCTATAACGAAGAGACGAGTGCTACATCTTTTTTGAATAAAAGACGGAAAAAGCAGATAGAATGGATATTGATCTTTCTTTTTGTTTGTGCTTACGCCGTAATAACGTTTGCGCAAACCGGCTTAAACGACCTTAGTTTTACGGCTGATAGTAAATTTCAACCAACTATTAAAGACGCAAAAAAGTTTTCAGATTTACCTGAAATAAAAGACAGCGTGCAACGTATAGATAATATTAAGTATACGATAACAAGTGCTCCAATTTTTCCAAAATACCAAACGCAGCCCATTGATGCAGCGAAACTACAGAACGAACCATTAAATAAATTATACCACTCTTTATTAAAATTAGGCTATGGCCCAATTTATAATATGCCATACGGTGAATTTTGGATAGCAAATACGCGTTCAAAGGAAAGTAGTTATGGAGCACACCTAAAACATTTTTCAAGTAGCGGCACAGTAAAAGACGCAGGGTATGGTGGATTTAGCGACAATGTGATTAATGTGTTTGGAAAACGTTTTTATAAAAAACACACGCTAAGCGGCGACCTTAATTACGAAAGAAATGTCGTTCACTATTATGGTTACGATACGAAACTAAACACGCTCGATAAAAACTATACACGTCAACGTTATCAATTGTTTGAGCCAAAAATTCAATTGTTAAGTCATTATACAGACAGTACACATATCAATCATAACATAAATTTGAGTTATTACAACCTTCAAAATCTTTTTAGAGAAACTGAAAACAATGTAAAGCTGAACGCACTTGGAACTGGTTTTATAAATAAAGAAAAATTAAATGTTGGATTTCTTGCAGATTTTTATAACCACAAACAGGCCAATGATAGCATGAACGATCTTATTGTAAGCATTAGTCCTTCGTTTGAAGCGAATGGTAAAAAGTGGCATGCAGATATGGGCGTTACGGGGACTCTGGATAATTTTAATAAGACAACTAAATTTTATTTTTATCCGCAGTTAAATTTACATTATGATGTTTATGAAAGTCTGGTTATTCCTTATGCAGGGGTAACAGGTAAATTAGTCAAAAACAGCATGCGTAGTTTAACGAGTGAAAATGCATTCATTGATACAACCATTAATTATAAAAACACAAATAACAAATACAATCTTTTTGGAGGATTAAGAGGTAATCTAAGTAGTAATACATCTTACGACGCCAAAGTAAATTACGCGCAGTACGACAACCTTCATTTTTTTGTTATTGATTACTCTGGTAATAATTTATTATATAATCAGTTTAATGTTTTGTATGATAACACCAGTGTCTTAACCATTAGCGGACAACTGAAATATCACTACAAAGAGAAGTGGAACTTTATAGGAAAAGGAAACTATTATATTTATAAAACAAAAACATTAATACACGCGTATCATAAGCCTGATTTCGATCTAACACTTTCGTCGGTTTATAATATGCAAAGCAAACTTATATTTAGAGCGGATGTGTTTTTTATGGGTAAGCAATGGGCTTTGACTCAAGCGGATGATGGTGTAACCAAAACGTTGAAACCAAAACAAATTAATGGTTGGCTTGATATTAATTTAGAAGCCGAGTACCGTTACAGCAAAATGTTGAGTTTTTTCGCGAGATTTAACAACATAGCGAGTCAACGCTATTACCGTTGGGAGCATTATCTTAGTCAACGCTTTAATTTTATGGTGGGCTTAACGTTTGTTCCTTTTTAAGTTAGCGAAAACTTCCTAAATCAAGCGGCAACAAATTCTTTCGTGCTAATTCTTGAATCCGATAGATATCGGATTCGTGGCTTTGTGAGAGGAGGACAAAATCCTATATTTGCCTATATTAATTTCATGAGTCGTCTACCTGTTCTAAAAACATATAAATTATTTATTGCCGGTCAGTTTCCGAGAACTGAAAGTGGAAGGTACTACGAATTAAAAAACACAAAACAACAAATTATTGCAAATGTGTGCTTAGGTTCACGCAAGGACTTTAAGAATTCAGTTGTTGCGGCTCGTACGTCTTTTCCTAGTTGGAGCGGGCGATCTGCTTTTAACCGCGGACAGATTTTGTATCGTATTGCAGAAATGTTAGAGGGAAGAAAATCACAGTTTACAGAAGAGATGCTTTTGCAAGGTATTTCAAAAAAAGCTGCAGAATCTGAAATTAGTTTAAGTATTGATAGGTTAATTCATTACGCAGGATGGTGCGATAAATACCAGCAAATTTTTAGTTCAGTAAATCCAGTAGCTTCTTCGCATTTTAATTTTTCTGTTCCTGAGCCAGCAGGAGTAATTTCTGTTATTGCACCTGAAACTTCAGGACTGTTGGGTTTGATAAGTGTTATCGCTCCAATTATTATAGGTGGAAATACTTGTATTGTGCTGGCTTCTGAAAAATTACCATTATCCGCAATAACTTTTTGTGAAGTGTTGGCTACTTCAGATTTACCCCATGGGGTGATAAATGTGTTAACGGGTGCAAGTAGAGAACTGCACAGCCATTTTTCATCTCACATGGATGTGAATGCAATAGTGTATTGCAGAAACAACAAGGCGGAAATAAAACTCATTCAGGAAAATTGCTCTTTAAATGTAAAGCGATTTTATCATTGGAATAAAGATTGGACTAAAGTAGAAAATCAAAACCCATATTTAATCCTTAACCTTCAAGAAATAAAAACCACTTGGCATCCAATCGAAAATAACAGTGTAAGTGGAGCTAAGTATTAATACTTGAAATTATAGAGATCCTTTATTATGCCTTCTTACCTTTTTATGTCGGGAAACACCTGGACAAGAGTCACATTTGTTTTTTTGAAGAAAACAACATTCCATTGTATTTACAAGAATTGCGAAAACGGAAAACAGAAGTAAATATCTTTTAAGCATAATTATCCTTACAAATATAAGCGAATATTTTACTACTTTTAGCCTTTATCACTAAAGGTGATTTACGAAAAAATGTAAAATAAATTGGGATTGTTTTTTCATATAGGACAGTATTCTGCACTCATGTTCAGGGTCTTTAAAAGACCTCAGAAGTACAGCGTTTATTTAAGACAAATAATTGTTGAGATAGATAGTATGGGACTCACTTCTCTACCTATCGTTGCAATTATTTCTGTTTTTATGGGCGGAATTATTGCCATTCAAACGGCTAGTAATATAGATAATCCTTTAATTCCTCTTTATACAATTGGATTTACGGTTCGCGAAAGTATTATGTTGGAGTTTAGTCCAACTGTGGTGTGTTTAATTTTGGCAGGAAAAGTAGGGTCTAACATTTCTTCTGAAATTGGCGCCATGCGCATCACAGAGCAAATCGATGCTTTAGAGATCATGGGAATAAATTCGGCAGGGTATTTAATTTTTCCAAAGATTGCAGCGGCTATCATTATTTTTCCTGTGCTTATTGCCTTAAGTATGTTTCTTGGAATCTCTGGGGGTTACTTAATGGCGTGTCTACCGTCTGCAGCCTTCACAACCTATGAATATGTTTTCGGGATCCAGGCCTTTTTTGACCCCACGAAATTATATTACTCTTTCACAAAAGTTTTAGTTTTTGCGTTTATTATTACTTCTGTTTCTTCTTACTATGGTTACTATACTTCCGGTGGAGCTTTAGAAGTGGGTAAAAGTAGTACAAATGCTGTGGTTTACAGCAGTATTTTGATTTTATTATTTAGCCTGATCCTAACTTATTTATTCCTGATCCGTTGATCGAAATTAAAAATATCAACAAAAGTTTTGGCTCCAGGCACATTGTAAAAGACGTTTCCTTTGTGTTTTATCCTGGTAAAACAAACCTCATTATAGGAGAAAGTGGAAGTGGTAAAACAACTATATTAAAACTTATGGTTGGACTTCACGAAGCCGATACTGGAGATGTTATTTATGATGGACAAAATTTCCCCAAATTAACGCCTGATGGTAAGCAAGAAATTAGGAAACAAATCGGCATGTTATTTCAAGGCGGCGCTTTGTTTGACTCGCAGACTTTAGAGGAAAATGTACGTTTTCCATTAGACATGTTTACTAATCTTAGTAAGGAAGAAAAACTGGACCGTGTAAATTTTTGTTTGAAGCGCGTAATGCTCGAAGGAAAAAATGATTTATATCCAGCTGAACTCAGCGGAGGCATGAAAAAAAGAGCTTCCTTAGCAAGAGCAATAGCCAATCACCCGAAGTATTTATTTTGCGATGAACCAAATTCAGGACTTGATCCAAAAACGTCCATTGTTATTGATAATTTAATTAAAGACATCACTGAGGAGTATAACATGACTACGATTATCGTTACTCACGATATGAATTCCGTAATAGAAATTGGAGACAATGTTATGTTTGTTTATAAGGGAGAGAATTGGTGGTCTGGTGATAAAACACAAGTGTTAGAAACTGCAAATAAAGAACTAACAGACTTTGTATTTGCTAGTGCATTTATGAAATCGGTTTACAAAAACAAAAAGTAAACGAACACAATTTAATTCTGGGCATACAAGTGTTTCGACCTGTCAACGTCTACTAATTTCTCTGCATCAATTTCAAGAAAAAAATTTAATTGCCAATTTTGAGTTTTTTGCGCTTGTTTGTTAAGCTGTTTATCCCAAGGAGGATATACGCGAAACCCTCTTTTTCCTTCTTTTTTATCACTTGATAATACGTGTTGCTTTAATAGTTCTTCTTTTGGAAATACAAATTGTCCAAATCGGTTCTTATTTCTAACACTTATTACGAAAAAATCAATGATGTCAGAGGCATCGTGCGGACAAGTTATTCCGGCTTCATCCCGTTTCCATAAGGTAACAAAGAGACCCGTTTTAGTTGGCGTAACTTTTGCTACACGAAACTTTATGTGAGAAAAATTAATTGAAAAAGTGCAGGCTCCATAGTCATTGCTTTCAGATTCTTGAATGAGATTTGAAAATAGAAATCCGCAGGCATCATACACAAAAGTTTTAGCAAAGTTTAAATCGGGATGAATTTTATTTAATCCAATTTCATTAATCATGACAGCTCTTCCTGAATTTCAAGCCAACGAATTGACTTTTGATCCAATTCTTCTGTTAGTTTCTTAAGATCTTCTGTTAGTTTTTGAATTTCATTATAATCAGTAACACCACCAGCAAGTTCTTCATTTATACGCAATTTTTTTTCTTCTAGGATGGGAATTTCTATTTCAAGTTCATCTAATTCATGCTGAACCTTAAACGATAATTTTTTTGCAGGAGCATTTTTTGGTTCTTGTTTAACTTCTACTTTAGCAGTTTCAATAACCTTCGCAGCATTTTTAATTGTTTCTTTTTCTTCCTCTTTTTGTTCACTAATCCAGTTACGGTACTCCGTGTAGTTTCCTGGATAATCTTTAATCGCACCGTTGCCCTCTAAAACGAATGTATGATCAACCAAACGATCAATAAAATATCTATCGTGAGAAACAATCAACACACAACCTTTAAACTCTTCAAGAAAATCTTCTAATGTTTGTAGAGTAACAATGTCTAAATCATTTGTAGGCTCATCGAGAATTAAAAAGTTAGGATTTTTCATTAACACGGTTAAAAGAAACAATCTTCTTTTTTCACCACCGCTTAGGGTATGTGCATAGCTGTATTGAACATTTGGTGGAAAATTAAAACGCGTTAATAATTGAGAAGCCGATAAACTTGTTCCATTCGCTAATGGAATGTGTTCCGCAATGTCTTGAATAATTTCAATGATGCGTTTGTCGTTGTTTATTACCATTCCGCTTTGGGAATAGTAACCAAAAACAATCGTGTCGCCTAAAGAAACTTTTCCTGTATCAACAGATTCTTTGCCTTGAATAATATTTAAAAGGGTTGTTTTACCAGTACCGTTTTTTCCAACCACACCAATTTTTTCACCTGGAATAAAAGTGTAAGTAAATGCCTCGGATAAAATAACTTTATTAGGATAATTTTTTGTGATGTTATGAAGCTCTACAATTTTAGAACCCATGCGTTCCATCTTTACTGTTAGTTCAATTTTTTTCTCGACACGTTTTTGTTTCGCTTTTTTTTCTGTTTCATAAAAAGCATCCACACGTGATTTTGATTTTGTTCCACGAGCCTTTGGCATCTTACGCACCCAAACCACTTCTTTGCGATAAAGATTTCTTGCCTTATCAATTTCAGCATCTGTAATTTGTTCACGTTCTGCTTTTTTCTCTAAATAATAATCAAAATTGCCTTTGTATTCATACAACATGTGATTATCAATTTCAATTATTTTATCACACACTTCATCTAGAAAATAACGATCGTGCGTCACTAATAAAATACTAATAGACGCATCTTGTAAGTAATTTTCAAGCCATTCAATCATCTCAATATCGAGGTGATTGGTAGGCTCATCCATAATAATAAGATTGGGTTTATTAATTAAAGTAAGGGCAAGTGCCACACGTTTTTTTTGTCCACCCGAAAGTGTACTGATAATGCGTGAAGTATCGCGAATTTCCAAACGAGATAAAATTTCTAGAATATTTTTTTCGTAATCCCAGGCATCGATTAAATTCATTTCATTAAGTGCGATTTCCATTTTATCGGCTACTTGATCACTCGAATCGGTCTCACTTAATTTAATAATGGCATCGTAATTTCTTATGCAACGTACAAATTGATTATCGGCTGTATCAATCAGTTGCTGTATAGTTAGCGTTTCATCAAAAGCAAAATTCTGTTCCAAAAATCCAACAGTAATATCTTTTCTAAAAACAACTTCACCCTCATCAGCAATTTCAATTCCCTTTAATATTTTAAAAAGGGTTGTTTTCCCGGAACCATTTTTGGCCACCAAAGCAACTTTTTCACCGTAATTAATACCGAAACTGATTTTATTAAACAGCACCTTTGCGCCGTATGCTTTAGAAATATTGTTAATAGAGAGTAAATTCATGGCCGCAAAGGTAGTCATTCGTTAGCAATGGCATAAATAAGAATGTTTTTTTGAGTATTTTTATACATCAAATGTCAAATAAGCCGCCTTTCATAAACGAAGAAGAAAAGCTAAGAATTCGAATGAGCAGGACTCACACGGAAAGGTTTAGAATGCTAATGAATCTTATTAAAATTAGCCAAAAGCTTAAGAGCGCGAAAATCATTAATTCAAAGCCATAAATGGATATTCTTGACGAAGAAATATTGAATTTATGGCGTTTGTTGGAGAAACATCAAACTAAATATATTATGGTTGGAGGTTTTGCAACCACACTTCATGGTTTTAGCAGAGCAACTGCAGATCTTGATATATGGATTAAAGATACACCAGAAAACAGGCGTAGTTTCAGGTTAGTTTTAAAGGAATTGGAGATTGGAGATTTTGAAAGTATTGAGACTACTCAGTTTGTTCCAGGATTTACTTCTATTTTATTGAATTCTGGTTTTGAACTCGATATCATGACCTATTTGAAGGGATTTGATCAAGTTAGGTTTGATGAATGTTATGGCCTTGCGCCAGAAGCCGTTGTTGAAGATGTACGGGTAAAATTCATGCACATTAATCAATTAATTGAAGCTAAAAAAGCTTCAGGTCGCAAGAAAGATCTAATGGACGTTGAAGAGCTTGAAAAAATAAAAAAAACCCCACCATACGGCAGGGTTTCAGAATAAATAAAAGGTTTTTTTTAGTTAGCGTGACTGTAATCTTTAGTCCCAGCAACTGCACCATTCTCGTCCCAATTTGTCCAAACACCTGTTTTCTCTCCATTGTTATAGTTCATCTCAAAACGTTTTTTGCCAGTTTCATCAAAAACTAACCAAGTGCCAGTTTTTTTCCCAACATTATAAAAAGCGATGGCAGAAGTAGTTCCATTTTCATTAAAACGTACCCATTTATTGTCTTTTTGACCTTTAGTAAACATTCCTTTTTCCATTAGCTTGCCTGATGCGTAGAAATAAGTTGCTTCTCCTTCAATAACGCCTTCCTTAACAGTAAATTCAGACTTAATTCCGTTTTGCGTTTTCGAAATAACTCCATTAAACAACTCTCCGTTAAATAAACCTGGAGTAGCATTGTCATTAATATATAAACCTTTATCGTTTTGTGTTTGTGAATTTAAGAACCCAAAACTTACTACCGATAAAAATAGAATAAGTGCATTTTTCATAACCTTTGTTTTTTTAAATAGTTTAATAAACCAATTTGTTAAAACAAAGATATTAAGATAACCGTTTAGAAACAATGGGGTAATAGAAAGATAACCTTAACTTTACTTTTAAAGGTGTAAAATTAGCTCAAAGGCCCTTTGGTAACGATAAAATTAAGATAAATTAGAGAGATTTTAAAGAAAGATCCGAAAAAGCACTTAGATAAGTTGCTTTTACTTCTAAAGGTTCGAAGCCAATAGTGTTTATTTTTAGAGAGTATTCTTTATCTGTTTTAATGGAAAGTTTGAAATTACCATCCATGTCTGCAAAGAAAGTCTCACCTGTTTCTGGAATTAAAATCTTAGCACCTGGAATGGATTCGCCGTATGAATCAGTTATTTTACCAGCAATTACTTTTGTAGTCGATTTCTCTTTGTCGGAGTTTCCAGCTAATGAAACACCGCTAAACGAAACAAATAATAAGATATAAAGTAGTTTTTTCAACGACACAAAGTTAAACGCACTGTTTTCGTTAATCGTTACGGCAATATTACCAAATTGTTAAGGTCAAATTCCCGGCAAAAAATTACCTTTGCCCCATGCGTATAGATATAATAAGCGCGGTGCCCGATCTTATGACAAGTGCTTTCGGGCACTCCATATTAAAAAGAGCCATTGCCAATAAAATTGTGGAAGTCAACCTCATTAACCTGAGAGATTATGCTACAGGAAAGCAAAAACAATTAGACGATTACGCGTTTGGTGGAGGCGCCGGAATGGTAATGATGATAGAGCCAATTGATAATTGTATTAAGGATCTAAAATCAAAAAACGCCTATGATGAGGTTATTTATATGTCGCCAGATGGTGAACTATTAAATCAACCACTTTGCAATCAGCTTTCTTTGGTAAAGAATATTATTATTTTATGCGGACACTATAAAGGTGTTGATCAAAGAGTAAGAGAACACTTGATTTCACGTGAGATTAGCGTGGGTGATTATGTTTTAAGTGGCGGAGAACTGGCGGCTGCTATTTTAAGCGATTCAATTATTCGTTTGCTTCCTGGAGTGTTAAATGATGAAACATCTGCCCTAAGCGACTCTTTTCAGGATAATTTGTTGGCTCCTCCTGTTTATACTCGTCCTTCAAGCTATAATGGCTGGGAGATTCCTGAGGTGCTGTTAAGTGGACACAGCGCTAATATTGATAAATGGCGCCATGAACAAAGCGTAGAACGCACAAAAACAAGGCGTCCCGACCTCCTTAAATAGGAAAAATTAATGAAAATAGGCGTTTTATTTTCCCAATAAAATTGCGTTATTTGAAGCCTTAAATTAAAAGTATATCAAGGTGTATTTTAAGAAAAAAGCTAAGTAAAATAACATTAACAATACACACGACAACTAAAATTACGTACATATGAAAGTTGGAATTCCAGCGGAAATATTTCCAAACGAACTAAGGGTTGCTGCAACTCCTAAAACGGTAAAACGTTTACAAAAGCAGGGGTTCGAGGTTTATATCCAGCATAACGCCGGACAAAAAGCAAACTTTTCTGACAAAGATTTTGAAGAAGCTGGTGCTAAAATAGTACAAAATGCTGCCGATATTTATGGTAAATCTGATATTGTTCTTAAAGTAAAAGAACCTGCAGTAGAAGAAATTGCCATGATGCGAGAAGGCCTGGTGATGTTGAGCTATTTATGGCCGGCACAAAATCAGGACTTACTTAAAGTGTTAGCTGACAAAAAAGTAAACGCTGTAGCAATGGACGCTATTCCGCGTATTTCCAGAGCACAAAAAATGGATGTACTGTCATCTATGGCTAACATAGCTGGATACAGAGCAGTTATAGAAGGATCGTATCATTTTGGAAGATTTTTAAACGGACAAATTACAGCTGCAGGAAAAGTAGAACCTGCAAAAGTACTTGTGATTGGCGCGGGTGTAGCAGGACTTGCAGCACTAGGAGCAGCCAATTCATTAGGTGCCATTGTAAGAGCATTCGATACGCGAAAAGAAGTAGCTGAACAAATTGAATCCATGGGTGCCGAATTTCTTACGGTAGAAATAGAAGAAGACGGCGCAACATCTTCTGGCTACTCTAAAGAAATGAGTAAAGAATTTATTGCAGCGGAAATGGCTTTGTTTAAAGCACAAGCCGCTGAGGTAGATATTATTATAACCACTGCACAAATTCCAGGCAAGCCTGCTCCAAAATTAATTTTAGAAGATCACGTTGCTGTAATGAAGCCAGGTTCTGTGATTGTTGATTTAGCGGCATCTACCGGTGGTAATTGTGTGCTAACTAAAAATGGTGAAGTATATACGACGCCGAACGGTGTTACCATTGTTGGAAAATTAAATCAGTTACCAAGTCAGGCATCACAACTTTATGGAAACAACTTATGCCATCTTCTAGATGATATGGGCAAAGCCGAAAAGTTTAAGATTGATATGGAAGACGCTGTTGTATCAAGAGCCATGGTAACATACAATGGTAAGATCAATTGGCCACCAGCGCCACTTCCTGTAAGTCCGGCTAAACCTAAGGCTGCAGCCGTTGAAGTTGAAGATCCAAAAGTTGTTGCAGCGCGCAAAGCAAAAAAGGAAGGAAAATCGTTAACCATTCGTTTAGGTTTTATTGGTTTGTTTTTATTGATGTTAGGTCAATTTGCACCGAGTGAATTTATGCAACACTTCACCGTGTTTGTACTAGCGGTGTTTATCGGTTGGCAAGTTATTTGGAATGTATCACATTCTCTT
Source organism: Aurantibacillus circumpalustris (assembly GCF_029625215.1). Classification (GTDB taxonomy): domain Bacteria; phylum Bacteroidota; class Bacteroidia; order B-17B0; family Aurantibacillaceae; genus Aurantibacillus; species Aurantibacillus circumpalustris. The sequence goes on from NZ_CP121197.1 coordinate 1,105,032, forward strand.
CACACTCCGTTAATGGCTGTTACCAATGCCATAAGCGGAATTATCATCGTTGGCGGTTTATTGCAAACGACCAATGATTTTTCAAGTCCTATGACCATTTTAGCATCCATTGCTATTCTTGTGGCCAGCATAAATATTGTTGGCGGATTTGTAGTTACTCACCGTATGTTGAAAATGTTCAAAAAATAAAAAAATGATCGCTAAGGAAATTCAAATTGCAGCTTACTTATTTGCAAGTATATTATTTATTTTAAGTTTAGGAGGTTTATCCTCACAAGAGTCCGCTAAGCGCGGAGTGTTCTACGGTATCATTGGAATGATCATTGCTGTTTTAGCAACGGTTCTCGGACAAGGCGTAAACGGACACGCCTATATCATCGCTGCAGTTGCCATTGCATCTGTTATTGGTGTGATGTTAGCGCGTAAGGTTGAAATGACTTCTATGCCTCAGCTAGTAGCCATTCTACATAGTTTTGTGGGATTAGCTGCGGTTCTTGTAGGTTTTGGTTCTTATCTCGATCCTAAAACACATGCTTTGGCATCGACAGAACATACTATTCATTTAGTAGAAGTATTTATTGGTGTGTTTATTGGCGCCATCACTTTCACAGGTTCTATTGTTGCTTGGGGAAAACTAGAAGGTAAAATCAGAAGCAAACCTTTGTTATATCCGGGCAGACATGCAGTAAATATTATTTTATTAGTTGCGTGTATCGTTCTCGGCGCAATTTTTACAATGGCTCCAGGTACAGAAGGAATGTTGTATTTATACATCATGACAGCAATAGCTTGTTTTATTGGTGTGATGCTGGTAATGGCAATAGGCGGTGCAGATATGCCAGTGGTTGTTTCCATGTTAAACTCTTATTCAGGTTGGGCAGCTTCAGCAGCTGGTTTTATGTTAGGCAATGATCTTTTAATTGTAACAGGAGCTTTAGTGGGTAGTTCAGGTGCTATTCTTTCCATCATTATGTGTGAAGCCATGAACAGATCTTTTATCTCTGTTATTCTTGGAGGTTTTGGTGAGACAGCATCAAGCGGAGAAGCAGTTGCTATGGAAGGTGAAGTGACTGCTATGAATCATGAAGAAGTTGCTGATCTTTTAAAAGAAGCAAAATCGATTGTGATTGTACCAGGTTACGGAATGGCTGTAGCAAAAGCACAATATCCTATTTTTGAAATGGTGCAAACTTTACGTAAAGCTGGTAAAAAAGTAAGATTCGCGATTCACCCTGTGGCTGGTCGTTTACCGGGACATATGAACGTATTACTTGCAGAAGCAAGCGTACCTTATGATATTGTTTTAGAAATGGATGAGATCAATGAAGATCTTCCTGATACAGACGTAGTAATGGTAATCGGTGCTAACGACGTTGTTAATCCTGGTGCGCAAGATGATCCTTCAAGTCCAATTTACGGCATGCCTGTTATTGAAGCTTGGAAAGCAGAAAAAGTAATTGTGATGAAACGCTCTATGTCTGTTGGTTATGCCGGTGTTGAAAATCCATTGTTCTACAAATCAAATACCGATATGCTTTACGGCGATGCTAAGGACAGTGTAGAAAAAATACTAGGCTTTTTGAAAGCTTAGTTCGACAACCAAAATTTATTTATTACAGAAAGCTTAGGATGTCCTAAGCTTTTTTAATGACCTTTTATTTGTAATTCTTAAATGATTAAATTAGCTTGTCGAAACGCTAAACCCAAATCACATGAAAAAACTATTACTACCTTTTATTTTGTTAATTCTGATAAATAAAACACCTGCACAAGTTGTGTTTTGTCCTGCTGGTGCTGAGTGGAATTATTATTTTAATGCAGCTTATGGTGGCGGTTTTGAGAACGAAACCATTAAATATCTGCGGGACACAATTATTGGTGCTGACACAATTAAACTATTGAAGAGTTCGCGCTTGTATGCAGATGGCAACCCAGTGCCCCCCAATTTTTTAACCCACATTAAACAAAAGGGCGACACGATATTTTTTAATAATTTTTCTACGCAATATACTTGGCAGATTTTATATAATTTTGCTGCACAGGTAAACGAAGGTTGGCACATAACTCATATAGGATGTCCTGTTAACTCTATTTTAACCAGTAGTTATAACGTTGTTTCTATTAGCTCAGTAGTTGAAAACAATATGACTTTAAAAAAGTTGAACATGGGTGTTTTCACTGTTACAGAAAGATTTGGATCCAGTGGTTTTCTGTTTCTGCTTTCTAACAAAGGTAATTGCCATACCGATCAATATGTCGGGAGTTTATGTTATAAAGACAATTCATTCGGCTTAAAACAATTTTCCAGCTATCCGTGTGATTACTCAAATACAGTTGGTGTTTCAGAGAATGAGCTTAATAAAGGTTTAAGAGTTTTCCCAAATCCTACAAATGGAAAATTTACTTTTGAGTCAGCAACTTCTGAAATGACTAACATTAGCATTCACAACGCTCTTGGAGAGCTTGTTTATAGCAAACCAAATCAATATTCAAACAATCAAATAGACCTGAGTTTTTTACCGCAAGGAATTTATTATTTATCTGCAGAAAGCGACAAGATCAAGAAAACAATTAAGGTAGTAAAGAATTAATCAAGAACAGGCCGTTGTTACTTAATCGGCAACTCTTTCACCATTCGATCGTTTTTAAAAAGCATTTTGTGTGCAATTACACCTAGTGTATCGTAATATGTCCAAATGCTGTCTTTTAAATCGTTTTTGTAAGAACCCGAGTAACGCGTTTTTCCATTCTCAAAGTAAGCAATGTTTGGTCCGTGACGGTAACCTTTGTCATAATGCATTTCGCTCCAAAGCACACCAGTCGGGTAAAATGACATCCACTGCCCATGGCGCTCTCCAAAACGAAAAAGACCTTTAAACTTGGTGATGCCATTTGGATATTTATCTACGTAATCTCCGGTGTAAGTGCTGTCTGGTGGCACAATCAATAATGGGTTTGTTCCTCTTAAAGAGTCCGCTTTTAAACGTTGTTCGATTCTTGAAAGTGAATCGTTCACTCTTCTTTCTTCAGGACTAAGATTTTTTTCTTCTGAATTGGAAGAGCAGTTTACAAGGAATACTAATAGTGTGATACAAATGGTAATGGAGAACAATTTTTTCATGTGGTTATTTTTTTCTTTCAATGGCGTAAATTAATAAACGTTCTAAGCTATTTCGGGCATCGTTTTCTGGCAACTGTTTTAAAACGGCAAGAGCTTGATCTTTGTATTGATGCATGATCTTATTTGCATAGCTAATACCGCCTTTTGCAATTACAAAATCAATTACTTTTTTTACTTCTTCGCTTTCTTCGTTGTGATTTTTAACGATGTTAATGATTTTGCGTTTCTCTAACCAAGTACTATTATTCAGAGCATAAATTAAAGGCAGGGTCATTTTCTTTTCCTTGATATCGATACCTGTTGGTTTACCAATGTTGTCATCTGTTCCAAAATCAAACAAGTCGTCTTTAATTTGAAAGGCTATACCAGTAAGGGTTCCAAAATCACGCGCCAAGTTTATTGCTTTTTCATCGTTTGTTACAGAAGCTGTTCCTGCAGCGCAACAAGCGGCAATCAAAGTCGCAGTCTTTTTAGTAATAATATCAAAATAAATTTCTTCAGAAATATCCAATCGTCTTGCTTTTTCAATCTGCAACAATTCCCCTTCACTCATTTCACGTACAGCTGTGCTCACAATTTTTAAAAGGTGAAAATCATTATTGTCCAATGAAAGCAAAAGCCCTTTTGATAATAAAAAGTCGCCAATTAAAACAGCAATTTTATTTTTCCATAAAGCGTTTACGCTAAAAAACCCGCGACGTTCATTGCTATCATCCACAACATCGTCGTGTACCAAAGTGGCGGTATGCAAAAGCTCAATAAGTGCAGCGGCACGGTGTGTGCTGTCGTTAATTTCTCCACTAATTTGTGCGGATAAAAACACAAACATGGGGCGGATTTGTTTGCCTTTACGTTTTACGATGTAGGTGGTAATTTTGTCGAGAAGCGGAACCGAACTCTTCATGGCGTCTTTGAATTTTTCTTCAAACACTTCCATGTGATGTTCAACCGGTTTTTTTATTTCATCAACTGTTTTAGACACAGATAGCTAATTTACCTTTTATTTCAATTCAGGGGAAATAAGTTTGTTTTTATTTGCCAGTTGACCGCAGGCAGCATCAATGTCTTTACCACGGCTATGTCGTACGTTACAAATAATACCATGACTATCCAGGTGTTTTGTAAATGCCAACAAACGGCTCGTACTTGTTTGCTGAAATTCTCCACCATCGATGGAATTATATTCAATAATATTTACTTTGCTTTTTACCCGTTTGCAATAGTCGACTAACTCCTGCGCATCCTGTAAAGAATCATTAAAGTCTTTAAAAACAATGTATTCAAAAGTTGGGCGTGATCCGGTTTTTTCAGTAAAGTATAAAAGCGCTTCTGCTAAATTTTCGAGAGTATTTGTTTCGTTAATCGGCATCAGCTTATTACGTTTTTCATCATTAGCAGCGTGTAAAGACAATGCCAAATTAAATTTCACTTTATCGTCCCCTAACTTCATAATCATTTTTGCAACACCGGCAGTAGAAACGGTAATGCGTTTCGGTGACATACCTAAACCTGTTGGACTCGTAATTTTCTCAACTGATTTTAAAACTTCAGCATAATTTAGAAGAGGTTCTCCCATTCCCATGTAAACAATGTTGGTTAAGGGGGCTTCATAACGGTCGTTGGCAGTATTCTTCACTAGGACAACCTGATCAAAAATTTCATCAGCGTTGAGGTTACGCATGCGTTTTAGTTTTCCTGTTGCGCAAAACTTGCAGGTTAAACTACAGCCAACTTGTGATGAAATACAGGCGGTCATTCTTTCCTGATGCGGAATTAAAACACTTTCTACCACATAATTATCATGCAATCGCATGGCACATTTTATGGTGCGATCAGAACTTACTTGTAGTTCGTGAATTTGAACCGCATTAATGGCAAAATTTTCTTCCAGATAATCGCGCAACTTTTTAGAAAGGTTCGACATCTGACTGAATTCTACAACACCTTTTGCCCACAACCAATCATACACTTGTTTAGCCCTGAATGCGGGCTCACTAATTTCCTCAAACAATTGAGTTAATTGTGGCAGTGATAAAGCGCGTATATCTTTCTTTGGCATGAATTGAGGGTCAAAGATACCATTTTTAGCCGCAATTGAATGGGGAATGGGATTTTTTTGCACCATTCCACCATCTTATTTTTTGGCTTTACCACTTAAAAAAACCTTCTAACCACTTACAATTTGAACTTGAGTTTTTCCTCATCGGGTTTAGGCTTAAACCTATATTTAATTAACTTTGCCTGTGCGTTTTTTAAAGGCAGATAAATTATTTGATGGCAAAACTTACCTTTCTCAGGATGCCGTTTTGGTTGTTGATAGAGAAGGCGTTTTAAGGGAAATTATTTCCGAGAATGAGCTTGACATAAATAAGGTTGAGTACGTAAAGGGCATTATAAGTCCTGGTTTTGTTAATGCTCATTGCCATTTAGAACTGAGCCACCTTAAAAATAAAATCCCTCAAAGTACTGGATTACCAGCGTTCGCAAAGCAAGTGGTTTCTTTAAGGAATTCGTTTTCAATAGGGGAAGTTTTTTCAGCAATGCACGAGGCAAATCTTGAAATGCAAGAAAACGGCATTGTTGCTGTTGGCGATATTAGCAATGCATCGGATAGTTTTGAAGAAAAGCAGAACAGCTCAATTTATTATCACACGTTTATAGAATTGTTAGGTTTAAATCCCATAAACGCGGCAGCTATTTTTGAAAGAGGCAAGAATTTGTTGTTGGAGTTAAAATCTGAAAAGTTAGCAGGAAGCCTTGCGCCGCACGCACCTTATAGTACTTCGAAAGAATTAATTCAACTTATTTCAGAATTTAATTTCACCAATGGTTTGTCTTTTAGCATTCACAACCAAGAGAGTTTGGAAGAGAAAAAATTCTTAGAAGGAAGTCCGAGTGCTTTTGAAGAACTCTTTAGCTCTTTAGGATTAGATCTTTCCTGGTACAAAGCGACCGGAAATTCTGGCTTAAAGCATTATTTTGAAACCTTATCAAACAAACCGTCTATTTTAGTACACAATACTTTTAGCACTTCAGAAGACATACAATTAAGCACTAAGAAAAATATTTATTGGTGTTTTTGTCCTGGCGCTAACATGTACATTGAAAATAAACTTCCAAATTTTTCACTTTTTGCGAATCAAAAGAACAAGATTTGTTTTGGCACCGATAGTCTGGCGAGTAATACGCAACTGGATGTTATTGCCGAAGCTAATTTGGTTTTACAACATTCAAAGGAATTTTCTTTGGAAAATGTGTTGCAGGCGCTAACTTTTAACGGCTCTGAAGCATTGGGTATTTCTGATAAATTTGGACGTTTTATTATTGGTAAAAACGCGGGACTAAATCAATTAGAATTTATAGATTCAAAAATTAATTTCATAAAAAAAATAGCTTAATACATGTTATACTTAAAAACATTTACGTTTAATCCTTTTCAACAAAATAGTTATCTGATTTATGATGATGAAGGCACTGCTTATTTATTCGACGCGGGAAACTCGAATGCTAGTGAAAACGAAATCTTAAGAAAGTTTATAGAAAATAAAAAGTTAAACTTAAAACGTTTCATTTTAACACACGCTCACATCGATCATATTTTAGGAGCACGTTTTATTTTAGACACTTATGGTTTGTTGCCTGAAATGCACGAAAAGGAAATATTTTTTATTGAAAGAATGGCACAAAGTGGCGCTATGTATGGAATTAGTGTAGATCAAGCGCCAATGCCTAAAACGTTCATTAAAGAAGGGGATAAAATTACGCTGGGTAAATATGAGTTTGATTGTCTTTTTACACCGGGGCATTCGCCAGGAAGTATTTCTTTTTACAATAAGGAAAATAAACTTCTTATCAGTGGTGATGTTTTATTTTATGGAAGTATTGGCCGCAGCGATTTACCCATGGGAGATCACGAAACTTTAATTGCATCTATTAAAAACAAACTTTTAGTGCTTGATGATGATGTGAAAGTATACAGTGGACATGGTCCGGCAACAACTATTGGTTTTGAAAGATTAAATAATCCGTTTTTAGTGTAATTGGAATTAAGTACATTTATGAATAACATGCGTAAATACAAATTAATAGTAATTCTTTGCGTTTATTTTTTTGGTCTAAATGCTCAGGACACTCTTCAGGAACTTCCCTTTAAAAAAAGGGAACGCCCACCATTTGACCGCAAAGAGGAGATAATTTACGATGGTAAACGTTATAGAATCCATAATACATACCTTACTGTAGGAGGTGGGTTTTTACAATCTACTATTCGCTCAAAACTGCAAAAGAATTTAGGACTTGATTTTCACTTTCCAATTAGGAACCATCATTTTCAGGTGGGTGTTTTTATGAGCGGTGAGGAATTCGCATCCAATAATAATATTCAGGGGCATATTTGCTACGGCATAAGAAGAGAAAAAAACAAAAGCAATTTCGCGGCATACGTTGGTCCAAGTTATGCAACAGGTGTAGAAGGGAATGTGAACAGCGGAAACCCTAAATTTTATGATGCCTTTGGTGCTTATATAAGTATACAAGCTGTTATGAAATTTACATACGACATTGGATTTGGTGCAGAGCTGTTTAGCGAGTTGGGAAAAAAGCAAAACATTATTGGTTTAAAACTTATTGCGTTTTTTTCTGGGTCATATCGTGGGCCGAAACGAAATTACAACCCGAATGTTAGAGCAGAAAATCCGTTATGATCGATTTTATTATTGTGGGAAGAGGACTGGCAGCAGCAACGCTGGCACATACTTTTCATAAGCACAGTATTTCTTTTAAGATTGTTGGCTCTGATACCATGAGTTCCTGTTCTCGTGTCGCGGCAGGCATTTGGAATCCCGTAGTTTTTAAACGCCTCACTAAAAGTTGGCTTGCCGATGATTTAATTCAAGAACTAAATACATTTTATTCAGAATGCGAATTTCTTCTTCGAAAAAAAATCATTACCCAACGATCAATTATTAAACCGTTTACAGAAGATCAAGAAAAAACACTTTGGAAAAAAAGGGCAAAAGGGGAACTCGAAAGTTTTTTAGATGAGCATATTAAGTTAGAAGCCACTGAAGAATTAGAAAGCTACAAAATTGTAAATGGATATGGCATTGTAAATAAATGTGGTAATTTGAATGTGGCCGATTTTATAGATGCTACCTGCGAGTATTTTAAGGAACTCATCATAAACGAAAAGTTTGACCACAGTGAACTACAATTAACAAGTGAGAAGCTCACTTACAAAGAAGCAGTGGCCAAGAATATTATTTTTTGTGAAGGGTACATGGTAAAAGAAAATCCTTTGTTTAATTGGATTCCATTAAAACCAGCTAAGGGAGAAATTTTAACGATTAAAGTTCCAAAACTAAAATCTAAAAATTCAATATTTAACCGAAACGGTTTTATTATGGATGTTGAAGAGGGGCTTTATAGGGTAGGCGCTACGTATGAGTGGGATGATTTAACAGAAACACCTACAGAAAAAGGCTTTCAGGAATTGCAAGAAAAAATAAAAAGCATGCTTGACTGCGATTACACACTTTTAAAGCATGAGGCTGGTATACGTCCCTCTTCAAAAGATCGTCGTCCTATAATTGGAGCGCATCCAAAACTTAAAAATGCGTATGTATTTAATGGTTTGGGAACTAAGGGTGTTATGCTGGCGCCATATTTCGCAAAAAATTTCGTAAATTCCTTCCTTAATAAAGAGCCACTGCATAAGGAAGTGGATGTTAAAAGGTTTTATACAGACTATGACAATAAAGGGTAAAGTAAAGTTAATTGGTCGTCGCGAATTCGTCGATCTTCCTTTATTAGGTATTTTTGGTATTGAAGCAAAAATTGATACCGGTGCTTATACTTCTTCTTTGCATTGCGAAAACATCTCTTTAAATTATGAAAATTCAAAACCAATCCTTTATTTTACTATCGATCTGGGACAGTCTAAAAAGTTTCGCTTTGAAGAGTTCAGATTAAAAAAAATAAAAAATTCATTTGGTGAAATGGAAGAACGTTATGTGATAAAAACATTACTGGTTATTGGAAAGAAAAAAATTTATTCCACTATCTCGTTAAGTAATCGTGATAACATGCGTTACCCAATGCTCATCGGAAGAAGACTTCTAAAAGGAAAATTTTTAATAGACGTAAATAAAATTCATACTAACGGTATAAGCCTTAACGGATTTCCAATCTAAAATTTTACACTTAAAACTAAATCAATGAAAATCGCGGTATTGTCTCGCAATAAGAATCTGTATTCAACACAGCGTTTGTTGGAAGCTGGTGAACAAAGAGGGCACGAAATGGTGTTACTCGATCACATGAAATGCGTATTGGTTATTGAGAAAGGCCGACCGCACATTTATTTTAATGGAAAAGAAGTTTTGGATGTAAATGCCATCATTCCCAGAATTGGAGCTTCCGCTACCTTTTACGGTTCGGCTGTGGTAAGACAATTTGAAATGATGCATATTTTTAGCGCTATTGAATCTCAAGCATTGGTGCGTTCACGTGACAAACTAAGGAGCCTTCAAATTTTAGCCCGTGCAGGAATAGGAATTCCGAAAACCGCCTTCGCTTCTTCACCAAAAGATAAAGATATTGATAGTGTAATTGAAAACATCGGTGGCGCACCCTGTGTAATTAAGCTCTTAGAGGGCACACAAGGTATTGGAGTTATTTTGGCAGAAAATCAGAAAGCGGCTAAAAGTGTAATCGAAGCATTTTTAAAGTTAGAAGCAAACATGCTTGTTCAAGAGTTTATAAAAGAAGCGGGTGGAGCAGATTTGCGCGTATTTATTGTAGACGGACAAATTGTTGGGGCTATGAAACGTCAAGCAAAAGAAGGCGAATTTCGCAGTAATTTGCACCGTGGAGGTTCAGCATCTCTAATTAATTTAACTGCTGAAGAACGCTCAACGGCCATAAAAGCTGCGAAAAAATTAGGTTTAGGAATTGCCGGTGTCGATCTTTTGCAATCAAGCAGAGGTCCTTTGGTAATGGAAGTAAATTCGTCACCAGGGCTTGAAGGTATTGAAGGCGCGACAAAAGTCGATATCGCCGGAAAAATTATTGAATACGTAGAACGGAATGAGTTCACAAAACCGGGGGAATAATTATTAACTAATTTATTGAAGTGCAAGAAACAATAACAATCAACGGACAAACAATAGAACCAGGACAAACTAAAACGGTGATCCTGAATTCTTACGAACTTCATACGAAGACAAAATTAGAAATCCCTGTAATAGTTATTCGTTCAAAAAAGAAAGGTCCAACGTTATTGTTAAGTGCTGGAATGCATGGAGAAGAAACAAATGGCATTGAAATTATTCGTAAAGTAATTACGCGAAAAGATGTGCGTAATTTACAATGCGGCACTCTTATTGCAATACCTGTAATCAACGTTATTTCTTTTTTGTTTGGTAGTCGTGATTTACCGGATGGCCGTGACCTTAACCGATGTTTTCCAGGAAACAAAAAGGGTTCTTTTGGAAGTAGAATTGCGTACGATTTAATGAAACATATTTTGCCAGTGATTGATTTTGGTATCGATTTTCATACAGGTGGAGCTAAGATTAACAATTTTCCTCAGATCCGTTGTGTTTTTAGTTTTCCTGAGAACATTGCTTTGGCAGAAAAATTTTCAGCACCACTAATTATTGACAGTACATACCGCGAAGGTACTTTTAGGAAAGAAGCCGCAAAGAAAGGCAAACCTATATTAGTATATGAAGGTGGCGAAAGTATGCGCTTTGATTATAGGGCAATTAATGAAGGCGTTACAGGATGCATGAGGCTGATGAAGGCGTATAAAATGATAAGTACGGAAGCGCCTGGAGAAAATCCTTCTGTAAAAATTAAAAAAGACACTTGGGTACGGGCGAATAGCAGCGGCCTTTTTCATATGAGTGTGAACAATGGCGCCCGGGTTGCTGAAGGAGATTTATTAGGAATAATTTTTAATCCCTTTGGAGAAATTGAGAAAAAAATACTTAGCCCCGTAACGGGATATATAGTGGGCATCAACAATCAACCCGTTGTAAACCAAGGGGACGCCTTGATTCATATAGGCATGGAAGAAGCGTAATTTTTTTGTAACTTTGCGCATGCACAATAAAGTAGACTTAAGTGACTTTTTTATCATAGTATTTGTTGCCATGGTATTTATTACAGGTTGCGTGGTTGTTTTCAAATTTATGAGAGGAGGAAAGAGGTAACATGATAACAAATCAATTTATTTTATTTTTAAATCTAGGCGGTGGCGAAGTAGTCATGATCGTTCTGGTAATCTTACTTTTATTTGGAGGAAAAGGAATACCAACAATTGCTAAAACATTGGGAAAAGGTATACGTGAATTTAAAGATGCTACAGACGGTATAAAAAAAGACATTCGCGATAGTACAAGTGGTATAACGGACCAAATTACCGAGCACATTCAAGAAGTAAAAAAAGAAGTCGAAAAGGATTAGAGCCTGTTTAACTCTAGCTGACTGAGCTTGCTAAAGATACTGCACTTGAATCTATAAATCAAAAACTATTAGTCGTAACAGTGAAAAGTAAATTCAAGCAGATTTTCTCCATTCTATTTTTAAGTATTAGTTTTCTTGGACTTTCACAAACGGTAGAAAAAATAAAATTCAAAAAAGACCGTTCTCTTATCTATTTTTTTCAGAAAGGAGCAAAAAGTGATACGCTTTACAGAGGAAACGAAAATCTATTTTACTTGGTCGTTCCTGAGAATTTGAAAAGAGATCTTTCAATTCAAGTTGAGAATGGACAATTGATGACTAGTGGCAACGACAGTATTGTGAGTTTAATTTATCTTCCAGGTTTTCAATACGAATCATTTTATGAAAGCAAAGAAATAAAGGGAGAAAAAAAACAAAAAAAGGTGCAATACAATTTTACAACACTGGTGAATGGAACCTCAATCATAAAGGCGCCTAAAATCTCAATAAGTATTATTAATAAAAGTACAGGCGGATTAATCTTAGAAAACGTTTTTTTATATGGAAACGATTAGATTCGTTTTACCAATTCCTTCATAATTAAAGTCATCTTAGGTTCCTGCAAATTGGCTATATGCATGACTTCTTCATGCGTTACGGTTTGAACACTTCCTTCTACTCCTAAATCTGTGACAATACTAATCCCAAAAACATCTATACCAGAATGTTTAGCAACTATTACTTCGGGTACAGTACTCATTCCAACAACATCAGCACCTATGCGCCATAACCAACGGTATTCAGCTGGAGTTTCAAAACAAGGGCCAGTTAAGCCTGCGTAAACCCCTTCGCTTACTTTAATATTATTTTCTTTGGCAATTTCTTTGGCAAGATTTACGTAAGTTTTTTTATACGTTTCACCCATGTCGGGAAAACGAGGTCCAAGAGATGGTTCATTTTTTCCAATGAGTGGATTACTCAGAAACAAATTAATGTGATCGTTAATAATCATCAATTCACCTACTTCAAAATTTGGATTCATTCCACCGCAAGCATTACTAACGCAAAGCGTTTTTACGCCTAAGGCTTTCATAACCCTAACCGGAAAACTTATTTCTTGCATGGTATATCCCTCGTAAAAATGAAAACGGCCTTGCATAGCCATTACTTTTTTACCACCCAATTCTCCAAAAATTAATTTTCCTTTATGACCTTCAACTGTGCTAATTGGGAAATTTGGAATGTCTTCGTAGGGAAGGGTATACTCTACAGTGATTTCTTTTACCAAGCCTCCAAGTCCTGTACCGAGAATGATTCCGACAATAGGCGAAAAATTATTGGTTTTGCTAAGTATATTTTTTGTGGTGAATTCTATTTGTTCTAACATATTTTAAAATAATCTCATTCAATTCCTCTTCCTTGTCTTTGAAAGTTACTTCCACAGGGAGTATGTAAATATTCATTGTTTTGGCAATTTCCCATACCAAAGGATTTTTTAAACGCATTAAATCTTTTTCGGTGGTGACTAATATTTTATTTCCGCCTTCAAAACTATTGTAATAGCGTTCAATATCGTGCAAGTCTTTTAGTGTGTATTCATGATGGTCGGGAAATGGCAAGTGACGTACTTCTGCGGCATATTCTTTTAAATAATTAACCATTGGTTGTGCGTTTGCAATACCTGCAAATGAGATAACGCGAAAACGAAACAATTCATTCAAAGTATCTAATTTAGTGTTTTGATTATCTGGCATATACAGTTCGCCGTATTTTAGATAACTAAAAAACACTTGTTGGTGAGCCTTTGGATTTACATCTTTAATAATATTTCGTATATCGATTGGGCTAGTATTTTCAGGGGTTTTAGTAATAATAATAATATCAGCACGATTGATGCCTCTTTTAAACTCCCTCAAGGTTCCAGCGGGTAGCATAAAATCGTTATAATACAGATTGTGGTAGTCACTGACTACAACGTTTAAACCGCATCGGATAGAGCGGTGTTGAAAGACATCGTCAAGCAGAATTATTTTTGGAGCTGTTTGTTTTAAGGCAATTAATTTTTTTATTCCGCTTACGCGTCTAACATCAACGGCTACTTGTACTTTGTATTTTAGTTTGTAAATAAGAGGTTCGTCGCCGATATCTTCAGCTGTACTATTTTCATCTGCAAGCACAAAACCAATACTTTTTCGTTTGTAACCTCGACTTAGTGTAGCAATGTTTGGATCTTCTTTTTTTAATAATCGGATGAGGTATTCAACTAAGGGCGTTTTCCCCGCACCTCCCACAGCGAGGTTTCCAACTCCAATGGTATGCACATCGAATTTTTTTTCTTTTAAAATCCGCCAGTCGTACAAACTGTTCCTAATAAAGGTGATGATGCCGTAAAGGAATGCAATAGGCATTAAGAGTATTTTTAATCCGTCGTTCAAACAGGTTAAATATGCCTATTTTTTTCGAAAGATTAAAATTTCAAGAAATTTAGTAAGCGTTTAATCTGAGTTAAGATCATTCGCAGTTTGAAGCCCTAAAAGATAGTTGTTAGGATCAAATGTTAATTCAAGAAACTTATCTGTGCCGCGATAATATTTAAAAACCAGAGGAGATGTTTGATCCCATGCATCAATAGACTCCTTAGTCATATTGACAATATTTTTCATACAAGACTCAACAGTTCTTATTTTCACAAGTGCTTTATTAGTTGTAGTATTCCATCGCATGAAAAATAATTTAACTTCTTTTCCAGCATCACAAGATGGCCTGTCAGCAGGTTTACTAAAGGCTTGAACATATACCAATGCGAAGGTGGTATCGGCATTTTTTTTCTGAAATAAAAGTTTAAATTTTTCTGGATCACGGCAGATGGAATCCGTATGGCAGTAATTAAAAGTATTTTCGGGGCTGACAAGGTTTACACACAGCTTCATTCGATCTGTGGCTTTTTTTGGCTTTTTGGTATACACGGCAAACTCTTTGGGAATGGCCTCTGCCTCTGCAATGCGTATAGCTGCAGTATCAACTGCTAGTGTGTCTTTAGCCGCCACCGCATTGGTTTTTGTAACTCCACTTTTTGTTACTGGTTTTTTAGTTTGCGCACTTGCAAAAGAGGCAAAAAATAGCGCAATAAAGATGAATCTATACATGGGCTAAAAGTAACAAAAAAATTAAGAATCAAAATTGACCCGCCTCAACTAATTTTACAGCGCGCTCCACCATAAGATCTTCAACACGTGCATCGTATTTTGTTTTCATATTATGGCCGAAAATACGGGCAACGGTTTGCCACATGGCTGCCTGAAAGCCCCCCCTTAATTGCTTCACAATCTCATAGGTAGTTTTTTCAGTTTCTCTGTCAATGAGTTTCATTAAGATTTTCCCCTGCGATACACTCAGATTCGAAAGTTCATCTTCAAATTCAGAACGAAGGTCTTTTTCACACACTTTTAAAAAGGTCTTTTTTAGCTTTTCATCTTTAATTTTTTCAAGGGCCCTGTCGTATTCTTTAAGTTTTGCGGCTGCTAGAATGGCATAAGGATATACCTTTTTAACATTAAACTTAATTTTAGTCCATTGTTCCTTCTGACGGTTATTAGTGAAAATAAAATTGGTTATAATTTCTACTTCGTCACACACAATAAGCGGAAAAGTATCCAGCCCCACTATTTCTGTACGACAGCGAAAACCAGTTTCGAGTGGGGTTAATATATCGTTTGCAAGTGCCGTTGATTGCGAAAAAAGTGAAAATGAACCAAAAACAAACGAGGAGGCATAAAACAATGCAAGGTGTACTTTAGAATATGGTTTAAAACGATCCATTATAATCATTCATATACGTTAACGCGTAAAGTAACCTGCAAGTTGCGTGCTAATTTAAACGATTTGTCTTCCATTTGCTTTTTTTAACAGGCCCATTCTCTGTTAAAATTTGTTTTTGAGAACTGGCTGAAAAAATGGCTGATGAAGCAATAGCCGCTATTTCAGCATATTCGTCATTTTCTACGTTTAACATTTCAGGTTTAAAGTGGTTAACGATAAAACCGGTATCAAATTTTCCGCTCACAAAAGCTTTATGTCTTAAAACGAATTTACAAAAATCAAGTGTTGTTTCCACGCCAACAATTTTGTAGTCGTCAATTGCCCGAATCATTTTTTCAATAGCTTCGGTGCGGTCTTTTCCATGAACAATGAGTTTAGAAATCATTGGATCATAATAAATAGGAATATCCATACCCTCTTCAAAACTATCATCTACACGCACTCCAGGACCGGATGGCGTTTTATAAACCAATAACCTGCCAATGTCTGGTAAAAAATTATTCATAGGATCTTCGGCACATACACGAACTTCTATTGCGTGTCCGTTTATTTTGAGATCCGCTTGAGTCATGGTTAGCTTTTCATTCCGCGCTACTTTAATTTGTTCTTTTACTAAATCCAAGCCGGTAATCATTTCTGAAACCGTGTGCTCTACTTGTAAACGCGTATTCATTTCCAGAAAGTAGAAATTCAATTCAGCATCTAGCAAAAACTCTACTGTTCCAGCGCCGCTGTAATTACAAGCTTTCGCAACATCTACAGCACACTTGCCCATTTTTTCTCGTAATTCAGGACTTAAAACACTACTTGGCGCCTCTTCGATTAATTTTTGATGACGTCGTTGTATGCTACACTCGCGTTCAAAAAGGTAAACACAGTTTCCGTGGTTATCGGCGAGTAATTGAATTTCGATGTGACGCGGACTTGTCGCATAACGCTCAATAAAAACGGCACCATTTCCAAAGGCTGATATAGCTTCACTTACGGCCATATTCATTTGTTGTTCGATATCTTCTTCACGTTCTACAAGACGCATTCCTTTTCCACCACCACCGGCACTGGCTTTAATTAATAAAGGAAAACCGACTTCTTTGGCAACCTTAATAGCTTCTTTTATATCGCTTATGGCTCCATCGGAACCAGGAATCATTGGAACTTTGTATTTTTTTGCAGTGGCTTTTGCACTGAGTTTGTCGCCCATTAAGTCCATGCTTTCAGGACTTGGCCCTATAAAGGTAATACCGGCATCGCGCACTTTTCTTGCGAAATCTGCATTTTCACTTAAAAACCCATAACCAGGATGGATACCATCAACGTTTAGTTCTTTACAAATTGCAATTATTTTATCACCTTGTAAATACGATTGGGCACTTGGTGGCGGACCTACACACACCGCCTCATCTGCATATCTTACGAATAAAGCATTTCTATCGGCTTCAGAATAAATGGCTACTGTTTTAATACCCATTTCACGCGCACTACGCATAACACGTAAGGCAATTTCACCACGGTTGGCTATAAGAATCTTTTGCATAAATAGTTTTAATACAGTTTAAAGATAACTAATTAATTCTTTCTAAAATGTGGATTTAAAAAGTCAAAATGCTAATGTTGATCGGTTAAAATCAGTATTTTCGTCTACTCAATGTTCTTCTATGTTTCAAAAATAGTCGCTTTTTTATTTTCGCCCATGATTTGGGTATTTATTTTATTAGCGTACTCTTTTAAAACAAAAAAAGAAGGACGAGCAAAAAAATTGAGAATTATTGCAGTTGTTGTTTTATATGTTTGTAGTAACGCTTTTATTATTGATGAATGCTTTAGAGCTTGGGAACCGGTGACGCCTGATCTTGATCTTATGAACACTAAATATGAAGGTGCAATTGTATTAGGAGGTATTGGTGACATAGACTTAAGATTAAAAAAAATAAATTTCGGGCATAGTGGCGATCGTTTGTTTCAAACCTTGCCCTTGTATTATAAAGGCCGCATTAAGAAAATAATTTTTACAGGAGGCTCTGGAAGTATTGAATTTCCTGAAAAACTCGAAGGGTTATATGTAAAGAAATATTTACAAAGCATCCAATTTCCAGACAGTGGTTTAATTGTAGAAGCAAGAAGTAAGAACACACACGAAAATGCCGTTTTCACTAAACAACTTTTAGACAGTTTGCGTATTGATGGAAGTTTTTTATTGGTAACTTCTGCCTACCACATGCCGCGAGCGATGGCTATTTTTAAAAAGGCGGGATATAAAAATATCACACCCTACTTAACGAACCGTTCAAGTGGACTGCGTCGGTTTACTTTTGATCATTTATTTATACCTAATCCTGGGTCGCTCTTTGCACTTGAACATTTAATTCACGAATGGGTGGGTTATGCTGTTTATAAACTAAAGGGCTATGCTTAATTTTAATGAAGAATTGCTTCAATTTATTTGGCGAAATAAATTGTTGAAGCCTAAGCCTCTTATTAGCAGGTCAGGAAACGAAGTCATCATTTTGAAACAAGGGGAATTAAATCTGGATGCTGGTCCGGATTTTTTTAACGCGCAAATCAAAATAGATAATATTGTTCTGGTAGGTAATGTCGAAATCCATATAAAAACAAGCGATTGGTTAAAGCACAAGCATCAAAACGATAAAAGTTACGATACCATTATTCTTCACGCCGTTTATGAGCATGATGTTGATTTGCTTCAAAACACGAATAATAATGTGGAGGTTTTAGAGCTTAAGGATTTGATTGACGAAAAAACACTTCTCGCCTACGAACATTTATCTTCTGCTAAAACCAAGTTACCTTGTGCCGGTCAATTAAAGGACGTGAACGAGCTCAAGTTTACGAGTTGGATGGAACGCATGACTATAGAACGTTTGGAAGAAAAAGTAAAGCGGATTGAAAGCATTTTTCAATTTTATGGGGGTGATTACACGCAAACATTTTACACTTGTTTATTAAGAAGTTTTGGATTTAAAGTGAATGCGGTTCCTTTTGAATTGCTTGCCAAACAGCTCCCGGTTCAGATACTATTAAAACACGCAGACAATTTACTTCAGCTGGAAGCTTTGATGCTAGGCGTTTCTGGACTTCTTGAAAATCAGTTCGAAGATAAATACGTTCAAGGCTTGCAAAACGAATTTGAACATTTAAAGAATAAGTATAATTTAATTCCATTAGAAAAAGAAATTTTCAAATATTCGAAACTACGTCCCGCAAATTTTCCCAATGTAAGGTTACTGCAATTGGCGCAACTTATTTATTCAAACAAAGAAATTTTTCTAGCACCACAAAACAAAACTAGTTATAAGGACTTAATGAAAGTCCTTCAAATAAAATCAGAAGGTTATTTAAAGAATCACTATAAACTTGGAGGTGCAGAAACAAGCAAAGAAGTTTCTTTAGGAATCGCTTCCATAGAGAGTTTAATCATTAATACCTTCGCACCTTTCTTTTTCTTTTATTCTAAAAAATTAGGCAAACCAGAATACACCGACGCCAGTGTCGAATTACTCACCCGTTGCAAAATGGAATCAAACGCTAAAACGAAATTATTCGATTCGCGTAAAAGCAGTTTAACAAACTCGGCTGCAAGCCAGGGCATTATTAATCTCTACGATAATTATTGTGTTTCGAGGAAATGTTTGAAGTGTGGAATTGCAGCGGCTATTTTAAGGCCGGAATGAATTATTGTAAAATACAGTCGGTGTGGAAGGTATTTGTTGAAGAATAATTCCCACTATTCGTGTCAAAATTATAATACGTCGCAGTAATATTTTCGGCTTCATGGTCGCAAACAGCTTTCGCTTGAGTCTCTGTCATCTTCTCTGTCATTGGCTTTGTCTCCGAGGAATAGTAACCTTGTCCACCAGAATAAAAAATGGTCGTCGTACATGAACAATTTCGGTTTTTCTTACAGGAAAATGCCGTAATAATTAATAGGCTTAGTAGGCTTAATTTTTTCATTAGATAAGTAATTAGTGTACGAGGCAAGATGTTGAAATAGATTCTCCTGGATAAAGAGGAAAACTTCCATTATTAGTCATTGTATTTGTAAAATTAGTTTGTGTCGCAACTTCCTCGTGTTCGCATGCCGCCTCAGCCTGGCTGCTAGTTAATTTCTCTGTATAAGGTGTTTTGCTCCCAGGGATAACTTCGGTTATGAAATTGCCGCTTTTTAACCTTTGCGTAAAGGTAGTGTTGCACTCACAAGTATAAATTTTTTTACAGGAACATAAACAAAAAAGGCTACTAAAAATCACGAAGATTATTTTCATTTGGGTTGGTTTGTGTGAAGGTAAAACTATTTATTATTTTTGATTATGCAAAATAAATTTTAATTAGTTAGAGAAGTTCTAAAAATCAGGATGCATTTTATTTTTTTATCTTTGTTATATGATTAGTAGAATTTCAAAGTGGTTTGAACAAAGAGCATTTGGTGTTTGTCAATGGCTCGGAAAAAAAATGGGTATTCGAACAACCACGGTAAGGATGTATTTTATTTATCTTTCTTTTTTCACCTTCGGAAGCCCTATTATTATTTATTTTATTCTGGCTTTTCTTTTAGAACATAAAAATTACTTCAAACCATTTTACACAAAAAAGCGTCCGAGTGTGTGGGATATTGATTAAATGTAAAAGGGAAGAGGTAAAATGGAAAATGTAAAAGGAAGATGGAAGAGGGGAAAGGGATGGAAAATGTAAGATGTAAAAGGGAAGAGGTAAAATGGAAAATGTAAAAGGAAGATGGAAGAGGGGAAAGGGATGGAAAATGTAAGATGTAAAAGGGAAGATGGAAAATGTTTTATGACATTAGTCTTTACAATTCTTTTTGATCTTTAGGATTTTCCTCCAATGACAAATCAGGAAGAAATGAAAGGATAATTGTTGCCAGGCCTGGCAAAATAATTCCAATTAAAAACCATTTTTTTGGATTTCGCCCTAACTGTTTGGCGTAAAAATAGGTGAGGGTGGGGAGTCCCAGAAACAACATTGTTACAAAGCTGGCAACCATTAATGCTCCCATGATTTTATTTATTTAATTCCTCCCAGAATTCCGCACCACGGCGAGTGTGAGGTATGACGATGGTTCCACCAACAATATTCGCTACAGCAAAAATTTCATAGATTTCTTCAGTTGTACAACCTTGTTCTTTGCATTTCTCGAGATGGTATTTAATACAATCGTCACAACGCAAAACCATGCTTGCAACCAGACCAAGCATTTCTTTGGTTTTTACATTGAGCGCTCCTTCAGAATAAGTTTGTGTATCGAGATTAAACAAACGTTTAATAACCAAATTATCTTTTCCTAAAATAACCCCGTTCATTTTAGCGCGGTATTCGTTGAATTCTTTTACTTGTTCTGACATGACCTTAAACGTTTAATTTATGTTTTTTAATTACCCATGCAGAAACAAACACACTTAATTCATATAAAAGATACATGGGAATAGCAACAACCATTTGAGAGGTAACATCGGGACTCGGTGTAATAACAGCAGCAACAATTAATATAATAACTACAGCGTGTTTGCGGTATTTCCTCATGAATTGTGGTGTAAGTAAAGTCATGCGTGTTAAAAAATAAACAAGCACAGGCATTTCAAAAATTATTCCCGATACCAAAACCATGGTACTTATTAGAGAAACATAGTCATCAAACGTATTTTGAGTTTGTACAATGCCGCTTGAGGAAACTTGATAGTTTACCAAAAAATTATAACTCATCGGGAATAATAAAAAGTATCCGAAAAAAACGCCAATCAAAAACAGAAAAGAAGCAATTACTACAAAAATTTTAACCGGACCAACCTCCTGATTTTTTAATGCAGGTCGGATAAATTTCCATAATTCCCACAATACAACTGGGAAGCCAAGAATGAGTCCGCACATTAAGGAAATCCACATGTGATTGAAAAATTGCTCAGAAGCACTTAAGGTTTGCAAATGGGCTGGTCTTACAATTATACACATAACATCACCTGCACCAATTTTATGTCCAAGTGAGCACAAAGTCTGGTAAGAAATAAAGTCTTGTTTTAGCGGACCAAAAATAACTGTGTCGAAAATAAAATCATTTAAACAAAAGGCAGCAATTCCAAATGCAACAACAACGGCAGCGCTGCGCACTAAATGCCAACGTAATTCTTCAAGGTGCTGAAGAAAGGACATTTCTGCTCCTGTTTCCGGATTTTTTGATGATGCGAAGAAAGCCATATTAAGGCTGCAAATTTACATTAAAACCAACGGATTTCAAATCTTCCCAAAAGGCAGGGTAGGATTTGTCAACAACGGAGTGGTTTTCAATACAAAGGCCTGTAAAAACTGATGCTAAAGGCGCAAAACTCATTGCCATTCTGTGGTCGTTATAAGTTGAAACGTTATAGGTTATTAAGTTATTAGTTATTGAGTTATTAGGTGATACGTTATTAGTTATTGGGTTATTCGTTAAAGACTCATTTACCAAACGCTTAACTTCTAACTTATAACTTATAACTTTTAGAAAGTCATTACCAATTTCTACTACCGCCCCAAACTTCTCAAGTTCATTTTTTAATGCAATAACGCGATCTGTTTCTTTTACTTTTAATGTAGAAAGTCCAGTAAAGTTTATTTTTATTCCCAGTCCTAGACAAGTCACGGCGATTGTTTGCGCAATGTCAGGACAATCTGTAAAGTCATACGTGAATTCAGATAGGGTAGGTTTTATAGAATGGAGTACAATTGTATTTTCTTCAAATGTGGTTTTAACTCCTAAATTTTTGTAGATCTCAGGAAGTATTGAATCTGCTTGAGAACTTTTTTTATTCAAAGAACTTAATTCAATTTCTGCATTGCCAGTTAAAGCACAAATGCTATACCAATACGATGCGGAAGACCAGTCGGACTCAATAGAAATGTAATCCCGATAGCTATCGGGAGTATGATGGAAAATGGAAGATGGTGTGATAGAAATAAGATCTTCTTTTTGTGTTATTGTTATTCCAAGAGATTTAATTAATTCAATTGTCATGTCAATATAAGGCCTTGATACTGTTTTCCTTTTTAAGGTAAGGTTTAAACCTTTTTCCAAAGAAGGGGCTATCAATAACAGGGCGGAAACAAATTGACTGCTCACACTGCTGTCTATTTCTATTTCTCCACCTTTTAGTTTTTTACCTTTTATAAGCAGTGGTGGAAAATTTTCCTTCTCCAAATAAGAAATGTCTGCGCCAAGTAATCTAAGTGCATGTATCAATTCACCAATCGGACGCTCTTTCATTCGTTCTGAACCAGTAATTGTCCATTGACCTTCTTTTGTTGCCAATAAAGCAGTTAGAAACCGCATATCCGTTCCTGCGTGCTGAACATCGATTGTTGCCTGTTTTTTATTTTTGATCTGTTCTATTGCTCTTTCTAAAAGTAGTGTGTCTTCAGAATTGGAGATGTTTTGAAATGTTATATCAAGATTGAGAGCCTCCTTAAGAATTAACAAACGATTGCTAATGCTTTTAGAACCTGAAATTGCAATGTTTGCTTTTATAATATTTGATGGAGCTGTGAGTCTTATCATTTAGTTAATGTAGTGTAAAAGTCGATCGCTTTTTTAATTTGATTTTTAGTCACAATCAAGTCGAACTTACAAGAACCAATTTTATCGATCAAAGAAAAATAAAATTTATCATTGTGATTCTTCTTGTCGTTTTTTATCAGTTCAATAAGTGAGTCTAAAGGAATGCTTTTCAAGGATTGCATTGTAAAATAAGGTGGAATGCCTGAAATTATTTCATCCAACTCTTTTTTAAGGATCATTTTTTTCTGGTAGGCGATATGGCTTTCAATCAACATGCCAATAATTACTGCTTCCCCATGCAGGAGTTCGTTTACGCTTCCAAGAAACAGAGATTCTATTGCATGACCAATTGTGTGGCCAAAGTTGAGAATTTTTCTCGCCCCCTTATCATAAGGATCATTTAAAACCAGTTTATTTTTAAGACTTATGCTTTTTATGATGAGCGTCTCTTCATCTTGCCCTTCTTCTTTCAGCAAGTTCCAAAATTTCTTATCGGCAATTAAAGCCATTTTAAAGACTTCTGCTAAACCATTTTGAAAGTGCCTTGACGAAAGCGTGTTTAAATAGTCAGGATAAATAAATACAGCCTTAGGCTGGGCAAAGGTTCCCAGAACATTTTTAATTCCAATAAAATCCAATCCAGTTTTTCCTCCTACACTTGCATCGGCCATTGCTAAGAGCGAAGTGGGGACATTAATAAAGTCGATGCCTCTTTTGTAAACGGAAGCGGTAAAACCTCCGAGGTCGCTTACAACTCCACCACCTAAATTAATGAGTAATGATTTTTTATCCGCATTATTTTCTATAAAGGTCTGCCAGATATGTGCACTAAATTCAAGTGACTTACTCGTTTCTCCACTTTCAATTTCAATAATTTCAGCTGTTTGAAGTTTTGAGCAAGAGGTGATTAAGGTTGGAAGACAAAGTTGAAGTGTGTTTTCATCGCAGAGAATGAAATAGGATGAATACTTGCTTTTATCAAGAAAAGAAGAAAGCGCTTTAAATATTTCTTTTCCAATGTAAATGGAGTAACCGTTTGATTGAATACTTGTCATCATTGTAAAATTACTATTTTATAATTCTAACCAGTTTTTAATAATTGTTTCGCCATACTCAGAAAGTATAGATTCAGGATGAAATTGCACCCCACGCACATCATATTGGGAATGTTTGGCAGCCATGATTACATTTTTCTGATCTACAGCGGTTACAATAAGTTCTGAGTTTATTTTATGTTCATCTATCACCCAAGAGTGATAACGTCCGGTTTTAAACTTAGGAGGACAATTTTTAAAAATAGGGTCATCATTAGTTAAGGTAATTTCTGTTGCCATGCCATGCACAACAGTTTCTAAATTTTTTAAAGAGCAACCAAATGTTTCACCAATCGCCTGAAATCCGAGACAGACACCAAAAATAGATTTTGTTTTGTGATATCTTTCAAGAAGCGCCGACATAATACCTGCCTGTGATGGAAGCCCTGGGCCAGGGGACAGCATAATTTTAGTGTATTGATCTATGTCTTGGACAGAAATACCATCATTTTTAATTACGTCAAATGAAATATCACTTACTTTTTCAATGAGATGAACGAGGTTGTAAGTAAAACTATCGTAGTTATCGAGAACTAATAATTTCATTTTGTGTAATTAGGACGAAGATAAATATTTAAGCAACAAGGACACCTACAAGTTCTATGGGTTTATGAAGTAATGAATTTAGCCAAAAAGGCTACTTAAATTGTAACGAAACTTAAAATTGAGAATCTAACAGAGTTAATGATTAAATGATTTTAAATAGAGTAATAAAACTGTTGCAATAAAAAAGGCGGTGAAAACCGCCTTTTTATTTTTATTTGCCTAAATCCTCAAAACTGATGTCGGCTGAATCTTTTTTTTCTCCAGAATCGGAGTGGTCTTTTGATTCGTAGTTACTTTCAATTTCAGGAGCATTTTCTTTAATATGAACGATTGCTTCATTCAAACCTTCAATAAACTTTTCGAAGTCTTCTTTATATAAAAAGATCTTGTGTTTTTCATAAGTAAATTTTCCATCCGTACCAAAACGTTTTTTGCTTTCGGTAATTGTTAGGTAGTAATCATTACCACGTGTACTTTTTACATCGAAAAAGTAAGTACGTTTACCTGCTCTAACGGATTTCGAGAACAAATCGCCCCTATCATTTTTTTCAAGTTCTTCTGACATAATTTTTAGTTTGAATTAAGCAAATATTATAAAAATCTTCTGAGATTAAGCACGCTGTTAATAATTTAACGTTATTGTTAATAGTCTATACAACACAAAAGCCGTTGTTTAATTTAACAACGGCTTGTATTGCTTATTAATAAAGACGGTTAGGATTTATGATCGTTTTTGATTTCTTTTATGTTTTTTGCGGAGTCAAACATTTTTTGAATTGCATCTTTGCTAAGTGTATTTGATTCTGTATCTCGAATATCTTCAAAATTGTAATCAGCACTTCCTACTTTTTGATTAATTAAGAAATGAAATTCTGGTTTAACGATTTCGCTTTCCCACATAATGGCATTTGGTTCTTCTGCTATATAAGATTTAAATTTATTCACTTCATCGTCTTTAATATCTTGCTTACGCATTTCAATATCTGCCGCTTGCTCATTAATACTGATGGCGAAGGCTTTTCCAACCTTGATATCAAGAGCTCCATTTGATTGTTCAGTGATTTCCATTTTGTTTGCTATTGTGTCTGGAACAAAAATAGCAAAGGGTTTTCCAAAACGATTGAGATTAAGGGTGTTCATACCCTCAGGTGCTACTATTGCTTCTGATTTATTACCGCCGCATGAAATTAATCCTGTTAGCACGGTGGCTGAAATTAAAGTAATGATTGTTTTACGCATGATGATGTTTTTTAATTAATTTTTGTAAAGAAACTGTAAGGCTAATTGTGATGTAAATATAAGAAACAATGCCAGTTTTGAGTTTGTGTTTTTACAGCATTTAAGATTATTAGAATGATTTGTTTGCAAAATAAAAACAAAGAAAAATTAGCCCATAAAAAAACCCTACGCGTGTAGGGTTAGATTAGAAACAAAAAACCCCGCTAATGCGGGGCTTTTATTACTTTTTCTTAGCTGCTTTTTTCTTAGCTGCTTTTTTTGGTGCTTTTTTAGCTGCTTTTTTAGGAGCTGCTTTTTTTGTTGCTTTCTTAGCTGCTTTTTTAGGAGCTGCTTTTTTTGCTGCTTTTTTTGCCATGGTTTCTTGTTTTTGAGATTTGTTGATACGAAGTAAATAAATTTTTGAGTGTTATCTAATTATTAAGGCATTATTTTTTCAACATTGATTTGTTGAAATTGTTAATAGCGTATATTAAAGACGAGTCGTTTTCTCGCAGTATTCTTCTTCGAAAACATTTATTTTTTTTAAAAGCCTTGAATGTATTGATTTTATTAGTGTTTCAAAGGATCGAATTTTCACATAAGAAAACAAAAGTTTTATTTTTTAAAAACTTAGGCTATAAATGGTCAAAAAAGAATTTTAGTCTTTTATTAAAATTTCTTCTTCAATTTCCCAATCCGACAAGATTTTGAGTTGTTTTGAATTAATAATCACTTTTTCGGCTTGTTGTTTCCGAATAATGTTCCCGCTATCCCATTTATTGTTTTTATTGCTGTCAAAAATAATTTTTGTAAAGTATACGCCCGGCGTAACATCAGTAAATTCAATAGTTGTAGCGTTATTAATCAAATCCGAAAAAACAATAACATGTTCTTTTTCTATTCTATTTTGTTGATCGAGTAATTGTATAATGTAATTTTGGTTTAATGTACTGTCTGTTTTAAAACTCAGTTTAAGAGTCAGTTTTCCAAAATCAGTTTTACTTTGATTAACAAAAAGAACGGAATTGCTGTCATTTGGAATTTGGTTAAGATCGAAAAAAGCAGTCGTGTCAATTTTGATGGTATAGCTTATTCCTTCTTTTAACGGGTGATAGATCTCATAGCTGTTAACGCTTGTCCAGCGACCTTTTGCGGGAATTGGAGTAATCATAGAATCTTCTTTACTCGTGAATTTAATTTTTGAAAGATCACTTCTACTGGTATCCATCCAGTTTAAAAATGAAAGTTTAAGGTTTGCATACAAGGGCAATTTATTTCCACGCGTATTAAAGGTAAAGGTCTTTAATCTTCGTTTTGTAAGATTATTTTTTGGTAATTTGATCCTAAGAGTATCCGACTTATTTGCGTTAAAGTTTTGAAGTACGAGATCCAAGGTGTCATTTATGTTTTTATAGAAAAATGAGATAGTGTCTTTTTCCCTTCCAATAAGGGTTTCTGAGATGCTTAAGGAGTTTTCTTTTACTATGGGCATTAATTGAACCTTTGCTTTTTTATTTAAAATTATTTGCGCAAAACCGTAATAGGGAGAGCTACTTTTCTTAATAAATGATTTTGATGCTTCTTCTTGAAACATTTTGAGGTGAATGGTTGTATCTGAAATTAATGTAAGCGTTGAGTCTAAAAAGCCAATTTTTTCAGCTTCTCCGTCATAAAGGCTGTTTTTATTTTTATCTGTGAAGGCAAATACCGAAAATGTTTTGTATGGTAGATTCTTTACTAGAAAAGTTCCATCGTCTTTTGTTCTGGTAATAAAGTCGGGTTCTTTTTTATAAACCAAACTATCGTAAGTTTGCTCACCATAATAGAGCGCAATTAATACATCAGAAACTGGTTTGTTGTCAAAGGACTCGGT
The DNA here is from genome assembly GCF_029625215.1 of Aurantibacillus circumpalustris. GTDB lineage: Bacteria > Bacteroidota > Bacteroidia > B-17B0 > Aurantibacillaceae > Aurantibacillus > Aurantibacillus circumpalustris. The sequence goes on from NZ_CP121197.1 coordinate 1,132,709, forward strand.
TATATCACCTTTTACCATAACTGTATCAATATAACTTCCGGTTGAAAATACATATTCAAAGTCGGGAATGGAGTTGGACTCATTCATGTCGGCGATGGCTGTTCCGAAATAAAAACGATAGGTTGTGTTTGGTAGAAGTTCTTCTCTCTTAAATTTTACAAGGATGTTTTTTCCATCGGCACTTATATCGGGTGTGGTTTTTAATCTTGGAGTAACAATAAGTTGGTTACTTAAATCTTTCACCTGAACAAATTCATCAAATTTGAGGGAAATATACTCTGCATTAAAATTTGTAGTATTTCTAGCCGGAGAAGTTTCCAGAATTTTGGGCGGCGTTGCATCTCTTTCGCCACCACTTAGCGGAATAATTTGCGCGCAGTGAGTGAATAGGAGAATTAAGCTAAAAACTAAAAGTATTTGCAGTACTTGCCTGACCATTGATTAACTTTGTAAAAGTAATCACAATATTTAAGAAAGCCTTTATTTTGCCTTTCTTATGTATCTTAAATAAAACCAATTTGTTCTATTATTATATAGGTATACTTAAAAAGCTTTCTTTACCAAAAGCTGTGAATTTTATGAAGCTCTTTATCGGCTTTCATTATTCACGCCTTATTAATAAGCCGAAACAATTTGGATTACCAGTTTTTGTGAGCATTGAGCCTACAACGAGTTGTAATTTGAGATGTCCGCAATGTCCGAGTGGTTTGAGAGAATTTACGCGGCCAACGGGTATGTTGCAGAATCAGTTGTTTGAGAAAATTATTTTGCAAATGAAAACGCATCTTCATAGTCTGACTTTTTACTTTCAGGGAGAACCTTATTTAAATCCTGATTTTTTAAAAATGGTTTCTTTTGCCAATGTGAATAACATTTACACAATTACAAGCACAAATGCGCATTATCTTACTGAAGAAAATGCAAAGCAGACAATAGCCAGCAAATTGGATAAGTTAATTATTTCGGTGGATGGTATCACTCAAGAGGTATATGAACAATACCGTATTGGAGGAAAATTAGACAAGGTGTTGGATGGAACGAAAGAAATTTTAAAGCAAAAAAGGGAACTGAAAAGTAAAACACCTCATGTTGTTTGGCAGTTTGTTGTTTTTAAACCTAACCAAGAACAAATTGAAGCGGTAAAAAAGTTAGGGAAAGAAATTGGTGTGGATGAAGTAAAAATTAAAACGGCTCAAATTTATGATTTTGAAAACGGACATGATCTTATTCCCGAAATTGAAAATTATTCACGCTATAAAAAAAATAAAGCTGGAAATTTCGAAATCAAGAACAAGTTATTAAATCAGTGTTGGCGCATGTGGCAAGGGTGTGTGATAACTTGGGATGGTAAAATTGTTCCGTGTTGTTTTGATAAGGACGCGAAATATAAATTGGGAAATCTTGAAGCAGAGTCATTCGAAAAAATATGGTATTCAGAACCTTATACTAATTTTAGAAGTTCGGTTTTGAAAAGCCGCAATCAAATTGATATTTGTACAAATTGCACTGAGGGAACAAAGGTTTGGTCTTAGTGCTTTTTTTAACCACCAAGAACACAAAGTGCTGCACAAAGCACACAAAGGTTTTTGATTTTTCGTTGTGTTTCTGCGTGTCTTTATTTGATCCTTCGCGTTTTTTGTTCCTTTAACCACGGTGCGCACAAAGTTTTACACCGAGAGCAATCGCAGTTGCAAGACATAGGGTTGCTTTATCGATCAGAATATTAAATCTTAAAAGAAATCTGTAAAGAAGACACCTATTTTACTGGTAGAAGTATGGATGTGGATATTGTGTAAATATTTATCTTCTGATGCCAATCTAGAAATTATTAACCGGAAGGGTAACTGGCAAAGTTTGACTGTGAAAGAATGATGTATTTTTATTAGAATGTAATTACTCTGGTAAAATAGAAGTGCCTGGTTTTGTATTTTTAAAACTGGCGCTTGTGACTTTGTTTTCGTGCGGTTTTTCGAAACGAAATATTTCAGTATTGACCAATCGCTGCAGCTCTATTTCAATCAGTGTAGTGGCATTGGGTCGTAATGCTTTTTCTAAAAGTTCTTTGGTGGCGTTTAATTGGCAAGGCAGATAACGGATAAAACCTTCATCGGGACGTGGTTTGATAATTATACCTAAACTGCTTATGCCGGGAAGCTCTTTGCGCACTTCTTCTCCGTTTTGCATAACAGCAGGCGCACCCATTATTACATCGTAATTAAAAAAATAACTAATGGTGCATTGGTTTACTTTATTAAACTGTCTATCGGCAAAAAAGCCAGAAGGTAAATTATTTGGATCGTTCTTTGGTCCGGTAAGCAAGAGATCAAAATTAGTGAGTGCGTGCCCTTCATTGTCTTTAATGCGAAAAATAATCATGCTATAACGGTCGTGAAAAAAAAGCGTATTTTTCAAAACCTTTTTTCCTACTTCGACTAAGGAATTTTCTTGAACATTTTTTGTTTCTTGTAAAAACTGATTGCAGCAATTTAAATAGCTCTGTTTATTATTTACGCTAATACAGTCAAAAATAGTTTTTATGATTTCTGCATTATCGTTTGTGATTTCTTTTTTTACACTTCGCATTATTCCCATGTCGTCACCTGAATGTGATTTTTTTGTGAGCACGCGCATGGCTGTTATAGGCGCTTGATTAAATTCAGAAATCTCGAGCGTGTTGGCGCTTAGTTTACCTTTTATAAATTGTGGAACTTCTTGTTTTAGTTTGATATGCGCATTGTTGAGATTTGCCGAAGCTACACGCACCACGCCATCAGATCCCAGTTCTCCAGTATAAGAATTAATATGATCGTATAATTTACGGTCGATGTCTTGACCTGTAATCACAAATGGAAAAATTCCTTTTTCAGAAATATGCTGGTTGCCATTTGTAATCCAGTTGGTATTGAGTTGCCAAGCTTCGGTACTTCCTAGTTCGAGCCAATCGAGAATTTTTTGTCCTGGCTCTACCCCGTCAAACCATGATTTCACGCGACTTAAACGTGTTTTCCCTAATTGTGCCAAAGCAGAACCGTGATTAGCAGGCGCTAGCATAACGAGGTGTGACATTGGGCAAGTAGCAGATTGATTTTGATAGAAAAAGTTCCACCAGTTTCGAACGACCGGGCCACCAGTTGAATGGGTAATACAAATAAAACGGGTACCAGCTGGAATTTGTTCTTCTACGGCCATTTGCATGGCACGCGACACGTCGTTGAGTCGGACCTCATCGTTAAAACTAATGTAACGCCCCAGAAAAAGATTTTCAATTTTTGCCTCGTAACCTTTAGCAATAGCTTCGCTGTGCAAACGCAACGGTAATTCTCCGTAAGTATCTAAATTGGTAACGCTATAGCCGTGTACAAAGACAATAAGAAGAGGAGTCATAAGAGCTGTAGTTTTGACGAATTTACTAAAATTAAAGAAGGGGTTCAATTTCCAACAAATTCGTGAGTGTAAAAGTTACCCTAAACATTGTAATACCGATTCCAAAAACAATATGGTCCAATTTGCAGCAGGCTTAGTTAACCATTTGTTTTTAGGATCGGCATCTACCAAATGCTACGCACTATCTACCCACCCAAATATAATTTAACTTTTGGGTTAAATTATATTTGGATTTGGTATAAGTTTGATTGTTGAACGTTTTCTTTACTTCTTCGTTTCAATTTTTAACAAAACAAACTTTAAAAGCATAATTTTTTTATAAATAACGCAGTACATTAGAAGATAAAAATGATTTTTATTTGTTAACGAACGTTAATATATATCAAATGTAAGGCGTTTGTATATCAAAAACGCTAAAAATGATATATAAATAATGTATATTTGATATATAAATCAAAGTACTTGCCGAAATTAAACGCAAATATTCATTTAATAATTGATTATTTGAAGGCTCATCCTGATGCTTCTTCAAAAGAGATCTATGATCAAACATCTGTGGGACTGTCGAGTTACGTTACTTTGCAGCGTTTATTGACCGATCTTGTAAAGAAAAATTTTATCGTTATAAAGGGATCTGGCAAAGGAACAAAATACTCGGTAAGCGCTGCTTATCAGGTTATTCATGAGATAAATCTTGAGGATTATTTTAAGAAGGAAATTGATGAACGACTTATTAGAAAGGAATACAATCACGACTTAATTAAACAAAGTCTTAACAAAATAAATCTTTTCACGCCACTGGAACTTGCGAGTCTTAACAGTTTGCAGCAGCTTTATGAACACAAAACAGCCGCACTCACAGATAGGGAATATAAAACAGAGTTAGAAAGATTAGCAATTGATTTAAGCTGGAAGTCGTCGCAGATTGAAGGGAACACTTATTCATTACTTGAAACCGAACGTCTTTTAAAAGATAAAGAAACAGCTGCTGGAAAAACAAAAGATGAGGCAGTAATGTTATTAAACCATAAGGAGGCAATTGATTTTATTGTGGAGGCTGAAGATTATGTAAAGCCACTCCTATTGCCGGCCATTGAGGACATACACAGTATTTTGGTAAAAGAATTAGGAGTGGAACGAAACATAAGAAGACGTACTGTTGGAATTTCAGGCACAAATTATAAACCACTTGATAATGAATTTCAAATTAAGGAAGCGATGGAAGAGGTGTGCGCCCTGGTTAATCTTAAAGAGAATGCTTTTGAAAAAGCCTTGTTGGTTTTATTACTGATATCTTATATACAACCATTTAATGATGGGAATAAAAGAACGGCCAGAATTATTAGCAACGCAATTTTAATGGTAAATGGTTGTTGCCCTATTTCATTTAGAACGGTAGATTCTTTGGAGTATAAAAAAGCCATGTTATTATTTTATGAGCAAAATAATGTAAGTGCGTTTAAGAAAATTTTTATTGATCAATTTGAATTTGCCTGCAACACTTATTTTTAGAATCGACAATGCAATTCGAGAAATTACATCATAACCTTATAGGAATTGTATGTTTTTATCTTATTGAATTTAAATCGCTTTTTTGCAACAAATACATTGGTACCCCAACCAAGTAAAAATACTGTGTTGCTTGCACCAGCTATAACGGCGGCTCCCTGGCTTATGCTTGAATTATAAGAAAACACGGATACAGCGGCACTTGCAACAAATACGGCATAAGACACTATTACCGTAGTAAGACTAATTCTAGCTATGGGCTGGCGTTTAGACTTGATTTTGGTAATTCGGTTTAGCGGAATTTTTTGCCAATAACTCTTATTTATAAACGAAGACCGTTCATTTGATGGAACAAGAGTCTCGCTACAACCTTTCTCAGACATGTCACAGAGACGTACCAGTATGGTATCGTTTAAGAATCTTAAACTATCTGTAAACACATGCGATAAACTATCTTCTCCATTTAATTTTGTGACATACATAAGCATGTGTGTATCAAAAGCATTCATGTTAAAGGCTTTTTTGCCTTTTAAAATAATTGGTTCGTTAGGGGAGGTGCTATCGAGTTTGTATTTTTGAGCAAGTAACTGATGATTAAAGCCAGTAGTAAAAATGCTTAGTAAAAGAAATTTAATTATGGAAGTATTCAACGGAGAATATAAATTAATGGTTAGCACTTGTAGTTTAACAAGGGCTAAAAGTAGGTAATTTTTTTATTAAGTTAACTTAAAAAGAAGGAGAGCCATTAATCTAATTTTATTTATTCCTTAATAGCGTAATAAAACCGGTATACTTTTTGTTGCTTTCCGGAAAGGTTAAGATGTAATAATATGTGGCATCTGGCAAAATTTCACCTCCCATATTTTTTCCGTCCCACTCGTTGTTATAAGCTTCTTTTGAAAATACCAGTTGGTTCCACTGATCCAGTATAACCACTTTATTGTTTTTGTAAGCTTGAATGTTTTTTGCTGTAGGCCAGATCAGCAGAAAAACTTAGCCATTTTGTAATTTTTTGTTTAGTCCCTATCCCAAGAATCTGATTTTCTTGTGGTGTTACACTTAAAGCTGTATCAAAAGCAAGTGACTTTACATTATCTTTTAGTTTAAGAAAAATAAATTCACCGTAGTGATCATCGTTTCCTAGTTTTATTTTTCCGCCACCGCCAAAACGTTCGTATGCAGGAACACTTACAGCAATACCGTCAACTCCTCCTTGTGGAATTGCTTTTACAAAACGCCCGTATAAAGCTGTTCCACTGACAAGAGATTTTTCTGGCTTTATTTCAACCCCGCCGCCTAAGAACATGGCGCCCGAAAGTGTGTATTCTGAGAATTCTAAAGAACGATAACCAGCATGCATGGTGAGCCATTTATAGCGAGGCGAGATGCCAAATTGATTAAAAGCCTGACTGTATTTATCAATACCACCTGTAGTGTAATTTTTATCTTGTTGCGTTATTACTGCTGTAAGCGGCATGGAGACTTTATTAAATAGAGTAACGTTTATGTTGGCGTTAAAGGACCAATAAAACGGATCTCGACGAGGCGCAATTCCATCGGCATTGTATAGTGTAGCATTCGCGCCAATTGAACCGGTTAGAGAAACAGGATCCTCCTTAAAAATATTTTTTGTGTCTTTTAATGTCTGTTCAACATCCTGTGCAAGACCTTTATTTAATATCATACAGAGTAAAATGGGTATGAAGAATTTGTAATTCAACAAGCTAAAAGTAACTGAAAAACACTGTGTTTATTGGGATAAACGGTTTTTTGGATGTTAATTAAGACCGAAATAAATTCAGGTACAATGAGGCGGCTGAATTAAACGATGAAATTTGAAAAATTCTTCAGCTCTAAATTGGAAGGCGAAAATTTTTTTGTTTTTCTGAAATGAAGCACATTCAGCACTCTGAATGTCTTAATTAATACGGCTTTTGAGACTATAGTATTCTGGATCTGAAAAACTCTATTATTTATAAATTTCATATGTGAACGGATATGCCTATAAACAAACAGTTGTGAGGATAACTTAACAGCAGGTTATCTGACACCCAAGGTCTTTTGTTCTTTATTAGAGATTATGAAATCACTATTCTAACTAATAAACCTGTTTGGTTTATTGTAAATCATCGAAATTTTTACAGCCTTATGTATTGAGTTATGCAGGAAGTATACGGCAACGAAATGGAGTTGGTGCGTTTACCTTTCCCTGAAACAGGAGAAGGAGAAAGGAAAATGCATACAGCAAGCACTACTACCTTAGCTCAAAAAGAAAATGAAATGAACCTTGAAGTAAGTCATTTGAAAGTTTATCCAAATCCTACCGACAATAGTTTTAATTTGTTATACAGCAGTGAGAATGATAAAGAGACTTTTTACAGTGTAAGAGACATTCTTGGCAAAGAAATGGCATCGGGTACATTGCGGCCAAATGTAGTTGCCGAAATAAATTCTTCGGTGTTTAAAAATGGAATTTATTTCATAACTTTAATACAGAACAATAAATTGGTTGAAAAAAAGAAACTCATTATTATGAAGTAATAAATCAAATAAGAAAGCGTTTTAACAAAAACGCTTTCTTATTCTAAAATTTAAAAGCATTAAAAAATCTATACATATTTTCATTGCTCTGCTGTTCTTTATAGGAAGCTTCTATTCTTACGCACAAGGAGGATTCAAAAAAAAATACTACTTGCAAAACAGCTTGGTAAGTGTTTGCCGCAACGTGATAGAAGCGCCAAACGGCAATTTTATCATGATAGGTTTAACTTATGATAGTTTAAACTATTTTAATTACCTCAGTATTGTTGGAACAGACCCTCAGGGAAACATGCTTTGGCGCAAAGATTACGGTAATGCCAATTTTGAGTATCTGGATAATATACTTGCAGCGCGAGGTGCTGTTTGTACTGATAATAACGCCTTTTATCATGCTGTGTGTGTGCGAGAAGGGAGTCAATATGTTAGTGCCTTGCTTAAGTTTAATTATTCTGGCGATACACTTTGGCAAAAAATATACAGAGAACCATCGTGGGATTTGTATGTTCAAGGGATATCTAAAAGTGTTGATGGAGGGTTTTTAATGACAGGTTTTTTTCAAAACTCGGTAAGTAGTCAATGCCTGCTCATTAAAACAGATATAAACGGCAATGAACTCTGGCGAAAAAAAATATCAAAGGCTGTGCCTAATGTTATGGACGGGAACTCCATTGTGCAGGATAGTAGCAGTAAAAAAATAATTATTGTTGGGTATCAGTACATTGGCAATGCAAGTTCCTGGTCCACGTATAGTAATGTATTAATTTTGGATAGCCTTGGTAATACTATTTTACAAACTACCTTTAATAACGCGGGGGGGGGGGGGGGGTTCCTGAGCTTGTGCAGCTTAGAGACAAGAATTTTCTGACTTGTGGGTCGTGGGTAATTTCTTATTCTGGTAATCAACCTAGAAATAAAGGATTACTTGTAAAATTTGATATTAGCGGGAATATTATCTGGAGTAAAAAGTATGATCCCGTTTCCTTTTATAATGGCATAGGATATTTATATGAGCTTCCCGATGGAGATATTATGATGACTGGTAAAGCAGATACAAACTATTATAATGTTAAGCCACAGATTTTAAGGACTGACAAAAACGGGAACGTCAAATGGCAAAAACATACAGGACATTTCGAAAACGAAGTCGAAGGCTTCTATAGTATGCACCCTACCGCTGATAAAGGATTTGTTTTTGCTTCAGCAGTTCCGTTGATGTCTTCATTAAAACCTTATGGTATCATAAAAATAGATAGCACTGGTTGCGATACAGTGGAGCAGTGGTGTAAAAGCATTGCTTTGGGTATAGGTAATTTTACAAAGTTAAGTGGGTTTAATGTGGAGTTGTTTCCAAACCCTGCAAGTGGTTTTGTAAATTTAAAAGTTGATGCGCCGCAAAGTGAAGGGTTTGTAATCAAGTTAAATGATGTCAGTGGCAGGCTGCTTGTGGAGCTTGCTTTAGAGACAAATAATACTTTGGAAATTAATACGAGTGGGTATAAGGCCGGGGTTTATTTTGTAAGTATTTTTTACGAGGGCAGGATGGTGGAGATGAAGAGGTTGGTGGTTGTGAGGTGATACCTTAGTGCGTCACTGCGAGGAATAAGAATGATTGCGTGAACCCGAAGCAGTCTTTGCCAGATGATACCTTGCAGAGATTCCTTCGGGTTTGTTCTTTACACTGGTTTGCCTCGGAATGACGATTCTCCTTAAAACCGTCACTGCCAGTTGCTTCAAGACCTCGTCACTGCGAGGAAGACGCATGGTAACAATGAACCCGAAGTAGTCTCTGCCAGATGATACCTTGCAGAGATTCCTTCGGTTTTTTTCTTTACACTGGTTTGCCTCGGAATGACGATTCTCCTTAAAACCGTCACTGCCAGTTGCTTCAAGACCTCGTCACTGCGAGGAAGACGCATGGTAACAATGAACCCGAAGCAGTCTCTGCGAGTTGATACCTTGCAGAGATTCCTTCGGGTTTGTTCTTTACACGCGGTTGCCTCGGAATGACGGTGCTAAGTGAACCCCTCACTACGAGGTAAGAAGCAGTCTCTGCCAGATGATAACTTGCAGAGATTCCTTCGGGTTTTTTCTTTACACTGGTTTGCCTCGGAATGACGGGGTTGGTAATACCTTGCAGAGATTCCTTCGGGTTTGTTCTTTACACGCGGTTGCCTCGGAATGACGTTGTTACATGAAATCGTCACTGCGAGTAATGAAGATGATTGCAATGAAACCGAAGCAGTCTCTGCGGGATGATACCTTGCAGAGATTCCTTCGGGTTTGTTCTTTACGCGCGGTTGCCTCGGAAAGACGGGGTTGGTAATACCTTGCAGAGATTCCTTCGGGTTTGTTCTTTACACGCGGTTGCCTCGGAATGACGGGGTTGAGTAATACCTTGCAGAGATTCCTTCGGGTTTGTTCTTTACACGCGGTTGCCTCGGAATGACGGGGTTGGGTAATACCTTGCAGAGATTCCTTCGGGTTTGTTCTTTACACGCGGTTGCCTCGGAATGACGGGGTTGAGTAATACCTTGCAGAGATTCCTTCGGGTTTGTTCTTTACACGCGGTTGCCTCGGAATGACGGGGTTGGGTAATACCTTGCAGAGATTCCTTCGGGTTTGTTCTTTACACGCGGTTGCCTCGGAATGATGTTGTTACATGAAACCGTCACTGCGAGTAATGAAGATGATTGCAATGAAACCGAAGCAGTCTCTGCCTAGTGTTACATGCAGTAGGTCTCTAAATCAAAAATTATTCTCAGATGAAATTCACTTCCAATACTTTATATTTGTTTTAACTAATGAAAAAAGGTGGTGCTATTTATATAATGACAAATTCATTAAATACTACTTTGTATGTGGGTGTTACATCAAATTTAGTAAAGAGAATTAAAGAGCATAAAAATCACTTGCACCCAGATTCTTTTACTGCACGATACAATTTACATAAGTTGGTTTATTATGAAGTGTTTCACAACATTGTGGACGCAATTAATAGAGAAAAACAATTAAAAGCAGGTTCTAGAAGAAAGAAAATTGATCTTATAAATTCAATAAACCCTCGCTGGAATGATCTTTATGCTGAAATTTCAGATAATTAGTTAAGATTCCTTCGGGTTTGTTCTTTACACGCGGTTGCCTCGGAATGACGGTGCTAAGTGAACCCCTCACTACGAGGTAAGAAGCAGTCTCTGCGAGTTGACACCTTGCAGAGATTCCTTCGGTTTTTTTCTTTACACTGGTTTGCCTCGGAATGACGGGGTTGGTAATACCTTGCAGAGATTCCTTCGGGTTTGTTCTTTACACGCGGTTGCCTCGGAATGACGTTGTTACATGAAACCGTCACTGCGAGTAATACGGATGATTGCAATGAAACCGAAGCAGTCTCTGCGAGTTGATACCTTGCAGAGATTCCTTCGGGTTTGTTCTTTACACGCGGTTGCCTCGGAATGACGGGGTTGAGTAATACCTTGCAGAGATTCCTTCGGTTTTTTTCTTTACACTGGTTTGCCTCGGAATGACGGGGTTGGTAATACCTTGCAGAGATTCCTTCGGGTTTGTTCTTTACACGCGGTTGCCTCGGAATGACGTTGTTACATGAAACCGTCACTGTGAGTAATACGGATGATTGCAATGAAACCGAAGCAGTCTCTGCGGGATGATACCTTGCAGAGATTCCTTCGGGTTTGTTCTTTACACGCGGTTGCCTCGGAATGACGGGGTTGAGTAATACCTTGCAGAGATTCCTTCGGTTTTTTTCTTTACACTGGTTTGCCTCGGAATGGCGGGCAAAGCACATAGGAATGGTGGTGCGCAAAAGAATTAAAAAACTTTTTTAGGTTTAATTCATTGGTATAATTCGTGTACCATTTTGTAAAGTCGATTAAATCCTGCACTTTCGGTATATGGAATTAAAAAGGGTATTCGACATTCTGGATAGGCTTAAAACCTACGCACCAAAAAAGGATATTTTAAATGTAAAGGAAGCCAAAGCTGGAGAGAAGTCAGGAAAACAATGGGTAAGTTATAGCTTAAACGATTTTATTGACAATTCTAATTATGTTAGCGCCGGCTTATTGCATTTGGGTTTAAGGCCAAGCGACACTGTGGCAATTATGGCCGGTAATTGTCCGCAATGGAATTTTGTGGACTTTGGTTCTCAACAGGTTTCTATGCCAACGGCGCCAATTTTCCCAACAATCAGTAATAGCGATCTTACTTTTATATTAAATCACAGCGAAGCAAAAATTCTTTTTATTTCAGAGAAATCTATTTGGTTAAAACTGGCTGCTATTGAAAAGGATTTAAAATTTTTAAAATTTGTTTTTTCTTTTAATAAGATTGAAGGCGTAAAACACTTTTCTGAATTTATAGCTCTGGGTAAAGAACATTTTAATGAAGAAAAAATAACCAAATTAAAAAATAATGTAAAGGAAGATGACTTAATGACACTTCTCTATACATCAGGAACAACAGGTCAACCAAAGGGAGTGATGATTTCTCATAAAAACATGATGGCGAATGTTTATGTATGCGAGCACATGGCACCTTTTACTAATAAATGGAAGGCTCTGAGTTTTTTACCACTCAATCATGTTTATGAGCGGTTTTTGGTGACTCTTTATTTATATCATGGTGTAAGTATTTATTATGCCGAGAGTATTGAAACAATCGGAGATAATTGTAGGGAGATTCATCCGCAAATTTTTGTAGCTGTTCCGCGCGTGCTCGAGCGTGTATTAGATAGAATTACATCGACCGGAGAAAAATTGACAGGCTCTAAAAAGAAAATTTTTGATTGGAGTATGCGAATCGCTGAGCGTTTTGAATTTCACGGCGCAAATGGGTCTTGGTATGCTTTACAAAGAAAAATTGCAGATGAACTCGTTTATAAAAAGTGGCGTGCTGCCGTTGGGGGAGAAGTAATTGCCGTAGTGAGTGGCGGAGCAGCCTTAAATCCAAGGCTGGAGCGAATTTTTTATTGCGCTGGTTTAAATTTATTACAAGGTTATGGTTTAACCGAAACTTGCGTTGTTTTATCAGTGAACCGTTTTGATGAAGATAATCGCATGTTTGGAACCGTTGGTATACCAGTTGAAAACTCTGAAGTTAAAATTGCCGAAGAGGATGGAGAAATTTTAATGAAGGGGCCGAGTCTAATGATGGGTTACTACAAAAACCCTGAAGCCACGGCAGAAGTGATTGATAAAGACGGTTGGTTTCATACCGGAGATATTGGAAAACTTATTGAAGGAAGATTTCTAAAGATAACAGATAGAAAAAAAGAAATTTTTAAAAACAGCGGGGGTAAATATATTTCGCCAGTCTTAATCGAAAATAGATTAAAAGAATGCCGTTACATTGAGCAGTGTATGGTAATTGGCGAAAATCAGAAATTTGTATCTGCTCTAATTATTCCTTCGTTTGTCAACTTTAAAGAAAACGCAGAGCATCACGGAATTGAATGGAAAGGCAATGCAGAAATGATTCAAAGTGAAGAATTAAAAAAGATAATTGCAGATCATGTGAAGAAAATAAATGGAACGTTGGCGGGTTTCGAACAGGTAAAACGTTACCAATTAATAAATGCTGTTTGGGGTGTTGAAAGTGGGGAAATAACTCCGAAGCTCAGTTTACGAAGAAAAACGATTCAAGAAAAAAATCAAGCCTTAATTTCTAAAATATTCGGGCAAGAAGAGTAAATTGAGTTTTATCTGCTCAGTGGTGGGTATTCGAACAGGAACCACAAAGAACACAGAGAAGACACAAAGAAACACGAAGAAAATTCAAAACACTTTGTGAGCTTTGTGCAACACTTTGTGACCTTCGTGGGTAAATAAAACAGGAACCACAAAGAACACAGAGAAGACACAAAGAAACACAAAGAAAATTCAAAACACTTTGTGAGCTTTGTGTAACACTTTGTGACCTTCGTGGGTAAATAAAATAGGAACCACAAAGAACACAGAGAAGACACAAAGAAACACGAAGAAAATTCAAAACACTTTGTGACCTTCGTGGTTAAATAAAACAGGAACCACAAAGAACACAGAGAAGACACAAAGAAACACGAAGTTGAATGACGTCTCTGCGATACTCTGTGTCATACTCCCCGCAACTCTGTGGTTAAATAAAACAGGAACCACATAGAACACAGAGAAGACACAAAGAAACACAAAGAAAATTCAAAACACTTTGTGAGCTTTGTGCAACACTTTGTGACCTTCGTGGTTAAATAAAACAGGAACCACAAAGAACACAGAGAAGACACAACATATTCACTCCTAACTCTTTCCTCATTTTATATCATCAATTTAGCTTAAATGTATACGTCAGATTCTATTTTAATAAGAGAAAGGACCAAATAGATTCGAAGCTTATTAGTTATTTGACAATTAATTTAATAGAATGATTTTCTGTTCTAACTATATAAATTCCTTTAGGTAAGCCACTAATTATTTTAGAATAATGATTAGTTTCTATAAGATTCAATTCTTCGATGATTTGACCACAATCATTTATTACATTGACCTTAGTTGAAGTTTTAGCCTTTATGGTAAACGATTCGCTAGCAGGGTTAGGAAAAACTTCGATGGCGTTTTCGAGATTCATATTTTGATCTAAAATACCCAGGCATGGTTTCACCACAACTGTTCTAATAGCAGTTGCCCAACACTGATTAGTGGAGTCTTGTGCGTTTACTGTATAAACTGTTGTGACTGAAGGAAATACCTGAATAGCAGAAACTGTAGCGCCCGTGCTCCAAGAAAACGTAGTGTGCGCGGATCCAAATGCATTCAGTACAACTATTTGGCCTGAGCAAATAGTAACACTGGGTTGTGCTGTAGTGGCAATTGGTGCTGCAGATTGCACTGTAAAATTCGCAAAAGCAGAGTTGGAGCATCCCAAAGAATTTGTTACTGTAACGGAATAAGTCATGTTATTTGAGGTTGGTGAAATCGCAATTGTAGGCGTATTTGCACCAGTACTCCATGTGTATGAAATTACACCATTATTGTTTGCGGTGAGGATACTAGATTGACCTAAACAAAGAATGGAATTTGTAGGTATAATTGATACGATAGGAATTATAGGAGGTTGTACAGTAATTGTTTTAATATCAGTAGCAGTGCAACCATTCGCATCGGTCACCGTTACAGAATAAACAGCATTAGAATTCAAAGAAGGAGTAGTTAAGGAAGAAGTTGTGACTAGAGTATTCCACAGATAAGAAACAGCACCGCTTGCATTAGCTGTTAATGTAAAAGAATTTCCTACACAACCAATTTGTGATGTACTTGAAATGCTTACCGTTGGTAAACTAGTTACAAAATTTACAGTAATTATTTGCGTACTACTTATTGTTCCTGAATTTGCCACAAGCGTATAAGTGCCTGGCACATTAGTTATAATAACAGAGTTGGTAAAACCTGATACAGATGATGTAGAAGGACCTTGCCATGAATAATTATTAAAACAGGGTAGGCCAACAAGTGTGGCTGATGGCGCGCAAGAAGTGAACGATAAACTACTTTGAACTAGCCCATTTACGGATATACCTCCCGTTGAGGAACATTCTGAATCGAAGTAACAATAACCCTGATGAGCAGCGCCTGTGCAGTTTGCGGCTAAAACTTCAACCGTGACACAAGAACCAATGTATTGACTCAAATTCACGCCTTCAACAACCCAATTTGGGGTAAATCGAATTGCTGAAGAGGTTATTCCACCAACCCATGGCCAGGATGATTTTAACCCACAGCTAAATGAGTTTGTAACGCAAGTTTCATCTTCTGGCACTACGGTATGACTGATGGAGCTAATTAAATTATTTGAGCAATCAAAAAAACGAATCATCAAAACAGGATCGCTGCAGCAGCCATGTGTGGCTGCATAGAAGACCCCTTTATACGCATACTTGTAAAACCAATTCGTCATAGTGACATTAAAGGTCTGTGCAATTTTGGTTATTTTAGTCGTGCTTTGATTATTTTTGTTTAGTTGAATGACATTGCTTCCTCCAAATGGAGAATTTGGCACATGATTGCAGTTTGCATCTGTATATGGTGTTGCAACAACAATGGCATTGTTATTTACAGTTGGGGTTGTAAAACTTAAATTTTGACCACATAAAACGGTGTTCATCGTGTTGTTCATAGCTTCGGTCACCGTCCATCCACTAGAACTTAAAGGAAGCGGACCAGTGGCTACCGACTCGAAATCTTCATTTAAACAGGGCAAATTCGCTACTTGATTTGTTGAGTATTTTTTGGAATTTACTTGCGTAGAAGGGTTTACTGCTAATTGATATTTGTTAATTAAAAAGTCTCTTTCTGAATAGTGTAAATATACTTTGGCTTCGTTTCCAAAAAAATTTTTGAGATGGGCTTCGCGCATTGCTTTTGAAAAATCAAAACCAGAAAGTGAATCGTATAAAGTGTTTTGAGAATTGCCTTTGAAAAAAGACAATCCTAATAAAATAGATATAAAGAGCCTCATGTTTTTTTGCAATAGATCATATTAAAGATATGAAAAAATTACAAATAGAGACTTTTACTTATTTATTTAATCACCCCCAACTCTTTACCCACTTTGGTAAAGGCTGCAATTGCTTTATCTAAATGATCTTTTTCGTGTGCGGCGCTTAATTGAACGCGAATACGGGCTTTATCTTTTGGAACAACCGGAAAGAAAAATCCGATCACGTAAATCCCTTCGTCTAATAATTTAGCAGCAAAAGTTTGGGCCAATTTTGCGTCGTATAACATTACCGGTACAATGGCACTGTCGCCATCTTTAATTTCAAGTCCAGAAGCTTTAATACCAGCTTTAAAATAATTTACATTCCACTCTAATTTATCACGTAAGGTGGTTGTTTCTGTTAACAGATCAAACACGGCAATACTCGCACCAACAATACTTGGCGCAAGAGAGTTACTGAATAAATACGGACGAGAACGTTGACGTAAAATATCTACAATTTCTTTTCTTGCACTGGTAAAACCACCCATGGCGCCGCCCAAGGCTTTTCCAAGAGTTCCGGTTATAATATCAACGCGACCAATTACGTTTTTTGCTTCTATGGTACCGCGACCAGTTTTTCCGATAAAGCCGCTGGCATGACATTCATCCACCATCACCAATGCATTGTATTTATCAGCAAGATCACAAATTTTATCAAGCGGCGCGACAAATCCATCCATGCTAAATACACCATCGGTAACAATAATGCGGTTACGTTGTGCTTGCGATTTTTTTAATTGTTCTTCCAAATCAGCCATGTCGCAATTTTTGTAACGGTAACGTTGGGCTTTACACAAACGAACTCCGTCAATGATGCTTGCATGATTTAATTCGTCGCTGATAATAGCATCGTTCTCATCAAACAAAGGCTCAAACACGCCGCCATTGGCGTCAAAAGCGGCTGCATATAAAATGGTATCTTCTGTACCTAAAAAGCTTGAAATTTTTTGTTCGAGTGTTTTATGGATGTCCTGAGTTCCGCAAATAAAGCGCACGCTGCTCATTCCAAAACCATGAGTATCTAAGGCCTTTTTAGCACCTTCAATCACTTTTGGGTGACTTGAAAGTCCTAAATAATTATTAGCACAAAAAATAATAACGTCTTTACCATTCACTTTTACCACAGCATCCATTGGAGTGGTGATAATTCTTTCGCGTTTATACAAACCATTAGACTCTATTTCGGCTAATGTTGTTTGCAGTTGTTGTTTTAATTGACCGTACATAATTCAATATTTTCGGTAAAGATAAATTCTATTTAACAATATTGGTAATTTAAACCCGTGATATTAAAAATCCTTTGTCGAAAAGTTTCAAAATCGCTGATATTAAGGGTCGAAAGCATTCTTTACCTTCACTTTGCATGAAAATTTACTTCAAAATCACCTTAATACTTTTTGTTATTAGTATGGTGAAACTAGGGCATGGCAGAGATGCCGTTGTTAAACACATTTTTCCAACACTGATTCCAGAAACTACAAGCTTCGGTGCTATTTCAGATGGTAAGAAAGTTATTGTAAGTTGGAACAAGGCTAATGAGCGCACTTTCGATTATTATACGATTGAACGTTCTCAAGATGGTATTAATTTTGTTACAGCCATGGTAGTAAAGGGTGCGGAAAAAATTGGCAGCCTAATTGATTATACGGATATAGATTACACGCCATTTTCCGGCATTTCTTACTACCGTTTAAAACAAACTGATTTCTCAGGCGAATCTTATTTTTCGGAAACAGTTATTGTGAATTATGAGGTAAACAAAGATGGATCTCTAGTTCCGTGTACTAATAAAATCCCAGATGAAGAGGAATTAAAAGAGGTCGAAAATAAACAAATTCTTGTTATACTGCGAAATGGAAAAGGGGAGGAGTTGATTTCTAAAATCCATATTGCAAGCGACTCTAAAAATATTTTTGTTAAGGATAGCAATAATTCTTTAACTAAGGGAACCTACGTGGTTGTTGCCTCTTCATACAATCGTTTGTGTAGCCAAAGCATTCAAGTTAAATAACATTTTTTTCTTTTTGTTTGTTGGCATTTTATCTGTGCTTTAGATCAGGAATAGATATTGATTAGAATTTCAATTTTTTTCAAGAGTATACCTCCGTAAAATCATCATCAAATAGATAATTATTTTGTAATATATTTGCGGCACTATGAGCAAGTATATTATTTCAGGTATTCAGCAAGTTGGCGTTGGTGTTAGTAATGTTCACGAAGGATTTAAATGGTATAACAACCATTTTGGAATGGATATTCCCATTTTTGAAGAAGCGGCAGAAGCCAACCTCATGTTGCCTTATACTGGAGGTAAGCCGCACAAACGCCATGCTATTTTAGCTATTAATATTAAAGGCGGAGGTGGATTCGAAATTTGGCAATACACCAGTAGAACACCACAACCTCCTGCATTTACGCCTCAAGTTGGAGATCTTGGTATTTTCTGCGCTAAAATAAAAACCGATAACATTAGTGCTACCTACGATTTTTTGAAATCTAAAAATGTAAAACTACTTGGCGGTATTTCAGTGAATCCTATCGGCAAAAAACATTTTTTTCTGGAAGATCCTTTCGGTAATTTATTCGAGATTGTTGAGGACACTGTTTGGTTTTCAAGAGGCTTAAAACATACTGGGGGACCCGTTGGCGTAATTTTTGGTGTCAGCAATATTGAAGCTTCCATAAAATTTTACGATACAATTTTAGGTTACGATACCGTTATTTATAAAGGAGAAGAAAGTTACAGTGATCTAGGTGTTTTACCAGGCGGCAATGTAAAAGTAAAACGCGCCATTTTAACGCATAGTCAGGAACGTAAAGGCCCTTTTGCTCCTTTATTTGGCAACAGTTATATCGAGTTAATTGAAGCGGTGAATTATAGTCCGCGTAAAATTTTTGAAAACCGTTTCTGGGGCGATCTTGGTTTTATTCACTTATGTTTTGATATTAAAAACATGGCTGCTCTAAAAAAGAAATGCGAGGAAAATGGACATCCTTTCACCATCGATGGTGGTGCTGGTTTTGAAATGGGTGAAGCTTCAGGACATTTCACTTACATTGAAGATCCGGATGGTGCTTTGATTGAATTTGTAGAAACGAAAAAAATTCCAATCATAAAAAAAATGGGTTGGTATTTAGATCTCAGAAAACGTAGACCTGAGCGCGCTTTGCCACGCTGGATGTTAAGAGCTTTACGATTTAATAGAAAGAAAGTATAGAGTTTTTGAATGACGTTTTAGGAAATGGTTTTCTACAAAGAAAATTTCAATAAAACACATTCGCGTTACTAAATACATTTAAAAAAACTTTTGGTTTTCGGACCTTCTGATTTTCTTGATACAAATAAGGTTGCTCGTTTTCATCTAACATTAGTATGTGACAATTATTTGATCTGTTCCATTTTTTAGGTAAAAAAGGCATGTCATGAATTACTTTGTTCTGTACAAAGTTTCTAATTTGTTCAGCATCTATTCCTGCATTTGCTTGAAGGTTTTGTGAGTAGCCAATATTATACTTTATTTGCGCACTTATTAATCCGTGTGATGAATTGGTGTAAACTCCCCCAACGGTATCCATATAACACCCGGATCGGACTTGCTTCTGTAAAATATGATGTTTGTTTCCCATGCTTCCCGTCCACATTGTACAATTGATTGCTGCCTGAAACTCATCTTCTTGCTGGTATTGTATTAAAATTGCAGCAGTCCGAAAACGATCTAAAGTCGGACGCGCTAAAATATCATTTTCACTTATTATAGAAATTCTATTAAACTGAAAAGCGACAATGCCGGTTTGTTGTTTTGTTTTTCGTCTGTTAAACCAAGCGTTGTAAGAGTATGCTACTGAATTTAAATAACTAGTTTGATTTGAAACAGAAGAAAGAAATGGATTAAAGAACGTGTATTGCTTTGCCCCGTAACCAAACAGAAGCCCTTGTGAAAGTACCAGTTCGGGGTAACTTAATTTTGGACCAAGATTTTTGGCGTTGAAATAAACACGCACTTCAGAGTTTGCCTGAAAGAAATCATTGACATAAAAAAAATGAAGGTTTAGGCCGAGTCTTTGAAAATGCGTCCCAAAGGCTAAATTGAGAGAAATATTAAATCCAAGATTACCTTCTGAAACCAGTAGATCTTGCGCTATAGATTTAGAGGATAGTAAAACTAGTACAAAAAATAATTTAATCTGTATTTTCTTTTTCGTAAACACCTAGTTTTTGTAGAATGAGTTGTGGAGTTAAATTTAAACCATTTATCAGTATATGCGCTTGCTCATAAAACTTTTTTCTTTCTGTAAGAATTTCTTCTATGTTATTTATTAGTTCTTCAGACGAAAGATTTTTTAAAAGAGGCCTTGTAAATTTTGATTCTTTGATTCGTTCTGCAAGCACGTTAACAGGTAGGTCAATATAAAGAAGTGTCCCTTGTTTCTTTATAAGTTCTAAATTATCATTAAAACAAACTGTGCCGCCACCCAATGAAATGACATGTGGATCTTTTAGTTTAAGAATTTCCTGCAAGCGTTTCGTTTCAATTTCTCTGAATTTTGCTTCGCCTTCTTCTTCAAAAATAGTGGGAATATCGCGGCCTTCTTTTTTTTCTATAAATTCATCCAGGTCGATAAACCGAGTCTTTAAAAGTGTTGCTAAGGCTTTGCCAGCGGTTGTTTTTCCGCTCCCCATAAAGCCTGTAAGGAATATAGATTTTTTTAGTTTCATGTTTTTTTAATCGCCTGCAAAGTACGCAAAGTTTCGCAAGCAAATTAAATTCTCACTGTTTCAGTGCTTTGTTTAACCACAGTAACAAGAGTAAAAAGTTGCCCGGAGTTTTTCTAAATACTCTCCGTGCCTCTGTTTCTCAGTGTTGAAAGGTGCCGTTATTTAACCACAGAGTATAAGCAAAAAGGTATTTAATAAACTCCGCTGAACTTTGTGGTTATTTATCTGTGCTTTGCAAGGATTAAAGGAGTATCCCGAAGATCTCCTAAAGAAAATTAATTCAACGTGTTAATCTTGAAATTGATATTGAATAAATAATTTGCGTCGATGGTTTTAAAGGTACAGTCGCAGTTGTCGGCTTTTAAAGCAAGCTCAATCAATCCTTTTCCTGATTGTGGATTTTTTTCAGCACCTAAAAAAGCTTTTGATTTTAATACCTGTAACTCTTCTTTGCTTTGGGATTTTAAAAAATCTAACTGCTCACTAATGGATTCTTTTTGTAATGAATTCACCACGTTAATAGTGTCAATTGTATAATCGTCCTGTTGTTTGGAAACTACTAAAAGGGATTTATAACGCACTTGTTCGTTGTCTTCGTAAAAATTATGTTTAATTACATTGTCAACACATTCGTTAATAGCGTTGTTTACTCTGCTGATGATATGAGGGTTTTCATTATTACCTTCTAGTTTACTTTTGGTAATATGCAACACTTCAACTAGTACTTTATCATCAATAAAGCCATAATAACTAAAGATAACGTTGTTATTGTGAAGATTTTCAATTAGAGTTCCCATGAGTTAAATTTTAAAAATTAATATTCTGGTACTAAGGAACAACTTGCTGTTTTTAGCAAATTTTGGTCTAATAAAGGTAATTATTTTATTGATAAAGCAAATTCTTTTGCGAAATATGTTAAAATAACGGAAGCGCCAGCTCGTTTCATACTTAATAAAATTTCGTCACGCACACGGCCACCATCTATCCAACCCTTTGCTGCAGCGGCTTTAACCATGGCATATTCACCACTAACATTGTAAGCTGCAATAGGAATATTAAAGTTATCGTTCAATAGTTTAATCACATCCAAATAGCTTAAAGCGGGCTTTACCATTAAAAAATCGGCCCCTTCGTTAAAATCCAAATCAGCCTCCAGTAAAGCTTCTTTGCTGTTTGCAGGATTCATTTGGTACGTTTTTTTATCGCCAAATTTTGGAGCACTGTCTAACGCGTCTCGAAACGGACCGTAAAAGGCACTTGCGTATTTAGCGGTATAACTCATAATAGAAACGTTTGTAAAACCGTTATCATCTAAAGCTTCACGAATATAGCCAACGCGCCCATCCATCATATCACTTGGCCCAATTATATCTGCGCCGGCTTCTGCCTGCGCCAGAGCCATCTTTGCAAGAATTTCAAGTGTTTCGTCATTTAAGATCTCGTCATTTTTCACATAACCATCGTGTCCATCACTGCTGTATGGATCCATGGCAACATCGGTCATAATAACCGCTTCCGGAAAATACTTTTTAATGTCGCGTAATGTGGAAAGATATAAGCCTTTTTTATTAAGTGATTCTGTTGCTTTTTTATCTTTTAATTTTTCTGATAAACCTGGAAAAATATCGAAAGTAGTAATACCCAATTTTAGGCACGATTCAATTTCCTTTAGCAGTAAATCAGGGCTCCTTCGCAAAATACCAGGCATAGAAGCCACTTCTGATTTTTTATTTTTCCCGTCAATTAAAAACAATGGGTATATAAGATCGTTAACTGTTACCGAGTTCTCTTGCACTAAATTTCGTATTGCGGCACTTTTTCTGTTTCTGCGGGGACGATGTGGAATGTTCATTATAAATTTTTTGTAAAGTTAAGGCTTATTTTAGTTGCTCGTAATAATAAAAGTTTCGGTTAATTTGTTCTCGTAATTCCGGATGAAAAATTTGAATAAGATCACTTAAAATTCTGTTGGGATAAATCATGCCTGTCTCCCAATAATTACTGTAGCCAAAACTGTTAGTGACCTTAGTGTTGTTATAAAGATTTCCGGTTTTGTAGGCTTTAAATTCCTCGTAACGACTTTCAAACCCTAATAGTTCTTTTTTGGTTTTTAAGGTAGAAAGGTTAATCCAAAAATCGGCATCACGCGCGCGTGCAAAAACTTGCTCGAAGCTTAAAGGTAAACTGCCTGCTCTATCATTATTTTTCCAGAGGTAATCAGCAGCTGCATCGTTTAATAATTGCGCTATGTAACTTTTTCCTCCAGGCATATACCATGAATCGCTGTATTTTATTTCATTAAATACCGTTGGCCTTTCATGCGTTTTATTGGCGATGGATTGTAATTCAAAATAGTTTTTTTCTACGGCACTAAAAATGGAATCTGCTTCAGCATCCTTTCCCACAAATGCCGCGAAAAATTTAATCCACTCCGCGCGCGCCAAAGGGCTTTCTTCTAAATGATCGATGCTTATTGCAACAGGAATACCTGTTTGTTCCAGCTTTTTATCTCTATCCTTTTCACCTTCACCCATTCCGAAAGTAAAAATGATTTCAGGGTTTAATACAATGGTTTGCTCCAGATCAATTTGAGGAGTTCTTGCCAACTCTTTTAATTTTCCCTGATTAAATTTTTGAATAATATAAGCATTGTTTACATAATCTATGTTGTCTATCGCAACAAGATTTTCGCCGGCATCTAACTCACAAAACATGGTCGCGTAAATACTGCTAAGTGCGGCTATTCTTTTGCTTGGACTTTTAATTAATATTTCCTTTCGTGAAAATAAATTCGGGTCAATTGTATTGGTATAGATTACAAAAGTGCTGGTGGTATCGTAGTTTTGTCTATTGCCAAATAAATACACGAAGCAGTAATTATTTTCTTTGCGAATTGCAAAACGTTTTGCGTATTTGATGTTGCTATTATTTTTGACTTGAACGGTTTCATTTTCTTTTACATTGCTAGAGTTCTTGCAGCCGAAAAGTGCCAGAAAAATGATCAGAAAAAAGAAACCTCGTTTAAACTTCATAAAATTGAATTTCAAAAATACTCCCATTGGGTATGTTATCTTTTATTTTGATGGTCGCCTTGTGTTTGTTTAAAATATAGTTTACAATGTATAATCCCAAACCGGTACCCTTGGTGCTTCTTGTTTCCTCATTTCCGGCTCTAAAGAATTTAGTAAATACTTTTGTTTTATCTGAGTCTGATATGCCGCAACCATTATCACTGACTTTTATAAAAGGCATGCCGTTTTTATTTTCTAACTCAAGCAAAACTTCTTTTTTGGGAAAAGAATATTTAAGTGCGTTATCAATCAAATTAGTAATAACCGACGGAAAAGAATTGCTGTCAATTTCATGGAATACCTCAGGCGTAATGTTGAAGCTTAATTCCCCTTTATTTATTTCATTTTTATAATAACGTTTCAAAATTGCATCTATAAGAATACTTAGGTTTTGTTTTTCAAATTTTGCAATAAATTCATCGGCTTCAAGGCGACTCGCAAATAACACATTATCAATAAGCATGTTTAAGCGTTCTGTTTCTAACAAGGCATTTGCAATGAGCTCTTGTTGAACGTTCTCATTTAATTTTTGTTTTTGAAGTGTTTGTAATTGTAATTTTGTAGCGGCTATAGGCGTCTTGAGTTCGTGAGTAATGCTTAGAAAAAAGTTTTTTTGTTGATTGTTTAAAAAGAGTTCCTTGTCATAAGCTACTTTTATCCGGTAAACACCAAATAGTAGCAGTAGCAGAAATACTGTTCCTTCACTCACAATCATTACCGTTTGCATTTTCTTTTTGTGATGTAGAATAGCAATATCTTCTTTTAATTGAACTTCGTTAGTCGACATAAGTTCCACCAACTTTTGTTTTTCGCCAATAATTTTATCGTTTTGTTTCACCAATAAAACCTCCCACCACAAGAACTGAAGTAAGATGTATCCAAAAAGGATGCTTAGAATAAGTATGGATCGCGATTTAGATTTCATTTTACTGCAAATTCAACACAGAGGAACTGAGGCACAGAAGCACTGAGCGCGTTAGCTTGTTTCTTTTTAGCTTGCTTCTAATTTCCAAAATTTATTTTATTCTTCTACTAATTTAAGCCTTTTGGAACACACTCTCTGTTCCTCAGCGTCTCTCAGTTGAGAGATCTTAAGTAGGTGCTACTTCCGGAAACTCAATCAAGTCTTCAATTTGTGATAACACTTCTGCCGAACGTTTTACTGAATCAACATCTTCAATAGTTAAATATAGTTTATTGTTTTGTTCTTTTAAAGTACACAAGTTTGGGTATTTCTGCGCATACATCAAAGCCGCTTGAAACATGGGACTAGAAAAATAGTCACTTTGCTGTTTGTTTAAAAAGTAAGCTAACATTTTTTTATTTTTCAAGGTTAGTTTTTCAAACCCTAATCGCATAGCTTTCCAACGGAGGCGAACGACGTGAATTAATTCTGTCACTTCTGCTGGTAGCGGACCAAAACGGTCTCTTAGATTTTTTTCAAACAAATGTAAATCTTCCTCTTTTGTGATGTTATCCAATTCTCGGTATAACATTAAACGCTCTGTTAAGCTACTTACATAAGCATCTGGAATTAACAATTGTAAGTCGGTATCTACAACCGTTTCTTTCACAAACTGTCGTGAGAAAATAGAATTATCGGTTACTTGACTGGTATCTACAATGTCTTTGTACCAATCTTCTTCTTTTAATTCTTCTACGGCTTCATTTAAAATTTTCATATAGGTATCAAAACCCATATCATTTATAAATCCGCTTTGTTCGCCACCTAATAAATTCCCTGCGCCGCGAATGTCTAAATCACGCATGGCAATTTGAAAACCACTACCAAGATCGCTAAAATCAACAATGGCTTTTAAACGTTTGCGAGCTTCGTTCGTAAGCATGATTTGCGAAGGAGCTAACAAATAACAAAATGCTTTTTTATTGCTTCTACCAACACGACCACGCATTTGGTGTAAATCGCTTAATCCAAAATTTTGCGCATCGTTAATAATAATTGTATTCGCGTTACTGATATCTAAACCACTTTCAATAATTGTTGTGGCAACTAAAATATCATAATCACCTTCCATAAAACCAAGCATCACGTCTTCGAGCTTGTCGCCAGGCATTTGTCCATGACCAATTGCAATACGCGCATCGGGTACAAGCCTTTGAATGATTCCGGCAATTTCAGTAATGTTTTGAACTTTATTATTTACAAAGAAAACTTGCCCCCCTCTCGCTAATTCATAGCTGATGGCGTCTCTAATGAGTTCTTCATCGAAAACATGCAGCTCTGTTTGCACAGGGTAGCGATTTGGAGGTGGCGTAGAAATAGCAGAAAGATCTCGGGCACCCATTAAGCTGAATTGCAAAGTCCTAGGAATGGGTGTTGCAGTGAGGGTTAACGTATCAATATTTGCTTTAAATGTTTTTAATTTATCTTTTACGCCCACACCAAATTTTTGTTCCTCATCAATTATTAGTAAGCCAA
The DNA here is from genome assembly GCF_029625215.1 of Aurantibacillus circumpalustris. Classification (GTDB taxonomy): domain Bacteria; phylum Bacteroidota; class Bacteroidia; order B-17B0; family Aurantibacillaceae; genus Aurantibacillus; species Aurantibacillus circumpalustris. The sequence continues at coordinate 1,158,894 of NZ_CP121197.1, forward strand.
GATCCTTAAACTTCACATCTTTACTCACAAGTTTATGCGTGCCAATTAGGATATCAATTTTACCTTCTGCTAAACGTTTAAAAATTTCTTTTTGTTCTTTTGCTGAACGAAAACGATTAATGTAATCTACCGTACAAGGAAGATCACTTAAACGATCTTTAAAGGTTTTATAATGTTGGTAAGCTAATATAGTAGTAGGAACTAGAATGGCAACTTGCTTGCTATCACACACCGATTTAAAAGCTGCACGAATAGCAATTTCAGTTTTTCCGAAACCAACATCGCCACAAACTAACCGATCCATAGGGTGAGGGCGCTCCATGTCACGTTTTACATCGCGCGTTACTTTAATTTGATCGGGAGTATCTTCGTAAATAAACGATGCTTCTAATTCGTGTTGCAAGTAATTATCTTTTGGAAAAGAGTGCCCTGGTTTGGCTTTTCGCTCTGCGTATAATTTAATCAAATCATAAGCCAACTCTTTTACATTGCGTTTTGTTTTTTGTTTTAATGTTTGCCAGGTTGTGCTACCAAGTTTATCGATACGGGGCACCTGACCTTCTTTCCCACTATACTTGCTAATGCGATGTAAACTATGAATACTTACATAAAGCGTATCATTATCTTTGAATAATAATTTTACACTTTCTTGTTCTTTACCGTTTATGTTGAGTTTGTGTAATCCTGCAAAACGTCCAATACCATGATCTATATGCGTTACATAATCTCCAGGATTTAAAGTTAGGAGTTCCTTAATCGTAAAGGCTTCCGCGTTTTTATGCTTTGATTCTTTTAATTTAAAACGGTGGTAACGTTCAAAGATTTGATGATCGGTATAAATGGCAAGTTTTAAATCTTCGTCAATAAAACCTTCATGAATATTAAGAGGCAAATAATCAATCAAGCTTTCGTAAGTGCGGTGCTCTTTAACAAGTAAATCATTAAAAATGCTAATTAGTCTGTTAGCTTGTTTTACATTATCGGTTAAAAAATAATTATGATAGCCCTTTGTTTTATTCTCTTTTAAATTAGCGATGAGAAGTTCAAAGTTCTTGTTAAATCCAGGTTGCGGACGTTGATTGAACTTAATTGTTTCTGAAGAAAGTATGGATTGAATTCCGAATTCAATGCAATTATAATTTTTTACAGCCAGTTTTATTTCTTCAGCATTGGCAAATAATTTTTCTGGCGGCACTTGTTTTACTTCTCCTTGATGCGCGTTATACGCTTTTGTTGCGGACACTAATTTTTTATCAAATACATCAAACATATAGTCTGCATCCTCAATAACCAAAAGAGTATCAGCTGTATCAAAATAATTTAGGAGCAAAGCTTTATCTTCTGTAAAAAGAGAAGAATTAATATTAGGAATGATGGTAACAAAATCAAAATTTGCTGTGGAGAGTTGCGTGGAGGGATCGAAGGTTTTAATGGCTTCCACATCGTTTCCAAATAATTCGATGCGATAAGGAAATTCATTCGCAAATGAATACACATCAATAATTCCACCGCGAATACTAAATTGACCAGGTTCGAAAACAAAGTCAACATTTTCAAAATTATAGGAAATTAAAAATTCAGAAATAAAATCAATGGATAGTTTTTCATTCTTTTTTATTTGAAGTGTGTTTTGATGTAGTTGTTTTTTCAGAGTCACCTTTTCACTAATAGCATGAGGGTAGGTAACAACCACACCTTTAAAATTGTCTTTTGAAAGAAGGTTTAGTACTTCAGCACGTTCTTGAATGTTAGCATTAGTGGTTTTTTCTACCTGATACGGTTGCTTATAGCTTTCCGGAAAAAAAAGAACTTTTTCTTTGGGAAGAAGCGTATCCATATCATTGAGCAAATAGGCGGCTCTTTCTTTGTCGGAGGCTATAATCAGTAAGTTTTTTTTCTTTTGAAGAACGAGCGTTTGGAGCAAAAAGGGCAAGGAAGATCCGTTTAAACCCTGAAACCAATGGTTTTTGTTAAGGTTTATCCCTTCAATTTTAGTGTTAAAAATCCCTTCGAGAGACTTATTTAGTAGCATTTTCGTGTTAAAATTACGGATTATCGCTTTAAAAACGGGAAAATGACTTAAAAAAGCGCTTAATACATAAGCCTCTGCAACCACTTATAAAAGATTATTCGCCAGTGACGGAAATCCCCCTTTTTTTTAACATAAATCTTATGGATGTATGCTTTCTACTATATATATTTGTTTATATCTAATTAAAAAACATACAAATGAAAAAAAATTTACTTACCGCGCTCTTTTTCGCTTCTATAAGTGGAACGATGTTTGCGCAATTACCTGTGAGCACAGCTCCACAGAATAAAGGAGTGTTGTTAGAAGAGTTTACAGGAATTCATTGCGGCTATTGCCCTGATGGTCATGTAAAAGCAAATACGATTCACGATGCCGATCCAACACGTGTGGTTTTGGTGAATATTCATTCGGGATCATATGCTAATCCGTCAGCAGCGAACGATATTGATTTGAGAACCGCTGAAGGAACTTCGATTGATGGTATGTCTGGACAGTTGATTGCAGGGTATCCTGCAGGAACTATTAACCGAAGAGTAATGGCAGGATCACAAAATACAGGTGGAATGGCAGAAAGCCGCGGTAGCTGGATATCAAATTCAGCTATAGTGAAAGCAGAAGCTGCTTATTGTAACGTGGCGCTGCAAGGAACTTTAGATCCTCAAACGAGAGTGTTGACTGTTGATGTTGAAGTATATTATACTGCGAACAGCCCAGTTGCTACTAACTCATTAAGTGTTTTTTTGTTAGAGGATGACATTCGTGGTCCGCAAAGCAATTACGGTACTCCTTATTACAATTTAAGTAATTATAATTCGGATGGAACATATAATCATAATCACGTATTGCGTAAAGCGCTTACTCCAACGTTTGGTATGACTATTCCAAATACAAGCGCTACTAGTTTATTTACAACTCAGTTAACGTATACAATTCCTGGTACTTATCCTTTGTCGGCAGTAAAAAGTACTTCTCCTAATTTTGAAAAATTAGCAATAGTTGCTTTTGTGAGTCAAACTGACCGCAACGTAATTAATGTAGCACATGGCCCGCTCGCTATGACAAAAGATGCTAAAGCTGTTTCTGTTTCGTTACCATCAATTATTTGTGGCAATAGCTTAAATGCAATTGTTACCGTTGAGAACAAAGGTATGGCAACCATTAATAATTTAACCATTACTCCTTCGGTAGACGCGGTTAGTCAGGCACCAACTCCTTGGGCAGGTACTCTTTTACCTGGTGCAACAACTACAATTGCTTTGAATAATATTACGGCAACTACTGGCGGTGGGCATGCTTTTACTTATATAATTTCTGGAGATTTTTATACGGCAAATAATAGTGGTTCTGGTAGTTTTTATCTAGCTTCAAATTATCAAGGTTCTCCTGTTGCAGAAGGATTTGTTTTTGGCGCCTTTCCACCTGCATCTTGGGCAGTGGCGAACCCAGATAATGGCCCAGCCTGGACACGTAAGAATGCAGCAGGTTGTGGAGCTTACAACTTATCTCCAGAATCAGCTAAATACGATTTTTTCTCGAACACAGTTATTGGGGACAAGGATGAATTAATTTTACCTCCAATGAATCTTCAAGGAGCTAATGATCCGGATATGTATTTTGATCTTGCTTATGCACAACGTAATTCCAACAGTAACGACGTTTTAGAAGTATTTGCTTCGGATAATTGTGGTGCTACCTGGACAGCGGTTTATAGCGCTCAAGGTATAAATTTATCGACGGTTTCCTCTCCGATTCCTACTGCTTACCAACCAACTCCAACAAATCCTCAAGAATGGAGAACAGAATCAATTACACTTCCTGGTTTTAACAAACCAAACGTACTTGTAAAGTTTGTTGTTACAAACGATAATGGAAATAACTTATATCTTGACAATGTTAACCTTTCGCAATCTGCTCCAACATCTGTGGGTATTTCGAATGCAAATGCTTCTGAAAACTTTGTCACACTTTACCCTAATCCAACCAATGGTATTACAAACGTTACCATCACTTCGAAAAAGGCAGGTGAAGCTAGAGTGTTTGTTACCAATACACTTGGTCAGGTTGTAAGCTTTAAGAATGCTTCTTTAACGGAAGGATCTAACAATATTAAGTTCGACATGAGTACTTTTGCTGTTGGTATTTACAATGTTGCAATAAGCACTGAAGAAGGTTCTGTTGTAAAAAAGTTAAACGTTACTAAATAATTTCCATAAAGAACTCCGGGTAAACCGGAGTTCTTATTTTTACAAAATAAATTTTATTTAAATCCTATTGGGTTTGATATCAAACGAAACAAAAATGAAAAAAATACTACTATTAAGCACTATTGGGTTGGCTGTTAATGTTTTTGCACAATCCACAATTGAGTTAAAGGACATGGATAATAATGTTACACTTTCTCCAAATGCGATTATTAACGCGGTTACTTCAGCTGGAAACAGTAAGCACATTAATCTTGACATTAAGAATACTGGATCAACAACCCAATCGTATAATGTAAAGCGTTATAACATTACTTTAAACAACGATGCAGTAGCTTATTTTTGTTTTGCAGGAACTTGCTATGGAGATCAAACTTTTTTCTCACCCACGTCTCTTACTTTAACCGCTGGACAAAATGCTTCGGGTATGCCGGGTAGTTTTAATAATTTAACAGCCTATTTAGATGAAGGTTCTGTTGTAGGGTATAGTGAAATAAAGTATTCATTTATCAATGCAGCTAACTCAAGTGATTCTATACAGGTTACAATGAAGTATAATGCCGCTGGCAATACAGTTGGTGTAAAGGAATCGTTTAAAAGTCTAAACGCTTTTGGTATTTTTCCAAACCCAGCAAAAGAAACTACGGCAATACTTGTAAATACCCCAAAAACAATGGAGGCAGGTGTTCAGGTGTTTAATTCTTTAGGTGAACTTGTTTACCAAAAAAACGTAACACTATTTGAAGGAAAAAATAAAATCGATGTAAATGTAGAAAGCTTTAATACAGGTGTATATTTTGCTAACCTTAAAACAGAAGGCGGAAACATTAGTAAAAAGCTAATCATTAGCCGATAATAAATTTGTTTTTGAAATTATAAGCCCGGTTAGTCCGGGCTTTTTTTGTGACAGATTTGAATAAGCGTCTATCTGATAGATTTCGTAGGAAACAAAATAATAAAGTCATCAGGAAACAAAAAACACTCTAATTTTATCATCAACTTTCCGACGTTTTGCAGGCGCTCTGTTTGAATAAGCGTTTTTGCCATTTATCTCTTGTTTGCCTTTAATGCTGAGAGACAGCTGAACATATAAAATTTTATTAGTCTCGTTAACCTGTATTACAATGCTTTTTCTCTAAGCAGAATCTCGTTATTTACTAAAAATTGTCACGCAACTGAGTTTCACATGTACGAAATATATTCCAGACGCTATTTTCTTTCAAAGAACGAGAATCGTCGCGCATAAATTGTTTATTTTTACTCTGATCACATAAACTACATCTTCATTTTTATGAAAAATTTTTTTAGTAAAAAACAGTTTATTTTTTTTCTATTTATTATTTGTCATGGGTTACCTTTCAATTTCTATTGTCAAAAACTCAATTATAAGGTATTTCAGGTAAATGACGGATTGCCACAATCTACAGTTTATGAAATTTTTCAGGATTTTGAAGGCTTTCTGTGGCTGGGTACTGACGGTGGTGGCGTTTGTCGTTATGATGGATTTAGATTTAAAACCTATGGAAGTCAAGAAGGTTTGACGGGAAATGTGGTAAGAAAAATTTGTCAAGACAAGGAACAGAAAATTTGGGTTGCTACTAATAACGGAGTCTTTTATTTGGAAAATGATTCATTTCAGATATTCAAACAAATCCCTTCCATGTTTATTACATCTGTGTTTTTAAGTTCTACAAATGAGATTTGGGTTTCAAGTTCTGGCAAGGGTGTTTATAGGATCACTAAAAAAAATAATATACACAAAGTAAAGCACTACGACGAATCGTTAGGCCTGGCAGGAAATTATGTTTTCGATATTGCTCAAGACAAATATGGAAAAATATGGATCCCTTGTTTCGGAAACGGCATTAGCATTCTAGATCCGACAACGGATGAAATTAAAAATTACGCGAATTCTAGCCCAGAAGCTAATGAAATTATTTGCCTCAAGCATCTTTCTGATGGAAACATGGTTAGCGGCACAAAATCAGCGGGCGCTATTAAACTTCACATTTCGCCCACAAACGAGCTCATATCAGCCTTGGTTCAAAAATCAGAAGGTTGTCAGGTATGGAGCATTGAAGATTTAGGTGTTGGAAACTTTCTAGTTTCTACAGATAAGTTCGGGGTAGTCGCGTCATTTCCTTCTAGAAATTTTGATTTAAAATCTGGATTGCCCACAAACAACACCTTTAAAATATTCAGAGACAAAGAGAAAAATTTATGGATTGGAACTAGTTCAGCAGGACTGGTAAAATATGTTGGTGACAAATTTATCTTCATTTCTAAAGACGAAATCTCTAACATTGGACAGGTTTCAGCGATCGTTCAGGATAAATTTGGACAATATTGGATTGGGAATTCCAGTGGACTAAGAAGTTTCTCATTTAAGAACGGAAAGTTATCAGATTTAAAATCCTTTTCAACTTTAAATGGATTACCCTCTAATGAACTAACTTGTCTGATGTTTGACAGTTTTGGCCGTCTTTGGATTGGCACAAGAAATGGACTTTGCTACCTTAAAGATGGTGTTTTTAAAAATTTCACAGAGGCAAATGGGCTAATTAATATGAATATAAATGCATTAATAGGCGATAGCAAAAATAGAATTTGGATTGGAACTTCAGGTGGCTTAAACTTAAAAGAAGAAGGTAAAGACTTTGTGTCAATTTCTGAAACAGGTGGGCTAGTTAACAATGAGGTTCAAACTTTGTTTGAAGACAAAAGAGGCGATATTTGGATTGGGACGCTTGGTGGGATCGTAAAATTTGACGGAGAAAAGCTTCAGACCTACGATGAACTTGATGGGCTAAGTGAAATTAAAGTGCAATCAATAAATGCGGATAGCAAAGGAAATATTTATGCTGGAACATTTGGCGGAGGTATTTTTAGGATGCAACGGCTCGCGGGAATGCCAGAATCCTTCAAGAAAATCTACGGAAACGGTCAACCAATTAATCCCAACATTTTTTCATTAACATTTCTAAACGATTCAATACTATTGGCTGGGTCCAACAAAGGACTTCATAAATTTGAATTTAAACAAAATTCCGATATACCTAACGTTTCTGTTAGTGGAAAGGATGTGGGATTTGTTAATCCCGAAATATCTTTTAATGCTATATTAAAGGACAATAACAACCAGATTTGGTTTGGAACCACTCAGGGAATTACTATTTACAATCCAGCTTTAGATAGAAAAAATCTCGTCGTTCCAACAATTCATATTTCGTCGGTTAAAATTAATGGTATAGAGGTTAATATACTCAAGCCACATATTTTAAAACATTTCGAAAACTCACTGCGCATTTCGTTCAATTCTGTAAGTTTAACCTACCCTACACGGAATGAGTATTTTGCTAAATTAGTCGGATTTGATACCACCTTCGTTAAACTATTTATTAATGAATCGAATTTAGATGAATTTTGTACTGTAGAATATAATAAACTACAGTCTGGAAATTATAAGCTATTGCTGAAATCAACTAATAATGATGGAGTCGAATCCGAAACTGCCTCTTTTCAATTTCAAATCGAACCGCCGATATACCAAACAAAAGCATTCATTTTATGCGTCGGTGTTCTTGCCATCTTTCTAATAATAATATTCATTAAACTCAGAGAAAGAAAGTTAATTCAAGCAAAAGAAAAACTTGAAAAAATCGTTTTAGAAAGAACGGAAGAAGTTGTAGCAAGTAAACATGAAATTGAAGAACAAAAAAACTTACTTGAAGTTCAACAACATGAAATTACAGATTCGATAAATTACTCCAAAAGAATACAACAGGCCATATTGCCAGACGTCCGTATCTTAAATAAAAATTTTCCTGATAACTTTATTTTATATAAACCAAAAGATATTGTGAGCGGTGATTTCTATTATTTCAAAGAAGTTGCGCCAGAATCGTTTTATCTTGCTGTAGCTGACTGCACAGGTCATGGGGTTCCCGGTGCATTTATGAGTTTAATCGGAAGTAAAGAATTAGCGGAATCAATTAAGATAGTAGATTCTCCATCTACTATCTTACAAAGATTAAATATCGGTGTTAAGGTAACCCTCAATCAAAGCACTGATTCTGTGATTCGTGATGGTATGGACATTGGGCTGATAAGGATTATTAATCAAGATGGTAACAAAGCCGTGAATGTAATTTATGCTGGCGCTAACAGACCACTATGGATTATAAGAAAGCATAGTACTGAAATTGAAGAAATTAAGGCTACGAAGTGTGCTATTGGAGGACATACAGAAAGCGCACAAGAATTTGTAGAACACACGTTGAATTTAGATAAAGGAGATTCGGTTTTTATGTTTTCAGATGGGTATGCTGATCAATTCGGGGGGCCTTCTATAATTTCCGGTGCCGGAAAAAAAATGATGACTAAAAGATTTAGGGAAGCGCTTCTAAGTTGTGCAAATAAAAGCATGCATAATCAGAAATTGTTTCTTGACGATTTTTTTGAAGAATGGAAAGGAAAGAAAACGGAACAGGTCGATGATGTACTAATAATTGGTATCCGACTCTAATTCTATTTACGAATAAAAATAAAATTGCCACCCTCGTCTCCCGTGTTTTTAATTGGATTAAAATCTGGAGATTGTTCGGAATTATTTCCTACCGGAATTTTTATCTTGCTAAATAACTGAGAAGCATCGAAATATTTTGATGTATTTGTAGTTAACGCCTGAATCAAATAATATGCAAATACTGAATGAGAGTCTTTACCGCCATCCATAACTGGTTCAAGTCCACCTGAAGAAATTGCCTGTCTAGACTTTAAATCATAAGTTTTTTGATAGTATTTGTCTGTATTTTCAAACGCAGCACTAGTCACCGATCCTCTAAAAATATCTCCACTAAAACAAGCGTCAGAGACTAATAGAGTATGTTTTGAAGGTATCCCTGCAAGAAAAGTTTGGATATCGGAATTTGAAATATAGTTTGAGGTTGAAGCAGTGGTAGCATCCACAGGCACCCAATACCCTTTATTCAATTCCTTTTTAAATTCTCCGTGACCTGAATAATAAATAAGAACGTTGTCATTTTCCCCAACCGTTTTCACAAGCCATTCAAGCTCCTTAATTATAGCGTCTCGGGTCGCTTGTTTATCATATAGTGTTTTAAAAACCTCAAATTTATAATTATCAGTCAACAGCTTCTCGATTGACATCGCATCATTGGTTGCGTTCTTTAGTGGTTTCCAAAATCCACTATAGGCATTAATTCCGATCAAAAGCGCGTAGTATTTCCCGGGCTTAAGTTCCTTTGCTTGATTTGATAAATTGGTACCTTTGAATGGGTCGCTTCCCCTGTATGTGACCTCTTTTTGACCTTCGTTAATCGCAACTACTTTCGATTGTAATTCTTTAGGCTGATATACGATATTAAAAGACTTTTCTTGGCTTCTCCCATTAAGGTCTTTTACAGAAACATGTACTTTATTAATACCCTCTTTCAAATTCAGCATTTTAGAAAAATTTCCATTTTCATCAAAAATAAGGGATTGGTTGTTAATCTCACCCCCCATAATTTCTATATAAGGTTTGATATAGCCACTTACTTTTATTGCATTTTGATCGGTCGTAATTTCCTGCCCATTAATTTTAGGAGAAAGAATAACTATCTCAAAGGTAGATTTCTGCGTTGGTTCAGCCGTTTCCCTTTCTAAATTTTTCTCCATGGCATCAAACTGATTTTTCATATAGTTTTTTCCCGCTAAATCCTCTTTCAAAATTATTCCCCCTGTAAAATTTTCATGATGCTCCAGTTCAGATTTTCCAACTCGCTCAGACACTTGTTCCAAATTATTCGCATCTCCTCTGAGATAATAAGTCTTACCTTTTTCTACAGTAAAATTCAATCTGCAGTAATAGGATAGTTCTTTCTCTTTACTGTCATTTATTTCCGCACAAAGTACTTCTATCGTTCCATTCTTGTAAAGCCTGTATTCAACACGACTTCCGGGTAATACTCGAGTAATCTCGCTTTTATCAATCAAAAGCGAATACCCAGTTCCTGAATTTTTCAATTGATTCTTTCGATAAATAAAAATTGTTGCATAATTTTGTGACAAGATTGGTGTAACCGAGTAAACAAACATCATAACAAAAAGGATCGTTTTTCGTAGCCCTAAGCTCGTATGGTAACTATTGAACTTCACATTTGATTTCTTAAAGATAGCCTCCATATTAGTTTCTATTTTTGAATTTATTATTAATTTCCGGGAAAAGTTCATTTTTAAAATTGACAGTAACTACCTTTCGATAAGCATCATTTCCGGCCGCAACAGCATCTTGTTTTACACCTTTAATATTAGTAAAATGTTTAGAATATATTTGCTCCTTAGTCAGATTATCCATAATTACAATGTTTACATCTAGGTACGATACATTTAATCCATAGGCTTCACCTCCTGCCCTTGTATCTGAAATAATTCTCACATCATAGTCTGCCAACGAATCTGTTGTTACAAAAATAAAGCCCAGTTCAAGAAAGTGATCTTTTAAAGCTGGTTCCAGGGTGTTCACTTGCAATTTTTGACCAATGTTTTTTTCTTCTGACCCAAAGAAAATGGTTGGACTCTGAATCTCTATTTTATAGTAATCACTTGAAGTAGTCTTCTTCCTATAAATTTTGGACAACAAACTCTCCTCAGCAACTCCTTTCAACAACTCATCCAAATCGAAGGAGATCTTTATCGAACCTTTATTGTTTTCTAATGAGTATGAAACAAGAGTGTTGACACTGCTACCATTTTCATTTGAATTGGTTTTTTGAGAAAGTAATTCCATTTTCCCTTTTACAACCTCATACTTCAACGGGGCATTTTTTACTGGCATTTCCTTGCCATTCCGAACAAGAAATACATTGCTTTTAAGGCCATGTTTATAGCCGGAATTCGGCTTCAACTTAACTTCCTCATTCAATGCTTTCACGCGGAGTTTGGTTAAAATATCTTCTACCGCAGTAGACGCTTCATTGAACACTAGCAAACTTCTGTTTTTGAGTTCCGAATCAAAACTTTCATTCATGTATGCTTCCAAAGGTTTGGTGCATTGTAAATACAGTTGAAGTGCCTGACAAAAATCAAATGAACTATCGGCTACAATCGCCTTTCTGAATAATAACTCTGCACTATTCAATGAACTTTCAAATTTTTCTCTTCTTTCCTGATAATACTTTTTCTTCGACAAGCGCAAATAGATCCAATATTCGGTTTTGTTTTGCCAAACGTCTACTTGTTCATATCCTGTAATTTCACGTCTAACATTTGTTCGAATACTTTCTTCAAAGGTTTGTTTTACCTGATTATCAATTTGGGTGGTATTAAGAAAAGACTCACTGTTTATAGTCACTAAAATTTGTGAGGAAATATCCATCAATGCTTTTGAATTTGCTTGGGAAATATAGTCCGGATTGTCTTTTGCACAAAAGTTAATGCCAACAAAGTAATCTGATGACTTTGGTGGATTTGTAACCCATTCAGGTCTTTTTTGAGAAAACAAATAGCTCGTCATGAAAAAATAAACAAAAACATATTTCGCTATTTTTTTCATGTATTTTTTCAGTTTAAATAAATATTTTCTTATTTCCGACTTTCAATTTCAGCTTTTATTTCAGCTGCCTTTTCGTAATCAGAATTTGAAACGGCCGCCTTTTTTAAGATTTGCAGTTCTTCTATAGAATATTTGGCATATTTATTATCGGAAGTGCTTTCATTCGTTTCAAAGTTATTTCTGTTTTGCGGGTATCTGCCAAAATAAACCTTAAATGCTTCTCGAAGCCCTCTTTTAAAGGATTTGTCGTAAGCGTGCCGTGCAGGACTTAACGTTAATAACAAATAAAGTGGCGTTAAAACTCCTGCTGCCCCTGAAACTATCGCACCGTCACTCCCTCCTGCGGCAAGACCAGCTATTACACCCACAAGTGGTAACACCAAGGTTGGCCATTGAGCAATTTTCGTCATGCCTTCTAAATCAATTCTGGCACTAAAGTCATTATGTTTCAAGCTGTATATTTGAAGCGAGCCGATGGAGGTATATTGATTTGAGAAAGAATTGCCATTAAACGATGTGGCATAGTACGGAAAAATTAAAATGTCAGCATTAAGGTTTTGGGCCAATTCAGCGTACTTGTCTCGCGAAGATTTTGTATCCTCCATAGGCAAGCCCGATTGCTGGAACATTTGATTAGAGGTCTCGTATGAAATCACATTGCAACCATTTCGTTCAAGTATTTCTTTCATGATACGATAGTTTTTCCGTCGCCATTCCTCCGGGTTTTGCATGGTTACGGGCAATCTGTTAGGTAAAATTGCCGCTGTTTTCATTCTTACTGTGCCGGGTTCTATAGAACTTTCGGAATAGAGATAAGCTTTTCCCGTTGTGCGACATGACGTTAACGCGAGTAAAAATAAAAGTAAAATAACGATTCCTTGATTTGACCTTTTTTTCATATGTTTTTTATTTTTGTTTATTCATAGCGACTCGAAATATTTTTTATTGCTTTACTTATTCAATAATTAAAACCTCAACCAATAGCAGCAATATAAATTACTATCTGTTGTGAGACGACAGGAATTTAATTATTCCTGAGGCTTTTTTCGCTTTTGTATTTCTTTTTTTATTAATTCCGCTTTTTTATAATCTTCACTCTCTAAAGCCTTTATGAGCTTTTGCTCTAGCACCTCATCACTGTCATTTATAAATTCACTCGTAGCTGCACGAGCATCTAACTCTTTTTGAATTCCCAACATAGCATCCAAATCGTTTTTAGAATTTGCCTCCTTTAGCATGTCGTTAAGCTCAGCAACAGTATATGAGGCGTAATTCACTTTCGGTTTTGGCGTCTGTTTAACAGGTGGCTGAGGCGCACTCCAAGAGTCTTGAGAATATACATCTCTTGGAAGCTTTTTATATTTGTATTTGGTTTTTCTTGTGCTGATAATGTCGTATCTCAGCATTAATTGCAATGTGCTAATTTGAAAACTTGAGACAGATGTTTTACCCTCGTCAGTTCGAACATGAATGTTTGGATCTTCACCAGCAATAAGACGAAGGGAGTTTCTTATCCTTAAGTCTAAACTCATTTTTTTAGCGATCTTATACCCTAAACCATATGTAGCATAACCTCCACCTTTTGTTCCAATTGAGAAACCAAGAACAACATGAATTTTTTCTTGAAATAGTTTAAAGTTATTGATTAGGCCAAAATCCCATTCTGATATTCGCATTGTCTCCGCACTAACATCTGGAACAGAAAACCTTAAAACGTGATACATAATTGGAAAATCTATCCCATAAAATCTACCATGTATACCCGGACTAATACTAAAAAATGTCCCGAAAGCGTTTTTCACTTTGTAATTCTCATACCAATCATAGTCATACAAGGTTGTGGCTTTAATTATATTGCCCGTATAATAATCTATAGTTTCAAAATTAATACCTCTATTTATTCCCGCATAGCCACTGAATACAAACCCAGCACCAAGGTAGGTTTTGGCGCTATCTAATTCACGTATCACTTTTTGACGCGCTACTCTTGGTTTTTTTTGTTCTTCATAAAATTGCGATTTTCCTGTTTGAAAAACCAGAAGTAGCAACACCGACATAATAATTTTTTTCATATTCTTATTTTTTAGAATTTTCTGACTGGTCTAACTTTCTTTTTAGAAGATTTATTCATGGCAAGCCAATCATCAAATGATAAACTCATATCGACGGAATAAGCATAGAATCTGGAATCATCACAAGAACTCCAATATTCAAATGGCTGAATATTTAGAGCACTTTTGTTTTGTCTTAGGTAATACAAATCGTTAACAGTTGGTAAGTACCAATCAGAATAACCATTTAATACCAATTGCTCACAAACTGAAGCAGCATAGGCTACGGTATTACCATAATAATTAGATATTGAGCTAGTGTTCTCTGGCCCAGTGCTAGAATATCTGTAAAAATAAAAATAGTTTGCAGGAGAAGGGCTCCATATCAGGCCAGGGTCTGGATCCCAGCTCATTGAGACTCCACCCGTAACAGTAGGACTAGATGTAAATGAAGCAGACCAACTTACTAATGTTCCATCATTTCCCGGGACATCATCAATAATCACAAGTGCCCAAACTCCACTAAATGAAGATGCCGTGAGATTTAATTTTGAGAATGGTTCTTCTGGAGAAAAATAGCCTGAGGAAAAGGGCGCTACCCCTGATTTTGGCGAAGGATAAGAGCCGTACATTGAAAACGCGATGTCGTAGTTATCACCGCTTCCTCCATTCTTTTTTGAAAGCGCCATTGAATACCCATTTGGTGCTACCAAATAAATGGATAGGTCGCCTACATTTGGGTGCGTAATTTTCAGGTAAAGATAATTCATAGATGTTAAGTAAGCAGAGCCACTATAGTCTTGCGACACTGTTGCCGTAAGCGGGGTTCCGTTAGTAATACGACCCGATGCGTTATTTGAAGAAATGTCCTCTGGGGCTGCAACCAAACCGTGCTGCTTGGTGACATCGACATAAACGACTGTACCTCCTTCCACTTTGTCACCTACATTCCTTTCAACAGGTGGGGGTGGAACATCAGGTACAATAAGTTTGTCTTTACAAGTAGTCGTTAAAAGGGTGATTAAAAAAAGAAAGATTATTTTTTTCATAGTTGTGTATTTTAATTACAGTTTCTGATTCTAGCATGTAGCTCCCCGGCGTCAGTTATTACCTGACTTGTTTGAAGATATAACATGATGTGTTGTTTTCCTGAATTACATTTTCTGCTCTTTAATAGTAAAACTCCAAGTTCGCGATGCGCCTCACTATAGGTTGCTTTGAGTTTAATAGCATTTTGAAAGTGGCTAAAGGCAATCCCAACATTCCCATGGTATTGCTCATATAAACCCATCACATAAAAAGGAACTGCAAATAGTTTAGATTCGGATATGATGCGTTTTGCCAGCTCATACAAACTAGTGCTGATGATTGGCTTATCGCTATAGAGAACCTTATATAACAAGGCCACGTCATAAAATGAATGATCGGAAAATTGATTTGGACTAAAATTTACGGTCGTAATTAAGGCTTTAAGATTTGCTTCCACATTTGGAATATCGGGTGAAAGACTTAATGAAAGCATAAAGTTTTCAATGGCTTTTTCATTTTGATTTTGCTCCATGCATACTTTTGCAAGCGCATATCTGAAACGAGCGTCGTTGGGAAATGCTATGATAGCATATTCAAGCAATTGTTGAGCCGCCTCATATTTGCCTGCAACAAAAAAGTAAAAGCCGCGACAAACCAAATTTTCTTGATTGCCGGGCTCCAGCTTCTTCGCCTCTTTCGTTTCAATATCTGCTGTAGAAAGTTCTTCAAGCTGAATGCTAAACAAGCCTTTGTAATAGTGTGCTGTTGATAGATTAGGATATTTTTCAAGAAGATCATCGCATAAATTAATAGCAAGCATATACTCGGTCGCTTTACGTTTTCTGGCTGCATCTAAGGTGAAAAACGGAAGTTGATCGGCCATCTTTTTGATTTTTTCTAGCTTTGATATAGCCGAATAACTTAATGTCTCCGAATTGGAAATTGCCTGTTTGTCTATGTCTAAATTACCGATTCCTAAAGCGGCGGCAATTTGGTTTGACAAATTTTGTTGCAATTTAAACACCTCATTTATAGTGCCAGAAACCTCACTCGCATTGATAACTTTTGAGGTAGATACGTCAATGATCCTGGCTCTTACCACTAAGTTGTCTCCAGAAACTGATGCTGATCCAAATATGAAGTATTTTACTGCCACTAAGTTACCGAGTTCAACGGCTGTGTTTTCGTCAACCAGTCCAGATGCTTGCAACTTGATTTCTTCAATAATTTTAGAGAGGTATTTGCGTTCAACAATCTTAATATTTTTTTGGCCACTTAGTCTCACCGTAATCGCATCTATACAACTGTTTCCTATCCACTGTTGATTTGCGTCTGCTCCTTGGGTTAAAAAATCTGAAATGCCAATTGTATAAGAGAAATCATCTTCCTCAGGTGGGTTGCTACTGGAGAGCAAAAAAGAGATCACCGTAATCGATATTATTCGGGCTATCATCTTTAACATTTAATCAGTATTTTAACTTATTTTATGGGATTTTTTTAGGAAAGTTTATGATTGTTGTTAGGACAATATTACCAATTTCATTTTATCAATGCAAATTTTAATTAATTCCATTTTCTGAGCAACGCGATTCTTTTTATCATAAAAAGAATTTTTGGTTATATACAATAACGGGATATAAATTCTGATTTTTTTCATCTTTTATTGCGTTTTGTCGTTTTATAACGATGTGACAAAATAGATAGTCCAATTTCCAATTGCACTATCCTTTTGTATCATCGGTATCTACCAATTGCATAGCGCCAGCTGACGCACTAAAAAATAATTTGAATTTGCCTAAATTATTTTTCAAACTGGCATTAAATCTTATCAAAGGCAGACCAATTTATGATCTGTGCTGCCAATTGTTGTTTGGAGTCCCTGCACACGTGTGAATTTAATAAACGGGCGAAAACGCAAGAAACGGTGTCTGCTTGCCTCATACCGAAAATTCAGTAATAATAGCTAACGCATTAACAAATTTATTTTTGATTATAAAGTGTAAAGCTAATTGCAATCAGCGTAGTCCCAAATGTATTCGGAATAGTTGCTGCCGGCAACAATAACATGGCCAGCAGTGGACATAAAATTATCTTCGTAAACTTCGCCGGTATATTTTTGTTGTAAGCGATATACCTTTACGCTGCAATGACCATCATATTCAATTCTATGTAAAACAGCAAAGTCCATAATACGACCAGTAATTTCACCGGTCGGGGCATTTGTAATTTCCCAATCACTTACAATTTTCACTTTAAGTGGTGTTCTCTTATTATTTTGAATAGCTCTAGATATGTTGAAATATTCAATGAGAGCTTCTATTGCTCTTGCTTCTAGTATTGGCTCGTTGTTTTTAGCCAAAATAGAATTAAAATCCTTACCGATGCCCATGACTGAGTTTTTTGATTTATTCAGCGTAAATTCTCCTACCGCAAGGCTTATTTTGCCAGTGGCAAAAATTTCAATTTTGATAAGAAGTTTTCCTTCACCCGCTGAATTGATTGAATCAATAAAAGACGTTCTTGCAATGGAGCTTTTTCCGTTAGTTAGAACAAATTCAAAAGTCGAAATATTTGCTTCTTCAACCGTATTAAATTTATATTTATAAACTTCAGTATATTCTTTATCTTTTAAAGTAACATCGACCCAATAAAAAGGAGAATCATCGTCTTTGTAAATAGTGTATTCATTAAGATTTTTGGGTAAATACACTCTACAATAAATAATATCTCCAAGGTCAAAGGTCGCTTCAGCCAAACTTTCTCCCGAAGAAACATCAATAGGTTTATTTGAAAAAACAATTTTACTTTCAGTACCACCGCATAACGCAAAGGTTGCAATAGAGTAGAATAATATTAAAATACTTTTCATGCCTTTTGATTCACTATATTAAAAGTATAAAAAGTTTTTTATTCAAACCACTTATAGAGTTTTTTATAGCTAAGATTAACTGGGCCAATGCGCTACCCATTAACCATAGTTATAGATGCAGAGAACTTTGTTTAACTTTCGTGTTCTATTGCCTGGTATAAACAATTGTGCAACCACTTGATCCCTGAATTGGCGGCGTGTAGGTAGTTGTAAGTGTAAAGCTCTTCCCGTCTACTGATAGAGTACCAACACCCGAAGCAAGAGACGTGCCAACTGGCTGAGTGTACATTGTGAGCGAAGTGCCGTTTATTGACGCCGTCACTGAAAATCCGGAGGACTGGAATTGTTGATTAGAAATACTAATTTGGTTGTTATTTGTTGTTGAAGTCTTGATTACGGAGGTAGCATTAATACCCATAAAATTTGTACCGCAGTTGGAAACAGTTGTGTAATTACCTTCTAACTTATAAGCGTCGTTGCGAACATATACATAGCGGCTAACTTGCGCAGAATTACCTGCAGCATCTTGCACACTATAATAAAGGTAGTTGCCGCCAACCCGGCTCTTGTCTACTGTTCCTACTACCGTTACCCGGGAGCTGATGTCGCCATCCCTATCATCGTTGGCGGTAGCACCTGGGTCGGAATAAGTGCTATTCAAGGAAATTGTGTCGCTAGCGTTGCCTTTCAATGTAATTGTTGGATTGGTGGTATCGGGGGTCGGCTCAACAACTGGTTCTTTTTTTTTGCAAGCTGTTACAAATACAAGCGCAATTGCGACTCTAAGAAATGCTTTTATCATGTGGAAATTTTTAATCAAATGTATGAAATGCTAGTCTTGTTTCGATTTTTTTAACCTAGAAAAAAGGCGTATTTTCATAAGTCGGTTTTTAAATCGCAGAATTCTATATGGAGAACTTATGTTAGCTCAGAATCCTTAAGACTGTAGCGTTTAAAACGCCTCTTAGACAACTTTTAGCCCAAAATTTTTTAAACATCCAAGATTAACAGACCCGATAGACTATTCAGTGACCAACGAAATAGTTTAAAGCCACTGTAACGATATAATACTTTAGCAAAACTAAGTAGGAAGTTTGAGATAGCCCCTTTTACTGATCTGAAACCCTAAGGCTTCAGATTTACACTATGGTGCATAGGTTTATTCATATCCCCCCAGCAATTTCCAATGCACACCCACGGCCTGGTTTATGAATTATTTTATCACAAATAATAAGAGAACCGACTCAATTTTTACGACAAATTGCCTTATATTAGATCACCAAAAATACTGATATACTAGAAGGCTTATGACAAAAGATGTAAACATCACTTACAAAAAAGACGAGGAACATAGTTTCTTTTTTGTTCTCAATCAACGAGTAAACGATTATTTCGTTTCAAATAAACTTTCTAAAAAAACAAATGGTTTTGGCATTTTTAAAACCATCTTTTTTTGTGCTTGTTTCATTTTGCTTTATTCTTTTGTTATTCTTGCTCATGGGAATAATCTGCAACTATTAATTTGTTATCCACTCATTGGCTTTATTCAAATATGCCTTGTTCTTAACGCTGGGCACGAAGGAGTACACGATTCTTTTTCAAATAACAAAACCATTAATCATCTTTTTGCCTACACTTTTGACCTACTGGGTTCATCGGGTTACCTGTGGAAAATGCGTCACATCTATTCGCACCATCCAAATCCAATGGTTCCAGGTAAAGATGTGGACATTGAACAAACAGGCATGTTAACCTTTATGCCAATGGAAAATCCGCCAAACATTTTTAAATTTCAAAAAGTATATGCTCCAATATTATATTGTTTTTACACGCTCAATGCTATTTTAAAGCGTGACTGGACAGATTTTTTTTCTAACAAAATAGGACATAAAGTCGTTAAGCATTCAAAAAAGGAAGCCGTATCTTTTGTTGTTTCCAAAATAATTTATTTTACATATGCACTCGTTTTACCTTTGTTGCTTTCAGGCTGTACTTGGCCGACAGTTTTATTCGGCTTTTTTTTGATGCACCTCGCAGCAAGTGTTTCTGCAGCCGTTGCACTTTTTCCAGCACACTTGTATGAAGAGTCTATATTTCCTAGTCCAGATAATGAACACGGACACCTAAACACCACCTGGTCTGAGCACCAAATGAGTGTTACCATGGATTTTGGCACACGTCTTCCTTTTGTTGCTTTCTTTTTTGGTGGCATAAACTACCATGCCGTGCATCATCTTTTCCCAAGTGTTTCGCACGTTCATTTTCCGGAAATAAGAAAAATTCTGGATGCCACTGCGTTGGATTTTAATATTCCTTACAACCATAGGCCTTCTCTTAATACCGCTGTTATTTCACATTGGCGCTTGCTAAGAAAAAATGGCGTGGCGCACATGAATGAAATTATTTAAGTTCGAGCAAAATTATTTTTTTGAGCTGTCTATCTTCGTAAAAACCTAATCAAACGCTGGTACTCCTTCAGTAGGGCGCAGATTTTATTCGAACGAATTAACGGAGGTTTTAATGTGGCTGACACACGCATAGAAATTAACAGAATTTTTGCTGTGGGTTTTTAGTGACAAAGTAGAAATCGCTATAAATTCATAACTTTGTTACGATAAATTTATGATAGTAATTACCGGTTCAGCAGGATTTATAGGAAGTTGCCTTGTTTCGAAATTTAATTCAGAAGGCTTAACAGATCTTATTTTAGTAGACGATTTTTCTAAAATTGAAAAGGATAAAAACGCTAAGGGTAAAAAATTTACCAAAAAAATTGAGCGCTCTGTTTTTGTAGAATGGCTTCAAAAAAATTATAAAGAAATAGATTCTATTATTCACATTGGTGCGCGTACAGACACTACTGAATTCAATGTTGAATTATTTAACGAGCTAAATCTTAATTACACCAAGGCTCTTTGGAAAATCTGCACGGAACATAAAATTCCTTTCATCTACGCTTCTTCCGCAGCAACTTATGGTCTGGGTGAACATGGTTACGATGATGATGAAACAAAAATTCCTTTATTAAAACCATTAAATCCTTACGGTGATAGTAAAAACGATTTTGATAAATGGGCCATTCAACAAAAAGAAACGCCTCCACACTGGCAGGGATTAAAATTTTTTAATGTGTATGGGCCGAATGAATATCATAAAGCAAGAATGGCTTCGGTTATTTTTCATTCCTTTTATCAAATTAAAAATACTGGTAAAGTAAAATTATTTAGGTCACACAATCCAAATTATACCGACGGTGGACAATTACGTGATTTTGTGTATGTAAAAGATGTTGTGAATGTGATTTGGTTTTTATATTCCAAACAACCTAAAAGTGGAATTTACAATTTAGGAAGCGGTAAGGCCAGAACCTTTTTAGATTTGGCCGAAGCAACATTTAAAGCACTAAACATTGAACCAAACATAGAATTTATTGATACGCCCATCGATATTCGTGACAAGTACCAATACTTTACCGAAGCCAACATGCAAAAATTAATTTCAGTTGGTTATTCTAAACCTTTTACTTCTTTGGAGGAAGGGGTTGAAGATTATGTGAAGGGTTATTTGGATACTAATAAATACTTGTAAAAACGATTCTAAGTAAAGTCCCCATAAGATTCTTCAAGATAAATCTTGCGCCAGGAAATTTTTCACTTTTCTTTTCGTAAATTTATCTATGCAAAATAAATTTACACTCAAATTTTTAACGCTTTGTTTTTTTGTTTTTCAAAGCATTTGGAATATACACGGTCAGACGTCCGGTTGTCAAACTAGCAAAAACGCTCAAACGCAATCCATTTATTACTCTTCTGAAAACCTGCGAAGCGATACGTTTAATGTGTTAAAGTATACCATTAATCTTGAGATTGGAAACACAGGCAGTCCGCAGTTGGCAGGAAATACCCAAATTCGTTTTGCACCAAAATTAAATAACCGAACATTTATTCGATTTGATCTTCTTAAACTTGTTCTAGATTCAGTGAAAGAAAATACGCAGTTGCTTACTTATACTTATAACGACACCATTCTTAAAGTAAATTTCACAACGCCAAAAAACACTACAGATACATCAATCTTTACCGTTTATTATCATGGTATTCCACAAATTGATGGAACTGGTTGGGGTGGATTTTATTTTGACAATGCTCAGAACGCGCAATATGCATACAATCTGGGAGTCGGTTTCGGTGCTAAGCCGCACAACTATGGACGTGTTTGGTTTCCATGTTTTGACAATTTTGTAGAGAGAAGTAAATACGAATTTAATATCACTTCTGATTCTACACGAAGAGCTTATTGTAACGGACAATTAATGTCAGACTTTGTTACTGCAAACAAACGTACAAGAAAATGGGTCTTAAATGAAGAGGTACCAACCTACATAGTTAATGTTGCCTTAGCAAATTACACTCAGGTGAACTGGACAGTTAATACACTTACGGGGATTAAACCTATCACCTTAGTTGGTGTTGCTTCCGATACCACAGCCATGAAAACTGGCTTTGCAAACTTAAAAAATTGCATTACAGGTTTTGAAAATTATTTTGGTCCGTATAAATGGAATCGTTTTGGTTATTGCTTAGTTCCATTTAATAGCGGCGCCATGGAGCATGCAACCAATATTTCTTATCCAAGAGCTTTTATTGGAAATCTTACTTACGAAGCGGATTTAATGGCACATGAATTATCTCATCATTGGTGGGGAGATTTAATAACCTGTGAAACACAAGAAGACATGTGGATTAATGAAGGTATGGCAACCTTTAGTAGTTATATGTTTACTGAATGGCAATATGGAAAAACCGCCTACATAAATAAGGTTAAAGCTGTACACGAAGATCTTTTACATTTTCTACATAAAAATGAGGGCGGCTTTAGAGCAATAAGTGGCGTTCCGCATAGCCTGACATACGGTACTCATGTTTACAGTAAAGGCGCAGATGTCGCACACACGCTGAGAGGATATATGGGAGACAGCGCATTTTTTGCAGGGGCTAAATATACCATGCAGCAAAATGCATTTAAAAGCATTAACAGTAATGAGTTTAGAGATCATTTACAAACTAGTAGTGGACAAAACTTAATCGATTTTTTTAATAATTGGGTTTTCTCGGGCGGTTGGTCGCACTTCGCGATTGATTCAGTTCGTTACATTCAAAATGGCACTAATACAGATGCTGTAGTATCTTTAAAACAAAAACTATATGGCGCATCAACACTTCACTCAAGCGTTCCACTTGAACTGAGTTTCTTTAAAAGTGATTGGAGTCGTATCGTAAAAAAAGTAGTTATATCGGGAGCAACACAAACATTTACCTTAGCTAATGTTGGGACAGCTGTGTATTGTGCGCTAAATTATGATGACAAAATAAGTGACGCGACTTCGCATGAGGCAAAAATTATTAAGGTCAATGGAAATGTAAGTTATACATTGGGGAAACTGTTTCTTCAAGTTCAAAATGCGGGAGCGGATTCTTCTTTAGTAAGAGTAATTCATAATTATGTAAAACCTGATCCGTTTATTTACAACCCTATTCAGCATAAATTATCAGACCAACATTTTTGGAAGGTAGAAGGTATTTTATCTAATGGCTTTGTATCGAAAGCAAGATTTAATTACGATGGTAATAAAACAAACAGTGGTATATATGGATACCTGGATACGCTTTTAACTACTGTAAATGGAGATAGCATTAACTTATTTTACAGACAAAATGCAGCTAACAACTGGCGTTTGGTTACGAATGTTACAAAGTTTAGTTCTGGTTTGAAAAATGGATACATTCAAATTGACACACTTAAAATCGGTGAATATGCATTTGGAAATTATGGCGATTCAACTTTAGTCGGTGTAAATTTAAGTTCAAAAAGTAAAGTGGGAATTAAAGTTTATCCAAATCCCGCAACACAAACATGTGTAATTGATTTTAAAGAAACACCTAAACAAGAATATGAATTAACCGTATTTGATATTGAAGGTAAAGAGGTCATTCATAAAAATGTAAACGCAAAAAAAACACAGCTGGATATAAGCAACCTCGCAAAAGGAGCCTACTTATTGAAGTTCACGAATGAGGGTAAAACAGTTTCGTCGCAGAAGCTGTTGGTAGAGTAGTCTGTATATAGTCTATTGCACCGTAATTAATTTTTGACTTACTTTTTGCTTTTCAAAAGTTGTTTTGATGAAATAAACACCAGAAGCTATCCCATTTAAATTAATGATTTGTGAATGATAACCAGGAGTTTCTGGCTGATTATACAATTGTTTCACAAGCGCCCCTCTCATGTCGATTAGTTCTATGCCAACAGTCCCAGTTTTTTTAAGATTGTAAGAAATGTTTCCCAAATCCTTTATTGGATTAGGGAAAATAGAAACTTGCACGAGTGCATTAGTCTTATTCTCTTTTAACCCAACAGTTAATGTAGTATCAACTGGAGGCGTTGGTATTGGTCCAGCAATCAATGGCATAGATATCGGTGCGATTACAAAATCACCAGAAGTTGAATTATTTCCATTCACAGCATTTGCAATGGCATAAATTGTTGCATCTCCACTAGAAGGAGCTACCCATTTGTAAGTAAATGAGACCGAGGCGCCCGTTTTCACAGAATTATGCACGGCTGATCTTTTTGCGCCAATATTTAAAAATTTTACACCTGTACCAGCATTTTGCAAAACACCTGCATTTGTATTAGAGGGATTTAAAATTTGTGATGCAAAACCAAATTTAGAAAAATTTGTCGCTGAGGCTTGAATAGTGATTTGGTAGACAGAATCGGGTGTGTATTCTGTATCAGAATTAGCATTAACTGAAAATGCGGGAACGGCGGTTATGGTAAGGCCTGAATTCGCACTAAAACCACCGCCGTGGCAGCTTGTACATGTGGCTTCACCGGGAGAACCGGCATAACCTGCAATTCCATTATTATATTTTGTTATGAATGCGGATGTTCCAATTAAAATAGTAAGTGCCGTAAAAACGGTGATGAAAGTTTTTTTCATTGATAAGGGGGGTGTTTTCTTTTGATTTGGTTCTTTTCACAAATGTAGATTATAAGCCGATCTTTGAACTATCCTATTCCGTATTGTTCTTGCACTTTTCAACGTTTTTTTCTGAATTGTTGTCTATATTCATTGGGTGTAATTTTTGTTTGCTTTTTAAAGAACCGATTAAAATAAGGTACATCTTCAAAATGAAGGTTATAGGAGATCTCTTTGATGTGCATGTCTGTAGCATAAAGTAAACGCTTAGCTTCAAGGAGTGTTCTTTCCTGAATAAGTTGCGTGGCGGTTTTACCCTCTTGCTTTTTGCAAAGTGCGTTTAAGTGATTTGGAGAAATGGATAAATCTTCAGCATAATCTGAAACAGTTTTATGCGTTAAGTAATTTTCATCTATTAACGCTTTATATTGATTCACTTTCTGGCTTTTTTCTGAAGGAGTGCTCTTGATATTATCGTGTGTCTTGGTGAAGTAGGTTTTTAGTTTTAGTAGAATAACATTTAAATATGAACGGCAAATTTCTATACTATCCGCATGACTATGGTTCAGCTCGAAATCGATCGACTGAATTAATTCCTCCAATTGCACTGTTAATTCTTTCGTTAAATGTAAAACCGGATAATTAGAATTATTGAAATACGGAAAGACGTTAATTAAACGCTCCTTCGACTTCAGGGAAATGAAATCTTCGGCGAAGCAAACGACATAGCCGTTCTTTTTTTTAAGACTTAATCTGTGTATTTGACCTGGAGAAACAAAATGAACACTGCTATTTTCAACAGGGTAATGACTGAAATCTATTTCATGATTTCCCTTAGCTTGAATAAAAAATAAAAGCTCATAAAAAGTATGACGATGAGGAACGGCGCTGTTGTATACCTTTCCGCTGTTGTCAAGTAGATTAATAATTCCAAAACCCAAAGCATCCATTTCTTTGGTTTTAATAGCATGCACTGGAACTTGTTTGGAATAGGAACTCATTTTACCCTTTGTTCAAAATTAAGTTATTTCGGCTTTAGTTTAGTTACACTTTCAACAAGAAAAGGTTTAGAATAAACGGCTCCATCAATACCAACAGGAATAGCTACAGAGTAATTACCAGAGTTGTTAATTTCAATTATTTGTGACGTTTCTCCGGTTGACCATTCATAAGAAGAATAACCCCGCCCTGCATTCAGGTATAATTTATCATTTTTTCTATAAGATCGAATTGCCGGCCGTTGAATTTTCCAAGGCAAGTCCTCATAATTATAAGCACGGTAACTTGCTACTGTATCGGTAAAAACAATTTCGAACACTTTTGCACCTTTTGAATCTACAACATTAAAAAGAGTTCGTGAATTATTGCTCGTTCCGTAGTTAATTAGTGTATTACCATTCGCTAACCTCGATACTGATCCTGAGAAAACACTACTGGCTTTAGGATTATCCAAATATCTCCAGATCAATTCAATTTTAAATTTTTTTTCATCCAGTTTATATTCTTTCGCTAAAGCTGGTCTTATAACAGAATCCATTCTTCCATTATCAAATAAGGAAATATTAGTATTTGCTAAACGCCGAATATCATGTTGGCCAATAAATTTATCGGGATCATTGATGAACTCAAACTGATTTTTTTTACCGCCCAAACGCCAGAGCACTGTGCTATCACTTCTTTTAATTTTTGTAACTTCATTTAGATAACGTGCGGAAACAATATAATTCCCATCGTGATCGAGTTCTAAAGAATTAAAGTGAGTCCAATCAACATTTAACGTGTCTGTTAAGAAAAAGGAATCAACATCGGTGAAATCGTAATAATCTTTTGCGTGCCATTCAAAGACTACGTTCTTATTTATGTCTTGTTCTTGAATTACTCCGCATTTTACCTTGGCTTTTTTACTTCCAGGGAGATTCTTATTCATAAACATGTAATGCGAACTTAGATTTATTTCTATAATTTCAATGCCTAGTAAAGCATAGTTTCCATTCGGCAGTATTAGTAATTCATGCGTATCTTTTAAAAGTCCATTTTTGCAATAAACCGAATCTATAGTTTTAAATGTGCTATCTACTAGATAAAATTTATTATTGTAATAATATGAAATGAGCCCGTTATTGTGAAGTTTGAAGTCGCAGGTGAGTTGTCCTAAAGGAAGTTTTCTACAATACATAAGGTCTCCGTTATTATCTAGAATAAGATGACATTGTTTGGAATTAGAAACACCATTACTTATCTTAAGCAGTGTGCAAAAATAATAACCTGTAGATTGTGGTGTGCACACAGTTGTTGTATAAGAAGAAATTGCTTGTGCTGTACTACCGAAACTTACACAAAAAAAAAGGAGTGCCAAAAGTGTTTTCATTTCCGCATGTGCTTATTCAAAAATAGTGTTTTGTAACTAAATAATTCTATATTAATACGATATCATTTGCAATTAAACTTACAAGTTATTTATCTGTAAATTAATTCTATTCCGTTAAACTTTTCTTTTGTAGTAAGATAAAGTAATGATCAGCAAAATTTGCAAACAAGGCAAAGTTTGCAAAAATTCTTTCACAAATATTAAGAGCTTGTAACAGAATGGGTTTATTTGCAAAATAGGTATTTAAATAACTTGGAGGGACAAAAAGCCCAATTGGTCTTATTTTTATAGTTCTAAAATCTTTGAAAAAAACAGAACTAATCTCTTTTGGTGAATGATAATATGTTAAAAACTGCGCGCCGTTAATTTCAGTTTTTTGGCCTTGTTTTGTGTTTCTTCGTTTGTAGCGTTTGTCACCCTGCCAGAGGTAAAAAAAATTCTCCCAAAAACATTTTTTGCCCATTATTACTAATGCTAGATGTCCTCTATTTGAAATGGATGAAGAAATATTCGTAGAGAATTTTTTTAATTCCTCACCACTTAAACAATTTAAACCGCCAAAATCAGAAAACAAAAGATCAAAGGAAGAAGAAAGTTTTGTGTGTAATTCGTTTATATCTGAGATTTCAAAAATAACATTGTCAAGATTGTTTTTATTTTTTTTAGCTTGACCTTCCCTTATCATTTCACTAGAAATATCAGTAGCTAAAACCGATTTAACTTTTTGGGCTATGTAAATCGCATCTTCTCCTGTTCCGCAATTTATTTCGAGAACTTTTTTTTGTTTGCTTAGCAAAGGAAGTAAGTATTTGTAAACTCTTTTGCGCTGGAGAATGCCAATTGGAGAATTGGTAAAGTGCTTATCGTAATCTTTAGCGTATGAATTAAAAGACAATGTTGACATTCGGTTCAGTTTCTTTTAGTTTGGAAAGACTTCTTTGAGTCGCTGCTCTATAGAAGGGCCAAGCCGCTAACTTTTTTAAGCCATTTATACTTGATAAACTTTTTATTCTTTTCTCAGCCTTTTTTTGGCGATAAAGTTTATGAATAAAATGATGAAGCTGTTTATAGAATTCTGCTGAATACGTATTCTGAAACATCAGAGCCATTTCATCAGAGTCGCTCCAATTAGTTTTTTCCTTTAAGTCTTTTTTTACGAGCTCATAAAATTTTGTTCCTGGCAAGGGATAAGAAACAGAAATGCCGATATCATCTGGCAAAAGATCTCCTATCATTTTAACAGTAAGTTTTATGTCGTCGATGGTTTCATTCAGATAACCTAACTGGAGAAAAAGACAAACGCGGATTTTGAATTTTTTTAGTAGAGCTGATGCTTCATAGATTTGTTCAACTTTAGTTCCCTTATCCATGGCGTCCAATATTTTTTGAGAACCGCTTTCAGCACCCATCCACACTTCTGTACAGCCAGAATCTGCAAGCGCTTCAATGTATTTTGGTTCAACCAATAAATCGGCACGTGACTGAATTTTGTACGCAATTTTCAGATTCTCTTTTTTTACAGCCTCTGAGAATTCAATAACCCAACTAGGTTTTAGCCCAAAAATATCATCTGCAAACCAAACATGTGTAAAGCCAAATTGCAATTGCCATTTTTTTATTTCTTTGGAAATATTTTCAGGACTATGCGTATTGTAACGATTGCCGTAAATAGGCTTAGCGCACCAGTTGCATTTATACGGGCAGCCACGCGTAGTAACAAAGTTCAATGAAAAGTAGCCGTGTTTTTCCAGCCACATTTTTTTGTAGGGTGCAATGTCAATTAGGTCCCACGCGGGTGCTGGAAGGGTATCAAGATCCTTCAAAACATCTCTTTTTTTGCTTTTTTCAACTGCTGTATTCTTTAGATAAGCGATTCCCGAAATAGGGTCTATTGATGTCCCAGTTTTGAAAGCGTTACATAATTCCAAAACCGTTTGTTCAGCTTCTCCAATTGCAATAACGTCGGCACCATTATTTAAATAACTTTCATAATGATCGGCAGCATCGGAGCTTGATGTAATTACTTTACATCCTTTTGATTTTGCATAAGTTTGCATTTCAAAACAAGCTTCGCGCATGTTGGTGAGACACATTTTAGTTAGGTAATTAAAACCATCATCATAACTTATAAATATATCTGGTTTAAACGCATCAATAGTTGATTGAATGTCTTTTGACGAATCACAAAACATGGTGTCAAATAATTTTACATCATAACCTTTCTCTCTCAGGTAAGCCATTGCATAAAGTGTTCCCAGAGGAGGATAGGGCATAGCCGTTTTATATTGTTTGATGTCAAACTTTAAAAAATAGCTATGTGTAAAAAGTACTTTCATACAATTATCAAGAAGAAAAATAAGAATTGGAACAATACATATTTTAATAAAATTTATTTCGTGGAGCCAAATTTAAATAACATACACATTTAACACAGGTAGGATTTTTTTGAACATCTAGCGTTTTGCGGTAAGTTATACTTTTACTTGAGTTAAGAATGTCGTGTAATTGATTCTCCCTAATTGAACCAATTGAATCATGAAAAAAGCAGGGCCTCACAGTTCCATCAGCTTCTATAACTGTTGATACCCAGGGAGCATTACAATTTTTAAATGGAAATTCTGCAAGCCCATGATGTGCTTGATAGTACTGATGTATTTTTTGAATTTTAGCGGGTGACTCAGAAATAAAACGGGAGATGTATTCATTCTTAAACTGAACAGCTAGTTTATCGATCATTTCCTGTAGAGTGGATAATTCATCTTTTTTAACTAGCACCGAATCCTGTTTTTCTTTTTCCCATGGCTCTTCTCGATTAAACGCATCGCTAGTAACATCGGCAGGCAAAAAACTAATACTATCTAATCCAATTTCCTTAGCAGACATGATTATTTTATCCCAGATTTTAAAATTAAGTTGATGAATGACACAACGAGCCGAAATGGGGAAATCGGGTCGAACTTTCTTAAGCGCTTGAACACCTTTTTTCAATTCGGAATACGCTCCTTTAATGTTTCTTATTTCATCGTGCGTTGTTTCATCGCCATCTAAAGAGACAATTACTTCATCCACCAGATTAATAATTTTTTCGGCATGTCGTTCAACAGTTAAGCCAGTCGAAAGCAGTGTGATTTTGATATTTTGTTTTGCAATAAGTTCACAAAACTTAAAAAAGTTTTTATTCAATAAAGCTTCCCCGCCAGACATTACTATTCGTTTTGTATCTAACGATTTGAAAGAATTTAATAAGCCAGCAAGATCTTCTTCGCTAAGTTGTTTTGTGTTTTTATTTCCCTTCCAAATATCACACATCACGCAACGGCAATTGCATGCGCTATGAGGCATAAGAATTGCAATGGGTAACACTTCTATTTTATTTGTGATAGCAGTTTTGTACCTTTTAAGAGTATGAAAAAGTGTCTGCTCCATGAATAAACTATTTAAGTTCAATATTAAAGCGCGTTTCGTATTCTGTTTGTTTTTCACGCCACAGTTTAAGTACTTTATTTTGAAAACCTTTTGTATGTCTTTTGCAAACGTTTTTACGAGACCGGAATTGTAATTCAAAATCTTCTACAGCGAGTTCGGGATATTTTTTTTGCCAATGTTTTAATGTTATTTTCAAAAAGTAATCATCCAGTTTTGTTCCTAAACTACCAGAGAGAATCTTTTCAAGAAATGATTTTAAAAAAGGCTGTGGAGCTTCTTGACATAAGTCACCAGGGTGTTTTTGTTTATTTGGGAAGCGCCGTTTATACCAATTGTTTTCTTCTAAAAGTGAGTTGTACGCTGAATAGTTAACTGTTGGAATAAGGTGCGCAAGTTCTGTGCCAGAAAATGGATTATTATCTGGAATAAAAAGACTGTCTGAAGAGATAAAATAATTGGTACACCAAAATTTCCTTTTCTTTTTAGGTAAAAGTTTATAACGTATAATAAGTAGTGTGCGGCAAATCCACAAGCGATTAGGTTTTGTGATAATGAAAAAATCAATATCGCTTTCATTATCGTAATAATTCTTTGAGAGGCCACCAGAAAGACAAACACCTTCAACAAAAGGAAAAGAGGCTATTATACGGCTATATTTCACGGCTATAGGCATTATTTTTTTCGCCCCTTCGTTTCCAAGAAGTCTTTTAGAAAGATCGTTCTTTGTTCTTTCTAAATGCAATATAAACTCGCCATCTTGCTTAAGTAAATTATTATTCAAAAGCCCCAGTAGTTCTTTGGAAAATTGCTCCCTTGAAATAGTAATAGCAGAGTTTTCAAAGAGTTCGTCTTTTGTTAAAGGATACTTAAAAACGTCAAAGTACAAAACGGCTTTGATTATTTCTATTTGATCCTGTGTTAAAGACTGTTGTAAAGTTCTTATCATAGTTTTTGATCCAACTAAAGTATAAAAAAAAGTTTACACTTTAACAAAGTACTGATAAACAGTAATGACAGACACGGTTTCCAGACCAGTTATTTAAATCGTATTTTTGGTAAAATACACTTCTCAAATTTCACAACGAATAAAAAAAGCAGGCCATTTTTGTATTCTATATTTAAGAAATATCTTTATTTAATTGCATCGATCGTGCTCTTGGTCGTGGAAACAATTCTCGTTGGAAAGGAGCATTGGACAGGTGATTTCTGGATGCATTCGGCCGTTATAACAGAATTAATTGATCATCCAATCCATCCATCTCATCCAATCATTCGTTCGGAGGTCACCCATGCTTTTTACTCACCATACGCATTAATGGTGGCCATGCTAGCAAAGGTTTTTGCAAAAGATTCAATTTGGGCTTTGGAAGTGTTTGCTCTGTTCAACCTTCTTTTTTTTCTTTTTTCTTTTTTTTCTTTTTGCAAAGTCTTTTTCGAAAGACGACAAAATATAATCGCAGCTATTGGCTTAGCACTTGTGCTTTTTTTTTGGGGACAAGACCCGCCATTTTGGAGTGGCTATTTCCACATCATCGTGCTGAATGCGGTTTTACCTTATCCATCCACTTTTGCATTCTCTCTGGCCCTATTCGCTATAGCGCTTTACATTTCCAATAGAATACGAAATTTTACCTTTAAGAGTGCGCTAATAATTTTACTCACTTCTGTTGTGATTTTAACTCACACCAATACAGGGATTTTCCTCATCATTGTTCTTACCCTAGTAAATTATTCATTAAAGGAAATGTCTCTTTTCAAAACAGTTCTTTATTCAGGATGCATGTTGTTCTGCTCGGTTGCGCTTTGTCTGCTTTGGCCATATTACAATTTAATTGAACTTGTAACCGGCGACATTGATGATTTTAATGATCAATCGTATGTTCTTTATGAGCGCCTGGCTCAACAGTATTGGCCCAGCCTTCTGGCAGTTCCCATAATGATCTATAAAAAGGGTGACAAAATAATTCGGTTTCTAAGTGTTGGTGTTTTTTTGATGCTTGGTATTGTTTTTTCGGCCTATTTCGCGAAGTTTTACGGACTTTCGCGGTTGCTGTTTGGTGTCATGTTTTTTTCCGACCTTATAATAGCTTACGGAATCACCTTATTTTTTAATAAAGAAAGCACAATGCTGAAGCGGTACTATACAGGTCTGGTCTTCTTTGCAATGGTTCTATGCCTGTTCATAAACAGGGTTTATCTAAGACAAGTTTTCAGGAATCTAAAAAATGAAAAACAAATAGATTATTGTAAAAAGCTGGATTTCATTAAGGAAATCGTTCCTCCTGGTGAAACTATTCTTTCTGATGTTGGCACAAATAATATGATCCCAACCTACGGAGCAAGAGTTCTTGCAACATTCTATCCCGTGTATTGGATTCAGGATATTAAATCGAGAAGAGAATCGGTTGCAGTTTTTTTTGACCCTGAAAAACCGAATTCACTCCGTTTGAAGGCGCTGTTGAACTATAAACCCGAATATATTTTGATTGACCGCAGCAAATTTAATTTTGAAGAAAGTACAGAAATGTGGCTAAGATCGATAAGCGCAAACACTCAAAAGCGAGGATCAATGGAGCTGATAAAAGTAAACTATAATTTGTTCGAGTAAGAAAGTTGAAAAATATAGTTTTTTTCCCATTTGATCATCTTCTCATCTAACACCTTCAGATTTAGTCCATGTAAAGAAGCTATTTTTTTGATTCTTTGAATGTCGCAGTTTTCCTCGAGAATCATGTACGTTTCTGTCTGGTCGTTCACATAAGTTTTTAACTGGCTGGAAAGCCTTTCAAAATATTCCCCGTTTTCACCACAATACCAAGCATAATGCGCGTTTGTTTCTACCTTTTTAAAATAATAAGGCGGGTTTATAACTACAAAATCAAATAACTGCGATGGGATATTCATAAATAAATCACTC
This sequence comes from Aurantibacillus circumpalustris, assembly GCF_029625215.1. Classification (GTDB taxonomy): domain Bacteria; phylum Bacteroidota; class Bacteroidia; order B-17B0; family Aurantibacillaceae; genus Aurantibacillus; species Aurantibacillus circumpalustris. The sequence goes on from NZ_CP121197.1 coordinate 1,192,324, forward strand.
TGATAAATATGGAGGTTTTCAGAGGACTTAAAATTCATGGAAAAATTTAACTGCGTATTTTCGACAGCTTTAGGGTCTATATCGATGGCGGTTACAGACGCTCCCTTCTGAAAAGCCAACATACTTAGCACTCCGGTCCCAGATCCTATTTCAAGAAAATTTAAATTTGTAAACTTTTTTTCTAAAAGAAATTTGTATAGATATTTTGTGCTGAAAAATAGTTTTGGGTGAAACACTTCCTTAAATACCTTTAGTTTAAATTTATCAAATTTAACATTCGAATCACTTTTAAGGTAAAGCTTAAGAATGTACTTATAAAACGTATTATAAAAAATATACGATAAACGACGCATTTAAAAACCTTCTGTTTCGGGTTGCCTATATTTCCAGAGCACCTGTAATAATCTTAGTTCTTTTGGAAATGTGTATAATTTGAGCTTATACCTCCAGATACTCGCTAGTTTAAAAACTAATTTTTTTACGGGACTTAATTTTATATCCGACACCGTTGGATGGTAAGCATTTAATACTGTTTCGAAATTTCTTATTTTATCGATCATGTAGGGCTTTAACCAAGGTGTCAATGGGTTTTTTCTGAGATCAAAGTTTTCCCATGCCGGACTGATCCAATCTTCAAGCGTTTCTGGAAATTTAAACCCTTCAGATTTAACCTGTTCATACATGTCAGAACCTTCACTTGGCACGGGACTGTAGGTGTATATAATTATTTCTGTTTCGCGATTTACTTCTTTTATTTTTCGAATAAATGCAATATCATCGTCAATTTGTTTATTCACCCTGCTTTCTGATTCTAGTGGTGTGCCGAGAACAAATGAATACTCAGGGATAATTCCAAATTTTTTAAGCCGTTCGGCAAAGCTTACAATTTGTTCCGCGGTTTGAGTTCCGCCTTTATCCATTTTTTTTAATATTTCATCGCTTCCAGTCTCTGCTCCAAAGAAGATCATTTTGCAACCTGCTTCTTTAATCAGTTGCAAAGATTCATCTTTATATTTATCCATGGTATCAATTCGCGCTTCTCCCCACCACACCATGTTTTCATTCTTAATAAGTTTTGCGAATTCAACGACACGTTTTTCGGAGACAAAAAAATTATTATCATGAAATTCTATAGCATCGGCACCATACTTGTCTTTCAAAGCTTTCACATCTGAGTAAACTCCCAACGCTGATTTGCCTTTCCATCGAGCGTTGTAAATAGGAACTACCGCGCAGAAGGAGCAGGTAAAAGGACAACCAAAACTGCTATGATACGCCAAGGTTTTTTTCCCTAAATAAGACGGACCAAGATACCTTTCAATTGGATAAAATTTGTTGAGAGCATCGTAAGGCAATTGAGGCAATTTATCGAGATCTGGCAGTTCGTCCTTGCCGGTTTTAATAAACTTATCTTCTTTTTTATAGATGAGATTTTTAATATTTTCTAAAGGCAAATTTTCAGCGATAGCTTTTAGTAATTGTGGGAAGGTAGAATCTCCGGGACCGTTAACCACATAATCTACAAAACCAGAGTTTAAACACACTTTATATTGATTCGATGCAAAATACCCACCCCAAACAATTGTTACCGCTGGATATTTTTCTCTAATTTTTTTACTGATTGGAATTGCTTCCTTTAATTGAGGGCCTGGCATAACGCTACAGCCAAAACAAGTATATTCTCCAGTTGAAAGGTATTTGTCAATTTTCAACCACGAATCTTTTTCTAAGTTTCCATCTACAATTGTCCATTCGTAAGTTGAATGAATACTTGCCGCAACCTGCAAAATACTGTTAGGAATGCGGGGTTTGTACTTAGCTGCGCGGGGATTAAATAGTAATACTCGTGATTTCATAACTTGAAGTGAACTAAGGTATAAAAAAAAGAATGAAATTGATCGTCATTAGACCCTTTATATATGATAAGTTTATTTTGGAATATTTGAACTGAATAAAAAAGAACGCGAGAAAAGCGTTTTAAGAAAACCTAATATTATTCTGAGTTTGAAGTTAAATTTTAAAGATAGAAAAAGATGAGAGCGGGCTTTTTTTAATTCGAAATTTTCTAAATTTAGTCTTGCCATTTTGAAATGATTTTCAGCGGAGATTTTTGTAAAATCTTTTTTGCTCACATGCCCCCTTTGATGCAGGTATTTAAGGGTTTCATTGTATTCAAAATAAGGGCGCAGATCTGATTTAGAACTAATTTGGCTCATGTTTGACTCATGTTTTCTCATGTAGGAAAGAACACGACCGATATAAATGCTTTTTGAATTATATAAAGCCCTGCATATAAAGTCATGGTCTCCATGAAAAAAACTTTCATTGAAACCACCTATTTTTACAAATAGATCCCGTCGCATAAAAATATTCGTACCGTAGGTAAGTGGGACATTGTGAATTAGCACTTCTGTTTTAATATCTATAAATTTCTTATCTTCTAGATGTTTTCCACGAGACGCCTTTAGTTGAAAGGGAGAAGAGAATTCCTGGCAGTCGGTTAAGCAAAGTTCAGCAGAGCCTTCTATGCAAGCTAAAAGACATCTTTCAAGTTTTTCGGGATGCCAGAGATCATCTGAATCGATGAATGCAATAAATTCCATTTTACTTTTGCTCACCGCCAGATTACGCAAAGTCGTTAAATGCCCAATTCTAGGAGAATAGAAATAGTGAATCCTTGTATCTACGAATGAACGCACTATCTCTTCAGTATTATCAGTACTTCCATCGTCAATAATAATTAATTCAAAATTTGAAAGTGTTTGACCTAGCACCGATCTAATTGTTTCTCCAATTAGATGCGCTCTATTATTAGTAACTATTAAAACACTAATTCCGGGCATATAACAGGTGTGTTTTTAAATAGATCAGCGTTATTGAAGATCCAATAGTATTGCTTAAAAAGGAACCAATTATACCAAATTGTTGAGCCAGCAAAAGCGAGAGAAGAATATTAACTATACCAGTAACTACTAATGCTTTTAAGATTACGGTTTGTTTTTCTAATCGCGTAAAATTATACATTTGAGTTAATACCATTGTGAATAAAAACACATTAAGAAAAACTAGCAATGTAAACCAAAAACCGAACGTGATTCTATAGTAATAGTTACAGATTAGGTAAGCAAAAGCAGCACTCACCAGTGAAAATAGTAACCCTGCCTTAATCGAAAAAATAGAAAATTTTTCAAAACTTGATAAATTATACCGGAATATATTAGCGGAAAAGGTACTTACAAGTGTTGCGTAGCTAACTAGACATAATCCTACAAGATTCAATATTATAAAATAAATACTCATTTGTTCTTTGTTTACTACTAAACCAACCGAATACAAATCGGCTTTTGAACACGCAAAGCCTGCCAGCGCAACAAAAAAGTAATTTCTTGAAAACTTGACGAGGGAAACACCTCCGGTAAAATTAAATCGAAAAATAATATACTTTCTAAAAAAAATAAAACAAACAATCACTCGGAGGAATTCGATAAAAACAAGTTCCGCAAAAAGAATTAGGGGATTTGCACTATTTTGATCGACACTGATAAAAACGAGTAAAACAATATTGAGGCAGAAATCTATGATCAAAAAAACGTGAAATTTTTTTTGCACGGTTATAAGTGTTTCAAACACCGAAGTAAAAAGTTTTAAAAGTAAATATACTGCGATAAACAGCTTGAACGCTCCTACTACTGGAAGAAGGAATATTATCAGTAGTGATGGCAGGAACAAAAGGACTCTACTATTTAATAATGTATTAATAGACTCTTTTAGTTTAGAGGGTTCGCTGACGAGTAGTTTGGTACTGAAATCTTTACCACCCCAATTACTAAAAACAAAAATAAGATTAATGGTTGTGATGCAGTAAACATAGCTACTAAGCAGTGCTGTAGATTTGTAATGCAAAAGAACATAATTAATGAAGAGGCCTATTAGACTAATAAAAGCTGTTCTTGAAACATTTGAAAAAGACAACAATAAGCGATCCAATGTTTTGTGGCTTGGCTTTTTTATGGTCTTCAAAACGAGCATCGCTATTTATTTTTTTCTTAAAAGTAGAATCGGTCTTTCAACGAAATTAAAGAATGTTGTTGAAAACACTAATAAAATTGAGAAATAGACTAAAGTAAATAGCAGACCTTGAAAAAAGTTCTCAGGAGTATAAAAATTAAGAAGTGAAAATTGAATGAGATATAGGTGTGACAGAAGGACAGAATAACTAATTAAACTTATGTGCGTGAGCATTGCCGCTAATTTTTTTTTCAAGAAACGAAATGGCTCTATGAAGAAGAATGGTAATGTCAGACTCATAAAGGCTGGCACAAGAAAAAATAAAAGCATCTGATATATTTTCAAATTCAAAAACGGTGTCGTGAAGTAAAAAGCAATAGAAAAGGTGAATCCCAATAAAAATAGAATAATTTTGTACTTAGAAAAGTAGGCCACATATTGATCCATAAGCATTCGAATAAGAAAGCCATATATTAGTGCATCCATTCTAAATAGTACAACTTTTCTTAGATCCCAGTCAGTTTGTAGGTCATTGTATGCTACATGAAATATCCTTACGAAGTTGGCAACAATTAGTTCGACTGATAGTAAAATAATTACCTGCTTTTTAGTTAATGGTTTTTTTGCAACATATCTGTACAATAAAATTGGAATAGGAAGTAATAGAAAAGACCATTCCTCGATCGGAAGCGGCCATATTTCTGGAAAAAAAGTTGGGTGTCTGCCTGCAAGATTTTGTGTAAATAAGAAGTAATCTTTTAGGTGAAAGTCGTTAAAGAAAAAATTAAGTTTAGAGTGATTATAAACAAAACAAAACATCAAATAATTAATGATAAGAAAAATAAAATAGAATGGAATGGTTCTAACCCAACGGTTTTTATAAAACACGAGTAGATTGAACAAACTTCCGCTGCTGTTAACGTGTTTTAAAATTTGCGCTCCAATCAAGAAACCACTTAATGCAAAAAAAAGATCTTGAATCACATAGCCGATTGGGAAGATAAATTTGAAGGCAACGGTAAAGTTTCCCATATAATTATTTGTGTGGGAGATGATTACAAGAATAACACACAAAGCCCGAGCAAAGTCTAACCCAACATTTCTATTTAAGTTAGTGATTGACGTTTTAGTGTATTGTGCCTTAGGTATAGTTACCTTTTTTATCAAAATCGAACACTTCTTAATTTATAAAATCGAGCACCTTGATTTAGATCACTCATAAAAACAATGCTATTTCCATTGTAAAGAAAAGGATTACGTTTATTATCCTTTGAATCGCATATGACTTTGTTTTTATAATAAATTACATTCTCCTTTATAAACAAATCATCTTTTAACTCTGACTTTTTATTAAGTACGAATGTTTCGCTGTAATCTTCGGCTCCTAATACACTTTTTAGTGTTATGGAATCATTGTTTAATACTATATCGTAAAGGATTCCCTTAGTATTTTGAATTGGAAAATAGTTTACAGCACGAATAGGAAATGTAAAATATTTAAAAAAGAAAATGGGTACAAATAAATATACTAATGTTTTTAAATCAGGTTTTATGTTAATTGACACTATAAGAAGAAGGAATATAAGAATCAGACCAAATAAGCGACTAAACCGGATCAAAAAAGGAAAATTCATAAAACTTCCAATTGGCGCACTTACTGTGAGGAAAATAAAGAAAAGCAATATGTATTTGAGTTGCAAATTGGAAGAAATAATAGAAAAGCTTAGCGGTAAAAGTAATAACATACTGTAACTAGTATTATATTTTCCCAAGAGAATTCCAGCTAAAAGTGTAAATGAATAAAAAAGAAAAGAATTCTGCTGTCTAAACTTAATGACTAAGACAATAATAAACGTAAAAGAGAGACTTTCAAAAAGAATAACTAAGTGGGCGTTGTTTAATGTGGGATTTGGATTTGAAAGCTCATCATAGGAAAATAATTGTAAAAGAGCTGTATAAACACTTTGGTTGCCATAATAATACGTTCCCACAACATCATTGTTAAAAAGTCTAGGGAGTATGTCTGTGAAGTAATACCAGGTGGTGTCTTGCGGAAGGATTAAACAAGTTAAAACAAAAAGGGTAGCGGTTAGTCCTAATGTAGTGAACACTAGTTTAAATTGTTTTTTAATTAAAAAGTAAATTAAAATAAAAGCGGGAAAAAGTTTGAGTGAGATCACTATTGCAAATAATAAGGAGGAATAAAACACACTACCTTTTTCAGAAGATAAAAATCCTTCAATAAGAAATGCAGAGATGAGAAGATAGGTTTGTCCTTGTGAAATGTTGTTATAAATGGGATAAATAAATACAAGTGGCAGAAAATACAAAAGCCAATGACGAATCTCTACAAACTTTAAGAGTCGAAATAAACTTAAACAAAATAGCAGTAGACTAATAATATTGAAAACAACTTTAGCTCCTTGGCTTTTTAGAAAACAAAACGGAATGTAAAACAAAGCACTGAATGGGGGGACGGATAAATAGTTTTCAAAAAAGTTATTTTCACCATATAATCCTATTTGTTTGTTAAAATAGTGGATGCTGGTGTAGATTTCAGAATTAAATTTACCGTCTAAAAGTAGTTTACTGCCGTAATAATAATTCCCAAAATCTTTTATGGGTTCATTTAGACAAAACAGAATGCATAAGCTCCCAATCACAAAAAATAACAAGGGAATGTATGTTGCTGAAATATTCCTCTTCATTTTAAAATTATCAGGCACTTAAAAATTCATGCTTCAGGGGTTATTAATTTTTAACCTTTTAGTGTGAAGAAAGATAACACCAATTATCAATGAAATGGGAATAAAAAACAAACAGAGAATTAGTATTCTTGGAGGCCAGGTATGGCGTGAAGAGACAACGCAGCCTTTTACTAACTGAAACCGATCTATAAAAACAGTTTGTGCCATTAGCGTAGATTTTTTGTTTATTAATTCTGTTCCCGCTTCATAAACCGCGGTTGGATGAATTAAGTCGGTAAGTGGTAGTTGAGTTTGAGTATTTATTTTTTGTTTTTCATAAGCGGCCAACTGTAATTTTTTTAAACTATCTAACTGAATCAAATCTTTGTTTATTTGTAAAAGTTTAAGATTAATTTGAGCTTCCTGCAACTTTCTTATCTTAAAGTAATACGGGTTGTTTTCTAAATACCGCATTATACCCAATTGAAAAGGTAATATCATTTGATTATTTAAACTTTCCACAACAATTTCTACTGTATTAGTAGAATCTCCCTTAGTTATTTCGGATGGTTTTATTTTAATTTCAACCAAATTGGAAACCAGCGAAGAATCAAGCTCAAGAATTAAGGAGAGTGTTTTTTTATCACCGTTTTCAAGCAGAGCAGGAATGTCGTTTAATATTTTAAAATAAATTTTGTCTCTAAAGTCGGTTGATCGTATTACAAATGAGGAGGAATAAACCTTTGGTACAAAAAACTTAAATCCTACAGAGGCAATAATACCTAACAAAATAAAAGCAAGTGAAATTATTTTATTTTTTAAGAGAAGAATAACGGGATAAGCAAAAAAAGAAAATATTTTTCTGGCTAGTAACCCAAAATCTATTTCGTCGTCTGGAATTTTAGAAATTTCAGTATTTTCCATAATTAACGCTAATGTATAAAAATATTAAGTAAGCTCAGAGACACTTTAGATAATAATGGAAACCTATTATAAAATAGTTTAATTTCGTGATTATGTCCCTTTCTAGAGAGCAGTTTATTAAGAATTCGGTTTGGACCTTTTTGGAGTTGGCTTTGTACCCAATTCTGATGATTATAGCAACCCCTATTTTTATTAAAAAACTCGGAATCGAACAATACGGCTTGTGGATGCTCGTGAGTACCATAACACTCGGTGTGAATGTTTTGAATATAGGAGTAGGTGACACCAACATTCGCCTTATTTCGAAATATAGGGCTGAAAATAATTTCGCACTTATAAAGAGAGTTTTCAATTACAATTTTTCATTTTCATTGTTTTTATGTTTTTGCGCCATGTTTGTTGGAATAGCTTTCTACAAGTTTAATTTCATTTCGATTTTTTATAAAACTACAGATTACAAATTCGCCAGTACAATCCTCTTGTTGGCATGTTTCTCTTCAGGAATTAAATTTATTGAAATTGCTCTCCTTTCTGTTTTTAAAGGTTTTGAGCGGTTCGATATTAGCTCTAAATTGATTCTGCTATCTAAAAACTCTATCATGTTTGCAAACTTAGCCCTTGTGATCCTGAACTATGATTTAGTAACTGTTTTTTGTTTTTCTGTAATAATCAATTTTTTGAATGTCCTTACCCAAATAGCTGTGCTTCATTATTACGAAAGACAGATTATTGGATATCCCAATTTTAAATTTCTAAAAGAAAAGTTGGAAGAACTGAATTATAATTTTTGGTATTGGCTTCAATCGGTTGTTGCCCTCATGGGTTTTTTGGCTGATAAATTGGTGGTGGCTTATTTTACAGATGTTAAAACACTGGGGTATTATTCTATTGCTTCACTCATAGGCACACAAATTCATAACTTTTTTCTCAGTTTTGGTAGTTTTATTTTTCCACGGGTTTCTTTTAAGCTTGCAGCAAACAAAGAAATTAAAGGAATTTATTTTATCGCCAGGAGCATAGTGGCCCTGATAGGATGGTTTCTAATTCTAACTTTATTGTTATTTGGTGATTTCGTCTTTAAGGCCTGGTTAGGAAATGAAACTTTTTTAAACAGCATTTACTTCATAAAACTCTATCTCGTATTTGAGGCTGGAATGTTACTTATCATTGTGCCTTTTTATTTTATAAACGGAACAAAGCATATCAAATTAAATTCTTTGTTTGAAGTAACCATTCGTAGCGCACATTTTTTTGCTATACTACTGGGATTCTATTTGTCAGGTGTAAATGGCATCCTATATGGATTAATCATTTCAACGTTCATTAATATTCCGTTTCAGTATTTCTATTTTCAAAAAAGAGTTTTGCCCGATTTAAACAGGTTTCAGTTTTTGGTAATCATTTCCCCTGTTTTTTTTCTTTTTGGATTAATTATTTCCACGAACGTCTTTTTTCAAGTACCTTTAATTTTAGGTTTTATTATTTTATGCAAACTAATTTATTTTGATCCGGCAAAACAACAGTCAAAAGAAATCATCTCACTTAAAGGCTTATTCAATAAAATTGAAAATAAGTAAGTACTCAGTATTAGCTAACATTTACTTCTTTTTTAATTCTCTTTTTTTACCGAAGGGATTATTATATACTACTATTCTGGGACCAATTTTTTTTTACCGGACAGTAAGGTCACAGCGTAAAACATTTCTGAAGCCCTTTAGCGCCTTTCTTATAATTTATGATGCTATTCATCTTTACATTGGCGTTGATATTAAATCGTTTTTTGTTTCGAATGTGCTTTTTATTTTGACATATTTTTGTGTTATTTCTTTTTATCATTTCGTAAATAATTACGACAAATTACCCAAACTATTTAAGGAAGTTCTTCTCTGTAACGCCTTACTGGCTTTACTTGCAATTCCCTTTTTCTTCGCTCCAAAAGAATATCAACAGTGGTTTTGGTACATAAATAAGTTGACTGTTGGTTTTGAAGGCTTTCCAAGATTGGCTTTGTTTACCTACGAAGCTTCGTATTATTCACTCTTACTTATTCCGGTTTGGTACTATTATGTTTTTAAATTTTTGTTCAATAGTATTAGTACTCACAAGTGGTTAAACTTGTTTTTAATTACCACTCCAATGATCATGTCTCTTTCATTTGGTGTTATCGGTGCCAGCCTGCTTACCCTAATACTTATGTGTGTTATTTTTAGTAAAAGATTATATAAGTTCAAACGACCCTTTTTAATCATTACTTCATTTCTTATTATAATCTCAATGGGCTTATTTATTTTGTGGTATGTTAATCCGGATAATGCCTTTTTTGCACGCCTTCAGAATATTATTGAAGGCAAAGACACGTCTACAAATGGCAGAACAACAGATTCTTTTACAATGGCATGGCGTATTGCGTATATAAAAAATATTTTTTTCGGCGCTGGCCTGGGACAAATAAAAATAATGGCTGCTGAAGTGGTTCATAAATACTACAACTATTGGGGTGTTTTTCCAAGGTATGATATTCCTAACGCTATGGGTGAAACGCTCGCTATCTTCGGTTTACTTGGCGTTTTCTTAAGGCTAGTTTTGGAAATGTGGTTGTTTTTTAAAACTCACGTTTTCTCAAACTATTATAGATTAGCATTGTTTATCTTTGTTTTTATTTATCAATTCACAGGTAGTTTCATTACTAACATTGTTGAATACGTTATCTGGATTTTGGCGTTTTCAAATGCATTCACGCAGTTTAATAAAAATAAAAAGGTATGATAGTTCTAACACATGGATATTTTTTGGAAGATGATTTGAAGGAGCAGAAAATCATGAAACCCTATGTTCCACTGGGTATCCTTTATATTTCGGCTTTTTTAGAAAGTAAAAGAATTAACCACGAGGTATTCGACTCTACTTTTTCAAATTTTGAGAAATTTAAAATTTATCTGGAAGAGAAAAAACCAAAACTGATTGGGATCTATACCAATTTAATGACCAAAATAATGGTTTTAAAAATGGTGGAGTATATAAAAAAAAGCGCCGAATTAAAATCATGCAAAATTATATTAGGGGGACCAGAAATTCGTTACAATGCCGAGAACTACTTAAACACTGGAGCCGATATGCTTGTTGTTGGTGAAGGAGAAGAGACTTTTTTTGAACTGTGCGACCAATTCTTAAAGACTGGACATCTTTCAAACGAAGTTTCAGGAACAGCATTTTTGGTGAAAAAAGAAGTAGTTTTTACCCAAGAACGTTCATTAATTAAAGACATTAATGTATTGCCAATGCCGGCGAGAAAAAACATCGACTTAAATTTGTATGGCAATGCATGGAAGAAACATCATGGGTATAGTATGTATTCTGTAAGTACTATGCGTGGGTGTCCATACACCTGTAAATGGTGCAGTAGGGCAGTGTATGGCGGCACTTATCGCCGCCGTAGTCCGAAATTAGTGGTAGATGAGCTGGAGTATTTAAAAATCAATTATAATCCTGATCAAATTTGGTTTGTAGATGATGTTTTTACAATTAATCATAAATGGTTGAAAGAATTTAAAACTGAACTTTTAAGCCGGAAAATTGTTATTCCCTATGAAATCATAACGCGGGCAGATAGAATGAACGACGAGGTTATTCAAATATTAAAAGAAACAGGTTGTTTTAGGGTGTGGATTGGGGCGGAAAGTGGCTCTCAAAAAATTATAGACGCCATGGATAGACGAGTAGAAGTGACAATGGTGCGCGAAATGATTATTAAAACGAAAAAAGCCGGTATTCAAGCTGGCACATTTATCATGTTAGGCTATCCTGGTGAAAACCGATCAGACATAAAAGAAACTATTAATCATTTGCAACTATCTGATCCTACTTTTTATACCATTACTGTTGCTTATCCAATTACCGGAACACCTCTGTATAATGAAGTGTCTTCTACTTTAAATTCGCTAGGTGATTGGCAAAAAAGAACAGACAGAGAATATGACTTTCAAAGAAAGCACAGCAAAAAATTTTATTTACATGCAATTGATTGGGTATATAACGAAGTGAACTTTAAGAAAACAAATAATATTATCAAAAAGGTAAAACACAAATCCCGCTCCGTCATCGCGCAAGCAATGATGTTTTTAAGTTAACGAAATTAATACTGTTTCATGTTTGGCGACGTAAATTTAAAATACGAATTATCACGCATACGTAGCAAAATGCGTAGTCAAGAGGACCAAGCTATTGAAGAAGCAAAAAAAATATTAAGGCAGGATCTTCTCAGTAATAAAAAAATTTTAGACAATTTATCGCTTTATAGTAACACCTACGATGTAATTGATGAAGAGGATGTAAATTACTCAGAAATATTTACAGCTAGCGAAATAAAAAAAGTCGCAATACTATATAGATTAAAATTTCTTGACCATAACTTATATAAACCCGAAATACCTGACGAGATTGAATTTAAAATTCAGAATCTCAACCATACTTTTAGTAAAGAAATTAAGGGTTATAAAATCCTAGCTCCATATGGCGCGTTCGAAAAGGCCACCAATCCTATGGAATCAACTCTATTCGTAAAAACGAATTATGATAATTATTATTTGTTGCACCGTTGGGGAAAACCTATTAAAGCAAAAAGAAAATTCCAATTCTTACCACTGAGAAACTTTGAGTTTTTGGTAACTACAATATTTCTAGTAACAATGATTATTGCAGTTTCATTACCAACACGGTTAATCACACTCGATCACAAAGCTGAATATTGGAGTGGTTACCGTGCGGCAGCTTTTTTTCACCTTTTAATTTTTAATTTTGGGGTCACAGTCTACTTCACTTTCGCATTTGCAAAAAACTTTAGTAGCAGCGTGTGGAATAGCTATAAAGATTTTTAATAGTTAAACACCGTCGCCTTTAATTTTCACTGTAACATTGTTCAAAGCATCGTTTAATCTTAACTGACAGGAGAGGCGTGAAGTAGGAGTAATATTAGGAAGTGTATCCAACATTGCCCATTCATCGTTACTAATTTCTGAAAGTAAATCAAATCCTGAAACAACTTCTACATGACAAGTTGCACAAAGTGCCATTCCACCACAGGTTGCGAGGATGTCATATTCATTACCTTTTAAAAATTCCATCAAACTCAAACCCATATCCGTTGGAGCATCCAGTGTTGTTATCGAATTATCTGGATTTTGTATGTTAATTTTTATATCACTCATAATTTTGAGGCGCTAATTTCAATAAAATCTATAAATAAACGTTAAAAATTATTTCTTCTCTTCACAAAGTTCCACTAAAACACCATTAGTTGATTTTGGATGTAAAAAACAAATCCGTTTATTATCAGCACCATCTTTAGGCTGTTGATTAATTAATTCAAAACCTTCTTTTTTTAAGCGCTCCATTTCCAATTCAATATTATCTACAGCGTAAGCAATATGGTGAATGCCTTCGCCTTTTTTTTCGATAAATTTTGCTATGCTACTCGTTTCGTTTGTGGCCGCAACTAACTCTATTTTAGTCTCCCCAAGCATAAAAAAAGAGGTGCTTACGCCTTCACTTTCTACAGCTTCTATTTTATAATGTTCTTTTCCGAATAGTTTTTTAAAGAGTGTATTGCTGTCATTAATATTTTTAACCGCAATGCCAATGTGTTCTATTTTTTGTATCATTCTTAATCCTTTTTAAAAAATGTTCTTTCATCAATTTGTTCAAAGCCTTCGTTAACTCCTTGCAGTAAGGTTAATTCATTGAGTGAATTTAGTTTATTTTCTTTAACGCTTTTGTAAAACTTTAAGTTTTTTGTAAAGGCGCCATTCACTTCAGAAGGTGTGAGGTATTTAGAATAATCGAAATTAGACCCCGAGCAATAGTATATAAAAAGTGGCTTTTTTGGTAGTTGCGTTACTGTGGCGGAAATGTTTTCTTTCAGATAAAAACTTCTGATAAAATCATTTTTATAAAACAAACAAACAATTGTTTCTACTCCGCTCAGGTTTTTTACAACAAGGGTTTTATTATCTAGTGTATCGTATTTTGGAAGACCGAAAACGTTGGTATAGGGCTCGTCACCGAGTTTAAGATCAGAAACTTCTTTCACCTCAACAGTACTATTAACCGTTTCTATAAGACTATGCTCTTTACTTGTCTGTATTGCTTCTTCATGATCGCGTGTTGCAAGGTGCATGATAAGAAGAAAGAGTAAAACAGCGAGTGGTGTAGCAAATAGTATATATTTGAATTCGTTATAATTTTTTTTATTCTCTGCTTCTGCCATATAATTAGCTGTTTGTTTAGCGTACTTTTTTATATGGTCGTTGTAATATTGGCGTCGTTTAAGCTCGCGCTCATTGAACTTCCAGTTTTTGGTAGTCTTTACTTTCTGTTCGGACTGTGTTTGCGCTTGACTATAATGGAGTTTGTAGTCATAGGTCGCCTTTAGAGTAGGGTTGGATAAGGTTTCGTAAGCTTTTAAAATCTTGCTGAAATATTCGATACCATTTGGATTTTTGTCCGGATGATAAATTTTAGCGAGTTGCCTAAAAGCGGACTTTATTTCTAAAATTCCAGCATTTGAATTTAATCCCAGTATTTCGTAGTAATTTGTCAACTGCTCAGCGCCCGTTCATATTATAACAAACGGAAAGAGTAATAAATTTATTAAAAATTTCAGAAAGTGGTTTTCTATAATTTAATACAAACGTTTTTTGGTTCAGTAAAAAAATCAAGCGCCTCAAACCCCCCTTCTCTTCCTACGCCACTAGCTTTAACACCACCAAAGGGTGTGCGTAAATCACGAAGTAACCAACAATTAATCCATACAATGCCCGCATGAATAGCATTTGCCATGCGGTGCGCGCGAGTTAAATTTTCTGTCCAAACAATACTTGCTAAACCGTAAATAGTCGAATTGGCCATCATTAAAGCTTCTTCTTCAGTATCAAAGGGAGTGATGGTAACAACAGGCCCAAAAATTTCTTCTTGATTTGTGCGACAATCATATTTCAAACCTTCAATAATAGTTGGTTCCAAATAATACCCTTCAGAAAGTTCTCCAGGTGCAGAATGTTTTTTGCCGCCGCAAAGAATTGTTCCTCCTTCCGTTTTCGCCAATTCAATATAACTCAATATTTTTTCTTGATGTGATTTAGAAACAATGGCACCTATTCTTGTTTTATCATTTTGAGGATCTCCAACAATTAAGGTTTTAGTTTTTGCAACAAAATCCTTTTTAAATTTTTCATAAATACTACGTTCCACAAAAATACGAGATCCGCAAAGGCAAATTTGACCTTGATTTGAAAAAGAAGAATTAATAGTTGTGGTTAACATTTTATCATAATCACAATCTGCAAAAATGATATTAGGATTTTTACCACCTAATTCCAATGACATTTTTTTAAACATTGGTGCTGCAATGGAAGCAATATGCTTACCAGTTACTGTGCCGCCAGTAAAAGATATAAGTGGAATGTCTTTATGACTTACAATCGCGTTTCCAACTTTACCACCGAGTCCATGCACTATGTTTAAGACACCCGCTGGTAAACCTGCTTCAATGCAAATCTCAGATAAAAGATAAGCAGTCATGGGTGTTATTTCAGAAGGTTTGGCAACTACTGTACAACCCGCGGCAAGAGCCGGAGCAATTTTCCAACTAAATAAATACAATGGTAAATTCCAAGGTGAAATGCAACCTGCAACACCTACTGGCTGACGCAAAGTATAATTAATGGCACTTCCTTCCATATCATGTGCATGAGAAGAATAATGTAATATGCCTGTTCCATAAAAATGGAAATTAGCTGCAGCCCTAGGAATATCTATGCTTTTTGCAAGTTTAACAGGTTTTCCGTTATCAATGCTTTCTGCAAGCGCAAGTTTATCGAGATTTTTTTGAATAAGTGAGGCGATCTTCAAAAGATAATAAGAACGCTTGTCTTTTGGTGTTGTGCTCCATTCCTTAAAAGCCGCGTTTGCAGCAGCATAAGCTAAATCAACATCTTTTCCATCACTATCAGGAATGTAAGAGTATACTTTTCCATTAGAAGGATTGTAGTTATCAAGATATGTTTTTGAAACTGGCTCAATTAACTGACCGTTGATATAATTTTTAATGTGTTGCATAAGCTTAATGTAAGCTATAAAATTAAAGCTTTAAGCGCTTTAAACAAAATAAGTATGCTATAGAATATCTTTTAATGGCCTGAAAGTGCTGTTACAAAAGCGCCTTTTATTTTCTCTTTTAAGCTTAATTTGCTTTATTCTTAATAATTAATATCTTTATATTCAATTGCAAAATTAGTATGGCAGCTAAAAAGACTTTAAAATCCGTTAAATCAGACAACAATATTCAAAGTCAGTTTATAAGCCATTTTAAACAAGTCTTACCGCCAGGAATGGGACTCGCCGAAGAAATGGCAGATGTGCTTAAGGTTAGTACCGACAGTGCTTATCGCAGAATAAGAGGTGAAACAGAATTAACAATCGACGAGATCTTTAAAATTGCCAAGAAATACGAAATTAGTGTTGACGAAGTTTTTAGTACTAGGGGAGATAAAGTTACATTTTCATACACAAAGTTAACTGATAGCGCTGAAAATTTTGAAGGTTACCTTGTTCGCCTTATCAGTCATTTAAAAACCATTAATAAATTTGAAAATAAAAGAATTTATTATGTAGCAGAAGAAATTCCTATTTTCTATTCATTTTACACAAAAAAGCTTACTGATTTTAAATTGTTTTACTGGCAAAGAAGCGTGTTAAATATTCCAGATTACCAACAAATCAAATTTGAATATGGTATCGTTCCTGAACACCTGGTTAATTTAGCGCATAATTCTTATCAGGAATACCTTACCGTTCCAAGTACGGAGGTATGGACAGATGAAACAGTATACACAGGCTTACGACAAATACGATTTTATCTTGACAGTGGAATTCTAACAAAAGAAATAGCACTTGAACTTTTTGCTGAATACCGTAAAATGATCGAAATGGTTCATAGAAACGCAGAAAGTGGTAGAAAAAATATAAGTGATAAAGAAGAAACTTATAGTCTCTATAATAGCGAGGTTGTATTAGGCACAAATTGTATTTACATTATTATGGGGGATGCGAGATTTTCTTACATTTCTTTTAACACTATAAACTCCCTCACAACTAATAATCCGGAATTTTGTGATGAAACAGAACACTGGATGCGGAACCTTGAAAAAAAGAGTACTTTAATAAGTGGTGTTAGCGAAAAACAACGCTACCAATTTTTTAGTCAGATGTTTAAACGTATTGACTCATTTATAGAAAAAGCACAAAACTACTAGTTGAAAAAAAAAGTGACTATAGTTGGCGGAGGTGCCTGTGCGCTGATGCTGGCTTGCGAATTAAATACGGCCAAATTCGATGTTTCTATTTATGAAAAAAACGGAGCCTTAGGGCGAAAATTTTTAGTTGCAGGCGAAGGAGGTTTAAATCTTACGCATTCTGAAAATCAGAAAAACTTTATTACACGTTATACACCGGCTTCATTTTTTGAAAATTCGTTTTTACATTTTTCTAATAAGGATTTTATTTTATGGTTAAACGAACTGGGTATTACTACGTTTGTTGGATCGAGTGGGAGAGTTTTTCCATCAAGAGGTATCAAACCAATCGAAGTTCTCAATACTTTTTTAAATAAGATTAAGAAAAATAAAGTTGAAATTTTCACTAAACATACTTTAAAAAAATTTTCACACGAAAACATCTTATACTTTGAAAGTGGTTCTGTATTAAAAGAAATAAAAAGTGATATTATTATTTTTTGTTTAGGTGGCGCCAGCTGGCCTGTTACAGGAAGCGATGGAATATGGACCGCATTAATAAAAGAAAAGGGAATTCAAATAAATCCTTTCAAGGCAAGCAATTGTTCTTTCAAAATAAACTGGCCTGATGCAATCGTATCAAAAATAGAAGGTAAAGTTTTAAAAAACATAAGCATTACTTGTGGCGGTAAAATACATTTGGGTGAAATTGTTCTCACAAAAACAGGCATTGAAGGAAGTGGCATATATCCCTTAAGCCCTGAGATTAGAATACAACTAGAAGAAAAAAAGATAGCAGAAATAGTTCTGGATTTTAAACCAAACCTTTCATTAGAAAAAATTCAGGAAAAATTAAATTCGAAACCTTCAGAAACAAACATTACAGAACATCTTAAGAAACATTTAAATCTCAGTAATATTCATGTGCAACTTTTAAAAAGTTATCTTTCTAAAGAAGATTTTTTAAATAATATAATTCTTTCAAAAAAAGTAAAAGAATTTAAACTCCTAATTACTGAAACCGGTCCAATTGAAGATGCTATCTCTACAATTGGAGGAATTGACTTAAAGGAGATTGACAGTAATTTTCAGCTTAAAAAATTACCAGAATGTTATGCGATAGGCGAAATGCTTGATTATGATGCACCTACAGGTGGTTATCTTTTGCAGTCTTGTTTTAGTATGGCAAAGTTTCTTTCTGACCGCTTAAATTCGGTAACTTTTTAATATATAAAAACTTAGTTGATTGTCTAACACTTGTCATTATTTTGGCCACCAATACTCACAATTTTGCCATAAAAACTTTTCCACTACCTGTGAATAAGTATCCTGTTTTTTAAGCTCAATTACTTTATATTTGTCCAGTTTAAAAAAAACAAATATGGTGGCAACTAGCGAGTACATAGTATGTGAAATTAAAAATAGTGTATTGGTTATTACAATAAACCGACCAGACAAATTAAACGCACTTAACAAACAAACAATTGAAGAGCTTCATGAAACATTAGTAGAAGCTGAAAACCAAGATGATATCCGTGCCATAATTCTTACTGGTTCTGGACAAAAGGCTTTTGTTGCGGGAGCTGATATTGCTGAGTTTGCGAATTTTTCTGTTACTGAAGGAAAACAATTAAGCTCAATCGGACATTTTAAGATTTTTAATTTTATTGAAAATTTTAGTAAGCCTATTATCGCTGCTGTAAACGGATTTGCATTAGGTGGTGGTCTTGAGCTTGCAATGGCTTGTCATATAAGAGTTGTGAGTGAAAATGCTAAGATGGGTCTTCCAGAAGTAAGTCTAGGTTTAATCCCAGGCTACGGAGGCACACAGCGTTTAGCGCAATTGTTAGGAAAAGGAAAAGCGTTTGAAATGATTGTAACAGCAGACATGATTAATGCCCAAGACGCTTACAAATGGGGACTTGCCAATTATGTGACCACACAAGAGGAATTATTAAATAAATGCTTTGAGATAACAAACAAAATTGCAACTAAAAGTCCTACTGCAATTAAAACAGCAATTAAAGTAATTAATGCTGGTTATAATAATAACCTTAATGGTTACGAAGTGGAAATTGAAGAATTTGGAAAAGCGTTTGGCACCAAAGATTTTAAAGAGGGTGTCAGTGCTTTTTTAGGAAAACGCAAAGCCGAATTTAAAGGCGAATAAATAACAAAAATCATAAAAAGACCCAGTTTTACTGGGTTTTTTTACACCCTTACGGTTTAATGGCGCTTGATAAATAATGGATTAACCCATTAAATTTTGTAACTTTGTGGCATAAATACATCGTGCGGGCTAATAAAAAATATCTACCATTATTTCTTACACTTCTTTTTCTGGCAATTTTTCAGGAAGAGTTTTCAGCGCAATGTGCTATGTGTAAATCGGCAGCGGAGAGTTCTTTAAAGAATAACCCTAATTCGATGGCTAGAAGTCTTAATTCTGGAATCCTGTATCTAATGGCTGTGCCTTACTTGATGATTATGTTTATCTTCAGAAAACAAATCATACAACTTTTGAGAAGTAAATTCGGAAAGGCTTCTAAATCAGAAGTTGAAGGTTAAAACTAATGTCAGTTTTTATTAATTGCTTACCTGTTTTGCTCAATTACTTTTGGCGCTTTGAAATAATCACTGTCTTTTTTTGGTGCGTTTTTAAGTGCTTCTTTTTGAGTTAGCGTTGTTTCAGGCGTATCAACACGTAATACATTTCTTTCGTTGGTCATATAGATCAAAGGCTCAACATTAGTTGTATCAAGTTCGTTCAGTTTATCCACGAAACTTAACATCCGGTTTATATCATTTAATATTTCAGGTTTAGATGTTTCATCAAACTCTAAGCGAGCAAGGTGAGCAATTTCATCTACAGTTTTAATATCTATTTTATTTGCCATTCTCTTTTTCTAATTCTGAATGAATAAAGGTAGTAACTTTCTCCTTAAGTTGAGGTATATCTGCTTCTGTCATACCCGTTGTATAAATAGGGTCTCCCACCACAATTTTTGGTATACCTGGTCTGCCGTTGCTTGTTAAGAAGCCCCCATTTTGTAAAAATTTCCAATTATTTACATTTACTACTGGTACAATAGTTACTTGTTTTTCAATAGCAAGTTTAAAAGCTCCGTTCTTAAATGGTCTTAATTTTCCATGCTCACTTATTGTGCCTTCAGGATATATGATCTGACTGAGACCTTCATCTATTTTTTCTCCAGCAACAGAAAAGGCTTTGTGAGAATCTTTAATGCTCTGCCTATTAACTGGAATATCTAAGTAAACAAAAAAATATTTGAATAAAGGGATTTGTAAAAGTTCTGATTTTCCCATAAAAACCGCCGTATGATCTGTATAAAACGGAATAAAAATAATATCCAGATACGACGTATGATTACAAACAACCACACAAGGTTTTGGTAATTTATATTTTTTGGAAGAATACTTAATAACCGGATAAATAAACGCTCCGATAGAAATTATTCTTGCCCATAGTCGTTTTAGTTTAAATACAAAGTCAAATCTTTTGGTAACCAAACCAAAGTAAAACAAAGGGAACATTAAAATAAAAGGCACAACGAACCAAAGAAGAAACCAGGTTTTCCATACAGGCCGCAGTATAACTAAAAACAATTTCATTTAAGAAGTTTGTAAAGTTACGATATTAATTGAAAATGAAAGTTTATCAAATTGCAGGAAATAAAATTAAAGGTTGTAAACAAGTCCTGTGAAAAACCCACTGCCTCCGGAAATCAGACAAATTCTACTGAAAAAATGCCCAGGATTTTTATTTATCGCCTAACAACGATGAATCCGTTTTTTATTTCTTTTTTTCCGTCTAAAAATTGAAGAATATAATAATAGGTTGCTTCTGGAACTTTACCGTTGCCAAAACTTATGCCGCCTGTGTTTATGCTGCCGTCCCACGAATTATCATAATTATCTTTCTCATATACCTTGTTCCCCCAACGGTTAAAAACAGATAATTTAATTGGCCGCGCATTTAATCCGCTTATTATAAAAAAGTCGTTTATTCCATCGCCGTCAGGAGAGAATCCATCTGGGATAAACAAATCAATCAGATGCAATGTAATTAAACTAATCTCATTGTTATTCGTTGGATCTCCATCTTGGTCTGGATCCCAGATAAATCCATTATTCGAACTGTCGCTTAATACAATATTGTTTATGTCAGTTCCAAAACCAATTGTAGAATTTTTGAGTGTGCCCGCAAAGCCATTTGGGTTAAGCATTACAGTAAACGTTAAAGTGTCTCTTTTATTCGCCAGCAAAGTGCTTGTTGAAGGAATGGTTAAATTTATATTTGCTCGTCCATCAAATGCCGGATTTTCTCTTAGCGCACTATGCGTTGAATTTATTCTAGGACTGCTTTCTATAGTATATGTTATAGGATACTGAAAGGTTTTCGCCAGATTATTTTCTAAACTAACCGTTCTCAATTCTGTATTAGAATTATTAACAGCAGTAATAGTAAAACGAAGCCTAAATATTCCTCCATTCATTTCTTCAGGATCATTAATATTGTTCGTTACCCCAAAAGGAGTATTTAAACAATTAGCAACAATCACAAAAACACTTGCTGAGCTAGTACATAGTGAATTTTCTCCAACAACGCTGTATATGAGCGAAGCACTTGGGGTAAACACGATCGTTGAAGAGTGCTGATTTCCCGGCATCCACGTAAAGGTTGACGGACCAATTGCGGTTAAAGTGACACTTTCACCGGCGCAAATTATTGCTTGAGGCGGACTACTATTAATTGAAATAGGTAAAGCATTAATGACGTTGATGGTTATTGTGGCTGTTTTTGTACATCCGACAGAACTTGTTCCGACTACACTATAAGTTGTGTTTACCGAAGGGCTTACAATGGTAGAATAAGAAATTGCTGGCAGGTCACTAACCAACCAAAACACAGTTGAAGCGCCTGATGCGGTTAATGTTGAAGACCCGCCAATACAAATAGAATTGTTAGAAGCCGAAGTAATAATTACAGGCAATGGTAAAACATTAATCGGTAAAAATTTTGTTGACACACAATTTCCATTTGCGCCAGTTACAGTATATACAGTTGTAACGAGAGGCGTTACGGTTATTGTTGGTCCTGAAAGATTATCAGGTAACCAAACATAATCAGTCGCTCCGCTTGCAAACAGTGAAACAGAACCACCTTCACATACGTTTAAGGTATTGCTTGCAGTTATCATAGTTGGTGTTGCATTCACAGATATTGTAATAACAGCGCTGCCGGTGCAAGATCCTAGCGAGCCATAAACACTGTAACTCGAAGTAACACTTGGAGTAACTGAAACCAATGGTCCAGTGTTCGGAGTGACTTCAGCAGTTGGAAACCAAGTGAAATTTGCAGAAGCGCTGACGAGTAAATTTACCGGTGGACCAGGAAAACAGGTAGTTGTAGATGAAGGTACTATATTAAGAATAATTGGATTAATGCCTCCTATTATTTGAAAAGTTGCGGTTCCCGAACAACCCGTTAGAGAGTTGGAAACTGCTACTGAATATAAACCAGCGGCATTCACCGTAATTGTTGGTGTTGTCGATTGTCCAATAATTCCAGGGCCGGTCCAGTTAAAACTAGTAAAGGTATTTGTTGATGAGGTATATAAGGCAACAGGAGAGTTACCACACAGACTGCCCGAAGAAACAATGTTTACTATTGTGCCTATATCAACCGTAACATGACCTATGGCAGTACAGGTACCGCTCGAGCCAGATACAGTATATACCGTTAAGGAATTTGGAGAAACGGTAATTGTTTGCCCACTGAGATTTCCTGGAAACCAGGTGTAATTAACTGCACCAACTGCAGTCAATGTGCTTGAATTATTGTCACAAACAACGCTGGGATTTGCCAGAACATTTATTACTGGATTAGAACTTATGATAACAAGTGCTGTAAGGGAATTTGAACAACCTGAAGAGGTTAAACCTGTGATTGAATATGTTGTTGAGGATGAAGGAGAAACTGTAACACTTGGGCCAGTTAGGTTGCCAGGTTGCCATAAATAATTTGCGGCTCCAGTAGCTGAAATAACTGCCTGAGTACCTAAACAAATATTACTTGGTGTTGCAATTACACTTAGTGTAGGAAGAGCATTTACTTGAATGTTAATTGTTGAAGAACCTGTACATCCAACTGAGCTATTAGCCGTAACGGTATATATTGTAGAAATTGAAGGCGTAACCAATATAGTTGGTCCAAATAAATTACCCGGTTGCCAAGTATATGATTGTGCTCCGGAGGAATTAAGGCTTGCTGAAGAGCCGGCACAAATTGCAGTTTGAGAACTAACGGCAACAATACTCGGTGGCGGGCTAACATATATTACTTTGCAAAAAGAAGATTGATTATACTGCCCTTCGTTACAAACTAAATTTAAAGTATAGGTGCCGGGTGCGGTAAAACTAATGGCTGCAGGGTTTTGTAAAGTCGAAGAGGGTACAGAGTTACACGTCAACGAACTAATACGCGAAATAGAATTAGAGTTTATATTCAGGATGAAATTATTAAGAACGTCCCCTTCTCTATAGCGCTCTAAGCCATGAGGAAAGCTAAAACTGGCATTATTCCCCAAAGAAGTTAAGTTAATAGGTCCAGTTGGCCCTGCTAGAAAACTCATCTCAAATTCTACGTTCGTAAATCGATTGTGCACAAGCCCTTTAATGCCATTGCACTCTACCCAAACGGCAATAGCCCTAGGCCCCCCCAATGAGCCGCCACTAACACTAACAATTGAGCCTGATGGGATGTTTAATAAACTTGATCCAAAATCTAGTCTAGTGATTGTAGCATTACCATCATTACAAACAAAAGCATGCCAATTACCGTTATAATTAATTATTGAAAAATCGCTTGGTGCGTTCATATTGCCAATATTTCCAAGATTCGCACCTGTTGGAGTATTGGCCATACTGTTTCCGAAATCAAATCGTGTAAGTGTATTGCCTGATCTATTAACTGTATATGCATATACGTTGCCGCCGGCTCTTATAATTTGAAGTCTGTGAGGATAACTTAGTCCGCCAATATTACCCATATTAGTTGCTGTTGGTGTATTTGAAAGACTGTTTCCGAAGTTTAGCCTCGAAATTCGATCTACCCCCGACGTGCCGCCAATAACCAAGCCGTACCAATTTGCACCTTCTTTCTCAACCCAAATTCCTTCTCCATTAATGGGCAAATTACCACCAAGTGTACCTAAAGCTGTTACTGTTGGTGTATTGTTTAAACTTGTGCCATAATAAATTCGACTAAGGGAACCTGGGTTATTATTGGATACAAACATATAATAATCTGATCCGTCTTTGTTAATAGACATGAATACAGGATTACTTAAAGATGAACTACTAAAATTTGTTGTTAGAGTAGTTGGGCTTAATGTTGTATTGCAAGCGCTCCAATAATATGAATTAATAGGTCCTGTAGACGTGTTTTGTTGTGTAAAAAGTTGATTGACACAAACGGTGTCGGCACACGTAAAAGACGCTAGCGCTGGAGGAGTTGGTGGTGTGACACAAGTTGGGTCGGAAGTATACAAGAGGTTTACTTCAGTTGCGGTTAATGTTCGGTTGTAGAAACGCAAATTATCCATTGTTCCTAAATAGGGATAAGAAAATGTTTCGTGCGAATCACCTAGATATACTTTTTTACCTACTTCATAATCAAATCCAGAAAAGGTGCTTGTAACCGAACCCTCTAAAACGCCATTTATGTATAGTTTAACAGCGCTGTTGTCGATACTTCCTGCAACATGATACCAGGTACCAGGTGTTATAGTTGTGGATGATACAGCAATGTCATTATTTGAGTTATTTGCCTTATTTAATCTAAATACTGGACTTCCGAGAAGAATACATAATTGATACGCTTCGAAATTAAAACTTTGATTGTTTTTTGTATAAATAATATGTCTGCCACTATTCGAGTTTGGTTTAAGCCACACAGAAAATGAAATTGCATTTGACGGCTTTAATAATGGATTGTCAGGTAGTTCAATATAACTGTTGGAAGTGCCATTAAAGAAATATGCTGAATTAGTTACACTAAATCTATTTACTGTCGGAGTAACAGCAGAACCTAAAGTGCCATTTAGATTATTTATAGGCTCTAGTGCGTTTCCATCTAAGGCATAACACGCCGTTAAACTTGACGCTAAATTTTGACAACTTAAAGAATAATAAAATACGCTTAAAATAATGGGTATTATTTTATTCATGGGTAAATGAATTATTTGATTTTACGTAGTGCTAACAGCCCGTATTTTTAGTCGAGTTTAGTGATGATAAACTCCGTTCTTCTATTAACAGCATGCTCTTCTTCAGAACATGTTGATTCAGTCTTACCTTCGCAACTGCAGTTATTTAAAAGTTTTGATTCACCGTATCCTTTACCAACGATTCTAGATTTATCAATACCCTTATTTACAATGTAAGTTACACTTGCCATTGCACGGTCTGTTGACAGCTTCATATTAGAAGCGGCACTCGAACGGCAATCTGTATGGGAACCTAATTCAATAAACATGTTCGGATATTCGTTCATTACTTGTACAATTTTATCTAACTCTATGGCTGCATCTTTACGGATGGTAGACTTAGCCAAATCGAAATAAATTGGTTTCATGTCAATCATTTTAGCAAGGTCCATACCCACTTCCACTTTTCCTAAAGATAAATTGAGAGATTCATTCATGTTAATCTCTCCCGACTTTTCGATAGTATGTGTAAAAATTACTGTTCTTTGCAGGTAGCCTGGCTTCTCAATTCTAATCAAATAAGTGAGCTTGTCGCCAATACGGTTTGAAAGTAAAAATTTAAAATAATCTCCTTCGGCAGTTGTTGTATAATTATCAATTTCAGTATTCGTAGCAATATCAGTTACTTTTAAAGTAACCCCTTCCAACAAGGCTTGTGTTTTGCCGTCGGTAATAACTGCACGCAAAAATAATTTTGGATCCTTTTCTAAAAGTAATTCCTTAGTAAAACTTTCATCTAAAGAGGATTTACTAGACATTTCATCTTCAACTTTAAAATAATCGTCTTTTAAGGCGGCCAATTTATAATCAGTATCTTCTTCTGCTATTGTATTGTATTCTCCCTTGTCATCGGTTAAAACAGTGTCGCCATTAATAACAACCTTTGCGTTTGCAATAAATTCTCCTGACAATTTATCTTTAGTAATAATTTTAACCTCTTTGCCTCGTTTTATTTCGCGCATGATTTGTAACTGGTAAATATCATCATCCATTCCGCCGGCTTTGCGATTCGAACTAATAAATCCATACTTGTTATCTTCCATTAAAAAAATGCTAAAGTCATCATTCTTACTATTAACAGGCTCACCCATATTATATACACGAGTGGGCATATCTAAAGACAGTTGTGTTTCATAAATATCTAATCCTCCTAATCCATCTAACCCATTTGATGAGAAGTATAACACGCCATTCGATGACACAAAAGGAAACACTTCGTTGCCAGCTGTGTTTATTTTGTCGCCTAAATTAATAGGGGCGCCCCATGAACCCGAAGAGTCTTTTTTACTCATATAAATATCCATTCCACCTTTTCCTCCTTCCATGTCGGAAGAAAAATAAAGAACAAATCCATCTGCAGAAATGCTTGGATGCGCGTAATTATAATCGTTGTTATTAAATGGCAAAGCTTTAACCATGTTAAAGCCATTTTCATCCATGCTCGCCTCAAGAATTTTTAGTTTGTAAGTTTTATCTTTTGCCATTTCTGCTTTGCTGGCATTATTTCTTGTAAAATAAACAAGATTAAAGTCCCGTGTGAAACAAATTGGACCGTCGTTATATTTTGAATCAAGATCACCCATAAAAACAGTTGGGGTCATGTCTGCGCCATTCTCATCCTTTTCTGTAGAGTAAAGATTCATATAACCTCCCTGTGTCCAGCCTTGTTGTTTTGTAATCCAACTGGTTTTTGTGCGTGTTGAGGCAAAAACAACAGCGTCATGAAACATAACGGCACACATATCGTTCTGAGGTGAGTTGTATGAAACCGGAGTTACACTGTAAGCGTCAGCATTTCGAGAATATGTTTTCATTTTGGCATAAGAGGAAGCAAGATTTAACCCTCTACTATCCGCTGCATACTTTTCAAAATAGGGTTTAGCCTCTTCGCTTTTCCCTGCTTCTACTAGTGCTTGGCCATAATAAAGTTCTTGAATGGGTTCCGCGACACCCTGTCTTACTAGAGCTCCATAACAGAGTAGCTGGCCTTCGGTATTATTTGTTAAGCGGTATGCGTTACCAAGATTTGATAATATTATCTTATCAGTTGTATCACTTCTCATGATTTTTTCGTAGTAGGGGATGGCCTCTGAATAAGACTGTGTGTTGTAATAGAGATTTCCTTTTTTCTTAGCAATTGCTATCGCTTTAGCATTTGGAGCCGCGCTAGTTTTTTTGTCTGGTGTTGGTTCTGCAACCACAATTGTTGTATCCACTAAAGATCCAATTGGTGCTTCTGTAACAACCGGCTCGGTAGTAATTGAGCTAGTTTCTTCAACAGGAGTTA
Organism: Aurantibacillus circumpalustris; assembly: GCF_029625215.1. Classification (GTDB taxonomy): domain Bacteria; phylum Bacteroidota; class Bacteroidia; order B-17B0; family Aurantibacillaceae; genus Aurantibacillus; species Aurantibacillus circumpalustris. Next base: position 1,219,808 of record NZ_CP121197.1, read on the forward strand.
CTGCGTCGGTTACGGTTGTTGCAGCCGGAGCTAATTCAGTAGTTACTGCTGGAGTTTCAACTGGTATCACAACAGGAGTATCAGTAGAAATAATAGCTGTTGAATCAGATGTTTGAGAATTTAAAGAGAAAGAAATACTAACTAATAAAAATGCTAATTGTATTTTATAATATGCCATAAGTTGTTTATTCAAAAAATTAGAAATAACGCGGTGTAGTAATTTGTCTTCCTGTGAAAGAAAATAAATAATTAAGAACAATTTCATGCGAACCCTGAGAATACTTTTGAATCTTATTCACACCATAATCATATGAATAACAAACAAGAAACTGTTTGTTAACCTGACAACCGAGTATTAAGGAAAGGGCAGATCCTGTTCTGAAATTTAATCCAGCCCATATAAAATCCTTTACCAATAAATTTGCGCCGATATCAAACTGCAGCGGCGCATTCACCACGGCTTTCATCATGATGTTACCTCTTAATTTAAACTCTTCATTAATTTTATGTAGATACCCTGCAGTAAGGTAATATGTAAAAAGACTGGCTTTTACTTTAGTGGTTTTAACCGTACTACTTCCATCAGGACCAAACTTTACTTTATTATCGACTAAACGAGGAATTGAAAGCCCTACATACAAGGTTTTTGTATTGTAATACAATCCTAAACCAAAATTTGGAGCAACAACATTGGGCGAGTTTCCAAATTGTGGATCAGCGACAGCATTGGCTTCGTTACTTACCTTTAAGGTATTGAGTCTGTTATTTTGATTATCAAGCCCACCCATCAACCCCATTGCAAGAGTACTCTTGTCATCAAATTTTATACGGTACGCATAATTGGCATAAAGAAGCGTTCTATTCATTACACCAACTTTTTCATTTAAAATACTTAACCCAACACCCATTTTGTTGCCTTCAAGTGGGCCGTGGAGCGAAAAAGACGTGGTGATTGGTCTACCCGGAAAGTTTACCCATTGCTGCCTGTGAAGCAGAGTAGCACTCATTGCCTCTTTACTACCAGCATAGGCAGGATTGATGAACGTTTCATTAAACATATATTGTGTAAACAGAGCGTCGTATTGAGCTTTAACTGTTTGAACAGTAATAAAAAGCATGCAACTTAATACAACTGTTTTTGTTTTTATGATGTTATTTTTCATAGAGTTCTTTCTTATGTATTATTAGTACTGCAATACAACAAATCCTGTGATTGCTTTCTGACCACTACCTTTCATATCCAGTATATAGAAGTAGGTGCCTTGTGGCAATTTGTTTTTTCCTAAAGTTCCAGATACGTTCGGAGTGCCATCCCAGGTATTATCATAATTGGCGTTATAATAAACTTTATTGCCCCAACGATTAAAGATGGTGATTTCATTATTACCACTTGTTGATAATCCCTGAATCACAAAAAACGGATTTATGTTATCACCATCGGGAGAGAATCCTTCAGGAATAAACAGCGTATGCGTGTTAGGAATCAGCAATGTTGTAGGCACGTTATCACTAGCTTCATTACATACACCGTTTGCATTAATATCAGGATTTGTTCCTGCATTTGAAATATCCGTTAATCTCAAAGGCTCTTTGGAAATTGCAACGGCTGATCCGAAGGCGCTGTTGCTTATAGAGGTTATTACACCTGGAACTACATTAATAGTAAAATAAACCGAACGCGTTGTATTTGGTGGAACTTTACTTTTAGTAGAATCTAACAACTGGCTTTTAGTATCACCATTGTATGAAGCGTTTACAACAAGGTCACCGGTTGAAAAAGGACCCGAACGCATGCTGTATGTTGCCGGATTTTTAATTGTATTTTCAAACAAACTGTCTTTTAAGGTGATATTGTGTAAAGTATCATTTCCTAAATTGTGAACAGTTATGGTGTAAGTAATATCAAATCCGTCATTGTCGGACTTATGAATTTCTCCAATTTTTGTAACACCAAATAACATACTCGGGAAGAAATTTACACTGGTTGGAATGTTGTTATTATACGGAGTTTTATCACCATCAGGATTAGGATTCAATCCAGTGTTCGAAGAATCACTCATCGTAACATTTTCTATTGTTGTTGCTTCACCAACAACCGAGTTTTTATAATCTGTTAAGAAAAGAGTTGGCTTCACCTTAATTTTAAATTGAATAACTGTACTGTCTTTACTGATTAATGAATTAGTAGAACTACTCGTTAATAAATTTGTTTGAGAAGAACCATTGAAAGACATGTTTAAGTCAAGCGGTGTTCCTCCAATTGTTTTAAGTGAATCTGCCATTACGGTAAATGTGGCTGGCGCAGGGAATGTTTTTGATAAATTTTCAGTAAGGGAAATTCCCGTTAAAGCATTTTTATCATAACTTTTTGCAACAACGGTATAAGTTAGGTTATAAGAGCCGTCTGGGTTTATTTCCGGATCAGAAACCGCCTTAGCAATACCAAATGTTCGTAACGCACAATCTACTGGAATTAAGTATAGGGTTGTATCTTTTGTACAACCAGCGTTATCAAATAACCTTATAGAAAATGGTATTATTACTGCAGGGTTAGATAGATTGGATGCGATAATTCCATTTGTAGGAATATTGGCAGCTGTCAAATACGTGGCAGTTCCGGTGTAGCTTGTACCACTAACCAAATCATACTTGTCTGCAAGAACAAAACCAAACACAGAAATACTTCCATCGTTTCTACTAACGCCATTCGTGTCGCACGAAGAAGGAGAAATTGATGCGGTTATTGAAACGGTAGTGTGGGTGCCAACCGTTACAATTGCGCTTCCACTGCATGTACTTGAAATATCGAGTACAACAATGGTGTATGTTCCCTGACTAGATACGCTAGGGTTTTGCACATTACTGGTAAATCCAGATGGGCCAGTCCAACTGTAAGCCGGATTTGTTGTAGTATGCAGAGCGTTAAGTGTAACCGTAGTTACAGCACAACCAATACTTCCAGAAGCCACTGCTGTAACTAAGGGAATAGAATTATCTGTTCGTACGTCTACCGTTACTGTTGCAACACAGCCTGTAACATTATCTGTAACACTTAATGTAAAGTTACCCCAAACATTCGTAATAACCGGACTCTGAACACTGGAACTAAAGCTTTGAGGGCCAGTCCATGCGAAAGACACATTTGTATCTGTACACGCACCGACTAATTGAGCAGTAGGGCTACCACAGCCAATCGTTCCAATACTAACAGCTGTAACTCCACTAGGAAGTGGATTTACGAATACATTTACTATAGCACTTCCAAAACATAAACCTCCATTGTCTCCAATCACGGTGTATGATGTAGATGTGATTGGTGATTCTACAATAGACGATGAATTAGAACCGTTTGGCAACCAAGTGTAATTATTTGCACCAGTAGCCGAAAGAGTTACAGAAGATCCGACACAAAGGGAGAAATTTGAAGGAGATATATTAATAGTAGGCGTCGGGAATACTGTTACCGGTAATGAAAATGAGCCTATACAACCACTACCATCGTCGGCTAACAGCGTATAAATAGTCGTTACTAATGGAGTTACAACGAGAGAGTTTGTTACCTGAGCACCTGGATTCCAAGTATAGCTTATACCGCCACTGGCTGTTAAAGTTGAGGTGCTGCCTAAACATAAACTGGATGGATTCGCCGCCAAAATAATATTAGACATTGGGTTCACAGTTACAGAAACGGTTGTAACACCTGAGCAGCCATTCGCATCGATACCGGAAACCGAATAATTTGTTGAAGCAAGAGGGCTGTCTATAACATTACTACCTATTAAACCGCCAGGAACCCATGTATAATTTGATGCCCCGCTTGCAGTTAAAGACACGGTGCCGCCGGCACAAATTAGAGTAGGCGAGGCGGTAGCATTAATAATAGGATTTGCATTTACTTGGATGGCAATTGTAGTGCTTCCTAAACAAGATCCACCATTACTGCCAGTTAATGTGTATGTAGTATTATTTGTAGGATTCACTACAATTATATTACCAGTTAAAGAACCAGGCATCCAAGTGTAGTTATTTGCACCAGCTGCAGTTAATGTTGACGAACCTCCTGTACAAATTGCAGTATTGGTAGCAGCAGCTATAATGTTGAGTCCCGGCACAACATTTACCGTAATCGTAGCAAAATTAGGACATCCAGCAGCATTAAAACCAACAACGGTATAAATTGTTGTACTACTCGGAGTATCAATGAAAGTGTTACCGCCAACCAAGCTCGGAATCCAGCTATAGGTAACAGCTCCAGAGGCAGTTAACGTTGTTGAATTACCAGTACATATTGTTTGTGGATTGGCAGTTAAATTAACCGAAGGAAGAGGTACGACTGTAACACCAATTGTAGCAGTAGAAATACAGCCACCAGTGTTAGCACTTACCGTGTAAATGGTTGATGCAAGAGGTGTATCTATCAATGGATTGATGATAACATTATTTGGTTGCCATGTATAAGAAAATGGACCACCGACTGCAAATAATCCAACGGTGAAACCTGCACAAACTGATGGGCTTGTAGCACTTATAGAAATAGGACTCGATGGAAGAACATTCAGTGTAAAGATAGCCGAACTTGTGCAGCTTCCTATTGAACCAACTACACTATAAACAGAAGACGTAGAAGGCGCTACACTTATTGATGACAATGTAGAGCCAGTACTCCATAAATAATTTACAGCACCAGACGCTGTTAGAACCGCTGTAGATCCCGCGCATATTGGATTCGCACTACTTTGTATTGCTAAAGTTGGCGTGCCTGAAACAAATATAGTTATAGTGTTCATGTTTGTGCAACTTCCTATGCTTCCAATGACGCTATATGTAGTGGTAGTGGTAGGACAAACAACAGCGTTTGAACCAAAAGAACCAATGCTCCAGGTATAATTGGTTGCTCCGCTTGCAGTCAACGTAGCGCAACTTCCGCCACAAATAGAATTGGAATTAGCTGATATACTTACAGAGGGCGCAGGAACGATATTCACCGCGACAGTGGCTTGGCTGGTACAAGCTCCACTTGTGCCAGTTACTGTATAAATGGTACTTCCAACAACAACAACTGCTACAGTTGATCCTATGTGTGATCCTGGCATCCAGGTGTAATTTGTTGCCCCAGTTGCTGAAAGAGTGGTTGTGATACCCGTTCCACACAACAAAGATGGTGATGCCGAAGCATTGATATTAAAAGCAGGACTTACCAATACAAGTACTGTGGATGTACCAGTACATCCACCAGATCCTGATCCAGTTACGAGGTAAACTGTAGATGCAGTTGGTGTTACCACAACTAATCCTCCACTTAAATTACCCGGTTGCCAAGTGTAAGACAAGGCTCCACTGGCTGTTAATGTTGAGCTACTGCCCGCACAAACATTTGATGGGTTTGCTGATGCATTAAGTATTGGAGCATTTGTTACAGATACTGTTATAAAGGCAACATTACTGATACAACCTGTAGCTCCTGTTCCAAAAACAGAATAGGTTGTTGTAGCTCCAGGGCTAACAAGCCTTGCTGCTGAGGTCGGCCCATCGCTCCAAACATAGGTGTTTGCTCCGCTTGCAGTGAATGTAGCAGATCCGCCAGGACAAATACTTGCTGCAGACGGATTAATACTAACTGTTGGTGTTGGATTTACAATCACTGTTACGGTTGTGGATCCTGTGCATACACCAGAATTACCTGTTAAAGTATAAATGGTGGTAACGGTAGGGTTAACAAACACATTAGGTCCAGATAAACCACCAGGTGACCAAAAATAGGAAGTAGCTCCACTACCGGTTAAGGTGGCATTTGCACCAGCGCAAATAGCTATTGGTGTTGCAGTTGCGCTTAATAATGGCGCTGGGAATACAGTAACACCAAGTGTTGTTGTTTTTGTACAACCCGAAGCATTTGCGCCTGTTACGGAGTATACAGTTGAAATAGAGGGTTTGGCAAAAAACGAAACTAAATTAATATTGCCTGGCTGCCAAGTATAAGATACGCCGCCACTTGCGCTTACAAAAGAGCTGTCTCCAGCACAAATACCTGTTGGTGTTGCGCTGGCTAAAATATTTGGTGCAGCAATTACCGGAAGACTTCCAACAAATGGCGCACTTACGCAACCAGATGCATTGGAACCCACAACGGTATAACTACTTGTGATTGTTGGGCAGGCAATTGCACTTAAACCAGTGGTGGTATAAATTAATGCTCCAGAAGGAATAAGTGTTGCGCAACTTCCAGCGCATACTGTAGTTGGCGTATAACTTGCATTAACCGTTGGTATTGGTGCAACCGTTACCGCCACAGTATTTTGACCGGAACAAGAACCGTTAGCCCCTATAACTGTGTATGTTGTATTTGAAGTTGGACTAACCACAACACTGCTTCCTGAGAGATTACCAGGTTGCCACGTATAGCTTGTAGCGCCACTTGCGGTTAAATTAACTGAACTTCCATTACAGATAGTTGTTGAGGAAGGCGTTACACTAACAACAGGAACAGAACTTACCACCACTGTAGTATTTGCTGTTGCGGTACATCCTAATGCACTTGAGCCCGTTACTGTATAAAAAGTTGTGGAAACAGGGCTCACGGAAACAGGCGAGCCATTCATTCCGCCTGGTTGCCATGTATAAGAAACGCCACCACCAGCTGTTAATGTAGAGCTTCCGGTAGGACAAATAGTTGTTGGGTTTGAAGAAGCACTAATGATAGGAGCAGGGTTTACAAAAAGGGTTCCAGTAGCACTATTGGTGCAACCTGAAGCACTTGTGCCAATTACGGTGTAATTGGTTGTAGTAACTGGACATGCAATTGGGCTTATTAAACCAATCGTGACATAGGACGTACCGCCCGATGCAGACAGAGTAGCACAGCTACCAGCACAAATTGTTCCAGGCAAGAACGTACCGCTGATAACAGGAATAGGAGCAACTGTTACCGCTACAGTATTTTGACCAGAGCATGAACCATTGGCACCTAAAACTGTGTAAGTAGTACTGATTGTTGGGCTGACTAAAACACTGCTTCCTGAAAGATTACCAGGCAGCCAAGTGTAATTGGTAGCGCCACTTGCGGTTAAATTAACTGAACTTCCATTACAGATAGTTGTTGAAGAAGGTGTTACACTAACAACAGGGACAGAATTTACCACCACTGTTGTATTTGCTGTTGCGGTACATCCTAATGCACTTGCGCCCGTTACTGTATAAATAGTTGTGGAAACAGGGCTAACGGTAACAGGCGAGCCATTCATTCCGCCTGGTTGCCACGTATAAGAAACGCCACCACCAGCTGTTAATGTAGAGCTTCCGGTAGGGCAAATAGCTGTTGGATTTGAAGAAGCGTTAACTATCGGCAAAGGATTTACAACGACTGTAACAGTTATAGGGCTGCTAACGCAGCCAGCTGCACTAGTCCCTGTGATAGTATAAAACGTATTAACCAAAGGGCAAACTACAAAAGAGCCTCCGCTTATATTATAGCTGCTTGCGCCGCCTGGTGTGATTGTAGCACAACTGCCAGCACATATTGCTGTTGGACTTGCAGAAGCGTTGATAATTGGGATAGGAACTACTGTGACACCCACAGTTGTTTGATTGACACAACCAGAGGCATTTGCCCCCGTAACTGTGTAAATAGTGTTTGCTGTAGGGCTGAGTACAGCTGTTGCTCCAGTTGAACCACCTGGCATCCAGGTATAGTTAAGTGCTCCTGAAGCTGTGAGGGTTGTAGAACTTCCAATACAGACTGAAGCGGATGAGGGAGTAATAACTATGGTTGGTAAAGGACTTAAAATAGGATTAATGGTTTGTGTGTTAACACAACCCGCCGAGTTTGTGGCGCTCACGGAATAGCCACCAGATATGGTTGGTGTAACAACAATAGAGGATGAATTTATCGCACCAGGATTCCATGTAAAAGCTCCAACAGCAGATGGAGCCACTGCAGATAAAGTTGTTGTATTACCTGGACACGTTGAAACAGGATTGGCACTTAGAGTTATACCAGGGCCGGGATCTACGCTGATTGTCTGAACAGCTTGACCTGTGCAGGAACCACTGGCGCCTACAAAAGTATAAGTAGTCGTAACTGTCGGCGTAAAAACGATGGGGTTTGATGAACTACCCCCTGGATACCAAGCAACTGGGGTGCCATTAAATCCTAACAATTGCACTGGAGTGCCTGAACACACCGAACTTGTTGCCGCGCCGGCTGGACTTATCAGAAAGATAAGAACTACCGGAGGCGAAGTTTGGCCAATTGTGGTTGTGACAGCACTTGTACAGCCAGCTGTGGAAGTAGCTACGGTGGTATAAACAGTTGCAGCGGCCTGTGAAATCGTAACAATAGAGCCAGTCAGACTTCCGGGATTCCAGGCATACGTATTTGACTCTGTGCTTAAGGCTGTGAGTGTTGCTGTCTGTCCAGGGCAAAGGCTTGAGCTGCTGCTGACGACATTAAAGATGGGGTCGGGGTTAACTGTTACCTGAAGTGTATATGTTCCGACGCATGTTCCGGTTCGCGCCGTTAAGGTATATATGGTTGTTATAGTCGGTGTGACAATTATACTAGACAAAGTAGAGCCGCCAGGCATCCAGGTGTACTGCGAGGCGCCTGATGCGCTTAAAGTGGAAGCAGTATTACTGCCGGAAGCACAAAGGTTGGACGGAGAAGCACTGAATACTGTTGGGGGCACGAACTGAAGATTAACAATTCTTTTTAATGGCGGATTACAAATTCCTACTGGGGACATTTCCAAAGTATAATTTCCTGGTGTGGCAGTGGTTATTACCTGATTGGTATTCGAAGTAATACCACTTCCGGCAGGTCCTTTCCACACATAGGGTCCGAATCCAGACGGTGCGCCCAATGTAGCGGTTGTACCGCATTGCACTTGCGGCGAAACTGTGGTTGATGGCATAGCAAGCGTGGTTGAATTAACAGCCAGGTTCATTGAATTACAATTTGAATCAAAATACGCATAACCAAAGTGGCCGGTAGCCGAACAATCGCCAACAATAATTTCTACGGTGACGTTAGGGTTAACAGTATTGGTAATATTAATGGCTGACATATCAACAGAAAACTTCTGCCAACTTGAAGTGGTTTGTACCGTATTGCCACCGTTAACGACTGTTAACCATGTTAACGGCCCTACACCCGCACAACCACTTCCACCAGAACTTGGCGCAATTATACTGAAACTAGGGCAAGTTGTTTGAAGCGTTCCATTATCATCCCTAAATTTTACCTGCATGTATGGGGTTGAGGTACAGTTGTGATTTGGGGCATCTTGCATAACTGCCCAATAGGCAAATTCAAACACATAATTTGTTGAAGTTACCGGAAAGGTTTGTGTGAGTTTGATAACAACAGCGCCAGTCGCTTGATCGTTTATTCGAATCGCTTTATTCCCAGGAAATGGAGAAACGGGTATCATACCAACAATTGGGTCAGAAAACGGCAAAGAAACTATGGAAAGTTGACTCGCCGCGGTGGTACCAGAAGTTGTTGTTGGATACTGAGTTGAGTTTAAGTTAATTCCGTTCTCAAAGCTCCAGCCAGTGATTACACCACTTTCAAAACCTTCGTTGACACAAGGCGCTGCGTTAATAGTTCCTGAACTATATTTACCAAGCCACGACTGAGCATTTGCATTGCTTTTGAGGATATAATTTTGATGTAAATTATACTTATCCATTACGAATTGCCGTTTGTACAACTGTATTGCTTTGGTATGATCCGCACCGGTAAGCCCCTCGCCAGTGGCCATAATGCTCGCCTGGCCAAAATCAAAACCCTGGAGAGAATCTTGCGAATACACGGGCGCAAATGAAATATTGCTTATTTGCGAAAATAAGCTTGTGTTAGAAAATGTTAATAGGGCCACGAAAAAGACCAGTATACGTGTGAGTCTCATAAAATAATATCTCTAATATTGACACTAAACTTACTACAATTTTTTAAACATTTTTTGGCTATTTTTTTAATTTGAACGCAACCTTTTATAACTGATTAATTATCAATATGTTAACAATTTTTGTTTTATTAAGATTTGTCGGTTAATTAGTGAGTGGCTATTGAAAACAGGGCTTTTTCTGCTTTTTTGATCAAAAAATTAAAAATTGAAAGATAATTTTAAAGACACTTATTCATTAAATTTGAAGGTTTATGTCGATAAACACAATAGCACTTTTACCCGATCATGTTGCAAATCAAATTGCTGCCGGTGAGGTGGTACAACGACCTGCAAGTGTGGTAAAGGAGCTGCTGGAGAATGCCATTGACGCGGGCGCAACGTATATTAAACTCATTATAAAAGACGCTGGGAAAAGCCTTATTCAAGTCATTGATAATGGAAAAGGGATGAATCCTTTTGATGCACGCATGTGTTTTGAGCGCCACGCTACTTCTAAAATAAATAAAGCAGATGATCTGTTCACCCTTACTACCAAGGGCTTTCGGGGTGAAGCGCTGGCAAGTATTGCAGCGATTGCGCAGGTAGAATTAAAAACAAAACAGGAAGAAGATTTAGTTGGTCAGCATATTGTTATGGAAGGTGGGAAAATGATTTCGCAAAGTGAATGTCAAACTCCAACCGGTACATCGTTTATTATTAAGAATTTATTTTACAACATTCCAGCGCGACGTAATTTTTTAAAGAGCGATCAGGTTGAACAAAAACATATTATTGATGAGGTGGAGCGGATTGCAATTCCACATACGAACGTACATTTCGTTTTGCAAAGTAACGGAAATGAAATCTTAAATCTGCCTCAAGGAAATTTGATGCAGCGCATAAAATCTTTGTTGGGGAGTTATATTCAAAAAGAATTGGTGCAGATTAACGAAGACACTTCTTTTGTAAAAATAGCAGGCTACGTGAGCCTTCCGGGCTCTGCTGTAAAAACAAAAAAAGAACAATATTTTTTCGTAAACAATCGCTTCGTAAAAAACCCTTTCTTAAATCATGCTATTTATGAAGCCTATAAAGAACTGATTAGTTTTCAATCGCACCCTAAATATTTTATTTTTTTAGAACTCGATCCCAAGCACATTGACATTAATATTCATCCAACAAAAACAGAGGTAAAATTTACTGACGACAAAACTGTGTACATGCTTTTGCTAAGTTCGATTAAACGAGCCCTGGGAAAAGCAAATGTTTCTCCTTCGCTCGATTTTGAATCAGAAACTGGTATTCAACATGAAAATGCGGAAGTTGGAAAAGTATACACGCAACCAAAAATAAGTTATAATACAAATTACAATCCATTTCACTCTCCGGCTTCTAATGCTGGTAATCCAGCTTTAGAAAAAGCAAATAAGCAAAACTGGGAAAGTATGTTTGAAGGATTTAAAAATAATACCGAAACCGTTATGGCAGCTCCAGAGCAAGAACAACAGCTCATGGAAGAAATAAAAAAGGAGTCTATTGACTTCAGTGTATTTCAATTGAACTTCAAGTACATCATTACGGCTTATAATCAAAACGTAATGATCGTTGACCAACAGAGGGCTCACGAGCGCATTGTATACGAACATTACATGAATTCGAAAAAAGAAAACAGTGTTCCGTCGCAACAATTGTTATTTCCCGAACAAATTGAGATGAGTGCAAATGACTTTTCATTAGTAAAAGGTTTGCTCGATGAATTTAAGTTTTTAGGATTTGAATTTGAAGTGTTTGGTAAAAATAGTATTGTAGTAAATGGTACCCCGGCCGACATGCAAGACTTTAATGTTGTACAAACTATCGAGGGAATAATCGAAACTTATAAATTAAACACCATCGATGCAAAAGTTGAAAAGAAAGATAATTTGTGCCGAGCCATTGCAAAAAATATTAGCATTAAATATGGCAAAGCACTTGAACAAGAAGAAATGAAATTGTTACTCAATCACCTCATGCAGTGTGAAAACCCTTTGTATACGGCTAATGGCAAGGTGGTGATGATGAATGTAGAGTATAACGATGTAGAACGTTTTTTTAAAAAGTAATGAACTTTAATAATCAATATAGACCTGGTGGTTTTGGTGGTTTGCCTGTAGTTACCAAAAATATTATCATCATAAACGTTATACTTTATCTGGCAACCGTTCTTGCGGAAAGCAGAGGAATAGATTTAGTAAAATACCTTGGTTTGCATTATTTTACGGCACCAGACTTTAGGCCGCATCAATTTGTTACCTACATTTTTATGCACGGAAGTCTTATGCATATTTTTTTCAATATGTTTGGAGTATACATTTTTGGTCAGGTGTTAGAACAAGTGTGGGGGCCAAAACGTTATTTAATTTTTTATATTTTAACTGGCTTTGGAGCGGCTTTAGCGCAGTACATCGTTATTTATTTTTCGGTGAGTGACCTGGTTCAGTCTATTGATTTGGTTCAAACTAATTTGAGCGATAAAACATTTACAGAATTATTTAATTCAAGGGACTTTAGTGCGCGTATTTCTCGCGAGTTTATTCCTGATTATGAAAGTTTTGTGAATCAATATAACGCAGCGCTAAATGACGGCTCGCCGCGCGCTATGGCATTGGCTTCACAGTTTCTTCTGGATTACAAACATCAGTTTTTAAATTCACAAGTAATTATTGGCGCCTCTGGATCTTTGTTTGGCTTATTAGGAGCCTTTGGGATGTTGTTTCCAAACAGAGAATTGTATTTGTATTTTTTCATTCCAGTAAAAGCAAAGTGGTTGGTCATTGGATACGGCGCCATTGAATTATTTTCAGGTTGGAAAAATGATCCGCTTGATAATGTAGCGCATTTCGCACACATTGGTGGTTTAGTAATTGGTGTTATTCTCGTTTTAATATGGAGAAGAGATAGAAATAATTTTTATTAAAAACTGAATGGACTTTTTAAAAAACATAAAAGATAATTTTCAAAAACAAGGGGTTTTAACACAAATCATTATTATTAATGTGGCTGTTTTTTTAACAGTTAACATTGTAGGAAATGTTTCTCACTTAAACCTCCTTCAATATCTAGCGCTGCCTATAGGCGCTCAAGTATTCTTATTCAAATTTTGGACACTATTCACATACATGTTTACGCATGCAGGATTAGGACATATATTTTGGAACATGGTTTTATTTTATTTTATGTCGCAAGTATTTTTCACCATCATGGGGCAGAAAAAATTACTTTACTTATATGTGATGAGTGGGGTTAGCGGCGGTGCACTTATGCTCATTTTAGGTTTAATTTTTCCTGAGCAATTTCAGTACGCTTCTTTAATTGGCGCTTCTGCGGCTGTAATGGGTGTTGGAGCAGTTATGGCAGTTTATTCACCAAATTATAAAGTTTATTTGTTTGGCATGTTTGAACTTTCGTACAAATTCTTTTTTCTTGGCGTTTTTGTTTTAAACACAATTATTGATCTATCAGAAAACACAGGAGGAAAAATTTCTCATATTGGTGGAACACTATTTGGCTTGATTTATGGTTATTATTTGAAACAAGGGATCGATCTTTTTAATATTTCACTCAAGGCAAAACAAAAACACAATTTAAAAGTTGTGAGTCGAAGCGGTTCTTACAGCGAGTCATCAGCCAGTAAAAAGACAAGTGAAGAACATACCATGGATGAATTACTAGATAAAATCTCAAAAAGTGGTTATGATAGTTTAACGAAAAATGAAAAAGATGAGTTATTTAGACTGTCGCAAAAAAAGTAGTATCTATCATCCATAAAAGTAGAAGCATCGAATTGTTAATAATTCCACTTACACTTTTAATGATAATTGTTGTTATTATTTTATATTAGTGAGCCCTAAATGAAAATAAAATACGCGGCCATACTTATTATCTTGTTTTTGAACTGCGTTTCTTTGTTTTCGCAACCTGCAAAATTTTTGCATATAGAGGATGCCGATGAGCATCTTAAGCATGGAAATTATTTGAGTGCTATTCCTGTTTACCAAAATGAGTTAAAAAAGGATCCGGATAATACAAAGGTTAAACATAAACTTGGACTTTGTTATTTAAACACGCGCATAAGCAGAGAAGATGGGGTTATCATGTTAGAAGCAGCTTCCAGGGATCCTAAAATAACGGAAGACATCTGGAAAGATTTAGGAAAAGCGTATAGTTTGACTAATAAACTAGAAGACGCTATTTCAGCTTATGAAAAATTCGCTGAGCTAAAACCGAAGCAAGCATCTGAAGTGGATATATATATTACCCAGTGTAAGAATGCAATAAAAATGATGCAAAAACCCAGCCATGTTACTTTTCAGAATCTTGGAAAAGAAATTAATAGTGATGAGCCGGACTACTATCCGTTTATAGATAAAGATGAAATGTATTTGGTTTTCACATCTCGTAGGAAGGAAAATATTGGTGGAAAAAAAATCGAGATCGACGGTTATCGTAGTAGTGATATTTATCAAAGCATTATTGATGCTAACGGTAACTGGACAACCGCAAAAAATGCAGGGCGGGGAGTTAATACGAATTTGGACGAGCAGGTTACAGGCTTAAAGTCTGATGGATTAGAAATGTATGTTTATTGGGATCACATTGATAAATATGGCGACCTGTATATCGCGGGCCGTAATGATAGAACAGTTGATTTTGGAAAGGCAAAAACTGTTGGGAGCCCTGTTAACGATAAAATTGAAACAAGTGGTTGTGTAAGTGAGGACGGCAGCATTCTTCTTTTCGCAAGAAGAGATAAAATTTCTGATAACAGTGACTTATACATGAGTCGCATGTTACCTAGCGGCAATTGGGGTGTTCCGCAAAAGTTACCTGAAATTATTAATTCCCTTTATAATGAAGATTTTCCTTATTTATCCTATGACGGCCAAACTCTCTATTTTTCGAGTGACAATCCAAACTCTATGGGAGGACACGATTTATTTAAAACCAATTGGAATCAAAAAACAAATGAATTTTCAAAGCCGCAAAATTTAGGTTACCCAATTAACTCGACGGACGATGACAAGAGTATTTGTGTTACAAGTGATAACCGTTTGGCATACGTGAGTTCTTTCCGTCCAAATGGGTTTGGAGATTTAGATATCTATAGAATAAAATTTGATGACGCTGAGCCGGTAAGTGTAATATATACAGGTCAGTTTTATATGGGAGATACTATTGCTTCAAAACAACCAAAAAAATATAGTATAGAAATAATTGTTACGAATGTAGCCACCAATTATGAGTACACATTTATACCTCACACAAAAACGGGCCACTACATGATGGCAATGCCAGCAGGGAAATATAAGTTAACAGCACAATCAACCGGATTTATTACTTACACCGAAGATATTACGGTAAGTGACATGGGGAAAATAAACATGGAGCGTAATAAAAACATCGTTCTAAAGAAAGTCAAGAAAAAATGAAAGACTGGTTAAGACATTAAACAAATTTCTTGTGTAAATGTTATTCTTTACAAATTCTTAAATCGCATACAATGGATAGAAAAGATTTTATAAAAAAAGGAACGCTGAGTGCTTTTTTTCTTGGCGTATCTTCTGCCTTCGGTAATGTTATAAGTAGTGCTATAAAAGGTGGCAACAAATACCGTGGCATAGAAGGTGTTTTTTCACCAACCAATACGCACATGGTAGGAGATGGATTTAAGGTGATGAATTTCTTTCCAAACGGCAAAGGATTTGAAGAACGTATGAGTCCGTTTTTTTTATTAGATTTTAATGCTGAGGTTAATTTTCCACCTTCAGAAATTTCAAGAGGTGTGGGTGTTCATCCTCATAGAGGAATTGAAACAATTACCTTTGCTTATAAAGGAAGTGTGGCGCATCATGACAGCGCTGGTAACAGTGGGGTAATTAATCCGGGCGATGTGCAGTGGATGACTGCAGGCGGAGGGGTGCTTCATAAAGAATATCACGAAAAAAATTTTGATAAAGTAGGTGGAGCTTTTGAAATGGTGCAGTTGTGGATTAACCTTCCTAAAAAACACAAAATGGTTCCGCCAAAATATCAAAGTATTTTACATAAACATAAACCTAAAATTGATCTTCCAAAAAACATGGGATCGGTGCATGTTGTTGCGGGAGATTTTCTGGGCATCAAAGGTGTTGCTTCTGTTTATTCTCCAGTTCATATTTATGACTTTCATTTAAATCCAACTGGAGAAATAAATTTTTCATTGCCTGCGAATTTTAATTCAGCGATTTTAGTCATTGATGGTGGTATAACATTGAATGAAAATATAGAAGTTGCCGAAAACCATTATGTTCAATTTAAAAATGAAGGTGGTGAAATTCATATCAGGGCTTCTAAAAAAAGTATTTTACTTGTATTAAGTGGTGAGTCTCTCAACGAACCTTACGTTAGCTACGGACCATTTGTAATGAACACCGAGGCAGAAATTAAACAAGCCATTGAGGATTATAATAATGGGAAGTTTGGTTTTTTGGCAGACTAATTATTCATACTTCAATGACTTAACAGGATTGCTGAAAGCTGATTTTAAAGCATGAAATAAAACAGTTCCAAGTGCTATCGTTATTCCGGCAAGGGCAGAAAATATAAAGGCCCAAAGACTTATGTTTATTCTGTAAGCAAAATTATTTAACCAGTTGTTCATTATAAACCAGGTTAGGGGCCAAGAAATTAGCGCGGAAATAAAAACAAGTTTCAAAAATTCTTTTGACATAAGATTAATTAGCGAATAAATTGGTGCGCCCAAAACTTTTCTTATTCCAATTTCTTTTGTGCGTTGCTCTGCGGTGAATGAAGCCAGCGCAAAAAGCCCCATACATGCAATAAAAATAGCTAAGACGGAAAAGTAACCAACGAGTTTCGCAAGATTATCTTGTGATTTGTATAGCTTTCCTAAGTTTTCATCCATAAAAAAATACTCGAATGGATATTCCTGAGAAAACTCATTCCATTTTCCTTCAATAAATTTTATTGTGTTTTTTACATCTTTTGGTAGGATACGAATTATAATATACTTTGTCCAATAAATTTTGTTGCGTTTATCTGCAAGATCTAAAACAAATGGACCTACGGTTTCTTTGAGTGAAACAAAGTTAAAATCTTTTGCTACACCAATTACGCGCTCGTGACCACTCGGAGTGAAAAATTGTTTACCCAGAGCATTGTGAGGCTCTCCCCAGCCAAGGTGTTTCACCATGGCCTCATTAATAATTACCGATAATGAATCGTCACTTTTTATATTTTTATCAAAGGCTCTGCCGGCGACTAGTTTTATGTTGAGTGTTTGAACAAAATCAGGGCTCACAATTAAAGAAGGAAAATAAATCCATGTTTTATTTGGTGCCATTCCCTCGTAATTGTATTCATGTGTGTTATGACTTGCGCCGAGAATGTCGTTCATTGTTGCAATGTTTATGATTTTACCACTAGAACGTAGTTCTTCCGAAAAAGGAATGTACGCTTTTGCCATTGGTGGTCGAACAGGTAAAACGATTACTTGATCTTTTTTGAAACCAAGATCTGCACTTCGCAAATACTTTAGTTGTTGGTAAATTATGATTGTACCGATTATTAAACCTAAAGAGATGGCAAACTGTATGACTACCAAACTTTGCCGAAACAATTTGCTATTTTTTCCAAGACTAAATGCTCCTTTTAAAACATTTATTGGTTCGAAAGCTGATAAAAATAAAGCCGGATAAATTCCAGAAACAAGTCCTACTATAATCGTCACCACCATTAACAGCGATGCGTTTTTCCAATTAAAAAACAGGATAACCGACAGGTTCTTTCCAGAAAAAGAATTAAATAACGGCATTAATACTGCGACTAATCCAAACGCAAGGATCAGCGCAAAAAAACTAAGCAAAAGAGATTCTCCTAAAAATTGTTGAATTAATTGAGATTGGTAAGAGCCAAATACTTTCCTCATTCCAACCTCCTTGGCACGATTTGTAGAACGTACGGTAGACAGATTCATAAAATTTATGCAGGCAATGATGAGAATAAAAATTCCAATAGCAAAAAAAATGAAAATATCTGATTTGTCAGCATTTGGTTCGAGTTCGTAATCTAATTTAGAAGTTAGATGTATGTCACCTAGTTTTTGAAGATACAACCTCGCTTGAGGAATAATAAAGTCAGGAAAGTATTTTTTGATAAATGAAGGAAATTGTTTTTCGAGCTCTTCAGGGGAGACACCTTCTTTTAGTAAAATATAGGTCCAACAAGGATTCCAGACCCAGTTCTTAGAACCGATGTTAGGACCTATAAGTGCTTTTAGTGTAGAAAACGAAATAAGGCAATCGAAATGTATGTGAGATTGTGCGGGCATTTTTGCGAAGACGCCGTTCACCATTAATTCGACTTTGCCGTCATATTTAATAATTTTTCCAAGAGGATCTTGATCGCCAAAATATTTTTCTGCAAGTTCTTGTGATAAAACAATTGAGTTAACTTCACTCAATGCTTTTTCTGGATTTCCAATTAAAAGTGGAAAATTGAATACACGAAACAAAGTAGAGTCTGCAAAAAAAGTTTTTTTCTCATTAAACTTAATATCCTGGTACTGTAAGGTATGGCTCGCCTCCTGAAAATTAAAAAATCGCACAGCTTGCTCAACAAGTTGCGGATAGTCATTAAGAACAGCCTGTGCAACCGGAAAGGGCTGGCTGCACGAGTTTTCACCTTGACCTTCTTCCGCATCCAGTTTTTCGCACACACGGTATATTCTATCCTTTTTTGTGTGAAACGCATCGAAGGATAATTCATCTTTAACAAATAAAATTATTAAAGAAAAACAAGCAATGCCGATTCCGAGTCCGCAAATATTCATGATAGAATAAAACCTGCTTGTAAACAAATTTCGCAAAGAAATTTTTAGGTAATTTTTTATCATTTTAGTTTTTGTCATTTTACAAATTAGATGCTAATCGTTTAATTCCTTACCTCCATTACAACTTCACCGTCTAACAAATGAATGGTTCTATCAGCAAATGAAGCGTCGTGGTTAGAATGTGTTACCATAACAATTGTGGTTCCTGTTGCATTTAGTTCTGTCAATAAATCAAGCACTTCATTTCCATTTTTGGAATCTAAATTTCCGGTAGGTTCATCGGCAAGAATTAATTTTGGTTTTGTAACGACGGCACGTGCAATTGCAACACGTTGTTGTTGTCCGCCGGATAATTGCTGTGGGAAATGATCTTTGCGATGAGCAATTTGCATACGCCGCATGATTGTTGTTACACGTTCTTTTATTTCAACTGAAGAAAGATCGTGGTATAAAAGAGGTAATTCTATGTTTTCTGAAACGGTTAGTTCGTCAATTAAATTAAAATTTTGAAACACAAAACCAATATTTTCTTTTCTAATGTCTGCGCGTTTTTTTTCGGAGCGGTTGTACATTTGTTTATCATTTAACTTATACGAGCCACGGGTTGGTGTATCCAATAATCCAAGAATATTGAGAAGTGTAGATTTTCCACAGCCGGAAGGGCCCATGATGGCTACAAATTCACCTTCCATAATTTCGAGAGAGCGAATTCTTAGTGCTAGTGTTTCTAATTCATCAGTACGAAATAATTTTTTAAGATCTTCCAGTTTTATCATTAGAGTTTACAATAGGTGAGTTAGTCACAAAGTAAACCAGACAAAATGAAATTCTAATCCCCCGATTTAGGGGATATGTATAAGCGGTAAAAAAGGATTGTTAGTTGGTGACTTAGCGGAGAAGAGGTGTTAATTAAAAAACCAAAGTCACCAAAGTACCTTCGCCTTCGTTTGATTGTATTTTTATTGCTCCTTTGTGCAGTACCATTATTTGTTTACAAAGACTTAATCCAATGCCGCTTCCCGTTTTTTTAGTACTAAAAAATGGAATGAAAATTTTATCAAGGAGTTCTGGTTTAATACCTCCACCATTATCAGCAACTTTTAGAATCACTTTTCCGTTGAAAGATTCAGTTGCGAGAATTATTTTTGGATTTCCAATATCTCTTACTGCATCAATTGCATTTAGAACCAAATTAATCAACACCTGTTCAATCAATGCCGGATCTACTTCAAAGAAAAGAAAAGGATCACGTAGGATAACTTCTAGTTCTATTTTTTTCTTTTCTAATGTTGGCTGCATTAATTGTTGTACTTGTTCAAACAATTCCATCACCATTACCTTAACTACAGTTGCTTTGGTAATTTTACTGAGATTCCGATACGTTTCAGTGAATTTTAATAAACCTTCACTTCTTTTTTGAATAGTACTGATACCCGTTTCTATATCGCTTAAAGTTTCCTTTGAATTTTTAGGATCGCGAATAGACTCCTGAACATTATGTTTTAGAGTCTCAGCCAAAGAAGAAATTGGCGCTACGGAGTTCATAATTTCATGCGTCATAACACTTAACAGTTTTTGCCAGGCCTTTGATTCTGTTTCATCTAGGGCTTCGTTAATATTTTGAAAGGCAATGAGTTTGTAAGTTTTATTTTCACTTTGAAAAGTAGTTGGGGATAATAATATTTTATAGACACTTTTATCCTTTGTAATAGAACCAATAACATTGTTGCCTACACTAAGTGTAATAATTTGATCGTATAATTCTTTATTACGTTTTTCGAGTGAATGAATAGTTTTTAAATACGGGATTTGAAGTAGATTTTTCAAGGACTCGTTCATCCATAATATTTCACCACTTTCTGTTTCGTAAGATAAAATACCCGTGTCAACAATTTCGAGAATGGTTTTAAGATGTAAGTATTGAGTTTCTTTTTCTTTACTTATGATTTTAAAAGTGTCGTTAATTTCATTAAATCCCGTCCGGAAAGGTTGCAGTTCAGCCGGGGCTCTCTTCACATCAAAATACCTCGAAAAATCCCGGTAATGAACTGCCTCTACAAATTGTTGAATTTCACTTTGCGCTTTTTTATTGAATTTGTAATAGTCTATGAAAAGGAAAACAATAAGGGGAACGATGATTAACTCCAGCAAATACCAACCTTTAACTAATGCAAAAGATGCCAGTAGTAGTGTTGCAAAAACAAGCAGCACTTTTATAAATATGTTCCAACCAAAACGTTTAAATTTCATACTTACTTAATCTGCGGTACAAGGCTGTGCGCGTAATGCCAAGTTCTTTCGCAGCCTTGGTTATGTTTCCATTGTTTTTTTCAATCGCTCTCAGTATGGTTTGTTTTTCGACGGCGCTGAGTTTTGTTTCATTGCCTTCTTCCGAAATTAATTTTGATCCTGATTCTATTGGCGAAAAAATAAGATCGCTTGCTTGGATCTGTTCGCTGTCCGCCATAATAACAGCGCGTTCTATACTGTACTGCAATTCCCTTACATTTCCTGGAAAGCGATAGTCGCATAATTTTTCTAAAGCTTTGGAATGAAATTCGGCTTTCGGTTTAAAATATTTATTTCCATAAAACTTTAGAAAGTGTTTGGCCAAGAGGGCTATATCACCTTTCCGTGAACGCAAAGGAGGTACAATAATTTCAACGGTATTGATACGATAAATTAGATCCTTTCTGAATTTATCTTCGTTCGCTAATTCAGTAAGTGGTAAATTGGTTGCGCAAATAAGTCTCAAGTTAATGGTGATCTCATTATTGGTTCCAAGGCGAACAACCTTTCTATTTTGCAATACACTTAATAGTTTTGCTTGTTGGTGTAAAGAAATATTTCCAATCTCATCTAAAAAAAGTGTTCCACCATCAGCGGCTTCAAAACGTCCTGCGCGATCTTCACGCGCGTCTGTGAAAGCTCCTTTTTTATGGCCGAATAATTCACTTTCGAATAAACTTTCAGTTAAAGAGCCGACATCTACTTTTACATAGGATTTATTTGCACGTAAGGAGCGTTGATGAATAGCTTGTGCAATGAGATCTTTACCTGTTCCATTTTCTCCCAAAATTAAAATGTTAGCATCTGTTGGGGCAATTTTTTCAATTTTACTAAAAATATCGCGCATCACATCGCTCTCACCAATTAAGCCATACTCTCCAAAGTTTTGTTTATTGTTCTTTTTCTCAGCCCCTTTTTTCTTTAATACATCTTGTATTGTTTCCGTTAACTTCTGATTGTTCCAAGGCTTTACAATAAAATCATCAGCCCCTTCTTTTAAAGATCTTATTGCTAAATCAATATCAGCATAAGCAGTAATCATAATTACACACATATCAGAATGAAACTCTTTTATACGTTTTAACCAATATATTCCTTCGTTACCAGTGTTAATAGACGCATTAAAATTCATATCTAACAAAACAAGATCAAAGTTTTGTTTTTTAAGAAGTCCAAGTAAGTTTTCAGGATTTTTTTCGGTAACAACTTCTAACACTTCCTTTTTAAGAAGTAAACCGATGGCAGTGAGCACATCTCTGTCATCATCTATTACTAATATGCATGCTTGTTTTAAATTCATAGAACAAAGTTTGTCTGCTATAAATATACCGGAAAGCTAATAAACAGAATCTAAATAGATTATAAAATTTATAAGAAAGAGATTGTATCAAAACCGAACACTCTAAGAATCATTTCCGAACAGTTCTTATATAAAGTAAAGCTTAAGTGGTTCAAAATCAATCGTAAAATACTTTGGCACGATTCTTCCTTATATAAATCCGTTGTTTTTTCAATCAATATGTATGGCACTTTTATGAGCTGCAAATTATAGGAGTTGCCATACATATTTTAATCACTAATTTAACATTGAGATAATCAATGTAATATATATGGACAGAGTAATTGAGAAGAAAAAATGGACGACAAGAAAAATTATAACGATTGCTTTTGTTGTTTCTATTGTGATGTTAATTGCAGGAAGTATTTATTTTACTTCTGGTGCTACAAAGTTGAATGTAGATTCAGAAAGGCTTACTATTAGTGAGGTTAAGAAGGGATCATTTAAGGAGTTTATTCCTGTTAATGGGATTGTGTTGCCCTTAACTACAATTTATTTAGATGCGGTAGAAGGTGGGCGTGTAGAAGAAAAGTTTGTTGAAGACGGAACGATGATGAAAAGGGGAGAGCCTATTCTAAAACTACTTAATACAGATTTAGAGCTAAGTTTAGCCAATCAGGAAACTTCGGTTTTTAATTTACTGACACAAATGCGGATTTCGAGAAACGCTGCCCAACAAAATACAATTATGAAATTAAATCAAAGAAGTGATATCGAAAACACATTTAAAGAATCAGAGCGCATTTATAAAGTAAACAAACAACTCTTCGAACAAAAAGTAATTTCGGAGCAGGATTACAAACAATCTGAGAATAATTACACTTATGCTGTTCAAAAAAGGAAATTGACTGAACAAATTTTAAAACAAGATTCCGTTTCCACAAAAGAAGAATATGCGCAGGCCGAAGAATCTTACAAACGCACGCAGCAATCTTTAGCTATCATGCGTAAAAAAGTGGAAGACCTCATAGTTCGCGCTCCTATTGACGGACAGCTTACATCGCTTGATGCCGAGATTGGACAGAACAAAAACAAAGGTGAACGACTTGGGCAGATAGATGTGTTAAGTGGATTTAAAGTTAGAGTTGATATTGATGAGCATTACATTTCGCGGATCTACACTGGTTTAATCGGTGAGTTTACCTTTAGTGGAAAAGATTATAAATTAAAAATTCATAAAGTTTATACACAAGTAACGAACGGGAAATTTCAGGTAGACATGAAGTTTGAAGGAGAAATTGCTAAGGAAATTCGCCGTGGACAAACGCTTCAAATTCGTTTAGCATTAAGTGATGAGACAGAAGCGCTACTTCTAGCAAAAGGCGGCTTCTATCAACAAACTGGAGGGAATTGGGTTTTTAAGTTAAATGAAGATGGAAGTAAAGCCTACAAAGTGGATATACAGTTGGGGCGGCAAAATCCGGAATATTATGAAGTAATGCAGGGTTTAAAACCAGGAGATAAAATTATTACTTCAGGCTACGATAATTATGAAAACACACAAGAATTAGTTTTAAAAGAAAGTAAATAGAAAATAACAGATATGATAAAAGTAACAGAACTTGAGAAAATTTATCGTACCGAAGAAGTGGAAACGGTAGCGTTAAATAAAATTTCGTTTGATATTAAAACGGGCGAATTTGTGGCTATTATGGGTCCTTCGGGTTGCGGTAAATCTACGCTATTAAACATAATTGGTTTGCTAGACGATTTGGATGGTGGTAGTTTTAAGTTTAATGATATTGAAGTGGCAAAGTTTAATGAACGCAAACGTGCTGAAATGCGTAAGCATAACATTGGTTTTGTTTTTCAAAGTTTTAACCTGATAGACGAATTAACGGTTTTTGAAAACGTAGAACTTCCTTTAATATATACAGGAGTTGCCACGGCTGAAAGAAAACGAATTGTTGATGAAGTGTTAGATAAAATTCAAATCGCGCATCGGCGCAATCATTATCCACAACAGCTTTCCGGAGGTCAGCAACAACGTGTTGCTGTTGCTCGGGCCGTTGTAAACAAACCCAAATTAATTCTTGCCGATGAGCCAACAGGAAATTTGGATTCACGCAATGGTAACGACGTTATGCAACTTTTAACTGATTTGAATGAACAAGGAACTACTATTATTATGGTAACGCACTCTGAACACGATGCGCGGTATACGCACCGCATCATAAATATGCTTGACGGACAAATTGTAACTCAAAATATTAAAATATAAAAACTAAAAAATGATTTCTGCAATTCTCCTGTCGTTGATTAGTATTCTCAAAAGCGGAAAAGTTTTGGCTTTTGTGAACTCCCTGACTATTCTATTTCTAATAGTGAGTTTATTTTTTTTAAGCAACGCAGATAAAACAAATCTTAGTTCATCACATGAAGAGAATGCGGTACTTCTTGATTCATCCTTTCATCAAGACATTACGTTTATACAGCCCTTTACCTCGCTTGCAGGATTTAACTGGCGATTTGGGAAAGATATGAAGAGGAAAGAAAAGGAAGTAAAAGTAATTTCAGTGCCCACAATTAATTTGCCAAATCTCTTTAAAAGATAAGCCAATGCTAAAAAACTATTTTAAAATAGCCTGGAGAAATCTTTTAAAAAATAAACTGTTCTCGTTCATCAATATCATTGGACTTGCCATTGGTATTGGTTGTTGTGTGCTTATTTTCATTTACGTTGAAAATGAATTAAGCTACGACACTTTTAATGAGAATGCCGATAGAATTTGTCGTGTAACCTCAGTTGTTTACCAGGAAAAAAAGGAAGAACATTTCGCACCTACTTCCCCTATCACTGTGCAAAAAATTCAAGATGGATTCCCGGAAGTGGAAAAGATAGTCCGGCTCACTTTTTCAGGCAGACTTATTACCTACAAAGACAAAACATTTTACGATACAAAAACTCTATTTGCAGACTCAACTTTTTTTGACATTTTTTCTTTTCCACTACTGGACGGCAGTGCTCAAAAGGCCTTGGTGGCTCCCTATAGCCTTGTAGTAACCGAAAAAATTGCAAAAAAATACTTTGGCAAGGAATCTCCGGTTGGTAAAATATTAAAGTTAGATACATTAACTGTAATGGTGACGGGTGTTATGAAAGACATTCCTCTTAATTCGCACATCAATTTTGATTGTCTTGTTTCAAGAAGTACCTTATTTGAAATGAATAAAGGCGAGTCAACCTGGCGCGACGATCATGAAAAGAATTGGCTAAACTGTAATGCCTATTCCTATTTACTTTTGAAAAATAAAGTAGATGTAAAAAATTTTGAAACTAAGGTGAATAAATACTTGACCATAGAAACTGCGGGTTTAAAAAAAGACATTGGTATGTGGATGAATGTTGCGGTACAACCGATTCTTGATATTCATTTAAAATCAAAAATGGAGCACGAATTCCGCGGGACTAAAAACAGTGATATTTCTTATGTTTATATTTTTTCGGCTACAGCCTTCTTAATTTTATTGATCGCCTGTTGCAATTTTATTAATCTTTCAACCGCTAAATCCTTAAACAGATCAAAAGAGATTGGACTCAGAAAAGTTATCGGCGCCAATCGCGCTCAACTCATTTCACAATTTCTTGGTGAATCTGTGCTGTTCACACTAATAGCAAGCGTTTTATCGTTCTTGCTTGTTTTGCTCTTTTTGCCGGTGTTTAATTCTTTTATTGAAACAAAACTTGAATTTAGCAGAAGTATCGCTTGGCTTTACCTTGCAATTATATTCAGTGTTGGACTACTGGCAGGTTTGTACCCAGCGCTCCTCATGTCATCCTTCGCTCCCATTCGTTCTCTAAAAGGAAAAATTAGTCACGGTATCGCAGATATTATTTTTCGAAAAGGCTTAGTGGTATTTCAATTTTCTATCGCCATTGTTTTAATTATTGTAACAACCTTAATTCTTCGGCAACTAGACTTTATCCAGAACCGTAACATTGGTTTAAATAAGGATCAAGTATTAACAATTGAACTAAGAGGCATCGGTCCGCAGAAAGGTGATGTACTTGTTAAAGAGTTGAGTAAAAATCCAAAAGTTTTAAGCACAAGCTTAACCAATTTTACATTTAAAGGTATACCAAACATTACGGTGCTTCCAGAGGGATTCGCCCAAACAGAATTAACAGGGTGTGCAGTTATTTCGGTAGATGAAGATTTTTTAAAAACCATGCAAATAGAAGTTCTTGAAGGAAGAAATTTTTCTAAAGACTATTCTACAGATATTAACGAGGCCTTTATAGTAAATGAAGCGGCCGTAAAAGAATTCAGGTGGAAAACACCCAAAGAAGCCATTGGCAAAAAAGTGGAATGGGCTTTCGGCAAAAATGGAAAAATAATTGGTGTGGTAAAAGATTTTAATTTCGCCTCGATGAAGGAAAATGTAAAACCTCTACTCATTCATATTTTCAAGCATTGGCACGGCACAGTGATTGCTCGTTTAAAAACCGATAATCTTACTTCAACCATGAAAGAGATAGAAGCAACGTTTAAAACAGTTGCGGGAGATGCTCCGTTTAAAGCAACCTTTATGGAAGATGACTTTAACGCTTTATATCAATCTGAAAAAAATATGCGTTCAGTATTGAGTACTTTTACTTTTTTAGCTGTGCTTGTTGCATGCCTTGGTTTGTTTGGTTTAGCGACCTTCACCATCAAACAACGCTTCAGAGAAATAGGTATCCGCAAAGTGCTTGGCTCAAGCGTTAGTGACATCGTACGACTATTATCTAAAGATTTTTTAAAACTGGTAGTTATTTCTTTTCTAATAGCATCTCCAGTTGCCTGGTATGCCATGCATAAATGGTTACAGAATTATGCTTTTCGTATTGATATTGGCGCTTGGGTGTTTATTATTTCTGGCTCATTGGCACTTCTAATTGCTTTTTTAACCGTGAGTACTCAAGCCATAAAAGCCGCAATTGCCAATCCTGTAAAAAGCTTAAGAACCGAATAATTATGCTAAAAAATTATTTAAAAATAGCCTTCCGAAATATTTTACGAAACAGAAGTTCGGCCTTAATTAACATTGTCGGTCTTGCAACTGGAATCGCAACGTGTATGCTTATTTACATGTATGTGAACCATGAACTCTCTTTTGATAGATTCAATAAAGATTCAAAAAATATTTATCGTCTGGTTTTTGATTATCAATTTCCAGATAAATTAGATCACTTAGCTGTTGCCGCACCGATTGCGGGAATTACGATAAAGAAAGATTTTCCTGAAGTAGTAAATTATACTTCCATTTCACCATACGGAGCAAAACTTTTAGTAAAATATGGTGAGAAGAAATTTTACGAAGAAAATGTTTATGTGGCAGACTCTACTTTTTTCTCCGTGTTTGACTACAAACTTATTTCAGGAAACAAGAACACCGTGCTAAGTCAACCGAACACGATTGCAATTAATGAGACAATGGCGAAAAAGTATTTTGCCAACGAAAATCCGATTGGAAAGGTGCTGGAGTATGATAACAATGATGGAACATTTGCTTCCTACAAAATAACAGGTGTGTTCGAAGATGTTCCTTCTAACAGTCACCTCGTGTTTAACTCGCTTGTTTCTTACAAAACATTGGAAGTACTTTTTGGTGCACAGGGTATTAACAGTTGGCATAACGCTGGTTCTTTTGTTTTTCTACAACTCAAAGAAGGAACGAATACCGAAATATTCGAAAAGAAAATTGCTCATCTCTATGATAATTATGCCGATCAATATCAAAATGTAAAAGCGTCAATTGTTATGCATCTTGAGCCTTTAACTGATATTCATTTACGTTCGGACAAACTTTTTGATGCAGCCGTGAAAGGCAATTTAACCTACATCTATATTTTTGCCGTTGTTGCGCTTTTTCTTTTAACCATTGCTTGTATTAATTACATCAATCTTTCAACGGCTCAGGGAAAAGTCCGCATGAAAGAAATCGGAGTAAAGAAAGTGATTGGGGCAGGAAGAAAACATTTGATTGAACAGTTTATTTTTGAATCCGTAATTCTTGTTTTACTTGCAGTTTTTGTTTCGCAATTAATTATTCTTATTTGTTTACCGGCCTTTAATTATCTCACGGATCTTAAACTTAGTTTTTTAGATCTCTATTCGCTCCAAAATATTTTTGCATTGGTGATGCTAAGTATTGGAATTGTTTTACTTGCTGGAATTTATCCGGCATTCTATCTAACGTCTTATAGTCCTATTGTTGCCATTAAAACGAATTCAACAACCGGTGAAAAGGGAATTACACTCCGCAAAGCTTTGGTCGTAACACAGTTTACAATCTCCATTGCACTGATCGCTTCTACGTTAATCGTTAGGAGTCAGGTAAATTATATGTTAGACCATGATCCAGGTTTTAATAAAACGAATGTGATGGCCATCCGTTTTCAGGACACACTTTCTGTTAGCAACTATAAAGCAATAAAAGCCGAAATGCTCCAACTAAAAAATGTAACTAAAGTAGCCCAATCATCAACACTTCCTGGTGATCCGCCAGACAGAAAGATTACACAAGTAGAAGGAAAAACTCCTGGCGTAATAAATGAAATTCCGCTAGAACCCATTTGGATTGATCCTGATTATTTTGACTTAATGCAAATTCATTTAAGGGAAGGTCGTTTGTTTGATTTAAGTCGTGGCACAGATTTACGTGAGTCATTTGTCGTAAACGAATCTGCCGCGAAAAAATTGGGTTGGGATAAATCTATTGATAAAAAAATAATTTGGGGGCGTGGTCCAAGAAAACGTGATGGAAAAGTTATTGGAGTGGTAAGAGATATTTTTACCACCTCTCTAAAAAACGAAGTCGATCCCATTGTGTTTATTTGCGATGAAAACCCTAGTAAAGCTTATAACATTGGTTATCTTTTAGTGAGGATGAACACAACGAACAAAGAAAAAAGTGTGGCAGAAGTTGCTGAAGTATGGGCAAAATTCGACAAAGTGCATCCGATTGATTATAAATTTTTGGATGAGAATATAGTTGGACTTTATAGCGCCGAGGAAAAAACAAACGCACTCTTTCAATACCTTTCTTTACTCACTATTTTTATCGCTTGTTTAGGATTGTTAGGGTTAGTTTCATTTTCCATTTCACAAAGAGTAAAAGAAATTGGAATACGCAAAGTTTTGGGGGCAAGCGTTGCGCAAATAAATATCATTCTCTCAAAAGACTTTTTAAAACTGGTTGCGGTTGCATTTATAATTGCAGTCCCACTGGGTTGGTACGCCATGCAAAAATGGCTTCAGGATTTTGCTTTTAAAACCTCTATACATTGGTGGACGTTTATTTTGGCAGGTTGTATTGCATTTGCCATTGCTATTCTTACAATTTCGTTTCAAGGAATAAAGGCCTCACTTGCAAATCCTGTAAAAAGTTTAAGAACTGAGTAATTTAATAAATTATGCTTCATAACTACATTGTAACCGCCTTACGCAATCTATGGCGAGGTAAGGTTTTTTCTCTGATCAACATATTTGGTCTGAGCATAGGAATTGCAAGTTGTATGCTTATTTTTTTATATGCCAAAGATGAAATTAATTTTGATCGTTTTCATAAGGATAACATTTACAGAATTACAGCGAGCCTTACCAACTCTAAGGGCGAAGTCAATAAAGTCGGGAACACTGGTTTGATGCCTGGTCCACGATTTACAGAACAAATTCCAGAAATTGAAAGCTTCGTGCGAGTGCAGGCAGCCTACTGCGTGGTAAAAAAGGGAGTAGATGTTTTTGAAGAAGACGCACTCTGGGCTGACGAGAATTTTTTCGAGATGTTTAATTTCCCTCTTTTGTATGGAGATGTTATGACGCCACTAAAAGACCCGCACTCTATTGTTATCTCAGAGGATATAGCAAATAAGTATTTTGGAAAAACTGATGTTGTCGGTCAAACCATTCAACTGAATCCTGATAAGACATTCGATTCTTTTATTGTTTCAGCAGTTGCTAAAAATTCGCCGCAAAATTCTTCTATTAAGATCAACATGATATTGCCAATACAATTTCAATTAAACAAGGAACCAGACGATACCTGGATGAATTTTTTCTTAAATACGTTTGTTACAATAAAATCTGGTTCTAACATTGTGGCAGTTGCTGCAAAAGCTAATCTCATCTTTGAGAAAGAAGCGGCTGACCAGCTAAAAATAATGAAAGAAAAATATGATTTTGACGAAAAAGCCGAATTTGGATTTCAGCCTTTAACGGCAATGCACTTGAGTAAAGATTATCCTTCCTCAAACGGACTAGTAAACGCCAGTAATCCTATCTACTCTTATATTCTTAGTGGAATTGCGCTTTTTATTTTACTAATAGCCTGTATTAATTTTGTAAACCTCACAGTAGCACGTTCGCTCAAAAGAGCTAAAGAAATTGGGATCAGAAAAGTGGTAGGTGGCCAAAGAAAACAATTAATTTTTCAATTTCTTGGCGAGTCTTCTATTCTCGCCTTTTTTTCATTTCTGTTTGCAATTGTGTTGGTTGTAGTAATACTGCCCTTTTTTAATTCAATTTCTGATAAAGCCCTTTCTTTTTCTTACTTATTAGATTTAAAACTTGCAGGGGCTTATTTTCTTCTGTTCGTGCTAACAAGTTTACTAGCGGGTTTTTATCCTGCACTCGTATTGTCTCGCTTTAATCCGGTTGAAACTTTGTACGGCAAAATGCGCTTTTCAGGAAAAAGTCATTTAGCACGAGGTCTTATAGTGCTGCAGTTCACACTTGCTGTTTTTTTAATTATCACAACTATCACTGTGTTTTCGCAATTCAATTATCTCGTTAACTATGATCTGGGTTATGATAAATCAAGTGTCTTGCGCATTATTACTGGCCACATGAACAAAACTAAAATGGAAACACTTAAAAGCGAATTAAAACGGGAGTCAGCCATTGGTGCTATTACAGCTAGACAGGGCGGTGGCTACATTACAATTGCGCACATTAATGGCGAAACTAATCAGGAATTTGGATACAATCGGATTGATGAAGAAAATTTTCCCTTATTCAAAATTCCAATTGTTCAAGGGCGAAATTTTTCAAAAGATTACCCGACAGATTCCACGAATTCACTTATTGTGAATGAATCGTTTGTAAAAGCTGCTAGGTGGAAAAATCCAATCGGAGAGGTTATTGATTTTTTTTATAAGAATAAAAAATATCATGTAGTTGGTGTAGTGAAAGATTTCCACACGGGACCCCTCACTGAGAAAATTACACCTCAGGTATTTAGCGTGGATCCCGAACTACCATATCAAGTCCTTTTTCTAAAAATAAATTCTAATGGCAAAACTGCAGCCTTGAACCATGCACAAAAAGTAGTTAAAACAATGTTTCCAGCAATACCTTACCATTATACTTTTCTTGATGAGGATCTTATTAGTCAATACAAAAATGAAGTAAAATGGAAACAAATTATTTCTTTCGCGGCACTACTCACATTATTTCTTTCGTGTATTGGCTTATTTGGAATTACAGCACTCTCAGCTGAGAAACGTTCAAAGGAAGTAAGTATAAGAAGAGTTCTTGGCGCATCTGTAGCGCTTATTGTTTCAAAATTATCGTTCGATTTTTTGAAACTAGTGTGTATCGCTGGTTTTATCTCTATGCCTTTGGCATGGTGGGCTATGAATACATGGCTCGAAAATTATCCATACAGAATACATCTTGGACTTTCCACTTTCGTTTTCGCCTTGTTAGCCGTACTAATGGTGGCATCGTTTACAATAATTTTTCAAGCAATCAAAGCAGCTATAGCAAACCCGATAAAAAGTTTAAGAACAGAATAAATATAATACATCGTGATATTAAACTATTTTAAAACCGCTTATAGGAATCTTGTCCGCAACAAAAGCTACGCGATTATCAATATCTCCGGACTCGCTATAGGAATTGCTGCATGCCTTCTTATCTTTTTAGTAGTGAGATACGAATTGAGTTATGATAAATTCAGAATAGATTATTCTAATATTTATCACATCTATACTCAAAATAAACATTCCGACGGCTTGACTTATAATCCAGGAGTTCCATATCCCATGGTGGATGCCTTGCGATCAGAATTTCCGCAGATAAAATCGGGAGTAATTTGTACAAGTTATGGTAATCAAATTACCATTGATGCTGGTTCTTCATCAGCAAAAAAATTTATCGAAGAGTCTGGCACTTGCTTTGCTGATCCAGATTTCTTCGATGTAATTAAATTTAATTGGTTAATTGGTGCTCCAAAGGTACTTTCAGATCCAAACAAAGTTGTGTTAAGTAAAAGTATTGCCACAAAATATTTTAGCGATTGGCAAACATGTATTGGAAAAACACTGAAGCTAGATAACAGACTTGATTTGCAGGTTGGAGGCATTGTTGAGGATGTTCCATTCAATTCGGATTTCCGATTTCAATTGATCGGCTCTTATATTACTATTAAGAATAACAATACTTACGGTTATACTTCCGATTGGGGTTCCAATAGCAGCAACAATCAAGTCTTTATGCTTTTTCCTGAAAAAGTTTCTGAAGCAGCGATTGAAAAACAACTTGAGGCTTTTTCAAAAAAGTACCATAAAGACAATGGAAAAAGTGAGACACTTAATTTACTCCGCCCCTTAAAAGACATCCATCACGATAGAGTGTTGGGAAATTTCGGAACGCACATCACAACTCATTCTACTTTAGTTACTTTATCATTTATTGGGTTTTTGATTATCATCATGGCCTGTATCAATTTTATTAATCTCTCAACTGCCCAATCAGTGGGACGTTCAAAGGAAGTTGGCATTCGTAAAGTATTAGGAAGTAACCGTAAACAATTATTTTGGCAAATGCTCGGTGAAACAAAAGTGATGGTCTTATTTTCTTCTTTTATAGCAATTGGTCTGGCTTGGCTTTTTTTACCATATATTAAGTATGTTATAACAATCGACGAAGAGTTAAGTCTATTTACAGTTCAGAGTATTCTTTTCTTTATATCTACTCTTGTTGTAGTTACTGTTCTTGCAGGAATATATCCTGCGGTGGTGCTCTCTGGATTTAAGCCAGTAGTTGCGTTGAAAAACAAAATTAATTCTGCTAACATTGGAGGAATTTCTTTACGTCGTTCATTGGTAGTGATTCAGTTTGCTATTTCTCAGGTACTTATTATTGGAACCATCGTAGCTATTTCTCAAATGAACTTCATCAATTCTATTGATCTTGGCTTTAATAAGGAAGCCATTCTATTGCTTCAGGGGAGTACAGATAGTGTCTCAATAAGTAAACATAAAGTTTTTAAAGAAGAACTTTTAAAAATGCCGGAAGTAAAAGATGTGTCCTTTGCGAGCGACATGCCTTCTTCCGATAATAATTTAGGAACAAATTTTGCAATCGATCACCATTCAGACGAGGATTTTACCCTGTACCTTAAATTTGGTGATGAAGATTATTTCAAAACATTTGGGTTGCAGTTTATTGCAGGAAGGAGTTACTCTGAAGGTGACACCATTACCGAAGTAGTAGTTAACGAGACGTTTCTTAAAAAACTAAACATTACTAATGCAGATGTTGCCATTGGGAAAGAAATTAGAACGGGAGGAAACCCCTGGAGAAAAATTTGCGGCGTAGTGAAAGATTTTAAAACAAATTCTTTGCGGGAAGAAATTCGGCCAATTATGATTTCTGCATTCAGAAAACGATACCAAGTGGTAAGTGTAAAATTGAGTAGTCAGAATCTGGCACAGACACAAAAAACAATTCAATCTAGTTGGGATAAGTTTTTTCCAGACTACGTGTATGTCTCAAATTTTATGGATGAACACATTGAGAAATTTTACGAGCAGGAAAGACAAATGGCCTTGCTTTATAAAATATTTGCAGGTTTAGCAATTTTTATCTCATGTCTGGGTCTCTATGGATTAATTTCCTTTATGGTGGTTCAAAAAACAAAAGAGGTTGGAATAAGAAAAGTATTGGGTGCAGGAATTTCAAGTATTTTCTATCTTTTTTCAAGGGAGTTTGCAGCTCTGATTGTTGTTGCATTTTTAATTGCGGCTCCACTGGCTTATTATTTTATGAGTGCGTGGTTAAATAATTTTGTATTTAGAGTTACTATGGGAGTTGGGGTTTTTATTGTCGCAGTTACAACTTCTTTATTAATTGCTTTTTTAGCAGTAGGCTATAAAGCTTACCGGGCCGCCGTTGCCAATCCCGTAAAAAGTTTACGAGCAGAATAAAATTTAAATATCTATGATACAACTAAAAGGAATTTACAAATGGGTAAACAGTGGAGGAAATAAAACGTTTCTTTTAAGAGATATAAATTTAACCATCAACGAAGGAGAGTTTGTGTCAGTGATGGGTCCATCTGGATCAGGAAAATCAACACTTCTAAACGTCATTGGAATGCTTGATACATTTAATGAGGGGGATTATTTGTTTACTGATAAAAATGTAAAAGACCTTCGCGAAAAGCATCGTTCCCAACTTTACAAAGAACACATTGGTTTCGTTTTTCAAGCTTATCATTTGATAGACGAATTAACTGTACAAGAAAATATCGAAACTCCTTTACTTTATCGCGACATGAAATCTTCCGAAAGAAAAGCCGCAGTTTCTGATATGCTGGATCGTTTTAATATTGTTGGAAAAAAGGACTTGTTTCCAACACAACTATCTGGTGGACAACAACAAATAGTTGGCATAGCACGCGCATTAATTGACAATCCCAAACTACTTCTCGCAGATGAACCTACTGGAAATTTAAACTCTAAACAAGGTGAAGAAATAATGGAACTTTTTAGTAAACTAAACAAAGAAAATAAAGTAACCATTATTCAGGTTACGCACTCTGACAAAAATGCAGCGTATGGTTCGAAAATAATTAATTTGTTGGATGGAAGAGTACAGAACAATTAATCCTGATTAGCTTGTTTTTTTATTCCAATAAGCTTTAAAATTGTCTTCAATTTTTCTTTGTACAAGTACAAACATATTCCGCAACCAATGGAAACAATGAGACTAAGTATGAATAGATAACCTCCGTCATTTTCAACTTCAATTCCCAGTTCTGTTAGGTGTGCAAAAATGGCTCCAATCATAATTCCTAATCCAAATAAAGCTCCGAAAAAACGTGTTACTGGAATAAGAATTAAAATGGAAGCAATAAGTTCTGCGATACCAATACCAATTCTTCCGTATGGCTCAAGACCAAGTGTACTGAAAATATAAACACTTTCAGGGGCAGCGCTGAATTTAAAATAGAGTGTTTGTAACATAATGATTGCAGAAACCAAGGCTGCAATCCATGAAATAAGTTTGTGTGATTTTTTCATTTTTGTTATTTGTAAAGTGTTTTCCAATTATCGTCTGCTTTTTTGTTTAAATTTTTCTCATTCGCATTCCATTTAGGAAGTGTGTTATTAAAGAAAGCATTATAAAACAGATAAAGTTTTCCATTAATTATTTTAAACGTTTCCGGATCTATCTCCACTTTTTCACCGCTTGCGCCCATTGCGTATGCACACCATCCACCGTAGGCTGGCTCAAATTTTTCTGGTGAAGCTGAAAAAAGCTCCTTGTTCTTATCTGAAGTAAATTTGTAAGTAAGTCCGTTGTATTTATAAACAACGGCCGTACTGCCTTTTTTTGGATTACCCAAAAAATAACTAATAGGATCGTAGCCCTTTATTGCTAGTCCAGATTTTTCGATGTTGTAATGCTTGGTTCTTAAGTTTGTTTCACTTGGTGAAGCTTGCGCATTCAAAAGCCAGACAAAAACGAATGGGCTAAAAAGCTGAATTAAGATTTTATTTTTCATTTCTATTTTGCGGTAAAATTAAATAGTGTTACCAACAAAATATGTCGCTCAAACGACAATAACTACAAATCTTTTATATTGGGAATAATTACCTTTTTCCGGCCTTCGTAAACAATCTTTCCTTTTTCAACCAGTTTATTAATGATGGTTGTCACCGATTGCCGCGACGAGGCAGTGTAGTCTGCAATATCTTGATGGGTTAACATCATTTCCATTTCAACCATATTACCTGTTACTTTTCCATGATGACTGGCGTAATTTTTAAAAAAATCGAGTACTCTTGTATCTACATCTTTAAAAATAAGGTCTTCATACTTTTGTTGAAACGAAATAAGTTTTTCGTTAACGGCATCTGCGTACTTAAGCGAAAGATTAGGATTGTTTTTAAGCACACTCTTAAAATTATCGATTTCGAAAAAACAAAGTTTTACCTGATCGCTAAGAACCTTAGCGTATTCTATTTTGGTGGACGAAGCATTTATATGGCCAAAAATGTCCCCTTCGGTAAGCATTTCTGTAATTATTTCTTTACCGTATTTATCTTCTCTACAAATTTTAACTGTACCGTATTTAAGTATGAATATTTTTTTGACTTCCGACTCTGAAAAAAAAATAATGTCATTTTTTTCAGCAGACTTCATATGTGAAATGATACAAAGGTCTTCTACTTCGTTTTTGCTTAACTGATCAAACAACTTATGGTTTCTCAAATACCAATATTTATTGTCTTCTGTCATTTAGTATTGTAGGCGAGTAAAAATAATTGTTGAATAGCAATGGCAATGAATAAGAATGAAAGTGCTTTAAAATAAAATCGGCTATTTATGTAGGTTAGCAGTTGCAATTTATATTTGTTTACAAATATAGTCAAGAGAATTAAAAATGTAAGTGCACCAAAACCTGACCCTAATATAAACGAAAAATTGTGCCATTCGGATTTAGTTTGTAAAAAATTAATTGAATTGAAAAACACATTCACAAACATCCAAAAAGGTAAAAGCTGGGGGTTAAAAAAGGCTAAAGTGAAGCCTTTGAAGATAGTTTTTAAATCGCTATGTGAATTTGCCACCTTAGATTGTACTTTTATTACACCTGGTTTTTTTGTCCAAAATACTACCGCAACGCCAATTAAAATCAATATAAAAACGTAGTGAAATACCATCTGAAATAAGAGAGACTTTTGAAAAAAGTGATTCGCATAAACTGCAAGCGTACAGTAAATGAATTCCGGTAAACTACCTCCAATTGCTACCAAAAATGCAGTACGTTGGTTTTCATGCAAAGCACTATTGATGACAAATAAGTTTACCGGCCCCAGTTGCAAAGAACCCACAAAACTCATTAAACAACTTGCTAGGAAAATAGATATAATTGAGAGCATAGTAATCAGTAAAGTTAGAGATTCTCTCACTCATTTTACCTTTGTGTTTTTCAAATAACAAAGAATCCTTTTTTTGCAAAAAACGCAGATCCCAAAGGCAGTTAAAGTAATTAACATAAAATTTACAATCATATCCAAATTAAGAGAGACTTTTTTTCAGCTTTCACTAAACTAATTCCTGTCTTGGCAATTAACCGTTTTCAGTAGGTGATTACGCGATGTAATTTTGAGGCGACAACTTAAACTTATAGCTATGAAAACAAACAATCACGATAAATTTCAAATTAGGCCCTTATTAAGAGCAATTAAGAAGACTATTGTTCAAACATTTATTTTTTTCGCTGTTTTTATATCAGGTATTTTAATGATTGACAGTATTTATCAAAACCTAAAACAATTTAGCGAACCTCAAAAAAATTACACCACAATAAATTGTCTTTTTGACTTAGTGCAGTAGGTCAATTAAAAACAGGAATTAACATCATTCTGCCAAAATTAGATTCCGGTAAATTAATCTGCTTTCACAATTATATTTTCTATTTTTACGAAATAGGACCCAAATTAGACAAAGCACGTGAGTATATTAAAAGACAAATTTCTTCTTAATCCTGAAATCACTTATTTGAATTTTGGTTCATTTGGTGCGTGTCCCAAAGTGATTTTTGAAGATTATCAAAAATGGCAAAGAGAGTTGGAAGTAGAACCGGCGCAATTTATCACAGTAAATAGTCCAGTTTATTTAAAAGGAGCGCGTGAAGCACTGGCAAACTATATTCATTGCGCTGCAGATGATTTGGTTTATGTTACAAACCCATCTTACGCAATTAACATTATTGCAAAAAGCCTTAAGCTAAATTCGGGTGATGAAATATTGAGTACCGATCTCGAATACGGTGCTTTAGATCGCACGTGGAATTATTATACAAAACAAGCTAAGGCAAAGTATGTGCGACAAAAAATTCACTTACCACTTGTAAGTAAGGAAAAACTTATTGAGGATTTTTTCGCAGGACTTAGTTCTAAAACAAAAGCCATCTTTATTAGTCATATTACCAGTAGCACAGCGTTGATATTGCCGGTAAAAGAAATATGCGCCATTGCTAAACAAAAAGGTTTACTAACGATAGTGGATGGGGCACATGTACCTGGACATATTGATTTGAATCTTTCTGAACTGGAAGCAGATATTTACACAGGAGCATGTCACAAATGGATGCTAACTGCTAAAGGTTGTTCATTTTTGTACGTGAAAAAAGAACTACAGGAATTATTTGATCCTTTAGTGGTAAGTTGGGGTTATGAAGCAGACTCTCCCTCTTCGTCACAATTTCTAGACTATCATCAAATGCAAGGCACCAGAGATATTTCAGCATTTTTAACTGTTCCAAGAGCGATTGCTTTTTTAAAGGAAAATGACTGGAAGACAGTCGCGTCAGACAGCAGAGCTCTAGTGCAAAAAAACGCGCAATTTTTTTGCGATTTAGTTGGGGCGCAACCTTTATGTCCTATTACAGACGAGTTCCTAGGACAAATGTTCAGTATACCGATTAACCCTTTGAGTGCAGAACGTTTGCAACGGTATTTGTTTCAAACCTATAACATTGAAATTCCTGTTATGGTTCATGGAGAATCAACCTATCTGCGTTATTCCATCAATGCTTTCAATACTCAAAAAGACTTAGATCACCTTTCAATAGCTTTAAAAGAAATTATTGAGGTAACGGATTTTATTGCTGTACCCGAAAGATTGAATAAGTAGAAATAAAAATGCACTTTACTAAACACCTTAAATTGTTTTTTGAATAAGTGTTTCTTAATTTCGTTTCACTGAAAGTTTATTTTTCAGCACAAGTAATTTTTTCGGTATTCTATATCAACATATTTTGTTATGCGGAAAATAAATTCGTTTACCTTTTTAACACTGAACGGTTTTTACAAAGGCCCTGGCGATGATACCAGTTGGCACAAGCACGGCGAAGAAGAAAGCAAATTTTCAGAGCAGCAACTAGAAGCTGGCAACATTCTTCTTTTTGGAAAAACCACTTTTGAAATGATGCAAAGTTTTTGGCCAACGCCCATGGCAGCTGAACTTTTCCCTAAAGTTGCTAAGGGAATGAATGAAGCAGAAAAAATTGTCATTTCAAATTCACTTAAGAAAACCGATTGGAAAAACACAAAGATTTTAAGAGGAGATATTATTAAACAAATCCAAGAATTAAAAGCAAGTAAAGGCAAAAACATCACCATTTTAGGCAGTGGAAGTATTGTATCTCTGTTAACGAACGCTGAGCTTATTGACGAATACCAAATTATGATTGATCCCGTAGCAATTACAAAAGGGACAGCTATTTTTAATAACATCACTACTAACTTAGATTTAAAGTTAACAGAGTCGAGAGTTTTTAAAAGTAGCGGTACAGTTTTGCTTACTTACAAAAAAGTATAAAACCTACTAGATATGAAAAACAAACTTTATCCCTGTTTATGGTTTGATGGAAAAGCCAAAGAAGCTGCTGAGTATTATTGCTCTATTTTTAAAAATTCAAAAATCACTTCTGAAAACCCTCTTGTGATAATTTTTGAATTAAACGGATTTAAATTTATGGGCTTGAATGGTGGACCTAATTACAAATTTTCTCCTGCAACTTCTTTCGTTATTGAATGTGATACGCAAGAAGAGATAGATCATTATTGGGAAAAATTAGGTGAAGGCGGCGTTTACAATCAATGCGGATGGCTCGATGATAAATTTGGAATGTCATGGCAAATTGTTCCTTCTATCCTTGGAAAACTCATGTCTGATCCTGAAAAATCTCAAAGAGTTATTCAGGCCTTTATGCAAATGAAAAAATTTGAGATTGAAAAACTCCTTAATGCCTAACGCGAAATAAAAAACTGAAAATCCAAAAACAAAGAATTAAGCAAACACCACCACCTTTCATTCTTTTACACTTTCTTGCCTGTATTATTGTACTGTTTAAATTTAAAGCATACATTTACTTACAATGGCTTATAAAAAATCCCTTATAACATTCCATTTCATTTTTCTATTGAGTACCGCCGTCTTTTCCCAAGACCAAGGCCTCATTGATTCCCTCCAAACCCAACTCAAGCAATTACAAACTGAAAGAACTGAACTACGTAATGGCACAATGGGTATAAAGGATAGCTCCATTGCGAAAATTTTGAACGCGCTCTGTAATGCATATCGAGATAACAATCCCGACAAAGCTCTAGATTACGGCACCCAAGCGGTGGCTTTATCCGA
Organism: Aurantibacillus circumpalustris; assembly: GCF_029625215.1. Taxonomy (GTDB): domain Bacteria; phylum Bacteroidota; class Bacteroidia; order B-17B0; family Aurantibacillaceae; genus Aurantibacillus; species Aurantibacillus circumpalustris. The sequence goes on from NZ_CP121197.1 coordinate 1,260,620, forward strand.
AAAAATTGTTTGGAAGAAGGGGATTGCACTGGCGTACAATAGTATTGGGATTGTTTATAAGAATCAGGACAATTACCCCGAGGCTTTGAAAAATTACTTTGCCTCTTTAAAAATAAAAGAAGAAATCGGGGATAAAAAAGGAATAGCAGGTTCATACAATAACATTGGAACTATATACATGGCACGGGGCAATTACCCTGAAGCCTTGAAAATGTACCTTTCTGCTTTAAAAATAAATGAAGAGACCGGCAACAAAAATTGGCTTTTAATCAATTATCGGAATATCGGGCAGATTTATCATAAGCAGGGCAATAATTCAGAAGCTTTAAAAAACTATTTTGTTGCTTTGAAAATAGCTGAAGAACTTGGGGATAAGAACCAAATAGCGGGCTCTAACGAGTATATCGCAGGTGCTTATATGGATCAGGGCAATTACACCGAAGCTTTAAAAAAGTACTTTTCTGTTTTGGAAGTAGTAGAGGAAACGGGGAAAAAAAATTCGATTGTCAGTTGTTATGGAAATATTGCTCTCATTTATGCCCTTCAGCACAACTACCTTGAAGCCCTGAAAATCACTTTTGCTGCTTTGAAAGTATCGGAAGATATCGGGGCTAAAGCGCATATAGCCGCTTCTTACATTAACATCGGGACTTACTACCTCCAGATGAACCGCGCAAAAGAAGGGAAGACATGGCTGCAAAAAGGATTGACATTAAGCAGAGCATTAGGTCGATCAGACGATATTATGGAAAACTACAAAAACCTTGCAGAAGCCGACAGCGCCTTAGGCAATTACAGAGGCGCCTTTGAAAATTACAAACTTTATATTCTATACAGAGATAGTATTTTTAATAATGAAAATACGAAAAAGCTCACTCAAACCGAAATGCAATTTGAGTTTGATAAAAAAGAAGCTTTAACAAAAGCTGAACAAGAAAAAAAAGATGCCTTGGCACTTGAAGAAATAGAAAAACAAAAATTAGTGCGTAATGGCTTTATCGGTGGCTTTACGGTGGTGCTGCTTTTTGCGGGCGTATTTTTCAGGCAGCGCAATAAAATTAAACAGGGTAACCGCGAATTACAAATCGCCAAAGAACGCGCAGAGAAATCAGAACGCTTAGAACAACAGTTCTTAGCTAACATGAGCCATGAAATTCGAACACCCATGAATGCTGTGATGGGAATGACCAACCTGGTTTTAGACTCGCCTTTAAATCCTAAACAAAAATTTTATCTCGACATCATTAAAAAATCTGCGGATAATTTATTGTACATCATCAACGATATTTTAGACCTCTCTAAAATAGAAGCTGGCAAACTCGATGTTGAAAAAATTGATTTCTCAATTGAAACCGTTAGCAAACAAGTGATGCAAACCTTACAACACAAAGCAGAAGAAAAAGGATTAGAACTGGTTTTAAATTTAGATTCTGCTCTTCCAGCTGTGGTGTTGGGTGATCCGGTGCGGCTTAATCAAATCTTAATGAACTTGGCAGGCAATGCCATTAAGTTTACCGAAAAAGGAAGCGTGGCCATTGAAGTGAAAAAAAACGCATCTGAAATTAAATTTTCAATTATAGATACCGGTATTGGCATTCCAAAAGATAAATTACAAACCGTGTTTGAAAGTTTCTCGCAGGCGAATAGTTCTGATACCCGCAAATATGGTGGCACGGGATTGGGATTAACCATTAGTCGGCAGTTAGTAGAATTAATGGGCGGCAAAATAAACATCGAAAGTAAAGAAGGCTCAGGCACTACTTTTTGGTTTAGCATGCCTTTTGAAGAAGGTTCCGAAGCAGGATTAAAACAACGGCTTGCCAAAGAAGAAAACGTGGACGGAAGCATTTTAGATGCTTTAAATATACTCGTGGTTGACGATAACGAGTACAACCGTATTGTAGCCAAAGATACTTTGGAATCAAAATCGAAAGCAAAAGTTACTGCCGTCGACAGCGCTAAAGAAGCTATAAAACTATTACAACAAAAAACATTTGATGTGGTTTTGATGGACGTTCAAATGCCGGACATGAATGGATTTGAAGCGACACAATACATCAGAACAAAATTAGACGCGCCACTCAACACCATTCCCATTGTGGCTTTAACAGCCAGTGTACTAAGAGCTGATTTGGATAAATGTACCGCTGCGGGTATGAACTCTTATATTCCAAAACCTTTTAAGACTTCGCAACTCATTGCAGGCATTGCGCAGGTGTTAAATATTGAATTAGTAATCAGCAAGGAAACCCAATCTGAAACAAATAAACCAGAAACAAGAAATTCACAAATCACCAATCTCGATTATTTGCATAAATTTTGCGAAGGCGATAAAACAAAAATGAAAAAGTACATTGGTCTTTATACATCTGCAGCACCAACATTAATCTCCAACATTAACGATGCCCTCAAAAAAAATAATTTAGAAGAACTCGCCAATCAAATTCACGGCTTTAAAACCAAGTGGATTATGATGGGCATGACAGAAACAAAAAATCTCGCCATGGAAATTGAAAATCAATGCAGAGAAGGAAAAAGCGATGAAAAGTTGTTTTCAAATATAAACGAGCTAGTAAGCCAAATTAGAACGTCGATAAGTGAGTTATCATAGAAATTATTGATTTTATAGAATATTAATTAACTTTAAACATCATAAAAAACAAGAAATGGAATTTACAAAACCAATAAAAATATTCGTTGTAGATGACGACGTGATGTTAACCGAAGCCTTAAGTGATTATCTTACCCGAAAGGTAGCTCATCAAGTTTCTTGTTTTCACACCGGCGAAGAAGCTTTGAGGCGAATTGGCGACAACCCGGACATCGTTATACTTGATTTTTATATGAACACTGTGAAAAAGGATGCTGCTACTGGTTTGGAAATATTGGAAGTAATTCACAAACATTATCCTAGCACAATGGTAATCATGCTTTCGAGTCAGGAAAGTTACGTGAAGGCTGCTCAAACTATTTCAAAAGGAGCGATTCAATATGTGATTAAAGATGAAGATGCATTTGAAAAAATCATGCAACAAATCGAAAGTATGTAATTCGAAAACTCTATTCGGTTTTTATTGAAATACTTTATTTAAAGCAATTAACGAGCTTTAAGCCCACTGGTTCTTTCAAATTTTTACGATTTGATTATGTTTTTTTGTAAGCTCCAGCTTTCAAAAGGCAGTAAATATGATTAACTTAGTTAAATGAAAAAACTTTTACTAATTGCTTTGATTTGTTTTTCTGTTAAACTCAATGCGCAGTTTTTAGTTTCTTCAAATACCGCCATTGAATTTTGTAACGAAAGAGATTCCTGTTTAAACGCTAATAATTTTTCCTTCCTCTTTTATGATGAGAGCAAAAGCGAATTTTTCCTTAAAGTAGATTTTAGCACCTTCCGGACTGAACAAGACACTTCAAATAATTGGTTAATCAACGAGCGGGATACCTGTCTTTATTATCGCTTTATTTTTCCAAGAGAAGATTTTCCTAAACTGGGGATTGAGGAAAGGCAATCGTTTAAATTAAATGGAAAAATATTTTATAATAATAAATGGAAAGAGCAATCTATCGATTTAAGTATGTTTGCACCACAAAGCAATTTAATGAATAACACCAGCAATCCGAACAGCACTGGTTTCGAAAATTATAAAGTCAATTTCACACTTCCTTTTGTTCCAGCTAATTTCAAAAAATACAAAATACCCGCTTATAATAAACAAGTGGTGAATATTAATGTTACGCTAGGTCGCATTAACATGCTTAAACAAGGCATGGAAAGTATTTTAGATGCCGATTTTTATCAGACGACGCGCTGACCAATAACCTAACGTTTTTGATGTTTTTTGCCTATCTTTGCCTTCTTGATTAAGATAGGTAATATAGAGCTCCCCGATTTCCCATTATTATTGGCTCCCATGGAAGATGTGAGTGATCCACCTTTCCGTTATGTTTGCAAACAATATGGCGCAGACCTTATGTACACTGAGTTCATTAGCAGCGAAGGTTTAATTCGCGACGCCATTAAAAGCCGTAAAAAGCTCGATATTTTTGATTACGAACGTCCTATTGGCATTCAAATTTTTGGTGGAGACGAAGAAGCAATGGCTATGTCAGCTAAAATAGTCGATGCCACACAACCCGATATTGTAGATATTAATTTTGGTTGCCCCGTTAAAAAGGTAGTTTGTAAAGGCGCTGGTGCTGGGGTTTTAAAGGATGTAGACTTAATGGTGCGTTTAACAAAAGCAGTTATAAAAAGTACCTCTTTACCAGTAACAGTTAAAACGCGCTTGGGCTGGGACGAGTCTATGATTAACATTATGGAAGTTGCTGAACGCCTTCAGGACATTGGTGTGCAAGCTCTGGCGATACATGGTCGCACCCGCGCGCAAATGTATAAAGGCAGTGCCAACTGGAAATACATTGCAGATGTAAAAAATAATCCACGCATAAAAATTCCAATATTTGGAAACGGTGATATTGATTCTCCTGAAAAAGCTCTGGAGTATAAAAACAAGTATGGTATTGATGGGATCATGATTGGACGTGCTGCAATTGGTTATCCATGGATTTTTAACGAGATCAAACATTATTTTAAAACAGGTGAACATTTACCTAAACCAATTTTGCAGAATCGTGTGGATGTGGCTAAAACACACGTTTTAAAATCGGTTGAATGGAAAGGTGAAAAATTAGGTCTGTTAGAGATGCGCAATCATTACGCAAATTATTTTAAAGGCATTCCGAATTTTAAAGAAACCCGTACTAAGTTAGTTACCTTGAGTTCTACTTCTGAAATTATAGAGGTTTTGGATAGCGTGCTTCATATGCCGGAATTGTTGGCGGTTTAGTGTTTCTATTTAGTCGACACTCAAAAAAGTCTCTTCCCTTTTTTAGAACTTACTTTTCTTCCTTGATGAAGAAAAGTAACAAAAGAAATCAAGGCGATTTGCCAACCTGAATTTTTCGCTAAATGCCTAAACCCACAACCCACTTAACGATCCCGAAAGCTTTCGAATTGGCGTCAAGTTAAAAATGCCACTTTATCGGTAAAGTTCGCTCTATTCCTTGTTTCGTAGGTTATTAATCTTCGACTATTATTAAGTTGTACTTGACTTAAGGTCCAATCCGATCGCGGCATTAATCCTACAATAAATCTTGTTGTTTTTATTAAGCTTATACCCTTAAATGTTTTTATTGCTAGTCGGTATACAGGCATTATAAATAAGACAGTCAAAAGTAAGGTGAGGTAAATAATTGCTTCAGGAATAAATGGTCGGTTTAGTCTTTTAGGGATGTTTTTTTCTAATTTTAGATGACTTTTCCATGATTTAAAAACTATTTCTATATGCCACCTTATTTTGTAAATATCTTGTATTACTTGTGGTTCAAGGTCTGCACAAGAACTTACAAAAACATCCCATCCTAATAAATGAAGTTTTTCTATTGTAAGTTTTTTTCTTCTGTCACGATCCTGAATAGCGCATTTTTGTCTATAGCTTGCTGTTTTACGATCTAATTTAATTGCAAAAAGTGTAACAGGTACTTTTTCTTCTTTACCTAAAAGAACAGTCTGTTTCAAATACTTTTTGTTTTTTAATAGCTTCTTCAAATCAATGAGTTGATTGTTATGTGGGAAAAACAAATGAACATCTTTTCGTAATGGACAAATAAAATGCGCTCCTTTCTTAAGAATCTCTTTAAGAGATCTTAAAACAAAATAACCTAAATCCCTTACTATTAAGTCGCCCGCGCTAATATATTGCAAGATGTCAGCGGAAGCTGCCTGATCATTTCTGGTAAAAGAAGTAACCATTAGTTCTTCAAATGTATTCTTCATTAAATTATAGATAACCTGAATCTTCGCAACGGAGTGATTACCTGTGTAAGTTTTATTTCCCTGATAAAATTCATACAATGAGCTTGGTAAGTGAATACAGGTGCTATCTTGAATGTAAACATTACTGAATTTTTTCATGAATTTATTTACCGTGCGCTTAGAATTAAAAGATCTATTTAAAAGTTCGCGACATAAATTTATAAAATCAGCATCAACTCGCTCAAAAATAGCCTGTTTCGAAATCGGTTTATTTATAAGTTGACTTAGATGAAAAGCCCAGCCAGAAAGAGAAAACGAACCATTTAGGTTACAATTGTAAAAACTCAAAATCAAATTTAAAGGATCGATTTTTTTGGTTCGTCGCTTTTGAAAATTGCATGAATGAGAAAGTGAATAAATTCTTAATTCTTTTAGTCTTTCTTTTAAAGAGATAATTTTATTTTTGAAATGGTTTCCTGTGCGCATATTTTGTTTTGTTAGCGCAATTAAAATACAGCAAGCAGGAAACTTTTTTATCCCTCTATCTTCTTAATTATCAATACATAAAAGTTAATTTCATTAGAATTACCTTGACGCCAATTCGAAAGCTTTCGGGACGGGTTCGCACCAAATCGCCGTTCGCTACCGCACTATCCTAGACGTAACCAGAACCCAAAAAAATTAATTTAATCCGGCGGAAAAAAAATTGCAGACATGCCTCATAAACTAAAAAAAATCCGTTTAAATAAAAATAATATTTGTTGACTTTGTTGCCGAGGGTTTTGAAACTCAACTATTTAAAAAGCGTACTTAACCGAGGAAAAACATCCTCATCTTTTTGTATCCAATTAATTTCCACACCTTCCTTTTCCATTTTACGAAACCAGGTCATTTGCCTTTTAGAGTATTGAAAAATGGCTGTTTGTAATTGAACAAATAACTCCTCTTTTGAGATTTCTTTTTTTAGGTAACGCGATACAAATTTATACTCTAAACCAAATAATTCCAATCGCTCATGGGTAATGCCTTTACTTAATAAATTTTCAACTTCTTGAATCAACCCTTCTTCTAAGCGTTTGTGAAGTCGCTCGGTAATGTGTTTTTTCCGGGATTTCACTTCTGTTGTAATGCCTATGTAATAAGGTTTATATGGTAAGGAGACTTTAGAAAGTGTATTTCCACTTTTAGAAAAATGTTCGGCAATCTCAATTCCACGAATAATTCTTTTTTTAGAATTTAAATCAACATGTTGCATAAATTGTTCAGGATATGTTTTAATCAGCGCGACTAATTCTTCTTTGTCGATAAATTCTAATTCACTTCTTAATTTTTCATTCTCCTTTATTTGTGTGAAAGAAAAATCTTTTCGGACTGCGTCTAAATACAATCCTGTTCCACCACAAATAATTGGAATTTTACTTTTTGCAGTAATCAACTCAAATGCTTTTTTTAATTCTAGGCCAAACTGATGTAAATAAAATTGCTCTTGCGGTTCTATGATATCAATGATGTGATATGGGATTGATTTTTCGTTTATCACATACTCATTCAAATCTTTTCCTGTGCCAATGTTCAGACTTTTATAAACCTGACGTGAGTCTGCACTTATAATCTCGCCATCTAATTCATAAGCCAGGTGGCAAGCAAGCCGTGTTTTTCCGCTAGCAGTAGGCCCTAAAACAATTATGCAATTATATTTATTCAACTAGTCTAGTTGGGATATAGAGAAGTTTAAAATTATAATTTGGATGCTCTTTGTTTTGTTTTTCGGAGTTGTAGTAATCATTTCGTTTATTACCTTTTTTTAAGGAGCTATTTGAGTTCATATTGAAATGAGGATCGTGTTCATTCGCCTGAACAAAACCCGCATTTATGAATGCGGTTTCCGAACCAAATTCTTTGTTAACATAGGTCATTATATCGCCTGCACTTTTTTGTTTGCAAAAATGAGAAACTAACTTACTCAATCCTCCAACTACAGTAAGCCCGTGTTTGCAGCAAAAACGAATTAATTCAAAAGAACGAATATCTTTATGTAAACGATCCATTTTTCTCCCTTTAGAAAAGGTAGCAATAGCCACTAATTCATTTTCATAAAACAATCCTAAATTATAGGCGCTTTGTGTGCTACCCATGAGGTGATACTTGCTTAAGAAATCGTTTTTAGTAAAATTATCAACACTATCTATGTTGCACTTACGGGCATAAATACGTTCGTTTAAACCTAATTTCGAAAAAACAACTCCAGCAATTTTATTAAAATCATTCATCAAATGATCAAAACGGAAACAAGGAAAATCGCTTTCTTCTACAGGTAAAGTTTTGGAAAGTGTGTAAACAATTGATTTATCCTGAAAGGAAAAAATAAGTTTTTTGTTTTCTAAAACAAGTTCAACCTTTTTTTTGGCTAACTGAGTCTTTAAACTATTTAACCCGATTTCCAAAATAATTATTTATTAATGCAATTAAGCATTCACAGGAGTCATTGCTTTTTTAACACAAGCCGAAATCTTCGCCGCCATTTCTGTCATGTATTCTTCTGTCCACGCACATTTTACACCGAAGGAAATTAAACGTCCGATAACCGCTTGTGTTTTTGGAAGATTTAAGTTGTTATAATCTTGTGGCGCGCCTAAAACATGAATTGGCAATTTAGAAGCTGTTTTCAGTCCTTTAATATGATCCCATTGATTAATAAAATGGTACATGTTTTTAAACCAGTAATCAAAACCAGCGACACCCGCTTTATTAAACTCGTCTACCACACGCTGGGCAATTTCAGTACTTGGCAACATGATGTTTAAGAAGGTTGCTGAATCGCCACTTTCGTCTCCTAATTTTGCAAAACCAATGCCTTCTGTTTTAGACAATTGATCTTGCATGAATTTTTTATGCTTACGATTCGTTGTCAAAATCTGAGGCACTTTGCGTGTTTGCGCGGCTCCAACAGCAGCGTGCAATTCACTGATACGGAAATTAAATCCAATGATCGGATGATTTTCCATACCACGTTTGTCGCCTACGTGATCGTGACCATGATCACAAAAACTATCTGCTAATTTATAAGTCGTTTCATCATTGGTAACAAAAATACCGCCTTCACCAGCAGTTGCAATTTTAAAAAAGTCAAAAGAGTAGGCGCCGGCTTTACCGAATAAACCTGTAAACGTTCCTTTGTAAGAGGAAGCAAATGCTTGTCCAGCATCTTCCACTAAAATTAATTTATGTTTGTTTACCACAGCCATAATCTCATCCATATTAGCGTTACCGCCACACATGTGAACCAGACAAACGGCTTTGGTTTTAGGTGTAATGGCATTTTGAATTCCTTCTGCACTCAAACACAAAGTTTCGTCTATCTCAGCAAAAACTGGCAATCCACCTAAAAATAAAATAGCTTCAATGGTAGCAATGTACGTGAATGGCGGACAAATAACCTCATCACCCGTTCCAATTCCAGAAGCAGCTAATGCAGCCATAATCGCCGCTGAGCCATTCGAAACAGCTAAGGCATATTTTGCTTTTGTTATTTTTTTTGTTTCTGCTTCAAAATCTTTTGCTTTCCAAATGTTGTTACGCTGTGCATCGTGGTTGTAACGAAACATAACACCCGTTGATAATACATCTTCTATTTCTTTGCGCTCTTCTGCGCCAAATAATTCTGTTCCTGGCATGATTGATTTTTTTTTGTGGCTTAAAGTTAAGATTTATTAGGTGTTTTATCAAAACTGATTTTCAAAACTGATTTATTTTAAAAAAATCCAAATTGCAATTTCGTTTTATTTGTTTAATTTTAATAAACCGGTTAAACTCTAGCACCGACTATCCATGCAAATCATTCTAAACTATTTATTCCTATTTGCTTTTTTTATTCAATCGCTTATTGGCTTTTCGCAGAGCGAAACAAACAAGTGGTATTTTGGCGGTAATGCCGGACTTGATTTTATGACAACGCCTCCGACAATTCTTGTTAATGGTGCCCTTAATACAGTTGAAGGATGTGCAAGCGTGGCAGATGCGACAGGAAATTTGTTGTTTTATACAGATGGAGTAACTGTTTGGGATCAGACACACGCAATTATGGCAAATGGTTCGGGACTATTCGGCATCACTTCACCATGTCAATCATGCATAATCATAAAAAAGCCAGGAAGCAGTACTTTATATTATGTTTTTACAATGGCAGGTGTTTCAAATACTTTAGGGCTTAACTATTCGGTAGTGGATATGAGTCTAGCCACCGGAATGGGCTCAGTTACTGTAAAAAACGCGCCTCTTTTTAACGCACCCTGTGCTGAAAAAATAACCGCTGCAAAACATTGTAACGGTGTGGATTATTGGGTGATGATTCATCAACATAATTCTACCAATTTCCATGCCTATCAGCTCACTCCCGCTGGGGTAACATCGGTGGCGGTTACTTCGTCTATTGGCGTGGCGGTTGGCCCACCTTATTCTCTGGGTTGCATGAAAATTTCCGTAAGCGGTAATAAACTTGGTATGACAGACTACTTGGGCTTTGTAGACCTTTTTGATTTTGATAACAGTACTGGTTTTGTATCAAACTGGGTGCCACTGTTGAGTAATTTTTCGTCCTACGGCTGCGAGTTTTCTCCCGATGGGACTAAGTTTTACGCAGGATCTTTCGGTGTTTCGAGTATTAAACAGTGGGATATTTGCGCGGGAAGCGCCACGGCTATCGCTGCTTCCGAGTATAGTTTCTCAGCAACAAATCCTTGGAGCTTACAAATGGCCTCAGACGGTAAAATTTACGTTGCACACAATACTTCAACACTCGGCGTTATAAACAACCCTAACTTGGCAGGTGTAGCCTGTAATTACACTAATAATGGCCAATCCATTGCTCCAAAAAGCACTTATAGGAGTTTGCCCAATTTTGCCAATAGTAGTTTTGCACCACCCAAACCAGCTTCACCTTTTACTTCAACCATGAACACAAGCGTTTGTAAACAGGTAACGTTTTCGGTTCCTGCAGTGCCCACACAAAGCGTTATAGGTTGTAGCACGATGGGTTATTCGTTAAACTTTGTGTTGTGGAATTTCGGAGATCCTGCTTCCGGAGCTGCAAACACCAGCACATTAAGTAATCCCTCGCATACCTTCACTGCCTTTGGAACTTACACAACTCAACTCATTCTTTATTATAGCTGCACAGGCGGTACCGATACGCTCAGACAGGTTATCACGGTTTCAAGCGTCCCAAGCCAGACTTTAAACGTTAACGGAAAAACCACCATTTGCATTGGCGAGAGCACTAAACTTACCATAAGCGGTGCATCTACTTATAGCTGGAGCACAGGAGTTGTTGGATCTTCAGTGAGTGTATCACCAACGGTGACTAGTGTGTATACTGTAACTGCCGATATGAGCAGTTGCATTATTAGCAAAACAGTGCAAGTAACGGTAAACAAATGTCTCGGAATAGATTCTCAAACCTATAATTCGCTAATAGACTTATTCCCTAATCCTACCCGAGGGGTATTTTATATTGATGCAAATTCAGATTACGAAGTAGAATTATTTGAGGCCACCGGAAGAATGCTTATTTCCCTAAAAATTATCAAAGGGCAGAACCCTTTAAATATAGATAATCTAGCAGACGGCATGTATTACTTAAAATTAAAAAGAGAAGGCTATCAAGCCATCAAGCGATTAGTAAAAATCAACTAGGTGTTTTGTTTGGCTTCGAATTATTTTGTTTCAGAACTCACTAAACACGAACTATACACGAATTCCAATAATGGTAACGTCATCTACCTGCTCATAAGAGTTAATCCAGCTGTCAAATGCAGACTCTAGATTTTGTTTTTGCTCAGAAATAAGAAGATCGGAATTTTTTAGCATTAATTCTTTTAAATTCTTACTCATGAATTTTTTCCCGTTTGGTCCGCCAAACTGATCGGCAAATCCATCGGTTGTTGTATAAATCAAATCACCGGGTAGAAGATCAATGACGTGCGTGTTAAACGTTTCTTTGTCCTTGTCGTGTTTACCCACAGGCATTTTATCGGGTTTAATTTCTATGAGTTCACTCTGCCGGATAATCCAAACTGGATTATTTGCCGCTGCTATTTGTAATTGTTTATTCTTAAAATCAAAAATTATCAGGCTTACATCCATACCGTCTTTTCCACCTTCAGGACTTCCATCTTTTTTTAAACGGGTGATAATTGTTTTACGGGTTTCATTTAAAATTTCAGCGGGATCTGTTTTATGTTCAATCGATTTTTCGAGACTCATAATATTGAGTAAACTCATAATGGCGCCCGGAACGCCGTGTCCTGTGCTATCTGCGGTAGCCAGAACAAAATTTCCGTTAGTAAGTGTTTCCGCCCAATAAAAATCTCCACTTACAATATCCTTTGGTTTGAAAAAAATAAAATAGTCTTTCAGATGCTTATCGAGCAGTTCTTTTGAAGCCAGAAAACTTCGCTGAATTCTTTCCGCATAATTAATACTATCTGTAATTTCTTTATGTTTTTCTTCTACAAGGTGTTTTTGTTGCGCAATTACTTCGTTTTTAGAAAGCAATTCCAGATTTGCTTTTTGCTTTTGCCTTAACCCTCTTAAGATGAATAGCACTAATAAAAATAGCAACAACAATCCTGCGCTTACTGAATAAATAATGATTTTTTGTTTTTGCTTTTCTTCAGTATAAATTGCGTCTTTTTTTTCTTGTTCTGCCTTGTCTGACATTTTTTGCTTTTCAAGATCGCTTTGAAATTTATCGCGCGTAGCCTTTTTATTAAATTCTTCTTTGTTCAATTTATTTTTTAGAGCAATATACCGCTGGTAATGCAGGTAGGCGTCTTTGTAATTATTACTGGCTGAATCAATTTTATAAGCAAGTTTCTCACGCTCGTAGGTATGTTGAACAGAACCTTTCCCATCCAAAATTGACAAAGCTCTGTCGGAATACAATTTTGCATTTTTATAATCACCTTTTTCAAAATAATCTTTAGTGAGATAAATACATGACGACATAATCGCTTCGGGACTTCCACTTTGTTCTGCCAAAGCGAAAGCTTCCTTATGTAACTCAATGCTTTTTGTAAAATTGCCCATGTGCTGGTATACTCTGCCTGTACTAAGGAGTGTGAAATAAATGAGCCGGATATCATTTGTTTTTTCGCCGATTTCAGTAGATTTATTTAGATGTATTAGGGCTTCAGGATATTCTCGTTTTTCCAAATAGGCGCACCCTATTTTTTCGTGAAGATCTCCAATAGTTTGCGTTTCTCCTTTTAGAGTATATAATTTAATTGCCTTAAGATAATGGTCAATCGCTTCTTTGTAATAAAGTAATTGCATATAAAAATTTCCTAACACAACTAAACCCCTTGCATCTTCCTTCTCGTCAATGATCAATTTTTTAGCGGAAATCGCTTTGTCTAGGTAACGCAATGCTTGTAGCGTATCATCTTGTTCCGCATAAAGAAAAGCAATTTCCATAGTGAAGCGTACAATACCTTTTTGCCAGTTTATTTTTTTTGCATGAGCTAATCCACTCTCAAAACACTCCAGTTGCTGAATGATTTTTCCTTGCGAAAAATAATAGTCCGATATACCTAAACTTGCTTCTATAATTCCTGCTTCATCATTTTGGTCTTCACATATGGAAAGCATTTTATTCATGTATGTTAAAACCTTTGGTGAACTTAGACCATCTTTAAACTGGTAATAATTTGCTTTAAACAAATAACCTTGGGCTTTGGCCTTTAGCAGACGCTTTCGTACAATAGTATCTTTAGTAGTTATTAAAAGTTTATCTACTGATTCTATTAATGGGTTAGCATATTTTAAATTATCTTCACCCTCGCAATATTCGCATAGCATAAGGTAGATTCTAATCCTGAATGTATCTAAGGGCAACCCTTCTAGAACATGGTTTAAGGAATCTAATTTTTTAGTTTGAAAATTTAGTAGTTCATTAACCAGCTCTTTTGAAGATTTTTTTTGCGCGCAGAGATTTTGATGAGCCAGGAAATTCAAGTAAAAAAACAAACTAAACAGTATTATCTTCTTCATGCGAAATTTATTGTTGTAAATTAATAAATTAAGGACTGGGTAAATATTAGGACAATTAATGCTACTAAAATAACATTTAAAACCAGACTATTCATTCTAAAAAAATTTCTTTTGAATCGGTATAATTCAGTGCTTTAAATTCATATTTACAAAAAAGTAGTATTATATTGCTTTAGTTTATAAAACTCCGTTTTAATAAACTCAGGCGATTTCAGCCAATTTAAAACATTAACATTTATCAAGTTTTTGGAAAAAAAAAGTTGACAAATGTCAATTTTAATTTTTATCAAGCCCCCCGTATAGCTAATAAAATCAATGGTTACAGGGCATTTTATTTAACTATTTGAAAAACATTTAGAATAAAATTTATAAGTGTGTTTTTGTTGTCAATTTGTTTTTTTTAATAGGTTTGTTTTATAACAACTAAACATTATGCACATGAAAAAAAATTATCAAACTACTAAGGTGTTTTTCGCCTGCCTTTTGCTTTTTAGTATTAAGGCTTTTGCACAATTAGCAGGTGTTGTGACTATAAACAACACAGCGCCTGCTTCAGCAACAAATTTTACAAGCTTCACGGCTTTTGCCGCTGTGGTTAATACAGCGGGTGTTAGCGGGCCGTTAACAGTGAACGTAGATGTTGCTTCTGGTCCATATACCGAGCAAGTTAAATTTTTGCAAGCTCCTGGTATTTCAGCAACCAACACCATAACTATTAATGGAAATGGTCGCGTATTAACCTTTGGCTCTTCTGCCTCTGCTAACCCGCACACAATGGTATTGCAGGGCGCAGATTACATGTTCTTTAATAACTTAAATTTCATTGGCACGGGTACAACTTACGCGCTTGTGGTTCATTTGTGGAGTTCGGCTAATAACAATCAGTTTTTAAATTGCACGTTTACTGCTCCGCAAAATGGGACATCTTCTTCTCAGTGTCCTTATTCCATATCTGGTTCAGGAACTAGTGCTACTGGTTCAGGTAATGCAGGCGATGATAATATTGTAAACTCTTGTACACTCACCAGTGGATATTATGCAGCTGCCTTTTATGGTAACAGTGGTACACCAAAAAATACAGGAAATCAGATTTTAAACTCAAGCTTAACTAACTTTTATGTTTACGGAGTTTATGGATATTACAATGAGTACCTTACTATAAAAGGTTGTACGATAGATCGCCCTACACGTACCACGCTTACTACATTTTATGGCCTTTATTTAAGTACAGGAAATTTGGATGGAATTTTTGATGGAAATCAAATAAGAACGCCTTGGGGCAATAGCCTAACGAATACCGGTACGGCTTATGGAATCTATTGTTCTTCAGCAGCAACAAATACACATGAGAATAGGATTATAAATAATATTATTTCAGATATGTACTCAAATGGAACTACCTATGGGATATATACAGCTGGTTCTTATAATCAGGTTTATCATAATACGGTTGTTTTAGATGGTTCAACAAACACCGCTGGTACAGCGTATGGTGTTTACGCAACTGTCGCAACTAATCCTGTAAAAAATAATATCATAAATATAAACCGTGCAGGTACTGGCACCAAATATTGTTTGTATGCTGGAACAACTAGTAACACTTGGAATTCCGATCACAATGTTTTTAATATGCTTTCTACTGCTGGTACAAATGGTGTTGTATACGCAAGTACGAATCATACAAGTTTAGCAGTTTGGCAGGCATTTTCTTCTAATGATATGGGAAGTTCAGAAGCAGATCCAGTCTTTAATAATCCTTCGGCTTATGATTATTCTCCAACTTCTACAATAATAAACAACATGTGTCCTCCATTAGGGGTTGGTGAGGATATTAATTCCGTATCCAGAAGCCCATTATTCCCAGATCCGGGTGCTGTTGAAGTATTTAATACACCATGTACTGGAGCTCCGGGCCCTAATTCTTTTATTACCCCAACTGTTGCCTTTTGCCCTGGCATGGTGCTTGATCTTAATTTATTAAGCAGCGGATCGTATACAAATTCTGGTTATACCATCGCTTGGCAAACATCTACGGCTTCAGCTGTTGGACCGTTTACTTCGGTTTCAGGTGCAACTTTAAATAGTTATAATACAGGCCCAATTCTTCAAACAATTCATTACAGGGCGGTAATTACCTGTACAGCCGGTTCAAGTTTTTCAACAGTTCCTCAGTCAGTTAACGTTGCTCCTGTTACCACAAGTGTAGTTCCTTACCATGAAGGTTTCGAAACGCTTGCTTTAAATAAGCTTCCAAACTGTTCTTGGGCTGCAAGTAATGTTGGTATAAGTAACTTAACCTATACGGCTCCTGCCGGAAACAACAGGGTTCCTTATACCGGCAGTAATTTCGCTTCTTTCGCTAGCTCACCATCTGGAACTAGCTATTTCTACACTAACGGTATTCAATTAGTTGCTGGAATTACGTATTCTGCTTCCATGTGGTATATTACAGAGTCAGGTTTTAATGATTGGGCAGATTTGTCTATCATGGTGGGGACGGGACAAACACCTGCAGGTATGGTAACCGTTGCGTCAACAGGTGGCACGGTAACACCGATACTTTACACACTGCTTTCAAATACATTTGTAGTACCTCTTTCGGGCTTATATTACGTTGCAGTGAAAGCTACTTCTGGTGCAGGTGTAGCGCCATATTTAACCTGGGATGATTTAAGCATTACAATTCCTTGCGAAATTAATGGTCCTAACTTGTCAATTAGCCCTAGTGCTACAACTATTTGTCAAGGTCAAAACGTTTTATTAACGGGCGTTGGTGCCGACTCTTATTTATGGAGTGGTGGTCAAACAGCTACAGTAGGTATATTTGCTCCAACTTACCCACAAACATACACGCTTACAGGATTTAACACACTTAGTGGATGTACAACAACATTGACTCAAATGATAGATGTGCTTACTTCACCTCAAGTTTCGGTATTTATAAATGACCCAACAGGTTGTGCTGGAGAAACTGTGAGTTTATTAGCTTATGGTGCAGATACTTATTTTTGGAATACTGGCGCACAGTCGGCATTAAATTTTGTAAATCCAAATGTAACTACAACCTATTCAGTAATTGGTACAAATTCTTTGGGCTGTAGCAGTATTGGAGTAGTTCAGGTTACTGTGAACCCCGCTCCTATTATTACGGTGTTAATTTCCAATACACAATTATGTAACGGAGATCAATTAACGCTGACAGGGTCTGGTGCTGGAACATATAATTGGCTAACAAGTCTCAACTCTTCTCAAAGTGGTAATCCTTTAACAATAAATCCAAATGCTTCAGGAACTTATACGGTTATTGGAAAAGACAGCAAAGGTTGTGAAGGAAAAGCAACTGTGAGTTTCGCTGTTGAAGAGTGTACAAGTCTGACTAAATTATCGAGTTCAAATGTTTCAAAACTTTACCCTAATCCAACTACTGGTGTTTTTGCTATCGAGTTAAATAAACCAGCAAGCAAAATAGAAATCAGTGATTTAACTGGTCGCGTAATTTCATCTTATCTGAATGTTGAAGGAAAAGTTAGTTTTAATATCAATACGTTAGCTAATGGCATTTATTATGTCAAAATAAGTCAATCGGATTCGTATGAAGTAGTTAAGCTTGTAAAAAGCAATAACTAAATAAATAAAATAGTCTTCCAAATTAATTTGGAAGACTATTTTTTATAAATAATAGTATTAGCTATAGGACTTACGATTCACAACTTTACTTAGTTAAAACACAGTACCATGAAAAGAAAAATTTACAAATTATTATCAAGCGCAAAACAAGGTTTGTTTGCCCTTGCATTGACCGTGTTTTCGGGCATGGCATATTCACAAGCAACCTATACTTTTAATTACACAGGAAGTACACAAACTGTGGCTGTTCAGGCAGGTTCTTATTCAATACAGTGCTGGGGTGCAGATGGTGGTGATGGTGGTGATGGTTCTTCTGCTAATATAGGATCAGGCGGTAAAGGTGGCTATAGTTATGGCGTTTACACAGTAGCATCATCTACAATCCTATACATATATGTTGGAGAAAAAGGTCAATCGACAAATACTACAGGCGCGGCATTAGTTACAGCAGCGGGTGGTTGGAATGGTGGTGGTGGCGGTTTTAGTGGCTCTTCCAGTAGTAATTACAAAGGCGGCGGTGGCGGCGGAACAGATGTTAGAACTACTCAAAACACTATTTACTCAGATAGGGTAATTGTTGCCGGCGGCGGCGGCGGCGGTGGCGGTGGCGCTAGTGTTGGTTATCAAGGAATTGGAGGTAATGGTGGTGGTACATCCGGCCAAGATGGTGTATTGGGAAGTTCACAAACTGCTCACAACGGTTTAGGAGGAACGCAAAGTGCTGGGGGTGCAGGCGGAGTATACAGTTCCAGTACCGGATTTCCAGGTGTTTTTGGTCTTGGTGGGGATGGAGGAAGTGTATCAGGCAACAGTTATCCTGCTGGCGGTGGCGGTGGTGGCTGGTATGGCGGCGGCGGCGGAGCAACTCAAGGCGGCAGTGGCGCCGGTGGTTCAGGCTACATTGGTGGTTTAACGAGTGGTACAACAGCTGCATTTGGTCAGCCTGGTTTTGTTCCCAATCCCGATGTTACAGGAAACGGTAGAGTAATAATCACTCAGCTTTGTGATGTTAGTATAGAAGCTAGTTCTAATCCTGTTTGCGAAGGCACTAGTGTAACGTTAACTTGTACTGCGGTAACCACACTTTCTTGGAGTTCTACTGTTTCAACAGCTTCTACAATTGTTGTAACACCTACAAGTAATGCAACTTATTACGTTACGGGTATAGGTTCAAACAATAATTGTGTTGCCACTGCTGCAATCAATATTTCTTTAACACCATTGCCAGACATTTCTTCCATGGTTAATCCTCCTTTATTATGTGTTGGCAATTCAGCTACTTTAACGGCATCTGGAGCAAATACTTATACCTGGAGCAACTTAAGTTCAGGTATTACAACAGCTGTTAATCCCAGCGTTACAACTACCTATTCCGTATCAGGAACAAATGGTTTTGGATGTATCAATAATGCAGTAATCGGTGTTAATGTTAATACAAATGTTATTACCGCTTCCTCAAATACAACTATTTGCTCTGGCGAATCTGTTAATGTTATAGCGAATGGCGCTGTATCCTATACTTGGAGCAATGGAGCTGGTTTATCGGGCTTCATAGTTTCTCCAACCGTAAGTACTGTCTATTCGGTTTTAGGAACTGATGTTTTTAATTGTGCGCTTTCAAATTCAGTTTCTATTACGGTTAAAGCTTTACCAAACGTTTTTCCGTCTACTGATAAAGATATTATTTGTAAAAAAGAATCCGTGGTTCTTAGTGCAACAGGGGCAGATACCTATGCTTGGAGTAATCCAATAACAGGTTCCTCAACAGGAGCCTCGGTGACTCTAACATTAAGCATAGATATTCCCTATTTATTTACCGTTGTCGGTACCGGAACTAACGGTTGCAGCAGAACCGCTACCGTATCTGTGGATGTACAAAAATGTGCTGGTGTAAATGAATTGAGTGAACAAAATACTTTAGTGAGTGTTTATCCGAATCCAAATAATGGATTATTCACAGTGGAATCAAAACAAATAAGTTCTGGAACAATTGAAATAATGGATCTTTCAGGAAAAATTATTTTCACTGAAACTGTTAGAGGTAATACAACTCAAGTAAACATGGGTGATTATGCAGCTGGCATTTATTTTGTTAAGGTTAAAAATGAAACTTCTTTTGAAGTTATTAAACTAATAAAAAATCAATAATTGTTATCATAGAAACTTCTCCGGATAAAATCTGTGAGAAGTTTCTTTTAGTTCTTAAATCTCAAATCTTAAATCTTAGCACATGAAAATAAAAATTTACAAATTATTATTGGGTGCAAAACAGGGATTATTTGCCCTTGCTTTGCTTGTTTTTGGAGCGGGATATTCGCAAACAACATACACTTTCAATTACACAGGAAGTGCACAAACCATCACCCTTTCGGGAGGCTCAATTTTCGTACAAATGTGGGGTGCTGATGGAGGAAATAATCTTACAGCAGGTACGGGGGGTAAAGGCGGTTATTCTACAGGAACTGTCAATGTTGCCCCAGGCACTTATTATGTTTATGTTGGAGGCAAGGGCACAACGCTACAAGCAGCTTCTACTGCGGCTACAGGCGGCTTTAATGGCGGCGGCAATTCAGGGGCTTATTCTTCTACTGGTAATGCGTGTGGTTCCGGTGGTGGTGCATCGCATTTTGCGTCAGCAACAGGACTTTTGAATACTTTATCAGGAAATCAATCGGCTGTATCTATTGTAGCTGGCGGCGGCGGCGGCGGCGGAGCTAATCATGGAGGAACTAATACGCAAGATCTTGGAGCGAATGGTGGTGGATTAACTGGTGGAAATGGACTAACGGGCACTTATGGTGGATTTGGCGGCACTCAAGTTGCAGGTGGAAGCAACTCATCGGTTCCTCTTTATTCAGGCACGATGGCTGAAGGCGGTTCTTTTGGTAAAGGAGGTTCGGCCAATTTGGCACCCAGCGGATATGCTGCATACCCTAGTAATACCGGCGGCGGCGGTGGCGGCGGCTGGTATGGTGGCGCAGCGGCATTGTGGGAAGGTGGTGGCGGCGGTTCAGGATACGTTGGCGGTACAGTTAATGGTACAACCGCTGCAGTAGGTCAACCTGGTTTTGTTCCCAATCCCGATGTTTCAGGAAATGGTATGGTAATAATTACAAAGCTTTGCGATGTTACCATAGGAGCTAGTTCCAATCCTGTTTGTCAGGGCAGCAGTGTAACGTTAACTACTACTGCGATAACTACTCTTTCTTGGAGTGCTAGTGTTTCAACGGCTTCTTCAATTGTTGTAACACCAACAAGTAACACAACTTATTATGTTACAGGAATAGGTACAAACAACTGCGTTGCCACTGATGGAATCAATATTACAATGGTACCTTTACCAAACGTTTCTTCTATGGTTAATCCTCCTTTATTATGCGTTGGCAATACAGCTACTTTAACAGGACAAGGAGCTATCACTTATACCTGGAGCAATTCAACTACAGGCCTCACAACAGCTGTTAATCCTAACGTTACAACTAACTATACCGTATCGGGAACAAATGGTTTTGGATGTATCAATAATGCAGTAATCGGTGTTATTGTTAATACAAATGTTATTAGCGTATCAGCAAATACAACTATTTGTACTGGAAAGTCTGTTAATATTTCAGCGAGTGGTGCAGTAACCTATACTTGGAGTAATAATATTTCTTTATCAGGTTTATCGGTATCACCTACTTTAACTACAGTTTATTCTGTCATAGGAAGGGATGTTAATAACTGTCTACTTTCAAATTCTGTTTCAATAACGGTTAACGATTTACCAAACGTTTTTCTGTCTTCTGATAAAGATATTATTTGCAAAAAAGAATCCGTGGTTCTTAGTGCAACAGGAGCAAATACCTACGCTTGGAGTAATCCAATAACTGGTCCGCTGAATGGAGCATCACTAACACTAACTTTAAATATCGACCTTCCTTATTTATTTACCGTTGTTGGTACCGGAACTAACGGTTGCAGCAGAACTGCTACCGTATCTGTGGATGTACAAAAATGTGCTGGTGTAAATGAATTGAGTGAACAAAATACTTTTGTGAGTGTTTATCCGAATCCAAATAATGGATTATTCACAGTGGAATCAAAACAAATAAGTTCTGGAACAATTGAAATCATGGATCTTTCGGGAAAAATCATTTTCACCGAAACTATTAAAAGTAATGCTACTGAAGTAAATATGAGTGCTTTTGCAACTGGCATTTATTTTGTTAAGGTTAAAAATGAAACTTTTTCGGAAGTTACTAAACTAATAAAAAATCAATAATTGTTATCATAGAAACTTCTCCGGATAAAATCTGTGAGAAGTTTCTTTTTAGTTCTTAATCTTAAATCATAGCACATGAAAACAAAAATTTACAAATTAGTATCAAGCGCAAAACAAGGATTGTATGCCCTTACTTTGCTTGTGTCTGGAACGGCATACTCACAAAACACTTTTACCTTTACATACTCTGGAAACCAACAAACGATGGCCATTCCGGCAGGTCCTTATCAAATAGAGGTTTGGGGAGCTAGTGGAGGATTAGGAAATATTAACTCGGGATCGGTTCCGAACAGCCAAATCGCAGGCGGTGTTGGAGGATATTCTTCTGGCACTATTACTGTTAACGCTCCAACTACCTGGTATATCAATGTTGGTGGCAAGGGCTCAGATGGATTTCTGAATACGACTGCACCAGGCGGGTATAATGGTGGCGGTGATGGAAGCGTTAACTCTACACATAGAGGCGGTGGTGGTGGCGGAGCTACCCATGTTGCTAGTGCAACGGGTATCTTGAGTTCTTTATCTGGAAATCAGTCTGCGGTAGTAATTGTTGGTGGTGCTGGCGCTGGCGGCGGAAATCAGTCTATTGGTGGAGACGGAGGTGGTTTGAATGGAATTCAGCCTCCAAATACCACCCAATTTTCGAATAGAACAGCTGGTGCTGGCGGATCACAAAGCGCTGGCGGTGCGTGTTATTCTGGTGGTTCTGGTGCCGGTTTTGGGCAAGGAGGAACTTCAACGCAAAACCTTGCCGGAGGTGGCGGTGGCGGTTGGTACGGCGGTTGTACTGGCGAAAATAGTACCGGCGGCGGCGGCGGTTCCGGTTACATTGGCGGTGTGAGTAATGGTACAACAGCTGCATTTGGTCAGCCTGGTTTTGTTCCCAATCCCGATGTTTCAGGAAACGGTTTGGTAATAATCACCAAGCTTTGCGATGTTACCATTGGAGCTAGTTCCAATCCTGTTTGTCAGGGCAGTAGTGTAACATTAACCACCTCTGCGGTAACTACTCTTTCCTGGAGTGCCAGTGTTTCAACGGCTTCTTCAATTGTTGTAACACCAACAAGTAACACAACTTATTACGTTACAGGAATAGGTTCAAATAACAACTGTGTTACCACTGTTGCAATTAATCTTTCTATGACACCTTTACCAAACATTTCATCCATGGTTAATCCTCCTTTGTTATGTGTTGGCAATTCAGCTACTTTAACAGGACAAGGAGCAAATACTTATACCTGGAGCAACTTAACTTCAGGCCTCACAACAGCTGTTAGTCCTAGTGTTACAACTACCTACACCGCATCGGGAACAGATGGTTTTGGATGTGTTAATTCCAATACAGTGAGTGTGGTTGTAAATTCTAATTCAATAAGTGTTCCTGCCGCTACAACTATTTGTAGGGGTTCTTTGGTTAACCTCACCGCAAGTGGCGCTGTAAGCTATATTTGGAGTAATGGAATCCCACTATCTGGTATTCTTGTAAGTCCAACTGTAAGTACAGTTTATTCTGTTATTGGTATTGATGTAAACAACTGTTCTTTGAGTAATGCAGTTTCAATAACGGTTAACGATTTACCAAACGTTTTTCCGTCTACTGATAAAGATATTATTTGCAAAAAAGAATCCGTGGTTCTTAGTGCAACAGGAGCAAATACCTATGCTTGGAGTAATCCAATAACGGGTTCCTCAACAGGAGCCTCGGTGACTCTAACTTTGAATATTGATGTTCCTTATTTATTTACCGTTGTTGGTACTGGAAGTAATGGTTGCAGCAAAACTGCTACCGTATCTGTGGATGTACAAAAATGTGCTGGTGTAAATGAATTGAGTGAACAAAATACTTTTGTAAGTGTTTATCCGAATCCAAATAATGGATTATTCACAGTGGAATCAAAACAAATAAGTTCTGGAACAATTGAAATAATGGATCTTTCAGGAAAAATTATTTTCACTGAAACTGTTAGAGGTAATACAACTCAAGTAAACATGGGTGATTATGCAGCTGGCATTTATTTTGTTAAGGTTAAAAATGAAACTTCTTTTGAAGTTATTAAACTAATAAAAAATCAATAATTGTTATCATAGAAACTTCTCCGGATAAAATCTGTGAGAAGTTTCTTTTTAACTCTTAATCATAGATCTTATACCGATCATATAAAATAGATAATTCAATTAACTGTGCAACTATTTTATTCTATCGGCATAACCATTGTAATTTGTTATGTGAGTCCTTTGGACTACTTAACAAATACAATTGGTATAACTGTAGGATGGGGTGGCGGTGGCAAAGGCAGTTATTCACCTGAAGCGTTAACTTACTAACCCAGCCATAACGTAAACAAACGTTGGTTTTGTTAGATTCTTAAAGGTTTACTAAAATCAAGTGTTTTTTGAAGAGGACTTGCTAATTGACCTTTTGCAACCAAATAAGTACTTATTTAGATGAATGACTTTCTACAGGAAGAGGCACAAGTTTAATTCGGAAAATAAAAAAAATTATTCTCTCTCTCCAGTAAGCCAAAATTAACTGATACCAGCTTATTATTTTCAAAATAACAATCTAAGCCAGCCTCATCGAAACTGATGCGTTTTTCGCCCCACTTGTGCACTTCTGAGTCACTTAAACCATATCCGTGTTCTTTCATGAGCTCAATAATTTCTTTCTCTTTAAGGGAGAATATGCGTATGTCAAACAAAAGCGTGTCTTTATTGTCGATTTCTACGCTGCAAAAGGACTGATCAGTATTGGTATTAAAAAAAAGTGAATACCCTTCATTCCAGTAATGATACACTAGTGAGTTATTATTGAGAATATCATCGGTTAAATTTTGAATTTCCTCAGGTTGGCCAAAAACCTCTACAGCCGTATCTTTATTGCTCCCGAAGGGCAGTGTGCAAAAACTTTTTAATAGAATTATTTGCGGCTTTTCGAACATACAGGCTAAAATAGAAATTGTAGCATAGAAGAGGAAATATTTAATCGAAAAAAAAGTTGAAATTTATTTTGAAAGTGACCAAAAGACTACTATATTTGCAACCCGAATTAAAAGATATGTTTTTTAATTCGGCCCGCACACGAAATGTCTCTGAATAAGAGGCGGTTCCTGCGAGAAGTGATAATAAATCTTAAATGATTCCGTAGCTCAGCTGGTAGAGCATTACACTTTTAATGTAGGGGTCCTGGGTTCGAATCCCAGCGGGATCACAGAAAATACAAAATGTGCCAAGCTTTAGCTTGGCATTTTTGTTTTACGCGGAAGCGTCAAAAGCTTTGCTTTTGTAAGCGAAGGTGTAAAAACAAAAACGAGCCGCCTTAGCGGGGCGCATTTTGTATTATGACCTTTGACATGCCCATTGGGATCAGCGAAGCTAATCCAGCGGGATCACTGGTTGAAAAACCAAAGCACATCAAAAAGCCTTCAAACTCAATAGTTTGGAGGCTTTTGTGTTTTTAGGCTATTCTGTAAAGTAATACAGTTGAAATGGATAAGTTTCAAAAGTTGGAGAGTAGAAAAGATAATCTGAATTTAAAGATCATAAATTAACGCTCACTAAATGGAAGGGCGTTTGTTCTATTTATGACAGAACACAAGGTTTATATTCTTTATGCCACAAAAAAGATACTTGTATATTTCTTTGCAGCCCATAAAAAAATGTATAATGCTAAAAAAGGTGTTCTTCGTGTTCTTAACTCCATTCTTATTTACACTGTAAATCTTGCTGTTTTGTGGGTTGTATTAACTGTTTTAGGGGTTGTGACTCTTTTCACCCTTCACTAGTTACGTTGTTATTTGCTTTGTGATAAGTAGGATTTAGTTCAGATTTATCAAGATGGTTTTTTACAGCAATCGTCTAGTTTAGCAACCGCTTCCGGATCTGCTTTCACCTCATCTGCGTCAAAACCCAATTTTGAAATTTTTGTACGAACTTGCTCCAAGGTTATTTTACGTTCATCATAAGTAACCGTAATAATATTTGCTTTTGAATCAACACTGGTGTTTTTAATTCCTTTTTCATTGTATAATTCTTTAAGTATACTTCCTCCACAACTTTCACAAATTTTGCAATGGTCACAATAGATAGTGGTTTTAATAACAGCCGTTTTAACTGGCTTTGTTTTTTGAGCAACTACTGAACCTACAAACAAAAGTGTCAATATAAGTGTAGTACTTATGCGTGAAAAATACTTCTTCATGATTTTTAATTCTTTTAAGCGCAAATTTACAAATTTTACTGCTTTAGTCTTGCAAAATCCGACGCGTAGATATACTATAAGGGCTAATAAACTTCTTTTCTGATGGTAGCATAACAAAGCAGTTTGTGTTTTCAAGACTTAAGAAATAGTTAGAGAGCAAATAACACTGTTGATTATAAAGAGTCCCCATTAAAAAAGCCTTGAACAATATATCCAAGGCTTGAGTTTGATAAATTTTTCTATTTATTACGTGCTGATTAAAATTCGAATTTATATCCAACACCCTTTACAGTTTTAAAATAATCATCGCCAATTTTTTCACGCAGTTTACGAATGTGCACATCAATCGTGCGATCTCCAACTACCACTTCATCTCCCCACACTTGATCAAGAATATATTCGCGGGTAAAAACCTTTCCAGGTTTACTGCTCAATAAAGCGAAGAGTTTGAATTCCTTTTTTGGAAGCGCAATTTCTACTTCATTTTTAAATACAGAATGTTTTTCCTTGTCAATACGCACATCACCAAACTCTGCATTTGACTCAACGGCTGCTGCCGCTTGCAATCTTCTTAATAAAGCTTTTACGCGACTAATAAAAACACGTGGTTTAATTGGCTTGGTAATGTAATCATCTGCACCCACTTCAAACCCTGCAATTTGTGTATAATCTTCGCTACGTGCCGTAAGAAAAGCTATGATAACATCTTGTAAACCTTTTTGTTCACGAATTTCCCGACAGGTTTCAATCCCATCCATATCGGGCATCATAACGTCAAGTATAATTAAATGCGGAATTTCTTTTTTAGCAATCTCAATGGCGTCTTTACCATTATTTGCGGTTAAAATCTCGTAACCCTCTTTTTTCAAATTGTAGCCTAAAAACTCAACAATATCCGGCTCATCATCTACTAAAAGTATTTTAAACGCTGAATTACTCATAATACAAATTTATGTTACAAAATTAACAAAAACGCAAACGGTCTAAAGTTAACTTATTATTAAGTTATTCCACTAAAACAACAATTAAGTTAAACTTTTGGTAACATGAACTTTAAGTACGAATAATTTAGGATTGCGTTTTTTGCAGCATAAAATTAATAGCATGCAAAAGTATTTTACAATTCTCTTTTTATTTTTTACAACTCTTTTACTGAGTCAAACAGGCAGAATTTCAGGAACGATTTTAGATTCTAAAACCGGTGAATCTCTACCAGGTGCAACCATTTTAATTGAGGGAAGTACGCGTGGTGCTTCAGCTGACTTTGATGGGAATTTTTCAATTAACAACGTGCCCGCTGGTAAGGTAAACTTAGTCATTGCTTATATATCTTACACAAGTAAAAAAATAGAAGGTGTTATTGTAGTCGCAAATGACGCGACAAGCGTAAATATTCAATTAGAGCCTTCAACCTCTCAAGATTTAATGGAAGTGGAAGTTGTGGTGACATTAAACAAAGAGAATAATACTGCTTTAGTACTGCAACAAAAAAATAACGCTAGTGTAAGCGATGGTATAAGTGCAGAAACAATTAGAAGAACACCAGATAAAAACACCAGTGATGTATTGAAACGTGTGAGCGGCGCTAGTATTCAGGATAATAAATTTGCGGTTATACGTGGTTTAAATGAGCGTTATAATGCCGCTTATTTAAATGGGGCGCCGTTGCCAAGTTCTGAAAGTGATAGAAAAGCATTTGCCTTTGATATTTTTCCAAGTAATATGCTTGATAATTTAGTTATTACTAAAACGGCGCGACCAGATATGCCTGGTGAGTTTGCTGGCGGTATTATTGACGTGAGTACAAAAAGCATTCCTGAAAAAAACTTCGTTTCACTTTCTTTGAGCAGTGGATATAACACGCAAACGACCTTTAAACAACAGTATTATTATAAAGGCGGAAAAACAGATTGGTTAGGTTATGATGATGGAACGCGTAAAATGCCGGATGTTATTCCTTCGATAAAAGATTATCCAGACGTGGATAAAAAGGCGCAAGCAAAGCTTGCACAAGATGTAAATACAGGTGATTGGGGTACGTATAACAAAAAATTTTCGCCCAATAGCGCCCTTCAATTGGCTGCTGGTTACAATATTAAATACAAAGAGCGTGATTTTCTTGGAGTGCTGGCATCGCTGAGCTACAATAAAACGAACAGTTTTACAAAAGCGGTTAGGAATTCCATTTCCGATAACAACGATGTTAATCGCCCTTCTCAATTGGATGCTGTCTTTAATGATGACACGTACTCTGAAAGTGTTTTAATAGGGGCGCTTTTGAATCTAACTTGCAAACTAAATTCAAATAACACCATAAGCTCCAAAAATTTATATAGTCTTAATTCTGAAGACAGAACCATTATTAGGTCAGGGGAAGGCAGTCTTCACGAACCAGAAAACGCAACGCTTTCTAAAACAAATGGATTTTGGTATACCTCGAATAAAATTGCGTCGTCACAATTGATTGGCGATCATTATTTAAAGGCACTTAAAGTTAAAATTGCCTGGGTTGGTTCTTATAGTGATGTAAAAAGGGAAGTGCCTGCTTTAAGACGTAATACATACAGCAGACTTAAAAACTCAACTAATCCTGATGACACCGTTTATAAAGCTTCTATATCCCCTAGCAGTGTTGGTAGTGATTATGGTGGATACATGTTTTGGTCGAACCTAAACGAAAGTAACAAGAGTATAAAGGCCGATATTACACGATCTTTTAAAATATCCCCAAAAATAAACATAGAAGTTAAAGGTGGTGGATTTGGACAAGCGCGAAGCCGTGATTTTACAGCGCGTCAATTTGGCTACACTAAATATGAAGCAGCAGGGGTGGTTTTCACGCAAAGTCTAGTTGCCTTGGGTGATGGAGAAATTTTTAACAATCAAAACATGGGATTGATTGCTCCTGGCTCTGGAGGCTTTAAACTAAACGAAGGAACTAAACCAAGAGATTCTTATTTGGCGAGCTCAAAATTAAACGCAGGTTACCTCATGGCTGATTTTAAGTATAATCAATGGTTTAGAGCTATTTTTGGAGCCAGAATCGAGTCTTATCATCAAACACTTGTGTATAAGGATGAACGTTATAAATTTAACGGTTTGGAAATAACAAAAGACACCACTGTTGTTGACATGCTTCCATCAGCGAATTTTATATTTTCATTAAACAGCAAACAGAACATTCGTGTAGGCTATTCTCAAACGCTGAACAGACCAGAATTTAGAGAACTTGCTCCTTTTGCCTTTTACGATTTTACAACTTTGTTTTTAACAACCGGTAACGACACTTTAAAAAGAGCCTTGATTAAAAATTACGATCTCCGTTACGAAATTTACCCGGGCAGTGGTCAATTATTTTCTACTTCGGTTTTCTACAAACATTTTGATAGTCCTATTGAACAGGTTGCCAGTGTTAACAAAGATGAAATTACTTACATCAATGCACCAGAAGCCAAGTGTTATGGTTTTGAGTTGGAATACCGCATAATTCTTGGCACATTCATGAAAAATGATTCGTCTGCTGTTGGAAAAATACTAAATAATACTACTTTATTCTCCAATTTTGCTTACATAAAATCATCTGTAGATGTTTCCACGCAAAGTTCGATACGCCCAGGTTATCCAGGAACAAGAGCCTTACAAGGGCAATCTCCTTATTTATTTAATGCTGGCTTAATGTATGTTGATAATGATAAGGGTTATAGTTTGAGCGCAATTGTAAACCGTGTAGGGCAACGTATAAATGTGGTTGGAAATTATGAAGCGCAGTTGGATATTTGGGAAAGCGGCAGAACCGCGTTAGATTTACAAGTTTCTAAAAGTTTTTTCAAAAACAAATTAGAAGTGAGAATAACTGCTCGTGATGTTCTGGCTAAATGGCAACTACAATACTATTATAATAAAAAAGACCCTAACGCTAATTCTAGTTTAGATAAAAACAAAGACGATATTATTAGAACCATTCGGTATGGAACTACATATAGCTTTCAGCTAACCTACAAGTTCTAGTAAAATAAAGTCTCACTATCATTCAGTGTGACTTTATTTTTTAATCTCAATGAATTAACAATTCTATCAAAACCGCCGTGTTTTGTTAAATTTTATAGCTATTTCTTTTCGCAGCCCTTAAGCGGCGTTTCTCGTGATATCATAGGTTCTGATTCAATCATTGTCTCTGTGTGTTAATTCTTCCCACGGTGCATCGTAACCTTTACATAACGCAGAGGTAATTGTTATTTAATTTTTGTTTAACGCCTAGAACACCTTAGCGCACCAACTTTGCAGTAGAAAATTAAATCAATTAAAATTAAATCAAATGAAAAAAAGTTTATTTACCGCGGTTGCCGCAATAACTTTAGCAAGTTCTTTTGCGCAAAACCTATTTCTTGAAAAAACATGTTACCGCGGAGCATTTGCTCCAGCGCCAACTGCAATGTGGACAGACGGCTGGGCCGAATGGGATCCTCAAAATAAAGTGTATCCTGCTCCAACCGTTACTGTTAATGCAAATATCACAACCAATACAACATGGACTGCAGGTCAAACCTATTTGTTACAAGGCCCTATTTATGTAACTGGTAATTCTATATTAACTATTCCTGCTGGTGTTGTTGTTAAAGGACAAAGCGGTGCTGGTGGATCTGGTTTATTTATTACTAAAGGATCTAAACTAATTGCTGTTGGTACCGCAACAAGTCCAATTGTTTTTACTTCAGACCAACCTATTGGTAGCAGAGCTCCTGGTGATTGGGGGGGCATTATCCTTATGGGTAAGGGCGCTATTAATAGCCCTAATGGCATCAACAACATCGAAGGAATTGCTGCATCCTCTTTAACAGAATATGGTGGAGGTACTAGTCCTGATGACAATGATAATTCAGGTGACTTACAATATGTGCGTATTGAATTTGGTGGATATATTTATGCGCCAGATAAGGAGATTAACGGTTTAACCATTGGTGGTGTTGGTCGTGGTACAACAATTGATCACGTACAATGTTCATTTACAAACGACGATTCTTTTGAGTGGTTTGGTGGTGCAGTTAATTGCAAGCATTTAATCGCTTACCGTGGTGTAGATGATGATTTTGATACTGACTTTGGTTTCAGAGGAACCGTTCAATTTTGTTTAGGTGTTCGTGACCCGAACCTAGCCGACCCAACTTACGCAAATACCTCAGGAGCTTCTACTTCAGAAGGTTTTGAATCTGATAATGATGGTAGCGGTTCTACAGCTACTCCACAAACAGGTGCTATTTTCTCAAATGTAACTGATATTGGTCCATTAAGAGGTGTTCTCACAGCAACTTGTCATCCAGGTTTCCGTCGTGGGGCTCGTATCCGTAGAAATTCAGCTTTAAAAATTGTTAACTCTATACTTATGGACCACAAAACACGTGGTGTATATATTGATGGCGCTTTGAGCGAAGGAAACGCTACTTCAGGTTCTTTAGTATTTAAAAACAATATCCTTGCTGGTTACGGTCAACGCGCTACAGAAGTTGGAAGTGGTAGTACTTTTAACGCTAACTCATGGGTAGCTGCAAATGCAAATGATACATTACTTTCTAGTTTAAATATTCTAGCAAATCCATATAGCTGGACAGCTCCAGATTTTCGTCCGACTGCTGGTTCAATTGCTTTATCTAATGCAAGTTTTACTGACGCTGCAATTGCTGCTGCAACCAAGCCTTACACGTCAACTGTTGTTGCAACTATACCACAAGTAGTATGTATCGGTAACGGTGTTACTGTTATCCCTGCTAATTTTGTTGCAAGTACAACACTTGAACCAATATATTGTTCTCTTTCTTGGAGCGTTTCTCCTGGTGTTACTATTTCAAGTTCTACTGCGATCAATCCTTCATTTACAATCTCTACTGTTGGTACTTTCAGCGTTTATTTAATTGTAGCTGATGCAAATGGAAATCAAACATCAATGACTTCGATTACAACAAATACTTGTTCAGACGTTTCTGTTAAAGAAATTGCTAACAGAATTGGCGCAGTGAGTTTATATCCAAATCCAACTAAAGATGCAGCAACTTTGCTAGTGAATACACAAAACGCCGCTTCATTAAATGTAAATGTTTATGATATCACTGGTAAGTTAGTTTTAAGTCCAGTGCAAAATACAACACTTAACACTGGTGAAAATAAATTTGCACTTGATACGCAAAATTTACAAAACGGTATTTACTTTGTAACATTAACTAGCTCTAAGGGTAAAGAAACTGTTAAATTAGTAGTGAATAAATAAATTTAATTAACTTTTCTTAAAAACGCCTGCTACATTAGCAGGCGTTTTTAGTTTATGACAGAAAAGAAAATCAATTTTGCCTTGGGTAGAATTAAGGCTTGTAAAACCAATAAGTGCCCTCTGGAAGCACTTATTAGAAGCTATCATTTAAATATAGATTTACTTAAGTTTATTTTTGTTCGCGCGGTACCTGGCTACGAATTAGAGAATAAGAAAGTTAAAGTGATAGTTGCAGAGTTTTTAAAAGAACTCGATAACAATATGGCCTTAAAAACCTTCATAAATAAACGCTCAATTAAATCATTAAAACCCTGGCTTTCAAAAATGGATCTTTTTTTTAAAAGCCTTAAACTCGGACAACAAAAAAACATAGCTTCTTTGCAAGATGAAACCGAGAAAATATTCGGCATCCTTAAAATTTCTACAAACAAATTATTTGTAAAAAAGTAGCCCGTAAGCCTTTTCTGCTCTGATTAATCTTTTATTGTTTGAAGAGAGAAAACGGATAAAGCTTTGTTAAAAACACGCATCATTTAATATTAAGTTAACATTGACTTGGTGAAGGCTTAAACTTAAAAGTTAAACTTTACTTTCTAAATGAGCGCGAACCCTTCTTCCATAATTTTTGTAGATAACTCCATTAACGGGATTTTTAAAACCTTGGAAGTTCTTAAACAGAATTATAAAAACATTTCCATATTTAATCAGGAAAAAGATTTTTTAGAGTTTATGGAAACAAATCAGGCTGATGTTATTTTTTTAAACCTCGATTTACACCCCAACGATGCCGTAGTTCTTTGTAAAGAAATTAGACAACATAAGTTTGAATTTAATCCCTTTATTATTATTTATACCGATAAACAGGATGATTTTGTGCAAGAGCTCGCATTTAATTCAGGCGTTGATTCTTTTATCAATTTCCATAACAAACCGTCAGTAATAGAATTGTTTCTCAAAAATTTATTGCGTCGTCGCGTTAAAGTTAAAAGTGATCATAAACGAGAGGTAATCATAGATACTGAACAACATCTTGTTTTTAAAAATGGTGTAGCGTTTCAATTACCGCGAAAAGAATTTAAGTTATTCGAATTGCTTTATAATAATTCAGAAAAGTTTTTTAGTAAAACAGAAATTGCATCCAACATTTGGAATGATGAAGCCATCGCGAATAAACGTACCATAGATGTGCACATTTATAACATCCGTCAGTTTTTTGGTAAACGCATTATTCAATCACAAAAAGGGCGAGGGTATCGAATTAATAAGAAGTTAATTAGTTAGTTTCGCCATTTAATTTTATTCCAATTCCTAAACGAAAGAAAAGATATTGTGTTGGCCAAAACATGGTGTGATCGTAACTAATATTCATACCCGCTTGCATATTGAGATAAAAGCGATTCGTAAAAAAATCACGCACAAAAAGGCATGGTTCAAAGGACATGTTTTTTTCCAGCCCATTAAAATCATTTGCTTGCTGAGTACTGTTTCTTAAAGTAGTGTATTGATCCCAGTAATAATTTCCTTTTAAAGAGATACCTGCGTACCAACCTGGATCTGTGGCGTCATCAGTAATTGCAATAAAAGATTGAATCATTAATTTTTGAAAACTTCCATTTGTAAGGATAGAATAGGTGGTAGAATCATTGAACTGATTATAGTTCCAATTATAAGAACCCAGACCATAACCAGCATTAAACCCGTAGATTAATTTACGGCAAGATCCGTAGGTGCCTATACCTAACTCCGCATTTCTTTGATGAAAACCTGCATTTTTTGTTAAAACCAAGGCTTGCACATTTCCCAAAATCGTAAGGTGATTGAGCGGGGCATAAGCGGCGCTCACGCTAGCCGGCCCGTAACCAAAGGAGGCTTCCCCCTCAAATTGATTTTTTTTAGTAATCGTAGGTGTAAAATGGGGAGATGGCGTGTGAAGTGAAGCACAGGAGAACAAGATAAAAAAGGGTAGTATGGTAAAGTACTTTATCATTGGTCTTAATCATTTATTGCAGTGCCGCCTAACGGCGCGTTTGTACCTATTCAACGCAGAGATGGAGGTACTGAGACACGGAGGTTTCTTTCTTTACTCTGTGGCTCTGAGACTCATCATCTCTGTGTTAAAAAATAAGGTCATCTTAAAGTAACAGTAAGATAAGGATTTTATTGTCTAAATATTTTATTTATGGCTCAAAATAATTTTAGAGATGGTGCTGCTGCCAGAAGAATTTGTTTTTAGAAAATAAATTCCACTCTCGAAATCCGAAAGATTGAGCAACTTTGTTGTTTCGATACCTTGGGAATTATATTCCAAAAGTTTCGTTCCGGTTAAAGAAATTATTTCTAGCGAATTAAAAGGTTCGCTAAATGTAATTGCAATAGTTCCATCTCTACTTGGATTTGGAAATGTTTGTGGTTTATTAAAAGAATTTGAAGTTCTATCAATTGGCACATTTAATAATATCAAACTATCCAGCACCGAGCCATCAAATGAAACATTATCAATACTAAAACTGCCGCCGCTAGATTCTGCATTCCAAGCAAAAAAACGAAAAGTAATAGGTTGTGTTAGAGTTTTAAACTGATTCCCAAAGGTTATTGTGCTGCCTTTTTGATCGTTTGAAGTAGACACTGAGTCGTAATTCCAAAAAAACACGTCGCCGGGAATAACCGATAGTTTAGTGGCAGTACCCGTGCTTGCCGCTAAATTATTGGTGTAGCCATCTAAATTAGATCGCACGCAATAATGTCGTATGCCTGTTCCTGAACGTCGCATCGAAAAACTTAAGGTATTCAAACTCAAAGTATATCCAGGATTTATCGCGATTGAAACTTCAAAATAAACGGTTGGAGAAAGTGCGCCAGTAAAATTTGAATAATCATCTGTGCCATCTACCCCGCCTATTGGCCACTTGGTAAAGGAAAATCTCCCCGTAGCACTTGGGTTTGCAGATGCCCCCGTTGAAGAAAAAGAATTAAAAACAAGGCCAGTTACAGTGGGTGTTGTGCTGGGATCAACGGTACCAGTGGTCGTGCTTACTTCCGGAAATCCATAAGTCACCACAAATTTTTGAGCCGACATAAAAAAATTAAAGAATGTTAAGCAGATAATGGGTAGATTTTTTATCATAACAATAAGTTTTTAAATTTATACAAAATAATAACTCTAGTAAAGCCACACTAACATGTTTAACAAAGCTCTTTTACTTTCTATCTTTTCACTTGCATTTACAATTTTACCCGCTCAAAATGAAGACGGTCTGGTTACTTGGTTGAGTTTAAAAGAGGCTCAGGAAAAAAATAAGGAAATAAAAAAACCATTTTTAATTGACATTTATACGGATTGGTGCGGCTGGTGCAAACACATGATGAAAACTACTTATTCTAATCCTGGATTGGCGAGTTACATCAATACCCATTTTTATCCTGTAAAATTTAACGCAGAGACCAAAGATACTATTGAGTATAATGGTAAAATCTACAAACCTCTATCTGACCAACCCAAAACGCCTCATGAACTTGCTGTAAAATTTATGGGTGATAGATTAAGTTACCCATCTACTATGTTTGTTACCAATAATTTTGAATACAATCTTTTAACACAAGGTTATTTGGAGGATAAAAAAATAGAACCTCTTTTAATTTTTATAGTAGAAAATGCCTGGCAGACGTCGGTTTATGAGGAATTTCAAAAGCACTTTAATAATACCTTTATTGATACCAATTTCGCTAAAACTCCTGTGAAACACTATTCTTTTCAAGAAGTAGAAAAACTGCAAAAGAAAAAACCTAAAAAAGTACTGGTAACATTTAGTGCTGACTTTTGTAATACCTGCAAGGTTATGAATGCCACTACATTTATTGATACCAGTATTGCTTCGTACATTAATAAAAATTATTACCTCGTCAACCTTAACGTAACCTCAACGGATACTATTGTTTTTAAAAACGAAAAGTACTATAACACGCTGGTCAACAATTTTCCGCTGCACACCCTAAGTTTAAAAGTTACGGGTAATCGACTTGTTTTTCCTTCCCTTTGTCTTTTAGATGAGCAATTAAATACGATTGATGTTTTAAATTATTATCAGTCGCCCGAACATATAAAACCAATTTTAAAGTATATTGCGAGCGATAGTTACAAAACAAAAAATTTTAACGATTACATGCAGGAGTACTTAAATCCTAAACCGGTAAAAACAGGTAAAAAATGAAGCCCACAACCATACACCATCTCAATACGGGTTTAATTATCTTTTCATGTATTGTTTCTTTTTTTATACCCTTTGAGCTTTTTCTTTTTTCGTATGGTATACTTGGGCCCTTGCATTATCTTACCGAGATTGGTTGGCTTCACAAAAAAAATTATTTTACAAAAGGTAAATACGATTTTCTTTTTCTAGTTGCTGCCTGCGTTGTATTGGTTTACTGGAATTACAATCCGCCTAAAAAATTCGGATTAACAGCTGATATTATTTTTTTTAGTTTATTGTCTTGCATTGCTTTTGTGTTTATAAAGGATTGGCTTTATCGTTTAGTGGTAATTGCTTTAGCACTAGTTTTCGTTGGTTTTTTAAATAATTCACCGCAATTTTTTACCTGGGTAGCCATTTTTCTACCAACAATTATTCATGTATTTATTTTTACCTGGGCCTTTATGTTATTTGGTGTTATTAAAGAAAAATCAGGCGCTGGAATTATTTCTATCATCGTTTTAATTGTCTGTTCAATACTTATCATAGTAATACAACCAACAAGTCTTTATTATACTGTAAGTGATTACGCCCAAAAAAGTTACCAAAGGTTTGGCGATCTTAATTTTAATTTGATTAATTATTTTAACATGGATAAGTTAACCGACATAAAACAAATTTTTACAACCAATGCGGGCTTTGTCATCATGCGATTTATCGCATTTGCTTATACATATCACTACTTAAATTGGTTTTCGAAAACATCGGTTATCAAGTGGCACCAAGTTCCGAAGAAAGTGCTTTTTGGAACATTTACACTTTGGTTAATTTCTATTTCACTTTACATCTACGATTACAATTTAGGCTTGCAGGTACTATTCTTTCTCAGTTTCTTACATGTGTTTTTAGAATTTCCTCTAAATATTGTTTCGTTTACAGGCATTGGCAAAGCCGCTTTAGCAATTGGTAAGCGTTAAGCAGCTTAGAAAATGATTGGAATTATTAGAATTCTTAACAATGCTTTATTGGTAAAACCCTATCATTCCCTTTGATGCTACGTATATTTTCGCTAACTTTATATTTCACGAACATATATTTTAATAATGCGAATTGTCCTTTTAGTTAGTGTACTCCTTTTTGCAGAAGTCATGTTTTCATGCGCCGTTGATGATTCTTTGGCGAAAAAGACCAATACTCAAGCCTCTAACGAAAAATGTTACAAGGGTGTAGTGGGTATTATGAATCCATTAACCAATTGTAACGAGAATTATATTTTCGATAAATCTATCTATCATTTAAAAGTAGATACACTTCCACAAATTAAATTTTGGCGTAATATTATGAATATGCCTGCCGATACTGCTTTTATATGTGTTGCCGAGTCACGCAGTATTGTTGAAAAGGTTTGTTTAAAAGAATGGAACTCAAAAAGTGACTCCGCTAAAAAGTATTATAGAGATAGTGTTAGACTTGCCAATAACTTAGATACTACAAGCAGATTGCTTCTCACCTCAGGAAAAAAATTCTTTTATGATTTTGATAGAACTTCCTTAAATTTTGACAGAGGTATTCGTTGTTTTATTCAGAACAAAGTAGATCCGTGGTATGCACAGGCAATCTTATTGATTGAGAGTCCGAATAAATTACAAAAATCAAATGTCGGTGCTTACGGTCCTTTTCAATTGATGAAAGATGTGGCGCGCATGTATGGTTTAAAAGTGAATAAATCTATTGATGAACGTTCCGATTTTGAACGCAGCGCATACGCTGCCAGCAGTCTTATCAAAAACATTTGTGTTCCAAGAGCAAGACGCATTATCGATTCTTTACATATTTGTAACTATAACGAAGACGAACTTTGGTTTCGTTTGCTCGTTATGCACATTTATCACGCCGGTGCTTATAATGTGCAAAAGGCGGTGTTTTCTTTTTGTCCGACCGAAGGCAACATGGATTTAATTTTTACTTTATGGAAAACCCGCGAAGGGCGTTTTAAAGGCTCGTCTCAAAATTACTCACAACTTGTTTTGGCTGCGATGCTAGAAATGAATGAGCGTAATCCGGCATTAGATAAAGAACTATTTTTAAATGCTTCTGTAGAAGATCAATTGAATTTTTCACCGTCGAAGAATTAGAAGAAATTTAAAATCATTTTCGTGTATTTAATCTATTTATTTATAGGGCGCCCGGGCGGGCTTTCGCCACTCGCTCTTTTTATTTACCCTGCGGGATAAATAAAAAGGAGCTCAAACAATGGCTCAATCCCTGGCGCGGATACCCACCCTTAAATACACACAATTTTCCCGCATTTCTTTAGCTTTTCTGCCAAAAGCCTGGTTTGTTTAGCGTGCACCGGCCAATAAGTCTTTA
Organism: Aurantibacillus circumpalustris; assembly: GCF_029625215.1. Taxonomy (GTDB): domain Bacteria; phylum Bacteroidota; class Bacteroidia; order B-17B0; family Aurantibacillaceae; genus Aurantibacillus; species Aurantibacillus circumpalustris. The sequence continues at coordinate 1,299,392 of NZ_CP121197.1, forward strand.
ATAGGAGTGGCATATCGCGTCGGTCAGTAGCGCTGATATTTCGCCCTAAACCCTAAAAATTAAAAAAATAGTTCTAATTCTACTGTCCGAAATTTTGTTTTATATTTTTATTTCGAAAGGCGTTTAAAACTAAAATTGAAGTGTATTCCCATTAACCATTCCGTCCGCTCGTGAAAATATAATCCGCAAAACCAAAAGTGCTTAATTTCAAAACGAAAAGTACAGGTTTAGTTTTTCAACCCCCAATTCTTTTAAATGGTATTTAATTACCGTTTATTTACAACTTAATTGGATAGTTTGCCGTTAATACTTCGGTCTTTATTTTTTGGCCTTTGCTACTATTATTATTTGCCACCGATACCCCGGCTTTAATTTCAAATGAATGCCATTTGTGGGCTTTTATATAGCTTTTTAAGATTGGGCTGGGATAACTACTCAAAAGAAACTTTCCTTTAATCCCTGCCAGCATTTTAAGTAGATTTTCAAAGTCTTGTAACGAATAACCATCATAATGCGCACAATCTGAGTTAAAATACGGTGGATCGCAATAAAAAAACGCATCCTTGTTATCTCTTGAACTAATTATCCGCAAAGCATCAGTACACTCAATCTGTACATTCTGAAGCCTAATTGCGTAATCTTCGGTAAAACTTGACCGTTTATTGCTTATTTTCTTGGTTGTTGTGTTTTTTACAATATCATATCCCCACGAACCATCAATAATACCAGCGAAACCTTGTGAAGCTAAACACCAAACAGCCCACGCCCTTTGAATTTCGTTAAACATTTGTGGGTTGTTGTAAATAACTGAAGCTTCACGAAACGACTGACGGCTGTGCAATGTGATCCTTATGTGTTTCTCTAAACTAATAAAATCATTTTGCACAACTCTGTAAAAGTTTATCATTTCAGAATTAACATCATTAATCACTTCAACCGCTGATGGCTCTTTGGCAAAGAAGATTGCCGCGCCTCCAATAAATGGCTCACAGTAGAGTTTATGGGTAGGGATTAATTTTAAAATTGTTGCGGCTAACTTTTGTTTGCCACCGTAATAAGTGATTGGCGTTTTCATATATTTTTTATTTATTATCTTTGTTGCAGTCTCACCTTAACGAAAAAAACGCGGAACATTCTATGAAGGCATTGGCCTCCGGTAGAACGTTCCGCGTTCGAATTTTTAGAAAAGGTGAGACTTTTCTTTTGAGCCGGAGGCCTCTTTTTACCCCGGCATTAAAAATTAGGTTACAAACCTTACTCCATCTAAGTAAACAAATACAGCATCTGTGCCACTTAAACCAAGAGGCTTAACTTCACCTGTAGTGTCTATTTGTAGGTGTATAAATGTTTTTGCACCATTAATAAGCGCAGGTGCTGCAACGGTTCTCAGCTCTTGAGGTCTGAGTGTTGTCGACAATGTGCATATTACAGTATCTGTTCCGGCACTATATGAGGCAACTGTAACTGTTCCTCTCATAATAACGTCACCAATAATATTCATTCCGGCAAGCGGTGCTGTGCCTGAAGCATTCCACGCACCATTATAAGTTAATACTGCCCAATTTTTCCAAGCACCTAGTCTTCTTGCGGTTGTCCATAAATAAGCACCACCTCCAGTTGCTGTTGCTGCCGCTTTTCTTATAACATAAGTGTCTTCAATGTTTAAATCTTCGTATTGTTGATTTCCAGCAGGGTCATAGGTTTCTACAATTTCCCACGCAGGGTTTCCAGAAACAGGCGTACTACCTGCATCAACTTGAAATATTTCACCTTGCATATAAAGCCAACCAGCAGTCCAACTTAGCGTACCAGCCGCATTTGTATAAACTATTCCTGACAATATAACGTAGTCGCCCATAAACGCTTGTATAAAGGCAATAAAAGCCTCGTTTAAAGAACTTTGTAAAAACAGAAGATCGTCTCCTGTAAAGTTGTGTCCGCCTAATTTTATGTCTAATTTTTTCATGATTTAATTGTTGTTTAATAAATAATAATTTGATAACCCCGGCCAGCTAGTTTGTAATAATTAATTAATGATTTCATTTCCCATTCAGCAAAAACCACAGCAGCTGGAACATATACGTAAAAGGCAACCAAGCCATTATAGTTTGCTTTTTTCCTTAAAATAGGAGCCTTACGCGCTGGCCTAATATCCCATTCGGGGTCAACCCCCGGCACTTTATTTAACGCGGTTGCGTTTGCCTCATAAATATCACCTTGGTAAAAACAAAATTTACCAGTAGCAAAAGAAGTTGCGGCATTCCACTTCCTATATAAAATTAATGGCGGTTTTAATTCTGAAACTTTATAAATATATAATTTAGCGTGATTGGCGAGTGTAATGTAAATCCCTCTGTTAATACTATCAAACCTGTCGTTTAAAGCCGTTTCCAAATAAACAACAGAGCCGTTAAATCTGCATTTATAAGTGTATTCAGCACGCAAAGCTGTAAACTCTGCGTACATAATTTCTAAAGGTTTAATTAATGCTTTAAGACGATTTAAACGTATTGGCGTAATCAAGTAACGAAGTATGTTTTCCTTCATTACCTTAATGAAATCTATGATGAAATTATACATTAGGCACGTAAGTTACAGATGAGCTTAAAGGTGTACCCGGATCAATAATCATGTATCCGGCGTTTGGCAAATAACGTTGATTAAATGCCACATAAGGGTTTGCGCCATATCTAGCAAAGGCAGCTGTAACATAAACCGTGTCTATACCAAGTGCGTTTTGCATTTTATCTTCTAAGCGCATAATTTCAAAGCCACTATTAAAACCATCTTCGCCGCCAAATTCATTTAAATATTCGGCAACAGCATCACGCAAAGGAAATGTACCCGGCGCGGAAATTAACTCACCAATAATGGTTAACACCAACGGATCAAAAGTTGCTGTAATAAACAATTGCAACTCGTCGGCATTGTCATTAATTATATTTACTATAATACCAGCAGGTGCTTTTTTCTTTATGTAAGCAGTAAAAGCTACATATTGCGGTGCACTAATAGGTGTAGGATTTAAACCACTCAAGGTTGCTATTTTTAAATTCACAACGCCAACACCTTCTTGCGCTGCCGCTAAAGAAATTATTTGGCTAGCAGGGTTAACAGTTGCATAACGCCACTCTAAATCAATAAGAGTTAGTGAGTCACCGTATTGAAACTCTTTAGCAACAGAAATATACCAAGGCAAAGTACCATAGCGCGATTTTGCCGCAATTGCTTCTAAATAAATTTTATAAAGATCAAATACAACATCAAGAGCAAACATTGCTGATGCAACACACCAAAATTGCAAACGCCAAATTGCCACTTTGCTTTGTGAGGTTAAATCAGCCAAAAGCGTTTGTGCGCTATCAATATTTGGTTGGTAAATATTTAAATTGCTAAAAGTGTTTTTCTCAGCAATCATTATATCGTACCAGTATTTAGGTGTTCGTGCCATTTGTTTTAAGTATTTCAGGTTCTTTATATTCTTGATTGTATGTTTTAAGCTTATCAATCAAAAGCTGTTTTGTTGGAAATAAAAAAAGTTCAGGTTGACCAGTTACAACTTGCTGTCCCTCAATTAAGCCTCCATAGTGAAACACTGTTGTTTCATTTGTTGCCAAGTAATATGTGTTAAATTCCACCATCAGTTATAGTCCAATTATTTGGCGCGCCGGTTAATATTGCTTTTCCTGCCGAACCGCCAGCTGTGTATTTAATTGTGTTGAAGTTTATATTTACGTTTGGTTGTAATGTCAATGCAGACCATGTATTATAAATTAAATCTAGATTAGCAGCTGAAAAACCAGCAGCAGATTTTCCTAGCATAAACTCTGTGAATGAAGTAACATTTGAAACGTCCCAAGAACTTATATCTTGATCTATTCCACAATAAGCAAACATATATGCCATAGTGGTTACACTTGAAACATCCCAACCACCAATATTTTTATTAAAAGACTGACAATTATAAAACATGTATCTCATATCAGTCACATTTGAAACATCCCAAGCTGTGATATCTCCATTAAAAACTATTGCAGACTCAAACAGCTCAAGCATATTGGTTACGTTTGAAACGTTCCAAGAATTTAAATTTTGATTAAATGATTGAGCGTTATAAAAAAGTAAACTCATGTTTGTCACGCTTGAAACATTCCAAGTGTTTAATGGCTGATTAAACGAAAGGCAACTACAAAGCATAGCAGACATATTAGTAACGCTTGAAACGTCCCATGTACCAATGTTTTTATTGAAGGATACAGCGGAATAAAACATAAAACTCATATTTGTTACGCTTGAAACATCCCATGCACCAATATTTTGATTAAATGATTGGCAGTAATATAGCATGTAGCTCATGTTTGTTACGCTTGAAACGTTCCAACTACCAATATTTTTATTAAAAGATTGAGCTCCATAAAACATATAGCTCATGTCTGTAACGCTTGAAACGTTCCATAAGCTAATATTTCCATTAAAGGCAACTGCACCATAGAAAACATATCTCATGTCTGATACGTTTGAAACATCCCAAGTGCTTATATCTCCATTAAAAGATGTAGCAGATTCAAATATCTCCAACATAACAGTTACATTTGAAGTATTCCATGAATTTAAAGGCTGATTAAAAGCCGGTGCTTGGTAAAACAAAAGACTAATGTCCACAACGTTCGATGTGTTCCAAGAATTTAAAGGCTGGTTAAATACTGTACAACTAGCAAACATGCCGCGCAAAGTAACAGCTGCACTTGTATCTATATTTAAAACTCCATTAAACACAGAGCATGATCTAAATGCATTTGAAAAATCAGTAACGTTAGATGTATTAGGAACATCACTATAATTTGCAACGAGATTTGCACAACCAAAAAAAGCATCTTTAAAAGACTTCCAAACCTGATCGCCCCAATTGTCAATAGAAAGTAGTTTATAACAATCATCACCACTAGCAAAATTTATTGCAGGGAAATTGTTTAATATTTTTATTTGATAAGTGCCCGGTGCTGGATATGTATGCGTTGGGCTGGCGTGTGTTACTTGAAAAGTCGAAGTCCCATCGCCCCATTCAATAATACAATTGTAACTATAAGCTGGGTTTAATGGTAATCTAAATTGATTACTCGCACTTGTACCAGCGTTATCTGTTTTAACCGTTATTGCAAAATAATTAGGTGCGGTTACTTCGCCTTCTACAGTCATTATAAAATCAGTTGCACCAGCACCAGCAAGTGTTAAAGTTTCATTGTAAGTGCCTACCACTAAACCTGCTTTAATTCTTACTTGATAAACTAATCCCGTGAAAACTTCACCATCCACAAATGGAATTAGAAACGGTGTGCTAATCCAAACACCGCCAACCTTAACCTCTAAATTTACTGAAGGCGTTGCGGTAATGTTTCCTGAACCAGTTAAACCTTCCGCTTGAACTGAAAATAAAGAAGACGGCAATGATGGTCCTATTCCACCAACATAACCCGAATTAATAATGCTATTTAAAATAGCGGTACTTGTAACCGCACTTATATAAGGTGGCGGCGGTAAAATAATTCCCTCCGCCTCAATCGCATTATTCGGCCTAATCCCTTTTTGTTTTAAAAGCGCAACAACATCCTTATTTATTACTTTCGAATCGTCAATTAAAATCAATGAGCCCGGCTCAGGGCTCGTTTCTAAATTTATCACACCAACGTTATCTGCCGCCAATTGCAAAAGACCTTCAGTACTTCCGTAATACTGTAAAGCTAAATCCCACACACTTTGTCCTTCCTCAACAGGTACGCGTCTAATTGCCATATTTACCAGCCACTTTAAAATCGTTTAAACCCGAAATAATTAAAAAATCAATTGTTTGTCCGTCCGCTTCAAGTTCCGCTTGCGTTTCTTTTTTCAAGTCACGCAAACCACCCTCGTCTAAAATCCACGACTCAACACCAACACCACTATCAGGCTCCATTTTATTTTCGCCTTTCTCACAAATAATTAAAAGTTGCGAATGCTGGCGAGTACTTTCGCCAACATAATCGTCGCCATTTCTAACTTCGTTTTCACCAGTATTTTGGTCAAGTAATATGTCGTAAACTTTACCCATGTTTTACATCCTCGTTTTCATCTTCATTAAAAGTTATTATTTGTGATCCCATTTCAGCGTCAAAAGATATTTTACCATTAGCTCCGTTAGCAGCCGTTGAAGCTCCAACCGCTGTAAACGCATTGCCAATTGCTGTATTTAAACTCCCTAAATAATCCTTAATCGCATTTAAATTATCCAGTATAAATTCTTGTATTGGTAAGCCGCCGTATTGATCGCCGTTAATTTTAATTTTACCATCATCGGTAAACTCAAAAGTGCGTCCTGAAACGGCCTTTAAATGCCATTTTTTTATCTTTGAAAAGCGCGTTACCTGATAAGCATGTTCATTATTAAAAAGGCAGCTAATTGTAACTTCTGAGTCTACATCGGGTATGCAAACAATTCCCGAATCATCATCGCTAACGGCAACATTTAAACGCACACTTTCAAAATCAGGTCCTCCACGCGATGGTGTAACCACGCAAGTAAAATCAGTTTCATCAACAGATTTAACCTTTCCTGTAATTGTTGCAGGAATGGTTTTAAGAATTAATCTTATAACAGCTTTTCTAAATTTATCGCCAATTATCATATCAATACTTTTCTACCCGGTGTAATTGTTCTGTTGTATCCTTCAGGACCATAATTTGTAACTACCATATCAGCAAAAACGCCTTGTTCGCGCTCCGGAAAATAATCATCCTCCAACCAAAGTGTCCAACTGTGATCTACATAAGGTCGGCCACCTAACGAGCGAAACGTTCCTTTGTAACCGTCATATTTCATGCGGTCAATTTGCTCCTGGGCGAGTGCTTTTAATTCGCTCTCTTGTTTGTTGTAAAAATGTAAAGTGATGCTGTTACCATCCGAATCTCCAAACTCCTTTTCTATACGTTGGTTGTTTGGCAACACGCTAACAGCCTTTACTTTTATGCGTAAATCTTCTTTGCGCTTGTAAATTAAGCCCGTTGCTTTAGCGTTTTTTTGAAAATGGTAAACCACTTCAGGCAGATTCTTTTCTATGTAAGGCAAGCCAATAAAAAGCGTTTTTTCGCGGTAGTAAGATGTAAGTAAAAAATCATCTTTCAACTTTTGCAAAGCATAAGCAACCGTTGTATTTTCTGAAATACGGAAAGGCGAAAGTGTAACCTCCGGGCAATCAATTGTTGCATCCGGCACAAGAAACTTTAAAAGATTTTTAAGTGTGATACTTTTCCAACTGCCCGATTTAGTGGTTTGTTTCAAATTCCACATCTCATCCTCGCACTTTATTTCAACAGGCATAGTTGGTAATATTTCCGAAACGTACCCTTTAAATTCGGTTATGTACTCGTCGTCGTAAGCTCCTTGTATTTCAACAGCATCACCAACCTTTATTGCACCAAGTAGCCCCGCAATATTGTGCATTTTAATAGAGGCGGTTTGCGTCATTTGCTTCCAGCTTTTTGTGGTTGTAAACGAATGACAATGAGTAAACTCATAATCGCCAATTGTTATATAGCTATTCATCCAAACGCTCATTACGATGCGGATTTTCTTTTTAATTCAAGTTTATATTCTTTGTCACTCGACGCAACAAACTCATAAGGTGCCATGCTTTGTTCGCCCGGTTGCGGTATTAAACTAAAATCATCAAAACTGATGTATTTAATATTGAAGATTGTAAACAACGGACATTCAACCTCTAAATGGTGCTTTAACTCGTAAATCGTTCTTAGTTTTCTAACAATATCTTCAGGGTACTCTTCGCGGTCATAATCCTCGTCAACTGCAATGCCGCGAATAGTGATTTTGTAATCACCTAAACTGTACAACTCTTTAAACGTTCCATCTTGCCCATCAATATCTGTGTCTACTCTTTTTTTAGAACCGCGTATTTCAATAATTGGTTCGTTCGGTAAAGTAAAATATTCAAGCTCCTCGCCCTTCGCGCTAATCTGAATTTTAAGCGGCATTAAAATAGGTGTGTTCAAATATGCGCTTCTATTATTAACATCAAATTCAACAGCTTTTAAATCATCGTATTCATTTACAAGTCCCTTTTTTGTTTTGCCAACCGTAGGAAAATATATCCTTCTGTAACCAAACGAAAATCTCAGCATGTCTAAGATTCTCAAATCATACTTTGATTTTTTTACCAGCGCGGTTTTATTAGTAACCACCTGCGTAAACTCTGATGTTCTTATATTTAAATCACCTGCCATTATTCGTTCGCAACACTTACTTCCGCGCCTTCAATTGCTCTAACTAGCATTTCCTCTAAATCTAGAGTAACCTCTGCTGTGCCTTCTTTTAAAGTTTGTGGTTGTATAATTATATTTTCGTTTAGTTTCCCAAATTGAACATTGATAATGCGCTGCCCACCTTGGTTAATGTTATCAATGCCTTCTTTTAAATGTTTCTTTTTCTTTTTGTCGTTGTGAAAAAGATCTTTCTTCTCTTCCTTTTTCGGCACAAGTTTATCTTGTTGGTCTTTTTTCCACTTATCATAATCACCGCCAAAACTCTTACCATCAAGCTTTGCTAAATTTCTGTTATAAAGCTCCTCGTATTCGGTTTTATATTTTAGGTTTACGGTTCGCTCTTTATCCGGCACTTCATTCTTAGCTAATTCAGGTATATGTTTACCACCTTCAGGTAAACTAAAACCGTGTTTTTTAGTAAACTGCTCTTGAGCATACTCATGCGATAATTTTTGGTCTATCTGCATTTTGTATACTTGCATTTTACTAGGATCAACCTCGTGAGCGTTTTGATACAACTGCTCTGCGCCTTTAATTAAACGATCAACAATCGGTAAAAGAAAATCACCAATGTCCAACATCCACGATTTCATTTTATCGCCAATCTCTGCCCAACTTCGTGATTTAGATTCTGTAACATCAAGTTGCTTGTTAAGTTCGCCTGTACTAGCTCGCACCTGATCCATAACACTTAAAAGCTTATCCGCATCACCAGCCAAAACAGAAAATGCGTTTTTTGCTTGCGCATCTTTTAAACCAACAGCCTCCAACCAATTACTCTTACTTTCAGCATTAAACTTGCCGAGCTTGCCTTGCAACTCTTTAAAGAAAATACCTAAGTCGCGCACGTTACCTTCTTTATCAAATAAATGAATGCCTTGTTTTGCAAAACCGCCTTGTATTTCACTTTTTCCCATTGCAGTAAAAGCGTTTTGTAATAACATGGCACTATCGCTGCTGCTTTGCCCTTTAGCGGTCATGTAAGAAAACAATCCTGCCACATCTTTATGGCCAATATTTAAATTGTCACCTGAAGCAATTAACTGCGGAAGATATCTTGCAAAATCTTCAAACTCACCAGCACCAACCGCTTTTGCTTTCAATAAAGTGTCCATAATACCTTCAGCAGTATCCCTTTCGCCTACAATACTTAACGTTTGCGCCAATGCTCCTGCCGCAAGGTCAATGTCAACAAAACCAGCTTTTGCGCCTTTGTTGGCAATCTTTAAAATGTCGAGTGATTTTGTAACGTTATTTACCTGACTATTAATTTTTTCAAATGCATCAGGTATGCGCATAAAATTTCCTGCGCTATCTTCGCCAATACCAACTAATTCAGATTTTAAAGCCGCGAGTGCCGTAGGTGTTAATTGAGCGGTGGCATTTACTTTTGCCATTGCGGTTTCGTAATCAAGTGCTAAGTCTGCACTTTTGTACATTAACGCTCCTGCCGCAAATGCTCCTGCTCCTGCAAGTGCCCAACGGCTACCAAGTAAATCCATAGCGCGTCCGGCTTGTGGTATTTCACTTGTAAATTCGGTAAATTTTCCTGAGTTTAATTTGCTTTGAATGCCTCCCATTTTAGAGGCTGTTTTATCGGCGGCAGAGTTTAACTTAGACAGAACGGAGCCGACTTGGTCAGTCATCTTCAATCTCCATTCTGTCAGTTTTACGCTCATTTTTTAAACAGTTTGTTTATTGGGTGGTGTTTTGTTTCCTCTTGCCGAGCCCACTCCAAACGAGCGAAGAGTTCTAATATTCTTTTGTTCGATAATTTTTCAATTGATATGTCTTTGTAGTGGTATTGGAGCTGTGCAATTATTTGAACGTATATGTCCTTTTTTACCCTGTCTCGCGCAGCTCCTAAAGCTTTTCCACCTCTACATCGGCGGCTATAATTATTTTATCCATCGCAAAAACCATTCCTTGGTACAATGCTTGTGATTTCATCACATCAGGGTGGCAATCTAACATACAATTAGCCAAAAGGCTTTGGTTGTATGTGCCCGGTTTATCTTTATTGCTTTTTGATGCACGCGTCAAATCTTCCATCGATGGAGGTCTGCAATACGCTTTTTTAGTTACTTTGTCTTTTGGATCAACGGCTTTAAGCACGTGTATTTCTTCAATATCGTGTGCCTTTTTCCATTCGGCAATTTTTGCCGCTGTAGGTTCTTGCCAAGTTGCTGCTGCTGTGGTGTTCTCTTCCATTTTATTTATTTTGTTAAGTGAATACTTTGTTTAATTTTTAACCGCCAACGTTGTACTCAATCATGCCGATAGCCAAATCAAGCTTAACCTCCATGTGAGTGTCGCCGCTTTTCATGCCTTTAGGCACTTTTTTAATTCTTACAAATTTTAAGCGGTCAAATGTTGCTTTGCCACCAACTGGTGCGTAACCAACTGTAATTGTAAACGGAGGCATGTCGGTTAAATCTTTACCCGGCAATAATGCGCCTTGCATACCTTCAATTACACTTTGTAAAACGGTAATGTCTCCTGAGCGCGATTTTTTACCGCGTCCAAGCGCAACAGGGTCAGCACTCATCCCGTGTATTTCGGTGTGTTCTTTCATCACCTCGTAATTAATATCCACAACACCCTCTTCAGGAGTTGCTTTACCGGGTAGGATGATTTTTACATCCTCAGAGCTATATTCAAAACCGTTTATCATTGCTTTTTTTTTTAATTATTTCTTAAAAATTTTATTTTAGTCGAGTGAGGCAGCTAATTCAATAGTTGTGTTAATTTGTCTCAACGTACCTGTTGGTACAGTAGTGAGTTTTTCAACAAGCGCACTCAGGCTAATAATATTTTGAGCCGGATCAACAAACGCTTTCAGTCCCGAAATTTCTTTGTTGCTTCCACCCATTTGATCGTTAACCGCATCTTCAAGCAGCGACTCGTAATGTTTCGCTGTTGTTGCATCCAGTTGTCCGGTTGCCGGATCAACTTCAACTTCATCAAGTATCTCCTCAATGTTTGTTGCGTGAACAATCTTATCAATTTTATCAACCGTGCGGCCATTGGTTAACTGGCCATAAGTATCAGTCGATACACAAGCCATGTGATCGTCGTTAAAAAAGAAACCCGATTTACGTTTGTGTTTAAGCATAAACACATAACCATAATCACTAATTAAACCTTGTTGAGTGTCGGTAATTGTGCTAATTTTTGCGCCATTCGAAAGTCCTCCGGTTGTAATGCTCGAAAGCGATCCGCTTTTTACGCGGCCAATATTTCTATTTACTTTATTTGCAGCTGCTCTGCCAAGTGCAGCACCTACCGATGCGTATTTACTTTTGTAACCAGCACCCTCGCCGTAAGCATAATCGTTACCAATAACAACCATCGCACGGTTTACGCCCGGCGTTGTGCCCGATGCACGGTAATTAGTTAACGAGGCTGGAGTGCCTTGAAAATTTCGGCCTTCAACAATAACGCGGTAAGGGTCTTTAGTTAAACGATGTGCTTCAGCAGTAATTTTTATTTGTGCCAAAGCGGTTAAAAGATCAGCTTCAAGTTGTCCATCATACGTTGGCGTATAACTTCCATCAGGCGTAAAAGTTAAACCAACAAGTGGCGCGTTACCTTCTACAAAATCAACCGCTTTTTTGTAGCCGTTTGCTGTTGCTGCCGTAGCAGTTACAGTTAATGTTTGTGTCATTGCCACAACCATTACCCAAAGCTTAGTGCCTTTTGGTGCTTCAACATAAAAGTCTTTAATATGCTTCCACGCAATTGTTGTGTTTGTGGTATCATAAGCTTCATCAATTCCCATTAACTCAGCATCACCTAATTCTAAAAATGGACCTAGTACATCACCAAGTGCAAATTTTCCTCCAACGGCAACGCCGCTAAGTACTAGAATTGAATTACCATCTTCAACAGCGTCAATTTTTCCAAGTGATCCGCCAATTGTTGTATTTGTTCCCGGTTTAGCCATGACTTTTTTTTAATAAAATTTTCTAATTAGTTTGTATGAATGAAATAGTATCGATGCCACTCCAATCGCAGCAAGTATTTTTAACCAACGAGGATATACTGTTACCTCAATTACTTTAGTTTCGCTTTTTTCACTGTCGTTTAAATGCTGTTTAAACTCCTTTAAAACAGTGTTTGTAGTTCGGTTAATTATTCCAACCGAATCGCAAAAGCATTGAACGGAGGCCACCCCGTTTTTTATTTCAAAAATGGCGGTGGCCTGTTTGTTTCCTTTCGCTATTGTTGGTTTAATATCAAGTGGTTTGCCTCCCGGACAAATAACCAAAGCTTTAATGGCCGCACTATCAACATCCGTATAAACAAGCGAATCCTTAACGGTAGTAACCTCTCGTACACTTACAGAATCTTTAATTTTTAAACTGCTGGTTTGTGATGTCGCTATGGTTTTACAACCAACAGAAAGCAACATCGCTAAAGCGAGTAAACCAAAAATTATGTATTTAATGTTTTTCATTTTTTAATTTGTCAGGCTGAGCGTAGTCGAAGCCCGACCCCCTAATCAATCCAGTTACTAACTGTATATATTTGTTTTCTTAATCGTCTTTTTATATACACTCCATCTCCCTCTCTGCTTCCTGCCTCATTGGTATTGCCTTCTATTGTTTTTACTGTTTTATCACCCCAAGCATAAATGATAAAAACGTGACCTATTCTTTTGTTAATCCACAAGCCGCCAAGGTCTCCCGGTTGTGGTGTTGTGTTTATTTTTAAAACCGTTCCTTTAAATAAAATTCTGTTTTCAGGAAACCAAGCCGGAGCCCATGCGGTTTTAAAAGTTGTTATTCTATTTACTTTGTAATCCCAGCTTACAAAAGCAGCGCACCAAGCATAACCTTTTCCAAGGCCGACAATTTTAAGGTATTTCTCAACCTCTCTGCCGTCATTTTTTCCGGTGGCTTCACGCACACCAACTTGCGAAAGCGCGGTGTCAATTACAGCTTGCCTCTTTGCTCTTATATTGCTTTGGCCATTGCTACAAAGGCTAATAAATAACCAAAGTAAACAAGCAGCACCGCGCATATTTTTTGCCATCCGGTTAAGCCTTTAAAGTCTTTTACAAAACCATTTTGCACGTAATTAAATACCTCGCCAAAGTTTATTTGCATTCCAACCCATGATAAAAAAGAGAACGTAAGTATCGCAACCACGCTAAAAACTATAATATGCAGTACTCCTGCATCGTAAGCTCCTGCTGTTGGATCAATCCATCTTAAAAGGTGTGGCGTGCATAAAAAGAGGGCAACGGCAAGCGCAATTCCTATTGCTTCGTTTTTCCACTCTTTTATATGGCACCACAGCTTTTTCACTCAATTACTTTTTTTTAGTTGGTTTTTTGCTTTCAGCAGCAACCTCTTCAGAAGCTTCTGTTGCGTCTGCGTGTTCAGATTCAATGGCTTTAATTTCATCCGCAACATCCTTACGATCATGCTTCGTTAATCCTTCAGATGGCTCAGTAAAGCAATGGCCATATTCGTTCGCGTAAAAGGTATTTACCTCTTTGTTAGCAGCAAAAGCAGCCGCCACGTTTTTTAATGCTTGTTTTTCTTTCATGATTTCATATAATTATTTGTGGTTATCTCTCGCCCAAAAAGCCTCGCTGCATTTACACAGCGAGGTTTTTTATCATTTAACAGCCAATTAAGGCACGAGACATCTAGGTTGTTTGAACAATTGCAATAACTCCTTCAGCGTTTGTTCTACGTTTACGGCCGCCGCATCTAACTCCTATCGAGTAAACATCACCGTGGTAAAGCGCATCTTTTTTGTTTTCAAAAAAGTCTACAGTACCGCGAGCTTTACAAACCGCATTTTTTTGCCAGCATAAAACAGAAAGGTTATCCGTTACCGCTGTTGCAGCTGTAATCAATTTAGGTACTGGCGTACCAGTGTTATCATAAATTGAAGCGTTTGCACGAGTGTATATTAAAAAGCCTTCTATTTTTGGCACAGTACCTTCTTTTAAATCCATTAATTGCTGTGTGTATGAATTTGTAAGAGCAGTATCAGCCATTAATTGTGAAAGCATATCTTCAGGAATTAAAGCGTAACGGTCTGCTTTAGCAATACCAGCTTTATTCATTTTTACTTTTGCTGCGCGTAAATCTGCAAGCGTTAATGGCTTACGAGTTCCAGTTGCGCCCGGTGCTAATGCAATTGCGTCCGCAACCGCTCCGGTAGTTCTGTGAATTGTTCCTGCTGTAGTAGGCGCCCATTTATAAAGCAAATCCTCTGCAATAGCTTCGTTCATCGCTTCCATGTGCTCACCTAAAACACTATCCATCTTATCATAACTTGCCTCTTTTTCTTCAGCAAATTGAATGTGTGTTGGATCACTAGTGTAATTATCAATTGCGTAAGTAACATCCGTATCTGTTCTTTGAACAGCTGTGGCAGGGTACGAACTTCTGTTTTTCACAATGGTAGGTTTCGCTCCGGTTTGCGGTATATGCACAACCGATCCGTTTAATACCGAGTCGCTTTCATCATAACACTTGGTTAAAAACTCATTATCTTTAAACAAGTTTTTCATAATGTAATCAACCCAATTTTCTTTTTGCACGGCCATATAAGCAAAATTGCTTTGGCGCGGCATAAAGCCGTAATATGCGTTAACACAAAATTTAACGGCAAAAGGCATGGCAAATAAACCAGCGGCAATCGGTGCCGGGTTTAACTCTAAGTGACTCGCTACGGGTAGCGCAACAAAGGCCGCCGTTAATATTCCTAAAAGGAAACTGGTTATAAATCCTATTTTTTTCATTTTTATGGTTTGTTTTTTGTTTTTACTTTTTTAATAATCCAAGTCATTAATACCGTTCCTAGGTATCCTGTTAAACCGCCTATCAGACCTTTAATGGCGGCCTCCACATAACTACTTCCTAAAAAATGAAGGAAGGTTGCGTACCACCCCGATAAAAAGGCGACAAGCTTATTAATCATTATATGTACCATTAGGGAATGCAGCCTCCCAAAGCTTTTTGTGAATTGGGTCTTTAGCAGCTTTTAGCTTTAAAAGATATTGCGACCCCTCAGTTGTTGCCATTAACTCTTTAAAGTTTTTACCTTCAAATGGGTTGTTAGCATCTTTACCTTCGCCACCTTTATCTGCGTTTAATTGCGATGCAATTGTGGTGTGCGCACTCATACCTTCTAAAATTGATTTGGTACTTTCAAAGTCAAGCTTTGCAAGCTTTGTAAACTTGTCTTTATTCTCAGCAGTTAATTTTTTGCTGGTAATTGCGCCATCAATCAACGCAGTAACTTTTGCGTCTTGTTCGGCTGCAAGCTTCGTTTCAAATTCGCTAACCTTTGTTTTGTTAGCGTCACGTTCTGCTTTTAAAGCGTTAATAGCTTCCGCAGCGTGCTCAGGTGTGCTGTTCGCTGTGAGCGTTAAGCCCAAGGCAGCATAAATCAATGCAAGTTCTTTCATTGTGTTTATTTGTGTGTTTATATTTGATGTTGATAGTTTTAGCGCAAGAGAATCATCTTTTAATTCTACGCCCGATGCGCAAAGTTTTACGCTGTTTTTGTTATTGGGTACGGAAACAATACTTGCCTCCATTAATTCGCATTTTGTAATTACGGGTACACCGTCTGCATTTAGTTTTACATCTTCAATTTTAAAGTCCACCCAAATCGATGCGCCTTTAATAAATCCTTTGTCAACTTTTCGTGCAATTTCTTTTGCTGTAACATCTTCCTCATCAAAATGAGTTTCAGCAAGCAGCTTAACACCTTCAGCGCGTACATCATCCCACATGCCAATAACCGAATCTAAACCGGTTGCATGGCCATTAAGCATAACAGGGTTTTGTTTAAATCTGCTTAAACCAATACCACTTGTTTGTACAATAAAACCATATTGGTTTTTTGTTTCGTCGCTCAGTATAAAAGTTTTTTTCGCCATTTTGTCTGCACAAAATTGCACCAGCTTTCTGCCTAAAAAAAATTTAAGTTCTTTGAATGCGTTACAGAATGCGGTCTGTGCCGCATAAACTGCAATCAAAAATCAATTTTTTTTTTAAACACGCCTTGTAATGCAACTTTGTAAAACACAAGCCAAAGTTTAACGCTTGTTTAAAACCAACATGGCCGAATTATCAATAAAGCAAAAGAAAGAATGGGCTAAAACGCTCTACGTTCACCAACAGTTATCACAAAAAGAAACTGCCGAAAAAGTAAACGTAAGCGCAAAAACTATTAACCAATGGGTTAATAAAGAGTCGTGGGATACTCTGCGTGTTTCGTTAGTACTAACAAAAGAGCAGCAGCTGCGTAATATTTATGCGCAATTAAATGAGCTTACAACATTCATTCAAGCCAAAGCCGAGGGCAAGCGATTCGCAAACTCATCCGAGGCCGACACAATATCAAAGCTATCAAAAGCCGCAAAAGATTTAGAAACCGAAACGGGCATTAGCGAAATAATAGAAACGTTTAAACTCTTTACCAATTGGCTCAAGTCTTTCGATTTACCAAAGGCACAAGAATTACTAAAACTGCAAGATGATTTTATTGCATCACGTATAAAATAATGGCATTAAAACCAAAAGATAAAGAAGCCCTGCGCGATTGGGAATCCTTCAGGCGCAGTATTGAGTTGGCAACAATAATTGTTACCGACGAAACGTATGCACAAAAAAAGGAAAGAATCGCAAACCTTACTAAGCCCGGTAATCAAGAAGCCTTTGCAAAATACTACTTCCCACACTATTGCTCCGCTGGTTTTGGCACTTTTCAAACACGTTTTTTTAAAGAACTTTTAAATAGCATTCGCGCATACATCACAAACAAATGGTCTCGTGACCATGCAAAATCAGTCACCTCCGATGTTATTGCCGTAATTTATTTATGGGCAACCAATCAAATGTCAAACCTTCTTTTGGTAAGCCATAACGAAACTAATGCAATCGAACTACTCACGCCGTTAAAGCTAGAATTTGAAACAAACCTTCGTTTAATAAATGACTTTGGCAACCAAGTTAATCCCGGTAGTTGGGAGGCTGGCAAAATAGTTACATTAAACGGTTGCAGCTTTCGCGCATTGGGCGCTGGCCAATCTCCAAGGGGCTCGCGTAATCAAGAAGCGCGTCCCGATTTAATAATTGTCGATGATATTGATACCGAAGAGTTGTGCCGAAACACGCGCCGTTTAGACGAGTTGTGGGAGTGGGTAACTGGTGCGCTGTACGGTTGTTTTAGTATCCAAGGCCGCAAACGTTTTATTGTAGTAGGTAATAGAATCGCAAAAGATTGTATTGTTGAACGCGCTGCCGCGCAAAGCGATTATTCAGAGCAAGTTGATATCCTTACAAAGGGAAAAGTAGACAAAGCTTATGTTGACCAAATTACAAAGCAAGTAAACTCCTTTAAAGATAAAAACCATAAAGATTATAAGATTTGGTTAGAGGTTGTAAAATACGCTCGCGAGGGATATAAACCAACGTGGAAAGAACGCTTCACGCTTTTTGATTGTGTTTACATGATTACAAAAATGGGATACCGAATGTCCCAACGCGAATATTTCAACAACCCAATTTCCGAAGGCAAAGTATTTAAAAAAAGTTGGATGCAATTTAAACAGCTTCCGCCTCTCAGAAATTACACGCGCCTGTTAGCATACTTAGACCCCGGTTTTAAAAAAACAGCAACCTCAGATAGTAAATGTTTGGTGCTTGTCGGCATGGGCAATGGTGAAATTCACGTGCGAAAAGTGTATTGCGGCAAAGCTTCAGTTGAGGAAATGATTGAATGGTGCTACAACATGCAAGAGTTTGTAAAACGCAACGGCGGTGCCTTTCGCATAAAAATGGAAGATGTTTTTTTACAAAGTTTATTATACAAAGATTTTGCTGCCGCAGCAGCTAAACGCTATCCTCTGCCCGTAAGCAGTGATACTCGCAAGAAGCCCGACAAAGACGCTCGTATAGAATCAATGTCGGGTTACTTCGAGCGAGGTTCTGTGTTTTTTGATGAGGATATAAAAGAAGAGCATCATACACAAGCTTTAATTGAACAGTTTTTAAATTTCGAACCGGGCGTTAAAACATTAAAAGATGGTCCTGACGCATTCGAAGGTGCAGTTTTTCTTTTAGAGCAAGGTGGCATTACGCGACCTGAAGATATTGACCACGGCAATTATTCACACTCAAAACATAAAATATAATGGCTTTCATTGATAAAATAGATTACGAAACAATCATTGCTGATAATATCCTAGACGATATTACAGAGATTGACGACGCCAAAATTGATGTTGCCGAAACGCGCGCCATTGAATTTATGAGCGGTTTTTTAAACAACCGTTACGATGTCGAAAACATATTTAATAAAACAGGCGCAGAGCGTAACCCTGTAATATTAGGCTATGCAATGGATATTACAATTTACTATTTACACCGCTTAGTAAACTGGCGTAACGCCCCAGCCACAAGAGTAAACGCATATACCGAAGCAAAAGAGTGGCTTGTAAAAGTAAGTGAACTGCAAATAAATCCACCAAACCTTCCTTTTTTACCTGAAGGCGAAAAAGACTACATACAATTTGGTGGTAATGATAAACGCACAAATCATATTTAAAAACAATTTAATCAGCATTTAAATGGCCGATAAACAATATTCCAAAATAGGAAAATCAATTAACTACGTTTCAAGTTTAAGCGTTGCACCAATTCGTATGCAAAGTCAAGATATTGGCAATTGGGTAACTGCTGTAAATTGCGCGCGCGATATTCGTATGCCTCGCCGCCGCTTGTTATACGAACTTTTCGACAACATCCGTCAAGATGGTAAAGTGGCTACTGTTATGCAAAAGCGCAAAGTGGCTATCACAAACAAAAATTTTGTTTTTTATAACAAAAACGACGAAGGCACAACCGTTGATCGTATCCAAGATGAAATTATTGATATGCCTTGGTTCGACGAGATGCTTGAAATTTTAGAAGAGGAAGACTTCTATGGTCACGAATTAATGGAGTTTGTGCCTGACGGAAAAGGCGGTATTGAATCTGTAATTCAAATACCACATGCAAACGTAGTGCCTGAAACTGGCTTGTTGCTTCCTAATTATATGGATACAACAAACGGTGTTTTGTTTCGTGGTCCAAATGCCGATCCGCAAGTGAGCAAATACCTTTTAGAATTTGGTAAGCAAAAAAACTATGGCCTATTAATGAGCATGGCGCAGTATGTTATTTACAAGCGCGGTGGCTTTGGCGATTGGGCAGAGTTTGCAGAGTTGTTTGGCAGACCTTTCCGCGTTGGTAAATACAATCCATTAGACCCAACGTCAAGAAAATTATTAAGCGATGCACTAAGAATTATGGGCGGAGCTGGTTTTGGCGTAATACCTGAAGGCACAACGCTTGAATTTATACAAAGTAATTTTGGCTCTGGTCAAAGCGGCATCTTTAAAGATTTAACGCAAGCCTGTAACGACGAAATTGCGCAAATCGGTTTGGGTGGAACTATGACAACCGATAACGGCAGTAGCCTTTCTCAAAGTGAAACACACCTCGAAGGTGAAAACGCAATTGTTGCAGCGCGTCTTAAAAAAATAATCAAATTTTTAAATGGTCCATTTCGCAAAATGATAAGCGGAAAGGAATTTAAATATAAAGAAGCGGAAAACGGATATTTTAAAGTTGATCGTCCTGAAATTATCGGCTTAAAAGATCGCATAGAAATTGATATGCAAGTGGCCACACAAGTAAATATTAAGCCGGAGTACTGGTACGAAAAATACGATTTACCAAAACCCGACAATGGCGAACTATTAAAACAAGCCCCTACAACACCGCCTGACCTTAAAAATGAAAACGCAAAGGCAGAGCTTGAAAAAAAAAAGACCAAACTAAGCGCAAGGCTTAACGCCTATTATACTCCCACTTGCTCCTGTTGCGCTCCCCTCTCTGACAGAGAGGGGCATGGAGTCAGGTTAGATTTTAATACAGACATCGAAAAACTAACAAAACTTATTTTCGACGGCAAACTTAAACCCGGCACCGTAGATAAAGAATTGATAAACAAAACAGCATCAAAACTTTTAGAAGCAATCACAAAAGGTTATTTGCGACACCCTTCCGATTTTACTGAAGCAGATAAAAACCTAATCGCATTTATGCAAGAAAACGTTTTTATTTTCTCAGGCTTTAAAACCGAAAACATGCTTCGTGAGGCTTCCGATTTACTTTTAGATGCTACCGGAACACTCCGCCCTTTTAACGACTTTAAAGAGCAGATTTTGCAGCTAGATGCAAAGTATAACGTTACCTATTTGGCAGCAGAATACAATCACGCGGTTGCATCCTCTCAAATGGCCAGCAAGTGGCTAAACTTTCAAGAACTTAAAGAGGATTTTCCAAACTTAAAATACTCTACAGCTGGCGATGCAAGAGTGCGCGATGCGCATGCGGTGTTAAACGGTTTAATTATACCAATGGATGATCCGCGTGTCGATGCAATTTACCCGGTTAAAGACTTTGGTTGCCGTTGCGATATGGATGCAACTGATGAAGAGCCAAACGACACCAAGTATAAAATAAATCCATCGTCACTAGGTCCATTTAAAAACAATGTAGGTAAAGATGGTATTGTGTTTCCTGAGTCGCACCCATATTACGAAACAAGCAAAACAACCGCCAAAGGCATAGTTGCAGCAACAAAAGCATTGTACAAACAAACCAAAAAGTAAAATGGCCATCCAGTATCCACACCCATTTAAAAAAATGTACGCACACCAAGCGCGTTTGTTTAAACGTTTGCCATTGCGAATGAGCCAATGGGGTTTATTAGAGATAAAAGAAAACTTTAATCGTGGCGGATACATTGACGAAAGTGGAAATTTTGTGCCTTGGAAAAAACGAAGCCCAAACACATGGGGAAAAAAGAATAATAACGGAAGAGCTTTACTTGTTTTGCGTGCTCGTTTAAAACGAAGTCTGAAAGCTGCGCCACTATACAACGAAGCGAGAGTTATTACAGACGTTGAGTACGCTGGTTTACACCAAAACGGGTTTAAAGGTATGCAAGCTGTAAAGCCCGGAAAACGTACCGCAACCGTATCGCGAAGAGTTCGTGGTGGTTATACTGGTTTAGGACAAAAAACACGTTCAAAAAAAGTAACCTTTCAAGGCTCTCGACACAATGTAAAAGGATTCTCTCGAAAAGTAAACATCCCGGCGCGGCCATTTATGGAAGTAGGCGGTACCGCTTTTCGCCAATGGGAAAACAAAATATTAACTGAAATAGATCAACTATTTTTAAAATCATAAACAATGATATTAGACCAATTTTACGAAGTGTTAATGGCGCGTTTAAACGCTAAAGTAACAGAGATTAAACATATTGATATGTACGATGGTCAATACGATAACCCACACGTTGATGAGAACGGAAATATAATTGACGATTCATTTCCGCGTCCAGCACTATTTATTCAATTTCCGCCATCAATCGAATTGCAAGCATTATCCATGCGCCGTAAAACTGCTACTATTGTTTTTAGTTTACACTTGGTGCAAGATGTGGTGCAAGAAATAACAAAACGCACTCCCGCACTCATTCGCGCAAAAGCACACGCCCATAAAATATTGGTAGATAAGCTACAGTACTTTATTGAAGGCTTTAACGGAAACAACGTTGTAAGCGGCTACAATCAATTTGATGCCATCTCGTGGATAGGCATGAACCCCTATATAAAAATAGGCCAGCAAATAACAGATGTATTGCATTTCCGCGTAAGACTAACAAGCGATAACAGCCGCATAACTTACACAAAGCTTCAGGAGTTAACACCACCAATACTTGATCCAACAGACGATGTAACACATGAGTTCGACGATCTCGATCCCGAAACCCTATAAAAAAAGCCTCTACAAATTGTAGAGGCTTTTTACTTATGTGCCCTTATGTGCCTTATGTGGTTTAATTTTTTGTGTCGGCCTATTTTATAACAACCATTTTCTTTGCCGTACCGTTTCCTGAAGCAGTATGCAGTTGATAAAAATAAGTCCCTGAAGGCAAATCGCTGTTATCCAATTCAAGCGAATTAAAAGTGGCATCAACATCGTACCGCTTTAACTCTTTGCCGCTAATATCAAAAATAATAATTTGCCCGGCAGTTTCATTATTTGTAAACTGGTAACCAACCGTTGTTTTGTTAGTGGAAGGATTAGGCACAGCACCACTCACTAAATTAATGTTATTCACGTCAACTAATCCAGTTGGCTGGCTTGATGTGTTTCCCTTCACATGCATAGGCAAACCACCAACAAGCGAATAAACATTTATTTGCTTCAACGTCGATTTATTTGTTGAGTCAACATTTACAATTAATTTGTAACCATCTGCCGCGCCACCGTAATTAATGTACGGATAAGTCCCTTGTGTTACATTAAAAAGAACTTGCGCGTTTTCGTTCACAACACGCGTTTCGCAAACATAGGTTGACGGCGTAACACTAAAGTTATACGCATAACTATAATAAGCAACTTCAACAAGATTATCAGTATTAAACAAAGAGTCAGAAACTTGGCCACCACCAAAAGTATGACCAGCCGGCATTGGTAAATTAATTAACTTAAAAACAGAGTGATTCATGTTATAAAGCTTAACAATTGCATTTGGGTTATCAAATAACAAATATTTGTAACCCGATTTTACAAGCTCCACAATACTTAAATTTTGATAGGTTGCCGTTGCCGGGTATGAGTTTTCCAACGTAATTTGCGCTTTAGTAAATCCACAAAGCAGCATTAAAATAGTAAAAGATTTTTTCATGTTTTTAGGTTTTAGGTTTATTAAATATACAATTAATTTACATCACAAAAAAAGCCCCTCAAATGAGGAGCTTCTTATATGCGCTTATGTGCCTTATGTGGTTAATTTAAGCCGCTAATTTAAACCAATGGCCATAAGCTTCAGTTAAACTTTTTTTGTGCGACTCGTTAAACTTTTTAAAAGCCTCGCGAATCGCTAATTTATATTTTGTATTTCTTTCTGAAGGCGTTTTGCAATCATATCTGCCGACAGGCTTTAAATAAACCGCAGGGTTTTCATAATTCATTTCATTATAAAATTGAGTCATCCAGTAATACAAATCAGGTAACTCATCCGTTGCTTTAGACCAGCACTTTGCATCGTCAGGAAATTTATTTAAAAAAGCATTTAATGTTTTCAGGTTAATCGTTGCTGTGGTTTTCATAAGTTTAAATTTATACAGCTAACGTAATCCAATGTGTCGCAACACGCAAGTCTTTCCCTAAAATTTAACTCTTTTAACTCTTTAAAAGCAAAAAAGCCCCAAAACGGGGCTTCTTATATGCGCTTATGTGCCTTATGTGGTTCTTTTCACTCTTCAGAATCGAAGTGCTCGGCTGGTAGTTCCAACTCCTCACCAATCAAAGCATAATATAAATTTTGTAACTGGTGAACATATAAAATGTGAAGCAAAGGCTCTGCACCATGCGAACCTTCATTTACATCAATTGAAATATACGCGTCAACGTCACTTGATTTATCTTCATTACCATAATAAAAATCAATTATCGATTTACTTAAACACCACTCCACTCCCCGCTTTTCAAACCCAAAAGTCAACAAAAACCCTTCTGTTAATTTAATTGGCTGATAAAACCCCGGATACGGATCATCGTTAATCTTTTCAAGTACATCATTTAAAACTTGTAAAGAGGAAACCTTTTCTAAATTTCCGTTTTTATCTTGGATTAAATTACCCACTCTTAAACTTCTTAAAAACTCTTTTGCTTCCATCTTACATGCCTTATGTGGTTAATTTTTCAAGCCTACTTATCTAACATGGCTTTTTGTATTTCAATACTTTCGTCACCTACTACAGCAAACCTACACCTGTAACGAGAACGCAACTTTGCCCCATAACTATTTACAGCATCTACCCATCCATGCGCTACAATCTGCTTTGTTATATATTGATCGATTGTAAATGTGATGTCGTCTGAAAACTCAGCACTATTTGGCGATTTCAATAGCCCCAATATTGCCTCCTCAACTTTTTCCTTTATCATCCTATTGTTATCACTGCAAAAACTTCCTAGCGCAACCTCTTGTTCGATGTACGTCATGTCTTTATACGGTTTAGTTTTAATAGCTTTTTCACCCGACCTTTGATACATTGTACTGATCTTAAATACCGAGTAAATAAGTAAAATAACAACTAAAGCTACCACAAGAGGTCTTTTGTCGATTTGGTTTTCAATTATCAAGATTATATTTTTCATAACTATAAATTTAATGATTTTTAAATACTATTTAAACGTTGTTTTTAATTGGTTTTTTTAATACTGTTGCGCTTCCAATAAATTAGCTTTCCCACAAAAGGTTTATTAAACCACTTCCAAAAATCCTCCACAGAATTAAATCCATCATTCTTAGCAAGTGTTTTAATTCCATTATCACCTAAAAATTCAGACTCTTTAATACTGTGTATCAATTGTACTGTTTTTGCTTGCGGCTCTATCTCAATTCCACAAGTACACTCACAAAGAGTTTTTGCAAATTCTTTATACTGCTTTGTTCTAACACCAGTAGCCATGTGCATTAACATTCCGGCTTTCCATCTGTTGTTTTTATCCTCTCTTATGGTGTGAACTTTTACACCTTTTAAAATCGGCTCAACAAATTTTTTATTAAATCCTATTACCATTTTATTTGTCGTTCAGTTTCCTGTTCCCGGTTTTAAGTAAATTGACATCTTTTGTTTTCCTTAGTTATAATTGTTGTAAACGGGAACGATTCGCTTGGTACTTTTTTAATAGTTTCCATTAAAGCACCCGAACCAGTAAACACAACCCTTTTTCTACCTTCATAAGTAATTTGCAAATACAAACAATCGCCTTTACCCTCAAACTTGGATGGCTTAAGGCTGTAGCCGTGTACTGTTATTTGTTGGTTAATTATTTGGTAAATTTCTATTTTATCCCCTTCCATCGCAGGGGCACTTGGTTTAATTCCTAGATCACTAAATGATTTCATAAATAGTTTTTTGAGTAAATTTTTTGAGTTACAATGTTTTGCCCAGCCGTAATAAGATGGTACAGATAACGATTGAGGGTTACGATTTACAGCCCGTGCAAAATCCTGTTTAATTGTTTTGCGCATTTTAACGTAATCATGGTAGTGTACATAGCCCACAAAATCAATACCACAACTTACAGGGAAAATTCTATAATTACTTTTTACGGTTAAGTTTAAACTGCTGTTTAAATAATTCTTAATGTCCGCTAATAATTTATGTAAATACTCTTTGTTGGGCGCAAGAATAACAAGATCGTCAGAGTATCTAAAATAAAACTTAACACCAACGCTTTCTTTTATCCAATGGTCGAAGTAGGTTAAATAAAAGTTTGCAAAGTACTGGCTCAAATAATTACCAATTGGCAAACCGGGTGCGCTGTCAATTATTTCATCAAGCAGCCACAACAAATCCAAATCTTTGATTTTACGCCTTAATAATTTTTTAAGAACGTTGTGGTCAACGCTTGGGTAAAACTTCTTTACATCAAGCTTTAAACAGTATTTAGTTTCGTTTTTATCCTTTAGGGCAGATCGCAAAGCGTATGAAGCACCGTGTATTCCTTTTTTCTTTATACAACTGTACGTGTCGCTGGTAAATACCGAGTTAAACATCGGTTCAAGAATATTCATAACAGCATGATGTGTGATTCTATCAGGGTAATAAGGCAAACGGTAAACATCACGCTCTTTAGGTTCAAAGATTTTAAAAACCTTGTATTCAGAAGTTTTGTAGGTTTTATTTAAGAGTGCCTCGTGCAATAACAAAATATAGCTTTCACTATTTAAGTCAAACTGTTTTACTCCCGGCTGCGTTAACTTTCCTTTTCTTGCTTTTTTTTCGGCAAGTCGTAGATTATCAACGCTACAAATGTTTTGGTATATGTTACCGATTCTTTTCATGCTTTGCTGTTCAAAAAGTCGCTTTCGATTTTACTACTAACGCCTTTCACTTTTTTATCCTTTTCAGGCTTGTTATTTTTTGCAACTGTTGGCAAGGTTTATGCTGCTAATTACTTCGCATAGGTGCGAGCTGACATTCGAATTCGTGTTATCGTTATCGTAGTCGTTGTACGAGAAACCGACACCCGGCGAACCACAGCCCTAACACAGCATACAACCCTTATTGTTAATCTATTAAGTAATAATCTTTGTAAAGCTCCTCAAACTGCTTTCCGGCATACTCCGCCAGTTCGCTTGATTTAAAGCAAAGGCGCGAGCCGACAGTCGAATTCGAGTAAACGAGACCGTAGTCGTTGTCCGAGAAACCGACACCCGGCGAACCACCATCGTCTCCCATTCTAAACCAAGGATAATATTTCCATTCATCCCAATTGTTCCAATTAGGCTTCCAACCATCATTTAAAGCTTGCGCAATAATTTTTAGCTTCATATAAGCTAACTCATCTTTGCTTAATCCTTCAGGCGGAGTGAATCCTAATTTTAATGCTTTTAAAGCATCTTCAAACGTTTTGATCTTTTTCATACTGTGGTTTTGTTTTTAGTTAAATAAATCATTATAAATATCTTTGAACTGTTCCGCTGCGTATCTTGCTAACTCTTCCGATTTAAAGCAAAGGCGCGAGCCGACACCCGAATCCGCGTTATCGCCAACGCAGACGCCGCACGAGAAACCGACACCCGGCGAATACTTTAACCAAGGGTAATACTTAACCTGATTAGAGTTTGAAAAGTCAGGAAACCAACCCTCGTTTAATGCTTTTGCAATAATACCGACCTTTGCATGAGCTTGTGCCGCTATCATATCTTTGTCCTGCCCATTGTAATCTAAAATAGTTTTAAGATCATTAGATGCCCCGGCAATTCTAAAAGCATCCGCAAAATTTTTAACTCTGTCGGTAATTTTTAGGTTTACCTTTTTAACCTCTTCGATTTGCTCAGGGGTTAGTATGATTTCTACATCTTTCCCGTTGATGTTTATTTTTGTTGTCATTTTATATTTTGTTCAGTTCCCTGTTCCCGGTTTTATTAATTCATTTTTTGTTTTTCTTATAAGCTCCTATATACCCTGCCTTAACATGTCGCTCATGCGATAAATCTTTTTTAAGCCTTTCAATCTCCTTGTCCTTTTCAATCATAGCATGCGCATCTTTAATTTTCTGCATCATGTCAGGCGGAAACAACGGTATTTGAAATTGATCGTTCACGACTGTGGCACTCTGTTTTTTGCAATCTTTAAAGCAGTAATAAGCCTTTCAATATTCTCGCGCTCAATATGCAGTACTTGCATATCCGTTTCAGATAAGCCCCAAACTTCAACAACATCCTTTTCGCGATCTTCAATTTCAATATCGTGGTAGCCCTTTTGTTTAATTATTTGTTTCATTGCTATGGTGTTTAAATGGTGTATTTTTAGTCGTTAAAAAGCTCTAGTTGGTTTTCGTTATCCTCATCCTCCGGCGCAAGCACTATTTTACTAATAGTCTCAGGCAAAAGATAAAATCGGCGCGCAAGTATGGCAAGAATAGCATCGCGCGAATACTTCTGTACTTTTACATCACGAGCTCCGTTTACCGATTCACCTTCTAATTTTGCGTAAGCCTCTTTAATTGCCTTGTTACGCGCAGCTTGCAATCTTTTATCTCTGCTCATCTTATCCAGCGTTTAGAGTTTAAATACGTAGTGGCGTAAGGCTTGGCTGTTTGGTTTAATTTAAGTATGCCGTTAAAAGCCTTAATAAAATCGTATGCCTCAACTTGGTCAAACTTGCTCATTCTATTCCAGCAAGCTTCAGCCTTTGTGCGTCCGCAGTTTTTCTCTTCGTAATCCTTCCAAAACATTTCGAAGGTTACAACACGCTGCACTTCAATAATCTTTAAACCGTGTTGTTTTGCCGATGCAATAAAATCAACCTCGTAAAAAAAGTTTTTAAACTCGCGGTCATGTGAGTGCAGTTGGTCAACCGCGTTGCCGCTTAAAACATTAAAGCCCGTTAATATTCCGTGTTTGTTGTAACTTACTGTTACATCACTTTTAAATTTTTGGCTGTGGTACTGGTATGTTTTCATTGTGGTATCTTATGTGTCCTTATGTTTCTTATGTGGTTCAAATCGTCCTATCAATCTCAGTAAAAATCTCCGTTACAAACGGGCATTCATTATTTATAAGCTTTAATTCATAAGCAATATGTAGTGCCAACGCTTCTTGTTTATTCATGCTTATTTTTTTAACCTTATTGTGATTACTGTTACCAAACAGCCAAAGCCTCCTCATGAAACTCTGAAGGTTCATTGCTAAAAGATATTGAAGCGGTGAACCTCCGCCTGTTAATGTGTTTTTATACCCTTCAGCTATCGCTAAAGCACTTGAACGGCTTTGTTTAAAACTATATTTATCTCTTAGCATAATAGGCCTTTAAAACTTTTTCAAACTGTGTGACTAATTCAGGTAACTCATCCACTTTGTAAAAATTAAGCTTACAATGCTTATGGCCGCGCTTCTCACAAAAATCATTCACGCGGTTCATGTCAATTTTACCACTTGGTAACTTCCAACCCATCTCATGGCAAATACTTAAAACCTTTTTGCGCATTCTGTTCTCGGGGCTATTTTCCCAAACTGGTTTTGGTACCTCTACCACCTTAACCATTTGCTTAATCACTACGTTTAAATGATTTATTAAAGCTTGGCACTCTTCGGGCTTCATTGCGCTGCTGCGCGTTTCTCTGCCGTTGGTAAATTGCATAACCAAATCCTCCTTAACATCGCTTGGTATATTAAGCTTGCCGAGTTGGTAGTGCAAAATTTTATTTTGGCTCAATGTTCTAATCATAACTTAAAAAGTAACTTGGTAAACAAATACGAGTAACTCACTTGCAGCACTTCCATTGTATCAACAGAGTACATTGGCATACCTAATATTTTAGCAATCAAAACCTCGGTTAACGCGCCTTTGCTTTTTGTCCAATCGTCCAGTACATAAATTTTATTACTACACACCAAAGCCTTAATACACTCGCGCATGTACGAGTGCCATTGTTTGTCGTGATCATCAGGTAAATCATGCGGATTAAACACGTGCACAAAAAAATCTCTATACTGCAAGCGATCAAGTATAAGTCTTTCCGCTGCTCTAAACTTTGGTTTGTTTAAATCTTTCAGCCCGGTAATCTTGCCGGATAAGTAAACGAGTAATGTTCTTTTATGTGTCATTTAATTAGGGTTTAATGAGTGTTTTTATAGCGTTTTAACCGTGTTTAATCAAACGGTCTTTTCGTGCAATTGATGCGGTTTTGTAATTTAATCGTTTGGTAATATCAAACTTTGCCTCGCGCCTTTTAGCCGCTGTTATTTGCGCTGCAAACGAGTGTATTATTTTGCCTTGGTGTCTAACATACAGTTGTACATAAAACTCGCGATAGCGGCCAATCCATTTACCGCCAATCGCTTCAGAACCTGTGGTAAACGATAAGTGTTTTTTTAATTGATGCCTTGCAGCCCTGCGGCTTGTTGCGGTAATTTCACACGGAAATTGCAACACCATTTTTTTGTCAACAAACACCATTGTGTGTATCACATACACATGCTTTTTTGGTGGTGATAATATTCCTTTACTAACAAGGAAAACAATAAATTTTCTAAAGAGTATAAATACCAATGCCATATTAATCAATTTTAAAACCAGTTAATTCAATCAGAGCAGCGCACCCAAACAGAATAATAGCACCAAGCTGTAGTACGTCTAACAATTCCATTTGGGCGTCGAAGCTCATCATACTATTCCGCTTCTTTTTTTAGTTCAACATAAAACGTCTCGTCCTGCACAACTTCAATGCCGCACTTTTCAAAATGCTTGCTTACATTCTCGTCGTCACGGTCAGCAAGTAACTTGTCTTTTGCTGGCTCGTCAACAGTTCGCACATACTCAGGTAATTTTATTTTTAATAACTCAACAACCGACCCCCATGTAAAACGTTTTAATGTTTTTAGTTTTGGCGTTCCGGTTCTAAAGCCAATCGCTCCGTGAGTCATTAAAATGCTTTTCTTTTTATCAAAAAGTTGCGTGTTGCTTTCCGCAAAAAAATGCAAGAGGTTAAGCTTCTCTTCTTTCACTTCGGTTAACTCGTTTATTTGATCAGTAAACTTGTTACGTATAGCCGTCATTTGCTCGTCCATAGTAGCATTAATCTTTGCAAGCTTCGCATCCGCTGTTGCATACTCGGCCATAACGGTTTCGGCCTCGTTGATAGTTTTTACCGACATCACTGGTTTTTTTTCTCTTGTTTTACTCATGTTATTTATTTTTGGTTTAATGGTTTAGTTTTATTGTGTTTTTTATCTTTTGAATAATTAGTATTTGAGTTGCATCTTTTGGCACAGGCAGCGTTCTCAGCATCACCATCAACTCTTTACAGGTAGCTGATTCAATCTCGTCAAGCGTTGGAAACGTTACAAGATCAAGTGACTTTAAACGCGCCTCTTCGGTTTCGTAATCTCTAATGTCCTGCGCAATTACACTTGCGTAAGGGTTTGTATGGTGCTCGCTTAACCAGTTTTTTAATTCTGCTTTTTTTTCGCACACTAATTTTTGCGCCTCAGCTATTTGTGTCTTTGTCATAGTTGCGGCACGTTGTTGTAAACTTCACTTGGCGATGTATTAAAAACACGGTTTCTAACTCGGTTTAAAGCATTCGCAAAACGCTTATCGGTTTTACTTACGTTTTCAGCAGCCCTACACGAAAAAAGTGTTGTTGGGTGATCTCTGTTAATAAACGCGCCAACCTCTTTAAGCGAGTATGTTGTTTCTTGGTGCGATCTCATTACGTTGCAAAATATTTTACGTGCATCCGCAATGGGTCTTTGTCTTCCTTTACTAACAATATCTCTTACGCTTGTATTGGTTTCTTGCGCAACAATTTCAAGCACTTTTTGCATTGTTTCTTTTCTGCTATTTTCCATGAATAAGGGTTTTTAAACGTTCAACTTCTAATTTTGTAAAGGCTTTAAGCGCGCTAGATACTTCGTTAATCACAAAGCGATTTGGTATAATGTGTAATCGGTTTACATTGTGTGTATCGTTATACAATTCAAGAGCAACCTGTAAACACTCGTTTTCAAATGGTAGCTCGTGTCTTTTAAAATCAACTAAATTGATATAAGCCTCATCTCTTAAACTCCATTGGTTTCTCCACCATGCCCAAAACAATTTGCAGCCGCCAATAACACTAACAATCTGCTCGTCGTTAAGGCTCATGTTGTTTCGTATCCATTCCAGTCCGTGCTCAAAAACCATTCCGTGGTAAATGGTATCATCGCCTTTTAAGGCTTTAAGTATCAACTCTCTATTGTGTTGTACTTTTAATTCGTGTATTTTGTTTTCTAATTTCATACTGTGGTGAAGTATTTTTAATGTTGTGTAAACCTGTCTTTATTCTGTTTTTAAGTGCTGTATGTTGGTTAATTCCTACTTGTTTAAAATTCTGATCCGTGATACTTGTCTGCTCCCTCTTGCCAAACAATGTATGGCTCTGTGCCGCCGTATCTGCTTGTTGGAAAAGCTTTAAATCCAACAACTCTAATTTTTATCATCGCATCCCGGCGTATTCTTTTCGCCACTTTTCCATCGGGCAATTTTCCATCTTCGTGGCTCACGTAAATCCAAAGAACGTTTGGTAATGTTTCCTTCAGGTGTTTGTATTGGCTAAAGGTCATTTCCGAGTACTGCACCGTGTCAATTATTACAATCTTTGGTGCTTTCTTTTTTTT
The DNA here is from genome assembly GCF_029625215.1 of Aurantibacillus circumpalustris. Taxonomy (GTDB): domain Bacteria; phylum Bacteroidota; class Bacteroidia; order B-17B0; family Aurantibacillaceae; genus Aurantibacillus; species Aurantibacillus circumpalustris. The sequence continues at coordinate 1,331,483 of NZ_CP121197.1, forward strand.
AAGCCGCTCCTCTAATTCGTTCATCGGCTCGTTATCCAACAGCATTACGCGCCGTCTCACATCTTCCATTCCTACGCGCTTAAACGCTTTTTTCATACTCTCGCTATCTCCCTCTTCCATGCTGTTGTATAGCACTTTTCCAAATTGCGAGAGGTATTTTGCAAGCTTCAAAACGTAGGTTGTTTTTCCGTTGCTGCTATCTCCCCAAATCAACCAAGTTTTAAAAGGCTCCGGTTGGCCGAGGTGTTTTTCCCACTCTCCTTCAAAAGCTAAAAGCTTTCGTTTCTTTGCGTATAGTTCGCTTACACTTAATGCTCTCGCCATACGTCTACAGTTTTTTAAGTTCTGTAGGTATGCGGCGCAAGCTGCCTTCTGTTTTAATTAAAATCTTTTGTACATCAACACCTTCAGGTGCATTCGCTTTTATTACTGCGGTGGCCTGTGCCATTGTAAAAGCTTTTTGCTCGTCCGCTCCCATTGGCGTGCTGCGCTGGTATCTTTTACCGTAGCGGCTAAAAATTTCCGCATAACCAACCCGTTTACATTCTATTGATCGGCGTATCTTTTCTTTTAACCCATCTGCGCCCATCATATACCAGCCGCAAGCGTTCTCGGTAGCATTCCATAATGCTTTTAATTCTAAAAAGGCAGAGTATTCTAAATCGCCAACCTCGTCTAAAATAACAAGGGGGTTATGAGCCGCGCTAGTTATGTAGTAACACAAATCTCCATAAACATTACTATACTTTCCAACGTGCTCAACCCCGAACTCGCGCGCAATTTGTCTAACTAATTTTTGTCTCGTTTTTACTTGGCTGCAATCAATGTAAACCGCGCCTTTATTTTCGCGCACATAAACCCGCGCGCTGTATGTTTTACCAATTCCGGCATCATCACAAAAAATCGCGCTTATACTTTTCTCTTGGCACTTTTTAAGTTGCGCTGTAATCGTGTTGTAAACGGGAGTTTTTGCCGTATTCCATTTACTGTTGCCTTTTAAATCAACCTCGGCAAGTCGCGCTAAACTTATCCATTGGCCATCACTTACTACCTGAAAAAAGTTGCCGTTGCTAAGTCTGCTCCATTGCGCAGCGTTAATACCTATTTTTGTCGAGAACCCTTTATCGCTTCCGATATACATGCCGCGTTGCTCTTTTAAGGCTTTTACTATTTTGCTTTTTGCTTCTGTGGTTATCATAGATTTATTTTTTTTGAGATTTAATTATTTCTTTAAGTCTTTGGTTTGCCTCATCCATTCGGTATTCCTTTTCCAACTCCTTCACCCTTCTTTCTTGCTCCCGGTTAAACGCTTTTGTTTTTTCACTTAACTCAACCTCTAAAGCAAAAGGTGGTTCGTTTTTATTTTCGTGGCTCATAGGTAAATTCGCTTTGTTAAAACCTACCGGGCAAACAACCTCTCCAATTATACCGTGTGCATTTCCGCAACATTTACAAATCAGGTTGTTTGTCATTGGTTATTTATAAATTGTCAATTGCTTCTTGTTCGTCATTCTCTTGGCTGTATTGGTCTGTGATTGCATCCGGGTTAAACGGCTCTTCAACAACCTCCTCTTTTATTTCAGCTTCAGTTTCTAGCGCCTCGTTCAAAATTTTACTTTCAATAATCACAGCCGCGGCTAATTCTTGTTTGCTGTTTTTAGTGGCTGCATCAAATTCACTTACCACACTACTTTGGCGGCGGTAATTTTCGTAATCTATCGAGGTGGCTTCAGCTTTACTTTCGTTGTAAGCAATTATCTTGTCTGCCTTACATAAAAACAACTCGCCTTGGTACAAATACACTTCGCTAATCAAACCCTCTTCATTTGGCAGATAAAACGCGTCTACGGTGTAATTTCCCGGTGTTAGTTTATCCATTATAGAAAAGCTGCCTATTCCGTACTTAGAACCTAAAACTGTTGCGTAATGGTTGCGGCGTATACTTGTTACTGTTTTGTTTCCAATCGCGCGGTAAACAATTGCTTTGCTTACGGTTGGCGAATTAGGATTCATGTTTTCAGTTAACACTTGCCAGCGAGTTTTGCCGGGATACTTTTTTTGTTTTGGGTGTAACTGGTTGTTGTAATCTTTACAAGCTTGCACATCATCTGCAACAAGTCTCTCGTAAGGCAGTTGGTTTTTTTCAACAAACTCATCGCCTTTTTTATCGCGGTCTACGGTGTAAGCTTCGTGTTTACTCCACCAACGGCCTATGCCGTTTTGTGTTTTCATTTCAACACCGTATTTTTTAGCGCGATTAAAGTGCTCTGCTCTTTTCTCTTGTGAGTTTCCAGCGTTACAAACGCGCACAAAAGGAAACATCACGCCTAAATCATCAAAGAATTTATTTACTAAGTGATGTTCAACTTCAACCTCCATCGGCATTCCAAATTGCTCGCGTTCAATCAATCTAAACAGGTCGCGCATACAGTCTAAAAACAACTCTTCATTTTTAAACAAACTATGCGAGTAGCCAATTACGCATCCACTAGTTACATCGTAAGCGTAATAAGCCTTAACCCATTTACCATTGTTGCACTTGCGCGGTAAATCTCTATCGTCCATCGATATTTTACTAAACGAAAACTCAGGCGCGTGTCTGTGGTGGTGTGGTCTGTGAACATTGTTATATCTGTGTGATCCCATTCTTATCTTATCAACCACGCTTCTATTTTGCGCTTGGTTTAAATAATTCCAAACCGTTGTCTCACCAATTACAATCGGGCTGTCGTTTTCGTAAAAATCAAGTGGATTAAAAAGCTCTCCTGTTTTTCTGTCCGCAACTTGTATGTGTCCGGTTAAGAATTGAATGTATAACGAGTGAACCGTTGATGCGAAAGGCTTATTCGGCATCGTGTAAAGGCTCATAATAAGATTTTCAATTTTGTCGTTTACCTTGCGACTGTTATCATTGCAGTATTTACCGCTAATCAACCCAGCATAACCTTCGCTTAAATATTTAGAGTACTTCCTGCTAAGTGTTACCGATGTAGATGGTAAGGAGTGTTTTAATTCGGCTCTAACATTATTTACAGCGGTTACAGCGTTATGCCAAAACTTATTTAAACTCGCACCTAGCTTACTGCGCACCTCTTTGGCGTTTGTGTGCGTTTCTTTTATCGCATTAAGAACAGCCGCGTTAATACTATACTCGCGCTGTGTATCCGATGGTAATTTTCTGCCGTCAGATAATGTATAGTCGCTGTAAAAACTTATAGCTTTCGAATCGGCAATTATTTTATCTTTAAAAGGCTTTATTGTTGCTTGCTCTGTAACCTCGCCATACTTAGCTGAAATCATATCGCGATATTTTTGAGGTATACTATTAAACTCAACTAAAGCAGACTGGCCATTGCAAGCGCGGCGCATAACATTAACACCACTCTTAACCCATTTGTCCCACAACGATTTTGATATAAGGCCATCGGGGTTTCCGTCCCTCATTATCAACATCGATCCGCTAATACATAACTTGTCTTTGTAATATTCCATGCTTTCAGTGTTTAATCGTTTTCTCCTACAATAATTATCTCCTTTGCTTTCTGCTGGCCGTTTTCAATATGTCTGTTCAATTTTTTAGCTGCTTTGTAAATTATTTTAGCTAAAGCCGAGTTTATTGGCCTTCTTGCCGAAACTATTTTTCTCACGTAATTCTCTTCGCAATCCGCTTCTGTAGCTAAGAATTTTACTTGCTCACCAGTAATGTGAGTAAGCGGTAAGTGTTTAAATTTTGATGGTATTGAATTTTTCATATACATTTGTCCCGAATACGGTACAAATATAAGTCAGATTATTTGACTAAAGAGTTAAAATGTCAAATAAAACTTACATACTTATCAACAATCGTATTGTTAATTTGACGTAAATGGAGTTTTTCGCTAAAAACCTCAAATATTTAAGAGAGCAATTAGGCAAGAATCAGCCTGATGTAGCTAGTGATTTGGGGCATCCGTCAAGAAGCCGCATTGCAAACTATGAAACCGGAGCTTCTAAACCGGGCTTCGAAGATTTAGTAAAACTCGCCAAGTATTATAACATTTCTCTTGACGACTTATTACATAAAGACATATCCGATCCAAACTTTACAACAGTTAACGAAGCGCAAACGGCTTACGAGAAAAAGGACTTAAATATGTCTTATTTGCTTTTGGAAAACGAAACTCTACATAAAAGGGTCACAACTTTAGAATCTCTCAATAAAATACTTTCGACAGATAATGCAGATTTAACGACGAGTAATAACAATTTGCTCACCATGCTCAAATCCTTGTCTAGCAAGGAAAATAAAGAGAAAAAAATGTAACAAGCCAGCGTTTTTACACGTTATAAAGTTACACAAATCACAAAACTATATTTATGGACATCCCCAAGCATCCAAATTGCCAAACCTGTGGCATTGTTAAACAATTACTTTCCGTAATCAAAGACTTAGAATTAATACATAAGTTTTCAAATAAAAAACCAGTAGTACATAGTACGCCTCCCAAAGTCAGATTAAACTAGACTTCACCCCATTTTCACCCCGTTTTTTCAGCCCAATTAAGGCTAATCAACTGCTTTTCAGTCAAATAAACTGACGTTTTACTATTTCTATTGTCAAAACTAAGGAAATAAGGGTTGGTGTATGTGGCTTTTTATGCCGTTTAAACACTTTTTTAAGGGTATTAAATCACAACAAAACACTTAAAAAGTATGCCCAACTGTCCGCCCAACCGTCCGCCCAACTATGTTTTTTCGTCGTTTTTTACACTTTTATCGGTAGAAAATTAACCTTTTTGGTCATAAAACAAAAAAGGCCGCAAGGCCTATAAAATAAAGGCTTTAAGCCCTTTGTTAGTTAATTTGACGCGTGTATAGTTGATCTGATTAAAACGCGGTTAAATGGCGGTTTTATTGGGTTTTTTCGGCTTTTTATAGTTGATAATGAGTAATTGATAAAATGTACCCTGTAATTAACCAACTATACACCTAATATGTACTTTTCGTTTTGAATAAGGTTTTCGGCTTTTTGGGCTAATCTTCAATGTTAACGGGCTTTTTCGGCTTTTTTGGAGATACTCTCTTTATCACTTTTGGTTTTGACCCCCTTAAAAAACAGCTCTAAGCATTTGATTTTAAAACAAATTTTATGAATACTACAAATCATAGCAAGGTGCTGCTACGATAACACATACTTTTGTGAAGAGCTTAGTTAGTAAAGCGTGAATAAGAAAGTGGCAAAGGCAATTAGAACAAGACTAACTTTGATAAAATACGTAATCAATAAATAAGAAATATATCATGGCAAAGAAAAACTCAGAAGATGTAATGGAGGTAAATGACAAAAAAGCGGTTAGTTCAGAAAAGCTAAAAGCACTTCAATTAACATTGGACAAACTAGAAAAAACGTATGGTAAAGGTACTGTAATGAAACTGGGTGATGCTAAAATTGAAGCCATCGAAGCCATTTCAACAGGATCTTTAGGTCTTGATATTGCTCTTGGTATTGGCGGTTTACCAAAAGGTCGTGTGGTTGAAATATACGGGCCAGAATCTTCAGGTAAAACAACTTTAGCCATTCATGCTATTGCCAATGTGCAAAAAAGTGGTGGCATTGCTGCCTTTATAGATGCTGAACATGCTTTTGATCGTTTTTATGCTGAAAAATTAGGTGTAGATACTGGAAGTCTTTTAATATCACAACCCGATAATGGGGAACAAGCCCTGGAGATTGCAGACAATTTGATTCGCAGCGGCGCTGTTGATTTAGTTGTTGTTGACTCTGTTGCCGCTCTTACGCCAAAAGCCGAAATTGAAGGTGAAATGGGTGATAGCCGCATGGGTTTGCAAGCACGTTTAATGAGTCAGGCGCTTCGTAAATTAACAGGTACAATTAATAAAACAGGCTGTTGCTGTATTTTTATTAATCAGTTGCGTGAAAAAATTGGCATTATGTTTGGAAATCCTGAAACAACAACGGGAGGTAATGCTTTAAAGTTTTATGCTTCGGTACGTTTGGATATTCGTAGAATAAGTCAGTTAAAAGAAGGCGACGTAGTAGCAGGTAACCGTGCTCGTGTTAAAGTTGTAAAAAATAAATTGGCGCCACCATTTCGTATGGCTGAGTTCGATATTATTTTTGGAGAAGGTATTAGTAAGGTTGGTGAGATTATTGATATAGGTGTTGAAAAGGGAATTATTAAAAAAGCTGGATCGTGGTTCAGTTACGAAGACACTAAATTAGGGCAAGGACGCGACTCGGTTAAAAACCTGTTTGCTGAAAATCCTGATTTGGCCGATGAAATCGAAGGAAAAATAAAAGACATATTGAGCGCTGAGAATGCTCCTGCCGAATAGGTAGCTTGTTTTTTAGAGATTTGTTAAATGAAAGCCATTCTGAAAAGGGTGGCTTTTGTTTTTTTATCATACTATAAATTGTAGTAAGACTTTGAATTAAACCGTAGTAACTTTGATTATGCAAACACCCAAAGTTATTCTTGGAAGAGATAAGCATAAAAAAATTGACATTGTCAAAATCTCATTCGAAAAAAACAATGAATTGTTACGTTGTTTAAGAAAATTGCCGCAACTAAAGTGGAGTGCAACACTGCGCACTTGGTATGCGCCCTACACTAGTTCGTTAACCAAAGAAATTTTAAAATTAGTGCAAGGCCTTGCTGAGATTCATTTTGACGTTGCAGCTAAAGAGTCTGTGATTGTGGAAATAAGTTCATCAAAAACTCACAACGAATCAGTTACGGTTATAAAATCTCCAGCAAAACAATTGGCGGAATTAAATCCTGATCAGGAAGGAAATGTAAAAACTTTAGAATATTGGATGCGTTCGCGTAGATATAGTGAAAGCACTATTAGTACATACACTGAAGCGCTACGTGTTTTTTTGCGATATTTTCCTAATAAAGCGGTTGATGATATAACGAATGAAGATTTAATTGTTTTTAACAATCAGTATATTATTCTGCATAAATTATCGGCTTCCTATCAAAATCAAGTCGTAAACGCAGTGAAACTATTTTTTCGCACTGTTCAAAAACGGTCGATGGATGTTGAGCTAATATATAGACCAAAAAGAGCGAAGTTGCTGCCTAATGTCTTGAGTAAGGAAGAAGTTAAGTGGATTTTGAACGCCTTAAATAACATTAAACACAAAACCATGTTAAGTTTGATTTATGCCTGTGGTTTACGCTGCGGGGAGTTATTGAGGCTAAAGCCAGAACACGTTGATGAAAGACGAAAACTATTAATTATAAAACAGTCGAAAGGTAAAAAGGATCGCATTGTTCCTTTGAGTGATAAGGTAGTAGCTTTAATTTCCGAACATCTAAGAATACAGAAGGGTGATTTTTTTCTATTTGAAGGGCAAACAAAAGGACAGATGTATGATGATCGTAGTTTACAACAAGTGCTGAGGAATGCAGTTTCGAAAGCGGGCATTCGAAAACCCGTAACTCTGCATTGGTTGAGACACAGTTACGCAACGCATTTATTAGAGGGAGGCACCGATTTACGTTATATACAAGAAATTTTGGGGCACAACAGTAGTAGAACAACGGAGATATATACCCACGTAAGTAATTTGAGTATTCAACGCATTATTTCACCATTTGATACTTTATAGAAAATGTTTATTTTAGTACAACTATCTGAGAAAGCCCAAGAAATTCTCATAAAAACGAGAAAATCTAAAAAGCTATAAACATTCGCCAATCTCCCATATGTATGTTGGATAAGCGAAAGTTTATAGCGGGTATATGGTAGTTATGTGCAATTGTCCAGGTGACCGCCTGTGTGAAGTGTAGTTTTGAGGAGAGGAATCAATTTAATTTTTTGGAGAATAAGGCCAGCTGCTTGTGAAAAAATTATGACAGTAATTTTTTTGGCTGCCAAGTTGTTTCGATCGACATCGTGAAAGCTCGCTTTCAAACGACTGGCGTCGTTAAAACAACTTGACAAAGTTATTTTTAAAAATTTACAAAGTCAAATTTTACTACAAAATGTAGCATCTGGACTTTTTTGTTCTCAAAAACTAAATGGCCTTCTCCCCTCACGTCTCCAAGACGGCGCCAATCAGAAAGATTAGCGCCATATTGTAGACTAAAACTCCAAACTTCCTGGGCTAGACTTAACAGTTGTGGCCACTGGACAACTACGTGGCCCCACCGCACCGCCTAGACTGCCAACTGCACATAACACTGGGCAATTGCGTCATTTTTGCGTGTTACTGTACAAATACTTAACTTGGACTAGCAAAAACGCACGCAAGCCCAGAATCCGTTACTGGTAAGCCACCGGGGCATCGAAACAAACAAGGACATCAACCTCACTCTATAGACAATTGACGGTATAAAACGGACAAATAAGTTGATTAACGTATAATTAAGTTGTATAACTGAAATATAAGTTATACATTTGTTTCATAATCTTTAAAAACTACAATTATGGTTAATTTAATTTTTAAATATCTCTTTGAGAGTTCTCTATGTTTGATTCTCTTTATAGAAACTTACAGAATACTTATTGCTAACAAGACGAATTTCTCATGGATGAGATTTTATCTATTAATTAGCATGGCTCTTACTTTAATTATACCATTAATTGTCATTCCGATTGAATGGTCAGTCAAATTAATTCAGACCGATTCATTTCCAAATACGTTTTTAATGCAGGCAAAACAGACAGCGACCACAGTTGTAAATAACGATCCAAATTTTATTCAAGCTAATTCAGGGATTTCTATACTCAAAATGGTTCTATTCATTGTTTTTATAGTTTATATGATTGGAATTATTTATAAATCCTATTTCGTTATCAAGAATTTGGTGGAAATAAGTAGCTTGATTAAAAAAAACTCTAAGGTAAAAGAAGGAAATTATTGGATCGTTTATCTTAAAACTGAGACACCTGCTTTCTCTTTTCTTAATTATATTTTTATTAATAACACTTATAAAGATCTTTCTTCTTATGAACTGCAGGTTATAAAGAACCATGAAATGGTTCACGTAAAACAATACCACACACTTGACATTTTATTTGTTGAACTTGTTGGTATAGTATTTTGGTTCAACCCAACTGTAAACTATTTAAAGAAATCCATTAAAGAAATTCACGAATATATAGTTGATGAAAGAATTGCTGGACATGGCGAAAATAAAAAGGCATACGCCCAGCTATTATTAACCTTAGCATCCGACACTAATGTATTTGATCTCGCAACAAGTTTTACAGGCGAACATATTAAACGTAGAATTTTGATGATTGCAAAACCTAGGACTTCTCCAAAATATAAACTTATATTCTTTGTTCTCGTTCCGCTCACTGCAATGTTGTTATTATCATTCTCCTATTTAAAAAATCCTAAAGCGAATTCCAAAATACGAAATGAAGTAAAGGGTTTGAAATTAAAAAAATATTGCGGTGTATATTTTCCATCAAAAAGAGACATTAACTTTGAGCTAAAGCCAATGGAAATAATACTTAAGGATGATAAGTTATTTGTCAATGGAACTGTTGCATTACATTTTGAAGCAGATAGCATATTCTCATATACTGATAATAGTGAAAGAACTATTAAATTCGATCTCGATAGTAAAAAGGAAGTTACAGGCTGTGCTTTACTAAAATTTGAAACAAAAGGACATGCTAATTATATAGTTTTAAAGGGTGAATATTCAAAAGGTAAACAGGTAAAATAGATAAGGATTGTCATGGATGAATTAACAAAAGCAGAGGAACGTATTATGCTAATATTCTGGGAGTTAAAAAAAGCGTTTGTAAAAGACGTATTAGCTGAAATTCCTGACAAACCGAAACCACCATACAACACAATTTCATCTGTAGCAAGAATTCTTGCCAATAAAGGATATTTAAAATATAACACATACGGAAAAACATACGAATATTATCCAGCGATTTCTCAAGCGGATTATCGAAAAATTAAAGTGAAAAAAATGTTGTCGGGTTATTTTAGCGACTCTCCTTCAACACTTCTATCATTTATGATCAATGAAGAAAAACTTAGTAAAAGGGAAATAGAAAAAATGAAGAATATTATAAATAAAATATCTTAGACTTCAGGACACCAAGCTGTGCGCGGCACACATACCTGTAACAGCACCTCCTATGTAAAGCAGAAATAATTATGAACATCTTTTGAGAAGCAACAGCGAACTCTTTTTAATATGAGAAATTCGGCCGTGCGAAGGCCAGTGCGTTTCTCATATTAAAAAGGGGTAAATTTTCGGTGGACTACATTTAACATTACGGACGACAGGCATGGCTTCTGCTTGGAAAACGATATCAACCGAGCCGTTGGACGTCAACAAAACTCATTGACACGGGGTAAGTGATATCACATTCGTTTAAACGATGGTTTTGCTTATTTGAGTCTGATAACCGATGCTTACAGTAGAAAGACCGTAGACTTTTATCTAGGCTACCCCAAATTTGAAGCTGTTTTTTACGTATATTTATCTCTATCAAAATTATTCAAATGAAGAATTATTTATTATGTGTTTTTATTAGCCTAAGCCATTTACTTTTTTCTCAAACAACTCTTACGCAAGCTTTTAACGGGCCCGTTGCCGGCGATGTGGAGAGCACATTTGGACTTGACACTTCAGCTTATTCTTCTGGGCTTCCAATAAATGTAATCGGTAATAATGTTACCTGGGACTTTACAAAAATTGTTGGTTTTGAACCCTTATTAAAAGATAATTATTTAAGCGCAGCGAGTGTTCCAAGCTCTTCAAACTATTCCGGCTGTAATTTAGTTCAAGAATCTACAGGATTATATACATATTTAAAATCTACAACCAGTCCCACTACACAGACAGAATTATTGGCCTTGAACATCAGTTCTATTTCTCTCACATTCACAAATTCTGCCATCATTGCAAAATATCCGATTACATATGGTTCTACTTCAACAGATAATTTATCGGGTACTTTTACTTTTTCTGTGAATGGAACGTTTAGCGGAAGTATAACAAGCAGTGCAGACGGAATTGGAACACTTAATTTAGCTATGGGTAGCGTTTTGACTAATGTAATAAGAGTTAAAAGTATTCAGTCAATTAATTTTAATGCCTCGCTTATTGCCGGTTTTCCACCCACACAAGTGGCCACGTTCAAACAAACTACTTACGATTATTATTCGCCTTTATTTAAATTTCCCGTAATAAGTATAAATTACAGTAAGTTCACTACCGTTTTAACAAGTTCGGCTACCGTTACGGGAAATGCAACGGGGAGTGCGAATTATATTGTGGTTGGTCTTAAAGAAAATACGTTAAATAACCAGGATGTTATTTTGTATCCAAATCCAACACAGAGCAGTTTCGGTATACATTTAAATAATGGCATTACATTGAGTTCAACGAAACTTTATAATCATCTAGGGGAGTTAGTTTTAGCCGATGATAAAAACGTTATTAATTTCTCCGAATTACCAACTGGCATCTACATTGCCGAAATAGTAACAGATAAGGGATCAATCAGAAAAAAAATTGTTAAAGAGTAATTTAATTCTCACAAAACATCGAAAGCTAGCATTTACTGATTTTTTATTCTTAATAACAGCCGTATCTTTGCCCCGTTAATAAAAACGCGCGTGAAAAATAAAAAATGGCTTTTACTTATAATTATTGCTTTTCCATCCTTTTTTTGGCTGATTCTTGAAACCAGTACAATTAACTCAAGCAAATTACCATTTTATGGCCCTAAAAAGGTTTTAAGCCTTGGTAGTGATACAATTTATCACACAGTACCAGATTCATTTTACCTTCAAAAAGAAGATATCGGCGCTTTAGGTAACTTAAATTCTTTAAACACTACAGACTTTCCTCTTTATGCTATTATTTTTATTAGCAATAAATATAGAGCCGATTCTTACCGTTTAACGGGCTTATGGGAATATTTGAATTACAAAAAAGAAAAGGTGGTTCACATTCCTTTTGCGCTCGTAACAGAACATGACGGACTAAGGTCTCAAGCTTATTCTGAATTAAAAAAACTTAACGTTCACTCCAACGTGCATTTCTATAATTGGAAAAAAAATGGTTTCGATAGTCTTGCAAAAATTTATTTTGCCGGAAAACCTTATTACATCGACTACAGCTTTTTCTTATTAATTGATCAAAACAGGCATATCCGCGGTTACTACGATGGACGTTATGTTTCTGAAATAAAACGTTTAATAGGAGAATACCAACATTTAAGGTTAAAAGAAGAAAAACAAAAATTAATAGAAAGCAATGAAATTAAATCAGATTCGTAATGCTGTTTATGCTTTACCTTTTTTATTAGGGGTAAGCTGCAAACAAGAAAGTCCTAAATTATTATTACCTGTTTATGGTGAGAAAAAAATTTCTACAGATGAAAAAAAAGACACACTCTATCATACTATAGGAGAGTTTAATCTTATAAATCAATATGACGAAACTGTTTCAAAGGAAACTGTTAAGAACAAAATTTATGTAGCCAATTTCTTTTTTGCTACCTGCCAAAGTATTTGTCCCGAAATGAGTACTAACTTAACGGATGTACAAAAAGCTTTTGCGGATGACGACTCATTATTGATTCTTTCACATTCTGTGAACCCATTGCACGATACAGTTGAGGTTCTAATGGATTACGCTTCCACCTATAAGGCCTCAAAAAATAAATGGCATTTGCTTACTGGGGACAAAAAACACATTTATGATTTAGCAAAAACAAGCTACCTCGTAAATGCTTTTGAAGACGATGGAAGTCCTGAAGGATTTTTGCACAGCGAATTATTTTTACTGATTGATAAAAAAGGACGTATGCGCGGCATGTATGATGGAACCGACAAGGCTCAAGTTCAGAAACTGATAGAGGATATTCGGTTGTTGAAGAAAGAGTAGTTGATGACTACTTAAGAAACAGGAAGCAAGATCCAAGAGTTGGATTAACACATGCCATAAAAAAATCCCGATAAATTTTTATCGGGATTTTTTATTGAATCGTATCTAAAACTAGTTTTGATTTTGGTTGACTTTCTTATTATTCTCTTTATCAATTAACTCTAATGTTTTGAGCATTTCAACAACTTGATCTGCGCCTAAACGTTTTGCTTTTATCTTTTTATCCTTATCCAATACATAAATTACAGGAGTAGAGTAAATATCAAAACGTTCTTTCAGATTGTTGATATGCACCGGATCAAACACGTGAATAAAATCGTTTAATTTCTTTTCGATAATAAATTTTTTCCAACTGTCATACAATTCATCTTTTGTTTGAACTGCAAATACTTTATAATCAATACTGCTTTTAATAGCTTTTAAATCTTCATGCAATTTTGGAACCTCTGTTTGGCAATGCCCGCAATCAGCAGCCCAGAAAACAAGTACAGTATATTTTGCATTTACAGAATACAAGGTTTTAAACATAGGTGTAAGTCTGTCGATGTTCTTATAATACAAATCCGTTATACTTTTACTTGTGCTTGCAGTATCAAAACCCATTTTTCGCACCGGTTTTCCATAGGTGGTATCGATCATGTACAATTCAGAAACTTTGGCATCTAACAAGAGATTTCTCATAATATCAACACGTTCCTTAATGTTTTTTATGGTTTCTTCTGTGTACACACCTTTAGCTTTACCGCTTAAAATATATTTATCGGCAATGTGAACGAACACTTTATCGAAGCCCATAATTTTACTTTGCTCGTACTTGTAAGTGAAATAACCAATCAACAAATTGTAGATTAAGTTATTTTCATCACACTTCGCGAGAATTTTATCTATCTCAAGAATCACGCTATCTGGGTGCATTAAAATTACGCTTTCGAAATATTTTTTTACACGATCATCAAAAAAAGGTGTGCGGATAATTCTTTCATCTTTAAAATCAATTCCATCAAAAAAATGATTTTTATAATAATAATATTGGTACACGCTGTCTGGACGGCCGTTTTTAGCTTTTGGAATATCTGTTGGTTCTTTCTCTGTTTTTAAATTCAGTACATCGTAAACAAAAGTACCTTTCGCTTTCTGCATAAAATCTGCGTCAAACTTTTTTACTTCTTGGTTTAATTCTAATATTTTTTCATTCATGAACTTTGTACTGTCTTCTTTGTTCATGCCCTTGGTTTTCTCACGAATCTTATTAAAATCACCATTTTTTCCGGTGATGTATTTTATGTATGAAAAGAACTGATCGTTTTCTTTATTGCCGGTTACCTTAAGATTAGCAACAATATCAGCAGCATCTGTATTGATTACAAATTTTTGATTTTCATTGATAAAAAAATCAAAGTAGATTGACTTTCCTTCGCTTACAAGGGTGTAAACACCTTTATCCAATTCTTTTTTTCCTTTAAATTGTATAAGTCCGTTTTTAATTGTTTTGCAAGTGTCAGCAATGTACTGTTGATCAAAGGTGTATTTCACCAAATAAACCATAGTATCTTTGCATCCTTTAAAATTTATTTTGATGTCGTAGGCCTGAGATTTTGCGCTAAATGTGAAGATAGCTGCTGACGCCAATAGTAGAATAAATTTTTTCATGTGTGATTTGTTGTTTTTAATTGATTTGATTTTTATTTTAGTGTTAAGGTTTTTTTTCTTGTTTGTCGAGAGCCTTAAGTAAGTCTCCCACATATTCTGATGCTATTTTTTTGGCAATAATTTTTTTATCCTTGTCAAGCACATAAATTAAAGGCGTAGAGTTGACATCAAATTTTGTTTTAACATCGTTTATGTGCACGGGATCAAATACATTTATGAAATCGGTGATTTTGTTTTCAATTAAAAATTTTCTCCATGCCTCAAACAGATCGTCCTTAGTCTGAACCGCAAAAACTTTTACATCAATTTTTCCTTTTAAATTTTTTAAATTTTCGTGTAGCTTCGGCACCTCTTTTTGACAGTGACCGCAGTCTGCGGCCCAAAATAACAGTATAGTATATTTTGCATTCACCTGGTATAAGGTCCTGAACATAGGAGCAAGTTTGTCCTGATTTTTGTAATATAAATCTGTAATACTTTTCGCAGAAGAAGTTGTATCAAAGCCCATTTTTCTTACCTGACGTGCATAAACTGTATCAATCATATACAGTTCATTTACCTTTTTACCTTCAAGTAAAGGATTCATAATTGCAGAGCGCTCTTTCAAAACCTTAATGGTTTCCTCTGAATACATTCCTTTCGTTTTACCCGATATGATGTAATTATCTACAATGTGTAAAAACACTTTATCAAATCCAACAATTTTACTTTGCTCGTATTTGTATGTAAAATAACTTATCAAAGCATTATAAACTAAACTGTTTTGATCGCACGCGCTCAGCGCCTTATCAACTTCATGTATAACTGTATCGGGATTATTAACCAATAAATTATCGAAATATTTTTTAACCCGATCATCAAAATAAGGAGTGCGCGCTATACGTTCATCTTTAAAATTAATACCATCGAAAAAATGATTTTTGTAGTAATAGTATTGGTAAAGACTGTCAGGCCTCCCATTTGAAGCAGTCGGTATTAAAGTTGATGTTTTTTCTGTTTTTAAATTAAAAATGTCATAAATAAAACTGCCTTTTACATCCTGCATAAAATCCGATTCAAATTTCTTTACGTCAGCATCTAATTGAGCAATTTTTTCATGCATAAACTTTGTACTGTCCTCACTACTTTTACCTTTGGTTTTTAACCTGGCCGCGTTAAACTCATTGTTTTTTTCGACATTGTTCTTGAGATAACTAAAAAATTTCTCATTCTCTTTGCTGTCGATCACGCTCAGGCTAACAACTATATCGGCTACGTTTGCATTAATTGTAAACTTCTGACTTTCATTGATGATAAATTCAAAAAAAGGCGCTTTGTCTTGATTCACCAGAATGTAAACACCTTTATCCAAAGCTGTTTTGCCTTTAAATGTCATAGCACCATTCTTAACTAGTTTACAAGTATCTGCAATATAGGTTTGATCAAAAACATATTTGGCCAGGTAAGCTATAGTGTCTTTAGCGCCTTTAATGTTCACCTTTATATCATAGGCCATTTGTGCTTTTGAAACAAAGGAAACAAAAATTAGACTTAATAATATTACAGGCTTTTTTATCACACTTACCGCTTTACGAAACTACTTTTTTAAGTTTTTCTCCACCTTTTCAAGTTGTTCAACAATCTCTACAACCTGCTCGTGGCTTAACTTTTTCGCAATAATATTTTTGTCTTTATCCAGAAGATAAATAACTGGAGTTGCGGTAATATCGAACTGTTCTTTTAAATTATTCAAATGAATAGGGTCGAAGACATGTGTAAAATCTTTCAGTTTTTTCTCTATTAAAAATTGCTTCCATGAATCGAATAATTCTTCTTTAGTTTGAACAGCAAAGACTTTTACATCCACCTTTCCTTTAAGTTGTTGCAAATCTTCATACAGCTTCGGTATCTCTTTTGTGCAGTGGCTGCAATCGGCAGCCCAAAATACTAACACCGTATATTTGGCATTAATATCATACAAAGATTTAAATAGTGGTGTTAAACGGCTAATGTTTTTATTATATAAATAGGTTACACTAACACTACTTTTCGCTGTGTCGAAACCCATTTTTAAAACTTCGCGACCATGAATAGTATCAATCATGAATAAATTAGCAACTTTAGCGCCAGGTAAAAGATTACGCAGTATATCTACCCTTTCCTTAATTTTAGCAATGGTTTCAACTGAATAGTACCCGGCTGTTTTACCAGTTATAATGTACTTGTCAGCCAAGTGTATAAATACTTTTTCAAAGGTGTTACTTTTTCCGTATTGGTCAAAACTCATGGATTTGTTCTGCTCGAACTTATAGGTAAAGTGCCCTACAAGTGTGTTGAACATTGTACTTCCAGGAACACATTGGGTCAAAATTTTATCGAGATCTTTTATTACAGAATCGGGATGTTGAATAACTAATTTTTCGAAATATTTTTTAATCTTATCTGCAAAAAACGGAGTAAAAACTATTCTATCGTCTTTAAAATTTACACCGTCCCAGAAATGATTTTTGTAATAATAAAACTGGTAAATGCTATCGGGGCGGCCATTTGAAGCTAGAGGCACATCTGTAGGATATTTTTCCGCCTTCATATTCATTAGATCCGCAACAAATAGACTTTTATTTTTAAGTCGAAAGTCTACATCGTACTGTGTCATTTCTTTACTTAAAGCCGTTTGTTTTTCGTTTACGATTCTTGTACTATCGGCTTTACTCTTGCCAGTCATCAAAGATTGAGTTTTATAAAGTTCTTTGTTTTTTTCCGTCATAAATTTCACGTATGAAAAGAACAGATCATTTTGTTTATTATCTTGACTTTTTAAAGAAGCTGCAATATCAGCAGCATCGGCATTAATTGTAAATTTTTGATTATCGTCTACAATAAACTGAAAGTAAAAAGAATTACGCGCCTGGTTGGCAAGAATATAAACACCTTTGTCTAATAGAACATCTCCTTTAAACTGAATCTTACCCCCTTTAATGTTTTTGCAACTGTCATTAATTGGAACCTGATCAAAAGAATATTTAGCCAAATAAACGGTAGAATCGACACAGCCTTTTAAATTGATTTTGATATCGTAACCCGATTGAGATTGGATTAAGAGTGATGCAATACTAAACAAACCAAAAAGGTAAATTTTTTTCATTTTTTACGGGTTTTGTAATGAGTTACCAAAATTAATAATAGATTCAATTTACCTTCAAATCTCGCGCCATTTTTTCAATATTGCCTTTATAAATTTTGTTAAAAACCTTATCCAGACTATCTTGCATACTATCGTATTGAACAAAATCAACAAAATAGGCGTTTTTAGACTTTACTATTTCTTTTTTGCGAGAAAGGTACAGTTCCTTGTTTTTTAGTGGAAGCTTGGCAATACTATCGGCAATTTGCATAATACAGTGTAATTTAAGCAGCGAACGCTTTGGATGATTTCTTGATTCGGAATAAAATGCCTTTAAACGTTCTATGCTTCGGAGCATGTATTGACTAAAAACCTTAGTATCATTATAATTACTAAGGTATTCTGCTAGTGCGATACTATCCTTTTGTAAAAACTGGATGGTTGCCTTGTGTGCAATAAAACTCGCTATGTTCTCATTAAAATCAACTGAGTTGGGCGCGTAATAGGTTGCGTGAAACAATTCATGAAAAAGTAAATTACATAAACCCCCTTTACTACGCTTGAGCATATTACTTAAGATTGGATCATTAAACCATCCAAGTGTACTCCAGGCAGAAACGCTTCTCAAATCCGTGTCGTAGCCTAAAACAACCAAATGATTATACTCCTTTAACGCAAGTTCTTTATTGAAAAAACCTTTATAACTTACTTTCCCAACCAATGGAAATGCCCACTCAAAGGCTTGGAGTGAATAAGGTTTGCACGCGGTAATGACCCATAAAATTGGTTTATCTTTTTGATCGTAAATAGTTGTGAAATTTTTTGTGGGTGTAAATCCAAGACTATCGACAGAATAATTTTTTATTTCTTTAATGAGTTGTATATTTTCTTTTTCTCGCAAAGAAAGTGCTCTAGTCTCTTCAAAATGAGTAAGTGTTTGTGTAGATAGCAAAAGGTTCAGCTGGCCTTTGGCTTGATGCAAGAGGTAAATAGAAGTTTTATAATTTAAAGTGGAAATAGTTATTGCCGCAAAAAAACAAATATTTGTAAGGACTCTTAGCCATCTTAAAACAACTTTCATTGGAGCTTATTTGTATCTTTGTTTAATTAACGAATTATAAAAATAGTGCTTAAAAAAATCATTTTCTTCTTTTTGACTTTATTTAGTGTTCTTGGCTCTTCGCAAAAGAATGATACGTCACTTTATCAATTTGGACAAGCAGAAAAGGAACTAATGAGTATTCAAAAAAAAGCTTTTCATAGTCGAAGTGAAAAAGATAGAATTGAAGGAAATAAAGAGTTTATAGGTATTTGGAACAAAATAATAATATACCCAAGCATTCTGAACTATCCTTTCGATAGTTTAAAAAATGATATTTCTGTTTTAAGCCCTAAAGACAAGAAGTTTAAACTGATTACCTGGAATCTTCACAAAGAAGACGGTACGCATGCGTTTTTTGGATACTTGCTAGTGAATAATACAAAACGCATAAAAAAAGGTTTTATGAAACACGAAACCATAGAAAGCTATGACTATTTTCAACTAATAGACAGATCGCCAACCGTGAAGTATCCTGAAACATTTGTTGGCAGTCCACAAAAATGGTTTGGAATGTTGTATGTGCAATTAATTGAATGCGACGGTTATTATACGCTCATTGGATGGGACGGAAATGATAAATTAACGCAACGCAAATTTGTTGATGTACTTTCTTTTAGAAATAATGGTGATGCAGTTTTTGGAAAGGATGTTTTTAGAATTCCACGTAAAAATCCTCGACGGCTCATGTTTGAGTTTAGCCAAGAGGTATCTATGAGTTTGAAATATGATGAAAAAAGAAATCAAATTATTTATAGCCATTTAAGTTCTAAGCAAGAAGGAAGTCTGTTGGATGGACAATACCAGTATTATGGGCCGGATGGCAGTTTTGACGCGCTTGAAGTAAAAAAGGGGAAATGGATCATTGTAGAAGACATTGATATCAAGAGTGATATTCGTCCCTTAAATGAAAACAAAAAACCGAATCCAAAAAAGCAGACTCCAGTGTATAAACCAAAATGATGGGCTGGTTATGATTGTCAGTTTTTAAGCTCCAAAAAAAAGTTTTGTGTTCTTCTATAAAACACAATAGCTAAAAGGCAGCCAAAACTATTCGCGACAATGTCTTTCCAATCGGCGCTACGATTACTGAAAATTGTTGCTTGCATTAATTCTAGCAGCGCTCCGTAGGTAACGACGGCTGTGAAATAAATTCCAATTATCACTTTAGACTGCTGATGTTTAATAGCAACAAGAAACCACAGAGTTGTGAGAATAAAAAATATAGAAGCGTGAACAAATTTGTCAAAGCTGAGCAATTCAAGCCAGTTGCTAGTTGGGATGTACTGGCCTGGCATGGCGCACAAAATAAAAATTATAAGCGTCCAAATTATTGCAGCGACAAGACTATTTTGATAAATTTTGTTTTTTAGATTCATTGTAAATAAATGAGGGTTTCCTGAAAATAGTTTATTTACCCGGACCAGAATTGAGAATGTCGTTCGGATATTTATTTTTAAATACCAATTTGATAAAATTCAATACCTCCGGAAAAAGTATGCGGTAGTTCATTACCCTAAACTGCGCGGTTTCTTTTAATTCAATTTGCAAGGGCTCGAGTTTGTATTTTAGTTTATAAGCCATCCTGATGAATTCTAAGTCAAACAAATACCTATCAATGCTGGTTTGTAGGAATACAGGTTTTACATCTTTTACAAATCCTTTCAAACCGCACTGTGTATCTGTGATAGGAATAGAAAGAAAAAAACGAACTAAACTTTGCAGACCTTTTGATAAAACTCTTCGAGCAAAAGGAACATGAGCATAATAGGTGTTGTTTTTTATTCCTACAGCTACGTCACATTCTTTATTCTTTAAAGCCGAATAAATTCTAAAAACACTCTCAGCTTTATAAGGAAAATCAATGTCGGTATAAATAATTATTTCTCCCTCTGCCAAAGCTACACCTTGTCTTAGAGCAAAACCTTTGCCTCTATTTGTTGAATACCTAATGCTTCGGAAATGAGGTATATTCGATTTCAAAAACTCTATTCCACTCTTGAGTTT
Source organism: Aurantibacillus circumpalustris (assembly GCF_029625215.1). Classification (GTDB taxonomy): domain Bacteria; phylum Bacteroidota; class Bacteroidia; order B-17B0; family Aurantibacillaceae; genus Aurantibacillus; species Aurantibacillus circumpalustris. Next base: position 1,352,226 of record NZ_CP121197.1, read on the forward strand.
TTCATCAATTCCATCTTCAACTAGAATTAATTCGATTTTATCGGAAATAATTTCAGATAAAGCCTTGAGTTCTTTAATAATATTATTGGCCCAATTTTCTGGCGGGTTATAACATGGTAATATAATTGACACAAGCATACAGAGGGTGAATCTAATCCTAAAATAAACTTTCGGGGCTAAAGTAATAAAACTATTGAATACTTTTTGGCAATAATAGCTCTAAAGATAAGTTTCTCCAGCTAATTCAGTCGGCTAACCTCGCGATGGTAACGAGTTGAGTTATTCTTTAAATTTCCTGAAAATAAAAAACCCTCTTAAGTTTGACTTAAAAGGGTTTAAGATAATGTAGCGCTTAATTAAGCGCCTATTAATTTCTTATAATCATCAACGCTTAATAATTCTGATACTTCAGAAGAGTTTGTCATTTTAATTTTTATCATCCACCCTTTTCCATAAGGATCTTGATTTACACTTTCAGGAGCAGAATCAATATCCTTATTCATTTCCAACACTTCACCACTTAATGGCATAAAAAGATCACTCACAGTTTTAACCGCTTCAACCGTTCCAAAAACAGCTTCTTTTTCAACCGTTTCACCAATTGTATTTACATCCACATAAACAATATCTCCTAATTCGCGCTGTGCAAAATCAGTTATTCCTATTGTTGCCTCGTCACCGTTAATTTTAACCCACTCGTGGTCTTTTGTGTATTTAAGATCTGCTGGAAAATTCATATTTATTTTTTTGTGTACAAATGTAATGGTTTGTTTTAAATTTAAGTACACTTATTCATGTAAATAATTATTGGAAGGTTATCCTTAGACTGAAACCGAAGTTAGTACTGGAAGTTGGAAAAGACGCCGAAGTTTGAGGTGTGGTGCGAACCCAATCATAAAACAATCTTAACGTAACGTTCTGTGTTAATTGGTAATCGGCTGATGAACGCAGTGTAATGATGTTTGTACCACCTGTAGGTGTACTTAATCCAGTTTCAACTTGTCGTATTACCGAAATGTTCTTTCGGAAGCTTAGGTCAAGTCTAATGTTTACACTACTTTCTAACACTTTACCTTGTATTTTTAGATTTTTCAACCGAAGCTTTGGAATCGTGTAAGCACCGCCAATAATGTATTCTTGTCCTTTTGTTTCGATGATTTGAAAGGCGGTTAAATTAAGCGTAGTTGTTTTATCACGACGTGTTTCAAGATTTGCAGACCATTTAGGGTTATGAAATCTAAAATCAAATTTAAGTAGAGGCTCATAACGCTCGCTCATGGTAACAGAACCAATTGTATACTTAGGCACAAAGTTTGAATTTATCGAAGTTGTTCCTGAGGTTTGACTTACAGGCATTCGTTCAATTTGCCTTCCATCTTCACGAAAATATAAGTTATTTGAAAAACCGTTAATACTATATGTACTCTTATAGGCATGTCGCAGCGTTATGCCCGTGAATATTTTTTTAACTTGCTTTATCTTACCAAGACCATCCCAACTGACCGTCCAGTTTGGTAGAGGGACAGTTGGAAATATATTTGTTGTGCTGTAATTTTTAATGTTTCTTCCTGTATAAGTTCGATAAAAAGCCCCGAGTAAAACGTCCTGTTGATTGTCGGTATAGCCATCTACGTAGCTAGCTGGAACAGTTCCAGTAGCAGTAGTGGCAGTATAATTAATAACGCTTGTTTGGTAATTGTCATTCGCCCTTCCTAATTCATTTGCCACGTCGCGTCGCGTTAGCCTAAACTCGTCAAATAATTTTGAATTTATAAGGCTTCCGCCATCTTTAAACGAATTAAAAAAGGTCAAGGTAGAGATATTGAAATTACCTGTCTCGTTCGGACTTGAGTTAAGTTTATATCCTTGAATATAATCCTTAGCTGTTAAACTATCTGGGTTGTATAAAATATATGACGATTTTGTTTTTGACAGGGAATAGTTTCCATTCAATTCAATTTTCAAGCTTGAATGCGGTTCAACAATTGCTTTGTAGGAGTATGTTTTAGATTCTGTTTCGGTATACGGCGTTGTTTGTCCTCTGTAAGTCGACAACCATTTATTTTCAATACTTCGCTCACGAATTTTGTCGTCATACATGCCTGTCGTAAATAAGAAGCCGGGGGCGGCATTTCCACCAGGCCCAAAATCCATCCCGCCAAATTGCGAAGTCGGTAAAAAGTTTGGCAAGCCTTGTCCGCCTTGAAAAGCACCTGTAACTGAAATACTCTTTAACATCATAACAGTGCGCGCTAAAAACTCACCTATTGCTTTAAAATTAGAATCTTTTGGTGCCGCTGGTTTTTTACTTACGTCATCTGCTTTCGCTAGATTTGCGCTTACACCCTTCAATTGAGGACCTCCAGCACTTCCAGGATTATTTACTCTTCTAAAATATGGGATTTTGTTGTACAATTGAACCATATTAAACTGGCCTGTAAAGTTATTTGAACGAGTGTTTTGAATCGTATTTCCTATACTGTCGTTTGCAGCGAAAGGCCTTCTAGCCCAAGTGTATGTGCCGCCAAAACGATAGTTTATTTTCATAAAATCAAATAATGGAATTTTATTTATAGGCACATCCACATTTAAATTCATTTGTTGTCTAAACGAAACATTTTCTCCAAAACTTCTAACCGAATCTCTTCCATTTACATCCTTTAACCCATTAAAAAAGGTTTTCGACACTGTATTTTTATTAGCCTTTGTTAATCGCTCTCCTGGCGGTTCTAGTATACGACCATCGTTCGAAGCTGTATAATCAAATTTTAATGATTTGTTAAAGGCCCATACAAAATTGTAATTTCGAGTCATGGTAAAATTTTTGTTTATTAAAGCAGGGTTTTCAAAAATGTCAGAACCAGCATAGAAGCCAGTAATATCTCTATTCTTAAGGGATGTGTAATTACGATTTACATCAATGGAGGTGCCAAAATTATTCGGAACTAATTGCAAACTAAAATCTTTTATTAATGCAAACCATTTATTTTGAAAAAGTTTCACCTTTGTAAATGGTTTAAGTGTGAGAGGGTTTCTTATACTATACGAGTATTGCAAATTTCCGCGGTACTGCCTGATATAATTATATTCTACATTTACGTTTCTTCTAAATATTTCATTAAAGGCATAAGTTGCAGAAAAGTTACTGATATCCCAAGGCCTTGGTTTTGCCTTAGGCCTCTTTAATCCATCAATCCTAAAATTCGTTACATTAAATCCTTTACGTTCGGTATAGTCTATTGTTTGATTCCGAACACTGTCTCTCAGTGATTCAGATATGCCGTCTACATCATCCAAAGCGGCCATTCTCACATCCGGGTCGAGCGGATTAAAAAGTGGAGTTATTTTTGTTTGTCCGTAGTTGTAAAATATGGGTAAGCTTACCTTCCATTTATCTGGTAAAAACTTACCGGCATTCACAGATGTGCTTACATCCCAATTAAGATTCGTTTCTTTACTCCGTTCATTGATCTTACTTTCTACACTTCCCCAAAATGGAGTCTTGTAGGTTCCGGCAAGACTAACAACTCCAAGGTCTGCGAGCTTTGCTTGAATTTGTCCAGTTGTAGCGTAGCCACCTTTATTATTAAAATCGGTTAAACGTAATTCGTTAATCCACACCTCAGCGCAGTGGGCTAATTTATCAGGAGTTCTAGGATTCCTTATTCCTACCATGACACTCTTTACAGTTCCCAAATTTGGATTCCCAACAATGGTAATAGTGTAACCACCCATATCTACAGGAAATGGTGTTGTCAAATTATTCAGTTCACTAAAATATCCATACTTCTCATTCCGTTTTTGCTTTACCAGACTTATTTCATCAAAATTAAAATTCACTTCGTTTGCCTTAAGCCACACCTGAGCACGTGAATCAACGTTGTTTGCATTATAAACACCCTTTGGGGTTAGCTTTAAAGGAACTTCGTATTCATAAAAATTATTGTTGTAATCAGTACCCACTCTAAAAAACAAATTAAGGTCGCCGTCATTTAAAGGAATGCCATTCATCGCTTCGGCATGTACGTTCATTTTTATATTTTGAAACATACGCGTATCCAGATCCACATTTTTAAAAACAGCTCTACTATCGCCATCCTTTAAATCACATGTACGCATTGAGAGTGATTGTTCGTTTAATAATACAAGATTGGTCGTTTGAACATTTTGCTGTTGATCAATTTCAGGGGGCATTACATAATTAACTGGCACTTTGGTTGAATTCTCTTGCAAACTAACTGCCGACACATCAAATGCCGTTGAATTATCGTCGTGAGCAATATACTCGCCAGGTTGTTTTAAATCGTATTGGTAACGTCGCCAATCACTACGCACTAGCTCAAACCTAGCCAATCTTAATAAAACAGGACGTGCAAAACCTTTCATGTAGACACGCATAAAACGGATGGAATTAAATCCTTCAATGCCACCCACATTACTTTCAAATTGCGAAATTGGAATTTTAAATTGGTACCATTTTACTGTTTTTGTTACGCCACTAAAGTCTGCTGAACCATCAAAAGCGTCTACGATAAAATTAGTACCTACGCGCAAAGGGCTAACATCTGTGGGGCTGATACGAACTTTATATTGATAATAATTTTCAAGAGTGTTTAATGTGTTATCTCTGTTGATGTCTTCAATATTAGGAGAAGCATTTGTGTAAGCTGTTGAATAACCTGCGTTATTCTGGCTTTTGTATTGCTCTTCTGTTGGGGAATTCCCTTCAGGATTGTTGTATTTAGAATACCGTTTTAAGGTATTTGCTTGCACATTCTCAGCATCATAATCATCCCCTCTAAAAAAATGATACCTGTCAGATGATGGATCAGATGTAAAGGTGCTTACGGCATCGGGGTTAAATCCGCCAGTTTCCATATCCTTCACCGCTTGCGCAAAACGTTCCCTTTCTTTTTCATCGTTTAATCCATCGTAACCAACATCTTGCAGAAGTCTATCACTATTATCTTGTGAAAATTGATTAACCACTGGAGCTAAAACGGGTGCATCGGCAAGCTTTGTTGATTCAACTGTTAAGCCCCTAGAGTATTCTGATTTTCCGGGAATTCCATTTTCATAAGACATTTTACCATCGCGTACAATGTCTTCCGAAATGTTTCCAAGATTGATATATAAATCACCACTTGGTGGTTTCGCTGGATCAAACTCCGGATCCGTTTCTTTATTATAATCCTCATTAAATGGATCCATCATCCAAAACTGAATGTATTCAACGTTTGCAGCCTGAAAATCATTCGTTTCGAGTTTTCGCATGATGCCACCCCAACGATCCTGAGGGTTTTTAAGCGAGCCATCATTATTAATTCCTTTTGAAAAATTGGTTGGCAGAATGTCGTAATTATATGGTCCGCGTTCAGATGGGTAGTAGGCGAGATCGAGTAGTTGCATAACAACTTGCTGACCATTAGGAGGTGTTTTACCCGGAAATAGTTCCGTTTCAAAAACCTGTCTCCACATATTGTTTGAAAATAATTTTTTGCTGCTATAATAACCTGGTGTCGTTCCGCCTTGATCACGCGTAAACATAGCATCTACATTGTACCAACTAAAACGTGCACGATTAATGCCTGGAAGCAATGTGTTGGCATATGTTTCCCTTGATTCTGGAAAAACACCCGGAATGTTTTGAGGAATACTTGCTAAGAACCAGCTTGTTGCTCCTTTCACGTCAATAACCGATACAGATCCCTCAAAGTCATCGATATAGGAGTTTCCTCCATTTTTACTGATTGCTTTTGCATTGCCAGGAAATAACTTAGCAAATTCACCTCTTGCAGAAATGGTACTCATTTCTTTGGTACTATAAAAAGGAAGTTTATCTAATAAACGTGTTAAGAAAGGCGCATCTGTTTTGTAATTAAAATCCAGTCCTGCAACGATGTTACTTACCGGTTCATCACCAATGGTGACTTTTTGAGTAATAGGTCGTTCACTAAATCTTAAAAACGTTCCTCCTAGTGTAAGATTTCTGCCGGCTTTATAATCAAGTCTGGTACCCCACAAGCTTTTTTGTTGTACACTGAAAAGGGAATTACTTTCAAGAGAAACTTTTACAGTTGCACCCGAATTTAAAATTCCTTCGTTGATAATCTTTACACGACCAAGCGTATAGTCAACTGTGTAATCAGCGTTTTCTTGAAGTGCTATTCCGTTGGCAGTAACAATTACTGCACCTTCAGGAATATTTAAAGCATTCAATGCGATTTCGGATCCAGAAGAAGATCGGTAGGTACCTTTTATTTTAAAACGATTTTTGTTTTGAATGAAGCTGGCTGCTGTTTTAGTGGAGTCATACAATTCAGTAAAAATATACTTGTTTGCAGCTGGAAAATCTTCCATAACAAACTTGTTTTCGGCGCCCTGAGAACTTGCATCACCGGTAGTATCTATTAAACTTCTTCCAAAAGGTTCTTCTGTTGGAAAATAAGCGCGGCCATTCTGTTGAGATATTGTGTAGCCTGAGATAAAATCATAAACACCATCGCTACCTTTATCGCCATTTACATTTAATTTATCACATTGTAAAACACGAATTAACTGTTTTCCATTTATGTTTTTACCGTAAGGAAGATAAGGCATATCCACGCCTGTTTCGATATTATTGTAATACACATCTAACTTAAAATCTTGCGGATTCAAGTTATAAGCACCTAATGTATATACATTCTTCATCATGAGTCGCCACATGGGATGTTTCACACTTACTGCATTTGTTTTAAGTAATTTACATATCAGTAATTGCGTATTATCTGGCACTTGTTCGCTAAACTCACCAACCTGATAGGTTTTACCATTCTGTGTAAATTGATAAGATACCGCAAGTGCTTGATCGTTGTTTAATTGCTGATTTAAAGAAATGTAACCAGTTCGAGAATTAAAAGTAAATTCAGAAGTATTTAATCTTCTTGCATTTTGTATTTTTACATAATCCCGTCCTTCAGACATGTAGGATAAATTAGGATCATTGTCATTCTTTGCCAAAGTTGTACCAGACAAGACAGAAACTTCTGAAAGCGATCGCGTCGATAATACTCCTGGAGCACCACCAGGTGCCCCTGTCAAAATGCCGTACAATGTATTAACCGTGTTACTTGGGATTGTTTCTGAAGTAGTGTTTTTTAGGGCCATATTTGCCGGCACTATTCCAACGGGATCAGTAAGTTCATGGAAAATATTTTCGCTACTTTCACCAAGGTCTTCAAAAGCAACAATGTTTCTTGTTTGCTCAGAATTTCCATTATTACTCAATACATAAACCTCCACTTTTGTAATAATAATCGGAGTTTGGATGATTGGTAGAGTAGACATCCAGGCATCGTAATTCTTCCTGAAATAATGGCCCAAATAAAAATGTTTATTTTGCTCGTAATTATCAGCGCTAATTGAAAAGGCCTGCGTTTGGGCTCCTCCTTGAACAGTAATTTCTTGTTTTTTACCTTTTTGTTGCGAAAAAACAGTAGTAGCGGTTAGTTTTCCAAATTGTAAAGTAGTTTTAAATCCAAATAATGTTTGACTACCTGAAATTAATGAACTGTTAAGTGGCAAGGTAACATTTCCCGCTTCAATTTTTTTAATAATCTCATCTTCATATCCTGTATAATCTACTTTTACCTGATTTTCCCAATCAAACGATGCTTCTGTGTTGTAGTTAGTCGTAATTTTCAACTTGTCTCCAATTTTACCAATAAGGTTTAATTGAATACGCATGTTAAAATCGAAATTCGTGACACTTTGTTGTTTTTGCGGAATGGAAGGGTTGCGGTTTTTATTTGTGTTTAAACCAAAAATTAATTCTGCGGTACCAGTTGGCTTAATATCAACGGTGTTACCACCAAAAATACGATCGAACAATTCGCTATTTACCTGAAGTTTGGGAAGAATACCTTTACGTGGCTGATTGTTTAGTTCGTCAGCTGCCACCCGCGAGCGCCAGTATTCATTCATTTGCTTCCGATACATGTACTCTTGGTATTCCTTAAGATTCATGTATGTTTCAGGGCGATAATTTTGATCTCCAATTTTTTGTTTTACAATATAATTTCCAGATTTAGGATCGTACTCCACTTCCTTCTTAATATTCTGTGGATCTTCAAGATATAACTTAGATTTAGGATCTAACATTGGAGGCGTTCCGTTGTTATTTTTAAACTTATAAAGTAATTCAGAATCCGGATCGTCTACATCTGGCGTGTCAATTGGAAGCACACGTTTAGAAGGCAAATAGGAAAAATCACCGGTCTGCTTAGAATCTGTTTTAGTCACTACACCAAAAAGACACGCAGTAGCACTGGTAATTAATACAAAATTTATAAGTCCGTTGGCTCTCACTAATCGATGACTAAAAGTTCTTTAACGCTGCTTTAATTAATAATTCCACATTGTCAGTTCCTGTTCCTTGCTGCTTTATCGCTTTTTCAAGTGCTCTTTCTGCTGCAATTTTAGGAAAACCCAACGTGACCAAAGCCATTAACGCCTCATCTCTGTTTTTATTGTAAGAAGTTGTTAAAATCTGTGAGATTCCTCCTTCATGTTTACCCATTTTTCCCTTTAAGTCAACAACGATTCTTTGAGCAGTTTTATCACCAATACCCTTAATGCTTTTTAATAGAGTTACATTGGCTGTGTTAATGGCTCCTGCTATTTCACCAGCACTCATGCTCGAGAGCATTAATAGGGCACTAGAACCTCCTACCCCGCTCACCGAAATAAGTTTACGAAACAACTCCCGCTCTTCTTCATCGGCAAAGCCATAATAGCGCGGATTGTCGTCACGAATGTACACGCTTTCAATAAATAATTGCGCTTCGGTTTGATCGCCAATTTTAGAATATGTTTGAAGCGAAACGTAGAGACCATAGCCGATTCCACTTGCTTCGATAATCATAAAAGCCGGATTTTTAGAAGTTACACGGCCTTTAATGTATGTAATGAGTGACATTAAAAAATCTACTTTTTGTTTTGTGCATCAACTACCGCAATAGTTATCATATTTACTATTTCTCTAACGCTACTACCAAGTTGTAGCACGTGAACAGGTTTGTTTAATCCCATTAAAACGGGACCGATAGCCTCAGCGCCACCCAATTCCTGCATAAGTTTATAGGCGATGTTGCCTGCCGCTAAATTTGGGAAAATAAATGTGTTTACATCTTTATCTACAAGCGTGCTAAAAGGAAACTGTTCTTTTAATAAACTATTATTAATTGCAAAATTTGCTTGAATATCGCCATCGATCACTAAGCCCGGATAATTGGCATGCAATAAACTAACCGCTTTGGCTGCCTTACTAGGTGCTTCTCCTGGTGCAGAACCAAAATTAGAATAAGAAAGCATAGCCATGCGTGGAACAATGTTGTATTGCTTAACCGTGTTGGCAGTTAATACAGCAATATCTACCAGCTCTTCAGCTGTAGGATCTGCGTTCATGGTAGTGTCTGCAAAAAAGTACGGACCGCGTTTAGTAACCATGATATAAAGACCTGCTACTTTACTTACGCCAGGAAGCGTATTAATAATTTCTAAAGCAGGTTTTATTGGTTGCGCATATTTACGCGTAAGGCCACTAATCATAGCATCTGCCATTCCATTCTCCACCATCATGGCACCAAAATAATTTCTGTCGCGCATTGATTTACGTGCATCGTATTGGGTTAACCCGCGACGCTGGCGTTTTTGCCATAAAAGATCACCAAACTGGTTACGCATATCTTCATGTTCAAGCAAGGGGTCAACAAGTTGCATGTCTGAAAGATCAACAAAATGCTCTTCCGCCATTTTCATAATCTTCGCTTTATCGCCCAGAAGTATTGGTTTTGCAATACCTTCGTCACGTACCACTTGCGCTGCTTTTAGAATTTTATAATTATCTGCCTCAGAAAATACAATGCGTTTTGGATTGCTCTTAGCTTTATCAGCAAGACTCCGCATCAGTTTATTGTCTTTTCCTAAACGATTTTCAAGCTCTAAACGGTACGCATCCCAATCTGTGATTTTCAATTTAGCAACACCACTTTCTATAGCAGCTTTTGCTACTGCTGAAGAAACAGCGCTAATAAGTCGGTTATCAATTGGTTTTGGAATAATATAATCAGCTCCAAAACTTAAATTTTTTGAGCCATAGGCCAAATTAACATAATCTGGAACAGGTTCTTTCGCAAGGGCAGCAATAGCTAATGTTGCAGCCAATTTCATTTCTTCGTTTATGGTGGTAGCGCGAACATCCATAGCACCTCTAAAAATAAATGGGAATCCTAAAACATTGTTTACCTGGTTTGGATTATCACTTCTACCAGTTGCAACAATAATATCTTTTCGCGCAGCGATGGCTTCTTCATATGAAATTTCCGGTGTTGGATTTGCCAATGCAAATACAACGCAGTTTTTATTCATACTACGCACCATGTCTTGATTAAGAATATTTCCTTTAGATAGTCCAACGAATACGTCAGCTCCTTTTATTGCTTCCTCTAAGGTATTTTTATCAGTTTTTTCAGCGGCAAAAAAAGACTTGTATTGATCTAAGTCCTTACGTCCTTTATGAAGAACTCCCTTACTATCCAGCATTAATATGTTTTCTTTTTTTACACCCACAGCTATATACATTTTCGCGCAGGAGTTAGCCGAAGCGCCGGCGCCATTAATAACCACCTTGATGCTTGACATCTTCTTTCCAGAAATTTCAACAGCATTAAGCATTCCAGCCGCACTAATAATTGCTGTACCGTGCTGATCATCGTGCATCAAAGGAATGTCTAATAGTTCTTTTAAGCGGCGTTCTATTTCAAAACACTCAGGCGCTTTAATATCCTCAAGATTAATTCCACCAAAAGTTGGGGCAATATTTTTTACAGTATTTACAAATTCATCAATATTTGTGGTGTCAATTTCGATGTCAAATACATCAATATCCGCAAATATTTTGAACAAAAGCCCTTTACCTTCCATTACTGGTTTTGAGGCCAAAGCGCCAATATTTCCTAATCCCAGAACAGCCGTGCCATTTGAAATAACAGCAACGAGATTGCCCTTAGCTGTGTATTTATAAGCATCCTCCGGATTTTTTTCAATCTCCAAACAAGGCTCAGCAACGCCTGGCGAATAAGCCAAGGTTAAATCTCGCTGAGTGCTGTAAGGTTTTGTTGGTATAACTTCAATTTTACCTGGACGTCCTTGTGAATGGTAATCTAACGCATCTTCTCTTCTAAATTTTGCCATATTTTTTTAAAACGGAAAACGAAGATAACTAAATATTTTAAAGGGAAAAACTGTTAAAATATTAGGTTTTTAAGAACAAATTTACAACTTGAAAACGGCTTGATTTTTTTTACAAAGTACCCTTTTCTGAAGGAATAAATTCAAGATAAAATGTAGTTCCTTTCCCACTTTCTGAGGTGAAAGAAATACTTCCTTCAAAACCCAGCATGATATTTTTAACCATTGCTAAGCCTAAGCCTGAACCGGTAGTTTTTGTTGTAAAATTAGGAGTAAAAATTTTAGATTTCATATCATCGTCAATACCACAACCGTTATCACTTATTGCGATAATTACAACGCCTTCGTTTTTTTCTATATCAATATTTATTAATGGATCTTTAACTCCATCAAGGGCTTGAAGGGCATTTTTCAGAACATTATTAAACACACGTAAACATTGGTCTCTATCGCCATTCACCCATATTTGCTCCGATGAAATATTATTCTTAAAAACAACGCCTTTTTGATTTTCGAAAATAAGCATGGCTGAGGCGATTACATCCACGAGGTTAATTTTTTGCAATTGAGTACCAGGCAATTTGGCAAAATTACTAAACTCATTAGCTATATTTGCCAACGAATCAATTTGTTCAATAATTCCAGCACTCGCTCTTTCAAATTTCTCTTTAAAATCATCGGGATTACTCTTCATGAGCATTTGCAAATACTGCAAATTTAGTTTCATTGGCGTTAAAGGATTCTTTATCTCATGCGCCACTTGTTTTGCCATTTCACGCCAAGCACTTTCACGCTCACTCTGCGCCAACAAATTAGCGCTATTTTCAAGTTTTACTAGCATTTGATTGTATTCGGAAACCAATTTTCCGATTTCGTCATCGCTCTGCCACACAATTTTTTCATTTTGTTTACCCAGAGTCACATTGCTTAATTGTTGCTTAATTATGCGAAGTGGTTGTGTGATAAAACCAGAAAGAATTAATCCCGTAAGGATGCTGATCACAAACAAAATAACATACACGTTAATTAAAGCACTGATTATGCCTGATAATTCGTTCGCTAGATCGCTTTGTTTAGCAAAATAGGGTAAATTGATAAATCCAATTAACTTTTTGTTCGCATCGAACAATGGTGTGTAAAGTGAAATGTATTTTAATGTTCCGGCCTTATCCGTAACACTCTGTGAAGAAGATCGGTTATTATTAAGCTCCCAAAAGGCCTTTGGATTTACTAAAGAAGCCGCCAACCCATTTTCATACAGTTTTGACTCGCTGGTATTAAACAACTGGCCAGTTTTGTAAAACAAACTTATTGGGGTATTAAAAAGTCTGCTATATTCTTTTAATTTAAGATTAATAAGTTCCTTTTGAGATACATCAAACAATTGTTCGGCTTTAAATTGACTGCTAAGTTCGTTGATAATGATTTGTGTTTTTTCTTCCAACTGCTTTTTATTATTTCCATCAAACTGCCTACTCACAAGATTTCCGGAAGTAATACCCACCGCCGACATGGCCAACAATAATAAAACAATAATAATTGTTTGAATTCTTCGCGTTAATGTGGGGCTTGAGAAATGATCTGTAAATACTGCTGAATATACAAGATAAGATAAGTACGTCACCATTGAAAAAAACAATAAGAGATAGGAATTAAACGTGAAAAAATAGTTCCAGCGCTTGGCTTTTTGACTTATAATTACCTCCGTGTTTTCGTCGGGTTGATAATAGTGATGAATAAAATCCTGATTTGATTTCAACAGCGTTATAGAATCCTGAAGTGAAAAGGGATAATTAAAATCCCCGAAGCGGCTTGTAATTTGTTGCGAACGATAAACAGCATGACTAAAACTTTTTAATTTCTCAGGCTTCTGCTGCGATTGATCAAGCAACAGATCCGGAAAACTACCCAGTTCCTCAAATTGCTTTGGCTCCATCATCACATATAGGCGCCTATCTCCCAAATTTATCTTACCAATGTATTGAACATTTTTTTTGTAGTTTTTTACAAAAAATAGTCCTTCTACAAAAGTAGAATCCGAATTTTCACGAATTTGATCAATAAAAAAACCTTCGTTCACGTGTACTGGCTTTTTTACTTCCAGCAGCGGCGAACAGTTTTTATCAAACAAGGAAAACTCCACCGTGTATCGATTAAAATACCCACCAAAGTACTTTTGTTTTAATAAAAGTTCGGTTTCCTTTTCAGCAGTTGGAATATCCGCTAAAAAATTAAGCATCCTATTAAGCGGCTCGTCCTGTGCCATTCGTCTGGGTATATCAGCAAATTCGTTTTCTAAAATAGCATCCTGTTTGTCACTTAACTTGATTGATAAAATACTCAAATCTTGCTGCTGGTTTTTCTCTATATAGGTATTCAAAAATTTAGACGTCACCACCGACATAAATAGTATTTGTAGTCCAAGAGCTAAAGCAATTTTAGAATTGTAAAATTTTTGCAACAAAAAAAGTAATCCTGCATAAAGTAATAGCCAATAATTTTCAAACAAACCAGTATCTCTATAAAGGGTGTAATGCACAGTACAAATGCATAAATACACCACGAAAAATTGCCTGCCATTAAAAACTTGCAATGAGCAATTTATCAGCAAGAACGAAGCGAGTGAGCATACACTCAAAGCTCCAAGACCAATAAAGACTTCAAATTTTATATTGAAGATGCTCAAAAAATCAAAACTCAAAGTGGAGTTGTTGATTAAACTTACAGCTATTTGGTTAAATTGATAAAAGAGTATGAAAATGAAACCCACCATCAACGCTGAATAGACAAATTGCTTTGCCTGTTTTGTTAGCCTGTAAGAATAAAAATGGAATACGGCGGCAATAAATAATAAGGTGAAGGCATTCAATAAGATATCTCCCAGGTAGCCATTCATAAAAGATTGGGCATTTCCAAATAACTGAAGATCGTACAACGCTGTTCGATAGAAAAAAAACGGCCATTTCAAGCCAATCATTAAAAAGCGAATTATCAGGACGCCTACCACAGAAAAACCAGCAAATACATCATTATTACTTCGTTTTACATTAAGAAGTAATAATAACAGCGACGCTAAATAAGTAGTTAAAAAGAATATAAAAGCAAGGTTATCTCCTGTAGTATTATTAAATTTTTCCTCTCCTCCTTTAATGGAGAATAAACTGTTACCATCAATTGTAATTCTATGTTCAGCATTTGAGCTTGTATCAACCGTAATTCCCTTTGGAATACCTGTCCAGTCTTTAAAATCGTTCTTAAGATAATTATTTTGAATCTCGTAATCTGGCTTTACCAGACATAGCGCTAGAGCAGTTTTTTGGCCACTTACCTCTTTAAAGTATAAATAGTGCCCATGTGGTAGTTTAATAAATCCGAAAGTCTTTAAAAATATCGCGGAAACTTTAGGCAGCGGTATTTGCGAGTTATTCCAAAAAATAAGACTATCATTTTGCCAAAGGTACAGTCCGATTCTCTCATTTGCGTAATACTCTGAAAGCTGCTCCCAATCTGTGCCAACATCTTTTGTAAAAAGTAAGGGAAACGCTTTTTTGCAGAGCTCAGCCTTTTTTTCAATCGCTTTTGTAGATTTTACTCCAATTTCCTCGATGGAAAATACAGAATACCGATCAAAAATAATTGCACCTCCAATAAGAATAAGGCCGAGGATAATTGACGTGAAGTTTACTTTACCACTTTTCATTTTATGCCGGCTTGATCGTTCATGAAATAAACTCCCAAAAACTTAGATTACATGAGCAAATTAAGGATAATTCTGGTGAAACAGTAAAAAAAATTCGGGGATCATTATTAATTTGGCTTTATATTTGTAATTTGCAGATATTTATTATTTATGGCACAGGGAAACAAGACACCTTTAAAATCAACATCAAAAGCACCAACGTTAAAAGCTCCAACTTTTGCGCCCTTAAGTGAAACTTTCAAGTATTTCACATTCTTAAATCACAAGATCGCCTTAATTCTTATAGGCGTTATTGGTTTTACTTTTTATATCACTTCCATTAATGGCGAATATGCGCTAGATGACGGAATTATTATTCATCAAAATGATCACGTAATCAAGGGTGTTAGAGGTATTAAAGACATCATGACCCGTGATGCTTACGAGAGTTTTTACCGTCGTATGTGTGCAACAGATCAATTAGCCGGGGGTCGTTACCGTCCTTTATCTGTTGTAAGTTTTGCACTTGAACAACAACTTATTGGCAGTTACCGCACAGGTCTTTACATGAAAGTGGAAGACTCTAATAAAAACGGAGTTCTGGATAAGGACATGGTAAGTTATACTTCTCCTTGCGGCAGACCTGAAACAAATTACGAGTACAACGATTATGTTGATTTAAATAATAACGGATTAGCAGAAGGAAACGAGTGCTACAGCTGTTGGGATTTAAACAAAAATTTTAAAAACGAATGGGATGAAGATCTTAATGTAGATGGAATTTTTAATGAAATAGACTGTCAGGTATACGGTGCTAAAGTGCGCCATTTTAATAATATTTGGACATTCGCCCTTGGGTGTATGTTATTATACCTTGTTTTTTCTCGTTATTTTTTTCGTACCAATCAAGACTTGGCATTTCTCGCAGCTTTACTGTTTACGATGCACCCGATACACTCAGAAGCCATCGCTAATGTGAAAAGCCGTGATGAGATTTTCTCATTAATCTTCCTCTCGCTCACCTTCTTTTATACATTCAAATATCTGGAGACCAAAAAGAACAAAGATTTATTTTGGTCTTCGCTCATGTTCTTGCTCGCATTGTTATCAAAAGAATACGCTGTTACCTTGTTAATATTGGTACCATTGGCTGTGTACACATTTACAGAAAATGATTTTGATGTTAAAACGTTTTTCGATACAAAAGAATTTAAACAAACACTTTATGTGGGTCTTGCATTTGTATTTTGCGCTGTGATGATGTTGTATTTAAAGCGTGACTTTGATATGCATGCACAGCCCGGAGCTAAGCCAATTCGCTCATTCTGGGTATTCCCTTTCTTATATATTTTGGTTGGAATTTTTATGATGGGATCCAATAAGAAAAACAATTTCCATAAACTCTTGAGTTGGTTCTACTTTGTGATGTTGTTTTATTTGGCAATGCGTTTGGTTGCTGTTAAACTAAAACCAGGTGTTCCAGACACGGAAATTTTAAACAATCCATACCTTTTAGCAAATGGCGAAGAACGTTTCGCTACTAAAGGCTTTGTGTTATTAAAATACCTATGGCTACAAATTTTCCCTGCTACATTGTCTTCCGATTATTCATATAATACTATTGAGTACCGTCATTTTACAAGTTGGGACTTTTTATTGTCTATTATAATACACGTTGGAATGGTGGTTGCAGCCGTTCATTATACTTTAAAGAAACATATTTTAGGTTTTGCTTTAATGACTTACATTGTATTTGCGTTAATGATTGGAAACGTTTTAATGGACATTGGTGCAACAATGGGTGAACGTTTGATCTTTCACTCGTCTATCGGATTTTGTATTGCCATTGCTTACTTTATGCTGAAGGGCTTAGATAAATTATCAGTGATTGCATTTAACATGAGAAGAATAGCACTTGTGTGCGTTGTTTTAGTAATCACTTTCTTATTTGGCTGCAAAACCTGGGAACGTAACTGGGATTGGAAAAATGATGTAACACTCTTCTTAAAAGACGTAAAAACCATGCCACACTCTGTACTTGTTTTAGGAAATGCAGGTGCCCGTTGGGTTGATTTGGCCGATACAAAAGAAGTTACAGGTGTTCAGGTTGTTGGGCAGGACTCAACGCGTTTTAATGATTATAACGGTACTTTAGTTATTACTGACGAAGAGGTAAAGACAGGTGGCTATAAAAATAAACGCGAAGCAGCTCTTTTTAAAGGAATTGCATTCTTAAAGCATGCCACTGAGTTACATCCACGTTACGTAAATGGATATTTAAATTTAGGATTAGCTTACTTTAAATTGAGAAAAGATTTCGAAGCACTTTACTATTGGAAAAATGCCGAACGTTTGTATCCAAATAATCCTTACTTGAGAAATTATTATCAGGTATACTCAAACGATCTAAAAAACAGAGGGTCTGGAGCATTTAACCGAGGACGTATGGATTCAGCAGCCATTGCTTATAACATGTGGACTTTATTGGTGCCTTATGACAAAGAAGCTTGGTATAATTTAGGTGGCGCTTACTTTAATCAAGGGAAATTTGGTTTAGCTAAAAAAAGTTGGGATAGAGCTATTCAAATTGATCCAAATTACGCAGAGGTTAAAAAGGTATTACCTATGATTACACCTCAAATGTTAGGGCAGGCTCCGGTTACGATGGCCCCTCAATCACAGCCAATTAAAAATAATTAGGACCGATAAAAAACTTTTAAGAAAAACCATCTGTTGAACGACAGATGGTTTTTTGCTTTTGTAGCATCTTACAGAAACTGCTTCGGGTTTTATTGCTATCATGCGCTCTAATTTGCGGTGACGAGTTCAAGTGCACCGTCATTACGTGGCAAAAGAGTGCAAAGACCGAACCAGTAAGAATTTCTGCTAGCCACAAAAAAACCACCCGAAGGTGGTTTGCATTTTTGAAATAAATTTAATTTTTATGCAGATACTTTTTGTCCTTTTAAAACAGCAGCCATCGTTTTACCAATTTCGGCAGGACTTTCGCACACATGTATGCCGCACTCGCGCATGATTTGCATTTTTGCTTGCGCTGTATCTTCCGCACCACCAACGATAGCGCCAGCGTGCCCCATTGTACGTCCTTTAGGAGCAGTTTGACCTGCAATAAAACCAACTACTGGTTTTTTATTTCCATTTGCTTTTATCCAACGCGCGGCTTCTGCTTCGTAGCTTCCACCAATTTCACCAATCATTACAATCGCTTCTGTTTCAGGATCGTTCATCAATAATTCAACCGCATCTTTAGTCGGTGTTCCAATGATCGGATCTCCGCCAATTCCAATGGCAGTAGTTATTCCCATTCCAGCTTTCACAATCTGATCAGCCGCTTCATATGTTAATGTTCCGCTTTTGGAAACAATCCCAATTTTACCTTTTTTAAACACAAAACCTGGCATAATACCAACCTTAGCTTCCCCGGCAGTAATAACACCAGGACAATTAGGTCCGATTAAACGGCAAGCTTTTCCTTTTAAATATTCTTTTACATAAATCATATCCTTAACAGGAATTCCTTCTGTAATACAAACAATCACTTTAATACCAGCTTCAGCGGCTTCCATAATCGCATCTGCCGCAAACGCAGCCGGCACAAAAATAATAGACACATCAGCACCTGCCTTTTGAACCGCTTCTGAAACAGTGTTAAATACCGGACGTTCTAAGTGAGTGGTACCGCCTTTTCCAGGAGTTACTCCGCCAACTACATTGGTGCCATATTCAATCATTTGTGTTGCATGAAACGTACCTTCACCACCTGTAAAGCCTTGTACTATTACCTTAGAATCTTTGTTTACTAATACTGACATATTCGAAAATTTAAAGCACGAATATAAGTACAAATTTACAGTTCCACAAGGTTTACTCTGCTTTACAGCCACGAATTCCACTAATTTTCACCAACACATATTCCTCCTTCCTTTCGCTGATAGTATTGTAAGTGCTGGCAATTTAACAATGTACACTCATGCTTATTTTTGTGCAAATTCGTGAAATTAGTGGGATCCTTAGTTCAGGATAACGTAAATTATTTTACTTTCACGTTTTATTGTTTTGGAAGACCATATAGAATTATATACAGACGGCGCTGCAAGCGGAAATCCGGGTCCTGGTGGTTTTGGACTCGTTTTAAAATTTAAAAACCACCGAAAAGAAATTAGTGGTGGATTTAAAAGAACCACTAATAATCGCATGGAATTATTGGCAGTTATTGTTGGACTAGAAAGTGTTACTCATAATGCTTTGCACGTAAGAGTATACTCTGACAGCAAGTACGTTGTAGATTCTATTAATCTAAAATGGGTTTTTGGCTGGCGAAAAACAGGTTTTAAAAATAAAGCAAATGTAGATTTGTGGCAACGGTTTTTGCGTATTTATGATTCCAATAAACACACCTTTGTTTGGGTAAAAGGTCATGCCAGTAATGTAGAGAATAATCGCTGTGATGAACTAGCGGTGGCAGCTTCTAAAAAACCCAGTTTACCAATAGATGAAGGGTACGAAGCCATCAAAAGTTAACTTTCTCTCATTTACCGTCCCCTGTTCATATAAATCAACCCTTCCCGCCAATATTCAACTGCGGTGTACCAATTGTCTTTATAAAACTGTGAGCGCTCCATGACATAATCATTATCGGTAAAAGGATTTCGTGTCTTATTAAAAACAAAGCGCAACGAATTGGGATTTGCTTCATTCCCATAAACCCAAATTTCATCCCTCTTACTTTTATATGTATTTATAGGCGGACCAAAAACAATAAATACCATTCCTCTATCACTCTTCCAACCCTGAGTATAACTACTAAAATTTTTATTGGCTTCTTTTACTCTTCCATAGTAGCGTTTTAATAATTCACGAGCGCGTTCATTACTCCCTCCTAACTCTAACCAAAAATTATCAATGCAATTTTTTTTATCCAGTGCATCTTTACAGTTTTCAAATTCATCTTTACTCATAAGGTAACGCGTACAATCAATCATTTCATCGCTATTGCTTACTCCAGGAAATGTAGCGTCATAAGTATATAATGTTATGCCAAGAAAACTTTGAGGATCTGTTTTGATGTGATAGAAACCTTTTTTTGGCATGCTAAGCATAAATTGATTTGTACTCAAGGACATGATAAAAACGCTATCAGGTTTGTAGGTGATCTCATCAGGACTTTTTGTGGAGAAGGGAGGAAGTGCCGGGCCAAATTCTTTAAAAAAGCAATCTACCGTAACCTGCGTAATTGCAGGATTAGAGAATTGAACGATGACCTGATCGTTTGCTAAAAAATTATTTTTAAAAGCCACAGAATCGTTCAGGGTAATAAGAAAATTTTGATCGCTGTATGCGTTAAGCTTGTATATGTTTAAGCCCTGGGTGTATTTTGTTTTTTTATTTCGGTCAAAAATTTCTATTTCTAAATAATAATTCGCACCTATAAATGCTTTTAATTTAAACTGAGAAAACAATGACTTATTTTTTACATACTCACCAGCAGAACGATCCCTTAGCATGTAACTTCCACTATCTAAAATTTTCCGGGAGTTTTGTTCGCTTAATAATTTATAGGAAATTTTTACCTCGGCATAAAAGGCGGAGGTGGTATCTGGTCTCTTATAAAGAAGATTTTCGTTTTTTATTTCTAAATAGGTACTCGTAAGCGAATCATTTAAGTGGTAGGCTACGGCATTCGCTTCGAGTAAATCACTATCCGGATTTATAAGGCTCTTCGTTGGCTTAGTTGAATACTGTTGTTTTGTATGACAGCTAGTAAGAAAAAGTGTAGTTAAAAATAAAAGAATATTTACTGACAGTCTCCTCAACAAATCAAATTTAACTAATAAAAACTATCTTTGTTATACATGAAACTAAATATTAATGTATGGCGAATTATTGGAGTACTCGCTCTAATCTTTTTTGTACTTATTTTCTTTAAAATTGTTATTTATCTTCTTATTTCGCTTGTTCTTTTTTTACTAGGCTCTCCTGTTACTTATCGCTTAAACCGAGTAAAGATTGGTTCAAAAAAAATTCCAAATAGTATTTCTGCATTATTTACCCTTGTATTAATCATTAGCATTCTTTTTGGTTTCTTTTACCTGATTATACCGCCACTGGCCAGTGAAATAGACTTTCTTTATGGGCTTAATTTTTACGAGGTCATGCATAATACACTCAATCAATTTCCTTCTTTTAAATCATTGCTTTTAAAATTCGGCTCAGAAGAAGCCATCAAACAAAATGTAACCGAACAACTTAGTGGATTTATGAGTGCCAACAATATAGGCTTTATAGTAAATAACATTTTCGCGTATTTTAGTACCATTACCGCTGGAATACTTTGTGTATTATTTATTACTTTTTTCCTTTTAAGAGATTCCAACATTGTAAAAGAAAGTATTTTGGTAATAACGCCATCTGGATACGAAAACGCAACAAGCGATATATTGCGTACTAGCAAGAAAATGCTAAGCAAATACTTCACCGGTTTGTTTTTAGACATGGTTATTGTTGGGACAACGGTACTTGTTAGTTTGTCTATTTTAGGGATTAAAAACGCTTTGGTAATTGCCTTTTTTGCCTCCATACTGAATGTTATTCCTTACATAGGCTCCATGATCACTGTGATAATAGCACTTACTTTGGGAGTAAGCAGTTGCATTAGTACTGGAAGTTATGAACTTATTAGTCCGACCATTTATAAAATATTTTTCACCTTACTCAGTATAAATTTATTAGACGGCTTTATTTTGCAACCCTTTATTTTCTCCAATTCTGTAAAAGCACACCCGCTTGAAATATTTCTTGTAACGCTTATGGCTGCTAGTCTTGGCGGTGTATTTGCGATGGTTGTTGCCCTTCCAACCTATACTTTAATTCGCATTGTTGCAAAAGAATTTTTAACGCACTTAAAATTCTTTAAAAAAATATCTGAAAAAATTAATTCCTGATTATGCTAAAGACCGTTTCCTTTTTAAAAAAAATTAAAGCGAATAATAATCGTGATTGGTTCGAAAAAAACAAAAACAGTTATTTGGAAGCCAAAGAAGAGCACGAAATTTTTATTGACAAAATAATAAAGGGTGTTGCCAAATTTGACAAAAAGATTTCCCCAGATATGAAGGCGAAAGATTGTGTTTTTAGGATATATAAAGATGTACGTTTTTCAAAAGATAAAACACCTTACAAAAACAATTTTGGCGCTAGTATTAACCCAGGAGGAAAAAAGTCTTTAGTAGCTGGTTATTATTTACATATTGAGCCAGGAGCAAGTTTTTTGGCTGGAGGAGTGTATATGCCGGAAGCGGAAATGCTGAATGCGATCAGACAAGAAATCGATTACAATCCCGATCCCTTTTTTAAAATTTTAAATTCAATTTCATTCAAAAAGTATTTTAAAGGTCTTGATGATGAAGGCAAGTTAAAAACTGCGCCAAAAGGATTTGATAAAGAGCACCCACATTTAGAGATTCTGAAAAACAAACATTTTTTGGTGAGTTATCCCTTATCGGATAAACAATTAAACGAGAAAGATATTGAAAAAACTATTGTTGCAGGGTTTAGAGCTATGAATCCGTTTTTGGAATATTTAAGAATTGCGACTTCATAGGATTATTTGAGTTGAATCTTCTGGAGATGTTTTTGTTCTATTTCTTAAAGAAAAAATATACTGCTCCAATTAAAAATAAAAAACCAACGATGTGATTCCATTTGAGTTCATCAGTTTTAAAAAACAGAAGCGTAAAAATTATAAATACGGAAATAGAAATTACTTCCTGAATCAATTTTAATTGCCACATATTAAATGGCCCACCATTTATTGTACTCCCTATTCTATTAGCTGGTACCATTAAAGAATATTCCAATAAAGCTATTCCCCAACTGATCAATATTATTGTTATCAATCCTGCATTTTTTAAAACAGGAAGATCTTTAAAACGTAAATGTCCGTACCAGGCAATCGTCATAAACGTGTTGGAGGCAATCAGTAAAAGAATGGTTGCGAGCGGACGGGACATCATAGGCCGGTGTATTTTCTAAATAATTTAATAGCTAAGGCCAGTAGCACAATTCCAAACACTTTTTTAATGATAGCTATACCGCCCACACCAAGAAGTTTTTCTAAAAGTGTAATGTATTTTAATACAAAATAAACAATAATCACGTTAAAAAAAATGGCAATAATAATCGATAGTAAATTATATTCTGCGCGAATAGACAATAATGTTGTTAACGTACCCGTTCCTGCAATGAGTGGAAAGGCTAGTGGAATGATGGATGCAGTCGCTGGAATATCATCTCTATAAATTTTTATTCCCAGTAACATTTCAAGCGCAATAAAAAACAACACAAAAGAACCAGCAATAGCAAAGTCCTCAACTGTGATTCCAATAATCTCTAGAATAGACTGGCCAACAAGTAAAAAGATGAGCATAATGAGTAAAGACACCCATGAGGCTTTGAATGCATTAATGTTTCCTACATTTTGTTTTAAATTAATTACTACAGGGATGGAGCCAATAATATCTATTACCGCAAAAAGCACCGTAGTAACTTTTAAAATTTCAACTATATCAAACACTAAATTCACAAGTGTAAAGCTAATTTATTCCGAATTATGGAACAAATAATTCCAAACTCAAAACAACTTCACAAGTCTGATCTAAATTTTATACATTTATACAGCTTTTCAAAATGGGGAAATAAAATGCCTAATGTACTTATTCTTTGTGCCCACCGACCTAAACGCTCACCGAGTCAGCGCTATAGGTTTGAGCAGTATTTGCCCTTTTTAAAACAACACGGATTTAATTTTACATTTTCTTACCTTTTAAATGAAAAAGACGATACCACTTTTTATTCACAGGGAAATTTTCTTGTAAAAATTTTTATCCTTATAAAATCTGTTTTAATTCGTTTAAAAGATTGTTTTCGTTTTAAAAATTTCGACATTATTTTTATTCAACGGGAAGCCTCTTTTTTAGGAACTTCTTATTTTGAAAAACGCGCGCACAAATCTGGAGCTTATGTGATTTTTGATTTTGACGATAGTATTTGGTTGGCTGATACTAGTCCCGGAAATAAAAAATGGGAGTTTATTAAAAAGCCTGAAAAATTTTTCAGGAATATTTCTTATGCAAATTGTGTAATTGCTGGTAATAGTTACCTGGCTAAGAAATCTCAAACAATAAATAAAAATACAAAGGTTATTCCTACTACCATTGATACTGACTTTCATATGCCGAAACCGAAGCTTAGAAATAATGAAATAATAACTATTGGCTGGAGTGGTAGTATTAGCACCGTAAAACATTTTGAGACATTGCTCCCCGTTTTAATGAAAATCAAATTAGCTTATGGAAATAAAGTAAACTTTAAAGTGCTCGGTGACCCGCATTATTCAAGCGCGGATCTCAACGTAATTCCAAAAGCATGGACAGAAACTACCGAAGTAGATGAACTTAACAGTTTTGATATTGGCATTATGCCATTACCAGACGATGCCTGGGCTAATGGTAAATGTGGACTGAAAGCCTTATCTTACATGGCCTGTGAGATTGCAGTTGTGATAAGTGCTGTTGGAATAAATAAAGAAATTGTGGAGCAAGATAAAAACGGATTTCTGGCTAGTACGGAAGATGAGTGGTTTCGTTGCTTAAGTCAACTGATTGATGATAAAACTATAAGAAACGAGATGGGGAAAGCCGGGAGAAAAACGGTCATTGAACGATATTCGGTTGAGGCAAATAAAGCGAAATACTTAGAAATTTTTAACAATGGCCGAATGCGTTGATCATTTTTTTAATGCGCAAGACGAGCCTTATAGAAGTTGTCTTCTTTTTCTACGCAGCTTTATACTTGACTTTTCAGAAAGGGTTGAAGAACAACGAAAAAACAATACGCCCTTTTATTATTATCAAAAAAAATGGTTTTGTTTTATTTCCTATGATCCCAAGGGTAAAGAGATCTACATTAGTTTTGTACATGGAAATAAAATTAGTCATCCAACACTTTTAAGCGAAGGAAGAAAAAAAATGAAGATTTTTCGAATAGATGCTCATGAAGACATTGATATTAAAAGTCTTGAAGAGATTCTGACAATGGCAATTAAAATACACGCTTCAAGTTAATACACGCTTTTCGAAAACTCCTTTTGTATTGCCTTGATTTGTCTCGCAAAATTTTAAGAGGCTGATAACGGGTACTCTCTCACATGAAGGAATAGCGTAGAGCGTTAGGCTTATCTGGTATCGCTCTATTTATAAACAAAAACCACCAAGAAAAACTTGGTGGTTTTTGGTATTAAGATTGTTTCAGTTATTATGAATTCGCAAACAATGGATATTTTTCCATCATAGTATTTACCTTCTTTTTAACTTTTGCTAATTCTTTAGCATTGTCTTTATTCATTAGAACATTGTCAATGTGTTCAACAATCTTCAAACAATCTTTTTCTTTAAGTCCTCTAGTAGTGATTGCCGGAGAACCAATACGAATGCCGGATGTTACAAAGGCCGACTTATCATCAAATGGTACCATGTTTTTATTTACCGTGATATTTACTTGTTCAAGCGCTGCTAATGCTTCTTTTCCATTCAAATTTTTATTACGTAAATCAATTAAAAACATGTGGTTATCTGTTCCTTTAGAAACGATATTGTAACCCAAATCCATAAAGCCTTTAGCCATGGCCTGAGCATTTTTAATGACTTGAATGCAATAGTGCATATAATCATCGGTTAAGGCTTCTCCATAAGCAACGGCCTTTCCAGCGATTACGTGTTCTAAAGGTCCGCCTTGTGTGCCTGGAAAAACAGCCATATCTAACACATTGCTCATCATTTTTGTTTCGCCTTTTGGGGTTTTTTCACCAAATGGATTTTCAAAATCTTTACCCATCATAATCATGCCGCCACGTGGCCCACGTAATGTTTTATGAGTAGTTGTTGTAACAATATGACAGTGAGGAAGAGGATCATTTAAAATTCCTTTTGCGATTAATCCGCTTGGATGCGCAATGTCAGCCATTAAAAGCGCACCAACAGAATCAGCAATTTTACGTAAACGGACATAATCCCAATCGCGTGAATAAGCACTGGCACCACAAACAATCATTTTTGGTGATTCTTTTTTAGCCGTTGCTTCAAGAACGTCGTAATTAATAACGCCTGTCTCTTTTTCAACGCCATAAAAAACTGGGCGGTATAATTTACCTGAAAAATTTACTGGAGAACCATGTGTTAAGTGACCACCATGCGAAAGATCGAGACCTAAAATAGTATCGCCAGGTTTTAAGCAAGCCAGCATCACTGCAGCATTTGCTTGTGCGCCAGAGTGCGGCTGCACGTTTACCCATGCTGCACCGTATAATTCTTTAGCGCGATCGATTGCTAATTGCTCTATTTTATCTACGACTTCGCAACCACCGTAATAACGTTTAAAAGGTAAACCTTCAGCGTATTTATTTGTAAGTACTGAACCCATAGCTTGCATTACTTGATTACTCACGTAATTTTCGGAAGCTATCAATTCAACACCTGTTGTTTGACGGTGTAATTCCTCTTTTATTAAATTAAAAACAGTCGTATCTTTTTTTATCATGATGGAAAGGATTTTAAATATAATTTTTCTGACGCCAATAAAATTAAGCAAATAATTGGAGATTGCGCAATGCCCATTAGCCATCGGCTTAACGTGTACTCGCCATCCTGAAGCCTCCCACTTATAAAATAGCCGTAGGCCATTGCGAAAAATGCAAGTACAAACATTATTAGGTAGGTGTAAACGAGAATTTTTCGAAAATAAACGACGTTGCTCAGTTTTTTTAGTGCGAAAAAATTGGCTAGGAAGTAGAACAGAATCCAAAGCAGGGTATATACATATTTTGAGTAATACAAAGTGTCGTATGAAAAACGCCTAAAAAAAATCATAATTTCAGGAAAAGGAGCGGGTGACGTAGAATGGTAGTATTTTTCGTAGAGTATTATATTTAAATGGACAAAAAAGAACTCTCGAAAATAGCCCATGGCTGCGAAGGTCAGGATAAATATGAAAGCCCAACTATACTTAAGCATGATTTTTTTTCTCTGTTTTTGTGGAAAATGTATTAACCCAAATGATCCACAGGTAAAAAATAAAAGCATACACCAAAAAGGTGAAGGTGTAGGTATGATTGAAGTCTAGGTATTTAGGATAATAGTTAGCTATTAAGGCCAGAGCAACAACCCTTATTATATTAAGTAAATGGATAGCAATTATACCTGCTGGAATAAACCAAAATTTGTTTTTTTGATGCCCTGGATAGGTAATAATAAACACAGAAAATAAAGCAAATAAAGTAATAGCATTGCAATTTGAACCCACCCATACCCCGTTAGACCCATCAATACCGATAACCTGCATATCATGATCTTGAAGAATTTTAAAAGTAATGTAACCAAAAGAATTTAAAAGCCAATCAGCCGCCTCAATAATACTACCTATAAATTTTTGATCGTAGAGTGTATACTTTTTAACAATAAATTGATAAATGAGGTAAAGGCATAGGTAAAGTGATCCTGAACCAACAATAAATTTCACAAAGGCATTGGATGTAATGCTAGCCTTCATTTAAAAAGACTTAGGAAAGTGTTTGTGCGCTTTTGCGGAAATCGTAGATTTTCTTTGCACCATAAAGGACACCAGCAACAATTAAAAAAATGATACCATTGTCAATTGGCACACAAGGAGGCGGCCAACAAGCGGGACCTGTTGTTCCCCCGGTAGTTGATGGTGGCGGGCTTGGTGCAGCATAACAAACCGATATGCAAATAAAAAAAACTGCTGTGAAAATTAATTTAATTGTTTTCATTATAAGCCCTAAATGTATAAAAAATCCCCGAAGCCCGCAAATTATACATTAAAACTTTATATTTGTTAATTAAAACATTCTCTCATTGACAAATCCCGTAAACAATAAAAAACAGGCTATTGTATCTGCAAAGGATCTTAATCTTATACTTCGCATCTTAAAACCCAATTGGTGGATCCCTTTAATAATTTTGCCAATTTTTTACGCTCTTGGAACTTTTTACGTGTACCGTTTAACAACTGTTTATAAGGCATCAACTGAATTTTTGCTCAAATCTGACGATGCTTATTACAAAAACAATGTTCTTAGTGATGCTAGTTTTTTCGCAGCCAGTTCTTACATGGATAACTCGAACGAAACGCGTATTATTCAATCCTATGATTTATCCAGTAAAGTGGTCGATAAGTTATTAGATCGTTTGCAGGTTTCTTATTTTATTGTGGGAAAAGTGCGCACCACTGAGCAATTTTCTGGAATACCGTTCAATATCGCAATTAATTCCATTAACCCTCGGTTTTATGAGCAAATGTTTGACCTAAAAATTGTAGATTTTGAAAATTATGAAATAAGCTTTAAGGAAGAAGGAACCGAGCAGGTAAAAAAAGGAAAATTTGATGAAGAACTGGTCGATTTAGACTTGATTATTAATATTACCCGAGATAAGAGTTTCACCAAAGAAACCATTGAGGGTTTCAAGACTATTTTTTATCAGTTTAACATCCATAATAAAGACTATTTGGTCAATCAGATCCGATCAAATTTAGTGGTAGAAAATCCCGAATATACCCAGATATTGAAAGTGGTGCTTAAAGATGTTATTCCAGAGCGTGCTATTTTAATTTTGGACACCCTGAACGGTGTTTATGCTGAAAGTAAACTAAAATCGAAATTTGAACTGAACGAACGAACAATTGCCTACATAGACAAACAGTTAAATGAGATCACTTTTTCCTTAAAAAACATTGAGGATACGATGCAAAATTATAAGGAGAAAAAATCCATTATCAATTTAGAGTGGCAGCAAGGCGATTTTCTGGATAAGATAAGTAAGTATGATGGGGAAAAATCACAAATGCAATTACAAGTAAGTGCTTTAAATGACTTGGAAAAATATATTATAGAAGATAAAGATCCACAGTTTTTACCGCCTTCTGTATTTATTATTGAAAAGGGTGGTTTTATGACTCAGGCTGTGAACGATTTGTACACCAAACAAATTGAGTTGAATAGGATGTATAATGTGGCTAAGGAAACCAATCCGTTAGTTGCTGATCTGCGCGCGAGCATCAAAAAAACAAAACAAGATCTTTTAATTTACATCAGTAATGCACGCAAAGCTGCGAATATGCAAATTGTGAATTTAGAAAAAGAAATTTCTGATTACATCAGTGAGGCCAAACTTATACCAGGCAAACAAAGGGATGTATTAAATATTCAACGTAAAGCAACGGTAAGCGAAGAGTTATACAATTTTCTTTTAGAAAAAAAGGCTAGTACAAAAATTGCGAGGGCAAGTATTGTACCTGATATGAAAATTGTGGAAGTTCCGAGATACGCAGGTGTTGACTCGCCAGATAAACCAAAAATTGAAAAGCAATTCTTTTCAATAGGTCTCATTATATCTATTTTAATCATTTTTGTTAGAGCGTTTTTCTTTACTAAAATTAAAACTGTAGAACAATTGAAAGAAATGACTGAATTGCCTTTGATTGGCGTTCTGCCATTTGTGAAAGATAGTTTAGCTGAAGACATTATTGTTGAACAAAGGCCGAATGATC
The DNA here is from genome assembly GCF_029625215.1 of Aurantibacillus circumpalustris. Taxonomy (GTDB): domain Bacteria; phylum Bacteroidota; class Bacteroidia; order B-17B0; family Aurantibacillaceae; genus Aurantibacillus; species Aurantibacillus circumpalustris. Next base: position 1,381,777 of record NZ_CP121197.1, read on the forward strand.
AGATTTCGGAGGCGTTTAGAAATTTAAGAACAAATTTGCAATATGCGAATATTGAAACCGATGCAAAAACATACTTGGTGACCTCTTTTTTACCCGGTGAAGGGAAAACCTTTACTTCGGTAAACCTAGCAGCTACTTTGGCAAAGAGTGGTAAAAAAACAGTTATCATTGAACTCGATCTTCACAAACCTAGGGTTTATAAACGTTTTGGCCTACAGGCTCAAACTAAAGGTATCACAACTTGCATAACAGGTCAAAATAGTTTTGAGGAGATTGTCTCAGAAACGTATGTTCAAAATCTGTATTGTATTTATTCAGGCCCTGTGCCACCTAATCCCTCTGACTTTGTTCTTTCTGATAAGATGAAAGAAATTATTACCCAAGCTAAAGCTGAATTTGACTATGTGATTATAGACACACCTCCTGCTGGCCTTTTGTCTGATTCCATCTACCTCATACAAAATGTTGATGCATCAATATTTGTATTAAACACAAGATCAAGTACTAAAAAGGTGGTTACTTTTATTGAAGAAGTAATTCGATCGAATAATTTAAAAAATGTTTTACTTATCTTAAATGGTGTAAGCAGAAACAGTAAACGTTACTATTATCAAGGATATGGGTATAGTTATGGTTATGGTTATGGTTATGGTTACGGCAAAGGCTCGGGATATAAAAAATAATTTCCAGTTGCAGGAAACTGGTAAGCAATCTACGAATAAGTTTACTTATTATCAGAATCGATTAAACCGAAGTTAGACAGTAGAAGCCTTTGGAAACGATGCCCTACTGGCTTAGCGGGATAACCCCGACTTAGTACCTGTTAGTAATCATTGTTGTGACGACGTTTGGGTAGAAGAAATTTCGTCTTGATAGACTTAAATAATTCTAATTTATTTAAACTTTAGGCTTATTTGCGGACAAGTTTTCGTGGTAAATATTTTTTACGGATTGCATCAAAAAACAAACATTTTGTAACCTGGCGATTTCGAACCTCTGTGTTGAAAAAAGAAGAAAGAGCGTCCTATAGATTTTCTAACTTTACCGTGTGACTGAAGATTTTCCTGAACACATACAGAACCTAATAAAAACCTTGCCAGAAACACCTGGTGTTTATCAATATTACGATACAGAGAACACTTTATTGTATGTTGGTAAAGCAAAAAATCTAAAAAAACGGGTTACTTCTTATTTTACCAAAGATCACGATAATGGGCGCCTTCGTATCATGGTAAATAAAATTCACGACATTAAAACCGTTAAGGTAAACAGTGAATTAGACGCATTGCTTCTGGAAAATAACTTAATTAAAAGTCTTAAACCCAGGTACAACATAAATCTGAGGGACGATAAAACGTATCCTTGGATCATTCTTAAAAATGAGCGTTTTCCACGTTTGTTTTATACGCGAAAACAAATAAAAGATGGTAGTGAGTATTTTGGTCCTTACGCTTCTGGAAAAGTAATGCATACTCTGTTGGATCTCATTCGTCAAACCTATCCCTTACGTACTTGTAGCTATTTATTAAGTAAAGAAAATATTGACAAAGGTAAATTCAGAGCGTGTTTGGAGTTTCATATTGGTCGTTGTAAGGCGCCTTGTGTAAACAAACAAGAAGAGGATGAATACAATCAGAACATTTCTGAAATTCGCCAAATTATTAAAGGTGACATAGGATTTGCTTTACGTGATCTAAAAGATAAAATGAATGAAGCCGCCGAAAAGTATGAATTTGAAAAGGCTGAGCTATTAAAAAATAAAATCGATGTTTTAAGCGATTACCAAAGTAAATCCACGATTGTACACCCTTCTATCACTAACACAGATGTCATTAATATTATTAGTGACGAAAAGAACGCCTACCTACATTATTTTAAAATAATTAATGGAGCTATCATCCATGCACAAACAATCGAACTAAAGAAAAAAATTGAAGAAAGTGATGAAGACATGCTTATGTTTGCGATTATCGAATTTAGAAATAGATTTAAAAGTGCCAGTAAAGAAATATTAGTTCCTTTTGCTCCGAGTATTGCTATTACAGATTGCGAGTATGTGATCCCAAAAATTGGTGACAAAAAAAAGTTACTTGATCTCTGTTATAAAAACGCACTCGCCTATAAACAAGAAAGAGAGAATCAACTTGCTTTAACCGATCCTGAAAGACATACAGAACGCATCATGAATCAGATGATGAAAGATTTAAGAATGAGCGAACAACCACGCCGTATAGAAGGCTTTGATAATAGTAACATGCAGGGTGAATACGCGGTAAGTGCCATGCCTGTTTTTATAGATGGAAAACCTGCAAAAAAAGAATACAGACATTTTAATGTAAAAACCGTCGTTGGTCCAGATGATTTTGCCACCATGGAAGAGGTGATTCTTAGAAGGTATTCAAGAGTCTTAGAAGAAAATTTACCAATGCCACAATTGATTGTTATTGATGGTGGAAAAGGTCAATTGGGAGCTGCTGTTGAAAGTTTAAGAAAACTAAATTTAATGGGAAAGGTAGCCATCATTGGAATTGCAAAACGCTTAGAAGAAATTTATTTCCCTGGAGATCCCTTGCCTTTATATTTGGATAAACGAAGCGAGACTTTAAAAATTATTCAACAAATTCGCGATGAGTCGCACCGTTTTGGAATTACGCATCACCGCAACAAACGAAGTCGCGAAACATTTAAAACAGAGTTAAACGAGATAAAAGGCATAAGCGTTAAAACAGCAGAAAAATTATTGATCGAATTAAAAAGCGTAAAAAACATTAAAGAAGCTACTCTCGAAGAAATGGAAAAAGTAATTGGTGCTTCAAAGGCAAAGTTGGTTTATGATTTTTTTAATAGCCAAAATTCTAATTCAATTCAAGAATAAAAAAACTAAGTATGAGATGCAAAACATTGATACTCTTTCTGTTTTTAATCTGCAATTATTTTTCTCAAAATAACCTGAGCTTAACTTCTGCTGATGGAAAAGTATTTAGGGTTTTTATTTCAAACAAAGCATACAACCAAACATGGCAAGCCCATGTATTAGTCGAAAAAATCACAGAAGATACGCTAAATATTGAAGTTGAATATGAAAACAAAAAACGGTATCCGTCTACGATTTATTTTTTAGAGCACGGAACTTCCATTAAGAACAAAGAATTTAATTTCCAATTGGAGAGCGATGGCACAAAATTAAAACTCCGCTTTGCTGGAACGTACGCGGTAAGTCCATTGCCAAGTCCTTTAGTTCCAGTAAAGCCAGTAGTTGATACTAGCCAGAAATACCGAAATGCTGTTTTGGGACATTTTTGTGAATTGAAAGAAGGAAAACCTTTTTACTTTGATAATGTTCCAAAAGAAAATAGTTGCCAAAAAGCGATGCCTGCAGAAAACCTGAATTATGTTGCTTTACTCATGACAAAGGCAGAGGTTCCTGATCATAAGTTTACGATTGTTGAAAATGTGTGTCGTAATAATTGTTTGAGCATTGGTCAGTTAAGCAAGCTATTAAATTACATTGAATATGAAATCGAGAAATTGAAAATCGTGCGCTTAGCATATCTTCATCTAGTGGATCTCAATAACAAAAAGGAACTTGAGAAAAATTTTCGTTTCGAAGCTTCGATAAAAGAACTAGACACGTTTTTCAGGAACGCAGAGGAGAAACAAACGCAGGTGACAAAAAAATGCGAGTCCTCAGCTTCACAAATGCTAATTGATAAATACTGCGAAAAACTAGCAACGTTTTCTAACGATGCAGAAAGATTTGAATCGCTAAAAAGGACTTACGTAGATTTATGTTATTCTTCGAATCAGATTACACAAGTACTCAGTAAGTTTGTTCACGACCGTGAAAAACTAGAAGTTGCAAAATTGTTGTTCCAGTATTGTGTGGATAAGGATAAATTTATGCTAACGAAAGAGGTGTTTTCTTATGGTCAAAGTATAAGTGAACTACAGGATTTTGTAAACAAGCAGTCGCGTTAAACAAAGCCTAAATCTCTTTATAAAAATACCCTTCCTTTGTGTATATTTACAGCGTTGAAGCCAATTCTTGAAATAAAAGGAATCAGTAAAAAGTATCAGATTCAAAGTAATGCTAAACCGTATTTAAGTTTGCGTGAGAGTTTGTTTTCTTTTTTAAAACCTTCTTCTCAAAAAGAGGAGTTTTGGGCTTTACAGGATGTTAGTTTTGATGTTCAAGCCGGTGATACTATCGGTATTATTGGTAAAAACGGAGCAGGAAAATCAACATTACTTAAAATTCTTTCTAAAATAACACCCCCAACTTCTGGTAATATTACTTGTAGAGGTCGAATTGCTTCACTTTTGGAAGTAGGAACTGGATTTCATTCAGAATTAAGCGGAAGAGAAAATGTTTTTTTTAATGGTTCTATTTTGGGTATGAAGCGCAAAGAAATTCTTAAAAATTTTGATGCCATAGTTGATTTTGCAAATGTTGAAAAATTCATTGACACGCCGCTAAAGCATTATAGTAGTGGCATGCAATTGCGTTTAGCGTTTGCGGTAGCTGCTTTTTTAGAAAATGAAATTTTAATTGTAGATGAAGTTCTCGCAGTAGGCGATGCCGAATTCCAAAAAAAATGCATCGGTAAAATGGGTGATATAAGCAAAAGCGGACGCACTGTTTTATTTGTGAGCCATAATCTCGTTCAATTAAAAGATATTTGTGAGAAAAGCATTTTACTTGAAAAAGGTGCCATCATCTACAGTGGTAAAACTGTTGAATCGATAGCGCATTACCAAAATAAATTATTACCCGGAAAAGTATCCTTAAAAAATGCTTTGCGTAAAGGTCCTTCGCAATCCATTTTTCAGTTTACCGATATGGTTATTGCGAACGAAGAAAATCTTTTAGAAAAAAATAAAATCCAAATCAACATAGAATTTACAACAACACAAAAAATCACTGATCTGGTAGTTGGTGTTTTATTTTCTGAATCTTCTGGTACAAAAGTATTGGAAGTTCGGTCAAACCAATCTTCTGCAGTACTGAATGTAGAAAAGGAAGGCGACTATACTATGCAAGTAGAATTCGACTCTTTTTTAAAATCAAATATTTATTCTTTGAGTATTGGTGCGCGTTCTAAGGAGGGTTTATTAGAATATTTACCCGATCTTTATACAGTAGAAATTAAACCGAACGCGGCTCACAATCACCAACTTATAAACGATCTCTCGGGTTCCTTTATTATTAATTCAAATTGGAAGCTACAATGATAGATTCAAAATATGCAGAAATTTCTGATTTAAGCGATGCTCGTTTCGTAGAGATAAACAAAGCGATTGAAGCGTTAAACCTGAAATATAATTTACCGGATCATGCAACTTTAAACAAAGCGAGGTTTTTGGATAATCCTATTATCAATGCTTCCGGAACATTTTATGGAGCAAGAATGTGGGAGTATCCTTTCGCGATAATTAATGCGGAATTAAAAGAAGGAATGACGTGTGCAGATATTGGTTGTGGATCAACTCCTTTTACTCCTTATTTAGCAAGTGTTACAGGACAAAATACAGTAACTGGATTTGACAATGATTTTCTAGAAAACGACAATACACATTTTGCTTTTGGGGTAAGAAAAGAATTTATTAAGGATACCGGCATACAATTTAAATTTTCAGGAATGGAAAAAATTGATGCTCAGGATAATTCATTTGACAGAGTTTTTTGCATCAGTGTTTTAGAGCATATTGATAATCCTGCAATTTGGCAAAAGGGATTAAAAGAAATGGCAAGAATATTAAAACCAGATGGACGTCTTATTCTTACTTTTGATTTTGCACTTTCAAATAAATATTTGTCGATTGGTGATGTTCTTAATTACACTGGACTTATTCCGTGTAATTTTATAAATATGAATTGGCCGACTGATCGTTTTGTAAAAGTAGAAAGTTTATCTATGGATGTTTTTGGTTTAGTACTTCAAAAGCCGAGTGGAACCGTGTATACAGATCATTCAAAAATGAAAAGTATTCCAAGAGAAAGAGCACTTACTGTTTACGTGCCGGAAGTAACATATCCTCATGAACTTCAAATTGCTAAAGACATTAATAGAGGGAAGTTGCTCACTGTTTCAAAAATAGTTTTAAATCGCTATAAAAAATAGGATGGGTTTTTATCTAAATAAAATTTCATTTATGCTTCAGCGACTCGCTTGGAAGCTGAGGTGGATATTTTCGGAAAGAAAAATAGAAGTGAAACCATCTGACTTTTCAATTATTGTTGTTGGAAGAAATGATAATTATGGCGGCGATTTTTCTTTAAGATTAAAAACAACTATTGATTGGAATTTAAAACAGTTGCCGGGTGCTGAATTAATTTATGTGGAATGGAATAAAATTGAAGATAAAGAAAGTGATTGTAAATGGATAGAGGAAAGATACACGAATGCTAAATGCTACTCTGTCTCAAATAAAGTGCATCAAACAATAACGCAAAATCCAAAAATGCCCGTTATGGAATATTTTGCAAAAAACATTGGCATGCGAATGGCTACTAAACCTTGGCTTCTAATGATTAATGCCGATTGTTTGATTGGAAATGATACCAAAGAGAATCTTAAAAAGCTCAGCAATAAATATGTGTATGGTACCCATTATGTTAGTTTTAAATGGGACAACAAATCTATTACAGAGAATCACCTGAATAATAAAGAAACGCATGTAGTTGTTTTCCCTGCTCCAGATCACATGGGTTCAGTAGTTGGAAATTTTATTTTAACCCACAAAGACAATTGGATGCAAGCAAGTGGATACGATGAAACTTTAACCAATGTTCGTGCCGGTGTTGATTCTAATGGACTAAATCAATTGTATCATAAAGGTCTAAAGCCAATGGTACTCGGAACCCATTTTCATTTGGATCATCCTGAGTCCATTGTTCACGGCGCTAACGCAACTCACGGTGCACATCAGTTTAATAACATTCCATATCAGAATGCTGATACCTGGGGATTTAGCGACAAAACATTCATACAACTAAGCAAACGGATATGGCAATTAGAAAAAATTTAGTGTTAGGTGGGGCTGGTACTATTGGTACAGCGCTTTGTAATTATCTCAAATCTATTAATGAAGAAGTTATTTCATTGGATTTAAAGACTGGATTTGATGTGCGCACGGATAATCTTGATGCGTACAAAGATGTAGATTATGTTTGGTTCTTAGCGTGGGAAGTGGGCGGCGCAAAATATTTAGGTAACGAAAATTATTTGCTCGATATTATTCGCAACAACACTACCATCTGTGAAAAAGTATTTCAGTTTCTTGAAAGTACAAAATTGCCTTTTATGTTTGCCTCTTCTCAATTGGCAGGACCTGACACACCTTATGGGGTTACAAAATTATTGGGTGAAGAATGGTCGAGGATTTTAAACGGACAAATTTGTCGTTTCTGGAACGTATATGGTTGGGAAGAACCCGGGGAAAAATCGCATGTTATTCCAGATCTAATTCAGCAAGCACTTATCAATAAAAAGATTGAATTGCTAACTGACGGTCAGGAACAGCGCCAGTTTATATACATGGATGACTGTGTAGAAAATATGATAGCCATTCGCAATGCTGGTGCAACACGAGTGGACATTACAAATGGTAATTGGGTTACCATTGAACAGATGGCATCGCAGATAGCGGCATTACACAATGTTCCTATGAAACTTGGAAATAAAAAAGGGTACTCAAATAAAATCGAACCAATTTCGACTTACCCACTTGTATTTAAAACAGATTTTAAAACTGGCATAAAAAATATTTCCGAAAAGTCTAAAAAGTTCTTCGAAGAAAAAAATAAATAAACAGGGATGGGTTTTATTACCGAAATAAAGAGGTACCGTTGGGCAGTTCTTGGACGAAAAAAAATCAAGAAATGTGTAAAGGAAAAACAACGCAATGCTCAAGCCATAAAAATTATTTTGGGTGCTGGTCATCACCAATTAACCAGTGGTGATTGGATTAACACGGATCTTCCGCAATTTGATGTTACAAAGTCAGATCAATGGAATTATATTTTCGGAGCTCTTAAGATAGACAATCTTCTTGCTGAACATGTCTTTGAGCATTTAACACTTGAGCAAAACAAAATCGCATTTGATTTAATTTATTCTTATTTAAAACCAAAAGGTGTTTTTAGATTTGCTGTACCAGATGGTTATCATCCAGATAAAAAATACATTGATTATGTAAAACCTCTTGGAAGTGGCCCTGGATCTGATGATCATAAATTATTATGGACAATTGATTTAATCAACGAAACTTTTTCGGGATCTAAATTCAAAATTATTCCAAGAGAATATTATTCTAAGGAAGGTAATTTGGTAAGTACTGAATTAAGAGCCACTGATGGTAAAATTCTTAGAACTGCTGGCAATTCTGATAAACAAGACACGGAAATAAAAAATTACTCCTCACTAATAATAGATTTTGTAAAAGAATAAAAAATGAAACCTGTTTTAGCGCCCATAGTTTTTTTCGCATACAACAGGCCAAATCATACACGTCAGGCACTTGAAAGTCTTATGAAGAATGATCTGGCGAAGGATTCAGATCTCTATATTTTCGCAGATGGTCCTAAAAAAAGTGCGAGTAAAGAACAACTTGCAAACTTAAACGCTACCAGAAAAATACTTAAAGAAAAACAGTGGTGTAAAAATGTTTACATAACCGAGTTGGATGATAATATGGGAGTAGACGCCATTACTATTATGGCCGTCACTAAACTCATAGATACATTTGGAAAAACAATAGTTCTGGAAGATGATTTGCTAACAAGCAAAGGTTTTCTTACTTACATGAACGAGGCCTTAGAACTTTATAAAAATGATGATGAAGTTATGCATGTAGCAGGATATGTATTCCCGATCAAAAAAGAGGGGCCAGGAACATTTTTTATTTATGGCGGCACTTCTCCCTGGGGCTGGGCTACCTGGAAAAGGGCCTGGGACAATTTTGAACCAGATTATAAAACACTTTATTCTGAAATAGGGAAAAAGAGTTCAAGCGTAAAGCAATTCAATTTTAATAATACTTATCCCTATTTTGACATGCTGAAAAGTTGCGCAGATGACAAAAATCCCTGGGATATTCGTTGGTATGCCGCAGTGTTTTTAAAAGGCGCTTATGGTTTATGGCCTACTGCTTCTCTTGTTCAAAATATTGGTCACGATAGCAGTGGAGAACATTGTGGTAGCACAAACCAATTTTATCATGAAGAATTAGCTCAAGATATTCCTGTAAAAAGGATCCAGGTGAAAGAAGATTCAGAACAACGTAAAAAAATAAGTGTATTTTTAAAAAGCCTTGATACAACAAGCCTTTCCGCAAGAATTAAAAATAAAATTAAGTTAGGCGTATTTCGAAAAAAAGCCTAAACACAGACCTTGTTCCACCTTTTAAACAGTTCTTTCTTGCCTATCCAGGCATATACACAAAGCTGAGATAGCCTTATCTGAGTAATATTTTTTATATTCGTATTCTAAAGCCTGGTCTGGTATTATGAATTATTTTCTTACAAAATTAGTCTTGTTTTTGCAGAATAAAAACGAAAAGCATCGTGAAAAGGCGAATGCAAAATTCGTTCGTGTAGGAAAAAATTCTAAGCTGGAAAATTTAAAAATAGAAGTTAGACACCCAGAAAGAATTGAGCCATTAATTGAAATCGGTGAAGAGAGCATTGTGATGGGACGTATTGTATTGGAAACCAAAACTGCAAAAGTAAAAATTGGTAATAATTCCTTTGTTGGTGATTGTTTATTAGTGTGTGCTGATAATATTTCTATTGGCTCTGATGTAATGTTCTCATGGGGCTGCACAATTATTGACACGGATGCTCATTCTTTGAATTGGGATGACCGTAAAAAAGATGTAAAAGATTGGAAAAAAGGAATTGAAGAAAATCAGACTGGAAAATATAAAGATTGGTCGAAAGTAATAAGTAAAAAAATTGTTGTAGAGGATAAGGCCTGGATCGGTTTCAATGTGATTATTTTAAAGGGAGTCACTATTGGTGAGGGTGCTGTTGTGGCCGCAGGAAGTGTTGTTACCAAAAACGTAATGCCTTATACATTGGTAGGTGGTAATCCGGCTGTAGAAATTAAAAAACTGATTGAGCCATCATAATGACTTGGGAAGAAACTATTATATATGCGCGTTCACAAAACGAATTCAAACAATTAATTCAGGATGCATATCTTGATGAAGACCTTCAAAAAAACTGCGAAACGTATCGAAAAAGCAAGGAATTTAAAGCGTCTTTAAATCTAATTAAACAAACATTGTCTAAGAAGGATGATGGGGAAAAGAAAACACTACTTGATCTCGGCGCTGGAAATGGGATTTGTACTGTGGCATTTGCTTTAGAAAATTTTACGGTAGTTGCTGTTGAACCTGATCCTAGCATGACTGTTGGAAGCGGAGCGATTCAGCAACTAAAAAATCAATACCATATTGCAGATATAGATATACAATTTGGATTCGGCGAATCCTTGCCTTTTGCAGATGCCTCATTCGATGTGGTATATGCCAGACAAGTTATGCACCATGCACAAGATTTAAATCAATTTATTAGTGAATCAGCAAGAGTTCTTAAAAAAGGTGGACTACTCATAACCGTAAGAGATCATGTAGTAAATGATCAGGAACAAAAAAAAGAGTTTTTAGAAAACCACGCGTTTCAAAAATATTACGGAGGTGAAAATGCATTTTCGGTATTAGAATATACAAGTGCTTTTAAAGCGGCAGGTTTAATGTTGGATAAAACACTGGGACCACTTGATTCTCCTATTAATTATAGTCCCCGTAGCAAAAATGAATTAACAGAAGAATTTAAACGCGTCTTTCAAACTAAATTTGGAATAAAGCTGCCGAATGTTTCTTTTATAAATAATTTAATTTTTAAGCTATTCAAATGGAGGACAAAAAATCTGAATGCCATTGCGGGAAGATTGTATACCTTCATAGCAATAAAACCAAACCATTAATATGAGTACTTTAATTATAGGGGCCTCGGGTTTTCTTGGTAATGCTTGTTTTGAAGAATTTTCAAAATCAGGGGTTACATTTGGCACAGACTATATTAATACTACCAATAATCCAATTTACGTTGATTCTGATTTTTCAATCACAGAAAAATTAATTCGCGATAACAAACCGAATCTGATCATTAACTGTGCCGGGTCGTCAAACATTCAAAAGAGTTTCGAAGATCCTGAACGAGATTATCAATTAAATACTGTTTTGGTTGAGAAACTAGTTAATGCATTAAAATTAAATTCTTCAGACTCCAAATTCATAAACCTTTCCAGTGCAGCTGTTTACGGTAACCCAAAGGATTTGCCTGTTAAAGAATCTCATCCTACTTCACCCTTATCGCCGTATGGTAAAAATAAATTGCTAAGTGAAAATATACTTCAAGAGTATTTTAAAAAGCATGGAGTAAAGGGATTGAGTGTCCGAATTTTTTCTGCCTATGGCATCGGACTTAAACGCCAATTTTTTTACGATTTAAGTTCGAAACTTATTTCTAATCCAGATAAAATCACACTTTTCGGTACAGGCAATGAATCGCGTGATTTTATTTATGTAAGTGACATAGTTAAGGCCTTGAAAGTGCTTTCGGATAAAGCTGAGTTTGATGCTGCTGTTATAAATATTGCAAGCGGCGAGGAATCAGTCATTAAAACAACTGCAGAACTCTACGCCAAGATATTTGATTACAAGGGTGAAATATGTTTTAATGGAGAACAGATTGCCGGCTATCCTCTTAATTGGAAAGCCGACATTTCAAAAATTCAAACATTGGGTTTTAAAAGGGAAATAAATTTGGAAAAAGGAATGTGCCTATATGTTGACTGGATAAAAAAAACAATAAAGGCGTGAGAATAGGAATCATATTAACAGGTGACAATACTTGGGCTGGAGGCTTATATTATTCTTTGAATATTATCAAATTACTGAGTGAAATTTCTTTAACCAAAAAAATAACTGTTGTCGTTTTTGTCAACAATAGTGCCTCAAAAGACCTATTACAAGAAATTGCTCTTACGAATGTAGAACTTGTTAATTTTGATAACAAGGGTTTCTTTTACAGAGTATACTGCAAACTAATGGGTATTCTTACAAATAGTAATTACCGATTTGTTCAGGATATCAATTCAGAAAAATTAGATCTTTTGTATCCTTTAATTCATTATGAAAAAGGACATGAAAATTTAAACTGTCGAGCCATCTATTGGCTTTACGACTTTCAACATAAATTTTTGCCGGAGTTGTTTAGTCTGGAAGAAATTATAAAAAGAGATACAAATTTTAAAGAAATCACTGAAAAAGCGAAAACCATTGTGCTTTCAAGCAAGGACTCTAAAAATCACTTGCTTCAATTTTATCCTATCTGCAAAGCGCGGCTGTTCGTGTACAATTTTGTTTCGCTGATTGAAAATAAAAACACAAAGTCACCGATTGGGTTTCCGACTGATTATTTAGTGGTGTGTAATCAATTCTGGCCACACAAAAATCATATGGTAGTTCTAAAAGGGGTTGAACTATTGGTGAAAGCAAATAAATCTATACACGTTGTGTTTACTGGTAAGTACGATGATGAAAGAAACAAGGACTATGTAACCAAACTACAATCTTTTATTAAGGAAAAAAACATAGAGGGCTACATAACGTTTACAGGATTTATTGCCAGAGAAGATCAAGTCAGTATCATCGCAAATGCTAAAGCCGTTATACAGCCAAGTTTATTTGAAGGGTGGAGCACGGTAATTGAAGATGCTAAGGCTTTAAATAAATTTCTAATCGTTTCAACGATTTCTATTCACAGGGAACAAATTGCAGAAAATGTAAAATTTTTTGACCCACAAGATAAAGTTACATTGTCTGAACATATGCATCAAGTGATGAATAAGCCATTAGAAAAGTTTGAAGGAAATTATAATTCAAACATTGAACACTCAAAAAAGGATCTACTAACATTATTTCAAATCAATTAAAAGAATAAAAACTGATTTTGAATTTGTTTAATAATTTTAGTTTAAAAGGAAACAGATTATAATAATTAAGACAGAATGATCATTTTATCAGATAAACCCGGTCAGTTAGGCAATTTACTTTTTTTGTATGCAAACTTCTTGGCCTATGGATTTGAGCATCAGATTAAAATTTCAAACCCTTCTTTTTGTAATTTCCTTAAATATTTTGAAAGCACTCAAAAACGTTCGACAGTTCTTGCTAAACTAAATTATACCCTTGCTTTTTATACTTCAAAAATTCTTCACAAGACAAAAATAAAAATCCCGTTTATTTCTGTGACTTGTCTGTTGTGGGATGAATCCTGTAATCTGGATATTCCAAGCAATATATTTAACAAAGGCGGATTGCGTTTAGTGCAAGGTTGGTTATATAGAGCCCCGGATTTATTATTAAAGCACAAACAACAGATCATTGACTATTTTAAACCTACTCAAGAACTAACAAAGAAGATAGACGATTTTTTTAAAAACACATTTGCTCCCACGACTGAAATTATTATTGGAATACATATTCGAAGGGGGGACTATGAGAATTTTCAGGGAGGTAAATATTATTATTCGTTAGATAAATACAGTACGATTGTTAACGTCGTGTCTGATCTTTTTCAAAATAAAAAAATACACTTCCTTATTTGTTCCAATGAACCGATTGATTTGAACAAAATAAACAAGGGAAATCATAACATGAGCAAGGCGCCTAATCATGAATTAATGGATATGTATTGTCTCAGTCGTTGTAACTACATTATTGGACCTCCAAGTACCTATAGCATGTGGGCTTCGTTTTATGGAAGTGTTCCTTTGTATCAGGTTAGTGAACCAAATAGAAAAATATCTCTGATTGATTTTAATATTATCTAATTTGAAAGATAGTAAAGTATATTTCGAGAATTTGGATGGAGTTAGAGGCTTAGCGTTTCTGGCAGTTTTCCTATATCATGTCTTTGGATATATGAATTATGATGCCGGAAATGGGATTGAAAATTTCTTTATTCAAAATATTTTTCTTGTTGGAAATCTAGGTGTGAATCTCTTTTTTGTTTTGAGTGGATTTTTGATTACTTATTTGTTGCTGAAAGAAAAGGAAATAAAAGGTAAGATCAACATCAAACATTTTTATATGCGCCGTGTACTCAGAATATGGCCACTATTTTACCTTGTTTTAATTATTGGTTTTTTTGTTTATCCTTTCCTGATTCATAAATTTAATCTGAATGATGTAAAAGAACATCTTATTTATTATGTTGGCTTTCTAAATAATTTTGATCGGATCCAAACGGAATTTGTCGGAGTTGGAAATGATAGTTTGGGTGTATTATGGTCTATAGCAGTTGAAGAACAGTTCTATCTTTTTTGGCCAATTCTTCTACAACTACTTCCTAAAAAACAAATCCCCATTCTCATGTTCCTAATTATAGCAGTTAGTCTCTTTTTTAGGTATTACAGTCTTGGCAATGAAAGCGTATTGTATTTCAGTACTTTCAGTGTGATGTCTGATTTAGCAATCGGAGGACTTAGTGCCTGGCTTATTCTTTATCACCAGGCGTTTGTTACCCACATAGAAAATTTGTCCCCTCTCGTAATAAAAAGTGCTTACCTTATTTTTATACTTTCATTTATTTCATTTAAATACTGGATGAATTTTAATGAAGTAACCCGAACAGGTGAGCGACTCTTCTTATCACTGTTTTTTTCGTTTATTATTTTGGAACAATGCTTTTCTCTAAATTCATTTTTCAAATTAAAAAACTTCAAAAGACTCAGTCAACTTGGTCTCATCTCCTACGGACTCTATTGTTTACATTTATTCAGTATTTCATTTGTTCAAAAAGTAAACAGTATTTTTTGTTTGACTAAATTGAACGGGTTTCAATTTTATGCGGAATTATTTGTCTGCCTGGTATTAAGCATTGGTATATGTTATTTAAGTTATAATTATTTTGAAAAGAAATTACTTCGTTATAAAACAAGGTATGCCTAATTCGTTGATAAAGAAAATTAAAACGTGGCTGTAAAAATTAGCATAATCACTCCTTCCTATAATCAGGCAGAATATCTCGAACAAACCATTCTGTCTGTTTTAGGCCAAAACTATGGCAATCTGGAATACATTATTATTGACGGAGGAAGTACAGACAACAGTGTAGAGATTATTAAAAAATATGAAAAGCAGTTACATTATTGGGTAAGTGAAAGAGATTCAGGACAAAGTGCAGCTATTAATAAAGGGATTCAACAAGCAAGCGGCGAGATCATTGCATGGCTGAACAGCGACGATCTCTATTGCGAAAACACACTTCATATCGTATCTGATTTATTCGAAAAGAATAGTGAAGTTGATATCGTTTATGGAGATGTAATTAATTTCGATACTAAGGGCAAGGAAACGCGAATAACCAATCAATTTGAAATAAACGATTTTTTTTCAAGAGTATCTATTCATCAACCGGGTGTATTCTGGCGTAGGAGCTTGCATGCAGAGTTTGGCTTGATAGATGAGAAATTATTTTACTGCATGGACTATGATCTTTGGATGCCACTTTTTCTAAATTGCAAATCCATGCGTACAGAAAAAGTCCTCGCTCGATTCAGAGAACATGGTCATTCTAAAACTGGCTCCAAGCCTATTGGTTTATATAATGAGTATGCACTTGTCGTTTCAAGATTCTTTAATTCACTTTCTGAAAATACATGGAGTAAAAAACTAACCGCTTCAGGAATAAATTATGATAAGGAAACTAAACGATATAAATTAAACGAGAAATATAATGAGAGTATTCTCTCTAAAATTTTCTGGAATTACCTTCAAAATTGTGTGGAAACAGAATACACTAAAGGAGATTTTTTAGGGGTCAACCGTTTGTTTATTTTAAACCCTCACTTATTATTTCATACAAAAGGATTGCTTATTTTTCTCAAAACAAACTCATTGTTTATTTTTTTAAGGAATAAAAACTGAGTTTTTTCGAGCCAGCTTTTTATAGTACATTCGTGTAAACTATTAAATTTTGACGCCAATTTCTCCCTTTTTCTCCGTCATAATTCCTTGCTATAACAGGGCTGACATGATATTGGCTGCCATTAAGAGTATTCAAGAACAAACCTTTACTGATTTTGAAATATTAATAATTGACGACGGAAGCACAGATGGCACAGATGAATTAATTAAAAACATCGACGAACAGCGAATAAAATACTTTAAAAAAACTAATGGTGGTGTTTCATCAGCCAGAAATCTTGGAGTAGAAAAAAGTTCCGGGCAATTCATAAATTTTTTAGACTCCGATGATCTAATTTATCCTGCTCATTTAGAGGAGGCGCATACTTATATTGTTAAGAATAGGGAAGCTAAAATTATTCTTTTTGATTACGAATGGGGCAGGGCAGATAGAAAAAAAGTGAATGAAGTGCTTATTCGTTACCCTAATCCGAATGAAGCCATCTTGTCATTAAATTATCCTCACACGAACAGTGCGTTTATTCACCGATCAGTTTTTGAAACGACCAAATTCAACGAATCCCTTAGTATTGGTGAGGATTGGGACTTCTGGCTTAAAAATTCGGTCCGTTATAAGTTCCACCTTGGCAAAATTAAAACATCTTATTTAGTGGATCATGAGAACAGAAGTGTTAGAAATTTTAAACCAGATCGTCACTTAAAACAAAAAGATCTGTTGATTTCTTCCCTAAAACACGATGCTTTATTTCTTGAAAAACATCAGTCTCAATTATTCAGAATTGAAGCACACATGTTATCTTATATTGCCATTCATGTCGCAATAGAATCAAAAAAAGGCATGGCACTAAAGCTTTTTGTAAAAAGCATATTTCTTGATCCGAAAAGTATTTTTAACAAACGTAGCTTTGCAATTATTAAACATTTACTTCTTACATGGTAAAAGAATCAATATCTTTACGCGATTTAAAATCCAAACCGGTAAATTATTAATTTGGTTACTAGAATAAATTCATGAAGCATAAGTTCGTTTCTTTAAAAACTTCGGTTTTCGTTTTATTTTTAATCACTTCTGTATTAACACTCGCTTCTTTTTTTAGTAAACAACCCGAATATATTTATGGTTCTATTGATAAGGATGAAAGATTTGATACGTCTTTTCTTTCAATTGATAACTCCGTAATTATCGACTTTGTAGTTGATCAAAAATTTAAGAACAGTAACTACGATACATCTAAAACGGTTTTATTTTTGGATCATTTGGTAAGAAATCGTTTTTATCATTCGTATTCTGTGTTAACTTTTCACGACAATTGGATCGCCAATTTGTGTGGAAAATTTATTTGGGCCCATTTCTCCAATCCTGTTGTTTCTTCTGATATTCTTAAATACCCGATGGGAGCATGCAGTCAGCAAGGTATTGTATTTCAGGATCAACTCACGCGATTGAAAATACCGTGTTCCACAATTGAATTTTACCCTCTATCAACAACAAATCCCGGACATTATGCAGTATCTGTCTATTATGATAAGGGATGGCATTATTACGACTCCAATAAGGAACCGTTAATTGTAGATTCTACTATGCCGAGCGTCGCTACGATTATTGACAAAAAATTATACGAAAAAATGTATGTAAGAAAATCGAATCGTGATTTTCAAAGTCATTTTAAAAATAGAAGCTTACAAAAAATTAATAGAGTACCATTTAAGAAAGGAAATATGTATTATTTTCAAATAACAACTTCTTTTCTTTCTCATTGGTTATGGTTATTCCTGTTGCTTCTCTTCCTTTTTCTCCCTAAAAAAGCAACTTTAGACTAAATAGATCTTTAAATAATTTTTGTATTGTAGAATACTATTTATCTTTAGAACATGTGTGGTATTTCTGGTTTTATCGATAAGCAGCAACGATCCTCTTTGGGCGTTTTGCAAAACATGACCACCAGCCTCCAGCACCGTGGTCCTGATGCTTCGGGTTACCATTTCACAGAAAACGCTAAAGTGCAAATAGGTCTGGGTCATCGTCGTCTATCGGTGATTGATTTGAGTGAGAGTGGTAAACAACCCATGCATTTTCAACACTTCTCCATTGTATTTAACGGCGAAATATATAATTACAAAGAGATTCAAAAAGAACTGATCGACCTTGGACATTCATTTATAAGTCATTCAGATACAGAAGTAATTTTACAAGCCTATTCGCGCTGGGGCCCAAGCTGTCTGAAAAAGTTTACTGGCATGTTTGCATTTGTTATTTATGATAAAGAAAAGGAAGAGGTTTTATGTGCACGCGACCGTGCTGGAGTTAAGCCATTTTTTTATTATTTTAATAATGGATTATTTTTGTTCGCCTCAGAATTAAAAGCCTTCCACGAACATCCTGATTTTGTAAAGAAAATAAACTCCGAGGCTATGGCGGCGTTTATTCAGTTTGGAAATGTGCCCGGTGAGCTTTGTATCTTTGACCATTGTCATAAATTAAAACCGGGACATGTTTTAAAATTTTCATTCTTAAATTCTGAATTGAGCCTTCAAAAATATTGGGATGTGTATGATGCATACAACAAACCTAAACTAGGAATTTCTTTTACTGAGGCGAAAATTGAAACTGAAAAAGTATTAAAGAAGGCCTGCGACTACCGCATGGTATCTGATGTTCCAGTAGGAGTGTTTTTAAGTGGAGGATACGACAGTGCCTGCGTGACGGCCTTACTGCAAAAAGATAGAACGGAGAAAATAAAAACTTTTACAATTGCAGTTCCTGATATAGGATTGAATGAAGCGCCGTACGCCGCAGATATCGCAAAACAAATCGGAACAGAGCATCATGAATTTAATTGCAGCATGCAAGAAGCAAAGGAACTCCTATCGCAACTTCCTTACTTTTATGATGAACCATTTGCTGATAGCAGTGCCATTCCTTCAATGCTCTTAAGTCGACTCGCAAAAAAAGAGGTAACAGTTGCTTTAAGCGCTGATGCTGGGGATGAAGTTTTTGCAGGCTACAATCGCTACGATTATTTAATGAAGCATGGAAATTTTTTAAGTAAAACACCTGCACCGTTGAGAAAGATGGCTGTTGGACTTATGAACACTATTCCTGCAAAGTCATTGCCTTATTTTAATGAGCGTTATAATTTTGCTAACCGTTATGAAAAATTAAAATCCCTTCTCGTTGATCCTTCGGCCAAAAACATGATGTTGAGTTTAAGCAAGCAATATAACGATCAACAACTTGAGGAATTATTAAGTCGCAAAATAAAATTTCCTGCCACCGCTTATCTAAGCGAACAATTAAAAGAGCAATTTTATACACCACTATCTTATATGATGGCGGTTGACTATCAAACTTATTTGCCGGATGACATACTTCAAAAAGTTGACCGTGCTTCCATGAGTTCGGGATTAGAAGCAAGGGAGCCCTTTCTGGATCATCATGTGATTGAATGGGCAGCGCAGTTGCCAGACGAGTTCAAATACAATAAAGGCATTAAAAAATACATTCTAAAAGAAATTGTTCATCAATACTTACCGGAAGATAAAATGAACCGTCCTAAAATGGGTTTTGCTATACCAATAGAAAAATGGTTAAGTGAAGATTTAAAATCTACAGTAGAAGAGTTTCTTAGTGATACACGTATTAAGCAGCAGGGATTGTTTCATGTGGCTCCTATTAAAAAACTAAAAGAAGAATTTTTTTCAGGAAAAACCGAACTAGGTTTAAAGATTTGGTACCTGCTTATGTTTCAAATGTGGCATAAAAAATGGATGGAATAATTCAAAAAATCCTTCTAAGAGATAATTAAGACTTCTCAACAAAAACAACTTTATCGTTTGACACGACTGCATTTTCAGCTGATTTCCTGCGTTTAGAAGCTTGATTTAAGAGCTCGTTTAAGATCACAAGACTAGACAAGAAAAAAGGAATACACGGAATCTTCAGTCGTACTAATGCACCAAAATTTGAAATAGAAACACCTACGGAAAAGGCAAAAAATATAGAGAAGATAAACGAGAACATTAATAAGGGATGTTTAGTAATCAAACCGAAAAATTTAAAAAACCGGAGTTTAATTAAGAGATAAACGCAAAAACCAAGTATAAAGCTATTTTCAATGGCTGAAATAGCCATTACTACGTTTCTTACATCAAAAATAGTGGGTCTGAAAAGCGCTGCAAATATGGCCTTGTGTGAAACGGATAGAAGTCCGCTTACACTCGCGTCATAATCACCAATATTAAAAGTGTTACCGCCATAATAACTTTGTTTTAAATCTTGTTGTGCGCCAGAAGCTGTGTTCACAACCTTTTCGAGTGAGTATTTTCCCAAAGAATCACCCAAGGTCTGAAGTACAAATACTCCGATGATTAAACCAATAAAAACAAGCGTTGGAGCAAACATAACACGCAATACCGCGTTTTTCATTTTTGTAGTTCGTAAAGTAACATACCAAATAATGGAACCAGGTAGTAAGGCAAATAAAATATATGGTTTAATGGATAACAGCAAATACACGGAAACACCTAGAGAAAAAAGGTACCCAGCTTTCAATTTTTTTTGTGTGAAGAACCAATAAAAACCATGTACATAGAAACAGGCCGCTGAAAATGTAATACTGTCTTTCATAATACCGCTGCCCCAAAAAACAACGGATGGAATATAGAGTATGGACCAAGCAAACTGTTTACCAAGTTTAGGAAACTCATTCACAAATACTAAATATAATCTCCAAACACCAAGATAACATACAGCGGCAACAACAATTGCACTGGCCAAATAACTTTTAAAACAAACGAGTGATATTGGCACAAAACATTTAGCTACGAAAAAGGCATAGCTATCATTTACCCAGTAAAAAAAAGCGTAATTAGAATTCAATAAATAAATTTCCCCGAATTGCGGATCGCCAAAATAGAGATAAAGAAAATCTTCGGGTCTATCAAAAAGAACATCTACCAATGCACATGCAGTGAAATGATAGTTTACAGTATCTCCTCCGTTATAATAATAAAAATAGATAAGCCCAAGCGCGATTGCGCCACCCATTTTAACCAATAGCCCGGGTAAAAAATATTTGTAAACCTCCTCTTTTCTTCTTCGTTTTATGCTAAATTTATGAGCGAAAAGCAAAATGATCATCGCATAAATTGGCGCCAACAATAAGTCATAAATGTCCATGGATGCTATAAATTTAAAGAATAAAACTCATTGAACAAAAACACACTTTATATAACGTTTGACGGACTGAGTGATCCCTTAGGCCAATCGCAGATTCTACCATATGTATGCGGTCTTGCTCAAAGCGGCTTTCATGTAAATGTCCTTTCTTGTGAAAAAAAAGAAAGACTAAGAAAAGAAAAAACAACCATTTTATCAGCTATTGACAAACTTCCGATTAGTTGGAACTACATTTTATATGACGCTGAAGGAGGAATGTTATCCCGATTTTTCTACATACTACGTATCTGGAATCTTGCAAGAAAAACGCATCGTAAAAAGAATATCGAGCTTGTACATTGCCGTAGTTACCTTGCGTCGCTTATTGGTTTGGCGTTTAAACGTCGTTTTAAAATTCCTTTTGTATTTGATATGCGCGGTTTTTGGGCCGATGAACGTTTGGACGGAGGGATATGGAAAGAAGGAAAACCAATTGAAGCGTTTTTTTATTCCTACTTTAAGAAAAAGGAAAAACAATTTTTATCTGAATCAGATGCTGTCATTTCGCTCACACATGCAGGGCTAAAAGAGTTAAACGCCCAATTTCCGAAAAACAATTTGGACGAAAGGACTACAATAATACCATGTTGTACAAATACAGACAAGTTTAGTCGAAAAGCAGTTAAACCGGTGGATTCTCTAGTCGATGTGTCGTCCAATGATCATGTTCTCATATACACAGGCTCAATTGGAACCTGGTATTACACAAAAGAGATGATCGATTGTATTCTTATTTGGAAACAGTTAATTCCGAATCTTAAACTCCTTATCCTTACAAAAGATGCAGAGGAATTGGATAAAATTCTAACTAATTACACTTTAGAACAAAGAAAAATAATTATTTCTGCGAGCGCTTCATACAAGGATGTGCCAGCATACCTATCTATTGCAAAGGCAGCAATCTTTTTTATTAAACCTGCTTATTCTAAAATTGCATCTTCACCAACAAAAATGGCAGAATGTTGGGCTATGGGACTTCCAATAATTACAAACTCAGGTATAGGGGATAATGACCTTTATTTTAATACAAATAAGGGCGGTGTATTGGTGGAGGGTTTTTCGACGCCTGATTATCGTTCCGCTTGTCAAAGCTATCTTTCTCTTTCAGCAGATCCTGATCATTACAGAAGCATTGCGTTAAATCACTTTGACACGAGTATGGCCATTGCCAAATATGTTGCTATATATAAAAAATTAACCGCAAAATCCTGATAAAAGACCTGCAACATATTAAATACAAAAGGTTTATTTTTAGTGTTGATGAGTATTTTCTCACCGAAAAAATAAAAATCAACGCTTCCATCAATTATTGCATACAGTGTCCTGTCAATATTAACAATGCGTTGAACGAGTTTTACACCTTGTTAATAGACCTGTCTCAATCTATAGAAAAAATAAAAGAAGGAATTTATCATAGAACGCTTACAGAAATAAGTTCGTTTTTAAAAAATCAGAACTTCGAGCATAAAATTCTGTTTAACCTCACGGGTAAAGAACTAAGTGCATTCATTCAATTATTTAATCAATTTGCCAAGGAGAAGAAAATTAGAAGTGCTGAAAGTTATAGATTGAAAACGTACAATAAATATGGCATTCTTGCCGTCTCATTTATTCGTCAAAAGGATAAGTTTCTTTGTGTAAATTTTTATAGAGTTACGAGTGAAAGGGCAGTTAATATTAGTTCTTTTACTCCAAAAAACGCGGAGTTCAATGCTACTCACATTGGTAGGGCACATCGTGCATTACATTGGTTAGATATACTAGAATTTAGAAACTCAGGCGTAAAGTACTATGATTTCTGCGGCTGGTATTCGGGCCAAACAGATAAAGCTTTACTCAATGTAAATAAATTTAAAGAGCAGTTCACAAATTTTAAAATTAAAGAGTATACTGGAGTGGTCTATTTAAACCCAACATTACGATTTTTAAAAAAAATGATCGGCAGCTGATGGATAAAAACAAGAAGGTATATTCTGATAAAAAAGTGATTGATTGGTATGGTCAATTGGAAGAAATTTGGCCGATCGAAAAAAAAATCTTTGCCGAATATAAAAATTTGCTGCAATCAGGCAACTTTTTAGATGTTGGAGTAGGTGGCGGACGCACAACCAAGTATCTAGCAAACATCTGTAAGCACTATACAGGAATCGATTATTCAGAGAAATTTATTGAAAAACTAAAGGAGCATTATCCTGAATTCGAGTATTATACTATCGACGCATCTGATATGTCTGCCTTTCAAGATCAAACATTTGATTTTGTTAACTTTTCTTTCAATGGCATGGATTATGTAGATTTGGATAATCGAAAAAAAATCTTTTCAGAGATGTACCGTGTTTTGAAGCCGAAGGGATTATTTTTCTTCTCCACGCATAATAAAAATCATTTTAGTTTTAATATTAATCCATGGCGGAATAAAAATAATTCCTTCAGCATAAATATTAAAACTTTTTTAAAACTAGTACCGTATTTGATTAAAAAACAAAGACAAAAAACACACACGGTATACCATAAGGATTACGCAATTATTAATGATTCAGCTCATAATTATGAACTAATGACATTTTATACATCCCCTGCTTTTTTACGAAGACAATTGAGTGATAATGGCTTTGTTGAAATAGATTATTATCTGAAGTCAGGTGAAAAGAAAGATGATTCGCAATTAGAAGAATGGATTTTTGCTACTGCAAAGAAGGCTTAGGTTTAATCATCTTATGAAAGCCATTTATTAATAAAAAAAGTTCCTCAGCGCTCCCTTGATGGATATTGAACCGTGGAAGTTCATATAAATAATTGCGGTCTTCTTTTAACTTCGATAGACTTACTAATTCATTGATTTTAGTGAAGCACATCGCGTAGTGTTTTTTAACAACTTTAAGTGATAATTCATTAACCCTTGCAAAAGGAAATGCAAAAGAAGACACTTTAATATTTAATTTTTCTTCAATAATATTCTTCGATTCGGCAATTTCAAATTCAATAAATTCCAAATCTGTTTCCTGAATAAAACTTGGATGGGTGAGGCTATGTGACGCAATAGTTACATGTTTTTCGTCTAGCTTTTTCAATTCCTCAAAACTTAATAATTCCTTACTTATAACTCTGTTATCATTTTCGAACTTTTCTAACAAAGCACTAACTATTTTCTGACGTTCTAAATGGTGTAATAAACAAAGATGCTTTGTAATCGCAAGATTCAAGCTAAAGTCGTTAGGGGTTTTAGAATAATCGATATCTTGGTTATGTTGAAGAAAAAAATCTTTTATGTCACTAAAACTATAATGTTTAATAAAAAAAATGACGGTTGATGTCCATATGTGACCATTGTTAGAAATATTAAATGGCAATACAAAAAGAGTTGAGTGTGCATTATGTTTTTTAAGAACTGGATAGGCGTAGTCGAGATAGTTCGTATATCCGTCATCAAATGTGATGAAGCACGCATTTGTAAAGTCCATTTCTGGTTGAGTATGTAAATAATGTAAGGGTAAAATGCTATAATGTTTTTTAAGCAATAAGATCATTTCTTCGAATAGCCTTGGGTGAATTCCTGGCCAAACACTGTCATATTCTGGAATAATTTTATGAAAAACAATTACGGGTACTTTTGATTTTTTTTTGTTCCGGTAAAGGAGGTAATTCCCAATTTTAAACCAATACAATATTTTAAACACAGAATTTCTAAATAATGTCATAAGTCAGTCCTAAAGTTACTTCTTCGGTTATCGCCAGAAACCAACATAAATGGATCTATTAAGAATTTTGTAGGAATAAATTTATCTATTTTTTAACGATTGCCAAAATTTTATTTACCTTTGTTTTTCATGGGAAGTGTTATAGTTACGGGAGGAGCAGGATACATTGGCTCACATACAATTATTGAATTATTAAACAAAAGCAATTATAGAATAGTTTCTGTAGATAACTTTTCAAATTCGAGCCCATTAGCTTACGAAAAAATTAAGACTGTTACCAGCAGGCCATTTGAAACAGTCGATGTTGATCTTTGTAATGAAAAGGAACTTTTTTCTAAGCTTTCTTTGTTTACCGATATAGTCGGAATAATTCATTTTGCAGCTTTTAAATCGGTACCAGACTCGGTTACTAATCCAATCTTATATTACCAAAATAACAATAGTTCGCTTCAAAACATTCTAAAATTCGCACAGGAAAAAGCAATTGATAATTTTATTTTTTCTTCGTCATGTTCTGTGTATGGCAATGCGGATGAACTTCCTGTTACGGAACAAACACCTTTGAAAAGGGCAGAAAGCCCTTACGCTCACACGAAACAAATTGGTGAAGAGATTATTGGATTTTTCTGTGAAGCCAGGCCGAATTTTAAAACAGTAGTTCTTCGCTATTTTAATCCAGTTGGAGCCCACATTACTGGCAAAATAGGAGAGTTCCCAATAACCAAACCAAATAATTTAGTACCAATAATCACACAAACTGCTGTTGGCAAAAACGCTTTAACTGTTTTTGGAAATGATTATGACACACGGGACGGTTCGTGTATTAGAGATTATATACACGTAAGTGATGTGGCCGATGCGCATGTAAAAGCAATCAATTTTCTTATTGAAGGAAGGAATAGAAAGCAAATTTCATTATTCAATCTTGGCACTGGCAATGGTGTAAGTGTTTTGGAAGCAATTAAGTCTTTTGAAAAAGTGTCGGGCATTAAATTAAATTATAAAATTGGAGCGCGTCGTCCCGGTGACGTGATTGCTGTCTATGCTGATAACACTTTGGTTAAAACAGAATTGAAATGGCAGGCAGAATATACTTTGGATGACATGATGCTAAGTGCTTGGAAATGGCAGCAGGCCTTAGATTAGAATAAAAGTCTAACTATTTTCTTCTACAAATTTGGTGAGTTCTACAAACTGAGCAACAGAGAGTTGTTCGGGACGTTTGTCTAAAAGTGGATAACGAATTTCATTATTATTAAATAAAATACGAATAGAATTTCGAATGGTTTTTCGTCGTTGATTAAAGGCTGTCTTTACTACTTTTTTAAATAACACTTCATCACAATCTAATTTTTGAACAGAATTTCTTGTTAAACGAATAACAGCACTTTTTACTTTTGGTGGCGGTGTAAATGCATTCTCATTTACTGTGAAAAGGTATTCAATGTCGTAGTAAGCTTGTAACAATACACTTAGAATACCATACACTTTTGATCCGGGTTTCTCGGCAAGGCGCATGGCCACTTCCTTTTGAAACATACCCACAGCATAGTCTACTTCATTTTTATGTTCTAAAACTTTAAACATAATTTGACTAGAAATATTATATGGAAAATTTCCAATCACATTAAATTTATTGCCGGCTAATTTTATAAGGTCTGTTTCTAAAAAATCAGAAATCATTACCTTTTCTTTTTGAGAGGGATATTTTTCTTTTAAAAAAGCAACCGATTCTGTATCCACATCCAAAGCAAAAAACTTATCAATGTCTGTGATCATATGTTGTGTTAATACTCCAGTACCCGGACCAACTTCAATGATTGGCGTTGATTTGTCTTTTTCCAACAAAGCCTCAACAATATTTTTAGCGATGTTTTCGTCGTTTAAAAAATGTTGACCTAAGTGTTTTTTTGCTCTTACCGGTTGATGCATCATAATTTGTATTCGTAGATTTATATTCTAGTGTACCGGTGTTTTGCCACCAAGCGCCATTAGATAAGCTTTAATGAACTCATCTAAGTCTCCATCTAATACACCTTCGGCATCCGTAATTTTTAATTCCGTGCGATGGTCGTTAACCATTTTATAAGGATGGAGAACGTAACTTCTAATTTGAGAACCCCATTCAATTTTCATTTTTCCTTCTTCCACAGCATTTTTTGCTTCGTTGCGCTTACGCATTTCGAGTTCGTAAAGCTGTGAACGTAGCATTTGCATAGCCATAGCTCTATTTCCAAGTTGGGAGCGCTCAACCTGACACACAACAACAATGCCTGTGGGTTTATGGGTTAATTGAACTTTACTTTCAACTTTATTAACGTTTTGTCCTCCAGCACCGCCACTGCGTGAAGTAGATATTTCAATGTCAGCTGGTTTTATATCGATCTCAATAGTATCGTCCACTACAGGATACACATATACGGAAGCAAAACTGGTATGTCGTTTTGCATTTGAATCAAAAGGACTGATACGCACTAAACGATGAACACCATTTTCACCTTTTAAAAAGCCGTAAGCAAACTCACCTTCAATTTCCAACGAAACTGATTTTATTCCGGCAACGTCACCACCGTTATAATCCAGCTCTTTTACTTTAAATCCTTTTTGATCGGCCCACATCAAATACATACGCATAAGCATACTGGCCCAGTCGCAACTTTCAGTGCCACCCGCGCCGGCGTTTATTTGCAGAATACAGTTTAGACTGTCTTCTTCGCCCCGAAGCATGTTCTTAAATTCGATTTCCTCGAGTTTTTTTATTGCAGCATTAAATTCCGTTTCAGTTTCTTCTTCAGTAGCATCACCACTTTTAAAGAATTCGTACAGTGTGTTGAGGTCATCTACTTGTCGCGATAACGCGTCGTAGGATGCTGTCCAGCTTTTTACCTGCTTTACTTCGTTTAAGATTTTTTCCGCTTTTTTAGAATCTGTCCAAAAATCGGGATCAAGGGTTTTTTCTTCTAATAACTCTAGATCGTGTTTCTTTCTATCGTAGTCAAAGAAACCCCCTCAACGCGATACTGCGATCATTCAAGTCTTTTAATTGGTCATTTGTAAACATGCCACAAAGATAAAACTTTTTATTTAAACGTAATTAGGAAGCAGAAGTATTTGAAAAAGACGAACTGGCTGCCTTATTGCGAGTAATCCCGATTTAGTGTTTGTTAGCATTTCCTAATATATCTTTGGTTTTGAAATGCCTACAAACACTTGAATCGCAGACAGTTGTTTTTTCAACTGTCTGTTTAGGATTTAAGAGGCTCTTTCATTGGCCAAAAAAACACATAGGCCAGAATCATTATAAAACCAAAGCCTACAAGGCCCATTACGAAAGCTATATAAAGATGCATTAAAACCCCAAATATCAAAAACGGTTTTTTTACTTTTTTAATCCAAATTAAAATTGGAAAGAATAATTGGTAAAACAAGACTACATAATTCAAAACAAAAAAAACAGGCCTTAAGTTTTCCGAATAGGTAAAAAATGAATACATAGAAAAATACTGTATTTGCGCAACTCCTGAAATAGCTGTTCCTGCAAACCATGCTGGATCATTTAATTTAGCTAAGGCTGATAAAAAGTATAAAAGTGAAACCTGAATAACAATGGCTAAAAGTGAGAAATTGTGAAAACATATTTTCAACTGATCCTTCCATAAAAGGTTGTTAGTGAAATTCGTTACTAAAAAACAGTTGAAAATAAGTAACTGACTTAATAAGTTATCGCCTCCTGTGAGGGTGGGATAAACCCTGTTATGAATATTTATAACTAGAAAATAGAGTAAAAAGTCAAGAATAAAATAGAAACGTAAATTAAAAAGACCGAACAAAGAAATTCCTAAAGTGAGCATTACAAATGTTAAGCTTAAGTTAGGCGATAACGAATTGTAAAGTATAAAAGGAATTGTTTTAAACAGTCCAATACTTTTTGGGCTTACCATTACTATTGAATTTTCACCTAAAAGCAAATCGTAGTATAAAAGAAAATAAGCACACTCTATAATAAGATAACAATACAGAAGCTTTTTAAACCAAACGATTTGTGGTTTTAAGTGGTAATCCGAAAAAAAATATGCAATGAGTTTTTGCAAAAAGGGCTTGTTTTTTGCGTGTAAGGTAGGATTTATTTTAGGGATTTCTGAGTAGTGTAACATGACCTACATGACTTTCTGTTTTTTCGCTTACAAGATTTTTAAAACTTATTTTCCAAATATAAATCCCTTGAGGACTCTCTAGCCCTTTGTAATAGCCATTCCATCCATCTTCAGGATTTTTGCTTAGAAAAATACGCTGCCCCCAACGGTTAAATAATTCAAATTGGTATTGCTGAATACCAATAACGCTGGGTTTAAAAACATCATTTTGTCCATTATCATCAGGTGTAAATGAATTCGGAATCCAAAAACGAAATTCTGGTAAAATTTTAACGACATCAGTCATAGTGTCAGAACACCCAAAGGTATTCTTAATTATTTCGACGACGGTGTATGTGCCAAAATCGGTATAGGTGTGCAAATTTAATTTGTTGTTTGAGGTATAACCGTCACCAAAACTAAATGTACACGTGCTAAAGCCTCCATCAGTTATGTTGGTATTAATTGAAATATCTGGCTCAAAAATACTTGTTTCACGTGGACTAATTGTAAAAATGGCTAAGGGTTTTGGATTAACTACAATGTTTGTAAGAATAGCAATGGAGGTGTCCTTGCATAACTCGGTGGTTTCTACTGTTAAACTAACTGTGTATGTTCCTGCTGGAGTAAATACATGTGTGGGTTCAAACGAAGTAGTGGTTTTGCTATTCCCTAAATTCCAAAAATAACGGACGGGAAGATCGCTACTGCTGCCGTTACTAAAAGAGATGCGCGCAGGGTCACAAAGTCCATTTTGAATATTATTAATTTTTGCATGTGGTCGGCCAATAACTCTTATACTATCTGTAAATGTGTCTCTGCATGCAAATTGTTTGGCTCTTAATGCCACATAAAATAAACCACCTTCAGTATAATGAATACCCACAGGGTTTTTTAGAATAGATGTTGAAGGAGTGGCTTGCGCTGAAAAATCCCATTCATAAGTTGTTTGAGGTAAATAATCTCCGCCAACGTTAAAATTAAATGCGTTGTTTTTGAAACATTGCCTTTCAAGTTTATCAAAATTTATTTTTAGCGGCGGATAAACATAAACCGGCTTTTTTAAAGTATCGGTACAAGGTTTGCCCGGATTAGTAATGAGCGTAAGCATATAGATTCCGGTGTCCTGATACATGTATGTGGGATTTAATATATTGGAAGTGTCTGAAGCTATACTTGGCACGCCAAAGTCCCAATGATATATGGGTGTAGAAGAATTATTAATACTTTGATTGGTAAAAGCAATTGTTTGGCCCTGGCACTGTTGCTTCTGATCGGCTACAACGCTTAGTACATTTACTGTGCAGCCAATTACAGTAAACTGAAAATCTCTCAAATGCGAATTCAGCAATTTATTATTACGATATTCTTCTACACGAATCCCTACAACATATTGCCCTGTAAGTGTGGGTGTGCCTGATAACTCACCAGTTACTGGATTGATTGCAAATGCGGGGTTCCCGTCAATAGGATATGTTCCGCTATAAGGGGCAATATAAAATACATTTGTATATGGAGGAGGAGTTGCTTCTGTGGGACATGAGGCGGGCGGTGAGACACACGTGCCGCCTGTTGGTGGCGCTTGCTGGCCGATAGAAGCGCAGCACGCATCAAGTCCGGCATAGGGAGCACAAAGAGAATAAACAAGTTGGTCGCCATCAGGATCAATAGCTGAATGATCAAATTTTAAGGGCACACTGCGGCAAATATAAATTGGAGGAAATTTTGAAAAGCGTGGAGAACTATTTATCACAGCATCTTCTGGTCCAGGAATTCTAGCAAAGTAGGTAGCTCCTTGTCCATCAGGGTTTGAAAGGTTCTCGATAATAGAATTTCTGCAACAACGCTGGTAGACTAATGTGTACCCGCCTAATTTTGGAGGTAAATCTAGCGTGTCGGTATATACCCCTTCTTCAATACAGATTGTATTTGGCGCTAAAATGCACGGGTTATTAAATGCAGGTGGTACTGGAGTTATAACTGGTGCGCCAATGTCATAAATGCCAATAAAGGTATTAGAGGCATCGTAAACAGTTAAATACGCTGGCCCTGCAGGTTCTATTCCGTCAAACCCGCTCGCATTGGCAGCAGCGCAGTCTCGGTATATTTTAAGGATAATTTGATATTTTCCATTCCCAAGATCATTGTAAATCAATTCCCCTCCAACAATGTGAAAAGAAAATCCATTGTAACTAAATAACAGAAATAGAACTATGTTAATGAGTTTTTTCACGGAGTCGAAATCAAGTTTTAAGGTACTAAAAATATAGTCAGCCTCGTATGACTTTTATATTTGGATTAATTAACCTTTTAATTGGCAAAGCAAACGTAGTTTTTGGCCCTTAATTTGCATATTTTTGTACATGATGTCTAAACTCAGATTAGTCTTTTTTTCTCTCATTTTTTTTAAAGTGTCTACTGCGCAATTAGCTTTAGATCGTGACACCATAACCGTAATTGAAAACGCTTATGTTTTAAAAATGCCTTGGGCAAATGGTCTTAATTTTGCAAATGTTTCGAATATAGATTTGAATGGCGATGGAAAAAAAGACATTGTAGCTTTTGATCGATTAAATCCTTATGGTGTTGGACGTTTTAGGTGTTTTATTCATTCCGGCAATGTGGGCGAAATTAAATACAAGGAGAATTGGTATTTAAGCTATTTATTTCCTCAGGTTGCCAATTGGGCGGTTTTTAAAGATTATAATTGTGATGGTAAGGAAGATCTTTTTTGTTCTACTAATTCTGGCATTAAAGTTTATAAAAATACTACCTCCAATGGCGTTCTTAGTTTTCAGTTAGTTAAACCTTTAATTTATACAGATTACAATCCTGGTGGAAATCCACTAGTAAGTAATTTATACGCTAGTTCGATTGGAGTGCCAGGCATTGTTGATATTGATAATGATGGTGATCTCGACATTCTCACCTTTGCCCCGCAAGGAATTTTTATTGAGCTCCATAAAAATATGTCGGTAGAAAAAAATTTCGGTTGTGATAGTTTAGTCTTTGAAAACACTGATAATTGCTGGGGTAAGTTAAGCGAAAGTAATTGCGCGGTAAACTTTAATGCATGTGGATCGAATAGAAACAAAAACATAGATGAGTTACTTTCACAATCAAAAACCTATCATGCAGGTTCATGTTTAGCTTGTTTGGATAGCGATGGTGATAATGACATTGATCTTATAATGGGTGATATTTCCTGTAATACGATAGAGTACGTTCACAACACTGGCGTTGCAACGCTTGCAGATTTTACCGACAGTACAAAACTATATCCTAACTATCCAAATAAAAACAGCACCACTGTTGCTAAAATGAATAGTTTTCCGTGTGCTTACTACGTCGATGTGAACGCCGATAATAAAAAAGATCTTATTGTAACACCAAATTCTTATGGCACCGAAAACTATAAAAGTGTTTGGTTATATAAAAACACGAGCCTTACAAACACCGTTAATTTTCAATTCGAAAAAAATAATTTTTTGCAAGATGAAATGATTGAGGTTGGCCAAAATTCTTTCCCGGTTGTTTTTGATTGTGATTCTGACGGAAAAAAAGATCTCCTTATTGGAAACTATGGTTATTACAATGGAAGTTCGTTAAACAGTAAACTTACCTTGTATAAAAATATTGGAACAACAAGTCAACCTACCTATTCACTCATTACACGTGATTACGCCAGCCTAAGCACTATTGTACTCAATAATAATTTGCATTTGAATAATGCAGTTCCTACGGTTGGAGACATAGATTCGGATGGGGATGTTGATATAATTATTGGTACTTCAAGCGGACAAGTACATTGGCTGGAAAATACGGCTGGTACAAATAACCCTTGTAATTTTTCCATATTTCATGAAAATCCTTTTTTAATTACTACTCCTTCTTCCGCGGCAGCCCCTCAATTATTTGATTTGGATAACGATTCCCATCTTGATTTATTAATAGGAATGCAAAACGGTAAAATTGCCTGGTACCGAAATGTAGGAACTTCTTCAGTGCCTTCTTTTTCGCTCGTTACAAGTAGTTTGGGAGGTGTAGATGTAAAGGGCGATCCAAATGTGTTTGGCTATGAGGGCTATGCTACACCTTTTTTTTACAAAGAAAATGGAGTTACCAATTTGCTGGTTGGATCTTTTAGCGGATCAATAGCACAATACATAGTGCCAAGTATAGTCACAAATTCTTTTACCCTTATTACGAAAAATGTAAATGGATTTAATGAAGGAAGTCAGTCAACTGTTTGCTACGAAGACGTGAACGGTGATGCCAAACGTGATCTTATTATTGGAAATAGCGGCGGGGGATTAAATTTCTTTTCATCAAAAGCGCTTACCATTGGTGTTGATGAATTAAATACAAATAGTTTGACTTCTAAAATTTCTTTTTTCCCAAATCCTACAAAAGGCAAGGTGACAATAAATATGGATGTAGTGAATTTTCAAAAAGGAACACTTCTTATTCATGATGTTCTTGGAAAGGAAATAATAAACTCCTCGCTTAACGCTACTTCTGAAACGTTTGATTTATCCAATGTAGACAACGGGGTTTATTTTATTACTATTCTTATTACCTCAAATTTTCAAACAGAGCGCATTACTAAAAAAATCCTTAAAGATTAATTGAAGAAAACCTTTGTCTACATACTTGTTTCTTCTCTTTTAGTTTTTTTTTCTTGTACAAAAGATATTGGAAAAAAGGACTACACAAACTTTGGGAACTACCCGCGGGAGATTGGAAATATTATGGCGAGCAGTTGCGCTGTAACTGGTTGTCATAATTCGGAAAGTTATCTTGCTGCAAGTGATTTTAATCTAGAAAGCTGGGAAAAAATGTTTTTAGGTTCTTCTAACGGTTCTCCGGTAGTTCCATATAGCAGTCAATTCTCCTCTCTCTGTTATTTTATTAATACCTATCCTGATTTAGGAATTCAAAACACCCCAGTTATGCCACTCAACGGCATTGCACTTTCTTATAAGGATGTAAAAACAATAAAGGATTGGATTAATAATGGCGCACCCGATATGAATGGGAATATTAAATGGGCAGATAACCCAAAGAGAAAAAAGTTTTATGCTGTGAATCAAGGCTGCGATGTAGTGACAGTTTTTGATGCTGAAACTCAACTGCCAATGCGTTTTATAGAAGTTGGTAACAAACCCGGCATTGAAAGTCCTCATCAGGTAAGGGTTTCAGAAGATGGGAATTATTGGTACGTGCTTTTTGTGAATAATAATATTATGCAAAAATACCGTTGCAGTGACGATAGTTACGTGGGAGACATTCCATTAACGCCACTTGCAGCCGGGTCGGGACCAGAAAATAATTTGGACTGGAATACCTTTATAATTAGCAAAGACGGTAAACGTGCTTACTGCGCCTCCTATAATCCTAGTGGCAGAGTTTCTGCTGTTGATCTTGAAAAAATGAAATTAATTGCTTATTCAGGTGTGCT
Organism: Aurantibacillus circumpalustris; assembly: GCF_029625215.1. Lineage (GTDB taxonomy): Bacteria > Bacteroidota > Bacteroidia > B-17B0 > Aurantibacillaceae > Aurantibacillus > Aurantibacillus circumpalustris. The sequence continues at coordinate 1,416,289 of NZ_CP121197.1, forward strand.
TTCCAGTCCGCATGGTATTGCTTTAAACGCGGAAGAAGACAAGGTTTACGTTGGAGCTCAAGAGAATAATTATATTACCGTTCTTGATACAACATTTACTGATGCGAACAAAATTTTTCTGGATAATAGTTCTTCTTCTAATTCTTCTATCAAGCCGCACGACCTGCTTCTATCTGAGGATAAAAAATCCCTTTTTATCACCTGTCAGGAATCTAACGAGGTTCGAATCTTGAATCTTACTACCGGGCAAATAACGATTATTCCAACAGGGAAAATGCCTCAGGAAATAGTTTACTCTAAATCTTTCCAACAGTATTTTGTTACCTGCACCGAGGACAATGTTAGTTTTCCAAATTTTACAGGAGTCATTACGCGTATTGATGCAGAGGGATATGCTACAAAAAACATTCAATGCGGCTTTCAGCCTCATGGCATTGCTGTGGATGAAATAAAAAAGATTCTTTATGTTTTATCGCGAAATGTTTCAACCAGCGGCCCATTACCTCACCATACAAGTCAGTGCGGAGGCAGAAATGGCTTCGTTAGTTTTGTAGATCTTACTACCTTTAGTGTATTAAAGAAACGTTACGAATTGAGTGCAGATCCTTATTTTATATTCGCAAGACCTTAATAAATCATATGACTAACGCATTACAAGAAGCATTGAAACACCAACCAATTTTACTTTTCGACGGGGAATGTGGTTTTTGCAATAAGTCTGTACAATTCTTTTTAAATAGAGAAAAACCAAGTAAGAAAATGCACTTTGCGCCGCTTGAATCTGAAATAGGAAAGGCATTAAAAGCATATTTTGAAATAGATGAAAAGATTGACAGTATTATTTTAATTCGAGATCATTCAGCTTTCATAAAATCATGTGCTGCTTTGCGAATGACGCAATACATGAATGGTCTTTGGCCGCTGTTAAGCATTTTTGTAATTATCCCGCCGTTTTTAAGAAATGTTGTTTATGATTTTATTGCGAAGCGCCGTAGAAAAATAATTGGAAGAGTCAAGACTTGTGAATTAATAAACATGGAGGATAAAAAAAGATTTCTTTCTTTATAAGTTCCGTTTACCCTTTTGGCGCAAAAGCAATACTCGCTAAAGACACTTTTATTCCTGGAACATGTTTGAGAGCTTGCCAACAAGCTTCAATAGTAGCACCTGTTGTAACCACATCATCTACCAGTAATACGTGTTTGTTTGCAGGTAAAATTTCAGTATCAAGTTTAAAAATCCCTTCTACGTTTTCCCACCGCTGAAATTTTCGTTTTTTGGTTTGCGTGGCAGTATCCACAACTCTTACAAGCGAATTAACATCCAGGGTTTTATTGAGACTTTTTGCTAAGCCTTTTGCGAACCACTCACTCTGATTAAATCCCCTTGCTTTCAATTTATTTTTATGAAGTGGAATAGGGATGATTGAATCAACCGTGTTAAAACTGTTATCTTTTGCTAATTCTTTACCATAAAGTTCACCTAAATATTCTGCCAATTCCTTTTGCTCCTGATATTTAATAGCGTGAAGGAGTTTTTGAATTTTCCCACTTTTTTCGTACAAATAGAAAGAGGCAGCTGTATGCATGGGCACGCGGCCACTAAAGGTTCGCGCCAATTCAGAATCTTCGTATTTATGATAATTACTCTTTGATAAATTTAGTTTGCAGTAATTGCAAAGAAACACCTCATGTGCAAATAAATTGTTGGAACACGCCTCGCAGTGGCGGGGATAAATTAATGACAAGAAATCGTTAATAAGTGCCATAGATTTAATACGAAAGTACTGCTTTTGTATGTTAATTTTGACGCATGAATGAAGAAAAGGAAAAATCGCGAAAGAGAGGCGGTATTATTATTTTATGGTCGGTAATTATCCTTTTAATGGCGAGTAATGCTGTCACCATTTGGTTATGGAAAACGGGTAAAAATGAAATTATCAAGGAGAAAATAGTGACGGAACAAGTGATTATTGAACGCGATAATGTAAAAGCAGATTTACTCGTTCTGCAAAAAGATTTTGAGGGACTTCAAGTAAGCGATAAAATTTTACAAAGTGAAATAGAAGAGAAACGAGTTCGAATTGAAGAGTTGATTAAACAAGCCGATAAGCATAAAGGAGACGCTTATGTTATTTCACAGTTAAGAAAAGAAACGGAAACTTTGCGAAGCATCATGCAAGGGTATGTGCGAACAATAGATTCACTAAACACGCTAAATGTTACTTTAATCAAGGAGAAGAAAACAGTTTTAAAACAACTCGACTACGAGAAAGAAAAACAAACTACGCTTATTAAAGAAAAGGACGAGCTTAAGACTACTATCGCGAAGGGAAGCGTGTTAACTTGCTTCAACATAAGTGCTACTCCAGTATCCTACAAAAGAGGTGGAAAAAAAGAAAGCGAAACAAACAAAGCTAAGAAGGTCGAGAAAATAAAAGTGAGTTTTACATTGGGTGAGAATAAAATCGCAAGAACAGGAGAAAAGACCGTGTATGTGAGAATAATGACCCCTGACGGCAAGGAGATGGCCAAGAATTACGACGATAATTATAAGTTCACTTTTAATAAGAGCAACGGCTATTTTGCAGGAAAAGAAACACTCAACTATGCGAATGTAGAAATTAACGGTGTAACCTATTGCGAAGGGCAAGGGGAATACGTGCCTGGAAAGTATATGGTTGAGGTTGCTTGCGACGGCGTGGTTATTGGAAGTACTTCTTTTAAACTGGATTAAAATTTTATTTTCGTTTTTCCCATAAACCATTATTTTATTATATCTGCATTACCATTGTAATTTGTAAAGTGAGCCCTTTGGACGACTTAATAAATACAATTGGTATAAACTCCCGCTAATACTGCTTGTTCTTTTTTCTTGAAAAAAAAGAACCAAAAATTCAAGGCTTCATAAACTTTTGCGGAAATTCAGAGGGTTTTAAGCCGACGCTACGATCATTTTCTGGCGAAGGGCCAGAAAAGCGTAGCGCCCTCGCACGAGCTTTCCAAAAAAGCCTTTGTACCCAACTAAACGCTTAAGTCTTAGTTTGCTTTTTTGTAACTCCTTTTAAAACCCTCTGAATTTCTATCGCAAAATTTTATGAGGCCGAACCCACCGAGCCCACCAAAAGAAACACTTTTGCTTTATTTTAAACTAATTTGAGTCGTCGTCGATTTGACAATTGTCAAGGCCGCGTGAGAATTTCCGATTATAATAATAACTTAATCTCACTCCAACTTCACAAACCTTCCACGCCAAACGCTTTCAGCGTTTTGTGCTTGAATAAAATATACGCCTGATTTTAGTTCGGAGGTGTTAATTTGATTCTGCCCTTTGTTGAGATTACTTTGAAGTAATAACTTACCATTCAAATCAAAGATCATTAAAGTAGATGAAGCAATTGCCTCAACCGAAACTAGATCAGAAAAAGGATTTGGAAACACACGAAAATCACCCTTGTTTTCAAATGCTGAAATTCCCAAACAAGGGTTCACCTCAACAGTAAATGTTTTTGATAAAGTACAACCATTTAAGGTGCCGGACACTGAATACGGTGTTGTTGCAGTGGGGTTTAACGCCACGGTGCTTGCCGTGGAGTTTGTACTCCACAAATAAGTATTTGCTCCGCTTACAGTAAACGTATTTTTTTCTCCTTTACACAAAGCAAAATTACCCGCCACATTTACGGTTGGACCAGGTGTGCTAATTGTAATTACTTTTTTTAGGGTATCGTTAGTGCAGGCACCATATAAAATAAGTGATACTGTATACGTGCCGGTAGTTGAATAGGTATGCACAGGATTTCCTAACGTAGATGAGTTTGCCGCACCTGCTGCAGGCTCTCCAAAATCCCAGGCATAACTGCTTGGCGAGTAAGGCGTACTTGTGCAACCGCTGCTAAAAGTGGGCACTGGCGGTACTGAAAAAGAACTGGTTTGGCAGGCAAGGCTGTTGGTAAATGGTGTGGGTAAGGGTCTCGTATAAGTGTTGATGAAATTGGGAAGACCTAAAGCGCAAAATTTCGGGGCAACGTTTTGTCCGTTTAACGTAAAACCCATAGCCACACCACTAGCATTAGGATTGTGAATAACACTTAAACTAAATTGCTGGCCAGGACCAGAAGCTGTAAGATAGAGTTTGCCATTGATTGCGCGTTGAATGGAACCAAGATATAATCCATTTGTATTTATCGAATATTGAGATGCTATGATGGCTTGATTGTTTGCAGCGCAAATATCCCACTGATAAAGTCCGGTAACTGTTGCGCTAATCATTGGTCCAGCCGCACCATATAACTTAGAGCCATCGGGTGAAAACTCAACTCCATACGCACCACTATTGGGAATATTGGTGCCACTTAAAAGCGTGAGAGAATTAGATACCGTGCCATTAGCTGCATTAAAATCAAATAAATGAAACCCGCCACTACCTAAACTTTGTGGAATAGAGGTTGTTGCTGATGCCATGGCCAACTTTTTGCCATCCGGTGAAACTTTAAGTTGCCCGATACTAATTAAACCAGTACCCGCCATTGATTCCCCTATAGCGGAAACTACAGGAGAACTAATCACTCCGTTACTGTTAAGCAAATAAGCCCTGAATTCATTGCTCCCATAATGATGGCTTACCACCCAAACATCTTTGCCATTACAATGTCTCACCGCTACTTGCCTTTCACAGCTTGGGTCATAAAGATGTGAATTTTTCACAGTAACAGATCCCAAACCTGCTGCCAGACTCATATCTACTATTGAATAATTTGCGCCATTGGTACTATTTTGTAACGAGACTGTAAAAACATAATATAGCGAGTCGCTTCCAGGTTTTTTGACTATTAAAGCTGACTGAGTGCTTGATCCTTGACCAAATAAACCTAGACCGTTGGCCATGACTGAATGGGTACTGTTAAAAACGCTAATTCCATCTGTATAAAATAATAAATTTCCTACATTGTCAGATATGGTAGCACAACCTTCTACGGTATTTAACACACCACTGGTGAGTATGGTGGGAGGGTTGGTACTAAAATCAAGTCCAGCTTTTGCCCCGAAATACCATTTACTAAATTCTAACTGTGCGGGGGAGTATAGGCTGCAGAACAGCACTAAAAGTAGATAGATTTTTCTTGTGATTTTCATAAGCTAATGTATGTAATTTTATGATCCGTTTATCTTGTTTTGACGTGTAATAGAAAATAAATATGTAGTCGATTCAGCTTTTGATTTTATTTTATTAAACCCCTTGCCTGAAAAATTCAGGTAAGGGGTTTCAAGATTTGTTATTGTCACTTCGACAAATTAAGGTAGTATGTTTGCACAATTTCAATTTTAATCCGTTTTTACCAGTTTTCTATGAATCGTTTTACCGCTATCACTGCTGATAGTAATGATGTAGATAGATGCTGCCAGTTCCGAAACATCTAAACTATTTTCGTTACCACTCAAATTTGATTTGACGAGTATTTGTTTACCAGCCAAATCAAAAACGCTCACCGAAAGATTCTCCGCACTGCCTTCACTTACAATCGTTAAGCGCCCATTTGTAGGGTTTGGGAAAATAGATAATTTATTTTCATCCAGCTCATCTTGGATCGGCGCTATAGTTGAAGAATTTGCTAAGCGCCAGCTTGGTGGTGGAACAAAAAAACTAGTGGCCGGGCAATCGGGTATAGGATTGTTATTCAAAAAAATGCTTGGTGGTGCTCCGGACATATCATAAGCATCAGATGGATTTGGAAAACTAGTATTCAAAACAGGATTTGTACTAGGTAGATTTTGTACATATAAAGGGGAAAGACTTGCAGTACTGTTTTCGCAATAGGTTTGATTTTGTGCTGTATTTTGTCCCCAGTTACTCCCGCACCACGGGGTATTTAGCCAAATATTTTGATTGGCTTGGTTTTGATTACCTTGAGGTCCAATTACTGCGCTGTTCGTAAGGGCTAAACCTGCATAATTACTGCACATGGTATTGTTTTTCCATTCGGTTGCAGTGTTTGAGCCATCGAAATGGTAACCATAGTAGGTTTCTGTTTCGGTGTTACACTCTACTACTGGGGTTGGATACCCTGGGTCTTGGTTATTATAAAAATAAAGTGCGGAAACGGTGCCGTTTGCCGCAGGCCATATTTGTGTAGCGGTAACGGTGTTCATAAACACATTCATTGCACCATTGTGATTTTCTAAAGCAACTCCATATTGAGGCAGGGAATAGGTAGCATCGTCTTCTAACAATATTTCGTTGGTAGATACCCAGGTGGGTAAATGTTCCATGCCATTTATGCGTATACCTCTAAAGGCTCGGTTAATTTTATTACTTGTTATGAAACACCCCGTGCCGGTGGGGTTTCCGGTATTCCAACCCGTGAGATTTGGTGTTTCCAATGTAATTGCGTCATTCATGTACTCGCTTGTATTTGCTGAAGTAGAGCTGTATGGTGCACTGCTATTCACTTCTGCACCAAAATAATTTTCATTAAATCCAAAACCAATAGGATAAATTCCATAGCTAAGCGAAAAAATGTTATAAGGATACGTCGTTAATGGGGTTCGCATAATAATTCCATTTCTTATATTATTAAATTCACTATTAAACACAGTAAAATTAAAGCGGTTAGATTCATAGTTCACACCAACATCTCCCTGAGTTGTTTGCAAAGGCAAATTTGCTGTTAATACTGAATGCGTGCTTCTGAAAGTTGAACCTGTAACCCAGCATTCAAATACATTATGAGCATTTATACCCGTAACACAATCCCAAAAATAATTTCCACCAGTTCGCAAATCTAAAGTAGCATTCATAAGTGAACTGTCGCTTATTTCATGGTTGATACCTACGCCACCAAACCAGCCCGATGGGGTATTGTAGTACTGTAAGTTTTGAAAAACATTGAACATTGTTCTTAGATTCCCTTCGTTAATATCAATACCATTACCAATACCATCAAACAGATTAAAATCGTTTGCGATAAAGGCGGGCTGGGTGAAGCCGAACTCGACATTGGGAGAGACTGTGCTACCACTTGCGACAGTGTTACCAGTTGGATCACCAAAGTTTTCAATTTGTATGCCTATATGGGCCGGTTGGCTGGTGTAAGGTTGTTTTAAATTAACTTGCGCAAAATTAGTATTCAAGTAACCATAAGGCGGTGCAAGGCCTCCGACGCTCGCGGTTGGCCATCTTAAAGCACCAGGTGTGTTGGTGTGGTCGTTGTTTGGCCAGGTAAGAACTGTTGACGGGAAAGTAGTATAGGTCATGGTTTTACTTGAAAACACGCAACCACTAATGCCAAGAGACAATGTAGTTAAGTTAGGCGCAGCATTACTAATTCTAATGCCAATGTAATTTCTATTAAAAATTATACGAGATATTTCTATGGGGGGCACTGAACCTGAATTTGTCGCTGAAACTTGATCTAAGTCAATGGCAACTATGGCGTCTTCTATCATGCTATTAGATGTTCGTGTGTTGACTGCTGTTATCTGGCCACCATCTTGAACAATAATTCCTTGCCACATTTTAATGCCACAACCGAAAAGGTGTGTATGGTCAAGATCAAGTTGCATCCCTGAGGGCACTTTTATTGACACACCTTCAGTAATCCATACCTCTGCATTTTGAAAAAAGGTAGAACTTGTGAGTGTTATCGCGCTACTCAAGACATACGAATTGTTAGCGTATGTACCTCCAATTCCCGAGCTTGGCAGCTGTATCATACCAGCGGTTGGTTGCGCACAACAATTTGAAGCAATACTAACCGCCATGGTTGCACTTGATGGGCAGCCTAGTGAAAATGAACTAGCACTAACCGTATAAACTGTGGCAACAGAAGGACAAACACTTACCAAAGAACCAGTAAGCGGGGGACTTGTTTGCCAAGTATAGCTTACAGGTGATGTAAGTGTGGATGTTGCTACAACAGTAGTGCAAAGACCTGCATTTGTGCAAAGTACTACGTCTGGTGCGACTATGGGAATAGGAGAGCCAAGAGGAACGGTACCTGTGTATTGTGCAACACATGAATTTGTAGGCCCAGAACCCAACACCGTATATGAAACAGCTACGCTTGAGTTAAAAGTTATAGTGGGAGTACCTGTAAAAGTCTGCACTGGACTTCCAATATACCAGGTGTAGTTAAGCGCCCCGCCGGCAGTTAACGTATTTGTTATACCAGGACATATTGCCGGTGGTGAAACTGTTATAACAGGTGCGGCCAATGTACTCACTTTAACTGTTGATGTCCCTACACATGGACCTGATGATCCTTTTACTGTATAAGTTGTACTAGCGGTAGGTGTTACCACTATAGAGCTTCCACTTCCGATACCTAACCAGTTGTATGAAGAAGCGCCTGATGCGGTGAGAGTAGATGATCCACCAGAGCATACTACCGATGGATTTGCAACGGATGTAACAGTTGGATTTGGTATTATGCTTAAAGTGGTTAAAGCGGTATTTGTACAGCCCTGGATACTTTGGACGAGAGCAGTGTATGTTGTCGTAGAAGCTGTGCCAATTGAAATTGGTGTATTAGAGAAAACCTGACTACTGGCTGGCGGGAAATTTAGAATGAAATAATGCCAACCATTACCCGTAACAGTTAGGTTGGCGCTACCTGCCTGACATAATGCAGTTGGTGAGACGACAGCACTGACTGTTGGAGTAAGGAAACTTTTTACAAGCACAGTTTTTGTGTAAACGCAACCTGTACCCCCTCCAATAGCTGTATATACAAAGTTGTTTACTGTAGTTGGAGATACTAGAACCGTGTTGGTAGTTGCAATTTGCGCACCTCCAGGAGCATTCCATGTGTAGTTAACAGCGCCGCTGACCGTTAGTAAAACCGATTTACCAGTACAAACTGTTGGGGTAACGGGTGTAATAGTTAATGGTGGAGGTACAGTGACACTATAACCGGCAGCGGAAATACAATCGTAGCCATGACTTGTAAGAGTTAAGATACCAACTGAAACGATGCCAGGTATTGTTTGAGAAACAACACTAAGCAGGCTATTTGTGGATGGTGGGCCTCCCCAACCACTTGGCTTACTCCAAGAATAGGTAGTTGCCACATTTGTTGGTATGCCAACAGATAATGCAGTTGCGGCTGTATATTGTGCTGATGTGGGAGTACATAAAAGAGTCGGTCCTGAAATGGAAGAATACACCATATAATTAAAAAGCCCGACGGCTTCAACCTTTAAGCCGGCATATCGACATTCGGGTGCTAATCCAGGAATCATCTTTACCCGCACAATAATTTCATTTGAACCGCCTTTCCAATTTGTACACCAATTAAATCTTACAGCGTTTATACGTTGAAGAAGAGGATAGTTAGAGCCAATAATATTTGTTGTATAAGCTGGAACACCATTAACCGTTATGCTATGTATCCAATCACTGGCAAAGAGCTGCCAATTAATGCTCAATACCGGGTTCGGTGCTAAGGTAAAAGTTAGTTTAAAATACAAATCTGGCGGTGGTAAAGTCGGAGAACAAGAGTATCCTGCAAGTGCCCCGGAGCAGATAAGATTAGGAGCGGTTATCCAGCTCGGGGCCCCACCAGTGCCATTAGGTGACCAAGCAACACAATTTGTACTTGTAATTGGTGGTGCTGGTGCAATAACGGCAGGCACACCTGTAACAGTGCTATTATTAACTGTCCAACGAGGGTCGTTACCAGAAAGAATGGAAGTCATCGCTGTAGTAGTGGCTACGTTTACTCCTGTATTACCTAATAAAGTGATACTTGGGTGCGGCGGTGCTACATTTTGAGAATGCAAGTCGCCACAAATAACTAGAGAAAAAATAAGGCAGAAAAAGATAGTGAGTGCTTTTACTGGTTTACCTAAAAATTGTGTTTGTTTCATTTTATTTGTTTTTATAAATAAGGGATTTAGAACTTTTAAAACATGATTTTTTTCATCTAAACTGAAAAGAAATTATGCGGGAGCTTCTTTTGGTTTATACGTTTTCTTTTTACTTTTCATGAATTTTTTAATTAAAATCTATGACGTTTTTTTAAACTGTAAGTGGGGTACTCATTTTTATTCAATTAACATAGCATAGTACCTTTTACAATTAATCAATTGTCTAAAAAAACAACTATTCAGTACATTTAAAAAAATTAGTGCTAATAGGCGCCAACAAGGAAAAAATTGGGTTTGCCGCTTACCATTGTAAATATTATAATTTGCCGATTATAATTATGAAAACATTATGTGAATTTATTTCTCCTATTAAAACACACAAGTTTTCACAGAGCAAAAGTGTATCTATAAAATAAGGAAGTCAAGAGATTTCAAATGCGAGATTGCATATTTAAAAGAAAAACAAAACTTTCGTATGCAGTATTGCATACTGTAATTACAAACTGGGTTAACCTTCTAAAAGAACTCTGCTAACGTCCATTTCACTCTGTTTTTCTTTTATTTTGGATATAAGAAAATCTAATTCTTCCATAGTGAAATTTAAATCCTGCCTTTTTTCGGTTATCATTAAAATGAACTTTATTAATGTCTGCGTGTACGATGTTGTATTAAAGTCAATAATATTATCACAGTCAGCTAAAGTTAAAATCTGGAAATGGGAAGTTTGTAAAGCTTGTGCTACTATTTTTAATTGCCCTGGACTAAAAGAGAGTTCACCTTTTTCTATTCTGCTATAGGTAGATTGGTCAATGTTCAACGCGTTAGCTAAGTTAATCTGCTTTATAAATGAAGTTCCGCGAAGTGCTTTGATAACCTTTACAATTCTTAAATCATATTCCTGGGGTTTCATGTTTTGAGTTTTAATGTCTTGATTTCAAAAAAATTATTGCGACTCTAATTTTGTATTTAGAATATTTCTGCACAAGTTGGAATGATTATAACAAAGTCGTATCAAATAGTGTTTTGATTTATTTTCATAACTATTGTAAACGAAATGAGATGCTGCATTGCTTGATCTTGGCTTATTCTTTTAAAAAGGTTTGGGGGTTTCTGATTAGTAGTAAACTAAAATTAAGATGCAATTGGTGTTCTTTTTTTATTTTTTGGTTCACGCAATGTTAGATAAAGATCATTCTTTTGACAAAAGAATTCGACCAAAATTCAAAACTACCCGATGAAAATCATTTTCGCTTGGTATTTAAGGGATTGGAAGTTGCCTGATAAGACTCTCTTTAATTTTATTTTTTTCAGGTATTGTAATAGGGGTTTCCGACTCTTAAGTATGGTAATATCGATTCCAAAACAATATGGTCTAATTTCAGAATACTTATTGTACCATTTGTTTTTTGGGTCGACTCCTAATTAGAAATAAGAAAATCGGAAAACGTAGCCCGAGAAATTTACATGAAACAAAATGTCTATCAATAAATTCTTAGCGTTTTTCTAGGATAAAAGCTGATACGCCCCAAAGGCGGAAGCATACGCCAATATGGACATAAAGGCCAATTGTGCGAGCACCCATTTCCAACTTTTTGTTTCGCGCTTAACAACAGCCATTGTACTCATGCACTGCATGGCAAAAGCATAAAATAAAAGTAACGACCAGCACACGGCAGGAGTATAAATTAAATTTCCTTGGTCGTCTTTCTCTTTTAATAATTTTTGTTTAATCCCTTCAGTGTTTTGTTCATCTTCGCTCTGATAAATGGTGGCCATTGTTCCAACAAATACTTCGCGCGCAGCAAAAGATGTGATGAGTGCAATTCCAATTTTCCAATCAAAGCCCATTGGTTTAATTATGGGTTCAATCACATGACCAAGATTTCCAATAAACGAATGTTCTAATTTTTCCGACCCTAGTTTTTTAAGTTCCACCTTGTTTTCTTGAGTAGCAGCCGAACTCTCAAGTATTTCTATTTTGGCATCTAATTCTTTATAAGTTTCGGTAAAGCCATGCGAACTTAAAAACCATAATACAATAGAGATTGCCAAAATAATTTTTCCAGCTTCGCTAACAAATACTTTTACCTTGCTGTAAACCATAAACAAAATGTTTTTAAGCTGAGGCCAACGGTAAACTGGCAATTCCATAATAAAAAAAGAAGCCTCTTTTACTTTTACAAAGCGTTTTAAAAAGAAAGCAGTAATAAGTGTAACCGCAAAGCCCAGCATATACAATAGAAATAAAACAAGTCCTTTTGAATTGAAGACACCAAGAAATTTACTATCAGGATAAAGCACTGCTATTAGTAAAGTGTATACTGGTAAGCGAGCAGAACAACTTATTAGTGGTAAAACAAAAATAGTAATTAAGCGTTCTTTCAAATTGGAAATAGAGCGTGTAGCCATTATAGAAGGCACAGCACAAGCCGTTCCACTGATAAGAGGAATAACCGATTTTCCGTTTAGTCCAAAACGCCGCATGACTTTGTCCATTATAAAACTTGCGCGAGCCATGTATCCAGAGTCTTCGAGAAAACCAATAAATAAAAAAAGAAAAGCGATTTGCGGAACAAACATCACCACTCCGCTTATACCTGCAATAATTCCATTTACTAAAAGATCGTTTAATTGTCCTGGCGGTAAACTGTTTCTTACAAAATCTCCAAAAGTCAAAAAAGCGCTTTCAATCCAGTCCATGGGTGCTTCAGAAATAAAAAAGATAAATTGAAACACTAAAAATAAAACCGCCAATAAAACAACGTAACCAAAAACCCGATGCGTGGTAATAGCGTCAATTTTCGAAGTGGTTGCTTTACGCGATAATTGTTCAGGACTTTGCACGTAGCGCGCAACGAGATAATTTATTGTATTAAAACGATAAATTTTATCGGCATTTTCAAAAGTAGAAGTACCTTTCCCGTCCACTAGACTGGAACTAACAAGCTGTACGTAAGATGTTTCTTTATTTAAAAAAGGCGAATTAATGTCATAAAAAAAACTGTCGCTTATTTTAGCTGTTACAATAGCGGCTTTCAATTCTTTAAACCCAACCTGTTTGCGTGAGTTCATAGGAATCACGTCAACACCAAGCGTTGTTCGCAAACCAGCCAAATCAATTTTTATACCTTGACTTTCGGCCTCATCCATCATGCTGAGCGCAAGCACTGTTTTAAATTTAAGATCGATCAGCTGTGTAGCCAGTAATAAATTGCGTTTTAGATTGGTAGCATCAGCCACAATAACCACGACATCGATTTTTTCTTTAGGATCGAGTAAAGTTTTGCAAGCAATTTCTTCGTCGCTTGATTTAGGGAACAAGCTATAAATGCCCGGAAGATCAATAACAGAAAGTGTATATTTTGTTTCGGCTATTAAAAAGGAGGTACTACCTTCTAGTCTATCAACTGTAACACCGGCGTAATTACCCGTTTTTTGTTTTAAACCTGTTAGGCCATTAAACAAGCTTGATTTACCAGCGTTGGGGTTACCAAGAAGTGCTATTTTTAAATGTGTATGTTTTGTGTCGGAGGGCAAAAAGATTTAAGCTACTAATTCAATCATCACGGAAGCGGCTTCTTCTCTACGTAAACTCAACTCGTATCCTGCAATGGTAATTGCTAGCGGGCAACCAAAGGGTGCTGTTTTTGATAGAGCAATGGCCTCTCCGGGCATGCAGCCCATCTCAATTAACTTAGTGCTCAAAAGCTCATTCGTAAACGATTTTACGAATGCCTTTTGTCCTATTTTAAGATCTGCTAATGATAACATGACATTGATTTAACCATAAAATTACTGATTCTAGCGCGGCTAAAACATACCCTAAATAAGGTATCTGTTTTCTGTCTCAGCGAGCAATTTTTCTGGGAACATCCTGAATCCCTTGTAATTCTTGATAAAAGATCTCCGTTAAATAAAAAATTCTTTCTTACTTTAAGGCTAAGAAATAACACGCAATTTTTGCTAAAAACTGCCTTATATAAAAAAGAGAAAATAACCTTTTCAGACCAGGGAAAGGGGCGGGTGGTAGTACTTTTACATGGATTCCTGGGTTCATATGAAATATGGAAAGGGCTTGCCCAAGATCTTTCTAAATCTTACCGCGTAGTGGCTATTGATCTGCCGGGCCATGGTGCGAGTCCCTGTTTTGGTTACGCGCATAGCATGGAGCTTATGGCTAAATGCGTAAAGGCTGTAATGGATTCATTACGGGTAAAAAAATACGTCATTGTTGGTCATAGCATGGGAGGGTATGTTGGACTGGCGTTTGCTGATATTTTCCCCGATAATTTAAAAGGTTTGTGTTTGTTTCACAGCACAGCGTATCCTGATAATGAAGAAAAAAAGAAAGATCGACTACGAGCGATTCAGTTAGTTAGATCAAACAAAACGGTGTACACCAAATCGAGCATTCGTAATTTGTTCGCAACAAAAAATTTAAAGTATCTGCACGAGGAAATTAGTTTTGCGACAAAAATTGCAAAGGAAACTTCGCAACGTGGTATTATTGCGGCGCTTCATGGCATGCGGGATAGACCAGGCAGAGACCTTATTCTAGGATTGGTAGAATATCCAATTATGATGGTAATAGGAGAATTAGATAACGTTTTACCTTATGATCAATTATTAGAACAATCAGAACTTATTAAAAATAAAACTGTGCTTTATTTAGAACACGATGGGCATTTCGGATTTCTGGAGTCGCCAAAACAATCCCATAAAGAGTTGAGAAAGTTTTTAAGGAAGTGTTTTTAGTCTGTACTTATTTGAAATTAGGTAAAAGCAATAAGCGATTTAGGTGTTTAATCCAAGATCATAAATTTCCCGAATCCCGTCTAATTTCTTGAGAAAATCAATTCGAAGATCAATTAAATTGCCTGAATGTAAGTCAAACACCCAGCCGTGAACCGTTGGAAATCCTTTTTCGAGATAATGCTTTTGTAAGACAGCCATTTTTATAATATTAATGCATTGTTCTTCCACATTCAGTTCCACTAATTTTTTATAACGCTCTTCGGTATTTGTAAGAGCGTCGAGTTCATTTTTGTGTAAGCGGTACACATCTCTTACATTTCGCAACCATGGATTTAATATTCCCAGATCTTCAGCTTTCATTGCAGCCTTAATTCCCCCGCAATTGTAGTGACCACAAACAACAATGTGTTTAACATGTAAATGTGCCACCGCATATTCTACTACTGCTGCTGAGCTATTATCATTGTTGGGCACAAGGTTGGCTACATTTCTGTGAACAAACATTTGTCCAGGTTTAATACCTGTCATTTCTTCGGCCGTTACCCTACTATCACTACAACCTATATAGAGAATTTCTGGATTTTGTCCCTTTGAAAGGTGTTCAAAATAATCACTATCCGTTTCTTTTTTTTCGGCGACCCATTTCTTATTATTTTCGAATATTTTTTTATAAAGTTTCATCTTTGCCTAAGAATTTATATAACGTGAATTATTTTTTTACCTATTACAACTATCGAATTTTATAAATGCAAAAATAAGACAATAAGGCAAACGGTTGTCTGTGTAAACGAATTAATTATCTGAACATAAATTGATTTTTAAATTTCCAGCATCTTATGATATTAAAAACCCTTGATAAATGAATATTTACCAAGGGTTAATTAAATTGTTAGTTTTCTGCTAAAGCTTAAACGCAAATTTTAGTTTGTAGCATAAATAATTTTTACGGTATGTTCAAAGTGCTAGTATAAAAATCCCATTTTACCATTTTGATAATCACGCATGGCTTCAAGAATTTCTGTCTGTGTATTCATTACAAACGGTCCATGCGTTACCAAAGGTTCGTTTAGTGGATCTCCCGCCATTAGCAATAATTTAGAATTTGAATTGGCTTCAAATAAAATTTCTCCCTCTGAATTATTAAAGACGATTAGTTGATGCTGTGCAGCAAAACGTTCTTCATTTATTCTTAATTGACCTTCTAATACATAAAACGCAACATTATTTGATGCAGGTAAGTTTAGCGAATAGTTAGAAGCCTCATTCATGTGCAACATGGCAGTAAAGACATCGGATTTAGCAGGACCTTTTTTACCTTCGTAACTTCCTGAAACCAATCTTAAAGCGACTCCATCCTTTTCCATCAAAACAATTTCTTCTTTTGTAATAGGCTGATAGGAGGGAGGATCCATTTTATTTAGTTTAGGTGTATTAATCCAAAGTTGAATTCCTTGAAACCTACCACCTTTTTCTGCGAAAGCTTTTCCTACTTTTTCTCCATGTATGATGCCCCTTCCAGCATTAATCCATTGTACTTCATTGTCGCCAATTACTTTGTCGTTACCCAATGAATCGGTATGTTGAACAGCACCTTCATACATATAGGTGATTGGTGAGAAGCCACGGTGTGGATGCGGAGGTACATTAAACTCATGTTCTCCCGGCCCTTTCGTGAAATCGAAATGATGTAGTAAAATAAACGGATCTACTTGTTCTAATCCTGCAACCGGAAAAGCTTGGCGTAAAGTTGTTGGCCCCATTTGCACTTCTGGCGCCATGATGCTTGATTTAATTGCTCTGTAATTTTTCATTATATTTTTTCCTTTCTGACTTAATGCATTCTAATAAATACACTTATGTAAAGGTAGAATAGCAAGCAGAAATTACTAATAATCTAGATTAAGAAATTATTTGAAAAATTTTAAGGGTTGTTTTACAAACGTTGTTTTACAGCTTCAAACAGCACAATACCGCTAGCTACAGAAACATTGAGTGAAGCTATTTTTCCTGTCATAGGAATTTTAACTTGTATGTCGCTCCGTTTTAAATATTCGTTACTAATACCGTTTTCTTCGCTTCCCATAATAATTGCTGTAGGCTTGGTAAAATCGGCGTCGTAAATAAGATTATCGGTTTTTTCGTGACAGGAAACTATTTGTAATCCACCTTCTTTTAAAAATTCGAGCGTGTTTTTTAAGTTATCTTCTCTACACACTTTTAAGCGGTGAAGAGCTCCTGCACTTGTTTTTATGGCGTCTCCATTTATTTGAGCAGCACCACGACTTGGAATGATAATAAAATCAACACCTGCACATTCAGCTCCACGTGCAATGGCCCCAAAATTACGCACATCTGTAACGCGATCTAAAATAAGCACTAATGGAATTCTTCCTTTTTCAAAAACACCAGCTAACAATTCTTCGGCATTGTAATAGGTGATCTCAGTTAAATACGCAACAACGCCTTGATGGTTTTTGTCGGTAATTCGTTTGAGTTTTTCTGCCGGCACAATCTGAATGGGAACAGCTTGTCCACGTAAAGCTTGTCTTAGTTGATGATACAATTCATTCGATAATCCTTTTTGAATGTAAATTTTTTCTATGTCTTTTCCTGCTTCAACAGCTTCAATAACAGCGCGTGTTCCAAAAATTAAGTTTTCTTCTTCCATTGAAAACAAAGAACATCAAATTTTAGACATTAAGCAAATTTTGGATTTGCAATCCCTCTTAGAAAAACGCAAGAATAGTATAAACATTAGCCTTTTTGCCTCCAATAATTATCTCTTGACATGCTGTTTTGTTAAGTTCCGTATAAGCCGTATCTTTAAAGCTAAATTTAGAATAAGAACGATGGATGCGCTGTACCGTAAAGTTGAAGAAGCACTAGACACGATTCGCCCGTATTTAGAGGCAGATGGTGGAAATGTTGAAATAGTAGAGATTACTTCGGATCAAACACTTCATATCGAGTTAAAAGGGGCTTGCAAGACCTGTAATATGAGTCATATGACGATGAAGTCGGGCATTGAAGAGACCATTAAACGCGCCGTTCCAGAAATTAAAAATATTATTTCCGTTAATTAGTAATTTAATCATCTAAGAACACAGAATTTTTTCTGTGGCATTAATTAAACATTTATGAAACTAACCCAGAAACTGAGTCAAAGCAAAAAAACTCTTTTTTCGATAGAAATATTGCCTCCTTTAAAAGGAAGAAGTATTCAAAGTATTTTTGATGGCATTGATCCATTAATGGAATTTAATCCTGCATTTGTAGATGTAACCTATCATCGCGAAGAATACATTTACAAAAAACGCGAAGGCGGGTATTTAGAAAAAGTAAGTATACGTAAACGTCCTGGTACGGTTGGTATCTGTGCTGCTATCATGAATAAGTACAATGTTGAAGCAGTGCCACATATTATTTGCGGCGGTTTTACGAAGGAAGAAACAGAAAATGCTTTAATTGATCTTCAGTTTTTAGGAATTGATAATGTACTTGCTCTGAGAGGAGATAGTATTAAGACTGAACCTGCTTTTGTCCCTGAACCGGGAGGACATTCTTATGGCCTTGATTTGGTTAAACAAATCTCGGAAATGAATCAGGCGAATTATTTGGATGAAGAAATGAAAAATGCGGCACCTACTAATTTTTGTATTGGTATTGCTGGGTATCCTGAAAAGCATTTTGAAGCACCAAACATGATTAGTGATTTGAAATACTTAAAAGCTAAAGTGGATGCTGGCGCCGAATACATTGTAACACAAATGTTTTTTGATAATACAAAGTATTTTGATTTTGTCGACCTGTGTCGTAAAAACGGAATTACGGTTCCAATAATTCCGGGACTTAAAATTCTTGGTGGAAAAAATCAGATCACCACGCTTCCAAAGGTTTTTCACATCGATATTCCACAACCATTTTATGAGGAATTAGAGAAATGTAAAGACGATAAACAAATAAAACAGGTTGGAATAGAGTGGTGCATTCAACAAAGCAAAGAGTTGGTAAAAGCCAATGTGCCTTGTTTACACTTTTACACGATGGGTGCCTCTGAAGCTACAAAGACTGTTGCTAAAGCAGTATTTTAAATCTTGTATTTATTAAGTGAGCTGAGGCATGGACTATAATTTTTACACAGGCGAAGTTCTTCTTATTGACAAACCATATACCTGGAGCAGCTTTCAGGCTGTGAATAAACTCAAACATGCAATAAAACATCACCCTTCATTTCTTGTGGACGGAGTAAAAATAAAACCGAAAATTGGGCACGCAGGTACTTTAGATCCATTAGCTACCGGCTTACTTATTGTTTGTACTGGAAAAAAAACCAAAACTATTAATGAGTTGATGGGTTTGGAGAAGGAGTACACTGGAACATTTTTATTGGGCGCAACAACTCCATGCTACGATCTTGAAAAACCGGTTGATCATAGCTATCCAACGGATCATATTTCTTCAGAAGATATTTTAAATACCGCAAAAAAATTTATTGGAGTTCAGCAACAAGTGCCTCCCCTTTTCAGCGCGGTGATGGTTGATGGTAAACGCGCTTACGAATTGGCAAGAGCTGGAGTAGAAACTGAATTAAAATCGCGCGAAATAGAAATAAAAGAATTTGAAATTACGGCAATACGTTTTCCTGAAATAGATTTTAGAATTGTATGCAGTAAGGGTACATATATCAGAAGTATTGCCCGTGATTTTGGACTTGCCTTAAATAGTGGCGCACATCTCACAAAACTTTGCCGCACACGTATTGGTGATTTTAAACTGTGTGATGCCGCAACACCACAACAGTTTTCTGATAATCTTATCTTATTAAAGTAATACTTCCGTTTTTATTAAATGATTGCCCGTCTTTGCCGTTTGCTTTAAGTGTGTATAAATAAACACCTTCAGCAGATTCTTTACCTTGTTGGTTTTTCCCATCCCACTCAATATTACCAGTCTCACTCGAAAGTTCATAAACAACAGTACCCCAGCGGTCAACAATCAACATATCTATTTTATTAAGATTGCTGGCCTTTATGAAAAACAAGTCGTTATTACCATCGCCGTTAGGGGTGAAAATATTTGGTATAACAAGTTCTGAAGGAATATCAACGGTTATCCTTATGGATGCCGAATCTCTGCAATCTCCTTTGTTTGCGAACAAAGTTACTATATAGCTTCCAGCTTGGGTATATCGAACCGGAGCCATAGTCATTTGTGTAATTCCTGATTGCGAGGTGCCGTTTCCGAAGTTCCAATACGACGCAATGTTATTTTTTCCAGTTAAGAAATCTGACGAGTTAGATGTGTTTGTAAAATTCACCTCTAGTGGAGCGTATCCTGAAACTTTGTCCGCCGAAAGACCCGCTTGCAAAGTTCCATCAACAACTTCTAAAAGTCCTGATGTTATACAGCCATTCACAGTGTTTGTAATTATAATATTGTATTGTCCTGAACTAGTTACAATCAAGTTTTTTGAGCCCGGACTACTTATTGTTGCTCCTGGAACGGCGATCCAATTATAAACCAGGTCTTTATTTGAACCAATAATATCAGGAGAAATAGTTTTACCTTTTGAACCACAATCAATTGTGTCTGGAATCGCGGTTCTGGTAATTTCTGGATAATCACGGAAGTCGTCAATTGATTTTGTCCCCACAGATAAACACCCGTTGTTCAAATCTTTTGCAACCATGGTGTAAGTTCCAGTCACAAATCCAACATAGGTTGAAACAAGTTGTTTTTCTTCCTGTGGGCTAGGCCCTGTCCAAACATAACCAATAACAGGAAGATTAGGAATACCAAAAACTGGTGGTATTGTAGTACTACTTTGATTTGTAAGTGTAACGCTTAAGGTATTACAACTAATATACTCTCCACCACTTATTAAAACTTTTGGCGGAAAAAAGTTTTGCTCTATCGGAATTATAGTAGAGCTTTTGCAAGTGTTATTATCATCTGTTACAGTCAAAGTATAATTGGCAACAAGAGTATTTGTTGTTTGAAGCGTGTTGCCGAAAACCGTTAGTGAGCTTCCCAGAAGAGAATTTGGCACGCCTGGAAAGTTCCAAATGAATGAAGTGTTTTGAGTAGTACTTGTACCTACAATCACCATACTAGGTGTGTAACAGGTTAATCTTGTTACTGGAATGATTGCGCTTACGGCTGGCGAAAAGACATTTTGTAAAACGGATACTTGTACTTTACTTTCACATAGATTGGTGTTGTCTTTTGTAATTATTGTCCACGTGCCTGGCGTAGACACCGTGTATGTAGACGAAGTCCCAGGAACATAAATAGTATTAGTTGGCGGGCCTAATATGGTGTAGGATACAGGGCCACCAGGCACTGGGGTAGTTTGTGCGTTAACGATATTAATAATTGCTGTACTTTTAGAGCTACAGCCAAGTGTAAAATTTTGAGGACTCGAGACACTGAACGTCGGGAACCCTGAATTGGATGCAACAGTAAATGTTTTAGAAACAGAACAACCATTGGCATCATTTACAAGAACATGGGTATATGTGCCAGGTGTACCGGGCAGAAAATAAGCCGGGTTATTATTCATTGTGAGCGTTCCACCTGTGGGCGAAATCCAATAATGTGAAGTATTTACAGAAGGGTTACCCGCAGCCGTTACGGTTATAACTGACGTAACTGAACAGGTGATATTTTGAAATGGAGGGTTAATGCTTGATGTAGATACGGTTATATTTTGACCAATAGCTAGGGTATGAGTGCCACCACAACCAGAAGTTAAATCAACTGCATTTACCGTCCATGTTCCAGACTGCCCTTGAATAAAGGAGGCTGAGCTTCCAGTGTAAGTTGCCGTTAAACCAAACCAGGTATAGGAGTATGTGGTAGGTGAGGCGTTAACGGTTATGGTTGGGTTATTACAATCAATAATTAAAGGACCTGTAAGATTAAACGCTACCGAGGTGGGTATAGGATTCATGGTAAACGTAGCTGAATTTGTACAGCCGTTAGCTGCAAAAACTTTAACAAAATAGGCGCCTGGAGCAATTCCACCGGTGGCGCCAGTTTGCGTTGGCGTTGTAATTCCTGCCGGTATGGGCGTCCAAAACACAGCATACGTTGGTGTTGGCCCTGCCGGAAGAAAAGTAAGGCCGATATCAAACGCATTGAACGTACTTGAACAAGCCGCTTGCGTTAAAGAAGGCGAAATTTGAGGCACAGGAGCAATACTCACGGTTGATATACCCGTGTTTGTTACCACTGTACTAAAGCCGTTTGTTCCAGTGATAAATAGTGTATAAACTGTTGTAACCAATGGTGCCACTGTAAAGAAGGGAGTACTGGAAACAACGCCTCCCGGCTGTAAAGAAAATGTTGGATTGACTAAACCATTTACATTGGTAATACTTATGGTGGCAGTTCTGCCCATGCAAACGGTTGTATTCGTGATTAACGGATTACAATTAACTTCAAAATCTATTTTAAACACAGCGATATCGCAACCTGAAACTTGTTTTGTTTGAGAAAATGCGGTTGGCAAAGTTGGGAAAGTTCCGCATGCACAAACAGCTTGATATACAAATCCATTAGGGTCAAAACGACTGGTTCCGCCATCCACATGTTCTCCACCACCGCCATAATAGGACCCATATAATAACGAACTAGCATTCTGACTAAGAACCATAATATGGAATCCGCTTGCCAGAGTTGTAGATTGCGCTGCGTTTGTTGTTGTAGGATAACTAGCAACTGTACCCCAACCAGACATATAAATATTACCGCAAAGATCTACCAATAATGCAGTTGGAGAAAATGGATTTTTTGTGTTGTTACCAAGGTTACTAAAAAACAATACCGTGCTAAGTGCAGGATTTAATTTTGCAAGAATATTTATACTGTTCGCATTAAAATACACCGAGCCAACAATAGGAAATGTACCATCAGAAATGCCATAGATATAAATATCATTGTTTATATCAATATCGATTAGGTAAACAATATCTTTTCCTCCAGTACCAACATAGGTTGAGCTAAGAAGAGTGCTCCCTGTAGAGTTTAAACGAGCAACAAAACCGTCATACGACCCTCCTTGAAAGGTTGTCATGTATGCCCCTGTAGTTGCAGGAAATCCATTCCCCGCCGTTAAACCAACCACATACACGTCGCCACTGGCATTTAAACGAATACTGCAACCGGTTTCCTGCCCAGCCCCGCCTATATAAGTGGCCCACTGCAATGTTGTGAGGGAGGCGTTTAATTTCAATACCACAGCATCTTGTGTTCCATTGTGAGTAACGTCATAAGCTCCTGTTGTTGCTGGGAAGTTTGTCGACTCACTTGTTCCAACAATAAATACTTCGCTATTTGAATTTAGTACAATTTCTCCTCTATAGGCATCGGCATAATTATAAGTAAGTCCATTATTGAATCCATCATTGGCGCTACCGCCTATATATGTGGAGCCTAACAGAGTTGTTCCGGTAGGGTTTAACTTACACACAACCATGTCGCTTAAACCGTTGTGAGTAACATCGTATGCGCCTGTTGTTGTTGGGAAGTTGGCACTGCCGGTTGATCCATAAACGTATAATTCATTCGACGAATTTACAAACATGCTATGTGGATTATCTTCAGCACTACCTCCAAGATAGGTTGCATAAATAAGTGCACTTCCTGTTGGGTTGAGTTTGCTTATTGCAATATCTTGTTGACCCCCAAAAGTTACTTGTGCAGCACCTGTGGATACAGGGTAACCAATAGCAAAACAACGTCCGCCAGAATAAATATTTCCCAAACCATCATAAGTAGCACAGTGACCGTAAGTGGTTGCCGTTGATCCCGAATAAGTAGAGGCTACAACGATTGGGTCAATAATAAGTTCATAATTTGAATCGTAACCTTCTGGAAAATAAAAAGAAACCGTTTCTCCATCGTTTGCCAATTTATATTCACAGTTAATTTTCACCTCTTTACCATCAATAATTTGATAAGCAGTCGGAATACTTTCTACCACGTCACCCACAGATGTTACAATGTGAAGGTTGTTATTTTTTATTTCGAGCTTATTAGCGCCGTTAAATTTTAATTGAATATGCTTTACATCTGCACCTGGTTTAACAATATAATCGTATTTAAAATCATTGTCTTTTTGGTAAGCAACTAAATCAATGCCATCATACAAATTTGAATAAGAGAGATTTCTGAATACGGGCACTTCGCTCGCCCATTTTGAAGGGTCGTTCCCTAAAAAATAATTGTAATAAAAATTAGTCATCCCCGAGCCTTGAACAATGTCAAAAGTATTTGCGTTAACAAAAACCATTTCAAAGGCATGAATGTTTATCAATTCATTCTTACTTCCACGTTTATCATGTTCATTCTCATGAGCACGGTACAAATCATCTGGATTGTACACCACATAAGTAAATTTATTTTTCTCAAAGAAAATACGTCTGCCTGATCCTAAGTCAGCTTTATATTCCACCTGTTCAGGCCATTGTCCTTTATTCTTTTCGAATCCAAACCTGCCTTCAGTTTTTTCACTAAAAGTTGTTTTGAAAGATGCCGGAACATCGAAGTTTTGAGAAGGTGAAGGAAACAAAGAAGTTTGAGTAGTTTTTTCAGGTGTTCCAGCACATAGAAAAAAGGAACTTAACATCAACGATAAAACGCAGAGAGATCTTTTCATAGTTCTTAAAATAAAAGTTTCAAGTTAAGAATTAAAGATCTTTAATACAAAAAAAAGTGCAAATAGTGATGTTACAGAAATAAGGCCGAAAAAAGAAGGCTAAAATGGGACTAAATATTTAAAAAATGAAGAAATTCATTTAAACGGTCGTCTAAACCTGTATTGAAATCACGGTTTTGAAAACTTGCCTTTACCTCATAATTATAGCGGTTAAAGGTTTGGAGAATTCCTGAAAGATCTTCGCGATTTACCTTAATGGTTACTTCCATCTTAGTACTATCAGGTGCTGAAGAAACGTGAAGACTTAAAATTTTTGTATCGTTGCTTTCAATAATGTTACCAATTTGCGTAACCGAATAATCGTTTTGATTTACTTCGAGAACGATGAGGCCGCCTGGATCCTGAACAGCCATCATGGTGCTTAAATTTTGAACCATTCCTTTTAAAGTGATGCAGCCTTGGTACAATTCTTTTTCATCAATTACCGGAATAAGTGTGAGATTAAGACTACTCATTAAACGCACCACATCGTAAGCATGCTGATAATAGTGAATTGCCGGGCGAGACAAGAGTAATTTACTTACATTAATTTGCTCATCAGGACGTTCATAATCCAAGAGATCCGTTTCTGCAACAACACCAATTAATTCTCTGTTTTTTACAACAGCAAGATGAGAAACTTTAAATTGTTCCATCCAATCCAACGCTATCTCAACAGTATCTGTTACCTTTAACGGTGGAATTTCGTCTGTTATTAAATCGCCTGCTAACATTTATTTTCCCAAAAGTAGTAAATTAATTAGCTTTGCCCTGTAAAAACAAAACTTAATTTTTGTTTAAAAAAATATGACTAAATTAAGTGTAAACATTAATAAAATTGCGACGCTGCGTAATGCTCGTGGAGGAAATATTCCTAATCTGGTAAAAGCCGCGCTTGACCTCGAGCGCTTTGGAGCTCAAGGTATTACAGTGCATCCACGTCCTGATGAACGTCATATTACTTATAAGGATGTTTATGATCTTAAACCGGTATTAAAAACAGAATTTAATATCGAAGGGAATCCGAAGGAAAAAAAATTTGTGGATCTTGTTTTAGAAATTAAACCCGCACAAGTAACCCTTGTGCCTGATACGCAAGGACAAATAACGAGCGATCACGGTTGGGATACTCTTTTACACGCAAATTATTTAAAAGATACTATTGCATTATTTAAATCGCACGGAATTCGCACCTCTATTTTTGTAGATGCCAATTTAGAAATGGTAGAGGGTGCTAAAGAAACCGGAACTGATCGCATTGAATTGTATACCGAAGAATACGCACGTTTATATCATTCTGAAAAAGATATTGTTATCGGATTATTTCACAATGCCGCTCAAAGGGCTCTGGAATTAAGTCTTGGTGTGAATGCCGGACACGATCTTAGTCTAGAAAATTTAAAATATTTTAAAGAAAATGTTCCAGGCTTATTAGAAGTTTCAATTGGTCACGCATTAATTAGTGATGCGCTTTATTTCGGTTTAGAAAACACTGTTCAGTTGTACTTAAGGCAACTCAAATAATTTTAAGAAAATTAAAAACATGAAATTAGCCTTCCGCGAATTTGGTAATGGTCAACCTCTAATCATCTTGCACGGTTTATTCGGACAAAGCGATAACTGGAACACACACGCTAAAAGTTTTTCAGAAAAAGGATTTCATGTTTTTGCAATCGATCAACGTAACCATGGCTTATCGCCGCACAGCGATGTGTGGAATTACGAGGCAATGGCAGATGATTTGAAAGAGTTTATTGATGAGCACCAATTAAAAAACCCGATTCTTCTTGGTCATAGTATGGGTGGTAAAACGGTGATGTACTTTGAACGAAAATATAAAGGCATTGCATCAAAAATAATTATCGCAGATATTTCTGCAAGAGCTTACCCGCCTCACCATCAGGAAGTTTTAGCAGCTTTAAAAGCTGTAGACTTCACTAAAATATCAACGCGTAAGGAAGCCGAAGAGCTTATGAATAAATACATAAAGGATTTTGGCACAAAACAATTTCTTTTAAAAAATATTTATTGGAAGGATAATTCAAATAACGTAATGGACTGGCGATTCAATTTAAAAGTGATTGATGCCAATTATGAGAACGTATGTATGGGTGTTCCTGAATTTTCGAGCGAAGTAAAAACGCTCATTATAAAAGGCGAAAAGTCACATTATATAAGCGATTCAGATAAGGAAGATTTGAAAAAACGTTTTCCGAACTCCACATTTGTTGTTTTAAATGGTGCAGGTCATTGGGTGCACGCAGAAAAACCGAAAGAGTTTTTTGAGACGACTTTGTGGTTTATAACAAATTAAGCTCTTTGAGTAAATCTCCAACCTCCATGTCTTTTGGAAGTAAATAGGCTTTGATGCCGCATTCACCAGCACCTTTCACATGCTGAATGGAATCGTCAATAAACACCGTTTCCTCCGGAACTAATTCATTTTCTTTTAAAACTAATTCAAAAATTTCGCGATGAGGTTTGCGCATTCCCATTCTGCATGAATAGTAAACCCTATCAAAATAATCATTAAAGTTTTTTACACCGTGGTGAATGTAAAGTTCTTTCTCAAAACAAGCTATATGTGGTTCGCAGGTGTTGCTTAGTAAAAAGGTGTTGTAATTCTGTTTCATGTTTACAAGAAGATCTAACCTCTTTTCGGGAACATCCAATAACATCGCATTCCAAGCATAGAGCAAATCAACTTCAGGACCTTCGTAACGAATCTGTTTTCTTAGTTCAGAAAAGAATTCAAAATCGCTGATTTTTCCTTTATCGAAGTCATTAAATAATTCCGTTTGCGCAGTTTGTGTGTAAACTTCTTCAAAAGGAATGGCACTGATCTTGTTAAACTCATGAATAGTAAGGCTTTGGTCGAGGTTGATGATCACGCCACCCAAATCAAAAATGATATTTTTTATTTCACTCATTTATTTTGCAAATATGGGGTAATTATCTATTTTTGCAATCCAATTATTGCAAAATAATTTGGTCCTATAGCTCAGCTGGTTAGAGCATCAGACTCATAATCTGAGGGTCCTTGGTTCGAGCCCAAGTGGGACCACTTTTACAGGAAAGCTTTGCTTTCCTTTTTTTATTCTGGCTTGGGCGAGAAGTTTATCCCGCCGCAGCGAAGCGGATGGCGGGGAGCCCAAGTGGGAACACTTTTACAGGAAAGCTTTGCTTTCCTTTTTTTATTTTAACTTTGGTTCCGAGCGAACGAGAGTGAGACTCGGGGAGCCCATTGGGACTTTAAGACCCCGATTTTTTCGAGATTTTCTTTTGCCTATAATTTTGCTCTTACTGAACGTCATTAGGTCAAGTTTTTGACTCCTTTCAAAAAACGATATTGAAAGTTCTGGGATTTTTCGTCTCGATACGACCACCGCAAACTATTGCTATGCTAACACGAGGGGAATTCTCACTAGGACACATACACAGTCACTTCGAATAGATTTTTTCTGTCTCTTTGAAAAAATTGTATCGAGAAGAAATAGAAAACGAGTCTCGATTAGGCCAGGTAAACTATTGCCATGCCTAACGCCGGGACAAGGCATAGTTATTCTACAAAGTTTTTTGCATAAACATTACAAATCGTTTCACTAAGACAATTACTATGTATTCAACCAAAACAAACTTTTGAAACTGAAACAACCGGTAAATTGTTTGAAACTCCTTGTTTTTTTGAATAAGTACTTTTGCATAACAATGGCTTAAACAAAGCCTTTTTAGTAGATTTACCCTCTTAAAATATAAGCTTCCGAATGAAAAAATATACTTACACAGAAAAAAAGGATACGCGCTCAGGTTTTGGTGCCGGTTTATCAGAACTTGGAAAAACCAACACAGACGTAGTTGCGCTCTGCGCTGACCTTACGGGCTCTCTTAAAATGGATGCGTTTCAAAAAGATCATCCAGAACGTTTTTTTCAAATAGGTATTGCAGAAGCCAATATGATGGGCATTGCAGCGGGATTAACCATTGGAGGAAAAATTCCATTTACGGGAACGTTTGCAAACTTTAGTACCGGGCGTGTGTATGATCAAATTCGTCAGAGTATTGCGTATTCAGATAAAAATGTAAAAATCTGTGCGTCACATGCTGGTCTTACTTTAGGAGAAGACGGAGCAACGCATCAAATTTTGGAAGACATCGGTTTAATGAAAATGCTTCCAAACATGGTTGTTATTAATCCTTGTGATTACAACCAAACTAAAGCAGCAACCATTGCTATTGCAAAATATCACGGTCCGGTTTATTTGCGTTTCGGACGTCCGACTGTTCCTAATTTTACGCCAGCAGATCAAAATTTTGAAATTGGTAAAGCAGTGATGTTGAATGAAGGAACAGATGTAACAATTATTGCAACGGGTCATTTGGTTTGGAAAGCCATTGAAGCAGGCGAAAAGCTAGCAGAAAAAGGTATCAGTGCTGAGATTATTAATATCCACACGATTAAACCATTGGATGACGCAGCTATTTTAAAATCGCTTAAAAAAACAAAATGTGTTGTCACTGCCGAAGAACACCAAATGAATGGCGGACTTGGTGACAGTGTTGCACAACTATTATCACGTAACTTACCTTCTCCACAAGAATTTGTTGCGGTGAATGATTCTTTTGGTGAAAGTGGAACACCCGATCAATTAATGACAAAATACGGTCTTGATACCATCAATATTATTGAAGCTGTTGAGCGCGTTATTAAAAGAAAATAATCTCGTACTATTCACTAAAATTAAATCACATGAAAAGACTCATCTTAATCAGCACCATTTTTCTTGCCTGCTTTTCATGTAAAAATTCTTCTGATACTTCGAACGAAGCGGAAGAAGCTTATCCAACTAGTAAACTGGATATGATCACTACTTTAGAAAACGTTGATGATACAAGTTCAACGGTTCAAGAAGAAGCGAAATAGTCAACCACTTTCCCTTTTTCTACCTATGTTTTTAACCACATAGAGTCATAGAATCAACTAAACGCTTAAACATAGGGGCGCATACATCTGAAGCTACGCTTCAAATACTATGTTTACTTTAAATCAAAAAAGTTAATACACTTCCCTATGCAAAACTATGCTCTTTGTGGTTTAAACTTGCACATTTAAACGGTTCGCTAAGAATAGAAATAAACTAAAAAAACCGCAGCGAAGCGTAGCCCGTAATGGCCCGCCCGGGCGCCCAAAAGATAGACTGAATACAATTAGTAGTTTAATCCTCAATTCAGCGCAAACGATTGAGTACAGGGCAAACTCTTCCTAAAAATAACCTTTAATTAATTTATAAGTCCAATCCTTTTTATAACTTAGTTCTCTTATTTAAGTGCCAATTATGGAAAAGAAATTTAACAGAACCAAGATCGTTGCAACAATGGGTCCGGCTACTGCCGACATTAATGTTCTTGAAGAAATGTATAATCAAGGATTGGATATTTGCAGGATCAATTTTTCACATGGTGACTATGATGCAGTTTTAAATAATGTAAAAAATATTCGCGAATTAAATAAAAAATTAAACCGGCACGTAGGTATACTTGCGGACTTACAGGGTCCGAAACTTAGAATTGGGGTTGTGAAAAACAACAGCGCTGAACTTGTAACGGGTGAAATGATTGACATTACAACAAAGGAATGTGAAGGCGATGAAAAAATAATTTACATTACTTATCCACAGTTCCCGCAGGACGTGCAGGTTGGAGAAATTGTTTTAATTGATGACGGAAAATTACACTTAGAAGTTATTGAAACCAATGGAAAAGATCTTGTGCGCTGTCGTATTAAAGTGGGTGGACACCTTTCCTCAAAAAAAGGCGTTAATCTTCCAAATACTAAAATTTCGCTTCCATGTTTAACAGTAAAAGATTTACGCGATCTTGATTTTGCATTGGAACAAGATTTTGATTGGATAGGTTTATCATTTGTGAGAAGCGTAACAGACATTGTTGAACTAAAAGACATTATTCATAGTAAAGGCAAACGCGCGCGTGTAATTGCTAAGATTGAAAAACCAGAAGCTATTAAAGAAATTGATAACATCATTGATCTGACAGACGGAATCATGGTTGCTCGTGGAGATCTAGGCGTAGAGCTTCCAATGGAACGTGTTCCTTTATTACAGAAAATGATCGTGAATAAATGCATTCAGATTGGTAAACCTGTAATTATTGCGACACAAATGATGGAAAGCATGATTACGAGTTATACGCCAACAAGAGCAGAGGTGAACGACGTGGCGAATGCCGTGATGGATGGTGCCGATGCAGTAATGTTAAGTGCAGAAACATCGGTCGGTAAATTTCCGGTAAAGGTGATTGAAATGATGCGAAGAATTATTACAGAGGTGGAAGAACTAGATACCATTTATTACAAGGAACATACTCCACATATAAAAACGATTACTTTTATCACAGATAGCATTTGTTATAATGCCTGCTCACTTGCCCACCACGCAGGTGCACAAGCTCTCATTAGCATGACAAATAGTGGTTACACCGCTTTTAAATTATCGAGTCACCGCCCTAAGGCGCCAATATTTATTTTTACAGATAATCGTTCTTTGCTCACAACGCTAAGTCTAGTGTGGGGCGTGAGGGGTTACTATTACGATAAATACGAGAGTACCGATCAAACCATTGATGATTTAAAAAACATTATTAAAAAGGCAGGTTTGGTAAAAAATGATGACCTTGTTATTAATATTGCAAGTATGCCAATGAAAGAAAAAGGCAGAACCAATATGATGAAGCTTAGTTACATTAATTAATGTGGTTAAACGCTCCCAACATAACATGTACTCATGGGTTTTCAACCCGATTGGGAGGCGTGTCTTCTATACCATTTGATTCACTAAACCTTGGCGGCTCACAAGATGATTCTGAAAAAATAAAAGAAAATAGAAAAATTGCTCTTGAAAAAATAAATTTATCTTCTACACAACTTTTTACTCTCAAACAAGTTCACGGCAACGATGTGTGTTTTCCGCAATCGCAGCCGCAAGAAGGTGATGCCTTGGTGACGGATAAAAAAAATACAACTCTTGCAATAAGTATTGCCGATTGCTATCCTGTTTTATTTTACGATGAAGTAAATCACATCATTGGCGCTGCACATGCTGGTTGGCGTGGAACACAAGCTAAGATTGTTGAAACAACTTTAAAGGCCATGATTCAACTTGGGGCCAAAACCGAAAACATTCAAGTCGCAATTGGTCAGGGAATTTCTCAGGATAAATTTGAAGTGGGTGCCGAAGTAATTGAAAAATTTCGAGAAGCGGGTTTTCCAGAAAAGTGTTGGAGTGGAAATAAAATTGATTTAATTGCCTGTAATTTATTTACTTTGTTTCAGAATAATATCCCGAAAAAAAATGTGTGGACAATGAATCGTTGCACGTTTGAAAATGACTTTTTTAGTTACCGCCAAGACAAGGGAGTTACAGGGAGAATGTGGGCAGTAATATCAATGACATAAAGAGTGAAAAAAAGTTTAATATATTTATTTGTTTTGCTTTGTTTAGGAAACAAAGCACAGCAAACAATTATGTTTACTCAGTACACATTTAATAAAGCTGGCATGAATCCGGCGGCTTCGGGTACAGATATTACAAAAGAAATTTATTATTGCGTAGGACTAAACCGTCAATGGGTTGGAATTGATAACAGCCCTAACCAAAGTTTTTTAAATGTTTCTTATACCATTCGTCCGCCACGCAGTTACAAGCGCTGGCAAAATGTTGGTGTTTATTTCGATAACGATAACAGTGGTCTAATAGGAAGTCAGGGGATTTACGCGAACTACACAATTCACTACCTCATTAGAAAAAAATTAATTGCTTCTTTCGGTGTCTTTGCAGGAGTTAGGCGTTATTCACGTTCCACTGCTGGTTTTGATATCAACGATCCAGCTGTAGCCAAAACGAAGACCTCTCTCTTTCTTTACCCAGACATTATTCCCGGTGTACGCTTAACAGATAAAAAATATTTTGTTGGATTATCTGTGCGACAAATTTCTATTTATAAATTACAAGACTTTAAAGGTCGTAAAATAGGAAGTCCTTCCAAGCTAAAACCTTCTGTTTATATGGAGTATGGGCGACTCATGACTTTAAATGATAACCTTTTAATGATGCCTTCTTTGGCTTTAAATACACCAATTCTTGGTTTACCACTGATTGATTTGAATGTTATGTTTTATTATGCTAACAGAGTCGGGCTTGGTGCTGGAATTAGAAACACCAGTTTTTTGAGCGGCATTTTTCAAATACGTTTTCTCGAAAATATGACAGCGGGATTAGCTTATTCTTATCCCATCAACGCCGCGCGTTATGCTGCCCAAAACAGTTTCGAAATTATGATTGGTGTCGTACCCATGGGTATGGATGCAAAATTAACAGGAAGACATTCCATAGCAAAATGCCCGGTGCTTAGTTATTAAAGATGAGATTGCTAATTCTACACATATTTATCTTTTTTGCTCTTATAATAAGAGCGCAGACTCCCTTTGAAAACTTTAGAGAAAGGTTGCAGGAAGAAGATTTTAAAACAGCTCAATCCATTATAGATTCTTGTTCGTATTCCAATTATCATATGGACAGTGTTTTGTACTATAAAGGATTACTCACCTTAAAGAAAGGGAACATTCGAGGCGCACGAACAATTTGTAATAACTTAAAAAAAATGTATCCAGATTTTTTTGAGCAGCACTACCTCAGCGCACTTATTTATTTTGTAAATCAAAACTATGGAAACTGCATAAATGAATTTACCATTGTGTTGCAAAAAGACTCTATGCATTTAAAAGCTTTATACAATAGATCTTTAGCTTACGGAATGCTTGATGATTACACCAGAGCCATTGAAGGTTTGAGTAAATGTGTTTTGTATTATCCTAATTACGCCATGGGTTATTACTCCCGCGCTTATTGGTATGAGTACAGTGTTAACTACACAGAAGCAAAAAAAGATTACGAAAAAAGTATTGCATTAAATCCTAAAAATTATGATGCTTACATGGGCTTAGCCTATATTTATCAGAACGAAAAAAACAGTGATAAGGCCTGTGATATTATTAACAATGCTATAACAGCTGGTTCACAAATTGCAGAAGAGTTGAAAGAAAATTTTTGCCGATAGCTTTTCTAAATCATTCGAAATAAAATCTTAAAAATTGACTAATTGACTTTGTTGTCATTTCAACTGAATTATTTCATAACTTCATATATCCAAAAATTAATTCCTATGAAAAAAATTCTACCCTCAATCTTTTTTCTTATTTTATTCTTTCAATTAAAATCACAAGTTGTATTTTGCCCTGTTGGGGCTGAATGGAGTTATGAATTTTCGGGGATTATCTTTTCCCCAAGCGTTTATAACAATAAAATTAAATGCACGGGATCTTACTTTGATGGCAATGACACTATAAAGACTTTAGTGCATGACAAGTTTTATTTGTTTTGCAATGAATCTTCAAGTATCACAACTTTAATAAAACAAAGGGGAGACACGGTTTATTTTTCAAACGCTAGAACACAAAACACTTGGCAAATTCTATACAACTTTGCCAGTCAAACAAGCCAAGGGTGGCAAACTACCATTCTTCAGCACTCTCAATTTCCAGCTACCTTTTATTATGTTGTAGATTCGGTTAAAACGGTGCAAATAAATGGATTTAACCTAAGGAGGCTGTACATCAACAACGGCGCCTCTGTGATCACAGAGCGTTTTGGAAGTTCAGGTTTTCTTTTTAATTTTCCGAATTCCGATTTGGGGCTGTGTGATGGTGATTATTTCCATGAATTCTTATGTTATACAGATCTCTCTTTTGGCACTAAACAATTTTCGGCGAAACCTTGTGATTTTTCTAACACTGTAGGCTTTATTGAGTCTAATGAGACAAAACCAATCATTCAAATATTTCCAAATCCGAGCACCAACAAAATAAATGTTCAAATAGAAAATCTTACCAATACCGGCGAATATGAATTTCAGTTCGTAGATCTTTTAGGACAAAAAAATCTCATTCATAAAACAGAACCTAACGAAAACAATTCTTTCGAAATAGACATTTCTTCTTTCAAAACAGGAATTTACTTCTTGCAAGTATTTCAGAATAACGAACTAATTACAAACCAAAAAGTAATTAAAGAATAAGTGTTTGTTACTTCTCGCCAGTACTTCCAAAACCTCCAACACCTCTTTTTGAATCCTTCAAAGCAGAAACAACGTACCATTCAATGCGTTCGTGTTTTGCAACAACCATTTGCGCAATGCGCTCACCATCGTTAATGACAAAATCTGTATTGGATAAATTTACCAGAAGTACTTTCACTTCACCTCTATAATCTGCATCAATAGTGCCTGGAGAGTTTAAGACTGTAATGCCGTGTTTATAGGCAAGTCCGCTTCTTGGACGAATTTGTGCTTCGAAGCCAACGGGTAATTCCAGAGAGATTCCAGTTGAGATCAATTGCCGTTCTAAAGGCTTTAGAGTAATGGGCTCCGTTAAATTTGCTTTTAAATCTAATCCTGCTGAGTGTTCTGTTGCATATTCAGGTAGGGCATGCAATGAACGGTTTATGGCTTTAATTGTTAGAACTGACATTGGAACTTAATTTTTTTAGATTATTAATTTCCAGTTTATAAATCATCCAAACAAATATTCCTATTAACAAATTATTCAAAATAATTTTAGTCCATGTACTTTCGAGACCACTATAAGTTAGAGAAACGAGATACAGAAGTATTGTGATAGCAGAATAAACCGCTAATGCCCTCACATTGTATTTAATTGGGAAATACTTTTGTCCCCATAAATACGATAAAACCATCATGCCAGCATATGCTGCTAGCGTTGCCCAAGCACAAGCTACATAGGAATAAGCTGGGACAAAAAGCACATTAATTACAATGGTTATGACTGCGCCGGTAATTGAAATGTAAGCTCCAAATTTTGTTTGACCACTTAATTTGTACCAAATAGACAAATTGTAGACCACTCCCAAACACACGTTGGCCAATAACAGTATGGGAACTACTTTTAATCCACTCCAATAGGCTTCGCCAATAATGTATTTTATCCAATCTAAGTTTAATACTGTTGCTAAAAACAAAAACAAACAAAAAATCAAAAAATACTTCATCACGTAAGCGTAGGTGTTTTTTGAATCTTTTTCCTTTGCTTTTCCAAAAAAGAAGGGCTCGGCAGCAAAACGAAATGCTTGTATGAAAATGGTTATTAAAATGGCTATTTTATAACAGGCTCCGTATATACCTTGTGCATCTTGAGCCGCAACTTTATCGGGCATTAATTGTTTTAAAATAATTCTGTCGAGTGTTTCGTTAATCATGCCCGCTAGCCCAAGAATAATTAAGGGCCAGGTGTACTTAAGCATTTCTTTTAGAAGAG
The DNA here is from genome assembly GCF_029625215.1 of Aurantibacillus circumpalustris. Taxonomy (GTDB): domain Bacteria; phylum Bacteroidota; class Bacteroidia; order B-17B0; family Aurantibacillaceae; genus Aurantibacillus; species Aurantibacillus circumpalustris. The sequence goes on from NZ_CP121197.1 coordinate 1,452,011, forward strand.
TCGTATTCAAATTAAAACGAACGGATAAAATTTGTTTACTTAATAAGAGCAGAGTTAAAAGATTTGCAATCAGGTTAGCGAGAAAACAATAGCCAATTCCTATTTCAGGATTATACATCTCAGCCAGAACACTGCCGTCCTGAGTATCGTAAGCTACTTTGCAAAAGGAGATAAAAAATACCGTGAGTCCAAAATTGACAACGACATTGAATAATTTTAAAAAAGAAAACTTCAGTGCCTTGTTCTCAGATCTTAATTTTGCAAAAGGGATACTCATAATCGCATCTGAAGCGATAATAAGAACACACCAGATAATAAATTGTGACGAATAAGTAGCGTTGGGTGTTGATAGTCCAGCCGCGATGGTAGAAGATAGAACAATTAAAATCAGACTAAAAACTAAAGAAGTGGAAAGAAGAGAAAGTAATGCTGTATTGTATACATCTGCCTTATTCTCGAGCTTTGAATTAAAATTAAAGAAGGTGGTCTCCATACCATAGGTAAAAATGACGTTCAGAAAAGAAATAATCGAATACAGTTCTGAATTAATGCCGTATTCAGCAGGAAGGAAAGCCCTTGTTAAAATAGGAACCAGAAAATAATTTAAGAATCTGGGCAAAATAGTCCCCAGTCCGTAAACGACTGTTTGCCCAGCTAAATTTTTTATTGGATTTGACACAGATAAGTAATAAAACTAAAAGTAGGAAAATATACGTCTTTTAGATTCCTTTGCGGCTGTAAGATATTAACCATGACTTGTAAAGAAGCAAAGATTAAATGGAAGATGTAAAAAGGCAAAGGGAAAATGGATAAATCTCTTCTATATTAGGCTTTACCCATTGCTTTTATTTGATCTTCTAATAGTTTAATTCCTTCTGTAAAACTATGCGGATTGTATCCTAAATTATTTACAGCTTTATCGATAATAAAACCTGTTATTGGCGGGCGTTTCGCTGGTTGCTTGATATCAGCGCTTTTACTTGGTTTAATTAAACTCTTATCCAAACCATAATAATCAGCCACAACTGTAGCCAATTCTAAAATACTATAAAAGTTTTTTCCTGAAATATTATAAACTCCTTTTGCTCTTTTCTGTGCAATGAGTATACAACCATCAGCCAAATCTTCAGCAAGTGTTGGTGTTCTGAACTGATCGTCCACAACATTTATAACTTTTCCTTGCTCTAAATTAGATTTCACCCAAAGTACAATATTACTACGACTCATATTATCAACGATGCCATAAACCAAAACCGTTCTTGCTATTGCCCAATGAAGCGTTGAGGCCTTTACTATTTTCTCTGCTTCTAACTTTCCTTCTGCGTAATAACTTAGAGGATTCGGTTTTTCTTCTTCATCTAAAGGTCCATGAGTACCATCAAAAATAAAATCTGTGCTAAGATGGATAAAATGTGGCTTATAATTTGGATTTTTTTTCTGAAGAGCTTCTAAGGTTTTTACCTGAAACTCAACTGCCGTAGCATTCATAAGCCAACTCGTTTCTTTTTCTGTTTCACAGGCATCTACGTTGGTCATAGCAGCAGTGTTTATGATTACATCTGGTAAATACTTCGAAAAAACGTCTTCTACATTTTTTTTATTTGTAATGTCTAATGAATCGTAAATATATCCTTCTTGTTGCACCAATCGGTTGACTCCTCTCGCTGTTGCAATACATTCAACACCAGTTGTGTTGCGCAATTTATAAACCAGTTTTTGTCCTAACAAGCCATTAGAACCTGTAATTAAAATTTTCATTTCTAATCTGAATTAATCTTTTTTTAAATGTAACATTGCGCTTTTTTCCAACTGTTTAAACCACTCTTTACCGTATTTACGAATAAGTGGTTCTTTTAAAAATTTGTATACAGGCACATCTAGTTTTTTTCCACATTCACAGGCAGGTTTGCAGATGTCCCATTTATCATAGTTGACAGCGTCGTAATTTTTATGCTCAGTAATTCTAATTGGATAAAGGTGACAGCTAATTGGTTTTTTCCAGGTAATAACACCTTCGTAATATGCTTTCTCTATTGCGCACTTAGCTGTTTTGGTTTCATCGAAATATACAAATGCACATTCAGCACCTTCGCTTACCAAAGTGGTTGTATAATCTCCGTCACTGTCAACAACAAATGGTCCGTATTTTTCTACTGCTTTGATGCCTTTTTTCACCATGTAAGGTTTAACCTTGTCAACCAGCTCTTCTAAAATAGGAAGTTCATCTTTGTTAAGAGGGGCGCCGCTATCACCGGCAACGCAGCAAGCTCCTTTGCAGGCATTTAAATCACATACAAACTTTTTATCCAGCAGATCTTCGCTGACCAATGTTTTATCAATTGCTATCATTCTTGTGGCGACAAAGATAAGGAATAAGAAGGATTCTCAATTAAATTAATTGATAGCCATGTTTTGCGTCATATACGCTCCAAGATATTTTTCAAGGATACTGCGGTAAGCAGGGGTGGATTTAAATGAAGCGAAGAATTCATTAAATAAAGCTTTATGCTGACTTCCTTTAGGCATCACAAAACCAAGTTCTTCTTTAGACTGGTTGAGGATTTTTTGCATTTTCAAAAATTTTCCAGGATTGTTTTTTAAATAGAACCAAAAGCCAACCGCATCAACGTACCCAAAGCATAATACGTTTTTAGCGATTTCGTCCAAAATTTTTACCTCATCCGTTTTATAAGAAATTTTTAAATCCTGGATGTATTGCTTCTTAAGTTCTACGATATACCTATTTAGAGAAGTGTTGTTAATTGTAAGGGCACTCATGCTTCCGAGCGACCTAAGTATTTCATCAGTAGTTTTCGATTTTACATCAGGCGCATGACCGTTTGTTACACAAAAAGCTACGTTTTTTAAATAGGCAGATGAAAAATCTACTTCCATAGCCCTTTCCTGACTAATCGTTACAGAGCCCAAACCCAGACTGTTCTGACTTTTTTTCGTTGAAATGTAAAACGAGTTAAAATCGGTATAACCAACTTGTTTTAAGGTGATGTTAATTTTCTTTTTGGATTTAAGCCAATATACATACTCGTTAACTATGTCAACTTCAATTCCTTTTACTGAACCGTTATCTGTATAGGCAAAAGGCGTTTGGATATAATAATTAACGAAAAGGGTATCGCCAATTTGAGCAAAACTGATACTACTTAAAACAGAGGTTATTATAATTAAAAAATATCTCAACTTACTTAACGTCTTTTTGGGGTCAGCTAAAGTACAAATTTAATATTTAAACTCAGGGGTATAATATGAATTTAATGTAATAAACCCCCATTCTTACGGATAAATACCCCTTCTGTGGTATAGTGAAAATTGTGTTTTTTTACTTATATTCCAGCTACAAATTCTAGCATTATTTAGTAATTTTAAGGTTGTTAACTTCTTTTAAAAATTAGTGCCAAGAAAACAATGGATGAAATAATAAATAAAGTTGCTGGAAGCGGTATAGTTAGTATTGATCTAGAGGAGTTTTATGTAGAAGGAGACCGTGTTTTTTTCGATATCAAGCCACATTTGTTTATGGAGCAAATATTAAAGGAAAAAGACTTTAGAGAATTTCTTAAAACAAATGACTGGAGTTTATACGAAGATAAGATTGTTGGTATAATTTGTAGCGCCGATGCCATTGTACCTACTTGGGCTTATATGCTTATTACACTTGCTTTAGAGCCTCATGCGAGAAGAGTTTTTTTTGGAAACCTCAATGAACTCGAAAATATTATGTTTGCAGAGAAACTAGCAACGATTAACCCGGAAATATACAAAGATGCTAGAGTTGTGATAAAGGGTTGTGGTGAAAAGCAAATTCCAACAAACGCCTTTGTACAGCTTACAACACTTTTAAAACCTTTTGCAAAAAGTATTATGTATGGAGAGCCCTGCAGTACAGTGCCTTTGTACAAGGCCAAAAGTTCATAGGGTTTTAAAGCTATACCCCTTTTGTAAAAAATTTTCAAGGAAAATTGGAAGTGCATATTTCATATTTGTTTCGGCCTTTACATTATCGTGAAAAAGTACAATGCTTCCATTTCTCGTATTCTTGAGCACATTCTCAGTACATTTAAGCGGAGAAATATGTTCGAAGTCGTAACTGATTACGTCCCATAAAATTACATCGTAGCCACGTTCAACTAAGGCCTTATACTGTCCGAGTCTCAATTGTCCATAGGGTGGTCTAAACAAATTATTTTCTACGAGCCTTTTACACTCCTCCACCTCTCTTATGTAATCGCCAACTGTAGTCTTAAACCCTTTTGTGTGAAACATAGTATGATTTCCAACACGGTGGCCCTCTATTTTAACTCTATCAAAAACTTTAGGATTACGTATAATGTTGGCGCCCACACAAAAAAAAGTTGCCTTAATATTGTATTTTTTTAATTCATCCAACACCCAATCTGTTAAGCCTTGAATAGGACCATCGTCGAAAGTAAGGTAAATGTTCTTTTCTTCCTTGTTCATACGCCAAACCGCTCGAGGATAAATCCTTCTTAGAACCGCGTTTGGTTGTATGAGTAAAAGATTTTTCAAAACAAAAGTTCCACCACAGATAAACAACTGTGGTGGATTAATTAAGGTAATTGCGGCTCTCTCGTGGGAGAAAGATCTTCAGGACTTAAAACTCCTTTAATTCTATTTATAAATTCCTTCGACAAATCTTCCTGTTTGTATTGCTGCGATAAACCAGTTAAACGTTTTAAAATTTCTTTTGCTTGATTTACGTCTCTACCATACGCAGCTCTGTGATTTGGCTTTTGAGCCATATATATTCTTAAATCACCTTCAAAAATATCAAACAGTTTTTTAGCTAGTTCATTTGCTTTTTTAGTTTCTCCGATTTCATAATAAGAACCGCAAATAGTAAAAATGGTTGCGTCGTAAGGAATGTTTTCATCCGGCATAACGGTAAGACATTTATCTAAAACGTTTTTCGCTAGTTTGTTTTTACCTTCGTTAATAAGGGCTCCAGAAAGTATGGCCATTTGCATACGCAGATTGCTAGCCATTCTGATACAATTTTCATCCAAATTCACACCAGGTTTGTCCATTCCACCCCAAAGGAATTTATTCATAATGTTATCATACATCACTTCTGTGTTTACACGTCCACCTTGTGCTTCTTCGTCTTCTGTTTGTTTAATTGGAACAAATCTATATGCTAAACCTTCTAGTTGAAAATAACGCTTCATTCCAACGTAAGCATCGTCACCGGTTGTAACGGCAAAATAAATTGGTCTCTCCCAAGTATTATGTGCCACAAGATCTAAAACTAAAAGATCGTTTTTTGTGATATAATTTTTTCCACCCAAATCCCAAGCAATCCTCTTTGCAAGACGACCAGTGTCACCCACACTAATTACTTTGTTTTTCATTACGGTAAGGCTATCCACATTCACATAAAGGCGTCTAGATGGCAACACGTCTAAAAGATCGCCTCCGTTATTGTATTTTCCATCAGGATTGTCGCTCAAAGCAGTTTCTAAAGCCCCTTTCAGCTCCATGGCGGCCGGATTTTGTCCATTGATTAACAAATACGATAACTTTTCAGCTTCCAATTTTTCTTCAGGAATTGTAAACGGAACGGGCATACTTAAATAAGCCGCTCTGCGCATTTGGCGTATGTACCAATCGGTTTGAAGTAAACTTAAATTTACCACACGCACGTCAGTTCTTATTCCTTCTACTTCCTGAGCGTACCATAAAGGGAATGTATCATTATCACCATTCGTAAAAAGAATGGCATTTGGTGCACAACTTTGTAAATAATTTATTGCCACGTCGCGCGACAGTGTTCTCAAAGAACGGTTATGGTCATTCCAACCATCCTTAAGCATAACGGCAGGTACTACTAATCCTAATGCCGTAGAGCCGATTGCAATTCCTATTGTTGCCGCTTTTTTACTAAACAGGTCATATAAATACAACACTCCAAAGCCAATCCATATCGCAAAGGCATAAAAACTTCCCGTATAAGCATAGTCACGTTCACGCGGTTGATAAGGCGATTGATTAAGATAGATTACTATCGCCAGTCCTGTTAAAAGGAAAAAACACAGCACCACCCAAGCATCCGGTTTATTTCTTTTAAAATGGAAAAACATTCCTAGAAGTCCCAGGATTAGAGGCAGTGCATAAAAATGATTATTTGCAAAATTATTTTTATCGCGATAAATTTTTTGCGAAGTATCCGTACCAAGTTTAAAATCATCAATTGGCTTAATCCCACTCACCCAGTTACCATCCATGTTATTACCGGTTGAACCTTGTACATCATTTTGTCTTCCAACAAAATTCCAGTAAAAATAGCGCAGGTACATATAATTTACCTGATAATTGAAGAAAAACCACAGGTTAGCTCCCATTGTAGGAACCTCAACGCTTTCAGTCTCACCATTTCTGTTCTCCATTACTCGGTTTCTGTGATGCTCTGCAACATTTCCCCAATATTTATAACCAGCTTCATGATGCGCTTGGGAACTGTGCATTCTTGGAAAAATTGTACAAAATTCAGGTTCGTATTTTGCGATCGAATTCTTTCGTGAATCAATCATTTTATAATTCTTATTTATTTTGTCTTTTGCATAAACCGGATCACCATTACCAAATTCACTTCTTGGGCGCGTAGGCGCATTGTAATATTGTCCGTATAAAATTGGCCAGTCACCGTATTGCTCTCTCAACAAATAAGAAAGCATATTAGGTGCATTTTCAGGATCGTTTTCATCCATAGGAGGATTGGCTTGTGAACGAATTACCAAAACAAAGAAAGAGGAATAACCAATTAACAGCGTTGCAAAGCTTAAAAAGATTGCATTAAGTGTAATTGTTTTTGTTTTATAATGTTTAATCGCGTATAGAATTGCTCCTAACATTATCAGACGTGTAAACATTCCACCACCATTTGGCGCAACTATCACAGCAAAACCAGATAAAATTGAAGCGGAATAAAATCCCATCTTGTAATACTTCTCAGTTTTATTAATGGTATAAATAATAAATGTAGTAAGAGAAAATGCAAGCAGCAAGAAGAAGAAAATAGTTCCGGTACTAAAACCAAGGCTTAATTTGTTGGTAAAAAACACCTCGTAGTCACTTATAAACTTTACAATTTTTGGAATAATGAGATTTTGCACTAAACCCAAAACCATAACTGAAGAGATCCCTGCTATGAAAAAACCTTTCCAGGTGAACTTATATTTTTTGAAATAAATAATAAACCCAATTGCAGGAATAATTAATAGATTTAATAAATGGACACCTATAGATAAACCTATCATGTAGCTAATGAGCACTAACCAACGCAAAGCACCCGTTGGATTCGTAGAATCTTCTTCATCCCATTTTAAAATAGCCCAGAAAGCAATTGCTGTGAAAAAAGATGACATGGCATATACCTCACCTTCAACGGCACTAAACCAGAAGGAATCGGAAAATGTATAAGCTAAAGCTCCTACAATACCTGCTCCAAGAATAGCCCATTGTTTAGGTTTTTCAAGTTCGCTCACCTTTTTGCCATATACTTTTATTCCTAAACGGGTAATTGTCCAAAATAAAAACAAAATACTGAAAGAGCTTGATAAGGCGCTCATCACGTTGATCATCATCCCTGCATGAGCAGGATCAGATCCCCCAAACAAGGTAAAAAAGCGCCCTACTATCAGGAAAAAAGGCGCTCCTGGAGGGTGACCAACCTCCAATTTAAATGCGCAAGCAATATACTCTCCACAATCCCAGAAACTGGCAGTTGGTTCAATACTAGAGCAATAAGTTACAGTTGCAACGGCCCAAATCAGCCATCCGATCAGATTATTAAGTTTCCCGAATTCTTTTGTCATCATAATAGAAGTAATGGTTGCGAAGATAGTATTTTACTTGGTTTAAAATTGTGCACAAAAGTGTAATATCCACGTTTTTTTTGAAAAATTATTTGATTGAACTAAAAATTTTGTATTTTTGCAGACCAAAATTAAATTGCCCGATCGTCTAATGGCAGGACTTCGGTTTTTGGTACCGACTATGTAGGTTCGAATCCTGCTCGGGCAACAGAAAACCCTCTCAGAAATCCGGGAGGGTTTTTTTATTTTAATCAAATTTTTTTATCCGATGTGTTTTTAAAGTCACACTGATTTGCTCATATACAATACAATAGCACAAAGAAAATCTCGATGCTGAAAATTCACATCGGGGATTTCTTTATTAAACAATGACTTACAAACTTTTTAACTGCTCTTCGATAGAATCAATCTTTGACAGCGCATCACTCTCTTTCTTACGCTCCACAGCAATAATTTCAGGCTTTGCATTAGCTACAAATTTTTCGTTAGATAGTTTTATTTGCACGGACTTCAAAAAGCCTTTATTGTATTCCAACTCCTTTTTTAAACGTTCTTTTTCTTCTTCCACATTAATATTGTTTGCAAGTGGAATAAAAAATTCAGTTGTTTGAATCGTAAAACTGTATGCGCCATCTACTTTTTCTTTAGAATATTTAAAGGCAGAGAGATTTGCAAGTTTTATGACAACTTCATTAAAATAAGAATGATCTGATGAAGATTTTTCAATCACCTCTAATTTTTCTTTTGGTGGTATTTGTTTTTGAGCACGTACATTTCTAGCCGTAGTTACGAGTTCTTTGCATACTTCAAATTCACCCAAAACTCTGGCATCTAAAGATGCCAGTTGTTTCGGCCATTCTGCCACAATAACACACTCTTTTTCAGAACGCTCTGTTATCAAATGCCAGATTTCTTCTGTAACGAAAGGCATCCATGGGTGCATTACTTTTAAGAGCTGTTCTAAGAAAATGATAGTTGCATCATAAGTCGTTTTATCAATTGGTAAAGATTTGCCATCTACAAATTCTGGCTTTATTATCTCAAGATACCAGGCGCAAAAATCGTCCCATACCAATTTGTAGGTTGTCATTAATGCATCACTCATTCTGTATTTCGAATAATGATCGTTGATAAATTCCAGTTGTTCAGATAATTTATTTTCAAACCAAGTAATCGCTGCTTTCTGCGCCGCTGACTGTTTCGCAGATGCCCCTACCTCAAAACCTTTTATCAAACGAAATGCATTCCACACCTTATTTGCAAAATTTCTTCCCTGTTCACAATCTTTTTCGTCAAACAGCAAATCGTTACCGGCCGGAGAACTTAAAAGCATTCCAACACGTACGCCATCTGCGCCATATTTTGCAACCAAATCAAGTGGATCGGGAGAGTTTCCCAATTGTTTGCTCATTTTTCTTCCGAGATTATCACGTACAATGCCTGTAAGGTAAACGTTGGTAAATGGTTTCAGTCCAGTAAATTCTTTACCAGCAATAATCATGCGGGCTATCCAGAAAAATAAAATATCCGGACCAGTTACTAGATCGTTTGTAGGATAATAATATTTAAGTTCTTCATTTGCATTTTCCCAACCGTTTTTAATTACATTTGGATCAAAAACCGTTAAAGGCCAAAGCCATGAAGAGAACCAGGTGTCTAAAACATCTTCATCTTGTTTTATTTCATCGTTCGTTAGTTTTTCATTCTTAATTTTTAATTTCTCAAATGCTTCTTCCCTTGTTTTACAAACAACAGTATTTCCTTTTCCATCGTACCAAGCCGGAATACGTTGTCCCCACCACAACTGGCGACTGATACACCAATCATGTACATTTTCCATCCAGTGTTTATAGGTGTTGATGTATTTTTCCGGAATGAGTTTTACCTCGCCGCTCATCACAGCATCCAAAGCTGGTTTACTAATCTCGTCCATCTTTAAAAACCACTGCAGAGAGAGTTTAGGTTCAATTACCGCGTTTGTTCTTTCGCTGTACCCAACTTTGTTTTTTATATCTTCTACTTTTTCAACTAAGCCTTGTTCTTGTAAGTCTTTTACTATTTGCTTTCTGCAAGCAAAACGATCCATCCCAACATATACTCCGGCAGCTTCACTAATTTTTCCATCTGGAGTAAGTGCATCAATAGTTGGTAATTTATATTTTTGTCCGAGATTAAAGTCATTAATATCATGCGCTGGAGTAACCTTAAGTGCACCTGTACCAAAAGAAGCATCTACATAATCATCAAAAATAATTGGCACTACCCTATTTACAACTGGCACAATTATATTTTTTCCTTTCAGGTGAGAATAGCGTTCATCATTTGGATTTACACAAACTGCAGTATCACCCATGATGGTTTCAGGTCGCGTTGTAGCAACTGTAATAAATTCATCAGACGCCTCTACTTTGTATTTTACGTAAACCAGTTTACTGTTAGTTTCTTTATGAATTACCTCTTCGTCGCTCAGTGCTGTTAATCCTTGAGGGTCCCAGTTAACCATTCGAACTCCTCTATAAATCTGACCTTTATTATGTAAACTCACAAATGCATCCAACACTGCTTCACTCATTGCCGGATCCATTGTAAAACGTGTGCGATCCCAATCACAACTGGCGCCTAGTTTTTTGAGTTGTTCCAAAATAATACCACCGTATTTTTCTTTCCAGTCCCAGGCGTGTTTTAAAAAATCTTCGCGCGAAAGATTCGTTTTTTTGATTCCTTTTTCAGCTAATAAGTTTACTACTTTAGTTTCAGTAGCAATGCTAGCATGATCTGTACCTGGCACCCAACAGGCATTCATTCCAAGCATGCGCGCGCGACGGATTAAAACATCTTGAATGGTGTTATTGAGCATGTGCCCCATATGCAACATACCAGTAACATTTGGAGGAGGGATGACTATTGTATAAGGAGTACGGCTATCAGGTGTTGAACTAAAAAAATTCTGTTGCATCCAATGCGGATACCATTTACTTTCTGCTTCGCCGGGATTATAGGTTTTGGCTATCTCCATGTTAAACTAATAAAAAATATTTTGTTAAATTTCGTAAAATTACGGAAAGAATCCCGTGTTTGTAATATCTTTATGGCACGATTTTAGTAATAATCACACAAATTAATTAAAAAAAAAGACTCACATGAAAAAGCTAATTTTTACTCTAGGTTTAGTTGCAGGTTTAACTGCTTTAACATTTGCACAAGATGGTCATTCAGCAGATGATGGTCATGGACATGCTGCTGCACCAGCTGCTGCTGCCCCTGCAAGCTTAGCCGATATTAAACTTGATAAATTAGAACACGATTACGGTACTATTAAACAAGGTGGTAATGGTGAGTGCGAATTTAAATTTACAAATAACGGTAAAGAGCCATTGGTGATTACAAATTGTCAAGGAAGCTGCGGTTGTACTGTTCCTCAGTGTCCTAAAGAACCAATTCTTCCTGGTAAAGCTGGTGTTATTAAAGTAAAATATGATACTAACCGTCCTGGTCAAATTTATAAAACTGTTACTGTAAACTCAAATGCGAAAAGTGGTAATGTTGTTTTAACGATTAAAGGAAATGTTGAAGTAAAACCAGTTGAAACTGATTTTCCTGCAAACCCGACTCCAGCTGGCGCTCCTGTTGAGCAAAAGAAAGGTTAATTTATTCTTTAAACTATTATGAAAAAGTTTATTTCATTACTGTTTTTTGCACTAGGTTTAAATTTTGGTTTAAATGCTCAGGAATCTGTTATACCTAACATGGATCCTAACGCACCAGACATTAAATTTGAAACTGAAGTTCTTGACTACGGTGTAGTCGAATACGATGCTAACGGCTTACGTGAATTTAAATTTACTAATACTGGAAAAACGCCTTTAACTATTACAAGTGTTTCTGGAGAGTGTGGTTGTACCGCAACTACTATTGATGGTAAACCAGGCTGGCCAACTGAACCAATACTACCGGGTAAAAGCGGTGTAATAAAAGTAAAATACGATACGCAGCGTGAAGGTCGTTTTGAAAAAAACGTCACTGTAACTTCAAACGCAAAATTTGCAACTAAAAAAATTCGTATTAAAGGTGAGGTTAAGTCTAAATCTGGCACTGGTGGTTAATCCAATTAATATATTTAGAAATCCTCAAGGTAATGCCTTGGGGATTTTTTATTTAAAAGTGGTTTCACTTTTTATTCTACTATTTCTTTCGTTTAACAGTTACTCCCAAGCGAAACTGAAAATACCAGAAACAAAAAAGAATTTTGGTCTTGTTAAGCGGGGTGAAATAATTAAAAATGAATTTGAGATAAGTAACTCCGGGGATGCACCGTTGTTGATTAATGATATTGAAATTTCTTGCTCCTGCACTACCGTTGATTTTCCTAAGCAACCCATTTTGCCAGACCAAAGCTCAAAAATTACGGTGATTTTTAATACAACAACTGTGTATGGGAGGCAAGACAGAGTAGTATATGTGAATAGCAACGACCCGAATAGTCCTCATAAACTGCGCTACAAAGGCACGGTGTCTGCCAAATAATTTCATTCTATTTTCTTTAAGTTCTTTTAAGGCGTGAAGAATGTCCGTCGGAAGAAAAATCAATAACTCGAAAATTACTGATTCAATTTAAGCTGTCTGAAAAACTCTGATGCAATGATAGAGGTTGCCATAGCAGCATTGAGCGACTCTGTTCCATTATTTTGGTTTGCAGGAATAGTAAGTTTGTGTGTTATTAGTTTTAAATTCTCTTCGCTAATCCCATTCGCTTCGTTACCAATAACAATTAAACCGTTTTTTAATGGTGCTTTATAAATATTGTCTCCGTTTAAAACAGCTCCATAGATGTTTTTTATTGTGTTTTTAGAAAGTAATTCTACCAAACCAATATTTATATTTTTAACCCTCAAAAAAGCACCCATTGTGGACTGTATAACTTTTGGATTATAAAAATCACAACTGGATGGAGAGCAAAACACAGTGGTGACTCCAAACCAATCTGCTAAACGAACGATGGTTCCCAAATTACCAGGATCACGAACATCATCGAGGTAGAAGGAAAAATTATTTTCAAAATCAAAAGATTCTCTTGATGCCTTAAAATAATTGCAAATTGCTAACACACCGCTGGGAGTGGATTGCAAACTGATTTTCTTGTATTCTTGTTCTGAAATTTCATTGAATTTAATATTCAAACGTCGTAGCGTCGTTTTATATGTGTTCACAAAATCAGGCGTTGCAAAAAGTTCTTCCAACAAAATAGGGGCGTTATTAAGAATTTCTAAAACAGTTTTTGTTCCTTCTGCAATGAATTGCTTCTTAATCTCTCTGAATTTTTTAAGCTGTAAAGATTGTATTTCTTTTATTTGATTTTTACTAAGCATATTTTACCCTAAATTAGCATATTTTATTGAGGACAGTTGAACATTCACACAAAAATAATAAATACCAGTAGTTGCAAAGTAACAATTAAAGGTTTTTTGGTGTTGGTTTTGTTAGGATTTATTGTCGCTTGTAACCCAACAAAAAAATTGCTACCCGATCAATACATTATTGAAAAAGTAGAAGTTCATAATTCAAAACTCACTAACATTCCGAAGGAAAATTTCGAGGCTTTTTTTCGGCAAAAACCTAACCGAAAACTATTTAGACAATTTCAATTTTACGTTTGGTGGTATAATCTTTTTGATGAAGAAAGAATTCGCGAAAAAAGAATAAAACGAAATTTAAAATACGACCGGCTTAACACAAAAAAAGTAATCCGTTTTGAAAATAAAAATAAAAAAAGGGCAAAAAAAGGTAAACTCCCAAGAGAGCCAAAATTAAAAGATAAAGAAAGTCCTCTTTTTATTGAAAGTCTCAGAGATATTGGTGAGCCTGCGGTTATCTATGACTCAGCTTTAACGCACCAAACACTCTTTCAATTGAGTAAGTATTTGTTCAGCAAAGGTTATTTTGATAATAAAGTAACTGACACCGTTAAACTTATAGAGAAGAAGAAAAGTGCTATTATTAAATATTATTTAATCCCTAATAACTCTTATACAATTAACAGTTTAGGTTACAACATAAAAGATCCAGGCCTTCGCGAACTTATCCTAAATGATACTGTAAATACAATCTTAAAACTTGGAATGCCTTTTGACAAAGAAAAATTTCAGCTTGAACAAGAGCGCGTGACAGAGCATGCACTTAACAATGGCTATTTTTATTTTGACAATGCTTACATTACCTATAGCGCCGATAGTAATGTAACAAATCATTCGGTAGCTATGAAAATGGTAGTTAAAAATTTTTCTACGCCCTATAACTCCAATAGTGATTCCCTAGTTGAAACCGACCACCCAAAATTCAAAATTGCCAATACGTATATTATTACGGAAGCCTTGATTGGCAATCCACGTGACCACTATTTTAAAGACACAGTGATTTCTAAAAAGAAAGGTTTAATCTTTTTGCTCAACAAACCTCTTGCTTATAAACGCAGAATCATTGTATATAATACCGATGTTTATTCTGGTCAACTTTATCGCAAAGATTCTGCACAACTCACCTATAAACAGCTATTAGGTTTAGGGATTTTTAAAAACGTTACCATCCAATTTTTAGTAAATCAAAGTAAAAGCAACGAATTAGATTGTTATATTATTTGTAATCCTTTGGTAAAACAATCAATAACCAGTGAAACTGAAGGAACCAATACCTCAGGCAACTTAGGAATTGACGCAAGTGTTTTATATCAAAACAGAAATTTCGCCAAAGGTGGTGAACTCATTGAATTAAAACTACAAGGATCAATTGCCGCACAAAAACCTCTTACTACTGAAGATGCTGGTGTGAGTGGTTCAAATGGATCAGGGTCTTTAAATAAATTTCAACAAACATTTAATACCATTCAATTTGGACCAGAGTTAAGCTTTTCGGTTCCAAGAGCATTCTTTCCATTCTCATTACTGCCTTTCAGAAAAGATCAACAGCCGCGTACCTATATAAAAACTTCGTTAAATTATCAAACACGTCCGGAATTCAGTCGCGTAATTAGTACTTTGAATTACGGTTTTAGTTTTAATTCTTACAACAGGCAATTAAGACATGATGTTATTCCTTTTGAAGTTTATCTAATACGTGCTAATTTGCTCGATAGCTACCGAAAACTTCTTGTCGATTTTAATGATGCGTTTTTACTTAATTCGTTCCAAGATCACATTACAACCTTAAGTAAATATGGTCTAACATATACCTCTAAAGAAAATTCTGTTACAGGGCAGAAGACAGCTTTTTATGCAAAATTAAATCTGCAGTCATCAGGTAGCATACTCAGAGAGGTTTACAAACTGAGTAATCAACCAAAAGATTCATTAGGGCGTTATCACTTATTTGGTATTCCTTTTGCGCAATTTCTAAAAGTTGATGCAGATTTTAGAATTTATGTTCCCCTTCGAAAAAACAGTAGAATTGTTTACCGTATTGCGGGTGGAATTGGAAAACCGCTTGCTAATCTCAATCAACTACCTTATGAACAGAGCTTTTTTAGTGGTGGGCCTAACAGCGTAAGGGCTTGGCGCGCACGTACACTTGGACCGGGAGGTTATAATCCACCTGCTGATAATAAAACGCGTTTCGATAAAATTGGTGATATATTATTAGAAGGAAATATTGAATATAGGTTTCATCTTCTAAGAGCCTTTTATGGCGCTATATTCGTTGATGCCGGAAACATCTGGCGGTTACAACCAGATCCGAGCAAACCGGGAGGTGAATTTATTTTAAGCAAGTTTGCAGATCAAATTGCCATTGGTGGAGGGTTTGGTATTCGTTGGGATTTGACGTTTTTTGTTTTAAGACTTGATATGGCTACGCCACTGAAATACCCTAAATTTGAGCTTGGAAACAGTCCAACATTTGACCCCTGGCGTAATTCAGTGCTAAACTTCGGAATTGGTTATCCATTTTAAATTTATTTATGTTAGTTGCTGGTTTTACAATAATTCGAAATGCTTTGAAGTATGACTACCCGGTTGTAGAGGCCATTACATCGATTTTACCTCTATGCGACATTTTTTATGTGGGGGTCGGTAACAGTGATGATGAAACAAAAAAACTTATTGAGTCTATTCATTCAAAAAAAATAAAAATAATAGACACTGTTTGGGATGACAGCATGCGCGAAGGAGGAAAAGTACTGTCACTTGAAACAAATAAAGTATTTGATGTAATTCCAAATGAATATGATTGGTGCTTTTACATTCAAAGTGATGAATGCGTTCACGAAGAAGATTTACCAAAAATTAAATCTGCCATGCTTACATACAAAGATGACAGCGAAGTGAACGGATTGTTATTTGAATACAAACATTTTTATGGGCATTACAAATACATTGGTATTGGTCGCCGCTGGTATAAAAACGAAATAAGAATTATTAAAAACAATAAAAATATTCGTTCTTATAAAGATGCGCAAGGATTTAGAACCATTGATGATAAAAAACTACGCGTAAAAAAAACAGGTGCATTTATTTATCATTATGGGTGGGTAAAATCACCACAAGCGCAGCAAGCCAAACAAAGCTCGTTTCACAAAATGTGGCACAGTGATGAATGGATGAAAAATAATATTCCCGAAGTGGAAGAGTTTGATTACAACAACATTGATCTTTTAGAAATTTATAAAGGTTCGCATCCTAAAGTGTTCGAAAAACGAATTACTGAAGCAAACTGGAATTTTAGATATGATCCAAAAAAAATAAAAACAAATTTAAAATACAGATTTTTATTTTGGGTGGAGAAACTCACTGGGTGGAGGGTTGGAGAGAATAGGAACTATAAAGTCCAGTAGGCAGTTGGCAGGTTAAAACACGAAGGCGCGGAGAGCAAGTAGAAACACTGAGAGGCGGACGTAAGCAACGCCGGTTGGCAGTTATCGGCGCGAAGTGAATTGGAAGATCAATTAGTGACTATCGACTTGTGACTATCGACTAAAAACTTCTCTATATACACTTAAAGTAATCAAAAGCTTCAAGGCAATCACTGCACTTATATAATGCTTTACAGGCTGTACTGCCAAATTGCGAAACCATTGCTGTGTTTTTACTTTTACAACGCGGACAAGTAATATTTTTTGGTTTGTTTGTTAGAAAAGATTTATCGGTAGTGTTTTCTTCGGGTGGTGCGATTCCGTAATCTTGTAATTTTTGCCTGGCTTCTTTGCTTAACCAGTCAGTTGTCCATGCCGGGTTAAAAACGGTATTAATTTTAATTTCTTCAAAACCGTTTGCTTTTAATTTTTCTCGCACGTCGTCCTCCATTTGTTTCATAGCCGGACAACCACTATAAGTGGGAGTTATGGTAACCTCAATCGTTTTATCGTCGTGTTTTATTTCACGAATCACACCAAGCTCTACAATAGAAATAACGGGAATTTCCGGATCAGGAATTTCGTTGAGTAAAGAATAAATATTTTCTTTCGTTTTCATTTTAAATAGTTTCCTTCTATCTCGCTACAAAATGCGTAGTTTATATTTTTATTTCAGTAAATAGTTTAAGTTTTTTGCTAACAGAAGCACTTATTTTAATTACCCCTTGTGCTTTTTAAAAGGCGTTTTACTTTTTGCGTTCCATTGGTTGTGAATATCATATTATACAAGCCATCTGCCAGTTCCTCCAACGATAAATTTAACTCACCCGAAGTAATTCCAATTTGTTTTATCAATTTCATATCTACACTATAAATTGTTACACCATCTACACTATTTTCTCCTGACTTTATAGTATACAAACCATTACTAGAAGGATTAGGGAATACTAGCAATTCCTGGTTTGAGTCGGTGTTATCGATAACAATAGTTTTATAATATTTGAAAGAATCATCGGTGTCAATCTGTTTCAAACGATAATAATTAAGACCAGTGCTGGAGCTTATGTCAACAAAATTATAGTTATTTAGAACCTGTGAATTCCCTTTACCCGGAACACTTCCGATATTATCGAAATTTATGCCGTCTCGACTTCTTTCAATTGCAAATTCTTTGTTGTTTTTCTCTGTGGCAGTCTGCCAATAAAGATAACCTTTTCCATCTTTGAAATTGCCAGTAAAATTTAGCAATTCGATGGGAAGTGTACTGAATGAGTATATTGTTATACGCATGTGATCTACCCGAGCAGTACCATTCTGAACAGTAGCACTTAAAACGGCTCCGAATGTTGTAGCGTTAATATCGGAATCCGCCCAAGTTGTTCCCCATAAATCTGTAGGAGTTCCGTAACTTGTATAGGCATCTGTAGTGGACCAAGCTGAAGTTGTTTGAGCGTAATTATTCCCTGTTATAACACCACCTTTTACCAATCTAACAGAATGATCTGCTTCGCGAATACTCTGAAGATGTATACAAATTGCCATTTGCCTGTTAACAGTGCCTGCAAATGTAAATGCCGGAGATTCAGTTCCTGAAGCAACTGTTGCTTTATGTGCTACTTCAAAAGAACCACCTGAGGTACTGAATCCGGAATTTGCACTATAAGTATCTACAACTTCCGTAAATGAAGAGTTAATGTTGTAGGTATTTGTTCCTCCAATGGTAGATGCCGGAGTTGTGTTGTTTCCGCAAAAAACACCCGAAACACTCATACCTCCTGCCAATGTATTAAGTGAAGGACTTAGGGTAATAGGATTGGTGGTAGTGTTTGAAAGTGTTGTTCTAATATCTGATACGGGTATAGTTTGATCTACAAATTGATACACGGCGCTTGACACTGCTTCCCAGTTCTCGAGGAGTGAAGTGCCGTCAAAGGTTAATACAAAAGAAGTGCCTATAGCTGCCGTAATTTCAGTCTCCATTAGTCGCCAATATTCAATTTTACCACAAAAACCAGATCCGCTTCCAACGAACGCTTCTGTAATTTGCGTAAGGTTTTGCCCACCATAAGTCAGAGCCGTAACATTGCGGGGCCCCAGACCATTTTCCATAAAAATACTGACAATCAAACACCTGGCAACCCCAGAAGAAATGGTTTTAGAAGTGCCAGTTGTCCAATTATCCAACACAGCAACCGCTGTCGAACTTGTAGTGCTTCGCTCTATTTCAAGAACAATTCCGCTTATAGAGGAAGGAACAGGAATTGCGAAATTAAAATTAGTTCCTGAAACATAATTCGTTATTCCTTTGGTTGAACACGATGCATAAGTATTATTACTACTCAGGATTTGAGCAGGAGTAGACCATGCGTTTACGCCTATAGAAGTATTGTTAGCTCTTGTTTGAGGGGAATTAGGTCCCGTTTGTGCATTTAAAACACCAGAAGAGCATCCTAAATGGATCCCTAATAAATAAAAAAGGATCAATACACGTTTTAGCATTTTACTAATTGTTTAGTAAATATATCGAAAATCTACAATATAAAGATTGCCGCAACAATCATAATTACTATAATAACTAAGTACTGCCAGAAGTCTACAAAATAAGGAGACATTTTTTTCCAGCTCTCTTTTAGTGACATTTAAATTTGATTTAAAGAATTACCACTTAGCGGTTGGATGCATTCTTGGTAAAGATTGCATTTCTGCTAAGATATAACTTAAGTGCTCACCGTGTAAGCCTTTTCTACTTCCAGTTTGCATGTAGGTAGTTTCAGGAATTTTAATGTTTGCATTTTGCAACAACTCAAAAATTTCTTTTTCCCACATTGGTTTTAATGTGTTTAAATCAATTGCTATTCCATCTTTGATAAGTGTTGCATCCACCTCATTCATTTCGAATAACTCACCAGTGTATTCCCAAACCTCGTTTAATCCTTTTTGTAAACGCGTTAAGCTTTCTTCTGTACCATTTCCAAAACGCATAACCCAACTAAAGCTGTGACGTTTGTGGTAAGTAATTTCTTTAATGGATTTAGAAGCGATCCCAGCTAGGGTTCCATCTTTGCATTTAGAAAGTTCTGTATAAAACATCAAATCAAAACAGTCAATCAATGCCTGACGAATAATTGTTTTGGCATAATCTCCATTTGGTTGCTCCGTGATTAGTGCGTTATAATATTCTCTGTCGTTTCTAAAAAAAGCGAGATCATCTTCTGTTCTGCCTTTGCCTTCAATTTGTGCAGCGTACTCCAATAAATTTTTTGCTCGTCCAAAAATATCTAAAGCAATGTTCGTTAATGCTAAATCTTCTTCTAGAAAAGGACCGTGTCCTGTCCACTCGCTCAAGCGTTGACCAAGAATTAAACTTGTGTCTCCTAAACGTAAAGTGTAGTTAAATAATGCGTCGTTAGTTGTCATTCAATTTTTAAAATTTGATTTTTGATTTATTGAATTACATGTGCCCTACACCATCAGGAATCTGATAGAAGGTGGGGTGACGGTATATCTTATCATTAGAAGGTTCAAAGAAAGCGCCTGCATCTTCAGGACTACTTGCAACGATTGCATCACTTGGTACTACCCAAAGAGACATGCCTTCACCACGGCGGGTATATAAATCACGCGCATTTTGCAGCGCCATTTCTTTATCGTAGGCGTGGAGGTTACCACAATGTACAAAAGGTTGCCCTGATTTTTTTTGTACAAATACTTCCCATAATGGGCCTTGACTATCACTCATAAACTAAATTAAAAATGTTGAATTAAAAATTGAAAATTATGCAGCCTCCTGAGCTTGTTTCATTTGTTTTTTGCCATATGCAGCAGCAGCTGCTCTTACCCACTCTCCTTCTTTGTGCGACTTGTTACGGGAAGTCATGCGTTCTTTGTTACAAGGACCATTTCCTTTAATCACATTTTTAAACTCTGCCCAATCTGGTTCGCTGAAATCGTACTCTTTACGCTCTTCGTTCCACTTTAGATTTTTATCAGGAATGGTTAATCCTAAATATTCTGCTTGTATAACCGTTTGATTTACGAAACGTTGACGTAATTGATCATTTGTTTCGCGCTTGATACGCCATTTTATTGCATTTTCACTATTTGGACTTTCACGATCAGGTGGGCCAAACATCATTAATGTTGGAAACCACCAACGATTTAGAGCATCTTGTGCCATTTCTTTTTGGCCTTGTGTACCAAAGGCCAAATGCGTCATAATTTCATATCCCTGACGTTGGTGAAAACTTTCTTCTTTACAAATTCGCACCATTGCACGGCTGTATGGTCCATACGAAGAACGCTGAAGCATCACCTGATTCATGATGGCAGCGCCATCCACTAACCAGCCCACAGCGCCCACATCTGCCCATGTTAAAGTAGGGTAATTAAAAATAGACGAATATTTTGCTTTTCCTGTAAGTAATGCATCGAGCATTTCATCACGACTTGTACCAAGAGATTCAGCGGCGGTGTAGAGATATAAACCGTGACCGCCTTCATCCTGCACTTTTGCCATTAAAACCAATTTAGCACGCAGACTGGGTGCGCGTGAAATCCAATTTCCTTCCGGCAACATTCCAACAATTTCGCTATGCGCATGTTGCGAAATCTGGCGAATTAAATGTTTGCGATAGTTCTCAGGCATCCAATCCTTTGGTTCGATCATTTCATTTTTTGCCAGTTTGGACTCAAATAAATCTTCAAAATTAACAACACTCATGAGAAATATGATTTAATTATTCTAACAAAGATAGGATTTATAGCCTGTTAAATCAAGAAAAGAGCCAATTATTCCATGAGAAAAATCAGTAATTCACTTAATTTAATATTAATTTTTTTATAGGCTCAAAACGGTTATTTTTGCAGACTAGTTACAGAATTATGGCACGTTTTCACACATTAAAAGTAAAAGATATTCGTCGCGAAACAGCTGATGCAGTTTCTATATCATTTGAGATTCCACCGCAGCAGCAGCCCGAGTATCAATTTAAACAAGGACAATACGTTACCCTTAAACTAAAAATTAAGGGTGAAGACGTGAGACGCTCTTACAGTCTTTGTTCTAGTCCTTTTAGTGAAAAAGAATTACGTGTGGCGATTAAAGAAGTGGACGGTGGCCTTGCTTCCACCTATATAAATCGCGAACTAAAAGTGGGGGACTCCATGGAAGTAATGACCCCAATGGGTAATTTTCATACTATTTTATCGGGTTCAAAGTCAAAGAAGTATGTCCTAATTGCTGGCGGTAGTGGAATTACTCCAATGATGAGTATTTTAAAAAGTGTTTTGTATGTAGAAAAACAAAGTACAATTACTTTAATTTACGCTAATAGAAATGAAGAGAGTACGATTTTTAAAAAAGAACTTGATTCAATTGCAGAAAACAATTCAAATTTGAAAATTGTTTACGTATACGACCAGCCTCAGCAAAAAATTTCAGATTTACAAACCGGAATAATAACTACTGATAAAGCAAAAGCTTTAATTGAAAATTTTGGCGGCGTAAATGCAGATGAATATTTTATCTGCGGTCCAGGCCCTATGATGGAAAATGCTAAAACTACTTTAGAAGCTTTAAAAATTCCAAAAGAAAAAATACACATTGAATATTTTACTGCTGTAATTGAAGCGGTGAATAAAGCAGAAGTAGCCACTGGCGGAAATGTAAATGCTAAAATAAAAGTCATTCAGTACGGTATAGAAACTGATTTTGATTTAGAAACAAGCAGTATTTCGATTCTTGAAGCAGCAATTGAAGCAGGCGTTGACGCTCCATTCAGTTGTAAAGGTGCTGTTTGCTGTACCTGCCGCGCAAAAGTTTTAGAAGGTGCTGTAAAAATGACTGCCAACTTTGCTTTAACTGATCAAGAAGTAGAAGAAGGATTTATACTAACTTGCCAAGCACATCCAATTACCGAAAATGTGGTAATAGATTATGATGCTTAAGAGCAGGCTATTTTAATTTTCCCAAGCCAAGCGCAGTTTCATTAATTAAACCATTGAATATATATCTTTAGTTTGCATTTTACATAGTTTTTTTCTACAGTAGTAGGATAATTAGCATAATCACTTCCTTTGAAACGGAAGCTTGATCCTGTAATAAATTCATCAGTACTTCCATCATAATCGTAGATGCTAAGATGAAAATAGTCGTCTAAATTGTTAATCACATGTGGACTTGGGAATGTAAATATGAGTGGCAGGTTCTTTTCCACAACGTTATTACGGATATCCGAGATACCGTTGATTGCAATTTTGTCGTTGGTCTCGTCTTTATAAATTATATAAAAAACATCGGGACCGTCATTAGCATCCCAGCCGAGAGGCGGCTCTAAGTCCTCCAATTCAGCGATCTGGAAGCCTGTTACTCGTACTTTTGTAAATGCGGACGAGCCCGAAGTTGTTCCACCAGTTGTTGTTCCACCAGTTGTTGTTCCGCCGGTTGTTGTTCCCCCTGTGGTTGTTCCCCCTGTGGTTGTTCCCGCAGTAGTCGTGCTGTTAGATTGAGGTTGTTCTGTCTCTTTTTTCTTACAAGAAAAAATAAACAAGCAAACCATTCCTGCTGAAAATAGTAGAAATCGAATATTTTTTTTCATGATCATTTATTATAGGCATTACGAATTTAGAAAAAATTATGCGAGTCTTAAACTTTAAGAAGATCTTGTTCTAGTTTTTACTTCGAGTGTACAAGAATTCTCTTGCCTGCAAAACTGAAACATTCAGATATATTTCATCAACACTTCTTTACATAAACGAAAGGTTTGGCATAAATGTCGGTACTCTAAAAGAATTTAATTTTGAAAATTTATTTTACAGCGTTATACACATCTTACTGTCGAAAATGTGGAAATGCATTACGTGCTTATATCTTAAATGGATTTTTTATTCAACAATTAATTTTCCTCGGGTATATTTAGAATTACTTATAACCCCTCCTGAGGGAGCCGGCAGATCGGAAGCAGATTTGACAGGGACAAAATTATTTCTTACCGTATTTGTTGTGCTAAATCCTACCCACTCTGTTCCGCTCCACGAATAATGTCCGTCGCTTACCGATCCACCACTACTGTACACTAGCATGTCTGGTGGTACTGGTGCGGTTAACGGAGTGGCGGAATTTACACTGACTAGTGCTACTCTTGGACGCAAAAATCCTTTATTAGTGCTTTCTAATTCCAGCATTGAATTTACATCAATGTTATTCGGATTGTCTCCGATTTTTACTTGTCCATAGAGCGGACTTAGCGTAATAACCAGAAAACTTATGATGGTGATTAACTGTTTCATCTTGTTTGATTTTTGATTTATAAAAGAACGGTGCAAACTTATCCAGAAATGGTATGCAAGTAAATTTAGTTGATGCATGAGCCCTGCACATGTAAGTTTTAACGCCATAACGTAAATAGTAGTTGAAAACGTGGAAGACTTATACTTATTTATAACGTAGGATAAAGATTGTTGTAGTTTTAAAAAATAGATCTTGCGCAGGCGTGTATACTCAGCTTACAGATTTTCTGTTTATTCATAATTACTACTGTGTGTTTTTTATACAAATCCACTAAAAATCTTACACGTGTTTGCTTTAAAGAGAATTGACTGTTTTCACGTTCTCTTGTGTGATACATTTGTAGTATAAACCATTGACAGATACTGTCAAATAAATAAATATACCATGTTACTTCATAACCTACTCGAAAAACAAATTAAGGAATTTTTACCTCATGGGAGCGAATCAAACCCCGAACTAAAGCAATTTATCAATTCCATTAACGGTACGTATGAGACTTTGCATTCGGACAAAACGCCGCGCGAGGGTGACTTTGTTTCAAAACAACAAACTATTTTTGAACTCGAAAAAAGTGAGGAAAAATATAAGAGTATTCTTGAAAAATCAGCTGACATCATATACAAAACAAATCGGGATGGTTACTTTACGTTCGTTAACCCTGTAGCTGAGAGAATAACCGAATTTTCAGAAGACGAACTTTTGAATACACATTTTTTAGAACTCATTCGCGAAGATTACAGAAAAATGGCAAATTCCATTTATGGGAGGCAGACTCGTTTCAAAAAATCGACCACTTACTTGGAGTTTCCAATTGTTACCAAAACAGGTCTTGAAAAATGGATTGGGCAAAGTGTTCAATATACAGAGCTAGGCGATAGCGATTTTGAGTTGACAGCACTTGCTATTGATATTACTGAGAGAAAAGCATCTGAAAAAACTATTTTATTGCGAGAAGAAAAATACCGAAACATTATTGCCAATGTAAATATGGGATTGGTGGAGGTTGATCTGAATGAAGTTATTCAACATTGCAACCAGGGTTTTTGCGATTTATCTGGTTATACAAGACAAGAGTTGATCGGAAAAAACATTGTTGACATTCTTGTGTGTGAAAGCAGTAAATCTTTATTAAAAAATAAAACCCAACAACGATCGAGTGGTCTTTCTGATAGTTACGAAATTGAAATAAAAAACAAAAAAGGTTTCGACCGCTGGTGGTTAGTAAGTGGAGCGCCTAACTATGATGATTCTGGAAAATTAATCGGCTCTGTTGGAATTCATCTGGATATTACAGAAAGGAAAAGGTTGGAGCAAGAATTGAAGGCTGCTAAACAAAAAGCCGAAGAATCGTCAAAGGCCAAAGAAGTTTTTCTAGCAAACATGAGCCACGAAATAAGAACGCCACTCAATGCTATTATCGGTATGATTAGAGAACTTTCTTTTGAAAATCTAACTGAAGTTCAAAACGTTTATGTTCGAAACACGTCAATTGCTTCACAGCATTTATTATCGATTCTTAATAACATACTGGATATCTCTAAAATAGAAGCGGGAGAATTTAAGTTACAGGAAACGGACTTTGAGATAGAAGCACTTTTATATAGCGCAACAGAAATGATGAAAAATTCTGCGGCGGATAAAAATTTGCATTTAAAAACAAGTTTTTCGAAGGATCTTAAAAAAGTGCTTCGGGGAGATGCTACCCGATTAAGACAAATACTAATTAATATTCTGGGAAATGCCATAAAATTTACTGAGCACGGGGGTATATCATTAAAATGTGAAGTTGAGAGGGAAACGTCTTCAGAGCAAATGTTGCTTATTTCTGTTACAGACACTGGTGTTGGCATGAGCAAGGACTATCAGAAAAACATATTTAATAAATTCTCACAGGAAGATGCTACAACTGCCCGCATACATGGTGGTACTGGCCTTGGCATGGCAATTACGAGAGAACTTATTCAACTTATGCAGGGAGATATTACAATAGATAGCACCAAGGGTGTTGGCACAACCGTGTTAATTAAATTAGCATTATTAGTAGGTGATTCGTCAAAAATCTCTGAATTAAACCCAAAAAAGACTTTTACCAAAAAACCAATAAAAGTTCTGTTAACTGAGGATAATGAGTTTAACAGGTTTGTTGCAACAAAAACACTAAACAGAAATAATTGTATTGTATCAACAGCTGTAAATGGATTAGAAGCTATTGAAAAACTAAAAAAAGATCAATATGATATTGTTCTTATGGATGTACAAATGCCAGTAATGGACGGCATTGAAGCTACTAAGTTAATAAGAACAAAATTAAAATTAACCACTCCTATAATAGCATTAAGCGCTAATGCATTTAAATCAGAAAGTGATTTTTGTCTTAAAATAGGAATGAACGATTATATCACAAAACCTTTCGAAGAAAAATTTCTAATGGATTCGATTTATAAAAACATTAATAAACCTTTAGAAGAATCAGACTATGTCGTAAATACTTCGCAAACTAAAAAATTATATAACATAAGTGAACTCAGACAATTAAGCGATGGTGATGATAACTATATGAAAACGCTTGTTAATTTATTTATTAAACAAAGTAAAAGTTCAGTTAAACAAATAACAGAAGCTCTCGTCGACAAAGACCTTAAAAAGGTTTACGAAATTTCTCATCAAATTAAGCCTAGCATAGAGAATTTTAATATTGACAGGCTTAAATTAGCCATTAGAGAAATTGAGGACGATAGTAAGGCTGGAATATATTCTAAAGAGCTTAAACAAAATGTTACCTTTTTATGTATTACTCTGAAAAAGGTAATTTATGGTTTACAATTTGAATTTAATTTAAGTTCAGATGAAGAGGATATTAGACCTCTCTATGAATACCAGCCATAGCTATACGTATTGTCTTCTGGAACTTGAATTTGTTAATGCTAATTAATTTGACTTAAAAATAGCATCAACTCAAAATTGTCTATATAAATAACCACTTTCGAAATAACAGAACTGTTGAATAACCTTTAAATTTTTAGCCATTCCCAAAGTCATCAATGTCACGACGGTCTTTTTTGGTGGGCCTGCCAGAACCTCTTTCACGTTTAACATTTACTTTAAAAAACGCTGAAGGGAGCACGTCCCCTTTTTTTTCAGCTGGTGGAGTGTGATCTGTATAATGTTGTTGCGCAATTTCAAAACTCTGTCTTTTCTCGATTAGCGCAGTAACTTCAATAATTTTTTTATCGTAACCAATACTCATCGTATAACGTTCTCCAACTTTTACAACATGCGAGGGTTTTAAATTTTGGTCATCTAATTTTACTTTCCCTCCCTTAATTGCTTCAGAGGCAAGTGTTCTCGATTTATACATTCTAATGGCCCATAAATAAGTATCTGCACGCACTTCCATCTTATCTTAAAATAATGATTTTACAAGTGAATGTTTTTAAACCGTTTGTTAGCCAGACAAGGTAAGCTCCATTAACAAGTTCAGACGTGGAAATCGCAGCTCTATTTTGAACGGGAGATACTTCGATAGCTTTCACCGGATCTCCATAATAATTATAGAGAAAACCCTTTAGTTGAACATTGTTTACTCCAAATAATTTAAGACTTACAACATCTTCTAAATAAAATGGATTTGGATAAGCTGACATTTTTAATGTTCCATCGTTATAATCAACAAAAATTTTTCTCACTGCAGAAGTTTCAATGGAAGGCTCTAAGCGAACTTTATAATAATTTACTGTGTTGAGACTCGGTTTAAGATGCACGTAATTTTTATCCTCAACAAGTGTAGAGACTCCGCAAATAGCAGGATCTGAACCTACCTCAACATAAATGAGAGAATCTGTACTGTGCAATACCGAGAAACCAAAACACGTTGGGCCTGGTTTTACAGAAAATTTTAATACAACCGAACCGTCATTTTCGAATACATTAAAAGCTTGAATGCGTTGCGCTGAAACTACGTTTAATAAAAAAAGAAATAGAACGAGTAAACGCATGTTTATTCTTCATTAATCCAGACAAAAGTATTCCGGCTGTTATAATATAAAGTTAAGACATAATTTCCTTTTTTCAATCCGTTTAGTTTCATGTCAATACTCATAGAGTTTTTGCCTTCAAAAACACGTTTCTCCTTTACAACCAATTTTTCAAAACCAGGTTCTAGCGGCTTTGTTATCACAGCAGTGATAAACGCATTTTGTTTTACTGTAAAATCTAAAGTTATCTTATCCGCAAATTTGAACGAACGTTCAATCTCCATTTCTTTGCTTTCTTCACTGAGATAATAATGTCCGATACTACTATCGTTCACAAGAACTTCATACAAATCAAAACGGTTTGATTCAACCGCTTGCACCCATCTTACCCGAATACCATTGTTATCAATTATTTCATGAAAATTTGCATTAAACAAAAAAGGATGTTCATTGATCTTAAAATAATCAAATTTTAAACCGCCGTTTTTACTTAACGCAAGAGTAAGATCGGTTTCCTTTCCTGAATAGAAATTTTGTTTGTCGAAATATAAAATATAAACATATCCTGTCAGACTATCGACCTTTATGCTGGGCATAAATTGTTCTTTGTGATTAGGCCTGTAACTAACTAAAATAGGCTCTGTCCAATGCTCTCCACTATCATCGCTATAAACTAAGAACACATCTTTGTTTTTCTCGCCGTTTTTTTCATCACTCCAAGTAATGTACACCCTGCCTTTGAATTCTCCGTTAGAATTATCACAGGTAATAAAAGGTAGGCCATTCGTTTTAATTTCATCTACTTTAGATGCCCATCCTCCTTTAACAGGATTAATAATTTTTTCTTCCTTTAACCAGGTTGTGCCACTATCTCGGGAGCATTGAAACATTAAGCCTTTTGGGCCTATCCATGTAACATAAATTTCTCCACCACTGCCCACGCTTGGCATGGGCCCCTTAAGAGTATTATCGTCATCTGAACAATCGCCGAAAGTTGAATTTAATTGTTTTGGGCTTGTCCATGTTTTACCTTCAATTGATCTTGCGTAATATACAACAGACAAGTCCTCTTTTCTTTTGCTTTTGTAGGAGTCGAATTGGGTCCAGGTTGCGTGCCACAAATTTCGTGTGTTATCAAAATATACGTGTGGGGCGTCTTTATGTTTTGTGTTTTTTTCATCAATAGACATTTTAGTTGATGCCGGAATAAAATCACCTTCAGTAAGAACGGCTTGAAATTGCGCCTGGTGTTTTAAAAACAAAAATATCAAGAGTGAGAAATAAAAACTTTTTTTCATGTCAGATTAACACAAATTTAGAAATACAACTCATATATGCAAGCGACAAAAGTCAATTATTCATTTTGTATTCGTTCATAAAATCATAACTTTAAGGACTTAAAAAAAATATATGGAAAAGTCTCTTATCACTAATTATTTAGATCAGAACAAAGATCGTTTATTAAATGAACTCATTGATCTTCTAAAAATTCCCTCAATAAGCGCTGACAGTAAATACAAACCTGATGTGATGAAAACAGCTGAAGCTGTTAAACAACGATTAATTGAAGCTGGTGCTGATAAAGTAGAACTTTGCACAACCAAAGGAAATCCGGTTGTGTATGCCGAAAAAATAATCGATCAAAAAAAACCAACCGTTATTGTATATGGTCATTATGACGTACAACCCGCAGATCCTATAGAGTTATGGGATTCTCCTCCATTTGAACCGATAATTAAAAAAACAGCCGCTCATCCTGACGGTGCTATTTTTGCACGTGGGGCGTGTGATGATAAAGGGCAGATGTATATGCACGTGAAGGCTTTTGAATTCATGATGAAATCAAACACTTTACCTTGTAATGTGAAATTTATGATCGAAGGAGAAGAGGAAGTTGGATCACCAAGTCTTGGCCCATGGATTATTGAAAATAAAAATCGTTTAAAAGGGGATATTATTTTAATTTCTGATACATCCATCATTGCAAACGATACACCTAGTATTGATGCAGGTTTGAGAGGTTTAGCGTATATGGAAGTTGAAGTGACCGGACCAAATCGTGATTTACACAGCGGTGTATATGGCGGTGCAGTTGCTAATCCAATAAATATTTTATGCAAAATGATCGCGGATTGTCACGATGAAAACAATCACATTACCATTCCTGGATTCTACGATGACGTGATGGAACTAAGTAAAGAAGAGCGTGCCGAAATGGCAAAGGCACCTTTTGATTTGAATGACTTTAAAAAAGATTTAGGAATTGCCGAAGAACGCGGTGAAAAAGATTTTAGCACTAATGAAAGAACTGGCATTCGTCCAACTTTGGATGTAAATGGCATCTGGGGAGGCTATACAGGTGAAGGTGCAAAAACAGTTCTGCCATCAAAAGCGAGCGCAAAAATAAGTATGCGTCTTGTTCCAAATCAAGGTTCACATAAAATAAGTGAATTGTTTCAAAAACATTTTGAAAAAACTGCTCCAAAATCGGTGAAGGTGAAAGTTACAGCGCATCATGGCGGAGAGCCTGTTGTTGTGAGTACAGAAAGTATTGGATTTAAAGCTGCGAGCAAAGCCATGCAAGAAACATATGGTAAAAAACCTATCCCAACGCGCGGAGGCGGCAGTATTCCTATTGTTGCCCTGTTTAAGAAAGAATTGGGATTAGATAGCATTCTGTTTGGTTTTGGTTTAGACTCTGATGCCTTGCACTCACCAAACGAACATTACGGCCTATTTAATTATTACAAAGGCATTGAAACTATTCCTTTGTTTTATAAGTACTTTTCGGAGCAGTCTGGTAAATAATGACACCGGGAGAAATTGTCGGGACTTTTGGAGTGAGTATTTTACTCATTGCATTTGCACTTAATCTTGCTAATAAATTGAACGCTGCGTCTGTTCCGTATTTGTTAATGAATATTATTGGCGCGGCACTTGCAGGTGTTTCCAGTTATATGATTGCTTTTTGGCCTTTTGTAATTTTAGAAGCTGTGTGGACTGTTTCATCACTTATAATGCTTATTCGTACTTTAAAAAAATAAACATGTTTTCGCGTTTTCATCTTCTTACTTTATTGGCTGTTTCACTTCTGCTTTTCACAAACTGCAGAGACTATAAAGAAATACAGACTACAGGCGTAAAAGGTTTTAAAGTAAATAAAATAAGTACTGAGGGAATTGATGGAGATATTATGATTGGCATTAAAAACCCAAACAATTTTGGATTTTCAATTTACAAAAGTGCATTTGACGTTAATTACAGCGGGGTTTATCTAGGTAAGGCTAAATTGACCAAGCGCGTACATATAAGTGCCAACGAAGAAGAGGTTTATAGTTTTAACTTAAAGAATGATTTTAAAGGAGCGAATCTTCCAGATGTTATGAAACTATTAAGTGGTGCTATGTTTAAAAACACGATCGAAGTAAGGGGTAATTTAAAAGTGGGTAAGTTTCATTTTAAGAAAAAAATTCCTATTAAAATTTCGGAAAAGGTAAAGTTGAACTAATCAGATATTGAAAAATTGAAGGGTTTATTTCTATTTTTTATCAATATTCGGTGGTGGCAAAGTTACTCTTCCACTAATCAATTCCTCGCTTGTCTTTTTTACAGCATTAACCACAATCAATTGTGTTTTATCTTCAAGAAACACAGAGAAAAAGAAATCCTGTTTAGCCTTAAACTTCCAATCCTTTAGCTCTACAAAATTCTTTTTAATAATAGTTAGTTTATCCTGATTCTCTTTTGAGACAATAATCACTTTAGTAATCGGTTTCTCTTTCATTCTGTTTATTGATACTTCACTTACCTCATCCTCCGATTGTGATATTGAGCAATATGGATACTGTTTCGAAAAAATACCAAAGTCACTAGCGTTATCAGAAATTACATATCTGTAACACATTAGATTATCCATTTCTTCAAGCCATTCAGAAAAGTTTTCCTCATAAAATTTTATGTAAATATTTATAAAACCTTCATCAATTCCTTTCTTTTGATTGATATAATCCACCAACATAGGGTAAATTTTTTTCGCCATTTGGTTAATGTATTTTCTGTCGTACCAATCACCTTCATCTCTTTTACCGCTTAACGATTCATAAACGTAACCATTACCGAGTGAAGTTGCCAGCGCTTCATTGAATAACAAATAGGCATAAGCGCTGTATTTTGAACGGTTGTTGGCAAACCATTTCGAAATATTTTTTTTAATAATTACAGGTTGTTCATCGTATAAAATATGGAATATTTCATGCAACATAACGCTTAATACTGTGGTGTAATCTTTCGTATCCGTTGAAAGAGCGCTTATTGCATTGTTGCAAAATGCCTCAGCAGTAAATCCACTCGAACTTGGATAAGGATAAAAAGCAATCTCGAACGGAAAAGAATCATCCCAATATGATCTATAAAACGTTAATCCTTTATTAAAATACGAATCAAGCTTTTTTGTTTTAGCGAATGTTACGATTTCATGAAGTTGCTTTTCGAATTTTACTTTATTAGGTTGATATACCAACTCCCTATATATAAATTGAAACTCATATAAAATTGTGGTAAGATGATGTAAAGTTGAATTCGGAATAATGCCTACAGCAGCGGTTTTAAATACCTTAAGGTTGGCACTATTCATTAAACACTTCTTTAATAGTGCAATAGTAAAGCCAGGCATCTTTGATCCGTAAGGAAAACCTTCGAATTCGTACACATAGTCTATCCTTAAGGTATCGAACTGAGCAAGCAGTCGTTTATATTTATCACGATTGTATAAGGAAGCTGAAAAATCCTTCTTAAAGGGGTTATCAGGATGTGTTTCCGAAAGTTGTTGTACATAAATAAAAACTGCCAGCGGCTCCGAAAATTTTATATCAAACTGCGGTTCTTGAGAAAAATTTTTAATACTTGAGATTAGAAAAACAAATATAATACAATGTACTTTCATTCTTAAATGCTTATTCGTCGTCATCTTTCGTTTCTCCACCAACCTCGTCCCCACCATAAACACCGGCGCGTTTCATTTTACTTACAAAGTCTATTGCTTTCTTTTTTGTAGTTCCATCAAATGAATAAGAAGGTCCTCGTTCGATATTCATTTTTTTGCTTTTGCCTTTTAACTCGTTCATAGCATTATTAAAATCAGGATTGCTACTCACAGACAGCATCTTTCCACGTGAAAATGTAAAGTAGTACCAGGTGTTTCCATCTGCTTCGAGATATATATCCAAAACATCACCACCTCTTTGTTTTTTTATTTGCACAATAGATTGTCCCCCAAAGTAGCGGAAAATTTCTGTTTTTAAAATATTTCCTAATCCCACAGGGCCTACTGAAACATAAGCTCGCAGCTTGTCGTTAAAGGTCATTTTTACATCGCTCAATACAATACTTTTCTCAAATTCATCAGGAAAACGTTTGTAATTACCATATAAATTAAGTTCTGATAGAGCTCTGTCTCCGCGTTCCTTTCCAAGTATTTCAATTAAACCATGATTAAATAAATCTCCCTCAAATGGAGTTGGATTAAGAGAGCCGAGATAAATCTCTAAATCCTTTGCCATTTTTTTAAGAAGGCTTCCTTCAAAAAAGAAATCGAAAACCATCATGAGATTAAAATTGATACTGTCGTTAACAGCGTTATAAACTGCATTTCCAACGCTGGTTAACTTAATTTGCCCCAAATCTGTACTTATATTATATCTACCTTCTGATTTTACAATGCAATTGGACGTGTTTAAACTAACATAGTTACCGGGTAAACTCATCTCTTCTAATTTTTCTTTATTAGAAATTTCGTATTGAAGATTTTCTTTGTCGTAGGTTAAAAGTCCTTCTGCTTCGATAACGTCACGACTACTCCTCGATCCTTGCAAAGAAAGAAAGGAGGTAAACACCTTGTTTGAATCGGGATTAAAAAACAAGCCCGTTCCAACAGCTGCGCCACGCATGTCGAGAGCCTTTTTAGGAATTGGAATTAAAATTTCTTTTGGATTTATTTCACCGGTAAATTTTAAATAAGATTTACCAATTTTGTTACAATTGTGTACAATTCGTGTTCCACCATCAAAGGTTAAGAACTCCTGTGTGGCTTGCAAATATACCTTACCTGCAAAACTAAAATAGTCATTGAAATTAAAATTTTCAGATTCCGGAATTTCACCTTCAGAAATGGTTTGGCCCGACTCGTCTGGTTTAATTGTTTTAAATAAGATGAGATAAGGCTTATCATTCTCATCTAAATATTGATATTCACCAGAGGCCAAATAATCTCTTCGACCATATATACTCGCCGTGGTGTTTCGGATGTTGTGAAATTTTGTTACTGTATTTGCAAGAATAGAAGATTTTCTAAGTGTATCCATTACTGCATTTTTAAAAATAGTGACGTCGCCATTTTTAGGGAAAATTCTTGCATCTGCTACATTAATAAAGGGCACATTTACACACCGAATAATAAATTTACGGAGATTATATTTCGCACCGGGAGCAAAAAAACGAAGAGAATCTTGTTTTGGATGAATACTAATAAATTCAGGTCCTTCCAAATCAAGCCCTGCCTCCGAAGAATCGGTTACCATTTTTTTCTGTGTATCTCCAAGTTCTATATCTTCGGCATCCATAAACCATTTAAAACGATCCATAAACGCGATGTATTGGTTCTTATCAAATTTCACATACGACCCTTCACCATTTGTTACGAATTCACCAATTCGCTGATCAAAATCTATTTTGGCGTTTACGTTTACAGTACTAAAAGTGAATCCCTCTTCTTCAAAGGCTTTGAGTCGGAAGCTAGCGGTATCACTGAATATTCGCCGCTTTACAAATAAAATATTTCTGGAAAACAGGTTCGCCTTTTCAAAATCCACTCTTCCATCGCCAACAAGATCCTTAAATGTTAAATCATATCTACCTCTAAATTCAACTTTTTCTTTGTATGCTAAGAAAGGGCTCTTGGTATTAAATGACTGCAGAAGATCTTCGTAGGGCATAAAATGTAATCGCACAGTGTCACCGTGAACGACAGGAAATTCAGGATTATCGCCTTGTTTTACGTCATAGGTAGTTGCGTAACCATTTGCACTGTCGGGAAAAAATATGAGGTCGGGAACTTTTGATAAACTGGAACTAAATTTAAAATCTCCACCACCTCTTAGGCCCTTATTGCTTAAACGAATTTCCTGGTCGAAATTAGCTTTTCCCTTATAAATAGGATATCCCCCTGCTGGTGTCTGTCGTATAAAACCAAGAGAATAATCTTTTTGCAAGCCAAGTATTTCTTTAAAATCGGGGAAAATACCCGCTGAAGCAAAAGTACCTTCGAAGCGCATTCCTTCATTTCGAAAATTATCTAAACTATCGATACTAAACGGATCGAGCTTGAAATAAAATTTATCGCGATTGTATACTCCTTTAAAAATTTGACGCTTATCGTAAAAAGCATAACTTTCTTTAAAGCTCTGAAAGCTCGGAAACGTAGGAGCCTTGCCATATCCACTTTTATTTTTTGGAGCATCAATACGCAACTCACCATTTACGTTTTCAATTAAAGTCTGCACTTTTTTAAACGGAATGTTTCCATTTATATCCGGCTCAAACGCTTCCACATATATTTTTATGGAATCGATTGTCTTCATGTCGATTTTAAATTGCTCATAATCAAAGATGAAATCTTTGCCGACGAATTCGAACTTTCCCGACGCCACTGTACCACTGAAATCGACACGGCGATTCTTTTTTAAGGTCACTTCGCCATGTCTTGGAAAAATAAAAACTTTTTGCGTATCACTCAAAAGTACCTGCTTAACACCATGAACCGTTAGATCGTAATTTAATAAATTCATGGTAGCATTATCCTTGCCAGGATTCACCGAGTGTAATGTGATGATATCATAATCGTGTTTATGCTTCGCATTATCAGCGTAATCAAACAAACGTTGACGCGTGCTAATCAAATCGTTTTCAGGATTATAATAGATAAGCCCACTGGTAGCCATTTTAAAAATTATTGGACGAAGATCATTCGCTAAATATTTAATGTATTTGGCAAAATCTACCACCGTAAAACTCGCAGGCTTACCGTTTGCATTGTAAAATTCAATCATCCGGGTAATGGGACTAATTCTCTCTCCCATTTTTATGTCCTCAGCTTTGTTGCGGTTATAAAAATCAGACGACTCAAAATACGCTTCGCCCTGAAAGTTATTTGGAAGAAAATTAAACGCTAACAGGGGCTCGTCTATGTTCCAGGTAATTTGTTCAAAATACATGTCGTATTTATGAAATGTGTTGAGAAAAGGTGTTTTTTGAAGACCGTCATCACCACGTAAAATTGTAACCAGTCGTTTTTCCATCTGATAGGTGAAACTCAAGCCAGGGTGGTAGATGGTATCTTTTCCAAGAAAAAATTTAATAACAGCAGGATTCGCCGCAATTTTTTCTTTACTCATACCAAAGGCACGAGCACTTACTTCCAAAAATTTTACGTTTTCATTCTTAAAAATAATTTTAGCCATATTGGAACCATTTCCTGATCCAATAAATTTTCCGCCCCGCATACCAAATCCACCTTCGTAATCCACGTCCGGGTAAATGTCTTTAACTGTTAAACGTTTACTGTAAGAATCAAAACGAGGGTATGTAGGCTCGCCATTTTCGGTAATAATGCGGTCTGTAATTTTTCCTAATTGAGGTTGATCGAAATATTGCTTGCCATTAAAAGTCGCACTGTCGCTGATATAATTTCCAACTTTGCAATCAATCGTAAAACGTTTTAATGCGGCGTACACATCGCTTTCAAGACCTGCTTTTGCCCAACTTACCTTGCCGCCTCTGCCAACAAATTTGCCGTTGGTAGGGTAATACGTACCACCCGTTTCTTCTATGGCGATACTATCTCCGCGTGGGTTAGCGCCAATCATAGTAATTTCGTCAAAAATTATAACGGGTATTGAATCGTAAACGAATTTATAATTTGGTTCAATACTGTAATACCTGTATGAAGGTGTCTTGTAAAAAGTATTGTCTTTGAAAATATTTTCGCTCACTTCAAAAAAATCTTGCGCACCTCTTAATGATTTACCCTTAAGGATTTTGTCTACACAAACCTGCCAGTTTTCAAAATGCTCCACACCTTGATTTGCTTGAATGGCGTTTACAACCGTATTAAGATAACTCTGAAAATAGGGGTATGGTTTCATGCGTTTGTTAAGCATCGCATTCGACGTTTCCATGATTATTTCCTTATAATATCCGGCAACCACATTTTCTTTCCAAAGTTTTTCGAAGTTGCGCATGTAATCAGCTGCCAGTTCTTTATTGGCTGAATTATCCTGAAAATACTGATTTAGATCTTTGGTGAATCTAGCCGTATCGGTTGAAAATTGCGTAATTTTTTGGGCTTTTCCGAATGAAAAAACACCTATACAGAAAATAACAAAAATGATTTTTAAGGAGGAAAACGACATAGCTGCTGATTATCTTACCAACCAAATATAAAAAATGAATATAAGTTTTTAAGCCTTAAATCGGGATTATTTACAATTTCCTTTAATATTTCGACCAATAAATGCCATAATTTGTTTTTTGTCAAAAAATCAGCCAAAACTTTGATAAAAACGCCTAAGAAAGCTCTTAAAAACAATATCTTTGCGCATTAATTTTTAGTTATGTCAACATTAAACTATTCAGAGCAGTTAGCCGACCTGGAAGCAGCGAAAAACCTGGGACTTTTACCAGAAGAATTTGAACGTATTAAAACAATTTTAGGTCGTACACCTAATTTTACAGAGGTTTCTATTTTTTCGGTAATGTGGAGCGAGCATTGTTCTTACAAAAACTCTATTACCTGGTTAAAAACATTGCCTAAAAAAGGTCCACACATGTTGGCAGAGGCAGGTGAAGAAAATGCTGGATTAGTAGACATTGGTGATGGTTTAGCTTGTTGTTTTAAAATAGAATCGCACAATCACCCAAGTGCACTAGAGCCCTATCAAGGTGCTGCAACGGGTGTTGGTGGCATAAACCGTGATATTTTTACGATGGGCGCTCGTCCTATTGCTCAATTAAACTCTTTACGTTTTGGTGATATTAATTCTCCAAAAACACAATGGTTAATTAAAGGTGTTGTAAAAGGGATTGGTGATTATGGTAATGCTTTTGGTATTCCTACTGTTGGTGGCGAAGTTTTTTTTGATGAGTGTTACAATGTGAATCCATTGGTAAACGCAATGAGTGTTGGTATTGTAAAAACAGGAGAAACAGTAAGCGCTACATCTTATGGTGTTGGAAATCCCGTGTTTATCGTTGGTTCTTCTACCGGAAAAGATGGCATAGCAGGAGCTGCCTTTGCAAGTAAGGATCTTACAGAAGACTCAGCTAATGATTTACCTTCTGTGCAAGTTGGTGATCCATTTCAGGAAAAATTATTATTAGAAGCAACTTTAGAAGTAATTAAAACTGGTGCTGTAATTGGCATGCAAGATATGGGAGCAGCAGGAATTACCTGTTCTACTTCCGAAATGAGTGCTAAAGGCGAACACGGTATGAATATTTGGTTACACAAAGTTCCTACCCGTCAGGCTGGCATGCATCCTTTCGAAATTCTTTTATCAGAATCACAGGAACGTATGTTAGTGGTTGTAGAAAAAGGAAAAGAAGATCTTGTGAAAAAAGTATTTGATAAATGGGATTTAAATTGTGAGCAAATTGGTGAAGTAACTGAAGGCGACCGTTTAAAATATTACATGCACGATGAACTTGTTGCGGATGTTCCCGCAGACGTTCTTGTGTTAGGAGGGGGCGCACCTATTTACAAGCGTGATTACAAAGAACCTGCTTATTTTGCTGAGTCAAAAAAATTCAAAATTGATTCTGTTGCAGAACCAAAAGATTTAAAACCTGTAATGGAGCATTTGGCGAAACATCCAAACCTTGCAAGTAAGCGTTGGGTGTATAATCAATACGATAGCATGGTAGGTACTGTTAACATGAGTACTAACGCTCCGAGCGATGCCGCTATTGTAAATTTAAAAGGAAGTAAAAAAGCTTTAGCCATGACGGTGGATTGTAATTCACGTTATGTGAATGCTGATCCTGAAACAGGTTGCGCTATTGCGGTGAGCGAAGCAGCGCGTAACATTGTGTGTAGCGGTGGTATTCCAAGCGCAGTAACCAATTGTTTAAATTTTGGAAATCCTTACAATCCAGAAGTGTATTGGCAATTTGTTGGTTCTATTAAAGGAATGAGCAAAGCTTGTTTAAAATTTGAAACGCCGGTAACAGGTGGTAATGTGAGTTTTTACAATCAGTCAAGTTATGAAGGACCTGTGTTTCCAACACCTACCATTGGTATGATAGGTATTGTAGAAGACAAAACGCATAGAATGACTTTAGATTTTAAAAACGAAGGTGATGCAATTTATTTGATTGGGGAAAGTAAAAATGATATTTCTTCTTCAGAATATTTATACAGTTTTCATAAAGTAAAAAACACGCCGGCTCCTTATTTTGATTTGGAAACGGAATATAAAGTTCAACACACGATCACTTCTTTAATTCGTTCTAAATCCATTAATTCTGCACACGATTTGAGTGATGGTGGATTATTTATGACGCTTTTAGAAAGCAGCATGGTAAATAATTTAGGCTTCGAAATTTCTTCTGATTCTTCTGTAAGAAAAGATGCATTTTTATTTGGCGAAGCACAAAGTCGTGTGGTAGTAAGTGTTTCTGGAAATAAAACAGAAGCTGTGGAAGCCGAATTAAAAAAACAAAACGTAGTATTTAAAAAACTGGGAAGTGTAAAAGGAAGTTCTGTTATAGTAGATGGAACGAATTATGGTTCAATAAACGATTATAAAAAATCTTTCGACACAAGCATTGAAGGGTATTTGAGCTAAACAAAATTTCTTATTTTTTATTCTAAACCTTCAGGTCTCTTCAGTGAAGAAAGATTCTGAAGGTTTTTTATTTGCCATTGAAAAAATCAAAGGCATAATCTGCCATTTTTTTTCTTATAGATACCTTTTTTGTTATATTTACTGTAATAAGTCCTTGAGAATATTTTTTTCTAAACACACAACACCGCTTTTAATTACCAACTTATGAAAAAACAATTTATCAACCTTTCCATCTTTTTTGTATTAGCAATTGGAGTATTGGGCTACTTCTGGCATTGGGGACTTTGGTTATATGCTGGGGCTATACCAATAATTCTTTTGGGAATTCTGGATATGAATCAGAAAAAACAAACTTTAAAACGTAATTTTCCTGTGGTAGGTCGCATGCGTTGGTGGGCAGAGTGGATGCGCCCTAAGGTGTATCAGTATTTTATTGAGTCAGATGTAAGTGGTGCGCCGTATAACCGCTTGAGTAGAAATGTTATTTATCAAAGAGCAAAAAAAGTTACGGATAGTACACCATTTGGAACACAATTAAACGTATATGAAACTGGCTACGAATGGCTAAATCACTCAATTAATCCATTACCTCTCGATCATGGTGAACACGATCCACGAGTGATGGTGGGTGGTCCAGACTGCAAGCA
Organism: Aurantibacillus circumpalustris; assembly: GCF_029625215.1. Classification (GTDB taxonomy): domain Bacteria; phylum Bacteroidota; class Bacteroidia; order B-17B0; family Aurantibacillaceae; genus Aurantibacillus; species Aurantibacillus circumpalustris. The sequence goes on from NZ_CP121197.1 coordinate 1,492,503, forward strand.
ACCATATTCTGCCAGTATTTTTAATATTTCAGCAATGAGTTTTGGTTCTTTGAGTCAAAACGCTATCATGGCTTTAAATGGCGGTGCTAAACTGGGAGGCTTTGCGCATAACACCGGCGAAGGTGGCTTAAGTCCTTATCATTTAAAACCAGGTGGCGATATCATCTGGCAAATTGGAACCGGATATTTTGGTTGTCGTCACACGGACGGCACATTTAATTACGATGCCTTTGCAGAACGCGCTGCATTGCCGAATGTAAAGATGATTGAGATAAAGTTATCGCAAGGAGCAAAACCTGGGCATGGTGGTATTTTACCAGCTGCAAAGGTTACGGAAGAAATTGCAAAAATACGTTTGGTTGAAAAAGGTAAAGATGTGTTATCTCCTTCTTATCATAAAGCATTTGGAACGCCTCTTGAAATGATAGCCTTCATAAAAAAATTACGTGAATTAAGTGGCGGTAAACCCATTGGTTTTAAATTGTGTATTGGACAGAAGGGTCAATTTGTAGCCATTTGCAAAGCCATGATAAAAACTGGTGTTATGCCAGATTTTATTACGGTTGATGGTGGTGAAGGTGGAACAGGTGCAGCGCCGATTGAATTTAGTAATTCTGTAGGAATGCCACTGCGTGAAGGGCTTGCTTTTGTGTATGACACCTTGCATGGTTTCGGAATAAAGAAACACATTCGCATTATTGCTTCGGGGAAAGTGCATACAGGTTTTGATTTGGTGAAAAATTTTGCGTTAGGTGCTGATATGTGTAATGGTGCACGTGCCATGCTAATGGCAGTGGGTTGCATACAAGCGTTAGAGTGCAATACGAATACATGTCCTACCGGAGTTGCAACGCAGAATCCAGATTTGTGGAAGGGATTGGATGTGAATGACAAAAAAGTACGCGTTTGTAATTACCATCATGAAACCGTAAAAGCTGCAGTAGAATTAATGTCCGCAGCCGGAATTAAACACTCTGATCAACTTCACCGTTCACACATATACAGAAGGGTAAGTGCCAATCAAATTCAAACCTATGCTGAAATGTATCCCTATTTATTAAAAGGTTCTTTGCTTGAAGCGCCGTATCCTAAAGGCTGGGAACTTGAAGTGATGCATAGCACAGAAGAATCGTTTGATAGTATGGTAAAGCCGGTTTAGTTGATCTTGCGTTTATTTGTTTATGAAAACTTGATGTAACTAAAAACGAATAAGCGCTACAGCAACATCATCTACCTGATCTAAATCTTTTTTCCAACTGTGAAAATTATCTTTAAGGAGTTGAATTTGTTCTTCAACTTGATTTTGCGACCTAGTTACCAGAAATTCTTTAATTGATTTATTTTTATATTTTTTTCCTTTAGGTCCGCCAAACTGATCACCATAACCATCTGTAAATAGACAAACAAAAGAGCCCGAATCAACAACTAATTCATTTGTCTTAAATTCTTTTGCATTTTCATAAAAGGCAACTGGTTGCTTGTCTGCTTTTATTTCTAACATTTCTTTGGTATTAAAGATCCAAATATGGTTGTTAGCACCGGCCCAGTATGTTTTCTTTGTTCTATCATTTACCACAATTAAAGAACAATCCATTCCATCTTTAATGTTTTGTTGCGTGGCGTTTAAACTCGCAATTACGATCTCTCTTGTTTTTGTTAAGATTAAACCAGGGTCTGTTAGCTCAAATTCCTTAATTGATTTTTGAAGTGCGTGATGACACACCACGGACATAAGTGCACCGGGAATTCCATGCCCCGTGCAATCGCACACGGCAAAAAAAGTGTGTTCGTTGTGTTTTTCAAAAAAATAAAAATCACCGCCTATAATATCTTTAGGTAGGTATAAAATATCAAGGTTCAAGTGTTTTTTTATGTCTGAAAGTTGCGGCAATATAGCGGCTTGCAAGCGTTTCGCATAATTAATGGAATCTAAAATTTCTTGATTTTTTAATTCAACAATTTGTTTTTGGTTTTCAATAATCTTCTTTTGTCTATTGGTAACTACAAAGCGGTTAGAAATAAAAATTGAAAAAATAATTATTGCAGTTAGAATGGCAAACAACATAATACGAAAATACTTTTCCTTATTCAATTTGGCTGCGGCAACTTCAAGTTCAATGTCCTTAAGTCTTTCTTTGTGTTCAAAGCGAAGACTATCGGCTATTTGTTTCCTTTCATAATCAAATTCGAGTTGTTGTTGTTGAATCTGTTGAACCTTTACATATTTATCGTTTGAGTCTTTGTAATTCAAATGCCGATGAATGAGCTCTGAAAACTTTTTGTGATTATTTTGTTCTTCGTAAATGCCTGCCATTTTAAGACTCAGATAAGAAAGATTATTGTACGTTTTTGTTTCTTCACTTAATTTCTGGGCCATATTATAATATTCAAGTGCTTTTGTTGAGTTATTGAGTTTGTTGTATTCATCGCCAATATTTATGAATAAGGTGATTTTGTCTATAGCAACGGTTACATAGGATTGAGTATTAATAAATGCGTTCAGGGCTTTTTGGTGTTCGCCAATGTGCATGAACAGTAAGCCTTCATTGAGATAGTAATTAAATTTTATATTTGAATTGATTTCATTAGAAATGTATTTTTTACCAACCTTCAAAAAATACTGCGCCGAATCGATGCTATTTAGGTTTCTATAACCAGTACTTAAACCACAATTAGTGAGTATTATCATATTTGTGTCTCTTTTAAGTTCAGAAAAATATTTTGCTTTATGCTGAAACGCAATACATTTACGCACCTCACCAATACGCTGATACAAGATTGCGCAATTAAAATACATACTTCCGGCATTAGCGAGGTTGTTCGTTTCTTCGGCAATAGCAAGGCTTTTTAAAAAGTAAGGCAGCGCTTTAGTTAGCAACTCACTATTTAAATAGGCAACCCCAATATTATTCAGGGCGAGCTGCATTCCTTTTTTATAGTTTATCTTTTCTGAAAGGCGAAGGCTCTCTTCCTCGTGTTCGATTGAATTTTTAATCTTACCCATGTTTATGTAGGTAATTCCTATACGGCGATGCACAACGCTTAACCGCTTAATATCCTCAAGTTTTGTAGATAATTCTATAGCTTTTTCCGCATAATAAATGGACGAGTCAGGGTTTTCGAGACTGTAAATCGGCCAGGTTAATTCATTATAGGCATCAATTAGGGTGGTATCGGCAAGATTGCCTTTTATTAAGTCTAGTAATTGTTTTTTAGAATACCCTTCCTGAGATTTCAGAAAGAAATTGACGAAAAATAAAATAAGAAGAAACACATACCGATACATCTATATAAATGTAAAGGAAAATTACTACTTAAAAAATAATCTTAGCAGATAAAATTAACACCAATGCGATCAAAGGCTTGGTATTTAATGTCCATAGCCAACCACTATATAAACTAGTCCTTCACAATTCTATGCACAGACTGATTATTGTTGTTAAGTACTTTGATAAAATACACACCATTGTTCAAGCCCGAAAGGTCTATCGATTCTTTAAGCTCTGATTTGTTTGTGTAGCTATATTCTTGAATAATTTTTCCAAGTACATCAATAACTTTTACCTGAGTTGCGTTTTTTGCGTTGAGATTTGCAACTGTAAAATTTAATTTATTTGTAAAAGGATTAGGCCATACATTTAAACCCATTGAATTAACTTGTGAAACTTGTTTAATGCCAACAGTATTTACCGGTGTGCCATTAGAGATAGTAAAATTATTATTGCTGATATCATAAAAAATATTGGCGGCAGCCTCCACTTTTATGCGACAAGTGTTGATTGTTGCAGATAAAGTTGGCACTGTTAAGTTTAAAATACCATTGTTAAGCGTTGAGTACTGAAGAGTTGAATAGGTATTTCCACCATCATAAGAAATTAGAACTCTAACAGAATCACAACTTACCGGCGCCTGATCCGTTGAATTTACATCCCAGACAACCATTTCTTGTGAGCCCATTGCCCAGATAATCCCCGCTATACTCGGGTAAGTAACTGTAAAAGGCCCTGCATCATCTATGGTGAGATTCATTATGTCGCTGCAAACACCACCACCGCCTGTTTTGTTATCGCGCGCAGTTAGACGAAACTTTAAAATTTGCGCCGTTTGCGGTAAATATTCCCCGATGGTTCCGGTGTAATTTCCACTCAGAACAACTGATTTTTTTGGGAAATAACGCGAATATGAAGTAGCCGATATGGCAATACTATCGGGAACATAAGAACGAAAATAAGGCTTTAAACCGGAGTTCCAGTTTCCACCAGCCCCTGTTCCATTATCCATTTCTTCCCAAGAGTAATAAAGTTTATCTCCATCAATATCTGTGGCGCTACCTGTTAATACAAATGGTGTTCCCTTTGGTATCGTATAATTTCCGGCTACTGTTACAACAGGTGGATTATTTCCAGTAGCAGCAATAACTGGGCAACTGTTGCCAGATCCTGAATTGGTGAAGTTTACGATTTCGTCGTAGCTCACTGCATGAAAATTTGCAATACTGTGTGTAGCCAAATTATTAGCAGAACAAATTCCAGCGTATCCCATAATGGTAACACCACTTCCCGGTTCCATAGACGTGGAAGCGTTCCTATTTCCGCTACAGCTTCCTGTAATGGCATTAAATGTATGACTTCCATCAAATTGGTGCCCAATTTCATGTGCCACATAATCGATATCATAAGGGTCTCCTACGGGACTACCGCTTCCTGTAATACCACGGGCTTTATTAGAATTAATGCATACAACACCAGGATACGCTAAACCGCCACCACCAGTGCTGAATGTGTGACCAATATCAAAATTTGCTGAGCCTATTGTGTTTGTGATAATGGTTTGACTTTCTCCAATAAGTGTATTAGAATTATTGTTACCATTGAAAGGGTCGGTTGCAGGATCAGTAAAAACTACCATAGTTTCAGTTGCCACAAGAACCAAGCGCACCGATACTTCTTTTTCATAAACGAGATTTACACGATTAACACTTGTTATAATTTTTGCAAGAGTTTGGGCAACTGTTGGAGCTTGCAAACCAGTAGCAGCCTTTGCGTATTCCCCTGTGCATGCTATTACGAGGCGATATGTTCTTAACTGTGCTCCGACACATGCAGCAGCAGCCGTTTTAGAAGATGGATTAAAAGGAACACCCAATTTTTTTTGTCCGTTTAATAAATCGAGACTTCCTCCATCATCCTGTGGCATAACTTCCGATATTTTTTGTGAAGGATCTTTTTCGAAATCGAAGGTATAGTAACTTATATAATCATTGATGTTTCCGATACAGTATGGATCGATGTAAAAATCACCATTCACACTCAAGATACGCGCGTGAAATCCAAATTCATTCCAATCAATTTTTCCGGTAGCATGAACGTCATCCATACCTTTCACGCTAAATGTTTTCATATTAGGAAAAGCCGCCGCAAGTTCTTCAGCCATAACCGGACTTTCAGACACTCTGAATCTTTGTACAGAGCCATTTGGCAGAGGTAGAAATATAATACACTCACTGTTTTCTGCACGTACATGTTTTTCCTGAGGTGCGGAAAAAAGTTTATCCTTTAATTCCATACCATTCAAAAAATTGGTGGTATATTTTTGCGGCACTATTTGTCGAGCGCCTGTTAACCGAATAGATGATTCGATTACCGGTAACCAAAAAGTGCTATTATTATTTTGGGAGAATAAGCTTATGGTATTGAGCAATACAAAAGCGACTAAAACGGCCTGAAATTTTTTCATTTTTGATCTTATCTATAACCAAAAATAGTGAAATAATCACAAGATTTTGCCAGAAATGTTCAAATGGTGTAATATATTTAGTGGGTGGGTTTATTTATTGTCTTCGATCTATTCCCCACATCATTTTATTACGTAAGGTTGTGAAGAAATTTTGACCTTCAAGATTAATGAGGTTTAATCTAAAATCGGCTTTTTTTATTCGAATTTCAGAGCCTGTAGGTATTTGTGCACCGCGTGAATCAAGAGATACATTAAAATCGTGGTAACGTCCGGTAACACTAAAACGGATTTCTCTATTGTTAGGAATCACAATAGGCCTAACCGTCAAATTGTGCGGTGCAATAGGTGTAATAATAAAATTATCTGAATCTGGCATCATAATGGGGCCGCCACAACTAAGCGAATAGGCAGTAGAGCCGGTTGGCGTAGAAACAATTAATCCATCTGCGAAATAGGTATTTAAAAAAATACCATCCACATACGTATCAATGTTAATCATCGAACTACTATCCTTTTTATGAATTGTAAATTCATTTAATGCATAGTTTTCATCGTTGAAACAATTGTTACAACCACCTATTTCAATTAATTCTCTTTTGTCTAAAGTGAATTTTTCGCGCAATAAAAGTTGCAGTGCTTTTTGAAGATCGTCTTTATTTACTTGTGATAAAAAACCTAAACGACCAGTGTTCACTCCTAAAATCGGAATGCCCGATTTTCTAACAAACGTAACGGTTTCCAACATCGTTCCATCACCACCCAAACAAATAAGATAATAAGCTTTGGCAATGAGTTCTTCTGAATTGTAGAAGGTATCGAGTTCTAAATCAAATTCTGAAGTATTTTTAAGGTAGGCATAATAGGGCTCGTAAACAATCATATCAACCCCTTCAGCCTTGAGGTAGTTATGCATTTGTTCAATATAGGCAGCGTGATTGTCCTTAGTCGAACGAGCGTATATGGCGATTGTCATAAAACAAAGATAAAATTATTTAATTCTCAACGAGAATTACTTTTTCGGCTTTTTTTGAGCAATTGACCAGTGGGTTCCACGAAATTTGAAAGGCTATTTTCGGTGAATAACAACAATGCTTTAATACATCTATTTAAACCATATTTATTCTTTAATTATTTTTCGGGTTGTTATGTGTTTTCCATCATTAAAAACCTCGAGAAAATAAATTCCATTTTCAAAAGTTTCCAAATCAAGTTTAAAGGTTGATTCTTTAAAGTCTGATGTTGTAATTGTTTTATTTATTAGTTCTGCTCCAGCGATATTTAAAATGCGAATACTTATTTTTTTAATGGAGGAGAAATCAATTGGAAAATTCAGATTTAGCAGGCCGTTTGTTGGATTAGGATAAACAGTAATACTTTCATTCTCTTTATTAATTTTGTTTAATCCTGTTAGGTTTAAACAATAAGCTGTTGTTGTATCACAACCTGTACTATCATATTTTACATAAAACATTGGGTTGTTGCCTGGGTCAGTTTTGCGAAGGGAAGTAATCCAACCACCATCACTGGTGGGGTTTACGCAGGTTATTAAAATATTATTATTAATGGAATCATTCGCTGCGTAATCGTAATATTTTTTCCAGATTACTTTACCTGTTGTATGGTTAATTCTTACAAACCTGGATAAGTTATTATGCCGGTTGTCTATTTCAAGCAAAGAGTCAGTAGATCCCGCCAAAAGCAAATCTCCATTTGAAAATTCCATAACAGAACTAAACCAATTGAGTTGTGAAACTTTATCAAAGCCATAAATAGTCCATAGTGGTGTATTAGGTTGATTCACATCAAACTTTCGGGCGTAGGAAGTGTAATAGTTGTTAAAACCGTCACTACTGCGGGTAGCGCCTGTAACCACAAATTTTTTGTCCCGCGTTTGAATCAAGTCCATTAATCCTCCCGTTGCATTAAAATTTATATGCGATAAAGTAGTTCCAAGGCTATCGAGAATAATTAAACTATTATAGGTAGCAGCGCTGTTTTGATTGCCAATGTATTGATTACCCGCGATAATTATCTTTTTACTGGCACTATCTTGAAGAATAGCTCTGCCATCGCTTACATTGGGTAACGCTTTATTTATAATTTTTCGCCAAAGTTCATTGCCATTGGCATCTGTTTTTATTAGCAATGTTGGCGTTGTGGTTTGACTTTGAAAAAAACCGGTGAGTAAAAATCCACTATCAGTGCTACCCGTTAATATGTTTGGAACTACATCCATACCTGAATCACGATAAAATCTCTGCCAAACAATGTTGCCTATCGTATCAAGTTTCAGCAAGGTTCCAATAATCTGCTGATTACTATCTATCATAGCCCCGGCATAAAAAAAATAATTATCCCTTTTGTAAAAGGTTCTGTAATTAAAAGGATGGTTACCGTATTGTAGATTTGTGGTCCCGTATTTTTTTGTCCATTGAATTTGTCCCGATCCATTTAGACCCATTAATGTTAAGGCGTAAACACCATTTCCGTCGATCGAAATACCTCCAGCGAAATATTTATCGGGTGAGATTTCAAAAACATCTTTTGTTACATGTGTTATTGCGCCTTGAGAAAAACAGCGTGCTCTAAAACCACCTTGAGCAAAGGACTCAGGTTCAAGAAAGAAAATAATTACTATTGATAATAATATACGCATAGTTTAAAAAAGCAGTCTCAAATTCCAGCTAAATTAATTTTGAGACTGCTTTATGCATTTAGGTTAATTCTGCTTTATTAGTTTCGTTCTATAAATAATTTCGTTATTGGATTTTGTAAGACTTAATAAATATATACCATTGTTTAATTCAGTTAAGGGTACGTATAATTTATCGTTCTTATTAATAAAGTTAGTGTAAATTCTCTTTCCCAACAAGTCTTTCAATTCAAATTACCCTCACGATCTCAAATGGAAAATAGGAGATTGAAAACGGTGAATCGTTTAATTCTCAACCAGAATTACTTTTTCGACTTTTTTGACCATTTGGCCAATGGGTTTAGTAAAATCATCAAGACCATTTTCAGCAAACAATGCCTTTATTTCAGCTAAAGCATTTTTGTTTACTGTAAATAGCAAACCACCATTTGTCTGAGGATCGGGTAAAACAGAAAATGCTTCTGCTACATTTACATTTTCTCCAAAATGTACTTTTTTCTGATAGGCATTCCAATTTCTAAAAGTTGCATCGGGAATGGTTCCTTGACTTAAGTAACTTGCCAGAGATTTTATTTTTGGAATCAAATTATAATTTATTTGCGCTGTTAACTTACTTCCTTCGGCCATCTCGATTAAATGTCCTAATAAACCAAAACCTGTTACATCCGTCATTGCTGTTACACCAGAGATCTTCCCAAGCTTTTCGCCGATAGAGTTTAATGACGTTAATTGATTTACCAAAGTAATTTTATCTTCTTCCAGTAACACATTTCTTTTTTGCGCAGTCGACAATATACCGGCACCAATTGCTTTAGTAAGAAAAAGAAAATCGCCTTCCTGTGCCGTATTATTTTTTTTGAGGTCTTTGATATTAATTAAACCGTTAACCGAAAGACCAAACATGGGCTCAAGTGTATCAATACTATGTCCCCCAGCTAAAGGAATTCCAGCTTCGTTACATACTGTTCTTGCACCATCGAGAACTTTTTTAGCAAGATCGGGTGATAATTTATTTACTGGCCAACCCAGTATCGCAAGTGCCAATGTTGGTGTGCCTCCCATCGCGTAGACATCACTTATGGCATTTGCTGAGGCGACTCTTCCAAAATCAAAAGGATCATCAACAATTGGCATAAAAAAATCGGTAGTAGAAATAAGTGCCGTTCCATTTCCAAGATCATACACTGCAGCATCGTCATTGCTCCCGTTTCCAACAAGAAGATTTTTATTTTCGTTTTGCTTAACGCTACCATTCAAAATCTCTTGCAATACCTGTGGTGCTATTTTACAACCGCATCCAGCACCGTGAGCGTATTGGGTAAGAGCAATTTTATTTTCTGATTCAGACATGCTGTATAATTTTTTCTATGTTTGATTTTATTTCAATCGTGTTGCTTTGGATGTAAATGATTTTTCTTTCATCAGCCGTCCCTTTACTCGAACTTTTATGGTATAGTTTATCATAATACTTCAGTAGCACTGTGAAGCAAGTTTTAAGATCGTCCTCTAATAAAGCGTTAACGGCTATTTTAGTTTCCAGTCCACCTAATTTCTTTTTAATTCGAATAATGGCATTGATGAGTTTTTCTTTTTCGTATTTTCCATAGTGCTCTGTAATAAACGCTAAGCGTTCTTCAAAAGGAACATCTAAAAATAGTTGCGTTTGCAAGCGCATGTTCTTGTAAAAAATGAGTGGAATGTTAACATGACCGATCCTTTGACTTTCTCCTTCTAACCAAATAGCCTCTGCGGGAAATTTTTTAGATACGTTATCCAGTTCTGTGGCGAGTAGGTTTTCAAAATACTCCTGACTCGGTTGCATTTTCATTTCCAGGTTTCCAAACGCGGATCCTTTGTGAGACGCTAGTCCTTCAAGATCAATTACAGGATGCTTGTTTTTTTTAAGTTCACAAAGAATGCCTGTTTTATCACTTCCTGTATATCCACTTAAAATGCGTAAAGGGTATTTTTTTTCAAATTGATTTAATACCCAATGCCTGTATGATTTATAACCACCGCCAAGAAGGTACACCTCAAATCCATAAAGATCGAGCAGCCATGCAATTGCTGCGCTTCTCATACCTCCACGCCAACAATGCACTCCAACAATTCGTTCAGGATTTCCTACTGTTTTAACTCTTTTTTCCGCCTCTTCCACCATCCGAACCATGTTCTTTCCAAAAGAGTTGAGCCCTATTTTTATGGCCGTTTCGCGGCTTTCTTGCTTATAAGCCGTACCAATTATTTTTCTTTCTTCGTCTGTGAATATTGGAAAAGAAATAGCTTTAGGAATGTGTGCATGAGAATACTCACTCGGACTCCTAACATCGAAAATTGGCGCGCTTTCACCCAATTCTAAAAACTCTTCTATATTTAATTTGCTGATTGGCACAAAACAAAGATGCGTAAAAAATTAGCATTTACAGTAATTTTCGTTTTGCTGAATTAAGCTGCGTATATAGTCTTATAATTGATTTGAAAGTTTTCACTCAAAACTAAACGCAAAGATCATTTTTAATAATAACAATTTATTTCTAAGTAGTATCTGGTATAATTTGAGCCTTGGTATAATACCGATTCCAAAAACAATATGGTCCGATTTTCAGCAGGCTTAGTTAACCATTTGTTTTTAGGATCGGCATCTACCAAATGCTACACACTATCTACCCACCCAAATATAATTTAACTTTTGGGTTAAATTATATTTGGATTTGGTATAAGATCAGTGCTCTAATATTTTTACATTCTCATTGGAATCAAATCTGCGGCAGTTTCTAAGCGATACTTTACTTTAAACAAATAAGACTTTCTTTTGTTTAAGAGTTAGAACTTGTGAAAATGATAAATCCAATTGACAAAGATAAAACGACTGAAACTCCGGGAACATTAGCTTATCCTCACACCATAGGAAGTGTAGTGGTAAAACCTGAAGACGTAGGGAAATTAAAATCTCGGGCGCTTTCTGCCATGCATGAACAAACTAATCGTCAATTACTGCAACTCCAAAAACAAGCAGAATTATTAGCCCATCAAGCCAATGAACTAAATCAACGCGTTAAGTTGAGTGAATTAATTTATACTGCCGAAATCTCATTTGAAGCCCTTATTGGTCATGTGTATTATCTATACAAAAAGGAACAGGCTCATCGCTTAATGATGATTGCTCCCGACGAATGGGGTAGAAAAAAACCTGAAACTTTAGAATTTGTAAGTTCCGTTAAATTACTCAGCGATCATACCTGGGAGATAATCAAAGACTAGTATTAATTTTTACTTGCCACGATTATTATATTTTCTAGTTCAACTATTTCGCCTTGCAGATCATATGGAGGCTCAATATTTTCGAAAACCTGAGAAATTTTAAATTGACTTTTTTCAAGCAAAGTCAACACATCATCTTTCGAAAATAAATTAAAATTATATTTTGTAAATGGGTAGTTAACTAAATAGTGTTTTGGACGTAAACTTATTATAAGTTGCCCGTTAGGCTTCAGCACGCGCTTTAACTCATTTAAGGCGGTCATTTCATCGTCCCAAAAATAAATGGTGTTTATAGTTATTATTTTATCGAAGGCTTCTTTAGCAAAAGGAAGTGCTCTTATGTTTCCCTTTACAAAATCTGCTTGTTTAGTTTTAATATATTTTTCGTTTATTTTTAAAGCTTCTTCAACCATTTCGTCTGAGATCTCGCAACCAGTATATTTTACTTTAGAATTTTTCTCTAATATTTCAGATACAAAATAACCATTTCCCATACCAATCTCAAGAATACGATCTTCATTTCCTGCTTTTAAAATTTGCAAGGCATCGTAATTAATTCGACCGTTTCCTTGATTCATAAATTCGCCAACTTGAATACCCAATTCACCTTTTGGTTTGCGAAATTGAGCAGCCATCAGCTTTAAGTCTCGTTCTTCCATCTATTTTTTTAAATTAAATACCTAGACAAAGGTACTTTTTTGAATATTAAATTAACCGTTAAAAAAGTTTAACAGTCAGAACATCAATGATAACATCGTATTCAGACTTTTATACAACGTGATTTAAAGGTGCCGAATGGCATGTAAAACTGATTCTATTACTTTAGAAGAACAAATTTCAGATATGATTTTGCTATTAGCTTAAAAGAAACAGCTTGTTCACCTTTTTTAATATTCATTGCAGAAATATCCGCCAAACGTTTCCAATGAGCTAACAGATCTTTATACGCATTGATAAGCGTGTAGTCAGAATCGTAGATATGCCCGGGTTCAGAGCTTGCCCCATTAAGTTCCATTATTTTAATAGAAATTCCTTTTTGTAAATCTTCAACGCTTTTTGCTTTTAAATCGAATCGTCCGTAATAAAATCCATTTATCGGCAAACTTATTTCATCAAATACTTCATGGAGATTTTGATTTATTATATGATTAAAATTTATAAATCGCGTGCCACGGCAATGGTTTCCAATTGGCTCAAGAAGAACCTTCTCGTTTAATAAAGGAATCTTATGTATCGCATCTCCCATTTCCTTTTTAAACCGATTAATTTGAAACCTCGCGCGGGTGCTTTTCTTCATTAGTTCCAGAATACTCGATTTACCATCGCCAACAACTGACAAAAATTCTTTTAATGTAACAGAACTAACCACTCCTTTTGTGGAGTCCGGCATACGACTGTATAGAACACCAAATTCGAAATCATAGTCAATGTATTCTTGAATGATGTAAAAAAAATTAGAATTATTGTGGTAAGTAATTAATTCATTTTCGTTGTTTATTTTACAAACATCGTTACCTCTTTCGCCAACGTCAGGTTTTGCAATAATCGGATATTCTATTTCTTCTAGTTGCAGTTTTGATTTAATTTCTTCAAAACGAATTCCTTTTGCAGCTGAAATACTTTTTGGTAGATGGCGCTTATTAATTAAAGATAAAATTTCCGATTTGCTTTCCCCATAAAATCCGCCAAGCTCAATACCTGGATTAGCCACGCTAAAGTAGGCGAAAGATTTATTTCTAAGAGATAAATAGACCCAATAAGGTAAAACAGGCAGATAAAATAATCCCCACGGCCAGTATTCGTAGCGAAATATCTTTACTAAAAAAAGCGGGGTTTTCATTTTTAAGAATTTATGACTTTAGTGTTATAAATTTTTTTGTTTATCACATCTTCATAAATCATTTCAGTTTCAAATTCATTTATTTTATTCACGCAACAAATACTTACCGTTCTTTTTTGTGATCTGTTCATGACAATGTCGTTTTTTTGATCGCCCGTTCCGCCAAAATGATGAAACATAAGAATGGTATCCTTGGTGAAAATTTCGTTTTCCTTTACCCAATCGTAAAACCATGTTTCACGTTCTTTCACAACCTCTTCAGAATACAAAGTTACAGAGGACCAAATATGAGGCAATGAAGCATCGTGATTTAGATGATGCGTTTTAATCCCATCCCACTTCAATTCGCAAAGGCCTCGTTTATTATCTTGATGCCTTACAAAAATGAGAGAAAAAGGTTCAATGTCTTTAAAATCATAATTTGCTATAAAATCATACTGTGTCTCGTACTTAAAAAAATCAAGCAGCACAAAACCTCTGCTTTTTCTATAATTTCCTTCCGATTTATGTGGTACAAAAGCTCCATTCAAAAGACACACTGTGAAATCATTTCCCTTTGCTATCCATGTTCCGCCAGCCTTAGGATCTTTCGGAAAATATATTTCTTTATTGTGGATAGTATAAGAATTTATTGGCAAAGCAGACGGTCGTGACAAATCCTCATCCCTATTTGAAGTAAGAATAAAACTAGTGTCTCCTTTCGGAAGATAGGTAACGGTGCACATTTTAAATTAACTAATTGTTTTTTGAGACTTTAAATATTGAAGTGTTGAATGGGAGTACCCAAAACTGCTATTTAATTTTACATAGTTTAATTCTGTTGTAAAAGCAATACGCATGATCGCCAAATGATGTACGGTATGTTCTATGTTGTAAGTGATTTCCCGAAATAGAGATGATTCGACAATTGTTTCTGTAGCGTTATACACAACTTTAAGAAGTATTCTTTTATTCACATCCACTCGTTCAATTTTATCAAAAACCTCTATAATAAATTCAGAAGCGAAGCGTAGATTTTCTTCCAGCAACAGATTTCGTTTTCTATCATCATAGCAAATGGTGTTATTTTCGTTCTCAACAAAAAGGCAGTCATAGAATTCAAGAATATGTCTGACGTGTTTGCCCACAGTTCCATTATTAAAAACAATCATTGGTTTAGCGTAATCCGATTCGTGCAATTGATCGAGCATGGCTTTCAACTCGAGCACTTGATTTTTGGCGACTTCTCTTAGCATATTATTTTTTTATGACATAAACAGTTAGACTAATGGTTACATTATCAGACATAATTATACTCGAACCACCAACTCCATAATCTAATCTGTTTAGTGTAAAGCTACCTTTAAAAACGCCTTTACCTTCTTTTTCTGAAAAAGTGAATGGTATCATGATATCCTTAACAACGTTTTTAAGATTTAACTTAAAATACCCGTTAAAACTCCCTTCGTTTTGTTTTAAAAATTTTTGCGAACTCAATTTAATTAAAGGAAATTTCTGAACATCAAAATATTCTTCCTTTTTTAAGTGCCCGTCTCGTGTTGAATTGTCTGTATCAATAGTGGAAGCGTCTAGGCTTGCTTCAATTAAATTACCAGACGTGGTTGTGGCGTCAAATATTATTTTGCTCTTTAAGCCCGTAAATTTTCCATTTGTATTAAAGCCTGCGTTTTTTATTTTGAATGAAATAACAGAAGAAGTTGCTAGCCATTCTGAGTTTTGCGATTTTCCTGCAAAACACAAAATGGAAAAGATAATTAGGTATGCTGATTTAAATTTCATTTCAAGTTTATCTAAAAGGTGAATACGTAATTCCAATCATGCCCAATAAGGCTTTATTTCTCCAGCGATCATTTTCTAGTCTCAATTTATTATCTGTTGTATATTCTGTAAATACAAATGAAACGCCGGCTTTAATTGCCCATTTTTCTTTAATCCAATAACGTGCGTATAACTCTGAATTTAACATACCAATATCGTTGTCGCTTATTAACAGCGCGTTAAAAGAAGTTGGCTTAGACGTTTGTACTGAGCCGTTATCAGACGATTGATGGGCGATATAAGTACCTGATGTTTTTCCGCCAAATGTAAAACCAACAGCATCGATGTTAAACCCAATATCTAATTTTTCTTTTATGGTGTATTGTAAGTTGATGCTAATGTTTAAAGAATTGTTCTGTGACTTTGCTACATAAAATGTATCAATGTTTTCATGAAATATTTCTGAAAATAAAACTCCGGGATCGGTTCGCTTCGAAGTTAGCATTGCTGGGGCTGTTTCATAATATAAATTTTTTCCACTTTGTACATTGAAACGAATACCATAACCAATTTTAAACCTCTTCTTTTTTGTAATCGCATGAAAGTGGGTCCAAGACAAAGCGCCCAAAAACTGATTTGAAGAAGCAGACAAGGCTAAATCGAAATTATTATTAAACTTATAGCCTTTCTTTTCAGATTCCTCATTTTGAGAAAGAACTGAAAGAGAAAGAAAACATAAAATACTAAAGAGAAAAACGCGTTGCATACTAATTTATATTTTGAACAAAGTTAAATAGACTTGATAGTAATAATTGTCAGTTTAACGACATAAGTTCATTATTTAATTATAAATGGGAAAAAGTTTCATTGTTTTAACAATAGTCTCCGGATTCATGTACCTTTCTCTTCCGCCTTTTGTTAATTGTTTTGCACCTCTCCATTGTAGTAAATTTAATTTAAGCCGAACCTCCTCACTCCAGGATAAAAGCTGGTAACCTAAGCCATGCGCAATACAGCGTTTATCAGTAGCATACTCAAATTTATCAATTGCTTTTTTGCTAAAGTGCATACACACTAATTTAATAAAATAAATACCAAGCCGAGAGTTATAATCACTTATATGACTTAACTCATGTCCTATGACACCTATTTGTGAGTTCGTACTTAAATTTTTTAAGAGAATTGGTGAAAGTTTCGAATCGATCCGATTACAAATTATAACAATATATTTTCGTTTTGCAGCTCTTCTAAAAACGCTGAATACAGAAGGTCTAGCAGCCAAAGGTGCTGACTGTTTCTTAACGCGAAAAATTATTTTCGAACTCTTTAATTCAGGATAATAATTTAAAGCCACCTTAATTGCGGAACTAAATTCTTCGGGAATTTTCTTGTGAGGATAAACGGCAGAGTCGATAATAGACTGTAATGAATCCTTAAAGAACTGCTTTTTAATTACTTGTCCATTACATTCGATTTTGTATATGTTAAGGAACACTAGACAAATAAAAAGCCTAAAATGCTTCTGCAAAAACAATGTAGAGTCCGTGCGAATCTCTTGTAATTCCATAGTCAATACGCAGGTTTGCGTGTTCTTTTTTGTTTATTTCTATTCTCAGTCCTATGCCGTAATCGTAGTGAATTTGATTGCTAAAAAGTTCATTCGCAATATGAGACACAGAACCAATTCCACCAAAAGCTGCTAATCCTAAACGTTTATAAATAGGCATTCGAAATTCTTGTTGCAACAGCATCATATTTTTATCTCGAAATCGGCCATTATAATATCCTCTTAAGAAGCGAGGTCCGCCTAAAGTAGCTAGCATTCTATAAGGAACCGCCCCTTCGGCCAAAGCTAAATAGACGTTTGCGTTCCAAACAAGTCTGTGAAAAAGGGGTTCGTATTTTCTCGCATCAAAAACAAATGAGGAAAATTTATTTTCACTTCCAAAATACTTGTCAAAATATAAATAGGAAGTTTCAATGTAAGCACCCTTGGAGGGATTTAACGGATTGTTTCGTTTGTCAAAAATAAGTATAGGGCCTAATCCGCTTGAAATATATCCCATGCCTCCTGGGATAATTTCACTCATCATCTTATTTTTTAGAGTTATATCCTGATTGTATAGTTTTTCGTATTGATAATAAATACCCCCATAGAAATTTTCACTTATTCGTTTCAAGTTTTTTGTTTGAATCTTTATTAGGTCAAATGAAATCATGAACCTGTCTTTTTCGTGTGTGCGATTTCCAATTCCATAAAAAAACTCTGGAAATCGAGAAATACCAAATGTCCCGGTAAAATAAAGATCATTCGCTTTCATCCAAAGCTGATAATCGTTTTCAAAAAAGAATTGTTTATTCCAAGTATACGAAAGGTAACTTTGCGTGTTTGATTTTTTATTTTGTGGCTTAGTTTTAAAAAAAGTAAATGCCAATGCTCCAACTCCCAAACGTGTTTCTGGAGTATAAAAAGCAGTCGGTAATGCCCCGGGTTTAAACTTGGTGGAGTCATCAACGGCAGAGTAAAGCGCAGATTGACTCGCAACTAGAATAAAGAAAACACCTATTCTTTTCAAATTAATCGGCATCCTATTTTGTATTGTGCAAAACAAATTTAATCCCAATTAAAACGAATAATCGTCGTATAAACGACAATTCGATCCTTTTAAAAGTTTTAACTTCACTCATTATACTCTTTCCATGAAAAAATCAATCTTATACTTATTCGCATTCACTGTCTTTATTGATCTTGTTGGGGCACAAGTTCCAAAAAAAGTCATTGTTGAACATTTTACAAATACAAAATGTAGTATCTGTGCTTCCCGAAATCCAGGCTTTTACAGCAATTTGAATAACCAAAATGGTGTTATTCATCTCGCAATCCATCCCAGCTCGCCATATCCGGCTTGCGTGCTAAGTCAGCATAATGTTTCAGAAAATGATGCACGGACCAATTATTATGGTGTTTATGGGGGTACGCCTCGTTTAGTGATTCAGGGTGTGGTGATTGCATCAACAGCTGATTACGGATCAGCCTCCATCTTCACACCTTACCTTTCTCAAAATACTCCTGCTAGTATTCGAATTACACAAACTAAATTTGCAAATGATTCTATACATTCGAGAATTGTTGTAAAAACGGAAGCGTTACATAATCTTGGTGCTTTGAAATTATTTGTTTGTTTAACGGAAGACACTGTGTTTTATACAGGCTCTAATGGAGAATCAAAACACTATGGTGTGTTTCGTAAATCCTATACCGGAACATCTGGCATGAGTGTTACACTTCCGGCGATAGTTGGAGATTCGGCTGTCTACACTATGAGTTCCCCTTCAAATAGTGCATGGAATCTTGCAAGAATAAATACATTAGCAATTCTACAAAATGAAACAACAAAAGAAGTAATTCAATCAGAGACTACCATTCCACCATCAAGCGGTGTGCCAGCAGGAATTGAAGATCAGTCAGAAAACAGTTCTTCAGTATCTGTATTTTATTCAAATCAAAACACATCCATTTTTATCCAACAAAATTTGAAAGAAACACATTTAAACTTCGACTTATACAATTTAATGGGAAGAAAAATTTTATCTGAAAATATAGAATCAAGTTTCGAAAAAGTTAACGCTAACAAATTGTCTTCAGGAATTTATTTGTACAAGATAGAATCGACTAATGGTAATTTAAAAACCGGAAAATTATTCGTTCAATAGCTTTTTTATCCCTCTGGAATTTCTAAAATTACTTCTCCATAACAATCTGAAAAATGTTTGTGTGCGTCTATCTATATGATTAGACAATCTTGATTTACGAATCCTTCGCAAAAGGAGAAATATTTTGTGAAAGAATCCCAGTATTGAGTATTTATTTCTTAATTTCTCATGTCGGTTTTCCGACATGTTATGTCGGGAATCCGCCACCATTTCTCTGTTTTTTAACAAGGAATAACAAATTTTTCTAGATAGATTTGATTAGACAAAATTTAAACCCCATGAAAAAATCAATTTTAGTTTTAGTGTATTTTTTTCTGCTAATATAGCGAGGTAGAAAGTTTGATAGCGGAGATCACACCTAATACAGCAATCGAATATAATTACTGGAACTTTTATCAGATTTATGCTATATACAGGACTAATGGAGAATTGACTAATGAAGAATCAGCTAGTCTTTTAGCTCTTGCACATAAGTGTCCGTTTACAGATGGTCCAGTTATTTATAATGCGCGTGCGCTATACAACCTAGTTAACGGAAGCATAGAATTATATAATGATGAAGGTTGTGAGAATACTTACGAAGGCAGAAAGGCTTATTTCGAATCGTCGGATAAAAACATAAATCCAAGTATTATTATTTCTGAAAAGTATAAGCTTTTTCCAAATCCTGCAACGGAGGAGTTGAATATTTTAGGGATCTCTGAAACGGAAGAGATTATCATCGTTATAAAAGATGTGAGCAACAGAACTATTTCATTTCAAAAAGTTAACATTCAAACTTACCAAGCCAAATTAAAATTAAACTTGCTGAATGGTGTTTATTTTGTAACTTTAATTAATAAGGATCATGAAGAGATTACAAAAAAACTTATTATTGCTAAATAATGTTTTTTCTTCCATATCAAAGAGAAGAATATTACTGTGCTTGATTTTTTTAGATTCATTTTTGGGTCTGAGTCAAATAGCAAATTTTGTAACTAATGGCGGTTTTGAAAAAAAAATAAATTGTAACTATCCGAATAATTTAAATAAGGCAATTGGTTGGAATTGTCTCGGTGTCGATACCACAAATTTTGGTAGCTTTTTATGCGCGATAAATTGTTATTCGAACGCTCCAAATAACGGAGCTGGTTTTCAATATCCTAGGTCGGGAGACACGTATTACAGGATGCAAGTATTGTGTCAAAACTGTCCTTTGAGCGCAAGAATATATCCTAAAAATAGACTTAAAGACAAACTTAAAGCGGGCGCAACATATTGCACTAAAATGTATGTGTCACGCCAAGATGCTAGCCCATATGGTATAAGTGATTTAGATTTCTTTTTTGGAGACAATTCTCTTGATACTATAAATTACTGCTATACACCTTTGACATACCTTAACCCGCAGGTAAAAAACCCAAGTACAAATATTATCTCAGACACTTTAAACTGGGTGCTTATTACTGGAACCTTTGTTGCCACCGGTAATGAAAAATATTTAGTGCTTGGTAATTTTGAAACAGATAACGGCACAACCAGTAGCTTGGTAGATACTTCTTTTGGAACAAGTGTTTGGGCTGTTTATTTTGTAGACGACGTCAGTTGTATAGACATAGACCTCCAAGCATTTGGAGGTAATGATGGGGCGGTGATTCCAGGAGATAGTGTTTATTTGGGTAGAGAGTCAGATGTTGGTATTGATGAAGCTTGTATGTGGTATAAACTTCCAACAGTTATTACACCCACAACACCAGCTATTGCTACCATTGCTGGATTTTGGATAAAACCTGTAACAAGTTGTACTTATGTTGTAAGACAAGAAATTTGCGGTCATGTAAAATGGGATACGGTTATAATTGCGATGAATCCTGTGGGTTTGGTCCAACTGAGCGTAGTCGAAGGCGCACTGGAAGTATTTCCAAATCCCGCACAAGATTTTATTGAATTAAAAATCTCGAACATAAATTTACTCAAGGAGTTTAATTCAATTTCTATTTACAATAACCTTGGGCAATTGATGAGAGAAGAAGAAGTTGTGTTTGAAAACAAAACACTTATTCTTAACACTAATGATCTTGAAAATGGGGTTTATTTCTTAAATCTTAAAAGCAACAAACTGGGTACCGTTAGTAAACGATTTGTTATAGCAAGATAAAACAATTCTCTTATCATCAACTTCACGTATTCTTCTTCATAAGGCCAGAGGCCTTGTATAAAAAGACGTAGCGGGACGCTACGCCTAACGGGGGATCTCTGAAACGGAAGAGATTATCATCGTTATAAAAGATGTGAGCAACAGAAATATTTCATTTCAAAAAGTTAACATTCAAACTTACCAAGCCAAATTAAAATTAAACTTGCTGAATGGTGTTTATTTTGTAACTTTAGTAAACGAGCGGCATGTACAAATTACTAAAAAGTTGGTTATTTCTAAATAGTTTTTTCTTGCGTAAAAGGATGTTAAAGACTTTTGTCTTTGTTGTGATTGTTTTTCCATTAATTGGCTTAAGTCAAATAGCGAACTATGTCACCAATGGTGGTTTCGAAAAGAAATATAATTGCAATTACCCACCAGAACTCAATAAGGCTGTGGGTTGGAATTCAGTGGGGCCGGATACTTCAAAATTTGGGGGATTTTTATATGCAATTAATTGTTACTCAAATGCCCCACTAGGTGCAGGCGGCTTTCAATATCCACGATCTGGAGATACATACTTTAGAATGACCACATTTTGTACCCTTCCTTGTACATATACTAATTCAAGATACTATCCAAAAAATAGACTTAAAGCAATGCTTTCTTTCGGTAAAACGTATTGCGTAAAAATGTACGTATCTCGTCAAAACAACAGCCCACATGCAATAAGCAATTTAGATTTTTTATTTTCCGATAATTCTTTGGATACAATCAAATACTGCAACCAACCTTTAAGTTATCTAAATCCACAAGTAAAAAATCCAACCTCCAATATAGTTACAGATACTTTAAACTGGGTACTTATTACAGGTACTTTTGTTGAAACAGGTACTGAAAAATACCTTGCACTTGGTAATTTTGAAAGTAACTCTGCAACGACTTATAGTTTAGTAGATACTACTTTTGGTACTAGTGTATGGGCAGAATATTTTGTGGATGATGTTAGCTGCATTGATGTTGATCTTCCAGCCTTTGCCGGTAATGATGTGGCGGTAATACCTGGAGATAGCGTTTACCTGGGGAGGGAATCAGATGTGGGCATTGATGAGTCTTGTATGTGGTATAAACTTCCAACAGTTATTACACCCACAACACCAGCTATTGATACCATTGCAGGCTTTTGGGTAAAACCAGTCATTAGTTGCACTTATGTGGTAAGACAAGAAATTTGTGGTCATGTAAAATGGGATACTGTGAGAATTGCGATGAACCCGGTGGGTTTGGTCCAACTGAGCGTAGTCGAAGGCGCACTGGAAGTATTTCCAAATCCCGCACAAGATTTTATTGAATTAAAAATCTCGAACATAAATTTACTCAAGGAGTTTAATTCAATTTCTATTTACAATAACCTTGGGCAATTGATGAGAGAAGAAGAAGTTGTGTTTGAAAACAAAACACTTATTCTTAACACTAATGATCTTGAAAATGGGGTTTATTTTTTAAATCTTAAAAGCAACAATCTAGGTACCGTTAGTAAGCGGTTTGTGATTTCACGTTAGACTACAAAGTCGCGTCGAGTAGGCATGGTAAGAGTTTGCAGTAGCCGTATCGAGACGTGGTGAGCAGCATATTTCTTCTCGATACAATTTTTGCTCGCTGGAAAGTACTCCAAGCAAAAATCTACTCGAAGTAACGGACAACAATTTTATTCGTGTTAATTCGTGTAATTCGTGGCAAAATTCGAAGGAGAGCTTCGAAAAGTTAATACAAGTTAATCGTTGCTGGTGTGCCGGATTTAACCTCAAAATTTTTCTCGACGGTTTTGAGGGTTTCTTTTGCGAATTCTAATCTGTAAACAGCTTTATATTTCCCTGGTTGCAGGTAGATGATTTCGTTTGTGAGTGCGGGATTAAAGTTACATACCCAGTTAACGGTTTTACCATCGTCAACATAAATACTACCAAAACCGGTCTGAATTTTATTAAAAAGCACGCTGCCGCTGGTTGGAATTTTGATGGAGTTGGTGCTACTTTGTTTGATCTCCACATCTTTAATATAAATCCTGGGAAGAGTAAGCACTTCGAGATCGTATTTACCAACAATGTATTTTTCGGTTTTACCAAAGTCCTGCACATTCAGGGTTTTCATTTCGGCTCCTTTGCGAACAATGGTAGTAGGAAAATATTTATTTATCGCGCCGTCGAGTTCTAACCTTAAAAAACCTTGTGGCGCATCAATGGGTATAACGTTGTGTTTACCTTTTACAATCGTAATGTTTTTCTTTTCCTGAGGCGGTATGGTATGAACCGTTATATCGTATAAGATATCCGGATCAAGCACTAAAGTATCCGGATTGCCTCTGTTGTTAATTGTATGCAGATAATTGTATTTTACAGAATTGGTGCCGGCTTCATAAAAAGTCATGTCCACATCTGTTTCAGTTGGTTTTTTGAGAATGTCTAAAAGATCAACTTCTACAGTTGTTTGCGAAAGCGCTTCAGTAATGACGAGCTTTAAAACATCTTTAAAATTGGCTTCGTTACTTACATCGTAAAACTTTCCCATGCAGCCAAATACGTCGGCAAACTTCACATCCAAACCAACACCGATTACAAACGGGCGAATAAAAATTCCCTTTTTTTGCAGATCAATACTTACCTGACAAGGATTGCCACCACATTCTTCAATGCCATCTGTAATTAAAATAACAATGTTTCTGCAATTACTACAAGGTGTAAAATCGTTCACACATTCACCCAAAGAGTAGGCGATGGGCGTTGTGCCAAGAGGTTCAAGACGTTGAATACGTTGTTTGATTTTGGGTGAATTGGTTTTTGCCGGAGCAAAGGCAACTTCAAGTTTACTGTCTTTGCAATTACGCTCGGGTTTAAAAAAAGTAGTGTGCCCGTAACAGCGAAGCGCGAGTTCAAGATTCGGTTCGTTTTTCAGACTATCTAAAAAATCGGCCAATACTTTTTTCGCGACTTCAATTTTAATGTTGCTATTCCACGGAGCATACATGCTGTAGGAATCATCAAAAATAAAAAGAATGCGATTAGTTACTTGTGAATGTAAAATGGAAGAGGTAAAATGGAAAATGGAGAATAGAAGTATAATTTTGAGTTTCGATTTTTCTTTTTTTAAATAGTTTGAAAACATCAAGAGATAGATAAAATTAAGATTAATAAAGTAAGCGTAACTGTATATTATTAAATATAACTCTTTAAATCAAATAGGATACAGACATTTCACGCAACCTAAATCTTCCCTCTTACATTTTACATTTTCCCTTTAGTCTTACATTTTCCTTATTTAGTAGTCACCTAAGGTTACAGGAAGCTGATCCAATGCTTTTTGAAGTTGCTCATCATTTGGTGCTGAACCGTGCCATTTGTGAGTTCCCATCATATAATCAACACCCATTCCCATTTCTGTTTTCATCAAAATCATAATAGGTTTTCCTTTTCCTAATAAGGTTTTACCGTGGTTCAAAGAATCAATAACAGCTTGTAAATCGTTGCCTTCATTATTTTCAAGTACCATCCAACCAAAAGCTTCAAATTTTGCTTTCAAACTTCCAAGTGGTAAAACTTTGTCAACGTCACCATCAATTTGGCGACCGTTATAATCTACTGTCGCAATGTAATTATCCACTTTATGCGCTGATGCATACATCGCAGCTTCCCATATTTGGCCTTCCTGCAATTCACCATCACCATGTAAGCTGTATATAATGGAATTATCTTTATTTAATTTCTTGGCTAAAGCAGCACCAATCGCAACGCTCATTCCCTGACCCAAAGAGCCGCTTGCAACACGTACTCCTGGTAATCCTTCGTGGGTGGTTGGGTGACCTTGCAAACGCGAATTTAATTTACGGAATGTTTTCAATTCTTCAACCGGAAAATAACCGGAATGCGCTAAAACACTATAAAAAACAGGACTTATGTGTCCATTACTTAAAAAGAAAAGATCTTCATTTGCACCATCCATGGTAAATTTGGAAGGATTGTGTTTCATTACACTGCCATATAGCGCTACAAAATACTCCACACAACCAAGCGATCCGCCGGGATGGCCAGAGCTTACGGCATGCACCATTCTTACGATATCCCTGCGTACCTGTCCGCACATTTTTTTTAGTTCTTCTGTATTGCTCATTGCTTTGGTATTTGCGGCAAAAATAGCATTTGATGGCGGCTTCTGATGGTGAATGTTAATAATAATTAGAGGATGTTAAAAACTATGATTTTTTACAAATAAATCCTATTTAAATGCCTTGTTTGATTAGTATATTTGCGTTTTTATTAAAAACAGGTAATATATAGTAATTTATGGCTTTGAAATGTGGAATTGTTGGTCTACCAAATGTTGGAAAATCGACTTTGTTTAATTGTTTAAGTAATGCTCAGGCTCAGGCCGCAAATTTTCCTTTTTGTACTATTGAACCAAATGTTGGTACTACAACTGTACCGGATGAACGTTTAAATAAACTGTCAGAGTTGGTTAAACCTCAAAATATAGTTCCAACAACTGTCGAGATTGTAGATATAGCCGGTCTAGTAAAGGGAGCAAGTAAAGGTGAGGGTTTAGGAAATAAATTTTTAGGAAACATCCGTGAATGTAATGCGATTTTACATGTGTTGCGCTGTTTCGATGATGATAATGTAGTGCATGTGGATGGTAAAGTAAATCCAGTAAGCGACAAAGAAATTATTGACGCTGAATTGCAATTGAAAGATTTAGAAAGTGTTGATGGGAAGATGAAGAAGTATGAGAAACTTGCTAAGGTTGGTGCAGACAAGGATGCGGTAAGAACATTTGCTGCGCTTACAAAAGTGAAAACAGCCTTGGAAAGTGGTAACTCTGCAAGAACAGCGGCATTGGAAGAAAATGAATTGCCCTATATTGCCGATTTACACTTACTCACTATTAAGCCGGTAATGTATGTGTGTAATGTGGACGAGGCTTCTGCAAAAACAGGTAACAAACATGTGGACGCAGTGAAAGAAGCAATTAAGAATGAAGACGCGGAAATCTTAATTATTACCGCGCAAATGGAAAGTGAAATTGCTGCTCTCGAAACTTATGAAGAGAAACAAATGTTTCTTGGTGAAATGGGATTGGATGAGCCAGGCGTAAATAAACTAATTAAGTCTGCTTACAAATTGTTAAAGTTAGATACTTACTTCACAGCTGGAGTAAAAGAAGTAAGGGCATGGACAATTACAAAAGGAATGAAAGCGCCGCAAGCTGCAGGTGTTATTCATACCGATTTTGAAAAAGGATTTATTAAAGCAGAAGTAATTGCATACAACGATTTCGTAACACTTGGTTCTGAAGCCGCTTGTCGCGAAGTTGGTAAGTTGCGTATCGAAGGGAAAGAGTATGTTGTGAATGATGGGGATGTGATGCATTTCCGATTTAATGTCTAAATCAAATGGAAAATGTAAGATGGCAGATGGAAAATGGATAAGCCGACATACATTTTCCCTTTTACATCTTACATTTTCCATAAACGGTGATTATCGATTAAGGTAGAACTTTTAATTTTAGAGTAAAAAATAGAATTATGAATAACCACGAAATTGATTACAAATTAGAAGGTGAAGAAATGCAATGTGTCGAGATTGAACTCGATCCGCAAGAAGCGGTGATTGCAGAACCTGGAAGTTTTATGATGATGACCGATGGCATTTCCATGCAAACATTATTTGGTGATGGAAACGAATCTGGTTTTATGAGTAAATTATTTTCTGCCGGAAAACGTTTGTTGACTGGCGAGAATTTATTCATGACTGTTTACACAAATAACTCAAATCAAAAACGTCAGGTTTCTTTTGCTGCTCCTTACGCAGGAAAAATCATTCCTATGGATTTATCAGGTTTGGGTGGAAAAATTATTTGTCAGAAAGATAGTTTCTTATGTGCAGCCAAAGGTGTTTCTGTTGGAATAGAATTTTCTAAAAAATTGGGAACGGGTTTATTTGGTGGTGAAGGTTTTATCATGCAAAAATTGGAAGGGGATGGAATGGCTTTTGTTCACAGTGGCGGTCACGTTGTTGAAAAAAATCTTCATGCTGGAGAAATATTAAAAGTGGATACAGGTTGTATTGTTGCTTTTACAAGCAATGTACATTACGATATTCAATTTATTGGTGGAGTAAAAAACACGTTGTTTGGTGGAGAAGGCATGTTTTATGCCACACTTCAAGGTCCGGGTATAGTTTGGATTCAGACACTTCCAATTAGCAGACTTGCAGGAAGAATTTTAGCGTACGGCACAGGTAGAAGAAAAGAAGAAGGAAGTATTCTCGGAGGATTAGGGAATATTTTAGATGGAGACGGTTTGTAATTACGGGTTGTGAGTTATTTATTTCGAGTTGGTTAAGGGAAAAAATTGTAGACTTTAATTGTTCTATAAAGATTATTAATTTTAAACTTGAAATAACAAACTCAAAATAAATATGGCAACAATTACAAAATTTGAAGATATTGAAATTTGGCAGTTGGCGAGAAAATTGAATAAGGAAATGTATCCTTTTTTGCAGTCCTTGATTGATACCAGGAATTACGAACTAAATAAACAAATGGAACGCGCTTCAGGCTCAATAATGGATAATGTTGCAGAAGGTTTTGAAAGGGATGGAACACGGGAATTTATTCAATTTCTAGCAATATCAAAAGGTTCGGCAGGAGAAATAAGATCTCAACTTTATCGAGCTCTGGATAGAAATTTAATAACCGAGGATCAGTTTAATAAATTTCAAATCGATTGTAAATTAATCGGAGATAAAATTGGAAAATTTATGAATTACCTAAATAATTCTAACATAAAGGGTAAAAAATTTACAACAACGACGCAAAAATAAAATAACTACAAGCGGGTTTAGCAACTCGAAATAAATAACTCGTAACACGAAATTTATATGGCAAAATCGAATTATACAGAAGATAATATACGCTCCTTAGACTGGAAGGAACATATCCGCACGCGTCCTGGTATGTATATTGGTAAGTTAGGTGATGGAAGTGCGTTCGACGATGGTATCTATGTTCTCTTAAAAGAGGTAATGGATAATTCCATTGACGAATTTATGATGGGCGAAGGAAATAGAATTGACATTGTTGTAAAAGAGGGTGTTGTTTCTATTCGTGACTTTGGTCGTGGTATTCCGTTGGGAAAAGTGGTTGAGGTTGTATCTAAAATGAACACAGGTGGTAAATACGATAGTGAAGCATTTAAAAAATCGATCGGTTTAAATGGTGTTGGAACAAAAGCCGTGAATGCACTTTCAATAAATTTTAAAGTAACTGCTTACCGCGATGGTCAAGCCAAAACCGCGGAGTTCAGCAAAGGCGAATTAGTTAAGGAACATAAATTGACAGCAGCGCCAGGTGAGAAGAATGGAACATACGTAGAGTTTCGTCCGGATGATAGCATTTTTAAGAAATACCATTTTGTTCATGAATACATTGATAGAATGGTTTGGAATTATGCATTTCTAAATACTGGTTTAACGCTAACACTAAACGGACAAGCGTATAAATCAGATAATGGTTTAAAAGATTTATTAGAGAAAAATATTACTGGTGAAACCTTATATCCAATCATTCATTTAAAAGGTGAAGATATTGAGTTGGCAATGACTCACAGTAATGAGCATTTCAGTGAAGAGTATTACAGTTATGTAAACGGTCAGTATACAACACAAGGTGGAACACATCTTGCCGCTTTCAGGGAAGCAGTTGTAAAAACGGTTCGCGAATTTTATAAAAAAGAATTTGAACATTCTGATGTACGCAAATCTATAGTAGCGGCTATTGCAATAAAAGTTCAGGAACCCGTTTTTGAATCGCAAACCAAAACAAAATTAGGATCGAGTGAAATCGCACCGGGTGGTCAAAGTATTCGCGGCTTTATAGGAGATTTTATAAAAGAACAATTAGATAATTATTTACACAAAAATCCTGAAATCGCTAAAGCGATTGAAGCTAAAATATTAGCGAATGAACGTGAACGTAAAGAATTATCGGGCATTCAAAAATTAGCACGTGAACGCGCGAAAAAATCTTCACTGCACAATAAAAAATTACGTGACTGTAGAACACACTTAGATGATATAAAAGACGTTCGCCGTTTAGAAACAACTTTGTTTATTTGTGAGGGTGATTCTGCCAGTGGTTCTATTACTAAAACCCGTGATGTAAACACACAAGCCGTATTTAGTTTAAAAGGTAAACCGCTGAATTGTTTTGGTCTTGGTAAAAAAGTAGTGTATGAAAACGAAGAATTTAATTTATTACAATCTGCTTTAAACATTGAAGATGGATTAGATGACCTTCGTTACAACAATGTAGTTATTGCTACAGATGCCGATGTGGATGGCATGCATATTCGTTTATTGTTGCTTACTTTTTTTCTTCAGTTTTTTCCTGATCTTGTAAAAAGCAATCATGTAAAAATTTTGCAAACACCTTTATTTCGTGTGCGTAACAAAAAAGAAACGGCGTATTGTTATAGTGACGAAGAGAGAAAGGCTGCCATTGCTAAACTTGGCCCGAAGCCTGAAATCACACGATTTAAGGGACTCGGAGAAATTTCACCAGACGAGTTTAAACATTTTATTGGAAAAGACATTCGTTTGGAACCTGTTCTGCTTGATCAAAAGGCAAGTATCAATGAATTACTAAATTATTACATGGGTAAAAATACACCAAGTAGGCAAGACTTTATTATTGATAATTTACGCGTAGAAAAGGATACTGAAAAAGATTTGGTGAGTTAATCTGTTAATGCGCTTTAACAATTAAAATCGATTTAGTAATTAAGAGTTTAGCTATTTTGTTAAGGCAAGTTAATTTGATAAAAAATAATACCTTTGGCACAATAGATGGATTAAGTAAACAAATTAAATTTATAATACTATGAAAGCAACAAATTTATTATTTATACCTGCATTAGCAGTTTTAACTCTATCGGGTTGTAAATCAAAGAAAGCAACCCCTGTTCAAAAAGAAACAGGTGCAGTTGAAATTACCGTGCCATTTAGCAGTAAAGAGTATCGCAGTGATGAAAACGCATTTAGAGCAAAACAAACTGGTAAGTCTCCAGATCTGGCAACTGCGAAAAAAATTGCTTTTCAAAATGCTAGGGCTGAAATGGCTTCAAATATTAATGCAACCGTTAAACGAGTAACCGACCAATATACCAATCAACGTACAGTTGGTAATACTCAGGAGTTCGAAAATAAGTTCGAAGAACTAGCACGCGAAGTTGTAAATATGGAAATGTCAAACGTAAAAGAAATTGGTGAAAAAATATTTAAAGAACCAGACGGTTCATTTAGCTATTGGATTGCTATTGAAGCAGACAAGAAAACCGTGTTTGACAAAATAGATTCTAAAATTTCAAGTGATGCAAAACTGAAACTAGATTACGACAAACAAAAGTTTCAACAAGTGTTTGATGCAGAAATGAAAAAATTAGCCGAGGAAGGCAGATAATTTTCTCTTAAAAGAGCATCTAGCATCTAGATGCTCTTTTTTTTTTAACCCATTCTAAAATTATATTGAACTGCAAAGTTTTTTATGATGGTACTCAAATTAATTAGAATCCAACAAGTATTAAATTTAAATCTCACATATTTATTTTAAGCTTTTTAGTTTTAGTTGCTTGCACTGGTTCGCGAAAATACTTTAAAGCAGCTCAAAAACTTGAAAAACAGGGACTCGTAAACGAGGCTGCGGGTTATTATTTAGAGTCCTTGCAGCGTAAACCATCGAACATAAAAGCAAAATTGAAATTAAAAGAGGTAGGGCAGAAGCACCTTTCAAATTTGGCTTCTGAGTTTTTTAGAAATTATAATACGCAGCAATTAGAAGCTTCATTAGAATCCTTCGAAAAATTAAAAGAATTTAATACGAAATCGGCAAAACTTGGAATTGAATTAGATTATCCTAAAACCTATGATGAGGATTACCAGAAATCAGTCGAAACGTATTGTTTAAAAAACTATAATCAAGTAGTCCTTCTGGTAAATCAGAAAAAATATCCTGAAGCGATGTCATATATTGCTAAGGTTCAGAAATACAATACGAGTTATAAAAACGTTAAACAATTAGAAATAGTTGCTTATTGTGAGCCGCTTTATCAAAGTGCCATAAATAATTTAGAAAGTAAAAATTATTCGGGAGCGTTGGGAATTTTATCGAGCATTGATCGTAAAACGGAAAACTACAAAGATTCTAGAGATCTCTTAGAATTGGCAAGCGCGCAGCAAACCAAATCGTTTATTTTGTTTGAACCTAAAAACTCAAACGATAAAACAGAAAATGAAATCCAACGCTATTTATTTGATAATTTTAGTGAAACTGCAGTGCAAAAATTAAGCACAATAAAAATAATTAATAACACACCTTTTCAAAATGCACCAAGCACTGTCGATTTGAACAATAATACAAACGTAGATCTGATACAAGCTATTCGTAAAGCAACTGCCGCTGATTATTTTTATGTATTCGATGTTTTAAATAAGTATGAGTACAATTCAGGCCTTAAGAAAACAAACTCAAAGGGTTTTGAAGAAATTCAAAGGAGAATTAATGACAGTACCGTGGTAACTGAATACAATGCATTTTACTATTATTTGGTAAAAGCGCAGCGCTCTTTTTCTTACGACTTTAAATACAAACTTATTAATGCTTACACAAATCAAATCGTTTCTTCAAAAACCCAGAACATGAAAAGTGCCGACGACATAGAGTACCAGGAATTTACAAAAAAATTTACTGGCAATATAAATAAGCTGTATCCATACAATCCACAACAAACAGTGGGCACTTTGCAATATAGCCCGCGGACATGGAGAAATCTTTTTAGCGCACGAACGACCTTAAAATCAGCCGAAGAATTAAAAAATGATGTCTATAATCAAAACATTAATTTATTTTTGAATACGGCCAACACAATGAAATAGACGTGAGAAATATTTTTTACATAGTTATTGCAGTTATTTTTCTCGCTTCGTGTAAAGCGAAACAAGTTGTACTTCCTGATCCGGTGGCTGAGCAAGTGAAGGCGCCTAATTGGGTAAGTAGCCGCCCAAATAATGGATTTAAATATATCGGAGTTGGTTTTTCTGAAAAAAGTAAAGGTGAGAATTATCAAATAGAAGCCAAGAAAAACGCACTCTATGATTTGGCTTCAGAAATCAAAGTAGATATTTCGAGTAATTCCGTTTTATACACCGTTCAAAACAATAATAAGTTTAACGAAAATTTTAACTCATTGATAAAACTGTCTAACAGCGATAACATTGAAGGATATTCGCTTGTAGATTCTTATGAAAATGATAAACAATATTGGGTGTATTACCAATTGGATAAAAAAGAGTATGCCGATCTTAAAGCGAGAAAAAAACAACTTGTAATTGATAAAGCATCTAATTTAATTGCTGCCAGTTTTTACGATGAAAAAAATAAAGACTTTTCTTCCTCGTTAAAAAAACGTATTCAGTCGTTTGGAGTTTTAACTCCTTATTTGAGCGAAGAAATTAATTTTGATCCCCAACAAACAAATGGCATTAAAAATGTTTTTGATTTAACCAATCTTATCCAAACACAGTTGCAATCTATTAATGTTGTACCGCAGATAAAATCCCCGGTTTTAAAACCTTATCAAGCAACATATAGTCCATTACTGTATAATTTGGAATTGAAATCAAAAACTCCTTTACAGAATTTTCCTTTGATGGTTGCAAGCGATGAAGGGGAAATAATGGTGAATGAAAGAACTTCCACAAATGGTAATGGTGAAGTGCAAATTAAAGTGAATTCGGTTGAACCCTTAAATCAAAACGTGGCTTTTTCTTTAAGCCCTGATATTAATACCTTAATGGCTAGTGACTCTGTAAGCAACGCTGGGATTAAATTGCTTAAACAATTCATTCAAACGCCTGCACTTAAAGTATCTGCCAACGTAACCAATATTACAATTCATGTTAATTCAATTGAAAATAACTTTGGAAAACAAACAGGTTTACATTCCGTTGAAACATATATTAAGCAGAAATTTAACGGACAAGAAATACGTTTGGTGGATATACCAGAAGAAGCTGATTACATCATAGAATCCATTGCTGAAACAAAAGAAGATATTAGTAGTGCTATTCTTAGTGCAAATTATAACATTAAACTAGCCGCATTAATTATTGATTTACAATTAAAAAATAGGATAACCAATGAGGTTCTTTTTAAAACTCAGGTAAACGATGTTTATGGTTACGCTAATAGCCTTGATAATGCAGGTCTAAACGCCTATTCCAATCCTAAAATCAATGCTAAGTTAGCAGAGTCGCTTTTCTTTTTGAAAAGGAAAATTTTGGTTTATTAGTTAGAACGCTTCTTTTAAGATTTATAACCAATTAATTCTCTTGTCGCGGCATTTTCTTTTTTATCAATTAACTCATCAAGATATTGGAACACAACTTCTATATTTTTTGTATTATTTTCTGTTTTATGACGGATTTCTTCAATAGCCAGGCGGAGTTCTGTATTGTCAGTTAGTGTCTGCCTGATTCTTGTAAAAATTCGCATAATTTGTATGTTTACAGCTATTGCTCTATCGCTATTTAACATTCCGGAAAGCATTGCCACGCCTTGTTCTGTGAACACTATGGGAAGTTTTCTTTTACCTCCCCAACTTGAAGTCACAATTTGTGACTTCAAGTTTGAAAATTCTATGGCTGTTAATTGAAACATAAAATCTTTAGGGAATCTTTTGGAATTTCGCTTCACTTGTTGGTTCAATTTTCTTGTATCAACTTGATATAATTCTGCTAGATTGTTATCAAGCATTACTTTTGCCCTCTGATATAATAAATCTTGTTCATAACCAATTCATCAGGAACACTTATTTCTTTTTGGGATTTCATACTACTAAAATTAGAGCAAAATAGTTTATCCCATTGCCACAAAATGTAGCATTGTATCTTCTTCGGGTTTGATAGAGTAACGTTATTTCAGAGTTCGAATGGCATAAATTGTGGGACTAAACTTTTGTAAGGCACAAGCCTAATTGGGAGGATTACAGTTGCTGGGGAATTAAAGATTTTATTTTTTAGAATAGTAGTTCTTTGGAGTATCCCAACAGCCTTTATAATGCAGGCTTAAACGCCTATTCCAATCCTAAAATCAATGCTAAGTTAGCAGAGTCGCTCTTTTTTTTGAAAAGAAAGATTTTGGTTTATTGATCTAGATTTTATTAACCTCTCTGCCCCCGAAATCAATATGTACCTCTTGCGTTAATCTTTTAGCCACTAATTACGCTAATTTACACAAAACAAAAATTAGTGCTTTTCGTGTAATTGATGGCATCTATTTGTCTAATAACCCGCAGTTAATTTGCGGTGTAATTTATTTCCTTTACAAAATCATGCAACTTTAACCCTTTTTAAGACCGTTTTGTGGATATTTCCCTTCAATTTTCGACTTAATACTCCGTTTACACCCTTAATTTTTGTTTTTCGAATCTTATATTTGCATTTTAAATTTTTAAACGGACTATGAGCGATATTTTTGAAGGAGCAGATCAGGAGAATCATAACGAGGTGGATAACATTACCCATGTAAGTGGCATGTTTAAAAACTGGTTCATTGATTATGCCTCTTATGTGATCCTTGAACGCGCTGTACCGGCTATGGAAGACGGACTAAAACCCGTTCAGCGCCGTATTTTACATAGTATGTGGGAACTAGAAGATGGTCGCTATAATAAAGTGGCTAATCTTATTGGGAACACCATGAAGTACCACCCGCACGGTGACGCCAGTATTGGCGATGCGCTTGTTGCTATTGGACAAAAAGATTTGTTAATTGATTGTCAGGGAAACTGGGGAAATATTTTAACAGGAGATAGTGCTGCGGCACCACGTTATATTGAGGCGCGTTTATCCAAATTTGGTCAGGAAGTCATCTTCAATCCTAAAACAACGAATTGGGGAATGAGTTACGATGGTAGGAATAAGGAACCTATCACGCTTCCTGTAAAATTCCCATTGGTGCTTGCTCAAGGCGTAGAAGGTATTGCTGTTGGTTTAGCAACAAAAATTTTACCACATAATTTTAATGAATTAATTGACGCGTCCATTCAAATATTACGCGGTAAAAAAGCAACCATTTATCCTGATTTTATTACAGGTGGAATTGCCGACTTTAGTGATTACAAAGATGGATTGCGTGGCGGGAAAATAAAAATTCGCGCACGTATAAAAGAGTTAAATTCTAAAACTTTAATTATTTCTGAAATTCCTTTTGGTACTACTACTGGATCACTTATTGATTCGATACTGGCCGCAAATGACAAAGGAAAAATAAAAATTAAAAAAGTTGAGGACAATACATCTGAAAACGTAGAAATACTTATTCATTTGCAACCTGGTATCTCAACTGATAAAACGATTGATGCTTTATACGCTTTCACCAACTGTGAAATGGGTATTTCTCCAAATGCTTGTATTATTGAAAGTGAGAAACCACGTTTTGTTGGCGTAAGCGAGATTCTAAAAATCTCTACACATCAAACCTTAGAATTATTAAAACGTGAGTTAGAGATTGAGCAAAAAGAGCTGGAAGAAAAATGGCACTTTGCTTCGTTGGAAAAAATATTTATTAAAGAAGAAATGTACATCGACTTTAAAAAATATTCTAACAAAGAAACATTATACGAGTATTTATACGATCGATTTAAGTCACATAAAAAGAAATTAATACGTGATATTGTTGATGAAGATCTTCAACGTTTAACGCAAATTCCAATGATTCGTATTACCCGTTTTGATAGTATTAAAGCGGAAGAACAGATGAAGGAGTTGGATGCAAAAATTGAAACGGTTAAGAATCATCTCGCAAACCTTACAGATTATGCAGTAGAGTATTTCAAAAATCTTAAAAAGAAATACGGAACGGGAAGAGAACGTAAAACAGAAACCAAACAATTGGAGACAATTATTGCTACTGAAGTAATAATGGCCAATGAAAAGCTTTACATGAACCGCGCAGAAGGTTTTATTGGAACAAGTTTGAAAAAGGATGAGTTTATTACGGACTGTTCTAACATTGACGATATCATTGCTTTTACCAAGGAAGGTAAAATGAAAGTGTTTAAAGTTGCAGACAAAGTTTTTGTTGGAAAAGATATTGTTCACGTCGCTATTTTTAAAAAAGGCGATGAGCGTACTACCTACAATATGATTTATCGCGACGGTCCTAAAGGAATTACCTTTATGAAGCGTTTTAATGTAACGGGTGTTACGAGAGATAAGGAATACGATTTAACCAAAGGAACTCCTGGATCGAATGTGTATTGGTTTACAATAAATCCGAATGGAGAAAGTGAAAAGGTAGTTGTTCATTTAAGAGCTGTTGCAGGGTTACGTAAGCTGGAAATTCCGGTTGATTTTGGTGAAATGGAAATTAAAGCCCGTGGTTCTGTTGGAAATATTGTAACCAAATACACCGTAAATAAGGTTAGCTTAAAAGAAAAAGGTGCTTCTACTTTAGAAGGAGAAGATTATTGGTTTGACGAAGGTACGCACCGTTTAAATAAAGATGAACGTGGAAGTTACGTTGGAAAATTTACGGGTGAAGAAAAAATACTCACAGTAACAAGCAAAGGATTTTATCGTTTGTACACTTATGATGTGTTGAATCATTTTGATGATGACATTATTATGATTGAGAAGTTTTACCCACATCAAATGCTAACCTGTGTCTATTACGATGGACAAAGCAAATCGTATTTCACGAAACGTTTTGAACCTGAATCTACAACAAACAAAACACTGATTATTACAGAGAACGAACAATCGAGAATTGAATTGATCACGGGACAAATAAATCCAGTGATCGAAGTTAAATTTGTGAAAGAAAAAGGGGCAGATATTCCAGATGAAACCATAAATATGGTTGAGTTTAGTCCGACTGTAAACATGAAGGCTAAAGGAAAAAAATTAAGTTCTTACAAAGTGAAGGAAATTAATTTGCGCGAACCTGAAGAAATTAAGTTAGCGCGTAAGTTCTTAGCAAAGCCTGATGATGAAAAAACGGGTTTGTCGCCAATGGAATTACATCGCCGGGCTATGGAGAAGCTCAATAAAGATAACGCCAAAGACTTTTTAGATGGTGACGGCCAGATAACATTCGAATTTTAAAAAACATATAAAAACGCCTCTAGATAGAGGCGTTTTTCATTTTTATGTATTGCGTGGATTCTAAATGTCCATTTGTTTTTGAATTAAAAAATTATACTTTTACATAAATTAAACCCCTCCCCATGAAATTTCATTTAGTTATTTTAAGCATTGTTTGCTTGACAATTGGTTCATGCAAAAAAAAAGAAGACAGAACGTGCACCTGTGCTATTAATACAAGTGGTAACAGAACTACCCACAGTCAAAGTGCTGGTGTTTCTTTTACATTAAATTTAGGAATTCCAATCCCAATACCACCAGTTGAAATTACCCCTGCAAAGGATACTACTGTTGTAACTCCATTTACGTATTCGGATACTCAAAAAACAATCTATCAGCAGTTAACTGAAAGTGAGATTGAAAAGGTGTGTCCAACTTCTCAAGAAGAGACATATAGTAATGGTTATACAACAGTTGTTCCAGGGAGTTCAACTGTTACTGTTTCTGAATCTGGAACAAAAAAATCCACTTGTCAAATAGAGTAATCGTTTTATAAAAAGGAAGTTGCAGTTAAGTAAAGCAGACTCGCTAAATATTAATAGCTCTAAAACTTCTTCTTTATGTTAAAAGGTTTAGTTGGAGGAATTATTGCCGTGAGTATGTTTTTTACTTTAAAAGGGTCGTTAATTAGCTTTAACGCTTCATTAAGATTTTCGTCTTTTTTAAGTGAAAATTCTACACGTCCTTTTTGGAAATAATAGCGGGATACGATTTCTTCTTCTAAATATTTTTTTATGGTTGCTTTATGTTGAACTAGATCGTCTTTTTTATTTGTAGCTATTTTATTCATCAAAGCATCAAACTCAGTTTTAATACCAGATAATTTTTGTTCCTCTTCAGTATTCTTTTTTATTTCTTCCAACTCAAGTTCACTTTTGGTTTTATAAGAATAATCCTTGCCTTTTAAATAAGTTAAGAACTCTTGATATTCAGCTTCTGTCAGCTCAAAATCTTTAACTGACGCAATTTCCTTATGATTTAGCGAATAAACAGTTGCGTAATTAAAAATGTGAAATTTGGAAACTAAAGCCATTAAAATATTTTCGAACTTTTCTTCTTTACCTTTAACATCTGGCATTACACCTGCTCCGTCGTATACAACACGTCCGCCTTTAGTTTTAAAAGCGGTAATTAAGCTGTCGGGTACTTTTTCAACACGCCCGTCTTCATCTTTATGACTGTAATCTAAAGCCTGCACACAGCGCCCGCTCGGAATATAATATTTAGCAACCGTAAATTTTATTTTCGCATTATACACTAAATCTTTTGTTTGTTGCACCAGCCCTTTTCCATAAGTACGTTGTCCGACAATAACTGCTCTATCTAAATCCTGCAAGGCGCCACTAACAATTTCGGAAGCCGAGGCTGAACTTTCATCCACCAAGACAACGAGCGGTATTTGTAAATCAAGAGGAGGGTTAACCGACTGATAACTTTTGTCCCATTCTGTAATTTTTCCTTTTGTAAATACGACTTCAAAACCTTTTTCGGTAAAGAAGTTTACAATGTTCACAGCCTCAATTAAGAGCCCACCTAAGTTACCCCGAAGGTCAAGGATCAGATTCTTACAACCCTTTGTCTTCAGTGCAGTAAGAGCCTCTTTAACTTCACCACTGCAATTTTCTGTAAATGAAACCAACTTTATATAGCCTGTTTCGTTATTAGGCAACATTCCTGAATAAGGCACTGCTTTAGTTTTTATTTCTTCGCGATTGAGACTTACTTCTGTTGCAGAGCTTTGTCCCGCTTTGATAACTTTTAATTTCAAAGGTGTTCCAGCTTGCCCTTTTAAAAGACTGCCTATATCATCACTTTTTTTACCTTCAACATTTATATTGTTTATGCCCACAATTTGATCACCAGCTCTTAATCCTGCTTTATAAGCAGCAAATCCTTCATAAGGATCAGCTATAATAATTTTCCCATCAATATCATTCACTGTTGCTCCAATGCCTCCGTATTCGCCGGTAGTCATAAATCGATAATCTTCAATGTCATTTTCAGTGTAATAAACGGTATAGGGATCAAGTGAATTCAGCATTGCATCTATGCCAGTTTTCATTAGTTGTCCGGGTTTTGTACCATCCACGTAACCCACATTCAGTTCTTTATACACTGAATAAAAAATATCGAGGTTTTTACTTATTTCAAAGTAGTCGGGGGTATAAGCTGCACCGAAAAAAATGGCAATTAGGAGGCAAAAGGCTACCAAAGCCTTTTTAAGTTTACTTGTAAAAATCATCTTTTTAATCAATTTTGGTCGCTAAAACGTTAAAATTAAGCATAATAAGGGCAGTTTTGACTAAAAAGGAAGATTTACACATTTTTATGGAAATTTTTATGGAAAAGTTAATGAAAATTATTAGCTTTGCCCCCCGAATTAATCCCGTAAGATTATGACATTTATTTTTTAGTCAGTATTTAGAGTCGTATACTGATATTCCAATCAAAAGACTCAAATCTGATTAAAGATCAATTTTCATTTTCTTGAAAAAAATTATAAAGAAGGTATGAAGTTATCGATGTTTAAATTTAATCTGCCAAAAGAACTCTTGGCAGAGCATCCCGCAAAGAACCGTGAAGATGCACGTATGATGGTTGTTGAGCGTGCGACTGGGAAGATAAGCCATAAGAAATTTAAGGACGTTATCAATTATTTTGATGATGGGGATGTGTTAATGTTGAACGATACAAAGGTGTTTCCGGCACGTATGTATGGTAACAAAGAAAAAACAGGAGCCAAAATTGAAGTGTTTTTATTGCGAGAGTTGAACGCAGAGAGCCGCTTGTGGGACGTATTAGTAGATCCTGCCCGTAAAATCCGTATTGGGAATAAGTTATATTTTGGACCAGACGATAGTTTGGTTGCGGAGGTAATTGACAATACAACTTCACGTGGACGTACATTGAGATTTTTGTATGATGGAAGTTACGAAGAGTTCAGAAAGATTCTCTATGATCTTGGCGAAACACCATTGCCTAAATACATTAAGCGTGCCGCAGAACCTGAAGATACAGAACGTTACCAAACAGTTTTTGCTAAAAACGAAGGTGCAGTTGCTGCTCCAACAGCAGGACTACACTTTAGCCGTGAACTTTTAAAGCGCTTAGAAATTAAGGGCGTTCAGTTTGCTCCTTTAACATTACATATTGGTTTGGGAACATTCAGAACAGTTGAGGTAGAAGATCTTACTAAACATAAAACAGAAAGTGAAGAAGTTTTAATTTCCAGCGATACTTGTAAAATTGTAAATGCAGCAAAGGATAAAAAGAAACGTGTTTGTGCAGTTGGTACAACTGTAATGCGTGCCATTGAAACCTCTGTTTCTACTACAGGCCATTTAAATCCTTATGTGGGTTGGACAAATAAATTTATTTTTCCTCCATACGACTTTAGCATTGCTAATTGCATGATTACCAATTTTCACATGCCGGAAAGTACCTTGTTAATGATGGTAAGTGCATTTGGCGGATACGATTTAATTACAAAAGCTTACAAAGAAGCTATTAAAGAAAAATACCGTTTCTATTCTTATGGAGATGTGATGCTGATTATTTAATTAGTTATAAATTCATTAAAAGATCCTTTCTCACTATTGAGAAGGGATTTTTTTATGTCTGAGATTAATGCTCAACAAATAATTTACGGTACACCATTTTGTTTTTGTAAACAATGGCAACAAAATAAAAACCATTAACATAATCACGCATATCAACGAGAGAATGATCTGTTCCTTCCTCAGAATAGATTAGCGCACCTTGCGTATCAAATAGCTTTAATTCAAAACTCCCTTTTGCCCAGACGTTTAAATAGCCTGAATTTAAAGGGTTTGGAGAGATGGAAACAAAAAACTCTTGTGCGTTTCCATTTGTGGGAATGCCTGTTGATTCTTTTAACCAGTTAGTTTCTGCGGTTTTACAAAGTGTTGGTGCCCATGTATTAATATGCCCCTTAGGCGGCGAATTATAAAAAGAGGGTGGTTCACCACTGCTTTGCCCTGTCTCGCAATCAGAAATAACCCAACTGGTTTTAAAATAGAAATAATTGTAGTTAAAATTACCGCTACTTTTAATTTTTAGTTCGTTCACATACCAATGCCCATGATTAAGAACTTTCGCTCCGCATAAAACAGTCATTAAATAATCACCGCATAAAGTACCACCATCTTCTATGATTAAAACAGTGGGCGCTTTCAGCGTTAGGTTCTCACTAAAAGTAATGTAATGCCTTATTACT
The DNA here is from genome assembly GCF_029625215.1 of Aurantibacillus circumpalustris. Lineage (GTDB taxonomy): Bacteria > Bacteroidota > Bacteroidia > B-17B0 > Aurantibacillaceae > Aurantibacillus > Aurantibacillus circumpalustris. The sequence continues at coordinate 1,534,071 of NZ_CP121197.1, forward strand.
ATGGTATCAGGGTTTTCTGGAACTGCGTTATTATTCCACGACAAAGCATTTCGCCAATCATCATCGCTTATGGAAATAACTTTTGAAGCAAAGAGATTACTTGTAATAGCAAAGACAATTAAAAACGAAAGAATTTTTTTCAGTTTCATGTTAAGAAATTATAGTTTAATAATCCAACAAAAAATAACCGAGTTTTTTTGGGAACAAAAGAAAAGGTAACAGGGTTATTTAATATCCAAGTTACAAATAATAAAGTAAGATAAAAGGCGGTAAACGACTTTTTAACAAATCTAATGAACCAATATTAAGGTTTGGGTATTTCGTCTAGGGAATAATATACTGGGAGTCCTTTTGAGAGAATGAGATCGCGTTCTTTATTGGCGCCAGGACTTTCAGCAATTAAAAATAAAGCGTCGCAAGCATTTATTACAGCTAACGAAATGTCCATAATGCCAGAGTAATTAACGGGTAAGTCTGATTTGGCAATTACAGGAAGTGTCGCATTTACCCCAATAAGCGGAACGTGCCCAGCCTTAAGTAATAATGCCGCAGTTTTGTTAAGAGCATCAAGATTTTTTTGTCTTTGTTCTGCTGTCGGAGCAGAGTAAGGACCAGCGATTCCAATAATCATGTTATTTTATGAAAGTTTGAAAAAAATAAAAGCTCTTCTTCATCATCAGGCATTTTTATAATGCCTTCAGATTTGAAGTCAAGTTTTTGAAGTAGGTTTATGGAAGCTATATTATCTTGATTGGTAATTGCGACCAACTTTTTAATTCCGAGTTTATTTTTTGCATAACTAATAACAGCTTTACTTGCCTCTAAGGCATAAGCTTTTCCAATATATTCTGGTAAAAATGCGAACCCCAAATCAACATCGTCGAAATGATCGCGTTTAATTAAACTGCTCATTCCAATGGGAGTATTTGTTTCTTTGAGTTCTACTAAATAGGGACCAAAACCAAATTTCTTAAAATGGAGTATAAATGAGTTCATAATATAAAGTCTGGCATCTTCTAAGGTTTTAATATTTCTGTCCCCAATATATTTGAGCCAACCTTCGGTGTTAAGTAACTTAAAAATAAATCCTGCATCTTCCTCTGTAAATTGGCGAAGCCGTATACGTTCAGTTTCGAGTATCGTGTTCATGTTTACATACTATTTGTACACCAAATATACAAGAGTTTCTTAACTTTGAGACAAGTGCTAACATTTGATATAAAACAATTTGAGCAGTTTTTTAAAGAAAGAACTTTAAAGAAAGGCTTGCGTCTTTTCGAAAAAGGAGATTTAGAATTTATTGAAAGGTTACCTGTTTTTGAATTTCATTTTATAGTAAAGTCTGAAAATCTTTATATAAAAAAGAAAGGGGATAAGGTTTTAAGTTACAATTGCTCTTGTTCTGAAGCCAAGTACTGTGAGCATTTGGCAGCTGCACTATTTTATTTTCAACAGGAAACATTGGGAATTAAAGTCAGAAATAAAACTGAAAAAAGTAAAACGAAGGAAAGCAATCAGAAACAATTAATTAACTATAACTATATAAGAAAGGTTGAATCGGAGAAACTCGAGGCTTTTATTCGGGAAAATAAAAATCAACTTTCAGTGACACAAATAGCAACTTTTTTAACTGACAAGAAAACAATTGGATTTTCAGATGTTTATTCTTTTAGGTTCACAAAACAACTGCGACCTTATTTTTCCAAAAAAAAAATAGATCAAAAAACAAGCGACAAGTTGCATGCTGAAATAGTTAAACTACAAAATCAATTTGAAAAGGAAATAAAAAAGAAAGAAAGCTTCTTCTATTTGTATCTTGCGCAAATAAAGGCTCTTATGCCCCTTTTTAATTTAAGATTTTTAGGAGACGAAAAGTTTCTTTTTGAATTATATTCTGACACGCTTAATAAGTTGGATATAATTTATAAAAAAGGGTTAACATCTGAACAAAAAAAAGATTGGTTTAAAACTACTTTAGCTTCAGTTGAATCAAATAAGGAACTTGAAAGCGAAGCTTTTCTGTTTTTGATTCCTCGTTATGTTACAATGACTAAAAGTGAGTCGAATTTGCATTTACTGAATAGTCAATTGAAAAAACGTGTTTTTAAAACCCCTTACTCTCATTCTTTTGATAAACTTCTAATCGCACGTTTTGAGGTAGCATTGGTAGAATGGAAGTTGTTTAAGATCGCATTTCCATTGCACTATGAGGGAGGCATGGTTGAATTACTTATCGCAAAAGCGGAACTTTTATTTTGTAAAAACAATCCAATTAAGGCACTCGCACTCTTGGAGTCCGACTATGAAAATGTAAGAACCATAAACAAAGGTTATTACAACGACTATTTGAACTACATGCTTGAAAATGCTCAGAAATATGATCTTAAGGGCATAGAAGTAAAGTATTTGCGTGAAGCTTTTATACACCGTTTGTTTATTTTAGAAAAGGAGCTTGATCGATATTTGGAATTAATTCCCAAGAATGAACGAGCGGAAAAACTGGAAAAGTTAATTGAAGAAATAAAAAGTAGGTCTAAAGGCTATCATTTCGATAAGGTTTCTATTTTATTATTCCGAGCAAATAAATTAGATGAACTTGTGCGAGAACTATCAAAACAAAACAATAAGTTTAATCTTATCCATGAAATAGCACTCAAAAAGGAATCGAATCATAGCGCAAGTTTTTTGACTATTTATATGAAGCACCTTGCAGAGACCCTTAGACAAGATTCTATTTACGCATACCAGGTAAAAGTATTTAACGAAGCAAAAAAGTTTCTTGATACGCTTCCGAAAGATCAAGTAATTGAATTGATAAAAAAATTATTGGATCAAGTCGGAAAAACGGGGCATCTCTATCGCTACATAAATGAAATGTATGAGTACCCATTTCTTAAAGAACATGAAAACTTTTAACCGCGCTTAGACAGCAGAGGTTGTTTTTTGCGATGCTGTCTAAGTGCGGTTAATCCCGATTTAGTGTTTACATGGATTTCGTTCAAAAAAGGAATAAACGAAATCCAACAAACACTTATATCGTAGACAATTGATTTTCCCAATTGTCTATTCAGGATTAATCCTCAAGCATAAAAATTGCTTCGCCAAATTCATTGATTGCTTTGTTGTTTTTTTGTTCTTTGGCTTTTTCAAGACCAATAGTGTAAAATCCCAAAGCTTCTTCAATTCTTTTAAGGGAGCCAAGAAGTTGTCCCAGTTGATAATAAGCGGCAATGTAATTTTTATCTAAATGAAGAACTTGCTTAAACTGTTTTTCAGCATCACTCATTTTAGCAGGATCATTCAGGTATTCTAAGCCTAAGGCATAATTAAGAAAAAGATCATCCGGTTCTTTTTCTAGCATACTAATTAAACTGTCAATGCGTCCGGAATTTTTCACAAAAATTTAGGCTGATGTAAATTGTTTTAGAAAGCGTACATCGTTTTCAAAAAACAAACGCAGATCTTTAATCTCGTATTTCAACATAGCGATGCGTTCAATTCCCATCCCAAATGCAAAACCTTTAAATTTATTTTCATCGATTTTGCAATTAATAAGCACTTGTGGATCTACCATACCGCAACCTAATATTTCTACCCAGCCAGTGTATTTACACACATTACAACCTTTGCCTTTGCAGATGGTACAACTAATATCCATTTCAGCACTGGGTTCTGTGAATGGGAAATAACTCGGACGTAATCTAATTTTAGTATCATTACCAAACATCTCTTTGGCGAAATATAAAAGTGTTTGCTTTAAATCGGCGAAAGAGACTTTTTCATCAATGTATAAACCTTCAACTTGGTGAAATTGACAATGGGCACGCGCGCTAATTGCTTCGTTGCGGTAAACGCGTCCTGGTGAAATGGTGCGAATAGGAGGCTTTTGATATTCCATAATATGCACTTGCACACTAGAAGTTTGCGTGCGCAAAACCATTTCTGGATTTACGTTTACATAAAAAGTATCCTGCATGTCACGTGCTGGATGATTTTCAGGCGTATTTAACGCGGAGAAATTATGCCAATCGTCTTCAATTTCTTTTCCATCACTTACGGTAAAACCAATGCGTGAAAAAATATCTATGATTTGTTTTTTAACCAAAGTAAGCGGATGACGACTTCCGTTTTGTAACGTAGGAAAGCCTGGTAAACTCAAATCCGCTGCGTTTGCAGTTGCACCTTCTGCGGATTCAAATTTTTCTTTGAGGTGATTAATTTTATCCTGCGCTTTTATTTTTAGTTCATTGAGTTTTTGACCCAATTCTTTTTTTATATCTGAAGGAGCACTTTTAAAATCTTCGAATAAAGCACTCACCTCACCTTTTTTACTCAACCATTTAATACGGTATTCTTCTACTTGTTCTTTTGTTTGAACAGCAAGTGTTTCCACCTCTTGCATTAAATTGTTTATTTTCTCGTTCATTCCCATAATAAGGAGTCAAAAATACGAAATTTGAGTGATTTTTTTAAGTAAATAACGGTGAGGTTGTATCCCCAGTATAACCTTTAATGGAACGAAAATGAGTGAAAATAATAAGAAAAAGATCTAAATTCGCTCCAACAAAACCACATTTTCAACATGTGCGGTTTGCGGAAACATATCTACAGCCTGACTTTTAATAATTTTATAGTGCTCCTGCATCAATGCTAAATCTCTGGCTTGCGTGCTAGGATTGCAACTTACATAAACTACTTTTTTTGGTAAGGCTTTTAGAATAACATTTACCACGTCCACATCCATGCCTGCTCTTGGTGGATCAGAAATAATGACATCGGGTTTTCCATGTGTTTGAACGAAATCTTCATTCAATACATCTTTCATATTTCCTGCAAAAAACAAGGTATTATGGATGTTATTGGATTTAGAATTTTCAACCGCATCTTTAATGGCATCTTCCACATATTCTATCCCAATAACTTTTTTTGCATTTCTAGCTACAAAATTTGCAATAGTGCCTGTACCAGTGTAAAGATCATATACAAGCTCAGAGCCTGTTAATTCTGCAAAGTCGCGCGTGATTTTATAAAGATTATAAGCTTGTTCTGAATTGGTTTGATAAAATGATTTAGCACTGATTTTAAATTTCAAACCTTCCATTTCTTCGAGAATATGATCTCGACCGTAATAGGTTTTAATATCCAGTCCAAAGAAGGTATCGTTTCCTTTGTCGTTGTGGGTGTATTGTAAACAGGTAATTTGTGGAAACTCCGTCTTCATAAAATCGAGTAGAGCAAAGAGTTCTTTTTCCAACCATTCAAATACCGATACAACTACCATGATTTCGCCCGTACTGGTTGTACGAATCATAAGGGTTCTAAGCAACCCTGATTTATTGCGAATGTCGAAAAAAGTGAGTTTATGTTTGTGAGCGTAATCTCTAACTTTATTTCGAATACTGTTGCTAGGTTCTTCTTGAAGGTAACACTTATCAATGGCTAATATTTTGTCAAACATTCCTGGAATATGAAATCCAAGAGCATTTTTGTTTTCGATGATTTCTTCAGAATCCATCTGCTCTTTTGTTAACCATTTTTTGTTTGAAAAGGAAAACTCAAGTTTGTTGCGGTAAAAATATTCCTTTTCATTTCCTAAAATTGGTAAAAGGGCTGGAAAATCAAGTTTACCTATGCGGGTAAACGCGTCAAACACATATTTTTGTTTAAACTGCAATTGAGTGGCGTAAGAAAGATTTTGCCATTTGCATCCACCACAGGTACCAAAATGCTCACAAATAGGCTTAACGCGGTGTTCCGAAAGTTTAATCATTTGGTGAACCTTGCCCTCAGCAAAGCTGTTTTTTTTGCGATGCACCATCACATCTACAACATCTCCGGGTACTGCCCCTTCAATAAAAACAACCAACCCATCGTTTTTGGCAATGGCTTTTCCTTCAGTGCTGATGTCCACCACTTCAAGGTTCTCTATAACAAAATTCTTTTTAATTTTCGACATAAATTAGCCCGTAAAAGTAGTGAAAAATTAACGGCAAATCCCCCTTCAAGCCTCTTAAATTGTAAATAACTCTAATTATTATTAGTTAGTCCAAAAGACTCACCAATTCAACTAAAACGGTTATGCCGATATAATAAAATAGTTGCACCGTTAATTAGACTTCCTATTTTATATAATCGGTATAATACCTAACTTTGCGCAATGGCCAGATTTTTTTTAACGCTTTCTTATAATGGTTCTGAGTTTAATGGCTGGCAAATCCAGGAAAACGCGGCAAGTACCGTGGAGCAAGCTTTGGAGGAGAAATTATCGATGCTTTTAAGGGAAAAAATTGATTTGGTTGGCTGCGGCAGAACAGATGCTGGAGTTCATGCAAAGAACTATGTAGCACATTTCGATAGTCATTGCCCCGATTTAATAGAAAATAAAAACCATTGGATCTATAAGTTTAATACTATTCTTCCGCCTACTATTGCCATTCAAAACATTCAAAAAGTAAAAGACACGTCTCATGCCAGATTTGAAGCGACCCAACGCGTATATTATTACTATTTGAATCAACATAAAAATCCGTTTAGAGATAATTTTAGTTGGTATGTTTATGGCGACTTGGATTTTGATTTAATGAACAAAGCAGCGGCAACGCTTTTAGACTATGAAGATTTTACGAGTTTTAGTAAAGTGAACACACAAAACAAAACAAATAATTGTAAAATTACTAAAGCTGTTTGGCAAAAAAATGGTGAACACGAATGGCGATTTACAATAAGTGCCGACCGCTTTTTACGGGGCATGGTGCGCGCTATTGTAGGCACCTTAGTAATGGTAGGAAAAAACAAAATTAGCATCAGCGATTTTAAAAAAATAATTGAAGCAAAAAACAGACAAGTGGCAGGAAACAATGCTCCAGCTAATGCTTTGTTTTTAGTAGGAATCAACTATCCGAAAGAAATTTTTAGTGAGTAAAGAAGATAAAAATAAAAAATTGAATCTTGGCTTGATAAAAAGAATTATCGGTTACACAGCAAAGTATAAAACTTTATTTTTTGCTGCAATCGGTATGACTTTATTACTCTCATCTTTGGCAATTGTAAGACCCTTATTGATAAGCACCGCACTCGATGATTTTGTTATTAAAGAAAAAAGTATTGAAAAACTAAATTATATCTGCCTTTTAATTCTAGGATTTTTAATTCTGGAGTCTCTCCTTCAAGTAATAAATATTCGTATCACCAATTTACTGGGTCAAAATGTAGTACGTGATTTGCGTAATCAAGTTTATTCACATATTCTTCGTTTAAAGAATACATATTTTGATAACACACCGGTGGGAACACTTGTTACAAGAGCTGTTTCTGATATTGAAAGCATGAACGACGTATTCTCTCAAGGCTTTATTGTTATTGCCGGTGATATCGTTATGCTAACAATTTTTATTTCGGCCATGTTTATTAAGAACTGGATTCTCGCTTTTTTAGCACTTAGCACCATTCCACTTTTATTCATTGCAACTGCTTTGTTTAAACGCGGTGTTAAAAAATCATTTACACAAGTTAGAAATGCAGTGTCTGCTTTAAATACATTTACACAAGAGCATATTACTGGGATGCGCTTAGTTCAATTGTTTAATCGTGAAGAAAAAGAGCTTTTAAAATTTAAAGTCATAAATCAGCAACACCGAACGGCAAACATTAAATCTATTTTTTATTATTCTATTTTTTTTCCAGCAGTCGAAATTCTTTCTTCATTTTCAATCGCACTTATTATTTGGTTTGTGGGCGTAAAGGGTGGAATGTATGCTGTAAATCTTGGTGACATTACGTTTTTTGTGATGATGGTAAATATGTTGTTTCGTCCAATACGCATGTTGGCAGATCGTTTGAATACTTTACAAATGGGAATTGTATCTGCAGAACGCGTTTTTAAAGTGTTGGATACCGATGAAAAAATTGATAATTCGGGCAGTATAGGTTTTAAAAATGTACAAAATTGTATCGAATTTAAAAATATTTGGTTTGCGTATAAAAACGATCATTTTGTTTTAAAAGATGTGTCATTTAAAATTGATGCGGGACAAACGATTGCTTTAGTAGGATCAACCGGTGCCGGTAAATCAACAATCATTAATTTACTGAGTAGATTTTACGAATATTCAAAAGGTCAAATTTTAATTGATGGTGTTGAAATAAGAGATCTAGATTTAGAATCCTTGCGTAAAAACACTGGCGTTGTGTTACAGGATGTTTATTTGTTTAACGATTCTATTCTAAATAACATAACCTTAAATAATCCGGATATAAAATTTGAGGATGTTGTTCACGCAACAAAGGAGATAGGTTTGTACGATTACATTCTTTCACTTCCTCAAGGATTTAATTATCAGGTTCAGGAACGTGGTCAGAGTCTATCAGCTGGACAAAGACAACTCATTGCGTTTATTCGTGCATATGTTTATCAACCTGCAATTTTTATTTTAGATGAAGCCACTGCCACTATCGATACACAAACAGAAATTCTAATTCAACGAGCGGTAGAAAAAATATCGGCTGGAAGAACGTCAATTATTATCGCGCACCGTCTATCTACAATAAAACATGTAAATAAAGTGCTCGTGTTTGATAAAGGAGAAATAATTGAAAACGGGTCGATACCTGAATTATTAAAAACTGAAAGTCGGTTTAAGAAATTGTACGAATTACAAAACAAAGAAGAAATTATAAGCTCCTAAAGGAGGTTTATGAGATAAAAGAATATGCCAACTAAACTGGAAAAATTTGCAGAGTTTGAAACCTTTAAAAATTGTTTCACGCTTTTTTTTGAAAACCTTTCGCAAGGCTTTAATTTAAAAGGAAAATGGAGAACAGACTATTTTAAAAATGATCATCCAATTATTTTAGAATTAGGTTGTGGAAAAGGAGAGTACACCATTGGATTGGCACAAAATAATCTGAATAAAAATTATATCGGAGTTGATATTAAGGGTAACAGAATTTGGACCGGAGCCAAACAAGCCATTGAAAACAAGTTGAATAATGTTGGGTTTATGAGAACACGCATTGATTTTATTGATTATTGTTTTGACGAAAATGAGGTGGACGAAATTTGGATAACCTTTCCTGATCCACAACCTCAAAGCACGCGCAAGCGCGCGCGGCTTACGCACCCTTTGTTTTTAAACCGTTACAAAAAATTATTGAAGAAGGATGGCACCGTGCATTTAAAAACCGATAGTACCAGTTTTTATGAGTATACATTAGAGGTCATCGAAGAGAATAAGCTTCCATTAATTTGGCATACGAACAATCTCTATAAGAATTGTCCAGCTGACCGTCAAGAACTCATTGCAATTAAAACCTACTACGAAAAAATGTTTACCGAAAAAGGTGAGGATATAAAGTACGTTTGTTTTAAATTGAATTAGGCTTTGAAAAAGTAGAATTTTATTTTACTTTCAAGGCTAATCTTTAAACCCAGCAATATGAAGTTTTGGCTTTTGGACTTTGTATTAATTTGAGCCACGTCCAGCGAAATGCCTAAAGATTGGCTATGTACCTGTGATCTTGTAGTTGTAGCATACGGCCACATCCGTTCAACCAAATCGATTTGAATACAAAACAGAGTCAGGCAGGAAGGGAATGCAATGCTTATGGCAAAGAAATTGCTGACAATGGCATGCTTATTCGGGAAATCAATTGTAGTATAGATATCGAGTAGCAATTTTTTATTCTCTCATGTACACGTGTGGTTGTTAGTTTGTTAATATGTGAACACTATTATTCTAAAAAAATAATTCTTACTTTAAACGCATAGTAATTTCTATGTTATGCAGAAGCAACCTTTGCTCGAGGTAAAAAATCTGGTCACACAATTTAAAACGGAAACAGAGTTTGTAAAAGCTGTGAATGATGTTTCATTTACCTTATTTAAAGGTGAAACTATTGGTATTGTTGGCGAAAGTGGTTCTGGAAAATCGGTTACTTCTTTATCAATTATGCAATTGATTCCAAATCCTCCTGGAAAAATAACCGGTGGGAAAATAATTTATCATTGTAACGATGGTCAGAAAATAAATTTGGTGGAAACAAAAAAGGATGAGATGCGAAAATATCGGGGTAACGAAATTGCCATGATTTTTCAGGAACCAATGACGTCACTAAATCCTGTTATGAAATGTGGCGAACAAATTATGGAGGCCATTCTTTTGCATCAATCCCTTTCAAAAGAAGCGGCACGTGAAAAAACAATCGCTCTATTTAATGAAGTTCAATTGCCCACTCCGGAGTTAATGTTTGAACGTTATCCGCATCAACTGTCTGGTGGACAAAAACAAAGAGTGATGATAGCAATGGCAATTAGTTGTGAACCAAAAATTTTAATCGCTGATGAACCCACTACTGCACTGGATGTAACTGTTCAAAAAACTATTCTGGAATTGCTGCAAAAGCTTCAGCACCAATATCAAATGGGTATTCTCTTTATTACCCATGATCTTGGTGTAATTGCTGAACTAGCAGATCATGTGGTTGTAATGTATAAAGGTAAAATTGTTGAACAAGGTCCCGTACTCGAATTATTTTCAAATCCTCAACATCCTTACACTAAAAGTTTACTAGCATGCCGCCCACCTCTAGATTTTAGAGTAAAACGTTTACCTGTGGTGAGTGATTTTATGAAACGCGGAGAAAATGGTGAGATTATCGCCATTGATAACAATGTGAGTGAAGCGTTAAAAAGTGCTACAATCACTAAAGACGAAAGAAAGGCAGATTTGAAAAAATTATATAGTGGAAAAAAACTTTTGGAACTCAAAAATGTAAAAACATGGTTTCCTTCTAAAAAAACCATTTTTGGAAAAGTATTAGATTATAGTAAAGCAGTGGATGATGTAACTTTTGATCTCTATCAGGGTGAAACATTAGGATTGGTAGGCGAAAGCGGATGCGGTAAAACAACTCTTGGTAGAACAATTTTAAAATTGGCGGAAGCAGTAAGCGGTAGCATTTTATACAAAGGGAAAGAGGTGCTTAAAATGCCGGAAGTAGACTTTCGTCAATACCGCCGTAACATGCAAATTATATTTCAGGATCCTTACTCATCTTTAAATCCAAGAATAACTATCGGTCAGGCTATTGAAGAGCCTATGAAAGTTCATCGAATTTTTAAAACCGCACGTGAAAGAAAAGAGAGAGTATTAGAATTGCTTAAAAAAGTAGGACTAGAGGAAAAACATTACAATCGTTATCCACACGAATTTAGCGGGGGGCAACGTCAACGTATATGCATTGCACGTGCCTTAGGACTTGATCCTGAATTTATTATTTGTGATGAAAGTGTTAGTGCTCTTGATGTGAGTGTGCAGGCTCAAGTATTGAATTTATTGAATGAATTAAAACAAGAATTTAAGTTTACCTATATTTTCATTAGCCATGATTTAAGTGTAGTGAAATTTATGAGTGATCGTATGATCGTGATGCAAAAGGGAAAAATAGAAGAAATGGGCGATCCAGATGAAATTTATCTAAATCCTAAAAGCGATTACACGCGTAAGCTAATTGATTCTATTCCAAAAGGAAATATTGAAAATATCATGGAAGCACTAAAGAGTAGAAAAAATCTAAACAATCTTATTTAACATGTGGGAATTTTTAAAGCAATTAACAGATCCTAATAGCATCATCGAATACGGTGGACTATGGCTTTTGTTATTTGTGATTTTTGCTGAAACAGGTTTATTAGTTGGGTTTTTTCTTCCAGGGGATAATCTAATTTTACTAGCAGGAATTTTGTGCAAAGCTAAGCCCGATTCATTACATGTAGGTTACACCGAATTGGTTACTTTAATGACGAGTGCCGCCGTTCTTGGAAACGCAACAGGTTATTGGTTCGGCAGCAAAGTAGGAGAGAAACTGTATGCCAGGAAAGATGGAGTAATTTTTAAACAAAAACAAATTGAAATTACAAAAACGTATTACGATAAGTATGGAGGAAACCTAACTTTGGTGATGGCTCGTTTTTTACCTATTGTGAGGACATTTGCCCCAATTATTGCCGGAGTAATTAAAATAGATTTTTTCAAATTTATGTTTTTTAATATTGTTGGCGCAATCGCTTGGATATTGAGTCTTACAGGAATAGGGTATTTTTTAGTGCAAATGTTCCCGCAAATTACTGATTACATGGGGTACATTTTTATTGCACTTATCCTTCTCACTGCACTACCAATTTTGAGAATTGTCTTAAAAAAGAATTAAAATTCCAAAGGTTTTCCCTGATAATAATCTAAGACTTTCAATTTAAAAACGTAATCGTATTTAGCCTGAAGTAGATTGCTTTCAGCAGCAAATAATCTGTTTTTAGAGGTGCTAAAATCTAAGGCGCTTATTACGCCTGCATTAAATTTTTGCTCGGCATATTTAAATGATTCTTCAGCAGCCTCAACACTGTATTTACTTGCGTTATATTTATCTAAGGCCGCTTTTGCGTTTGCATGCGCCTGAGCAATGCTCTTAAATAAATTTTGTTCGGTTAAATCTTTTGCAAATCGTGCGTTAAGTGCGTTTATTTTTGCATTCTTAATTGAAGTATGTGTTTGTAAACCATTGTACAAGGGAATATTTAAAGTAAATCCCAAACTTTTATTAACGTTATCATTAAATTGATTGGAAAAACTTTTTGGCTTGGTAATATAATCAAATTCGGGGGCGTAAACTCCTTCTCCTGAATTTGTATATCCAATGAGAGAACTCTTTCCTGTGGCTTGCACGCCGAGAATATCTTTCGCTAAACCTGATGTACCAGTTCCCATGCTGGCATTAAAACTTAATGTGGGGCTAATTCTACCTTTAGTAGCCTTCAAATAACTTTCTGCGCTTAAAATACTGTATTCGTTACTTTTAATACTTGGTTGTGTTTTTAAACTTGTTTCGTAAATATTTTGCAGATTGTTTTCTAAAAGTTGCCCGTCCTCTAAACTAATCTGTGGCCTTTCAATATTAAAATTTGTAACGCTATCAAGGTTCATCAATTGTTTGAGTGTAAGAAGTGAAATTTGATAGTTATTTTTAGCACTGGTTACATTCACAAGTTCGTTAGCTAATTGTGCTTTAATGTCGTATTCAACACTTTTAGCAAGTGCCCCTGCGGTTACTAATTTGCTAGTACGTTCAAATTGTTCAACAGTAACTGAATATTGATTCTGAGAAATCTTCACAATCTCTTCAGAGAAAATAACGCCAATGTAGGCATTGGCAATACTCAAGGAAAGATCGTTTTGTTGTTGCTTTAATAGTTCAACACCACTCAGGTAGTTGTATTCATTTGATTTTATGTTGTTATACTGACTGAGCCCGCTCCATAGAACGACATTACTGCTTATGTAAAAATTTTGTGAAAGTACCTGAGTGTTTGCAAAGGTGTTTGTGAATCTATCTATCGTTTGACCAAAATTATAAACGTGAGATGCACCGGCGTTCAATGAAGGGAGGGCAGACCCTTTGCTTTGCTCGGTCGTGTTTTTGTTAACTTCGTTATTTAAAGCTCTTTGTTTTAATCCAATATTATGGTTAAGCGCATATTTTATGCAGGTTTGTAAGTCCCATGCAGACTGCGATTTTCCTGATAAAATAGAAATTAGAAAAATGGTAAGAATTAAATTTTTCATGAGTAAAATATGGCAATAAAAATAAATAAATTATTTATGCTATGAGCCTCAAAGCACAAATCTTACAGGAGCGGTAAATTTAAGGGGTATTCAGGTTATATTTTAGCTTTGCAAGGTTTCAGAAGTAAGCGTTTTCTTTTTTAATTTCTTTTTATTGATGTTTATTACGATCAAAAGAAAAACGGCACCCGTACCAACTACCGTTAACAGGCTAAGAGTAGGGGTATAGAAATAATAAGTAAGTAACGATGTACCAACCGTAATAACAGAAAACGAGTAGATGATTATGACTGTTTTTATATGGCTATAGTCGCAATCGATAAGCTTATGATGGAGGTGATTACGATCAGCATTAAAAGGCGACTGTCCTTTAACAGCCCGAATGATAAATACTCGCAAGGTATCTAATAAAGGATATGCTAGTGCTGAAATAGCAAAAACTGGTTTGCTGATATGCACCCAAAAGCTATCTAACTCGCTAATTGGAAATTCAATCATTTTTATGGCCAACACACAAATAAACATACCGATAACCAAAGAGCCTGAGTCGCCCATAAAGATTTTAGCGGGTGAAAAATTAAAAATTAAAAACCCTCCGAGTGCACCAGCGAGTGCAAAAGACAAAGTTGCATAACCAAATTCATTGGCAAATATAAACCAGGTGCCAAAGGCGCAACTGCTTAGAAAGCCAATTCCCGCTGCTAATCCGTCAACGCCATCTATAAGATTAAAAGCATTGACAACAACAACATAAGTAAAAATGGATATGAAAACGCTTCCCCAATACGGCAAATCAGAAACACCAAAGATTCCATGAAGCCCCGTAATTCTTATGTTACCCATAAGCACAAGAATTAATGCTACAATGATGTGAGCAAATAATTTTTTTACCGGCGCGGTTCCAATAATATCATCTTTTACCCCAACAAAAAAGAGAATTAAGCTGGTAGCAATAATAAGTTTGAATTCGTTGATGGATGTAGAAATAACATCGTAGTAGGCTCCATCCTGAATGTTGTACCATAAGGCGTAAGCAAACAGAGTTCCTGCGTAAATTATAATACCACCAATGGTTGGAACAGAACGTTTATGAATTTTACGCTCCTCACTAGGCGTATCAATCAAACGCTTTAAAACGGCCACTTTAATGAGTGCCGGGGTAGAGTAGAGGACTACAATAAAAGAGGTTAGAAAAACGAGTATTAATGCTGCCATTTAGAAATCGTAATACAAGTTATATAAGCTGGTTTTAAAACCTAAATAGATATAATTTACCTGATTGTTCAACGGGTTAAAGATAGGATTTTTTTGAGTGCGATAGAGTATTCCTAAACAGATGTTTAAATTGTAGGAAGGATTAATCAAATAGCCCACTTTAGCATTAATCATACTCACATAATTTGTATTGGTGCCAGAAATAGTATTTTGTGGAATATCCTGATAGTTGTAGCGAAGGTTAACAAAAAAACGCCGCACTTTATAATCTGCAATTAAAACAAATTCTTCGCCGTAACCTGGCGTATAAGCTAAGTTCTGATTGTAGTGAGAATAAGACTGGTCGCTCGTGTTCACACTACTTGAATAACTACCTCGTTTTACATTATTGTATTCAAATTGCAGAAACAAGTTTTTAAGTCCAAATGCGTCAAAGTAATTAAGCCCTGCTTGCCAGCCCCACGCTGCTGACGTGGAATCCGATTTCGTTTTATCGAGCATTAATTGACTATACACATTTACCTTATTGCCGATTTTTAGTTTTGCATCCAAACCTGTAATAATATTATTCTTGTTGTCTAATCCGTATGACATAAGATTAGTATAAATTATCGGGTTAAAATACTGCCAATCTATGTGCTGCTTATTTCGCGAGTCACCAGCTTGCCAAACCATTCCTTGAAAAAAGCCTATGTTGAAAGAACGACTAAAATTAATACTCAGGTATTGAAAGGAGGCTGCTTTCTTTTGAAACAAACGTTCGGTGTTAGGGTTCACAATCGTTGAAGCCGAAACTAAATTCATTAAAACTGCATAAATATTAGTGTACTGCACTTTTCCTTTGAACCACTGTTGTGTGAAGCGTGTATAAGGATAGTTTAAAGTATTATCGCTAAGTAATAAAGAACGGTATCCATTACCTATTTTTTGTTTGCCATGACCTACTTGTATGTTCAAATTTTTGAGAGCTTGAACAGAAACAAATCCCGACGAAAAGGCATAATCATAACCCGTAGTTTTAAATTGTTTCCAACGACCTTGGCCAGGAATTACCGAACTGGTATTCGCATAATCAGAAAGGTAACTTGGTAAGAACGATTGATTTTCAACTACCATGGTTTCAAAATATACATTGTCACCAACATAGCCGCTTCCAATCAATCCTCTCGTATTGCAATAAAGTCTCCCAGAAGGATTGTTCGAAAAATCTTTCCCTACTTCTAAATTTAATACCGGATCGAGGCGTAATTTAAATTTTTCTGTTTTTGGTTCTACTCTTATGAAATGTTTATAAAAAACCAAATCAATTGCTGGATCATCTTTAATGAATTTAAATAAACGATGTGTGTCTACAACCTGAACATACTTAGAAGAAAAAAAGTGCACATAGGGTTTTATTCCACCATGAATAGCACTGTCTTTGGCTGCAAGTTGTTTTTCTGTAAGAACTGAAAAGGAATTGTCGCTTGGAAAATTGTAAAACTGAGCAGATATTTCAAATGAAAAAACACAGGAGAAGAAAATACATAATCCAAAAGTATAATTATGTATTTTTTTACAATGCATTTGTTTTGAATCTCAATGGTAGGATATTCTTACCAGACTTTCACATTCTCTTTTTTCTTGAAGTCTTCATAAACAGATTTTATCCCTGCCTCTAACTCAATGGAATGTTTCCACCCAAGCTTATGTAAAAAGCTAACATCCATTAGTTTTCTTGGTGTGCCGTCTGGTTTGCTCAAATCATGTTTAATTTCGCCTTTATAACCAACTATTTTTTGAATGAGTAGAGCAAGATCCTTAATAGTAAGATCAACACCAGTTCCAATATTTACATGCTGACTACCTTCGTAATTTTGCATGAGATAAACACAAGCATCTGCCATATCATCAGCGTGCAAAAATTCACGCATTGGTGAACCAGTTCCCCACATTTCAACGAAGGGAAGGTTATTTTCTTTTGCTTCGTGAAATTTACGAATCAAAGCCGGTAATACATGAGAATTATTTAGATTGTAATTATCATTTTGACCATACAAATTCGTTGGCATCACCGAAATAAAATTGGCGCCGTACTGCCTTCTATAACTCTCACACAATTTGATCCCCGCAATTTTTGCAATCGCATAAGGTTCATTCGTATCTTCCAAATAACCACTTAATAAATATTCTTCTTTTAAAGGTTGTGGTGCAAGTTTCGGGTAAATGCAAGAAGAACCCAAAAACATAAGTTTTGTTACTTTGTTTTCAAAAGCAGAATGAAGAACATTGTTTTGGATCATCAAATTTTCGTATAAAAAATCTGCTCTATAAACATTATTAGCATTGATGCCACCAACTTTTGCAGCCGCTAAAAAAACATAATCAGGTTTTTCTGTTCTAAAAAAATCAGATACTTGTTGTTGATTCCTTAAATCTAATTCTTTGGAAGTTTTTAATACAAAATTTGAAAATCCTTTGTTTTGTAAATTTCTTAAAATGGCCGAACCTACCATTCCACGGTGCCCGGCGATGTATATTTTGGATTCTGCGTTCATTCTTGTTTACACAATTTATAACTTAGCTTAAAGAATTTGTTTGGGATAAAATAAATTACTTATTCTTTGTAATTTAAAACCTTGTGTCCGCCCTCTATTAAATATTTGTCGCGTTTAAATAATTCAAGATCGGCTTGAACCATTTCTTTACAGAGTTCAGAAACAGTGTAGGTTGGAGTCCAGCCCATTTTATTTTTAGCTTTTGTAGCGTCACCTACCAAAAGATCTACCTCAGCAGGACGATAATATTTTGGATCTATCTCAACTAATGTTTTACCACTTTTAATGTCGATTCCTTTTTCATTTTCATTTTTTCCTTCCCATTTCAACGCAATGCCTACTTCGGCAAAAGCCATATTAATAAACTCTCTAACGGTTATCTTAATACCGGTGGCAAGCACAAAATCATCTGGTTCATCTTGCTGTAACATACGCCACATACCTTCCACATAATCTTTAGCATGTCCCCAGTCGCGTTCAGAATCAATGTTCCCCATAAAAAGTTTGTCCTGCATTCCCAAACTAATTTTTGCGACTGCTCTGGTTATTTTACGGGTAACAAATGTTTCTCCGCGTAAAGGACTTTCATGATTAAATAAAATACCATTGCAGGCATACATGCCATAACTTTCACGGTAATTTTTGGTAATCCAAAATCCGTAAAGTTTTGCTACACCGTAAGGACTACGGGGATAAAAGGGCGTTGTTTCTTTTTGAGGAATTTCTTGAACTAAACCGTACAGTTCGCTTGTAGAGGCTTGATAGAAACGTGTTTTTTTCTCTAAACCTAAAATGCGAATTGCCTCTAATATTCTTAAAGTTCCAATACCATCTGCATTGGCAGTATATTCAGGGGTATCAAAGCTAACTTTTACATGCGACATAGCCGCTAGATTATAAATTTCGTCAGGCTTTACTTCTTGTACTATTCTTATGAGATTGGTACTATCTGTTAAGTCGCCATAATGCAATTTAAAACTTACATTTTTTTCATGTTGATCTTGGTAGAGGTGATCTATTCGGTCAGTATTAAACAAAGAACTACGGCGCTTTACGCCGTGAACTTCATATCCTTTACTCAACAACAATTCGGAAAGATATGCTCCATCTTGCCCCGTTACGCCTGTGATAAGTGCTACTTTTGCCATAATTTTTTCAATTAACAATATTACAAAAAATTAATGCACAAACCTTCGTATTAATGGCTAATCATAAAGTGAATTTTGCTTATATTTGGACTCTAATTATTTCAAAAAATATCTTATGAAAAGCACCTTCACTAAAAAAAATTATTATGTTCTTGTTGCAGGAATAGCCTTAATTATTCTTGGATACGTATTAATGATTGGCGGTGGCAGTGACGATCCAAATGTTTTTAATCCCGAGATTTTTAATTTCCAACGTATTACCTTAGCTCCTATGGTTTGTTTGATTGGCTTTGTTTCAATCATTGTCGCGATTATGTGGCGTCCGAAAACGGAAGAGGTTGAAGCGACCAAATAAAAATAAGAGGTACCTCATTTCTTTTGTAAAATGGCATCCAATTCTATTTAATCAAATATGACTTATTTACAAGCATTTATTATTGCAATCATTGAAGGGTTAACAGAATTCCTTCCGGTCTCTTCTACTGGACATATGATTTTGGCGGATTCATTGTTGAAAATTCAAAATCAGGAATTTGCAAAAACATTTGAAATTGTTATTCAGTTGGGTGCAATTTTAGCAGTGCTTCTAATCTACATCAAACGTTTTTTTGTTGGAATTAATATTTATATAAAGCTCTTTGTTGCCTTTTTACCAACCGGTATTATTGGGTTATTGGCATATAAAACTATTAAACATTATTTATTCAATCCATTCACAGTTAGCATCGCTTTAATAGTGGGCGGTGTTATTTTAATTCTACTCGATAAATGGAGTGAGAATAAAAAAAGCGAGTATAAAAATGTTGAAGATATAAGTTTTACTGGCGCATTAAAAATTGGGTTCATTCAGTGTTTTTCAATGATCCCTGGTGTTTCAAGAGCGGCGGCTACTATATTTGGTGGTATTTTTTCAGGATTTGATAGAAAACAAGCCGCAGAGTTTTCTTTTTTATTGGCTATTCCAACAATGTTTGCTGCTTCCGGTTATGATTTGCTTAAAGAAAAAGACAACATTCATTTTGAGGATCTTAAACTAATGGCATTTGGCGGACTCATTGCTTTTATTGTTGCCATTTTTGCTGTAAAGGGTTTTATCGCTTTTCTAAATAAATATGGGTTTAAGCATTTTGGGTGGTACCGCATCGCTCTTGGTATAGTATTTCTAAGTTATGCCATGTATGTAGGACTTGAAATCAGCGCCTAATTTAGCTTAACAAACATCTTTCTGTTAATTATTACTTTGGTTAGTTGCCAATAAACAAGCAAATTAAAAATAACTTCGCTCTATTAAAATAAAATTGTGAGCGATAGATTAACAAGAAAAAGACTTCGTACTTCGGGTGTAACGGTTATTATAAGCCTTGCATTGGTTTTATTTATGCTTGGAGCACTTGGTTTGCTTATTATTAACGCTAACAAACTCTCAACTCATTTTAAAGAAAATGTTGGCTTTCAAATTTATTTAAAAGACACAGCAACTTCAGCACAAACTGATGTGTTGATTCAAGAACTTAATAATGCAGATTTTACTAAAAGTGTAAATCTTATCAGTAAAGAACAAGCTGCGCAAAAATTAAAGGCAGATTTAGGTGAAGATTTTGTAGCTTTTTTAGGAAGTAACCCGCTTTTAAATTCGCTGGAAGTTAAGCTGAATGCTAACTATGCAAATACCGACACCTTACAGATAATCGAAAAAAATTTGTTGCAAAAACCGTTTGTTAAGGAAGTCGTCTATCAAAAAGAAATGATAAACAAGCTAAATAAGAACACAAAAGCAGTGGCTTTTTTTATCCTTATTTTTAGCGGTGCGCTTTTAATAGTAGCCATAGCCCTTATTAACAATACAATTCGATTGTCTATTTATTCGCAACGGTTTCTAATTAGAACCATGTATTTGGTTGGAGCGACTCGTCTGTTTATTAGCAAACCTTTCATTTTTAAAGGATTTCGACAAGGGGTCATAGCCGGAATTATTGCCGGACTTTTATTGGCCGGATTTTTAATGCTAAGTACTAAGTTTATACCAGATCTTTTGCAGTTACAGGATGAAAACGTTCTTTTAATTTTATTTTGCGGAATCATTCTTGTAGGTGTGATCATTTCAGCTTTCAGTGCGTTTTTAGCGGTTTTAAGATACCTGCATTTAAAAACCAGCGATCTTTATTTTTAGGCATCCCTTTAAATATTCTTAACCTTTATACCCTAAATAATTTCTTACATTTATACCTAAAATAATTAACTGATAATGGAAAATTTAAGAAGTACAGATATTAATAAAATTGAGTACACAACAATTGCAGGAGAAAATAAGTTGCTTAGAAACTCTTTTGCCTGGATGGCTTTAGCAATGTTACTCACTGCAATAGCTGCGTTGGTATTTGCAAACGTGCCAGAACTAACGAGCATTTTACTCGAAGAAACCGAAACTGGATTTAAGCCAACTATTTTTGCTTACATAGTAATGTTTGCACCACTATTATTTGTTCTTGGAATTAATTTTGGATTAAGTAAACTTTCTTATCCTGCATTGATCGGTTTGTTTATTGCTTACTCTATCATTAACGGAATTAGTTTTAGTTTTATTTTCTTTATATACGCTATTGGCTCAATCATTACTGTGTTTTTTAGTACAACGGCATTATTCGCTTTAATGGCAATTGCAGGTTATACAACTAAAACAGATTTAACTAAAATGGGAAGTATCTTGATGATTGGTGTAGTTGGAATTGTAATCGCTTCACTCATCAATATGTTTATGGGAAGTGCCCAAATGGATTATATCATTAGTATTTTAGGAGTTATAATCTTCACTGGTCTAACTGCTTACGATGTTCAAAAAATTAAAAATCTGGGTCAGCAAGTTAATGGGGATTCAACTTTGGCAAATAAGCTAGGCATTATAGGCGCATTAACTTTATATCTTGATTTCATTAACTTATTCTTATTTCTTCTAAGATTGTTTGGTGGAAGAAAGGACTAAATATTTTAGATTTATATAAATTAGAAGCCCTGTCAATGTTGACGGGGCTTTTTCTTTGACCGCTGTTAGAAATACTTAACCTAGTGATTTGTAAGGCAGTGAACGAATGAGTGAATGATTGTGTACTAGAATGAAAATAGTTATATCTTTGAATAGACTTTAAAAGCTGCTTTTAGTTTAATGTAAAAACAAATTCAATGATACCCAAAGAAAGAACAAAATGAAACAATTTCTTTTTTTTATAATTGTACTGCTTGCTTACAAAGGAAATTTGTTTTCTCAAAATAGTGCGTGCGCTACTGCTTCTCCTTTTTGTACAGGTCAAACTATGAATTTCCCTGCAACTACAGGAGTGCCAAATTCTCAGGTAGGACCCAATTATGGATGTCTTGGTTCACAACCTAATCCTGCTTGGTATTTTATGCAGATGGCGAATACAGGTTCAATGTCAATTTCAATGGCTGCTGCAAGTGATATTGATTTTATTTGTTGGGGACCGTTTTCGAGTTTATCAGGCGCTTGCAATAGTTTAACAAGTGGAAATATTCAATCATGCAGTTATTCTGGTTCACCAACAGAAACGTGTACAATTGCAAATGCGATTGCAGGGCAATTTTATCTTTTATTGATTACAAACTTTTCAAATCAAGTACAAAACATAACCTTTAATCAAAATAATGCTGGTACGTCGGGAGCTGCTACCACCAATTGTGGTTTTGTATGCGTCGTTTCAGGTACAACTTCAGGCATTGTTTGTTCTGGGCAATCTGTAACGGTTTCTCTTGGGCCAAACACAAGTACGTCAGTAAATACTTATACCTGGGTGGGTCCAAACTCTTTTAGCTCCACTTCCTCAAGTAATATTTTTAATAACGTGCAAAATTCAGCAACTTATACTGTAATTGGCACGAGTAATGCTACGTTAAATAATATTCCGTATTCTGGAACTTGTCAAGCTGCTGTTACTGTTAGCGTAATCCAGCAACCTTCCTTTAGTATTACTCAAAGCACCACCAATATTTGTCAAGGGGGTAATTTTTCAGCTGGTGTATCTTTTAGCCCTGCTGTTAATCCTGCAAATTATTTGTATAGTTGGTCCAATTCCTCTGGTGCCGGACCTTGGCAGATGTCATGGCCTTTCCTTCCACCACTTCTTCCAACTACTACAACATTAGCAACTATAATATACAGCGTTACAGTAGCTCCTTCAAACACCGCAGTAAACTGCCCGGTAACGCAAACATTAGGTATTGTGATCAATAACCCTTTAACGCCTACAATTACAGCACCACCGAATCTTTGTAACACCTTTGCTCCTATACAATTAATGGCAGCTCCCGGAGGTGGCACTTGGAGCGCAAATCCTGCTGTAGGCATTGCGGGCACGTTCACTCCTTCAATTGCTTCCATTGGTACTAGTTCAGTAACATACATGGTAGGTGTTGGGAATTGCATTGTAACTAAATCGGAAACCGTTTCAGTTTCTAAATTTTATTCTCCTGCACTTTCATCAGGAGTGAGTACATTATGTGTGCAAGATCCTTTATTTAACTTGATGAACATTCCTCAATTCACCGTTTCCGGATCCTGGGCTGGACCGCAGGTTGATAGCCTTAATCGCTTTAGTCCGTTTGGTCTCCCTACAGGCACATATGGCTTAACTTACAACACAAGATCTCTGCCTAATTATACAGTTTGTCCGGCTTCTACAGTTTTAATTGTTCCAGTTTTTAATCCTCCAGTACCAGTTATCACTTCTATAAATCCACGTTGTACTAATTCGGGTACAATTGCTCTAACGGCAAATCCGCCTAACGGTGTTTGGTCTGGCGTTTCTGGAATTTCTCCAACAGGTATTCAAACACCTTCTGCTAATCCGATAGGAACCAACACAGTTATTTATACTGCTGGTTTAGGAACCTGTGTTGTAAGTTCTTCCAAAATATTTCATGTTTCACAATTTAATACAGCTGCTTTAACAGGAACAGTCCCACATTTGTGCGTAACGGGTGCTCCGGTAAATCTTATGAGCATTGTTCAAAGTACAACGGGTGCTTGGACAGCTGTGGCACCTACACCATCGATTAGCGTTGGTAGTAACTTTTTTAATCCAGTTGGTTTGGCAACAGCTATATATACGGTTTTATATACCAACCCATCCTCTCCCAATCCAACTTTATGTGTTGATGCGAGTAGTATTCAGATTTCAGTTTTAAATCCCGCTGTACCAAATATTGGAATAGCTGGTCCTTTTTGTTCAACACAAGATCCTGTGCAATTGACGGTTAGCCCTGCTATCGGCCATTGGGTGGCGTCCTACTTTTTATCAGCCAACGGAACTTTTTCACCCGCGTTAAGTCCGGTTGGAAATAATACAGTGCAATATGTTATTGGCACAAATACATGTAACGTTATACAAAGTAGAATTATTAGTACAGAGGCATTCGTAACCGCGAAAATTACCGGAAGTCTTGGACCGCAATGTACTACTGGTCAACCGACAAATTTGTTACCCCTAGCATTAAGTAATAGCGGAACGTGGATTGGTCCTGGTATTAGCGGAACAAGTTTTAATCCCGGATTAAGCGGTGCGGGACAGTTTACAGTCACTTACAATACTTCCTCCATTCCGAGTGGTTTGTGTCCAGATAAATCGATATTGAGTGTTGAGGTGTTCTCTCTTGCAACACCTGTTATAACAAAAGTAGACCCTCTGTGTAATAATTCCCTGCCTATAAAACTTAATGTGAACCCTGTTGGTGGCTTTTTTGGAGGTGGTATGATTGGAGCAATTTCAAACAGTGGCGTATTTAATCCTGCTATAGCTGGTATTGGTGATAATATTATTAGTTATAGTATTTCCTCGGGACCTTGTATTGCATTTACACAAGCGCATATCGAAGTAGACAAATTTGTTCCTGCTGATTTTGAAAAATATGCTGAAACATATTATTGTTCGAATAGAGCGCCGTTTAATTTAAATAGTTTGGTTCAAAATCCCGGTGGTGCTTGGTACAGCAACAGTCCCGGTTGGGATGGTGGGATTATGTTCGATCCTTTTAAAGCTTATGAAGGTTCGAATACATTTACTTACCAAACGCATTCGGCTGTTTATCATTTGCTTTGTCCTGATGCCAAAACTGTAAGTATTCAGGTTAAAAATATTCCGCCGGTAACGGCCTCGTCGAGTAAAACTATTGGTTGTTTGCCGCTTGATGTGATTCTCACCTCTCCTCAAAATGGAGAGGCAATAATAGGTTATTGGTCAATAAACGACGGCACAGATTCACAGGAAGGGTTCACCACGAACCATGTTTTTACAAGCGCAGGATCTTATACACCTGTGTATACATATATCGATACCCAAGCAAAAGGATGCTCTACTCAGGTTATTTTAAGTCCAATTGAAGTGTACGAGTCTCCCAAGGCCGATTTTATTTTCCCTCCTGACGAGATAACAATCGCAAATCCAGAAGTACAATTTACGAATACTAGTTCTTCACTCAGAGATAATAAATATACTTGGACAGTCCAAGGACTCAATCAACGTTATGAATTAAATCCACTTATTTATTTTCCACAAATAGGAAATTATAAAGTTACACTCACCGCAACTTCAGTTCATAATTGTAAAAATGAAATAACGAAGTACATAGAAGTTAAAAATGATTTTGCAGTTTATATTCCAAATTCATTCACACCAAATTACGATGGACTAAACGATAAATTTAAACCTGTTTTTTCTCTTTATGGATTAGATACTAAAAAATATAGATTCGAAATATTTGATCGCTGGGGACATTTATTATTTAGCACCACCGATGCGAATACTGGCTGGGATGGAACCATTCAAAACAAAGGTGAAGATCCTTTAAAAGAAGACACCTACATTTATAAATTGTCTTTCAAAGATCTTGAAGGACGCATTTACGATAAGTTTGGAAATGTAACTTTGCTTAAGTAGGAATTAAATACCAACAAAAAACCCGCATTTTTTAGATGCGGGTTTTTTAATTTTTGTAAGAAAAAACTTACTGATTCACCAATAATTTAAATCCTTTACCGTGAATATTAATAATTTCAACCTTAGTATCGTCTTTTAAATATTTACGAAGCTTTGCAATGTAAACATCCATACTACGACCGTTAAAATAATTATCGTCGTGCCAAATAGATTTTAAAGCAAACGTTCTATCTAATACATCGTTTTTATGAATGCATAATAAACGTAACAACTGACTTTCTTTTGTCGTCAATTTTTGTTCAACGCCATTGTGTTGTAAAATTTGTTTTTCAGAATTAAACTGGTAAGTACCTACTTTAAAGTCGATGTCTTCGCCTTCTGAAGAACGTACTTTGTTTGTACGACGCAATACTGCCGTTACTCGCGCCAATAATTCTTCCATACTGAAAGGCTTGGTAATATAATCGTCGGCACCGGCATTAAACCCATCAATGGTATCTTCTTTCATGCTTTTGGCAGTCAGAAAAATAATAGGAATGTTTTTATCAACCACACGAATTTCCTTCGCTAATGTTAAACCGTCCTTAATTGGCATCATCACATCTAATAAAAGAAGGTCGAAACTCCCTTTAAAAAATAAATCCCCGCCTTTTTTCCCATCATCAGCTAATTTTGTTTCAAAACCTTTTGCATCTAAATACTCTTGCAAAAGGGGGCCAAGACTTGGGTCATCTTCTACCAATAAGATTTTAGTTTTAACAGTGTCCATTAGTTCTAAATGTTAATTTGTTTAATTAAAGGTAAACACTTAACGTGCCATTTTAACAATTTTAACATTTATTGTCAAATTGGCAAATGTACATTAAACGTACTTCCCTTACCTACTTCACTGTTTACCGAAATGGTTCCACCATGTTTAAGAATAACGGCTAGAACGTACGATAGGCCTAGTCCGAAGCCTTTTACATTATGCACATTTCCAGTAGGAACACGGTAGAATTTATCGAATATTTTACGTTGATTTTCTTTTGAAATGCCCATTCCGTTGTCTTTTACCTGAATCATAATTCCTTCCGCTGTGTTATAAGTGGAAATTGTTATTTCAGGAACATCAAGTGAATATTTAATGGCATTATCAATTAAATTGAAAATAATGTTGGTTAAATGAACACGGTCTGCTTGCAGTTTAAATTTTTGAGCTTTTAAAAATGTATTTACGGAACCTTGTCTTTGATTAATTAACAAATGGGTATTGTTAATTGCTGTATTAATTATTTCATGAATGTCAACTTCACTTAATTTTAATTTGAACTCACCTTTATCTAAAATAGATGTTTGTAAGATACTTTCAACTAACACACTTAAACGTTTGTTTTCATCACGAATCATTTTGATGTAACGGTGTTTTTTTTCAGGAGTCTGAGAGATACTTTCGTCGCCCAACATTTCACTAGCCAATGAAATAGTACTGATAGGTGTTTTGAATTCGTGGGTCATGTTACTGATAAAATCGTTCTTAATGATCGATAATTTTTTCTGTCTAAGATTACTCACCATGATGTAATAAAATGAAAACGTAAGAATGAGAATTACAACAACCGAAGTAATTAAAAAGGGCCACATCTCTTTAAAGATGTCTCTGTTTTGAGCAGGAAAATAAAGTATTAAATATTCAGGATCGATAAAACTATTATCTGGAGCAAGGTTAACCATGTAATGTTCTATCCCTAAGGAATCAGACATGTTTTCGGCATGTTGTAAGTCACTGTGGTGAGGACTTCCAGGGAACAGCGATGTTAGATAATAATCGTACTTGGCGGTAATTTTTTCTTTTTTTAATTCAGTTTGCAAGATAGAATCTAATAACAGGGTATCTGTTTTTTGTTTGCGGTCGTAATAATTTCGGGTAGTGGTAATATCAAAAAGACTAACACGGTCGTTTGTTTTATTAAACAAATCGTTGTTTTGCGAAGATTGCAAGCGCGATTGTTCACGAATGGAATTTAAAAAATTAGTTGCTGAAGCATCAAATTTAATGGAGGAATCGCTGGTAAGATTTTTTTGTGTGTAGCGGTAAAACTGCCGGCCGTTACTATCAATACTCAATTCTGATTTAACACTAAAACCAAGATTTTCGCTGCCTTTAAAAT
Organism: Aurantibacillus circumpalustris; assembly: GCF_029625215.1. GTDB lineage: Bacteria > Bacteroidota > Bacteroidia > B-17B0 > Aurantibacillaceae > Aurantibacillus > Aurantibacillus circumpalustris. Next base: position 1,561,681 of record NZ_CP121197.1, read on the forward strand.
CAGGAATATTTATACCTTGAATACGCTCGGTGATTTTAGTATGTTTAGAACGGGGATCAAGTTTAGCCAATCTTGCGCTGGTAATGTTTAAAACACCATCAACCTTATTTTTAAAAAGTTCTTCTCTAACCAAATAGTCTTTACGAATCCAGTAAATCTGAAAACAAATTAAAACCAAAAGTGCCAAAGAAAAGGATATGGAAATAAACGTAAAAACCTTCTTGTTCATTAGGGCGAAGTTAAGTTTAAAAAAACAAGACTAAATTAAAAAATGCCAAAATTATTCATCTCTATTTAAACTAAGCTTTCAATCGGTGTACAAACGCCGTTTTCGCAGACGTAACACTTCAACCTGTCTTTAAAAACATAAGGCTTGTAAATAGATTTATTTAATAGCATTCTCAAACATTCCTGAACACCCTCTGTAATACTCGGGTGTGGATGCATCATGTCGGCCAAATCTCTTATACCCTGATTGGTATGTATTAGATAAGCGACACCTTGAATGGCGCTACTGGCATGTTCTCCAACCACCCGCATGCCAAGTATTCGCATACCGTTATCGTTGGTTACTATAATTTTAAAAAAACCGGTTGTTTTGCGCATGGCAATGGCACGGGCATTAACAGTATAATCCAGTTTAACTACTTTGTGTGGTATGTTTTTGGCAACACATTCTTGCTCACTCATTCCTACAGAGGCAACCTCCGGGTTTAAAAACATAATGGTACTTATGTTCTTATAAGATAGTGGTTTTACTGTTGGACCAAACATTCTCACAACTGCATGCCTTGCCTCTCTTTCACCCACATTTACAAGTGCTACCTCTGTGGTTACATCACCTGCAACATATATGTTACTAATATTTGTTTGCGTGTCATCGTCCCAAATAGAACCGCGCTCATTTAGCTTAACGCCAGCGTTTTCAAGTCCAATATTTTCTACATTAGGAACACGCCCAACCGAAATAAGTGCCTTACTTACAGTTAAAACTTCAGTTTTACCATCTTTGTATTCGAGTTCATATTCAACCTTTCCATTTTTAATCTCCATTCGTTTGAGCGAAGCACCGTGGTGAACTTTGGCTCCTTGTAATTCCAGGTTTGTTGTAACAACTTCCGCAACATCCTCGTCTTCAAAAGGCAAAATTCGATCAGCCTTATCAATTAAAAATACCTTTGTTTTTCCAAGAGCAGAAAAAATCGTGGCGAATTCGCAACCAATAACACCAGCACCAAGTACTACCATGCTTTCTGGTAAGGATGTGAAATTTTTTATTCCATCCGATGTTACTATGTGTTGTTCGTCTACTTCAATATTATTAGGTATTCTAGGCCGACTACCTGTAGCAATTAAAATATTATCAGCACTTACTTCTTTAGTTTTACCGTCCTCTTTAGTTATTCTGATTGTTTTTTTATCGAGAATGTAAGCAGAACCTTTTTCGTAAGTAAAGAGCTTTTTAGAAAGACTATCGAGTAGTTTTAGATGCAGAGTCATTTGGGTTTTACGCTCGTAAACCGCTTCGTCTACTATTTTCTTTAAGCTTTCAAAATTGACTTCGTAATCAGGAATCATTTCACGAATGGAAGCGGTTTTTAAGGCCTGTTCCCAAAGTGTTTTTGAGGTCAAAACGCCGTCGTATACACCGGCTCCTCCAATTCGCCTTTTTTCAATTAGCAGTACTTTTTTGCCAAAATCTATGGCTCGCATGGCACCCGCATATCCGCTAGGGCCACCACCAATAACAATAAGATCGTAATGCTCCATATTTTGTGTGAATTTACTATTATTTAAGTAGATACAGAACATCCTCCGCGTGATCTGGGTTTTTGTAAATAACAGACTAAAAGTAATTGTTTTTGGGTATCTGCCTGAAAATTAAGCGATTAAATAATTTCTTAATTAAGGGAATTTTCCTATTTTTGCAGCCCGTAAATAAAATTTAATGAACGGCTGTGTTACAAATAAGACCCTAAATTGGCAAAAAAAAGCACAGGTTGAATGATAATAATTAAAAAACAAAAAATATCTGCTTATGAATGAGAGTGTTATTTATTTAGTCCCGGTTCTTGGGATAATTGGTTTGATCGTAATGGCTTTAAAATCTGCTTGGGTTAGCAAGCAAGATGCCGGTGACAAAAACATGCAAGAGCTTGCAGGTTATATTGCGGATGGCGCAATGGCCTTTTTAAAAGCAGAATGGAAAGTACTAAGTATTTTCGTAGTGTTTGCTGCAGCTTTATTAGCTTATTCAGGAACAATTCATGAAGTAAATGGGGTCCCTATTCATTCCAGCTGGATTATATCTATCGCATTTATAATAGGTGCCGTTTTTTCTGCAACTGCTGGATATATTGGTATGCGCGTTGCCACTAAAGCAAACGTTCGTACAACGCAAGCTGCTCGCACAAGCTTAAAACAAGCATTAAAAGTATCTTTTACTGGTGGAACAGTAATGGGATTAGGTGTAGCTGGTTTAGCAATTCTTGGTTTAGGTGGCTTGTTCATAGTATTTTTAGGAATATTTAATGATGGTGTTGATAAAGAATATATCAAAACGGCTATTGAAGTTTTAACGGGATTTTCTTTAGGTGCTGAATCAATCGCTTTATTTGCACGTGTTGGCGGCGGTATTTATACTAAAGCTGCAGACGTTGGAGCTGACTTAGTTGGAAAAGTGGAAGCTGGTATTCCTGAAGACGATGTTCGTAATCCTGCTACTATTGCCGATAACGTGGGTGATAACGTAGGTGACGTTGCTGGTATGGGTGCCGATTTATTTGGTTCTTATGTAGCTACAATTTTAGCTACAATGGTTTTAGGTCAAGAGATTGATGCTTCAGCAGATAATTTTGGAGGAATGTCTCCAATCTTATTACCAATGGTAATTTGCGGTTTAGGTATTTTATTCTCAATTGTTGGAACCTGGTTCGTTACTATAAAGGATGAAAAATCAAATGTTCAGAGCGCCCTAAACATGGGTAACTGGTCTTCAATGATTCTTACAGTGATTGCTTCTTATTTTATTGTAAACTGGATGCTGCCAGAAACTTTAAGTTTACGTGGCTACGAGTTCTCTAAACTAAATGTATTTATGGCAATTGTAGTTGGTACAGTTGTTGGTGCTATTATGAGTATTGTAACTGAATATTACACGGCAATGGGTAAAAAACCAGTTCTTTCAATTATTCAACAATCTTCTACAGGACACGCAACTAATATTATTGGTGGTTTGTCAGTAGGTATGAAATCTACCGTTATTCCAATATTAACTTTGGCTGGAGGTATTATGGCTTCTTATCATTTCGCTGGTTTATATGGTGTGGCAATTGCTGCTGCTGGTATGATGGCTACAACTGCAATGCAACTGGCTATTGATGCGTTTGGTCCTATTGCTGATAACGCAGGTGGTATTGCTGAAATGAGTCAATTACCTCCTGAAGTTCGTGAGCGTACAGATAATTTAGATGCTGTAGGAAATACAACTGCTGCAACAGGAAAAGGATTTGCGATTGCTTCTGCTGCATTAACGTCTTTAGCTTTATTTGCAGCCTTTGTTGGTATTGCAGGTATTGATGCTATTGACATTTACAAAGCACCGGTATTAGCTGGTTTATTTGTAGGTGGAATGATTCCATTTATTTTCTCTGCACTTTGTATCCAAGCAGTGGGTAAAGCTGCAATGGACATGGTGCAAGAAGTACGTCGCCAGTTCCGCGAAATTCCAGGTATTATGGAATACAAAGCAAAACCTGAATACGAAAAATGTGTGGCTATTTCTACTAAAGCTTCTATTCGTGAAATGATGATGCCGGGCGCTATTGCCTTAATTACGCCAGTTATTGTTGGTTTTATTTTCGGACCAGAAGTGTTAGGCGGTTTGTTAGCAGGTGTTACTGTTTCAGGGGTGTTAATGGGAATTTTCCAAAGTAACGCTGGTGGTGCTTGGGATAACGCTAAAAAATCTTTTGAAAAAGGTGTTCTTATTAATGGTGAAATGTTCTATAAAAAATCTGAACCACACAAAGCTTCTGTAACAGGAGATACTGTTGGAGATCCTTTTAAAGATACGTCTGGACCATCAATGAACATCCTCATTAAATTAATGAGTATCGTGTCTCTTGTTATCGCTCCTTACATTGCTATGAATGGTTCTGATGGAGATGCCTGTTGTGAAGGTGGTGCATCTAACAAAGGTATTTATACTTGCACAATTAATGGAGAACAACATACTTGCTCTAGTCAAGCAGAGTGCGATAGTTTAGTTGCTGCTAACGTTAAAAGTATGTCTGATCTTAAAGGTGTTTATATAGTTGATGGTGCACACTCCTCTGTAGCATTCAGTATTAAACATGTTATCAGCGACACGCGCGGTACTATTAGTCCTGACAGCGGTGTAGTTAATTTTGATGGAGCTAATTCTAAAATCTATATTCGTTTAGATATGAATTCGATCAATACTCAAAATAATATGCGTGATGGTCATTTAAAAGAAAAAGCAGATTTCTTTGATGTTGCAAAACATAAAAAAGCTGTTTTTGAATCGACTAGTGTGGTTGAAAATAATGAAGGAGAGTTCGCTTACACGGCGCATGGTAAACTTACCATTAAAGGCATCACTAAAGACGTAGACCTTAATTTTAATTATGTTGGTTCTACAGATGGCAGCAGTTATGCAAGTGGTAAAGAAGTTCCAGCAACCATTGCAGGGTTTAATGGTAAAACATCGATTAACCGCAAAGATTTTGAAATAAATGGTGGCGGTGCTTCAGAAGAAGTTAAAATAGAAGTAACATTAGAAGCGGCTCAGGAAAAAGCAAACTAGTTTTATACCTTATTGCAAAGGATCCTCGACGTAAGTCGGGGATTTTTTTTTGGATTGGAATTTAAAAGGATTTAGAAAAAAGCTAATTATTTTTAATCAAAAATTTTTTTTGGGGAAAAGCACAGCAAAAATAAGTCTTTCGGGCCCAGATATTTTAAGCAGCGAGAAAACTCTTGACAACGTTGCTTTTTATTTGTAAATTTATCTGTAACTAAATTAAACCCCAGTATTATGAAAAGAACATTCCTCTATCTTTTTTTAACGTTTTTGTCGACAGGGTCTATACAAGCCCAATGCGTTCAAACGTGTTCAAATTACATTGCATTTCCAACGACATTTACAACCTACCAGACTTTTGGTACTAATGTTACAAATTCGTTTTCACCAAATGCAGACGATGGCTACACCGCTCCTGTGCCCATTGGATTCAATTTTAATTTTTATTGTACAACTTACAACAACCTACTAATTTATAGCAATGGTTTAATCCAATTCAATATTGGCGTTCCGTCTACATTTCCTTCGGGATATGACGCGGCCCAATACATTCCCAATCCATCAGTTCCTACCATTCTAAATGGCATTGTAGCTCTCAGAATGGATGATTTGGACCCATCTGTCGGAGGTACTGTTACGTACGCCACAATAGGTGTTACTCCGAATCAAATGTTTGTGGTGACTTATAGCAACGTACCCTTATTCGGAAACTCCACTTTACTTTATTCAGGACAAATAGTGCTTCACGAAACAACGAACGATATTGACATCATTAGTATTAGTTCTCCACAAAGTCCAAATTACGCGACGCTTGGCATTGAAAATGAAACTGGAACATTAGGACTCTCTTATACGGTTACATCAGGCTCTTCCAATATGCCTCTCAATCAGGCCTATTGGGCACAAACAAACACAGCGTACAGATTCTCTCCTGTTACACCGCAACCGCCATCATCACTCACGGGAAATACAGTTTTATGCCAAGGTGATCCAGCCAACTATCAAGCAAGTTTTATTACAAGCGCAACTGCTTATAATTGGTCGTTACCTGCAGGCTGGTCCGGCACAAGCACACTGAGTTCACTTTCAGGGTATGCTGGTGCAAGTGGTGGCGTTTCTGTAAGCGCTACTTATAGTTGTGGAACGTCCGTGCCTACGGTAATAAACGTTACTGTAAATCAGGCGCCGGTAGTTGCTATAAATTCAATAGCCCCACCAATAATTTGTTCTGGCAAAACTATCACTATCACCACATCTGGCGCAATTTCCTACACTATAAATCCAGGTGGCATTCCAAGTACGGCAACAACACTAACAGACATGCCGGTTACAACGACTATATATACCTTAACTGGCACGGCTCCAAACGGATGTATCTCTGTTAACAATCCTACAACCACAGTTACCGTTTTAGAAACTCCAGTTATAACAGTTAATAGCGGCACTATGTGTTTAGGAGAAACGTTTACAGTGATGCCAAATGGCGCTCCAAATTATTTGATAGCTGGCTTACCTTTTGGCACTTCAACTCCTCTTGTCGCCGGGCAATATAGTTACGTAGTTACAGGAACGGGCACAAATGGATGTGTTAGTGCACCCGTCGTGAGCTCTTTCACCGTATTTAACCTTCCAAATGTTGGCGCATCTGCTTCAAGATCGGTTATGTGTACCAAAGAATCTGTAATTTTAATGGCATCGGGAGCTGATACCTATTCATGGAGTTCTTCTTCTTCTTCAAACGCTACAATTTCCGTTAGCCCTGTTACAACAACTTTATACTTCGTCGTAGGAACAGATTTACAAGGATGCGCAAGTTCGCAATCGGTGGCACTTCAGGTAAAACCATGTACAGGTTTAAATGAGCTTTCATCAAATGGGGTTATAGATGTGAAAATATTTCCAAACCCTACGAATGGAAATTTTGATGTAACATTAAATTCACTAAATGAAAAAACCGTTATCGAGATTTACAATGCTCTAGGGCAATTACTAGTCTCAGAAAAAATAAATTCACTTGTAACGGAATTTAATCTAAATAGCCAAAGTAGCGGTTTGTATTATGTTATGGTGAAAAACTCCGCAGAGCAGAAAACGCAAATCATTAAACTAATAAAACAATAAAAATTCTTATTCTAATTGAAGTCCTGCTAAAAATTTAGCGGGACTTTTTGTTTATATTAAATCAATATTCCAATACAGTTAAATTCCAGAAGTTAAGGAGAAAAGAGTGTGACGGAATGTATTTCACTGATCCAAATTTTAATACTAATTTGCAGGGTAATATGCGAATAATTACCTACAATGTGAATGGCATACGTGCTGCAATGAGCAAGGGCTTTATAGACTGGATGCGTGAGATTAATCCAGATGTTTTATGTTTGCAAGAAATAAAAGCAAGTCCCGAACAAGTTGGTGTATTTGAGTTAGAAGAAATGGGTTATAAACACTACTGGTATCCGGCACAAAAAAAGGGATACAGCGGAGTTGCTATTTTTACTAAAAAAGAACCGCTTCGGGTAACCTACGGTTGTGGAATAAAAGAATACGATGATGAAGGACGTATATTGCGCGTGGATTTTGAAGATGTTTCAGTGATGAGTGTCTACCATCCCAGTGGCAGTAGTGGTGATCTTCGTCAGGCTTTTAAAATGAAATGGTTAAGCGACTTTAATAACTATATTCATGAGTTAAAAAAAACGATTCCGAATCTTGTTCTTAGTGGTGATTTTAACATTTGCCACAAAGCAATTGATATTCATAATCCAAAATCGAATGCAAATACAAGTGGCTTCTTACCTGAAGAACGCGAGTGGATGGAGCAATTTATTAACTCAGGTTTTATCGACACTTTTAGGCATTTTAATCAAGAACCGCATCAATACAGCTGGTGGAGCTACAGAGCGGGAGCACGCTCAAAAAATTTAGGATGGCGGATTGATTATAATTTAAGCAGCAAAAATCTAAAAGAACGACTTCAAAGATCTGAAATTCTACCTGACGCAAAGCATAGTGATCACTGCCCCGTCCTTCTCGAAATTCGAGACATTGTCTAAGAAAAAAGCGTATTCATCGAAATTGTCAGGATTCTCTAGGTTTTAAGGCTTTGTTATTCCATATTTGTTATAATGTAAATTCAGCCAAAATTGTATGAGAAAATTATTAGCAAGCACTGCATTTTTTTTAGTACTACTATTATGGAGTTGCAGTAATGACAAAAACCAAGACCACAAAAATTCTAACGAAACAAAGGGTGGGGTTTATATAGGAGGGTTTTTAAGGGTTAACGAGGTTAACAATATCAAAAGTCTTATGCCAATCGCTATCAATGAAGTAGCGAGTTACCACTTAGCCTCACAGGTTTACGAAGGGCTTGTTAAATACAATCAAATGGATCTTTCAATTATGCCAGGTTTAGCAAGAAGTTGGGAAATAAGTGCGGATCTAATGGAGTACACTTTTCATCTTAGAAGCGACGTGAAATTTCATAACGATCCTTGTTTCAAGGATAGCTTGGGTAGAAATTTAGTGGCCAATGATGTTAAGTATTGTTTTGAAAATTTATGTTCTAAAAACGTCAATAATAGTCAGTATGATGTAACGTTTAAGGACAGGGTAGAAGGCGCTAATGATTTTTTTGCTGAATCAAAATCAGGAAAGGTGCGCACGTTTAGAGGAATTACAGTAATCGATGACTCAACTATTAAGATACGTTTGGTTCATGGCGATGCTAATTTTTTGAACATTTTAGCTATGCCAGGCTGTTATATTTATCCTAGGGAGGCTGAACAAAAATACGGAAATGAGATGCATACAAAATGCGTTGGAACAGGACCATTTTACATTGAAACAATTAAGGAAGGTGAAGCTGTTGTGATGAAGAAAAACTCCAACTATTGGGCTTATGATAAGGACGGCAATAGACTTCCATATTTAGACGGTGTGAAATGGACATTTGTACCAGATAAAAAAACAGAAGTGATGGAATTTCGTCGCGGAAATTACGACATGATCTACAGAATTCCTGTAGAAATGTTTCACGATATTTTTGGTGAAATGCAAAATGGTAAACGGAGTTTAGATTTCGACATCTATTCCTCACCAGCTTTAAGTACGCATTATTACGGTTTTAATCTGCAAACAAACCCGTTTTTTTCATTAAAAGAAATTCGCCAAGCATTTAATCTTGCCATTGACCGACAAAAAATTGCTGACTACACAATAAAAGGTGAGGGTAGATCGGCTGATTATGGCATGGTACCTTATACAGAGGTGTTTGAGAAGATGGGATATGATTACAAAGGTTTAAAAGGATACAAGTATAATCCAGATTCTGCGAAGAAGTTAATGGCCTTAGCTGGATATCCCGACGGAAAAGGGTTGCCCTCATTTAATTTAGAAATAAATAGCGGGGGAGGAGATAGAAATATTTTAGTAGCCCTTGTTGTTCAGAAAATGCTTAAAGAAAACTTAGGAGTAAATGTAAACATGAATGTTGTTACCTGGCCTGAACATATTGATAACATTCAAAGTGGTAAAAGCGATTTTTTCCGTTATGCCTGGATTGCAGATTATCCTGATCCGGAATCATTCTTGACTTTGTTTTATGGTAAACATGTTCCGGCAAATTATCTTGAAAAATCCTATGTTAATTTCGGAAGATTCAAAAACAAGATGTTTGATTCTTTATTTGTATCAGCGCGTTCTGAGCCTGATAAAGCTAAACGATACAAATTATTTTCCAAAGCTGAACAAATCGTTTTAGATGAAGCGGCCTGTATGCCTCTATTCTATGATGAAAATTTTAGACTGGAGCAGAAGAATGTGCGAAATTTACCAGAAAATCCAATGAATTACATCGATATGTCCACAACTTATCTTATACCTAAGAAAAAATAATTACACTTTTTAATTGCTCTTGAAAATCCTGATCAAAAAATGGTCGGGATTTTTTATTAATTTAGAATTCTAATTGTGCAGGAAGAATACGTTATAATTGTAGCCGGTGGTGTAGGAAGTCGCATGAAAAGCGATCGGCCTAAACAATTTATTGATTTAGGCGGCGAGCCAATAATTGTGAGAACGATTCGCTGCTTTTTAAATTATAATTCCCAAATACAAATTATTATTTCTGTACACAAAAATTACAAAGCGCATTTGGAAGGGCTCATTGAAAAGTTCAACCTTAAAAATTCAAGTATTAAAATAACTTTTGGTGGTGAAACACGTTTTGCTTCGGTAAAGAATGGCTTGGATTTAATAACAAACGAAGCAGCCATTGTTGGAATTCACGACGCTGCACGACCATTCGTATCACTTCAAACAATACATAATTGCTATGAAACAGCCCTATCAAAAGGTGCAGCTGTTCCTTGTATTTCGGTGAATGAAAGTATGCGAAAAATAAGTAACAATGTAAATAACTCTGTAAACAGAAACGAATATAAAATCATTCAAACACCTCAATGTTTTTTGGTTTCAAAAATTAAAAGTGCCTTTCAACAAGAATATAGCCACGCTTTTACTGACGACGCAACTGTTTTAGAGTCTATTGGTGAAAAAATTATTTTAGTAGAAGGTAACGAAGAAAATATTAAAATTACTTCTCCACATGATTTATTAATTGCCAAAGCACTATTAGCGAAATGAGTAACGATGATATAACAGACGCGCTGGAGATTACGGCAAAACTAATGGAGTTGCATAATGAAAATCCTTTTAAAACAAGAGCTTATACCAATGCCGCATTTAAACTGTCGAAGATGCGCTTCGATTTCCAAGGTAAAACACCTGAAGAAATAGCAGCTATTGAGGGTATAGGTAAAGGAATTTCTTCCAAAATAGTAGAACTTATAAGTACGGGTACCACCGAAGAGTTATCAAAATTAAGAGAAAATACACCAGATGGTGTAATAGAAATTTTAGGTGTAAAAGGTTTAGGACCAAAAAAGGTTAGACAGCTTTGGAAGGAATTAGAAGTGGAAAGTATAGGCGAATTGTTGTACGCCTGCAACGAAAACAGATTAATTACTTTAAAGGGCTTTGGTGAAAAAACACAAACTCAGGTAAAACAGAACATTGAATTTAAGTTAGCGAATAAAAACAAATTCCATTATGCCTCTATAGAAAAACCAGTGAACACTATCATTGAGCTTATTTTAGAACAACAAAACGATCTTCAAATCGCCGCCGTTGGCCAGTTGGCAAGAAAGTGCGAAATCATTGATAAAATTGAAATTTTGATTGATGGCGAAATCACAAGCAACCTTAGTGAGTTAGAAAAGGCAATTCCATTAAAAATAACTTACACTAACTGCGAGCCGGGCGAATTTTTTTATAAATACGTTGAACTAACATCTACACCAGAACATCTGGAAAGAATTAATTTTTCGAGTTTAGATAGTACAGAGTTTTTTGACGATGAAGAGGTATACACTGCGTTAAATTTGCAATACATAGAACCTGAATTGCGTGAAGGATTGAACGAGGTTAAGCTTGCCGAGCAGCAGGCTATTCCAAAATTAATTGAGGTTGAAGATTTAAAAGGGATTTTGCACAACCACTCTACCTACAGTGACGGTGTGCATACTTTGAAAGAAATGGCAGACTATTGCAAAGGCTTGGGTTATCACTATTTTGGAATTTGTGATCACTCTAAAACTGCGGTGTACGCGGGCGGACTTCCAATTGAAAAAGTAATTGAACAACAAAAGGAAATTGATAAATTAAATGCAGGCTATACAGATTTTAAAATTTTAAAAGGAATTGAAAGCGATATATTAAATGATGGCTCGTTAGACTATCCGGAAGAGATTTTAAAAACATTTGATTTTGTAGTCGCTTCTGTTCATTCAAATTTAAAAATGACTGAAGAAAAAGCAACCGAACGTTTAATCGAGGCAATTGAAAATCCTTATACCTCAATACTTGGTCACCCTACAGGACGTTTGTTATTAGCAAGAAAAGGATATCCAATCAATCATAAAAAAGTAATTGATGCTTGCGCGGTAAATAAAGTGTCTATTGAATTAAACGCGCATCCTTACCGTTTAGATATTGACTGGCGTTGGATTCCATATTGTTTAGAAAAGGGAGTAATGATTTCTATTAATCCCGATGCACATCACAAAGAAGGTTTAAAGGACATGTATTACGGTGTTTGTGCAGCGCGTAAAGGCATGTTAAGTGCTGAACATTGTTTAAATGCCTTATCTTTAGAAGAACTTTTACTAAAATTTAAAAAGTAGTGCCAATTTTAAATTCCATAGCCAGCTGGTTGATGAAGAAACGCATGCACCAAATCGAACTTTTTATGAAGTATCCGGTGGATGTGCAAATGGAATGGATGTACAGTTTGATAAGAGATGCTTCTAACACGCACTACGGAATTTCAAATAATTTTTCTGAGATTGAAAATTATGAGCAGTTTAAAAGCACCGTTCCACTAAATGATTACGAGTCATTAAAGTCTTTGATTGAACGAACACGCAGAGGTGAACAAAACTTATTGTGGCATTCAGAAATAAAATGGTTTGCTAAAAGTAGTGGCACAACCGATAAGAGTAAATTTTTACCTGTCAGCCAGGAGAGTCTGGATGGTTGTCACTACAATGCCGGAAGAGACATGATTACTTTGCAATGCAATAATAATCCTGAAACACAATTATTCACTGGTAAGAATTTAGCGCTTGGTGGAAGTCTGAAAGAAGATCAGTTTGGTGATTACAATTCTTTTCATGGCGATGTGAGCGCTATTATTATTCAAAACTTACCCATGTGGGCTGAATTTTTCAGAGCGCCTGAGGTTGATATTGCATTAATGGATGAGTGGGAAAGCAAACTCGAAAAAATTGCAGTTTCAATGATGAATGAAAACGTGGTGAGTCTTGCTGGAGTACCAAGTTGGATGCTTGTTCTGTTAAAACGGATTCTCCATAAAAAAAATGTAAGTACAATAAATGAAGTGTGGCCTAACCTGGAAGTGTATTTTCATGGTGGCGTTAGTTTTACACCGTACAAAGATCAGTTTTTAAAAATTTTTGATAACAGCAAAATTAATTTTATGCAGTTATACAATGCTTCTGAAGGTTTTTTTGGCATTCAAGATCAGTTAAAAAGTGAAGACATGTTATTGATGCTCGATTACGGCATTTTTTATGAGTTCCTAGATATTAAAGATCTGTCAAGTTTAGATTCTCATAAAAAAGTAATTAATCTTGATCTGGTTAAAATTGGGGTGGATTATTCCATGATTATTACAACAAACGCTGGACTTTGGCGTTACCAGCTCGGGGATGTAATTCGTTTTACGAGTACCAATCCTTACCGTTTTGTAATTTCAGGAAGAACCAAACAACACATTAATGTGTTTGGTGAAGAATTAATGGTGCATAATACCGAAGCCGCAATTGCTGCGGCTTGCGAGAAAACACATGCTATGGTAAAAGACTATACTGTTGCACCAGTTTTTATGAAGAATAATTCGGGAGCGCATGAATGGTTAATTGAGTTTGAAAAGGACCCAAATAATTTTGATTTTTTTGTTTCAATCCTCGATGAAAATTTAAAAAAACAAAACAGCGACTATGAAGCAAAACGCTACAATGATTTTGTATTGCATTTTCCCCATGTGAAAAAAATGCCTGAGAATAGTTTTTATAGATGGTTAAAAGCAAATAACAAAATGGGCGGACAATACAAAGTACCACGATTAAGTAACGATAGAAAAATTCTTGAAGAAATTCTTCAATTAAATAACGAAAAATAAAAAAGAATATTTTGAGATTGAATCATGTATATACCTGCGTTTGTTTTATTCTTCTTTGTAGTTCTTTTATACAACACAATGAGCCAAAACCTCTTGTAATTAAAACTAAATTCGATTTTTTTACAACCGATAATCTCGGTAATATATATATTGTGAAAGAAGATGAGTTGATGAAGTATTTGTCAAATGGTAAAATGTTTGCCAGATACAGCAATTTAAGACTTGGGGCCATTTCATCGGTTGACGCAACAAACCCACTAAAAATTGTATTGTACTATAAGGATTTTCAGCAAATTCTTTTTTTAGACAATCAACTTTCTTTAAACAGCGATGTGGTATCACTTGAAAAATTGGGATATGAACAAACAGATTTGGTTTGCGCTAGTGCCAATAATAGTTTTTGGATTTACAATAAACAAAACAACGAATTGAATCGTTTTAATGAGAGTTCAAAAAAAATAACTTCTACCGGAAATTTGAAACAAGTTTTGCGAAGCGACATAGCACCAGATTATATGATGGAATACAATGGTTATTTGTATTTAAATTCTCCTGAAACCGGAATTTATGTGTTTGATATTTTTGGCGCCTTTAGCAGAATAATTTCGATCAAAAACTTAACACAGTTTCAGGTTAATGAAAATATTATTTATTATCAAAAGGATAGTAGTTTTTGTAGTTACAATTATACACTCTTTGAAGATGCTTGCAAAGTGCTTCCAAACCATGGTAAACTAGTTGGGCTACGTTACGGAAATAAAAAATTATATTCTGGGTTTAAAGATTCATTGCTCATACAAGAGTTTTAGTTTGTTGAAATAATAATAATTTTTATCTTTAGTTTTCAAACCCATTATCATGAAAAAAATCGTAGCCCTTTGTTTCTTAGTATGTTCGTTTACTTTTTTAAAAGCCTCGCATAACCGCGCTGGTGAAATTTTATATAAACGCATAGCACCATTTACGAAAGTTGTTGGGAGCGTAACGGTTGAAGTGTACACCTATTCCATTACAGTTATAAGATATACCGGCGATGGCCCTGCAGTGGCAGACAGATGTGGGGATACTATTTATTTTGGTGATGGCGCATGGATTAGAGCTCCTAGAATAAACGGGGCGGGTACTTGTGGTTGCGGTTCAATTAACAATGCACCAGTTGGCTGTGGCGAAATCATTGTAAACGCACAAGGTTATATCGTAAAAAAAAATGTTTACACTGCAATACATACGTATCCTGGTTCGGGTACGTATGTAATTTGGAGTTCTGATCCGACTCGAGATCAAGGCATTCACAATATACCGAATTCGGTTAACCGCTATTTTTATATTGAAACAAAAATTATTATTAGCCCATTTATGGGAGGAAACTCCTCGCCGATCTTATGTAATCCTCCCACAGATTATGGAAGGGTAGGATCTTGTGTTTATATTAACTGTGCTGCTTATGATTTGGATGGAGATAGCCTATCATACGAATTAACCGCATGTAAATATGAATATGGTGATGTTCCTGGGTATTTTTTTCCTGAAACGGGTACAAATGGAACTTTTAGTATTAATGCTGTAACGGGATTACTTACTTGGTGTTCACCACAATTTAGCGGAACCTACGGTATCGCCATCATGGTGAAAGAATGGCGTAAAAACTCGTGCAACAGTCAATCCATTTTATTAGGCTACGTTATTAGAGACTTTGAGGTAACTATACAAACGACGCCTCTAAGTTCCTACACAGCCTCCGCAATTTCTGATATTTGTGTAAAAGCAGGGACGGCGGTTCATAAAACCATGCAAATAACTGCAGCTAATACAAGTTTAAGTTTATTGGGAGAAATAAAAACATTTACATCAAACCCTGGATCAATAACTCCGCAAAATGTGAGCGGAACACAGACTGTAAATTTCAATTGGCAGACCAAATGTTCTCAAGCTCGCAAGATGCCTTATGATATTTATATTGTTGCCAATGTTTCAAATTATTATATGCAAAAAGAATATACACAATTTAGAGTAACTCTTCTTCCACCTTCCCCATCAATGCTAACTCCTTTTATTGATACGGGTATAGTCATTCTAAATTGGATTCCATTAGACACTTGTTTACCATCACTTACTGGCTACAGTATTTATAGAAAAACGGGGAATAATTCTTGGAGTCCAAACTCCTGTGAGCACGGAGTTCCAGCTAATTCTGGATTTGTTTTAATTGGGAATGCACCTGCAAATGCTGCCAGTTTTACTGATGACGATCTTTCTTTAATTTTAAATGGAACATCAGCGCATTATATTGTTACACCGCATACAAGCGATTGTTTAGAAGGTATTGCAGATAATGCTCAAACAGTCACACTCGTTGTAGGAATTAAGGAAAATGAGTTAAATCAAGAATTTCAGATTTATCCAAATCCATTTAATGAAGACATAGAAATCAATTTAGGAGAAAAGAATTATAAACAAATAGAAATAAGTGTTTTTGCTATAGATGGCAAGCTCGTATTTAAAGGTCAAAATCTAAATAATGAAAGTAAATTTCAGCTCACTTTAAAATCTTTGAATGCGGGAATTTATTTGATTCGTGTAGCTACTGAAAGCGGCGTTGCTTATAAAAAAGTGGTTAAAAACTAACTTATCACTATTTAACACTTTTCTAATAGCTTTACATTCTTGGAATCTTAAATTTGTATACAGCTATTTATTTTGGACTCTCAAAACAATATTCTTCTTCAAAAGCTCGACGAGTTTATTCGTCGTTACTACAAAAATAAATTAATAAAGGGAACAATTTATTCGAGTGGTATTTTGTTGCTCGCGTTTTTATCGGTTGTTTTTCTTGAGTACTTTGGGGAGTTTAATACTCTCATTCGAGGTGTTTTATTTTTTAGTTTTCTGAGTGCATCAATTGCTGTATTGATCAATTACATTGTTACACCTTTACTTAAGCTAAATAAAATAGGAAAAGTAATTTCTTACGATCAGGCCGCGGCTATTATTGGAAATCACTTTAGCAACGTGCAGGATAAATTATTAAACGTACTTCAACTCCAGAACAATCAACTTTTAAATGGTTCGAATGAATTGTTGTTTGCAGGAATTAACCAAAAGATCAATGAGTTAAAACCAATTCCTTTCACTACAGCTGTTGATTTGAATGAAAATAGGAAATATCTTAAATACTTGCTTCCATTAGTGCTTGTAACAACGGCAATAGTAATTATTTGGCCGCAAATCATTTCTAAAAGCACTACACGCTTAGTTAACTACCAAACCTATTACGAGAAGGAAATGCCTTTTCAATTTACAATTCAAAATAAAGATCTACAAGCACTTCAAACGCAAGACTATAAGTTGGAAGTAAAGATTGATGGAGATGAGGTTCCGAATGAAGTTTTTATCGAGGTGAGCGGAATTAGTTACAAATTAGAAAAAGAAAATACTATTTCCTTTCATTACACTTTTACCAACTTACAAAACACACTGCCATTTCAACTAAGCGCAGCAGGTTTTACTTCAAAAGAGTATGAACTCAAAGTACTTCCAAAACCGTCTTTACTCCAGTTTAATTTACAACTTATTTATCCGTCGTATTTGAACAAGCCAAATGAAAACCTTACAAATACAGGGGATCTTCAAATTCCACAGGGTACAAAAGTAAATTGGGTATTTAATACTAAGAATACGGATGAATTAAAATTGCAATTCAGCGACAGTTTAGCATTACCATATAAAAGCAACGAAAATCAATTTAGTTTTTCGCGAAGATTATTACAAAGCAACAACTACACCATAAAAGCATTGAATCAATTTGTGCCAAACGCAATTGATTCGGTTAATTACGCTATTAATGTTATTGCTGATCAATTTCCAAATATTGATGTGAGTGAAACAGTAGATTCTTTGAACACAAAAAATATTTATTTTAGCGGACAAATTAAAGACGATTATGGATTTAGTCGTTTAACATTCTATTTTAAAAAATTCGGCACCGATACAAATGGAAAGTCAACTGAAACGAGTGGAAGTTATCCTATAGCTTTAATAAAAGGGCAAGTAAGCCAACCTTATTTTTATTTTTTTGATGCAGCTCAGTATGATTTACAGCAAGGTGATAAGGTAGAATACTATTTTGAAGTTTATGATAATGACGGTGTAAATGGTCCAAAAGCCTCAAAGACTGCGCTGATGGTTTTTAAAGCTCCAACTGAGGATGAGGTGAATGAATCAACACAAAAAAATAACGCAGAGATTAAAAAAGATTTAGAAGAGAGCATTAAAAAAGCAAAACAATTGCAAAAGGATGTAAATGATCTTGCGAAAAAAATTAATGATAAAAAACAATTGGGTTACGAAGAAAAAAAGAAAATTGAGGACCTCCTTAAAAAACAACAAGAACTTCAAAATAAAATAAACGAGGTTAAAAAAGAAAACGAACAAAATAATAAACAACAAAGCGAGTTTAGTCAAACCGATGAATCTATTCTTGAAAAACAAAAACAATTAGAACAGCTTTTCGAAAATGTAATGACGCCTGAAATGAAAAAACTATTTGACGAGTTAAATAAAATGCTCGAAAAAATGGATAAAAATCAGGTGCAAGAGAAGTTGGAGCAGTTAAAACTTACCAATGAAGATATAGAAAAAGAGTTAGACCGAAACTTAGAAGCGTTTAAGCAATTAGAGGTTCAGCAAAAAATGCAAAACGCAATAGATAAACTCGATGAACTCCAAAAGAAAGAGGAAGACTTGAACAAGGAAACGGAAGGGAAAAAACCAGAAGACTCTGCTGACAAAAAAGATAAGAATAAAGATGATAAGGACGGCAAGGATAAGAATGCCAAGGACAAGGATGGTAAACAAGACGAAAAAAAGACCGAATCAAAAAACTTAGAAAAGAAACAAGAAGAAATTAAAAAGGAGTTTGATGAGCTTAAAAAAGATTTAAAGGATCTTGAACAAAAAAATAAAGAGTTAGAAGAACCGAATGAACTTCCGAAAAATGACGAGAAGATGGATGAAGTTAGTCAGGACATGGAAAACAGTTCTCAAGAATTAAGTAAGAGCAATAATAAGAGCGCCTCTAAATCTCAGAAAAGTGCAAGTCAGAAAATGAAAGAAATGAAGGAGCAGATGGAAAAGGCAATGGAAGCGGAGGAGGATCAACAACAAGCTGAGAATGCACAAACACTTCGTCAAATCTTAGAAAATCTGGTAAACTTATCTTTTGGTCAGGAAGAATTAATTAAACAACTTCCTAATACACGTGTGGATAACCCACAGTATGTTGCGATTCCGAAACAACAGAATAAACTCAAGGATGATAGTAAAATTGTGGAAGATAGTCTACTTGCTTTAAGTAAGCGTGCCCCTCAAATTAGCGCCATTGTTAACAGAGAAATAAACGCCATACATTTAAATATGGATAAGACGGTAAAGGCATTGGCAGATAGAAATACTGGTGAAAGTGTAATGCGAATGCAAAGTACTATGACTTCCGTAAATAATTTGGCTTTACTTTTAAATGAAGCGTTGGAGCAAATGCAACAGCAGATGAAACAGGCAAAAAAAGATAATGAGGGCAAAAAACCTGGAAAATGTAAAAAACCAGGGTCGGGTTCAGGTAAAAACCCTTCTAAATCAGGAACACCATCTTCGAGCATGCGAAAATTGCAAGAGCAATTAAATCAACAGCTTAAGGAAATGAAAGAGGCCATGGAGAAAGGTCAGAAACCAGGTGAAAAGCCAGGGGATAAAAAGGGTCAGAAATCAGGTCAGGGTAGTATGGGTAGCTCTGGAACTGGAATGCCTGGCAGCGAACAGTTTGCGAAAATGGCCGCCCAACAGGAGGCCTTGCGCAGACAAATGCAGTCTCTTATGGATAAATTGAAAAATAAAGGGAATAATCCAGGGGGAGATCTTGCAAATTTAATGGAAGAAACGGAGAAAGACCTTGTAAATAAGCAAATTACAAATCAAACCATGAGCAGACAGCAGGAAATACTTAGCCGTTTACTCGAAAGTGAGAAAGCCGAAAGGGAACGGGAGCAAGACGAACAACGTAAAAGTAATGAGGCCAAAAATGAAAATTTAAGCAACCCTGCCGAATTTTTAGAGTATAAAAGATTAAAGGAAAAAGAAATGGAATTGTTAAATACAGTCCCACCTAGTTTAACGCCTTACTACAAAGAAAAAGTAAATAATTATTTTAACAGCTTAAGTAAATGATACCAACTAAGTACCAAACATTAAAAATAAACTCGAATACCCAAAGTCTTAGATTGGTTGAGCGCTTAATCGAAGATGTTTGTCAGGTATACGGGGTAAATGAAGATTGTTATGGTAACATGCTTATTGCTGTTACAGAAGCAGTGAACAATGCTATTCATCATGGCAATCAAGACAATCCGGAAAAAGTTGTGAAAATTGGTTTTGAATCTGAAAATTCAAAACTTATATTTTCTATTACCGATGAAGGAACTGGATTTGATTATGCAAACTTACCTGACCCAACCGATCCAGCAAATATTGATAAGATAAGTGGGAGGGGTGTTTTTCTTATGCAAAATCTATCAGACTCAATAAGCTTTGAACAAAATGGGCAAAAAGTCATACTAGGCTTTAACTCTTAAAAGATTTCCTACTCTTTACACGATTTTCAATTCTAATCATTTGTGAAAAAAGGCGAAAATGCCTTAGTTTACTTCTTTAAGAAAATGTTTGGGTGTATATTTATACTGCATTCTTAATGAAAATTTCCTTCAAAATAACTTTATTGTTTGTTGCTGCTGTTTTGTTTTTCCAAATAAAATGTCACGCGCAGCAGGTACAAATGACTATGCCTGCACCAACTCAACCAGCTACTAAAGACAAGTTGGCCATGCAGTATTTCGAGCAAAAAGAGTTTGAAAAGGCTAATGTCTATTTCGATGATCTTTTTGATGCCAATCCTTCTGCTTGGTATTATTATTATTACAAAAGTTTACTAGGCGCCAAAGAATATTCGAAAGCAGAAAAAATCACTAAGAAACAATTAAAACAAAACAAACAGAACGTTTTTTTGTATGTCTATTTAGGAAGAATATATAAGTTGGAAGAGGATAGTAAAAAGGAAAAAGAATCTTACGAAAAAGCACTTAAAGAATTGGAGCCAATTCAACCAAATATAGAAAATCTTGCAAACGCTTTTAAGGAAGATAATTTGTACGATTACGCGATTGATGTTTATAATAAGGCTCGTAAGGTTAGTCCAGATTACCCTTATTACTACGAGAGAGCGGAAGTTTATAAAGCAAAGAACGATCTTTCTTCCATGATTAATGAATATTTGGATGCACTGGAGTTTAGGGATTCTGAAATTCAAACAGTTCAAACAAATTTGCAAAACTCACTGGGTTACGATGATGAAGCGGGTGGTATAAGAAATCCATTATTGAAACAAGAGCTGCAAAAACGCATTCAAAAACATCCAGACAAAATTATACTCAGTGAATTTTTAATTTTTATTCAAAAACAACAAAAAGATTTTGATGGTGCATTTGTGCAATCGAGAGCCTTAGATAAACGTTTAAAGGAAGAAGGTAATCGTATTTATGAGCTTGCTAAAATTTGCGTGAGTAATCAAAATTGGGATGTAGCAAAACGTTGTTTCGATTATCTTATTGAGAAAGGACCAGAAAATTTATACTACGATTCAGCCATTATTGATGGTTTAAATGTTGAATATCTTGCATTAACTCAGAAGCCACAGCCTTCAAATCAAGAACTGATTTTACTTGAAGAAAAACTAACTAAAGCAAACAAAAAATACAAGACTAGTTTTTTAAATCCTATTATTTTAAAAAATCTTGCTTCATTAAAGGCATATTATTTAAATAAGAGTGAAGAAGCAATTGAACTGTTAGAAAGTTTCATAAACCTTCAGGGTCTTGAGGCAACAATGAAAGCAGAGTATAAAATCATGTTAGCAGATATTTATCTTCTAAAAGGCGAAATTTGGGAAGCATCTTTATTGTATTCGCAAGTGGAAAAAGATTTTAAGTACGAGGCTATAGGACAGGAGGCAAAATTTAGAAATGCGAAATTGAGTTTTTATGCAGGTGACTTTGCCTGGGCTAAAACGCAAGCAGATGTTTTGAAAGGCGCTACTACAAAACTTATAGCAAACGACGCACTCGATTTAAGTCTAATTATTACTGATGCTATTGGTGTTGACACGAATGACATTCCTTTAAAATTATTTTCGAGCGCAGAGTTAATGATTTTACAACACCGTTATACAGACGCGATTGCACGTATGGATAGCATTAATCTTTTATTCAGTACAAATACTTTAGGAGATGATATCTATTTTAAAAAAGCGCAAATTTATTTTAAACTCGGAAAATATTTAGATGTAGAGGCCATGTATAAAAACATTGTTGAGTATTATCCTGGTGATCTTTACGGAGACGATGCTCAATTTCGCCTTGCGGAACTTTATGATAAAAATTTGAACGATAAGGAAAAAGCAAAACTAGCCTACGAAGACGTGCTTGTAAAATATCAAGGAAGTATTTTTACAGTGGAGGCGCGTAGACGATTCCGAGAATTACGAGGTGACAACCTAAGCAATTGATTTCTTACAATCCAATAATTCAAGAGTTACACAAAGAATCGGCTTATCAAGTGGATGTATTGCGTTTGGATTTAATTGATGTAGAAATCAGCGGTAATAAATGGTTTAAGCTTAAAAACAATCTCGAAAAAGCAATTTCGCAGAACAAAAAAAGCATCATTACATTTGGTGGTGCTTATTCAAATCATATTGCTGCCACGGCTGCTGCTTGCAAAAAATTCAATCTGAAATGTATTGGTGTTATACGTGGCGAAGAAAAAGAAGAACTTAACGACACGCTTAAGACTGCTCAGAAAAACGGCATGGAGTTTTATTTTGTAGACCGTGAGACCTATAAACAAAAAGACACAATTGAATTTAAAAATAATCTTGCAAAAACGTTTGGCGAACATTATTTAATACCGGAAGGCGGCAATAATGAAGAAGGTGTCAGCGGTTGTATGGACATTCTAAAAAAAGAATGGAACTATGACTATGTTTTTTGTGCTTGTGGAACAGCAACCACCTTCGCAGGAATTTTAACTTCAGCTAAAGATCAAAATAAAATAATAGGAATAAGTGTTTTAAAAGGAGAGAATAATTTACCAGCTGAGGCCGAAGTTCTATTGGATAAAATTTCTTTGAATAGCTCTAAAATGAAGATACTTGGAGAAGAAGCGCTTAAAAAAGATTTTATTGAAGATAGTTGTATTTTAAATTCCTACGCATTTAAAGGTTATGCAAAAAAGAACACTGAACTTTTAAATTTTAAAACAGAATTCGAAAACAAATTTGAAATTCCACTCGATCACATTTACACTACCAAATTGTTTTATGCCGTATTCGATTTAATTAAACGTAAAAAATTAATATCAGATTCAAAGATTTTGGTGGTGCATAGCGGAGGCTTGCAGGGTAATGAGGCTTTTGAGAAGCGCTACCATTTAACGCCTAATCTGTAATTTAAACTAAGCCAAGGGTAGGCTTGTTTACTCAATGCCAATTGGCTCGTGATGGAGGAAAAAACTTTCACAAAACCAAAACCAATTGAGAGATGTTGTACAACTAATCCTTCAGGTCTGCTAAGTTTCATACCTAATTGTGTTTGAACGCTAATACCCTCGGTGTTATAAAAGGCAACATCGGTACCGTATCTAATACGTGGGCCAAGAAAAAACTTGAAAGTACTTCCTTTTTCGGCGTAAAAGTTAACATCCAAGCCGGTAATGTATTTTATGCCCGGAACACGTGTTCTTGTGGAGTCAAAGCCATTGAAGAAATTACCAAAGGAAGGATCGAAGGTGAGTATAATTGGAATAACAAAACCGATGCGATTGTCTTTCGTAAAACGTTCGTAGGTAAGATTAATTCTTCCAAAAAGAACAGCCATTGGTTGAATACTAATACTATTCTTAGGAAGAGTGAGCGTGCTGTTACTCGCAGCCCTTGAAGTTTTTTGTTGAGGGTCGTTAGAAAATAAATAGCGGTTGCCTTTATAATCTTCCATAACAATCAACTGATTTTTATTGATCTTTTCAATTTTCGATGTGTCGGTGGCTCTGAAGTAAACAAATTCCTTTGTATTACTAACGAGTATTCCTGTTTTAGACGTTCCATCCAGAAAAAAAAGTTTATCCTGCGCTTTAAAAATGGAGAAGCTAAACAAGAGTATAATTAATAAATATCTCATTAAAAACTAAGACCTAAGTTAATGCCAAGATAAATTTTTGGGAAAAAGCTATAGTTTATTGGCTTTGTATTGGGATCTGCGTCTTTGTTTACGAGATAATTCACTTGTTTTTTGTATTCACCAAAAAGCGGATATCCACCTATTCCGGCAATGGTTTTAAAGAAAAAATTATTCTTAAAGTTTGTATGTGTGCCAATATTAAAAATAAAGGCAAGTTGCGAGCCAGTTGATGGAGTATATTTAACTATAGTTGAAGTGCCGCTTGTTTCCTCTTTAACGCTACTAAAACTAAACGAAGTATATTTTATCAGTGCACCCATGCAAAAGGTGGTTTTCCTTTTAAAATGTCCGGGATAAAAATTAAAAAAAGCACCAAAATCATAACTTTTTTTTGCATTATGTAAAATGCCTATAAACAAGTTCGCAATGGTTGCATGATTGTTGAAATTATATGCGCCCATTAAGCCATACCCTATTTTTTTTGATTGCACGAGTCTTTCAAAAAAGAATGATAAATCGGCGTTACATAAAGCAAGCGTATTCATTGAAACAAAGTTAAATGCAAAGAGCTGTTGGTCTTTTTGGTCGTTTTTTCTTGTTGTCCCAATTGCGTTGCGTGTGAGCGTGTTTTTTGGAGTATTATAAACCTCAATCGTGCCATTTTTGTATTCAATTAATACAACATCTTTTGTTGGAATAGTCTCGTTAGAATTTATAAAAGGAGCGCCAGATTCACTAATTGGCACAACCGTAATTTGATCGGCACTGATTTCAAGAACTTTTACGATTTTACATTCACCATCCATAAGGTAAACCTTATCCTGAGCCTTAAGAGCGCAGGATAGGACAATAAAACTGTATAAAAGAAACCTTTTCAATCAATCAAAGATAGTTAATTGCTTTTGTATTAAACCATCAATTTTCTTATCTTTAAGCTTGAAAAAATTAATTTATGGGATGTAGTAGCGGCGGATGTGGAACCACAACAAATGGGATTCCGGCAGGATGTAATAATAATGGATCTTGTGGTACATCAGACGGATGTAATAAGTTGACGGTTTTTGACTGGTTGGGGAACATGAGTTTACCTGATGGACAAAAATCTTTTGATATAGTGGAGGTTCGGTTTAAGAATTCGCGTAAGGAATTCTTTAGAAATACCAATAATCTTACTTTAAATGTAGGTGATGCCATTGCTGTGGAAGCAACATCGGGCCATGATATGGGAACCGTTTCCTTAACAGGAGAATTAGTTCGTCTTCAGCTTAAAAAGCGCAATGTTAATTTCGATAGTGAGGAGATTAAGAAGGTTTACCGTAAGGCAAAGCAAGCAGATATTGATAAATGGAAAGAAGCTCAGGCATTGGAGACGAATACTATGTACAGAGCGCGGACCATAGCTTTGAAGCTTGGACTCGAAATGAAACTGAGCGATGTGGAATTTCAGGGCGATAAGTCAAAAGCGGTTTTTTATTATACAGCCGATGCGCGTGTTGACTTTCGTGAACTGATTAAAGTACTTGCAGACGAATTCAGAGTGCGAATTGAAATGCGTCAGATTGGTGCACGTCAGGAGGCTTCGCGTTTAGGTGGAATTGGTTCTTGTGGAAGAGAATTGTGCTGTAGTACCTGGCTTACCGATTTTAGAACTGTAAACACGAGCGCTGCTAGATATCAGCAATTGTCTTTAAATCCTTTAAAATTAGCTGGTCAGTGTGGTAAACTTAAATGTTGTTTGAATTACGAGTTAGATAGTTATATCGATGCTTTAAAAGAATTTCCAGATCTGGAAGGAAAAAAATTACTTACCAAAAAAGGTGACGCGTTTTTACAAAAGACAGATATTTTTAAACGCATGATGTGGTTCAGCTACCGTAGCGAACCAGGTGTTTTTATTCCAATGGACGTAAAAGCGGTGCATGCTGTGTTGGAAGCCAACGCAAAAGGAGAAACTCCTGAAGCTTTAACCCCAACATTTAAAGTAACCGAGAAAGTAGTTGTTGTTGAACCTCTTTTTGAAAATGTGGTTGGACAGGATAGTCTTACACGTTTTGATAGAAAAGGTGGTAAGAAACCAAACTTTAAACAGAACAGAAATAAAAATAACCCAAAAGGAAATCCTAATAAAGATCCAGATCAAAAACCAAAAGTTCAGGGTCAAAAAAAGCAACAAGCAAAGCCAAACGCTCGTCCGCAAGGCAAACCGAATAATACTAAACCGGGAGATAAACCCCGTCCGCAAAATAGAAAACCAAACTCTCCAAGAAATGATAATAAACCGAATAATCCGCAATAAGACTTTTCTTTTATTAATCACTGTGAGTATGTTTTTTGCATCCTGCAGAGATGTTGTGTATAGTGAGTACAAAACGTTTGATAATTATGAATGGGCAGCAAAGGATAAAGCGGTATTTGATTTGGAAATCAAAGACACTCAAACATTAAACAATATTTATTTAATGGTGCGTCATGTTGAGTCTTATCAATACAAGAATTTGTTTTTGTTTGTGACTACAAAATATCCTGATGGAAAAGTGTTAACAGATACCATGGAAGTTATTTTAGGGAATGAAAAAGGTGAATGGTTAGGCAGTGGTTCGGGAGATATTTTTGATTTTAAAGTTCCTATAAAAAAGAATATTCGTTTTCCTTTAGCGGGTAAATACGAATTTATTTTTGAGCAAGGCATGCGGGTTGATCCGCTTCCGATGGTGATGGATTTTGGGTTTGAAATTGAGAAGAGCAAATAGAGGTTGAAAATTTCTCAAGGAGTGTCTTAAGTTGACACGAATTTCACGAATGACACAAATCTATGGGTCTGTTTAATCAATAACTAATTCGCCCTTATAGTCAAAACTATTTTAACAAAGCATTCCAACCCTGCGCCTTTAATTCATGCACAGTGCCAGCTTTTGCAACCATTAATTGCCCTTTAGATTCATTAGTCATGTGACCAATAATAGTAATGTCCATAGAGTTTTTTATTTTGTCGTAGTCTGCAATATCAACAGTAAATAATAATTCGTAATCTTCTCCACCGCTTAACACACACACTGTAGGATCTAAATTAAATTCACGAGCCGTTTCGAAAGTTAAAGGATCAATTGGAATTTTTTCTTCATACAATTCAACTCCAACCTTTGATTGTGAGCACAGGTGAAGGATTTCAGAAGAAAGTCCGTCACTCACATCAATCATAGAAGTGGGTTTTATATTCAGACTTTTTAATAATTCAATAATGTCTTTTCGCGCTTCCGGTTTTAATTGGCGTTCCAAAATATAATCTTTGCCTTCTAAATCTGGTTGAAGCTTAGGATTTTCTTTATAAACTGCTTTTTCTCTTTCTAAAATTTGAAGTCCCATGTAAGCACCACCTAAGTCGCCACTCACGCACAATAAATTACTTTCTTTCGCACCATCTCTGTAAACAAGATCTTCTTTTTTTGCTGCACCAATGGCAGTAATGCTAATAACAAGTCCGCTGGTGCTTGTGGTTGTATCGCCACCAATTAAATCTACATTGTATTTTTTACAGGCGTGCAACATACCGGCATAAAATTCTTCCATCGCTTCTAAACTAAAACGACTCGATAAAGCCAGAGAAACAACAATTTGTCGCGGAACAGCATTCATCGCATAAATATCGCTGAGGTTTACTACCACACTTTTGTAACCCAAATGTTTTAATGGAACATAAGTCAAATCAAAATGAACGCCTTCTACAAGCATGTCGGTTGACACAACAGTTTGTAAATCTTTGTTATCAATTACAGCTGCATCATCACCAACTCCTTTAACTGTGGACTCATTCGTAAGTTCAATGTATTGTGTTAAGTGTTTTATAAGTCCGAACTCACCTAGTTCTGAAAGTTCGGTGCGGGAAGTGTTATCAAAATCCATGTTATATTATTTTATCAATAAGTTTTGCCAATTTAAAATCGAGTTCTGTTAATCCACCGGCATCGTGGGTGTTTAGTTTGATAGAAACGGTATTGTATACGTTTTTCCAATCAGGATGGTGATTGAGTTTTTCTGCATGCAAGGCCACCTGGGTCATAAAAGTAAATGCAGAAATAAAATCTTTGAATTTAAATTCTTTTTGAATGGCGTTTCCATCCAGTTTCCAATCTTTCAAGTGGTTTAGGTTTTCCTGAATTTCTGCGCTGGTATATAAGGATGGTCTCATGCTGTTTTAGAGTGTAAAGTTAGGATTTTTATACTAACATCTTCTTAATCCTTTATTTCAACACTCACCTTTTCTACGTTACCATTCATGGGCGGTACAAGCTTGGTAACTCTAACGTGTAAAGTTTTTAAAGTAGGAAAAGCGCCTTTTATTTTTGTGTAAATGCGTTCACAAACTTGTTCAATAAGTTTACTTCGTATGGCCATTTCGGCTTTGCTAATTTCATACACTGTGCAGTAATCAAGTGTTTCGTTAAGATCATCTGTTTTCGCAGCTTTTGAAAAATCGGTTGTCAGGTATACGTCAACGATATAGTTCCCACCAATTTTTGCTTCTTCTTCAAGGCAGCCGTGGAAGCCGTATAGTTTAATGCCTTCGATGTTTATGGAGTGTGTCATGTTTTGGTTTAAAAATTTAACCACATAGGAGCATAGATTTTTTAATATAAGCCAAGATAAATAAAGGTACACATAGAAACGCTTCGCCAGGCGAAGCGTTTTGCACTATGCTTTTCCTTATTTTTAAAGACGGGCCGATTCCTTCTATGTGTCTATCCCGAGACAAGCTCGGGACAAGTTGTGGTTTTAGAGTTTGCAATTTATTTTGTTTAATTTCTCTTACTTACCAAAATCCAAACCGTCCTGATTTCCTTGCTGTGTATCGGTTCCTCTTAATTGTTTTGCGCGTTTAAAAATCGAAGCATCCATTTTTCCGAATAAATAAGTAACTGTTAAACGCACATAACGACTTTCTCTTCTTCTTGAAAGATCTTGTGTGTAATACGGTGTTTCATAATGCGCGCCCATTACACGACTATTGAATACGTCGCTGAGTGTTGCGTTTACAATCCATTTTGTGCCAAACATTTTATTAAGTGATATGTCCATTGAATACACAGGTATTGTGGCACCTAACAATAAAATTTTAGGTGATTCATAATTACCGTTTACTTGAAGCGTGATAGCTTTTGGAAGTTTATAAGAGAGTGTTGCTTTTGTATTAAAAGCAAAACCTTCTGCTTTTACTTCTGGTTCTGTTGCAACTACAAGTCCTTTGATATAAATATAGAATGCATTGAAATTTACTGTTGCATCAAAGTTTTTAAATACGGTGTATTTAAAGGTGTGTTCCATTCCATAACGAATGCTGTTTTTTCCATTAACTGTTGTATTTACCAGAACTGTTGGATCTTCTAGGGAAGGATAAGCCACATCTGTAATGGGTTGTTCTTCGTAGCGGAAATAACCAGAACCTAAGTAACTACCTTTTGTAAATGTTTTGTTGTAATTTAATTCGGCAATGTTTTTAAACTCTGGTTTTAGTTGTGGGTTTCCAATTCTATAATTTTGTTTGTCGGCAAACATTACAAATGGCATCAATTGGAAAAAATTCGGTCGTTGAATTTTTCTACTGAAATTTACTTGCAACTCTTGATTCTTTTTTAATTTCTTAGAGAAGTAAATACCAGGAAAAATTGATTTTAGTAAATCTTCGCTGGATGAAGGGTAATTGTATGAGAAAGATTGGTTCTTATCAGTGATGTTTCCTTTGTAGTATGATTGTTCAAAGCGAAGCCCTGCCTGATAAGAAATATCCCAGAACATTTTGTTGTTATAATTTACGTAAGCAGCGTTTACCATGTCATCTATTACATAGCGATTACTTAGAATGGTGTCAGGAAAATAATTTTCTGGAGTAGAAACGGCTCGTGATGTATTGTTTTCGCTAGTTGATTTTTTATAAAAAGCTTTGAGTCCAAATTCCAGTTTACTTGTTTCGCTATAAGGATTCGTATAATCTAACTGAAAGACATATTGGTCGGCATTACTTTTCCCGACGTTTTTTTGGTAAGTATCCGGAATGGCAAATGTATCTGGATTTAGCGTGGAATTGGTAGTAAACAAATAGCCATTGTTCGAATTGGTATGATTGATACTTCCGTCCATAGTCAATTCTTGTCCGATTTTAGGATAAGTTTTTTTATAAAGAAGCTGTCCATTGTAATGCTGAAACGCAGCATTTTGTTCATTTATTCTTCCGCCGAATAAACGTTCTGTTTTGGTAGCATCCTGCACTTGGTATTCTTGCTTATCGTAGGTTTTAAATTGTCCGGCAACGATCATCCCGCTTAAAGTAATGGTGTTGCGGTTGTTGATGCTATAATCAAGCCCTAGTTTGCCAAAATCAAACATATTCGTTTGACGCACTTTATTATCCTGATTAAAATAACCCGAAGCATTTCCCAAACTATCCAACTGTGTTCTGCGGGTATAACCTAAGGTGTTATTCATTGCTTGGTTGTGAGAATACATGGAAGTGAAATTCCATTTGCCTTCTTTCACATTTAAGTTTACCATTCCACCATAACGATCGCCTGTGCCAATATATGCCATTGCCATGCCATTGTATCCCGGCTTCACATTCTTTTTCATGATAATATTTAGAATACCACCAGTGGCGCTTGCATCGTACTTTACAGAAGGATTGGTAATAATTTCAACACGATCAATTTGATCAGCGGGTATTTGCTGAAGCGTTAAATTTGTAGGACGGCCATCTACAAATAGAGTAGGGGCTTGATTCCGAAGCTCGGCGTTTCCATCTGCATCTACAGTAACACCGGGAACATTTTTCATCACGTCAACAGCTGTGCCACCTTTTATCGAAATGTCTTTATCGACATTATAAGTTCTCTTATCAATAGACATCACCACGGCATTTTTGTCTGTGGTAATTTCCACTTCCTTTAAAAGTTTTTCGTCTACTTCAAAAGGAATATTTCCTAAATCCAATTCAATCTTATTTGGCATCTGGATATAAAATTTTGTCTCGTAGGTTTTGTATCCAATTTGGGTGACTCGTAAACGAAAGCCACCCATAGGGGGCAGCCCTTCAATATTAAATTCACCGTTTTCCTTTGTTAACCCACCGCCAAGAATACTATCTTTATTAAACCATAAAACCACAACAGAGCTGTATTCAACCGGATTTTTGGTGTTTGCATCTATGATTTTTCCGTACACACGACCCTTAATGTCTTTCATGGCTTTCATCATGTCTTTGTTGCCGCCAGCAGGCATCTGAGCGTTTGCAAAAAAGGAAAAAAGGGCCAAGAGAAGAAGTACTAATTTTTTCATAATCGTGTTTTAGCTTTTTAGTTAAAAGCAGGCACAAAATTAAGCTAAAGTAAAGGAATATCAGCGTTTTTTTATCAATGGTAAAAGGGCGTTATAATAGGAAGTGAGGCGGGTTAAATAGTTTGACTTTAAAGATAAATATAGCAGTTTAACGAGGTGTAAGCTAGAGTCAAATAATAATAAATTAATCGAAACCCAAATTTTTAACCACATAGAATCATAGGACCAACTATACGCATAAATATAGAGGCGCATAGGTTTGAAGCCTCGCTTCAAAATCTCTGTGTGATTGCATTTCGGTTGATTTGTTATTTTTATGCCCGGAAGGGTTTTGTTTGTAATAAAAACCTCTGTGCACCTCTGAACCCTCAGTGCCTCTGTGTTGAAATAGCAGAATGCCACTGACATAGAAAAACCTTTGTGCACCTCTGAACCTCCCGTGCCTCTGTGTTGAAATAGCAGAATGCGAACTTTTCTGAATATTATTTGTCAATAAAGGGCTAAATTTTGCTTTGATCGATAAGTTGTGGAAATATGGCAGTTTCTTATATTTGCAGATGCACAGTGGAAAAATGATCATCTTTTCGGCCCCGTCCGGATCAGGCAAAACAACTCTTGTTCGCCATATTCTTAAAACATTTCCTGAGCACATTGCATTTTCTATTTCGGCTACAAGTCGCCCTAAACGAGGGGTTGAGGTAAATGGCAAAGATTATCATTATTTAAGTGTAGAAGAATTTAAACAAAAAGTCGCCAATAACGAGTTTTTAGAGTGGGAGGAAGTGTATGCAGGAACGCATTATGGCACCTTGCGATCAGCGGTGCAAGATATCTGGGCTACAGGCAAAGCAGTTATTTTTGATATTGATGTAGAAGGTGGATTGAATTTGAAAGCCCAGTTTAAAGAAAACGCGTTGGGTGTATTTGTGATGCCTCCAAGTATAAAAATTTTAGAAGAACGTTTACATTCAAGAAGTACTGATAACAAAGAAAGTATTGCAAGGAGAATTGCAAAAGCAGAAAAAGAATTAAAAACTGCTGAGCTTTTTGATGTATTTATTCTCAACGAAGTATTAGAAGAAGCCTGCGTTAAGGCTGAAGAATTAGTAAAAGAATTTTTAGGAATTTAGCAATAAGAATTCCGCTAAGTTCATCTTGGGGGGTTCTTAGTTTTTGAGCCACTAATTACACGAATTGGCACGAAGGGATCTTGTTAGTGAAAATTAGTGTAATTACTGGCACGATTTAAGCCTCTGCTTTTTGTTTCTCAGCAGCTGCGCGAATTCTATTTAATTCCTCTGTGATCAATTTACGTTTCGCAGTCAGTTCTGCAATTTTGGCTTTTTCCCCAGTAATTTTATCTTCAATTTCTTTCATGAAATTATTATTACTGCCTTTTGAACTTTTAAAGAACCCTAAATTGTTATCATACGTGCGAACACGGCTGTTGATTTCTTCAGCGAGTTTTTTCAAATGGTCCGATTCTTTTAATAATAAATCAAAGCCATTTTCAGATGAAGCTAAACGATCTAATTTTGTTTTAAATTGAATCGCAGCTTTTTCATTTTTATCAATGTGCATTTGCTCATACAACTCATCGAGTCTATTGTAGAAAGCATCGTTCACGCGTTTTTTGTCCTTCATCGGAACCATACCCGCTTCATTCCATTCGTGGCTTATGTTCTTTAATAACTCTCTGTTTGCAGCACCGTCTTCTGTTAAAGTAAGTTCATTTAAACGTGTTAAAATCTCTTCTTTCTTCACAAGGTTTTGCTCAAACGCCGCGTCAACATCTTCGTAATGGGCTTTTTTGGCATCAAAAAATGTATTGCAGGCTTTCCTGAATCGCGCAAATAATTTCGGCTCTTCTTTATCACCATTGCTTGGATATTTCTTCCAGGTGTCTTGCAATCGTATTAAATCAAGTCCGGTTTTTTGCCAGTCGGTACTGTTCTTTAAAGCTTCTGCTTTCGCAATTAATTCTGATTTAATTTTTCTGTTGGACGCAAACTTTTCATTTAGTCCTGAAAAGAATACTTTTTTCTTTTCGAAGAAAGTATCGCAAAGGGTTCTGAATTCCGCCCAAATTTTTTCATTGTCTTTTTCAGTTGTTCTTCCTACCGATTTCCAATCCGCTTGAAGTGCAATGATTTTTTCAGTTGCTTCATTCCAACGTGTTGCTTTGGCTTCAGTAACAGATTCAATGAGTTCTTTTACTTTTTCAATAATTTCAAGTTTGGAAGTTAAATTCGCGGCTTTTTGTTCTTCCATCGAATTATAATGTCCTTTTATTTTACGATAGGTTTCATCCAAAACAACTTTATAATCATTCTTTAATGCCTCCCACTTTGAGTTAGGAACAGGACCTATTTCATCCCATTCGTTCCGGTAAATTTTTATTAAACGTTCAGCTTCCTTAACATTTTCAAGCGCTTGAACTGTTTTTAATTTTTCAATTAATTCGGTTTTATGCTCAAAATTCTTTTTAAGATCGTGTT
Source organism: Aurantibacillus circumpalustris (assembly GCF_029625215.1). Taxonomy (GTDB): domain Bacteria; phylum Bacteroidota; class Bacteroidia; order B-17B0; family Aurantibacillaceae; genus Aurantibacillus; species Aurantibacillus circumpalustris. Next base: position 1,595,368 of record NZ_CP121197.1, read on the forward strand.
CTTGTAAATCACGGAAGATTTTGATGTTGTAATAAATGTCTTCAACGGCTCTGCTATAGTCTGATTGTATTTCCTTGTATTTGTGTGAAGATATAGGTCCGGTTTCTTTCCACTGTGTTTGTAGCTCTTGCAGCTTTCTTACGGCAGAACCAACGTTTTCACTAACCTGACTTAAGTCACGGATTTTCGCAATAATCTCTTGACGAACTAATAAGTTTTTAGATTGCTCAGATGCGATTTTAGCATCCGCTTCTTTTTTTAGTTTGTTGTATTTTTCAACTAAACTTTCAAACTTAAGGTCTTCAGAACCTTTGTGGTATTCAAACTCTTTGGTTTTACCACCTTCATCTACAAAAGATTGTTTGGCCGTTTCAAATTCAGAAGTCCAGAGCTTTTGATACTCTTTTTGCAGAGTGCGCACATCAGCAGCAACTTCACCTGCGTCTTTCAACAGCAGTTCTTCCATTTTAGTAATCAGTTCGGTTTTCATTATAGTTCAAATTTTATTCTTCCCAAAAATAATCTAATTCAAACGTTCTGCAAATGATTAACTTTATTGTTTTTTTATAAAGATTTTTGTAAATTGTAATTCGATAAAATAAATGATTGAGAAGAAACACCTTGAGCTTCTTCAGTTTGATAAAGTAAAGAACTTAGTACAACAAAGATGTCACAGCAAACAAGCCAAAACGCTTTGTGAAGAGATCTTCCCGAAAAGTAATTCTAAAGACATTCTAACCGAATTAAATCAAACGAACGAACTAAAATTAGTTATTGCTGCCCAAGGGTATTTTCCTTCGGTTGAACACGAAGATATTTCAGTTGAATTAAATTACCTTGCTCTGGATGGTGCATTGTTGCATGAATCACAGCTACTAAGCGTTTTAAAAACAGTTGAAGTGTGCAATACTTTAATTCGTTTTTTAAAAGGTAAAAAAGCAAGTCTTCCATTTTTATTTGAGTTGGTTAAAGATTTAGAAGTGTTTGATTTTGTTGTGGATGAGATAAATAGAATTATTGATTCAGAAGCACAAGTTAAAAATAATGCATCCTCGGAATTAAGTCGAATCAGAAAACTCGTTGTTGAAAAACGACGTGAAAGCGATAAACGATTTTACAATTACATTAACGAATTGCGAAAACATGGCTTTTTACGTGAAAACGAAGAAAGTTTTTTTAATGGTCGCCGAACCTTAGCAGTGCTTGTTGAGCATAAGTCGGATGTACCGGGATTTGTGCACAGTAAAAGTGAAAGCGGTAAAACTATTTTTATTGAGCCGACTGTAACCATTGGTGTTAATAACGATGTTGCCGAACTAGAGATAGATGAAAACAGAGAAATTAGTCGCATACTGAGGGAGCTTTGTGCAAAGCTGAATCCTTTTTCTCAATCTTTAAAAAACGCTTTTCAGTTTTTAATCTATATGGATTTTGTGAAAGCAAAGTCAGAATTTGCCGTCGATTTAAAAGCCTGTTTGCCAGAAATTAAAGAAGGGTTTAATTTAAGTGCGCGGGAAGCGTATCATCCACTTTTGTATATACAGAATAAACGATTAGGAAAACCGACCATTCCAATGTCCTTAGATTTAAATGGTAAGGATAGAATCATCGTTATCAGCGGACCAAATGCCGGAGGTAAAACAATATCTCTTAAAACCATTGGCTTGTTACAGTTGATGCTGCAAAGCGGATTGTTGATTCCGGTTAAAGAAACGAGCACCTATTGTTTTTTTGAAAAAATTCTGATCGATATTGGAGATACACAAAGTATCGAAAATGAATTGAGTACTTATAGTGCTAAATTAAAATCAATGACGTCTATCTTAAATGAAATTAATGAGGCTTCGTTGGTTTTAATGGATGAGTTTGGAAGCGGCACCGATCCTGAGTTGGGAAGCGCAATTGCAGAGTCGGTTTTAGAAAATTTAGTGAACTCAAAAACCAGAGGCGTTATTACCTCGCATTTTGGAGATGTAAAATTATTGGCGGAAAAATTAAATGGCGCTATCAATGCCAGTATGTTATTTAATATTGAGACACTCGAACCAAAGTACATTTTAAGCATAGGAGAGCCTGGAAGCAGCTATACCTTTGAAGTTGCAGAGCGCATAGGATTTCCAATTCATTTGATAAATCGCGCGAAAGAAAAAGTAGATAAAGACAAATTAAAATTAAACCGTTTGCTGGCGGATGTTCAGGATCAAAAAACAAAGTTGGCCGAACAAGCGCAGCGTTTGGAGCACGAAGAGTTTCTTAAGAAAATAGCCAAAGAAAAATACCACACTTTATTTACTAATTGGGAAGAAAAAATAAACAAAGAACGCGAACGAAAAATTGAATTGGTCCGTTTGGCCGATTTCGGACAGAAGTACTTACGTTTGATGGATGATTGGAATAAAAAACAAGATAAAAAAGTCATTATAAAACGCTTTATTGATGGCATTACAGCAGAAACAAAAAAGCAGGAAGAATTAAGAAAACAAAACAAGCTGAGTAACTTTGCAGAGAAAAAAATCGCACGCATTAAACCCGTTTTAAAAGTTGGGAGTAAAGTAAAAGTCTTGAATGGAAATGAAGTGGGAGTGGTTGAAGAGATCAGAGACGAAAAGGTTTTTATCAAATTCGGTTTAATGAAAATGACGGTGGGAATGGAAAATTTGGTGCTGGCGGAGGAATAGGTTCGGCTATCTTTAACCACAGAGCGAATGTGTTTCGTACCCTTCCAATTATTAACCACATAGACACATAGTTTACATAGAAAGAAAAAATTCATTCTAATCCTATGTGTCCCTATGCTTATGCGCTTCGTTCATCCTATGTTCCTATGTGGTAAAAATGAGTTTGCCCTAAATCTTAAAATTACAAATCACATTATACGGACAATACTCATGCGTCTTCTCATCATCTGTTTGAATGAAGGGAAGAGTTTGATCAAAAATAGAAGCAATAAATAATTTTAATTCTGTTTCAAATTCATCAAAAAACTGTGACGTAAAAACAAAGGGTTTTTTATTAGCTCCCAGAACATATTTAGGTTCTTCTAAAAACACTTTAAAGGGAACAATGCAGGGCATCAACTTTTCAGGGGGCGTACCGTTTTTATATAGTAACCAGGCATAAATAAAAAGTTGAAATTGTTTGTTGTAGTTTTTATCCTGAAATAATTTCTCAAATCCATCAAATACAAATTTATCGGTGTCTTTAACCGAACTTTTGTAATCGATAACCCTTATTTGCCCGCCAAAACTGTCTACTCTGTCAATTTTTCCTTTAATGTAAATGGTTTCGGTTTTGTCTTTGAGCTTAAGTTCCAAGGCTGCTGAAAGTTCTTTTTCTAAACTATTCAAAGTAAGAAACTGATTTTCTTCTGATAAGCCCGTAATAAATTTGATATCGTTGTTAATGAGTTTTTTTACATACACTTTAATTACTTCTTGTTGTAAAATACTTTTTCCAACGGGTTCGGTATTATCGAAAAAGGAAATAAAACTTTCTTGAACGGCAACATCAGCTAGTTTCAGTTTTTCTTGTAAATCGTTTGTAGTGATTATTTTTCCGGTAAAATCTTTGTAAAGTGTTTCTAAACTTAAATGCAAAATAGAACCAAAGGTATTTGCCTCAGCACTTTCTTCTACCTCTTTTGTTTCTTTTAAATGTGTGCTGTAACGAAAATAAAACTTCAGCTGACATTCTTTGTAGGATATAAGTCCTGATGGAGACAGCCCGCCATACTGATCACTGCTAGTGGCTTTTGAAAGAATGGATTTTAGAACTTCATCGTTTTTTTGAATGATAATAGTGTTGTCTAATTCTTCCGGAAAAGTTTTGTAAGAAGCTACTTCTTCAGTTATAGTAATTTCTGAATTGTAGTGTTTCATTTCTAATTGCAACTGAGTGACGAATCTGCTTTTCTCACCTTTACCAAAGGTATCTGTTTCACTATCGTAAGTAATGGTAATATCTTTGGCCCTTTGTAACAAGCGATAAAAGTGATAGGCGTAAATAGCGTCTTTTTCCAAATACAAAGGCAAACCAAAAGCCCGTTTAAGATCGTTAGGAATAAAAGAATTGATTGTTTTTCCAGAAGGTAAGACCCCTTCGTTCACATTCACTAAAATAATGTGATCGAAATCGAGAGTACGGGTTTCTAAAACCCCCATTATTTGCAACCCTCGCAAAGGTTCACCAATAAAAGGTGCAGAGGAGTTCCCTACAACTTGTGTGTAAAGTTGTTTAAACGATTGTATGTCGTTAAAATGCGGATACCGTATAAGGATATCATTTAAGCGGTTAAAATTTTTGAGTATAATTTGTAAATATTCAAGTTCTAAATTGTTTTGATTACTACTTTGTTGTTCTGAAAAATAAACAATACAGGTTTTTAAAACACCTTGAATGGTTTCGCATAATTCCTGAATTGATTTGGAAGGTTGTAGAAGTTGTTGAACCTGAACATAACTTTCCTGTAATAATTGTTGTAGATTTTTTTGGGAAATAAAAGAAAGGTTCCGTGCGTTTATCTGTCCAATAATCAAAGAAAGGTTGAGATCTAGTCCCCGCGCTTTTAAGTAATATAAAAATATCGGTTGTCTAAAAAGATTAATTAAATCGTTGTGATAAATAGTCTTGTAAGCCTTTTTTTGCTTGTCAAAATTTAGTTGAAGTTGAATGAGAAGTTCAATAAACCCATAAGTAGAGGTATATCTCAAAGGATATTCCATCGTAATGTTTACATGCTCAATGGAACCTGGTAACTGCTGCAAAACGGGCCACAAAAGTTTTTCGTTCGCCAACACAACCGCAACGCGATCTAAAGGAATGTTTTGATCGATAAAGTGTTGAAGTGTTTGTTTTACAACTTGTGCCTGACCAATTTGTTTTGGGACAGAAATAATTTTAATGTCTTTTTTTTCTCGGAAATTATCTTGTATAAAAAGTGGATCTCGTTCTTTAAATAAATCAAAATTATTTCTTAAAAATAAACCCGCTTCCTGGTTTGGATTTTTTAAATAGTAATTATCTGCATCCCAAATAAGGTCTGCTTTTTTTTGCTCAAAAAGTTTGTAAAATATTTTTAGTTCGGCCGCATTTAATGCATTAAAACCGCAAAAAAGTAATTTGTCAAATTGATCAACAAAAGTATTTGTATCTTGATTGATTACGGCATACTTGTATGCTAGTCCTTGATACCCCCAGTTATTCGTAAGTAGAAAAGCTGAAAAATGTTTATAGATAGCTCCGAGGCTATTCATAAATTGCAAATAGTTTGTTTGGTACTCGCTTAAATTTTCTTCGCCCAGACTCCAGTTTTCAATGACTTTAATGTCCTTTAAGTTTTCATAAAGTTGTTCTGAGTCTGCCAAGTAGCGGTCTATTTCATTAAAATCCTGTAAAATTAATTGCCCCCATTTTGCAAAACTGTCAAAAGTTTCAGCATTGGGGCCATAACAGATTTTATAACTTTCATAAAGATGACAAACTAAATCAATTTCCTCGAGTGTTTTTAGACCGCTGAGTTCGGTAATTAAATCTTCGGCGCTAATTATTGTAGGTAGCCAAATTGTTTTTCCAAAAGTTTGAGCCAGATGGTTTTTTAAAAAGAGTGCGCCCCGTTTGTTGGGTAATACAATGCAAAGTTTTTCTACATTATCTTTGTATCTTTCGTGAATAAATTCTGCAACTAATTTTAGAAACTCTTTTGCCATGAAGCTTGAAGATATACACTTTCCTGTTTATAGGAAGTATAAAAACAATAAGAGTTATTTTAAAATTATACACCCCCGTTTATTTGAGGAAATTCAGATCATAGGAAGTAAAAAAGTGGTCAAACAAATTGAGGCTAGATTGTTTCCCGAAGTGCTGTTTATACAGGATTTAGTTCTTAATTTTGGCGAGATGGCAGATGAGATCCAAGAAGTTGACTACTTACGTATTAAAGAATAATTCTGTAGAGATCTAGTTATCCCCAAAATCTTACTAAATTTGACTTCTTAAATTTTGACAAGATAATGGCACGTTTACGCATTAAAGACATTTTAAAAACTACACCAACAGAGCAAACCATCACCGTTAAAGGGTGGGTTCGTACATTTAGAAACAATTCCTTCATCGCGTTAAACGATGGTTCAACCAATAATAATTTACAAGTTGTTGTCGATTTTGAAAATACAGCGGAAGAGATTTTAAAACGTATTACTACCGGAGCCGCTGTGAGTGCAACTGGCGTGCTGGTTGCTTCTTTAGGAAAAGGTCAAACTGTAGAATTAAAAGCCACTTCTGTAGAAATTATTGGTGATAGTGATGCGGAGAAATATCCACTGCAACCAAAAAAACATAGTTTAGAATTTTTGCGCGAGATTGCGCATTTACGTTTTCGTACCAATACATTCGGCGCAGTATTTCGTGTAAGAAATACTTTAGCGTTTGCCATTCATAAATTCTTTAATGAAAAGGGGTTTGTATACATTCATACGCCCGTAGTAACAGCGAGTGATGCCGAGGGAGCAGGAGAAATGTTTCGGGTTACCACTCTTGACATGTCCAATCCTCCAAAGGATGAAAACGGTAACATCGATTTCAAACAAGATTTCTTTGGTAAATCAACCAACCTCACTGTTTCTGGTCAACTAGAAGGAGAATTGGCAGCAATGGCTTTTTCTGATATTTATACTTTTGGTCCAACGTTTAGAGCTGAGAATAGCAATACAGCACGTCACCTCGCTGAATTTTGGATGATTGAACCAGAGATAGCTTTTTCTGATTTATCGGATAACATGGATTTAGCAGAAGAAATGCTGCAATACGTTATCAAGTACGCTTTGGAAAATAATTCGGAGGACATTCAGTTTTTAAGTCAGCGTTTAGAGGATGAAGAAAAACAGAAACCACAGAATGAAAGAAGTGAAATGACCTTATTAGACAAATTAAAATTTTGTTTAGATAATAAATTCGAGCGAATCACTTATACTCAGGCAATTGAAATTTTACGTGAAAGTAATCACAATAAGAAAAAGAAGTTTCAATATCTTATCGATAAATGGGGCGTTGATCTTCAGAGTGAACACGAACGTTACCTCGTAGAAAAACATTTTAAGAAACCAGTCATCTTAACTGATTATCCAAAAGAGATAAAATCGTTTTACATGCGTCAGAACGACGATGGAAAAACGGTGGCTGCTATGGATATTTTATTCCCAGGTATTGGCGAAATGGTTGGTGGAAGTCAGCGTGAAGAACGTTTGGATAAACTTGAAACCCGTATGGGTGAAATGGGAATTCCAACGGAAGAACTTTCCTGGTACTTAGATACAAGACGTTTTGGATCTTGTCCACATGCAGGTTTTGGCTTAGGATTTGAGCGTTTGATCTTGTTTGTGACAGGTATGACGAATATTCGCGATGTAATTCCTTTTCCCAGAGCTCCTAAGAATTGTGAGTTTTAGAAGACTAACACCAATTTATTTATCGCTAAGATTTAAACGAAGCTTACTTACTAGTATTCCTGTTAAACATCAAAGAAGATTCTGATACCTTATAGCAGATCTTCGCAGGCGTTTCTATTTTTAATTTTATGTCTTCTTTATTTGAGTTGCAAATATTGCTTTGCTTAAAACAAATTTCGCCTTTTGTAATTTCAGGAATAAAGTTGTGACAAACAGCATCGCCTTTCTCTTTGCCAACCCAATTTTGTTGACTGAAATAATGGTCGAAATGAGCAAGAATATTCATTGAATCTAAGTCAAGAATTAAAAATCCTTTTTCATAAGAGGCAAAACCACCCTCAAGGCCATTTTTGTCTGCAGAATGAAAACGTCCATCGCCTCTTTCATAATCGATTAACAGTTCATTTTTACCTTTACCATTAAAATCCATTCTCTTAAATTTTAAACGATCAGGGGTGTCAGCCATTATTTTATAGAGTAGAAAATAATCTTTTACTTTTTGCACGAAATAAATTCCTGGATTAGGGTTTAAAAAACTAACTTTTAAAATAGATCCTTTTGGTTCTGTAAGCGAGTCGAGGTAGTCTCCTTGGTAATTTTCTAAAGAGTATTTTTTAATGACAGGTAGTTTTAAAAATTTTATCGAGTCAGGATAACTTTCAGTTTCAGTACCCGCTAAATAAATTTGTGAATAAGACGTATTCGCGCAAAGTAGCACTAGAGCCAAAAGAAAGACTTTGGTATATTTTAAATTTAGTGACTTTGTTTTTGTAGCTAACATATGTGTCATGTTTTAGGGTTTTAGTGTGAAGGTTCTGTTAGGGAGTTGATCAAATTATTATCCACCATAAATATACGGTGTTCTATTTTTTTTTGGTTTAATAATTCATTCATTCTATCGGCGTGGGTATCTGTAATAAAAACCTGACCGAATTTATCACTACTTACCATTTCAAGTAATTTGGTAAAGCGCGCTTCATCGAGTTTATCATACACGTCATCCAATAATAAAAGGGGCTTTGTATTTTTTTGGTTTTTTATAAATTCAAATTGCGCAAGCTTTAGCGCCAATAAAAAAGATTTTTGTTGACCCTGTGAGGCATATTTTTTAAGACTAAAATTATTCAGTTTAAAATCGAGGTCATCTTTGTGCGGACCAACAGTTGTATAATTAACAGCCCTATCTCTTGCCAATGTGGTAAGAAGGCCTGTTTTATAATCTTTTTCTCCCAAACTATTTTCATAATGTATGGCAACTTCTTCTTTGCTTTCGCTTATAAATTTATAATAGGAATTAAATAAGGGAATAAATTGTTTTAAAAATTCGATACGTATTTCTAGAATACTTCTTCCGTACATCACAAGCTGTTCGTCCCAAATTTCAAGCGTTTCCGAATCAAAGCTCCTTGTCTCGTAAAAATGTTTTAGTAAGGCATTGCGCTGTTTTAAAACCTGATTGTATGAAATGAGTTTGTCGAGGTAAACCTTATCGTATTGAGAAATAATTCCATCCAAAAATTTACGTCTTGCTTCACTGCTGTCGTTAATAAGATCAGAATCACTTGGCGAAATCATTACTAATGGAAATTGACCAATATGTTCACTTAAACGATCGTATTCCTTTTTATTTTTCTTGAATATTTTTTTTTGATTCCGTTTTATACCGCAATAAACCTCACTTTGTTCCCCAACTTTATCAAAAAAGCCCTGGATTACAAAAAAACCCTCGTTGTGTTTTATGTTCTGGCTATCAATAGCAGTAAAAAAGCTCTTACAAAACGACAGGTAATGAATAGCGTCTAAGAGATTGGTTTTCCCAATGCCATTATTTCCCACAAAACAGTTGATCTTTTCAGAGAATTTTGCCTCAAATTCTGAGTGATTTTTGAAGTTTATGAGAGATAATTGCTTTAAAAACATGATTTTTACAAAAATACGCTTATTTTTTAACGCTTTAGGGTATCCAAATTCTGATTTAACAGAAAAAGTGCTATCTTCGCAGACTAATTTTTAAGTACAAATGGCTGATTTAAAAGAAGAAACTACTGTTGATAATAACGAACAAAATCAAGTAGAAGAAACAGTTGAAACAAAACGACCAATTGACCCAAGCTTACAAGGGATTCAGTTGTTTTATGAGCAAAATAAGAAGATGGTTACCTACTTAGGTGGTGGACTTTTAGTGCTAATTGGAGCATTTTGCTTTTTCAAATTATATTATTTACCTGAACAAGAAAAGGAAGCGGTTAACGAAATTTTTTGGGCTGAAAACCTTTTTCAAAGGGACAGTTTTAATATGGCAGTTAAAGGTGGTGCTATGGTAATGTCTGCGGATGGTCAAAAACAAATGAAAGGCTTTGAACAAATCGCTGAAGAATATAGCATGACTAAAACAGGAAGCCTTGCAAATTATTATGCCGGTATTTGTTATTTACGTACCGGTAACTTTGAGAAAGCAATTGAGTTTTTAGGAAAATACGATGGTAATGATGCTACAATTGCTCCGATTGCAATTGGTGCTATTGGCGATTGTAACATGGAATTAAATCGCATAGACGAAGCTGTAAAGTATTATTCAAAAGCCGCAAACAAAAGCGAGAATGGATTTACTAGCCCACTTTATTTGAAGAAAGCTGGATTTGCAAATGAATTAAATGGAAATTTTTCTGAAGCCTTAAATAATTACGAAAGAATTAGAAAGGAATTTCCTAAATCTGCTGAAGCTCAGGATATTGATAAAAATATCGCTAAAGTAAAAGCTGAAGGAAATCTATAATAATCATTAAAATAATAATAAGAAGTCTGCTTTTACGCAGACTTTTTAGTTTAGAATAAGATGAGCAGTGTAAATAAAAATTTATCGGATGTAGAAGGAAGTAATATTCCGGATGCGAAAACGTTCAAGTTTGGTGTCGTTTATTCTGAATGGAATTACGAAATCACCAATGCTTTAAAAGATGGCGCCGTAAAAACACTCGTACAGAATGGCGCCCTTAGCGAAAACATTATTATTAAAGAAGTCCCAGGTAGTTTTGAGCTAACCTTAGGTGCACAATACTTAGCAGAGTATTCAAATGTAGATGCTATAATTTGCTTAGGCTGTGTTATTCAGGGCGAAACACGTCATTTTGATTTTATTTGTGATGCAGTGGCCAAAGGCATTACAGACTTAAATATAAAATACAATATCCCTGTTATTTTTGGTGTGCTTACACCTAATAATCAACAACAAGCTATTGATAGAGCAGGAGGAAAGCACGGCAACAAAGGCGATGAAGCCGCAGTTACGGCTATTAAAATGCTCGGACTTAAAAACAGTTTTAAGTCAAGTAAATCTGTTGGCTTTTCGCGATAAACTCAATCAGAAAAATTTCTTTTCCTTATTAAAATAATTTGAAAGAATATTTATTCTAGAAATTATCCTCTTTATCAAAATTTAAATTTTGATTCATTAAGGATCCAAAATAATCTTTGAAACTTACACCTTCCACCAGCTTGTTTTTGCTAAGCAGAGAATGTTCTGCTAAGCCGTGAAGAACGAATTCCATAAGAGTAATTTTTTCGGCACCTTTTAGTTTAGGGTAGTATTTCGATACAAGTTCTTCCAATCCTTCTACAAAATTTAATGCCGAAGTATACACCTCGTCTTTTTCTTTATCAAGTAAGTCGAGTATATTATTTTGCGAAAACCATTCTACGATTTCGGTGTATTCAGAAGCTTCTTTTTTACGTTTTAGTTTTGCAGGATCAGGAAATAACTGAATAAATAAATTGCGAATGGCTAGGCTAATTAAATTTTGCGCAATCACGGCGGGACCTTCTTGTTCGCCTTCATACACCAACTCAATTTTTCCGTTTATGGCAGGAATAGCACCATAAAGGTCGCTGATACGTGCAAAAGTGTAAGGTTGTTTATTGTTTAAGAAACGTAATTCCGCAGTACTAATTAAACTCTCGTAAGCACTTATTGTTAAACGTGCACTCACACCACTTTTTGAATCCACAAACTCACTGGTTCTCGCTTCAATAGCTATTTGTTCAACAAGGTTTTTTAGAATTTCAGGAACTTCAATTTTTTGTTGCTCCTTATTTAAACGTGCTTGATCCTGCGTAATTTGTTTAGAATATTCAACTGATTTTGGATAATGGGTCAATATCTGTGAACCAATTCTGTCTTTTAATGGGGTTACAATGCTTCCACGATTGGTATAATCTTCTGGATTGGCGGTGAATACAAATTGAAGATCTAAAGGAATTCTCAAATTAAAACCTCTTATCTGCACATCGCCTTCTTGCAAAATATTAAATAGTGCAACTTGCAGACGCGCCTGTAAATCGGGAAGTTCATTAATAACAAAAATAAAACGGTTACTGCGCGGAATGAGTCCGTAATGAATCACGTTTTCGTCTGAAAAAGACAATTTTAAATTAGCAGCTTTAATAGGATCAAGATCACCAATTAAATCAGCTACACTTACATCGGGTGTTGCGAGTTTTTCTGCGAAACGATCGGCTCTGTGTATCCAGCTTATTGGTGTTTCATCTTTTTTCTCTGCAATAAGTTTTTTCGCAAAATTAGAGATGGGCTGCAAAGGGTCGTCGTTTAAAGGACTTCCGGCAATAACCGGAATGTATTCATCGAGTAAATTCACCAATTGCCTTGCCATTTTTGTTTTGGCCTGACCTCTTAATCCTAAAAACAAAATATTGTGACGGCTTAAAATGGCGCGCTGCAATTCAGGTATTACGGTTTCTTCGTAACCGAAAATACCTTCAAAAATTTCTTCGTTCTTTTTAAGTTTGGTGATTAGATTTTCGCGTAACTCATCTTTAATACTTAAAAATTTGTATCCCGATTTTTTTAATTCTCCAAGCGTTTTTATTTTTGGTTGACTCATAGCCTAATTTTTTATTTCGTGTTACCCGTTTAAGACGATTAAATTTTTTTACTCTTTTTATTTGTATAATCTCTAAAAATCATTTCACCAAGTCCTTTAAGTCCTGTAAAATAAGCTTTTCCTTGATTGGCTTCTGTAAATTCATCTATAAAACTTTTTAAATAATTATCGCTTGCAACCATAAAAGTAGTTACTTCAATTTTGCTTCGTTTACAAGAAGCAGCAAGTGTTAAACATTTATTTACAATGCGACGATCTAAGCCATTACTGTTTTTATAGTAGGTTCCATTTTCTTTTATACAAGACGGCTTACCATCTGTGATCATAAAAATATGTTTGTTAGTGGCTTTCTTTTTTCTAAGAATCGACATGGCTAGTTCAAGCCCTGCAACCGTATTCGTGTGATAAGGACCCACTTGTAAATAAGGAAGATCTTTCAACTGAATTGGCCAGGCATCATCTCCAAAAACAATGATATCAAGACTGTCTTTAGGATAATTTCGTTTTACCATTTCGGCCATAGCCATTGCTACCATTTTTGCAGGAGTAATTCTATCTTCTCCATAAAGTATCATGCTATGGCTAATGTCAATCATTAAAACAGTTGCTGTTTGTGTTTTAAATTCTTGTTCGCCCACCAAAAGATCATTTTCAGTAAGATGAAAATTATCAAGGCCGTGATTAATCTGCGCCTGCTTCAACGATTCAATCATTGAAATACTTTGCGGGGAATCACCAAATTCATAAGCTCTCAAATCCATGCTTATTTCTTCACCATTTTTACCAGTAAACTTTGTTTTGTGGTTTCCTGGCGCGCCCTTTTTTAGTTTCCCGAAAATGTGTTCTAGTGCATTGGAACGAATAGCTTGTTCCGTTTTTGGTGTAATCGATAAACCACCTGTCCCATCTTTTTTTTCTTTCAGGTAACCACGCTTTTTTAAATCGTTCACAAAATCATCAAAGGTATAATCGTTGTTGGTAAGCTCGTATTCTTTGTCAAGTTGTTTAAACCAATCAAGCGCCTCTTCAACATCTCCACTAGTATGCGTTATGAGCTGTTTAAAAATAGTAAACAATTCATCAAACTTAGATTTTGGATCGGCTAGAAAATTTTTGAATCTATATCCTGACACGTTTTTAAAACAATTTTTGTTGTCTAAAGTTCAGTATTAATTGACAAAACTAATGTTAATTAAGATAAAAATTAGAGCTTTATTTTTTAGGAAGATTGCTAAACTGCCCTGTAAGTGAGCCTCCGTTTCCATCTAAAGAACAGTTAAAAGTTCCTGCAAGTGTAGTTCCCGAATTTTCTGTTATGGTTACAGAGCCTGATTTGCCGTTAAAGTTTGCAGAGCCATTATTGTACTCTAAAGTAATGCCATTTGCTGGAGAAATCGCGTGCGAGCCCTTGTTTAGATCTTCTAAAATAATATCAATTGCTGTAGCACCTGTTTTTATAGCTATAATCTCGTTGTAAGCAGAAATACAGTAACCGTCGCTTGCATCAATTGTGGATCCTCCATTTATTGACCAGGTAAATTTAACTTGTGAGGCAACAGGCGGTTCTTCTTCAGGTTCGTTCGTTTCTTTTGCACAAGCAATAATTAGTGACATCATAACAATAGTTAATGCCGTAAATAAAAAGAAGCGATTGTTTTTCATAAAGCTAATTTAGTAAAAAGGAGGTTGGAAAGTTTAAGAATTTTCGACAATAATTTCATAACGCTGAAGTAATGACGGCAAGCTGCTAAGCATAAATTTCGCTCTTCTAATTTTATTTAATTCGGGGTCTATAATAAAATTATGACAGCTTCTTAAATCAACACCGCTTAAATTTGTATTTGAAAACAAGGCCTCATAGAAATCACAATTATCAAGCTTGCTTTTTGAAAGATCTGCCTGCGTAAAGTTTCCATTATGAATTTTGCAGGCTTTAAAAGTACTGCTATTCATTTTCTTTTTGTCGAAAGAGGCATAATCTAAATTGCAATTTTCAAAATGGACTTCAAATCCAAAATCTTTAGCGTTTGCAAAATTCAATCCAAGTAATTTACAATCTATAAACCAACAGTTTTGGAAAATAGATTGGTTAGTCTTTAAGTTACTGAGGTTTGTATTTTTAAAAACACAGTCCCTAAAAATCAAATGTGATAGATCATGAAATGTACAAGTTTTAAATTCGCAGTTTTCGAATTCCCTTCTATCATTATGCTCGCTGGAAAAGTCTGTGTTAGAAAAAAACTCCTCTATCTTTTTGATTTTATTTTTATTCATTATTATTGGCTCTGGATGTTTGAACTAAAAACAGTATTCTTATTTTTTTACGTATTTCCAATTGCGTATTTTTCCTTCACTCATCCATTCTATGGCGGTTGCGAGTCTTGTATTTCGGGTTTCTTCCGTTTTGGCTTCTGTAACCCAAAGCACGTATTCTTTTTTATTGGTCGGGCTAAAAGCTTCAAATGTTTTTAATGCTTTTTTGTTTTTGCCAAGGGTCTTTGTAAAATAATCAGGAATAATAAGTTCTTTCGTTTTTGCTTGTTTTGTTTTAGGGGATAATTTAATGCCTTGCTCATTAAGCTTCATGGCGTTTTTTATGTACTTGATCAATACAGAGTCTTTTGGAAGGTCTTTTAAAGAAGTGATTCTACCTAAATGCCCCATAGCCTTTTCGGTTTTAGCCATCCCAATAAGCGTTTTTGAATCTTTCATCAGAGCGGCTTTCCAGAAACCAATAGCACAGTGCTGTTTAAATGAAGCAATGCCGCACAAGGGACCATTTTGGTAATCAAAGTGTGGAAAACCCCATTTAACAGTTTCTTCAACTAAGGGACAGGCCTTGTGGACGAGCATGCGGAAATGAATGAGAATGGGTTTTGCAAAATTGGCAGACTTTGTTATGTATGCATCTATTCTCGCGTCTTTTTTCATGTTATAAAATTAATTTTCAAATATAAAAGTAAGGTTACTAAAATCCTTCCGAATAACGATTCAGTTTGTTAATTTTTCATTTTTGGTACAATAATTGCTTTACTTAGCACAAATTAATTTAAAATCTTCTTATGAAACACACTGCAATTTTAACAAGGTTTTTTATTTTAAGCACCGTGTTTTTTTGTTTGATTTTAACATCGTGTAAAAAAGAAGAAATTCCCGGACCAAAGGGTGCGCCTGGTGATCCGGGTGGGGGTGGAAACGCTACTATAAGTAATAGTGCAATTTTTACGATTGCTACAACTCATTGGAAGGCTAATGCTGATTCTTCAGCTTGGGTGTATAGTATCTCTTCGTCACTGGTTACACAGGATATTGTGGATAAGGGTGTTGTAAAGGCTTATGTATTGAGAGATGAGTCTTGGTGGGAGTTACCCTTTACTCAAGGAGATTTATTCACACAATTTGGTTTTGTGGTGGGTAAAGTAAATTTGGAATTTGTTGATATTCATGGTGGATTACCTTTGAGACCTGTTACATCACAATACCGCATAGTTGTTCTTTCAGGGAGTTAAGAACTCAAGCGAGTTCAAATAGGAATGCAAATAAAAAAATACAACCTAAAAATAAATTAAGGCTATGTACACTATAAGATCAGCACGAACAATTATTCCAATTTCCATTTTGGTGCTTTTATTTATGTTTACTGCCTGTAAAAAATATGTAGCGGGGCCACAGGGAGATCCAGGTACGCCCGGGAAGGCAGGTAATTTAACACAAATAAATATTAATCCTATAAAGGTTAGTACTTTTTCCTGGACATTTAAGAGT
This sequence comes from Aurantibacillus circumpalustris, assembly GCF_029625215.1. Classification (GTDB taxonomy): domain Bacteria; phylum Bacteroidota; class Bacteroidia; order B-17B0; family Aurantibacillaceae; genus Aurantibacillus; species Aurantibacillus circumpalustris. Next base: position 1,611,473 of record NZ_CP121197.1, read on the forward strand.
AATACCTTTTCCTGGGAAACAACAATCTACGTGGGTGAAATTTCGAAAGACGTTATTGAAAAGGGAGAAGTTAAAGTATACCTTGACCTCAATGATCAATGGAATGCTTTGCCTTATGGTAAGAATTATATTTTTACTCAGTACAGTATTTCCGAGAACTTAATTAAATTAAATACTTCGCATATTCATGGCGGCGAGCCTTCTAGACCACTCGATGCAAATTACAGAATTGTTATTTTTTCACCAGCACAATAACACCTGGTTCTAATTAAATAGAAACCAATAGTGCTGTTTGGTTTACGATTTGCGCTTTGTTTGTTCCATTATAAGAGGCTATAAAATGGTGTTTGCCTTCTTGAATAATTCCGGTGTCAACAAAGTGATTGAAATCAAAATTTATTTCAATGATTGTAAATCTTAATTTATGATGATTGAGTTTTAAATGTTCAATCAATTTATTCCTTTCTGGTCTTGCAATTTCTTCCAAAAACAAAACTTGTGGCTTTACCTTGAAATGCAGATAATAGTCAATCGCAATCAGCTGTTTTAAAACAATGTCGCTGGGATATTCTTTTTCCGCATAAGCAGTAACAATTTCAAAAACATCATTTAAAGAGTATTTGTGGTAATCACGAATGGTTCCAAAATATTTTCCGAGCCCTAATAAAAAATCAAAAATACTGTAGCGGTTTGCAACATACCTCAATGTGTGTGTGGCTTTTTTACTATTCCAATAAATTTCCAAAGCGTTTTCGAGTTTTACAATATCTGCTAATTGTTCCTTACTTAAATATTTGCTTTGAATAATTTGGTAAGGCGGTTCAGGATCGTAAACAAACTCATGTTGTTCTTTATTCCGCATCGTGGTACCTTTGAGAAATTTAAGAAATCCCAATTGCATTTCAGGCGCAAATAATTTAAAGGTTTCTTCAATACTGTATTTAATATCCTCCCAATAATCCAAAGGCAAACCTACAATCAAATCAAGGTGCATCTCCACCTTATAATCCAGCTGTTTAATAATACTCTTTGTTTTTTCAAAACTTTGTTTGCGACTAACTTCTAAATTAGCTTTTTGATTTACGGTTTGAATACCAATTTCGAAACGAAATAAATCTTTTGGAACATTGTCGTGAATAAATTGAATAATATCCGGATGAAGAATGTCTGCCGTTATTTCAAATTGAAAAACATTTTCTGGTCGATGGTGTTCTAAAATAAATTTAAATATATCAAGCGTAAAATCACGTTTAATATTAAAGGTTCGGTCTAAAAACTTAATCACCTTTCCATGTTGCATCATGTAAAGGAGCGTTGCCTTAATACTCGCGTCTGGTAAATAACGTACTTTGTTATCGAGACTCGCTAAACAAAATTCGCATTTATACGGACAGCCTCTTGATGTTTCAATGTATAATACCTTATTTAAAAGTTCTTCAGGTTTATCGAACCGATAAGGCATGCTCTCAGAATAATTTTTTAAATCAAACATGGGAGCCGTTGGATTTGCAATTATTTGTTCCTTATTTTTTCTTACCAGATTTGGAACTTGGTCGACATTAGGGAAGTTTTTTAGAAATTCAGCAAAACCCGTTTCGCCTTCTCCAACAATTATATAATCAATAAAATCTTTTGCGATTACTTTTTCGTATTCATAACTCACTTCAGGTCCACCTAACAAAATTTTAATGTTTGGATTTATGGCTTTGATTTTTTTGCAGACTTCAAGAGTTTGGCTAATGTTCCAGATGTAACAGCTAAAAGCAACTACATTAAACACACTGCACTGTTCAGCTACATCATCTTTTGGTTCTTTAATAGTAAATTCTTTCCACTCAAGTCCGTCGTGATTTTGGTTTAATTCGTACAACAAACGAATGGCTAAATTCGTGTGAATGTATTTGGCATTTAAAGTGGTAAGTAATACGCGCATGGGGCGTAAAGATACGTTTTTAGAATCGTTTTATTGAACAAAAATCGCAATCGGGAGCGATGCATCAGCTAAGGTGTAGGAGGCTTTTCTTTTATCAACCCTTTTCCTTTTCTAAACACCCACCTGCCTAAAACGGTTAATAACAAAGGGAATATAATACTGCCTAATGTATACCCAATGCTTTCGGCTGTTGAATCTAAAGAGGTAAAAACATCAAAGGCACGAACTAAGGCAACAATTGAAATAAGAATTAAAATGATGCCAATAATTAATAAGAGATATCCGCTTAATTTTTTCATCTTACTTTTTTGATGAAAAATTTGCGCCAACTTTATCACTGATAAAAGAGCCAAGCCCTTGACCCTTGGCAGCATGAAGTTTCATTTGCTCTACCAATTGTTTCCCCGGTCTTTTATAATCAAACGTATAAATACCCGATTCACCATCAAATTTAATTTTGATATAGGTTTTGCCAATTTCATAGGCAACAACTCCTGAAGTACCTGAAAGATTTTTGTAAGTTTTCATTTAGTGCAAAGTAACCAAATACTAGTTGAAACCTGATTTTTATTTTTATTGTTTCGAAAGTTCTTGTAAAACCTTCAGTCTCGACAATGCATTTCTAAGATTAGTAATAATAGGCTCAACGTCTTCAAGTTTACAAGTCCCTACAGAAAGTCGATACCAGTTTGAAGTATCAGCAGACCCGAAGGCATAAAATGGCACAATGGCAAGTTTGGCTTCATCTAATAAATATTTGGTAACGTCTTTGGTTGTTTCAAGCGTTTTTCCGTCATTGGTTTTTTGTCCATGCAAAGCAAATTGCACTGTCAAGTATATAGCGGCTTGCGGACTAATTGCATCCACCTGAAAGCCTTCTTTTTTTAATTGCATTAGGCCTTGGTAAAGCCCATCTAATCGCGCATTAATTTTTTTCTTTTGTGCATTAATAAATGTATCGTACTTATCCAATTCTGATATATATCTAGCACAGGCCAGCTGCTCGGCTTTTGGCGCCCAGGCTCCCACGTGTGTAAGAATGGATTTCATTTTATCAATAATAAATTTTGGACCCATACTCCATCCCACACGCACTCCTGTAGCAGACAAAGATTTTGAAACGCCGTCCACAAAAACGGTATAGTTTTTCATTTCTGGTCTAAGTGAAACTGGGTCATAATGTTTGATGTTATCTTGTGTAAGGGCCCAATAAATTTGATCATACATCAGGTAAACCGGTTTTTGTGAAGCAGGCCTTTTTTTATTTTCTTCTAAAACAAGATCGCAAATTTCTTCAAGTCCCTTTTTTGTAAATACCGTCCCTGTTGGGTTTTGCGGAGAACACAATGCGATAAACGATATTTTTTCAATATGCGGTTTAATGTCGGCTGCTGTTGGCATAAAATTTTGCTCAGGACTTACTTCAATCACAATAGATTTTGCTCCATTTAAGTAGGTGTAATGATTGTTATTCCACGATGGAGTCGCAAATAACACTGTGTCTTCTGGATCCACTAGAGCCTTGAATATGCAATAAATAACTGGTCTTGCACCACCGGCAATTAAGATCTCATCTGTTTTGTAATCAAGCCCTGCGCGTTCTTTTAAAAGTTTGCTAACGGCTTGCCTTAACTCCAGCATGCCGTCTGCGGCCGGGTAGTTGGTTTGATCATTGGTGTATTCTTCAAGAATATATTGTTTTAATTCTGAAGGAATCGGAAATTCTTTCGGATTAAAATCTCCAATAGTGAGATTAAAGATTTTCTCACCTTGTTTAATTTTTTCATTTACCTCAGCAGCGAGTTTAATAATTTCGGAGCCAATAATATTCTCAGCAATTTTAGAAACTTTCATGTGATAAATGTAATGAAAGCTGTAAATCATATCGCCTAAAGCCCAAATTAATTTAAAAAAATCAAAATCAGTGTTTTATACACCATTTTAAGGGCTTTATTTACCAAAATTGTGTTTTTGGCATGTTCTCAAAGAATAATATCTAAATCCTTTTAATAAGATAAAGAAATCAATATCTTAGCTAAAATTTTGCGCCAGTTAGTACTGCAAAACCAAAGTAATTGCCCCAAAAAGTAAACACATTTATGAGAAGACTTCAGTTAGAGGATTTGTCGAAAAAATTAGGTTATTCAAAGACCCTTATTTCAATGGTTTTAAATGGAAAAGGGAATCAATATGGAATTAGTAAAAAAACGCAAGCAACGGTTTTGGACGCAATTGCGAAGTTAAACTATACTCCTAACAAGTTTGCTAAATCGTTGCGAACCGGTAAAAGTTATTTTATTGGGTTAATTGTTACAGATATCTCCAATCCATTTTATTCTACTATTGCAAAAAATATTGAAAGTGTTTTATTTGAAAGTGAATATAATTTAATGGTTTGTAGCACCGATGAAAGTGAGGAAAGGGAAAAGCTTTTAGTTGAGATGATGATAAATCAACAAGGCGTTGACGGATTAATTGTTGCATCTACATTTAAAAATTCTGCTTTTTACGACCAAGCGCGTTTCTCGAAAATGCCAATCGTTTTTATTGATAGGGTTGTTCCCCTTTTTAACGCCAATTATGTTGTTATTGATAATTACGGCGGATCTGTAGAAATAATAAATCACCTGGTAAAAAAAGGGTGTAAAAAAATAGCATGTTTTGCCATTACGCCTTTGTATTTGAGTACCATTGAAGATCGGATTAACGGTTATAACGCTTCGCTTACAAAAAATAGTTTGAAAAAGGATGAGAAGTTAGTTAAGTCAATTACCTTCGATCACATTAATGACGATGTTGAGCGAAGTTTAATGGAATTGTTGGAAACAGACCAAGATATTGATGCAATCTACGCTCTAAATAACCACATCGCCGTTTCTATATTAAAAGCGCTTAGGAAAAAGGAGTTTTCAAAATTTTCGAATGTTGAGATTGCCTGTTTCGATGATATCGAACTTTTTAATATAACAGACAAAAAAGTAGTTTCAGTTTCTCAGCCTATTGAAGATATTGGAAAAAACTCTTCTGCACTTCTTTTGGATATAATATCAGGTAAACAAACCAATAAATCGAATATTGTTTTGGCTACCCAGCTGATTGTGCGTTAGACGCCTCAAAAAATTCGACTTCGGCTAAAGGATTAAAAAGATAAACGGCTCCAGTGCTTATTTCTTTGCACTTAAATCTTTTTCTAATTTTTTCTCCTTTTTGAAATATTCTTGAGCCATTAAATAAAAACAAAGCATCTTTAGGAAGATATTCTAAAAACACAGTATCCGAACTTTCATCATGCAGTTTTAAAGTCCTTAATAAGTGAAGATCTGAACAACTTGATGCGGCTGGGTTTTGCATGTATTTTCTTAAGGCAGCAAAAACTTCCAAAGGAAAAATATCAAGCGTTAAAAAAGGTTGAATTAATGTTTGAAAATTTTGTTTCCACTCTTTCCCATGGGGATTGACAGAGTTTTTAAATTGGTTGTATGTTACTAAGTGAGCAATTTCATGTACAAGCGTAATTAAAAAAGCATACTTGTTTAAATTGTGATTGATGGTGATGGTGTGATTGAGGCCGCCGTGAGGTGACGTGTAATCACCAAGTCGTGTACTGCGCTCTTTTTTTATTTTAAGTTTAAAATCGTATTTAATGATCCATTCGGCAATTTGTTCCACACTCTGTTCTGGCAAATATTTTTTCAATATTTCCGAGTTTTTTTGGTACTGAATCGAGCGTAAATCCACAATCAAATTTAAGTATCTTTACCAAATATTTACCCAAGCAAAAGCTTAACTTTACCAACATCATCGCGTTAATGGATTCTAAAAAAACAATTGAACATATTGTAAACTGGCTTAAAAACTATTCTGAACAATCAAAAACAGAAGGGTTCGTTATCGGTATTTCTGGTGGAATAGACAGCGCGGTTACTTCCACTTTATGCGCCATGACAGGTAAAAAAGTCATTGCTTTAAATATGCCCATCAGACAATTTAAAACCGAATTCGAAAGAAGTAACGAACATATTGAATGGCTTACCAGTAATTTTAAAAATGTTGAGTCTGATAAGGTTGATCTTAGTAAGGTACTTGAAAGTTTTGAAGAGACTTTAAAACCAGATATTCAAGATTTTTTAGTGATGGCAAATACCAGAGCCCGTATACGCATGACCACCCTGTATGCTTTTGCTACGCGTTATCGTTTATTGGTGGCAGGAACAGGAAATAAAATTGAAGATTTCGGTATTGGATTTTTCACTAAGTATGGAGATGGCGGGGTTGATCTTAGTCCTATTGCAGACCTTACAAAAAGTCAGGTTTACGCTCTTGCAAAAGAACTCAAGGTTGTTTCAAGTATACAAGATGCGCGACCTACAGATGGACTCTTTGCCGATGGAAGAACCGATGAAGATCAAATTGGTGCTACTTATCCTGAATTAGAGTGGGCGATGGAGTATTGCGAGAATAATGAAAACTATGCTTTAGACGCAAGACAAAAACATGTAATGGAAATATATACTTCTCGTAATCGAGCTAATAAACATAAAATAGAACCAATTCCGGTTTGCTTAATTCCTAAATCTCATCTATCATGAAAAAAACTATTCTTGTTTTTGCAGCACTTCTTTTTTTAATTGGGTGCAAAAAGAAAAAAGATCCGGAACCGACGCCAGTTCCGGTCGTAAATCAAATTAGCGTAAAAATTAACGGAACTGATTTTAGTTGTAGCAGTTGCGGAAACAGTTATTCGAGCGGTGGTTTGGGTGGTATTAATTTTTTTGAAGGAACAAGCAATAGGGTTATTTTTAGTTTTTCTGGTTTTTTGGCTCCAGGCACATACTCTCTTGTTCCCTTTGCTAACCCTTCGTTTACGTACGAAAAAGACGGAAGGTATTTTAGAGGCAGAGGCACTTTAAAACTCACAGAAACGGATACATCTGCGAATGGCGCTGTTAATAAATTTATCGGCACTTTTAGTTGCATGACCGATACCAGCAATGGAGCCTTTTATAATTTTACAGAGGGAGCTTTAAATATAAATTTTAAATAAGAAAAAGATGTTCGGAAAAATTGGAGACATGATGGGCAAACTTCAAGAAATGAAGCAAAGAGCTGAGGAGATCAAAAGTAAATTAGATGAGGTTGTCATTTCCACAGAAGGTGCTGGTGGCGATATTAAGATTGAAATTACTGGAAACAGAGAAATTAAAAACATTAAGATTTCAGACACCTTGCAACATGGTGATAAATTGGAACTTCAAAAACAACTATTAGTCACTATAAATAAGGCAATTACGGAAGCAAGTAAAGTGAATGAATCAGAAATGAAAAAGGCTGCAACAGGATTGTTGCCTGGTATGTAAAAAATAATATGGGCTTAATTTTACCAGTAAAAGGAATCTCCCCAAAATTAGGGGAAAATTGTTTTGTGGCTCCGAATGCTACCATTGTTGGAGATGTTGTAATGGGCAACGATTGCAGCGTTTGGTTTAATGCCGTAGTGCGAGGTGATGTAAATAGTATTCGAATTGGAAATAAAGTAAACATTCAAGATGGTGCGGTGATTCATTGCACTTACCAAAAAACAAAAGTAGATCTTGGAAATAATGTTTCTATCGGACACAATGCCATTGTCCACGGTTGCAAAGTGCACGACAATGTGTTGATTGGCATGGGCGCCATCGTTATGGATAATTGCGAAATAGGCAGCAATACTATAATTGCGGCAGGTGCTGTTGTAACCGAAGGCACAAAAGTTCCGAGTGGCTGTATTTTTGCTGGTGTACCTGCAAAAAAAGTAAAAGATATTTCAGAAGAATTAATTCACGGCGAAATAGATCGTATTGCGAATAATTATTTGATGTATAGCGGCTGGTTTAAATAATTTACTCTGTTCGGCAGAGCGTCCTGCGACGTCTTCTCCTCAAGGGGATGCCCCTTTGAAAGATTCAGACGGAGTTAGCGTGGATCTAATCCTTCTCATAAAATGAGGGCGTCAGAAAAAACACCGTATCTATAAACTGCAAAGACCCTCATCTGTTAAAACATTTTCGTCGTGCAGATCCTCAAAAATTAATCCCAGACCAGGGTGGTAATAGTCATTTTCCTTTTTGTTTATAAAACCATTTGTAGACAAAAACTCCTTCACATTATTAAGATTAGTTTGTTCGGTAGATTTCACAAATGCCTGTTTAACCGCGGCAAATAGTTTACCTTCCGCTTGGTGAAAACCCAATAATTCGTACCATAAATGCTGGACGAACTAGTTGGGCGCAATGCTTAGTGGACTGAAGACAATTGTCAATTTGAAATCTCTCATCTTTTTAGTATCTTCATTTCGTGAAAAGTACAACATATCTTATAGACATTGAAATCGACAAATTAACAAATTCAATCGAAAATGTTATTACTTCGGACAGTTTTCCTACGGACGTACTTCCATTAACAAAAAACGACCTCAAGACAATTACAAAAAAAAATGGTTGGAATTTTGACTGGAAATCCGAATTCTTAAAACCAGACCGCGACGTTTATAAGTTGACAATTACTAATAACACAGAGGTTGTTTAGGGTCTAGTTAGTTTAGCAGTGACACCCGACAATGTTTATATGCATTTAGTTGAAAATGCGCCATTCAACATGGGTAAAAATAAAGTTTATAGTGGCGTTGCCGGTAATTTAGTAGCATTCGCATGTAAACTATCTTTTCAACATGGTACAGATGGATATGTATCATTTCGAGCAAAAACAATTCTCATTGACCACTATGTAAAAAAACTTGGTGCAATTCATTACGGTGGACACCTTTTAGTTCTTGACACAAAAGCTGCATTAAACCTCTTAAATAAGTACAAGTTATGAAAAAGAAAGAAATTTTAGATGACTTAGAAATATTCATTGACCCAAAGCCTCTGACAAAAGACGAAGAACTAGGACTAAGTTTATTCATCAGACAACTTAAAGAAAGAAAAGCAAAGCGCCCAACACCAAGCAAGCAAAATTTGCTGCGCAAGTCGGCTCAAATATAGAGCTGGCCATTAGCCGTAAAGTTCACGTGCTTCGAAAACGTTATGAATTAAAAGACTATTGAAATAATCTTCCCAGAATTCGTAAAAAATGCCATCGTTAAGTTTTAAAACAAAATTAGGATCTGAAAACCCCGTCATCGTATTATTTGGACATCAAAGCGTGACACAAGGAGCTTTAATTATTAAGCAACCTGGCAATGCTAATGTAAGCTCCCCCAAAATTAGGACTATTTGTTAGTAGAAAAAAAACTAATAAATTAACCTAAGCAAAATGAAGAAAAAACGATTCACCCCCGAACAAATTGCTGCTATCCTCAAAGAGTTTGATACCGGCAAACCATTAGAAGAAATTGTAAGAACACATGGCGTTAGCAAAGCTGCGTTTTATAAATGGCGACAGCGTTATGGAGGCATGAGCTCTGATGAGTTAAGAAAGATGAAATCCCTGGAAGAAGAAAACAGGCGCTTAAAGCATATGTATGCTGAACTTGCGCTCGATTTAAAGTTGGCAAAGGAGATCATTGAAAAAAAGCTCTAAAGCCTTGCGTTAAAAAACAAATAGCAACTGAAATATGCAGCAGTGGTAATTACCGCATCAGCAGGGCGTGCAGGATCCTTAACTTGGGAAAATCAAGCATCTATTATAAAACCAAGAAAGACGATAAAAAAGTTATGGATGAATTACGCTTAAAGGCCGATGAACATCCACGAGAGGGTTTTTGGAAGGCATACGGACGAATTAGATTAGAAGGAAATATTTGGAATCATAAACGTGTACATAGAATTTATAAAGCGATGAAATTAAACCTAAGAAGAAAAGGCAAGAGACGTTTGCCTGCTAGAACTAAAGAAACACTTGTAGTTCCTGCATACATCAATCACACCTGGTCTATTGATTTTATGCATGATGCCCTTATAAATGGAAGAAAGTTTAAAACCTTTAATGTGATAGATGATTACAATCGTGAAGTTTTACATATTGAAATTGATCATTCATTAAAAAGCAATGCTGTTGTTTGGGTATTAAACAGACTTATTAACCAAAGAACAAAGCCTTGCACAATAAGAATGGATAATGGTCCGGAGTTTATTGCCGGATTAACTAAAGAGTGGAGTGAGATGCATCACATCGATTTTCATTATATACAACCAGGCAAACCAACTCAGAATGCATATATTGAACGCTTTAACGGAACATACCGACGACATGTACTAGATGCATATTTGTTTGAAGATCTTAATGAAGTTAGAGAGGTGACAGATATTTTTATTCATGACTACAACAACAAACGACCTCATGATAGCCTAGGAGGATTATCCCCAATTCTATTCAAACTAAAGAATGTTGATTTATTGAAAACTCGAAAAGAGTTTCCAACAAGTCAACATTCTCATACATATAATAATGAACTTTTAATTAAAAATTCTACTTTTGAGTAGTCCAATTTTGGGGAGCTTACACTAACCTGTATAATATTTTTACTTTATATGGAAAAACTGTAGGCTTACATCTTCTCTCTTAATATTTCCTACTCTCCCTTAAATTCAGGTTTTCGTTTTTCTAAAAAAGCACTTACGCCTTCTTTGTAATCGTAACTGTTAGCCGATTTTACCTGTAAATCTTTTTCGAGATTTAATTGCTGAGATAAAGTGTTGTTGTATGTTTCATTCAACAAGCGTTTGGTTAAGCCAATTGCTTGCGTGGGCATTGAAGCAACATGTTGTGCATTTACTGTTGCTTGAGCAAGCAAAGCGTTATCATCAAAAATTTTATACACCATGCCGTATTGCATTGCTTCTTCTGCTGTTGCTTTATCGCCAGTTATCATTAAAGCGCTCGCCATATTAAATCCGATAAGTCTTGGTAAAGTATAGGTGCCACCACTGTCGGGTATTAATCCAATTTTACTAAAAGCCTGAATAAAACTTGCCGACTTTGCTGCAAATACAATGTCACAGGCTAAAGCAATATTTGCGCCAGCTCCAGCTGCCACACCATTTACAGCAGCAATGATTGGTTTTTCAATGTTACGAATTCTTAAAATGATAGGATTGTAATGTTCGTCAACGATTTTTTCAATGCCAGGTCCGTTAGGATCTGTTGCTTCTGCTAAATCTTGTCCCGCGCAAAAAGCTTTTCCTTCACCAGTAATTACAATGGCACGGATGTTTTTGTCTTTTTCTGCTTTATCAAGTTCAGAAATAAGTTGTAAAGCCATTTCACGGTTAAAGCTGTTAAACTTATCAGGACGATTTAATTTTAAAACAAGAACATTTGTTTTTATTTCAGATAAAATGAAAGACATAAGAATTTACGATTTATAAATTTACAATTGACGATTGATGCAGTACTATATTTTGTTTAGAATTTATTAAACTCCGAATTGCCTCAAGTGATGATCGAGGTGTTTTACCTGCAGGAGATCCCAATCACCAATAGTCATTTCTCCAAAAAAAGGATGCGCGTTTTTAGTTAATCCTGCAGGGCCTTTCTGTTGAAAGGCTTCAATAGTTTCTACGAGTTTGGTTCTTTCCTGTTCAAAAATGCGTTGATCCACTATTTTAGCCTCGCTAAAGGTTGGCAAGTTTCTTTTGAATTCGGGATCATTCACCAATTGTTTTTTTGCAGTTTTTCCAAATAAGAGTTTTACGATTGGATTTATTTTTGGCACTAACTCCCCAGTTGCAGTTTTAATAGGCATCTGACAATGCGCCAACATTTGGGCTACATTCATTTTACCCCACTGAGGTTGTGTTTGCGGAGTTAATTGGTGAATGCGATCAATATAATTTTGTGCAGTTTCTTTTTTAAAAATACTTTCCATGATGTTGGCTTTACCTTAAGTATTAAATATAAATTTAATATTAAAGTAATAAAAGTGCTTTTAGATAAAAGTTAGAATAAATTAGACAAAAAAACCAAAATATAACCTCTGTCAGGGGTGCAGCGGTTTAAACACTAAAAATCGTTGCTGAGCTGATTGGTAGCTTTTTGCAAAATTTCAAAAGCATTTTCGGCCATTAAATTCTCGCGATCGAGTGTTGGATTAATTTCCACCATCTCAAAACAAACAATCTTTTTACTTCTCATGATATAATAAATCAAATTTCCAGCTTCTTTTTCAGTGATACCATTTGGTACGGGAGTCCCAGTTCCACTAGAAATACGTGAATCCATACTATCCACATCAAAACTTACATATATAATATCGCAATGATCCAGATGATTTAGTGATTCAATGGCAACGCGTTCTACCGCTTTTTTACGAATTTCTTGTAAGTTAAAAACACGTACTTTATTTTTTTTAATAAGGTAATCTTCTGGAGCTTCGAAGTCTCTTAGAGCAATAAATACAAGATCATTATAGGTGATCTTCGGCATAATACCACCTAAATGTTTCAACTTTTCCCAGTATTCGATTGTTTCATCGTCTGGTTTATTTTGTTGTCTGTCTTTATTATCTTCACCGAGTACACAGCAGAGTGGCATTCCGTGCATGTTACCACTTGGAGTCGTGTAAGGACTGTGCATATCAGCATGAGCATCAATCCATATTACACCAAGCTTCTTGTCAGGATAGGCCATTTTGATGCCGCTTATGGTACCTAAAGCCGAACTATGATCGCCGGCTAACACAATAGGAACCTCATCGGCCTTAAGTGTTTTTTGAATTTCTTTAGCTATTCTTTCATTTAGAGTGAAAATTCCACGAATTCTTTTTGCGTAATCATGCACCACAGGCTCAAGTAGGAGCTTGTTTTCGGTTGGAATTTCAACGGACTTAAAACGTTTAAAAAATGGACTTCCAAAATCAAGTGCGGCAATTTTAATAGCATCAACACCCATGCTGGCACCTCTTGTTCCAGCCCCGATTTCACTTTTAACTTCAATAATCTTAATAGGTTTTATCATATAGTTCTATTTATTTCAAACTTAAGTGGATTAAAGGCCAAATTATTGGACCAATTGAACCCTAATCTTTACAATTTCTTAATTATTAGCCTTATTTTTATGCAATCTAAATGAGTTACTTTGCTCTAAAAGTGTTAAACCAAATAACTTAGATTTAAACAATGGATAATTTGTATTCAACTTTAATCAACCAAACTTTCAATTTCCCGCAAGAAGGGTTTGAAGTAAAGGATGATGAACTCTATTTTAATGACATTCCTTTAATGGATATTATTAAACAGTACGGCACTCCGCTCCGAATTAGTTATTTGCCCAAAATAGGTTCACAAATACAAAAAGCCAAACGTTTATTCAACGTTGCCATGGCGAAAGTGGATTATAAAGGCAAATATGTTTATTGTTATTGCACTAAAAGCTCCCACTTTAGTTTTGTATTAGATGAAGTACTTAAAAATGATGTACATATTGAGACTTCATCGGCGTTTGACTTACAAATTATCAAAGAACAATTTCAAAAAAAGGCATTAGACAAAGATACGTATATTATTTGTAACGGGTATAAGAGGCAGACCTATAAACAGAACATTTGCGAGCTTATTAATGATGGCTTTAATGTTATACCAGTGTTAGATCACTTGGATGAAATTGATTATTATAAAAAGCATAGTAAGGCTGAGAAGGTTAATTTCGGCATAAGAATAAGCACAGAAGAAGAACCTTCTTTTACATTTTACACCTCGCGTTTAGGCATTCGCAACAGTGAGATCATGAATCTTTACAATGAAAAGATTAAACCTAATCCCAGATTTGATTTAAAACTATTGCACTTTTTTATTAATACAGGAATAAAAGACACAATTTATTATTGGACAGAATTAAACAAGTGTCTCAATATTTACAAAGAGCTACGTGAAGTCTGCCCGGGCTTAGATTCTCTGAATATTGGAGGAGGTATGCCAATTAAGAATTCGCTTGGTTTTGAATACGATTACGAATACATGATTGAAGAAATTGTGGCACAAATAAAATCGTTTTGTGAGCAAAATGAAATCCCTGAACCCAATATATTTACGGAGTTTGGCTCTTTTACAGTAGGCGAGAGCGGCGCAACCCTTTATTCAATAGTAGATCAAAAAAAGCAAAATGACCGTGAGACCTGGTATTTTATTGATAGCAGTTTTATTACTACGCTACCAGATACGTGGGGAATTAATCAACGCTTTATTTTACTGGCGATTAATAATTGGGATAAACCTTATGGACCTGTGAATTTGGGCGGTATGACCTGTGACAGCATGGATTATTATAATACCGAAGCCCATACCAATCAGGTGTTTTTACCTATTATTGATAAAAATCAAAAACAACCACAGTACATTGGTTTTTTCCATACAGGCGCTTATCAAGAGGCTTTAAGCGGTTATGGTGGAACACAGCATTGTTTAATTCCCGCTCCAAAACACGTTTTAATTGACCGAGATGAGGACGGAAAAATTTCAACACGATTGTTTGCAAAAGAACAAAGTTACAAGAGCATGCTTAAGATACTAGGCTATTAATGTAAGATGGAAATGGAAAATGGAAAAGGGAAGATGGAAAATGGGTTACCCTACATCTTCCATTTCACCTTTTACATCTTACATTTTGTGCGTGTTAGTTATTTCTTTAAATCTTTCAGCATATATCCAATAAAGGTTTACGATTAGATTGCATTTTTTTTAACTTTACCAGCTTTATACCACTTATTTTATGGCATTATTCGACTTTTTAACACAAGACATCGCAATTGACTTAGGAACTGCAAACACAATTATCATCAATAACGATAAGGTTGTTGTAGATGAGCCGAGTATAGTAGCGATGGATAGAACCAGTGGTAGAATAATCGCAGTAGGGCGTCAGGCTCAAATGATGCATGGAAAAACCCATGAGAATATTAAAACTATTCGTCCTTTGAAGGATGGAGTAATTGCAGATTTTCAGGCAGCTGAAGAAATGATTAAAGGAATGATCAAGATGATTAATCCCGGAAATCGTTTTTTTAAACCGTCTTTACGAATGGTAATTTGTATTCCTAGTGGTATTACGGAGGTTGAGAAACGTGCGGTTAGAGATAGTGCAGAACATGCCGGAGCAAAAGAGGTGTATATGATTCACGAACCTATGGCCGCGGCAATTGGTATGGGTATTGATGTGGAAGAACCCATGGGAAATATGATTATTGATATTGGTGGTGGTACTTCAGAAATTGCCGTTATTGCCTTAGGAGGGATTGTTTGTGATAAATCTACAAGAATTGCGGGTGATGATTTTAACGCCAACATTGAAGAGTATATGCGCCGTCAACATAACATCTTAATTGGTGAACGTAGCGCCGAGCGTGTGAAAATCGAAGTTGGAGCGGCTATGACGGAAATTGAAAATCCGCCAGCAGATTACGCAGTGCAGGGGCGCGATTTAATGAGTGGTATTCCAAAAGAAGTATACATTAGTTACGTAGAAATTGCGCATTGTTTGGATAAATCCATTTCAAAAATAGAAGAGGCAATTTTAAATGCCTTAGAGATGACACCCCCTGAATTAGCTGCAGATATTTACCGTAAAGGAATTTACATGGCGGGTGGTGGTTCACTGTTAAGAGGTTTAGATAAGCGTATTTCACTTAAAACGAAATTACCGGTACATGTGTGCGAAGATCCTTTACGTGCAGTAGCAAGAGGTACAGGAATCGCACTTAAAAATGTTCATAAATTTCCTTTCCTTATTAAGTAAACCAAACCGTTAGAGTGTAGCTTTAGCTAAAGCTTTCGTTTGTATTTAAACCAGCAGGCGTGCGGCGAGCCTCATAAATTTTAAAACACGCATGAAAAACTTATTTGCCTTTATTTTAAAGCATAATTTCATTTTTGTTTTTCTTTTCCTTCAGGTTATTTGCGGGTGGTTATTAGTTCAAAGCAGTGGATTTCAGGGCGCTCACGTATTAAATTCCTCAAACAAAGTTGTTGCTAATATTTATGAAACAACGGCAAATACAAAAGAGTATTTTTCGTTAAAGCAGGAAAATGAAAAATTGGCACGTGAAAATTCAGTTCTTCGAAATTTTTTAAAAGCAAATTATGCAGTTTTACCAATGAAAGAGTTTGTAAATAATGACACTCTCTACAAACAACAATATTCCTACATAAACGCTAAGGTTGTTAACTCTTCAGTAAACAAGCGCCGTAATTATTTAACCTTAAATGTTGGCTCAGAACAAGGTATAACGCAAGATATGGCCGTGATGGCTTCTGATGGAATTGTAGGCATTGTTACCAACGCTTCACAAAATTTCTCAAGCGCTATGAGTCTTCTACATAAAGATATGCGGGTGAATTGTCAGTTAAAGAAAGATGGTAGCTATGGCCCGCTCATATGGGATGGTTTGGATTATAGATATTGTTTGTTAACCGATATTCCAACACACTCTAAAATAACAAAAGGTGATACAGTTATAACAAGTGAACTTTCTGGTATTTTTCCTGAGGGCATTATGGTAGGAACGATTGAAAGTTACGAGCGCCGTCGCAACGAATCTTATTATACTGCAAAAGTAAAATTAAGCGCCGACCTTAAAAAAGTGAATCATGTATACGTGATTAAAAATAAATTTAAAAACGAACGCGATTCCATTGAAAAAATAGCACAGAAACAAATTGACGACTGAGATAGTAAAAAATATTTTAAGGTTTTTTCTGCTTGTAATATTGCAAGTACTCGTAATTCAGAATATAAACTTAACGGGTTATGTTATTCTGTTGCCATATATTTTAGCAGTTTTAATTTTACCATTTGAGACAAATAAACTCATTGTGCTTTTTGTCTCATTTTTTTTAGGAGTATGCGTAGATTATTTTTATGACTCTTCTGGTCTGCACGCTGCGGCCTGCACAATAATGGGGTTTTCACGGTTTTATGTTTTAAAGTACATTGCTCCACGCGATGGATACGATATGGGTGTTAGACCTACAATAGAAGATATGGGACTCGAATGGTTTTTAAGATATGCCGGAACACTTGTTTTTATTCATCATTTCTTTCTTTTTTATTTAGAAATTTTTCGATTTTCTGAATTTTTCTCGACTTTTTTTAGAGTTGTACTGAGCAGTATTGGAACTTTAATTTTAATTTACCTGATACAGTTTTTGTTCTTCAGTAATAAACGGCGTGCATGAGTTCTAATGTTCAACTAGGCGAAAGAAAGATAATCATAGGAGGTTTTTTTACTCTTATTGTTATTATTTACATCTGCCGTTTATTTTATATTCAAATAATTGATGATCAGTATAAATTCGCTGCAGAAAACAATGCCTTAAGAAATCTTACAGAGTATCCAGTTCGTGGCTACATATTTGACAGAAAAGGAAAACTTTTGGTTTATAATTCACCTTCTTATGATCTAATGGTAATACCTCGCGAAACGAAAGGTTGCGACACTATAGCTGTTTGTGAAGTGTTAGGTATTACAAAAAGGGAGTATTTAAAAAGGATGAAAAAGGCAAGTCAAGCGCCTAATTCTCCTCGTAAACAAAGCGTGTTTGAAAAACAAATGTCACCCGAAACTTATGCCACTTTGCAGGAAAAGTTATATCGGTTTAAAGGTTTTTTTGTACAGAAAAGAACTGTCAGGAAATATCCTAGGCCTATTGCCGCACATCTTTTAGGATATGTGGGTGAAATAAGCAAAGCTGGTGCTGAGAAAAATGAATATTATAAAGAGGGTGATTATATTGGTATTACCGGTATTGAAAAAAGTTATGAGGAGCCACTACGAGGTAGAAAAGGTGTTAGAAAAGTTGTAACAGACGTTCATAATAAAATAATTGGACGTTATGCGGATGGTAAATATGACACATCTGCTATTTCCGGAAAACCCCTGTACTGTTCAATTGATATGGACTTACAGGAATATGGTGAAAAATTGATGCATGGAAAAAAGGGAGCCATTGTTGCCATTGAACCTTCAACTGGTGAAATTTTATGTTTGGTTTCCGCTCCATCTTATGATCCAAATCTTTTGGTTGGAGGTCGCGATCGTTCAAGAAATTTCACAAAGCTGTATTACGATAGCTTGAATATGCCTTTATTTAACAGAGCCTTAACAGCCATGTACCCGCCAGGTTCAATTTTTAAATTAATAGACGCTTTAATTGCTCAAAACGACAAACTTATTACACGTTCAACACGCTTTCCTTGTACCGGTGGTTATCCGCCAATGGGCAATAAACCTAAATGTCATAGTCACGCAGGGGTAGATCTTGTTGGCTCTGTAGCACAATCCTGCAACTCTTATTATAGTTATGTTTTTAGAGAAATTGTTGATCAACGGGCGTATCCTACGTTTATTGAAGGTTATACCCATTGGAGAAACATGGTAATTACTTTTGGTCCGGGCACCAGATTAGGAACCGATTTGCCATTTGATAAACCCGGCAATGTGCCTTCGGTTAATTATTACAACAAAGTATTTGGTAAAAATGGCTGGAGAAGTAATACCATAGTTTCTTTAGGCATTGGTCAGGCTGAACTCACACTAGTACCTTTACAAATGGCTAATGTGGTTGCTACTATTGCCAACAGGGGTTTTTATTACACACCTCATTGTGTTAAAGGTATTGGTAATGAAAAATTAATTAACGATAGATTTAAATTAAAACACTTTGTTGGAGTGCAAGACAGTATTGCTTATTTAAATGTTATTGATGGAATGCAAATGTGTTTGGATGGCGGCACTGGATATCATTCACGTGTAAAAGATTTGATAATTTGTGGAAAAACCGGAACAGCTCAAAATCCTCATGGAAAAGATCACGCTGTATTTTTGGCTTTTTCCCCTCGCGAAAAACCTGAAATAGCAATTGCTTGTATTGTTGAGAATGCTGGATTTGGTGGAACCTGGAGCGCTCCCATCGTTACTTTAATGATTGAAAAATATTTAAAAGGAAAAACTTCAAGGCCAGAAATTGAAAAAAGAATGATGGAGGCTAATTTAATTGATACCAAAATCACCACAAAAGAAAAAAACTTTAATTAGAAATGGCGAGGAATGAAAATAATATATTTTACGGTGTTGATCGACTAACGGTTGTCACCTATGTGTTATTAGTAATGATGGGCTGGTTAAATATTTACGCTGCGGTATTTGATGAAGATCATCAAAGTATTTTTGATACCGGAGAAAAATACGGTAAACAACTAATTTGGATTGCTGGTGCAGCTGTAATTGCCTTTAGTATTTTATTAATAGACGCAAATTTTTACACAGCCTTTGCTTATTTTTTCTACGGGTTTTTAATTCTTGCAAACATTCTTGTGGTATTTTTTGGACGGGAAATAAAGGGAAGTCGCTCTTGGTTTGGTATTGGCGGCTTTGGAGTTCAACCCGCCGAGTTTATGAAATTCGCGGCTAATCTGGCTCTTGCTAAATTTTTAAGTAATCAAAACATCGTTGTTAATATGCAATTTAGGCTGCGGTTAAAAGATCTAATTAAAAACTACAAAAACACATTCATAGCTTTACTTATAATTATAGCACCACTTATTATTATTAAAAAACTGCAGGATGAAACTGGTCTTGCAATTGTTTTTATTGCTTTTGTAATTGTGCTTTATAGAGAAGGATTAAGCGTTGGATTTTTAATTTTTGGTTTACTTGCAACCATACTATTTGTTGTGGCCCTTGTTGTAACGCAGCTAACGGGCCTTCTTATTACACTAGCAGTTATTACCTATTCTACTTTACTTTTTATAAAACGCACAAAAAGAAACATAATATTTGTTTCATTGATTTATCTTTTAGCCGCCGGTGTTGTGCTTGGTACCAATTATGTCTATAACCATCTTGAGCCGCATCAAAAGGTAAGGATTGATGTATTGTTAGGTCGGGGGAATGTCGATCTGAAAAAAGAAGGATATAATGTGAATCAGGCAAAAATTGCGATTGGTAGTGGAGGCTTAATGGGCAAAGGTTATTTGAAGGGAACGCAAACCAAATATGACTTTGTTCCTGAGCAGGACACCGACTTTATTTTTTGCACCGTAGGTGAAGAGTGGGGTTTTGTTGGAAGCGTTATAGTTATTTTTCTGGAGCTTTTTCTTATCCTACGAATCATTTTTCTTGCTGAACGGCAACGCTCAGACTATAGTAGAATATACGGCTATGGAGTTTCGGCGGTGCTGTTCTTTCACTTGGCAATCAATATTGGAATGACAATAGGACTAATGCCGGTGATTGGAATCCCACTTCCGTTTTTCAGTTACGGAGGGTCTTCCTTATGGTCATTTACAATACTCCTGTTTATTTTTATTAAACTTGATTCTAATCGTCTGCTAATATTAAGATAATTTATTACTCATCTTCTTCAATTTTCTTTCCCTTCTTAAACCTTTCTAAACTAAAATCAAATCCTATTAAAAGAACAGTTGGTAAAGACTTAGTTGAAAGAAAGCGAACGTCCTTACCTACTAGCTTTTCTGGAATTATGTAATCATAGTTAACCAATGACGAAACAGTTTGAACAAGTTTGATATTAAACTTGTTTTCCCGCTTTTTTAATTTAAATAGGAATGATACACCGAGCGTAAAACCCACTTGAAGATTTTTGGACGAATAGGTTTTAGATAATTCGTCATATCCATACGAATAATAGCCACCTGCAAAGGCTGAATTGGAAACAAAAATATCTGAGTAATAAACATTATTAAAAAATAAACCCGCTCTTAATAAACTCTTTTTACTTAATCGTAAAAGCATATCAAGGCATAAGCCAATGGAATGCTGACTTAAGCGCACAATGACATAATCGGATGTCCTTATACCAAACTGATTGAATTGAACGAACAAGCCGGGACAAAACACCAGTGTTTGGTTTTTATTGGCAATAGTATAGTTTAATCCAATTAAAGCAGAGTTGTTAACTCTACGATTAATTGTTTTATCAGTAAAAAAATAGCTTGGACCTCCGCTAAGTGTTAGATTAACAACGTTCTTTTTTTGTCCAAAGGAATTCAGGGTAGTAAAAAAGAAAAACAAGTATACAATTAATCGTTTCATACTACAGCATTTAACGAATGAAAAAAGCATTTAGTACAAATAAAATTTATTTTACTAGAATAAAATCCTTTATTAGTCTTCCTAATAAATCGGTATCAACAGATTCAATTTGATGTTTGCTTTGCGGAAGCATATACATAGCCGCATTTGGGAGCTGTGTAAAAACATTTCTGGTTTCATCAAGCGTCACCATTTGATCTCTATCAGCAAGGCCTAATAAAATGGATGTTTCAAGAGCCTTTAAATTATCATCATTTAAAAAAGCCTTTTCACCAATCTCTTTCATCATTCCAGCAGTTTTTAAAGCGAGTGTTTTCCAGTGTTCGCCATGTTTTTCTTCAAGAAGTTTTGCAAACGCAGGTACTTTTGCAAGAATAGTATCTGGATTTAACATCTTTGTTTCTTTTTCGACGGTTTCATTACTCCAATTAAACTTTGTACCAAGCGTTATAATTTTTCCAATAAAATCTTTTTGTTTGCTTGCAAGATACATAGCCACATAACCTCCCATGCTGTATCCAAAAATATCGGGTCTTTTTAACGCATTTTGAATAATAAAATCATTTAACTCATCACTAAATTGTTCGATTCCAAAATTCGAATTAAACGCCGTTTTAGAATGTCCCGAAAATGAAAAGGTGTACACATTAAAATCGTAGTTTTTTAAAGATATAGCAAGAGACTTAAGATCTTCAGCCACCCCTAGGGCACCATGAAGAATAATAATGTTTTCCATAAGCAATGTTAATGATTTTTAATTACTCAGAATCGCTCGTAAATTTTGATTATTTCACGCGGTAGATTGGCTCTTTTTGCTACTTTTACCTTTTAATTTTCTTTGTGCAAAAATCTAAAAAGTATATCAAATGGTTATGGCTCCTTTTTATGGGACCAATTGTTCTAATTATTCTTTTAATCACCTTAGTTGGATTGGGGGTATTTGGCACATTGCCTAATGTGGATGAATTATTAAACCCTAAAAATAATCTTGCTACCATTGTGTATAGCGGCGACATGAAAATACTTGGTAAGTATTACAGAGAAAACCGTGTAAATGTAAATTTTCAGCAATTAGATAAGGATCTTGTTTCTGCGCTAATTGCAACAGAGGACGCGCGTTTTTATGAACATAGCGGTGTAGATGCTAAAGCACTGGCAAGAACCATCATGTTAGGAGGTGGAAGAGGTGGTGGTAGTACACTTACACAGCAACTTGCAAAAATGATGTTTCCTCGAAAAAAATTAAGTAAACCTGAGCTGCTTATTCGTAAGGTAAAGGAGTGGATCATTGCTACGCGGCTAGAAAAATTGTATACCAAAGAAGAGATCTTGTCCCTATATCTGAACAAGTTTGATTTTTTAAATCTTGCTGTAGGGATAAAATCTGCAGCACAAATTTATTTTAATCAAACTCAAGATAGCTTGAGAATTGAACAAGCCGCCATGTTAATTGGAATGGCAAAAAACCCTTCGGTATTTAATCCAATTAGGCGCCCTGATACTACACTGCTCAGACGTAATGTGGTAATGAGCCAAATGGTGAAATATGGTTTTTTAACCCAACAAAAATATGACAGCTTAAGAACGCTACCATTGGGCTTATCCTTCCGTCCTGAAAACCATAACGACGGACTCGCTACTTATTTTAGAGAATATGTGCGCGATAATTATTTAGATAACTGGTGTAAAAAGCACATTAATCCAGAAACCGGGAAACCTTATAATATTTATGAAGACGGGCTTAAAATTTACACTACAGTAGACTCACGTATGCAACAATATGCAGAAGAGGCTGTTTATGAGCACATGCAAGATCTTCAAAAGCTATTTAGTAAGGAATGTCTGAATAAAAGAAATGCGCCATTTGCTTGGAACGTTTCACAAAAAGAGATTGACGACATTATGGATGCTTCCATTAAGCGAAGTGATCGTTACCGTGAATTGAAAGGTGATGGTTTATCGCATGATGAGATTATAAAAACGTTTCACAAGCCTTCGCCAATGCGTGTGTATAGCTTGCGAGGAGATATTGACACCATACTTACGCCATACGATAGTATTAGATATTATAAGAGCTTTCTACAAACCGGTTTTATGGCAATGGAGCCACAGACTGGATATGTTAAGGCATGGGTAGGTGGAATCAATCACAAACACTTTCAATACGATCACGTAAAGGTGAGTAAACGTCAGGTTGGATCAACCTTTAAGCCTTTTGTGTATGCTTTAGCAATTCAGGAAGGTAAGTCGCCGTGTTACCAAGTGCCAAATGTTAAGACTTGTATTACGACAGAAACTGGAGTGGACTGGTGTCCAAATAATTCTGACGGCCCGAATGATAAAAATGCTGGTAAAATGATTACCCTTAAAAAGGCATTGGCAAATTCTATTAATTATATCACTGTTTGGGTAATGAAACAATATGGTCCGCATGCCGTTGTTAGCCTTGTAAGAAGATTGGGCATTACTGCTGATATTCCGGAAGTACCTTCTATTTGCCTTGGAACGGCCGATATTAGTGTGTTTGAAATGGTAGCAGCTAATTCAACATTTGCAAATAAAGGAACGTATATTGAACCAACTTTTATAGCGCGCATTGAAGACAAAAACGGCAAGGTTCTAGAAGAATTTATTCCTAAGAGTGATGAGGTTTTTAGCGAAGAAAAAGCTTACGCTATGATACAATTAATGCGCGGCGTTGTGGATGGAGGAACAGGAACCAGACTAAGATCACGGTATAAACTTTATAATCAAATTGCTGGTAAAACGGGTACCACGCAGAGAAACGCTGACGGCTGGTTTATGGGCATAACGCCTGAGTTAGTTGCCGGCGCATGGGTTGGCGGGGAAGACAGAAGTATTCACTTTAATTCTATGGTAGAAGGACAGGGAGCTACAATGGCTTTACCAATTTGGGCCAAATTTTTTAATAAGGTTTATGCAGATAAAAATCTAAATGTTTTTCAAGGTGATTTTCCGCGCCCTAAAAACATGGATCCAAATCTAGATATGGACTGTAGTAAATTTGACGGTGATGTACAGCCTGATAACACAGAAAATGACAATCCTTTTGATAATTTGTAAACGCTTTTAGCGTTGACACTTAATTTAAATATGAAAGTTGATTTTAATAGATACAACTATTTTTTTTTATTACTCCTTCTTTTTGTAATAGCTGAAATCTTTGTCAATCCCATAGGAAATTTCCCATTAAACGATGATTGGAGCTATGGAAAGGCACTTCATTATTCTATTACAAAATCATACACTATAGGTAATTTCGGCGCCATGAGCTTGTTTACACATGTTATGTGGGGCGCTTTATTTGTTAAACTATTTGGATTTTCTTTTACTGTTTTAAGATTTTCAACATTGATTTCTGTTGTGATCGGTGTTTTTTTTCTGGACCGTCTTATTTTTCAGGTTACTAAAAACAAAATAGCAGCTTTTGTTGCATGTCTGGTTTTACTTTTCAACCCCATGTACTTCAACCTGGCAAATACGTACATGACAGATGTAAATTTTAACACGCTTTTAATTCTTGCAACGTATTACGCATTTCGTTTTTTTGAAACAAAAAGAATTATTTATGTATTGGTGTTTTTCATCTTTTCTGTGTTACTAGTATTATTGAGGCAATTTGGTATTATAATTCCGGTATGTTTTTTAGTCGCCAATTTTTTTATTCAGAAAAGGAAAATATTGTGGATTACTCTTGCGTTATCAGTTTCTATTCTTGTTTATTATAGTTTACATGTTTATGAATCCTATTTGAAGGACATTTTACCCCAAGGATCTGCATACAAATTTTCAGGAGGCGTTCATGTTACCGATAAACAATTCTGGCATTTATTTGGTTATTATTTGAACCAAAGGTATAAGATTTTAATGGTTCATGTTTTTGTTTACATTTCACCGGTGGCGGCTTATTTTCTCATTTCAATCTTAAAATCCTTT
Organism: Aurantibacillus circumpalustris; assembly: GCF_029625215.1. Taxonomy (GTDB): domain Bacteria; phylum Bacteroidota; class Bacteroidia; order B-17B0; family Aurantibacillaceae; genus Aurantibacillus; species Aurantibacillus circumpalustris. The sequence continues at coordinate 1,636,387 of NZ_CP121197.1, forward strand.
AAGGTATATTTTTCAATAGTGATATCCCTTATTTGTACTTTTTTTGTTTATTGGTTTTTTGGAGATACCCGGTTTCCCTTTGGTAATATTTTTGAAAATTGTTGGCTTGGACCTGAAACCTTTCACGAATCATTAAGTCCTGACGCACAGCATTTAAATTTTGGATGGTTTGGAAATGGTTTAACAGTGGTTAAATTCTTTTTTTCATCAATCACAGTTATTACGGTGGTTCTTTATTTTATCTCACTTTTTAAATCAGGTAAAGTAAAAGAGATTAAAGACTTCAATCCTGAAATAGTATTTTTAATTTGCTTTTTATTTGCGTATGCGTTTATGATTTTTATTACAGAAAGTTATTTCGATCGTTATTTTATCCCTCTCATTACAGTGAGTATTATCTTATTATCCTATTTAAATAAAAACTATCAAGGCAATTACCAACCAATTATTGTTCTTGTGCTTTTCTTTTTTTACGTTGCGGTTTTTGGCACAAGAGACTATTTAACACTGAACAGAACGCGCTGGGAAGCTTATACATTTTTACAGGAAACTAAAAATGCAAGTGCAGAAAATGTAAACGCGGGGTTTGAGGTGAATTGCTGGAACGATTTAAAAGAAACCTGGTGGTCTGATTATGTTGACTTAGAAAGATTTCAGTATCTAATTCAATTCCATAACGAACCGAATTTTGAATTATTAAAGGAATATGAATTTCAACGTTATCTTCCCTATAAAAAGGACAAACTTAGTATCTTTATTAGAAAGGCTAATCAATAACTAGGTGAAATTAGTTCGAAACTTAAAATATAAACAACTGCTACTAACGTCTCTGTCATTAATTGTGATGGTGACTTTGCTTTTGGCTATGTTTTCAAACCTGACTACATCAATTAGAAACAATGCCATCGTTTTGTTCTTTTCCTCGGACGCGCTCTATTTACCATCTATTTTTAAAGATCTTTTTATAGATGGCAACGATATGAGTGGCTGGCACTTTAACCCTGCTCCTAATTTTTTTCCCGACATGATTTTTTATTTTTTATTAATGTTCCTTGTGAAAAATTTTATTTACGCTTCTTTTCTTTTTGCACTTATACAGTACATTTTTTTAGCTTTTCTGTTTGTTAGATTATTTAAACTCGTTTCCCAATCAAATTCGTCGTACTATACACTTGTTATATATTCACTCCTATCATTTTTTATTCTCGAGTTCTTTTTTTTTAGTCAAGATTTCTGGTATGTATTTTATCTCATTGTTAATTCATATCACACAGGAGCATTTATTATTACTTTACTATGTTTGGTTTTAAGTTTTAAATACATACGCGATCATAAAATTATTTGGCCCATTCTTATTACAGTTATAGGATTTTTAATGATTCAGTCCGACAGGTTGTTTATTCTACTTTATTGCGTGCCTATTTGCCTAACGAGTCTATGTTTGTACAAAAAAATTGGCCTCAAACAAACCATTCTTTTAAACGGAATTAATATCTTAATGGTAGGTGTAGGACTCGTTATCTTTAGTAAAATCAATACATACGCCTACGTTGAGAGTAATAAATTTCTTAAACCTTTTGACTTTGATGTTATTAAAAGTCAGTTTGGTATTTTTTTTGGAGATTTATTTAGCAGCATGACTGAGTTTAGCATTAGAACTGTCACACTGTATATGTTTTTCATTTCATTAGGGATGATGACATACGTTTTTTTTATGTCTTTGAAGAACACGAAAGATACACTAGCGCCTTTCTACGCGCTGTTCAGCTTGATATTTAGTATTTGCGTTATTTGTGGACCAATGGCTTCGGGAAAATTTCTGGGTTGGGATTGTCTGCGTTATAATATTTACCCATTTTACTTGGCCGTGTTAAATGTAGCGGTGTTTTTTTGGTACACTATCAAAACCCAAGTTTTCTTAGTTACTGGAAAATACCTTATTGTGGGATTCAGCATTCTATTGATGAGTATTGGAATTGCAAAATTCAGATACCAAGGTTTAATTGATTATTTTAATTATTATCCTGAGATAGTTCAGAATTTAGATGCTGTCGCAGAAAAGGAAGACTTAAAATATGGAGTTACAAATTACTGGGAGGCGAAAGTATTTACCATGTTTTCAAAAAAAGGTTTAAAAGTGTATTCTGTGTTTGATGATTTGGCCATTCATCAACACGTAGCAAATGATAACTGGTATTTTGGTAATATTTTTAATTTTGTAATATTATCTAATTTTGCTGATACAAATTTGTATAGAAAAAAAATAAATGAGATCAAGTATGTAAGTAATTTGCCTAATTTTAGAATGATTAAATGTAGCCCTTTCACCTACTTTAGATTTGTTGGTGGAAGTGTTGTAAATGTAGAAACTAACGATAAATAAATATGATAAATAGGGTAGTAAAAAATGCTGAAGAGGCATTAAAGGATATTAAAGATGGAATGACATTAATGGTAGGAGGCTTTGGTTTATGTGGGATACCTGAGAATTGCATTGCAGAATTAGTTCGTAAAGGAACAAAAAATCTAACATGTATAAGTAATAATGCAGGTGTAGATGATTTTGGTTTAGGACTGTTGTTGCAGACCAAACAAATCAAAAAAATGATCGCAAGTTATGTTGGCGAAAATGACGAGTTCGAACGTCAAATGTTGAGCGGAGAATTGGAAGTGGAACTTGTGCCTCAGGGAACGCTAGCTACACGCTGTATGGCAGCGGGTTATGGTATGCCAGTAATATACACGCCTGCAGGTGTTGGCACCGAAGTAGCAATTGGAAAAGAAGTTCGAAAATTCAACTACAATGGTGAAGAAAAAGAATATTTAATGGAAAAAGCTTTTGAATCCGATTTTGCTTTGGTGAAGGCATGGAAGGGCGATACCGCGGGAAATCTTATTTTTAGAAGTACTGCACGTAATTTTAATCCCATGATGGCCATGGCTGGTAAAGTTACTATTGCTGAGGTAGAAGAACTTGTGCCAGCTGGCGAACTTGATCCTAACTTTGTACACACACCAGGAATATACGTTCACAGAATTTTTAAAGGTGAAAAATATGAAAAACGTATTGAGCAAAGAACAGTGCAAAAAAGAGCATAAAAAAGTTCTACTTATAATTCCTGAAGTTTGACGCAAATGAATTCAGCTTTAAAATTTTAAAATTATTTAAGCCTAAATGGTAAAGTTTTTCGACTCCGTCTTTAAAAAAAATATTGCACTTCTGCTTTTTGTAATTATTCTGTTTTTTCTGAATTTTTATTCAAAGACCATCTTTTATCGCCCGGGATCTATTCATCAGTGGCGACAAACAGATTGCCTTTCTATCACGAAAAATTATTATGAAGAAGGGATGCATTTTTTGGAACCAAAAATTCACTACCAAGGGTCTTTTGATGGTAAGGCTGTTAGCGAGTTTCCGATCTTAAACTATACCGTTGCCTTTTTATGGAAAATTTTCGGCGAGCATGAATTTATATACAGACTTTTAGAGTACCTGATATTTATTACCGCCATGTTTGTGCTGTTTAATACCATGCTCCGATATTACCGATCAACGCTTTTTGCGTTTTTCAGTGTAAGCATATTTCTCACGTCACCTTTGTTAGCTTATTACAGTTTAAATTTTATTGCCGATGTTCCGGCTTTATCTATTGGAATCATTGCTTTTTGTCTCTTCTTGCGGTTTTATACTTCAAAACAAATTAAATTTTTTTATTTCGCTTTGCTATTAGCAACCTTGGCGGTACTTATAAAAGCCAGCGCACTAATTGCATTATGTGTGCTTCTGTTTTTTGCACTGCTCGATATTTTGGGATTAACAAAATTTTTTAAAACCGAAAAGCTATTTGAAAATAAAAAAATGCCTTTAACAGCAATAGTTGTGGCTATAGTCGCAATTTTTTCCTGGTACCGATTCGCATTAGCTTATAACAATAATAACAGCAACAATATTTTTTTGCTAACCTTACTTCCTGCTTGGGAAATGGGTGAAGATCAATTAATATATAATCTGAAATTTCTTTTTAATAATCTTTTCCCAATTTTTTTGAACCGCCCAATGTTTTTCCTTTTTATGGCACTTGTGATTTTTGTAACTGCCAAGTATAAAGAACTATCAAGTTTTCTGAGGTATTGTTTTGTTTTTTCCGCATTATTTTTCGCGGTTTATATTCTGTTGTTCTTTCAGGTGTTTAGTGTACATGATTATTATCTAAGTAACTTGATGATTTTTCCGGTAATTACTTTTTTGTGCACGGCACATATTGTTTCAGAAACTAATTTCTTTAACACAAATAAATCATTTGTAAGATTGTTTGTTATTTGCGTTATTCTTTTTAATTCCATGCATTCGGCTGCTGTATACCGCCTCAGAACGGTTGAGGACGATAAACTCGTATATTGGTTTCCATTTATCACAGAAGACGAAAGTAAACTAGCAAAATACCTTGCCTGGGATTATGGGAATTCTATAAAACGTATTGAAGAAATTACCCCAGATTTAAGAAGTCACGGGATTAAACGCGAAGATTTTGTTTTGGCAATACCCGATCAAAGTTTTGATATTTCTTTATATTTTATGGATCAAAAGGGCTTTCCAATTTCCCGAGATCACTTTATAAATGACACAACTGTGGCAGACCAGTTTTTGAAAAAACACGTAAAGTATTTAGTGATGTGTGATACAACGCTAAAGCAACAAATAGCCTTTAAAAGAATAGCAAACCATTTCGAAACACTCTTCACTAAAAATAGTGTTGAGGTGTTTAAATTAAAGTGACTTTAAGATGTTATTTAATTCGTTCCATTTTTTATTTTTCTTGCCTGTAGTAGTTTTACTCTACTATCTTTTGGCGAATAAATACAGGTGGATGTTGATTTTTGTGGCAAGCTGTTATTTCTATATGGCTTTTGTGCCTAAATACATTCTCATTCTCTTTTTAATTATTATTATCGACTACACCTCAGCTATAGCTATTGAAAGAGCAAAGAAAAAAACAAAAAAGCTTTGGTTGGTCGCGAGTTTATTGTCAAATATTTTTTTGTTGTGTTTTTTTAAGTATTTTAATTTTCTAAACGAAAATCTTGAAACTGTATTTACTTTATTCGGTAAAGAATTTCACCCTCTGAATCTCAATATTATTTTGCCAATTGGTTTGTCGTTTCACACTTTTCAATCAATGAGTTACACTATTGAAGTATATAGGGGAAATCAAAAAGCAGAAAAACACCTCGGATATTTCGCAAACTATGTTTTGTTTTTCCCGCAAATGGTTGCCGGGCCTATTGAGCGCTACGATCATTTGGGAAATGCTTTGAAAGAGGAACATAAGCCGGTCTATCAAAATTTTTCGGATGGTTTTAAACTTGTTTTATTTGGTTTGTTTGTAAAGATGGTGATCGCTGATAACATAGCCCCATTAGTAAATCAGGTTTATCTCGACCCCTTAAAATATAGTTCCTATGAAGTGTTAAGCGCTATCTTTTTATTTTCTTTTCAAATTTATGCCGATTTTTTTGGTTACTCAACAATTGCCGTTGGCTGCGCAAAGCTTTTAGGAATTGGTATCATGGATAATTTTAAAACGCCTTATCTTTCAAGAAGTGTGTCTGAATTTTGGTCGCGTTGGCATATTTCACTTAGTACCTGGTTTAGAGATTATCTTTACATTCCTTTAGGTGGCAATAGAGTTAAATTACCAAGGTGGACAATCAACATCCTTATTGTTTTTATGGTAAGTGGTCTTTGGCATGGTGCTAGCTGGACTTTTGTTGTTTGGGGTGCATTACACGGCATTATGCTTTTGCTTGAACGCTATTTTTCTATGTTGTTTAATTTTAAAATTAAAAAAGAATGGAGCGTGTTTAATGTTTTACTTACTATAAAAACATTTATCATCACTTCCTTTATTTGGATTTTTTTTAGAGCCGAAAATTTTTCGAAAGCCAAGAATGTTTTAAAAGCCTTACTCCGAAACACAAGTTTAGATAGTTCACATTTAAGTTTGTTATTGCCACTTGCTTTTGTAGGACTCTTATTAATTGCAGATTTGTTTACCTATAGTTCCAGATTTGATAAACGCTTAAATAATTTTATAACACCTTACAGATGGACAGTTTATACAATTTTGCTATTCTGTCTATTTGCACTCTCAGGTACACAAAAATTTGCGTTTATTTATTTTCAATTTTAAATGATAAAAAAAATTGCCATAAAATTTTTAATGCTCTTGTTAATTTTAACAGGCTTGAATTTTATTTACAATTTAACTTTATATGAAAAGGATTTAAATGAAAAAAGTAAGGAAGTTCTTGAGATAAGGGATTCGCAGGAAAACACAGATGTATATTATTTTGGAGAGTCCTCCAATGTCACATTCAAAAATGACGACTCGCTACAAAATAGTATTTCGGAGATGACTAATTTCTTTTTCCCAAATATTAATATAACTACAATTACAAAGTACGCAACCCATGCTGGGATTTATAAGCATTGGTTAAGAAAAATAAATGTAAACGATCGAAAACCTTCTGCTTTAATTGTTACTTTAAACATGCGGTCTTTTGATGGAGCGTGGATTCATTCAAAACTCGAAACGCAACTACAAGAGTCTCTTGTTCTAACACAGCCTTATCCGAATTTAGTCAATCGATTTTTACTTGCCTTACAAGCATTTGATAATAAAACAGAACAGCAACGCGAACAACAAATGCTCAAAGAATGGAAAACAGTTCCTTTAATTTTTCCAAACGACTTTAAATACAAAACGGTTTCAGAATGGGATTATGGAATGTCTCAGGGTACATACCTTAATCCAGATGGTTCTTGGGATGATGAGAAAATTATTTTAGCCTGTCATTACATAAAAGGCTATGCATTTAATCTCAATGAAAATAACCCGCGAATTAAAGATTTTGACGAAATTGCTGATTGGTGTCATTCAAATAAAATTAATTTATACCTAAATTTGATGGCGGAAAATGTGCAATATGCAGATAGTTTGGTTGGAAAGGAATTAGTATTTTTAATGAGACAAAATCGTGATTATCTGGTAAAACGATACACTAAAAATAATTGTGTTGTGGTTGATAATCTCGAACTTGTGCAAGGAAAAGAATTTATTGATCAAAAGTGGACAACTGAACATTACGGATACAAAGGTAGAATGGCTATTGCTAAAAATCTTGCGAACCATTTAAAAGATCAATTTAAAAACGAATATAAAACAGCTTATTAATTATGTTAGATAAAAACGGAATTGCAAAACGTATTGCACAGGAAGTAAAAGACGGGACTTTTGTTAATTTAGGAATTGGTATTCCAACACTGGTTGCAAACTACATACCAGAAGGATTTAACGTAGTGTTACAATCAGAAAACGGTATTCTTGGCATGGGTCCTTTTCCTTTTGAAGGAGATGAAGATGCTGATTTAATTAATGCTGGTAAACAAACTATTACTCTTTTAAAGGGTTCAAGTATTTTTGATAGCGCAATGAGTTTTGGAATGATTCGTGGGCAAAAAGTTGACCTTACTATTCTTGGCGCTATGGAAGTAAGTGAAAACGGTGATATTGCCAATTGGAAAATTCCCGGTAAAATGGTAAAAGGAATGGGCGGCGCAATGGATCTCGTGGCAAGTGCCAAAAATATTATTGTAGCCATGCAACAAGTAAATAAAGCTGGGCAATCAAAACTTCTTCCAAAATGCGAATTACCTTTAACCGGTGTTGCTTGCGTGAAGAGAGTGGTGACTGAACTTGGCGTTTACGAAATTGTACCGCAAGGTGGATTTAAGCTTTTAGAGCGCGCTCCTGGAGTGAGTGTTGAGCAAATTAGAAATGCAACAGCAGGTAAACTAATTATCGAAGGCGATATTAAGGAAATGGTTATCTAACGATATGTAAAATGGAAGATGGCAGATGTAAGATGGGTGATCCCAGTTACATTTTCCCTTTTCCATCTTCCCTTTAGTTGGGGTAATTATTAATCACTGTATCCCTTTTAGTAGAAATGTGTTTTACAGTTGTGTTCTCTGGCCTCAGCATAAAATCAGAAACATGATAAGGTTCATCTACCGAACCATTTAAAATAAATTCATATTTATTATTTTTTTCAAGATATATTTTCTGTTCAAACACAGCAAATCCTTCGTAAAAGCCGCTTAACTGACGAACCGGAATGTAGTACTCCCATTCAGCATTAATAGTGTTTGATCTGTTTATGATTAAATTAGTCGCAAGGCCTCTATAAGTATTTTTTGTATAATAATAATGGAAACTCAGAATGTAAGTGCCCGACGCGATTCTATTTGAGTCGAGTATAAATATAGTTTCATAATCGATGATCCTCGCCGGTAAAAATGGTTTTCTGTCTTCAAAAGGAACATAAACAACGTTAGCACTATCTCTTAGTTGAGTTTTTTCGGTGAGTGCAAAAATGGTATTATCAATTTTCGGAAGCAATAATTCTTTTCGTGAAATGTAGCCAAAACCAAGACTATCATTCTCAGCAAAAAAACTCACATGTTTTAGCAATCGACTTTCGTCTGGTAGCAAGGCATCCTTAGTTCTTAAAATGAAAAAATCGTTTTCACTTAACAGTGGTAGAATATCTTTTTCTTTTTTGTAAGAATTTAGCAACTGAATCATACCTTTTGTTTCAGTCAAGGAGGTGCGGGACATCAGCACACTCATAATCGGTGTCCCCGAGTGATAGGAATAAATCATCGAAGGAATCATCGAATTATTGGAACCAACGCGCTCATACATTTCACTTCCACCGTGAAATAGGGGTAATGGCAGAATAACCTGTGGATGCGATTTGCCAATGTTCAACAGAACATTCTTCTCTTCATTATTTAAAAAATCTTTGTGAAAAATGTTGCGGTAGCTCCAATACACTACCTCATTTAGTTTAAAAAAGGAATGCGCCTCTAGTAAATTAAAACTAAAAAACAGTATACCAATCGCTAAACTTATTTTAGTGAAGGTTTCAGGTTTAAACACATTTTTAAAACTGTGATAGCATACTGTGATTAAAAATAATGGAAGCGTAAAATAAAAAATCCAGGAAAAACGGCATACAGCGCGAAACTGATTAAGTGAAGCGCTTTCTAAATGGAAGAAATTTAAAACCTTGATATGCCAGCCAAAAGAAATGAAAAGAAATAATACCGATGCCAGTAGAATAACTAAGATCTCTTTCTGAATTTTTATTTTTCTAAAAATAAATGGTAAACTCACAACAAACACAAACAGTAAAACAACGGTAAAAAAACCTAAATAGGTATGGCCTTCATAATGATTTGGTTTATTTGAAAAGAAATTATCTAAGAAGGATTGAAAAGGACCGAATACTGGACCAAAAACACTAGCTATATTTTCTACCATGACCTCCGCTCCAAAGGGCTCCGTGGTGCGGTTTGTATGTTTATCGGTAAGTGACATGAATATTTTAAACAACATCAATGGCAAAATCCCTTGTATAAATGCAGCCAAATTATTTTTTAGAAAAGTCTTTCTGTCAAAATTCAGTAGTTCAATTAGAAACAATGACACGAACGAAAAAACAGATAAACAAAAAGCAAGGTAGGGGTGAAGTAAAAACAAGCCTGTATTAAATACAAAGAGCTTGAGAAGATTTTTTGCAGTCTTGTTATTTAAGTATTGAAGCGTAAATAAAATAGACAAAGGAATAATACAGCCGTATGCTAGCGCAAAATGACCACTGTTTATTTTAAAAAACTGAGGAGAAAGTAAGGCTATTGCTATGGCTGCGAAAAAAGAAAAAAGTTTGCTAATGTTTAAACGGATTAAAATTTTGTTTAGAATGAGCGGTGTTATAATAAACGAAAGAAAAATTAGTGCATGCATAATACCGATCAGGTAATTATGGGTAAATGGAAGTAAACGCAGAATAAAAGTTAGAATAGGCTGACAATCTGTATAAATAATATGTTCCCCATAAGGATAATTCATGCCGGTGAATTGAAGTAGCTCCGGATCGTTTTTAACATGATAAACGTAGGTGTAATAATTTTTTAAAGAATCTGAAGTTATACTCGATAAAATGGAATTAATATTAAAAAAAATGTGATGAAAATAAATAAAGTAAATAAGGAAGCTAACGAGGAATAGAATCAGATTAATTCTGTTACTTTTTTCAAAAAATTCTATTACTTTTTTCATTACGGTTTCTTTGTGGCGCAGCTTTCTTTTAAAATTTTTATACCAAAACGAATGATAAATTCACCAAGTCGTCACGTCGAGTGCTAAGTGTATCGAGACGTTGACAATTTGGAATCACATTCTGTACGATTTCATTCTGGCACTTTTCGTTAAAAACAAACAATTCACGAATCTAAATTTAATATTTATATTTATATCCTACAGCATTAAGATAGCCAATTGTAAATGAAGTTCGATAAACTCACAAATCTTTTTAGCACCGAAAATTTTAAAAAACCAACGGTCGTTTTTTTTATATTTTCTTTCTGTTTTACATTCTGGTTTTTAGATTTTTGGAAACCATACAATACCGCAAAAAATCAGAATAATTTCAATTGGGACATCATGAACTATTACAGTTATTTGCCCGCGAAATTCTGTAACCATAATTCTTTCGATTTTTTTCTTGGTGCTGATTCATTGTATCTACCAATAGGACCATTAGGCACCTTTGTTCCCAAAGCTACTTATGGCATGTCGGCCATGTATTCGCCTTTTTTTGCGCTTGGGTACAAGGTTGCCATCAACCAAAAAAGTAACATGAATGGCTTTTCTGAGCCTTTTGCAACCTGTGTGCGTTGGGGTTCTATCTTTTATGTTTTTCTGGGACTGTTTTTCTTGCGCAAATTATTATTAATCTGGTTTAACGAAGTCGTCACGGCAATTACACTCTTTGCGTTGCTATTTGGCACCATACTCTTTGATTATACCTTTAGTCAAAGTGAAATGACACACGGCTATCTTTTTAGTTTGTTTTCCATTTTTCTTTACCTCACACACAAGTGGCATTTGGAGCAGAAGTTCAAGTACACCTTTTTTCTCGGTTTTGTGTTTGTGATGGTAAGTTTAATACGCCCAACTGAGATTTTTATCTTCCTCTTTTTTCTTTTGTGGAATATTAAAAAGCCTGCAGACTTTAAAACAAAATTCTTTTTCTTTCTTAAGAACTACAAACACTTTTTGCTCATTCTTTTAATGGGTATTATTATGTGGATACCACAGTTTTATTTTTGGAAACAACGCACAGGCATGTGGGTTTATTACCCTTACTTTGATGAAGGTTTTTTCTGGAGCGATCCGCAAATATTGAATATTTTATTCAGTTATCGCAAAGGCTGGATCACCTATACACCAATGATCGTAATGGCCTTTGTTGGTTTTTTCTTTGTAAAAAAAGAATTTCCTGTTTCAAAATGGACATTTATTTTTATAACTTCTTTAATGATTTATGTGTTGAGTTGCTGGTGGGACTGGGCTTTTGGCGGATGTTACGGAGCAAGGGAATTTTGTCAGCAAATCGCTTTTCTTGCCATCCCCATTGCTTTTTTTATTGACTTTATTTTTTACTCAGCAAAGAAATTCAAATTACAAGGTCTCTTAGGTCTCGTGAGTTTGGTTTTTATTTTCTCTTGTGTGTTTTTGAATATTGGGCAAACTTATCAATACAATCACCAGCGCATTCATCCTTCAGGCATGACCAAAAAGGTGTATTGGGATATTTTTAGGCAGTATCAGTTTAAAGACGATTACACCTATTGGGGCGATATCAAAGAGCCGAAGTATGACGACTACTTAAAAGGCGAGGGTAGGGATAATAAGTAGAGGTTCCTCAAAACTTTTGAATGAGGACCTCGTTGAATATGCATAATATTATTTTTTACCTGTGATTGAGAGCTTTTAAGCAACTATTTGCTTTTAGTTTTTATCCAGCCGGAGGATATTTTCATTTTCAGCCCTCTTTTTTAAGATGCTTGTCCGTGAAAAACGAATCAAATGTTTTCTCAAGTCAAATTTTTCACATGTCTGTGAAAATAATGTCGACCTGTCGAAAAATCTTAAAAAGTGTAATAATCTCAATACAATTTTTTTCATTCTTGTTGTAAGCTCCCCAAAATTGGACTACTCAAAAGTAGAATTTTTAATTAAAAGTTCATTATTATATGTATGAGAATGTTGACTTGTTGGAAACTCTTTTCGAGTTTTCAATAAATCAACATTCTTTAGTTTGAATAGAATTGGGGATAATCCTCCTAGGCTATCATGAGGTCGTTTGTTGTTGTAGTCATGAATAAAAATATCTGTCACCTCTCTAACTTCATTAAGATCTTCAAACAAATATGCATCTAGTACATGTCGTCGGTATGTTCCGTTAAAGCGTTCAATATATGCATTCTGAGTTGGTTTGCCTGGTTGTATATAATGAAAATCGATGTGATGCATCTCACTCCACTCTTTAGTTAATCCGGCAATAAACTCCGGACCATTATCCATTCTTATTGTGCAAGGCTTTGTTCTTTGGTTAATAAGTCTGTTTAATACCCAAACAACAGCATTGCTTTTTAATGAATGATCAATTTCAATATGTAAAACTTCACGATTGTAATCATCTATCACATTAAAGGTTTTAAACTTTCTTCCATTTATAAGGGCATCATGCATAAAATCAATAGACCAGGTGTGATTGATGTATGCAGGAACTACAAGTGTTTCTTTAGTTCTAGCAGGCAAACGTCTCTTGCCTTTTCTTCTTAGGTTTAATTTCATCGCTTTATAAATTCTATGTACACGTTTATGATTCCAAATATTTCCTTCTAATCTAATTCGTCCGTATGCCTTCCAAAAACCCTCTCGTGGATGTTCATCGGCCTTTAAGCGTAATTCATCCATAACTTTTTTATCGTCTTTCTTGGTTTTATAATAGATGCTTGATTTTCCCAAGTTAAGGATCCTGCACGCCCTGCTGATGCGGTAATTACCACTGCTGCATATTTCAGTTGCTATTTGTTTTTTAACGCAAGGCTTTAGAGCTTTTTTTCAATGATCTCCTTTGCCAACTTTAAATCGAGCGCAAGTTCAGCATACATATGCTTTAAGCGCCTGTTTTCTTCTTCCAGGGATTTCATCTTTCTTAACTCATCAGAGCTCATGCCTCCATAACGCTGTCGCCATTTATAAAACGCAGCTTTGCTAACGCCATGTGTTCTTACAATTTCTTTTAATGGTTTGCCGGTATCAAACTCTTTGAGGATAGCAGCAATTTGTTCGGGGGTGAATCGTTTTTTCTTCATTTTGCTTAGGTTAATTTATTAGTTTTTTTTCTACTAACAAATAGTCCTAATTTTGGGGGAGCTTACATTGTTTATCCCAGCTGGTTGAAACTAGCGTATTGCAGCATGGCCTGGTACCTGTTGTCTGCAATACGGATCAGTATTTTATTGAGACTTAATAATTTTTTTTGTCGCTAATAACTGGTTGTTGTCCGAATACATTTTTAGAAAGTATGTCCCTATAGATAGGTCTGATAAGTTAATTTCATTTATGTCTGTTTGCTTTTGAAGAACTATTTTTCCGTTTGTGTCGATAATTACGCAACTTTTTAGTCCGTGATATTCGATATTCAAAATACTTGTTGTCGGATTAGGGTAAACAATAAAATCTGGCGTTGAGAGAGAGTTTTCGATTAAACCAACTCCTTTCGATTTCACGATTTTTGTTATCTTTTGAGAGGAACCAATTTTAAGGCTCACGAAATAAACCCCGTTGGGCAACGGGTCTGTAACATAAACTATAGAATAAGACCCCGCTGTCAAAAGAGATTTTGTAAAAAAAGTTTTTGTCACTTGTCCAAGTACACTAGAAATGTCCAATGAAACTGAGTCCGTTTGAGAGAGAGTATAATAAATTGTAGTCACAGAGTCACAAGGATTAGGATTTACGAATAGAGTGTCACCATTGGCTCCTTTAACCGAAGTCAACAAGAAATTTATTAGTAAAAAGGTTAAAATTAATTTTTTCATAAATAGGTTTTTAATTGTCGTGTAGCAAAGCATGCACCTAACTCGTCAATACACAACATAAATTCAACAACTAACGATTAAAATCATTTGTAAGTATTTGTCATCGACTTCGCTGATTTCATGGGTTAAATTCAATACAAGATACTTATTTTACGATAAATAAAAAATACTGTTGCTGTTCTTATCAAAGAAGTGATTTTAAAGAAATCGGTGACGGATACGGAATAATTAGCAGCTGTATGACGCCGCAATTGGCATTAGATTAACTTTTTTCTAAGGAATGAATCAATCTTTGGCTTTTGGTTACGTCTAGGATAGTGCGGTTGCGAATGGCGATTTGGTGTGAACCCGAATTTTTCGTTAGGTGGGTTCTGGGTTTAGGTATTTAGCGAAAAATTCAGGTTGGCAAATCGCCTTGATTTCTTTTGTTACTTTTCTTCATCAAGGAAGAAAAGTAAGTTCTAAAAATGGTAAGAGTCTTTTTGGATGTTCAAATAAATAGTATTCAACGAATTTACTGTAGTCTCCATGCAAATATCTGCGAAAGCAGCAGCGCATCGCCGAAAACATTGTTCCAAAAATAAAAAACAAATTTTCTAAATTAATTCGCAATAATACTTTCAAAAAGTAAAGCGCCATCAATGTTTGCTAACTCTTTGTCAGAAGCACGTTCAGGATGTGGCATCATGCCAAACACATTTTTGCCTTCGTTACAAACGCCGGCAATATGTTCAGTTGCACCATTCGGATTGGCAGCATCAGAAAGAGCACCTTTCTCATCACAGTAGCGAAAAAGAATTTGATTGTTTGAGTTTAATTTTTTCAAAGTCTCAGCATCCGCAAAATATTTTCCTTCACCATGAGCAATCGGAATTTTAAGTGCTTTGCCTTGTGGAACTTTTGACGTTATTTTTGAGTTTGTATTCTCAGATTTAATATAAACGTTTTTACAAATAAATTTACGGCTGTCGTTGTGCAACAAAGCACCTGGTAATAAACCAGCCTCACATAAAATTTGAAAACCGTTACACACGCCTAAAACAAATCCACCTTTGTTAGCATGTTCAATCACACTTTGCATAATGGGTGAAAATTTCGCGATAGCACCGCTTCTTAAATAATCACCATATGAAAAACCACCTGGCAAAACAATGTGCGTGCAACCTTCAAGATCTGTATTCTTATGCCAAAGCTTAACGGTTTCTTGCTTCATAATATCCCTTAAAACATAAACCATGTCTTCGTCACAATTAGACCCCGGGAATACAACTACACCAAATTTCATATTTCGATTTGCTTAAAATTAGAATGCAAAAATATTAATTCAATTAGAATTAATCTATTTGTTTTTTTGAGAATTTGTTAAGAAAGTAATAATGTGACTAATTTGAACGCTCAGGTATTTCCATCAGCCGTCTTCCCTCTTACATTTTACATTAAGCCTAGGAATAGCCGTTTCAAACCTACCTGAATAAACTTAAATGTCCGTTAGTGTTATAAACGCGTCCGTCTAGATCTTTATAACGGATTTTATATACATAAGTGCCTTCTTTGGCTTCTATACCTTGAATTGTACCATCCCATCCTTTGGCTACATCTTTTGTACGGTAAACCTGATGACCCCAACGATCAAATATTTCCATTTCAAATGTTTTTGAATCGAGTCCGTAAGAAGTGAAAACAGGCATAAATAGATCATTTAAGCCATCGTAATTTGGCGTAAATGAATTAGGAATTTGTATTTGAAAATCGTTTTTAACTTCAACCTGTTTAGAGATCTCATTTTTACAGTCAAATACATTGGTTGCGGTTAAAGTTATTTTAAAATTACCAGGTTGTGTAAATTTAATTTTGTGATTAATTGAATTACTAGGCAATTGACCTTGAACAGCCCATGTGTATTTGTTTTCATTAAGATACGAGGTAAGATTGGTAAGTGTTACTTCAGGCTCGGCAAGTGTTATTTCGTTTGGTGTTACCGCGAAATCAGCCTTTGGCGCTTCGTGCACAACAATTGGTGTGTTTAATGTAAACTGCGTTATGCAACCTGCAGCTGCATCATCCTGATAAGTGAATACAATGGTGTAAGTGCCTGGATGCTCGAACACATGGCTTGCTTGAGTGCCAAGGTATTCTGTGCCGTCGGTAATATTCCAAATTCCACCACTGTTAACACTCGGGGTATTAAAATCGGTAATAAAAGGTGCGCAACCTTCAACTGGGCCATTCACCTGAGCTTTAATTGGTGTAGGACTTTTTACCCAAAAACGCGTAGAATTTTTATCAGGGCATAATAATTCATTTATAGCAGAGTGTGTTTCATAAGTAAGCTCAATAGGTGCTCCGGGCAAAGCTTGAGCGGGATCAAACATATTAGGTTCGATAAAGCCAGCGCTGGAAGTGCTCCAACGACCACCAGGATTAACAACAAAACTATTCAAATTAAATGGAGCTCGGTTTGTGCAATAAATGGAGTCAGGTAGTTTTTCAAAAGTCGCAGACACAAATTTTTCAACCGATATTTTAATTTGTGCATTTGCTTTACATGGCCCAACCGAGATAGAGTAGCTTAAAAAGTTGTCTCCAATTGATGCTATTGCAGGATTAAACTTACCTCCAGCATCAATTGTTCCTGGCACGCCACCATCAAAAATACCCCCAACTGGACTCACCGTTAATTGCACAGGTGCGGAAATATTGCAATAAGGACCTGCTTTATTTATAACAGGAGAAGCTAGAGAAAAAACCTTAACAGCTAGTTGAGAATGATCAGGGCATAACCCACTAGGAGAGGAAGCGGTATTATAAGTAATTGAAAAGTTTCCAGCACCAACAATACCTGGATTAAAATTGGCACCAACAACCCCAGCACCTGTCCAAACCCCCGAACCGTTTTGAGTCAGAGGCGCTAAACTAACAGGAAGACTTGTGTTACATAGCTCAGGAATCTGACCAATAATTGTGGCAGAAACAAAAGATTCTATTTGAATAGTTCTGGTATGCATGGCGTTGCAAGTATTTGTACCAATCACGTATTGAACAATGCTATTACCGATAGGGCTTAATGCTGGGGAATATACTCCAGCAGAATTTAAGAAAGAACTTGTAACCCAATGTCCGTTAGAAGGACTTACAGTCAATTGTAGCGGCGCATTTATTGAACAAAAAGGGCCTACCTGAGTGATGGTAGGTATTTGCGGATTTAATACAGAAATACTTAGAGTTTTAGAATCGTAGCAGACTACCGGAGTTGGTGTAGAATGCGTGGTATAAGAAAGTGTGTAAACAGAAGTTGGTAAACCAATAGGATTAAAAAAGTTGTTATTTAGGCTTATCGAAGGTGGTGGATTTGAACCAGCTACTCCCCATGAGCCATTAGTGTTCTGTACAATACCCATTAAATTAACCGGATTGCTGTTATGACAAAGATCAGGAATTGTACCAATGAAAGTTGCAGGATTAAAGTGTCCAACAAAAAATGTTTTTGAAGAAACCGCAACGCAAGTTCCTTGCCCTGCTGAATAAGAAACAGAATTAACGCCATTAATATTAGTGGAAGGTGTTTGAATTCCATTGGCAGAAACTCCGGTTCCAGACCAAACACCACCATTGGGATTAGCGGTAAGCGTAAAAGGACCTTGGTTATCGCAACGGGGCAGAATGTTACCAATAATCGGAATAGGCGGGTTAAATACTGGAATAACTAAAATAGTTGAATGAGGACAGGCAGCAGTATCGGGAACCGATCGCGTTGTATACTGAACGCTATAATTACCAGAAGCAAGACCCGCAGCATTAAAATAATTATTAACAACACTGATAGAGGGTGTATTGAAAGAGGCCGTACTCCATCTACCAGTTAAGGTGTCCTGTACAATATTCATTAAGTTAAAAACCGGATCTTGAACACAGCGTAGACTAATGCTACTACTTAAAGCTGCTGTATGAAACTTAGAAACAACGAGAGAAGCTGTGTTATTAACAACACAAGTTCCAGCACTTACAGAATATAAAACGGAATTTGTGCCAATGCTTGCTGCTAAAGGCGTAAAAATACCGTTTGGCGCAACAGCCGGATTTGCAGACCATGTACCTCCTCCTGGTGTAGCAATCAGTTGTACAGGTTGAGAAATATCACATAATTTCTGCTGAGGCATTGTCAATGTTGGCGTTAAAGGGTTATTAATTGTAATTCCAAGTGTTTGGGTAACAGCACATGCTGTATTGAGCGTAGGACTCAACATAACGCTATAAACGACAATTGCAGAAGACACATTTACAGGTAACAATGGCGGTTGAATGGTTGTGTTTTGTAGTTGCGGATTAAAAATAAGACCTGGTGTAGCGGAACTCCACAAATAAGTATATAAAGTAGGGTTGGTAGTGGTAGTCGCACTTGCTACCAAACTAGCTCCTTGGCAAATTGTATAATTGTTGGCGGTTGGCGTAAAAGTCGGATATGGAACCACAAGAGCTGAAACTGTTCTGGTAATAGGGCAAATACTGTTTGTTACCAACACGGTATAAATGCCACTGGCATTGCTACCCGAACCTAAAATGGTTGGATTTGCAAGTGTGCTGCTATAACTGTTGGGTCCAGTCCAGGTGTAACTTAAAGCGGTAGAATAGGAGGTAGAGAAAGAGAAATTTAACGCTGCTCCAACACAAACTGGAGTATTTACAAGGGCGGTACCAGTTGGCACGGTAGAACTTGGAGGATTCCCAACGTATATGGTATAATCCTCTGTTTCTCCAAAGGTTGCGCCGCCACATGGAGTAATACCGCTACCAGCAGTGGCGAATGAGCATCTAACACGCATGGTATACAGACCCGTGGGCTGACCGGTAGGAATCACGAAGGTGATTGTTGTGGGTGTGGTTGCAGCTGGAACTCCAGCTGTTCCCCCCATGTATTCAGCGGGCACATCAAAAACGTTGTTTTGATTCCAATCAACCCAAATAGCAAAGCCTTGTGAAAAAGTGTTTCCTGACGAAATTGTACACACAATGGTTTGTCCGGGACTAACCGATAAATAATGTGAGCAATATCTGGTACAGTTGTTTGCTGCGCCATTACAACCAGAATTTAAATTAGAAATATTTGTATTACCGCCTGTGGTACTGAAGTTGTTTATAAAGTCATTTATAAAATTACCCGGGGCATTTGAAGGCCCAGGTTGATTACATATACCCGTGGCATAAGTTCCACAGCAATAGGGTGCCGTGGTCACTGTTTGTGCCTTATTAATCTGCGTAACTAGCAGAAGAAAAAAGTATACTATAATTTGAATTGCTTTTTTCATGAATTTTATTCAGACTTAGAAATATATTCTGGTTTGTAAACAAGTTTGGTGTATGGTAAAAGCACAATGGCGTCTTTAAAACTGGGTAAAACAAGCACAAACTCTTCGTTTTGTTTTCTAGAAGATTCAAAACGACTAATGTCAATGATTTCCTCGTTTAACTCAACTGATCCCGCGCTCAGAGATAAGTGATTTCTTTTAATGTAAAATGATTCGCAGAAGTACCAAAGTTCTTTATAGTATTGAATTGTATTAGATTTTTTCCATGTTTCTAATGCGTCGAATCCACCATGTCTGGCTGCCAAATAAGGTAAATACATTTTTTCCTTTGCTGGATTTGGCTTTAATAATTCGGGGTCAAGAGAATTTGTTTGGGAATACGAGAACGATGAAAGTAATACAAACAAAACAATCGTTAGCCAGTTAAGAGGTGTTTTTATTTCTACGAATCTCATATAAACAAAGATAAGATTAAATATTACAAGGACGAATCTGTTAAATTATTCAAGAACGCCATTCACTCAAGCAAATGGAATATTAGGACAAAATAAGGGCAAAAACCTATGCAATTACAGGCGGTGGTTCCATAATCGTACCACATTTTTTGCAGGTTCTTAGATCTTTACTTTCGTAAAACCGTTTAAACTCTCCCTGAAATTGTGTGGTTATATCTGTAAGCGTAAAATAAGCTTCATGAAGTTTATGATTGCAGTTTTCACAAAACCACATCAACCCATCTTTTTCGCCATTCTTTTTTTTATGTTCAACTACTAAACCAATGGAATTTGCAGTACGCTTTGGGTTGTGCGGTACTTTCGCAGGTAACAAAAATATTTCTCCTGCTTTAATTGGAACATCAACAGCTTTTCCATCTTCTTGTATTTGAACGGTGATGTCTCCTTCTAATTGATAAAAGAATTCTTCTCCTTCATTGTAATGGTAATCCTTCCGCGAATTTGGGCCGCCAACAACCATCACAATAAAATCAGTGTCCTTGTAAACAACTTTGTTGTTTACGGGTGGTTTAAGTAAATGACGATTGTCATCGATCCATTTTTTGAAATTAAAGGGGCGTGTTACCATACTATCAAATTTAGAATTAAAAATCAAAAATTCAAAATGAAATAAAGAGGATAAAATTGTATTAGATAAAAACCAAGAAGCGAGACATAAGACTCAAGATTCTTGTGTCTTGCTTCTTGAATTCCTTGAGTCTTGGTTCTTGATTCTACACCAGATTGTTTTGCAAGAGATACTCTGCTATCTGCACTGCATTGGTAGCAGCACCTTTTCGTAAATTATCGGCTACCACCCATAAATTTAAGGTTTTATCCTGCGATTCGTCTCTTCTAATCCTTCCTACAAACACACCGTCTTTATTGTGCGCATTCATTGGCATAGGGTAAATTTGATTTTTAATATCGTCTTCTAAAATCACCCCGTCGGTACTTTTAATTAAATCAAAAACAGCTTCAATTTTAAATTCATTTTCAAACTCAATATTTACACTTTCGCTATGTCCTCCATGCACTGGTACGCGCACAGTTGTGGCAGTTACACGAATAGTGTCATCCCCCATAATTTTTTTAGTTTCGTTTACCATTTTCATTTCTTCTTTGGTGTAGCCATTGTCTAAAAAAACATCAATCTGTGGAATCACATTTAAATCAATTTTGTACTTATATGCCATTTCATTACTCGTGCCATCCTTACGTTCGTTCATTAACTGATTCACTGCTTTAATGCCGCTGCCAGTCACGCTTTGGTATGTTGAAACAACCACACGTTTGATTTTATATTTTTTATGAAGCGGATTTAAAACCACCACCATTTGAATCGTTGAGCAATTTGGGTTAGCAATGATTTTATCTGTTTTGCTAAGAACATGTGCATTTACTTCAGGAACAACTAACTTTTTAGTAGCATCCATACGCCATGCCGAAGAATTGTCAATAACAGTAATCCCTGCCTCTGCAAATTTTGGAGCCCATTCTTTGGAAGTGTCGCCACCTGCTGAAAACAGTGCTATTTGAGGCTTAGCTGCAATTGCTTGCTCCATCGAATGAACAGTATATTTCTTTCCCTTAAACTCCAATTGTTTTCCTACCGAGCGCTCTGAAGCAACCGGTATTAATTCTGTAACTGGGAAATTTCTTTCTGCTAAAACTTCCAACATCTTTGTGCCAACCAGTCCGGTTGCACCAACAACTGCAATTTTCATTTAGATTAAAATTAAGACTTCAAAAATAATAAAGGAAATTGAATTTATTCGCCTTCCTGAGTTTGTTCTTCTGATTGTTCCTCTGTGCCTTCTTTATTCACAACCAAATAAACACCATCAGGTTTTATTAAAACTTTTCTATGTCTATACAAAACGCCAATTGATTTTTTAAATGTGGCTTTGCTCATCGCGAACTTTTCTGAAATCTCCTCTGGATTACTCTTATCGTGTAGATTCAAGAATCCATCGTTGTTTTCGAGGTATTCTAAAATAATTTCTGTGGCAGAAAGCACATTTTTAAAGCCACCCTTTTGAAGACTAATATCCACCAATTTATCTTCACGAATTAATTTTACGTAAGCGATTTGTTCATCTCCCACAAAGAGATCCTGGTAAACATCGTTATGATAAATTAGTCCTTTGTGCATACCATTAATAATACAACTGTATCCAAGCGGTGATTCTTCAGTAATCATAATTTCAACTTCCTGTCCCCCCTCTAATTTCATTTCTTCGTTGGAGAGAAATTTTTCGAGTTTGCTTGAGCCAACAATTCTTTTGCTCACATCGTCCAAGAACACTCGTACCACATAATAGCGCCCTTCTTCCATGTTAAATTTCTGCTCGCTAAAAGGTACAAATAGTTCTTTTTCCAAGCCCCAGTCAAGAAAAGCACCAATGTCACTCGCCGCATTTACTCTTAGACAAGCAAAATCGTTTAGTTTAACAATTGGTTTTCTTAGTGTAGCAATTAAGCGGTCTTCAGA
Organism: Aurantibacillus circumpalustris; assembly: GCF_029625215.1. GTDB lineage: Bacteria > Bacteroidota > Bacteroidia > B-17B0 > Aurantibacillaceae > Aurantibacillus > Aurantibacillus circumpalustris. Next base: position 1,658,701 of record NZ_CP121197.1, read on the forward strand.
ATCTTTGTATATAAAAACCTCAATTTTTTCTTTAACACTTGGTTTTTCTTTTATATATGAATTTGGCAGTAATACTTCGCCACCTTCTGTGTCTCCTAAATAAAAACCTACAGCTGTTTCCCTTAGCACAGTTAAGGTGTTTATTTTTCCAATCTCTATCATAATTTTTTTCTTTGTGCGAAGGTACTATTAATTCCGCCTGTAAATAAACTCTGAGTAATTACAGGTTTTGTGAAACTTTAAAATTACATTTGTGCGCGCGAATTTGAGCACTTTAATTTCGAAAACACACCCGTGAAATCTAAAACCTTGTCTTGGTTAATACTTATTGTTCTTGCAATTGTGTGGGGCAGTTCTTTTATTTTAATGAAACGAGGTATGGATGCATATGACAGCGATGAGGTGGCCGCTTTGAGAATTTCAATTGCCTTTTTATTTCTCTCCCCCCTTCTTTTAAAACACCGCCCTATTAATCTAAAAAAGTATTTCAAAGGTCTGTTTATAATGGGTGTTTTTGGAAATCTTATCCCTGCATTTTTATTTACTAAGGCCGAAACGCAAATTAGCAGCAGTCTTGCGGGAATGCTGAACGCACTTACACCTTTGTTTGCAGTTTTAGTTGGTTTTGTGTGGCTGAAAGTAAAACCAACCGGAATTAAAATATCAGGAATAATTGTTGGGTTTATTGCCGCAAGTTGTTTAATGCTATTCGATAAGACTGACGATATGTTTCAAAATGTAATTTACAGCCTATTGATTTTTATTGCCACTCTGTGTTATGCCATTAGCATTAACGGTATTAAAAAATTCCTAAGCGACCTTAATTCTGTAGCCGCAACGGTTTGGGCATTTTCGATTACCGGACCAATCGCTTTGGTTTATTTATTTGGATTTACGGACTTTACCGAACATGTTGTAAGTAGCCCTTTAGCCTTAAGTTCATTAGGATATGTATCTATTTTAGCCATTGTGGGGACGGCTTTGTCGGTAATTTTGTTCAATGTTCTGATAAAAGAGGCTGGAGTCGTTTTTGCGAGCAGTTGCACCTATTTAATACCCGTTGTGGCAGTCTTGTGGGGTCTTTTTGATGGGGAAACCATTAACTTTGCCCAAATTTTAAGCATTATTGCCATTATTTTGAGTGTTTATTTAATTAATCGCGACCAAAAATTTGCACTTAAATAAGAATTAAGTATATTTGCGTCCCTTTTTAAGGGAATTTATTAACAATTAAAACCAAATTAAATGTACGCAATTGTAGAAATAGCCGGGCAACAATTTAAAGTGGAACGTGGAAACAAAGTATACGTTCACCGCCTAGAGGCTAACGAGGGCGAGAAAATTGAATTTGACAAAGTTTTCCTTTTGGATAACGGTGGAAAAATTTCAGTTGGAAACCCTACGGTAGAAGGCGCTAAAGTAGCAGCCACAGTAATTAGTCACGTTAAAGGTGACAAAGTGATCATTTTCAAAAAGAAACGTCGTAAAGGCTATCAAAAATGGAACAATCACCGTCAAAGCTTAACTCAAATCTTAATTCAAGGTGTGTTAGCAAAAGGCGACAAATTAGAAGCAGAATTAACAGCTGAGCGCGTTGTACGTGTTCAAGGTTTAAGAAGAAAACCAGTTGAAACTGCAGAAACTGTTGCTACAGAAGTAAAAGCTCCAGCTAAAAAAGCAGCTCCAAAAAAGGCAGCAGCAAAAAAAGCGGCAGCTCCGAAAAAAGCAGCAGCTAAAAAAACAACAACTAAGAAAAAAGAAGACTAATAACCGAATGAAAAATTAAAAATTGAGAATGAAAAATTCTTAATTCTTAATTCTTAATTCTTAATTTAAATAAGAAATGGCACACAAAAAAGGCGCGGGTTCATCAGATAATGGTAGAGATTCGCATAGTAAACGTTTAGGCGTGAAAATTTTCGGTGGTCAAACTTGCATCGCAGGTAATATCATTGTTCGTCAACGTGGCACAAAACACAATCCTTCGGAAGGTGTTGGTATGGGAAAAGATCATACTCTTTATGCTTTGGTTGATGGTAAAGTAGTATTCAAAAAGAAAAGAGACGATCGTTCGTATGTATCGGTTGTTCCTGTAGAAGGATAATCTCGTTTTCTATGGACTATAAAGCCCTCCGTGAAAACGGTAGGGCTTTTTCTGTTTTTATTGGACTTTAAAACTAATCGTAATAATTCGCAGTGAATGCTTCTGTGTTAAAGAACAAGCATTAAATTTGTTTAATCGAAAAAATAATTGAGTGATTTAATATGTTACAACTTACCTATATCCGCGACAATAAAGAAGATGTTTTAAAACGTTTAGCTATTAAGAATTTTAAAGATGCTGAAGCTATAATTAATTCAGTTATTGATTTAGATAATAGCAGAAAGGCGGCGCAGAAAGAAGCGGACGACACCAAAGCAGAGGCAAACTCCTTAGCCAGACAAATTGGTGATTTAATGAAATCTGGTAAAAAGGAAGAAGCAGAAGTACTGAAGGCTAAAACAGCTGAATTAAAAAATACCGAAAAAAGTTTAGACGAAAAGCAAAAAAGCATTGAAACGGAAGTTCATAAATTGCTGGTAACGGTTCCGAACTTGCCGAATTTATCTGTTCCGGTTGGAAAAACTCCGGAAGATAATGAAGTTGTTTCTGAAGATGGTGTAAAACCAACCTTGCATGCAGGTGCAAAACCACATTGGGAACTAACAACCAAATATGATATAATTGATTTTGAATTAGGGGTTAAGTTAACTGGTGCTGGATTTCCTGTATATAAAGGAAAAGGCGCACGTTTACAAAGAGCTTTAATTAATTTCTTTTTAGATAGAGCCACCACAAAAGGATACAATGAAGTGCAGCCGCCAATTTTGGTGAATGCCGACAGTGGTTATGGTACTGGTCAGTTACCTGATAAAGAAGGTCAAATGTACCATGCAACAGAAGACAATTTATATTTAATACCGACGGCCGAGGTGCCTATTACCAATATGTACCGCGATGTAATCTTAAAAGAGAGCGATTTCCCAATTAAAAATTGTGGTTACACCCCTTGTTTCAGAAGAGAAGCGGGTAGTTATGGAAAAGATGTTCGTGGTTTAAACCGTTTGCACCAATTTGATAAAGTAGAAATAGTACAAATTGCCCATCCACAAGAGAGTTATAAAATTTTAGAAGACATGAAAGATTATGTGGCGGGTCTTTTAAAAGAATTGGGATTACCTTACCGTGTTTTAAAATTGTGCGGTGGTGATATGAGTTTTGGAAGTGCGTTAACCTACGATCTTGAAGTTTGGAGTGCTGCCCAACAACGCTGGTTAGAGGTAAGCAGCGTGAGTAATTTTGAAACTTTTCAAACGAATCGTTTAAAGTGCCGATATAAGGATGAAAAAGGTAAAACACAATTGGCACATAGTTTAAATGGCAGCGCATTGGCTTTGCCACGCATAGTAGCGGCGCTATTGGAAAATAACCAAACTGAAAATGGAATTACTATTCCTAAAGTACTGGTTCCTTATTGCGGTTTTGATAACATTAACTAATGAAATTTTTTTGTTATACAGTCTGTTTTATAATAGCAACGTTTTTTTTTGGAGCGTGTGGTAAATCAGATCTATATGAGGAAAAAGAAAAAAAGCTTGATAGTTTAAGTGGTGCTGTAAATTCTATCGTAAAAGAATTGCAAAAGACAGATACACTTGTTCTACAAAAATCTATTACACGTTACACTTGGTACAAGCAATTTGTTGAACAGAATGTCAATGATACGGTAAGAAAGGAAGAAGCTGATAATTTACAACATTTTTATTCTAGCGGTAAAAATCTAGAGAGTTTTTCGACAAATAGAAAGATGGTTCTAAAAAGAGCAGTTCTAATAAGCTCACAGTTAGCGAAATTGAGTCAAGATGTAAAAAGTAAATCCATTACTCAACAACAGCTTCAGACTTATTCTGAGTATGAAATTAATGAGGCCAGCAAATTGATTGAGTCGGCATATACGCAACAAAAACTTTTTCATTCAGGATTAGAAGAATTTAAAAGTGCTTTAAAAGGTGTGGAGATGCTTATTAGAAGCAGGAATAAAGGAGAGTTGCCAACAATTATTAAAGACACCGTTTCATTCTAATGGCTGTTACATTTCAAATTCAGGAGATTAAGTTTAAGCTAGAGAAAGCTGCAACGATTAAATTGTGGATCAAAAAAATCATAGAACTTGAAAAGAAAAAGCAAGGCCAAATTAATTTTGTATTTACAAACGACGAAGAGATTTTAAAAACAAATATTCAATACTTGAATCATAACACCTATACCGATATTATTACGTTTGATTATTGCGAAGGAAAAATAATTAATGGCGATATTATCATTAGTATTGATCGTGTAAAAGAAAACTCAGACAAACTTGGAGTGGATTTTACAGAAGAATTACATCGTGTAATTATTCATGGAACTCTCCATCTTTGTGGTTATAAAGACAAATCAAAAGAAGACGCAACGTTAATGCGGAAGAAAGAAAATTGGGCACTTAAAAAAGTATAGAATTCTGCCGATGAGTCACTAATTGCAAATTGGCGCGAATTGTGTTAAGCATGATTGATAAGATCTTTTTCATGTTTAGCTGAAAAAATTAGTGTAAATTGCTGTAATTCGTTGCTAAGTTTTCTACTGCCCAATTGAAGAAGATGCGTCTCTATTAACATTCCTGAGACTGAAGGTGATAGGATAACTTACTTTATACCGGACGTACTTTTCGTTTATAATAGCTGGCTGCCATCGTGTTAATTTTAGTATACGTAATGCTTCTTCGGCGCAACCAGCTCCCAGGCCCTGTTTTATTGTAAGGTCGGTTACGTATCCGTTAGCCTCCACAATAAATTCAATAACAACAGTACCTTCAACTGATTTTTCAATGGCAAGTTTAGGGTACTCCATTTCTGAAAGAATGTAGTCATTCATACCTTCCTCACCATTTTTATAATATTCAGGAGCTCGGTCTGCTTTTGCATAGACAATAAAACTGCTATCTATTTGAATTCCTTTCTTAAGATTAAGACGCAAACGCTGTTTTAAAAATTTATTATAGCGCGAAGTAGAAATCGGAAATGAAAACGAGTAGGGGTATGTTTCGTATGCTTCGTTTTGTGTTTTTGTAAAACGAATAAAACGAAGAATACGCTTGGTCTCGTTTCTGAGCGCATTATTAACACCTGTTTTAAACTTGATGTTTGTGGCATGTCCTGAAGAATCGAGATCAAAAAGCGCATTTACATGCACGTCAAAATTTGACGTGAGAATCGTTTTTGGCAATGTAAGTTGTGTTTCAATAACCTGTTCAATCTGACCCTTCCCGCCTGAAGCTTGCGCTTCAAATTGTTCTGAAAAAAGTTGGGCGTTAATTGTTGAAACAAAGAAAAAACTATACAAAATGTACTTAAGCATAACATAAAGATAAAATAAATTGGCAAAAAAAGAAATGATTTTGCCTGAAATTGTATAACTGGTATTAATGTATTAAAATGATAAATTAATACCAAGGGTAAAGCCTTGTTTCAGCTTTGTATCAGGTGCGTAACCCAACACATAATCTAAACGAATAATTCGGAATATTTTTTCTAAGCCAAAATTTATTTCGTAATAATATTTTAATTTGTTGCTGGTTAAAAAATGGCCGCCAATTACTTCTTGTATTTTTAAACGTTTAATTAAAGGGATCTGGCTAATTATAAAGCCTTGAAAATGATGCTCCGCATGAATTTCACTAAACCATCTATCAGCACTAAAAGTATAATAAGGGAGTAATCGAAAACTACTTAAGTAGTCGTTGGTATTAAAGATTGTTTGGTTTCCAAGAAAATATTTGAAATCCATAAAAAATAATTTTTTTGTGTCAATAAATCCGCCGCCTCTTATGCGATAAGCCAGATTACCGAATAAACCCAATCTAATTCTATCGGAAAGACTGGCGCTTAATAAATCGTAGTCGGCACTCGTGTTTAAAATGGGAAACGCTCTTTTATAAGTCACACTTAATCTTGGATATTTACTACCCGCAAGTACTTTTTGATCTGGAAGCGAATAATACCGTTGTTTAAATCTGAAAGTAAAAGTGAACTCAGTTGTAAAGGCTCTGTTAGTGCTAAACATAGAGTCGTGGGTAAACGCATTTCTTGGATCGTTGCTTGTAAATAGTTTAGATCGATCATCAATAATTAAAATATCACTTGTATTTCTTAGTGGATCACGTTGCATGTAGCGCACAATACCCGTAAAGAATACACCGTTTGAAAGCTCCGTAAAATAATTTCCTTCCACTCCTGTTTCTTTAAAAACTTTCATGTAATTCTCATTTAACAAAAGTGAATACATTGAGTTGATAAGCGGTGAAATAGGATCGAGTTGATTGTATTGTTCCGCAATAGATTTAATCTTAAAGCCAAAATTTGAAAAGGATTTGGGTTTGTAATAATAATTAAAGCCTACTTCTCCTCCCCACAATTTGTTGCTGAAGCCATACCGCGCTCTCCCACTCACAGTAAAACGCCTGAAATCTTCAAAAGTCTTGTTAATACTAAATTTATAACTCAAATTTAATCCTTCAACGGTATTGTATTGAATGCCATTCGCGATGAGTCCTGGAAGTAAGACATTAAAATTCTTCTTTGTTTTATTATACTCATACCCAAAAAAAATATCTCTAAGCTTAAGTTTATTTCTTTGTTTATCAACAGAGTCTTTATACCTATCTGTATCCCTTATCTTAGAAATACTGTCCTTTTTTCTATAATCATTTATTTCTTCCTGAGTTAAAGGTGTGGTCCGTATGTTTTCCCAGTAGATAGAATCTTTTTTATTAGCATCATCTTCTACCTTTAGAATTTCGTTATTAAAAAAGTTTTTTGGATAAACGGGATTCAAATCATACGCGCTCAAATTGGCATTAAAATAACCGTTGCCTTCAAAACCAAAAGCATGCAAATCGAAGGTTAAATTTAAACTCAGTGGCATCCAAAGACTATCGCCAACAATAGAAGCGTGTAATTGCTTGATGTTAAGGGTATCGATAAAATTAATTTTTGCTTCTTTACTAAGCATTAAGTCAATACTTGTAATTCTCCAGGTACTGTCTTGTATATATATTACCCCAGAAAAACAAGGATCTGTTTTATGTTTTGGAACTACTTTTATTTTGTTTATTGTTTTGCCTTCTCCTTGAACTGTGCCCATTAAGTAGTATCTATAAAACAGAAAAGCGTTTTCATTTAATGGCGAAATAAATGGACGATCGCTTACATTTCCAAGCAAAATAAGATTGTTATAAAAATTCAATTTCATATCGCTTAGCTTATTAAAACTAAACGATTTATTGTCACCGCTCACTTTACTGCTGAGCATAATTTCTTTTTCTTTTTCAGGTTTTTGAAAATGATATTTACTTACACTTTCCGACAGGTATATAACACCCTTTATCTCATTCGTATCTGAAAGCTCACCGCCGGCTAGTTTTATAAGTCCTCTAATATTTTTAGGAATGCCATTTATTTTTTGAAGTCCTTTAATGTAAGCGTTACAAGTATACGCATCGAGTTGATTGAGATAATGTTTTCTGTTTTTAATTGCCTGCCGCATAATAGGGTAGGCTGGGTCTTCGCCCGCTTTAATTTCGACTTCTTTTAAGGAAATGGCATCGGGATTAAGAAAAATATTTAGCGTTTTGTTTTCGTTTAAAATAACTTTTTCTGTTTTTCTGGCGTAACCAATGTATTGAAAAACTATTTCGTAATTACCGGCCGGAAGTTTTAGGTTGTAGAGACCATTTACATTACTAATTGTGTTGTAATTCGATCCTTTCACTATAACCGTAGCAAAAGGAAGCGCTTCGGTCTTATCTGATATTTTTCCCGATAAAATGTAAATTTGCGAAACAAATGGCAGATTAAGAAATATAAAAAAAAGTACCGTAAATGTTTTGCTCATGAATTAACTTTAGTTTAACTGTTATTAGACGAACACCTCATACAAAAGTTACTGTTTATTTTTTATCAAAGCCCATAAAAGCATAGGATATAATGTTGGCTCCCATTTTTAAAGCTTTAGTGCGTCCTTCTTCACTGTCGTTGTGAATTTCTGTGCTTTCCCAACCATCGCCTAAGTCACATTCGAAATCATAAAAACAGACTAAACGACCTTTATAAATTAGCCCAAATCCTTTCGGCGCAGAATTATCGTGCTCGTGAATTTTTGGTAAGCCCGAATTAAAGTCAAATTTTTGATGATAAATTGGGTGGGTGAAAGGTAATTCAACAAGATCTAGTTCGGGAAATATTTTTTTTAATTGGGGACGAATAAATTTGTCCATTCCATAATTATCGCTCACATGTAAAAAACCGCCAGCGATTAAATAATTGCGAAGATTTTCAGCTTCCTGATTCGAAAAAATAACATTACCGTGACCTGTCATGTGTATGAATGGATAGTTAAACAGCTCAACACTTCCGGCATCTACAATCGCTTGTTCAGGATTGATATTGGTTTTTATTTGAGCATTACAAAATTTGACAAGATTAGGTAGAGAGGTTTCTAAGTTAGCGTACCAGTCGCCACCACCATTGTATTTTAGTAAAGCGATTTGATAAGAGTAAGGAGCGCCAACAAACGAAAAGTTAAGGACGCTAAAAGAAAAAATTAGGGCAAAAAATAAAAAAAGTTTTTTAAAGCGTCTCATCTGTCTATTTAAAAAAATTGAAGTTAATTAAAATTACAAATTCAGTTGTTATGCATTCTTGTAAAACTCTGTTAATTCTATAGCTTGTTTTGCTTCACTAACATCGTGCACACGTAAAAGTTGAGCGCCGTTCAAAAGCGCAATGGTGTTAAGTACAGTGGTGCCATTAAGAGCCGTGACGGGATTTGTTCCAATTACCTTATTTATCATCGCTTTTCTTGAAATTCCGGCTAAGATAGGGAAGCCTAAATTACTAAATTGATCAATGCCTTTTAAAAGTGTATAGTTGTTTTCAAGTGTTTTACCAAAACCAAAGCCGGGATCTAAAATTATTTTTTTGAAATTAAGTTTTGCGAGCAATTCAATCTTTAATTCAAAGTTACTTTTGATTTCTTGTAGAACATTTTGATAATGCGGATTAATTTGCATGGTTTGTGGAGTGCCTTGAATGTGCATGAGAACGTATGGTAAGTCGAGTTCAGCAACCGTAGCAAACATGTTTTTATCAAGATTTCCACCGCCAATATCGTTTATTATATCTGCTCCGTATTCTGCACTTTGCTTTGCAATCGAAGCTCTGTAAGTATCTACGCTAATTAAAGTGTTTGGAAAGGTCTTTCTGATTTCATTCAGATTTTCTTTTAAACGCTCCCATTCTTCTGTGTCGCTTAGTTCTATGGCGTTTGGACGGGTAGAAGCTGCACCAATGTCTATTATATGAGCTCCTTGTTTAATTTTTTCTTCTACATCATTCAGAACATCTTTAACAGTACTGTATTTGCCACCATCGTAGAAGCTATCGGGTGTTATATTAACAATGCCCATTATAAGTGGCGCATTAAATGTTATAATTTTCCCTTTGCAGGAATATTCAATTGGTTTAATTTCACTAATTTTAGTGCTCATAAATTTATGCAAAACACATCGCAACAATACGACGCAGCAATATCGCTATGCAAAGATATCTTTTTAAAGAAAATGAAGGACTATGGTACGGCATGGAGAAATTTGCGACCAAAATCGCTTACCGACCAAATTTTTATCAAAGCCCAACGCATTAAAAGTATTGAAGAAAAAGGTACTCAAAAAGTGGAAGATGATATTAAAGGGGAGTATATTGGTATTATTAACTACTGTGCGATCGCCCTTATACAATTAGAACTGGTGGGTGATACGCGAGTTGATCTTCCCTATGCTGAGGTGGAAACTTTGTATCTCAAATACCTATCGCAAACTAAAAAGTTAATGGAAGATAAAAACCATGATTATGGTGAAGCATGGCGCGATATGCGCATCAGTTCTTTAACGGATTTAATTTTAATGAAAATTTTCAGAGTTAAACAGATTGAAGATAATGATGGAAAAACCATTATTAGTGAGGGAGTAGATGCAAATTACATGGATATGATTAATTATTCAGTTTTTGCTCTCATTAAATTAACGCAAAAGAGTTAAAAATAGTAAAGAGGCTTTAATAAACTTATATATCACAATATCTTTAAGAAATTCTATAAACGCTTTATAACTGCGCATGAAAAAATTCCTATCCTCAAAATTATTTCAGCTTATCTGGTCCGGATGTTTGGCATTATTAATTTATTTTATTTGTCCGCCTTGTTTTGAAAAGCCAACGCTTTTAAAAATACTTGTCACCTTGTTGGTGATTTTAAACGTCTTTCCTTTTTTAATGAATGGTAAAGGAATGATTAAAACGTCTTTCTTCTGGTTTACACAAGCGGTAAGAGTTTTTGTTGGAGGTTTATTTATTTTTTCTGGAGCAATTAAAGCAAATGATCCAGTTGGATTTAGTTATAAGCTGAAAGAGTATTTCGAAGTATTTCAGAACGACACTGGCATGGCTTTCTTTGAATCCTTTGCGCACATAGCTTTGCCATTGGCTATAATTATTTGCGCTAGTGAAATTATTTTAGGTGTTATGTTATTACTTGGCGCAAAAACCAATCTTACTCTTAGCCTATTATTTGCACAAATTGCTTTTTTCACTTTCCTTACTTTTTATTCAGCGTGCTACAATAAGGTAACACATTGTGGTTGTTTTGGTGATTTTTGGAAATTGAAACCATGGGAAAGTTTTTGGAAAGATGTTATTTTAATGATTTCTATTACTGTTTTATATGTAGGTAAAAAGAATATCAATGAGGTGTTTGCACCCATGCTTTCAAGTGCTTTTCTAACAGTAGGAATTTTATTTTCGATAGGATTTCCTGTGTATGCTTATCGTAACTTGCCACCAAAGGATTTCAGACCTTACGCTGTTGGAATGAATATTAAAGACAATATGAAGTTTCCTGAAACGTACTTGCCAGCAGTTATTGAAACAGGATTTATTTATGAAAATATAAAAACAGGTGTAAAAGAACATTTTAATCTTCAAACCTACCCATGGCAGGATACCCTTAATTGGAGATGGTTCGCAACCGATAATGTTGTGGTAAAAGATGCAATAGATGAACCAAAAATTACTGACTTTACTGTAAATAATTTAGATGGTGTTGCTATTACAGATTCTCTTTTAAATGAAAAAAATTATAGTTTCTGGTTGGTGATGAATGAACTAGCGTACACAAGTGACGATGAAACACTTATTTCTCAAATAAATGATTTTTACAAACTCGCAACGGATGCGAAATACAATTTCATAGCACTTTCTGCAAGTGGCGCAAAGGAAATCGATAATTTTAAACACAAATACAACGCACTTTTTGATTTTGCGTCTGTCGATAATACTGTTTTAAAAACAATGATCAGAAGTAACCCAGGTCTTATGTTAATTAAGGACGGAACGGTTATTGCAAAATGGCATTATAATAATTTCCCTGGCTTTAGCGACGTGAGGTCAAAGTACATGAAGTAATCGAAGAACTTTTTTTGACGGTTCATCTGCAAGCGTTTTTCGCAGAGTGTATTTTTAAAAGTCGGTTGATTTTATGGTCGTGTAAAGCGCGTTCATCTAAATTATTCAGCATTTTTTACTTGTTTTAGAGCATAAAGAAATTAATCATGTAACTTCATAACATGAAAAGTGGCGTATGTTTAATAATCCTCCTTTTTATTTTTAATGTTGCCGGAGCTCAACTCAGATCAGGCGATTATGTAAAAATTGCAGAAGCAAATTACGAGCAAAAAAAATATTCGGAAGCATTAGAGTATTATAACAAGGCAATAGAATCTGGTGTTAATGACGCCAATGTTTTTTACAAGAGAGGACTCGTAAAATTTTATTTAAAAAAGGATGCTGAGGCAATTAAGGATTACGATAGTGCCATCTCTTTGCAACCTAAAGATTACGAGTTTTATTATAGTAAAGCTCTCTCAGAGTTTTATTTGAAAGAATATGGTAACGCCTTATTCGATTTTGATAAATCAATAAAGTTGGGTAATAATCAATCCAATGCCTTTGTACACAGAGGGGCCACTTTTTTTTATATGGGCAAGGATAAGGAATGTGCTGAAGATCAAACAAAAGCATTGGCGCGGGATAATAAAAATGTTTTGGCGTATTATTACAGAGGTTTATCAAAATATCAGCTCATGGAAAATAAAGTAGTGATTGCCGACATGACCAGCGCAATCGCACTAAAAGAAAGTGCTGAGTATTATTATTACAGAGCTTTGGCTAAATATCAGTTGAAAGATTATAAAGGAGGTATTTTAGATGCTGGTTCAGCCATTCAATTAAGCCCAGATTACGCGAGTGCTTACCTTGAAAGAGCGATGTGCTTTATAGCTGATGGAAACGATTTAAGTGCTATTAAAGATTTCACGAAATCACTCGAACTTAAACCTGAACTTGGTAAAGCTTATCATTATAGAGGTATAGCAAAAAAATATCAATCTGATATAGCCGGTGCTTGCGAAGATTTAAAAAAGGCTAAGGAATTAGGTTTTCCTAAATCAGTCGAAGAGTTACAGAAAATAAAATGTGATTAATATAAAAAAAGCCTCTTCACATGAAGAGGCTTTTACTTTAATTAAGCTCTGCCAAATTTCCAAAGCATTTGTTCATGCGACCATAAGGCGCCTGCAAAGGTTTTTCTTGACAAGTAGGGTACATTAAATTCTTTAGCGGTATTTTCTACAATCTTAGAAATTTTAGGATAGTGCATATGACAAATTGTTGGGAACAAATGATGTTCAACTTGATGATTTAAACCACCTACCAACCAAGTAAAAATAGGGTCACCGGTTGCAAAATTCATTGTTGTTCTCATTTGGTGTTCTGCCCAGTGATTTTCAAGGCTACCAGCATCATCTGGTAAAGGAAATTCAGTTTCTGAAACAACATGCGCTGGTTGAAAAATCATTGCCAAAATTAAGCTTGCAACGTAATTCATAACAACAAAACCCAACAACCACTGTAAAAAGCTCATTTCTTTCACTAAAAAAAATGGCACCAACATGTAACCGTAATAAATAGTTTTTGACATGATGAGTAAACCTAGTTCCAAACCATAAGTCGTATTGGCTCCTTTTAAAAGTCCTTTCTTATTGTAACGCGCAAGTTGTTTAAAATCCTTGGTAGTGCTCCACATCAAAGTCATCATGCCATAAAAAAACCAAGCATATAAAAATTGTAATTTGTGAATCCATTTTTTATCAGAATGTGGTTCAAAACGCATAAATCCTGGAGGGGCAATGTCTTCGTCGTGCTCGTGAACATTCGTGTAAGTATGGTGAATTACGTTATGCTGAATTCTCCAGTTTAAAGAATATCCTCCTAAAAGACTAATCGAAATATATCCTAATATTTTATTAAATTTTACATTCTTGCTATAACTACCGTGATTAGCATCGTGCATCACACAAAGTCCGATGCCCGCCATGGCAAAACCCATTAAAACCGCTAACAATAACCAGATAAGTTGACTATCAAACACATTAAATACGATTAAAAAATAAGGAATAAGATAAGCAGCGAACATAAATACCGTTTTTAGGTACATGCCAATATTTCCACTCTTACTTACTTGATTTTCTTTGAAATAGCTGTCAACTCTTTTCTTTAGTTCTGTGTAAAATTGACGATTTGTGTTGTTGAATCTTAAAATACTCTGCGTTTGATTACTCATTAGTGGTAGTAGTTTTTACGGCTTTTTTTGCCGAACGTAAAGATAGTAAAATTGCCTTTATTGGCAAGTTAATTACCGCCAATTTTAACAATAAAGTGCTTAATATCAGCAGTATCCCTATATTTTCGTGAGATAAAGGTCAATGTTGTTTGGCCAATGGCTAAAGCGCTCAAATTGAAATAGATACCTTTGTCGTTTCCGTGCCAAACCTCATTAATTTGCGAAATAACAGTTGGATCGTAATCTTGTTTTAATTGCCAAATATAGCCAGTAGTATGGTTTTCGGGTAATACAATTTTAAAATTTGAATTAGGGGGTACTTCATTAATTTCTGGAGACTCTTTTTTTGCTTCTGGAAAACTCGTACAGCTTAAAAAAAACGTAATTATTGCTAAAAATGAGGCAAAATAGGTCAGTTTTTTCATTATTTTGAGGTTAAATGGACAAAAAACGCTTTCTAAAGAACCATTCTACTGAAAAAAGGCCCAAAATAATCCAAAAAAGCCATTTTAGGTCTATTAAGGAAGATGTTGAAATTTGAGTATAGGTTATTGGTTTAATGGTTTCACTCGTCAACAAATCGTTCTCCAGTTTTTGCAAATCTCTTGGGTAATAAAATTTTCCTGCTGTTCTATTTGATACCTGAAAAAGTAATTGGTGGTTAGCAACGGTATTAATTTTTTCTGAAATAACTTCTTTAACAGCAAACACACCTTGCTTTACAAAAAGTTCGTTATTGTTTTTTACACTTGCATCATAACGGTATTCGCCTGGAGGTAAAATACCTATATTCAATTTATAAGCATTTGTTGTTTTACTAAATGTGTAGTTAAATTTTTTGTTTTCGGAATTTGTGATTACCAGAGTAATGTCAGGCTCAGTGATAGATTCATAGCTTTTGTTGTATACTTCAGCACCAATTTCAATTTCCGTATTTTCATTAATAATTTTTGGCGCACTCACTCTAAAAAAACTTTTGTCGCTTTTAACCGATAGGTATTGAATCGTTTTACTGATGAGTTCATTAAATAAATTGTGATTGTTATGTTCTGCAAAATCCCTAAACTTCCATTTCCACAACCCATCGCCTATAAAAACAGCACTTTTCAATCCATTTAATTCTGTGAAAAACAATATGGGGTTTTCGGTATCAACGCTTCCTATTCTTTGATTTATAAGACTCTGTGAGCCATTTCCCAAACTATAATTACCAAAAAAGGTTTTAGTAGCAGGCAGATCATTCATAAATTTTTTCGTTTCAGTACTCACGGTAAATAGTCCGAATGTATTATTAAGAACCGGTTCTGAATCATTATACCTGTTTATTGAACCCGTGATTTTAATTCCCGGTAAATTTTCAGGTGATGCTGGATTAATGATCCAAAAGGGAATAAGATCGTTTTTACATTGATTCAACAATTGATTCTGTGAAGGCGAGTAACCTTGAAAAATCACCAAGCTGTATGGTTTGAGTGTTTTGCTGAAATTTTGTGTTAGGGCATATTCAATTTCATAATTCGTATTGTTCAGCATAACATCTTTTAGCGCAGCAATGTCAGGATGCGGATTTTCAGCGAGTAAAAGAATTTTTTCCTTATTATCAATCACTTCCATTACAAAACTTTGAGAATTATTCGCGATATTTTTTTCTCCCTCCAGTACTGATATTTTTGCTGAGTACTTTGTTACGCCAACTCCAGAGGCTGTTAAAGTATAGTTGCAAGAACTTAAAAAATTATCTGAAGTTATTTTAACCGAGTGTTTCCCTTTTTCTATGGAGCCTTGCATTAAGGTAACACTCACTTCTCTACCAATAAATTTCTTAGCATTTAAAACCACTTCTACAGGAAAATTATTTCCAGTGTAAGCAACCTGGTTGTGATTTATCTTTTGAATCAATACATCTCGAATTTCATTCGTGTCGCCAGTGGCAATTGTATAAATGGGATAACCTAATTTTTCTGCAGAATATAAGGGGTTGGCACCTTTGTTATAAATCCCATCACTTATTAAAATAAGAGCGCCAATATTTTGATTAGAATAATTGTTATCTACTTCTGAAATAAGATTTTCAATATCGGTTTCTTTTTCAGAATAGTTAGGTTTTTTAGTGGTAGTTTCAGCTTTGTTGCCAAATAGAAGTGTTTTTATTTCGTATTTCTCGCCAAGATTTGCTTTCAGTTTTTCTAGATTTGCTTGAAAAGAACTTTTTATAAAGCTGCTATCTGTGGATGAAATAATTGATGTAGAATTATCTATTGCCAGCAATACAATTGGGTTTTCGGTTTCGTTTTGTAAACGTTTAAAAAAAATAGATAATAGAAAAAGACAAATAAAAAATACTCCGGCAAATCGAAGTATTCCCATACCAATTAAAACATTTTTCGATACTTCAGTGTTTTTCTTATTTTTATAATATAGCCATAGTGCAAGACTGGCGCTTAAAACCAGACTAAGGAATGTAAAGTACCAAGGGCTATCAATTATAATTTTTGAGAACAAGGTCTAGAATTTTATGATCCAATTAGGACATTCGCATTAAGTCAACATTCCACCGCACACGCTAATACACTGTCCGGTAATGTATCCACTTAAATCGCTCGCTAAAAACAAAGCGAGGTTTGCAACATCTTCTGCGGAGCCGCCACGTTTAAGAGGAATACCATCGCGCCATTGCTGAACAACTTTTTCATCAAGTGCAGCCGTCATTTCAGTTTCAATAAATCCGGGAGCAATAGTATTGCTGCGAATGTTACGAGAACCTAATTCAAGAGCAATGGATTTGGTAAAACCAATGATACCTGCTTTCGATGCAGAGTAATTACTTTGACCTGCATTGCCTTTTACCCCAACTACAGAACTCATATTGATGATAGAACCTTTTTTTGCTTTGAGCATTGGACGTTGAACCGCCTTTACAAGATTAAAAACTGATTTTAAATTTGCATTCATTACATCGTCCCAATGTTGTTCGCTCATGCGCATTAAAAGAGTGTCACGGGTAATACCTGCATTATTAACTAGCACATCAATAGTTCCAAAATCATTTACAACACTTGTTGCAAGTTCTTCAGCCGCTTTAAAATCACCGGCATCACTTTTGTATCCCTTTGCCTTTATTCCAAAACTTTGTAGTTCTGTTTCAAGAGCCCGTGCTTTTTCATCTGAGCTTAGATAGGTGAAAGCCACATTGGCACCGTTTTTCGCAAAGGTTAAAGCAATGCCTTTACCAATTCCGCGCGTTGCTCCTGTAATAAGAGCTACTTTATCTTGTAGAAGTTGCATAAGTTAATGTGTTAAAATTCAAAGATAGCTTTAATTTTTTATTGACTCAAAATCAAATACAGAGGTTTAATAAAAAATCAAAACAAGGACTAAAATCGAAAATATTTTTAATGTAAATCTATTTGTACAAAAGAAGGACGTTAAAAATATAATTCTTTCTTTGGTATTTTTGTTAAATAGAATCTTTGTAAACCCTTTCAGGAAAAGGATTGTGAGATTTTATTTTTTAATCATTTGTTTATCGTTTAAGGTAATTTAATTTTTCGGCACACTATTTGATTACATGCAAAACGTAAACAGTTTTAAATTAATCTTACTTAAAACCCAAAAAATGAAAACCAATCTAAAAAAAATGATTGCTGTGCTGTTAGTCCTCATAGCCCTCGCAAGTAGCAGTGATGCTCAAATTGAAATAATGTCTTCTTATGTATTCCCACAAGATTCTGTAGCCGGATTTGATGAGCAATCAGCATCTCTGGAAGCCAGAGCAGAAAACTTCTACGGTTTAGAGTACAAAGTTTTTATTTACAGATCTAAGCGTGCTTTTATAAAGCAAAAGTACCAGCTTAAAATAACAAACCCTCGCACCCTATTTCAGAGTGTACCGTTTTCGCGACTTACTACGGTTAATGGCGGAGAATGTAACAATGAAGATTTTGAACTTGCAACATCGAATATTGTGGCGCCAAACTCCGTTCAAGGATGGAGTGTGCAGTCGGGTAATAGCAGTAATAGTTGCAACCCCCCAAATCTAAATGCAGTAAATCTTTATACAGTTTATTTTGGTACGATAAGTGACACCAGGATGCCTGGAACAATAAGTTCTTATTTTGATGCTTCTTCAAATACGACGCCATCAGGGAACGCATTTATTCGACTAAATAATGATCTTGCCGGTGCAAAGGCAGTGCGTTTAACTAAAACTTTTATTCCAACTGCCACTAGCGCACTGTTTCAATATGCTTACATTGCTGTGATCGAAGACGGATCTCATTCTTGCTGCACGCAAGCGGGATTTAATATTAAAATAACAGTTACGAATACGGTTACCAATACCTCAACTCTATTAGCATGTCCAAATATTTCTGTTGCGGTTCCAGGATCAGCGTGTTCTTTTTCGATTCCACCTGGCGGCCCGGTTTTTAGCCCATGTATTGGTGCTCAAGGCGCTGGTTGGTCATATTCGAATTGGACAAGCTCCGCGCTGGATCTTACTCAGTATATAAATAATTTAGTGCAATTGGATATCACTGTGGTTGATTGTTCAGCAGGTGGACATGGTGCCTATTTTTATTTCGATGCAAAATGTTCGTCAATGAGCATTACTGGAAATGGAACACCATTTCCAGCGGGAACTCCGAGTGTAACACTGCCGACTTGCGGAGCGACTGGCGCTACTATATGCGCAACTCCCGGACTAGGGCCCTACTCATGGGCTGGTCAAGGCGTGCCAAGCAATTATAGCACACCATCAATGACAAATCAGTGTTTCACTTCTTCGCTTTCCACAACCTATACTCTCTATATGAATCCTCCCGGATCCTGCGCACCAATAGCAAGGGTAATTAATACCACCATTACTCCAGCACCGCTTTTATTAGCAAATATTGTGCAAGCGACCTGCGGTGGATCTTTAGCGGTTATAACTTTAACACCTTCTGGATCTGCCGCTAATCCTTCAAGTATTGTTTGGTCACCAACACCTTTGAGTCTTAATAGCCAAACGACCGTTGGAACATACACTGTGCCAACTTTATCAAATACAGTGGTTGTATCTGTAACGGCAAAAGATCCTCTTGGATGCCTTGTAACTCAAACACTTGGGGTATTGCCTGCTGCGCCGGATCCTACATTTGCAATTGTAAATACAACGGGTTCCCAAAGTATTACTTGTACAAATCCATCAATTAATCTTGATGCTCAAACGTCCTACACGTACGGGACATTAAATTATTTTTGGGCTAGTAACAGCGCAACTTTTGCTTCTAATCCAATTACGATCAATACTTCTGCAACCTATACCTGCGTTATAAAGGATCCAGTAACTAATTGCAATGTTACGCATACTGTTTTTATCGGATTAAATACTGTTGCACCATTATCTACAATTAGCCCAACAATGCAAAATATTAATTGCAGCTTTCCAACACCTGTTACCGTAACTGCAACGGCAACTCCAAGTATTAATGTTACGCACAACATTTTGAGCCCATACGGTGGCACTGTTTCTGCCGCTTCACATACCATGATTTATGTTCCATCTTGTGGCGTTTACACTTACGTTATTGTAAACGACGTAAATGGATGCTCAAGCACACGGCAATTTTCGGTTGCTTGTTCACAAGGTTTCCCAACTTTTAGTGTAACCAGTCCGCAGAATTTCACGTTAGGGTGCACTTCAACCTCTTGTGCTATTTTATCAATCGAACAGGGAAATACCGACCCAAGTGGCGGTGCTGTTTCATATACCGTTTTAAATCCTGGAAGCAGCTCAGTAACGGCCCCCGGCCCTTTAAGCGGATCTAATCTCTATACAGTTTGTGCACCGGGTACTTATATTGTTATTACAAAAGACAATTCAACCGGTTGTGAAACACGCGTTCCGGTTTCTGTATTACAAAATACGTTTACGCCAAATCTTAATGCAATAGTAGATAGGCAAATTCTGGATTGTGATCACCCAAACGTAACCCTCAGGGGAACAAGCACTACAAATGGCGTAGGTTATCTTTGGAATTTTGTAGGCAATCCGAATAGTCAGCAAGGTGATACGATTTTTGTTTCAAAAAATTCAGGGGCACTAACAAACACTGTGGTAAATACGTTTACTTTAACAATAACGAATATGCATAGTACATGCAAAAGCACGTCTGTTATTCCAATTTATCAGAATTTGTTCCCACCAAAGGCAATGGTTACGATTGGGCAAAAATATCTCACTTGTTTAACAACTAGTGTTGTCCTGACCAATCAAAGTAGTTCTTCCATACCACCTCTGAGCGGTTTAAGCTACTCGTATCCCGTAGTATCTTCTTGGCAAGGACCGTCGCCCCAGGTTCCTAAAATAAATGCTTCAACATATACTGCGGCTGTTGCCGGAATATATACAATGACTGCAAAAGATCTGAACAATGGTTGTACCTCTTTTACAACTTTAGCCTTGTTAGATAACAGAAGTTACCCTATCCTAAATAATCCGATATCTCCACCAACAACAAGCGTTGATTGTGGAGATATTCAAACCCCCCTTTACCCTTTTATTACAGGTGAAGCTAGTGCAACAGTAGGACTGACTTATCAGTGGTTAACGCCTCCCGGAACCACTATTGGTGGATTAAATTCTTTAACGCTTAGTGTAAAAGATGCAGGGGAATATTCAATTATCGTAACCAACACGGTAAATGGTTGTGTTAGTAGAACTAACATGGAAGTACTTAATGGCAAACTTGTTGCAGATTTTGAACCGGATCAGATTACTGGTTTTGCTCCCCTAAAGGTTAATTTTGAAAACAACTCATTCTCGAGTAATCCGATAACTGGAAAAACAAAAATTAATTCAGTTTGGAATTTCGGGAATGGAACGTCTAAAACTTATACCTCTGTTGAATCTGCTTCAACGGTTTTTAATCAACCTGGCTCATACACCGTTACTTTGTACGTTACTAAAGGAACCTGTTTGGATAACAAACAAAAGGTTGTTGTTGTAGATATTGCATCGAGTTTAAAAACTCCGAATGTATTTACGCCTAATGGAGACGGAGTAAACGACCTTTTCTTTTTAAAAGCTACCAATTTGATCGAAATCAATATTCACATTTTTGATCGCTGGGGAATTTTAGTATACGAAGTCGTAAGTGATAAAGGAAATGTTGTTTGGGATGGAAAAAATATGCTTGGAAAAGACGCTGCTGAAGGAACATATTTTTATACCTTAAAGGCTACAGGAAAAGACTCTCAGGAGTTTAATGAAAACGGGACTATAAATTTGTTTCGGTAGACTCCTTTAAAAATAGGCAGATAGCTTTAAAAATTAAATCCGGCCTATTTTGGCTGGATTTTTTATTATATTAGCAAATTTTAGCAAGGTATTTGTATATTTGTAAATTGATACATTTAAAATTATGAGAAAATTATTAGCGTTCGTTTTTGTTTTTGTGAGCTTATATTCTGAATTCCAAGCTCAATCTATTTGTGGTGGTTCTTCTTATACCATTGTTCCAACAACCACAATAACCGGCACCCCAAGTTATACGCTTAATCCTGGAAATTTTTCCCCTAATGGAAATGGTAATTTTGTTGTTTCACCTGGTAGTACTACATCATATACATTACTTTCATCTTCTGGCTCTGCTACGGCTTCCTCTGTAATAACTGTGACTGTGAACCCTCAGCCTAGTAGCAATCCTTCTTTCACTCAAGCAACATGTACCAATAGCTTTAACGCTGTCAACTTAGGATTAACCTTCAGTCCGGCAACGCCACCTCCAGCTTACACACTTTCGTGGACACCAATTCCGGCGAATTTAAGCTCTCCTCAACAATTTACAACAACAAATCTAACTCCTGGTCCATATTCTGTTGTGGTTACGGCAGGTTCATGTAGTTTGGTAATTGATTTTACTATAAACCCACAACCGGCTCCTGCAATCTATTCGGTGATACCTTTTGGTGGGATTTATTCAATTACTTGTGTTCAACAAACACTTGAACTTATTGCAAATAACCCTAACAATACTTACACTTGGACAGGCGCATCATTTCTGCCAGTGCAAAGCGAGTCCATTTCACTAAATGCTACTCATTTGGGTACACTATCTGTAATTGGCCAAAACACTGTTTCTGGTTGCACAAAAACATATACCTTTTTACTTGCTCAGAATATTTCTAACCCAACCGCATCACTTTCTACAAACCTCATTAATATTACGTGTTTACAAGCGTCTGCACCTACGCTGACAGCAATAGCTACACCCTCGATAAACGTGACGCACAAAATTTATTCGCCTCAGGGTGGGACTTTTTCTGCTACCTCGTATACTACTATTTATTCGCCAGGTGGTCCTGGTACGTATACACATGTTATTGTAGACGATGCAAATGGTTGTTCTTCTCAAAGAACGTTTACAGTTGCAACGAATGACAATTACCCAACATTTTCTGTTTCGAGTCTCAATAACTTCACTTTAGGTTGTAATACAAAGAGTGTAATTACTATAGATATTGTTGGTGCAGCTACAACGCCTACAGCTGGTGGTCCAGTTTCGTATTCATTTGTTCTACCTGGAGGAACAGTAACTGTGCCAACAGGAACTACTCCATTAAGTGGTACGAGTTCTAATACAAATGTTTCCACTCCAGGTACTTGGACATTGATTGTTAAGGACAATACAAATTTTTGCGAAACACAAACTCAGGTTTCGGTTTTATTAAAGAATACCCCACCTAATATTGGGGCAATTGTACCTAATCAAATTTTAGACTGTAATGTTAGAAAAGTAATTGTAGAAGGGGTTAGTGAAACCCAGGGCGTTGGGTACTTATGGAATTTTGTGCCTCCTCCAGGTTCACCAAATTCAATCGCATCCAACACTATCTCGGTATTAATCAATACGGTTGCTCCAACTACTACTTTGATTAACACATACACACTAACAATTACTGATATTAACAATACGTGTAAGAGTACATCACTTATACCAATGTATCAAAACACCTTTCCACCAACAGCTTCTATTACTAGTGGCGGTAGTAACTCAAGCTCTTTAACGTGTCTAACTCCAACAATTGTTTTAACTAATCAAAGTAAAACAAGTATTCCTGCTAATTCAGTTTTCACAACAAACAGCCTGGTGATTGGATATGTTTGGGAAGGGCCAAGTCCGCAAGAGCCTTTACAATTGAGCTCTACTTATACTGCTGGTACGGTTGGTATGTATACTTTAACAGCAAAGGATTTAAATAATGGATGTATTGCAAGTGGGACATATAGTGTAATCGATAACCGTCGTTACCCTGAAGTAGATGCTCCACCGGCAGTTAAAAAAGACTACACAATTGATTGCGGGTCTAATTTTACTACATTAGCACCTACTATCTTGCCAGGCTCAGGGCTTACTTATAGCTGGTCAGGTGCGGGCGTGGTTGGTAATAATGATAAAAAAACTTTTGACGTTACTGCTCCAGGAAACTACAGCGTTGTTGTTACAAATACGATTAACGGTTGTGTTACTAAAGAAGTTTATAAAGCTATCACTGGATCTTTAACAGCTGTTCTTGGGTCTGATGTTGAAAGTGGTTACGCGCCACTTACCGTAAATTTTAGCAATAAATCTTACTCAAGTCTTGATAGTTCTAATGTATTTGGACTATGGTCTTATGGAAATGGCAGTATTTCTGGAATTACAACAGGTACTGTATTTGTACCTGGACCTATTTCTGCGACAGTCGCGTCAAGTGCTAAGTACACTCAAGCAGGTACTTATACAGTGGTTATGTTTGCTAAAAAGGGTGCTTGTATAGATACTGCATATAAAGTGATCAAAGTTGAACTTCCTTCCTCACTTGTGATTCCGAATGTGTTTACGCCTAATGGCGACGGTATTAATGATTTATTTTTCTTGAAAGCAACCAATCTTTCAAGTGTTGATATGACTATAGTTGATCGTTGGGGTCGCATTGTTTACGAATTAGTAAGTGAGAGTGGAAATATTGAATGGGACGGGAAAAATGCAGAAGGTAATGATGCCGCTGAAGGAGTGTACTTCTATGTAATTAAAACTACAGGTAAAGATGGTGTAACGAATGACAAAAAGGGTACAATAAATTTATATAGATAATATTGCAAAATCATACTAAAAACCCGGTTTTATTACCGGGTTTTTTTGTGCTGCTTTTTCCCAATTCCAAATAAAACCTTACATTTGAACCACTTAATTAATTAAATAATTCCGAAATAGTTCGGAAGGGTTATTATGATTAAAAACGATAATTTCTATTTATGAATATACACGAGTATCAGGGAAAAAGTATCTTAAAAAGTTTTGGCGTAGCTATTCAGGAAGGAATTGTTGCAGAAACACCAGAGCAGGCTGTTGATGCAGCAAAAGAATTAAAGGTAAAATACAATAGTGACTGGGTTGTTGTTAAAGCTCAAATACATGCTGGGGGTAGAGGTAAAGGCGGTGGCGTAAAGCTTGCAAAAAATTTAGATGAGGTAAAAGAAAAAGCATCAAATATCTTAGGAATGCACTTAATTACCCCTCAAACAAGTGCTACAGGGAAGTTGGTTAGCAAGGTTTTGATTACGCAAGACGTTTATTATCCTGGTGCTTCACCTACGAAAGAATTTTATATGAGCGTGTTACTTGATCGTTCTAAGGGGCGTAACACCATAATTTACAGCACAGAGGGAGGCATGGATATTGAACATGTTGCTGAACATACTCCTGAAAAAATATGGAAAGAAGAAATTGATCCGAGAGTAGGGTTGCAAGCCTTTCAAGCTCGTAAAATTGCGTTTAACTTAGGTTTAAGTGGTAATGCTTTTAAGGAAATGGTAAAGTTTGTAACATCACTTTATAAGGCCTATGAAAGCATTGATGCTTCTTTGTTCGAAATTAATCCGGTGTTAAAAACGAGTGATGATAAAATTATCGCCGTTGATAGTAAAGTTTCGTTTGACGATAACGGCTTATTCCGTCATCCTGATTATGAAAAAATGCGAGATATTACCGAAGAAGATCCAATTGACGTAGAGGCCAGGAACGCAGAATTAAACTACGTAAAATTAGACGGAAATGTTGGATGTATGGTAAATGGTGCCGGTCTTGCTATGGCAACTATGGATATTATCAAATTAAGTGGTGGCGAACCAGCGAATTTCTTAGATGTTGGCGGAACAGCTAACGCAGAGAGGGTTGAAAAGGCATTTCGTATCATCTTAAAAGATAAAAACGTAAAAGCTATTCTTGTGAATATTTTTGGCGGAATAGTTCGTTGCGACCGTGTTGCTCAGGGAATTGTAGATGCATATAAAAACATGGGTACAATTCATGTTCCAATTATTGTACGTTTACAAGGAACAAATGCTGAGCTAGCAAAGAAATTAATTGATGAATCAGGGTTAAAAGTGTATTCTGCCATTGAGTTTCATGAAGCAGCTGACTTAGTAAATAAATTATTAAAAGCTAACTAAAAACTATATCTTTAAAAAATGAATAAATTAACGCTATTATTTTTGTCTGCATTTACCGCCTTCTCACTAAGCAGTTGTGGCGGTGGAGAAAAAACTGATGACAACGATTCAGTTGATTCTACCGGAGTTGAAGAACCAAAAACAGGACCTGTTTCTGAAACGTTCTTTCAAGTACCCTCACCAGGGGAAATGCTCACTTTTATTAAAATGGTTGGTGGAAAAACAAACAAAGATGTTTCTTTTTTGAACCCACCTTCAAATGAAAAAAATTACACAGATGCTAAGTTAAAAGCTTTAAATTTTGGTATTTATAGCTGTGATCTTAGTTATTGCTCAATTTTTGAAATAGGATCTGAGTCCCTAAAATATTTTAAGACCGTAAAGGTTATGGGTGATCAAATTGGTGTTTCAACTGCTATCAAACCTGAAGTTTTAAAGAGATTGGAAAGTAATATTGGTTCGCCTGATTCATTAGCTGTAATTACAGACGACGTTTATTTTTCTTCTTTCGAGGCTCTTGAGGATAGCCGACAAGGGCCAACCCTAGCACTTGTTGTGGCAGGTGGTTGGCTTGAGAGTATTTATATTGCAGTTAATCTTGCTAAATACAAAGCGGATAGTCCCGTTATTGAGCGGTTAGCAGATCAAAAATACACTTTAGAGAACCTAATTGAGTTTCTTAAAAAACATGAAGCAGATCCTAATGTTATGAGTGTTAAGGGAGATTTTGAAGGATTACTTGCTGAGTTCAATAAAATTGGGGAACAAGACGCTAAACCTTTAAAAGGCCATAGTGACAATGCTGCAACATTAGGTGGTGGCAAACAGCTTGTTATTTCTGAAGCAGTATATAACGATATCATTGGTAAAATTAAATCCATTCGTAACTCTTACACTTTAACTAAATAATAGTAAAATCATGAAATACTTTTTATCATTTATATTAGTGACTGCGTTAAGCACTTCTCTATTTTCACAAACAGCAGTTTGCGGTCAGTTCCACAGAAAATTTTGCGTCTTTGATGATGCAAAGGGCGGAAGCTGGCAGTACAACGCACAAAGCAAAAGTGGTTTGTTTAACCAAGGTATGGTTTCAAAATTGCGTTGCGTGATTTATAAAGGCATGGATTATAGAATCTCCGTTTGTTGCGAAACAATTTTAGGGGAAAAGGTTAACTATAAAATTTTTGATGGTCGCACAAATGAAATGTTATTTGATAACAAAGCAGCTGAAGATGTTCAGGTGTTTGAATTTCAAAGTGTGAGTACCCGTCAGTTGGTTATAGAAGTTGTGGTGCCACAAGGTGCCACTGAAAAAGACAAACACAAATCGGCAGATGCTGCATGTGTTGGTTTATTAATAGAGCATAAAATAACCGACAAACAGGGATTCTAAGCTATACCTAACTCATTTATGACCCAACCCTTTACGGGTTGGGTTTTTTATTTAATTTTGTTTCAAAATCACAAACAATGTCGGTTCATAGGGAAATAAAAAAAGTAACAACAAACGTGTTGCTTGAAATGAAAAAACGGGGTGAGAAAATCGCTATGCTAACAGCCTATGACTATACAATGGCAAAAATTATCGACAGCGCCGGCATTGACGTTATTTTAGTTGGAGATAGTGCCAGTAATGTGATGGCTGGTCATGAAACAACGTTACCTATTACTTTGGATCAAATGATCTATCATGCAAGCAGCGTGGTAAGAGCCACTAAACGTTCGCTGGTAATTGTTGATCTTCCGTTTGGATCGTATCAAGCTAATTCAAAAGAAGCTTTAAGTTCTGCAATAAAAATAATGAAAGAGAGTGGTGCGCATGGCGTTAAACTTGAGGGTGGAAAAGAAGTAAAAGAAAGTATTGAAAGAATTTTAACTGCAGGCATTCCTGTGATGGGACATCTAGGATTGACACCACAAAGTATTTATAAATTTGGCACGTATACTGTCAGAGCTAAAGAAGAAGAAGAAGCAGAACGCCTAATGGAAGATGCAAAGCTTTTAGAACAATACGGTTGTTTTGCTTTGGTACTCGAGAAAATTCCAGCATCTTTAGCGCAAAAAGTATCCGAAAGTATATCTATTCCGGTGATAGGAATTGGTGCTGGTGGTGGTGTTGACGGACAAGTGCTAGTAACGCACGATATGTTAGGAATGAACCACGAGTTTAGTCCGCGTTTTTTACGTCGTTATTTGAATCTTTACGAAAGTATGGGTAATGCCTTTGAGCAATACATCATTGATGTTAAAAGCAGAGACTTCCCTAGTGATAAAGAACAGTATTAACAAAAAAGGCTATTCAATTTGAATAGCCTTTTTTGTTAGAGTTTAAATTTGATTAACGAATTTTTACTTTTTCAACTTGAAGAACTTCTTTCGTGACGTCGTCATAAACAAAGGCTACAACAGAAACGTTTTTGTCTACAAATTTTGGATTAATACTAAAGTTAGGATAAGAAACAATTACCGAATCTTGGTATTTTGCAGAACTCAAAAGATCGGCGCCCCACGAGCCATTTATACTACCTCTTAAAAGATGCATAAACGTATAGTTAGGAACTAAATCAGGATTTTTAGAATAGTCTTTTTGAGGTCCAATAATACTGTCCTCAGTCAATACAACCGAAATTTTTGTCTTATTGTCGTAATGCCTTCTGAATTTAGTTTTTACAGTGGTATTTAATTTTCTGTTTACAGCATCATAATTCGCATTTAGAGTTAAGTCACAAAATTCAATATCATTTGATGCAAGAGAAACACTTGTAGACCATTTGGTTTCTTTTTGAATTCTTCCATTGTCCGCATAGTTTTTTCTGTTGATCATTCCGTTAGGATTTCCTGCTCCGCCACTAATACCGAATCCAGTGGACGCGTCCCAGTCATTTCCAGCTTCACACGTATAAGAAGTTACATAGGTCGAATTTAATTTGGTGAAAAAACCTGCGTGAACAGCTATTACAATGAGTTTATCACCGTATTTCTCAGAAAGATTTTCAGCAACTCCTGCCGCCGCGGGACAGTTACCGCATTGATGCCCCGTATAGTCCTCTAAAAGTATTTTTCTTGTATTTGGTTTAGCTGTAGTATTTTGAGGAGCAACTTTGATCTTATCGCAAGAGGCTACAATAATACTTATTGCAATGATTGAATAGGCGATTAACTTTTTCATTTCTATTGGTTCTTATAACAAATATACTAAAAACTGCTGGTAATTGAAATAGCCAAACCATTAGATGCTGGCACGTTTCTGCACACTCCACCCACACAAAATATCCCAGCTCTTTGTTTACCGTAGCTCATAGAAATTCGGTGTGGTCCCTTCGTGTAACCGGCAGTTATTAAAAAATAATGCAATTTTAATTGATTAACAGGGTTTCCATAATTGTATTGATCGAGTACTGCAATAAACCAATTCGTACTTGGAGACCATTCAATAAGCGCAGAAGCCCAACTGCCTAAATTTAAAGTATCTTTGTTATCTCTAAACAAACCTTGCACCTCAAGACGCAAAGCTGAATTGTTTTTGTATTTATATGTCAGGTCAATCACCCCAATATGAGAGGAAATGTTGTTATAGCCAGCAAATGGCGATCCA
Organism: Aurantibacillus circumpalustris; assembly: GCF_029625215.1. Lineage (GTDB taxonomy): Bacteria > Bacteroidota > Bacteroidia > B-17B0 > Aurantibacillaceae > Aurantibacillus > Aurantibacillus circumpalustris. Next base: position 1,687,588 of record NZ_CP121197.1, read on the forward strand.
AACTGAATAATGTTTTTATCGTAAAACTGTTTGCAATACATAAATGTCCCTTTGAATTTTTTGCTAAATTTCTTATTAACCTCAACAAAGAAATCGCTGTAATATAAATCTCCTATTTCAGAATATTTAGTTTTATACAATTTGGATGTTGTAGTGCTATCGCTCACGCCAATTTTTTTAAGGCCACTTGCCTGAGAGTAATTAATAGTAATGTCCATGCCATATTTTCCACCAATTCGGCTGCCTTTTTTAAAATTAAATTGAACCTCTGCCATACCACCAACCTCACCATTGGGTTGAGTGGCGTATGGACTATAAGCAGGCATGAGGTAAGTGTGTTGTCTTGTGGTAGCAGGTAAATAATTAATTAGAAGGTTTTGTAAGGTAGCATCTCTATCACTTCTGAAACTCATGTTATCAACCCTTTTTCCTTGTAGTAAAAATGAAATACCCCTGGTGGCATAGGAAGCAGAAACAAAGGCAGCTTCACCTTGTTTATAGCTATAATATTTCTCACCTTCTACAAAAGCATAATTACTTGCACTTGGATCATTTTCTTTTTGTACATATTCACCAAAAAAACTAAAGCCTCCTCGAATGATGTTAATCCTACCGCCATATGAACCTACATTTTCTGGCAAGTTAAAGTCGGGGTCGGCGTCTACCTGGTTCTTACTAACAAAACTTCCACCAATAATTACTTTCGTTTTTAGATTAGCCAATAAGGAATCAAAGAGATCATTAATATTTACTTCTCCATCAATGCCCCTAACAATACCAGGGCCAACGGTGAAAAAGGATCTTTGTTTACCAGCTAAAGCTTTTAACGTGATTCCTTTGAAAGGATTTGAGATAACACGAATCCCATCTAAAGAGTTGTCATACAGAAGACCTGGCTCGTAATAGGTTCTAAATAATAAACCACTTCCAAACTGCTCGTATATATTTCCAACAGTAATATCCAACAATTGATCTTGATACCTTGCAAAACGATTGGCAATGCCTTGTCCTTTGTAGCGAGAATCAAAACCTTGCATGACATTATTATAGGCTTCATAACGAACACCTGCTGAGAATTTTCCCCGCTGGTAATTGATGTTTCCAAATGCATTAGAAAGCATTTTTTCTGGTACTTTTGGAGCCCCAATTAAACTGTCAGGATTATAGTACTGCGCATCAATCTGGAAATTTCCATGAACAGAACCCATGTCGGTTTGCGCTTGATATTGGTAAGTCGCAAGAAATAATAGAATTAAAAAAGTAGCCGTTAAGCTACTTCTATTGTGTTTTTTTAACATGAGGCAAATTAAGGGATTTTTTGCCTTAATAACAAAATTTATTTGCCTTAATTAATGCGTTAAAGCTTCGCCTGCAGCGATTTTTTTCACATTTTCGTAAAGTTTTTCTTCATCACCTTCTGTATAAGAGTTGTGACTCCAAACAATCTTCCCGTTACCATCCACGATAAATGTATGCGGAACATTGTTAACGTTCATAGCACGTTTAAAATCTTGGTTTTCGTCGATATACACTTCGTATTCCCAACCCTTAGATTTTACATCGGTAACAACTTTTCCTGAGCTACGAGCATCATCAATTGAAATAGCGATTAGTTTTACACCTGTTTCTTTTTGCCATTCGGTATAGTTTTCAGCAATTGCGTCTAATTCTTTTTTGCAAGGCTTGCACCAGGTAGCCCAAAAGCTAATGATAATAGGTTTTCCATTGTTGCTAAATGTGCTAGAGTTTATTTTACTACCATCTAAAGTTTTAACTGTAGCAGAAGGAATTTTATCGCCATCACCATTTAAAGTGATAAAAGAAAAAAGAGATAATGCGAATAAAGATAAAAGTAGTTTTTTCATTAGCTTGATTTGTTTAAATGATCTTCAATTATTGAGCCACAAGTATAAGGATTTTTTTCTTTAACAGTTTTTAATAATCGTTAAAATGCCCTTCTGTTAGGGGAAGAGCAGCTTTGCTGCTCTTAGTTTTAACGCGGAGAGACAGAGGCTCAGAGGCACGGAGGGGCTTTTCTGTTCCTTTAGTTAAAAATATCAATACAATGGTCGTGCTATTTTGGGAAGAGCCGCTGCGCTGTTCTTGGTTTTAACACTTAGTGACAGAGGCCCAGAGGCATGGAGAGTTTTTTCTACTTATTTAGTTAGAAATATGAATGTATTCTTCGTGTTTTTTGGGAAGACGCACTTCGCTGCACTTGGTTTTAACATAGTTTTGACGGAGTAAAAAAGTTCCATAAATTTTTCTAAATTTCCTCTGTACCCCAGTGCCTCGGTATCTCCGTGTTGAACAGTGTATGCTTTACCTTAGAACCTCTTTATCTCAGTGTTGAAAATTTTTGCGGCCGCAAGGGGATAAAATCATAATTTTGCCGGACTTTATGGAGACTAAAAAATCGGCTGAGCTTTTTGAAAGAGCAAAAAATTATTTTCCCGGTGGTGTTAATTCACCGGTTAGAGCGTTTAGAAGTGTGGGTGGAAATCCTTTATTTATTGAAAAAGGTAAAGGTTCGCACATTTGGGATGCAGATGGGAATGAGTACATAGATTATTGTTGTAGTTGGGGACCGCTTATCTTGGGGCATGCTCATGATGGCGTTTTAAATGCAGTAGATAAAACCATGCGCAAAGGCACCTCGTTTGGCGCCCCAACGCAATTGGAAAACGAACTCGCAGAATTAATTTTATTAAATAATTCGTTTATTAAAAAGATTCGCTTTGTAAGCAGCGGAACTGAGGCAGTAATGAGTGCTATTCGTTTAGCGAGAGGGTTTACAAAACGCAATAAAATTTTAAAATTTGAAGGTTGTTACCATGGACACGTGGATTCGCTATTAGTGAAGGCAGGAAGCGGACTCGTTACTTTTGGAAATTCAAGCAGTGCAGGTGTTCCAGAGAGTTTTGTAAACGAAACAATTACGGTGCAACTCAATAATAAAAGTGCTGTTGAAGAAGCATTCTTAAAATTTAAAGATGAAATCGCTTGTGTAATTATTGAACCGGTACCTGCTAATAATGGACTGTTATTGCAGGGCAAAGAATTTTTAACTTTTCTAAGAGAAATTTGCACTAAGAATAAAACACTTTTGATTTTTGATGAGGTAATTAGTGGATTCCGCATGAGTTTTTGTGGTGCCGCTGGTTTGTATAACATTCAACCGGATATCATTACTTACGGAAAAATTATTGGAGGAGGCTTTCCTGTTGGAGCTTACGGTGCCAACAAAGAAATTATGGCTTGTATTTCTCCAGAAGGAAATGTTTATCAGGCAGGGACTTTAAGCGGAAATCCTGTAGCTATGACAGCTGGGATCGCTCAGCTTTCAGAATGTCTAAAAGAAAATTTTTACGCTGATCTTGAAAAGAAAACAAAGTATTTGGTAGAAGGAATAAATAAAATAAATCCATTTAAATTATTTAAGTTGTTTCATCTTGGTTCTATTTTTTGGATTGCTTTTACTGAGAAAGAAAAGATTTCGAATGCAGATGATATCGATGCCAACAGCATGAGCTATTTTAAAACACTTTACCATTCTTTGTTAGAAAGCGGCGTGTACCTTGGCCCTAGTGGTTACGAAGTTGGCTTTGTAAGCAGTGCGCATACGTACGATGACCTAGATAAAACGGTTTTAGCATTTAAAACAGCTTTAAATAAATTAGTTTAATTTTATAAAATAAGAATGAAAACAGTTGATTCTATAAATTTTTCCAATAAACGCGCGGTTGTTCGTGTTGATTTTAATGTGCCATTGAATGATAAATTTGAGGTGACTGATGCAACACGCATCCAAGCGGCAATTCCAACACTTAAAAAGATTTTAAAAGATGGTGGAAGTATTGTGTTAATGAGTCATTTAGGTCGCCCGAAAGATGGGCCAACAAATAAATATTCTCTTAAGCACATTGTAAACGAAGTAAACAAACAATTAGGTGTACTGGTTCAGTTTGCAGATGATTGTATTAGTGATGCGGCGTTTGCGAAATCTTCAGCACTAAAACCAGGCGAAGTTTTATTATTAGAAAACTTACGTTTTTATAAAGAAGAAGAAAAAGGTGATGCTGTTTTTGCGAAAAAATTAAGTCAACATGGCAACATTTATGTAAATGATGCTTTTGGTACAGCGCACCGGGCACATGCTTCCACAGCGATAATGGCAAATAATTTTGACGCGGCATCTAAATGTTTTGGTTATGTGATGGCGAATGAAATAGCTAGTATTGATAAAGTATTAAACAAAACTCAAAAGCCTTTTACAGCGATTATTGGTGGAGCAAAAGTGAGCGATAAAATTATGATCATTGAGCAATTGATGAGCAAAGCAGATAACATCATTATTGGCGGTGGCATGGCTTTTACTTTCATAAAAGCATTGGGTGGAAAAATTGGAAATTCTTTGTGCGAAGATGACCGCTTAGAAGTTGCAAAAGAACTGCTTGCAAAAGCAAAGGTAAACGGTGTAAACTTATGCATTCCTATGGACGCGGTGATTGCAGACAGTTTTTCGAATGACGCAAACACACAAGAAGTAAGTATTGATAAAATTCCAGACGGCTGGATGGGATTGGATATTGGAAAAAAGTCTATTGAATATTTTGGAGAAGTTATTAAAAAATCTAAAACTATTTTGTGGAATGGACCTATGGGTGTTTTTGAAATGAGCAAATTTGAAAATGGCACTAAACAAGCTGCCTTTGATATTGTAGCGGCAACTAAATCTGGCGCCTACTCATTAATTGGAGGTGGAGATAGTGTTGCTGCCATTAATAAATATCATTTAGCAGATCAAGTAAGTTATGTGAGTACTGGTGGTGGCGCACTTTTAGAATATATTGAACAAGGAACATTGCCTGGTGTAAGAGCCATTGAAGGTTAAAAATAATAGTTAAATGGGTGTAAATATTAGAATTGGTTTCGGCTATGATGTCCACCCGCTAGGGGAGGGAAGAGAGTTGTGGTTAGGTGGAATTAAACTCGAATTCGACAAAGGCTGTGTTGGCCATAGCGACGCAGATGTGCTTTTACATGCCATATGTGATGCTTTATTGGGAGCAGCTAACTTAAGGGATATAGGATTCCATTTTCCAAATACAAATCCTAAATACAAAGGTGCCGATAGCAAACTTTTATTAAAAGAAGTCATTGCTTTGCTAAAGGAAAATAACTACGCTGTAGGTAACGTAGACGCTACCTTGAGTTTAGAAGATCCAAAGATAAATCCACACATCAAAGAAATGCAAAAGGTTCTCGCGCCAATTTTAGAAGTAACTGAAAACGACATTTCGATAAAAGCAACTACCAACGAAAAACTGGGTTATGTTGGAAAGGGCGAAGGCGTGAATGCATACGCGGTAGCGCTGATCTACAAAAAATAAACCGACAGATTAATTTCGTCTAATTTATTTTTCAAAAAAAGTTTTATTGGCTATTTTTGGTTATGAGATCGCTTTATCCATTAATAGTTTTTCTGTTTTTTTATTGCGTTTTATTCTCCCAAAATTATAATTACTATTTTGGAAATCTTCACGCACATACTGCATTCAGCGATGGTAACAAAGACTCAGTAAGTTCAGGTGTTGGGAGACCCGATGGAAGTTATGGTTATGCCAAACTCAGTAACAATTTCGATTTTTTAGGAATTTCAGAACACAATCATTACTCCAGTAATCATAACCCTGGCTTTAAACAACCGCTTTATCAAACAGGCTTAACGATGGCTAATACTGCAAATCAAGACGGATCCTTTTTGGCATTGTTTGGAATGGAATATGGTGTGTCGTCAGAATTTAACGGACATGTATTAATTTACGGGTTTAATCAATTGATAGGTTGGGAGACTGGTGTTGGTGGTTTATCAGGAAATAATTACGATGTTTTTAATGCAAAAACAGATTATGATGGGATCTTTAAAAAAGTAAAAAATAATCCAAATGCATTTGCTTATCTGGCGCACCCTGATTTTAGTGATTATACAACAGATGGCACTTATGCTACAGCTCTTTCGAACAAACCTTATAATGCAGCCTACGATAGTGCAATCGTTGGAATGCCTTTAAGAAGTGGATTGGCATCAAGCGCTATGACTAATTACAATGATTATTCGCAAGGAAATTATTTTAATTATTATAAGAAAATGTTGTATCAAGGTTATCATTTAGGCATTGGTTACGATCATGATAATCATTACACGAATTTTGGAAGAAGTAATGGCGGAAGACTTGTTATCATTGCTCCTTCATTGAGCCGCGCTAATTTAAATACAGCTATGAAACAAATGAATTTTTATGGCAGCGATGATTCAAATGCAAAAATTGATTTTAATTTGAATGGATCAATAATGGGCTCTATTATTTCCGGAACCGTTTATCCGACGTTTAATGTTGTTCATAATGATCCTGACGGAGAAGAGGCCGACACAATAAAAATATGGAAAGGTTATAAAAATAGTGGCGGACTTTGGGCGAGTATCGTCCATATTTTAAATGGAAATAATACAACAACTTTTACGGATTTAAATATTGTGTCAAACAGGGAGTACTATTATTTTGCGGAAATAAAACAGGGTGATGGACAGTGGATCGTAACATCACCGATCTGGTACACAGCTTTGGCGCCATTGTCTGTTAAGGAAAACGACAATAAAATTGCATTTAATTATTTTCCGAATCCGGTTTCAAAAAAATTGAATATTAGTTTGGCCACATGCGATGATTATGTTATTTCAATCACGGACGTTTCTGGAAAATTAATTGTTGAGGAGACTATTTTTTCAAGCGAATTTAAATTGGACTTATCAAACATAAGACCTGGGCTTTATTCCCTAAACGTAAAAAGCAATAAGGATTCAGTTTCTAGAAAATTAATTGTAGAATAACTTTATTTAGTGGCCGCTCTTCTTAATCGGTCATTGATAGCTCTGCCGAGACCTTCATCTGGTAAAAGTTCGCACAGTACGACTTCAGAATCACTATCGTCGGCCAATCTTAAAAACTTAAAAAGATTTAATGCTGCTTCATGAAGGTTTTTTGTTTTTGATAAATTGAATATCACACAATTTTTTTCAGCGATCATTCTTTCACCAAAACAAATAACTGCTATCTTTTTTGTTTTATGTTCGTGAATAAGATCCTCCAAATTCCCAATAAACAAAGACTTTTTTGGAGCGTAATGATTTTTTAATTGTCCCGGCGCTTTCGGGTTACTCGATTGATTAAGTCGTAATTCTACACTACCAATAACTTTTTCGATCTCTTCAATTGCTAATCCACCCAAACGAAAAACACATACTTTATCTTCTTCAATGCCAACAATAGTTGACTCAATGCCAACATTGGAATAACCACCATCAAGAATATAATCTACTTGATCGCTAAGTTGTTTATTTACGTGTTGAGGTTCGGTAGGACTCACATAGCCGAAGGGATTGGCGCTTGGTGCTGCAAGTGGTAAATCTATTTTCTTTAATAGTTCTAGGGTAAGCGAATGATCTGGAACCCTCACAGCTACTTGCTCGAGCCCTGACGTTACTAAAGCAGGAATGTTTTCTTTTTTAGGAACTAACAGCGTTAAAGGTCCTGGCCAGAAGGTGTCAGCAAGCTTTATTAGTCTTGGGTCATTAAAATTCGCGTATTTTTTTGCCGCTTCACGTGAATGAACATGTATAATCAAAGGGTCAAAAAAGGGGCGTTGTTTGGCTTCGAAAATTGAAAGTACAGCGGTTTCATTGAGCGCATTTGCCGCCAAACCGTAAACCGTTTCAGTAGGGATCGCCACCAATTTGCCTTTTAGCAGTAGATCTGCTGCATGATCTGTATTTTTTCCAATTTCTGCCACGGCGCAAAGATAACAATCTCAATAAACCTAAACAGACTTTGGGAAAACAAAGTCTGCGATATAAGGAGTTGTAAGGATTTTATTGCGAACAATGGTTTTATGAAATCGTAATAACTACAAAATCGGGATAACCCGTATTAAGACATCTTGCAAAAAAACACTTCTACTGTCTAAATGCGGATAAAACCGTTATATTTGTTATCCACTAAACTTTATGAGCAAGGTTATAACAATAAAGGATAAGCAGTTTAAGCCATACATTAATAGGCAAAAGATTGCAGAAGCTGTAAAAGTTCTTGCCGATGCAATAAATTCAGATCTTAAAGATGAGTGTCCGATTTTTTTGGCAGTTTTAAACGGTTCGTTTATGTTTGCCGCAGATCTTTTGAAGGAAATAACCATTCCTTGTGAAATTTCATTTGTAAAACTTTCAAGTTATACTGGAATGTCGAGCAGTGGAAACGTAACGGAACTTATTGGTTTAAATGAAGACATAAGTGGACGAAGTGTTGTTATTATTGAAGATATTGTGGACAGTGGTTTAACGCTTGAACGATTAACAGAAATATTAAAAGAGAAAAACGTAAAACAAATTAAAACGGCAACAATATTATTTAAACCCGCTTCTTACAAAAAGAATTACCAGTTGGATTATGTTGGATTTAATATTCCAGATGATTTTGTTGTTGGATATGGTTTGGACTACGAAGGACTAGGAAGAAATTTAAAAGAGATTCACGTATTAGCTTAAAATAAAATGGAAAAAATGTTGAACATAGTTTTATTTGGCCCTCCAGGAGCAGGAAAGGGTACACAGTCAGAAAACCTGATCAGTAAGTATGGATTGGTGCACCTTAGTACCGGAGATATTTTGCGTTCAGAGATCGCACGTGGTACAAGCCTTGGTACCAAAGCCAAAGAAATAATGGATAGAGGTGAGTTAGTAAGTGATGAAATTGTAATTGGTATGATTGAATCAAAACTAGATGAAAACACACACGCCAAAGGATTTATATTTGATGGATTCCCGAGAACAGCAGCACAAGCGGTAGCTTTGGATGATCTCTTGCAGAAAAAAGGAACGGGTATTAGCGGTATGTTAGCTTTAGAAGTAGATGATGAAGAATTGACAAAACGATTATTACTTCGCGGAAGAGATAGTGGTAGACCAGATGATCGTGATGAAACCGTTATTCGTCGCCGTATTCAAGAGTACAATAATAAAACATTGCCTTTAAAAAATTATTACCACGAGCAAGGTAAGTTTCATTCAATAGATGGCATTGGCACCATCGATGAAATTTTTAAATCGTTAGTAGAGCGCATTGTTTTTTTAAATGCTGAGATGGATTTAACAGCATTAGAAACCGATTTAGAGCATTTGGATTTGACGATTCAAGATTTTGAAGTTGCAGATGATATTGCTCCTGAGTTACTTTTGGAGATTGACGCCATCAAACGTGCAGAGGCTGAAGAAGAAGAAGAGAAAAGAGCGAAGGTGAAAATAAGTAAGCAGTCAACAGTTAGCAGTAAGCAATCGGCAGCAGGTAGCAGTAAGGCACCTGTAAAAAAATCATCTCCTAAAAAAGCGTCAGCTAAGAAAAAAGTTGCAGTGAAAAAAGCTGTTGCTAAGAAACCGGTAAAAAAAGCGGGTCCTAAAAAAGCAGCGAAGAAAGTTGCTAAAGCTTCTAAGAAAGTTACCAAGAAACCAATCAAAAAAGCATCAAAAAAGAAAGTGACTCCTAAAAAAACAAGCCCGAAAAAAGTAGTTGCAAAAAAGAAAGTCGCAAAAAAAATAGTGAAGAAAGTAGTTAAGAAACTTGAAAAAAAAGCAACTGCAAAGAATAAAAAGCGCAAATAATAAATTAGAATTCAAGAGCCTAATCTCTCTATTAAAGTGGGATTGGGCTTTTTTGTTTTTAGAACTAAATTAAAAAATGGATAATAGCAATTTTGTTGATTACGTAAAGATTTGTTGCAGAACGGGAAAAGGAGGAGCAGGATCCATTCATTTTCACCGTGATAAATTTACTTCTATGGGTGGTCCGGACGGTGGTAATGGCGGACGAGGCGGACATATTATTTTAAAGGGAAACAAACAATTGTGGACTTTAATTCATCTAAAGTACCGAAAGCATATTATTGCAGAGCCCGGTGTTGGTGGTTCGAGCAGCAATAGTTCTGGTAAACAAGGAAAAGATGAATACCTGGAAGTGCCATTAGGAACCGTTGCCAGAGATGAAGAGACTGGTGAAATTCAATTTGAAATAACAGAAGATGGTCAGGAAGTAATTCTTGTACAAGGCGGTCGCGGTGGTTTAGGAAATGCGAATTTCAAGAACAGTACTTTGCAGAGTCCTCAATTTGCTCAACCAGGGGAGCCTGGTAAAACGGAATGGAAAATTCTTGAGTTAAAAGTTTTGGCGGATGTTGGTTTGGTTGGTTTTCCAAATGCAGGAAAATCTACACTGTTATCTGTTGTGAGCGCTGCTAAACCAGAGATTGCGAATTATCCTTTTACTACCTTGGTTCCTAATTTAGGAATTGTAAGTTACCGTGATTACAAAAGTTTTGTGATGGCTGATATTCCGGGAATTATTGAAGGAGCGCATGAAGGAAAGGGGATCGGCTTAAGGTTTTTAAGGCACATTGAACGTAACTCGTCCTTACTTTTTTTAGTCCCTTGTGATACGAAGGACATTGTTGAAGAGTATAAAATTTTATTAAATGAATTAAAGCAGTTCAATCCTGAATTGTTGGATAAAAAACGCATTCTAGCTATCAGTAAAAGTGATATGCTGGATGATGAGTTAGAAAAAGAAATGCGTAAAGATTTGGAGAAGAAACTAAAAGGCAAACTCAAAGTACCCTACATTTTCTTTTCGTCTGCTAGCCAAAAAAATCTAGTAGAGCTGAAAGATATGCTTTGGAGGCAATTAAATGAGTACGATTTTGAGTAAAATCGCTTAACAAAAGCGATTTTTTGACAAATTTCTTTGTATAAGTCTAATAAAACCCTATATTTGCCGCCTAAAAAATAGCAAGACATGCCAAAAATGAAAACTAATTCCAGTGCTAAAAAGCGTTTTCAGCTTACTGGAACAGGTAAAATTAAAAGAAAGCATGCTTACAAAAGTCACATCTTAACCAAAAAGGAAAAAGACCGTAAACGCGGTTTAACTAAGACAGGACTAGTAAGCAAGCAAGATACTCCGAACGTGAAATTCATGTTAGGAATCTAAGCGAAAAATCCTTTAAAATTACCTCAGCGGTTATTAAACAAAATGTTTAACCAGAGTTTTAGTAAAAAGTCTCTTAACTGAGCGCTAAATCTCAAAACAAATTAAAAAAAGAAATGCCAAGAAGCGTCAATCACGTAGCCAGTAGGGCTCGCAGAAAAAAAATCCTTAATTTAACCAAAGGTTATTGGGGTGCAAGAGGAAATGTTTGGACAATTGCCAAAAACACTCTTGAAAAAGGTTTAACTTACGCATACCGCGATCGTAAAAACAAAAAACGTACTATGCGTGGTTTGTGGATTCAACGTATTAATGCAGGTGTTAGAGAGCACGGCATGAGTTATTCTGAATTTATCGGAAAATTAAATGCAAAAGGTTTAAAATTAAACCGTAAAGTGTTAGCTGATTTAGCTATGAACCACCCAGAGGCGTTCGCAGCGGTTATTAATCAGGTAAAATAACAAGACTTAAGTCAAACAAATAAGAAAAACGCTCCTATTTAGGAGCGTTTTTATTTATTTCACACTTTGAACCGATTTATTTACGTATTTTAACGTTAGTAATCCAAGTAAATGGGTTTATTTGTGTCATAATAATATAAAGTCATAACATGGCAACGAAAGCAATAGCAAAAAGATCCGAGATTAAAGGCAGCACCTATTTAGTAAAATTACGTATAGATGCGCGTACGGTAATTACTGTAAGAACAAAGGAAAGTTTAAAAAACTGGAAAGCGAAATACCCTGACGCAGTTGAAATTGGTTAAGCCTATTTTCAGTAAATAAAACTACATCCATTTTTTCTTTTTAAAGTAGATTACCAACCCACCCATAACGCCAAGCATTATTATCCATACTGCAGCGTATCCGATTGGAGATTTTAATTCGGGCATATACTCAAAGTTCATACCGTAAACACCTGCGATAAATGTTACAGGAATAAAAATGCTCGACATAATTGTTAGCACTTTCATAACCTCATTCATTTTATTGGCATTTGTACTCAGGTAAATATCCATAATACCACTTAAAAGATCACGATACGTCTCCACCGTATCAATTATACGTGTTGTGTGATCTTGTAGATCCCTAAAAAATAATAGCGTGCCAGAATTAATATAATTCGATTCTGAGCGCAACAAATTACTCAGCATATCACGTAAAGGCCAAACCTGTTTACGAAGAAAAATCACTTCTCGTTTAAGCTTGTATAATTCTATGAGGGATTCACGTTTAGGCTCTTTAATTATTTGTTCTTCTATTTGCCCAACTTTATCACCAATTTTTTCAATGGTGTGAAAATAATAATCCACAACAGCATCCATCAAAGCATAAAACAAATAATCAGCGCCATGTTTTCTAACACGACCTTTCGACTGCCTTAATCTCTCTCTTATAATATCAAAGGCATCTCCACCTTGAGGTTCTTGAAAAGAAATTACCGTGTTATCGGCAAGAATGATGGAAAGTTGTTCTGAATGCACTTCGTTATTATACATGATCATTTTCATGATTGCGAGAACATAGTGCTCGTAATCTTCAAATTTAGGCCGTTGATCCAGATGCACGATGTCTTCTAGCGTGAGAGGATGGATGTTGTATAATTTTCCGATTGATTCAATCAAAGAAATATCGTGTACACCTTCTACATTAATCCATTGCACCATGTTCGGTTTCAGATGTTTTGTGCAAACGGAAAAATCGTAAAATTCCTTTTCAAGAAATTCTTGTTCGTTAAATTCTATGAGTGTTATTTTTACTGAGCCCGAATCAGTTCCGGTATAGCTGAGTGTGCCAGGTGGAGTGCCGATATTGCGATATTTATTCGGCATCTTCGTTTTCACTATTTTTACTTCCCTGTACAACTACTACAATTTCACCTTTTACCGTTTTGAGAGAATAAAATGCAATGAGTTCTTCTACAGTTCCACGTTTTGTTTCTTCGAAAAGTTTAGTGATTTCACGGCTTACGGAGGCTTTTCGTTGTGGACCTAAATATTCTTTTAGTTCTTCTAATAATTTAACCAAACGAAACGGAGATTCGTAAACTATAAATGTTTTTTCTTCTTGCGCTAAGAGTTTTAAGCGCGTTTGTCTTCCTTTTTTTTGAGGAAGAAATCCATAGAAGCTAAATTCGTTGCAAGGCAAGCCACTGTTTACGAGCGCTGGAACAAAGGCCGTTGCGCCGGGTAAAGAAATTATAGTGACATCATTAGCAATAGCTTCTCTAATTAAAAGAAAGCCAGGGTCTGAAATACCTGGTGTGCCTGCGTCTGAAATGAGGGCAATGTTTTTACCTGAGTTTAATGCAGAAACAAGTTCTTCTAAAATTTTATGTTCATTGTGTTGGTGATAGGATTTTAAAGGCTTTGAAATCTCTAAATGTTTTAATAAAAAAGAAGACGTGCGTGTGTCTTCTGCTAAGATAAGATCGGCTGATTTTAATACGTTAATGGCACGAAGGGTTATATCTTCAAGATTTCCAATGGGTGTTGGTACGATAAATAATTGTCCACTCATACATTGAAGTTACAGGATTTAAGGGTAAGAAGGAGTGCTCGTGGATAAGAGTTATTGATAATGCGGTGTTAATCCTACTAGCTATTAAACCATATAAGGAACATAAGGACAAATAAGGGGAGCAGTTGGAAGTTTAAACCATATAAGAAACATAAGAGCACATAAGAGAAACGTAGTGGGCGGTATTCAGTTGGCAGTTTAACCACTAAGGCACTTAGGACACGTAGGGACACTGAGAGAACGTCGTGCGCGGGTGGCAGAAAGCAGTCTGCAGTGCCGACTATCGACTTAAGACTAGCGGACTTATTGAGACTACTTAAAACTCTGCATGTCACAAAGCTTTTTGTAGGTACCATCAAGAGCTATGAGTTCAGCGTGATTGCCGCGTTCGATAATTTCTCCTTTATGCATGACAATAATTTCGTCGGCGTTGGCTATCGTTGAAAGTCTATGTGCAATAACAATGCTAGTACGGTTTTTCATTAAATTGCTTAAGGCATCTTGAACGAGTCTTTCACTTTCGGTATCTAATGCTGAGGTGGCCTCGTCGAGAATTAAAATGGAAGGATCTTTGAGTATGGCACGTGCAATAGAAAGTCTTTGTTTTTGACCACCACTGAGTTTACCACCGCGATCACCAATATTTGTGTGATAACCCTGTGGAAGTTTTTCTATAAACTCGTGCGCATTGGCAATTTTTGCAGCCTCAATAACATCTGTTTCTTTAATGTTCTGAAGTCCAAACGCTATATTATTAAAAACAGTGTCGTTAAACAAAATACTTTCTTGTGAAACAATTCCTATTTGATTTCTAATACTTTCAATGGTAAGTTGCTTTATGTTTGTATCATCGATTAATAGTAAACCATTGTCTGTATCATAAAATCGTGGAATCATATCCGCAAGAGTAGTTTTACCACTGCCCGATTGTCCTACAAGTGCTATCGTTTGGCCTTTTTTAATGGTGAGATAAATGTCTTTTAAAACATAACCGCTATCTCCTTTTCTGTAGGCGAAAGAAACGTTTCTAAATTCAATTTTTTCATTAAAAAGTTTTAGTTCTTTGGCATCTACCGAATTTTCAATAACGAGAGGTGCATTCAAAATTTTATCAATACGTTCTTCACTAGCAACTCCCTTTTGAATAAATCCATAAGCCACTGTGATTTGTTTGATAGGTGGAATTATTTGTGACGCGGCGGCAAAGTACAATATGAATGTTTCAGCATCAAGGCCACCAGTTCCATTAATAACCATACTTCCGCCAATAAATAAAATGACCATTAATACGCCAACAACAACACTTTCAGTGAGGGGTGAGGAGAGATCCGTTTTACGATAAACAGATAAAGCTTGTTTGTAATAGGTTTGATTAATGGATTCAAATTTTTGTTGAATAAATCTTTCACCTGTAAATGCTTTAATAATTTTAATTCCGCCTAATGTTTCATCAAGAATTGAAAAAAGATGTCCAAGGGTTTCTTTACTTTTCTGTGAAGATCTTTTAAGGCTTTTACCAATAATAATAATAAAGATTGCAGCAAAAGGAAGAAGTAAAAACACATACAAAGTAAGTGCAGGACTAATAGCAATCATAGCCCCCAGAAACATAGTGATTGTTAGGGGCTCTCTAAAAATTACTTCGAGGCTCGTCATAATTCCAAACTCAATTTCAACAACATCGTTGGTAATGCGACTAATTAAATCCCCTTTTTTTTCATCACTATAATAACTTAGTGGAAGGTTTAAACTTTTTTTGTGCAATTTATTTCTCAAATCACGTACCACACCATTGCGAATGGGTGCAATAAAAAACATGGCTAGGTAGCGGAATAAATTTTTAAAGAACGTCATGGTAAACACTACCAGACAAATAAATAAAAGGGCTTTAATCTTACCAGCAGCTAACTCGCTTTCATCTGTACCAAGTCTGAAAATGATATTTGTTATTTGATAATTAAAGGAGTCAAGTAAATAGCCTGTTAGTTTTAGGATAGAAAACTTAGGCTCAGGTTTGTTATAGAGAACTAATAGTTCAGCATAATTTGCATTAAGTAGTTTTAAAAAAGGGAAAACAAGTGAGATTGAAATAACAGAAAAAATAGAATACAAAATATTGAAGCCAATGTTAAGGGAAGCGTAATTCCAATAACCTTTAATGTATTTAAGAACCGCAAATAGTTTTGGCATTCGATATTATAATCTTTAGTCTTTGTGAGCAACAATTACATCTTCAATTCTGTCGAGGCGATGCCTTATTAACTCGGCTTCCGGCAACCATTTATTGTCGTATGGATTGTCTCTTTCAACACGAAAGCCGGTTTTTTTAAGTTTGTCAAAATAATCAAGTCCGTAAAGTCTAACATGATCAACCTGTCCGTGTGCAATTTTTCTTTGTTTATCGGTTGTAAGAGTTTTGTCTTCCAATGTTTTTTCGAGATTTATGGCTAGAGGCACTTGCAATACGCCAAAACCGCCTGGTTTTAAAACTCTGTATATTTCACGCATTGCTTTTTCATCATCATCAACATGTTCTATAACATGGCAACAAATAACAACATCAAAAGAGTTATCTGGAAAATCCATTTCTTGAACATCAAGTCTTACAGGATTATATTCCATGTATTGTTCAGGCTCTATTGTTCCAACAATTTGCGTGATGGTGCTTCCAGTAAGAACGTTTGCTATTTCTTTATTTGGTGAAATATGTAAAATTTTTGTCGGTTTTTTATACACTTCTGTTCTTTGTTGAAAGAAAAGATAGAGTAAACGCGATCTATCAACAGAATAACAATTTGGACATTGAACATTTAATTTATATCCGCCACCTGCAACTTTATATTTTTTAAAAATGGGTGATTTTACACCTTCGTGTAAAAATTTACGGTAGGTTTTTTTACAATAAAGACAATAGACCTTTTTTCCCGGATTTATGAGAGCAAAAATCTTATTTCTTAATTTTTTAATTGGTTTCATAAAATACGGCTAATAGGCTTTTAATAGGCTGCAAAGTTAAAAAATAAATGCATATACATGCTTCGAGAATCGCATGGTAGATTTCTTTTATTGAAATTTACTTTATTTACCTTAAAACTGAGTACATTTGCAGTATGGAGAGCCTTAGACAGCAAAAAGTAAATAAATTATTAGCGAAAGAATTAGCTGAAATTTTTAGAAGTGAATCACGTTCACTTTTTGGCGGTGGTTTTATAACTGTAACCACCGTTCGTGTTAGTCCGGATCTTAGTTCGGCAAAAGTGTATTTGAGTATTATGGCTAATAAAGATAAAACGCTTGTCTTTAAATTAATTGAAAGCCAGACAAATGTTATTCGTAAAAAATTAGGGTTAATTGTCGGAAAACAATTAAGAATAGTACCAGAATTAATGTTTTACATTGATGATTCTCTGGATTATGCGATGAAGATTGAAGAGCTGCTTAATAAATAATGTAAAATGTGAGAGGCAAAAACCAGTAATGTAAAATGTAAGTGGTAAAAATGAGTAATGTAAAATGTAATAGGTAAAATGGAAAATGTAGTATTGTTAAAGAAAGTTTCACGAACAAGTTCTCTTTTCCATTTTCCATTTTCCATTTTCCATCTTCCGTCATTTCTGCACCTTTTTCCATCTTCCATCTTCCCTTTTCCATTTTAGCCATGTCTGTTTCTCTCTATATAGCCAAACGTTATCTTGTTTCAAAAAAATCAAATAATGCAATTAATATTATTAGTTGGATAAGTATAATTGCGATTGCCGTTACAACTGGAGCCCTTATTGTTATTCTTTCGGCGATGAATGGCTTAACCAACACTGTTGCTAATCTTTACAATACCTTTGAGCCAGATATTAAAATTACATCAGCTGAGGGGAAATATTTTGATGCTCCGAAAAAATTCATTGATGAAATAAAATCTATACAGGGCGTAAAAATTATTTCTCAAAGTTTAAGTGATAAGGTTCTTGCAAAAAATGTCGACAAACAAGCTTTGTTGTCTATTAAAGGTGTTGACATGAATTTCAATAAAATTACAGCTATCGATTCTGCCGTTGTTGAAGGAGTTTATGGTTTAAATGATTCAGGTTCGCGAAAGATATTATTAGGAAGAGGAGTTGCAAATCAACTCAGTGTAAATTTTAATGTGTTTGTAAATGAATTGAGTTTGTTTAGTCCTTTAAAAGGTAAGAGCAGCAGCTTGAACCCTGAAGATAATCTTAATCAAATTTATTGCACTCCTAGTGGTATTTTTTCATTGAACGATGAGTTGGACTATCAGTACGCCTTTGTAAGCCTTAAAACTGCTCGTGAATTATTCGATCTCCCTGAAAAAGTGAGTGCGCTCGAGATTTCTTGTGAGCAGGGTGAAGCTGAAAACGTTCAGGAAATTTTAAAAGAAAAATTAGGTGATAGTTTTGTCATAAAAAATCGGTACCAGTTAAACGATGTTTTATTTAAATCGCTAGAAACGGAAAAATTAGCAACCTTTATTATTCTCGCTTTCATTTTAGTAATTGCCACTTTTAATATAATAGGCGCATTAACGATGTTGATTATTGAGAAGCGCAAAGACATAAAAACCTTACATAGTTTGGGGGCCAATCTTGGGTTGATACGTGGAATTTTTATGCGGGAAGCTTTTTTAATTAGTGGTATTGGTGCTACCTTAGGATTATTGTTGGGTATTACGGTTTGCTGGTTGCAGATACAGTTTCACCTTGTAAAATTTGGCAGCGAATTTATTGTACCGTATTATCCAATCGAGATGCAGTTCAAAGATTTTGTTTGGATTTTTGGATTGATAATGATTATTGGATTTTTTGCAGCTCTTTATCCTGTTAGGATTTTTACTAAGACGGACTTAGTGCATTAATTATTTCGTGTTATTTATTTTGAGTTTTGGTTTAACTCGAAATAAAAAACATGAAACTCGGAATAATTAAGCTTCCCACCATTTCGCTTTAATGCCAACATAAACACCATCTGGTTTAATTTGGATAGGATATGTTTTTAAAGCGAAGGCTCCACCAGATGTTGCTTTTCCGCTTTTAAGATCAAAAGAATAGCGGTGAAGCGGACAAATTATTTCATTTTCTTTACTGCAAAATCCTTTACTAAGACTGGCTCCGTTGTGTGGACATTTATCTTGCACGGCAAAATAACCTTTATCTGTTCGTGTTATACAGATTTTTTCACCCCTAAGCTCAAATACAAAAAAAACGTTAGGTAGAATGTAATTTTCAAGCTCGGTTTCATTTTCAAATATGCGAATCCAGTGGTAACTCATAAAAAGACACGAATTTTACAAATTGCATTAATGTGTTCAATGTGTACTGCGTTAAATTAGATCTAAATTATATCGTTCATTGTATAAATACCCTTTTTGCCATTTAAAAATTCAGCTGCAATAACAGCTCCCAGAGCAAAACCCTTACGGTTGTGAGCTTTGTGCATTATTTCAATGTCATCAATAGCAGAGTGGTATTTCATAATATGTGTGCCCGGCACTTCACCTTCGCGAAGATCATTGATAAATAGAGTTTCAGAATCTTTAGAATCGATACTCCATTTCTTTTTGCGTTTAATTTTATCAATTGCCTGATTAGCCAGTGTAATGGCAGTTCCGCTTGGTTTATCAAGTTTATGAATGTGATGAATTTCTTCCATACTTACTTCATAATCGTCATATTTATCCATCAATGCCGCCAAATATGTATTTACTTTAAAAAATAAATTTACACCAAGACTAAAGTTTGTCGCATGAAAAAGACTTCCTTGTTTTTGATCGCAGTCTTTTTTTATTTTGTCAAAATAGTCGTACCATCCTGTTGTTCCAACAACGATAGGCAAATTGGCATCGAAGCAGCGTTCAATGTTTTCTAGAACGGTATGCGGCGTACTGAATTCAATAGCTACATCTGCTTTTTTTAAATTAGCCATGGTAATAGTTTCTGAATTGTCCTTATCAATTTTTAAAACAACGGAATGCCCTCTTTTAATAGCAATGGCTTCAATTTCCTTGCCCATTTTACCGTACCCAATTAATGCTATGTTCATTTTCTCTTATTTAAAACTTAATTTTATTGAAAGACCTGCTGCTGTTGTGTTTCCAAATCCAGCGTTGTAAGTACTTTGCCAGGGCTCAATGCGAATACTTAAATCGTCACTTACATCAAAGGTTTTAAGATGCGCATCTACATTAGCATCTATAATATTTAAAATATACAATAATACAATTCCAACAGCTGCTATATCTCTTCTTTTTCGGTACGTTATTTTTTGTGTTTGAAGTTGGTCGATGTCATACCGTGTAGTATTAATGGTTGTGGGGTCATCGTCGGCTGCGCTAATTAAATTTTGCCTGTAATAATTATACTCTTCATTATTGACCACAAACATATATCCGAAACCAACTAAACCGCCGTAAATAATTGGGAGCTTCCAGTATTTTTTATTGTACGCCTGACCTAGTCCAGGTAAACAAGCACTCATGATACTTGCTCGTCTGGCATCAGAATAAGTTTTTTTATGATTCGCTTTCTGTTGCGCAACACTATCCTGTTTGAGTGCAAGACTATCTTTGTTTTGAGCAATCAATGGAACAAAAACCCCGAAAAATAAAAATATAAGGAGAAACTTTTTCAATTTAAATCACAATGTCTTTAACGTTCATGTGTCCTAATGCAGTGTCCATAGATTTGTCCATTTCAATCATAAGGTTATTTATGTGGATGAGTTCTTTGGTATCATTAATAGGGAGGCTGTTTAGTCCCTTTGTTTCAAGAGAATCAATTAAAAATTGCACTGTAAACTTACTTTCAGTAACGCCTGGTAGATAAAGAATTTCATCTTCTTTTTCAGAAACGACCTCTACAAACAATTGTGTTTCGACGAACTCGTTTAAAACATTGCGTGTAAGGTGAGAAGGTAGGTCTAGTTTTTCTGAAATTTCATGCACACTTAAGGCCTTTTCATTATTGTAGAATCCTTTTGTAACAAGATTGGCAATCATAAGCGAAATTACTTTTTTGTAACGGGGACTTAATTTTTCTATTTCGTCTTCCAGTTCAAAACGATCTACATTTTGGTAGGCATATGAAAGTTCTGCGCCAAATAGAACAATGTACCAGCTATATTGTACCCATATTAAAAAGAGAGGAAGTGCCGCAAAACCACCATAAATAGCATTTAAACGATTGGCACCAACTTGAAAACGAATATAGCCCCAGGCCACGAATTCGAATAACAGCGTCGCGATAATTGCCGCTATAAAAGCAGGTTTAATTTTCACTTTGGTATTCGGCATAACTCTGTACAAAAACGTAAATACGCCAACAATAAGTCCGTAAGCCAGGAGATTTACAAAAAAAGTAGCAATAAAACCTAAAAGATGCATGTTACCAATTTGGGTTTGAATAGCGATGGATATACCACCTGAAACTATTAGTAAAAGAGGTCCTACAAGCATAATGGTTAAGTAATCTGTTATTTTTCGAATCCAGTTTCGGCCCTGTTTAACGTCCCAAACGTCGTTAAAACTGGTTTCAATATTTACTAATAATTGCATGACACTCCATAATAATAATACGATACCAAAACCCGCGATAACACCACCTTTGGCATTTGATAACATTGAGTTGGCATAAACAAAAGCATTGGTGAGAATGTCACTGTACTCGCTATAATTTTGAAGTATCTGTTCTTGAAGATTTTTTTCGAAACCAAAGCCTTTCGCAATTGCGAATATTAAGGCTAGTACCGGTACTATAGAGAATAGAGTATAAAATGTGAGGGCAGTTGAATAAGTAAAGCACTTATCCTCCATAAACCCTTTAAAAGCCAGAGCGAAAATACGAATCTGTTTGATAAGCAGCCCTTGCCGCTTATCAACTTTACTGAGACGAACCTTCCAAAGTCTTTCGGAAACAAATTCCACCGATTGTTTTATCAGTGATATAATTTTTGCCATAGTAAACAAAATTAGCAATTTATTTAACCGATTAGGATAATTAAATTATCTTCATGGCTTGTACCTTATTACTGCTGCAAGCACTTGCGTGTTTAGTGGAAAATTTTAATTTAATTAACGTTTTGAACGCTTCTAAACAATACATTTTTCAAGCCCTTGGTCCTCTTTTGGCGATCATAATTTGGTTTTTTACAGACCTTGATCCAAATAATCATCAAACAACTTTAATGGCCGGCGTAACCGTTTGGATGTGCGTTTGGTGGTTCACGGAAGCCGTTAGTCTTGCTGTTACAGCCCTCGTGCCGGTTTTAATGTTACCCGTTTTAGGAATCGCCGATTGTAAATCTGTTTCGCAACAATACAGCGATAGTATTATTTTTTTATTTATCGGTGGTTTTATGCTGGCCTTTGCTATTGAAAAATGGCAGCTGCACAAACGCATCGCATTAAAAATATTATCGATTGTAGGAACAAAACCATCTACCGTTTTATTTGGAGTGATGATTTCCACCTACCTTATTAGTAATTGGATTAGTAATACTGCTACAACGATGATGTTGTTCGCCGCCGTTTTTGCATTGATACAAGAAACGAAACAGTATATTGAAAAGAACTCGGGAAAATTTGCCGCGGCATTGTTATTAGGACTCGCGTTTTCTGCAACCATCGGTGGACTGGCAACTCCAGTGGGAACACCACCAAATATGTATTTTTTTAAGGCCTATAAAGAGGCATTTCCGGCATTAAATGATCTTAATTTTTTAAAGTGGAGCGCTATTGGTTATCCAATTTCTTTAGCATTCTTAATGATTACTTTTTTTGTGCTTAATTTTTATTTTTTGAGAAAAAAAGTAGAATTAAAAATTGAAAAAATTTATTTCGAAAATTCGTATCGCGAACTAGGTAAATTTTCTTACGAAGAAAAATGGGTATTTGGAATTTTTGTTTCCTGCATTTTACTTTGGTTTACACGAGCCGATATTGATTTTGGAGGCTTTAAATTTAGAGGTTGGAATCATATTTTCATGAAACCAAAATTTGTTGATGATGCTTTTGTGGCTTTAATGGCGGCTATTATTCTGTTTCTCGTTCCATCAAAAAAGAATAGGGGTGAAGCATTGCTTATATGGGAAGATGCTAAAAAATTACGCTTTGATATTATTTTAATGTTCGGGTCGGGCTTTGCTTTGGCCTATGGCTTTGAACTGTCAGGACTAAGTAATTGGTTAGCCGATAGTCTGCATGTTTTAAAAGGAGTGCATCCACTCTTAATAATTTTAGGAATTTGTATAGTTGTTACTATAATTAGTGAATTTGCTTCTAACATAGCAAGCATACAATTAGCTATTCCTGTGATGATAGCTTTACAAATTGATTTAGAGCTGCCTCCCCTTTTGTTAATGATGCCGGCTACTTTTGCAGCATCTCTGGGATTTATGTTGCCCGTGGCTACTGCCGCGAATACAATCGTGTTTGGTACAAAAGAAATTGAAATAAAAGATATGTTGCGTGTTGGATTTGTTTTGGATGCACTTGGTATTTTAGTGATTACCTTTATGTGTTATTTATATTTGAATTAAGTATGATTGTAGGAAAATCGATTCATAAAAAATTTGGTGAGCTTGAAATATTAAAGGGCGTTGATCTTGAAATAAAACAAGGCGAAATAGTTTCTATTGTTGGTTCTTCTGGAGCAGGTAAAACCACTTTGCTTACTATTTTAGGGACACTTGATAGACCAAGTTCTGGAGAGATTTTAATTAATAACCAAGAAGTTTCAAAGTTAAGCGACAAAAAATTAGCTGCGTTTAGAAATCAGAACATTGGTTTTGTTTTTCAATTTCACCAATTGTTGCCTGAGTTTACGGCCATGGAGAATGTGTGTATTCCCGCTTTAATAGCGAATAAAAATAAAAAAGAAACGGAGTTAAGAGCAATAGAATTATTGGATTTATTTAATCTCAAAGATAGAATAAGCCATAAACCTTCTGAATTGAGTGGCGGAGAACAACAGCGTGTTGCCGTTGCGCGTGCATTGATAAATAATCCCAAAGTAATTTTTGCGGATGAGCCGAGCGGTAATTTAGATAGTGCGAATGCACAGGAATTGCACCAATTGTTTTTTAAGTTGAGAGAAAATTTTAATCAAACTTTCGTAATTGTGACTCATAATAATGATTTAGCTAAGATGGCTGATAGAACTTTGGTTATGAGGGATGGGAAGATTGGTTAGTTTAACGCGCGTAAAAAGAACGATTTCTTTTAAGAATAATTTACTGAACAGTATTTGCATTACTATTAGTAGGTAAACGTTCTTCAGAAAATTAATATCTAGAAAATAGTAAATTTAGTATTTACTAAAATAGCGTTTATGGAGTATTTTTTTTATCTTTAATTAAAATACCCATCCAATGAAAAACTACTACCATTTTGTAGCTATTATTTTTTTATTCCTAACTGGAATAAATTTTGAGTTAAAAGCTCAACTACCAAATCCGGTATCATTTAACACTGGGGTGAATGCTAGTTTAAACGGCACAATTCCAACTGGAACCAACGACTTGAGTTGGACGGCTTCCACAGTCTCCATTAACGGTCCGTTCGTTCCTGCAGTGAGAACAACTGGCAATGCCGCATGGTTGATCTCCCCTTATACTACAGCCGATTGGATTACCTATCCACATCCTTTTCCAAATGCTGGTAATCAGAGTTACCATAATTCTTTAGGGAATGTAGATGAATATTTTCGACTGATGTTTACGCTTCCTTCTGGTGTTTGCAATGGCTCTGTGAATTCATCTGGCGGGTATTGCCTGTCGATGAGTTATTTTGCCGATAATTGTGTGAATGAAATCTTTGTAAATGGAGTGTCGTCGTACGTAAATCCTGCGCCCTCGTATACCGCTAATAATTTTCAAGGAACTTCAGGTGCTACAGTAACTCTTTGTGACAATTGGTGCCCTGGAACAAATACGCTTATCGTACACATTAAGTCAGGCCCACCCCAACTTGGTTTTCTGGCATTTACAACAGCATCGACAACCGCTCAAAACCAATTCACTATAAATATGTCCAAAAGTAATGTTACCTGTTATGATGCAAATAATGGCTCGGCGGCTGTTAACCTGATAGGATATGGAGGAACGCCTACCTACACTTGGTTGCCAGGTGGGTCGAACAATTCCAGTATAACAAATCTTAGTCCGGGCACTTATACAGTAAATGTACAATTCCCTTTATGTAATTATTCTAATACACTTACTGTAACCCAACCAGCTTCCTTTGCGGTAAACGTTTCTACTGCTCAAGCAGTATGTCCTGGTATGAATGTAACTTATACAGCAACTGGAGGAGTTACTTATTCGTGGACGCCGGGAAATTATAGTGGGTCTACTGTTACATTAAGTGCAATGAGTACGACTAATTACACTGTTACCGGCAAGGATTCGGTGGGATGTGCAGTTACAAAAGCGTTTAAATTACAGGTTTTAAACTGCAGTGGCATTGAAGAAGTAAGTTTGCAAGGAATAGACGTCCGTAACGACATGCTTGGCAACATCACCATTGTAGCGCCTAATAATATTGAATACAAGGTTGAGATTTTTGACCTAATTGGAAATTTAAAGTACAGTAGTCTCTTGGCTCAGAATTCCGAAATAAACCTTAGTAATTTATCACAAGGAATTTATTTTTTAAAAGTGTCAGATAATAATTCTTCGTTAAAGAAAAGAATACTAGTAGGAATGTAAGACAGATGAATAGAAACATCGAGAGGTTGTAAAAATCAGGAATAAATCAGAGTCTTTTATTTAACGTCTCGATACGAAAATTTGTTCAGTTTAACACTGGGTGAAATTTTCTACTCGACGAGACCTCAGTTTAAACCCAAACACAAAAAACCCATAAAGCCTTTTTTAATTTCCAAAACAATTGTTATCTTGTACTCGAACAAAACCCATTAATCCAATACTACCGGCTTGTGAATTGTACAAATGATTTAATTATTTGTTAGTTCGCATTGTTAAAGTAAGATACTGATTACGTATCTCCTACAACAAATGGTGTCTCCTATTGATCAAATTTTTTGTGCTAATAATTACTTAAAAAAAGCAAACATGAAAAACAAACTCAAAGCATTCGCATTGTTTCTTCTGCCATTAATTTTTGCAACAGCAATGTTCATTTTCCGATCTCAGGCTGAAAGAAACGGCCAAACAATTAACCCTATTATTGGAGACATTAGTTTTATTAGCAAATTCGGTGTTAAACCAAATCCGTCAATTGATGAAGATCTACGTATTAAGACACATTTGGAATACGTTGAAAATCTTCTCCGGGAAAAAGACATTTCAGGGTTAACAGCCGAACAAAAACAAAAACGTAACCAGGCTCTCGATTTGCTGCATAATTATTGGAACGCAGGAATTTTCCCCCGAAATTATGATTATAGAGAAGAACGGAAACCTTGTTTCATCGATAAAGATGGTGCAATCTGTGCTGTTGGTTATTTGGTGGAGCAAACTGCTGGAAGGCAAACAGCGGAAAAAATTAATAACGATCATAAATACGATAAAATTTTAGCAATGAAGGATCGCACAGTGAACAATTGGATAGAATCAAATGGCTTTACAGAACAAGAGTGCGCGATGATACAGCCGACTTACGGTCCGCCACCCGACAGGACTGGTTATATCAACGGCCCCCATGCAGCGATTTCGGGAGGACTTATTGGAATTAATGTTGGACTTACAGCAATTAATCTGGTAAACATGGCAAAAGGAAATGGAAAGCAGGCTGTTCCGGCCGCCTCTATAATTTTTGGTTTGGGACAAGTGGTAGTGGGTAGCATAGAGGTAATTGAATATACTAGATACGGTAGAAATAATGGGAATGATTATACTGCAATGAATACATTAGGTATATCAAACATTGCTATGGGAACAACCTCTGCTTTGATCGGAGCTTATTGCGCCATTACGAATAGAAAGAAAAAAAACAAGGCAACCGCCTTAAATATTTACAGTTTCCCAACCAAAGACAAGCAAATTGGAATTGGACTTTGTTTAACAAAGAGATTATAAGATTTTGTAAGCGTAATTATTTTAAGTCTCATTGTGTCATAGCCTTGTTTTTAAGACCTGAATAATTAGTTTTTCGAAAACATTCATTACCTTTTCGTAAATTCATATAAGACTTGGACACAATTTAAAAACACTTTACATTTTGGCATTAAAGAAATATCAATTCAGAACCTGTATATAAATTCACAAATCAAACCTAAATTATCCTGAAAAAGACTATTAAAACTCTGGCAGTATTAGGCGTAATTATTTTAATGTCCTCATTTGCAAACGAGCATTCGAATGAATTTATTGGAACCTACGGTGTTTCATCGTCAGATCCTTCCCAAATAAAACTTACAATAAATTCTGATCATACTTTTTATTACCAAGACTTTTCTGTTTCAGATAAAAAAATTATTATGAAAGGTAATTGGACGCTGAAGGGCCAAAAAGTAATTTTAAATGGCAATAACTCTGAAAAGAACTTTCATCATGTTTGGCATTTTGTTGAAAATGGACAAGTAGCAAAATCTAGAAAAGGACTTACATTTTACAGATTATGTAAAAAAGAGAGTTAGAGCACATCGCAAGAAAAGGGATTGTCGAACTAGATAAAACTATCTCGGAAGTTCTGACAACTAGAGAGTATTCTGGAATAAACTTTTTCAAGTTTTCTTTATAAACTCCAAATTCCTCTTCAATCCTTTATACTTAGTTCTTTTCACGGCAGAGTTTTTAAAAACCAGATTAAACGTTTCTTCCGTCATCTCATTCCATTCTATTTCCGAAAAATTTAGAAGTCCTTTGTGATTTTCAAAGAGTGGTTCTTTGTGTGTTAGGCTGAAACTATTCCAGGGGCAAACATCCTGACACACATCGCAACCAAAAGCCCAATTATCCATTTTGTTTTTAAATTCAGTGGGAATATTTTCTTTTAATTCAATGGTGAGGTAACTGATACATTTGCTGCCATCAACAATATAAGGTTCTACAATTGCTTCGGTAGGGCAGGCATCGATGCATTTGGTGCAGGTGCCGCAGAAATCTTTAATTGGCCCGTCGTATTCTAGATCCAAATCAATAATTAATTCGGCGATGAAGAAAAAAGAACCTTGTTGTTTGTTGATGAGGTTGGAGTTTTTTCCAATCCAACCCAAACCACTTTTTTTCGCCCAGGCTTTGTCTAGCACCGGGGCGCTGTCGACAAAAGCTCTGCCGTTTATGTCGCCAATATTTTCTTTGAGCGAGGCTAGAAATTCGTGGAGTTTATTTTTAATGATTTCGTGATAATCTTCTCCGTAGGCATACTTGCTAATTTTTGGTGCATTGGGGTTTTGTGTTTGCTCAGGATAATAGTTGAATAAAAGAGAAATAACCGATTTTGCATTATCAACCAGTAAACGCGGGTCGAGACGTTTATCGAAATAATTCTCCATGTAGTTCATTTGGCCGTGTTTATTTTCTGCGAGCCATTTTTCGAGACGGGGCGCCTCTTCTTCTAAAAAAGCTGCTTTAGAAATACCGCAAAAATCAAAACCAAGACGTTTGGCTTCGCTTTTAACAAATTGTGTATGAGTCTGTTTGGAGTTTAACACGGCTTTAAAGGTAACAAATGACTTGGTTCTGAAAAATGAGCCTTTCTAAAACGGATAGATAGGGATTTTCTAAACATTTAACAATTTATTCATATAAAACATTAGGAACTAGAGCTTTAAAATACGTATATTTGCATCCGATTGTGAAAACCACGTGTAAAAAACTGAATTTCAAGCAATTACACGCAAATACATGATTAACAATAATTTAACAAAAGAATAATAAACCGGTGAAGTTCGCTTCATCTTAAAAAACAAAAAATGAAAACATCAAACCCCGTAATCGACACTTTGGTAGAAAGCCAAACGCAATTCGTAAACAATTGGATGGATTCTGCAAAAAAAATGCAGTCTGCTTTCACTAGCGGAAACATCTCTACTGAAGGTCAATCATTATACAAAGAGTATTTTGATAAGCAAATGGGAATTTTAAATGGCATGCAACAGTCTTCTGTTAACATGTTTAATACTAACGAAAGCAACCCTCAGGAGTTTTTCAAAAATTGGTTTAACCAACAAGCTTCATATGCTAAGCAAATGGCAGATTTTAACCAAAGCATTAACAATAGCTTTTCAAGTTTCGGAAAACCGGCACAAGATTACATGGCTAACTTTGGTCAAAACAACACTGCTTTTACAAACATGTACAATTCATGGTTGAACACTTTGAATTCATCGTTTGATTCAATGAGCAAAAACATGAACTCTACCTTTAATAAAGATGTGTTTACAAACTTTATGCAAGGTAGCCGTGTGTATGCTAACATGCAGGAATTTTTCCAGCCAATGGCTAGCATGTTTAAAAACGGTCAGTTTAACATGGACGCTTTCAAAAACCAATTTACTGCTGATGCTTATGCAAACCTTACTAAACAAATGTTTGGTAACATGTACGGTCAATCTTCAGTTCAAGAGGTTTATGATAACGGAATGAAACAACTTCAAAACTTTTTTGCTAACCAAAACAATTTAGGAAAAGAGTATTACGCACAAATTCAAAACATCTCTAAGGATTTCCCTAAAATGTTCGAAGGAAATGCAGCGATTACTAGCATGAAAGATTTTCAAGCACAGTTTCACAATGTATTCGGAAAAACTTTCGAACCATTAATGAAATTAGTAAACGCAGGTAAAGAAAAAGAAAACGCTGAAGCAATTATTGCTTTGATGGACAGAATGGGTGATTACAGCATTAAACAAGCTGAATTACAATCATACTTACAAAACACTGCTAAAAAAGGTGTTGAAGAAATTGCGCAACACTATTCTGAAAAATACGCTAATCCAAAATCATTCACTGAAATGCCAAGTGCACAAGATATGTATGCTGAGTGGGTTAAAGTAAATGAGAAATTGTTTACAGAATTATTCGCTAGCGAAGAATTCAGCAAAGTAAAAGGTGAAGCTCTTAACTTAAGTATGGATGTGAAAAAACATTTCGAAAAACAATTCGAAAGTACTTTCTCTAACATGCCAGTAGTTTTCAAAAGCGAAATCGAAGAATTACAAAAAACTATTTACGATCTTAAAAAACAAGTAAAAGATTTACAAGCTAAAGGTGGTGCAGTTGTTGCAGCTCATGAGTCTGATGACGATAAAGCTTCTAAAACTCGTAAAAAATAATTAGATATAAATTAATTTAAAAGGTCGTCTGCTTAATTTGGCAGACGGCCTTTTTTTGTATCTTGTCGATGGGTTGTGCTAATTTTTAAACCACATAGAAACATAGTTTGCATAGAAAGAATCATCAAAAGAAGTTTTGGTGAACATAGTATTTGAAGCGAAGCTTCAAATTTATGTGTTACTATGTTTTTTCTTGTAAGTTTATCCTATGTTTCTATGTGGTAAAATTTTGTCATGAAAACGAGCCAGTCGAAACGATTTAATTAGTAAAGCGATGAACATCTTTAAATATAAAAACAACTGGTTCTTTGCATTAGGAATAACTGTGTTCCTGATTTTCTTTTGTTTTCGTCCGCTTAACTCACCTTCGTATAGAATAATTGTGGCGGATGGCTTAGGTTATTACTCCTACTTACCTGCCAAGTTTATCTATAACGACAAGAACTTTGAGTTTAAATGGTTTGACGAGGTGTTTGATGCCAACTACGAAGATCATTTATTCGAGAAGCCTACTCAAAATTTTATGGTGAAGTATAAGGACAGGATGATTAATCTTTATTATCCCGGACAATCTTTTCTTCAATTTCCATTCTTTTTTTTAGCGCATGTGTCGGCAAAGCTATTCGATTATCCACCTGATGGTTTTTCCTTCCCTTATCAGCTGGGAATGGGCATAGCGGCGATGTTTTACACCTTGTTGGGATTATTCTTCTTGCAGAAATTATTATTTAATGTATCGCAAAATAGAAGACTTTCTATTTACTTTACCCTACTTGTTTTTTTTGCAACGAACCTTTTTACCTATTCCATTTTTGCGGGTTGTTATACCCATTGTTATTCTTTTGCATTTATAAGTATAAGTCTGTTTTTTGCACAAAAGTTTTTTAATCAGGAAGAAAGCAAACTTTTTAATTTACTAGCATTTGCTACAAGTGCTGCTATTGTTATCTTCTTAAGACCGGTGAATATTATTCTTTTGATTAGCACTTT
The DNA here is from genome assembly GCF_029625215.1 of Aurantibacillus circumpalustris. GTDB lineage: Bacteria > Bacteroidota > Bacteroidia > B-17B0 > Aurantibacillaceae > Aurantibacillus > Aurantibacillus circumpalustris. The sequence goes on from NZ_CP121197.1 coordinate 1,718,434, forward strand.
GTATTTTTTCAAAACGTTTCCTCTTGCAAGAATTTTTAACGGTAAAAAAAATGTTGCTGCTATTGGAGCTGTGTTTCTGCTTTTCTTTTTTGTCGTGATTTATAACATGGGAATTACATACTTACAGACAAAGTCTTTAATAGCAAATACATACACCATTGGCGCGTTTTATTTTAATGACTGGAGTCACGTCTGGGATAATTTTTTCGGATTTCAGAATGGAATATTGTGGTACACGCCGATTATATTGTTATGTTTTATTCCTTTGTTGTTTTGCCGAAGAAATCCCAAAATTCTTTTTTTAGTAGCTCCGGTTCTTCTTATAATTTTACTTTACAGTTTTTGGTTTTATTGGAACATTGTAAACCGCACACTGGTTGATTTTTCTGGCATTTTGGCTCTATTGCTTTTAATTTTATTTGGCCGTGTTAATGACAATTCAAAAGTTTATAAAACACTATTACTTATTTCTTTTCTGTGTATTCCCTTTTTTCAATTAAAAGCATACCAATTGAGAAACGGCATTTTAAATAGTAGTTACACCTATTGGCACTATTACGCAAGGCATTTTTTCACGGTTGGACATGCGGATGTGTTTCCAATAAATCCTAAAACAATTAAACAGCAACAAGATTATTTTTACGATTTCGAACAAGAAGAAGGGAGTACTGTTTCTTCGGAAAAAGCTTTTGATGGCAAGAAATCAGCAGTTTTGAATGAACAAGTCGAATACAACTGCTCTAAAACGTTCACAGTGCCTGGGTTTTTTGATAAATCAGGATTTAAAAAAGTTAAAGCATCTTTCTGGTTTTATCGCACAGAAGAAATGAAGAATGTTCAGTTTGTATTTTCTTTTGCCAAAAAGGAGAATGTGATTTATAATCATCCTTTCTACATAAACACCACAACTAAGGCCAATAAGTGGGATTTAAAGGAGTTTGGAATGGATTTACCAGAGGATGTAAGTGTTGGAGATAAACTTGTGGTATATTTTTGGAATCCAGATAAACGCAGCAGTGTATTCATTGATAATTTTAAATTAGAATTTGTACTGAAAGATGGATCTGATGAAATAACACTTAATAAATAATCGTAACTTTGACCTTTTAAAACCCCCTGCCATGGACAACAAAATCGTAGAAGAATTCACAAATATGAGCTCTAAATTATTAAAGAGCTACACTACCTTAAATCAAATTGATGAGGTAGATATTGCATCCACTCCTAAAACGGCAGTGTACAATGAGGATAAACTCACCTTATACCGCTACGATAGAGATAGCGATGCAACGTTTAAAACCCCTGTTTTAATTGTATATGCTTTAGTGAATACCTACAAAATGTTGGATCTTCAGCCAGACCGTAGTTATATAAAAAATCTTATCAATGCGGGTATGGATGTGTACCTTATTGATTGGGGTTTTCCAGGTAAAAGTGATCGTTATTTAAGCATGGACGATTATGTAAATGGTTACATAAATAATTGTGTAGATTTTATTCGTAAAAAACACCGTCTTGAGAGCATCAATATTTTAAGTATCTGTCAAGGTGGAACCCTAAGTGTGATTTATTCTTCTCTTTATCCAAGTAAAGTAAAAAATTTGGTAACGCATGTTACACCTATTGATTTTAGTACAAATGACGGTCTTTTATTTCGTTGGAGTAAAGACATGGATTTTGATCTTTTAGTAGATGGGAATCATGGTTTAATTCCGGGAAATTTTTTAAATGACGGATTTGATATGCTGAAACCGATGATGAAGGTACAGAAACAACAAGCTCTTACAAATGTATTAGACGATAAAGACAAACTTCTGAATTTTTTACGAATGGAGAAATGGATCAGTGAAAGTCCTGATCAAGCAGGAGAATGTTTCCGTCAGTTTATGAAAGATTTGTATCAGAAAAATAAATTAGTAAAAGGTGAATTAGAAGTGGGAGGCAAAAAAGTAAATCTTAAAAACTTAACTTCTCCATTATTAAATATTTTTGCAACGGAAGATCACTTGGTTCCTCCAGCTGCAACAAAACCTCTTAACGACTTAGTTGGAAGTACAGACAAAGAATTGTACAGTTTTAAAGGTGGACATATTGGTGTGTTTGTTGGAAGTAAATCTCAAAAAGAGCTTGCGCCTGCTGTTGCCGATTGGTTGAAGAAGAGAGATAAATAGTAAATGGAAGATGTAAAAGGGAAAATGTGAGATGGGGATTTGGGATAAGCAACCTTAATAAAAAATGATATAGATGCGGTGCCTTGGTGCCGCATTTTTTTTAGTAGTTTAGAAAAATGAAATCTGCAAGTTTAAGTGAATTAAAAAAAGAACTGATCGAATTGCCACCAAAGCAATTGGCGGAACTTTGTATTTCTCTTGCAAAATATAAAAAAGACAATAAAGAATTTTTGGGGTATTTATTATTTGAGTCGCACGACAATGCCGCTTTTGTTATAGAAATTAAATTAGAAATTGATGCTCACTTTGAAGAACTAAAGAGCCAGTCTAATCTTTATTACACAAAAAAAAGTCTGCGAAAACTATTGCGCATTATTACGAAGTACTGTAAATACGTTAGTGATAAAGCTATTTCAGCAGAACTTCATATTTATTTTTGTCTCAAATTAAAAGAATCGGGTATTCCATTTAAAAAAAGTCAGTTGTTGGTGAATATGTACGAACAGCAATTAAAAAAAATAAACACCTTCATCAGTACTTTACATGAAGACATTCAGAACGATTATGCTGCTGATCTTGAAAAAATAAGTTTTTAAGAAATGGAAGGACTGAATCCGCAACTACTGTTAGATCTCGTAAACACAACTATGCCATTTGGCAAGTACAAAGGGACTTTGTATTACCGTTTACCTGTTAGTTATCTGGAATGGTTTGCGCGCAAAGGTGGATTTCCTCCAGGGAAAACAGGCATGCTTTTATCTACGCTTTACGAAATAAAATTAAACGGCTTGGAGTTTTTATTGGAAAGGATTAAGAAAGAGCAGTCGTTGAAGAGATAGTCTAAAATTAAAGAAGATCAAGGTTTTTGTATCACACAAACAACCGAAAGCCCCATTTTCTTGAGAACAATTTTGTCGATAAACTTAAACACAGGAACAAAAGTATTGTATAATCTCATTTCGCCCGCCGGAATGGTTTTGTGTTTTAAGATCCTGCCGCTGATCCACCAGGCTAAAATACCAGTAGCATTAAAGTAAAAAGATTTTTTAATGGGCGCGTGTTTACTCATTAATTTAGAAAGAGAGGTTCTATTGTAACGTTTAAAATGTTCGAGAGAAAGATCAATGTCGTTATAAAGCGCTTGGTATGCAGGAACCAAAATGGTCATTTGTCCACCAGGTTTTAATAAACTTAGCATGTTTTTAATTGCCAGATCATCATCTTTAATGTGTTCAACAACGTTTAATGCGAAAACACTGTTGAAACTCGAAAGTAAAGAAGCGTATGTTTTGTCAAAATCTGTATGCGCTATATCAATATCTAAAACATGATTGGTATCTAACTTAAATTTGTCGCTAAGAATACTTCTGTAATTTTCACGGATATCAGAGAGGTAAATATCTTTTTTGTCAGAGATAAAAAAATCGGAGATGTTACCAACACCACTACCGATTTCTAAAATTTTTCCATTGCAGAAGGGGCTAACTATTTGATAAAGCCAACGATTAAATTTGGCAGCGGATGAAATGACATCTAAAATCTCGAGTCCTTCTGCGTCAATATCTTTGTACTCAAATTTTTGTTGCGGTTCACTACTCATTCTTAATTTCAGCCTGAAAAAATTATTGGCAAAAATACTTTAAATCCATGTACATTTCCATAAAATATGTGATATTTTTCTGATTTTAGACGATAGATGGTAAGTTTTTAATCTATGTAACGGTTTCAGACGTTTTTTCCTAATATACATAGCAAACATTAGTCAGTCTTCCGTGATGATAATAAAAACACCAACTACTTATTAATAAAATAACTTGTTAATTCAGAGGTGGCGGTCACTGCTACACCATTTCCAGCATAAGATGTTCCATATCCTGTTAGACGTTCATATTTTATTTGACCCACATCTTTTGTATAGTAAGTTCTATAAAGGTAAGTAATGGCAGGGCTATTATCATGGTAAATATATCCGAAAATAACGAGTGTCGGATAATATGAATGTCCATTAATAATAATAGTTGTGTCCTTTGCAATGACATGCTCATAGGTTCTGTCGTGGTTTCCGTCCTTTACGGTCCATGCTGCACCCAGATTTTCAGATAAAAACTGTGTAAAAACTGGGTCAAATTTAGAATAACCAGTTCCAGTGTGCAATTTATATCCCCATATTGGATATCCATTGGAAAAGGGTACATAAACAGAATCGACAGTTGAGATCAGCAATGGTGGCGCACGATTTATATCATAATTGGAATAAGCATCTTTTTGATAAGTGGGAGAGATCGAGGAGGTAAAAGATTGATTCTTGTCGTCGGTGTAAGTCCAGTACGAACCTGGATAAGCAGGAAAATAGGACGAAGGTTTAATTGTATCGTATACGATAATTGGATCAACTGGAATAGTTGCGTTCAACTCCACCTTTGGTTCATCGCCCTCCTTCTTGCATGACACGAGTGTAAGCGCAAAAAGCAAAACAAAATAAATGATTTTTTTCATGGGTGTTTTTTTTAGATTGTTAAAGGAGATTTAACGAACTAAAGGTCTGGGTTCTGTCTATCAAATGTAATGAAAAAAACCGTGTAATTAGACTAAAATTTTTATTAGGTCGAAATCTCAATTTTAACCTTTTTGTTTTTAATACGCTCATCGCGAATTAAATTCACAGTCTTAACAATTTTATCGCTTTTAATGGCAGCGTAGGACGAGTGATCAAGCACTTCTATTTTTCCGAGTTCTTCTTTTTTTAGTCCGCCTTTTTGCAAAAGCATGCCAACAATATCCATTTTATTTACTTTGTCTTTTTTACCGGCAGAGATATAAAGTGTTTTCCAAACACTTGGCTTAGGTGCATTTATTTTTTTAAGAAGAATTTCGTCTTCTGGAACAATTTGAAGAAATGGTGGTAAATAATCTTCACCCTCCAACATAAAATACACAGTACCGCTGGCGTTCATACGTGCTGTTCTTCCATTACGGTGAATCATGGCGTCTTCGGTTAATGGCAATTGAAAATGAATGACAGCTTCAATCTCAGGGATATCAAGTCCTCGAGCGGCAAGGTCTGTTGAAATCAATAAATTAACGCTACCGTTTCTTAATTTTATTAAAGTTTTTTCACGGTCAATTTGTTCCAAACCGCCGTGATAGAAACCGTGAGCAACATTTAGCTTACTGAGTTCAAATGAGATTCTGTTTACTGCATCGCGGTGATTACAAAAAACAATGGTAGACTGCGCGTTTATTTTGCCTAACAATAATAGCAATGCGTTTAATTTTTCATCCACTTGCGAACGTACCTTTTTATAAAACACTTCGCCCTTACCCTGTTTTTCTTCAGTTGTAAAATTAAGTTCTTTTGGTTCTTTAATACCCACAAAGCTTGGTATTTCAGAAATTGCGGTAGCTGAGGTCAGAATGCGTTTTTTGGGATGTTGAATAGTTTTAATGATAAACGACATTTCATCTTGAAATCCTGCTTCGAGCGATTTATCAAATTCATCGAGGATTAAATAATCTGTTTTTGTTAAGAATAAACTTTTTTTGCGAATATGATGCGCAATACGACCTGGCGTTCCCACCAATACCGCCGGTGACTCGAGTAAATTATTGCGTTCAATTTGCACAGAATGGCCGCCATAACAGCAGGAGATTTTAAAACCAGTTGCCATTTGTTTAAACACGTGTTCTATTTGTTGTGCAAGTTCGCGTGTAGGAACAATTATAATTGCTTGAACGCCTGTTTTGTCCTTATCTAAAAGGTCTGCGAAGGGTAATAAAAATGCCAATGTTTTTCCAGAACCAGTTGGCGAAATTAAAACGACATCTTTAAAATTAGAAACGGCCTCCAAGGTCGCGTTTTGCATCACGTTTAGTTCGGTAATATTAAAATTGGAAAAGATTTTTGATTTATTCATGTGTGATGTATTCGGTTTAGAGCAAAAAAAGCATCTCCGAAGAGATGCAAATATAAGGTATTAAAGACGATGTGAGTGAAATCTCGGCTAATTCAGGGTGAAAAGGGTTTTATTTTGCTGCTGACGCCCAAGTTGTGGTAGGTAATTCTGGCGAAGATTGATCCATTGGAAACCTGTAATTTGAAGGTCTTTTTGTATGAAGTTGTTTTTTTATTGAAGCAGTATATTCTTTATTATAAGAAAAACAATCTTTCTCATAGTCAAAATGTACAATTGCGATAGGAAAATCAAGAGCGTCCGGGTTTAAACTTTTAAGAATAGCTTCATCAATAAGTGACGTTTCAAATTCAAATCGATAAATTCCGTTTACCTCAGTTAGAATCTCAGTATTTACACCTATAACTTTGCTTATATATCCAGTTTTAGAAATTCTTATTGCATAATATGCATCTTTATTTAGAATAAATTTGAATTTAGTTTTCCCTTCTTTTAATAACACAGTATCTATTTGATTATGTAGTCCAATAAGTTCAACAATACAGTCACCTTGCTGTTCATCGGCATTAATTATTTTTCCTTCTATTTTAAGGCAAGAGAGCGAATCTTTTTTACCGTTTCCTTTTTTGGATGCACTTGCTGTTAAAGTAAATAAACTGAAACAAATTAAAAGGTTAAGAGTTAAGAATAAATTTTTCATGATTTTTGTTTTTAGGGGTTATGAATTTAGTTTTTGGATTATTTTAATTTTATGATTTTTAGAAGATTCTTTGATTTTAGTGATTTCAATAAAATTTGAAGGTAAATCTATGTTTTCATCAACAGATGTTTTGTAAAGCAAATCGTAGCTGACAGATTCATCACCCTCCATCGACGGTAGATTGTCGTTAGTGTTTTCGATTACGGGAAAAGTTCTGGCTAGAAACACCGTGTATACTTTTTGTTTCGCGTCAATCGCATTATCTTTTGTTTTTTGTTGAGTCTGTATAAGTACTTTACAGTTTATACATGCCAAATGGTTTGATTGTGCAGAGATCTCTTTTTTATTTAATACTACAATAAAAAGGATACACGCCATTTTAAAGATTTTGGATTGGATCTGTTTTCCAAAAAATGTTTCTCGAAACAGATTGCTTAGTTTATTTAATATTGTAATCATTTTTTATGGTTTTCGGTTATTAAAAAAATAATTGGATGCAACAGATATTTAATACTGTTCCAAAAAGAACTATTGCTGTTTTTATCACTAACAATTCGCTTTTAGAGAGTTCTTTTAATTCTAAGTCAAAATTAACTGTATCTGAGTTTGTTGTTTTCATGGCATTTTGTTTTTAGTGTTTTAATCTGAATCAAAGGTAGGTTGGTTTTAAGCGACTATATTACCGTTCGCCTTTTACATGTTTCATATGTAAGATTATTATTGAATTTGTAACTTTGAATGAAACTACAAATGAGGTTTAAGTGTGGTAAATCCAATGTTTATGGGATTTTAACGCTTTTTTTTTAAAAAACACTTAATCATGAAATTTACTTTTTTAAAAGAATGTAAGGGATCAGAGTAATTATGGAAATAAAAAAAAGGAGGATGTTTGATTAAAAAGATATGAGTTTTGTTTTTTTATAGTCAACTAATTAAATATAATTTGGAGCAAATCACTGCGTCTGGGAACAGATATAAGTTAGGAACGTCCGAAAATAATGACGTTTTGTTTCGAAAAGTAATTTAGTGCTTGGCGCTGAATGTTAAAAAGGTTTAAAGTGAAATCAACTACTAGATTTTACAATGATTTAAATGTACTCCGTGAGGATTGGTATTAAAACTCTATTGTAAAAGTTGTTCCAATATTTACTTCGCTAGCTACAGAAATTTTTCCACCAAGAATTTCAACTTGAGTTTTTACCATGTACAATCCAATTCCTTTTCCTTCAATGTGTGTGTGAAATTTTTTGTAAAGCCCAAACAAAGTATGCCCATGTGTCACCAGATCAATGCCAAGACCATTGTCTTTAAATTCTAAAACAAGTTTATTATTGATTTTTTTGCTTTGGATATCTATACTAAGTGGTGTAGTGGGATTTCGGTACTTAATACTATTGGAGATGAGATTGAAAAAAATGCTGTAAATGTAACTTTTGATCGTAAAAAATTCGCTCACATCAAAATGAGTTGAAATAGTAATATTTTGATTTTGTAATTGGCTATTAATACTGGTTTTTATATTATTTGTCAATTCTAAAAAGTTCACCACTTCTTTCTTTTCGTTAATTTCTTTCCGAGTTTGAAGTATATAGTTAAGGTCAACTATCACCTCATCGAGTTTTTTTACAGACAAGGTTAATCCTTTCATACATTCTTCGAATGTTTTTTTATCCATTTCGGGTGAATTCTCGATTAAAGTAGAAAGGCCAAGTATGTTTGCGACTGGAGATCTTAAATTATGAGAGATAATATAGGCGAATTGTTCTAAGTCTTTATTATGTTGAACAATATCTGAGAGCATTTTATTCCTTTCAAATTCTATATTTTTTCTGTGTGTTATGTTTTCACTTGAAATAATAAGTCCTAATAACTTATTTGAGTCATCCGTAACTGCAAACATATTTACGTTGTACCAAGTTGTAGTTTCATCCTCCTGCTTAAAGCTTAACTCGTAACTTACTTTTTCTCCGCTTAGTGCTTTTTCAAATCTTTTACGAGTTCTATGTTTTTTTTCCTCCCCAACGTAATCTAAAAGGCTGTCACCTTCTTTCAGTTTAACTTTAAACTCGTTTGCATAGGTAATTACTGCTGCTGGATTAAAGGAAAGTACTTTGAATTTGGAGTCGGAAAGAACATAAGAAACGTTGGTATTGTCGAAAATAGTTCTAAGGTTGGCTTCAGATTTTTGAAGTAAATCTTCTGAAATTTTGCGTTCTGTTACATCCCGGTAATTAATTATTATCGCGTTTATTTCAGGGTCGCTAAGTGAATTAGTAAATGTACTCTCTACCCAAATAAACAGCCCTTTTTTTAATTGTATGCGGTAAGAATTTTCTATTGATACACCAGGCTGTTCAATGGTTTGCTTCAGGTCGCGTGTTACTGCAGCTAAATCTGAGGGGTGAATGAATTTAAAAATTGAGGCACCAAGAGTTTCGTTTGATGAAAAACCTGATATTCTTTCAGAAGAGGGGCTTTGGTAATTAATTATTCCTTTCTCATCAACGAGCAAAATTGAATCAGATATGTTTTCAAGGAGGGCTTGGAATTTTTTTTCACGATCTAACGTTTTTTCATGATTATCGCTAGTCTTTGTTTCTAAAAAAATTCGATTAACCGCATTTTCAAGAATGAGCGGAAGATTTTCGAAACGATCTTTAAAAAGAATGTTATTGGCGCCACTGTTCATCATTTGTACTGAAATATCTCTGGAGTAATTATTGGCTGTAAGAATTAATGGAATATAAAAGTCACTGCCCTGAATTAGCGAAAATATTTTTTTTGGATCTAGAGATAGCAAAACATAATCTGCAATAATTACTAAGTGGGAGCCGTCTGAGAACTCGTTTTCAAAATCATCAATTTTTGTAATCCACTTATAATAATATTTGAACTTGCAGGCCTTCAAAAACTCCTTAACTTTATCAGAATCACTAATTGCATTTTCGAGATGAAGTATTTTTATAGTGCTCATCATGAATTCTAAATAAAATTTCTAGTTATGAAGTAATAGACTTAGTTAATGGATTGCCTTCGTCTACTCTTTTGCAAATCAAAAGAAGCGTGAAAGGTAGCTAAGTTTTTGAAACTAAAAAAATAAAGAAACAGACACTAAATTTTGAAATATCTTCTTAAAAGCCTATTTTAAGATTAGATAGAATCGAGCATGGCTTTTGTAAGCGGTTTGTTAAGGAATACGATGTCTTTTGAGATGTCAGTCGCCTTTTGTCTATCCTCATTATAAACCGAGGAAGTAAGAACAACCAGTTTTGGTTGCTTGAGATTTTTTTCAGAACCTTTTTTAAAGTGATCAATAAATTGAAAACCATCCATCATTGGCATATTGATGTCGATAAATAATACCTGAGGATAGACGTCCGAGTATTGCTCACCCATGGTTACTAGATTATTAAGAAATTCCAATGCGCTTTTCGCACTAGTATGAACGTACACTTTTTTAGCGAATTGATTAGCTTCAAGTGTTTTTTCATTAATAAAATTATCTAGTTCGCTATCATCAATTAGCATAACATTATTATATCTTGTTTTAGGTTCCTTTATTTTCATTTTAAATGTGAATTATATTTCTTTTTAAGTTCAGATACAATGTGGTTCAGAAGCCTGCTTTCATTTATATTTCTTGCTTGAAATAGAATAAAATCGTCTTTTTGTTTTGAGGTTACTTTGCCATTTTGCTTAATATCAGAATTAAATATTTTAATCAGGTCTAGCACATTTGCATAACCTTCCATTTTTTCTGATTTTATTTTGCGATAAATGTTTTTTAATATACTATCAGCTAGGTCGTATTCTTTTACAGTTAGATATATAAACGCCAATGTTAGTTTCACGTCGGTATTAATATGAAAGTAATCTTTAAAGCTATTGAAATTTAATATTTCATTGAGTTTTGCGGCCGCTTCCTTGTAGTTTTTTTTGTAATACGCAACCATTGCAGCGTATATTCCCAAGAGAACAACAGCATGAGTGTCAGAAGAATCAACCAGAATGTTTTTAGTATCCTCCTCTTCAATTTCATCAATCTTATTGAGTTCTTGTAGGAAAGAAAGTTTAGATATTAGAAATTTTGAAGAGAGGCAAACGTTCGTATAAAGAAGCAAGGTGCTTTGGTTTTCATTAATTTTGGAAAATAGAATATTCGCCTGATTTTGTTGCCCTGATTTTACGCAATGCTCAAATTTCAAATAATCAAGGGCAAGAATCCATTTTTTGTATGTAGACGAATCAGGTAAGTCATTGAGTATTTTCTCAGTGTTGGTGAGTGTTTCCTGAATAAGCAATGCGTCCGAAGTAGTTGTGTTAAATAAAATTGTAAGTTGTAGTTGAATAAAATTTCTAATAATTTCGATTTGTCGCGAAGGATTCAAAGCAAAGTGATCTTCGATCTCCTTATTTAGAAATAAGAGCGTTTCCATGAGTTTAGGCGATCTCGAAAAATTATATTGCGCCAAAACACGATTAAAATTCCCAAGAATTTCTTCACATTTTTCCAACGAAATATTAAAAGCAGTGTGTTTGTTATAGAGTTGAGAATAGTGAAAATATCGATCAGAATATAGATTGATTTTCTTAAGTGCACTATATACAACAAGTAACTCATTATGCATATCAAAGACGAGAAGATCCTTTTCGAGTTTTTGTAGAAAGGTATTTGCAACTTCTCTAGAGGTACTGAAACAAATCTCGGGGATTTGGTGTAATTGTTTAAGTAAATCTTCTTTGTTCGAATAAATATCACCCGAAAGGTGTTCCTGAATTTTATCATTCAGCCTAGATTTCAATACATAAAGAGAGTTCGTAGTGATCTTTAATGTTTTGGAGATTTCAGAATCTTTTATTGCAGAAGAACGATACGATTGTAATAAGAATAAAAAATTATCCGATTTGTTTTTTATAAGTGTGTCCTCAACGGTTTGGTAAACAGTATCGCTTAAGTCTATTATTATTTTTTTAAGCTTAATCATAAGTTCCTATCTTTGGGGTTAAGTTCGGTGAGGCACTATTCTGACCACAAATATATATGTTAAATTGTGATGGGTTAAGTAGTACGACGAGTCGAGTCTGAGCTTCGACAAATTGGTTTAATCTGTCGATAAATATTTAATTTTGTTAACTCAAAAAGTTGTAGTCCTCATTACCTTTTTTATAAATCTGAATCTTGACCATAAAACTTCTCGCCTTTTAAAAGTTTATTTATGGCCTTTGCCAAACGATCAATTTTAGTTTCTTCTTTTTTTGCGGAATAAATATGTTTTACATAATTATTTTGCTCGGCTTCGGAAAGCGTATTAAAAAACTTTAAAGCTTTTGGTTCATCCTGCAAACACAAAAGCATTTCTTCTGGAATTTCTAAAGGTTCATTATCTGGGTATAGGATAACGTGTACAGAATCTCCTTCTTTCTTTTTTATTTTTTTTCTGATCTCAGCTTTAATGGGTAAAAACAAATTACCATTACCCATTGGCATTAAATGGTATTTTTTAATTTCGTAACCATCAATTGTACCTTTTACTTTTACCCAACCAAAATGAGCTTTTTTATCTTGTAAAATCTCGGGTATCTTCGCGTATGTCCAACCTCCCTTGCCGGGAAATTTCTCTAAAGTGTATTTTTTATTAACTAATGGTTTTTCCATTGTGTAGTTTAATCACCAGCAAGAACTAGGTTATTTCTCTTGATTTAACGTTTGTTCTATTGTGGGACAAAGATATTTTATTTCTTCTGATTTCCAGTATTAGGATCGTTTTTGGACCTGATATCTTTACAATTAGCCGAATAAAAGTGTTTTTTTATTTTGTAAACTTATTGGTATTGTTTAGTTATTCTTACAACCTTAAGCTTATCTTTAGGATATTTACAAAATGAATTTCTATTCTCATTTTTTAATCGGTAATTTTTATGTTTCCAACGTTAAATACAGTCAAGTTACTTAGAATTCCTTTTTCCTTTTTTTTGATGCCAGTATTTATCTTAACATTAAGTCAGGTTAAGAATGTTAATACAAGCGGTACTCTCCTGGTTTTTTTTATTATTCATTTTTTGGTTTATCCGGCAAGTAATGGTTACAATAGCTATATCGATCGCGATGAAAGTCCAATTGGTGGATTAGAAAAACCGCCTGTTCCAACCAAACAACTTTTTTATCTTACTTTGATTTTAGATCTCTCGGCTATTTTTCTGGCATTCGTTTTTATTAAACCATTATTTTCTGTCTGTATTTTAATTTATATTTTGGCTTCGCGGGCTTATAGTTCACGGCAAGTACGATTAAAAAAGTATCCTTATATCGGATTTTTTACAGTGGTTGTTTTTCAAGGCGCTTTTACTTTTGTGATGTGCAGTGTTGGTTTATCTGGACAATCATTTGTTTTAAATTATCCGACAATGCTTATACTTTTAGCAACATCTTTTCAAATTGCTGGAGCATACCCATTAACGCAAATCTATCAGCACAAAGAAGATTATTCTCAAGGGGTTATAACATTGAGTTACAAGCTTGGTTATAGAGGAACATTTGTTTTCACAATGCTCATGTTTATTTTGTGTAACGTATTTTACTTTTTATTCTTTAAAGAACTTAATCAAACAAAACATTTTATTCTACTTCAAGTTTTCTTTTTCCCAATAGTTATTTATTTTATGTCTTGGTTTTTAAAAGTGATTAAAAATAAAAATGAGGCAAATTTTAAAAACACTATGAGAATGAACACGATTGCCGCTTGCTGTATGAATGCCTGTTTTTTAGTTTTGTTTTACCTTAATAATTAATTTGTGAGTTATCTAGTTGCCATTGGAACTGCTGTACCCGAATACCTTCATAAAAAGGAGGCGATTATGCGTTTTTTTCAAAACTCCACAAAGGATGAAAAGACTAAAAGAAAAATTAAAATTGTTTCGGAGAAATCGGGTATTGAAACACGGTATTCCGTTATCCCTGATTTCAGTTTAGAACCAAAAAAATTCAATTTTTTTGAGAAGACTGCTTTATTAGAGCCTGAGCCTGGGTTATCAAAGCGTATGGCAATATTTAAAAAGGAAGCTTTAAAATTATCTTTAAAAGCAGTTCATGCGATTCCTGATTTTAAAAATGTACAAAAGAATATTACACATATAATTACAGTCACCTGCACTGGTTTGTTTGCGCCTGGATTGGATGTTGAATTGATTAAGGAACTAAATCTGTCTCCGTCAACGGTTAGAAGTAGTGTGAATTTTATGGGCTGCAACGCGGCTATTATGGCCATGCACAGCGCGCATACAATTTGTGAAAGTAATAGAAACGCAAATGTGCTAGTTGTTTGCACAGAATTATGCACAATTCATTTTAGAAAAATTTATAACGATGATTATGTGCTCTCAACTTCGTTATTTGGTGATGGAAGCGCTGCAGTGATTTTAAGCGCTCAAAAACCTAAAGAACCTTTTTTTGAAGGAATTAAGATTGATGGTTTTCATTCTCAAATCATTCACAAAGGTGCTAGCGAAATGGCCTGGCAGTTATCGGAAAAGGGATTTATTATGAATTTAAGTTCTTATGTTTCTGAGCTTATCAGTGGGAGTTTAAAGCCACTTCTGAAATCAGTAAATATTGATCCAAAAAAAATTAGTCTTTGGGCTGTTCATCCAGGTGGTAAAAAAATATTAGATGACTTTGCAAAAGTTTTGAAATTAAACGACAGCGAGCTTGCTGATTCTTATGAAACATTAAAGAATTATGGAAACATGTCATCCGTAACTGTTCTTTTTGTATTAAAGCGTGTGTTAGAAAATAATAGAATGGCAAAAAAAGGAACTAAGTTGTTTTCTGCAGCTTTTGGTCCAGGTTTAAGTATTGAAGCAATGTTATTAAAGTATGTTTAAAAAGAGAAGTGATAAAAAAGAACTGTTGGATGCGGACAATATTCCCGAAAATGATTTGTTTCAGAATCTCAAAGAGTTAGATACCATTAATTCCTTACTCGGCGGTTATAAAATCACTTTTTCAGCTTTAAAAAAAAATCTTTCAAAAAACAAGCAGTATACAATTGTCGATATAGGCAGCGGCGGAGGCGACACACTTAAACACATCTACAAATGGAGCTCCGAAAATAATTATCAAGTTAAATTGTTTGGCGTAGATTTAAAACAGACTTGCATTGATTATTCAATTAAAAATAAGCCTAACAATCAAATCAATTTTATTTGTGACGATTATAGAAATGTTTATAAACACACAAATCAAGTAGACATTATTCACGCCTCTTTGTTTTGTCATCATCTTTCAAATGATCAAATTATTGAATTAATAAAATTCGCAAACGCTAACAAATCTGTATTAGTAATTAATGATTTGGAAAGAAATCCATTGGCTTATTATTCTATTAAATTTCTGACTAAACTATTTTCGAAATCTCATCTTGTAAAGAACGATGCACCTTTGTCTGTGTTAAGAGGGTTTAAAAAGAACGAGTGGAAAGAAATTCTTTTAAGTTCAGGAGCTAAGAATTGCAGTGTAAAAAACAAATGGGCATTTCGCCACGAAGTGATTATTTATCCAGATGGAAAATGAGCAGACATATGATTGTGCCATCATTGGCGGTGGATTAGCAGGACTTTGTTTATCGATTCAGCTTGTAAAACAGGGACATACTGTTGTTCTATTTGAAAAAAACACATACCCCTTTCATAAAGTTTGTGGAGAATACATTTCCAAGGAAAGTTGGGCATTTTTAATTGAACTTGGATTGCCTTTGGCAGACATGCAACTTCCTGAAATAAATCGTTTAGGGATTTCTTCAACAAAAGAATTTATGCTAGAAGCATCTTTAGTATTGGGGGGATTTGGAATTAGCCGGTACACCCTCGATCATCGACTTTCACTTTTGGCAAAGGAAAATGGCGTGATTCTAAAGGAAAACTGCAAAGTAACGAATTGCGAAGAGCTGAATGACTCCACTACCATAACTACGAGCAACGGATTATTTTATTCGAAAATAGTTTGTGGAAGTTATGGGAAACATGCACCGGTATTTATTAATAAGAGTACAAAAAACTACTCACCAAATTACATCGCTGTAAAATACCACATAAAAACTTCTTTTCCAGATGATCGAATCGAACTACATAATTTTAAAGATGGGTATTGTGGAATTTCTAAAGTGGAGGATGGAAAATACTGTTTGTGCTATTTAACTACAACTAAGAACTTAAACGATTATGATAAGGACATAAAAAAAATGGAGGAAGAGATTCTCTATAAAAATCCGTTTCTGAAAAAGTATTTCTTAGAGTCAAAGTTCTTGTTTGATAAGCCTTTAACAATTAGTCAAATAACTTTCGAAAAAAAACAAAGCTATTCAAATGGCGTTTTTTTATTAGGCGATGCTGCCGGGGCTATAGCTCCCTTGTGTGGAAATGGTATGAGTATGGCAATGCGGACTTCTAAAATTTTGGCATCTTTGCTGCATAAGTACTTTAAGTTAGAAATTTCTAAATCAGAACTTATTAGTGCTTATTCTCATGAATGGGATAAGAATTTTTCCACGCGAATAAAAGCTGGCTATTATTTGCAACAACTTTTCGGGAAAAATAAAATCACACATTTAAGTCTTATCTTGTTGAACAAAATGCCAGGCTTAATGAAAAAAATTATTTCCCTAACACATGGCAAACCATTTTAGAAACTATGGAAGCTAAATTTGTACCTTATACAAAAGAAATATTTTCAAAAGAAAAAACTTTAGAACGCAGTAAAGAGCATTCTGCTTATATGGATCTTCGACGGACTGTTCGCGATTTTTCGACAGAATCGATTTCGGAGGAAGTTCTTGAGAATATAGTAATGGCAGCCTCCACATCGCCTTCGGGAGCCCACAAACAACCTTGGACATTTTGTGTAGTAACCAATCCCGAGATAAAATCAAAAATAAGAATAGAAGCAGAGAAAGAAGAGTATGAAAGTTACAATGGAAGAATGCCGGAAGAATGGCTGGAAGATTTAAGTTATTTGGGTACAGATTGGCATAAGCCTTTTTTAGAGGATGCACCAGCATTAATAATTGTGTTTAAACGCTCTTACGAAATAGTAAATGGTAAGAAACGAAATAATTATTATGTAAGCGAGTCTGTTGGCATTGCTTGTGATTTTTTATTGGAAGCTATTCATTATTGTGGTTTAGCAGCATTAACACATACGCCAAGTCCGATGAATTTTTTATCGAAAATTCTTAACAGGCCAGAAAATGAAAAGCCTTATCTATTAATCCCTATCGGTTATCTAGCAAAGGATACGAAAGTGCCAGATTTAAAACGAAAAGAAAGTTCTGAGGTAATTTCTTTTTACCGATAAATTTAATTTAATTGCCAGGTTGTTGTGAATTTTTGTTCATTGCTTCACGGCAATTTGCAAGATTGGCGGTGGCTCTATCGTAACCTGGTTTTTGTTTGAGGCTGGCAATAAAATATCCGCTTGCTTCTTCGTATTTTTTCATAACCAATAAAACATAACCTTTGTTGTTGAGTAAAATATAATTGTTTGGTTGATAACCTAGCCCTTCATTTATAGCTTTAAGAGTTTTAGCATAATCATTTAGAGCAAAATAAGATTCGGCTAAATAGATATAGCCATTAATGTTGTCCTTTTTTAATTCTAGCCCCTTATTGTAAAATTTTATCGCTTCAGAATAGTTACCCTCATTATAAAGGAAAACGCCCTTACTATATAGTAGATTAAAATCAGTCGGAATAAGTTCTATGGCTTTGTTTAGAGCTATTTTCGCATTGTTCAGATCATTTAAAGAGGCATAAGAATTTATTAAGTTTATATGTGCCATGGTATAATTAGGCTTTAATGCAATTGCTTTGCTAAATAAATCTATCGCCTCCTTGAACCTGTTTTGACTATAAAGGATAAAACCTTTATTATTTAAAGCGAGTCTATCATTTGGAAACTTGTTAAGTAAATCTGTTGCAACTGTGTCGTCGTTTTTCCAAATCTTGCACCTTGAAAATGTAAGTATAGAAAGCGTAATGACTAGTCCAGCAACTATTAATGCTGCAAAGGGTTTATTATGGGCGAAACCTTTTTTACTTACAAAAGAGTCGAATACCATGGCCAGTATATAGAAGATGCCTAAGTACGAAATATATGAATAGCGATCTGCCATAATGGCTTCACCAATAGAAACGAATTGTAATACAGGAAGTAAGTTTAGCAAGAAGAACAAAAATCCAAAAACATATAAGCGTGAATGTTTTAATGTTTTGTATAAACCAAAAAACAGAAGCAAAACTAGGAAAGGAGCAAAATAAAAGGAGGAAGGTAAAGTTCCTTCAGCAATGGCAGGGTAGGGGTAGAAGATGGATAAATTTATAGGAAGAAATAGTTTAAAGAGATAAGTGAGAAGCGAATGCGATCCAAAAAAGAAACGTTGTGAGAGCGAATAAGTGTCGTGTAGAAGCCCGTCTGCTTCTTGTGCCACCAAGGCTATCATCCCAAAAATGATTGAGATAATAAGGAAAGGTATTTTTTCAATCCAAAGCCATTTATCGAATTTACGCTGCGTGTAAAAATCGAGTAAAAGCAATACAAAAGGAAAAGTTATGGCTGCTGGTTTTGAGAGCACTGATAAAATAAAAAGAAAACAAATTGTTGTGAGAATCACCGATGGATTTTGAGTGAAGGTTTTTTTATTTGATTTTTGAAGCGATGTGTTTTTTAATGTCAGGTACTGGTAATAGAGTAGTAACCCCAAAAGAAAAAAGAAACTGTATAGTAGATCTTTTAGCTCAGAAACCCAAGCGACAGATTCTACGTGCATGGGATGAATTGCAAATAGAAAAGATACAAGTGTCGCAACAAATAATTTTTTTTTACTTAGTAGGTAAGCAAAGTAAAAAACTAAAAGAGAGTTGGCGATATGAATTAAAATATTTAATCCGTGAAAAAAATGAGGATCCAAACCAGCAAACTTATATTCTATTGTGTAGACAACCATTGTGAGCGGGATATAATTCCCGATAAAATAATTTGGATCAAAAAAATAAGCAACTGCTTCTGTTAAAGGTTTGCTCAGATTACCGTTATCAAACACGTAAGCATTATCATCCCAATTAATAAAGTTGTTTTTGATAGCGGGAGAATAAGAAAAATAAGTGATTAAGGCGATTGCACCTATAACTAAGAAAATATTTGTTTGGCTAAAAGGGACTTTAGACGACTTAACTGACTTAACGTTCATTATGAATTTTTATGGTTAGGCGTAAAACAGTTATATAAGTAATCAATTTAATTTCTTTGGTTTTTTCTTGCTGGCTTTGGCAATAGTGTTAAATTCGAGACATAAATTTATCCAGTAATTAAAAGATTGTTTTGTTTTCATGCCCTCCTCGCTCACGTATACATAACCCTTCATGGGTCTTTTGGTAAAATCCATGGGCCTACAACCTACCCTTTCAAAAGCAACATCTTCCATTTTAGGATCGATGCGACACATCATTTCATCTTTTATCACTCCAACACACATTTTACCATTTACCATAAAACAGACACCTCCAAACATGTACTTTTCTTCTACACTCTTCAAATGCACAAGAGCCTCACGAATTTTGTCAGTGATTTTTTCGGAATAAGCCATGAGTAAATGTAATGTTTTTAGGGCTTTATTAAAAAAAGCAAAAAAAACGTTTAAAGTGACCAACTAGTCATAATAAGATGTATATTTGTGACCGTATAGTCATAATTATGTCAAATAGCACCTTTAATAATTTAAGTCCTGATAAAAGAGATCGTTTTATAAATGCTGCTCTTGAAGAGTTTGCCGTGAATGATTTTAACTCTGCAAGCATCACGCAAATAGTAAAAGTGTTGGGCATTGCAAAAGGGAGTGTTTATCAATATTTCGAAAATAAATTAGAACTCTGGTTGTTTCTAAAAAAGCATTGTGAAACCACTAAGCTTGGTTATATAAAAGAAATAAAACGGACAGATTACCCGGATTTTTGGAAATACTACAGGGCCGTGTATGCTAACGGAATTAATTTTGATTTGGAGGCTCCCTTATGCAGTTTGTTTTTGTACCGGGTGGGTTTTAAGGAAACGAGTAACGAGTTATTGCCTTATTTAAATAGTTGGAAGAAACAGGCGAATGATATGTTCATTCAATTGATTGAGGCGGAAAAAAAATCCGGTTCTTTTAATAAAAAAAATTCAACGAACATTATGGCGCACTTCATGGTTACGATGAGTATGAGTGTTGCAGAATTACTTCAAAATAATTATAAGGTAGATTTTGAAAAAAATATTAAAAAGGGAAAACCACTTTTTGGAGGCAACGCTAAAGAATTAATGAAGGCCGTGGACGAGTTGATTAAATTATTAGAAAAAGCATTAAAATAGAAAACATGATAGAGGTTAGAGATCTTATATACACATATGCGGGAGCAGAACAACCTGCTATTAAAAAGGTAAGTTTTGATATTCCTAAAGGCGAGGTATTTGGCTTTTTAGGTCCGAGTGGTGCAGGTAAGAGCACGGTTCAAAAAATACTTTTTAAACTGCTTTCAAACTATGTAGGTCGGTGTTTGATTGATGGTAAAGAAGTGAAGGATTGGGATAAAAGTCTGTATGAAAAAATAGGAGTGGGTTTTGAATTGCCGAATCATTATTTAAAACTATCTGCTTTAGAAAACCTTAATTTTTTTAGAGGATTTTATAGTTCGTCCACCGATCCAATGGAATTGCTTGAGATGGTAGGACTTGAGCAGGACGCTAATAAAAAGGTGGGCGATTTTTCAAAGGGAATGAAAATGCGTTTGAATTTTATTCGTTCGTTTATACACAATCCTGATATTTTATTTTTAGATGAACCTACTTCGGGTTTAGATCCTGTGAATGCAAGAATTATTAAGGATATTGTTTTGAAACTCAAAAAAGAAGGCAAAACGATTTTCATAACAACACATCAAATGCACGATGCCGATGAATTGTGTGATCGCGTTGCGTTTTTGGTAGACGGTAAAATTTTAGCCATCGATGAACCTAAGACTTTGAAACTGAAACATAGCAACAGAAAGGTCGAAGTGTCTTTGAAAAATAGAGCTGATAAATTGGAGTTTTCACTAGACAACTTGGGAAACAATGCAGAGTTTATAAACGCCATAAAACTAAACATAATTGACACGATTCATTCGAAAGAGGCTAGTCTGGACGATATTTTTATTAAAGTAACCGGAAAAAGTTTAACATGAAACAGTTTATTCATTTACTGAAACTCGATTTTATTTTATTGCAACGCTACAAAGTAATTGGAATTTCAATCGCCCTAACGGCTGTTTACATTGCAATTTTTAAAGGAATTGCTCAGTTTGGAAATACGGATAAAATATTGATTCTCCTCATTTTTAATGATCCTGCCTTGTTGGGATTTTTATTTACCGGTGTGATGATTCTTTTTGAAAAAAATGAAAACACGCTTCAGGTTTTGGCTGTGAGCCCTTTAAAGGAGCGAAATTATATCCTTTCAAAAACAGTTTCACTCACTAGCATTTCTTTGTTTTGTTGCTGCGCAATGGCTTCTGCAGCTGTTGGAACAAATTTTAACATGGTGCATTATTTTTTTGCAAGCGTTTTAACTACTGGCTTTTTTACCTTCTTGGGAATGATTATGGTAGCAGGAGTAAATACCTTTAACCGGTTTATATTGAAGTCTGTGGGAGTGCTTATTTTGCTTTCACTTCCCTTTTTAGGATACTATGAATTACTTTCAAGAAATTGGTTTTTGTGGATGCCGACGCAAGCCTGCATTGATCTTTTTAAAGCAAGCTTTGAAAAAAATACAACTACCATGCAAATTATTTACGGCTATGTGGCAGCCATTTTATGGACAGTAGTAACGTACTTATATGCTTTACGTTTGCTTACAAAGAATCTTAACTAATTAAAATGAAAAAAATAATACTTCTTACACTCAACGATTTTAAGCATGTGTTCAGGGATCGCATGTTGATAATTTTTTTATTTGTACCCGTATTGTTAATTTGTTTCGCTAAGTATTTTATTCCTTACATAACTGATATCTGCCCTGCGGTAAGGCAGTTTCATCCTCAAATAATGATGATGGGATGTATTCAAACTTCAGTGATGTTTGGGTTTATTACCGGTTTTATTATTTTGGAGGAGAAGGACGAAAATGTTTTGCAGGCCATTCGGGTTTTGCCAATTTCTGCTGGTTACTTTATACTTTACCGTTTTTTGTTTGCTTCCTTTTTTTCTTTTAGCGGTGCTTATAGCATGATTTTATTGGTCGATTTGGCCTGGCCAGGTTATTGGAATGGATTTTTATTGGCCTTACAGTATGGATTAGCAGCACCTTTTATAAGTTTGATTATTTCAACTTATGCCAAAAACAAAGTTGAAGGATTGGCGCTTTTTAAGGGAATTAATTTATTGATTATCATTCCTATTCTTGGTTTTATATTCCCGGGAACTTGGAGGTATTTTCTTTCTTTTATCCCCATGTTTTGGACTTATAAATTATATGACGACGCTGTAAATAATTTAAGTACTTTGGTTACCTTTCTTATGGGCCTTCTCGTTTACACGGCTGTTTTCATTTTTTTGATCAAAGAATTTAAAAAACGTGTGTTTAATAATTAGGAAAATAACAAGCTCTAAATAATAAGTCTTACACCGCCCAGTTCAGAAACCTTGTAAGTAAATTTATTTCCAGGTGAACCAATAAACATAAAGTTTTTTGGTATTTCCCATTTGTTGGATGGCTCTTCTATTAATTCAGGATCAAACACGCCATTAATTTCTAGGTATTCAATATCAATTTCGGGATAAGAACGGTCTAAAACTTTGATGTCTTTTGTTAAAGGAATATTACTTTCTCCTTTTGTAATGGTTGCGATTTTAAGTTTTTTAGTTGTTTCATTATCGCTTACATATTGCATAACGCGATTAAGTACAGCGACATTATCCCCTTTCGTAAAAAAAATAAATTCCTGAGAATTAATTTTTGAATGAAGTTTTTCAAGATAAATATTACTTAAACGAACAAATTTGTTAAGAGGTCTGTACAGGTATTCAATACTTTCTATTAAAAATTTTACGACTACTGATCTATTGAGCATTAAAGTGGAGACAAGAAATGTTGGCACAAGGTATTTTATAAATGTAAAAAATAATCCCTGATTAACACGGTAATTGCCGATAAATGCAACGATGATCAATGATACGGCAAACACTACTGCAAGTCCGCGTGCTTTTTCAGGACGCGGTAATTTAGCTCGTTTTATTTTTAATAATAAATTTCCAATTCCAAATAAACCCATTACGGCCAAAAACGAAAAGGTGTAAACTCCGGCGAGTGATCTCAGATCGCCTTTGGTTAGAATGCATTTAAAAATTGTTATATAAAAATAACAACAAGCAACCTTCCGTTGAGTAGGAAATGAAATGATTGTCAACAATCCTTTATTTATAACGCTTTAACAGATTGCTTACTGTTAAACCCTGCACAACGATTGAAAAAAGAACAATACAAAATGTGATCACCAAAAACATTTCGCTGTAAGGTGTTTGTTTACTCAGAGAAAGTACGAGGGCGATCGAAATGCCACCACGCAAGCCCCCCCAGGTTAAAGTAGTTAATCCGAGTAATTTATTGTCTTGTTTGCGATTAAGAATGAGGTAAGAAGGAACAAGTGAAATAAAACGTGAAAGTAAAGTTATTACTATGAAAACACCTCCAAGTAATAGATAATTTGTATGCAAAGGGATAATAAAAACTTCTAAACCAATTAAAACAAATAGAATGGTGTTACAGATTTCGTCAATCAATTCCCAAAATTTGTCCACATACTCAGCTGTAATGTTAGACATGGCTTCTTTTTTTCCTTGATTTCCAATTAAGAGTCCTGCAACAACCATAGCCAGAGGACCAGAGGCATGAATAAAATCAGCTAGTGTATAACCTCCCATTACAATGGAAAGAGAAATTAAAACTTCACTTTGGTAATGATCAATTGATTTCATAAGTCGATAGCCAACATATCCCACTGCTAAACCAACTCCAAGCCCACCAATTACCTCATGCAAAAAAATCTCGAATAAACTATTAATTGTAAGACTATCTATTCCAAGTTGTAAAACAGAATACATAATCATAAAAACCACTACACCAACACCATCATTAAAAAGTGATTCACCAACAATTTCGACTTTTAATTTTTTTGGAACATTGTATTTTGCTAAAATCCCAATAACTGCAATGGGATCCGTTGGTGAAATGAGTGCGCCAAAAAGTAAACAAATAATAAGTTGCGGATGATAGCCGAACAATGGTAAGATCCAATAAGCTAGAAAGCCAATTAAAAATGTAGAAATTAAAACTCCAATTGTAGCGTAAGAGATGACAGTAGCCCTCGCGTCTTTTAATTCAGAAAATTTAACGTGGAGCGCTCCAGCAAAAAGTAAAAAACATAAAATAATATCAAGTACGAAGGAACTAAAATCAAAAGCATTCATGTAATCACGCAATGGAGCAATGTTTTCGGGATAAAAGGAGCCGTAAATTTTAAGTGAAACACCAACAATCAAACTCAAAATCATTACACCAATTGTAGATGGGAGTTTTAACCAACGATGATTCATATATCCGAGTGAGGCAGACAAGGTAATAATAATGGATATGGCAGTAAAAACAGTCATAATTTGGTGACGCAAGATACTACTTAAGTAACAATTGTTGCAACATTTATTACGTTTTCTGTAATGTGACTTACTTGTTTATTTAGTATTTTGCAGCGCATTCTTCACGCGTAATGAACGACAATAAAAATCAATATTCTCTCAGAAACCTGCTTCGGTATAGGTTTAACTTGGACGCGGAAAAGGCCGATGAAAATACAATTATTGATTCCATTAAGTCGAACATTGAGTTTAAAGGCACAAATTTGTGGACTTTAATTTTCGCCATTCTGATCGCTTCAATAGGTCTAAACGTAAACTCTACTGCGGTAATTATTGGCGCCATGCTTATCTCTCCGCTAATGGGACCTATTATGGGAATTGGATTGGGTGCAGGTATTTTTGATTTTCAATTAATTAAAGATGCTTTAAAAAATTTATTTGTTGCAGCTGCTATAAGTTTAATTGCTTCAACTGTTTACTTTTTTATTTCGCCTTTGCATGAAGCCAGATCGGAATTACTAGCAAGAACAACACCAACAATATGGGATGTTTTAATTGCCTTGTTTGGAGGTCTTGCCGGAATTATCGCAAGTTCACGAAAAAGCATTACGAATGCAATTCCTGGGGTTGCTATTGCTACTGCTTTAATGCCACCGCTTTGTACGGCAGGTTATGGATTAGGTACAGGAAATATTTATTATTTTTTAGGAGCCTTTTATCTTTTTCTTATAAACTGTGTATTCATAAGCGTTTCTACTTTTTTAATTGTAAGGTATCTAAAATTTAAACCTGTTCATTTAGTAAATGAAGAAATGGAAAAAAAGGTGCGCAAGTACATTTGGTGGATCGCCATTCTAACCATTATTCCAAGTATTTTTCTGGCTTACCGTTTTGTGGAGCAAGAAATATTTAAACAAAATGCAGAAAGCTTTATTAATAGAGAAGTAAGATCGAACGGAATATTTGTGATTGACAAAACGATTGATGTTAGAGACAGAAGAATTGAACTTTTTGTTTATGGCGAGAAATTAACGGATAGTTTGTCGCGCACAATTGTAAAAAAGAAAAAGTTATACGGATTAGAAAAAGCAGAAGTCATCATTGAACAAACTCTTAATACTAACCAAAGAACAAAAGAACTTATAGCTGAGAAACCTGATATTAGTCTCGAATTAAAAACGCAACTAATCGAAAAGGATAAATTGATTAACAAATTAAATATGAGAATAAACAGTCAGTTTCAAGCCGCTGACTCTTCTATTTACAGAGAATTTTCAGCACTCTATGGTAAACCAAAAGAATTAATTATTTCAAGAACTTTGGATTTTACGGAAAAAGGCTTAGATACAATTACTTTGGTATACTATTTACTCCACAAAAAACCCAAACACATTGATAAGTCACAATTGGAAAACTGGCTGAAAGAACGCACGAAATCTAAACGTTTAAAAGTCGTTTCAAATTAAGTGTTCATTTTATAAAAGTAGTTCCGTTCTATTTAATAGTTCATTATACCTCAATAACTTTTTCTCCGTCCAAATAAGTTAACTTGTAAGGGCCTTGCTTACGATCGTTCCACGTTTGTACATCACCCATTTCCCGATTACGGTCTAATAACCCAAGATCTAAATCTTGATAAATTAAAGTCTCCGTATTAGAAACTGCTTCAGCGGCTATCCCCTCTCTAGAAAATTCAACATCAGAAGGAGTAAGGATGGCAGATTGAGAAAAATGAATATCTAAGTTTTCAACCTCTGGTAGATTACCTACACAGCCTGTGATGACAGTGTAAACTTGATTTTCAATGCACCGTGCTTGAGCGCAGTACCTAACTCTCAAATAAGCTCTCCTGTCATCTGTATTAAAAGGCACAAACAAAATTTTAGCACCTTTACTAACAGCAATTCTAGCAAGTTCAGGAAACTCAATGTCGTAACAAATTATGATGGCAACTTTTCCTTTATCGGTATCAAATACTTCAACTTTATTTCCACCTTTAACTCCCCACCATTTTTTTTCGTAGGGTGTAATGTGAATTTTATATTGTTTACCATGGGTGCCATCTCGTTTGAAGAGAAAAGAAATATTATAAAGAGTATCGTTTTCAGTGCAAAAATGAGATCCTCCAATTATATTAATATTGTATTTAACAGCCAGGGAGGTAAATAAATTAATATACTGCTCTGTGTAATTAGATAACTCTCTAATAGCAATAGCAGGAACTTTGTTTGGTAAAAATGATAATAATTGCATTGTCATCATTTCTGGAAATACAACAAAATCACTTTTATAGTCGGAAGAAGCATCAACAAAATACTCGCACTGTGTTGCAAATTCTTCAAAACTTTTAATGGAGCGCATTTGATATTGCACGGCACTTACACGAACATAGGGTGAATAGTCTATTTGACTCATTGCACCTTTACTTTTATAATTAAAATTTGTCCATTCTAAAAGTGTAGCAAAGCCGGCAGATTCTTTGTCATTTGGCAAATAATCAGGAAGGATACGTTTTAATGCAAAACCATTGGCTAGTTGTGCTGTTAATACAGGATCGTATATTTTTTTATCAATAACACGGCTAACGTATTCATCAATTTCTATTTTTTTCTGGTGCTTATGAAAATTTGGCAAACGCCCACCAATTAGAATACGACGAAGGTTATAATGTTTCGCAAGGTTTTTTCTTGCATCGTATAAACGTCTTGATAATTTCATACCGCGGCTTTTTGGACTAACCATTATTTCCATACCATAAAGCGTGTCGCCGCTTAACGTGTGATTTGAAATATTTCCATTGTCGGTTAGTTCTCCCCAGGAGGATGTTTCGGAATAATTTGCAAAATTAATTATCAGAGAAGAAGAAGAGGCTATAATTTCACTATCCATTAGAATGCACAATTGGCCTTCAGGAAAAATTGTTGTGAGATTCTCGAACTGAGCCTCGTTCCAGGGCTTCATGCCTGGAAAACAGGCAAGTTGTAATTCAACAATTTGTTTGTAATCAGATTTTCTGATTTTCCTTAGTTTTATTCTTTTAATAGCAGTCTCTTTTTCCATGTAATTTTTAAAAAGTATAACAACAGCAGACTTTCAATTTTATTAATTGGAATAAAAATCTGTGACTTTTGCTAGAAGTTGATTTTCGCTCATTTGCTCAGCAGCTTCCATAAAAAGGGTTCGTTTGTAAAGAGATTTTTCGTCCTCTTTTTCAATTCTTGTTTTAAGATGAACTTTGGTTTCTGCCGGGCCGAATATATATACCGAATCTTCAGCGTCAATATGATGTATGACTTCTTTTAAGAAATCATTTAATTGATGTTTTTTTCTTTCGTCAAATTTACCTTCATGATTCATATGTTGGGAACCATTAAAGGAGCCTTTATTTCCTTCTTTGTTATGATGAGTGCTGTTTTCAATTTTCGACTCAACTTTTTTAACCGACGTGTTATCTCCATTTACATGCACGATCAAAGCTTTTTCGCTATCTATCCAGATACCTAATTTGTTTTGCATAATTAATTTTTTTGGTTAATAATAAATGGTCAAGACAAAATAAAGTCTAATTAATTTTAGTTGAAAAGACTTTAAAGAGCTATAATTCCTGTCATTTCTAAATTACTCAATTTTTAAATAAAGACCAATTATTCTTCCTTGAAAACTTTGTTTTCTTTTAGTTTATAACATTTTTTGCAAAGTAAAATTAGCTAAATGCACTAATTGTAGCATTAAAGATTAACACCATTAAATTAGGATTAAATAACAAGCTAATTAAAATGAAGATAAAAGTTCGTTGCGGTATTTAGAGAGAATAATTGACTTTGAAAGGAAGCCTAAATAGCGTTCATTTTCAACTACCGGTAAATCCCACTGACCCGATTCATCGTATTTTTTCATGATGGAGAAGATGTCATCTTCTATCCAAATTTTTGCGATAGGTTTAACCATAAGCTCTTTAGCGATTATTGTATCATATAAATCGGGATTGAACATTTCTTCTTTAATACTGTCCACATAAATAATTCCTTTCAAGTTACCTTTTTTATCAAGCACAGGAAATCTGTTTCGCTTAGAGTGCTTTATGTGTTCAATGATCATTCTTAATTTTTCTTCTGGCTCAATAACTTCGAAATCCTTTTCAATTAGATTTCGAATATTAATTCTGCCCAAAAGACTCATGTCTTTATCACCAGAAACAATAGCACCTTGCTGTTTTAATTTTTTTACTTCAATGGATTCAGGATGAAAATATTTAACCACAACAAAACTAACGGAAGAAACTATCATTAACGGAATAATTAAATCGTAACCGCCAGTAATTTCAGCAATGAGAAAGATAGCTGTGAGAGGTGCGTGAAAAATCCCGCTAAGTATACCCGCCATTGCAACTAAAGTTAAATTAATAAACGGTACGTTATTAAAGCCAAGAAGAATAAGAACATTCGCAAAAATAAAACCTAGGTAGGCTCCAATGAACAAGGAAGGTGCAAAGTTTCCACCGTTACCACCACTTCCTAAAGTAATTCCAACTGCAAAAGCTTTTAATAAAAAAGTTATTGTAATTAATAGAAGTAACAAATACTGGTTGCCAATAAAGGGACTTAAAATACTATCCTTAAATAAAGCAGTCGGTTTCATTTCAGCAAGACTTTTTATGCTGTCATAACCTTCTCCAAAGAGGGAAGGAAAGAGCGCGAGAAGAGCAGCGAGAGCAAGCCCTCCGTATAAGCACCTTTTTACACCAGAAGTTATTTTGCTAAAATAGTGTTCAACCTTTTCAAAAAGAACAACGTGATAAAGAGAAACAAATCCGGCTAAAAGTCCAAGAAGTATGTAATAAGGAACGTTGTGATAATCGAACGGTTGAATTAGTCTGAAGTAAAGAAGAATATTTTCTTCCAATATTATTTTTGAAATTAATGTACCAGAGGCAGCTGCAATTAGAAGCGGAATGATTGCTGTAATGTTTATGTCCACAATAAGTACTTCAAGTGCAAAAAGAAATCCGGCAATTGGTGCATTAAATGCTCCTGCTATACCACCAGCTGCACCAGCCGCAAGTAAAAGGGTTTTTTCTTTATAGGTTAGTTTGTAGCGTTGACCAAAATTGGAACCAATAGCGGCGCCTGTACTTACAATAGGCGATTCTAACCCAGCGGAGCCACCAAATCCAACTGTAATACCGCTTGTAATAATGTGAGAATAGATTTGCCCAAAAGGTAAAATGCTTCCTTTTTTGGCGATGGCATACAGTATAGGTATAGTGCCTCTGAATAAATTGCCGCTAAAAAAGCGGTTCGTAATAAAAACGGTCAATCCAATACCAAGTAATGGCATCAAAAGGTAGATATACTTATAATCGAATGTAAGTAAGTAACCTTCTAAAACATATTTTCTAATAAAGTGTACAAATAATTTAAGAATAACTGCAGCGAGTCCAGCGCTTGCTCCAACAGCAATGCCCGAAAATATTAAAAATTGTTTTCCGTTTAATTTATCATGAATCCAACTGATGGTTTTATCGAGATAATTAATCTTATTTAAATTCATAAGTTTTTTTAATAATTAACGGGAGTCTTAATAATTTAAATACAATACTAAAGCAGCAGAATATTTGAAGCATCAGATTTGACAAGTTTAAAATTGTTGACTGTTTATGTCTTAAAAGGATAAAGATGAAACTCATGATATTTAAACTTGAGTTTCGGGTTATTACAACAAATCATTTACAACTTCGTGTGCTTTTAAAATATATATACTGTACACAACAAAGTTAAAGTTAATAGCGCCTAACGAAATTGATAATTATCAATGAAGTTATCGTTAAAAATGGGTAAATGATTTATCAGTAATAACAAGTGATTACAGAGAAGTTAATTTTTTAACTATAAATTTTATTTACAAAAAACTTGAAGAAGAAATAAACGAATGCAAAATAATTTAATTGACTCTTGTTAATTTTTTTACTAGTAACAGCCATAACTTGCGAACAGTTATACTTGCTCAATGAACAAGGGCGGCTCTATAAAAAGCAAAATGTAAAATTGGTATGCGGTATTTTTTTGCATCTGTTAAGTTTGACTTCTTATTTGTAAAAGCCTACCTGTTGAGATTAGAATAGAGTCAACTACAATTCTGCGTAAAAATGAATAAATAAATCCACTAAACTTGATTTGTATCAAAGGTTTTAATGTTTAGCTTGTTTATTTTTGTCCCGTATGTGTATGCCGAAGAACATAGTTTTTCGGTTGTTGTATGAGCACACAGGAAAGGTGGTGTATGGCCTTTCCTGTGATGCTTAATTCAAAACAGTTTTAAAAATCCCAAAAAACGCCCGTATCAATGTGAAATATTTAATTTAAGAAATTTAATGGAATAATTGACATTTGTCAATTGGATTAATTTTGTACATTTATTCCAATTGCTTATGGAATTTAATATTGATAAATATAAATTAAAATCGCAATCGTTTTTTGATATGCTTGGCCCCAACGAGGTTCAGTATACAAAAGATAACATAATACGTAAAGAATATAAAAAAGGTCAGGTCTTGTTTAAGGAAGATGGATTTTCAAAAGGTATCTACATCGTAAAAAAGGGAAAAGTTAAAATTCATAATACCGGTGGTGAGGGTAAAGAGAGTATTATTTATATTTATAAGAAATCTGATTTCTTTGGATATCGGCCTTTAGTTGCTAATGAACCTAATCCTGTTACTGCTACTGCAATGGATAATGTTGTAGTTTCTTTTATTCCGAAGGAAGTTTTTGAAAGTCTATTAAATACCTCAAATTTATTCGCAAAAAAACTTTTGATAAATGTTACCAGTGAGTTTAGTGTTTGGATTAATAAAATAACTCTTTTTTCTCAATACGCCGTAAAAGGAAGAGTAGCATTGAGTTTACTCATTCTGAGTAAAGTTTATGAAGGAGATAAGCCAGCTAATTTTATTACAATAAATATTGGCAGAGATGATTTGGCTGCTTATGTTGGTACCGCTAAAGAAACATTAGTACGTATGCTGCGCGTTTTTAAAGATGAAGGGGTAATAACCTCAAGTGGCACCAAAATCACAGTTGTTAAGCCAGAAGTTTTAGAAAACTATCTGAACTATTTTTAAAACCTCAAATATTTATTTATTATTCTCTCCACTTTTATTATTTTTCATAATAACTGTTCTGATTGGAAAAGGTATTTCAATGTTATTTTTAATGTAACTTTTATGGAGTGCTTTAATAAACTCGTGTTTAATTAAAAATTGATTTCCAAATTCTTGAGCTCGTAAAATAACCGCGAAATTAATACTTGAGTCAGAAAAAGTATGATAACGTGTGAAGGGCGTAAACTCTTTAGCGCCACCTTCAACTGTTTGCAATATTCTAGTGGCTGTTTCAAGAGTAATTTTCTCTACAATATCAAGATCACTGTCATAGCTGACACCTACTTCAACAGCAAACGACATTTCAAGCTCTGGAAAAAAATAATTCGTAACTATTGAAGTTGAAATTTTTGTATTTGGAATAATAATAAGATTGTTTTGAATGGCTTTAATGATTGTGTTACGCCAGGTAATATCCACAACATGACCTTCTTCACCAGAGCTTAGTTTTATGTAATCACCGGTACGAATTTTTTTTGAAGCAATAATTTGAATTCCGGCAAAAAGATTTGATAAAGTTTCTTGTAAAGCAAGTGCAACAGCCAAGCCTCCTACACCTAAGGCAGTCAGTATTGGAGCAATGGATACTCCAAATACCTGCAGAATAAGCATAGCGCCTATCAAAAGAATCACAATTCTAATAATATTGAGTATAATGCTATTTGAAGGTGCTCTTCCAGAAGTGTCTTCTGCAGTTACTTTGATAAGGTTTACAAATAAGCGAATTGCAAATACAGCCAAAGATAAGATGAGAACTGAAGCAGTTATTTTATGGGTAATTATTCTTAGTTCAGTTTGAACGACATGCGCTTGGACACCAATCGAAAATCCAAGAATTAAAAACCATAATACAACAAGGCCTCCAAGCGAATTAAATATAACATCATCAAACTTCCACGTAGTTTTTTTAGCGAATAATTTTATGCGCTTTAAAACAAATTTCTCCAAAAGAAAGCCAATAGTAAGGCCTACAAAGGAATAAAGTCCAATGTTAATGTAAAGATAAATAGTGTCTGACATAAAAAGTTAATTATTAATTTAGTTTTTTGTAATACTAGCTTGATTCTATTTTTTCTTTTTCCTTGTCTTAGTATAAGTAAGTCCTACAAACATAAAAAATAACATTAATAAAATCATTAGAATAGATACAATATCTGCTACACCAAAATGTTTCATGCTAAAAAAGCTCAAAATTTAGTTGGCCGAAATTAACAAAGATGTGAGTGTCAAGCCATTGATAATTATCAATAGTATTTTTAATTTAAGAACTTTGGATTTATACAATCAAGCTCGTTTCTCCAATTAGAATACTGTCAAAATGCAAGCATAACCCTTGATGTAACTCATTTATTTGGCAGATGTTTGTTTAAAATCGCTTCGCAAAAGATACGCATAGGAAATAATTAATACTAAATTTGCGCTGTAGTAAGAAGCTAAAGAGCTCTATGTTTAAGCATTTAGAAGTACTTAGAAATAGTGAAGATTAAACTAGAACCAAGCTTGCTACTAATTTAAACAATATACATTTGAGCTTTCATCCATCAAAACAAAAAACAAGTGAAAAAATATTTAAATCTATTCGACGTTAAACAAAGAGTCGATTACAAAAATGAAGTTTTATCTGGCCTTACAGTGGCTTTAGCATTAGTTCCTGAAGCAATAGCATTTGCTTTAATTGCGGGACTTTCCCCTCTTACTGGATTGTATGCAGCTTTCACGATGGGACTTATAACCTCAATTTTTGGAGGAAGACCAGGAATGATCTCAGGAGCGACTGGAGCTGTTGCAGTTGTCATTGTGTCGCTTGCCAAATCACATGGAGTAGAATACATTTTTGCAACCGTAATTTTAGCTGGGATAATACAAATGCTCGCAGGTTTTTTGAGATTAGGAAAATTCATTCGTCTTGTTCCCCATCCTGCTATGTTTGGTTTTGTGAATGGTTTAGCAATTGTAATTTTTTTGGCACAATTGGATCAATTTAAAATGCCGAATGTTGATGGTGCCTTGCAGTGGATGACTGGTGATACTTTACTCGTGATGCTTGGTTTAGTGGGTTTAACAATGCTTATAATTTGGGGACTACCAAAATTAACGAAAATTGTTCCTTCCGCATTAACCGCTATTATTGTTGTTTCGGCCATTGCAATTGGATTTGGTATTAATACCAAAACAGTTGGAGACATTGCTTCGGTGAGCGGCGGATTCCCTCCCTTTCATATTCCAGATATTCCATTCACTGGTGAAACACTTAAAATTATTTTTCCTTATGCATTAATAGTAGCAGGCGTAGGACTCATTGAAAGTCTATTGACTTTAAACTTAATAGATGAGATTACAGGTACTAAAGGAAGAGGAAATAAAGAAGCCGCAGCGCAGGGTGCAGCTAATATTATTACAGGATTGTTTTCAGGTATGGGTGGTTGTGCTATGATTGGACAAAGTTTAATTAATATTTCTTCAGGTGCACGAGCACGATTATCCGGTATTTTTGCTTCAGTGATGTTGTTATTGTTTATAATGTTCGGCGCTTCAATTATAGAGCGCTTGCCAATGGCTGCATTAACCGGTGTTATGATTATGGTGGCAATAGGAACCTTTGAATGGGCGAGCTTAAGAACATTTAATAAAATGCCGAAGTCAGACGTTTTGGTAATGGTATTGGTTACACTTGTTACAGTATTCTTGCACAATTTGGCTTTGGCAGTTTTAGTTGGTGTTGTTATTTCAGCATTAGTGTTTGCGTGGGAAAATGCAAAACGAATCAGGGCTAGAAAATTTGTTGATGAGAATGGGATTAAGCACTACGAAATTTTCGGGCCTTTATTTTTTGGTTCCGTTTCGGCCTTTAACGAAAAGTTTGATGTTTCAAGTGATCCCAATGAGGTTGTAATTGATTTTGCAGAAAGTAGAATAGTAGATATGTCCGGGATAGAAGCTTTAAATAAACTAACAGAAAGATATTTAAATGTCGGAAAAAAATTGCATCTCAAACATTTAAGTGCTGATTGCAAAGTACTTCTAGCAAATGCGGATAAAATCGTAGACGTTAATATTCTGGAAGATCCGACCTATATAGTTGCTGTGGATAAAATTTAGAAACGGATTATTAAAATTGATATAAATCAATTCTGTTGAAAATAATGTGAATTTAAATGTTAATGATTCTTAGAAGCGTTAAAAAAGACAAAGCTTTTTTTTATCCGCCTATTTATTTTTAATTTTAAAGTGGAGCAATGCTAAATTCTTTAAAAATAATCTTGGTCATAAGTTTTTTTATGCTTCTCGGAAGTGAGAAGATATCCACTAAACTAAATAATAAAATTACAAAGATTACGAGCTTCAAATTAAGTACGGGAGATTTATCGCAGAGCGATTTCATTTCTAATGATTTTTCAATCACCAAAGTAAAAATTAAGCGAAAGTGTAAGGCTACCGAAATTTTAAAAATACAATTTGCTTTTCAAGTTATAAATCAAGTAAAATATCTTAAAGACAGTTTTCTTAAAAGTGCTTTTGAATATACTACACACTACAAGTATTTCTTCCGATCCAAAAGAGGACCACCTATTTTAATAGGTTAATGTGTCAATTTTACCTCGTAAAACTTTGTTCTAATTAATTAGAATTATAAGTTTCATTCGAACGATTATTCACCCTATTTCTAGTTTTTCGTGAACTAAAGATTAGAATTAAAAAAATTAATATGCGATCAATTAAAAATTATCTTTTCAAAGGCACTTTCTTTTTTGCTCTTACACTTTTACTCCTCAGTTTTAAGGACGAAAAAGACTCTCTGCATGGGAGAGCTTTTAATACCAGTATGTCTGAAACAAAGAACGGTATTGTAAAAAGAAAGGTTATTGCAGATCATATTTATTTTAAGAACGGAAAATTAAAAAGTGATTTTCTTCGTAAAAAATTTGGATTTAAATGGATTCGATACAGGATAAATAAAGACTCTATGTATGTTGATTCTACAGGTGTTGACGTACGATTACTTGTTGTTGAAGCTTCGGCTACAGATGAAACAAATCAAACAGTAATGATGAATTTTACCACCCTTGAGTGGGATATTGATGGGGAAATTAAAATTACGAAAAACGATCGATTACGTCATAAATATGCTTTGGCAGGTCGCGAAAAATTAGGAAAACCGAAAAAAATTAAGAAAAGAAAATCAGAGGAAGATGAAAGCGATCCTCTTTTTAAAATCGTAATGCCTTAATATCCCAGAGTAATAATTCTAAAAATTTCTTAAAAGAATGATTCTAATTTTTTATTTTCGTTTTTATTTTGTATATTCAAGTAACAATAAAATATTACAGTAAAGACTGTAAGGCGTAGTTACCCTTTAAATATTTGGCGCCTCATTTTCTAATTTAAACATTTATTTATATGAAAAAATTAATCTCACTTATTCTTATGTTTGCTATGTACTCTGGTTTTGCACAAAGAGGAAAAGCAAAAATGCTTCCAGTCCTGGAAAAAGGTTATTACATTAATACAAGAAACGATACGGTTTGGGGAAAAGTCCAAACAAACCCTGAAGACCCAACGGATTTATATAAACAATTTGGTTTCAAAAACAACCGCAGTAAAAAACCTAAAATGCTTAATGCGCAAAGAGCTAAAGCTTATGGAGTAGGAGATAAGGACTATGTTAGTGTAGAGTTAAACGGAAAAAAAATATTTCTTCAAAGGTTAGTTACAGGAAGATTAAATTTTTACCAATACGAATACAATGGGAAAATTGAAGGCTATGCAGCAATAGAATCGGATTTCTACATTAAAGACACAGGTGCCGATCCTTCTGAGGCTGATTTAAAAGAACTCAAAAAAATATCAGGACTGTTTTACAAACGTGGTTTAAAACCATACTTTAAGGATCAACCAATGATATGGTCAGACCTAGACAAATATAATTTTGATGAAGTAAGCGTTATCGCTGCGGTGAAAGAGTTTAATAAGTTTTATTCAAAAACGGGTAACTAAATTTTGTTCAACTAAGGGTTCTTAATTTTCAAACTAGTTTTTGGTTTTAAAGTCATGATCACAAAGACCTTTCAAAATCTTTACTTATTCGTGAAGACTTTGTAAGGTCTTTTGTTTTATAGATTAAATTTATCGGAATATTCTTTTATCAATCACACATTAATGGATAGTATCATACTTTTTAAGTGTAATTAAACTTTAATCTTCCTTAGTTTGTTTCGCATCGCCAACCGTATTTAAATGTACTGTTCTTTGAGGGAAAGGAATGATAATACCATTTTTCTGAAACTCATCAAAAATTTGAATGCGAATTTCACTTTTAATTCCTTCTACTCGAAATACTTTTTCTGTCCAAAAAAATAATTGAAATTTTATTGCTGAATCACCAAAATCAACCAAACGCACAAAGGGTTCTGGATCTTTTAATATTTCTGATTTAGAGGCTGCTACATTTTTAATTATTTTCATAACTAAATGAATGTCCGATCCATAATCAACGCCAAGGTCAATTTCAAAACGTGAGGTGATACCAGAATGTGTCCAGTTAATTAATTTATTATTTGTGAGCGTGGAGTTAGGAAGTATGATATATTTTTGATCTCGGGTCTCAACCGTGGTTGTTCTGAGATTAATCACTTTTACCCGCGAAATCATTCCTTCCAACTCTATGATATCACCAACCTTAACGGTTGCATCGACAAGAATAATAAAACCGGCTACTAAATCTCCAAATAAATGTTGAATTCCCAAACCCAATCCAACAAGCAGAGCGGCAGAACTGGCGAGTATAACACTCACATTGATACCGATAACCTGAAGGACAATAATGGAGTAGAAAACTAAAAAGAAATATTTTGCGATCTGAAAAAACGCGAATTTTCTTCCTGAGTCAATCTTTAAGAATGTGAAAATACTTTTTTTTGCAACTCTAAGTACGAACCAGGTTAGAACACTTAATAGCAGAATTATAACAAATTTTTTTATGAAAAAATCATTGTGTTGCAGTGTATGAACAAATTTATCGAACATGGTACTTATTTTTTGATTCACGAGCTTAAGTTTTAAAAATATTCTTAATTAATTATTTATTTAGGCAATTGATTTTTCAAATGTGGCTATTGTGCATCTTTTGTAACATTCACATTAAATGGCGGTGCCTTATAGTCTTTAGAAAGGTAGTCGCTTGGTATGGTTGTCGAATTCCCATCTCTAGCAGCTCTGTAATGCGGAGAAAGAATTTCGATGCCTGATTCATTAAAACAATCTTGGATGTTTTGATGCAAAATAGAATAAATCTCAGCTTGCCTATTTGCATCTTTTGTGTATGCATTTATTTGATAGGAAACATAAAAATCATCTAGGCTCGTTTGTAAAACAAATGATTTTGGTTCTTTTAAAATAAATTCAATTCGTGATGCTGCTTCCACTAAAGCAGCATGCACCTTTTTCCATGGTACATCGTATCCAATTGTAACGGTAGAGTGAATAATTAAGCCGGTATCGCTTGCGTTACTGGAGTAATTTGTTGTGTGGTTCGACAGCACAGCAGAATTGGGTACTGTAATTTCTTCATTTTTAATTGTACGAATACGCGTTACTAGCATGTTTTTTTCGAGAACGTCACCAACGACTTCTCCAATTTTTACGCGATCGCCAATTTTAAAAGGACGCATATAAGTTATCACTAAACCCGCTATCATATTCGTGATTGCAGAAGAGGATCCAAGTGAAAAAAGAATTCCGAGAAAAACGGAAACACCTTGAAATGCAGCTGAATCAGAACCTGGTAGATATGGAAATATAACAACAACCATAAAGGAGTACAAAACAAACCTCAGAATATTAAAAGTAGACATGGCCCAATCACTATGAAAACCGTTAAGCTTAATATTTCCTTTTTCAATTTCACTGAAGAAATAGTGAATCGCTTTTAAGACATACTTAGTTATGTAATAGATTACAAGAATTGTAAATAGATTAGGGAGGAAATGCCACACACCTAATAAAACATTTTTTGCTGGTGAGAGAATCCAATTGAGTAGTGTGTCGGTAAATGATTTGGTCTCTGGAAATACGCTAAAGATAAGAGGTAGCGAAAGATACATTAATAATATAATTACGAGTAAACGTACCGCGTTATTAATCTTCAGGGCAAATTGCCTGTGTTTCTGAGGACTAAATATTTTGAATTTCTTAAAGCTTACTCCATTTAAAAAATGCTCTTGGTTTTGAATTAAGTAATTTTTAGATTTTTTAAATAAGCGATTAATTAGAAAGATTAGAAACCAAAGGCAAGCAATGATTATGAGTATTTGAACAATTCGTTTTAACCAGTTAAATAACCCATTTTCACTTTTATATTTGCTAATACTATATTTAATTTGATCAAGATATTTTTCAGAAAGATCGGAAATGGGGGCATTGAACCATAATCCATCAATGTCTGTAATAGACATGATGATATTGTCGTTTTTGTATACGATGTCCACCGACGACTCATTGGCATTTAGTTCTAAGGAGTCTAAGTTTAAAAAGTCATCATCATAAAGTTTACGAAGTCTCTCCGAGATTGCTTCAGCACGCGCTTTTGCATTAAACGAACCGGTTTTAGTATATATGTTTAAAATAGTGTCATTAAAAAGTACTACAGGAAAACTTTTTGAGAATTTTTTTAAGGTTTCAATTTTTTCAAGTTGCGCAACTTTTTTTAGTGAATCTTTCACAGTTAAGGCCTCAAGCTTTTTTTCCAGCTTTGCTTTTTCATAGGCGGAAGCGTTCGCCATGGTAGCTTGTAATTGAACTCTAACCATTGAATCAATTTTATGTTGCTCCTTCTGAGCAAGAATTAATTGTTGAATAACCGAAGCACTATCTTGTTGTGCTTGTTCTTGAGTTTTGTTTTTTTGTGCAACGCCATTAAAAAACAAGCCAATTACAAAAGCGAGTAAAATAAGTAAACTTTTTTTCATGGTATTTAGTTTTGAATCGGTGTTTTAATTTTGTTTAAATTCAATCTCCACGAGATTCCTCCGCTGATAAAATAATCTGCTACACTGTTTTTGCCGTACCCTGTAGAAACATCAAATTGAAAATTGTTGTTGAGCAACCAAGCGAATCCACAATCGAAACGCGTTTCAAATGTTTTATCACGGTACTGGCCGTAATTTTCTACAAAAGAACTTAGTTTTTTATAAACTGGGAAAGAAAAGTTAATGACATACCTCCCTGTAGGAATGGCGTTGTTGCCTCCGTATAAAAGTATCCAATTAGTGGTTAAGGTAGTGCTTTTTGGAAGCCGCCAATTGGCTACAAATACAATGATAGGCGCTACATATCTAGTACCATAAGTTTTAGAAATATCGGGCATTCTTAAGCGCATCTGAAAACATGTTGCAGGTCTAATTCCTTTTTGATTTGATAGATGAACCCTGAATCCTACAAGTAAATTACTTAAACCACTAGTTGATACCAGAGTGTCGTTAACCGAATTTTTGTCGCTTTTATAATCAAGCATTGCACTTAGTTCAATTAGTTCTGAAATACCAAACCTCACCACATGACTAGTAACATACGTATGACTAGTTTGTTCAATATTATTATTATCGTATTCTATACCTTGTTGAAATTGTAAGATGTTTTTCCCAACCGTGAATGGACCAATAGCCTGTCCAGGACGTGCAGTGCGTATGGTTTCATTATATTGCGCATTTAAATGACTGATAATTAGTATAAAAAAGAGTGTAAGGTGTTTTCTCATTTATAGGATTTAATTTTTCAATTTATTTGCCAAAAATGTGAATTCAAAGTCGCCAAAGGTCAGTATGAATATATGTAATATTAGCGCAACCTTATCAAAGGCGCGAAAATATATTTGTTGGTTTTAGAAGGGGACTTCTTTTGCACTAATAACTAGAATTCAAATTTTAAAGTATCTGGAACGCTTAGTACTGGTATTTTAGAGTGATTGACAAATTGTTGAGCATAAGTGCCATTAATTATTTGCGCGAGTGAAAAGTCGTGTTTTGTCATAATAGCTAATAAATCTGCTTTTTGTTCTTTTGCATGATCTAAAATGGCTTTGGTAAAGTTTGAATTACTTAAGAAAACGGATTCATATTCAATACCCTCATTTTTTAAAAATGCTATTACCTGACTGACATATTGTTTTACCTTCTCCTTTTCGGTTTTATTATTTCCACTCGTATATCCTGTAACAATTATTTTTGAAGAAAATGTTTTTGCAATTTTAGCAACCAGATTTACTTTATTTCTCGAATTAAGTTCGGCTCTTATTGGCACTATGATTGTTTTGTAACTTTTTTTGGTGGACCGTTTTTGAACAGTCAAAACAGGGCACGATGCGTGGTTAACAACTCTAAATGCAGTACTTCCAACAAAAAACTCTGTCACGCCTGAAGTACCATGCGTTCCCATAATAATTAAGCTAGCTTTAATTTTTTTGGAATCGCAGACCAATTAGCCTAAGGTTTTTTGTTTGACTTTTGTCAAGTGTTCTCGCGTAACCCTTAAATAGGGCAATGCGCAGGGAACGAAAAATTTTTATTTTTTTATTTTTAAGTATTTACAACTTTTTAACTTGCACGGTAACTAAGAAAAATTCTGTACAAATAAGTTGAATTAATCCGACTTATTTCTTCAACGGATGCCCAAGATAAATCATAATTAGTGGCATTAAAAGAAACGGAATTTCTACAAGTGCGGTTTTAATATTTCCTTCTTTTAGTGCAAAAGCCATAATCATAAGTATGATAGTTGCGTTTATAACATTTGCAATAAAAAATGTTTGTGGAAAAACAACCAATACAGCCACTATTAACGAAAGAATAGCAATAAGCAAAATCATGTTATGCCCAATGCCAATATCAGACATCATTTTTGCTTCTTCAGGTTTTAAATTATTTGTAATACCAGACCAACCGTGTTTTAAACTAAAAAAAACGGTAATTAAAATTAGAACAGCACTAATAATTTTTATGATCATTTTATTTGTCATTTAAAATAAAAGAGGTTCCGCTACTTCCATTTCCCATTATAATAACTTTTGTATTTGGTGATGTGGCAATTTCTTTATTGGCTTTAATCATTTCGTACTGTAATTGTTGTTTACTTAAACCGGTATTGATAATTTTTTGATAGTCGGCTATACCTTGCGCTTCCACACGTTTACGTTCTGCTTCCTGTTTTTCTTTTTGTAAAACAAACTGCATTTTTTGTGCGTCTTGCTCCGCATTAATTTTTGATTCAATCGCAATTTTTACAGATTGTGGTAATGTAATATTTCTCACCAGTAACTGCTCTAAAACTAAACCCCTGTCTTTAAAATCTTTTTCAATGCCTTTAAAAATTCTGCCTTGAAATTCATCTCTGCGGGTAGAGTAGAGTGCAACCGCATCATAATAAACAGCGTTATCACGTATTTTTGTTCTGGTAATTGGTCGCACAATAATGTTTTTATAGTCAGATCCTATTTCTTTTAAGATACGTGGTGCTTGATTTGGAAGCACACGGTATAAAACTGTGAGATCAATAATTACTTCCAAACCATCTGCCGATAAAACACGAATGGCATCGTCGCCTCCTTGTTCACCTTCAGTGTGTACGCCCGACATGGTATAGTTTTGTGTCTTAATATCAAACATGGTTACGCGTACCAATGGATTGATAAAATTTAGCCCACTTTCTAAAATACGATTGTCCACCTTGCCAAATAATGTCTGCACGCCGGTATGCCCGGCTTCTATTTGTTTTACCATGGCGGTTGAAGCTCCAACTAGAATAATAACAACGCCAAAAATGTTCGCAAGTGAATAATAACGGTTTAACTGATAATTCGTTCTTACTACAAAATAAGAAACTAGTAAAATAATAATTCCTAAAACGATCAATAACATCTGAATCCTCCTTTAATTTATGTGAATACTTTTTTAAACCGCAATTGGACAGCAGAAGCCTTTGAAAAAGATGAACTGTTGTCTTAGTGCGGGTAATCCCTCCCGATAGCAATCGGGATAGTTATTGTTAGTGTTTCTGTTCAGTGACGTTACCTGTGAAATACTTACAATAACTTATATCGTAGACGGGTAATTTTTTCAACCGTCTATTCAGGGGTAAATGTACATTACTCTTTAGTTCTTTCCCTTTTTTTTTGGAACATAATTACAAATCTTGCAAAAAATCAATTATTGAATCTGCCTTAAGTAGTGATATAAAAAGGGCATTCGCTTTTTTGTTAAAAAACTAACGTTTTCGTCGTTTTTGGGTGCGATTTACGTTTTTTTGATCAATATCCACTTAAATTCACGCCTTTTTATGGGAAATTAGAAAGCAAATATTTATGTGTATTTTATCGAAATTATACGTAAAAAAAGATACAGCTAATTTTTTTAGCTTCTCTACAGATAAAATGCTATCTTCATCTACCCTATATGAAAACACTTTTATACATATTTAGTGTTCTTTTCTCCCTGCCAATATTCTCGCAGCAAATTTCTACAAATGATACGGCACAATTGTTTTACCGACATTTTACGGTTCAAGATGGTTTGCCTAGCAATGAGGCCTATTTTGGATATCAAGATAAAGCGGGTTATATCTGGATTTGCACTGATAATGGGGTTTCACGCTTCGATGGCATTCAATTTAAGAATTATAATAGTGCCGACGGGTTGCGTTCGAATACCATTTTTGGATGCAAAGAAGATAAAAAAGGTAATCTGTGGATGTATTCATTTGCAGGAGAGTTGTACAGCTATCAACCCAAAACAGATAATTTTTATAATCCTCGGTTTAATGATTCTTTAGCACATCTGTTAGCTGGA
This sequence comes from Aurantibacillus circumpalustris, assembly GCF_029625215.1. Taxonomy (GTDB): domain Bacteria; phylum Bacteroidota; class Bacteroidia; order B-17B0; family Aurantibacillaceae; genus Aurantibacillus; species Aurantibacillus circumpalustris. The sequence continues at coordinate 1,761,904 of NZ_CP121197.1, forward strand.
CGTGCGATTCTCGATTTAGTGTTTGAAGGTGATACGACTTATGTTGTAACGGTAGGTGCTTACGTGAAATTGATTTCCAAATCAAAAGGTCAAACCGAAATGCATTTGATAGAGGGAGAATCTCAAACGCTTAGCGTAAAAATTCTTAGCAATGGTGAGCTGGTAGTGATTAATTCAACAGAAGAAAATGTTACGCGTTTTAATTTTGAAATAAACGGTAAGGGTTTTCCACACGTAGAAACAATTCGTAACATTCCGATAAATGGTTTGGTGCAACAACAGTTATCTTCACTGCAACAAGGAAACGATCTTTACATTGTTTTTGGTGAAAACCTCTTAACTTACAATTTCAAAACGAAACAACACAGTATTGAAATACTTCCTTTTACGCATATTCCAGCACTAAAAAAATCGAGTTATGGGTTATTAAGCGGTAGCTACGGTAAAGGTTTATGGCTGCTGAATAAGGCTGGAAATTCGTTTACGTATAATCAGTTAATTAAAGGTAAAAATATTTCGGGTTGTTTTGAAGATAAACAGGGCGGTATTTGGGCTTGTTCACAAACTGATGGTGTTTATTTTATGCCGAACAGCACAACGCTTTCATTTGCCAGAAGTTTAAATGACGCTTCACGGAGAGTAACCGCTATGTTTACAAATGGTGATAGTGCTTTTTACATGACTTATGCGGGCGCCATGTATATGGTAACGGCAAACGAGTTACCGATACAGAAAAAACTCATTGAGCCAGGGTTGTATAACATGCGTAACATGATGACCTTGAATAAAAACGAAATTTTATTATCTGCTGCTGGAAGAAATTTAAAATATACTATCTCTTCTGGAAAGGTTGATGGAATTAGTTCGCGCGATATTTGTGAGAGAGGAACTAAACAATCTCAAATAGATGTTTTTTCAAGACACCATTATCTCATGATGAAAGACTGTCATGGTGCTAGTCAAAATGAATCATTGATTTTTGAAGATTGGAAACATGGCAAGATTTTTTCTCAGTCAGTTGGCGAAAATGGAAAAATGTGGTTAGGTACCATTAATGACCTTATCTATTTCGACAGATCAACACAAAAAATTTCAGAGATTGGAAAGAAAAACGGAATTAGAAATTTCTCAGTAAAATACATTCTTTCCCTTGGAAAAGATTCGGTGATGGTTGCAAGCAATCAAGGTGTGTTTTTAGTAGTGGGTGATGAGATTAAAAAAAGTATTACTCACGAAAATGGTTTGTCTAGTGATAAGGTGCTTACCTTATTTCCACTTGATGGAGAGTTATGGGTTGGCACGTCAAAAGGAATTGACAGAATAAAAAATTATAAAAATTCCAATAAGGCATTGGTTGTTTCTGTCACTGGTCTTACCGGAATTTCAAAATGCCCGGTAACACATTTAGTGAGTATTGGAAATTATATACTCGCCGGCACTGATGAAGGCGTTTATATTTTTGATAAGAAACAATTATTTGATAAGTCGATAGATGTTGTTCCTGTAATTACAGACTTAATGGTAAATGATGATGTAAGGATAACTGAGTTTAACGATCGGGTAGAATTAAATTACAACAAAAATTCATTAAACATCCATTTTAATGCACTCAACTATCGAAACGCTTTGTTTAATAATTACCGATACCGTTTAAGCAACGATGAAGAAACAAATTGGTCATATACCACTCAAAATTATGTACTCTTTCCTTTATTGTCTCCGGGCAATTATGAATTTGAACTTCAGGTAATGAATCCAAATGGTAGTTGGAGTGAAACAACGAGTAGTTTTAAACTCACCATTCACAAAGCGTTTTGGCAGACCTGGTGGTTTATTTTTCTATTGGTGATCGGAACCATTTGCGGGGCATATTTGTTTTTCCGCGCACGTATCAGACAAATGCAAAAGCTTGGAGAATTAACCGGAGAATTGTCTGAAGCTAAAATGCAGACACTTGGTATGCAACTCAATCCGCATTTTGTTTTTAATGCGCTGAGTTCCGTTTCTGATCACATGGCCAAAAATGATCCGAAAACGACTCTGAAAATACTTGCTAAGTTCGCAACACTCATGCGTTTGGTATTTAGGAATTCTCGGCACGCAATCATTCCGTTAGAAGACGAGTTAAAAGCGTTAAACTTATATATTGAGTTGGAAAAGATGCGCACAGGAAAAGAATTTATTTGTGACATGAACATTGAAACAATTAATGTTGCCGAATGCAAAGTCCCTGCCTTGTTATTACAACCTTTTGTTGAGAATGCTATTTGGCATGGTATAGAGCCTCTTCCTGCAAACGGAAAATTAGACTTATTATTTATACGCGTTGGTGATACCTTACAAATAGAAATCACCGACAATGGTGTGGGAAGACTTAAGGCAGCGCTCAATAAACCAAAAGATAAGAGACGTATACATAGCATTGAGATAATAAAAGAACGACTTGAACTTCTCAAAACAAAATACGATGCTTACACGCATTTCGAAATAACAGATGCATTCGAAGATCAAGAGCTTTGCGGCACAAAAGTATTAATCATTCTACCCTGGCTATCTGATTCAGAAGCCCGCGGAAGGGATCGTATAGTGAAGCGTTTTATGTTGGATGGCAACAGTGCTTATAATTAGCTAGCGGGGTGCAGTGATCCGGCCTCATAAAATTTTGCGATAGAAATTCAGAGGGTTTTAAAAGGAGTTACGAAAAAGCATATTAGTACTTATGCGTTTAGTTGTTTACTAAGGCTTTTTTGGAAAGCTCGTGCGAGGGCGCTACGCTTTTCTGGCCCTTCGCCAGACGGCAAAAGTATTTTTTACTTTTGAGCGGGCTAGTGGGTGGCGTGGCGTCGGCTTAAAACACTCTGAATTTCCGCAAAAGTTTATGAAGCCTTGATTTTTGCCTACTTTTTATCAAGAAAAAGTAGGAAGAAAAATTTAGAGATCTTAATTTTATTTTGACTAGCGAAGATTTGAAAAATACTCCGAGCAATCGCAATTTACTTTAATCTCCAACGGCTCAAACTAATCAATGCTTTTGCTAAATCAAAAAAAATTAAAGCACAAAAAAAAGGCTCTTAAAAAGAGCCTTCAGTGCTTAGTAAGAATAGTATTAATTAACGACCAATCTTTTTTGGTTTATCTCCGCCATCGCGATCATCATCTCCAGACCCAACAATTGCACCACCCTCAGTATTGTCATCTTCAACAAGCAAGTCGCCAAATTTACCACTCGCCTGACTTGTGCTTTCAGATGTTGATTTTGATTCAGTATTAGAATGATTACCGCATCTCGGTTTCACTCCAGACTTATGACACCCAACAAAACCAAATGCTGGAATCAAAAGTATTAGTATTATTTTTAAAGCTTTCATTTCAATTCTACTTAAAGTACAATAAAGTTATAGAATAAGTTTTAAATCTCCAAAATTTTAACAATTTTAAATAATCAGCTCTACTCTGGTCCCTAAAACGTTATTTTCCGTGTCTTTTAACTCAAACGGACCGTTAATTGAAATGTTAATATGGTTGGTAACCGCTAATAACTGAATTCTTTGGGTAGTTATGGAAGTGCCTCTGGATACATGCAGACTTCTTTTCGACATTTTTCTAGCCTTACTTTCTTCTATACCAATGCCATTGTCTTGAATACTAAAAATAATACGTTCATCGCTGCCTTGCTCAACACGAATGTCTATTCTGCCAGTTTTATCAGAAGGTAAAATACCATGTAAAATTGAGTTTTCTACGTAGGGTTGTAAAAGCATTGGCGGAATTTCTATAGATTCAACATCGATATCATCGGCAATGCTTATGTTGTATTGAAATTTATCCTCAAAGCGCATTAGTTCAATTTGTAAATAGAGATCAAGCCTACTTATTTCTTCAGATACAGGAACAAGATTACTCATGGAGCTATCTAAGTTCATGCGAATGAGTTTAGCAAAACGCGACAAATATCTATTTGCAGAAAGTTTATCCTCTTTGTCCATATAATACTGAATAGAGTTTAGCGCATTAAAAATAAAATGTCGGTTCATACTCGAATTCAGACTTTGATGTTCAAGCAGCATGAGCTTAGATTTATATTCCAATTGTTGTGTTTGATGTTTTTTGCGAATTTCATTAATACTGTATTTGTATATTCCAAATAGCAAGAGTAAACCGGCTAAAATGCAGAGTAAAATAAACCACCATTTAGTCCAGAACGGCGGTAAGATTTCAAAATTAAAAGTCGCCGGAGTTTTATTCCAACTACCCATCACATCTCCTGCAATAACTTTAAAAATATACTTGCCATGTGGTAAATTAGAATAGGTTGCAAATGTAGCTTCGGTTTCCGCGGACCAATAATCATCAAAGCCTTCGAGCTTGTATTTATATCTTACCGAAGTAGGGTTACTAAGTTTAACGCCTATGTAATCAAAAGTAAAATGACTTGTTTGATATTTTACTTGTAAATTTTTTGGTAAAAGAGTTGCTTGATCTATTTCGCTTGTAATTTTTGTCCAGTTTGTATCGCGTAAAAATAATCTTACGCCAGAAATATGCGTGATGGGTTCAATATTATCTGAGCGAAAATCTTTTATGTTAGGATCATATTTAATTACACCTTCAGTAGTTCCCATCCAAATGTTTCCCACATGATCTCGGTAGGCCGCATTTTGGTTGCATTCCATACCTGGTAAGCCATCAAATATGGTATAATGTCTGAATTTTGCTTTTCTAGATTTTAGATATTCTTTAGCGTCTAAAACAAAGATGCCGCTATTAGTTCCTATCCAAAGCGATTGGTTTTTATCCAATTCCAAAAAACAAACGTTGTTAGAATTAAAAATACCTTCTATCAAAATTCTCGAAAAGGTTTTGCCGTCGTAATAGTTAATTCCTGCTCTTGTTCCTATCCAAAGATTGGTGTCTTTATCTTCAACTAATGATAATAAATTGTTATTGCAGAGTCCGTCACTAGTTGTGTATTTTGTAAAACGATTGTTTTCAAATTTGTATAGCCCATTTTTGGTTGCAAACCATAAACGGTTTTTTTTATCTTCAACAATACTCATTACATCTCTGCCAATGTTAACGCTATCGCTGACATAATTTTTAAAAGCTGCACCATCAAAAACTGCAACACCTTGGGTGGTTCCAAACCATAAATTTCCGCTATGATCTTGGCAAATAGAAAATATTTTCCTCGCACTAAGACCTTCATTAATCCCGTAATTTTTAAATGTTTTACCATTATAAGAACTAATTCCGTCTGATGTGCAAAACCATAAATTGTTTTTTTTATCTTTTAAACTTGCCCAGATAGTATTGTTATTTAAACCTTCGTTTGTGGAGTAAACGGTAACTTTATTTTTTTCTTTTTTAGTAATACCCTTATCAAATGTCGAGAACCAGAGGTTTTGATTTTGATCTTCCAAAACCGATAAAACAAGGTTGCTACTTAAACCATCTTTGGTAGTGAGATACGTGAAGGTTTCACCTAAGAATTTACACAAGCCTTTTCCATCAGAGCCAATCCAAATATTTTTTTCTTTGTCTTCAAATACAATGTTTGTTTTATCTAAAGGTAAGCCATCTGTTTCGGTAAATCTTGTGAAGGTTTTTCCGTCAAATCTTGAAAGTCCGAATTTAGAAGCAAACCAAATATTTCCTTCAGAGTCTTCTATAGCAGAGCGAATCCAATTATTTATTAAACCATCGCCCTCGCTGTAGTTTTTAAAGGTTTTACCATCATAACAGTAAACACCTTCGCCGAAAGTACTGAACCATAAATTTTTATGTTTATCTATAAAAATATGACTAACATTTTGTGGCTGAAGAATATTTTGGCCGAGCGTTTTAAATGACTTTCCGTCGTAAAAACATATTCCGCTTTTCGTTCCAAACCAAATAAACCCTTTATTATCGGTACAAGCCGCTCGCACATAATTATTTGCAACACCATTTTCATCGGTGAAGTATTCAAACGTGGTTCCGTTAAATTTACACACACCTGAACCATCGGTAGCCAGCCATAAATTACCTTTGTTGTCTGAAGCAATAGCGGTTACCAGATTTTCAGCCATACCTTCCTTAAAAAAATACGACTTAAAATCCTTTCCGTTAAAATGGTTAAGTCCACCCATGGTACCAATCCACAAACCATTTGAGGTGTCGGCTAAAAGTGAAAAAATTTGATTGTCAATTAATCCGTTTTGTATAGAATAATTCACAAATTTTTTACCGTCATACTTGGTCAAACCTGCTAATGTACCGAGCCATAAATAACCATTCTTATCTTGAGCAATAGATCTGACTTGTGATTGAGCTAGGCCTGATTCAGTAGAGTAATTAATAAAATTATAATGTTGAGCATGAAGAGAGTTAAATACAATCAAAGTAGTTAACACGAATAGTATACATAATTTTATTTGCTGAGTATTGCTATTAATATTTCTAAAAACCCAAGTATCCATAAACGAAAATAATCATATTATTGCATTAAACGTTTTTAAGACGGTAGGATGGTAATTATAATGTATAAAATGTAATTCTGAATTATCTAAATGGAACTAGATTTTTTCCCGGTTTTAAAAAACGCCAGAAATTGTGGGGCTCGTAATCGGGATATTCCAAGCTTTGCATTGTTTTTCATAATAACAAAATGCCCATCATCGTTAAGGAATTCCTTAACGAACAAAATATTTACAATGTGCGATTTATGAATCCTGAAAAAATGTTTGGGATCTAAGATGCCTTCATAGATACCGATGGATTTGGTGTCAAGATATTTTGTACCATCTGTAAAAATAATCGAGGTATAGTTACCTTCCCCTTCTAAATACATAAAATCATTGGGATCAACAATTTTGAAACCCTTAGCATGATTGATTGTTATGCGTGGTAATGCCTCAGGTGGAAGCATTGATCTGGATAGGTTTTCGAGTGATTTTATATAGATTGATAACTGTTCGTGATTTTCGTTAAATAAGTGGTTTGTGGCAATGAGTTTTTCAACCGCCATTTTTAAATCGTCCACATCAACGGGTTTCATTAAATAGTGAATAGCATTTGCATTTAAAGCGCGAATAGCATATTCCTTAAACGCCGTAACAAAAACCACCTGAAATTTTTTATTTGGAAGCGATTCAAGAAAATCAAAGCCTTCGGTTCCGGAGGGCATACAAATGTCTAAAAAAATAACCTGCGGGTTAAGAAGTTTGACACTCTCTCTTGCAGTTTCCTCATTGCTTGCAGTACCTATAACCTCGATTTCGGGACAGTAATTTTTTAAAAGAAATTTTAAATTCTCTCTTGCATGAATTTCATCATCTACTATTAAAGATCTCAGCTTCATTTATGTAAATATGGTGTTTTTGCGTTTAAGAAAAAAATGACAATTAAGCTTACTTAACCAAATAGTTTTTGAAAAATTTATTTGGGCACCTCAATCGGTTTTTTTGGATAGACTCTAGCGAGCCTGCGATTTATGGTGTACGGTTTTACCCCCAAAACAAACTAAATCTTTTTAGACTATTTTTTAACAAGGGACTTTAAAAAAATCAATTTTTAATTAAAATATTGGCCAATATAATGCTTGTAAAACGTTATTGTTTTTGTAAATTCGCATAGCTTAATACCTAAAATTAATGTGACTTAAAGCAATGTTCTATTTTACACGATATTATTAATTATGAGAAAATTTGTACTAGCATTTTTATTTTTTGTTTTTGTAGCGAATTCAGAAGCACAGTTATGCCAAACACTGACAATAAATTCGACTAGCATTATGTGTTTTAACTATGCAACTGGGTCTGCAACGGTTAGTGTAATAGGCGGGGGGACATCACCCTATACTTACACATGGAGTCCATCTGGCGGTAATAGTGCCACAACAAGCAGTTTGACTACTGGAATTTATACTGTTACAGTTGCAGACGCGGGAACATGCGTTGTAACTGCAACGGTAAATGTTCTACAAGCACCTTATTTGCAGGCGCTTATTACTAAAACCAATATTGTATGTTATGATGGGGTAAATTTTGGCACAGCGAGTGTTCAGACGATTGGAGGCACTGGTGTAAAGAGTTTTACTTGGAGCCCATTTGGAGGTAACAGCTTTATACAAGGTGGTTTAAATACAGGTACCACGTACACTTGTTTTGTTAAAGATGCTAACAATTGTACTGCAAGCGAAACTGTAGCGATTACCGGCCCCTCATTTTCTCTCACTGCAACCACTTCGCAAACAAATAATTTCTGTGGATTGTCGAACGCTGTTTCCACTGCCACAATTGCTGGAGGTACAGGGCCATACAGTTATACCTGGAGTCCAAGTGGAGGTGTAGGCACAACTACCTCCGTTTTATCAAGTACTACACTGCCTACGGGTATATACACGTTAACTGTAGTGGACAACAACACGTGTGTAGCCACAAAAACAATTAACATTCTGCAATCATCGCAGTTTACAATAAATCCAACGGTTACAAATGTTACTTGTAATGGCGCCGCTAACGGTGCGGCGACAGCGAGCTTAAATGGTGGTACAGCTCCGTTTACCTATACTTGGAGTCCAAGTGGCGGAAACGCAGCCACGGCGAGTGGTTTAGGCTCGAATACTTATACTATTTCAGCTCGAGATAGTTACAGTTGTGTAGGCTCTAAGACAATTTTCATTAGTCAACCGGCTATTCTGACTTCGACAGCCAGTCAAATAAACGTTTTATGTAATGGCGGAACAGGAACTGCTGTTGTTAATTTATCAGGAGGCAATTTACCTTATGCCTATGTTTGGACACCTGCTGTTACTGGTACTGGTTCTAATGTAAATGTAACGGCAGGAAATTATACAGTTAGTGTGACAGACGCAAGTTTATGTACAACTTCTAAAACATATACGTTTCTATCACCTCCGCTCTTGGTGGTAACACCATCGCAGACAAATATTTTGTGTGGTGGTATTTCTTCAGGAGTTGCAGCGGTTAGCGCAAGTGGCGGTACTGGATCTTATAGTTATGCATGGCTTCCTTCGGGAGGAAGCGCTTCAATTGCGACAAATCTTGCAGCTGGAAACTATACGGCTAATGTTTTTGACGCTAACAACTGTTTGAATACGAAAACCTTTACCATAACAGCACCACCTGCTATTACAGGAACAGCAAGTAGTTCCCCTGCTAATTGTAACAATCCTGATGGGAGTGCGGCAGTAGTAGCTGGAGGCGGAACCGGAGTCTTAACCTATACTTGGATACCTTCTGGAGGCAATGCTGCAACTGCGAATGCAATTAACGCTGGACAATATACTTGCACCGTAAAGGATGCGAATAATTGTACATTAAATTTACCGATTGTAGTTTCTGTTATTAACCCAACTGTATTACCTAGTGCCAATACAAACAGTATTTGTGCAGGTTCTAGCGCTACACTCAATGCATCGGGATGTGTTAGTTATTCTTGGGTACCAACGTTCAGCCTTTCTTCTATCACAGGTTCTATTATAACGGCTTCGCCATCCGTAACAACGGTGTACACAGTAACTGGTGCGAGTGCTTTTGGATGTTTGACTACAAATACACTTGTTCTTAATGTTACGCCTTATCCAACGCTTTCTTTATCTCTTAACGCATCTAATCTTTGTTCGGGGGCAGTTGCTAATCTTGTTGCGCAAGGAGCAGCTAATTATATTTGGAATCCTGTTACTGGTCTGAATAGTGCGCTTATAGCAAACCCAACTACTACACTCACTGGTCCGATCATATATACAGTGACAGGTATTTCAGGACTTGGGTGCACAGGAACTGAAACAATTAGCGTTTCCCCTTTGGCATTACCAGTTCTTACAGTTTTTGCTCACTCGTCTTCACCAATTTGTTCAAGTGAAACGGTAACTCTTACTGCTTTGGGTGCAGAGACTTATTCTTGGAATGTAGGCATAGATACGACTAGTATTATTCAACAATATCTTCCGGCTTCAACGGTGGTGGTTGTTAGTGGAACGGCAACAAATGGCTGCTCTAGCACTGCAACGTTGCAAGTAGATATTATTTCAATACCCGTTGTATCAATTTCGGGAAGCACGATTGTTTGTAAGGCGGAATCTATAATTCTCACAGCTAACGGTGCCGCTACATATACCTGGAGTAATGGAACTAGTGGATCTTCGGCACTGGTAACACCTACGGCAAACACTTCGTACACGGTAAGAGGCTTTGACCCAAGTGGTTGTAATAGCACTGCCACAACTCAGGTATTTATTTATGTAACCCCAACGGTAATTATTTCTGGAAATAGTGAAGTGTGTAAGGGAGAAAAAATTACTCTTACCGCCTCTGGTGGTTCAACTTATACATGGAGTACAGGTGAGAAAACTACAACAGTGACATACACTTTAAATACAGCTGCTGTAATAAGTGTTAGTTCAAGCATAGGAGGTTGCATACCTGGCGTAGGCTCACTTTCTGTAAAGGTTAATTCTTTCCCTACTTTAGTTTTGCCAGTAACTTCCGGACAAATATATGCAGGACAAAGTTTTCAAATTGAAGCCAGTAGCAGTGCCACAAAATATTCATGGATGCCAAGTGAAAGTCTTGATTGCCCTAAATGCACTAATCCAATAGCTAAACCTAAAGTTAGCACAACCTATACAGTGGAAGCCAGCAACGAAGCTGGATGTAAAAGAACGGCAACGATTTATATTGATGTTGATAATACTTGTAGAGATCCATTCACACCAACCGCATTTAGTCCTGATAACGATGGTAATAATGATACATGGTGCATCTACAGCAGCTGTATGAAGACAGTAAGTGGCGAAATATATAATCGCTGGGGTCAGAAAGTCTTCACTATTAATGATGTTAATCAATGTTGGGATGGTAAGGTGAATGGTTCAGAACAAAGCCCGGGGGTTTTTATTTTTCAAGCCAAGGTCACATTAGTCAATGAAGAAACAAAAATATTAAAAGGTAACTTTACGTTAATAAAATGAGAAAACAATTATTTATATATCTGAGTGCAGCACTTTTTGTTACAAATGCTTTTGGTCAAGACGCGCACTTTACCCAATATTTTTTGGCACCACAGCTTATCAACCCATCGTCTTTTGGCGTGATAAATTCTTTCGAAGCTGGAATTCAATATAAAGGACAATGGAATTCATTTACAAAAGGGTATACCACTTATGCAGCCTTCGCTAATAAAAGTTTTAAAAAGGAAAAAGACATTAACTCATCAAAGGCATATATGTCCGCAGGGCTTAATGTTTTATACGATCAGGCTGGAAGCAGTCAACTCACTCATTTTAAAGTAGAGTTACCTGTGAATGTAACCAAAAAATTAAGCGAATTCAGTTTTTTAACGGCAGGGTTGTATCTTGGTTTTGGGCAGTTAGCTATAAAAAAGGATGACTTTACATGGGGCAATCAATTCGATGGTTATCAGTATAATCCTACGTTTAATAGCAACGAACTAAATCGTTTACAAACCAAAAATTATTTAGATGCTGGTTTGGGTTTGAATTTTGTGACTCTGAGAAAAGTAAAAGATTTAACCGATATAAGTACGCCAAAAAATATTGTCGGATTTTCAATTAACCATCTTAATAAACCAAATTACAGTTTGTATAATACGCAGGCACTGGGTATTCGTATTAATTTTCATGAGCAGTATTACATAGATATCAAAAACACATTTTATAGCCTGGTACCATCAATAATGGTTCAATATCAATCAAAAGCCTACGAAGTAATTTTTGGAACGTATTTGAGAAGATCATTTAGAGAAAACGCTGAAGGTAAGGGAACAAAACACCTGAGTTTTGGCGCCTTTTACCGATTGAACGATATGTGTGCATTAAGTTGTCTTTTTGAATTGAATAAATATACCATCGGCTTGAATTATGATTTTAATGTTTCAAAACTTTTAAAATCTTCAAAAAGTTTTGGTGGACTCGAAATTACTTTGAAAATGAACAGTCCATTTAAGTACTCAAATAATGAAACAAAAGCCTTTAACGGAAAAGTATTATAAATAGGATTAATTAAGAAAGGTAAAAAACCTTTCCAATTATTGGAAAGGTTTTTTTGTGACCTAAAGTGTTTGCACAATAATACATTCGGCAGCTTTAGGACTTATATTAACTTCCATTTTTTGACAAACAAGTACAATTGAATTATCAAACTCCTCAATAATTCTTATACTAATAGTGGCACCAATTATTAATTTGTGTTTTTCTAAGTATTTTAAAAAGGCACTCGAATGATCTGTAACGCCCATTACTTTGTAATTTGATTTTATTTTGGCTTCTGAAAGTTTTATAAAATTACTTTTTTGAATTTTTCCTTTAGCATCAGGAATAGGATCACCATGTGGATCATAAATAGGGTTTCCTAAAATGGCAGAAAGTTTATTAATGAGTTTGTCATTTTTAATATGTTCTAGCTCCTCTGCTATTTCGTGCACTTCATCCCAACCAAAACCTAATTCTTTGGCAAGATACGTTTCCCAAATTCGATGCCTTCTTACAATACTCAAAGCCAATTTTGCACCGTTAGTGGTTAAACGCGTGCCGTAAGATTTTTCGTAGATCACATATTTTAACTCGTGTAATTTCCTTAAGCCTTCAGTTACCGTGGCGGGTTTAAGTCCCAATTTTTCAGACAATTTTTGATTACTCACAACAGCTGTGTTATTAGAAGAAGAGTTGTATATGGTTTTAAGATAGTTCTCTATAGTTTCAGGTCTCATAAAATTTATTTTAGGTATACCAAAAATAATAATTATAAATAACTAAACTATCATCAACTTTGTAAAAATAATTAAACGATGAAAAAAATAATTTTTGCTCTTCTGCTTTTTGGAACAATCATAGCAGGCTGCAAAAAAATTATGCCTTCTTCACCAAAAGAAGATGAATTATTAGATGGACCAGTAGAGGGCTTAACAACTGAGGAAACGCATCAGTTTTTACTGGGTGACGGAGCATTTAATAATGAAATTTTTACAACACAAAACGGACTAGGACCAATTTTTGTTGCAAATTCTTGCGGAAGCTGCCACGCTGGCGACGGAAAGGGCCATCCTTTTACAACACTTACACGATTTGGTCAAACAGACAGTACCGGAAATAAATATTTGAGTTTGGGCGGACCGCAATTACAAAACCGCGCCTTGCCTGGTTATACACCTGAAACTTTACCTAGTGACGCAAGTTTTTCGAAAGTATTACCTCCCGCAAATACTGGTTTAGGATTTTTAGATGCAGTAAGTGATGCGGATCTACTTGCAATGTCAGATCCTAATGACTTAGATGGCGATGGAATTTCTGGTATACCAAATTGGGTGTCTGTACCAAACTATTGCCAACTTCGTCCAAATGCTATTTCCCAAAACGGAAAATACATAGCGCGTTTCGGAAAAAAAGGAGCCGCTTACGATTTACTGCAGCAAACGGCAAATGCTTATAATCAGGATATGGGAATTACATCTTCTTTTGAACCTTACGATACCTATTCAAAGTTAGAAGTAGATCCAGAAGTAAATAACAATAAAGTACATACTATTGTTTTTTATTTAAAGACGTTAAAGGCACCAATACAGCGGAATCAAAATAATGCTAAGGTACAAGCGGGTAAGCAACTATTTAGTTCTTTGGGTTGTGAAAAATGTCACCGATCCGAATTAAAAACGCAGTCATCAACTATTGCAGCTTTATCCAATAAAACATTTTTTCCTTACACAGATTTGTTGTTGCATGATATGGGAAAAAATTTGGATGACAATTACACAGAAGGTTCTGCAAAAACACACGAATGGAAAACTCCAGCACTTTGGGGATTGGGTTTGTCGAAAATTACGCAAGGTGGAAGTTATTTTCTAATGCACGATGGAAGGGCACATTCTATTGAAGAAGCGATTCAATGGCACGGTGGTGAAGCGCAACAAAGCAACACTAATTTTCAGAACTTAAGTACTGCCGATCAACAAAAACTAATTCATTTTTTAGAAAGCCTTTAAATGGATAGACGTAAATTTATTAAATCAAGCTGTTTAACTTGTGCAGGAGTTATGGGTGCAACGTGGCTACTTGAAAGTTGTACTAGTCATAAATACATTACAAATGTTTCGGTAAACGAAAACAAACTGAGTGTTAAAAAATCGGAATTTAAGGTTCTTAAAAAGGAAAAAATCATTGAACAAAAGTTTGTTTTAATTAAAATCAATGCGATTCCTTTTCCTATTGCTCTTTATAAAATAAACGAGAATGAGTACAAAGCACTATACCTGCAATGCACACATCAGGGCTGTGAACTTGCGGCGCACGATACCTTAATGGTTTGTCCTTGTCACGGTGCTGAGTTTAATCCTAAAGGTGAAGTAACCAATGGTCCGGCTGAAACGAATTTAAAAACCTTTGTAACATCTTCCGACGATGAAACAATTTACATTCAACTCTAAGTAAATGAAACACTTAATTATATTTATTTTTTTATGTCTGGTAACGAACCAAGTTATGGCTCAGGCAGATACAAACAAAGTAAAAAGAGTGCCAACAGACACTTCAAAAATGTTACTCAATTTAGATGCGGTATACAACCGTCCGTTTTTGCAATACGGTAAAGTACCTATTGCGATTGGAGGTTACGCTGAAGCGAATACACATTACGCAGTAACAGACGGCGTAACGGATGGCTTGTCATTTCAAATGCGCAGAATGACTTTGTTTTTATCTTCTACCATTCATCGTAAAGTAAAATTTTTAACAGAGATTGAATTTGAAGACGGAACGAAAGAAATTAATTTGGAATTTGCAGCCATAGATTTTCAATTTCATCACTTACTTAATTTTAGGGGAGGAATTATTATGAATCCCATTGGTGCATTTAATCAAAATCATGACGGACCACGATGGGAGTTTGTGGATAGACCGATCTCCGCTACACAATTACTACCCGCAACCTTTAGTAATGTTGGTTTTGGTTTTTTTGGAAAAGTTTACAAGCCAAATGTAGTGTGGGCTTATGAGTTGTATTTAACCAATGGCTTGAATGATAATATTATTTCCAACACACAAAACAAAACGTTTCTTCCAGCCACTAAATTAAATCAAGATAGATTTGAAGAAAGTTTTAATGGCGAGCCTTTAACAAGTGCAAAGACTTCTTTTAGATATAGAAAACTTGGTGAGATCGGTATATCCTATATGGGAGGTGTTTACAATAAATTTCAATCAGACGGTTTGGTCTTGGACAAAAAAAGAAGAGCCGATGTTTTTGCGGTTGATTTTAATACCAGTCTGCCAAAATTAAATACAGTAATTACGGCGGAGTTTGCCTGGACGTTTATTGATGTTCCAAATACCTATTCGCAGCAATTTGGAAAAAAACAGCATGGAGGGTTTATAGACATTGTGCAGCCACTTATAAAAAAGAAACTGTTCGGATTCGAAAAAGCAAGCCTGAACGCGGCAATCCGAGTAGAGTATGTAGATTGGAACGTAGGAAAATTTAAAGAAACAGGAGGAAACATTTCAGACGAAATTTTTGCGATTGTCCCTGCGATTAGTTTTAGAACTTCACCACAAACGGTGCTTCGTTTAAATTACAGGTACGAATGGAGAAAAGATTTATTAGGAAATCCTTTTGCACGAACCGCCGCTATACAGTTTGGGGTTAGTAGTTATTTTTAACGACCAATTTTTACGAAGCAGTAATTAGTGTTTTTCTTGAAATTCGTGTTGATTATTTAGTAATAAAACTAGGGGATAATGAAACAGATGAAAAAATTTCGTTTCCATAAAGTTCAATGAAGAACAACGTTTGGCGGCTACAAGTTGTGCCGCCGTCCGTGATTTAAATGTACTGAAGTCCGGCGAGATATTAAAATGCAAAATGACGGGCATGGATTTTGCTTGGTGTTACCAGTAGTGGCGGGTACAAAGCTTTATTTAGATTATTTGCGCGATTTATGACGAAAATAATTACCTGTCCAATAACCGCACCAATTAAAGCTGTCAGCAATGTTTTAGTCACGTCGAAGTCGTTGTCGGTAGAAGAATTACTTTGTTACGATAAAATTATTTTCAGTGAATCGTGTTTGTCGAGCAGATGAGTAATTACGGAGTCTTTGTTCATGTCTATGGTCGTCTATGTTGGGTTTCTGTCCTTGCGCTTATTGGTTATAACTTCATGTTTATGAAGCTTGAAACACTTGTTATTAGAGAGATTTTCAGGGTGTAGAATAAAAAAAGCAGAACAATTGTTCTGCTTTTCTTTTTGTGGTGCCTCCAGGAATCGAACCAGGGACACAAGGATTTTCAGTCCTTTGCTCTACCGACTGAGCTAAGGCACCAGCTCACTCTTTTTTAATTCGAGGTTGCAAAAATACATATTTTCCGTGTTCTACAAAATTTTTAATGAAAAAAAACGAAATTAAAATAAGAATCAGCACTTTCAAGGGCTTTTGGGTCTAAAATCCTTTTCATATTCAAAACTTCTTTATGGCAGCCTGAAAAAAGTAAATCTTCATACCCGGCTATTTCAATTTTGTAAGTGGTAAATATTCTGGGAGAAATTTTATTATTTTCGTTCTAATCATGAGTGATTCTTTTATTAAGTATTTAGGTTTACTTTTTCTCGTTGCTGCTGCACAAGGAATTTTTTTTGTTTTCACGCAACTTACTCAGCTTAAAAAACTCAACACGCCCAAATTTTTTCTTTCTCTGATTGTTCTTTTTTTCTCAGTTTCGTTAATTGAAAGTGGGCTTTGGTGGGCAGAAAAAATGGATCAGTTTGTCCATTTTATTTTAATTAGTGATCCTTTAACGTTTTTATTTGGGCCGTTGGTTTACTTTTATTTTAGAAGTAATTTTTCACCAAAGGCTTTTGTTAAAAAGGATTTAATTCATTTTCTGCCTTTTTTTCTTGATCTACTGTATTGCTCTCAGTTTTATTTTAACTCCACTGAAACAAAGGTTGCCATGATGAACAATGAGATTTTGTTTGGCGATTTTTTTAGAGTGGATGTGAACGGATTGTACGTATTGTTTGCAAAAGGAATTTCACTGAGCGTGTATTGTTATTTTATTGGAAAAAATTTTTATGCTAAAACGGTTGTTCTTAAAGAAATAAAAATCTGGTTTTACCTTTCTTTCGGTGTTTTTGTTTTTTATACTTTTAATTTCATTACATTCCATCTACTGGTGCGGTATCACTTAATAGGTGGTTGCGCAGATTATGGCATTGCCTCCGCTTCCGGTATCTTTATTTATTTGTTTTCGTGGTTTGGTTTTGTTAGGCCAAAGGTGTTTGATGGTTATTCTTTAAACGAAAGTTTAATTCCTATATCTATCGAAAAATACAAATCCTCAGTACTTACCGAGAGCTTGGAAAATGAACTGATTTTGCGTTTAAAAGAACTCATGATTTCAGAAAAATTATATAAAAACGACGAAATAAACCTGGAGTTCTTATCCAAACAATTGGGCGTTTCAAGAAACAGCATTTCTCAAGTAATCAATAAAACTGGAATGAATTTTTTTGAATACGTTAATTATTGGCGCATTGAAGAGGCTAAAAAAATATTATCCGAAACAAATAAAAAAGAATTGAATATTATCGAAGTGGCTTACCAGGTGGGATTTAATAATAAAGTTTCTTTTAATAAATTTTTTAAAAAATCAACCGGTCTCACACCTACAGAGTTTAGACGAGTAGCCGCAAATAAATAATCGGTTTAGTTTAAAGCCCCCCTTCGCATTTCTAATTGGAATAGCTCTCCCAGTATTTTGAAAATTCCGTTTACAAGGGCAATTTTTAGTGAAAAAAGGTAATTCTTTACACAAATTACCCTCAAACGGCATTCATTAAAATAGATTTGCGACAAACCAATCCTTTTTATTATGAAAAAAAACCTAATCGCCTGTTTACTTCAAACTGCCCTGATTTTTAATTGTAGCTGTTCTTTTGCTCAGCAGACATATCTGTTTTCAAAAACCACAGGGAACGCTTATTCCGATTTGCTTAATGATAACAATGTACCTGCTTTTAATCCAGCAGGACTTTATAATATAATGAGTTTCCAGGGTGAAACATTCAAATTTTTTGATGTGCCTTTTACTTTTGGTGGTTTAAAAACGCTAGCTATTGGCGAAGCACCTTTTTTAAGGGTGGATAATGATAGTTCGGCTATTATTATCGATGTAGCTTTTAGTTACATTGATACTATAGATGCAACAAGTCGTATATCTTATGCTACTAATGGTACTGCTGGAAGTAAAATTTTAAAGGTGCAGTACAAAAACTTTAAACTCAGTTATGGCCAAGGTGGAAATTTTATTAATACCCAGATATGGTATTATCAGCAGACAGGGGTTATCGAACTTCATTACGGACCAAGATCGACAAACAATGCTAGTGGATTTAATACTTCTAATGGACCGAATATTGGAATTTTTTATTCGCCAGACAATTTTGGCAGTTGCTACGAAAAACTGTGGTGCAATGGCTCACCTGGTAATCTAAGTCTAGATTCTGCTGCCACATTAGTTTTTAGTGCTATGAGCGGTGTGCCGGATCAGGGAACAGTATTTAAATTCACTCCAAAAACCACGGCAACTGTTAGTACTGTGTCGGTAAACGAACTTAGCAAAGCCAATGGGTTTGAATTGTTTCCGAATCCTGCAAGCACTGCAGTCGAGATAAAAGGTGATTTTGCTAGTGCTCGACTGGATGTGTATGATTTGACCGGTAAAATAGTAAAACAAATTAGTGGAATAGCTACAAACACTATAGAAATTAATATTTCAGATCTGCCAGAGGGTTTCTATAACGTGGCAATTAATAACCAAAAAACGAGGTATTTTTCAAAACTCGTGATTGTCCATTAGTTTACCGATAAGCTAAGAAAACGCTCTTCTGCTAGTTTCTAATTTTTTTGAGTAAGTTTTAAAATTAGTTACCTTCGGAATTGTGAATTTTGTGCTCGATTTTGGAAATACCCGAATTAAAACCGGTTTGTTTGAGGGTAATAACCTTGTTGAAACATGTGTCTTTGCCTCGGAAAAAGAACTGCTCAAGCAAATTGATTCTTTCTCCAACATAAAAAATTGTTTAATCGGCTCTGTAACAAAAGATCATGTTCAAACGTCTAAACAGCTAGCATTAAAATTTAATACACGCGTGTTTGAGTCGACCACACCCATTCCTTTGGTAAACCTATACAAAAGTGCACTTACTCTTGGTTCTGACCGCATTGCCGCGTCAGTTGGTGCTTGGAGCTTATATCCAAATAAAAACGTTCTAACAATTGATGCCGGAACGTGTATAAAATATAATTTTGTGAACGAGAAAAATGAATACCTGGGTGGTGCTATTTCTCCTGGTATCCCAATGCGACTGAAAGCTATGCACCAGTTTACACAGGCTTTGCCTTTGGTAGAATTAGATAAGAATTACGATAAATTAACAGGTCAAAGTACGGCCGAATCTTTGCTCAGTGGTGCGCTCGTAGCAGCTGCTTGCGAGGCAGATGCCATGATTGACCGGTATATGGAGCAGCATGAAAATTTGCAAGTTGTTATTACCGGTGGCGACGCTGATTATTTGTGCAAACAACTTAAAAATCGTTTCTTTGCCAACCAAAATATTTTGTTACAAGGCTTAAACACCATTTTAAATTTTAATCTTGAAAAATAAGGCACTTATAGTAATTACCCTGTTAGCACTTTTACCTTTTCTAGGGCAAACACAAAGCAATACATTTAGTCCTTATTCTCGCTACGGAATTGGTGAACTCAGGCAACCAACATTTTCTCACAATACGGGTATGGGCGGTGCGCACATTGCACTGAAGCCAGATTCAACCATGCCGATTTTTATCAACGTAGGAAACCCTGCTTCTTATGCGCTTATTAAATTAACTACGCTTGAGGTTGGAGGAAGTTTTTTGTATTCAAATTTTAAAGGAAGTAATAGTACCAGTTTAAAAAAGTGGGGAACTAATTTTTCTTACGGAGCCATTGGATTTCCTATAAGAAACAACGGTGGTGCCTGTTTTGGAGTTGCACCATACAGCAGTGTGGGTTATGAGACGAAAAATATTAAACAAGAAGAGAGTATCGGGCAAGTAGAATACAATTATAAGGGTGATGGAGGATTAAATAAAGCTTTTATCGGTTATGGTATTATGCCGTTTATTAAAAGAATGGGCAAGTTTCGTTCAAACTATTATTATACTCCTGATTCGTTAAAAGTATTATCTCACAAACAATATATGCGCCGCCAAGGCATTAATAAATTGCTTAGCGATTTTTCGATTGGCTTTAATGTAAATTATATTTTTGGAACTATTGTAAACACCACACGCGTATTATATCCGAATGTTAACACGACTATCTATGATAATACTTACCGCGAAAGAATTTTAAATACAAAAACTTTTACGGGAAATTTCGGGGCGCAAACAGGCATCTCAGTTGATAGTGTAAAAGATCACAAAGGACGAGCGCATCGTATTGAATCAGCGTTGCAAACATTTAAGGCTTTGGGCGTGTTTACAACAGAAGAATTAAAAGTGAAAAAGGACAGTATTGAGGCATCAACTCAGCTTGTTAAAAGGGCTTTGAAACAACGCGTTAAAATTACTTTTGGTTATTTTATGAATCTCAATAATTCATTAAATGTGGATTATACAACTGGAGTGTATAACTATATTTTAAATGGTTTTGGTCAAGAAATCTTACGCGATACCGTTTTTTATACACCAGATAAAAAAGGAAGTATAAAAATGCCATTGGAACAAGGCTTTGGTATAGGACTCAAAAAAGGCGAAAAATTAAGTGTTGTAGCCGATTTCGCAATTACCAATTGGCAAAATTTTAAATACCTTGATGAAACTAATGATCTTAGAAAAAGTTACCGCATAGCCGTAGGAATGAATTTTGTTCCAGAAAAATACGCGGCTGGCCGTGATGCTTTTTTTAAACGCTTAAATTATAGACTAGGTGCCTCTTATAAAAGCGGATCTATTTATTTAAACAATTCTTACATTTCAGACTATTCAGTTTCAGCAGGTATTGGCATACCGGTGGGCATTGGGCGTTTGTCTTCTATGGTGAACATTAGCGGACAATATGGATTTATGGGTTCTAATGATCCTACTTTAATTAAGCAGAATTACTGGCGCGTAAATTTCGGCTTTACTTTTTGCGACCGTTGGTTTCAAAAATACAAATACGATTAAGTTTTGTTAAAACAATGTCGCATAGCTTTGCCCTTTATTCTTCTAAGTGCAGTTTGCGCACTTTTTGTTTCGTGTACAAACGATCTTAAAGATGTAATGGCATTGCCTAAAAACGAATTAAGTCCGTCGCAAATAGGTGATACGGTTACAATGATTTACACAGATAGTTCTCAATTAAAGGTGATGCTTAAGGCAAATAGGATGTTGGTTTTCGAGAAAAATGTGAGTGAACCATTTAAGATTTTACCAAATGGTTTTTTCGTAACCTTTTTTGAAGACGATAAAATATCAGCCACGCTTAAGGCGAATTATGGCGTGCAATACGATGTAAGCAAAAAAATGGAGGCCAAGTATGCGGTTGAAGTTGTAAATAGAGATGGCACAAAACTCGAAACTGAAAAACTTATATGGAACGAACTCACAAAAAAAATATATACCAATGCTTTCGTAAAAATAACAACTGAAACCGAAATTATAACAGGAGTAGGTATGGAGAGCAATCAAGATTTCACAAAGTATCAATTAAAAAAAATAGTAGCAACCCTTCAATTAAAAGACGATGAGTAAAGATTTTCAAAGTAAGGTGTATATCTTTTTAGAACGCCTTTGGTTAGTGGCAGCAGCGCTGGGTGTGTGTTGCGTGGTTTATTTTCTTATCATGAAGGATAATGACAGCGCCCTTTTCTTTTTCGGTTTTTTTGTGTTATCTGCTTTACTTTATTTGCTGCGTAAAAGACAAAGAGTAAAATACGAGAAGTTTCTCGAGAATAACGGAAATGATTATGAACCAGGAAAGAAAATAGACTAATATTAAATGTAAGATGTAAAATGTGAAATGGAAGAGGGGGTGGAGTGTTTTTTGAGTTCACATTTTCTTTATGTAAGATGTAAAATGTGAAATGGAAGAGGGGGTGGGAGTGTTTTTTGAGTTCACATTTTCTTTATGTAAGATGTAAGATGTGAAATGGAAGAGGTGAGTATATTTTCCATCTCCACTTCTATCTTCCAACTTACCTTTTCCAACTTACCTTTTCCATCTTCCCTTTTCCATCTTCCATCTCCACTTCCATCTTCCCTTTTCCATCTTCCCTTCCTGACAGCCGTTCATCCCAAAACCTTTTAAGAGAATTATATAAATAGTAATTTTAAGAAATGCTGTTTGTATTACTTAAAGAGAGTGTATTATTTGCTTGGCAATCATTAGTGTCAAACAAATTGCGTTCTTTTTTGAGCTTACTCGGTATTACAATTGGAATCTTTGCAATTATTCTTGTATTCACAATTGTTGACGGACTAGAAAGTAATATTCGTGGAAGCGTAGAATCTCTTGGTAATAATGTTGTATATGTTCAAAAATGGCCATGGAGTTTCGGTCCCGATTATCCTTGGTGGAAATATATTAATCGCCCAACACCCCAATATTATGAACTTGATGAATTACAAAGGCGCTGTAAAACAACCGAGGCGGTTGCCTATCGGATTGGTGCACGTAAAACAATCAAGTATAGGTCCAATAGTATAAAAAATGCAGTAGTGGCGGGAATTTCCCACGATTTTTATAAGATAAAAAACTTTGATCTCAGTTCGGGAAGGTATTTTACGCAAAACGAAACCGAAGCTGGCTACCGTTTGGTTTTAATAGGTGCTGAAATTGCTGCTGGTCTTTTTGGAGACGAAGATCCGATTGGAAAACAAATTAAGATTTCAGGGCATAAGTCTACGGTAATAGGTGTCATAAAAAAGGAAGGAGAAAGTTTATTAGGAATGAGTTTTGATTATCAAGTCGTAACACCTTATAATTTTGCCCGTTATATCATGGATGTGCGTTCCGAAAGATCAGATCCAACCATTTATGTTAAGGCAAAACCAAATGTGAGCAATGCTGAAATGATGGATGAATTAACCGGAGTATTACGCGGACTTAGGAAAATAAAACCAATCGCCGATCAAAACTTTGCTTTAAATGAAACCAGTCTCTTAAGCAAAGCTTTTGATGCCTTATTCGATATTATTGGAACAGCAGGTTGGATTATTGGTGGTTTTTCAATACTGGTTGGTGGTTTTGGAATTGCCAATATTATGTTTGTATCCGTTCGTGAGCGAACCAACTTAATAGGAATTCAAAAAAGTTTAGGAGCTAAAAATATTTTTATTTTGTTTCAATTTTTAAGTGAAAGCGTTTTGCTAAGTTTTATTGGCGGATTTTTTGGATTGCTTCTCACTTTTATTATTACTGAGCTTGGAAAGGATGCTATGGGTATGGATATTAGTTTAAGCAGTGCCAATATTATTCTTGGTTTTACCATTTCAATACTTATAGGAATAATTAGCGGTTTTATTCCGGCATACAGTGCATCACAGTTAGATCCGGTGGAAGCGATAAGAACGAATTAGTACGATAGTTTAAAATTGTTCAAACAGGTTCAAATGAGTTTAAATGGTTGAAAGGGTTCAATAAAGAGAATAGTTTAAAATTGTTCACAAAAGTTCAAGATGGTTAAAATGAAATTACGTTGGATTAGTGCTCAAATTGCATTGATTGAAAATACTTTAGTTGAAAGTCGTTTTGAACTAATTAAACCACATTTGAACTCCTTTAACCCTTTTCGCCAATGAAACGTCCCCGCATCATATCTATTATTTGTATTATTGGCTACCTGGCTGTACTCATTACTTTCCCTCAAGTATTTTCACCGCCAATTAAAAAACTGGGTATGTTTATGCCTGCCTTATTCGGAATTTTAATCTCTGCGCAGTTTATAGCCTGTGTTGGCGTTTGGTATTACAAACAATGGGGCGTTCAAATGTATTTATTGGCTTTTTTTGCAAAAACTATATTTTTCTTGACTACT
Source organism: Aurantibacillus circumpalustris (assembly GCF_029625215.1). GTDB lineage: Bacteria > Bacteroidota > Bacteroidia > B-17B0 > Aurantibacillaceae > Aurantibacillus > Aurantibacillus circumpalustris. Next base: position 1,785,978 of record NZ_CP121197.1, read on the forward strand.
CAACAAACCGGGTTTAGCTTTTACTTTGGTGGACTTATTTCCTTGGTTTCCATTATCTTATTATTAAGACACTATCCTAAGATGAATCCAAATCTTTAAAATACGAGCCTTATTCACCTAAATTCTTAATCTCAATTTAGAGGAGAATGGTCTAAAAAAACCCCATTTTTAGAAAAAAGTTTGTTTCATGAAAATAAAATTGTATATCTTTAAATAGGAATTAAAAAAGACCCATTTTTTCATTCCCTCACTAGAACATACATTTTAATCACTCGAACTAATGGTTGGCGAAGTAGAAACATCAGAAATCCTAGATACCCTAAAAAGCTTTTTTGGCTTTAATGGATTTAAAGGTAACCAAGAAAAAATTATTAAAAGCTTACTAGGCGGCAAAGACACCTTTGTGATAATGCCTACTGGCGGGGGAAAGAGCTTGTGCTACCAGCTTCCTGCCATGCTAAGTGAAGGAACTGCAATTGTAGTATCGCCTCTAATAGCACTCATGAAGAATCAGGTGGATGCTATACGCGGATTTAGCAAGGAAACAGGCATTGCCCACTTTTTAAACTCATCTTTAAATAAAAGCGACATTGCCCAAGTTAAAAAGGATGTGCTTTCTGGTAAAACAAAATTATTATACATAGCTCCCGAAACTTTAACAAAGGAGGATAACATCGCTTTTTTTAAAGAATTCAAAATTTCATTCTTTGCCATTGACGAAGCGCATTGTATTTCGGAGTGGGGCCATGATTTTAGACCAGAATACCGTCGTTTACGTCCTATAATAGATGCAGTAGGTTCAGTTCCGGTAATGGCACTTACAGCAACTGCTACCCCAAAGGTGCAGCAAGACATTCAAAAGAATTTAGGGATGATGGGGGCTGAACTTTATAAGTCCTCATTTAACCGCGATAATTTATATTATGACGTAAGGTCAAAACAAAACGTTATAAAGGAGATTATTAAGTATGTAAAATCCAATTCGGGTAAAAGCGGAATTATTTATTGCCTAAGCCGTAAAAAAGTAGAGGAAATTGCTGAAGCTTTAAAAGTGAATGGTATAAAAGCTGCACCTTACCATGCAGGTTTGGATGCAAAAGAACGCGCCAGAACTCAAGACGGCTTTTTGATGGAAGATCTAAATGTGATTGTTGCAACAATTGCTTTCGGTATGGGAATTGATAAACCAGATGTGCGTTTTGTAATTCACCACGATATTCCAAAATCCCTAGAAGGATACTATCAGGAAACCGGTCGTGCTGGTCGTGACGGAGGGGAAGGTAAATGCGTTACTTTTTACAGTTACGATGATATTTTGAAGTTGGAAAAATTCATGAAAGACAAACCAGTTGCCGAACAGGAAATTGGTAAACAAATGCTTTCTGAAACCGCTTCTTTTGCTGAAACTAGTAGCTGTCGCCGAAAATTTTTACTCCATTATTTTGGAGAAGAGTTTGATGAGGTAAAATGTAATGGTATGTGCGATAATTGTCGCCACCCTAAACAAAAATTTGAAGCTAAGGAGGATCTTGAGTTGGCTTTAAAATGTATAAGTGAAATTAAAGAAAAACATAAAATTAAAGATGTGATAAATGTGTTGATGGGGAACTTAACTGCTACCGCCAAAACATATAAGCACAATACTGTTGAATCATGGGGCGCTGGAGTTGATCATGATAAGGATGATAAATTTTGGCAAGCAGTTTTAAGACAAACTATTGTAAACGGATTTTTATCAAAAGACATTGAAAATTATGGTTTGTTGCGCTTAACAGATAAAGGAAAGGCCTTTTTGAAAAAACCAGTAAGCATTAAATTTACACTTGATCACGATTATGCTAAAGGCGATGCTCCTACAGGTGATGATGATATTGTTGTTGGAGGAAAAGGTGGTGGATCAGCAGCGGATGAGATACTGTTTGCCATGCTCAAAGATCAGGTTAAAAAAACAGCCAAAGCAAAAGGTTTACCTCCCTATGTTATTTTTCAAGAGCTGTCTTTGGAAGAAATGTCGATTCAGTATCCAATAACCATGGATGAAATGACAAAGATAAGTGGTGTTGGTTCTGGTAAAGCAGCCAAGTACGGTAAAGCTTTTGTGGATTTGATAAAAAAATACGTGGATGATAATGACATCGAACGTCCGGTTGATATGGTGATTAAGTCGGTAGTAAATAAATCTGGTTTAAAAGTATACATCATCCAAAATATTGATAGAAAAATTGGCTTAAAAGAAATGGCAAAAAGTAAAAACCTTACCCTTCCAAAACTTTTAACGGAAATAGAAACCATTGTTGAATCTGGCACCCGCATAAATATCAATTATTACATTGATGATTTGATGGACGAAGAAAAACAAGATGAAATTCTGGAATACTTTAAGGAAAGTGAAACGGATAGTGTTGAAGATGCTTTAAAGGAGTTAGGCGAAAACGATTATTCTGAAGAAGAGATTCGTGTGATGCGGATAAAGTTTTTATCAGATTTTGGGAATTAAGCCACGAATTACACAAATTACACGAATAAATCCCGCTACAGGCGGGATTTATTTTTATTAGTAATAAGGCCAACGTATAATTTCAATTCTGCAAAGCATTATAAATTTGCCTACAATGTATTTCAAAATAGTTTAGCGTAATTCGTGAAATTGGTGGCTAATAATTTGTCAACCCTAATAATTTATCCTCTTTTTTTTCGTTTCTTTAAGACTTGTTGTTCTCACCAAAAATACACCGTTATATTTTTCTCTTCGGCATTATAGGCCTTGGCTACGGCATGATGATGGGTGCTGTTCCTACGAGTGTACCACAATTAATTTTATTGGGAAATTGGATTGCGGAGGGGAATTACAAATGGAAGTGGAACCAAATCAAAACAAATAAATTATTTTGGATACTGAGTGCTGTGTTTTTAATTCACATTCTTGGATTTCTTTATTCAAATAATTTGGTAGAAGGGTGGAAAGATTTACAGATTAAGATCCCACTTATGTTTTTGCCACTTTTATTTTTTACGGCAAAACCATTGTCAAAACAAGAATTCAACGGCGCTTTGTATTGTTTTATTGTTGGTTGTATTACTAATACGCTATGGTGTTTAACCTACACTTTTGTTTTACATCAAAACGAAGTCGTACGAAATGCTTCACGTTTTATGAGTCACATTCGTTTAGGCTTGTATTTAAATGTTGCCATAACGGTTTGTATTTATTTTGCTGTCAAAGCACAAGGGCTTATTAAAAAAGCGTTTTTTAGTTTATGCGCTGTTTATTTTATTTTTATTTTGTTTGTTTTAGGTTTGGCTTCTGGTTTGGTAAACTTTGCAATTCTTTTTTTTCTTGCCATGTGTGTGATTATTTATTGGCAAAAAACACTTTTTAAAATTGCAGGATTTGTTTTTCTGGTTGGTTTTATATCATTGTCGGTATCATATATAAATTCAATCGCAGCAATTCAATTAACTACTAAGCAGTCTGAAAATAATAAAGAACTCATATTTTCTGGCTCTGGTAAGACCTATCTTCATTTTGAAAATCGCGGTCAGAAAGAAAATGGAAACTATGTTCAAATAAACATTCAGCCGGATGAACTAAAAAGAGAGTGGAATAAAAAAGCGCCCGCAGATAGTTTTAATTACGAATCACAACAGAACATTCAACGTTATAATGTATTGATACGTTACTTGTCGAGCATGGGGTTAAACAAAGATTCATTTGGAGTTGCGCAATTAAATGAGAGAGATGTATTAAATATAAAAAAGGGAGTTTCGAATTACGCCTATCCAACATGGTCGTTTTTACATAAACGAACTTACGAATTGGTAAATGAGTACGATGAATTTAGAAACAACCGAAAAATTAATGGGCATTCATTAACCATGCGTCTGTATTTTTGGAAAGCAGCACTTCATCTGATAAAGCAGAATGTTTTGTTTGGAGTGGGAACCGGAGACTTACAAGAAGAGTTAAATAGAACCTATGTCGAAACGCATTCTCCATTAGAAGTTGAATGGTTTAAACGTCCACATAATCAATTTTTGTCAATCGCAGCAGTTTACGGAATAATCGGTTTGTTGATTTTTATTATCGGAATTGTTTATCCCGCTTTTAGTTTGCGAAAACATCTACCAAAAGTGTATTGGCCATTTTTTATTATAGCCGTGATTTCATTTTTTATGGAAGATACTTTAGAAACTCAGGCAGGCTGTACATTCTATTCTTATTTTACGGCATTATTTGTATCCGCAGGGTACTTTGAAAAATATAAGATGAGTAGTGATACTTGATTGTTGAAGAATTTATAGGGCTTAAAAAGCCACAAAATCTTGTGGATTTATAGGAGAACCATTAAACCAAAGTTCAAAATGCAAATGCGGACCATGACTTTTTTCGCCGCTGTTTCCGACTATAGCGATGGCTTCACCAGATTTTACCCGATCTCCAGTAGTTTTCAAAAACGAAGAACAGTGCTTATAAATACTTATGAGGTTATTGGGGTGTTGAACTTGTACTACATTACCATCTCCGGCAGAAAAACCAGTAAAAATAATGGTTCCATCGAGCGTTGTTTTTATTGTTTCATGTTGTTTGGTAACAATATCTACTCCAAAATGTTCCTCGTTAATATCGAAAGACTCCGTAATAAGTCCTTTTACAGGCGTAAAGAAAACGGCTTCCGTTAAACCAGTGTACTTTAACTTTGCTATACCAGTTGAGGTATTGCTCTTATTTTGTTCATATTCTTCCCGAAACTGGATATCTGTAGAACTCGGTTTTGTATTTACTTTAGCAAACTTGCCGGTGGTGTCTTTTTTCGGTTTTTGGGTTTTTGTTTCAATTTTTTCATCAACTGCCTTTAGTACAGCATTCAAATAAACGTCGTGTGAGCCTAGTGCTTGTTCAAGAGAATCGGCCTTAATATTTAGTTCAAGAATTTGTTTTCTCTCCGCAATATCTCCATAACCAGGAATGTACTCTCTTAAAGACGTAAAAGCTACAATACTAATAACAAAACTGGTCATAACAATGGTGATTGCCAGCATGCCAATAATTAGGCCATAGGGCGTTAAGCGCACAGAGACTTTTTCCCCAAAAGTCGCGTCATTTAATATAACGAGACGGTATTTTTTGCTTAGAAAACGCAAAAAACGTTTCCATCTTGTAGCTTTTAGCCCCTCCATCGGATGTAAAGATGCAAAAAAAGAATAATTTTTAACGGAAACTTGCAAGACAATTAAAGTTTCCGTAGTTTTGTGGCCGAATTAATAAAAATGGAGCCACAAGAAAAAATATTAAAAACAGCATTAGGGTTATTTTTTAAATATGGAATAAAGCATATTACCATGGATGATATTGCCAAAGAGCTTGGTATGTCTAAGAAAACGATCTATCAATTTTACAAGGAGAAGGATGATTTAGTAAATCAGCTTTGCAATATTCAGTTGCTTGAGCAAGAGCGTCATTTTGATGAAATGAACAAATCGGCTAAAGATCCCATTCATGAAATAATGTTAATTTCTGAAATGATGATGACGATGATGCAAAACATTAACCCCATGTTTTTCCTCGATTTACAAAAATTTTACCCAACAGGCTTTCAAAGATTTCAATCATTCAAAGAAAATTGCGCTTATAAAAACGTACTGACAAATATTAAAAAAGGAATTGAGTTAGGCGTTTACCGCGCTGATTTGGATGTGGAATTTGCTTCGCGATTACGAATGGCACAAATAGACATGCTAATGTTTGGGAATTATTTCAGTTTTGAAAGAGTAAGTTTTGCAAAAACCAACACGTTGGTGTTGGATATTTTTGTTTTTGGGATCTGCACAATAAAAGGACACAAATTATTTAATAATTATAAAAAAATAAACGAAGAAGAATAAAGCAATACCTATGAAACACATTACAAAATATGCATTAATTCTTACCCTGATGGTAATGGTGCATCAAACAAAATCACAAGACAATAAAACAAGCTTTAGCTTGCAGGAGGCGATTGATTATTCGCTTAAGCATAGTCCAAATTATTTGAACGCGGAATTGGATTTAAAAAGTGCTGATTACAAGCGAAGAGAAATTACCGGACTTGGTCTCCCTCAAATTAATGGTAGCATTGATTTAAAGGACTACTTAGAATTGCCGACCTCTTTACTTCCTCTGCAAGCTTTTGATAAAACGGCACCTGCCGATGCCTATCAAGCAGTTAAGTTTGGAACAAAATACAATTCAACAGCTGGTTTAAGTTTTTCTCAATTAATCTTTAGTAGTGATTATATATTCGGCTTAAAGGCATCGAAAGAATTTATGAATCTTTCTAAAATATCCGTTGCCAGAAGTAAAGCAGATTTAACTTCTCAAGTCGCAAAGGCATATTATATGGTACTTATTAGTAAGGAACGCATTAAGTTACTCACTGCAAATATAAGTAAGTTGAAGAAAATTTTTGACGATACCAAAGCGCTTAACGAACAAGGTTTTGCTGAACTTATTGATGTTGAAAGGCTAGAAGTTCAGTACAATAATCTTGTAACTGAAAAAGAAAAGACAGTTAAACTAATTGGTTTAACTGAATCGGCGTTAAAATTTCAAATGGGATATGGAATTAATGAAACAATTGTTTTGACAGATAGTTTGCAGATTGAAAAAGAACAAGCAGAATTATCCTCAAATAATATTGACGTTACACAGCGGCCGGATTTTAAATTATTACAGGCACAACAGACTTTGTTGGATATAGATGTAAAACGACTTAAGTGGGGATACTTGCCAACATTGGCAGCTTATGGTTCTTATCAGTATAATACACAAAGGAACTCGTTGACTTTTTCAACGGATAAAAATGATCCAACAAAACAAAAACAATGGTATAAGATTGCATTAATTGGTGTTACGCTGAATGTAAATGTATTTGATGGGTTACAGCGTCATTACAAAATACAACAAGCTAAAATAACTTCATTAAAGAATCAAAATACGCTTAAAACAATTCAGATGGGCGCTGAGTTGGAGGCTAGTGTAGCTGGTATTTCTTACAATAATGCATATTCGAGTATGCTTTCGCAAAAACGAAATATGGAATTAGCGGATCACGTTTATGAAACTGCGCAAAAAAAGTATCAGGGTGGTGTTGGAAATAATATTGAAATTATTAACGCAGAAACTTCATTGAAAGAATCTCAGACCAACTACCTAAATGCAGTGTATGATATGATAATCGCTAAGATCGACTATCAAAAAGCAACCGGAACCTTAGTTAAATAAAACCGATTATAGATTAATAAAACGTATACAATGAAATCCAATAATAAAAAATATAACAACACTCTAAAAAACAAAATCATGAATAAAAATTCTCTACTCATACTGGCTGTAACAATCCTATTGGTTGCCTGCGGTGGTGGCGTTTCTGATAAAAAAGCAGAACTTGAAAAATTGAAAAAAGAAAGGGCAAGCTTAGAAACAAAAATTTTAGCCTTAGAAGAAGAAGAAGCAAAAACGGATACTACTGCAGCTGAAAAGCTTACGGATGTTGTAGTAAAGCCGCTTATGCCAGTAACCTTTAAATCTTATATAGAAGTACAAGGAAGAGTAGATGCGGAAGAAAGTGTTTCTTTGGCAACAGAAATGCCAGGAACGGTGACAAAAATTAATGTAAAAGCGGGTGATCGCGTTACTAAGGGGCAAATTCTTGCCGAAACAGATGCGCGCGCGATGCTACAACAATTGGCAGATCTTCAAGTAAATTTGGAGTTATCAAAGCAAGTATTTGAAAAACAAAAGAATTTATGGGAGCAAAAAATCGGAACTGAAATTCAATACCTACAAAGTAAAAACACAAAAGAAAGTTTAGAGTTGAAAATTTCTGCGCTTCAAGAGCAATTGCGTATGACAAAAATAATATCTCCAATTGATGGAACGGTTGACCTAGTAAATCTTAAGATTGGTCAAGCGGTTGCACCCGGTTACGGTGTAATTAATGTGGTTAATTTTTCTAATTTAAAAGTAAAAGCCGATGTCGCTGAAACTTACGCTTCACGTGTAAAAAATAATAATGAAGTATTGGTAATGTTTCCAGATATGAACGACACAGTAATATCTAAAATTAACTACGCATCTCGTGGAATAAATGCATTAACCAGAACTTTTGCTGTTGAGGTATTATTAAATGGAAAGAAAGAATTTCATCCAAATACTGTCGCTAAATTAAAAATAAACGATTACCAATCAGCGAAACCAGTAATTGTTGTGCCGGTTAAATTTATTCAGAAAACCTCAGATGCAAGTTATGTCATGGTAAGTGCAAATGGTGTTGCAGTGCAAAAAATGGTTACAGTTGGACGCGAATACAATGGTGTTGCAGAAATACTTACCGGTTTAAAGGAGGGTGATTTAATGATTACTCAAGGGTATGACCTTGTTAATGATGGCACAAAAATAAACGCAAAAAAGTAATTAAGATTATTAAACCAAAACGTTTAATACAAAAATTTAAATCATGTTAGATAAAATAAAAGAATTCAAACCGTCCAGTTGGGCAATAGACAACAAAATGACTGTCTATTTGATTACCATCTTTATTTGTATTGCAGGTATAATGTCCTACAATTCTTTGCCAAAAGAAAATTTCCCAGACATAACGGTTCCAACTATATTCATCAGTACAGTTAATGGTGGAAACTCTCCTACTAATATTGAAAATACGATTACAAAACCGATAGAAAAGAGATTAAAATCGATTTCTGGTGTAAAAAAGTTTAACAGTACTTCTTTACAAGACGTTTCTGTAATTGTGGTAGAATTTAGGACCGATGTAAAGGTAGAGGTTGCAAAACAAAAAGTGAAAGACGCTGTGGACGAAGCACGCGCTGATATGCCTCAAACTTTAACAAAGGAACCAATGATTAAGGAAATTGCTTTTTCTGAAATCCCTATTATGTACATAAACGTTGCCGGTAATTACGATTTAAAGCAATTAAAAAAATACGCTGAAGATTTACAAGACAGAATCGAAGGTCTAAAGGAAATTAACGAAGTAAAAATAGTTGGTGCGCTCGATCGCGAGATTCAGGTAAATATTGATGCCTATAAAATGCAAGCTGCGCAACTAACATTTTATGATATTTCAAGCGCTATTTCAAGAGAAAATCTTTCCATCACCGGTGGTAATGTGCCACTCGAAGGTATGAAACCAACTTTAAGTATTAAAGGTGAGTTTAAAGATCCTAAAGAACTTGAAAATATTATTATTTCATCTGCTTCAGGCGCTAAACTTTTCTTAAGAGATATTGCTGAAGTAAAAGATGGGTTTAAAGAAAAGGAAAGTTACTCTAGTAAAAAAGGTAAAAATGTAATTACACTTAATATTATTAAACGCTCGGGTGAAAATTTAATTGATGCTGCTGATAAGATTAAGGGAATCATTGCTCAAATGGAAAAAACAGATTTCCCTAAAGGGCTTGATATTACTGTAAGTGGCGACCAAAGTGCTAAAACTAAAACGACTCTTCAAGAACTTATCAATACAATTATTATCGGATTTATTTTGGTAACCATTGTATTAATGTTTTTTATGGGCGTTACGAATGCACTTTTTGTGGCACTTTCGGTTCCGCTTTCTATGTTTATTGCCTTTATGATTATGCCGAGTATCGGCTTCTCATTTAATATGATTGTACTCTTTGCATTTTTACTCGCGCTGGGTATTGTGGTGGATGATGCGATTGTTGTAATAGAAAACACACATCGATTATTTGCAAACGGTAAACGCGATATCAAGACTGCTGCTAAAATGGCTGCAGGTGAAGTGTTCTTACCTGTACTTTCAGGAACCATTACAACCTTAGCGCCGTTTATTCCTTTAGCTTTTTGGTCTGGTATCATTGGAAAATTCATGTACTTTCTTCCTATTACTTTAATCATTTCGTTACTCGCATCGTTATTCGTTGCCTATATTATTAATCCGGTTTTTGCGGTAGACTTTATGAAGTCGCACGAAGAAGAGCAAGCAAACTATGGTAAGCTAAATAAAAAGGCAAGAATGCAATTATTACTGTACGGTGTTTTAGCATTATTCAGTTATTTAAGTGGTAGTATAGGGATAGGTAATTTTATTGTTTTTCTTGCTTTCTTTTTAGTGTTGCATAGATTGTGGTTGTACAAAGCAATAGAAGCTTGGCAATTTAAAATATGGCCTAACTTTGTTAATGCATACGTAAAAGTATTAGAGTGGTGTTTGCGTAAACCATGGAGACCTGTGGCTGCAGTAGTTGGATTGTTCTTTTTCTCTATTTTCTTTTTTGTAGTGCGTAGTCCGTCAGTTGTATTTTTTCCGCAAGGTGATCCAAACAACGTATATGTTTATGTAAAATTGCCAGAAGGAACAGATCCAGCAGTTACAAATGAAATGATGCGCAAAGTTGAAAGTAAAGTTTATAGTGTAATTGATGAAAACGATCCGGTAGTTGAATCTATGATTTCTAATGTAACTATTGGTGTAACAGATCCACAGGATGGGGATCAAAATTCTTATCCAAATAAAGGAAAGATCGCGATTAATTTTGTTGAGTTTGAAAAACGTCATGGTAAGTCTACATCAGAATATCTAACAAAACTCCAAGGTTTGAACTGGGAATTGCCTGGGGCGGAAATTGCAGTAAATAAAGAACAATCTGGTCCGCCACAAGCTAAACCAATTACCGTTGAAGTTTCTGGCGATGATTTTCAGGAATTGGTTGAGAATGCGGATGCGTTTGAAACTTTTCTTAAGAAAGCAAAAGTGGAAGGTGTTGATAATCTAAAATCAGATTTTGTAAGTAATAAACCTGAAATTGTTTTTGACATCGATCGTGAACGCGCTCAACGTGAAGGTCTTTCTACCTCGCAGGTTGCAATGGAAATACGAAGTGCTGTATATGGTAACGAGGCGACGAAATTTAGAGACGTTGATGATGAATATCCTGTAAACCTTCGTTTTGAATACAATCAGCGTAGAGATATTGAAACAATCAGAAACTTAAAAATCACCTACCGTGATATGAATATGGGTGGAGCAATACGTAGTGTGCCAATTTCAGCGGTATCTGATATTCGCTATGATTACACTTATGCTGGTATTAAACGGAAAAATAATACACGATTAATTACTTTATCTGCAGACGTAAAAGAGGGGTATAACGCAAATGAGGTTGCCGCAAAAGTAAAAAATATCATGAAAGGCTACCAAGCAACGGGTGCTGTGAATGTTAAGTTTGCCGGACAAGATGAAGAACAGGCAGAAACAATGGCTTTTCTGGGTAGAGCAATGATGATAGCTATTGGTTTGATGTTATTAGTGTTGGTTGGTCTATTTAATTCATTAGGAAAACCACTCATTATTCTATCAGAGATTCTATTTAGTATTATTGGTGTGCTTCTTGGTGTGGCCGTTTTTAAAATGGATATGAGTATTATTATGACCGGAGTGGGTATTATTGCGCTTGGCGGAATTGTGGTGCGGAATGGTATTCTCCTGGTCGAGTTTGCCGAGTTTGCGCGTGAAGGCGGAATGAACTTGTATGATGCTACCGTGGAAGCAGGACGGACACGTATGACTCCAGTTATATTAACAGCGATTGCCGCTGTGTTAGGTTTGATTCCGCTGGCAGTGGGTTTGAATATTAATTTCGAAACATTATTCACACATTTAAATCCGCACATCTTTTTTGGTGGCGACAGTGTTGTGTTTTGGGGACCATTAAGCTGGACAATGATTTTCGGATTAATTTTCGCAACTATTTTAACGCTGTTATTAATTCCTTCTATGTACTTAATTGCAGAACGCTTAAAGCGTAAATCAGTTATTATTTTAAAACACTTTGATCTGCCAACAGCAGCTATGTATATTCCATTCTTAATCTTGGTTTTACGACTGATACTTTATATCAGAGGCCGAAAATTAGATTATGGTAATTTAGATTATTAAAACTAAAATGCTCCCTCAAAAAACGGGGAACATTTTTTAAATTGTGTAGTATGAAAAAAAATATTTTAAGTTTATTTGCAATTGGAATTATTTTTAGTTCCGCTTATTCTCAAAACAATGTTCTTTTGGAAACTAAGTATTATAGTTTTCAAAGTAACGCGCAACTCAATGCTCATGCATATTTATACAATAGAGCTATGGGATGCAAGTATAAAAAGGTTTCGGATGATTCACTAGCATATTATTCTTTTAAAGATAAATTGAAATTATTAAAGCCCGAAGATCTGTCTATCCTAAAACCTGTTCTAATGTTTTACAGAGATTCACTTATAAGTAAAGATTTTTTGTTTGATAGTTTGATGCGCGATTTTTCTGATAAGTTAAGTCTGGATATTGAAGCGAAATCGGGTTGGCAAGCCGCAGCAACAGCACGACTAAAAGTCTTCCAACCTTATTTCAATAAATTGTATTGGAAGGAAATTGAAGCTGATAACAAAGCCTGGATAAACGCGCATAAAAATGAATTAGTTAAGCAAGAACTAACTGTTGTTCCTGAATTAGAAAGAATTTACCAAACACAATTGCCGAGTTCAAAAATTGTTGTGGATCTTACTTGCTACGCAACCTGGGCGGGAGCTTGCAGTTACAAGGATAGTTTTGCGCATATTATATTCGCAAGCAAACATGGTTCTAATAATGGTGACTTAGCGACAGAAGTTGTGTTTCATGAAACTTCCCATTTTTTAGTAGATGAGGTACAGATAAAAATAGCTGAGCTTACAAAGGGTAAAGACATAAAAAAAACTGTCAACTTATGGCATACCATAATTTTTTACACAACGGGTTATGTATTCGATAATCAGTTTTCGACCGAAGCTAAAAAAGTTGTGCCTTTTTATGTTCAAATGAAGTTTGAGGACAAGTTTCCAGATTTTAAAGTAAGTGTAGAGGCTTGTAAATCGTATTGGGATCAATACATAAAGGGTCAAACAACATTTGATGAAGCTATAAAAAGTGTTGCTAATTTTGTGCAGGAAAAGAAGTAGTATAAGTAAAATATTTAATATTGCCTCTGTTTGATATGTGGCTTTCTAAAGTTGATAATTGTGTAGAATGAAATTTAAAATTGTTCCAGTTTTGGTGTTGTGTTGTTGGTTTTCTGGATACTCACAAAATGTAGATTCGCTTAAAAAAATTCTAAATCAGTTTTCACAGGCAAATGCGCTGGATTCGTCCCGGTGCAGTGTTCTTCTAATTTTGACAGAATATGCTCCTGAGGGTGAGTGGGAAGGATATAATGCCGAACTTAAAAAAATTAGTGAAGCCAATCTTAAATCCAAAACTCTTGATAGAAGTAAAATCAGATTTTTTAAATCATGTTTGGCGGACGCCTTTAATGGAGAAGGTTTCATATGTCAGACAAGCAAGTCCAATAGTTTCAAAGCACTCGAAAACTACCGTAAAAGCCTAACATTGAGGGAGGAAATTGGCGACACGTTGGGAATAGCAGAATCCTATAATAATATTGGGGGAGTATATGAAAATCAGGGAAACATTACGAAGAGTATTGAATATTATCATAAAAGCCTGAGACTAAATAATCTTCTTAAAAACAATTATGGTATTGCTATAACACTTAGTAATGTTGGACGAATATACTCCCAACAAAAAAATGAAGATAAGGCTCTTGAATATTTTCAATCTAGTCTCGTAAAACATAGGGAATCAAAAAATGAGGAAGGGGAGGCAATAACATATAATAATATTGCGGTTGTGTATTATAAAATGGGCGACACACTCAAGGCTTTATATTCTTATGAGAAAAGTTTAGTGTTACAAGATAGACTTGGCAATAAGCCTAGTAAAGCCCTTTTACTCAATAACATTGGACTTATTTTTCTAAACAAGGGCAATTTCGAAAAGGCAATTTTTAACTTTAATGAAGGATTGGAAATATCGGAACAATCGGCCTACGTGAAGGGAATCATATTTTCACTGTTTAATATAGGTCGATTTTACACGGATAAAAAAAATTATTCATTAGCAATTTTTTATACAAAGAAGTCATTAAAATTGGCAGCTGAATCTGGATCTTCTGAAGACATACTTCATTCTTCAAGGGCGCTAAAAAAATTGTATCAAACAGTAAACAATTATCTGGCAGCCTATGAAATGTCTGAGTTAAGTTCAAAAATGCATGATAGCATACAAAACGAGTACGCAAAGAAGGAAAATATAAGACGACAATTTCAATATGAGTTTGACGAAAAGGAGAGAATTCTGGGACAGGAACAGGAGGCGGAAAAAGAAATACAAAAAGCTTTATTTATTCAAAAACAACAATACACCGTCATTGTTTTTGTCTTAATCGTTTTTGTTTTATTCACGACTTTTAGTGCAATTTATTTCCGTACTGTTATAGTAAAAAGGAAAAGGGAACTGGCTTATAAGTTGCTGGTGAAGGATTCTGAAATAAAAGCCTTGCAGGCTCAAATGAATCCACACTTTATTTTTAACTCATTAAACTCTGGGTTAGAATTGGTTAGAACGTCTCAAAAGGAGAAAGCGCTTTCATATCTCACTAAGTTTTCAAAACTTATACGAATGATCTTAGAATCCTCAAACAAGAAAATGATTTCTTTAACTGAAGAAATCCAGATTCTTGAATTGTATATAGAACTTGAGAATATGCGTTTTGGAGATTGTTTTAGTTATTCCTTAAAAGTTCACAAAGATCTTGATGCAGATAATATTGAAATTCCGGCTCTTATTACACAACCCTTTATCGAAAATGCAATTTTGCATGGATTACAAAATAAAAGGTCGACTTGTAGTGAAGAAGGAAAATCTTATAAACCCCAGCTTGATATAACTTTAAAAAGGATGGATTCTTATCTAAAATGTGTTATTGAAGATAATGGAATTGGTAGGAAAAAAGCAAATGAGATAAAAAGTAAGAAGTTATTTCATCATCAATCACTAGGAATGGAAGTTACAAAAAGTCGTTTAAATTTAGTTGACGAGAATAAATCCAGTGTTAATTTTTTTGACCTTGTTGATTCGAATGAAGAATCTGCTGGAACACGCGTGGAATTGAATATACCAATAAATGAAATGTTTTGAAATGATAACAGCTGTAATAATAGAAGATGAAATAAACAATGCAAATTATTTAAAAGGATTAATACAAGAACACACTCCTGAAATAAAGCTTTTGGGAATTGCTATGAGTTTGTCAGAAGGCATTTCTCTTGTGCGTAAAACAAATCCTTCACTTATTTTTTTGGATGTGGAGTTGCAAAACGAAAATGGTTTTGATCTTCTCAATCAGATACAACGGAAAGACATTTCTGTAGTATTTACAACAGCTCACGAACGCTATGCGCTAAGAGCCATCAAATTAGCTGCTTTGGACTATTTATTAAAACCTATAGACCCAGTTGATTTAATTGCTGCAATCAAAAAAGTGAACAACAATTTGAATAGAAGTTCTCCAGAAAACGGGTTAAATCTTTTTTTGGAGAATTTAAGAACAATGAGTACTCAAAAAAAGATTGCTATTGCAGCAGCGACGTCAACAGTTGTCGTTGAAATAAGAAATATCATATATATGAAAGCAGAAGGTCCATATACTCATATATTCATGCGTAACGGTGACAGGATTATGAGTTCCAGGCATCTTAAAGAATACGAGGAATTTCTTACGGATTTTAATTTTTTTAGAATTCACAGGTCTTTTTTTGTCAACCTTTCTGAAATTGCTCAATATGCTAAAACTGATGGCGGATATGTTATAATGAGCACAGGAGACCGTGTTGATGTTTCAGATAAAAAAAGGGCTGAACTATTGAATGAACTGTCTACAGAGATAATCTTTCTAAAGTAGCGTATGAAATAAGCATTACGATATTTTTCTTTATTTGTTGCCAAGGCCTTTTCGTTAACTTAAAACCACCTTCTGTTAAATCAACTTTTTCTTTTAAAGCATCGATCTAATTTTACGCCCGTATCTTTAAGATGGTGTTATTGTGTTGAGAGAATTTAGAGTTCCAATTTCTTTGAGGGCTCACTCCAAATTGAATTCAATTTATTATTACTGTCCGAAGAGATATCTGAAATTTCAGAATGTTAGATACGCATTTTGGGTTTATAGTTTACAGTAATAATCGAAGTGATAGAAATAAGTAGAATGAGTATAAGGATAAGTTGGAAAGAGATTACAAAATTAGTCGCCCTTAAATTTGAAAAGTTAGTTTTAATTGGAAGTTCAGGTGAAAGTCTGTCTGAAAAGGAAAGAGAGTATATCATTTATACTAATAGAATAATGTATAGTCTGATAGTTTTTCAATATCTGTTAATTGTAATAACCCTGCCTTTTTCACGGGATATTGGGTTAATACTAGTTGAATTATTATTACCCTTGGCTACTGCTATTGGGCAAATCTTTAAATGGCTAAAGAAATTTTATTTGTCTTCTAGTTTTTTAATAATTATTTCTGTTATAGTAATAGTTTCACTCGATAAAATATATTATCGGTCGCAAGGGGAGGAAGGCGGATTTTTTCTGTACGTTTTTCTGATTCTGTTTATTTTTAATAAGACACTTCGCTACAGTACTTATTCTTCGTTGAAGAAGGCTATACTTTATTTGTATCCTATTTGCGGTATACTTTTCTGGTTTTTGAACTTCATACTATCAAAAAATATGAATGCTATGCACCAGATAAGCATTAATAGTATGTTTTTTATCAATGTTATTTTCGTTTTCGCAATCATGATGTTTCTTTTAATGTTACAGATTTCATTAAATAATAAGCTCGCTAAAAAAGTTCAAAATAAGCAACGGAAGATTGTAAAAATTATAGAAAAAAATAATTTCTATGCCATTAATGCAGGAATTGTTGCTGAAGAAAAAGAAAAGAAACGATTTTCTGAGGAGTTGCATGATAGCGTTGGTCAGTTATTGGCCACTACGATTTCAAATATGGATTTATTAACTATCGAAGAAACCTCTGATAAACTAACCCAGGAGACGGTTTCAAGCTGTATGGCATTGCTTCGTATGGCGATGAGTGAGGTTAGAAGCATTTCTCATAATTTAATGCCTGCAGTTCTAATTGATTTTGGGCTTTGTGAAGCAATAAACGGAGTATGCACTAATGCGCGATTAAAAAATGGATTAAAAATTGTGTTTTATAGCGAGCGCGATATAAAAAATGAGTTCAGGCCAGGTAACGAAATTTCTCTTCATCTGTATCGAATTGTACAAGAGTCGGTAGGCAACATACTCAAACACTCAGGTGCAACCAATGCAAGCATTACATTAATTAGCAACAGAGATCATTATGTGTTGAGTGTTATCGATGACGGAAAAGGTTTCTCAAATAACGCAAAACGTGGAAATGGGCTTTCTAACATTAAAAAACGTGCCTATGCAATTGGTGCCGAATTAATAATTGAAAGTGAACTGAGTATTGGTACCACCGTAACTGTAAATATTAAAAAAGACAAAAAAAATAATTTACATGAATGCAAACATGAGCTTGCCGAAAATTAGAATAGTAATAGCAGATGATTATTTGCTTTTAAGAACGGCCTGGAAACTTTTGCTGCAATCAAATACTGCGTTTGAAGTAGTTGGATTATGTGGTGATGGAGCCTCAACTGTTGAGTTTATTAAGAATAATAAAGTTGATATCGTATTAATGGAAATTAATATGCCGGGTTTAAGCTGTATTGAAGTAACACAAATGATAGGAAATATAGCACCGTGGATTAAAATTATTGGCCTATCCCTGTATAATGAATTTCATTATATCAATAAGTTAATAAAAGCCGGGGCAAAAGGATTTGTTACAAAGTCGGCAGGAAAGGAGGAACTTTTTAAAGCAATTGAAGATGTTTATAACAACATTCCGTTTGTGAGCCCTTCTATTTCGCACTTGTTGATTAAGAATTATTCTGCTATTGGTACTTCCATTGAAACGGGTGAATTGACAATGAGAGAGCTTGATGTAATAAAAAATATTATTTCTGGAAGAACTTCAAAAGAAATTGGAGAACTCATGTGTATAAGTACCAAAACAGTTGAATCTCACAAGTATAATATTTTCAAAAAATTAAACGTAAATAATAGTGTCTCGCTAACTAAAATGGTAATCGAACAAGGTATAATTGTGAGCGAGCAAAAGTAAGCACAGATCCTTAAAAACTTCTAAGTACAACTCCTTATTTTTCTTTTTTTTCTTCCATTTTAAGGTGCAATATCATATCAATGATATAACATTGCGACAAAACGAATCAAAAATTAAATGAAAAATCTAAGTCTTTTTTTTCTATGCCTAACTTGCTTTACTATTAAGTGTGTAAACTATACATGGAATGGTAGCACGGATAATATGTGGACTAATTCTGCAAATTGGACGCCAAATGGAGTGCCTGGATCGGCCGATAATGTTACAATTGCTGGATCGACTGCCAATTATCCTTCACTAAGTTCGAGTTTAAGTGTAAATAATTTCATAATGAATTCGAACTCTACTTTTGACATTTCAACCTATTTATTTATCCCTACAGGAACATCAATCCTCACAGGAGCTTTAATCACTGGTACTTCCGGTTATCTTAAACTAAACGGAGGATCGTCTACAATAATCAGCAGTACTTTGCAAAGTCGGACCCGTATTAGTTGCAGTACTTACACTCTAACTAATTCGGTGTTTGATAGGTATTTGTTACTTCAAAAGGCCGGAGTGGGTATTAGTAATTCCACAGGTAATGTTTTTAATGATACTCTTTGGGTCGAGAGCAATGGAACAGGAGCATTGCGATTTGGTGTAGGAACACATGATACGTATAATGCAATTGTAATTCTTAAAAATTATTCAACAGGAGATGTCAGCATGGGGTATAATTCCTCAGGAAATGTTTTTAATGGTTCTATTGAAGTGAACTCATCAACTGGAGGAAACATTAATTTTGGAATTGGCGGTGGTACATCTCAATTATATCCGGGTTTTAAGATTTACGAAGGTGCTGAAGGTTTTGTGAGAGGTTGGCTTGAAATTAGAAATTTTACGCAGTTTGGTTCAACTTTACAAACACTTAATCTGTTATGGACTGGGGCATCATCAGGTTCCATACTTGGTCTTAGAATAGGTCCTGGGGCTACATTCAATGGAAGTGTAGTTTTTTCCGCCTCTAATATTTTTTTAAACGGAGCAACGTATAATGGTGTGAGTAGCACTTTTCAAAAGGTATCTGGTGGTGGTTCTAATTTGAGTACAGGGGGTAATGTGTTTAATAGCGCTATAACAAATATTGAAAACACAACTTCATCACTATTACGCATGGCGAATGTAAATGCAGACACGTACAACACAACAATTCATTTTTACAGGGGAATAAGCACTACTCAATTGGAAGTAGCATACAATGGGTTAAATTCATTTACCGGAGACATCTATATTGATTGTGGAACAGCAACATCTACAAACGTAATTTCTTTCGGAAGTGGTTCGGGGACAGTTATGATTAATGGAACAGCACCACAGAACATATACAGACTTTCTCCGACAAAAATTCCTGCACCGGTTATTAAATATCTTTGTATAAATAAAATTTCAGGAAATTTCATTCTAAATACTGCAGTTGATATAGTGTTAAACTTGATGTTGATGAATGGTGTTATTAGTGCAAGCAGCACAAATAGTTTGTTAATTGATGTCGGAGGGACATGCAATTTAGGAAATAATTTGAGTTACGTAGATGGACCAATAAGCCTTAGAATAAGTAGTACTGGCCCGACAGCAATGAATTTCCCTCTTGGAAAAAATGGGGCGTATAGACCAGCAATATTAAATGTTACGCATAATGATGTGGCACCAGTAATTTACGATGGAGAACTAATTGGAACATCAGCCAATTCTCTGGGTTATTCGCTCCCCCCTACATTGAATTTAGTTTCTTTAATGCGATATTGGCAGATTAGCAGAGAGGCGATACCTAATTTATCAGCCGCAGTGGTTACACTTTTTTATGACTCCGACGATGGTGTGCCAGATCCCTCTTTTCTGTCTGTTGCAAAAACAAATGGCGCAGGAAATAGTTGGACTGATATTGGTGGCACGGGTTCAGCGGCTGTATCAGGAAGTATAACGTCGGGCAGTTTTATCACTTTCAGTAAATTCGCGCTTGGAAATAAAATAGGCGGCTTAAATCCACTTCCTATAGAACTTGCTGAGTTTAGTGCTAAACCGCTTGGAGATCAAGTAGAAGTAAACTGGATAACAGCTTCAGAAAAAAACAATTGTTATTTTACTATCGAAAAAACAAGCGATGGACATTTTTTTGAGGAGGTAGCCACCATTAAAACAAACGGAAATAGTTTCACAAATAAAAATTATTCTGCAATAGATGCGCATCCTTTTGAAGGCATTTCATATTACCGTTTAAAACAAACGGATGTTGATGGGACTACAAAAGCTTATAAATTTGTCTCGGTGGATATGCCAAAGAAAACTTCATTAAAAATTTTCCCAAATCCTTCTGATGGCAATTTCGAGATTCAATTTGATAATTATTCGTTTGAAAAAATTGAAATACTCGACGAGTTAGGCAAAAAAATTTATCAATCAGAATCTTATGGTACAGCAAATAGAAATTGTATAAAAATAAAAATTGCCGATCAAGCCAAGCCGGGTATCTATACTGTTTTACTAAAGGATAGAGAGAAGACAATTGCTCGTAAAATCAACATTCTTTGAAGAGAAATAACTAACTAGTCTATAGTTATTCTTTTATTAGTCTAAGTATCTGAACATTTCTGTTATTATTGATTTTTAAGATATAAATGCCTACTGAGTAACCATTGAGATCGATATTCGCAACAGTTGAATCATGTTCTTCTAATAGAAGGATTAATTGCCCAAGGGCATTAAAGATGCTAATTTCTCCTGTAAATGATTCGCTAAATTCTAATTTTACATTTCGATTCGCTGGATTAGGATAAATTTTTATTTTATTGTTTTTAGTGAGTGAACCTAAGCCTTCACAAATTGAAACTGATACAGATATAGTAGCAGAATTCTCACATCCATTTGTGTTACCATTTATCGTATAAGTTGTACTAACATTCGGCACAAATGAACTTGGATTGGACGTGCTATTTCCTGGTAAATAAGTGTAGGTGCTTGCGCCATCCGCAGTGAGGGTGAACTCATCACCTAAACACAAAAGTGTGTTTGATGCAGATACAGTTATGTTTGGAAGCGGATTTACATTAATAGTGATGAGAGTAGAGGTGCTGCTACAAGTGCCATTGTTGCCACTCAGCGTATAACTCGTTGTAGTTGTTGGACTAATACTAATACTTGTGGTAGTTATATTTCCTGGATTCCATGTATAATTACTTGCGCCGCTAGCAATTAATGTTGCGGTCATGCCAGAACATAATAGCGATGGCGATGAGGTAACCAACAGGCTTGGTGTCGGTACTACGTTAACCGTCAGTGTAGCAGTGTTGCTACAGCCATTTTGAGCAATGCCGGTAGCACTATAATTGGTAGTTGAATTTGGGTTAACTACGTGGGTTGGTCCGGATAGATTTCCTGGCATCCAGTTATAACTAATTGCACCATTCGCATTTAGCGTATAGGAGTCCCCACTACAAATGGTTGTGCCTGGCTGACCACTAACAGTTACAGTTGGCGAAGGACTAACTAAAATAACTGCGGCGGTTGTGGCAGAGCAATTGCTATTAAAAGCAGTAACTAAATAAAGTGTTGAAGTATTTGGAGAAACAATTACGCTAGTACCTGTACTTGATGCTGGAGGTGACCATGAATAAGTGTCCGCTCCTGAAACACTTAGAGTAACAGAAGTTCCAGAGCAGATGGTTGAAGAACTAGCAACGACTACCGGGGCTGGTATTGGATTAACAGAAACATTTACAACTCCAGTTGCATTACAACCAAAGGAAGAATAGCCTGTTACCGAGTAAGTTGTATTAGAGGTTGGACTGACGCTTACAGGATTTCCGGAAATATTACCAGGGTTCCAACTATATGTTGATGCACCTGTTGCGATAAGCGAAGTTGAACCTCCGCTACAAATTGTGGAAGGTTGCGCTGTAGCGGATATGGTGGGATTTGGGTTTACAATAACAACTATATTGGAACTCGATGTACAGGGTCCAGTTGTTCCGATCACTTGGTATAATGTTGGAGTGGTCGGACTGAAGACTGCAATAGAGCCAGTGACAGATCCAGGTGTCCAAATATATGAATTTGCTCCTGTTGCTGTAAGTGAGGTGGAAGCGCCGGTGCAAATTACACTGGAACTGGCGTTCGCGACAATAGTGGGCGTTGGAGCTACAGATACAATTGCCGAAGCAGAGGCTGTGCAACCATTTACGCTGCTTACAGTCACGTTATAAGGGCTCGTAAGTAATGGCGAAATGGCATTTGTACTACCAGTGCTGCTGGCGGGCGCCCATGTATAAGACACCCCACCCGATGCTACAAGTGTTGCACTAGTTCCACTACAAATAGATGAAGTGGGAACTCCTGATAGGCTGGCGATAGGACTGGAAAAAGTTGTTACGGTTGTTGCAAGAGTTACGTTGCAACTACCGGTATGCGCTGTTAAAAAGTAAATAGTTGTTACTGTTGGTGTTACAGCCAAGGTTGGTGTTCCGGGTAATGTGAAATTCCAAGTGTAGCTGGTTGCACTCACGGTTGAGCTAAGTGTAAGAGATTGACCTGGACACACACTACTGGAAGATACATTCATAGTGGCACTTGGTGAGGGAGATACGAATACGGTTAGATTCGCACTAGAATTACATCCAAGAGCGTTAGTACCGGTTACAGTATAAACAGTTGTTGCAAGAGGCGTAAGAGTAACATTTTGTGTTGCATAATTTCCTGGATTCCATGTATAAGTTAGCGCTCCGTAAGCACTTGTATTTAGGAATGATCCTAAGCAAATAGCAACGTTATTTGTAACAGTTAGAGTGGGAGCTACATTTAATGCTACAGAAACTGTATTTGTACCAGTACAAAAACCGTTAGAACCAATTACTGTGTAAACACTGTTTGCAGTTGGCGACACTGATATAGAAGGAGCAACCAAGCCCGGAGGATTCCAGCTATAACTTACAGCTCCGCTTGCAGTTAACATGGCAATAGTACCCGGACAGATAATTGTTGGCGTTGAAATGGCTGAAACTGTAGGATTAGGATGAACTGTAAGTGTAGTGTTTACGTTTGCGCTACAGCCAGTACTGGTGTGTGTTCCCGAAATAGAGTAAATTGTTGTGGAGAGTGGATTTAATGTTTTTGTTGCTCCAGCACCGCCTGGGCTCCATATATAAGAATCGGCGCCACTTGCTGTTAAGATGGTTGATGAACCAGAACAAATTGAAGGACTGGCGACAACACTAATTGTTGGATTTTGATTAACGAGTAGAAACACCGTAGTCGTATTTACACATGTGCCGTCTGAAGCAGCAGCAGTATATAGAGTACTCACCGACGGGCTAACAGAAGGAGCAGCTCCTGTAATACTAAAACTGTTTATATTATTCGTCCATGTATAAGTCATTGCACCGCCTGCTGCAAGGGTTGCAGTTATTCCGCTACAAACTACAGTAGGACTCACAATAGCAAACACGGTCGGCAAACTGAATACTGTAACTGTTACTGTTCTGCTATGTGCGCAATTACCGTTATTTCCAGTAACAGTATAAATGGTTGTAGAACTTGGACTAAAATTTTGAGAGGCTCCTGTTAACGCCCCAGGATTCCAGGTATAAGAGCTAGCACCACTTGCGTTTAGTAAAATGGAATTTCCTAAACAAATACTTCCGCCCGAAGCACTAACAGTTGGCGTTGTGGTTACACTCACAGAAACTACAGCGCTGCTTGAGCAAGATCCAATAGATCCGTTAACAGTATAAACTGTTGTGGATGCAGGATTTAAACTTTGAGAAGTGCCGTTTAAATTTCCAGGAATCCATGTGTAATTGGTAGCTCCGCTGGCAGTTACCAATGTTGCATTACCCGAACAAATTGCGGCGTTGGGAACAGCAACGGTTGGAGTTGTATTCACAGTGATAGTTGAATTAGCACTCGATGTGCAAGTACCAATAGTACCAACTACTGTGTATACAGTTGTACCAGATGGATTTAAACTTTGAGCCGCTCCGCTTAAAGCGCCCGGATTCCATACATAAGAACCTGCGCCACTTACTGTTAAAAGAGTTGATGTGCTAGAGCAAATTGTTGCATCAGAAACACTAACGGTTGGCGTTGTGGTTACACTGAGTGTTGTTGTTGAGCTCGCTGTGCAGCTCCCAATAGTACCAGTAACTGTATAAACTGTTGTGGAAGCTGGATTTAAACTCTGCGAAGCTCCAGTGAGATTCCCAGGATTCCAAGTATAAGAAGAAGCGCTACTTGCGGTTAATAAAGTAGAACTGCCCGAACAAATTCCACCATTTGGAACACTTACGGTTGGCGTGGTGTTAACGGTAATACTCATTGATAAAGAGTTTGTACATGCGCCAGTAGTTCCAGTAACTGTATAAATTGTTGTGGAGGCAGGATTTAAATTTTGAGAAGCTCCAGTTAAACCTCCAGGATTCCAAACATAAGAACTTGCACCGCTTGCTGTAATAAACGTTGATGTTCCAGAACAAATAGTGGCATTAGGCACCGATACAGTTGGTGTGGTATTTACGGTAATTGTAAAAATAAGCGGACTAGCGGCACACGAATTACTGCTACCTGTTACTGTATAAGCGGTCGTTGCTGTTGGACTAAGGTTTTGCGAGAGACCAGTTAATCCTCCGGGATTCCAAGTGTAAGAACTGGCGCCACTTGCGGTTATTAAAGTGGAAGTGCTTGAACAAATGGTTGCGTTTGGTGCTGATAATGTTGGAGTAGTATTCACGCTGATAGTAAAAGTTGTGTTGCTGGAACATGTCCCGTTACTGCCGTTTATGGTATATATTTGTGTGGAAGCAGGATTTAAATTTTGTGAAGCACCTGATAAATTACCCGGATTCCACGTATAACCACTGGCGCCAATTACATTCATTAAGGTAGAAGAGCTCGAACAAATAGTTGCCGAAGGAACACTCAGTGTTGGTTGACCTACAATATTAATTGTTTTTGTAAGTGTTGCGGATGATCCAAAACCGTTAGTAGCTATTAATGAAATTGAAAATACACCAGCTGCTGCAAATGTTGTAGATGTGTTTTGAAGGGTAGAAGAGGAAGGACTTCCGCCTAACATTGTCCAACTCCAACTAGCAGGACTATCAGTTGATAGATCCGTTAAAGTAAGCGTTTCTCCAACACAGGCTGTTGTTGGAATAGTAAAGGAGGCAGTTGGTGCTGTTACTAAACAAATACTGGCGGTTAATGCACTCATGGCGCTTTTACCACATACACCCGGTGAGGTGTTACGACTCATAACATCATTCCCACCATTAATATTATTAGTAATTAAACTACGTTTATTTTGCGAATTGCTTAATGCATAATGCATCACATCGGAAGAGTTAATGACATGAGAAAGCTGATGTCCGTGACCTAATTCATGAAGTGAAACGGATTCAAAATCATACTGAAGACCAGTGGCCAAAGTTGGTCCAAACTGCCAGGCTATCGAAGTGGTTGTTCCATCGTCAAAACAAATATCCAATTCACTTACATACCAGTTCACCACTGTACCTGTGATGCAACCACTGAAATAACTGCTGCAACGGCCTAAAACGCCAACAGGTAATTCTGCTCCTATATCAAAACGAATAATATTTATTCCATCTGAAGCAATCACATTTGTTGTAGTAGGCGCACCTAATACCCAGTTAATATAGGTGTTGCAGCGCCAAGTCTGAAATGATCTTAAAAAGGAAGCTTTCGCACTTGCGCTGGCATCAAAACCAGTATACATTTGCCAGGTTATTCCTGAACTTCCATTTAAGTCAACATGCCGTGTGTTATAAACTGTTGTGGTTGGACCATAATATACATTAAGCTCACCATAGTTAACCGTTAGTGTTTGAGCACTCAAAGTGGGACTTCCTGCAACCGTTACGCGCACAGGTCCTGTTCCAGCAGTTCCTGAAACAGTCCCAGCTCTGGTTGGAACCATTACTTGTATTTGTGTGTTACTCCAAGATACATAGTGTGTTATATCGGGTTTAATAAAAGTAGAACCGCCATCGTCAGCATTATAAAACTCAACAAAAGAAGTACTTTGTGTGGAACCAAACCCTGTTCCAGTTATCGTAATAATACTGGATGTTCCCGCTGTTATTGTGAGAGGCGAGATTCCAGTTACTGAGTTTATTGTATTCTGGCTGTACCCTTTACCGTTTGAAGAGCTTGTATAGTTTGGTAAATCTACTCCCAGTACTTTTTCGAGTTCTGGATATAAATCTTTATTAATTGAAGTATATTTATGAAAAGGTTCATAGGCAGCGTCGTCAAAAGAATCATACTTTATAAATCCCTGAACATCTGCATAGGCTTGAAATACTTCTTCACCAAATTGCGCTGGAACTTGTTCAAATGTATTTAGAATAAAAACACCTTCGTCGTACGGTTTTAATTGAAGAGAAGGCTCTACCGTTTGTTTTTTTAAACCAATTTCTCCACCTTCTGTAATAATTTCAATACGTTCTTTAGATAACGTTCCTTTAAATACTTTGTCAACCAAAATTAAGTTAGAAGTGTAGATGTAGTTCTTCGAGGAGTTCCAAAAAGACTGTTGGGCAATAACCTTTCCCTCAATAACTAAGGAGCTATTACTTATTTTATTTGAAAGTGTAACAGGATAAAGAGAACACTGTGCATAGAGTCCATTTACAAGGATTAGAAATGCAACTACAAACGTGAAGTAAAATTTTTTCATGATAGGGTATTTACAAAGAAGAGCTAAGCTATAAAAATTAATCAAAACTAGCTAGGCATCCCCCTTAAATTAGACGAGTCGTTTTAGAACTCAGAAACACCTATAGGCCTAATTCTTTTGTGGGATCCCAAAATAGTTTTGTGAAACCCTCAATTTTATCATCCTTTACTTTTATTTTTTCTTTTTCAAGAAGTTCCTGCATTTGAAAAGGGGTGTCAAAATGATGTTTGCCGGTTAACAAACCATTACGATTTACAACGCGGTGAGCAGGCACTTTCGGTTTTACGCGGTGCGCACCATTCATAGCGTAACCTACTAATCGGGATGATTTTTTAGCGCCCAAATAAGCCGCAATTGCTCCATAGCTGGTTACACGGCCTTTTGGGATAAGTCGTACCACCTGATAAACCATTTGAAAAAAATCTTTTTCCGCCATAAATCTCTACCAAAATAAAACAATTACCGTATCTTTGCAAACTATGGAAAAACGTGTCAGAGTTAGATTTGCACCCAGTCCTACTGGTGGATTGCATATGGGTGGTGTACGCACTGCTTTATTTAATTATTTATTTGCCAAAAGGCATGGCGGAGATTTTATTTTAAGAATTGAAGATACCGATCAAACACGTTTTGTGGAAGGGGCGGAAGAATATATTGTGAGTGCACTGAAGTGGTGCGGAATCGAACCGAATGAAGGAGTTGGTTTTGGTGATGGACCTCACAAGCCTTACCGTCAGAGTGAACGCAAGGAATTAGGAATTTATAAAAAGTATGCCGATAAATTAATTGCATCTGGTCATGCTTATTACGCTTTTGATACTTCGGAAGAATTAGATGCTATGCGTAAACGTCTAGAAGCCGCTAAAATGGTATCACCGCAGTATAATGCAGTTACACGCCAAAACATGCGTAATTCTTTAACATTACCTGAAGACGAAGTAAAAAAATTATTAGAGAGTGGTGAAAAGTATGTGGTGCGTTTAAAAGTACCACGTAACGAAGAAATTCGTTTTAATGATATAATTCGTGGTTGGGTAACTGTTAACTCAGCACAAGTAGACGATAAAGTTTTATTAAAGAGTGATGGAATGCCGACTTACCATTTAGCACATATTGTTGATGATATTGAAATGGAAATTTCGCATGCCGTTCGTGGCGAAGAATGGTTGCCAAGTGCACCAGCCCATATTTTAATTTACAAGTATTTAGGATTAGAAAATGAAATGCCAAAGCTCGCGCATTTACCTTTGATTTTAAATCCAGATGGAAATGGAAAAATTTCAAAACGTGAAGCGCGTTTTCCAGTATTTCCATTAAGTTGGAAAGATCCACGTGAAGCCACGCCATATATCGGCTACAAAGAAAGCGGTTATTATCCGGAAGCATTTGTAAACGTACTTGCACTCTTAGGGTGGAATCCAGGTAACAACGAAGAACTTTTTACTGTAGAAGAGCTTAGTAAAATTTTTGAATTTGAACGCGTACACAAAAGTGGTGCGAAATTTGATCCTGAAAAAGCAAAATGGTTTAATCAACAATACCTTCGTAAAAAATCAGATGAAGAGCTGTCAGAAGCTTTCAAACCTATTCTAAAAGAAAAAGGTTTTGAACGTGATGCTGCCTTTATGATTGAGTTTTGTAAACTAGTTAAAGAGAAAGTTCAGTTTGTACATGAGTTTTGGGATCATGGTAAATATATTTTTATCGCGCCAGATGCATACGATGAAAAAGTGATGACGAAAAAATGGAATCCTCAAAACAAAGAGTTAGTTACAAAAGCTTTAGATTGTTTTAAAGGTATTACCGATTGGAAAACGCAAGTGATTCACGATACATTTGAAGCACTGGTTAAAGAAGTTGGAAAAATAGACATGCAGTTGTTACGTGTTTTAATTACTGGTGTTGCTGGTGGCCCACAATTATTCGACATGTTGGCTTTGATGGGAAAAGACGAAGTAATTAATCGCATGAACACTGCTTTAAGTAAGCTTTAAGGTGTTAACAATATTAAAAAGCGTCCTTTGAGATTTTCAAGGACGCTTTTTTTATACCATTAATTTTTTATAATTTTCACAGTGTGTTTTTTATTACCACTGGTAATTTCAACAAAATAGATCCCTTTTTCTACGTTAGATACATCGAGTTTAAATTGAGAATTGTTTTCAATCAGTGATTCTGATAACGTTCTACCTGAAATGTCTATTAAACGTATTTGAGCTAATTGTAAAGTTTCATTTAAAAGGATATTTAAAAAACCGTTTGTTGGGTTAGGATAAATAACAGCTTTCATTTTTTGTGATTTTTGTTCGGCTATGCCAGTGGCGCCTGCTGCAGTGGTTGTCGGCGCACATTGCACACCTTGGTGAATTGCATCGTAATATTTTACATTTCTCACATCTCTCTGTACACGTTGATTGAATTCAGTAATTGTATTTACTGCGTTTGCTGTGTCTTGGCTAAAAACAATGGCAAAACCCCACTCAATTTTACTTCTCGCAGGAAATGCGAACGGACCACTGCTTAATAAAATCCTTCTGTCGCCCGGAGTATTACCCACTGCGGTTTCTGTCCAGCCTGAATTGAGCTGAGGATCTCCGGGATACATAATTTTGGTTGCAGCAGAACCACTATAACCGTTTCCACCAAAGGTGAATGGTGTATTGTCTTTCCATCGGCCTGACATATAATTATAATAATGTGTTGCTATGGATGGATTGGTGGTTTGAGGAGGAAAAGCACCGACGTTATTGTTGTAATAAGTGACTAGATCCATGTCAAATTGCTCTCCAGACTCGTCTATTTGTCCATTATGATTATTATCAATTCCATCCTGAGTACAATTGGTTGGAAGTAAAACAAGACTTGATACAGGTGGTTTATTTCCATATCCCAATGCCCCTGAAATGTTTTCATCTACCGAATCACCATTGTAGCAATAGGCAAAATTATTAATGGTATCTGATCCAATGTAATCATCGCCATAATTGCCTAAATCAACATCCGACCAGTCTGTCAAGTACACCTGCTGGTATGAAGTGAGACTTCTATTATATATAGTATAGTGATGAAAGGTTGTGTAATTAATCGCCTGCATACTATCAACAATATTAGGATCTGAATAGGAATAAGATCTTTCGTGAATTTCAATTCCCATCGGTACACCTTGAGACTCACTATGTATTGTGTGATTATCATTATAGATCGATAGAATTTGCTGATGTCCTTTAATAATAGGATAATCCCCGTCGTTAAAAGGATCATAAATACCATTGTTGTTTACATCCACAAATGGCGCCATGTTTCGTTGATAATTGCCTATACCTTTTGCCGGATAGTTCAGAATATCAGCTGGAATGGTGTAAGTGTTTGCTGTAACAGAGCCATTATTAAAAGCTGTTACAAAGTTGGCAATGTCATTGCAATCAATTTTCCATAGTTTATTATAAAGCGAAGTACTAGGAGTGCCAATGGTGCTGGCATTGGTGGTATCTAAAGGACCTGGCCAAAAATCCGTTCCGCTTTGTTTGTAAGTGTTGGCAGCTAAATGTAATTGACCTCCGCCATCTAGTCCACCAATCCAAATACTATTAGCAAACATTGCGTTGCGTCCTTTGCCAGCAGGGACTTCGTAAGACGCTGCACCATTTCCATTTATGTTCCAAAATTTATCGTTAACGGTGTTAATCCTTGCTTTAACTTTGTTTTTATCAAGGTATTTAACTGTGTTACCAGTCTGTGCTAGTAAATTCACGCTAATAATTGAGAGAAGGATAATTTTTTTCATGGGATATATTTTTGGTTAATCGAAATTACCCTTTATGTATGAAAAGAATTTCGCTAATGTTTAAATAGGCTTTGCAAATCGATAACTGGCTTTAGTCGGCAAACAAATGGCCGTTATGAATATTTTGTTAATGACCTATAAAACGTTTTAGATATTTATGCCGATTTAAAACTTCGCTACGCAACCCTGTTCCATTTCAACACGGAGGGTACTGAGTCTCAGAGCTACGGAGAGAGTTGAGCAAATTAGTTTAATGAATTTCCACTGTGCCTCAGAGTCTCTGTATCTCAGTGTTAGAAGTACTAAATGTAAGCGAAGTGGTAAATTAAATCAACTGAAACTGTCCCAGAAAAACCACCACCACGCAAAAAATTAAAATGGCAAGAATGGTGTTTGTTATTTTAAGTTGTTTCAAATTGAATAAGAAATCACCTATAAAAAATGAAAGTGGTAAAGAATAAATAAGAATGATGTTTGAACTATTAGCACCTCCAGAGAAAAAGCCGAATGTAGAAAAGAAAATAAACCAAATAAGAATAGATTTGGTTCGTTGTTTTTTTACGGTATTTCCGAATCCAGTTACCATGCTATAGAGAAAAGAAATAATGAGCAGAAAAACTAAAGAAATGAAAAGTGGCAAATAATATTCGCTAAATGAAGGCGATTTCATGAACCTAAAATAGAGTCTTGTTGCATCAAATAGGTACCACTGGTTAAAGTTACTAAGGTAAGCCATGCTTTCGTAAATAAAAACAGGAATAATAAAACCAACTAAGGCAATCATCCACTCGCGCCAGTTAAAGGGCCGTAAAATGAGTAGAATCACAAAAAATAAAGGAAAACTAATGATACTGGATATGGTTATAAAGGCTGAAACACTTAGCCAAAAGGCGGCGTCAAAAATCTGTTTCAGCGGATTGTCAACCCGATAAGTATCTAAAAGCTTATAAATGGCAAAAAGTACAAATACGTTGGTAAAAATTTGCGAAGTAATTTGTGTAGGGCTCACTCCGGCAATGCAAACGAGCATATATAAAAAGACAGGAAAGTAGTTTTGTTTATCGACTATTTCTTGATTTACAGAAATAAGGCTTACCAAAAGCACTCCAAAACCAATAAAAATAAAGTTTAAAGCATTAATTGCTAGTTTTGAGCCAATTTTTTCGGCAAAATAGTTGTAAAAGAGATTGGGGTAATGATCTTCCTCTAAGCCAAGAGGTGAGAGGTAATTTATAACAAACGATACCAAAAATACCGTAATTAACAGGACTAAACTCCCTCTAAAACCCTTATTTAAGAGACCTGCAAACACGGTTTTTTTGTTTTAAAATAATTTCTATTTTTGTAGGCGTAAAACACAAATTTAGCAATTACAAGGTGATGGTTTGTGTAAAGCAAAAAACTAATAAACAAAACGCTTCTTAATAAGAGATTTAATAAAATAAAAGAATATGAAAAACTTAATGATTACCTGGACAGACATTTTTTATGCAACCGGAGATTTTTTCGAATGGATTTTTAAAGGCATGCGTGTTTTAGGTCACGGACCGAATGTAATAATTTGGATTCTTATTGCGTTTATTTTAGGATATTGGACTGTGCGTTTAATGAAGTACAAAAAACAAGCTGCACAAAACAATACAGTAGAGTAGTTTTTATTTTTAAGGAAATTTAACCACAGGTTATAATTCGGTGCATCAAGCATTGAGTTTTAATCTGTGGTTTTATATTTATGATAATTGCATTCGCAAATATTTCTACTTTTTTTAAGAGATTTTATTTTTTCGTAAAAAAAATAGTTAGCCATAGTTTCTTTCTAAATAGTTAAAAGTTATTGCTACAATCATGTTGGACTTAGAAATTTCTTTTATCTAAATATTTGAAATTTTAAGAAATGTGTAAATGTGTTTTGAAAATTTATATCTTTATGTAAAAGTTAACTGTTTTTTTAATTTAAACTTAAACCCATGAAAAAAAATTACATCAAACGAGAAAAAAGGATTTACGCATCAATTAATATTGCTGCTATATTCATTCTGCTTATTATTTTCAACGTAAGTCAAGTTTTTGCGCAGGTAAGCTATACTTTCACATCTGCGGGTCAGGCTGGACCTGCAGGTCCAAACCAAACTCAAATTAACACTGCGTACTTATCAACTAACTTGAATGGATCTGTTACTGTTTCAAGCGGTATCCAATCTTTCACAATACCAGCGACCGGCCCTTACAGAATCAAAGCGATTGGAGCGCAAGGGGCTTACAATGGTGGTTATGGAGCTTCTATATCAGGAGATTTTACATTAACTGCTGGTACTGTTTTAAAAATTCTTGTTGGTCAAATGGGAACTCAAATGTCGAATGGAACATACATTGCCGGGGGAGGAGGAGGAGGTTCATTTGTTTCGAGTACAGGTAACGTACCTTATGTTGTTGCCGGTGGTGGCGGTGGAAATGGAGATGGCTACGGCGGATCACCTCTTCCATGTTGTTTAAGTGGGATGCAGGCTACCACTGTAATCAATGGAAATCCTCGCCCAGGTGGATCGAATGGAGGTGCTAGCGGAAATGGTGGAACGTGTGGGACTTCAGGTGGGATTGCAGGTTCAGGTGCTGGATTTTACGGAGACGGTTCTTTGTGTCAAGCCCTAGGTATTGCTTATTCATTTACAAATGGAGGAGCTGGCGGACTTTGTGGTTATCTTGCTAATACCAGTGGCGATGGCGGATTTGGTGGCGGCGGTGGCTGTTACAACTCTGGCACTGGTCAGCGCGGCGGTGGCGGTGGTGGTTATTCAGGTGGTGGCGGTGGAGATACACCTAATTTTACTGAGTCAAACGCACCAGGCGGTGGTGGTGGCTCTTACAATGCTGGTGCAAACCAAACGAATGCTATAAATACTTTCACGGGTAGCGGCCGGGTAATTATAGATTTATTATGCGACATACATATAACGAGTTCTGGTACAAATAGTATTAGTCCTGTTATTTGTGCAGGTCAATCATTAACCTTAACAACAAACGCGGCAAGTAATTATACATGGAGTAACGGCAATTCAACAAGTACAACTTTAGTCGTTTCTCCAACAAGTAACACAACTTATTCAATAGTTGGAACAAGTTCAACAAGTTGTAACTCTTCTGGTGCCATTACTGTATTAGTTAATGGTGGTATACCAACATTGACCATAACAAACGCTCTTAACACGGTTTGTTTTGGACAGTCGGCAACTTTAACCGCTAGCGGTGCAAATACATACTCATGGACTGGAGGCGTAATAAATGGACAACCATTTGCGCCAAGTACGACGGGTTCTTACACTGTTACAGGCGTAAATGCGTGTGGTAGTTCAACTGCAACTACATCAGTATCGGTTTCGCCTCTTGTGGTTACTGCTTCTGCTAATCCTCCAATTGTTTGCATTGGTGTATCTACTACTTTAACGGCGGTTTCTACAATAAATAGTTATACCTGGCAACCTACAGGACTTACTGGTTCAATAGCAATAATTAGCCCTTTAGTTCCAACTATTTATACAGTGTCTGCTTCAGATGGTACCTGTGCTGGCACGGCGACCGTAAGCGTTGGTACAAAACCAAATCCAACAATTACCGTTGTACCTTCAGCAACGATGGTATGCGAAGGCGCTGCGGTTACAATGACTGCCAGTGGTGCCTTGTCGTACACATGGACTACCCCAGCAGCAACAGGTTCAGTAATTACAGTTAACCCTACAATACCATCCGTGTATTATGTTGTTGGTTCAAATTCACTTAATTGTAATTCAGCTGTTGCAAGCCAATTTGTATTAACAGCGATAACACCTACGCTAGTTGTGACCGCAAGCAAAACTGTAACTTGCCCTGGAGGCACTGTTAACCTTTTAGCGAGTGGAGCCACAAGTTATACCTGGACTAATGGACCGAACTCTTCGGGATACACTGTAAACCCTCTGGTTTCTACTATTTACACGGTTATCGGCATTGCAGGCACAAGTACTTGTGTAGGAACCCGAACGATTGATATTGGCGTATTAAACACAAGCGTGTCGGTTTCAGCCTCATCTCAAAGTGTCTGCCTTGGAAAGAGTACAACCTTAACTGCAAGTGGTGCAAATAGTTATAATTGGGCAGGTGTGGGTTCAGGTATTTCCGTTAATGTTACTCCGCTTACCACAACAATATATACGGTAGTTGGTACAACAACCGCTGGCGTTTTAAATTGTCAAAGCTCTAATAGTATAGCAATTGTTGTATTTGATACTCCAACATTAACTATTGCTGCAAGTAAAACCGTTATGTGTAAGAATGATCCCGGACCAAAGTTAACTGCAAACGGATCTTTAGTTTCTTATACTTGGAGCACAGGTGCAAATACTCAAACTGTGAATACGTCTCCAACAATAACTAGCAATATATTTTCTGTTACAGCAACCGATGCAAATGGATGTGAAGGAAATACTTCTATCCATATAACTGTTAATCCATGCACTGGGATATCAACTATTGGAGGTTATCAAAATTTAATTTCAGTGTATCCGAATCCAAATAATGGTGAATTTGTTATTGCTTCGGTTTCAGATATTAAACTAAAGTTGATTAATGAACTTGGTCAAATCGTTGAATTAATAGAATTAACGCAACAAAATGATCATAAAGTTTCAATTACTAAATTGGCCAATGGAATTTATTTTATGGTGGGACAGAATAATAACGAACAAATCAATCAAAAGATCATTGTCTCGAATTAATTAATTTTTTTGTAAACCAAAGCCCTCGAATTGTCGAGGGCTTTTTATTTGAGTGTGATTGTTAACGGAATAGTGTTTTTAGATATTACAAATAATCTCTGCCGCCTTTTCCAACGTTTCATCTTTTTTTGCGAAACAAAAACGCAATAATTTGTTGTCTGTTTTTTCACTGTAAAAAACGGATAGAGGAATCGTTGCTAGTTTTTTCTCAACCGTTAAACGAATAGCTAATTCTGTATCGGATTCATCGCTTAAATTTTTATAGGACATGAGTTGAAAGTAAGTACCGCTGGTTTTTAAAGGTACAAACCTAGAACTTGCTGTTAGTTTCAGAAACAAATCGCGCTTGGCCTGATAAAATTTTTTAAGCTCTGTGTAATTCGTTTTATCTGCAAGAAAATCAGCGATTGCTAATTGTAATGGGTGGTTAACCACAAAAACAAGAAACTGATGAATTTTTCTAAACTCATTCATTATTTCTTTTGGAGCTGCTACATAACCAATTTTCCACCCTGTTGTGTGTATTGTTTTTCCGAATGATGAAATAAGAATAGACTGCTGTTTTAAAATTTTACTTTTTGCAACACTGTTGTGAGTCTCACCATCAAACACCATGTGTTCGTATACCTCGTCGCTAATAACAAGTATGTTTGATCCTGAAATTATTTTTTCAAGTTCTAAAATATCTTTTGCAGTAATAGTTGTACCACTTGGGTTGTGAGGGGAATTAATTAAAATGGCTTTCGTTTTCTGAGTAATTTTTTTCCGAACATCTTCCCAATTAATTGAAAAATCATTTGCCTTAAGTTGTGAGTATACTGCTATACCACCGTGCACTTCAATTGCAGGAACATAACAATCATAAGCTGGTTCAAAAACGATTACTTCATCCCCCTTATGAATAAATGCTGCAATAGCTGTATAAATTGCTTGTGTAGCACCCGCTGTAATCGTTATTTCAGAGTCAGGATCATAATTCGAACCATAACTTAAGGAAATAATTTCAGCCACACGTTCTCGCAATTGAATCGTTCCTGCCATTGGAGCATATTGGTTGTAACCAGTGTTTATGTAGTGAGTGGCTGCTTCTTTTAATTTCGGAGAACAGTCGTAATCAGGAAATCCCTGCGATAAGTTAATCGCATTGTGTTCACGTGCCAATGCACTCATGGTAGTAAAAATAGTTGTACCTATGTTAGGAAGTTTACTTTTTATCTTCATTGGCATAAATTTGAAAAAGATTAAAATCGTTTAAAGATAAAATTTTAGTGAGAAACATCGCCAAAGAAAGATAAAGATTGAAAATGTTTCAATTAGTCAAAAATAATAAAATATAAATTTTACTGAATGGTGTCCTTTGAGTTACCATAAATGGTGTAGGTGAATACAGGACCTTGTTCATGTTTTTCTGTGTACAGATAATTATTTCTGATGTAATTTTTTACATGTTCCTGACAAGCAATTACCATGTCGTTTTTTACTAGACCTGTGTATTCCTTTTCATGAGTATTTACGCCTTTGTCATTCAAAACCCTTAAATAAAAAGTGTTTTGAGCTTTATATCCGTCATAAGCGAGATGTTTATTTTCAAGATCATATTTGCCCTTTATGGCATTTTTTAGATAATATCCTATTTCATAAATCTCTGCGTCCCACGGGGCTTCCTCGGGTAAATATGTTTTGGACCAAGCGCGTTCAAATGTGCCTATAAATAATAAAAACAAAAGGATGTATGGAACGGGATTTCCTTTAAAATTCTGATTTAAGAATGGATTCGTTTTTAAAGCATCAAAAATGTAGTGGATAAAAAAAGCAATCAAAATTGATAAAAAAGGATAAAGTGGAGCATCATACCATTCTAATTTTGTTTTG
Source organism: Aurantibacillus circumpalustris (assembly GCF_029625215.1). GTDB lineage: Bacteria > Bacteroidota > Bacteroidia > B-17B0 > Aurantibacillaceae > Aurantibacillus > Aurantibacillus circumpalustris. The sequence continues at coordinate 1,823,267 of NZ_CP121197.1, forward strand.
CCAATAGAAATAATAATAAAATAAGTGATCACCAATAAGGTTAAGAATAATGTAATTTTTTTGATGCGATTATCCTTGCTAAAAAGTCCGATCAACATGCCACAAGGAATCAGGAGATACCTGTCTGGCAATCTATACACTCTAAAATTGTTGAAATAAAACCAGAAGTCAAATTTTTGCCCGCCTTGAGATACCAAGTACCTTCCTCCCAGTTCATTTTCCTGAACAATGGAAATGTATCCCGGGTTTTGTGTTTCACGAATTAGGTAATAACTAAGAATTAATGTAAGAAAAGAAAAGAAGCCAATATAAAAGTGTTTATTTTTAATAAATAACATCAGTTGGTTTTGAATAATAGCATAAATGCCCAGGGCAGGAAAAAAAAGTATTCCTGCTATCCCTTTGGTATAAGAAGCTAATAGAACGGCAGTAAAAAAAAGATAAAGAAATTTCGTTTGTTTTGTTTCGGTATAAGCGAAAAAAAACAAACAGCTTATAGTTGTAAAACAGGTAAGCATGGCGTCGTAGTCTCCAGTTCGTGACACGTGTAAGCCAAGATAACCATCGCAAGTTATTAAAGTTAAAATTGCAATAAAAGCCAACCAAAAATTTTTAAGATAACGCTGAGAAAAAACAAGAATGGCCATGCAAGTCGCAAAAACAGCTAATGCCGAAGGAAGGCGTATGGCTATTTCGTTTGTGCCGACAATGTGCATAAAAACTACCTGACACCATATAAGTAATGGCGGTTTTGTGTTCCACATTTCAGGTGTATGATCAAAATAAGTCACAATAAAATTTCCATTATGAAACATTTCAATGGCATTAATGGCGATACGTGCTTCGTCCCAGGTACGAATAGGCATTGTATCAAGAAAACCAAAAATCGGAATGGCAATTATCACGATTAAAATAATGTACTTAATAAAATAGAGTTTAGGGTACATGCTGTTGGTTTAGACTTTATGAAACTTTTTTTTGATTGAAGGAAATAATTTATCAAATATATAAAAAATTAGTCATTGAAATTGCCGTACGGCTCAATCAAATGAAATCGATCAAAAGACTTTGGAACACTTTTTCATTTGAAATTTATTTGTAAGATTTGCTCAATAAATCACTTATAACTTCTAAATCACTTTTCCGTGCGAAGCGTATCAAAAAAATAAAATGAATTTAAGAATGGCGTATGTTTTTGATTGGGATAAAAATTAACTCCCATCGCCAATGTGATAGTGACGGAGTTAATTTTATATTTTAAAAAGTGAAGAGAGTTTGCCTTATTATTTCTTTTTTGAATTTCCTTTTGGATACCTTTCAATTAAAAAATTTGTTTTAATCGAATCCATTTGTTTAAAAAAATCTCGAAAAATATTCTGGTTTAAGTCAAATCTTTTTTCAAAATAGTCATCATTAAAAAAATCGTATTGAAAAAGTGAATCCTCTAAAAAAACACGATCTTTTTCGCGGTTTAATAAACTTGATGAATTTAATTGAAAAAAGTTTTTGAATTGCGCATAAATGCTGTCGTTATCCACCCTCATTCCCTTTGGGCCACTTTTGTAAACATAGCTGTAGGTGGAATCGTACTTGATTATATTTCCGTTTTTGTCGAATTGCTTGTTTACTTTTACATTAATATCGGGGTGATTTAAAGAATCACCAAGTAAGTTAGTTTGTTCTTGCTTTACATTTTCATTGGAATTTGGTTGAGCACTGCATGAGTTTAAATGCGCGCATATCAACATGATGCTCAAAAATTTGTTAAGCCTATTGTTAGTTATTATATCCGAATAGTTAAACCATTTTAAGAAACACATTTTTTTCCTCCTCTCTGTTTTCGTTATATGTAATTCAGTTATTTCATCAAATGTGAGATTATAATCGTATGTTAATCTGACTATATTCAAAACGCTCCTAACAGAAATAGAAAAGGGCAGTAAATATTTCTGCCCTTTTTTTTTTTACTCCACAGCAATCTCTCTCAAAAGTTTCGGCTTGGAAACCTCTTTCTTTGGCACCACTACGTGAAGTATTCCGTCGGTATAATTTGCACTTATGTTATTTTCATTGACGGAATTTTCGGGCAAATGAAACTCCCGTGTAAAGGATTGGTAGCTAAATTCGCGCCTCGAGTATCTGCCATCTTCACTGTCTTCTTCCTTTTTATTTTCACTTTCTGCAGATATATAAAGTTTGTTGTTTTCTATAGCAATTTTGAAATCTTTTTTATTTAAACCGGGGATTGCCATTTCCAATTCGAATGCCGAATTTGTTTCTTTAACATTAACAGCAGGTGTTGTCACTGACCTCAATGCTGACAGTGAGGGTAAATTGAAAAAATCTTTTGTAATAAAATCATCAAATAATGATGGGAATTCTGGAAATAATCCACTTTTTGCATTACTGTTTAATTTGATTAATGAGTTCATTTTTTCCTCCTTTTTTTTATTTAATTAGTTTGTTTTAAAAATTAAATCGCGATCTATCATCTAATAAACAAGCACTGTGCCAGTTATTTGAAACTGAAAAATTGACAAAGAAATTGTTAATAGCCGTTAAAAATGACTGAAAAAAATGAAGTTAAAATGACAAATTTTCATTTGGATAATCTCATTTAAAGAGAAGCCACGAAATGAATTCAAGGCAAATCTTAATAAGTGGATGCAATAAGGCCATAAGGTTAACATGTATTATTGAAAACGCGCAATTATTAAAAAGAAAGCGTCGAAAGATACTAACGTTAGTTAATTCTAATAAAAAGAAGAAGAAATAAATAGGATGTTTTATTCTGTCACTGTAATTGAAATGGTTTTACTCCATTCCTTTCCGTACGATTGATGCGCACCATTTGCAAACTGCATCGTAAGCGTATGTAAGCCAGGACTTAATTTAAGAGTATCTGAAGTTTGACCTTTTCCGTAATGAATATGTGTTTCATCTTTACCTACCATAGTACCGGCTTCTTCAAAAGTTCCATCGATAATAATGTGATGATGCCCTTTTCCTTCATGAATATCTCCGGCCGCCTCAACTTCCATACCTTTTACCCCCATTTCAATAAAAAGAGGTGAGGTAACTTTATCACCATCCTTAATATTTACAAAATAAACACCTGACTCTTCGTTTGATTGAATAACCTCCTCTTGGTTGTTAGCTTCAGAATCAGTGTTAGCTTTGTTATTTGAAGGGTTGCATGCAGTCATACTTAAAATAACCGCAGATGTAATTACTAATTTAAGTCTCATGATTTCCAGTTTTAAATTATTAAGAAGAGCTAAATTAGGTTTTTGTTTTTTGGAATGAAAGGTTTTTGGGATAATATAACGTTACAAGCGACTATACTGGCCTAAAATAAAGGCCACCTTTGTATCAATATATAAGGACAGTAATTGCACGTAAAAGAGTAGTTTCCGAGCAACGGTGAAAATGAATTTTATTTACTCGGTTTCTTTTTGAGTAGAGCGTTTGCATCCTTAAGAAACTTCACTTGCTCTTTGCCAACCTCTGAACCTTGAGGGTAACCAAGTGAACCAAGACTTTCGAGGGTAAATGGATCTGAATCTTTATTTTTATTCATGAAAAATAACCAAATTGTAGGATACCCCTGCACCTGAAAGGTTTGCTGAAGACTGTTGTTTTGTTGTGCTAATTCAGGGCTCAAACTTTTGCGTTTCGGAAAATCAAGTTCCAAAAGCACAACGTTTTTTTTCGCCCAATCAATAAATTCTGGTTTTGAAAATACATCACTTTGTAGTTTCCAACACCACACACACCAATCGCTTCCTGTAAAAAACGCAAAAATCGGCTTTTTTGTTGTTTTAGAAACTTCGTTTGCTTGCATCAAATCAGTATACCAAACAAGTTCATCCTTTTTTTTTAATGTGTCTTTTTGCGCGTAAAATAAATTTGAAGCGAGGAGTGCAAAAAATAGAAAAGTGAGTTTTAAATGTTTCATACTATATAATACTGGTAATGATTTTCGATGTGTTTTTTCAGAATGATTAAAGTAGAATTCCAATAAAAGACTACATGTTTATAAATAGATTCTGTAGGAAAGTTACGTAAAACCAATGATAAAACGATGTGTTTTTCATGGGGCTCTAAGTTAAATTCAATAATTGTTTGGTTTTCTGGAGTATCTGGTAATCTCGATAAGGAACTGAGATAATTATAACTAAGAAATTTCATTGGTTCGTATGCCAATACTTTGCCCTTGTTTTCAAAATAGACCCAATGATTTGTACCCTGAATAATAAAAGTTGATCCAATTTCCCAATTGGTAATGATTTTTAGTTTTTCTTCTAACATCCATTTTTGCATTTGTTCAGTATCAGTTAGAGCCTTCCAGATTTCTGAAACAGGAGCAGTAATGTTGATTTTCTTACGGTATGTTTGTTTGAGTAACAAAGAGTGATAAGTAATTTTAAGGTGGTAAGATAAAAACTTCAAGTTGAGTTTCTAAGATTAAATTATTCACTAGAAAACACTGTTATTTTTTAACTGGAATAGTCAACTCGATCGTAACTTCCTCTGGAGTGCCCATTCTGGTGATATTAAAATTTTTTGGAGAGATAGTAAATCTGCCGCTAAACGTTTCCTTGTCCACAAAAGGAAATTGAGCTGACATTTTTTTACTATCAAAAAAAAAGGGAATGATTATTTTTCGTGTCACACCTTTTAATGTTACATTCCCCAGAGCATCATAACCTTTAGTTGTTTTTAAAATGGAGGTGGATACAAAAGAAATAATCGGAAATTTATTTGTCTCTAAACCTTCTTTGGAGTGTTCTGTACTAAGCGCATCGCCTGTATTTAAACTTGTTGCGTCAATAAACGCTGTTATTTTCGATTTCTCAGCATGTTCTTCGTCGAATACAAGTGTAGCTTTCAGTCCTTTAAAATAACCTTGCATACCACCGGCGGTATATTTCACTTGATAATTTTCTTTTACTTTCCAATTCACAGACGTTAGTATAGTAAAAGCGGATAAAATAAAAACAATGCAGATACAAATGAATGAAAGAAAATTTTTCATAATTATTATTTTGAGGCATTTAATTTTGTTCCGTTTTAATTTTTGTATAAACATTGTTACATGTATAAGCAAAGCTTCCATCTGAAAAATAATCTTGTATTTCAACGGAAAATGAGCTTTTGTCTGGTGATAAGGCTGTAGTAGTCACTTTTGAATTGTAATTTCGAGTATAATAAAATACATCAAGTGAATTGCCAACAAGGGTTATGCTGGGTACGATATATTCGGGTCCTGTTTTTAAAGAAGTCACTTTGAATTGGTTATTAACTTTTGCAGATGTTACCACAGCGGCCGTATAGCTGCTTGTTGTAACGGTTGGTGTGTTTGCGTTATTTGTTGTAACTGTGCAATTACAAGTAACAGAATAATCTCCATTTAAAAAGGCAGCGCTATTTTCTAACACGTGAACCGTTCTGCTAACCGTAGCAGCCTTGTTACCTGCAAGATCTTTTACGTTGTAATATAAAACATAACGTCCCGGAAATTTATTGTTTACGACACCTGTAACTTCTAAAGGAAGATCTGTGCACCTCATCTGTCCATTTATTTCATCAAGAACCTGCGCTCCCGGGTCGGGATAGTTTGAAGTGGAGTTCCCCGGATGCCAGGTGTATCCTGAAGCGCCATTGGTGCTGAGTGTTGTAGAGGAGATTTGCAAATAAGTAGTGTCAATTTCTTTGCCTAAAAGATTGAGAACAGGTGCAACTGTATCAACTACTGGATCAGTTAAATGTTGCTTAAATTCAAAATCATTACACGATAAAAATAAAGCCAGTAAGATCATAAACATAAAACCTGAAATTATTGTTCGTGAATTCATATTTTATTATTTATTTTTCTAGAAATTAATTTAACTCATTTTCTATTGTTGTTGCGCCTTTATAGCAAGTACATATTTGTAAACGGCGTCTTTTTCTGAAGAACTTATCCTCGCTTTAAGTGCCATATCATCAACAATATCTTTCCACGCTACTTCGGTGTACCTGTATATATTTTTTGGTTCATGACAATTAATGCAAGCCCCCTTAGTGTATAAAGCATGTCCTTCTTGTAATTGTAATAATGTAACTTCTTTATACCTGGACTGAAGGGCAACTAGCTCTTCTTCACCTGGTGGATAAATACCGTCTTGCGATTTAGAAAGCATAATTGGGCCGGCTGAGCCCGCAGGTGTGTTTGAGCCGGAAGCAACCGTCGGCGCAGTAATGAAACTTTTTTTAGTTGTTTTACAAGCGGTGATGGAGATGATGGAAATGAGGAATAGAATCTTTTTCATTATTTCGTGTGATTTAAAACTGTTTTTTATGGAATAGTTTTAACACCCTTCCATTTTTGTTCCCAAATAATTAATAAATGTTTTTCCGTCTTTGAAACCTTCTATTGACGTTACTTTTGTTTTAGTACCAACAAGGTTTACTTGTTTTTCTGTGATGGAATTTTTTTTGCAGCTCGCAGTTAAAATTATAAGAAATACCAATGTTGTTATTTTTGTTTTCATGATAAATAATTTTAGGTTTTACTTTTGGCAACTATACAAATGTACGCGCAGATTCCAATAAATGTTGTTACTAAGGAGTTATTGCCTTGTTAACGACCTGTTAACGCAAAATAGATCCCATTTAAAATAAGTAATTTTAGAAAATCAAATGAAAACAAACCGAACTTATTTATTTATTGCCAGTTCATCGATTGCGCTTTTGGTCGTTCTTATTATTCAAGTGAACTGGATTTTGGAGACTGCAAAAATAAAAGAAGAGTTATTTACTGAAAAGGCAAACATTGTTCTTTCAAGAACCGCCGAGGCTGTGTCATCTGACTCTACTATGCGAACTAACATTGAAAGCGGCCTTAGTAAAGAAGAAGTTAGCAGGATAGATTCTTTGCTTATGTTTTACATGCGCTTTTATAATATTCGTATTGCTTATTATTTTGAAGTAAAGCCAGGTCAATCTTCTCTTAAAAAGGATACTGCCATTGCTCATACGCCCTATACAAAGTTTGCAGATACTTACACTCAGTGTTTAAAGGAAAATAATGGTAGTAATGCCTTAGAATTAAAACTTGTTTTTCCGGATAAAGAAGAATTTATCATTGAGGAAATGGGAATTCCATTCATCTCTTCTGTTTTATTGATACTCATTGTGGGCGTTATGTTTTGGCGAACATCCGTCTCCTTGCTTAAAGAAAAACAAATATCAGAACACACTACTGATTTTTTAAATAACATGACGCATGAATTTAAAACCCCTTTAACAAACATTGCTTTAGCCGGCAAAATGATGATTAAGGAATCAAATAGTAAACAAGAAGAAAAAGTAAAACATTATTGTGGAATCATTCTGGAAGAAAATGAAAAACTCAGTCGACAAGTTGAACAAGTGTTGAGTATGACTGCCTTAGAAAGAGGCGAAATTCCAATTCAAAAAACAGACTTAGATATTCACCAATTAATAAATGATTCTATAAAATGTATTCACGTACAAATTGAAAACGCAAATGGAGGGCTATTATTAAACTTGAATGCGGAAAAATTTGCAATCAAGGGAGATAAAACACATCTTACGAATGCTTTATGTAACTTAATAGATAATGCTATTAAATATTCTGAAGAAAAACCTGAAATAAAAATTGAGACAACGAATAACACTCAGAATTTAATCATTCAAATTTCTGATAGTGGCATCGGCATTGATAGCGAATACCATGAAAAAGTATTCGAAAAGTTTTTTAGAGTACCAACGGGTAATGTGCACGATGTAAAAGGATTTGGTTTGGGTTTGGCCTACATTAAAAAAATTATTGAACTACATGGCGGCAAAATTGAATTAGAAAGCGAAAGGGGAGAAGGCACAACGTTTATTATCTCATTACCTTATGTCTGAAGAACGTTTAAAAATATTACTTGCTGAAGATGATCTCAACTTGGGTGTGCTTTTGGTTGATTACCTGGAGACGGAAGGTTTTGATGTAAAATTATGTAAAGACGGAGATCTGGCTTTAAAAGCTTTTGGCGATTATTCTTTTGACTTGTGCATATTAGATGTGATGATGCCCAAGCTAGATGGCTTTTCCCTGGCCAAACAAATTAAATTAAAAAATAAAGTCATCCCCCTAATTTTTATTACCGCAAAATCTTTAAAAGAAGACAAATTAAAAGGCTATGATTTGGGCGCTGATGATTATGTCACGAAACCTTTTGATGAAGAAGAGTTGCTTTGGAAAATAAAGGCCCTTATTCGTAGAATTCCCGAAAACAAAACTCTGCGCAAGGTCGAAGTCATTTCAATTGGAAAATATGTGTTCGATTTTAATAATCAGTCGTTAAGTATTTCAGGAAAAGTGAAACGCATTACCGAAAAGGAAAGTGACATTCTAAACTATTTATGCGATCATAAAAATAACATCATAAAGCGGGAAGATATGGTAAAAACGCTTTGGGGTGAGAGCGACTATTTTTTTGGAAGAAGCCTGGATGTTTTTATTACAAAAATCAGAAAGTACTTAAAAGAAGATCCAACCATTACAATTGAAAATGTGTTTGGTGTAGGTTTTATTTTTAATGTGCCAGTGAAGCGGTTTTAAAGTCGATTTTGCTTTGTAACCGATATTGATACACTGCGAGTGAGTAAAAGCGTATTTTCAAAAAAGTATCAATAAACGAATGAGTAGGAGTGTCATCTTAATGAGTGAATGCCTTGCGATTTTATTTTATCTCAATTAAATTTATTATATGAGAAAAAACATTACAGCCTTTATTTTTTTAATGTGCAGTACTTTCTTATTTGCGCAAAACCAAAACAGAAAATGGTATTTCGGCGATCACGCCGGACTTGATTTCAATACAAGCCCACCTACAATTCTTAATAATTCGGCAAGCTACAGCCACTTTGGTTGTTCAACCGTAGGGGATGCCTCTGGAAATTTGTTGTTTTATACGGATGGAATGACAGTATACGATCAAACCCACAGTATTATGGCCAATGGCACCGGCTTAGGAACAGTAACCAATACAAATTCTTTGCAGTATCAATATTCACTAATAGTAAAACAACCTGGCAACACAAACATCTATTTTATTTTCTCAAACTGTAATACAGGAAGTTTAAGCGGCACTTATTATTCGGTTGTGGATATGAGCCTTGCTGCCGGCATTGGTTCGGTAACCATTAAAAATACCTGTGTTTATTTGGGCATTGTCTCCGGACAAATGACCTCTATAAAACATTGCAACAATTCGGATGTTTGGGTGCTTACACATGAACATGGCACAGCTAATTTTCGCGCCTATCAGGTAAGTGCTTCAGGTGTTAGTGTAAGTCCAGTAATATCTCCTGTTGGTTTAACTGGTGTTACTTCCAGTTATATTAAAGGGTCTCCTAACGGAAAAAAACTTGTATCTGTTTATAACAGTTCTTATTTAACCTTATATGATTTTGACAATGCTACGGGCGTTATTTCCAATACACTTTCTTTAACCAGTAACCCCCAAGCTATTTTCCAATCCATGGAATTCTCTCCCGACGGAACAAAACTCTATTGTTCGTCTAATCCGCTAGGCTCTCATCATATTTGTCAATGGGATTTGTGCGCGGGTTCCAACACAGCAATAGTTGCCTCGCAATACACCATCGCGGCCACCAACCTCCAATACGGAATGCAGTTGGCCCCCGATGGTAAAATTTATGTTGCAAGATTAGCGCAAACATCCCTTGGTGTCATCAATAATCCAAACGCAATAGGTGCTGCCTGTGCTTATTCAAATACCGGTCAATCTATTGCGCCAGGTATTTGCCGGTATGGTCTTCCCAGTTTTACGAATCTTCCTCCTGCCTCTCCCCAATTTAGCTATAGTAGTATGTGCCAAACTGTAAATTACACAAATACAGCTGCAACAGCTACTGCAATAAATAGTTGTGCCATGGCAACTCCTTCCTTAGTTTCCACTTTCTGGAATTTTGGTGATCCGCTTACTACTACAAATAATACAAGCACCGCACAAAATCCTTTGCATGTATATAGTTCTACTGGAACTTACACCACTACACTTATATTAAATTACCTGTGTTTTAGTGATACGCTAAAACAAATCATCAACGTTACGGCAGCCAGTCCAACCTTTGCCGTGTCAGGCCCGACAGCAATCTGCAAAGGAGATTTGGCAATTTATACAATTTCTACTACTAATTCCTATAATTATAATTGGAGTAACGGTGCAAATACTTCGAGTATTGCCGTAACACCCACTAATAATGTAAACTATACGGTTACAGCAATTAGTCCTACGACCGAATGTCAATATAGCAAAGTAATTTCTCTGATAGTTAATAAATGCACAAGTATTGAAAATGTAGGGCTGGTTTTAGAGAACATTTCCGTGTACCCAAATCCCGCCTCGCAACTACTAACTATTGAATCTGAAGATTTGTATAAAAGAGATGGTCTTACCGAAATAAATATTTCAAATCAATTGGGACAAATTATTTATACTAAAACACTCAATTCTACAAAGGAACAAATTGACATAAGCACTTGGCCAAAAGGAGTGTATTTAATGCAGATAAAGAAAGGTGAACAATCTGCAACTAAGAAACTGGTGTTAGAATAATCACTTCTTAAAACCATTAATTCATTGTAAGGGTAATTCTTAACTTATTTCGTGTCGTTATATTCTTTATCGCTCACAGCTTCCAACCAATCGGTACTACCATTTTGAGGATTAATGGCAACGTGTGTAAACGAACTTGTATGCGAAGCCCCATGCCAGTGTTTAATGTGCGGAGCAACCGTGAGCACATCGCCTTTATTTAAAACCTGTATTGTCTTTCCTAATTCTTGATAGTAGCCAACACCATCGGTCACCATTAAAATTTGTCCGCCCGAATGCGTGTGCCAGGTGGTTCTTGCGCAAGGTTCAAACGTAACATTAGCAACCTGACAATTAAAAGTTGCATCATTTGGAACTAAAACATTCATCCAAGCAGTTCCTGTAAAATAATCTGTTGGGGCCTTTTCTCCTTTCGGGAAAACGGAATTTTGAGATGTGTTCATGCTTACGTGCTTTTTAGAAATACTTTAATTTCAGTATTGCTGTGAAATTGAAAAAATAGTTTAAAGAATTAATCTTAAAAAAGATATCCAAGCTTAATGAATACATTAAATCTATTCGCTGCCCTCACCCTTGATCTTATTGTTTCATTGATATACTCATCCTGCTTAGGATATGCATCGGTAGAGAATGGTAAAAGTGGTTCAACTGCCGAGATAAGAGCAAATAATTGAAAATGGAATCCGTAATCGAGAACAAGCCTATTAAATAAAACGCGGCTCATTCCTGTGCCAATAAGAAGATCTGCACTGTAATGGCTTTCAAAATCAGAACCAAAATTAGTGATTAGGGTGTCATGATTATTCACCGTTTGAAGAATGTTCATGTACTCATCATGTTTTGAACTCATTACGCTTATAGAAGGACCAATAATAAAATATCTTCCCCAAGGAGCAATATATTTACGTGTATACGTTTTTAAATAAGCTGTATACGTATAAGCATTAATTACATAATAGTCGCTAGGTTTATCCGAATTGCTATTAAGAGTAAGCCTATTATCGTAGCCGGTTCGCAAATATTTTAACGAAACACCCATCAGTATACTTTTTGATAAGGCTCGCTCAAGAAAAAATTCATGCGTTAAATTAATTCGGATGTAGCCTGTTTCTGAACTTCCCTTCGCATTACCAAGAAGCGTTTTATTATCAGCAGTTGAACCAAAAGTAACTGGGTTCATGTGAGCACCATATCCAAAAACAGTTTTTTTACCCATATAACCAGGGCCTTGACTCCAAAGTAGAATTGGAAATACTAGAAGTGAGTATAAAAGGCTGTTTTGTGTTTTCATTTATTAAAACCTTTTGTTTGTTTCATTGAAGATAAAATTTGAAAATTCCATTGTATTATTTTTAGTTTTGAGTTGAATTATATTATTTTGGTGAAAAAAATAAAAAAGGGTTTATTCACTGCAACAAATATATATTCTTTGTTATAATGTTAAGCAAAAACCGAAAAGAATTTCAAAAATTATTTATGTATCTAGTTTTTTCATAAATTCGTGACACAACATGAAACACAAAATCATCTTTTTTATTTTGGCAATAAGTGTACTTATGTGTTTGCCTTTTTGCAAAAGACCAAGTGAACGACTGCCTTTGGTTACAACCTCAGTAGTAAGTCCTGAAATAACAGAGGCCTATTGCAGCGGTGTACTGTATAATGAAGGCGATTCTAAAATAATAGAAAAGGGTATCTGTTGGGGAACTAAGGGAAATGTTTCTATAACAGATAACAAGGTAATTTCTAATACAGAAGGTAAAACATTTACTGCAAAATTAGAAGGATTAGAATCAGTTAGTACATATTACGCGCGAGCATATGCTACAAATGCGTTTGGCACCTCCTATGGTAAGGTTGTTTCATTTAATACCTGGGGCGTTACTGCGCCAAATATTAGTTTGTCGGCAATATCTAACTTTAACTATGTTGATTTAACCTTAACCGTAAATCAAACGCAACCGTCTAGTTATACAACTGGCATTTGCTGGTCCAAGAGCTCGTTACCGACAGTATCAGATAACACAATAACCGTATCTCAAAGAAAATTCAGCGATCCTTTTCCTTATAACAAGAGTTATACCTTGAGTATTCAGGATCTTGACCAAACAACTATTTATAACGCGCGAGCTTATGTTGCAACGAATTTTGGAATCGCATATAGCAATCAATTTTCTTGGGTTACTTCAAATCCCGTATCTTTTTCAATACTTTCGTTAGGTAGTGCAAACGCATCGTTTCAGGTTTATGTTTCAGGCAATAATTTGTCGTCAATAAAAACTATGGGTATATGTTGGAGTGAAGATCCTACCCCGACTGAAACAGATTATAGAATCGAAAGGGCCTACACGAACACAATTTCGAATAATTTCAGTATTTCACCACTTAAGTCTAACACAACTTATTTTCTGAGATCCTATGTTAAAACGGATACTAAAACCATTTACGGTGCTGAAGAAAAAATGATTCGAACACTGTAAAGGGCCGTTAAAGATATTAATGGGAATTTATGTAACACAGTGAAAATAGGAGGTAACGATTGGTTGGATTCCAATTTTAGAGTGCCTTCCTTTAATAAGGGTTCAGTAATTCCACTTGCCGCGGCTAATAACTATAACCTAAGTGTAAGTTATGTGAATGCAAAGACACCTGCATATTGTTAGTCTTGTAGCAGAAAGAGAAATGAATTTTCCATCCATGCATTTGCACACTAGACATAACTTATTTTTTAGTTTACATATAACGGAAAACCGTGAATATTAAAATCAGCGAGCAATTTCAAGCAAGGAATATGTTTTTAAAATTATTTATGTTACTTTAGACCGTCCCGAACTAAAGAAAACGTTACCTAACATTTATTAGAATTTATGTTGAACAATTCCTCAAAAAAGATCTTTGTGTCTTTATGTGGCGAAAATCAAAATTCGTTACGCGATGAGCTTTCATCCGTTTTAGATAGCGCAGGCATGAATGTATTATCTACGAATGCCTATTCTCCTGAAACACTGGTGAAAGTGACAGAAGAAAATATTTTAAAAGCTAATTGCTCCATTCATATTATTTTTCCAGAGTACGCTCCGCTTCTTACAACAGATAATACCAATTCTATTTCAAGATTTCAATTTTTTGAAGCCAAAAGAAAACTTGCTTCTGATCCTGATTTCAGAATAATCGTATGGCTACCGCCCTCTACTGGTATAACAAATGTTGAAACAAAACAATTAGATTTTATTAATGAAGTGAGAAATAATATCTCAAAAAACATGATTTTTAGTAATGCTGAAACGCCTATTCAGCTTACTGATGACATCCGCTCACTGCTTGAATTTAAAGATGATGTTGAATTTGATACCAATCTGACTGATATTTTTTTAATTTCAAATCAATTGGATGAAAGTGAAGCGAATGAAATTATGGATATGTTGAGTGATATTGTGCCTGTTGAAAGATTGAGTATTGTGCAAGATAGCGATATGGACTATTCGGAGTATTGCACACAACAAATAGGTAAAAGTAAATTGGCCGTAGTATATTTTAAGGAGTCTGGAGAATGGGCGCTCCCTTTTACTCAGCAAGTTTGGAAAAAAATTGGTGGGGCATCTTCACACACCCCAATACTCTTGATTGGTGATGAAGACCCGGAAAGAAATTTTAATAAAAAATTTAAGGCACCAAAAGTAATGTCATTAATCATTGCCGGAGAATTGATTCCACTTGAAATAAAAATGAGTTATGATAAAGTTATGGAAGGTAAAGCTTAAATCGTTTAATAAATGGTGAACGAAAAAATATGTCCATACCCTGGTCTTAGGCCTTTTAGCGAAGACGAGTCTATTTATTTTAAAGGTCGTGAAGATCACATCGATAAGATAATTGCGCGACTTGAAAAAAATAAATTCGTTATGCTTACCGGTGCTTCTGGCGACGGAAAATCTTCTATTGTATATGCGGGTGTTATTCCAAATGCACGGGCTGGGTTTTTTAAAGCCAAGTTTAACAACTGGGTGGTGGCTGATTTCAGGCCCGACCGATCACCTTTAAAAAATCTATCAACAGTAATTTCCGAAAAATTAGAATACAATAATACCGACAGTGTTGAAAAAGAACTGGGATACGGTTTTTCTAAATTAATTAGCCTTTACAAAAACTCACCATTTCATCTCGATACTAATAGTGAAGAATGGCGCAATGCGGACGATAATGAAAGGAAAAAATTAAAAAGAAAAGCGGCTAATCTTTTTATTCTTGTCGATCAATTCGAAGAGTTTTTTACAAATCCTGAAAATTATCAAAATGGAAAGCCTTCTGCTAATTCCATGACCGTTGTGAACCTTCTTCTTGAAACGGCAAAAATAGCACTCGAACAAGATCTTCCCATCTATATTATTTGCACTATGCGTTCTGATTATATTGGACAATGTGCAACGTTTAGAGGCTTACCTGAATACATTGGTTTCAGTCAGTTTTTTGTTCCGCGCTTGAAAAGAAAAGAAATTCATCAGGTAATTGAAGAGCCTGCCATATTAAGTGGTAATGCAATTTCAAATCGTCTTATTGAAACGCTTATCAATGGAGTAGGGGAGGGCTTTGATCAATTGCCGATTTTGCAACATGCATTAAATAGTTTGTGGCATGCGGCGAACAATGGACATGAAGAAATGGATCTGATTCATCTTGCTATGATTGGTGGATTGTCGGATACCAATCTTTCCAAGGAAGAAAAAGTAAGATTTGATCACTGGCTTTCAAAACAACCAGAGTTTTATAAAAAGTACTTCGTCAATTTTTCGCTCGAACAATCTTTGTCTGCGAATACAAATATTCTTTATGAAACGGCTGATACGTATTATAATGCAACGCATGAACAAAAAATTAGTAAGACGGATGCACAATTAATCCTTAAAAACACATTTCAATCATTAACAAAAATTGATGACTCGCGCGCGGTACGTAATCGTATAACTTTACAAGAAATAACAGATATTATCAATCAACCCAACATTTCAACAGCTGTTGTAGGTGGTGTGATTAATATTTACCGTGAACAGGGTAATTTTGTAAAACCTTTTATTACCAAAGAAACTTCTTCACACCAATTAAAAGATAATGAGGTATTAGATATTACGCACGAAAGTTTAATTCGTAATTGGGATCTTCTCAAACAATGGGTAGATGAAGAAAGTGAAAACAGAGCGAATTATCTGGATTTTTATAAGCAGATCCAGCGTTGGGTAAATGGTGGAAGAACGCAAGCTTATTTATTGGCAAAAGGACCACTTGCTTTTTTTGAAAGTTGGTATGTGACTTCACGCATCAATATGTATTGGTTGGTGAAATACGATCAAAGTGAATTATCACAAGATCAGAAAAAGAAAATAGCAGCAGAGCAAATAAAAAATGCAGAAGAATTTTTAAAGAAAAGCAATGCTTTACTTAAATTAAGGCGACGTTTAATTCTCTCTTTAGTAAGCGGCGTTGTTGTGTTTGTATTACTCGGACTAACCTATGCTTTGTACGGACAAAAAGTTAAAACAAAAAAAATCGAACACCTTAAATTTGGAGAACTTCAAACAAAGGTTATAGCACCATCAAGTTTTGTTTCTGTTGGAGAAGAATACAAGGCCGATATATTTCTTCTTACACGTAGTTCACAATTTACACCACTTGAACCGAAAATATTTTTAGGAAAATTTGATGTGAACGGAAGACTCAATGAAATATATGATACGGTATCAGTTCAAGATGGTATGGGAAGTTTGTCGGTAAAAACATCAGAACCAGGTGAGCACTTGGTGCAAGGGGAGTACCAAATAAAAAGTCCATCAGGTTTAGTTCTCAGCTATCCATTTGAAGCAAGTTATAAGGTAGCACGATCATCTGTAATGATTTCTGCAGATCAAATGAATGTGTTTTATGCAGGGATTAAAAATCCTATTAGTATTGGTGTGGCTGGTATAGCTCCAGCTGATCTTGTTATTAAAACAGATCGCAACGTATCTATCGAACCTGTTGGCCCAGGGCATTACGATCTATTGTCGCCGATACCTCAAGTTATTAGTATTTCAGTATTAGCAAAAATGAAAGGGCAAGTGATTCCTATGGGTCCACCCGTAAAATTTCGCGTTAAACCCATGCCTGATCCCACGCCTGTTTTTGGTACCGTAAAAGGTTCGTCTAAAATAAATAAGCAATTGCTTTTAAGCACACCTGCACTTAAAGCTGTATTGTTTGGATTTGATTTTAATACCTCGTTCACTATTACATCTTTTGAATTGGTTTTAATTCGTGATAATGAAACTTTTAAACTATCCAATTCCTCAAGTGGAGAAATTACCGGTGAAATGAGAAGAGAATTTAAAAAGCTGACAAACGGAAACAGAATTATTTTTAGTAATATAGAAGCTCTTGGCACCGATGGTTTAAACCGAGAACTGTCGCCTGTGGTACTTGAACTTACAGGCGAATTGCCAAAGGACGACAAAACTGAAACTGCGGCTAAAGTATTTATTCCGACCACTGCTGAAAAAGCAGAGTTTCCAGGTGGAGCAGCTGCCTTAAAAGAATTTATTCAGGAAAGTATAAAGTACCCTGCGATGGCTCAAGAAGGAGGAGTGAGCGGGAAGTGCCTAATTAAATTTCTTGTAAACGAAGATGGCAGCATTAGTAATGTTGAAGTTGCCGAAACGGTACCAGGTTGCCCAGAGTGCGATGATGAAGCGATACGTGTTATTAAATCAATGCCAAAATGGAATCCTGCAAAAAATGGAGATCGTGTTCAAAAATCAACATATTTGTTGCCAGTAAGTTTTCATATTTTGGCAACAGAAGCAACTACACCTAAAAAGTAATTGATTCGATCTGGATCATTTGCATGCGAGAATATACTAAATAGCACGATTAGCTTGTTTCCACATGAAAATTTGAAGATTTCGTAATTGAGAATTATTCTTTAACATTGTTTACCGAGACTCACAAAAAACTATTAAAACAGAATGAAAAAGGACTGGCACTTTTCGAACGAGTTTTCAAGGAGTTTTGTTTTCCTACTGATAATATTTCTAGGCACCCAGGTGCATTGCCAACATTTGGAATCTTTGTTAAGGGTCGACCAAGATTCCAAAATGAAAGCGGTTTTTATTTACAATTTTACAAAATATTTCGAGTGGTCAAATTTATCTAACAGGAATGATTTTCGTATTGCATTGGTGGGAGCGGACAGTCTACTTGTAAAAGAATTTAAGAACCTTGCAAGCGAAAAAAAAGTTGGTCAAAAGGAAATTTCAGTATTGACGTATGATGGTTATACTCCGATGATGAAAATTGGAGCAGAGGTACTTTATGTGAACATGTCCAAATATCCAAATTATGATTTTAGTCATGATATGAAAAACACACTTGTGGTGTCGGATAACGGTAAGGATCTAGATAACGCCATGATCGCATTTACGTATATTCAAGGAATGCTTAAATTCGCTGTGAATAAAGTTAACATTCAAGAAGCCGGTTTCCTAAAAATGCACCCTGACTTCGAAATGCTTGCCTCAGCAGTGATCAGGAATAAAAGTGAGTACAAAAAAAATAGAATTGAACACGCAAAGTGGGAAAACGTATTTGAGAAATTGAAATCTTCTGTAACAGGCGATAAAAAAGAAGTTGCATTTACAAAAAAAGAAATAGAAGAAGTCGTTGGTAAATTTTCAGCGCAAACGAACGAGATAAGCACCCAAAAACAAAAGGCCTTGATTAATGAAATTGAAATTCGCGACCAGAAGCGGTTGCGAAATATTTCGATAGGGTTTATTATTTTATTCATGATTTTATCTGGTTTTATCTTCAAGAGCTTACAACAAAACAAAAAGCAAAACAAAATTATTACTGCCCAGAAAGAAGAGGTTGAAAAGCAAAATCATGTGATCAATAAACAGAAGCAGCTTGTTGAGGAAAAGCATAGGGAAATAACCGATAGCATCAACTATGCAGAAAGGATCCAGCGTAGTTTTTTAGCAACAAAAGAACTTCTTAATAAAAATTTGAAAGATTACTTTGTGTTTTTTAAACCCAAAGATGTTGTAAGTGGTGACTTCTATTGGGCGGAAAGGTTTAGTAATGGTAATTTTATTCTTGTAACGGCTGACAGCACAGGCCATGGTGTTCCGGGTGCCATTATGAGTATTCTAAACATTACTAGTCTCGAAAAAGCAATTGAAAATAATACGCAACCCGCAGATATTTTAAACGCTGCTCGTAAAACAATCATCGAGCGTTTAAAAAAGGATGGGAGTGCAGAAGGTGGAAAGGACGGTATGGATTGTAGTCTACTTATGTTCGATTCTAAGAATAAAAAATTAATTATCGCTGCAGCCAATAATCCGGTTTGGATTGTATGTAAAGCCACTCAAACAAACGCTGTCACTTCGAGTAGCGACGGAGGAGGCGTATTGACTAGTGATGTAACTAATTCTCGATCCGAGCAAAGCTCTACCCGGACTGACATTGAAGTACTCGAAATAAAACCTAACAAAATGCCGGTAGGCAAACACGATAAACAAGATGTTTCATTTACACAACAAGAAATTAATTTGCAAAGCGGTGATGTTATCTATTGTTTAACCGATGGTTTTGCTGATCAATTCGGCGGACCAAACGGCAAAAAATTTATGAGTAAAAATCTCAGGGAATTATTATCCACTAACTCCCATTTATCCATGCAGGAACAAAAACAATTGTTGGAATCCACCTTCACAAACTGGATCGGAAATATAGAGCAGGTAGACGACATCACTGTCATTGGAATTCGTGTATAACAGATCTACTCAAATTCTCTAATTCTTAATTAAAGTGAAACGGAATATCAGGATTAATGGTGTGGTTTTTATTCATTTCAATTTACCCATCCAACGAAACCCGCTTTGTGATCGACGAACTTCAATTTTAGAACGTTTATTCGCCGTATGCGTACTTAAGCAATCGTTTGCGTCTGGGTATTATGATTTGTTTAGAAATAAAATTCGTCTCAAGTCTTGTAATAAGCAGACAAAATTGTATTTTAGAGCTAAGGTTTTTTTGCTAAACTATTGCGTTACACAAATAGATCTGATCTTTGAGTAAACAAACCGAAGTAGATGTTTCTGTAAAGGGCGTGTATTTCAATACAACATCTTCTTATAAAAATTAGAGTTCAGAAAATATTAACCTCTAAAATATTAACTATGCAAAACACACGAATAAAAAAACTACAAAATGATATTGAGGTAATTAAAGAAAAATTAGCCAGTCATCCTCTTTATGATCATATGAGTTCTTTAGATGATTTAAGAATTTTTATGGCGTATCATGTTTTTGCTGTTTGGGATTTTATGTCGGTACTTAAAGTTCTGCAGCAACAACTCACCTACATGCATATTCCCTGGGTGCCTGAAGGTTGCCCGGATACACGCTACCTAATCAATCAAATTGTACTTGAAGAAGAAAGCGACCTTGATAATGAAGGAAAACGAACCAGTCATTTTGAACTTTATCTAAACGCAATGAAGCAAGCTGGGGCGGACACTTCGGCTATTGATCGGCTCATCACAAATTTAAAGTCAGGAAACGGATTTCCGTTGGCACTTGCCGAAAGTAAACTTCCCGATGCGGCAAGAAGTTTTATAAAAAACACTATTGAAACTTCTATTTCTTCTAATAAAATTCATGCACAAGCCGCAGTTTTTACTTTTGGAAGAAGAGAATTTTTACCAATAGAACTTAAAAATTTAGTCGTGAAGTTATCACAGGAAGATCCTGAGAGCTTGAGTATTATGAAATATTATATCGATCTTCACCCAAAGAAAGAAGATCAATTGCAATTAGCTATTCAAATGACAGTTGACTTGTGTGGTGAAGATGATGAAAAATGGATTGTCGCAACAAATGCAATCACAAGAACTTTAGACGCGCGAATAAAACTTCACGACGCTATATTGGATAAAATTAAGGCGGGAAAATCTAAATAAGATTTGCACTTTATTTATATCCAGAATATCATTGATGCTATTTGTGAATTGCTGACTAACTGAGTTAACAAGTTACCAGTTCATTATAGATAGTTTTATAATATGCGAAGAGGTACGTATAGATGTTTTCATGTGTTTGTTATAAAAGCACACCTGCAGGTAATTTATTTCAATGGTTTAAGAACACTGTTTCTTTTGCTACTTTAATATTCAACTCCTTATCACCACGTTTTACCAATAAAGAAATATCCGTATCTGAATTTTCAAAACGTCTGCCGAACAATAAACAATAGTTATCTATACTACAGGTACGAAAATTTTTTCCGTCCATCTCTAGCACCTGGTCGCCAAGTTTCAAACTTTCAAACCCTTCATTCTCTTTATAATGCGTTGAGCCTATAAAAACCTGCTGATCTTTTAGAATAAACGAAAAAAGAAATGACTTTTCAGTGGTGTTTTCATATGGCTTTACCGGAATCAAAGTCAGTTCATTCAACGACCAATCAAAGATCAGGCGGTAATTTCTAAAAAAATTAGTTCCTACAATTTTTGCAGCCTTTTTTCTAAAAGTTACAACTTGATTGAAGAGTTTAAGACTATCCATTTGAATGGTGGAAATAATAGCATGCCAGCTAGTATCTTGTCCGCCCCTTCCGTATAATCCAGAAGAACCAAAACCGTATGTGTAAGAATAATTTAGAGAATCTTTTTTCTTGAGTGTTTTAAATGTTTCTTCAGAGCAGTTAAAATCACCGTTTGAGCCAAGGTCTATTCCTACACTGCCTTCTATTTGGCCGTTCAGTTGTAGATCCACGCGCGGTGTTCCTGAAAGCGCCTGCTTAAATTTAATCGTTAAGGCATTGGAAGGAATTATCAAAGAGTGGCGATCGTTGGTAATGGTAATAATGTTACGCTCGTAATCAAATTGCCACACGGCCTTTCTCATAAGATTAGCACCGATAAATCCGTCAAGATGAAAACACGCAATTTCGGAGGAGTGTTCCAGATCGGCAATTGCTGCGCCAGTGCTGAGGAATTGTAAGCCGCCAATACCAATGCTGTCTATTGACGTAAAGCCGAGGCTACTTTTGTTTCCTTGCGAATCACCTGCTTTCCTACTTGTTACGGTTTTAATTCCCAGCTGTTGTGCCAGTTTTTTTGAAATCACAT
Source organism: Aurantibacillus circumpalustris (assembly GCF_029625215.1). GTDB lineage: Bacteria > Bacteroidota > Bacteroidia > B-17B0 > Aurantibacillaceae > Aurantibacillus > Aurantibacillus circumpalustris. Next base: position 1,845,072 of record NZ_CP121197.1, read on the forward strand.
TAGGTGCGCCAGTATCAAGAAGAAAACTATACTCCTTACCATGAATAGTAACTTTAAGAACAATGAGCCCGTAACGCATTTCAAATGGGACTTCCGTTTTAAATGTTGTTTCGCGAACGCTACCTGCTTTCATGAGTTTCGCGGTTTTTAAAATGGCGCAACCAGAAAGAAAAACGAGTAGCGCGCTAAGTATTGTTATGTAAAATCGTTTCATAGATGTAATGGAAGTATGGTAAAAGAAAGATACAAATTTTTTAGAATGTATCAGAATAATGTACCTGGCATTACGCAAAGAAGAAAGCTAAAAGTTAATTAGTGACACTTCAGCATCTTAAATAAAAAATCAATCACTTTTTCATCACTAGATAAACTCCAACCACAATCAGCGTTACACCTACAAACCGCGTAGTATCAATTAAGCGGGTAGCAACATTAAACAAACCAAAGTGATCTATCACTACCGCAAACAAAATTTGTCCGGTTACAATAAAACCAATGGCTGTACCAACGCCAATGCGTGGAACCAAAATTGTAATCATCACCACATACGTGGCAACAATTAATCCTCCGAAATAGCCATAAATAGGAGCGTCCACTAATTGCTGCGGACTTGGCATTGCCACTCTGGAAATGAGCACAAATACTATCATTCCAACCAAACCGACTAAAAAAACCATTAAGCCTGTTATGGATGCATTACCAATACTTTTGCTAAACGCCGCGTTGGTGGCAGCCTGAATAGGAATGAGCGCGCCGGTAATTAACGCTAAAACGAGGTAGATTAAATTACTTTTCATGGGCTTACAAATTTTAAATCCTTAACAAAAATAAGTGATTTTAAAATTTGAAAACGAAATTATGTTTCTGAAGATATTTGCCAATTAACAGAAATTTCCTGCCAATAAACAAAGCACAAGGTGGAAACCTTGATTCAGTTTTTTATATTTATACAACTTTAGAACCTCCAATACACATGAAAAAATTTACAATTTTTTTCTACTTAATGTTTCTGGCCAGCTTCTCAGTGTGGTCAACTACTACACCAGAAATTAATAATCCTTCAAAGCAATTAAGTTTCCAGGAAAACAAAGGACAGGTGAGTGACCAAAATTCACGACCGCGACCAGATATTTTATTTTCAGGGAGAACCGCCGGAATGAATTTTTATCTGGCAAAAAACGGTATCTCATACCAATTACAACGGGTAGATAGCTGGAAAAAGTGCAAGAGTCCATTACAGAGATTCAATCCCTCTTCATCTGAATTAAAAGTTCCTGCACAAACAACTGTTTACCGTCTTGATATTGCTTGGGTGAATTGTAGCAATCCTGTGCAGATTGAAAAAAAAGAGGCCTTAAGTGGTTACAATAATTATTATCTGGCTTCTTGTCCAGATGGTGCACTTAATGTGAAGAGTTATACTAACTTACTTTATAAAGAAATTTATCCCGGCATTGATTTAAAATGGTACGAGAATAGCGGAAATTTAAAATATGATTATTACGTTTCGGCAAATAGCAACTATAAAAATATTCAACTAGAATATAAAGGAGCTGATAAAATTTATGTGAATGACAAGGGTCAATTAATCGTTGAAACACCTTTGGGGATCATTAAAGAAGAAAAACCTTTAGTGTTGCAAAACAATAAAAAGTTAAACGCGACCTGGCTTGTAAAAGGTAATACTGTTTCTTTTAATATTAAAAATGTTGACTCTTCTCTTCCCTTAATTATTGATCCCATGGTAAGATTATGGGGAACGTATTACGGTGGCACAGGTGACGACCAGACTTTCCATGTAACCAACGATGCTGCTGGAAATGTTTTTATGTCTGGCTGGACAACCTCTTCGGGAAATATGGCCACAACGGGTGCGCATCAAAATATATTTAGTGGTGGCAGCAATACTTACGATGCGTTCCTTGTAAAATTTAATTCTACCGCGGTGCGTCAATGGGCTACCTATTATGGTGGAACTGGAGTTGACTACGGATACGAGGTTAATTGTGATGCCAGTGGTAACGTATTTGTGGTTGGTGAAACCACTTCTTCCACTACTGGCGTTATTGCTACCGCAGGAGCGCACCAGGTAGTTTACGGATCTTCTTCTGCACCAGCTAATCAGGGAGATGGATTTCTTGTTATGTTTAATTCGTCTGGTATTCGCCAATGGGGCACCTATTATGGAGGTGAAAAACCGGATGCTGTGAATGGATTATCACTAGATAATTCCGGGAACATATACATCATTGGCAGTTCGCAATCAACTTTGGGTATAGCTACTCCTGGAAGTCATCAGGCCTTGCTTTCAACGGCGGAGGATGGCTTTATTGCGAAATTCAATTCGCAAGGTGTGAGACAATGGGGGACATATTATGCAGGAAATGCAACAGGTAAAGATTGCGCTAATAATGCTTCCGGAGACGTATACGTTTGTGGTGTAACAACGAGTAGCACTGGTATTGCTACAGCGGGATGTCACCAGGCTGTTTTCGGCGGAGGTAGCGATGCCTACTACGCAAAATTTAATTCATTAGGAGTTCTTCAATGGGGAACTTATTACGGTGGGTCTGCATTAGATGCCGCCCATACCATTGCAGTGGACGCGTCAGGTAACGTATATAGTGGAGGTTATTGTGCCTCATCCACTGGGACTGTATTCGCGACAATAGGTAGTCACCAACCAACTTATGGAGGAGGGGCGTACGATGGCTACGTCGTTAAATTTGATCAGGCAGGTGTAAGACTTTGGGGGACGTATTATGGAGGTGCGGGATATGAAGGGATTGGGGTTAAACCAGACGCTTCTGGAAATGTATATGTTTATGGCTCTACGAACACAAGTACTGGAACTGCAGTGGCGACCTCATGTTCTTACCAAGACCAGTATGCAGGAGGAAGCAGTGATTTATTTGTGGTAAAATTTACTGCTGCTGGTTCCAGAGTATGGGGCACGTATTTTGGCAGTATGTACAGCGACGATGGAGTTGGATTAAGCATAGATGCAAATAACGATATTTATCTTTGTGGCATAACACTTGCCAATTCGGGAACCGTTATAGCCAGCAATGGTGCTCACCAGGCGATTTATGGTGGAGGAGCGGCAGATGCGGTTCTTATTAAACTCACAGATTGCAATCCAGGTCCGCCAATTGACCTTACTCCACCCTCTGGCCACTTGGTATGTGTGGGAGATACAGCAAAATTATCTACCACATGTGGAAACTGGTATTCTTCTCTCGCAGGAACTACTATTCTGAGCACGGGTAGCAGTTTTACAGTGGGCCCACTTTTTGCCGATACGACCTTATACGTAGAAGATTTTGGGTGTGGCGTCGTTAGCAGCATTAGAACGGCTATCACTGTCACTGTAGTAACCCCTATCATTACTCTCACGAACAGTAACCCTCAGGCTTGTGTCGGTGAAAATATCACCCTTACAGCGTCCGGAGCCAGCACTTATAGTTGGACATCCCCTTTCACTAATTCCGTTTCTACAAGCATACAGGCCTACGTGTTCCTTAACACAACCTACACGGTTACGGGGCAAGATGCTAACGGTTGTAGATCGACCGCAACAATTGCAGTAGCCCCGAATCTTTGCGATGGTCTTGGTGAAAATGGTTTTTACGATAAGCCAATTGTTATTTATCCCAATCCGAATAACGGTTCTTTCACGCTTCAATCTGCTTCTTCCATAGAGCTTAGTGTTACAAATGAAATGGGTCAAATCATCCGAACGGTTTCTTTATCTCCTTCAACAAATTTTAGGGGGATAATTGACGAACTTCCAAACGGCGTTTATTTTTTAAGCGGGGATACCGAAAATAAAATCGCTACCAAAAAAATTGTTGTAATTCGTTGATCAGAGAATTCAACTAAATTAGTTTATTGGGAGGTAATTCTTTTAAGTTCTTCTCCAAAAATAAGGCTTCTACTTGTCAATTTAGACAGCTGCAAAAACTGGTTATAATTTAAAAATTGGTTTATATTTGGGTAGCCGAGAATAAATTCATTTACCCATTTGTAAATGTTTGGTTTCGCACTAAGGCTTTGGATAGCCTTAGTTGCATTACCACTCACACAACTGAAAACAAATAAATATGTACAATTTTTCATACTTCAAAGAAAAGGACAAACAAACAATTTTGGATTTTATAGAAGAGAATCCGTTTGCGTTTATGACAGGAAGCAATTTATCTGGTAAACAAGTTGCAACACAGATTCCACTTTTACTCGAAGAAAAAAATGGTGAGTTATTTTTGCAAGGACATTTTATGCGAAATACAGACCATCATAAAGCCTTCATGGAAAACCCAAATGCATTACTTGTATTTACCGGGCCAAGTTGTTATGTGAGCGCTTCTTGGTATAGCAATCCACAAATTGGTTCAACTTGGAATTACATGAGTGTTCATATTGGCGGACAAATAAATTTTATGTCGAATGATGAATTAATAAAGTTTATGCGAAAACTCACACTGAAATTTGAAAAAGGCAATACGCAGTCACTAACTTTTTATGACAATCTTCCTGACAAATTTTTAGATAAAATGATGCCAGCGATTGTTGGGTTCGAAATTAGGGCAGAGAAAATTGAGAACGTTTTTAAACTCAGTCAAAACAGAGATGAAAAAAGTTATCTCAATATTATTTCAAAACTTGAAGAGCAAGGAGGAAATAGTGCTTCGATTGCTTTAGAAATGCGGAAAAGAAAAACAGAATTATTCCCCCCAGGCGTTGAATGGGACGGTTCAAAATTTGATTCCTAACACATTAAAACTAAATGTTGTGGGAACCGCCTAGCTGCGGATTTGGAACGGTACAATTGTATTATATTAATATTATCTTTGATTATCCGACAACAAATAGCGTTTCCCATTTGTAAATGGTTGTTTTCGCACCAAGCCGTTAGTTATAGAGGTGAAATCCTGGACCAATTCTTCTACGAATTTTGACCAGACAGTATAAATAAATCTACAACTGCTTCAAGGTTTAATTAAATTACCCTTTCAAAAAATTTGTAAGTTGAATAAGTCTATGAAAACCCACAAATAATGCCGCCCATTAAGGCTAAACACACTGTAAAGTAACCACCATTAATAGCAATGTATTTAAACCCGCGACGTTCAAACATTGCATTGATAGCAATCACTGGTGTTATCAAAAAAATTCCAGTTAAGGTACCGTGAAAAGCACCATGCTTAAAGGTACGGTAACTGTTACCATATAATTCAAGAATGCGTTTCCATATCATGCTCGATTCAGAATTTGGATCGGCATAATCAGGTTGTTGACTTAAAAGTCCGAATGTACCGAACTGATGGATCACAATGCTCTGCATCATAAAGGCAATAAAAAATGAGAACAAAGCAGTAAGTCCAAAAATCAGACCCATGTTTGCGCCTTTTGCACTTTCTTCGGTAACACCTGTGGCTTTCATCCAGACAGCACCAAAACCAAATTTAGGATTGTACCAAACAAAACCTACAACCAAAGGAACTAAGGTTGCTACGAGTAGAATTAAAAAATTTATTTCCATGATAGTTATATTTTAAATCAAATATAATCTATTGGGTGAAGAATTCAAATTTTTCGGAATCGGCTTGATGACATACTCCGCAGGATTTATATGCTCCAATACCCTATCAAAATAAAAACACGCTATTCGCGAAGCTAAACGATGTAATGAACAAAAAATCCCCGAAACAATTTTGTCCCGAGGATTAAATTTTCAAAAGGTATATTTCAAAAAAGAAATAGTTAAACGTTTACCTAATAGATCTTCCATTTTCCATCTTCCCTTTTACATTTTTGACATTAGTTTGCCATAGGCTTCGGTCCTTTTAAATGTTTGTCAAAAAACTTCTCCATGGCACCATAAAAATCATAACGATTGTCTTCATTATGAAAACCATGGCCTTCATTGTCTTTTACCATGTAATCAACAACAACACCTCTTTTATTTAGCGCCTCTACAATCTGATCACTTTCGGCTTTGTTAACTCTTGGATCGTTAGCACCCTGAGCAATTAATAAAGGCACTTTAATATTATCTGTATGCAAAGCGGGAGAAGCTTCGGCCATAAGTAAACTATCTTTTTTAGGATCACCTACCATTTCATGAAACTGATCTAAGTAAGGTTTCCAATATGGAGGGATGGTATTCATAAACGTAAACAAATTACTTACGCCGACATAATCCACTGCACAAGCGTATAAATCGGGTGTAAAACAAATGCCGGCGAGTGTAGTGTAACCGCCATAACTTCCTCCATAAATAGCAACACGTTTTGGATCTGCAATGCCTTCGCTAATTAACCACTGTACACCGTCGGTAACATCATCCTGCATTTTTTTACCCCATTCTTTAAACGAAGCCATCCAGAATTTTTTTCCGTAACCAGTACTCCCTCTAAAGTTCATTTGCAATACGGCATAACCTCTGTTAGCCAAAAACTGAGCTTCAGAACTGTAACCCCAGCGATCTCTAGCCCAGGGTCCACCATGCGGATTAATAACCACTGGTAAATTTTTTCCTTCACTTCCTTTTGGAATGGTGAGATAACCATGAATAGTAAGACCATCGCGACTCTTATAAGAAACGGGTTTCATCTCCGCCATGTTTTCTTCATCTAACCAAGGACATGCATTTGCTACTTCGGTGGTGTTTTTGTTAGCAAAATCATACAAATAATATTTTCCAGGAAGCTTATCATTGCCGGTCCAAACAATCGCTTTCGTTTTTTGATTATCGTAAGCGCTGACATATACTTGGTACCCCTTAAATTTATTCTCTAAATTTTCCTGAACGCCCTTCCACTCTTTATCAAAAAAATGTCTTTCGTCTTTTTCTCCATTCCATTGTACACTCACCAAAACATTTTTCTGTCTGTCATAGTCAATGCCGCTCAAATCGTAATCAGGGTTGGCGTAAATTTCTTTTATCTCTTTTTTTGCAATTGGATCAAACTCTACAAGTGATACTTTGTCACGGCCAATGTTGCTAAGCACATACATTATTTTATTAGAGGCATCGAACCCTGCTGGATTAAATGATTCTTTGAATGATACTGTTAACAATTCTTTAAAGGCGTCTTTCTCAGTATCGCGATAATTATAAGTGATGTTTACGCCATCTGTTTTAGTAGCAAGTCTTATTACGCCATTATTATCTGTGTGCCATGAATCGTAATTTAATTTATTGTCGAATAATAAGGTGAGTGTTCCTGTTTTAATATTGAGAAGATAAGGATCAAAATATTCTTTGTTGCGCTTGTTAATGGTCACTATTAAATCATCTTCGTGACCTTTTACAAATTTTAGATCGTCCATAATTTCACTACGGATACCAGGAAAAGGAGTGAGGCCAATCGCGTCGCTTCCATCTGGGTTAACTGAAAATAGTTGAAAATTCTCGTCACCGCCAATATCCTGCTGATAAACAATTCTATCTCCCTTCCAAAAATATCTATTAATACTTCTTAATGTGTCGCTTGTAACACGAATAGCTTTTGCTCCAACAACGGCTTCTTGTACAAAAATATTCATTTTGCCTTTGTAGTCTGCCCGGTAAGAAAAATATTTCCCGTCGCCTGAAACGCGAAAGGTGGCCTTATCGGCATTCTTAAAAAACAATTTGAAATCAATTTCCTTTGCAGGAGATTCTTTAACGCTTGTTTCTTCTTCAACTTTTTTTGATCCGCAACTTGCTAATAAAAACACAAGTACAACTGCAGTAATAAAATGTTTTGTTTTCATGTGATTAGGTTTAGAGGACTAAAGGTGCTAAAAATGATTTGGGATTTAGGGATAAATACCTGATTTTACATAGGCGGTAAAAATTGGGTTTATTAGGACGCTTTAGTATCAGGTGGTCTTGCCAAAATTATTTTTTCGGTGAAAGAACCCGAGCAACTATTAACAAAGTTGATTTCGATTGCAAAATTAAATATAAGCTTAAGATTCTGAAATGTTTAAATGGTTCCTGACATAATTTGTACCAGAAGCGGACCACAAAATTTTGGAATATGAAAAATAACTAAATTGAATTAACCTTTCAGTTCCTTTAATAAATTCCTAGACAGTTCCGTAGTTTTTTATTTTGAAGGCACTCATGGCGCGAGGCTTGAGAAAAATTATCTTATCAAAAAGAATTAGCAAATTAGAAAGTAGATGATATAACAATTATTGGCGTGAGGGTATAAAAAAACTTTGTTCAAGTTTCTGTTCTAATTGTTTCTTGTTTATTTAGTTTTTTTCTACCCGGAGATAAACTTTTCGTATCATCCAGTTTTTCCGTTTGAGTGTTTTGCGAAATCTGCAAAAGCAGCATCGGTTTTGATACAGTCGCCCTTCCTTTTGCAAAAATCAATAATCCTCAAATATTTACAAGCAATTTACAATTATGAATGCATTTTAGTTTGATATAGTTTTGTCTTCGTTAACTATTCACCAATCTAAAACAACTGATCATGAAAAAATCAATACTAATTTTTAGCACACTACTAGCGGCTTTATTTTCAAAGGCGCAACTCAATGTTAACATTCTGAATATTACTCAATCTAACAGCATAACCTGTGTGAATGACACGATTAAATTAGTCGTGTGGAGTACTTATTTAAACCCAGTAACATATAGCTGGACGGGTCCTGCAAACTTTTCTGGCGCTTTAGTGAAAATTACTTTACCAGGGACCTATACGGTAACCGCAACTGCTGATAGCCTGAGTGTAAGTCAGGTGACAGTGATTGGTAGTAACTTCAATGTACCTACTTCTACAATTAGTCCATTAAGTCAAACTATATCCTGCACGCCTGGTTCAGCTGCAACTGTATCAGCAAGTGCAAATCCATCACTCAATATTACGCATAGTTTCTTGTCTCCTTTAGGAGGACCGATATTTTATTCAACTGGAAATTACACCCCCTCAGCTCCTGGCACTTATACGCATTTTGTCACAGATAATTCAAGTGGTTGCAAAACGCATAAAACATTTACTGTTTCGGGTGGTTCTGGAATTCCTACAGGTAGCTTAGTTGGTAGTAATAATTTTATACTTGGCTGCAATTCAAAATCCTTAACGGTTATTAGTTTAACAAATTTCATAACAAGTCCTGTTTCTGGAGGGCCTTTATCTTATACAATTCTTGCGCCATTTGGAAGCACCCAAATTCCTACTGGATCTCTCAGTGGTGTTGGCACTTACTCAATTAACTCCCCGGGCTTCTACATAGTTATTGTTAGAGATAACAACACTTTGTGTGATTTAAGATTACCCTTGTCTATTCTACAAAATATTAATCCACCAGATATCGGGGCACTTGTACCACGACAAATATTAGATTGTAAAACGCCGAGTGTTGAGCTTATAGCTTTTTCTTCTACAAGCAACACTGAATTTAAATGGATAGCGATTGGTTCACCCTTTCCAAATGTAGTGATTGGTAACAGTTTAGCTGCTTCAATTTATACTGCAAATACAACGTACACCTTAATTAATACTTATACACTTACGGTAACAAATACAAATAATGTATGTATGAGCAGTAGTATTATACCAATGTATCAAAACACTTATAAGCCAGTAGCAATTATTGGCACAGGTGGTTTAAATCCTTGTGCCAACGAAAATGTAGTATTAACTAATTTAAGTACTTCGGGAATTCCACCGAATTCAATTTATCCAACAAACTTGCCGGTAAACGCAACTGCTTGGAGTCGTTATGGCGTTTTATTACCTCCAACATCAACCTCAGCTTCCACCTATCAAACAAGTCAGCAGGGTGTATATACGATGACGGTTACCGATTTGAACAACGGCTGTATGTCAAGCACAAATACAAACGTAAGCTCTTGTGTTGGGTTAGAAGAAAATGTAAATGTTGAAAAAAACATACGCATATATCCGAATCCTGGTAATGGAAAATTTTATTTGGAAAATGAAGCAAAGAGCGGGGCTAATATGTTGGAAATTTACAATGCTAGGGGGGATTGGTTCAGAAGAAAAGAATAGAAGAGAATCGAATACATCTCGAACTACAAAACGAAGAGAATGGTCTTTATTTGTTTATAGTAAGGAATAAAAACCAAATAATTTACAGAACAAAAATTATTAAGGAGTGAATTGGTGAATATGGTGTATTTTATTCAAAAACTTCAATCCTAACTCTCAATTGAAATCAATATCCTATTAGTATATGAAATTCAGAGTCAAAAAATTAAACACAGTTGCGTTAGTTTTTCTGAAAAGAAGAGGAATTAAATTTCTATAACACGATCAAGCCATTTGAATTTCAATCTTATTGAATTACTATTTTTTTATTCAGCATATTTTTCTTTTCATTCGTAAGCTGCAAAAATAAATTTCTTCTTTAAGGTTTCCTTTTTCAATAGCTACTTCCTTGAATTGAGTGGTAATGACGGGTTTTACTTCTTTGCCCAACAGGTCTAAAATTTTAATTGTTGTTTTTGTTTGTTCGATAGAAAAGGAAATAGTTGTTTCGGTAGTGAATGGGAACAATCGTTCGGTCAGTAGAAGGATTTATAATAAAAAGACTTTTGTAGTTTTGAATTAAGCGAATTTGTTAAGTCAAGACCATTAAAAATTTACAAATATAAAGATTATCTTTATTTCACAATTTCTGAACCCCGCATGAAAATCACTTATAAATTAAATTTTATGAAAAGAATATTTCTCATTTCACTCGTTGTTTTTGCAAGCCAAGCTTTGGACGCACAAGTTATTTTTAACCCATCAAACACTGGCGTGCAAGGTAGTTTCATTGCTCAGTCGATATGCAGTGTAACTTCTACCGATGTTTATGCGGTGGGGGGATTATATACGTCGAGCTGGACGCCACAAGCCTATAAGTCTATCAACAAAGGTGTCAGCTGGAGCAGTGTAGCCTTTACCGGCATTAATCCCGCACATATTCTTTACAACGAAATTTGCTCTACAGGAACCTCTATGATCCTTACTGCTCAGAACAGCTCCGGGAGTAGCACCGGCATTTATTCTTCTACAGATGGCATCACATGGACCCCTTCGGGTTCAGGCATTCTAAGTAATTTTTCTGGTTTCGATCTGCTTTCTGTTTCTCCATCAGAATTGTACGCGGTCGGAACGCTATATCTGCCTTATTTGCCCAAAATATATAAATCAACCGACGATGGTGCAACCTGGGTTAGTTTGCCAATTACCGGGGTACCACCTAGCTCGCAGAATTTTTTAAATGCGTTCTGCAAAATTGGGGGAACTTTTTTGCTCGCTACCTCGAATAGTGCAGGGAACGTTGGCAGCATGTTTTCATCCCTTGATGCTATTAACTGGACGTATTCCGCGAATGGAATTCCGAATGATGTTCAAATCTATGACCTGTTAACGACATCTACCAATGAAGTTCTTGCCGTGGGTAGTGTATATGATCCCAGCGTTTTGGGTTTTATAACTCAAATATACAGGTCTACTGATGCTGGTGCGAACTGGAGCAGTTTGAACTACGCTGGCCTAGATCCCTATATGACAGATTTCAAATCAATTTGTCAGTCTGGCAATAAAATTTTAGTGGGGGCCCAGATAAAATATATGGCAGGTTCTAATAGTATTTACTCGACTAATGTAAGTTTGTTAACGACTGGTGTGGGCGCTTATGACACTGATCTTTTTTCTTGTTTTCCGAATCCTACCAATGGTGTGGTAACACTAAACTCTGGGGTAGAATTAAGCCAAATCACTGTATCAGATATCTCTGGAAGAACGGTCTTAAAGAAGAACATAGAACCAACATCCTTTAGCAATAATAGCATCGTCATTGATCTGAGCCCATATGGCAAAGGATTGTATTTTTTATCGTTGCAAGAAAACGGTAGTTCAAAGACTATTAAAATAATTGTGGAGTAATAGTTGTTATTTAAGCATTCAAGGATATTCAGCGCTGCCGAATAAATAAATGAGAACACCGAAGGGCAAAATGAAGAATAGAACAGTTCATTTATTTGTGATCTAAAACCGACACAACTTCGGCCAGGTTTTGATTGAGTAGCACACACGAAAATAAAACCCGCGCTATTAGGGGTAGGGGGTCGGTTTTTAAAAGCGGTACTGACCGGAAATGAACATTAGATTAATAACGTGATTTTTTTGAATTTAACGACCTGAAACCCGGAGTTTATTTTGCATTAAACAAACATGGTTCGGGTGCCGCGGTAAAAAAAATTGTGGTGAATTAATCAATTCCGTTGCGATAAAAGTAAAGGCCCCAATATATTTTGGGTCTTTGTTATTTTATGAAAATACCGCAATCCAAGCGAAAAGCTTATGTTTTTTTATTTTTTACTTCATTACCATTTAAGCAAGGCCCGATTCCTGTTCGTAAAAAAAACCACCCTTAGGGGCGGCTTTTCCTCTTTTATCGAGGTCCCGGACATACTGATTTCGAACGAATTGTTAGAAGACATGCGGAAACTTGCTGATTTATATGATTATTTTAAATTGACGGGTGCGTGACAAACATCAAGTCGAAATTAGTCTTGTTTTTCCAGTACTTCCAGAATGAGTTGTATAATTCACGCTAATTATTTGTATTTTGGTTAAAGCCAAAAAAATGTGAATTAATACTTAAAGCGTTTAAAACATACAAAAGAGTCTTGAATAATTCAAGACTCTTTTTTGTTACAGAAAACAATTTAAGCTACTGAATAAATCCTCATTTCAGGGTCGCTTTTCAATAAAGGAGATAAGTCTTTAACTATATCAGCAGAAAAAAGCTCGCTCTTCAAATAGTCAGATGCATTTTGCTCGGTATCAAAACCGTGCAAAACCTGCACGTCCTGATCTCTAATTAATAACTCTTTTGATAAAGCTCCTTTTGCTTTATCCAGGAATGGCTGCTTGTATTTGGTATACACCAATCCCGCTGAACTTCTGTTTTCTGCAGCCACATTTAATGTGATCTCCAGGTATGCTTTCGATTTTGTCATGTTGTTGTTTTTTTGTTTATTTAAGTAATTACTGTAATGTTCCTGAGTTAAAATTATTTTTCGCCGTAAATTAGCAAAGCGCTGGAATCCATCAGGATATTTCCCTGCGGATATTTTTGATTCACGACCTGGAAAACTTCCGTTTTTATTTTCTCTGCCATCCAGGTATCAGCTTTGCCGAGCCCCTCGACAACGGGAGCTGCCACTTCGGTCATGATGTTCCAGTACACATCGGTAGTTTTGCAATCGAGTTGTTGTTCAATTTCTTTCAGAGTTATATTTTTAAATCCAGCCTGGATAAAGAGATCCTCCATTAAACCTTCCTTAGAGCATCTGAATATTCCGGGAGCACCTTCTGGTGCTGGCGGTAAATTTAGGTACTTACTAATGGGACCCATCATAGCGGTAATCCAGAAATTCTTCGCAGGAATATTCCATACAGATGCTGAGATTCGCCCCCCAGGTTTAAGAACACGCAGCATTTCTTTAGCCGCCAGTATCATGTCAGGGAAAAACATAAATCCAAGGCGGCAGCTGATCGCGTCAAAGGAGTTATCGGCGAAGGGCAATTTTGAAACATCGCACGCATAGGTCTTGATGTTTATTATCCCTCTTCTTTTTGCATTTCTTATGGCAATCTCAAGCATGTTCTCGGATAGGTCCGTAATGATCACGCTTCCATTACTCAATTTTTGAGCAATGCTTAGGCCCGGCTCCCCTGTTCCTGCCGCGATATCCAATACCACGTCATGTTCTTTGAGTTGGAGTTGGCCAATCATTTCATTCCCCATTGGTTTTAAAAATGACATAAACAGTTCATCCCACTTTTCCCATCCGGGGGAAAATTTATTCCAGGATTCTTTCTGTTGTTCGCTGATTTTTTTCAGTTGTTTTTCCATGTAATAAAATTATTTTCTTGCGTCAGTAAAATAAAACCTCAGGATAATTGCTTTACGAATTAACTTGAATATCCGATTCATGTTACTTTTTTAGTGGGGCAATTTTTCTTTGAAACGGCCATACACCCAGGTGCCTGCCAGAGCGCTTAAGAACGTGAGAGTAATTGCCAGAAAACCACTTCCGATTTGAACAAATAACGACGTAGGGCAAGAGCCGGTAATAGCCCAGCCGATTCCGAAAACGAGTCCACCGTAAATCTGGCCTTTACTAAATTTTTTATTTTCAAAAGTAATTGGCTCACCATTAATTGTTTTTAGTTTAAAACGTTTAATAAGCCAAACAGAGAGTATTCCCACGCTCACTGCGGTTGTCATTGCCCCGTACATAAAAAAAGACTGCATTTGGAACATTTCTTGGATACGGAACCAACTGAGAATTTCGGCTTTCACAAATACGGTTCCAAAAACAACCCCAACGATTAGATACTTGATGTTTTGCATAGTTTATAAAAATTTAAAAATAAGGGGCAATAAAACATTTGCTGAAAAAACTCCTCCAATCATGAAAAAGCATGTTGCAATAAGAGACGGTATTTGCAGGTTCGATAAGCCCATAATAATATGCCCGCTAGTGCAACCACCTGCGTACCTGGTTCCAAAGCCAACCAAAAATCCCCCTAATATGAAAAAGATAAAACCTTTGAACGTGAATAAATTTTCGAATCCAAATAGTTGTGATGGCATCATTTGACTGAAATCATCTATCCCGTAAGTGGATAATAAAGTCCTTGTGTCTTCAGCTACTTCAATATTATGAGGATAAGATAAAAATTGTGTGGCAAGAAAACCTCCAAGCAAAAGTCCCATGGCAAAAAACATATTCCAGATTCCTTTTTTCCAATCGTAATTAAAGAAAGGAACATCTGACGGAACGCACATTGCGCAAACGTCACGGAACGTGGATGATACGCCAAGTTTTTTATTGCCTAGCAAAAGCAATGCCGGAACAATCAAACCGCTTAAAATCCCTGCTACGGCCCAATTCCATGGTTGTTTTATTATTTCTATCATTTAATAATTAATTAGCGTGCTTAAATTTTCACGGGACAAAGTTCCGCTTTTAAAAGCACTACTAATTTGCTCTGAGGTTCAAAAATTTGATTCCTGAGTTCAAAAAATAGAATAAGTAAGGAGAAATCGCTCTTTAGGGGCTTTGCCTGTATTTTAAAGGCGCTATTTTAAAACGTATTTTAAAGCTCCGGCTGAAATGTGACAGGTCTTCAAAGCCGCTTTCAAAGGCTACCTGAGTTATACTTAAATCTGAGTGAGTTAATAATGAAGCCGCTCTTTGCAGCCTTGATTCCAACAACCATTTTCCTGGCGTGGTTCCAAACATCTTTTCAAAAGTGCGTTTAAAGGAAGACAAGCTCTTAGAACACAGGTTTGCATAATCCTCAAGGCCCAGATTATACATATAGTTGGACGTCATTATTTCCCGGAATTTTAATTCGTCGTTTCCTCCTTCTGAAATAAGATGTCTGAGAATGGCATGGTTATCTTTGTTCTGAGCCAATACATGCATAAATTCACGAAACTTAATTTCGAGCAAGGAAGAGGACGGAGACATATCTGCTAAAAAATAACTTAGTATGGATTGAAAATAGTTCTTTATCCAGGGGTCATCTTTAATTTCATACAAAATAACAGGCTTGTTTTCCTTTTCTAAGCTCGGGCTTAGCTTGGAGTAATCCATTTGTAATAAATTTTTAAACTCATCTTTAACAAAGAAAAGAAGAAGGCAGAATTTCTCTTTGTAGTATTGATGTATTATGTGGGCTCCTTTTTTAATATAGAATGTCTGTCCCGCACTAGCTATTGTTGTTCCATGTTCTGTCTGCCATTTTTTTTCCCCGCTGATGACGTGTACGATATAATCATGCTGCGTCCACACAGGTAAAACGTCAATGTTAATAGGACAGTCGTACTGAACAAACTCCAGATTGTTTAATAATAACTTCTTAAAAGAAGAATTACTGATTATGAAATCGTGAAAATTAATCATCTGTATGAACATCAATATTAATAAATTCCTGCGCCCAACTCTCAGCTGCTTTTCCCATAATATGAAAAATTAACTTTCGTATTTGTCATCAAATCGATAAAGCCTATTCAAGTTGTATTATATTTGCGCCCCTTTTAGAATAACAGGAATATTAAAAATACCAAAAAACGTGGAAAACATACAAACTCTGGGAAGTCAAAATTCTGCCGGTATAAGTAAAATAACCTCAGCAGTCAAAAATATCATTGGTGAGTTTCATCACTCAGACGATTCGGAGGATGCGAAACTTAAAAAGTCGACACTTCTTTTCATGTCATTCCTGTTTGCTATTACGGGAATGATATGGGGCGTGGTCTATTTTTTTAATGGAATTTATGGCCCGGCAACGATACCTTTTTTTTATGGAATCCTATCACTGGCGAGTGCGTATGTTTTTATTATGACCAAGCGTTATAATTTTTTTCGTTTCAGTCAGATCTTCCTAATTCTTATTCTCCCACTGTGCTTACAAATTACTCTTGGGGGCTTCGTTGCATCTGGTTCGGTGATTCTTTGGGCAATTCTCTCGCCCATCGGAGCTCTGGTATTTTATGAGGTAAAGCATTCGTTGATTTGGTTTGTAGTCTATTTGACAATCGTAATCTTTGCTTTTGAAATAAACAGCGTCGCCGAAAAAACATTCGAAGCTAATATTTCAGAAAGCTTTACCGACGTTTTTATTTTCCAGAACATTATCGGAATCTCTGTATTGATCTATGTTCTGCTTTATTATTTTGTGAGTAAACAAGCTGAGCTGAAGAAAGTTATTTCGACAAGGAATTTAGAAATTACGCAATCTATAGCCTACGCCAGGCGAATTCAGGAAGCCAAGCTGCCTAAGAAAGAAGAAATTTATCGTTCTTTACCCAATTGTTTTGTTCTTTACAAACCTAAAGCCGTTGTAAGTGGTGATTTTTATTTCTTTCACAAAACGGAACACTCCGTTTTCATTGCAGCAGCTGATTCCACTGGACATGGTGTACCGGGAGCTTTAATGAGCATGATTGGTTCCGAAAAATTGGAGACCGCTGTTCTACAAAGTGCTGACACGGCAGAGATTTTGCAATTACTTAACCGTGGAATCAAAACTTCACTTAAACAATCCGAAATTGTCGAATCTACCAGCGATGGTATGGACATTGCACTTTGTTCCATTGATGTCGCTAATCGAATTGTAAAATTTTCCGGCGCGAACAGGCCCTTATGGATCATCCGCACTGGACAAAATAATGTCGAAGAAATTAAAGCAACTAAAAAAGCAATTGGAGGATTTACACAAGATGATGAACAGTTCAGTAGCTATGAAATTGAAATGAAGCAAGGAGATACGTTTTATATATTTTCTGATGGCTATGCCGACACTTTCGGAGGAAAAGAAGGAAAGAAATTAAAAAAAAAAGCCTTTAAAGAAATTTTATTAAGCATTCGGGATAGATCTATGCTGGAACAGGAGCATTTGCTTGATGATTTTATAGAAAACTGGAAAGATGAAACCGAACAGACTGACGATATTTTAGTGATTGGCGTGAGGCTATGAGGTAATCCAATATTCTCTGGAGATTTTATTGCGAAATTTGAGAGTTTAATTTAATAAAATCCGCACGACTATCATAAGAACAAGCTTCTCAGACTCCCTAATAGTAACCCTATAGGATTCGAACGTAAACGACATTATACACCTTCACTAAATAGCTTAATTATCTTAAAAAGAACTGAAATTGAGCCTGAAACTCGAAATTGCCGATTTTTTGCTATAAAAAAACGCCTATTGTTCGAACAATAGGCGTTTGTCTGTTTGGGAGGTCCCGAGCGGATTCGAACCGCTGTAGCAGCTTTTGCAGAGCTGAGCCTAGCCACTCGGCCACAGGACCATTTTGATTTTTGAAGCTTTTCTGCTTTGTGCCTGAAACGCAGCCGCAGCTTTTGTAGAGCTGAGACAGCCTCCCGATAACTATCAGGACGGCCACAGGACCTTTTCGATTTTAGAATAATTTTCTAAAACAGAGTGTAAAAATACACCTTTTTTCGGAAACCAAGCGTTATTTTGGTGTAAAAACGAGCGAAAATCGGTTTTAAGTTTGGGTGTTAGAAAGGCAAATCTAAAAATACTAGAATTCTAAGCTCACTAAAACGGATTCCCATAAGCCGGATTTGTTCTAAAAGTTTCGTCAGTGAGCGTTTTTAAGAAATTTATCAAATCAGCCTTCTCTTGCGCATCTAACATTAACCCTGTTCCTCTGGTATTTTCAAGTGCTGGATCTATGTGCGAAGAAGCGACAAGTCCCGT
Organism: Aurantibacillus circumpalustris; assembly: GCF_029625215.1. Taxonomy (GTDB): domain Bacteria; phylum Bacteroidota; class Bacteroidia; order B-17B0; family Aurantibacillaceae; genus Aurantibacillus; species Aurantibacillus circumpalustris. The sequence continues at coordinate 1,863,341 of NZ_CP121197.1, forward strand.
ATTATAATGATCTACCACTTCTTCAAGAGTTTTAAATCTGCCGTCGTGCATGTAAGGTGCAGTAATGGCAACGTTTCTTAAACTGGGCACTTTAAATTTACCTCTGTCGGAAGTTTTTTGGGTTACTTTTTCTCTGCCAATGTCAGTCAGAGATGCGTCACTGTCTAAACCGTTATCCATATATAAATCGTTTTCAAAAGTTATGTTGGCATGACAATGAGAACATTCCGCTCCTGACGATTCTGGAAAATATTTGTTGTATTCTCCAAAAAACAACTTGCGACCTCTTTCTTCGCTATCAGTAAGAGTAAATGTTCCTGCAAGCGATTGGTCAAATTTAGAGTTGGTAGATACAATAGAATTCATAAACTGTTCCAAAGCCAAAGAGATTTTTTCAGAAGTTATTTCCTCCGATCCAAAGGCTTTTATAAATTGATGTTCGTATACATGTTTGGTTTGTAATTTTGCAATTACTGAAGGTAAAGTCTCATGCATCTCTAATGGATCTTGAATAGGCATAAGTGATTGATCTCTTAATAAACGCGCCCTTCCGTCCCAAAAAAATCCGTTACTATTCCAAGCCATATTAAAAACTGCCATTGCTTGCCTTTTTCCTCTCGAGCCATTAACTCCAAGCGAAAACTTTGCCGAATCACTAAAGCCATTTGATTGATTATGACAAGAGGAACAGCTTATGGAGTTATCTTGGGATAGAGACTTTTCATAAAATAACATTCTACCAAGCAACACACCTTCAACCGTTAGTTTGTTGTCATTTGCAAGATTCGGTATTGGAAAGGCACCAGTAGTTATAGAAGACGGCGTTGTATCGTGGTGAACGTGTTCGTGCTCATCAGGATTAAGAACTTCAGGTTTAGGCACTTCAGGATCTTTTTTGCAACTATTAAATGCAACAAATAGAATAAGAAAGGTAACGAGTGTTAGTTTAGTCTTCATCCTTTTCTTTATTTGAATTTTTTATCCCTAATAAATTCTTCATCTGTAAGCGTTTTTAAAAAATGAATTAAATCCGCTTTTTCTTGTGCTGAAAGATCAAGTGGTTTTATTAGATTATTTTTCCTTGGGTTTGTTTTTCCTCCAGAATTATAATGTTCAATTACTTTTTCTAAATTGGAAAATGAACCATCATGCATGTAAGGAGCCGTGAGGGCAATATTTCGTAATGTTGGCACTTTAAATTTTTCTAAATCTTCTTCCTTTTGTGTGAGACGTTTCCTCCCAATGTCTTTGTATTTTTCGTAAATACCATTATTCTCAAAAGAGTAGTTAGTGAAATTAATTCCAACATGGCACTTTGTGCAAGCTAGTTTTTCGCTAAAAAATAAATTCATACCCCGTATTTCACTCTCATTTAATGCATACTTTTTACCTTGATAAAAATAGCGGTCATATCGACTGTTACTGGTAATCATACTGCGTTCAAAATTAGCCAATGCCCGCGTAATTACATAATAATCAAGTTCCCGATTGTATGCTTTTTTGCTGAGGTCGGTGTATAATTTATTTTTTTGCAGGCGTTCTGCAATTTCAAGAATATTAAAATTAAACTCGTTATGCTCTTGTACTGGAACTAAAATTTGCATTTCAAGTGTAGCAACGCCACCATCTCTTATGTAGTAGGGGTGGTAGGCAACATTGCCGAGTGTTGGGGCATTGCGGGTTCCGGGTCGGTTTTCGAAACCAGTACTTAAAGCAACCGTATCGCTAAATGCAAACTCTTGTTTGTGACAAGAGCTACAACTAATGCTTTTATCACGTGAAAGATTTACATCATGAAATAATAGTTTTCCCAATTTCCACCTGTCGGCACTGTATGTATTGTCTGCTGGGTAGGGTATCTCAGGGAAATACTCAGGAACTACAACAGTTGATTTTTCACTCCTAAACAGGCGTGTTACAACGTGGCAGGTTGTAAATAAAAGAACCAAAAAAAGTGAAGAAAGGCTGGTTTTTAAGATTCTTTTTCTAATAAACATTGTATCTTAAAGAACGATCACTTTTTGTGTTACTATAATCTCATTCTGATTTAGAAGTGAAACAAAATAAACACCTTTGTTTTTTAATTCAATTTGATTTCTTCCAAGTTCAGAAACTGATTTTTCAAGAATGATTCGCCCGCTTACATCTATAATTTTCAAATGTGTAGTCGTGTTTAGTGATTCAAAACTATTAAAATGAAAGACACCGTTTGTGTTTGGATTTGGATAAAGTACCACGTTGTTTTTTGCAACAGAATTTTCTTTAATGCCAACGGTGTTCATAGTAGTTTGCGCCGCCGCAAATACATAATCTCTGAAGTTATTACAAATAGTAACGCATTCATCTGTTTCCCCATGCAATACTAAGCCATTATTCACATTAATGTTTTTAAGAGCTTCTTCATAGTTTGCATCAAGGCTTATGATTTTTTCTCCGCCTATTAAAGTACTGCTTACTGTTACTGTTTGTGTATGATAATTAATATTTCCCAAAGCATGCAATTCGTATGGGTTATTTGTAGAAGCACCTGCACCGCCACCCATAGCTATAAAAAAGTAACCAGAGGCCCAACCCCAATGCATAGATGGATTTTTGGGTGATAGAGGATGAGTCGAAGGCCATAAAGCTGGATCTTGATTATTTTCAGGGGTGTTAACACCTATTCCAAAAGTAATTCCTTCTACGTTCGTAATCGTAGTATACGAACCGAGGTCTATTGATGTTAAGCTCGCAGCGTTAACAAGCGCATAAACACCTGTAGCATTCGTTGTTTGGGCGCCATCATGAATGATAGTGATTTTGGATATATAGTACTCCAAACGATTCGTTTTAAATGTATTGCCAAGGTTATTAGTAGCCGTAAGCGTTGTTAAAAACGGCTGAGAATTAAGTTTATGATTGATGTTTAGTTTAACTGTTTGTTGAGCAAAAACTGTAATGCCTAAACAAATACTAAGTAAGAAACTGTAAATTACTCTCATGTGTGTTGATTTTAATACCAAGGTAACAAATTAACTTAAGTATTGTTCTAAATCCTAAAGTAAAAACGGGATTTGTGGCCCAATTATTTATTATCATCATCAATTTTCAATCCCAAATCAGTTTAAACAAGCATTTAACATTCGTAATTCAATGATCGGTTTATCTTGTTATCACAATTTTAGGTAAAAGGGGTCCATATCATACAACATTATGACAATTATCATCTGTTGTGTTTTTAAAGAGCCCTAGTTTTGCGCCAAGAAATATTTTTTAACCTTATAATACAAAACAAAATGAAAAAAATCGCAGTTCTTCTAGTTTCGGCAGTAGTAATGATTTTATTTGCTCAGTGTAACAATCCTAGTGCTGAAAATATGGTTCAAAATCCAGAATCGCGTGCAAAAGTTATTTCAGCTTTGTTAAACGATGAAGAATGTAGAACACAGTTAATGGATTCTCTGCATGCTAATAAGCATAAAAGGATGGGTGGTAAAGATGGTATGATGGGAATGATGATGTCCGACACTTCCATGCACAGCATGATGATGGATAAAATGATGGAAAGATGCAAGTCAGATACATCTATGTGTAGAAAAATGATGGGTAAAACTATTGATATGTGTAATGTTGATTCGTCAACCTGCGCCATGATGATGGATATGGGCTGTTGCAAAAAAGGAATGATGAAATCAATGATGCATAAAATGCATAAAGATACTAAGAAGGATAAATGTTGTGAAGCGAAAAAATAGGTAAAATACTTTAAAAATATATTCAAATTAAAGACTGATAAACTCAGTCTTTTTTTTATGTTCTAAATTTTCAAAAGAGGCTTAATAAATCTATTGTTTAATAAATCGGTTAAATTCTGTGAAATCTGTAAGTTTTCTCAAAGCTTGTGTAACAAAATACCCTTAGCTTATCACATCCTTTGTCTTTCAAACTATTAGTATATAACATTATGAAAAAATACATTTTTACAGCAATTACTATTGCCTTAATTTTTACCGGTTGCAGTGGCCCGGGGAATGATAAAAACAACGATGGTAAAAAGGATTCTCTCCTGAATGCCTTAGAAGAAAGAGATGCTACGATGAACGACCTTATTATGTCTTTTAATGAGATCGAGATGAATTTAGATTCCGTTACTACAAAACAAAGATTGATTTCAATGAATTCTGGTAAATCCAACGAGGTGCAGTTGAATCAAAAAGAACGCATCAATTCAGAAATCAGGGCTATTAATAAACTAATGGATGCAAATACTAAAAAATTAAAAGATTTACATCGCAAGTATAATAGTTCTAATAACAAGAATACGGAATTAGAAAAAACAATAGTCATTTTAAATAAGAAGTTAACGCTTAAATACAACGAATTAACATTGTTGAACGAGCAACTGAAAGAAAAGGATAATAAAATAGAACAGTTAATGGTTGTCATTGATACGCTTTTTTATCAAAACATGGCGCAATCGCAAACTATCAGAAATCAATCGGAAGAGTTGCACACAGCTTACTATATTGTTGAAACATCGGCTCATTTGCAGCAATGGAATTTAATTGATAATCAAGGTGGATTTTTAGGAATTGGTCAAACATCAAAATTGAGTAATAACTTGGATATAAAAATGTTTACACAGATTGATTATACGCAAGTAACTGAGATTCCTATTAATAGCAAAGGAATTAAAGTTGTTACGACACATCCAACAGGTTCTTTTTCTTTAGTTAAAAACGGAAGAACAGTAGAGAAATTAATCATTAGTGATCCTGAAAAATTTTGGAGCGCTTCTAAATATCTTGTTATAACACTTTAAGTTTGATTAGATAATAAAAGGGCAGGCTGTTGTTTTATAACGGCTTGCTTTTCTATTATAAAAGGTTGACGTGTTCTACTTAGGTTTTATCCGTGTCGGCGTCGCAAAGCGATTATCTTATTCCGCTTTAACGCCCACTCATTTTTTCAATTTGAAAGCCAGCCTTTTTAACCGCTTCAATTATTTTATCTCCATCTGCTTCATTTGTTTCTACCGTAAGAGTTTTTTCTGGCGTATCAATATTTACGTCCCATTTTTCAATTGCGTTTTCGTCGTTTAAAAAAGGTGTTACTTTCGCCAGACAGCCACTGCAATTAATTGTTGTTTTAAATTTTAGAATTTCCATTGTTTTAATTTTGATGATTAATTATTTTTTTAGTTTTAATAAGATGCTGTTTGTTAGAACTAAAGAATAACCTTTATTTGTCGCAATTGCCCATGTAAATTGACTCAAGTAGTATTTGTATGTGGTCTGACAAAACGCTTACTTTGTTATAACAAAAAACTAAAAATATGACAGCAATTAAAACAACAAAAATCATTTATTGGACAAGCACCGTAATTATTTTTCTTTTTGAAGGAGTGGCGCCAGCACTTACCTCTCATACAGAAGTAGCCGTTGAGGGAATCCGGCATTTGGGTTATCCTGATTATTTTAGGGTATTACTTACCGTATTTAAAGTGCTAGGAGCTCTTGCGCTTATTCTTCCAATGGTAAAAGGGCGCGTTAAAGAATGGGCTTATGCTGGTTTCGGAGTTGTCATGATCTCAGCCTGTGTCAGTCATACTGCTGTTGACGGGTTTGGCGGACAGTCTATATTTCCGCTAATTATCTTTGTTATCTTAATTACATCTTACTTGCAGTACCATAAATTAATTGACAAGCATACTGATTAATGAAGTATTCATTTTAAAACCTTTATACTAAAAAAAGCTCGTAATTTTTACGAGCTTTTTTTAGTATAAGATAAATTTATTCTAAGGAGTTTTAACTAGAACAAAATTCACAATTATCATCGTTTGTAGGATTAGCCAATTCAGCTAATTTCTTTTGTGCTTCAGCTTCAATTCGTTCTATAGTCCAGTCCGGATTCGCAATTTTAATTAATGATTTAATAAAATTACTATTGGGAGTAGTAGTTTGTGTAGTATTCATAATTATTTTAGTTATGGTGAATAGCTTCTTTTGCAACTAAAAAATTTAACTGACCCAGATGATAGCTTTGGTGATTCGTTCTTCCAAGCAAAACATTTAATTTGTTGCGATGCGGTTCTTTTGAAAATTCCTCAACAGAAACAGTAGTATGTCTATCCATCCAATCAGCAGTAGTCATCTTGTTGAAAAAATCACTTAGCGTTACATTTAGTTTTTCCCATTTTGATTTTAACTCATTCATGGTAACTTCTATTTCAAAAGTATTATCTGGTTTACTTACAAAGTCTTCCAATTCCGGAAATAGTCTTTCACCAAGTCCGAACAGGGGAATCATCCCATCATTCACTGCAATTAAGTGTCCTAGAAGGTAAACAGATCTGTTCTTGCCTGGCGCTATTGATTTCAAATATTCTTCGTTAGGATATTTGTTAAAGAAATCGCTAAATGCTTTATTTCTTGAAGCCCAAATAGCAACAATCTGTTTTATAATTTGATCGCTGTGATTTCCTTCTGCAGCGTTTGTTTGCTTGTTCATGGTTAAGAGTAATTAGTGTTTATTAAAAATTTATGAGAGCGAGTTTATAGCCAATACACGTCACCAAAAACAGACCAGGGAGCTTGTTTGGAAGTGTTTTTAATAGTGATGTTTGATTCCTCTTGCCTTGGTTCTGGTTTAACTGCCATTTTCGGAGCCTGCATTCCGGCATTACAGAAATAGGGTAAACTTTTGCAGATTTTGTTTTTTAAGTTTTCCATAGTTTTTCTTTAATCAGTTTTTACTTCACAAAGAAAAGAAATTAATCGATATATTGAAGAATATCGATATATTAATTGGATTTTTTTAACTTTCGTACTGAGCCAGAAATTTAATGTAGGCGCCCAAAATTTCTTTATTTATTTGATAGCTTGCATTACGGCCATCTTTTTCAGCAATTAAAAGATCTGCATCCACTAATTGTTTAATGTGATGGGATATAGTTGATTGCGCAAGGTCCAATGTTTCAACAATGGCGGTGCACTGACAACCCTTTTTTTGCTTCTTAATCATGTCCATCATTTTTAAGCGAAATGGATCTCCTAAAGCTTTCGAAATTCTTTCAATCTTCTTTAAATCTAACTTCCCGGTCATAATACAAATTTATCGAATTATTTCGATGTATAAATGTTATTAATGTTGAAACTTGATAAAACTATTTCTGAATTCTTTGTAAATTCACCCTTTTTAGGAGTCATGCATACTTTGCAACAGTTAATTTCCGGTGATTTAAAAGGTAGTAAACATTTAAAGCTGAACTGCGGTTTAAAAGAATTTCCTAGCGAAATATTTTCTCTGTCAGAGACACTTGAAGTTTTGGACCTTTCTGGAAATCAATTGAGAGAATTACCTAAAGATTTTGGTCGTTTAAATAAATTGAAAATTGTTTTTTTTTCAGATAACCTATTTACGGAATTGCCCTCTGTTTTATCAGATTGTAAACAACTCAGTATGATTGGCTTTAAATCTAATCGGATAAATATTGTTCCCGAAAACGCTTTACCTATTACAACGCGTTGGTTAATTTTAACGAACAATCAAATAGTAGAACTTCCAGCTTCCCTTGGTAACTGCTTACCTTTGCAGAAGGTAGCCCTAGCAGGTAATAAGTTAACGAACCTGCCAAAAGAAATGGCTAATTGTAAGAACCTTGAACTATTAAGAATTTCAGCAAATCAATTTAACGAGCTCCCTAATTGGTTATTCGAATTACCGAAACTTTCTTGGTTGGCTTTTTCTGGTAATCCTATTGGTTACATCCCAAAAATTGAAAATAAACTAAGTGAGATTGACTGGATGGAATTTGAACTGGAAGAGTTGTTAGGCGAAGGGGCTTCGGGCCATATTTATAAGGCTATATGGAGAACTGGTTCTTTAAAAAAAGAAGTTGCAATTAAACTATATAAAGGTGAAGTAACGAGCGATGGTTTTCCCGAGGATGAAATGCTTGTATCAATTGCGGCTGGGATTCATCCGAATCTTGGAAAATTATTAGGGGAAATAAAAAATCATCCAAATAAAAAGAAAGGTTTAATTATGGATTTAATTCCAGCCTCTTTTTCCAATCTTGGAATGCCTCCTGATTTTGAAACATGCAGCCGCGATACTTTTAAGGTGGAGACAGTTTTTACAGCAACACAAATTTTAGAAGTCGCAAGAGCTATTGCAGCCGCAGCGAATCACTTGCATGATCGCGGTATATCACACGGTGATTTATATGCTCACAACATTTTAATGAATGAAAGCGTTGAATGTTTTATAAGTGACTTTGGAGCTGCTTCTTTTTACAAGAATGAAAGTAAGAGCGCTGAACTTATTGAAAAAATAGAAGTACGTGCTTTTGGTTGTTTGGTAGATGATCTTTTACTGCGACTCTCTTCAACTGAAAACGATAAAATTACTGTAAGTACCTTGAAAGACCTTCGATTCAAGGCAATGCAAGAACAAGTAAATAAGCGCCCGTTTTTTAAAGACATAATAAAAATGTTCGAGTGAAAAAACCTTTTCACACACCTACCAATTAAGAATAGGAATTTCAATTTCCTGACAGCATAATATATTCCTTCTTTTTAGAGTGCTTTCAAATTTTTGGAGATTATTTTCAGTTCAAAAATATTGAACTGTGAGCTACTGTATTGCAAATATGCGGCTCTCTAGTTCTGAAAGGATGGATTTGCAAAAACATCAAAAATCTTACATGTGAAATTTGAAGGTGAGGATGGTAAAAATTACGCTAGACATCTGAACTAATTTTGAACCAGAATAAAACGCAATTATTAATTTTTTAAACCTTAAAAGCATGAAAATCATTAGCATTTTAATTGGCATCATCGGATTTCAGTATATGTCCTTTAGCCAAAACATTGTTACTATAGATAATAATTCTCTAGTCACTAATTGTTCTGTAAATTATTCTGAGGACTTAGCATCTCTGGTGTACGGGGGATCGTCTAAAATAACCTGTCGTGAGATAACAATCTCAAGTATACCTCCACAAACACAATCGGTTGCCGTTGTAGACATCGATTTTGGAGCAACAGGTACCTTTACCTTTATTAAAGATGAGTCATTACAACTATACAACGACAAAGATGTATACATTGAAGACATGCTAACAGGAAAATTATTTGACCTTAAGGCTAGTTCCAATTATAGCTTTAATGTAAATAGAAAAGTACCAGAAAGATTTATACTACATATTGATAAAATGCTCTACAGGTACTCTGTATCTTCTAACTAAACCGAATAGTATTAAATTATTAATTCACTCTAAAACTATAATCATGAAAATCATATTCACACTTGTAAGTATAATCGGGTTTCAATACTTAGCATTAAGTCAAGCAGAAACCGCAAATAATATAAGCGCTAGAACCAAAAAGCAAACGCAATCTAGCACGTTCTTTATTTTGTCTGATGAGTACAAGAATGCTAAGATTAACCTAGTACAAACAAATCAAAATAAGGTAATTGTGATTACGAACATCTCGCAGTCAACCCTTCCACTTAACTCAGTATCTATTGACTTTGATGCGACTGGCCTTTTCATCTTTAAAAAGCTTGAATCGTTACAAATACCTGAAAACCATGAAGTATTTATCGAAGATAAATTAACCGGAAAGGTATTTAATTTAACCAATGCTCAAACCTACAAATTTCATGTAGAGCAGCGCGTAACAAACAGATTTGTTATGCATGTCCTTAGCAAACCCAACAGCGACGGGGTTGTTACGGTAAATAATTAAAAGCAATAAACTCTATTTGTAAAGTAAAGTACTCAACCTAAACTCTTGTTAGTGAATATAAGGCTTCAAAATCTGTAATGTAAATACTCTTACCGTCGGTGCGAATAAAATTTTGATCCTTAAAATCTCTCAGAGTTCTTACAAGATTTTCTAATGAGGTACCAGTACAACTAGCAAGGTCACTACGATTCACTTTTATTTCGGCCTGTTCGTTTGATTGTTCGGGTAATTTATATTTATCGTTTAAAACAAGTAAAAAATAAGCGAGTCTTTCTTTAATACTTCTTTGAGCAAAAATATTTATTCTGTTTACCAACACAGTAAACTCATGACTCACACTCTGAAGAAAAATAGTTGAAAGTTGATTCGAATTTCTTAGAACGTTTTGAAAATGATCTTTTTCTATAAAGAGTAATTCAGAATCTTCAAGAGCAACGGCTGTCACAGGATGTTTTCCGTCACACAAAATAGGCCTGTGTCCAAACAGATCTCCTGATGAATAAATAAAAAATATCTGAACAGCACCATTAACATTTAGTTGAGACACTTTAACTTTCCCGCTCTTAATAACGTAAACGCCTTTTGGAATTTCACCTTCGGCATAAAGGATCGATTTCTTTTTTAAACGGATTAAAGCTGCATTATTTAACAGTTCTGATTTTTCTTGCACAGGAATATTATCTACAGACATTCCTGAATAAAAATGAAAATAATTTAAATTGTCTTCGATTTTACTTTTAATAATTGGAGTCATAATGTGTATGTTATTTATTATGCGCAAATAACGCATAGGTTAAAAAATAGAAAATTAACGAGTTAAAAACGAAATTAAGTAAACTTGGTTTTTAAGAGACTTTAAGAAAACCTTGAAGAGAAAAGGGTGGTGTATATTACTACTTAATTTCTATGAATTCAAAGAGGGTGGTCCTCTTTGGCCATCGAAATAGTAACTTCTTAAGATGTAATTATTTTTTGATAAGGATAAAGAAAACTCGACGCATTTATAAAAACTCCTGGTAATTTTCGCCTCAGTATGAGGTTCAGTAACATTGATACCTTTTAATTTTTTGGGTTTCTTCTGTTCGGTAATTTTTTTAGAAACGTAAGAAGAATGTAAGAATTTAACATGCTTTTTCGTTTTATCTACCTTTATTTCTTTATTTACAGTGAAAATAGGATAAAAGGCTCGGGCTAATGAGACATTTGTCCCAAAAAAACTTAGGAAAATGACTAGCACTATGTATCTAAAACCCTTCATTACTGACTATTAATGTCATAGTAAATATAACGAAAATAGATGATGAAAATCAAATAAATATGCAAATAATATTCAAACGAGGCCGTTTTATTTTGGGAGATACGGCCTTAAATTACTTATTATCAGATAGTTATTTATATTTGTAAGTTTTTTAATACTCTTGGAATTAAAAATTAATTTGTTAAAAAAAAGGCTTATTTACTTGGTATTTGTGTAGAATTAATATTAAAATACCCGTTTAAAGTAAAATCGAAACGACTTTTGTCCCCATGATTAAGGTGTTGTATGTTAAACGAAGGAACATGCTTACCATCTTCTGTGGTGGGGAATATATTAACAGTATATGTTCCGCTAACAAGACTTTTTGTGTTTAAAAGAACCGAATTTTTATTAACGAACTCTTTCAAGACTTCCTTTTCATTTTGGTCGAGTATAACTACTAAAATCTTTTTTTCCTGCAACCAGCTCAATTCTGAATTAAGAAAGGCTTGGTTTGGAAGGTCAGTATAGTTCAATTTTATTTTCATTTCATGAACTTTTCCAGGTGGAAGGTAAAGTTTAAAAGAAATTTTCCGAGTACCATATATCTCTTTACCGTTATTTGGCGCATCATTTGGACAATGAACCTCTATTCCGGCTTTTGCGTCATAACAGTTCCTCTCTTCGCCTGTAATATTGCCTGTTTCGTTAAATGAAAATTTAAACTGATTGTTTTTTAAATTGTAAATCGGACTAGAAGTTGTTGTTAGGAAATACTGTACGGTGCAAAACTCACCAAAATTGTAATTGCTAGTCAAACGCTCAGCGCTACGAGTTGAATAAATCTTTTTGTTAGAACAATCGGAGCTTGGGCACGGTTCTGGCCAGCTAGCTTTTTCTTTTTGAAGGCTTATGTGCTTAAAAAATGTTGTGTAAGAAAAAGTAAAATCATAAATCTGAACAGGTAAATTCAAAAAATCCTTAGAGGGTAAAACCACAACCGGTACAATCAATTTTACTTTAGGTTGAGTGGGATCGTACATAACAAAGTTAAAGACTTTAAAGGTGGAGTCTAGTTTTAGTTTTTGTGTATCCACACTAAATTTAATTGTACTGCCGCCTCCGCCTTTTAGTCCTACAGGTTTTTTGGTTAAAACATTTAGATACCCTTGATTAGGCGTTTCACTCGTTATTAAATCAAAGCTTGTTTTAGATGTGTTATATACGCTGAACGAAAACGTATTTTTTTTCTCGTCTTTTAAATAAATAATTAGTGGGCAAGGATTTTGTTTAAGATCGGGGTTAAAACTGTAGTGTTTATCAGATGAAAAGACAAAGTAAAAAGGAGAAAAATACACCTCAATAGCGGCTAGTTTTGTTTTGTTACTGGCATTTATTGATAAGGCAGGATGTCCGATTAAAAAGTTAAAAATTTCAGGATAAATCTGCTCGGGATGTTGTGAAATTTCATAAAGAAACTTCCTTCTCGCTTCAAAATAATCTGTGAGAGGTTCAATACGCCTAAGCTCATCACTAGTAGCTGACCCTTTTATCGGGACTTCGGGGTAAAATTTTTCGGGACCCAACTTAGAATATTTATGTTTTGCCTGGTTATAGAAATACTTTTGAGCTGCATAAAAATCATCGGAAAATTTTATTGGCCCATTAAAACCAAGCGCTTTTATTGTTAAAAAGAATATAAAATAAGCCAGATAGTGTTTTTTTTCTGCCAAGACCATAAGTTTAGATATGCAATAATACAAATTAAGCCTAAAACTTAACCAGTTTGGTGAACTTTTAATACCGTTTACTAATTTGAAACGGCATTTCAATCATTCTTAAGCTATTATCGCAATTTTGGTATAATATTTGACCCAACTAAACGTATAAATAAAGTGTACTGGTTACAAAGACAAGGTTAAATTTCAAATTAAAAACAATTAAAAATATAAACTCCTAGAACCCATGGAAAACTCAATTGGACAACGCATAAAAGAGCTTAGAACTCATTACAATCTTAGTGTAAAGGAATTTGCAGGTAAATGTGGTTTATCACACGTCGCAATTTTTCATTTAGAAAATGGAAGAACGCTTAAACCACACCGAAGTTCTCTTCAAAGAATGGCTACAATTTTTGGCACAACGGCCGACTGGCTTCTATTTGCAAAGAACGAAATGCTACCTAATGGGAACAAAGAAATATACTCAGATGAAGTCGAAGAAAATAGCTTTTGGAAAGAAGAAGCTTATTTGGAAATAAAAAGTAAAAATTTAATGCTTGAAAAGGAAGTTGAAAGACTGTGGCAAATGTTAAGTCATTTCACTACAGGATCAAAGCCGAATTTTGAGAGGATGCTTGACGCTAGCTAATCTATTAGTAGGCTATTTAATGTGATTAGATTAGATGTTGCGTTTTGTGATATAGGGTCTCGTTTTGTTGATTTATCACTATAAATTGAGAATGGACTAGTGGCATATTTTTTAGCTACAGTGTTGCAGATTCCAAATATAAATAGCTTAAAAGATCTGTTCTTTATAAAGTGCCAAAACAATTGAATTAAATTACTTTCATGCTCGATGAATGTAAGAAATTAAAAAGGTGCGGATTCATTTAGAATCAGCACCTTTTTAATTTAGATTAAGCGACTTATTTCGTCACCACAATTTTTTGATAAATCTGAAGCCCATCTATTTGTCCACTAACAAAATAAATTCCTTTTGCAAGATCACTGATGTTCACTTCATAATTATTGTTAGCCGACAAATTAATAACTCTGATTAATTGGCCGAGTTCATTTACTAAACTCAATTTTAAATCGGCGCTCGTTTGAATAGTAAACTTACCATCGTTAGGATTTGGATAAATGCTTACTCCACTGTTCAAATTACTTAATTCATTTAATCCAGAGCAGTTTGATATTTTCACTTGAACCGTTGCGGTACTACTACAACCGTTATCATCTGTTCCTGTTACTGTATAATTCGCAGTGGTACCAGTTGGAGATACTGTAATGGTTGGCCCTGTCATGGTATTATCCCAAGCATAACTTGAGCCTCCGGCTGCCGTAATTTCAACAGATTCTTTTACACAAATAAGCGTTCTTGCAGGAACAGCAGTAATGGTAGGATTGTAATAAATACCCAAAGCAATGGTTTGTGTTGCAGGACAAATTAAACCAACAGAATTGCTATTGGCAGTAAGAGTGAATACAGATGCTACAGTAAGCGGTATTTGTAAAATTTGATTGGTAATTGGAGTCCCACTACCTGTATGCCAGTTGTATGTACCCAAAACGCCATTACCTCCATTTAGATTAATTAGTCCGCCAGAACAAGTGTTTGTGCTACCACTAATAGTAAGTGTTGGAATAAATACGCTTACTGCAACTGTTTGAGTGTTTTTACAACCTGTACTGGAATTTGTTCCTTCCACGGTATATATAATAGCACTTGAAGTAAGTGCAATTGGATTTACAACAGCTGCCTGAGTTAAAACATTGTTGGCATTTGCATCCCAACTGTATGTGCTAGCTCCAAGAGCTGTTAAAGTGGCGCCACCACCAGAACAGATCAAGGCTTTATTTGATGTTACCGTTAAGTTAGGTTTTGCATAAACTAAAACAACCTGACTAGCACCGGAAGTACAACCAAAAGAATTATCACCTGTTACATTATAAGCGGTAGCCGTTGTTGGTGTATCAGCAATACTAGCTCCGTTAAAAATACCACCACCGGTAGCAGTCCAAGTGTAATTAATTCCACCACTTGCATTAAGGTTAACGGTTTGACCTTCACACAATGAAGGTGTGCTCGCTGTAGCCGTAATTGTTGGATTTGGATTTGCATTTAAAAACACAGTGGTTGTACTAATACAAGTTCCATCAGAAGCAGCCACTGAATAAACTGAAGGCGCAATAGGACTAACAATAGGACTAGAACCGGTAAAGGTATAAGTTGGAGGTCCTGGAGACGTCCACGTATAAGTTAGAGCACCACCAATGGCAAGCGTTGCAGGTGTTAGTGCACAAACTACGGTAGGAGTTACAATCGCAAAAACAGTTGGTAAAGGATTCGTTTGCAGTGAAAGTACTTGTGTATTAACACATGAAGAATTTGCTTTAGTAATGGTATATGTTGTAGTTCCCAAAACCGGAGTCACAATAAAATTGGCTGTGTTTACCGTTTGTGTGGCACTCGACCAGGTGTAAGAAAGAGCTCCTGTTGCAGAAAGGGTAGAAGAACCCCCAATACAAACTAAACCGGGATTTGCGGTAGGTACATTAACCGGCGTTGGATAAACCGTAACCGGCATAGTAGCAAAAGCTGTACAACTTAAAGCACTTGTTCCAATAACGGTATAAGTTGCCGTTAACGGAGGTGTGAAACCCACACCGTTAGTGATACCGCCAGCACCGCCAGACCAAACATAATTGGTTGCGTTACCAGTTGCTGTAAGCGTTACACTACCACCTGCACATAAAGTAGAAGTGCTTGTTGCAGGATTAACCGTTGGAAAAGGATGAACTGAAACTGAAGTCACAGCCGTTGTTGTACCACAGCCATTCACGCCACTCACAGTATAACTAACTGCTGAAGTGGGAGAAAACACAACACCGTTGGTAACAGGAATTGATCCACCAGCCCAATTGTGAACCAAAGCACCATTTGCTGTAAGCATAACTGTTTGTGTTGGACAAATTCCTCCACTTGCACTTGCGGTGTTAGCAACCGTTAACACGGGAAGAGATCCGTTTACTGTGATAGTGATAGCAGAAAAGGCTGTACAGTTAGAAGAACTTGTTGCGCCTAAAGTATAAGTAGTTGTAGTTGTTGGAGAAACCACAACAGAAGAACTGCTTGCGCCTGTGCTCCACGAATAATTACTTACAGCGTTGGTCGTTAAGGTAGCTGAATTACCATTACAAATCGCGTTAATACTACTACTGGTTAAACTTGATAGGGAAATATTACATAACTCGGTTATTATTACTTTTCCATTTCCAGTATTTACACCAG
Organism: Aurantibacillus circumpalustris; assembly: GCF_029625215.1. GTDB lineage: Bacteria > Bacteroidota > Bacteroidia > B-17B0 > Aurantibacillaceae > Aurantibacillus > Aurantibacillus circumpalustris. The sequence continues at coordinate 1,879,331 of NZ_CP121197.1, forward strand.
ATGCATTTACCTGATTGATACCACTATTGATGGAGCCACCACCGCCGGCTACTGTATTGGAGGATCCACCTCCGCCAGAAAAACCACCGCCAGCACCACCATTATTGATGCAATAACCACCATGGCTACCGCCACCGCCAAACCCACCATTAGCCGTAAAATTACAAGTAGTATTGTTTGTAAGAGGACCACCTCTTCCGCCATTTACAAAAGCTTGACCTGGACTTGAATAGAGAGTGCTAGCACTACAGGGGTCTCCATCGGTTAAAAAACCGCCACCACCTGCGCCACGGATGCCACCCAAGCCACCATTTCCATTTATCCCGCCGGCTACAGCGCCAGTTCCACCTGCGGTAGTAGTTAAGCCAGGAGCGGATAAATAAGTTCCAGCCCCACTTCCACCTCCGGCAACTAATATTGCAGACGTTGTTGTTGTGTACGGTGTTCTCACAACAAACGATCCACCACCACCACCACCTGGTCCTGTTCCACCATCATCACCCTGTTGACCAACTAATATCCGAAGAACTTCACCGGCAATTAAATTAAAATTTCCTGCCATGGAAGCTCCGTTAGAACCGCCGATTGAGCTACTAATACCACCTTGTGCACCTCTTGCTTCTATTCTGTATATTCCTGTAAACGGCACTGTCCAAGTTTGCATTCCACTAATCGTGGTAGTAACTAGTCCGTTTAGATTAGTACTCAAATACGCTGTGTTAACCTGTGTCTGGGTTGGTCCGACACTACCAGTGGCCCCACAATTCGTAAAAGTGTAGCTCTGTTGGGCGAATCCTAAATAAGAAAAACTTACCAACAAAATAGTCAGTAATGCGAATTTTCTTAAAAAAGTTGCTTTATGTTTTTGTGAGTAGATTTGTTTCATGTTTCCTTTTGTTAGATTAATAATACACAAACTAAAATAAACAAATTCTAGGGAACAAAACGTTAAAATATTTTCAAAGCTATATTTTCATCGTAATAATATTAAAGATGACTTGTGTTTTGATAAATTAAGCCTTTTTTGTAATAAACAGAAAGCCTCGACCAGTTTCCTAGTCGAGGCCTTATATTTTTAATAATATTTTATAATCTTTACTTCGTCACCACAATTTTCTGGTAAATCTGAAGCCCATCTATTTGTCCACTAACAAAATAAATCCCTTTTGCTAAATCAGTAATGTTTACTGCGTGCTTATTAGCCGCAGATAGTTCAATCATTCTGATGAATTGACCTAATTCATTCACTAAATTTAGTTTTAAATCAACCTTACTTTGAATAGTGAACTTACCATCATTCGGATTTGGATAAATGCTTACTCCACTGTTCAAATTACTTAATTCATTTAATCCAGAGCAGTTTGATATTTTTACTTGAACAGTTGCGGTACTGCTACAACCGTTATCATCTGTTCCTGTTACTGTATAATTTGCAGTAGTGCCAGTTGGAGATACCGTAATGGTTGGTCCTGTCATGGTATTGTTCCAGGCGTAACTGGTAGCTCCGGCCGCTGTAATTCCAACAGATTCTTTTGTGCAAATAAGTGTTCTTGCAGGAACGGCAGTAATGGTAGGATTGTAATAAATACCCAAAGCAATGGTTTGTGTTGCAGGGCAAATTAAACCAATAGAATTGCTATTGGCAGTAAGAGTGAATACGGATGCTACAGTAAGCGGCATTTGCAGAATTTGATTGGTAATTGGAGTACCGCTACCTGTATGCCAGTTGTATGTACCCAAAACGCCGTTACCCGCGGTTAGATTAATTAGTCCGCCAGAACAAGTGTTTGTGCTACCATTAATTGTAAGTGTAGGAACAAAAACGTTTACCAATACTGTTTGGGTGTTTTTACAACCTGTATTAGAGTTTGTTCCTTCAACGGTATACATAACAGCACTCGAGGTAAGTGCAATTGGATTTACAACAGCTGCCTGAGTTAAAACATTGTTGGCATTTGCATCCCAACTGTATGTGCTAGCTCCAAGAGCCGTTAAAGTGGCAGCACCGCCAGAACAGATCAAGGCTTTATTTGATGTTACCGTTAAGCTAGGTTTTGGATATACTAAAACAACCTGACTAGCACCAGAAGTACAACCAAAAGAATTATCACCTGTTACATTATAAGCAGTAGCCGTTGTTGGTGTATCAGCAATACTAGCTCCGTTAAAAATACCACCACCGGTAGCTGTCCAAGTGTAATTAATTCCACCACTTGCATTAAGATTAACGGTCTGACCTTCACACAATGAAGGTGTGCTCGCTGTAGCCGTAATTGTTGGATTTGGATTTGCATTTAAAAACACCGTGGTTGTACTAATACAAGTTCCATCAGAAGCAGACACTGAATAAATAGAAGGAACAACAGGACTAACAATAGGACTAGAACCTGTAAAAGTATAAGTTGGAGGTCCGGGAGCAGTCCACGTATAAGTTAGCGCACCACCAATTGCAAGTGTTGCAGGTGTTAGTGCACAAACCACAGTAGGAGTTACAATTGCAAAAACAGTCGGTAAAGGATTCGTTTGCAGTGAAAGTACTTGAGTGTTAACACACGAAGAATTTGCTTTTGTAATTGTATACGTTGTAGTTCCCAAAACTGGAGTGACAATAAAATTGGCTGTATTTACAGTTTGTGTAGTACTTGACCAAGTGTAAGAAAGAGCACCCGTTGCAGAAAGGGTAGAAGAACCCCCAATACAAATTAAACCGGGATTTGCGGTAGGTACATTAATCGGTGTTGGATAAACCGTAACCGGCATAGTAGCAAAAGCTGTACAACTTAAAGCACTTGTTCCAATAACAGTATAAGTTGCCGTTAACGGGGGGGTGAACCCCACACCGTTAGTGATACCGCCAGTACCGCCAGACCATGCATAATTGGTTGCATTACCCGTTGCAGTTAAAGTGACACTGCCACCCGCACATAATGTAGAAGTACTGGTAACAGGATTAACTGTTGGAAAAGGATGAACAGAAACTGAAGTCACAGCCGTTGTTGTTCCACAAGCATTCACGCCACTTACGGTGTAACTTACTGCTGAAGTGGGAGAAAATACCACGCCATTTGTTACAGGAATTAACCCGCCAGTCCAAGTGTAACCACTAGCACCACTCGCAGTAAGTATTACCGTTTTCGTAGGACAAATACCACCGCTTGCACTAGCTGTGTTGGCAACTGTAAGTACTGGAATACCAGGGTCCACGGTTACATTCATAATAGCTGTAGAGATACACCCTAAAGAATTTGTTCCCCGAACTGTGTAAGAAGTATTTGATGTTGGACTCACTGTAATACTAGTTGCATTTGAACCACCAGGTGTCCACGTATAACTCAAAACATTTGACGCTGTTAATGTCGGCGTTGAACCAGTGCAAATAGATAAACTGGTTGCACTTGCAATAACACCGGCTCCGTTGAAATTATAAGTAAATGTAATAAGACCGTTTCCATTCCTTACGCCACTTATTGTAGTTGTATTGGTTAACCCGCCAAGATAGGAAGATCCGCCGCCGCCGCCGCCGCCATTACAACCACTTCCACCACCACCACCATAATATCCACCACCACCACCACCAGAACAACCTGCTACTCCTGAGTTGCCGCCGATTCCTAAAGCTCCTGCCGTACCTACCGCACTACCAGCTTGCGTATCTGTACCAGCAACACCTCCAGTAGTCTGTGTGCCTCCTAATCCTGATTTAGTTGATACTACACCGCCATATTGCATACCATTTCCTCCTGTTAAGCCACCGCCGTCTCCGCCCGTAGCTACCACATAAGAACTTCCACCGCCACCACCACCGCCAACAATAACTCGGTTAGTAAGGGCATTACCACCATTTCGGATATCTGAAGCACCTCCGCCTCCGCCTCCGCCATATAAAGTTGAGTAAGAACCTCCTAATCCGCCACCATTAAAACCACCTGTTCCACCCACACCAGTACCTCCATTTACACCCATGCCGCCTACATTAAGATACAAAACAGAGCCCTGAGTAACAGTTATTATCCCAGCAGCGTATCCTCCTTTCCCTCCTAAACCAGCTGGTACACTTCCACCAAAATAGCCATAACCTCCTTCTGCTCCCCATACTTCTACCGAAATAGTTGATACGCATGAAGGAACAGTGAATATTTGGGTACCTCCTGTATAACTAAAAGTCTGAGTGATTTGTCCCTTAATTAAACTGAAATTTAGCAGTGCAAAGCATACTGCATAAAATGATTTTAGTTTTAGAATTGAAATGTAATTGTGTTTCATGATTTTAGAATGCTTTTAAGTTATAAAGTTAGTTAATTACCTTAAAATAGTTTCCTGTTTACAAAATTTTTTTTATTTAGATTATTTACCTGTTTTTTTAGTAAAAGTTTAATTTATCTGCATTAAGTTTTTACGTTTTCCTATGATAAAAAATATTCGCTCTCAAATAATATTAAAACGGGATTAAACCCTAAACAGTTCAAAAAAAGAACTGCCTGCGATTAAGTGTTTGTAGGAATTTCAAGCCGTTCTTTCATTAGGAAATCCTTTCAAACACTATATCGGGATTACTCACATTAAGCCCGATAGTTCGTCTTTTTCAAAGACTTCTACTGTCTAAATGTGGTTGAATATATATAACCGAGTACTTTTAAAATAAAAGCCGTAACAAATTTTTGTTACGGCTTTATAAAAGTTTCAATAAACCTTATTTCGTCACCACAATCTTCTGATAAATCTGAAGCCCATCTATTTGTCCACTAACAAAATAAATTCCTTTTGCAAGATCACTGATGTTTACTTCATGATTATTGATTGCAGACAGATTTATCACTCTAATGAGTTGACCGAGTTCATTCACTAAATTTAGTTTTAAATCAACCTTACTTTGAATAGTGAACTTACCATCATTCGGATTTGGATAAATGCTTACTCCACTGTTCAAATTACTTAATTCATTTAATCCAGAGCAGTTTGATATTTTTACTTGAACAGTTGCGGTACTGCTACAACCGTTATCATCTGTTCCTGTTACTGTATAATTTGCAGTAGTGCCAGTTGGAGATACCGTAATGGTTGGTCCTGTCATGGTATTGTTCCAGGCGTAACTGGTAGCTCCGGCCGCTGTAATTCCAACAGATTCTTTTGTGCAAATAAGTGTTCTTGCAGGAACGGCAGTAATGGTAGGATTGTAATAAATACCCAAAGCAATGGTTTGTGTTGCAGGGCAAATTAAACCAATAGAATTGCTATTGGCAGTAAGAGTGAATACGGATGCTACAGTAAGCGGCATTTGCAGAATTTGATTGGTAATTGGAGTACCGCTACCTGTATGCCAGTTGTATGTACCCAAAACTCCGTTACCCGCGGTTAGATTAATTAGTCCGCCAGAACAAGTGTTTGTGCTACCATTAATTGTAAGTGTAGGAACAAAAACGTTTACCAATACTGTTTGGGTGTTTTTACAACCTGTATTAGAGTTTGTTCCTTCAACGGTATACATAACAGCACTCGAGGTAAGTGCAATTGGATTTACAACAGCTGCCTGAGTTAAAACATTGTTGGCATTTGCATCCCAACTGTATGTGCTAGCTCCAAGAGCCGTTAAAGTGGCAGCACCGCCAGAACAGATCAAGGCTTTATTTGATGTTACCGTTAAGCTAGGTTTTGGATATACTAAAACAACCTGACTAGCACCAGAAGTACAACCAAAAGAATTATCACCTGTTACATTATAAGCAGTAGCCGTTGTTGGTGTATCAGCAATACTAGCTCCGTTAAAAATACCACCACCGGTAGCTGTCCAAGTGTAATTAATTCCACCACTTGCATTAAGATTAACGGTCTGACCTTCACACAATGAAGGTGTGCTCGCTGTAGCCGTAATTGTTGGATTTGGATTTGCATTTAAAAACACCGTGGTTGTACTAATACAAGTTCCATCAGAAGCAGACACTGAATAAATAGAAGGAACAACAGGACTAACAATAGGACTAGAACCTGTAAAAGTATAAGTTGGAGGTCCGGGAGCAGTCCACGTATAAGTTAGCGCACCACCAATTGCAAGTGTTGCAGGTGTTAGTGCACAAACCACAGTAGGAGTTACAATTGCAAAAACAGTCGGTAAAGGATTCGTTTGCAGTGAAAGTACTTGAGTGTTAACACACGAAGAATTTGCTTTTGTAATTGTATACGTTGTAGTTCCCAAAACTGGAGTGACAATAAAATTGGCTGTATTTACAGTTTGTGTAGTACTTGACCAAGTGTAAGAAAGAGCACCCGTTGCAGAAAGGGTAGAAGAACCCCCAATACAAATTAAACCGGGATTTGCGGTAGGTACATTAATCGGTGTTGGATAAACCGTAACCGGCATAGTAGCAAAAGCTGTACAACTTAAAGCACTTGTTCCAATAACAGTATAAGTTGCCGTTAACGGGGGGGTGAACCCCACACCGTTAGTGATACCGCCAGTACCGCCAGACCATGCATAATTGGTTGCATTACCCGTTGCAGTTAAAGTGACACTGCCACCCGCACATAATGTAGAAGTACTGGTAACAGGGTTAACTGTTGGAAAAGGATGAACAGAAACAGAAGTCACAGCCGTTGTTGTTCCACAACCATTTACACCGCTCACAGTGTAACTCACTGCTGAAGTGGGTGAAAACACCACGCCGTTTGTTACAGGAATTGCTCCACCGGACCAAGAATAAGTCAATGCACCACTTGCAGTAAGTATTACCGTTTTCGTAGGACAAATACCACCGCTTGCACTAGCTGTGTTGGCAACTGATAAAACAGGAATGGATCCGTTTACTGTTATTGTAATTACTGCAGAGCTTGTACAATTAGAAGGACTTGTTGCAGTTAAACTATAAACAGTATTAGACAGGGGAGAAACAACAATTGAAGACGTACTTGCGCCAGTGCTCCACGAATAATTACTTACCGCGTTGGTTGTTAGAGTCGCCGAATTACCGCTACAAATTGCATTGATACTACTGCTGGTTAAACTTGAAAGTGAAATATTGCATAATTCTTTAATAATTACCATCCCGTTTCCTGTCACATTGGGTCTGGTCACAAAACCGGGTTGACCATACATGATAGTTGTAGCACTTGTTACTCCACCAATGTAGCCGGAGCCGCCGCCACCGCTGCCACCTTGAGTTGCGCCACCACCACCACCATACCAGCCGCCACCGCCGCCGCCGGCAGGATAGGCGTTACCTGATATACTTCCTCCATTTCCACCAAGACCAAAACTACCGGCAACTCCTATACTGGTGGTGGCATATATGCCACCTGCACCGCCTGCGCTTTGCGTTCCTCCTTTACCGTTGTGGGTAGTTTGAGAAGTTCCTAGTACACCATCTTGGCCAGATGTGCCACCGCCATTACCACCAATCCCAACATAAGGTGTACTAGCAGCGCCGCCGCCGCCGCCGCCGCCGCCAGCAACAATTACCCTATTTGAATAAACAGTATTTTGAGTAGTTCTGACATCTGTGCCACCACCACCACCACCTTTGTAATAACTATTGGAAGAGCCGCTAAAACCACCGCCGCCGCCATTCCAACCACCAGCTGCTGTAACCAATGCAGCACCTGTAGTATTTGTCGATTGACCTTTTCCTCCAACATATATGTATAAGGTTGTGGTTGAAGCTACTGTATAAATTCCATTGCTATAACCACCTTTACCTCCGGTTCCGATTGTAGCAGCAGTAAGTCCGCCATCTCCACCATCTGCTCCCCAGCACTCTATAGAATAAGAACCTGCCTGAAGGGTAAAGTTTTGTACACTTCCAGTGTAATTTAAAGTGTACGTTGTTTGCGAGTAAGCCGTACCCGAAAATAGCGTCAATGTAAGCGCAAACAATCCGTGTTTTGTGCTTGATACTAACTTATGTATTTTTCTTTTCATGTTATTGTGTGTTTAAAATTTGATCCGATAGCTATCGGATGAATTATTGTCTTACAATTTATACTGTTTTACTACCTAAGTCTGCGTTTGAATGCGATAGCTATCGGGCGCCTAGCACAATATAGCAGTTCCGCTCCCCCTGACAAAGTAAATATTTAAAACATTCCTTGAAAAAAACTGTCATTACACTGCTTGCCGCAGCACCAAATTCTCTTGGTGATTTGTTGGAAGTGCCTTAGTAACTGTAATGGATTCTAAATAAGGAGGTGCTGAAAATGGTTGAACGCTCTCTGTCTAGACAGATGTTTGTGTTGTTTGTGAATAGATTAATGCATTTTGACCCCCGCTGGTGATAAGGCATGATTCAATAGCAGAGAACCCCCTTAGTTCCTGAAAATAATTTTGTTTCATAGTTTTTGTATATGTATTGATGTGTATGTTCTGATAAAGATAATCCAATTAAGTTTACCAAATGGTGCTAACGAAAATTAGGGACTTTATTTAACAAAAGGAATTAACTTATTTCACAACCACAATCTTCCGGTAAATTGTAATTCCACCCTTTTGGCCGCTTACAAAATAAATCCCTGCTGCAAGATTGTTGATATTTAATTCATAGTTATTCGCTGTTGAAAAATTGATTACTCTAATTAATTGACCAAGTTCGTTCATCAGATTAAGTTTTAAATCAGTGTTTGCTTGAATTGTAAATTTACCTTCGTTAGGGTTTGGATAAAGTCTAAAAAATGAATCTTCTTTTAAATCTTCCAAACTTGTACAAACACCAAAAACATTAACAGTTACCAATTCTGGAAGTGAAACGCAGTTAGCGGCATCTTGAACTTCCACTGTGTAGGTAGTCGAATTCTGAGGAAATGCATTTACGGTTGGCGTGAAATAACCGCTTAAACTTATTGGTGGAGCATTTAATGCCTCTGTCCAAATGTAAGTAAAAGATGAAGGCGGACCTGTAGCATTTACCCCAATATTTTGGATTGAAAGAAAAACAGATTCGGCTAAACAAACGGTTGGGTTCGCAGGCGCAACATTCAAAGTAAATTGAGGAATAACGGAGACACATGCGACGGCGGTAGCTGAGCAGATAGCAGTAGATCCCACAACAGTATAACAGGTTGTTGTAGAGGGTCTAACATCTACAGAAGAACTTGGAGGTATTGGTTGGCCTGGGTTATATGGAAACCAAACATACGTTCCAGCCCCGGATGCTGTTAAATGCACAGGTTTTGAATATTTTGGACTATTGTTTTGTATACATGTTGTGTAATTCGATTGCGTAACAAAGATGGTAAGAGGTGGGGGAGTGCCAATTGAAATTGTATTCTGGTCTTGACAGCCTATTGAGCTAGTGCCAATTACAGTATAGGTTCCAGCTGGTACGGAAATTGAACTTTGTGATACACTACCCGGGAACCAAGTGTAGGTGTTTGCACCAAAAGCTGTCAGTGTTGTAGTAAAACCAGCACAAACAGAGTTGAACACCGTGGCGACTGTGACAGTTGGACCATTTACGCACAAAACATTTATGATTTGCGTAGTCCCACCTCCTGGAATTAAAACATTAGAATTATCAAACGCTTGCACCCAAACCGTGTGAGTGCCGCAAGAAGTATAGGTAATTAAAGCCTGTGAACCCTGAGGATTTAATATCTGAACTGGCTCTTGTGGCAGCGTCATCCATTGATACGCTGAAACGTTTGTTAATGTACTACTCACAGTAGCATTTAAGTTTTGGTTGATACATGCGATAGAAGGAGTTGATAGCACCACTGATTGAGATTGCAGTAATGATGTTACAAAAAACAGTGCTAAACAAAAATTTGATTTAAGATTTTTCATGGGTCATGATTTTGCGGCAAAGCCTATTACGAAGTTAATCAATAAAGTTCTCTGAACGATCAATGTGGATTTAATTTTAAACATCAACTTTTTAATATTCTTATAAAAAGACAATTCTCAAATAAATGACAATTAAAGTTGACCAATAATTCTTGAAATGTTTACCTTAAAAAAGCGGAAAGTTAAAAGTACTAACACTCTTTTTTAACCCTTTAACAGCGCGTATTTAAAAGAATGTTTCAGTTAAATGATATAGGAAATCCAACGTGAAATTATTTACCAAAATTGTCGGTTACTAAATAAACTTTTTTTACACTTTTATTTTTGGTAACTTTAAATAGCTTCTAATTACTCTATGTTTAGTTTTAAGATGTCTCGTCTATCGACAAATAAATACATAAAGCTGTTTTTCTTCGGAAATTATTTTTATGCGGTGTGTGCTGTAGCACTTTCTATTGAGGCATCTTTGCAACAACACTATCCTCTTAATAATCTTTTGTACTATATTTTAGCGTTTTCGAGCACCATTGTTTTTTATACGAACGCATACATTTTAACGGAAGTTTCAGATGATATTGCTAACATACGTTCTATGTGGTATGCTCGTAATAAAAAGTTTATGCAAATAAATCAAGTGTTTTTCTTTTTAATCACTTTGTTATGCGCTGGTTTATTTTTGATTCGAAATTTTGAAAATTTTCTGGTTATGAATTCCGTAGAGTGGTTTTTACTGTTTATATTTCCAATTTCTTCCGGCTTGTATTATGGCGTGGATAATAAAGTTCTTGGAAAGAGAAACTTGAGGAACGTAGGTTGGTTGAAACCTTTCATTATTGGTTTTACATGGGCCGGATTAGTAAATATTTATCCAGTACTTTATTCTTGTATTGAGGATGGAACCCATTTTCATCCCACTTTTGTGGGAGCCTTCTTGTTTCTAAAAAACTTTATGTTTATTACTATTCTATGTATTCTTTTTGATATTAAAGATTACGCAATGGATTATAACGCACAATTAAAAACCCTTGTGGTGAAACTAGGTTTGCGCCGCACTATTTTTTATTTCATCATTCCGCTTTGTTTTGTTGGTTTAGGTTCATTTTTAATCTATGCCTTTTTGTTACACTTCTCAATTTTAAAAATGCTAATTAACACCATTCCGTTTGTTCTTATTATCACTGTTGCTTATTCAATGCATAGCAGGCGTTCTATTTTCTACTATCTTATTATTATTGACGGCTTAATGCTAGTAAAAGCCTTATGTGGTATTACCGCCATGAAGTTGTTTTAAAGAAGTGACCGTCGAGCCCCTCATAAATTGCTAAACCCTTTTTTTTCAGTAGATTTGCTCGAATTGAAACAACAATAAATTAAAACACTAATTAAATCATGAAACTCCATTTTGTTAAAGTCTGCTTTACTTGTTTTTTATTCATAGTTGGATATACACTTGCCGCGCAAAAATCAAAAACAATTGCAGAAAATTTCGATAAAAACCCAGCAACATTTACAATTAGCAAAACGGATTATAATAATTTGTTTTCGAAACAATCAAATGAAACAATAACTGGTGTACAAAATAAATACCTTACTAATTCCACTGTTTTAATGAACAGTCTGAATGGTGATATGAAGTTTATGAAGATCAAATTAGATTATTTTAAAAATTCTTTTTTGATGATACAGGTAAATGGTGGCTACTCAACACAAATATTCATTCTCTCCGACGATAAATCTGTTTTTTATAAAGGCTCAATAGATAATGGCGTTGTAACAATGACCAAGTGCAACGAAGACGACATTGTATCTGAATAAACACTTATTTTACCTGCGAAAAAATCATGTTATCAAGAATTAAAACTTTAATTAGCCTTACTATCCTTTCTAATATTTGTTTAGCACAAATTCCACAATTGAATAGTTCACCCGCAATTACCAATAAAGTTATTTACCTCGATTTTGATGGTCAAAAAGTTGTTGGAACTGGATGGAACTCTGGGAACCTCATCAATGCCGCACCTTCTACAATGAATGCTGCAAACATTATTCTTATTTGGAAAAGAGTTAGTGAAGATTACCGGCCATTTGATGTAAATATTACTACAGACTCTATAAGATTTAATAATGCGACACCTGACAAAAGAATAAGGGTTGTATTTACTCCAACCAGTGCTTGGTATGGTTCAGCAGGTGGAGTAGCTTACGTTGGTAGTTTTGCTTGGGGGGGAACTCCAGGTACACCATGTTGGGTGTTTGAAAATCAACTGAGTTATAACGTGAAAAATATGGCTGAAGCTGCCGCACACGAAGTAGGTCACACCTTAACGTTAAGGCACCAGAGCGAGTATAATTCTAGCTGTGTGAAAACGGCAGAGTATAATAACGGTTTTGGAAATGGTGTTACTTCATGGGCGCCAATTATGGGGGTGGGTTATTCTAAAAATGTTACAATTTGGCACACTGGTCAAAGTGCTACAAGCTGCAATACCATCCAGTTCGATCACGGTAATTCCGGCATAGGAATAACAAGTCCAAACTTTTTAAGTTTTTTGCAAGATGATGTAGGCGATAATTTTAACACGGCTAAAATTTTAAATCTTACTAATTTAAATCTTGTTGACTCAGGAATTATAACAGAGCCTACAGATAAAGATGCGTACCGCTTTACAATTTGCAGCAACCGTTATGTTTCCATAGGTGTAAAACCTTGGGCGCTTGATACCACTAATTATTTGGGAGCAAATTTAGATGTGCGACTGTTTTTATACGACGCTCTTAGTAACGTTCTTGCAGTTGACACTCCGCTTTCAAAATTACATTCACTTGTTGGACTTAACTTAACACCAGGCACCTATTATTTTACGGTAGATGGAGGAAGATCTGCATATTACAATGATTACGGTAGTCTTGGAAAATACTATGTAAGTATAAAAGCCACCAACCCATCTGCTTTAGCTAACACTATTGTTACAGCTACTAATATTTGCGCAGGACAAAATACCACATTAAATTATTCATCAAATGGATTACCCACACAGTGGTCATGGTCTGTTACAGGTTCGTCAACAAACACGTACTCAACTCAAAATCCATCTATGGCTTTTACCGCAGGTATATATACGATTAGTCTTTTGGCAACAAGTGCTTCATCGTTAAGTTGCCCTACTACAATCACTTTGAATATAGGCGCTACTCCAGCGATTGCTTTAACTAACTCTGTAAATGTTTTATGTCCAGGTAAAACATTAACACTTACTGCAACGGGTGCGTCTTCTTATACATGGAATCCAGGGGGTTTCGGCGGCGCAACGCAAATTTTAACTCCTTTAGCAAATAGCACTTTTACAATTTACGGAACAAATGGAACTTGTTTAAATTCAATCGTAAATACAATAACCGTTAGTCCGAATTTTACTTTTAGCTCAAGTGTTTCTAATTCATCAATATGTGCTGGAGAAACCGTTGCAATTACTTCTATTGGAGCCTCTAACTACACCATTAATCCCGGAAGTATTACAACAAATCCAGCCGTAGTAAGTCCCGTGTTTCCTACTAGTTATTTTGTAATAGGAGAGGTAGGGGGATGCACAAAGGTCAATCAGGTATTTGTGTCCGTCTCTCAGCATTTCGATATTTTTCTAACGATTTCTGACACGCTTATTTGTGAAGGTATGCCTGTATCGATTATTTCCACAGGCGCTAATAATTACACAATTAATCCCGGAGGCCTAATTGGTTACAGCGTAGTTGTAAATCCTTCAACTACTACAAATTATACAATTCTTGCAGAAGGAAACGGAGTATGCATCGAAGATACCAGCTTTACAATTCATGTAAAGACTTGTAATTTAACGGGTATCCGTCAAAATTTCAATAGTGATGAAATTCATATTTACCCGAATCCAGTTAAAGGGAATTTAAATATTTTTAATGAGCAAATTGGAGGGAGAATTGAAATCATCAACATTAGCGGACAAATTATTCATTCACAAACTATAGAAGAAAAATTGAGTCAGGTAAATACTCAAAACTGGGTAAAAGGAATCTACTTTGCGAAAGTGTACAGTAAGAAAAATATTTTATCTGTAGAAAAAATTATTGTTGAATAGTCTCATAGAAGGATGTAGAAAAACGAGATCATGGAAAAAGTTACAGTATCTGATAAATTATCTCTTTTTAGTGACCATTGGAATCCACGTATCGTTGGTGAACTCAATGGTCAACATGTAAAACTTGCAAAATTAAAAGGCGAATTCGTTTGGCACAAACACGATGAAGAAGACGAATTGTTTTATGTGTTGGACGGGATACTGAAAATTGAATTCAGAGATAAAGTTGTGGAGCTAAAACCAAATGAGTTTATTATTGTTCCAAAAGGTGTTGAACATAAACCTGTTGCTGAAAACGAAGTATCGGTTATGCTATTTGAACCCATGTCGACTCTCAATACGGGTGATACACATGGTGATATGACTAAAGAAAATCTTGAGAAGATATAAATCGCTTTTGTATTGACATAATCCGGTTGAACACTGTCAAGTAAGCAATAGCCCTGCTTATTCTGCGGAATATTTCCAAAATAAAAGTCCTGAAATTTAGCTATCTTTATGCCTCAATTTTAGTATGAAAATTTCAAATAACTGGCTTAAAACCATCATAAATAGTGACATAACTGCTGAAGAAACAGCAGAGAAACTTACCTCCGCAGGTCTTGAAGTAGAAGGACTTGAGTATATAGAAAGTATCAAAGGCGGATTAAAAGGATTGGTAGTAGGACATGTAGTTGAATGCGGCAAACATCCTGATGCGGATAGGCTCAGTGTTACAAAAGTGGATGTTGGTTCAGGCGAACTACTTTCTATTGTTTGCGGAGCACCTAACGTAGCAGCGAATCAAAAAGTAATTGTTGCTACCATTGGCACAAAACTTTATCCAAGTGAAGGCGAACCTTTCGAAATAAAAAAATCAAAAATACGAGGAGTAACGAGTGAAGGAATGATTTGTGCCGAAGATGAAATTGGTCTTGGTAAAAGTCATGCTGGCATTATGATATTGCCAGAAAACACAATTATTGGAACACCCGCATCAGAATATTTTAAAATGGAAACGGATACTGTTTTTGAAATCGGATTAACACCTAACCGCAGCGATGCGGCATCACATTTGGGTGTTGCGAGAGATTTAGCAGCTATTTTAAATTCCCACAATAATTCACATCAGTACGAAGTTGACATAAAAGGATTACACGAATTAGATGAGGCAAGTGGATTAAATGGAGTTGAAATAATAGTTGAAAACCCTGAAGCCTGCGAAAGGTATAGCGGACTGGTGATTACAGGTGTAAATGTAACGGAAAGTCCTGACTGGTTAAAAACCCGTTTGCAATCTATAGGTTTGCGTCCGATTAATAATATCGTAGACATTACCAATTTTGTTTTGCATGAATTGGGACAACCTTTACATGCTTTTGACCTTGATAAAATAAAAGGAAAAAAGGTAATTGTAAAAACAGCGAAAGAAGGTGAGAAATTTAAAACGCTTGATGGCATAGAACGCACATTGAAATCAAATGATTTGATGATTTGTAATGAATCTGAACCGATGTGCATTGCTGGGGTTTTTGGTGGAGAAAAAAGTGGAGTGACAGAAAAAACCAAGGCTATCTTTTTAGAAAGTGCTTATTTTAATCCTGGTTATGTTCGTCGCACCGCTAAACACCATAGTTTGAAAACAGATGCATCTTTTCGTTTTGAACGAGGAACAGATCCTGATATTACGATTAAGGCTCTTGTACGTGCGGCTAATTTAATTTTCGAAATAGCAGGTGGAACTCTTAGTATGGAAGTCAAAGATCTTTATCCTGAGAAATTATGGCCTTATAAAGTTGGTTTCTCTTATTCGAATTGTACTGAATTAATTGGAAAAGAAATTGATAGAACGATCATTAAAAACATTATTCTAAATCTTGGAATTGGAATAGACAACGAAGGCTCTGATGGTTTGTTACTACTTGTGCCACGATACAAAACAGATGTAACACGTGAAGCAGATGTTATTGAAGAGGTGATGCGCATTTATGGATATAACAATGTGGAAGTGAGTAAAAATATTTCTTACACAGCTCATAACGAAGCCAAGAATTATGATGTTGATTTGGATAACCGTTCAGGCAGTTTGTTAGAAGGTTTCGGATTTAACGAGATCATGAGTTTATCCTTAACCAAGGAATCATATTATACGGAAGAAAATAACACAGTTAAAGTTGTAAATCCTTTAAGTGCAGATTTAAACGTTTTGCGTGCCGATATGATTTACAGTGGTCTTGAAGCGATTGCCTACAACATTAATAGAAAGAGTTCTGATTTAAAGTTTTTCGAATTAGGAAAAACCTATCAGCAACCAAAAAAAGAAGAAGCGAAATACAAAGAGCAAAAACACTTAACGCTTTTTGTAACGGGTGATTTATTTCAAGAGAATCCTTATGGGTTAAAACAAAAAGCAGATTTTTCATTTTTAAAATCTACCGTTGTTAATTTGTTAAACAAGTGTGGGGTATCAAGTTATAAGAGCGTTGAAAGTACTTATGCTAATTTTGATCTTGGTTTAACTTATCAGCTAAATAACAAACCATTCATTGAACTTGGTCAGGTTTCAAAAGCACTCTTAAAAAAATTTGGTATTTCTCAACCTGTTTTTTATACCTGTATTAATTGGGAAATGCTCGTAAAAGAATTTTCTAAACAAGATATAAAGTTTCAAGAAATAAGCAAATTCCCCACTGTACGCAGAGATTTAGCTTTGTTGATTGATAAATCAGTTAACTACAAACAAATCGAAGAATTGGCTTTCTCAACAGAACGCAAACTTTTAAAAGAGGTGAATCTCTTTGATATTTTTGAAAGTGAGAAACTTGGAAATAAAAAATCTTACGCAGTGAGTTTTACTTTATCAAACAATGAAGCTACTCTGACTGATAAACAAATTGATGCAGTGA
This sequence comes from Aurantibacillus circumpalustris, assembly GCF_029625215.1. Classification (GTDB taxonomy): domain Bacteria; phylum Bacteroidota; class Bacteroidia; order B-17B0; family Aurantibacillaceae; genus Aurantibacillus; species Aurantibacillus circumpalustris. Next base: position 1,896,091 of record NZ_CP121197.1, read on the forward strand.
TGGATAGATTAATTTCTGGCTACAAAGAAAAATTAGGAGCAGAGTTACGCTAATTAATAATAATTTTCGTGGAAGATATTTTTAGGGATCTTAAAGTAATTGAATTGGCGGGCGTTTTAGCAGGACCAAGTGTGGGTTTATTTTTCGCGGAATTAGGTGCAAAGGTTATTAAAATCGAAAATCCTAAAACGAATGGAGATGTTACGCGCAGCTGGAAATTAAAAACAGAAGATTCAAAAGATAAAACCTCTGCCTATTTTTGGAGTGTAAATACTGGTAAGGATTTTTTGATGCTTGACATTACAGCACCTTCGCAACTACAAAAGCTTTACGATCTGGTTAAAGACGCTGACATTGTTATTACCAATTATAAAGGTGGCGGAGAAGAAAAACTTAAAGTAGATTATGCGACTTTATCTCAACTCAACCCTAAATTAATTTATGCATCTATCAATGGTTTCGGCTACAACTCCCATCGCTCAGCCTATGATTTGATTTTACAAGCCGAAAGTGGTTTTATGTCGATTAACGGTGAAGTAAATAGTCAGCCATTAAAAATGCCGATCGCTTTAATTGACATGGTGGCGGGACATCAATTGAAAGAAGCAATTTTGATTGCACTTTTAAAACTGTATAAAACAAAAAAAGGCTCACATATTTCAGTTTCACTCTTTGATAGCGCCATTGCTTCTCTTTCAAATCAAGCCACGAACTGGTTAGTAGGAAAAAGTCTTCCAAAATCATTAGGAAGTATTCATCCGAACATTGCGCCATACGGAGAGCTTTTTGAAACAAAAGACAATCAACTGGTGACCTTTGCAATTGGAAGTAATAGTCAGTTTAAACACCTTTGCGAATTAATTCAATATGCTTCTCTGGCAAGTGATCCGAAGTTTGCGAATAATCAATTACGTGTGAATAATCGCACGCAGCTCTACGCCTTACTTTACGACTACATCAAACAGTTTAATTTCAAGAATCTTTTTGATCTTTGTCTGGAAAAGGAAATTCCGATCGGAAAAATTAGAAATATTAAGGAAGTCTTTGAATTGCCAGAAGCGAAAGCGATGACGCGAAAATTTACTTTTGACAAAAAAGAAGTAACAACCGTTAATAGTATTGCTTTTAAATTTATTGAGTAATGTATAGTGTTAAAGTTGGTAGCAGTGCAAAAGAACTAGAAGCTATTCTTGCTTTAAGATATAAAATACTGCGTCAACCCTGGAATCAGCCGGCTGATACTGCCACCGACAATTTAGAAGGTAAAAGCATAAACGCATACATTGAAGATACTAATGGGAATGTAATTGCTTGTGCACGATTACAAGAAAACGAAAATAAGGTCGGTCAAGTCCGGTATATGTCTGTTGACAATTCCTATCAGGGAAAAGGACTGGGTAAATTACTTCTTGTGTTTTTAGAACGAAAGGCAAAAGATTTAAACTTATCTAAAATAGAATTACAGGCACGTGAAAATGCGGTTAAATTTTATGAAGCAAATAATTACGTCATTAAAGAGAAAACTTTTTTATTGTGGGGAATCATTCAGCATTATTTGATGGAGAAATCCCTTTAAATTTAACCATTGAGGCACGGAGGGCGCTGGGAACATTTCAGTAGGCAGTTTTGAGTCGGCAGTTGCAGTATATGCGAAACCACTAAGACACTGAGTACACGAAGCAACACTGAGAGAAGGTATTTAGGCAGTTGGCAGTTTTGAATAGATGTTCTTCGTGTCTCAACTAAAAATCTCTTATATGGGCTTATATTACTTAGGTGGTTAAAAAAAGAAACGGAAGTGGAACCGCTGCAGTAATATGGCTTTATTTAACAGTTTAAACTTTAACTTTCTATCATGATTATAAACGGTAAAGAATACATCTACAAAATTAATGGAGACAATTACCACTGTGCCATGGATGTAACAATGAACTTTATTGGTGGCAAATGGAAAACAGTTGTGTTATGGTACTTAAGAAATAAAACACTTCGTTTTGGAGAACTTAAAAAACAAGTCCCCGATATCACTGAAAAAATGCTGAGCATACAATTAAAAAGTTTGGAAGACGACGGTTTAATAAAACGTGAAGCATTTGATGAAATTCCTTTACGGGTGGAATACTCTATGACTGACTTTGGAAAAAGTCTTATTCCGATTCTGGAAGCTATTTCTAAATGGGGACGTAATCTTGGTGAAACGGAAGGAACTATGGTGGAATTAGAGCCTCGCATAGAAAAGAAGAAAAAAAGTTTGTAATTAATCCCACCAGTCCCATTTACGGGGCCAATAATCAATCACCTTGATTTCAAAATCAATTAATTCAAAATTTTCTTTTCCACGATTCCATAAATAACAAGTTATATTACTCTTGTATTTTATGCGATCGTAATTAAAACCATTAAAGTGTTCGGAATAAATAGTGGTCGTAGAATCTTTATTCATCAGATAATCTGACGCAGCTTTCCCGTTGTATGCATATTGTTCATTTGTTTTTTGGTCGTTGACAGAAATACATACTTCGAGCGGACTGTAATTATTTTTAATTTTCACCACGGCTTTTGCCAAAACAACCTGACCTTCTCTTTCGGTCACTTCATGCAATACTGCTTTTGCGTCGAATGGAAATTCGTTGAATGAATCTACTTTTAAAACAAAAAATTTATTTGATTCTCGAGTATTCGCTTTTGAATAAATAAAATTTCCTCTTTCGTTTAAAGACGAAAAGTAACTTAGGTGATCATCAGCAACTACAATTGTTTGATCTTCTTTTTTTCTGGAATAAACTTTGTAGTTGATTGCTTGTGTCTGTGTGTTTTCTATTAAATAGGGGAAGTGCTCTAAAACGACTGCTTGATGCTGTGGCATAGCTGATGATAAGACAATATAGTCAGTTTTTAGATTAGAAATGAATTCCGAAAACAAGCGCTGAGAAGAAACTTTTTCAATAATTTCTTCACCATTCACTCTGTCAAAATGAGCACGTTCCATATTCGAAATTATGGAGTCGGCAGAAGTAACGCAGTCGAAATTAGTTTTGTATTTTTCGAAATAAATTTTCTTCATTATTTCGTCTGCGTCAAAGAACACAGGAAATACATTTTTATTGCCGTACAGATTTTTATAATGAATTGTTCTTTCAAATTGATATTCGTAAACAGTTTTAACGGCTTGGTTGAAATAATCTTTCTTTAGATATGTTTTATATAACAAGACAGATGCAACTATAACGAGAGCAGAGTTTAAGATGATCTTGCTTTTAAAATTTAGAAAAGAACAAATAAAAAGTACCAAAGCGCTTCCTGAAAATAACATCACAGAATATTGAAATATGGGAGAACGCCAAATGGAATAGAAATAAACTACCAGAAAATTAAAAAGAAAAAGAAATAAAAGGAATGCTTGTTTTTTGCTGACAGATACAGATTTATTAAGCATAAAAGATAAAACTAGTAACACTATAATTAGAAGGTAAGTTTTTCCAGTGCCAAAAAGAATTTTAATAAAGAAGAAAAGTACACTGAATTCAGGAGCTTCCAACCAGCCTCCATTTTCAACGCCAATGCCCGGTATACTTAATTGGTAGAGAGTCACCGATAAATGCGGTAAATAGGCAAGAACGACTATACCACACATTATTAAATAGGCTTTGTAATTTTTTTTATCGAGAAAGAAAAAACCTGACGCGCAAACTGTAAAAGCAAACAAAGAATTAATGTGTTGGTTCAATGCAGATAATAAAGCAAAGAGTCCGAGAAAAAAATAATTTCTCCAACTCAAATTCTTTAAAAAGAAAATTCCGAAAAAATAGTATAAGAGCGCTATACTAAAGAATACACCCGAAATATACATGCGGGCTATTGGCGCATAAAAAACAAAAATGAGTGAAAAGCCTAGCAAGAGTGCGGAAAATAATCCAGCTTGTTTTGAAAAATTCCTTAATCCAAATGCATAAGCGTAAGTAATCGCACCTAAACTAAAAAGTAAAAAAGGAAGTTTAATAATCCAGGTACTGTACCCGAAAATTTTAACGAGGTAATAAATCAATAATTGAATGAGAGCAGGATGAGCGTCTATTTTCACGCCTTTTTCAATGACCTCAGAAAACGAGTTAAACTGGGTTCTTTCCAAGCCACTGAGTTCGTCATAAGTATATTGGTAATCAAATAAAGGTAAAAAGCGGAGTAGGGTACATGCCAAAAGAACACAAATAAACAGACTATGTTCTTTAAGCAGCTTCACCGTACTAATATAAAAATTAAACGGCATTTAGACAGGAGAAGTTTTTGAAAAAAAACATTCTTTGTTTTTTGGCCTTATAATCGTTATAGTTCAAACGGGATGAATTTTTCATTTCCACTACAGTTTAATCGTCAAAGTTTCGTTAACCAATCACAAAACAAATACAATCTTAGTATCTTCGCACACTTTTTATGGTTAAAGAAAAAATAAAACGTAATTACCGCATTGCGAAATACGTGGTTTACAGACAAACTATTGTAGAACCTATTGATCATTTTTGGACATTTCTGGGGGCTTTTATCGGTATTGCTACTATTGGGTTAATTCAAGGCACACAATTTGGTGAGGTAGATAATGTTTTTTTGATTGGTTCATTTGGAGCAAGTGCAGTGTTAATTTTTGGAGCAACAAACAGTCCGCTTGCTCAACCCCGTAACCTTATTGGTGGGCATTTAGTTTCTGCCATAGTAGGAGTTTGTGTACATAAGCTATTGCCCAATCAACTTTGGATCGCTTCTGCCATATCTGTATCACTTGCAATTGTTGGCATGCAAATTACCAAAACATTGCACCCTCCTGGTGGAGCAACGGCGCTTATTGCCAACATTGGCACTGAAAAAATAAAAGCTTTGGGTTTTTTTTATATTCTCTCTCCAGTTTTATCAGGCGTACTTATTTTATTTGTAGTCGCTATAGTGGTTAATAATATTCCCAAACACAGAAATTACCCTTATAAAAGAAAGTGGTATTGGGAACGCTTCAAAAATAAAAAGTAACTCTTCGAAGCTTTTGTTACCTTAGTTTCAAATTAAAACCAAGCAAAATGGATAAAAAAAGAAGAAGGGGAATAGTTGCACTATTTCTAGTATTATCAATTGGAAGTTTTTTAAGAATAGACGGATATGAAGAGGTGAGACCTTTAATTTTTATTTCAATTTTTGGTATAGGTTTAACTGCTGGTATCCTGTTGAGTGATTTGGGACATCTTTTGAGAAGTAGAAAAGGTGATAAGGATAAATTAGTATAACTTGATTCTCTGTGTTCTGGTTAAAAGTTCACGGTTATACGTTAAGCGTAATAAGTTAATGGTTATACGTTAAGGGTTATTCTAATTGCAACTTCTAACCTATAACTTCTAACCTATAACTTCTAACTCTCGATTAATGTCTCTGTAACTGATTCAAATGAGCGTAATTTTTCCCAAGATCCAAAAGTTCTTCGTGGGTGCCCATTTCTACTATTTCACCGTCTTTTAAATAAAGAATAAGGTCTGCATTTTTGATGCTCGAAATGCGATGACTCACAATCACACTGGTTTTACCCTTCATTTCCTTTTTTAAATTTGCAAGAATAAACTCTTCTGTTTCGCTATCTACAGCACTTAAACAATCATCAAAAATAAGAAGTTGTGGTTTGTTAATGATCGCTCTTGCAATCGAAATCCTTTGTTTTTGTCCGCCGCTTAATGTCACTCCCCGCTCACCGACAACCGTTTCAAACTTATCTGCAAAGCCTAAAATATTTTCATAAACACCGGCTTGTTTCGCGGCTTCCTCAACTAGTTTTCTATCAACATCTAAATCAGGACTTCCAAATGAAATGTTATTTGCTACGCTGTCACTAAATAGAAATACTTCTTGAGGCACAATACCACAGTTTTTTCGCAGAAGATGTAAATTATGTTGTTTGATGTTTTTGTTATCAATAAGAATTTCGCCAGCATTTGGATCATACTGTCGGGTAATTAAATTAATGATACTGGATTTGCCACTGCCCACTTGTCCAGTTATTCCTAGCGATTTACCTTGTTTTAGTTTAAAGGAAATATTTTTTAAAGCTGTAATATTATTTTCAGGATACGTAAAACTTACATTTTTAAATTCAAGATCCCCATTAATTTTATAGATTTCCAGATTGCCATTTTTAATAGTTGGTTCCTGTTCCAAAAATTCATTAATGCGTTCTTGTGATGCCGCGGCCCTTTGAACAAGAGAAGTCACCCATCCTAAAGAGGCGAAAGGCCAGGTTAAACGAAAAACGTATAAAATAAATTCAGTAATATTTCCTGGCTCTATTTTATTTTCAATAGTTAATTTTCCACCGTACCAAACGGTAATTAAAACGCTGAGGCCTATCATTAAAGCCATTACCGGTGCAAACAAGGATTCTATGGAAGCTAATTTTAGTGCTTCTTTTTTATAACTTTCATTCTTTTCACCCATTTGCTCCTGAAAAAACTTTTCGCGGGCATAGGCTTTAATAATGCGAATGGCGCTAAACGATTCTTGGGCTTGCGTTGTGAGTCTACTCAATTCTTGCTGAACCTTTGTGCTTTGTTTGCTAATCATATCCGACACTTTATAGATAATGAAGGATAAGATTGGAAGTGGTAAAAATACCAGAAGTGTTAAAGTGGTATTTACACGCAACATAAAAATTAAGATAGTAACGGTTGTCACAATGGTATTGGCTATGTACATGATAGCCGGACCTGTGTACATTCGCACCTTGCTAACATCTTCACTAATACGGTTCATCAAATCTCCGGTAGTGTTTTTTTTGTAAAAGCCTGCATCCAGATATTGGTAGTGGTTATAAATTTGATTTTTTTGATCGTATTCAATATGTCGACTCATTACAATAATTGTTTGCCGCATTAAGAACATAAACAGACCGCTAATAAGCGCCAATCCTATTATTGTTAAACCATACTGAATAAAAATCGTAGAATCAACATTCGTTTCTTTATTAATAATACTGATGATTTTATTGGTACCGTTTCTTACGATAACACCTTGGTAGGTTCCAAATATTGTCGAAAGAGATACGAAGAGAAGTCCGCTTAAAAAGTGCCATTTATACTTGAGAAAGTAGGAATTTAATACTTTGAGATGTTTCACAGCCTAAAGGTATGGGTTTTTAGGTAAAAAAATGGTACAAGGAATCTGGCTAGATTTGCCACGAATTACACGAATTAACACGAAGATTTGAAACATGCAAACTTAACTAAAGCGATGTAAATTACTTGAAAATGCCATTATGCTATAAATCAACGAAAGTGAGCATCTTTATTTAGTGAAAATTCGTGCAATTAGTGGCTATATTGTATGTGTAATTTCTTTTGTTTATTGTGTCAATTACCCTAAATTTGCCATTCTTAGAACAAAACGATCATGGAGGTAAAAACCTTAAATAATTCAGATTTAATTAAAAATCCGGTTATCGGCCAAATGAGCTTGAGTAACCACGAGCAAATTTTATTTTGCAACGATAATGCAACTGGTTTAAAAGCCATCATTGCGATCCATAACACTGTACTCGGACCTTCCTTAGGCGGCACACGTATGTGGAACTACAACAATGAAATGGAAGCATTAACAGATGTACTGCGTTTATCACGTGGTATGACATATAAGTCCTCTGTTGCTGGCTTAAACTTAGGTGGCGGAAAAGCTGTAATAATAGGAGATCCAAAGAAGATAAAGAACGAAGCGTTATTACGTCGTTTTGGAAAATTCGTGGATAGTCTTGGTGGGAAATACATTACTGCTGAGGACGTTGCTATGACAAGCCGCGATATGGAAATTATTAAAATGGAAACGGATTATGTAAGTGGTTTACCTGAAAACATGGGTGGAAGCGGAAATCCTAGTCCCGTTACTGCTTATGGTGTTTATGTAAGTATGAAAGCGAGCGCAAAAGAAGTGTGGGGAAATGATAGCTTAAGCGGAAAAAAAGTTTTAGTTCAAGGAATTGGTCATGTTGGTGAAGTTCTTGTTGATCATTTAACTAAAGAAGGCGCTAAAGTTTACATTCACGATATCAGTGAAGAACGTTTAAAATTAGCAGCAGCTAAATACAAAGCGGAAGTGGTTACTGAAGATAAAATGTTCGATTTGGATATTGATATCTACGCTCCATGTGCTTTGGGTGCAACTGTAAACGACGAAACTTTAGGAAAATTAAAATGTAAAATTATTTGCGGTGCTGCTAATAATCAATTAGCTGATGAAAAACACCACGGAGAGGTTGTTGGAAAACAAGGTATTTTATACGCTCCAGATTATGTAGTAAACGCAGGAGGAATTATTAATGTGTATTACGAATTGGAAGGTTATAATAGAGAGCGTGCTATGACTCACGCTGAAAAAATATACGACACCACTTTTAATTTATTTCAGTTAGCTAAAAAAGAAGGTATTCCAACTTACATGGCAGCTAACCGTTTGGGCGAAGAGCGTATTGCGGCAATTGCTAGAATTAACGCCGTATTGTAATTAAGAAAATTCCGAAAGAATCGGAATAATACTCACACGAATTGTGTTATAGTAAGTCGTGTCTAAAAAAATAAAATGCTAAACAGAAGATTTTTAAGAATAAAAGTGATGCAGGCTCTGTATTCATTTTTTCAACACGAAAAAGCAAATACAGCACTTTTTGAGAAGGAATTATTTAAGAGTCTTGATAAAATACAAGAGTTATACCTTTCTATTTTAGCTTTGGTAATGGACATTCATCACATGGCTTTAATGGTGATCGATGAAAGTAAAAATAAGCACCGTCCAAACGCACAAGATCTTGACCCGAATTTAAAATTCGTAAACAATACGCTTTTAATGAGCATGGTTAACAACCAAGATCTTAAAAATCAAATTGAAAAACGTAAAATTTCCTGGCAAAACGATAACGACGTTGTGAGACGTATTTTTAACCTAATTAGAAACGGCGAAGAGTATAAAGCCTATCTGGAATTGGATAGTCCTGGAATAAAAGAAGACCGCGAATTTATCGTTGCTATCATTACTGAATATTTAAGCGAGAATGAAGTTTTGATTTCTTTATTTGAAGAAAAAAATATTCATTGGGCGGATGATACCTTTGTAGCATTTAATTCTGTGATTAGAAATTTTGAAGACTTTACGGGTGAGTTTAAAATGCAACCACTTTTAAAAGACGAAAAAGACGATCTTGAATTTATGAGTGTGCTATTTAACAAGACGATTGTTTATCACCAACAATTTGAAGAATTAATTGGCAGACATACCCAAAACTGGGAAGTAGAGCGTATTGCGAACATGGATATGCTTTTAATGGAGATGGCACTTTCAGAAATATTGTATTTGCCTAACGTTCCAATCAAAGCATCTTTAAACGAATACATTGATATCAGTAAAGAATACAGCACACCAAATAGCAAAACCTTTGTGAATGGGGTGTTGGATAAAATAATTGCTGAATTAAAACGCGATAACCGCATCGTTAAAACGGGAAGAGGTTTAAAAGAGAACTAGATTCACTGTTTTCGCTCTTCGATTTGTAATATTTATAGAATCTTTCGTGAATAGAATGCCATTTTTTAAAAATTGCACAGTTTTTGTATTAGATGTACATCTAATAAGCTTTTTTAAAACGCATGATCAAGCAAATAGTAGTAAGAATATTAACAGGAATTATTCTCTTATGCCATTTGCATTCCTACTCCCAATTTAAATGTCCTGATAGTCTCATTTATACATTTAAAGCCTACGCAACACAGTCGATAATTGTAAGCTGGGATCCATTTGCCGGACCATGGACCCCCGTAACTTTTACCAATCAGCCAGTTACAGATGTCGGACTTTTTGGAGGTATAGCGGGACTTGCGCTTTCACCGAATTTAAATAACGGCACCTTGTCCCCGACTTTTTATACAACACAATACGGGGGATTATTCTACTGGAGTGGTGTAAGTTGGATAAACACCAACGTGACTATCAGTAATGATAACATTTATGGACTGGTTGGTTGTGGAAATTCAATTTACGGGTTAAGCTCTTCGAATCCCGGATCCTATAAAGTGCATAAGTATACCCCTCCAAGTCCAGTAAGTACAGTTTTAACACTTACAACAAATATTGCGGGATCTATTGTTTCTGATTGCAATTGCAATTTTTATCTTCTTAGTTCAAGTACGCTCTATAAGTATGATCCAAATGGTACATTGTTAACCACGTATACTGTTAATGGGCTTCCATTTGTTACCTCATTAGCTACACGCTTTGCAATCATAGGTAACACAATTTATGTGATAGGTATTGGACCAGCTCAGCCAGGAAATGTAATTTATAAAGGGAAAGGAACAATTATTGGAAACAGCATAACAACAAGCTCCTTAGCAGGGTTAAGCATAAATGGTACAGCAGTAGCAATCACCTCTTGCCCATTTTCTTTAAATATGAATGTCGCTGCCACTATTGCCAGTAATACAATAGGGTGCAATCCTCCAACTGCAAGTCTTGCGGTAAACACTACGGTAACACCACTCAATTATAATTGGAGTGGGCCTGGTCTCATGGCTCCAGTTGGTAATGGCCCTACCGTAAATGTAAATGCTCCAGGAACTTATTCGTGTTATGTAAAGGATGGTTTTTGTGCTGATACTATTCTAAGTTTGGTTACTACGGTGACAACAAATACAACGCTTGTAACACCTGCGATTTTACCTGGTGCCAATTTATGTTTTGAGCCCAATATGAATCTTTTTTCTTCACTCAGTTCACCACAGTATTCTTACACTTGGACAGGCCCAAATATTTTAGGAGCGAATACTTCTACTGCAATTGGTATTCAAGGCCCAGGAACTTATAGTCTTAAGGTCACAGAAATAAATAACGGCTGTGTTGGATCTGTGGCATCCAGCATATTACCTGTGCCTTTACTAAATTTTGGAATAAGCTCTCCAACACTTTGTGTGTATTCAACTAATGGAAAAAATATAGCGATTTTGAGTTACAGCGGTGCACTCAATTATACACTCCTTGTGAATTCAGGTTTTTCGATACAACTCATTCCATCGCAACCTGTAATCCTTTCTCAAACAATTCCCTATTCGACTATTGGCTCAACTGGCGCAGCCACTCTTTATGGAACCAATGGAGTATGTACCACTTCGGTAATAACTAATTTCAGTGTCTTACCTGTTACTAAAATTACTGCTACGTCATCAAAGTCTTTGGTCTGCAACGGGACTTCCGTAACGCTAGTGGCAGATGGTGCTGTAAGCTATTCCTGGACACCATTAAATAAAATAAAATCTATTAATAATAATTTAGTTTCAGTCGATATTCTTGGTTCAACTCAGTTTTCGGTTGTAGGACTGGATATTTATGGGTGTAATAGCGCGCCTGAAATAATTTCTGTAAATATTTTTCCGTTACATGCAGGTCAACTTATATTTAAAGATCCCATCTGTTCTTCAGACTGTAAAGAATTTACTTTTGTCCCTAGTATTAAAGTGGGTAACAAAATTTATACGAACTGGACTTTAGAAACAAAATCATTTCCTCAAACAGAAAAAATTAATGCCTGTTTTCCAATGGAAGGGCCACATAAACTTTTTGTAACATTGACAGACAGTGTTCATCAATGTGCCAATTCACTTGCATTTACTTTGAATGTTTATCCCAAGCCGAAAGCAGATTTTAATTATCTACCAGAAAAGCCAGTCGAAAATCTTGAAGAAGTTCAATTCATCAGTAATTCGCTTGGAGAACAACAGAATGAATGGAATTGGTTTGTCTATAAATCTGGTTTAAATAAAGCTAAAGGAGAACGCACTGCTTTTAAATTTCAAGATGCTGGAATTTATTCTGTGGCCCTTATAACAAAGAATAAATGGGGCTGTGCAGATACTTCGATACAAGCCATTCACGTGGAAGAAGATTTTTTGTTTTACATGCCAAATTCTTTCACACCGAACGATGATCTTAAAAATGAATTGTTTCTGCCTGTCACGCGAGGCGTAAAACAAATTGATTTTTCAATATTCAATCAATGGGGGCAATTGGTTTTTAAAACGAATAGTATTTCAGAAGGCTGGGATGGAATGTTTAAGGGAAATCCTTGCCAAGAGGATATTTACATTTGGAAGGTAGAACTATCAACAAAACTCGGCGCATCGAAAAAATTTAATGGTCATGTTTTGCTAATGAGATAAAATTAATTTAGATAGTTATAACATTTAGAATATTGAAAGGTCTACAAAATATGTTAGACCTTTTTCTTTAAGTGTTTTAGGATTTAAGAATTTTTCCATCTCTGTAAACGTTTCATTCCCCTGGTAAATAACCAGGATGTGAATTTTGAATGCCCGCCCTCTATCATTTTCTCTTTGCAGTAATCTTGAAACTCGAGCACATTTGTTCCTCTGTACTTAAATTCGCCATTCTCAAAACAGTAGGAACAATACATTGTACTTTTACTTCCATCGGCATTGGAGCCTCCGCCTTTTTCATCACGCTTTAAAGGCATTCCGCATGACTGGCAATTTTTGTTTGTTGTTTCCATGATTTTTATTTTAGTGTTTTTTGTTTATCCATTTTATTTTTACCGCCGAAATTTTTTCTACCTCAAGTCTTTCTTTTGTAAGAATTTCAAAACCACATTTCTCATAAAATTTGAGTGGAGAGAGATAGGCCTCTCCATTCTTTTTCTTGTCATTGTTATGGTCTATTACCCAACCATTCAACACATTTTCTGATTGTTTTAATTTGTCCAGCATTTTTCGTCCGAACCCTTGGCCTTTTATTTTTTCAGACAAAATGATTGCGAACCACTTTTCATTTTCTCGCTCAAATGAAAAAGCCCAACCTAAAATTAAATTTTCTTTATCTGTCAGCAAAAGATGTTTAAGGCTTGTAAGATTTTTCATGTAATCATCAAATTCTTCTGAGCTCTTGTATGAGAGTTTTTCTGGATATTCAGCGTTCCATAAATTAAGCACTTGGCTTTTTGCAAGTTCGTCTAATTCAGTCACCTCTGTTATTTTCAAATTATCTTTCATTTAAGTGAGCCAATAAAAAATTTGCAAATGCATGTACAAATGTCCGCTGGCGCCAGAGCCCGTGTTACCTGCTGGTGCTTTCGACTAGTGAGACCGCTTCTTTTGGAGTCAATATTGGCAATGAACTTGATTTAAAGTCTTTAGTGTCACGAGTAACAATGAAGTCGATTTTACTTAGAGATTTTGCACAGTTGTATTGAATGGCATCTTCAAAGTCTTTGAAGTCAGATTTAATTGACTTTTTAATGATGTCTTTGGTAACGTCGATAATGTCTGTCCATTCATTTAATTCGGCCAACATTTTAATTGTTTCTGCATGTGAACACGATTGTCGTAATATGTAGTAAATATTATTATAAGAAACCGCAGATATATAAATGTTTATTTCCTTTTTAAAAGAATAATTGAAAAGCCTAGCAGCTTCTATTGAAAAAGGTTTACGGTCTGCGAAAAAGTCAATTAATACGTTAGTGTCTAAAAAAATATTCTTCATGATTTATATTTTTTCAGCAGACCTTTTGTTAATTCTTTTTTATAATCATAATCCTCTGGTAACTCTATAGCACCCATTAGTTTTAAGATTTTAGGAGAAATAGTTTCTACTTTATTTTCTTTAGACGTCAATGACATAAGATAGTTTTCTACTATGTCCGACAGACTTTTGCCTTTTTGTTTGGCGTATTTTTTTGCAATTGAGATTACTGAGTCGTCAATTGTCAAAGTGAGTTTTGTTGTCATGATACGTGTAAATATGTCAGTAAATATACGTGTAAAATTTGAGACTACCAAATACCTGTCCGGATAGCACTTGCAGGTAACGTTTTGCGCCTAGGCTCAGTTTTTGCTTGTCCAAATATAGTGTTTGAGCGCTAACACGCAAAAATTGAGCTTAGGCGCTGTTATAGGGCGTTTTTATTTTTGTCTGTACGTTTTAATACTTTTGTGTCGAGGTCGTGAAATACTAATGTCAGTTCGTAAGCATTTGTTTCAATGAAAATTTTATAGAATTTGTTTCCGTATGTTTTTTCTAATTGAATTAATTCGTCTGTATTTTCTGTCAGTGTCAAACCCGGATATGTCACGGCATAATTTACACCCCAAATAAAAGCTAAAGGATAATCTGATTCATTTTGTCTGGAAGGGTCAAGTAACCTGTCGTCCATTGAATAGTGCTCGGGTTTTACAATTACTTTAAAGTCCGCCTTGATACAACCTTTAAAAACATACTGAATTTCTTCTTCGTAGTCTTGTCCGCATATTAAACCAATTATTTCATAGTCACGAATATTGTCGAGTATACCGTGTCTGATAATTGCTTGGTCAAAAAGGTCGTGTTGGTCTAATTTTTCTTTAATTGTCATGGTTGTCAAAATGCCCTATAACGGAATGCAGCTTGGCCTAGTGCCCGCCTGTCCGTAAAGTTAAATGCCCGAATGTCCAACGAGATGCCAAAATGCAAAATGCGCGGGCATTAGGCCAAACTGCTGTTACCGGCTGTGCTTTATTGTCCAACTGATTTGAGTCCGCTCTTTTTGATGTGAGTCTCAATGTATGCTTTTAATTCTTCGAATGTCATACCTGAAGTTTCAGAACTTATTTTGTCTCTGATCTCTCGCATCATTTTTACAGCGTCAAACGTTTTTGTTTTTTTATTCGTCTCCATATTTTATTAAATCTTTCGGACTTCTAATTTCAATCATTGGAAAACCAAGTCTGAGGTTTACCGAATTATAGCCTTTAATTCTGTCCAGGTTAACAATGTGTTTAAAATTCCAACTTGCTAATACGTCCACACGATTAATTGTGGCTAAAGCAATATGTCTGCAATCTTCAATGCTAGTTTTACCTACTACTTTTTCTGAAACATAAGTGTCCGCAAGTTTCAAAGCCTCCTCAGTCAATAAAACGCGTTCAAAATTGTCTGAGGAGTAATTTTGTAGTAGCTGTCTAACACGTTCAGGTGCATATATTAACTCAAGGTCAAGTAGGTCTGAGATAACAAAAACTATTTCCTTTTTTTCAAGTCTGTCGAAGAGGCTCATTGTAGCTTCTTTAAACTCTTCGTCAAAATAACCTCCTACGACCGAAGTGTCTATGTAAATTCGCTGTTTCACAATATTAAAGATACGGATTTTATCCTAATTGATAAAATGTCTTGGAGTCCTGTCTGCACAAGCATTGCCGGTAACGGATTGCGCCTAGGCACAGTTTTTTGCTTGTCCAAGTTATGCATTTGAGCGCTAACGCGCAAAAAATTGGGCTTAGGCGCTGTTAGTACCTAGTTGCCGCTACACAGTTTAACTTCTGTTCACGTGTCCGCCGATAAATTGTAATATTGTCAAACCGATTTTTTACGCCCGAACTTTTTAATTTTTTGTGCGATAGGAATGCAATTTGAAAAATTGCTTGTTCTAATGTCCGCACAGGTGGGGTGGGAATTTCGCAAGCTTATTTGGCGCCACAAAAAGTATTTGCCTTTGAAAAGAAGCGCCAAATGTGCTTGTGAAATGCGCAAAGGTTTAGGGCATCCGTTGGATAACTGTCTGCGGCTATTTCGACAAAGAAATATATTTTGATGTCAAAATAACTTTCTTATGATCAGATTTAAATTTCGCCTTATAAATCTCATTTGCCTGCGTAAAATATTTCAAAGCTTCATTTTTTCTTTTTTCTTTTAATCTGATTTCGCCTAAACCTGTTAAGTTATCGGCTATCTTATCGTGTTGGCTGTCAAGTGTTTTATTTATTATTTCTAATGCCTGTTGAAATAGATTTTCGGATTCTGATAATTTCCCTTCTTTAAGCCTCAGATAGGCTTTATTATAAAGCACAGTTGCATAATCAGGGTGATTTTTTCCAATTTGCATTTCATATATTCTCATCGTTCTGTTAAACAAAGTGTCCGCTTCTATAAATCTATTTTTTCTACTTTTTATAAGTCCTATCCCATTTAGTGTAGAACCAAAGCTTATTTTATCTTCCATTTTATTAGTAGTATCAATTGAAAGACATTGCTCGTATAATTTTTCAGATTCGTTTGTGTTTTCAATAAGGTAATTTATGTATGCTTCACTCCTGATGTACTGTGTCAAATATGGGTTATTCTTTTCCTCAAAGTATATGATTGCAATTTTTTTAGCCATTTGCGCCTGATCTAATGCGGCTTGATACTGTGTTAAATCACATTTTAAACTTGATAAGGCATCTAAGATGTCTGCGTATTGAATGGTTGTATTGTTAGTATAACTTAAAGCTTCATTAAATAAATTTTCTGCCGTTTCATAAAATCCTTGGTAATGCTTAACTAATCCTAGCCTTAGGAGTAAACTCCCATAGAAGTTATCTTTTGAAGAAGTGATTTTTTCAAGAATTTTGATTGACTTATTACAGCCTTGTTCAGCTTCCTTGTAGTCAGCTAGCGCTATATTAACTATGTTTAATCCATTAAGCACATTTAAGTAATAATAAGTATTTTCCCCATTAATTTTAAAAACTCTATTTAGAGATTGTTCCATTAAGGCTTTTGCTTTACGAAAATCTCCTTTGTTTAAAACATGAAAGGCGTAATTAGTGAGAGAAATTGAGTAGTCATGAGATTGTGAATATGTCTTTGTATCAAACGCTTTCTCAAAATATGCATCTGCCGAATCATAAATTTGCCTTTTTGAATATGTCCAACCGATATCAGCATAGACGCCTGCAAGCGTATTAATGATAATGTCCTCTGGTTGATCCTTAAATTGTAAGCTGTTATAGTTCTTGGAACCACTTGTCAGTATAATTACGGCCGATTGGTAAACTTTAATCGCCTGTTGATAATAGTATTGTTCTCGATAGGAATTTGCTAGCAATTTCAAAGTTAATGCATAATAAATGTTTTTAGTTTTAAAATGATTTTCATACAAGTTCAGGGCCTCAATGAATAGTGAATCGGCTTTATTGTATTTTTCAGCTCGCACATACAGCTCGCCTAAAAGGGTTTTTAAATATGCATTTTCTTGAGAGCTGTCTCCGTAAAGAATTCTAAGAGGTCGTTGTATGGCATAAATATTTTCGAGAACTTTATCGTCAGAACCTTCATAAATATTTTTCTCGATAAGACCCCAATATGCTCTATACTGAGCTATAAAACCATCGAAATAAGTTGTGTCATATCCGATTTCATAAAACTCTATTGCCTTTTGTGAAAAAACAAGGCTTTGCTCATATTCTTTGTTTTCTGAAAGCTGCATTGCCAATTTATAATTTTTTTGAGCCAAACCTCTACTGTGCAAAGTAGGTATATTTCTATTGAGATAAATGTTGATGAAATCTAATGGAAGGAAAAGTATAATTACACTCAAAGTAATAATAACGGAACATCTAATTATAAGTCCTTTATAATATTTGACTTTTTCAATTAATGCATTCTTTCTGTTTCTGCGTAATAGATGTATAAGTAGAAAAAATAAAACTAGATTCGGGGCATTTAATAATAACAGTATAGCGTTAGGCATATTAAAGATTTTGAGTGTGAAACCCATAATACCTGAAGCGAAAGCCACACCGCAAAAAATTGCAAAGAAAGTTGACTTTACCTTATTGGTGTATTCATCTGGTATGTACAACTGATAACCTAAAAATGAAATATATAAGAAAGCCAAAAAGTGGACAAGTGCATAAACCCCAGATTCAATTTCAAATCCAAAAATATTATTCAGATAAAAAAGTAAGACTATACCAAAAACTATGATTTCTATTTTCTTCATGGGTACAAGCGAATGCATATTTACATATTTTATTTTAAATAATTCTTAAATTAGGATGGTAAAACTCTTAAGTTTCGTTTTCTGTGTGTAGGAGATTGCAGCTTATTTGTTTGGCTTTACCAAATGTCCTCCCTGGCCAAACAAATGTGCTGCAATTGCTATAGCCATTATGCGCCGCGTCACGTCGCAGAGAAAAGCGTCGAAAAAAAAAATTAAAAATCGTCTTGGAATATATTTGTTTAGTTGTCGAGACGTCAACCGAAATGTTGTCGACCGGAATGCCAGAAGTTTTTGAAACCGAAAACTCTTTTGTCCAGCGTAAAATCGTCATTGGAGATGTCCGCTGCGGCAATTGGTACTAACTACCTTATACCCGCTATAATCTTTCGCTTATCCAACATACATATGGGAGATTGGCGAATGTTTATGACGGAGATTAAATCCATAAAACGAAGCAAAAATGCGTAATTATTTAACAATAATTTTTCCCTGAAAGGTTTCCTTTTCTGAAATAAGCTTATAAGAATACACGCCCTTATCTTTTCCTTCCAAATTAATTTCGTGACTTGTTTCTTTAAAAGTATTTGTGTAAATAAGTTTTCCTGTTACATCCAACACCTCTAGTTGATCTCCAAGTTGTGCATTCTCAAATACAAATTTCCCTGAACTAGGGTTTGGAAAGACAGTAAACTTTGAAGCTTCTTGCTTTTGTTTAATACCTACGAGATCTATGAAAGTTTCGAAGGTCCAAACGTCTGACCAATCACTTACATGGCCACCGTTGTTTGCTTTTACTCGCCAGTAATATTTTGTTCCTGGTAACAAACCACTATTAACATAAGCCGAAAGATTTCCAGTTTCTAAAGTTTTAATAATAGATGTAAAACTAGAATCATCTGCAACTTCAAGCGTGTAAATTATTCCTACTGGTACAGCGTTCCATTTTAATAAAGGTGCAATGTTTATACTTACAGAAAGGCTATTATCAGGCGGTGAATTAAGTGTAGGTTTTAAAGGAAGTGTGTCGTTGGAGCCTATGTAGGTTATATGCATTTCATGTTTTACGTTTGGTAAGTCATTTGAATTTCTTGGTGCTAATACAATTGAATCAGCATAATTCATTCCACCTATTACTCTTCCATAAACAGAATATTGCCCGTTTAAATTTGGAGCGGCAGCTACACAAATGAAAAATTGTGAAGTGGCTGAATTAATATTTGTGGATCTTGCAGCCGATAATATCCCTCTTAAATGTTTGGCAGCACTAAATTCTGCATTTACATTAGGTTGACTAGGCTGACCGAATCCCCAGGTAGAAGTTGCTCCATGTCTTGAGTTGGGATCGCCTCCTTGTATCATAAATCCTGGAATAACACGATGAAAAGCCGTGCTGTCGTAGAACTGCATACTCACTAAGCTGTCAAAATTACGTGTGTGATGATAAGCTATAGCTGGGAATAATTCTACTTTTATTGATCCCAAATAAATCCCACCACGTTTTACATCAATATTATACATGGGTTTTCCAGTATAAACAACCTGTGCTTTTGTGAAATTTGCAACGAATAAAAAAATAGATAAAAAGGTGTAGATTTTTTTCATGAATCGAATTTTAAAAAATAATTAAATAAATGCTTATACGAATATAATGAAATTCAATTGTTTTTAAAATCAATACGTAAATCACTTTATGAGCAGCAAACTCTATGCACAATCAAATCAACTAAGATTGAATTACGGTCCAAGCTTCTTTTGTACTTAATTCTGGTCTGCCATTCATTTTAAGATAAGTGAACAATTGATAGCGATAGGCAGCTAGCCATTTAATGGGTGCATTAATGATCGCGATACCTAGAACCATTTTTTCTTTTGATGGAAGTTCGACTTCTTTTTTATTCAGATCCTCTTCTGTAATCATGTTCATGTACATAAGAATTTCTTCCATTTGTTGGTCTAAACGTTCTTTAAAATTTTCACGCGTTAAAGTTTTGCGGTGTTCACGAATTTTCACCCATTCTTCTGGTGTGAGGTCGTTTTTCACAAACCAACGCATCATCACAGCACCAATACCCGAAAGGTATTGCATAAGTTCAATGGTGTTACGCATTTTTTCAGCCGGCCTAAAATCAAGATCCCGTTCTTCGATAAAAGGTGCTAATTGCTTCAATAGAAAAATTTCTCTTTGAAGATTTTGGAGGAGATGTTGTTTGAACATTTTTTTTAATATAAAGTTAAAATAAGAACTAAAGAAGCATTTATATTAAATCCCCTTTTTCTTAAGAATCAATCAACAATTTTTAAAACTACATTTCCTGTTTTTTCGCCACTTTCAACATAACGGGTAGCTTCTAAAAATTGATCAAATGGATAAGTACGATCAATAATTGCTTTGTATTTTCCCGATTCAATAATCTCTTTAAATAAAAGAATATCCTTTTGAGAATCGGTTGGTATTGGAAATTTTACTCTTTTACCACCAAAAAGTGGTGAGAAAATAGCCAGAAAAATATTCTGGGAAAGGAATCCTAATTCTGTTGAGATATAAACGCCTTTACGTTTAAGGATTTTTTTACAACGAAAGAAGGAACTTTTACCTACAGCATCTAACACAAAATCGAAACGGTCACTGGTCTTTGTGAAATCTTCTTGTGTATAGTCCTTAACGCTATCAGCACCAAGTGATTTTATAAGCTCTAAATTTTTTGTGTTTCCAACCGCAGTAATTTCTGCGCCATAAAATTTGGCTAATTGCACGCATGCTGTGCCAATTGATCCTGTTGCGCCATTGATAAGTATTTTTTTTGGAGAACTAAAATCAATCTGACGAATCATATTCATAGCTAACATCATTCCATCGCAAACAGCTGTAGCTTCATCAAATGTCATGTTAGTTGGTTTCGTTGCAATGGAAGCTGTTTCTGCCATACAAATATATTCAGCATGTGTTCCAAATTTCCAAGTACTTAAACCAAATATGGCATCGCCTGTTTTAAATTTACTGACGTTTTTACCAATTGCCTCAACTTCTCCTACAAGTTCATTTCCCAAAATAGTATTTTTGGGTTTAAATATTCCGCTAAATAGTCTTACAATAAAGTATTCTGGTTTTCTAAAACCGCAATCGGTTCTGTTTACGGTGCTGCTATGAATTTTAATGAGTACTTCGTTATCTTTTGGAATGGGCTTTTCTACCTCTCTAAGTGATAATACGTCAGGTGATCCATAAACGGTATTTACGATTGCTTTCATAGGGCATGAAAGTAATTTAATTTTAGGGATTAAATTCCATACTTACGTCAATGGTTACAATTCGTGGTGAATGGTTTAAGTGTAGTGCTTGACTAAGCTAAATTTCTTTTTTCAAGTTACCCCAAACGCCAAGGGGAAGCTTTATTCCGCTTTTTGCATTCAGATATAATTCGCCAATTGTCAATTCAGATTTATTTTTTGTAGCAAAAGGTTGTAATAAATTTTCAGGCACTAAGGCCGAAAATCCTAAGGAGTATGCGTTTAATATTAATAGGTGTTCTTTCGGATCAAGAATTTGTAACACGCTTGCAATCATCTCCGAAATATTATCTTCCAATTTCCATTTTTCTCCATTAGGCCCGTGACCAAATGCAGGTGGGTCTAAAATAATGCCTTGATATAAATTACCTCGACGTAATTCTTTTTTTACAAACTTTAAAGCATCGTCTACTAGCCAACGAATGTTGTCTAATTTTGATTTCTGCATGTTTTCGTTTGCCCAGGTAACCACTTGCTTAATGCTATCAACATGTGTTACTTCAGCTCCAGCAGATCGCGCGGCAATAGAGGCGCCACCGGTGTAAGCAAATAAATTTAAAAATTTAGCTTTCGGTTTATTATGAAGAAAACTATATATTTTGTCCCAATTGACTGCCTGCTCTGGAAAAATACCAACGTGTTTAAACGATGTTAATCCCAAACGAAAAACCAACCCGTGACTTTCGACTTTTGACTTTTGACTTCCGACTAAATACGTAATATCCCACTGATCTGGCATTTGCTTAATTCTTTTCCAATCACCGCTGCTCGATGAGCGAGGAACAAATTTTACGTGCGCTAATTTTTCCCACTCACTTTCAGAATATATTTTTGGCCAAACAGCTTGCGGCTCAGGACGAATGGTGATGTATTTTCCAAATCGTTCTAGTTTTTCAAAATCGCCACAGTCTATTAACTCGTAATCTGAAAAATTGGTAGGTGAGAGTAATTGCATACTTAAAAATTATGAGACCAAATTTACAATTAAAACAGGAAGGTTAACAAATCTTCAGTAAAAATTGGATATTCGGAATAATTTAAAATACCTTACATCAAATTTCAAACTACCACTATGCACACAAACCGTTCGGCTTTTGTCACATTAATTTCGGTGTTTTTTTTCTGGGGCTTTGTAGCGGCCAGCAACGACATACTCATTCCTGTTTTCAAAGAAAAATTACATTTGGAACAATGGCAAAGCCAACTTATTTCTGTAGCATTTTACCTAGCGTACACCGTCGGCTCCATCATTTATATTTTACTTTCTAAACTAAATGGCGGTGATATTCTTAATCGTTTAGGCTATAAGAACGGAATTGCGCTTGGCTTAAGCATTTCGGCTGTTGGAACATTATTGTTTTATCCAGCCGCTGAATTAGTTTCATTTAATTTAATGATTACAGGTTTATTTATTGTGGCTTTGGGTTTTTCATTACAACAAACTGCAGCGAATCCTTTGGCTATTGTCATGGGAAATCCCAAACAGGCTTCGCAACGTCTTAGTATGGCTGGCGGAATAAATAATGTGGGCACAACTATTGGACCTTTAGTTGTGAGTTTTGCGATTTTTGGTTCTGTTGGTGACAGTTTGAAACTGGATAGTATTTCGTCTGTGAAAGTACCCTATCTCATATTGGGGGCAGCTTTTTTGGTTGTGGCAGTTATATTTAAATTTTCTTCCCTGCCCAATCAAATTTTTAATGAAGAGGAAGGTGCAAAACCTAATGATGGTGAAAGTCGTGGCAGTTCTCTAAAATATCCACAATTGGTTTTAGGAATGATTGCTATTTTCCTTTACGTAGGTGTTGAGGTGGCAACGGCTTCCAATTTGCCGGAATATATGAAACAGTATATTAATATTGAAACGAGTCAGGCTGCCCCATATATTTCTTTGTTTTGGGCAAGTTTAATGATTGGTCGGTGGACTAGCTCGGCCGGGGCTTTTGAAACGTCTTCTGGTTTAAAAAAATCATTAAGATTCGTTATGCCGTATTTAGCTTTCGGCGTTTTTTTACTTGTAAACGCTATTGCAAAAAGCAATCTAGCTGTTTTTTATCCTTATTCTTTCGTCATCTTAATTTTAATTCTTGCCGATATTTTAAGCAAAGGAAATCCAGCAAGACAATTGGTTATTTTTTCTTTCTGTGGAATTGCAGCGTTAATTACAGGTATGATGACAAATGGGTTAATGAGTGTCTATGCTTTTATTAGTGTGGGGTTATTTTGTTCCACTCTTTGGCCATGCATTTTTACACTAGCAATAACGGGTTTAGGAAAGTATACCAATCAAGGTTCAAGTTATTTAATTATGATGATTATGGGTGGTGGAATTGTGAGTTGGTTACAAGGCTGGCTGGCCGGACCAGAAATAATTGGAATAAAGGCAAGCTATTGGGTGGGAGTTTTTTGTTTTGCGTATCTCGCTTTTTACGGATGGAAATCTTCTGTAATTCTTCGCTCACAAGGCATTGAACTTGATGCGGCTAACGAAACTTCTCACTAAAATAATTCATTTGCAGAATAAATAGAAATTGATTGTTTAGTTTTGAGTAAAGTTTTAGTTTATGTTATATTATTTTCTAATAAAATAAATCATGGCTTCAAGAAGAAAATTTTTAAAACTCTCTACTTTAACTACTGCATTATTTGCAGTAAATAAGAATAAAGCAGTTAATCTTATTCAAACAGATTCTAAGACAATTAAACCAATAGTTATTTCCACCTGGCGTTTTGGTATCGAAGCAAATGCTGAAGCTTGGAATATTTTAAAGAAGGGCGGACGTGCTCTAGATGCTGTTGAGGCAGGTGTTAAGATTCCAGAAGGAGATGCAAATGAAAGAAGTGTTGGATTAGGTGGCAGACCCGACAGAGATGGCCGAGTAACATTAGATGCTTGTATAATGGACGAAAACATGAACATTGGTTCTGTCGCATGTTTAGAGCACATTGTTCATCCTATTTCAGTGGCACGCGCCGTAATGGAAAAAACTCCTCATGTCATGCTCACTGGTGAAGGTGCTTTACAATTCGCTTTGGCACAAGGCTTCAAAAAAGAGAATTTACTTACTCCCGAATCTGATAAGGAATGGAAAGAGTGGTTAAAAGAATCCAAATACAAACCGGTTGTAAATATTGAGAACCACGATACCATTGGTATGGTTGCTTTAGATAAGAATGGAAATTTGTCGGGTGCCTGCACAACAAGTGGAATGGCTTTTAAAATGCATGGCCGAGTGGGGGATTCACCAATTATTGGTGCTGGTTTGTATGTGGATAATGAAGTGGGTGCAGCAACGGCCACTGGTCATGGCGAGGAAGTAATTCGTATTGCTGGTTGCCACACAGTTATCGAATTCATGCGGCAAGGTTTCTCGCCAGAAGAGGCCTGCAAAAAGGCAGTGGAACGCATTATCTCTAGTGCTAAAAAAAGAAATAAGGCTTTAAGTGAATTACAAATTGGATTTATTGCGATAAATAAAAATGGCGAGCATGGTGCTTATTGTCTGCAAAAAGGATTTAATTATGCGGTGTATTCTCCGGAAATAAAAAACGAGTTGCATAATGCTAAAAGTTTGTATTAATGTCTACACCAAAACTTCTTGAGATTGCATGTTTTAATCTAGAGTCTGCTTTGATTGCTGAAAAGGCTGGAGCAGACAGAATCGAATTTTGTATTGATTATGAAGTTGGAGGAATAAGTCCGCCAATAGATCTAATTTTAGAAGCCAGAGAGAAAATTAAAATTCCAGTGTATGTGATGGTGCGCCAACGCGAAGGTAATTTTGTTTATTCAGAAATTGAAATTCAATGGATGATACAATACGTTTTGTTTTGCGCAACCCATGGAATAAATGGAATTGTATTTGGTGCACTTACAGGAGAAAATGAGATTGACCTTAAAACCTGTGTTCGTCTTATAGAAGCTGCAGGAAATATGTCTATTACATTTCACCGTGCGATTGATGAATGCGTTAATAGGGAGGGCTCAATAAATCAACTCATTAGTTTAGGTATAAATAAAATTCTTACTTCTGGTGGACAAAAGGACGCACTAAGCGGACTAGAAAAAATTAAAAAGCTGCAATCTACGTTTGGTAAAAAAATAATTATTATGCCGGGTGGAGGCTTAAGGTCTGAGAATATTAAACTGTTAATGGATTCTGGTTGTTCTGAATTCCATTCGTCAGCTTTAGAAAAAAATTCCTTTATCGCTGATGCTAAGGAAATTCAAACTCTTAAACAGCTTTTAACATAAGCGCGATCATTGTGTATAAAAAATTAGTAATTTTCATCTTTAAAATGCTTTAATTTTTATGAAGAAATTTTTCCTTTTTATTGGCTTATCACTCTTAGTGAATACAAAGTTAGTTTCACAAATAGATTATAGTTCTTATGTGAATCCATTTATTGGCACAGGTGGACATGGTCATACTTTTCCCGGAGCAGTTCTTCCTTTTGGAATGGTGCAGTTAAGCCCAGATACGCGTGTAGATGGAAGTTGGGACGGATGTAGTGGGTATCATTACAGTGATAATTTTATTTACGGATTTTCACATACTCATTTGAGCGGCACTGGTTGCAGCGATTATGGTGATATTTTGATTATGCCAATGTCTGGAAAACCTTCTACAGATAATAAGATATATGGTTCTAAATTTTCACACGCAAACGAAAAAGCAAGTCCTGGATATTATGAAGTGCTATTAGATGATGATAAAATAAAAGCAGAACTAACAGTAACGCCAAGAGTTGGTATTCACCGTTATACTTTTTCAAAATCACAAGAATCAAATGTGGTCCTTGATCTTTTGCACCGTGATAAGGCTATAAATTATCATATGCGAATGATTGATAGCGTTACTATAACAGGTTACCGTGTAAGTGAAGCTTGGGCTAAAAAACAGCATGTGTATTTTGTTATGAAATTCTCTAAGCCGTTTGAAAAAATGGAGTATATCGTGAAGGGAAATTTTAAAGAGCAACTTACAAAGTTGGGTGGTGGACCTCAAGGTGCTTATTTTAGATTTAATACGAAAGATGGTAAACCATTAATGGTAAAGGTTGCTATTTCTACCACAGGCATTGAAGGTGCAATAAAAAATTTGGAAGCCGAAGCAACGCATTGGGATTTTGATAAATATAAAAAAGAAGCCGAAGCAGCCTGGAATACTCAATTACAAAAGATTGAAGTAAGCGATCCAGATAAAAATAAAATGACGACGTTTTATACTGCACTTTATCACACGTGTATACACCCTTCTTTAAATATAGATGTTGATGGAACTTACCGCGGAAGAGATGACCTTCTTCATAACACGAAAAATTCAATTAACTATACCGTGTTTTCTTTGTGGGATACTTATCGAGCATTAAATCCACTAATGACAATCATCGAACCAAAACGTGTTTCCGATTTTATCAATACATTTTTAACGCAGTATCAACAATCTGGACGTTTGCCTGTTTGGGAGCTATCTGGCAATGAAACCGATTGTATGATTGGATTTCATTCGGTATCCGTAATAGCAGATGCAATGCTAAAAGATATTAAAGGATTTGACCAAAACCTTGCCTACGAAGCTATGAAGTCCGCAGCGACTTATTCAGGTTTTGGAATTCCTATTTTTAATAAAAAAGGTTTTTTAGAAATTGATGATGAAAGTGAAAGTGTTAGCAGAACATTGGAGTATGCATACGATAATTGGTGCATTGCACAAGTTGCTAAAAAATTAAATAAACCGGCTGATGCGGCTTTGTATTATAAACGTTCATTAGCATACTATAATTTATTTGATCAACAGACTGGCACTATGCGACCAAGAAAAAATGGAAATTGGTTAACACCTTTTTCTCCTTCAGAGATTAATAACCATTTTACAGAAGGTAATAGCTGGCAATACTCCTTTTATGTACCACACGATATTGAAAATTTAATAAAATTACATGGTGGTTCTGAAAAATTTGAAGGTAAGCTGGATGAATTATTCACCACGAAAGAAAAAACGAGTGGTCGCGAACAGGCAGATGTAACAGGACTTATCGGTCAATATGCGCATGGCAACGAACCAAGTCACCACATGGCGTATTTATATAATTATGTAGGGAAACCACAAAAATCGATAGAACGTGTGCACCAGATTTTAAATGACTTTTATAAAAGTGCACCCGACGGTTTAATAGGAAACGAAGACTGTGGACAAATGAGTGCTTGGTATGTTTATAGCGCTCTTGGATTCTATCCGGTTTGTCCTGGTTCATTACAATTAATAGTAGGCGAACCACTTTTCGCAAATTCCAAATTGCATTTTGAGAATGGTAAAACTATGGAAATAGTCGCCGCGCCAGGGAATGGTAAAATAATTAAAGAGATAAGTGTAAACGATAAATCGTCACTTCTATCATATCTCGATTATACAACGCTCATGAAAGGTGGTAAAATTGTTTTTAACTATGAAGAAAAAACAAAACCAGTGAAATATGGAAAGGGAACTCTTCCACCTTCTAATGTTTCTAAAACAAGTATCATTCCGTTACCTCTTATTAAATCAAGCTCTCAGGTATTTAAAGATCAGCTTGAATTAAGTATCAGTTCTGTAAATACAACTTCTGGAATCTGTTATTATACACTTGATGGAACAGAGCCAACGAAAAAATCTAACCTATACAAAGAGCCGTTTACAGTAAATAAAAATACTGTTGTTAAAGCAAAAACGTATACAAAATCAGACAGCAGTGAAGTTATCCGGTCAAAATTTTTTAAACTTAAGTACGATTTCGATATTACCATAAAGTCAAAAGCAAATTCGCAATACGCTGCCGAAGGTTCGCAAACAATGATGGATAGCATCATAGCGAATGAAAACTGGCGTAGGGGAGATTGGTTGGGTTATCAGGGACAAGATTTTGAATGCCTCATCGATATGAAACAAGAAAAAACAATAAATTATTTAAGCCTCAATTTTTTGCAAGACAGTCAATCATGGATTGTATTTCCGGCTAGTGTAAATTTTTATATTTCTAACGATAACAAGAAATTTACTTTACTAGAGACTATGCCAAATACTGAAAAAGCAGAAAATGAAAAAGTACAAGTACATAAATTTGAAAAGCAATTAGCGAAGTCAACGAATACTAGATATATTAAGATAGTAGCAAAAAATTTCGGCAAACTTCCCGATTGGCATAAGGGTAAAGGTGGCGACGCTTTTATTTTTGTTGATGAGCTGGAGGTGAGGTAGATTATTTTTTCCGTAATTCCTCAATTCTTAGAAGTTGACTCAAGTCGTTTAAGTCTTTTGGTCTCCCAGAAATCATTTTATTCTGTTTAAGATGATTAATGTGTATAAATGGAATGTTTAATTCTTCAAGCTGCAGTATTGTTTTCAATTCCCAAGCTTCTAGCCATTTAACGCCTACTATTTTTGTCAAAAAATCAATTACAAAAGGTGGAGTGTTGCCTATATGAAATGCCATTGGAGTAGAAAAGTCAGCATCATTAATCTTTTTAATATCGTTTGCAAGAATCCCAATTTCTTCAAGACAAACTATAAGTTTTAATTTATTCTCGTTCGTTGGTTCTAGCCATATGTCTATATCGCCAGTAGGTCTAGAATATCCATAAAAATTTACAGCAACACCTCCAACGAGTAGAAAATTCACATTGTTTTTTAATAGAATTTTTAAAAGTTCTAGATGTTCATTATGGAATATATTCATAACTAGAAAAGATTATGGGTGCATTTTTAAAACTAACTTTTTTTGTGTCATTGTTTTTAAAAGCATAGTTGTTAAGTTGTTGCATCATTATTAGACGTTCTGAATAATCTTTATTCATGCTGCCAGTAAGTAAAATATCACCCTGTGTTTCAATTGAACTAAAAACGATCCCTGAATTCCTGTAAATAGCCAAAGGATCGTTTAATGCATTGTTTTCTTCAGATTCAATTTTATGTTTTTTTTTAGTCATTGGAGTAAAGTAAAATTAACATTCAAAATCCTTAAACACGGATAGCAAATCTTAATTTCAGTTAAAGTGACTCTAAAATACGATTAAATTTTGCTTTTTTAAATAGAGCTTCGCTTAAATCCTCATTTTGGTTTTTAGAAAGCTAAGTTTTTTGCGGAAACTCGAATGCTTTGCAGCATCTCATTAATAAAGATCTTTTATGCACTGTTCTCTTATTTCCCAGATCTCATCAAGACTGTATGTAATTCTATGTTCCTGATTTAACCATGCTTGCAAATGTTTTTTATGAAAACTGATTTTGTATTCTGTTATTTGCTCCGGTGAAAGAGCAACTTCTTGCAAGATATCTTTTTCAAAATTTCCTGCACCCCAATTTACTTTTGTAAAATCTAGTATTTCGTTTTTACAACGTAAGTAATTATGTGCTTCAGGAATGTACTTTAATTTATGCTTTTCTAAAGTGCGTTTTACAGCAGGTGTGTTTTCGCCATTCATTGCAAAGATTCCTAAAATTAGTTTTACATCTTTCACTGAATTTTCTTCAGCCAAACGTTTTAATAAGGCATGTTTTGTGCTGCACGTACCGCAATTATCTGTAAATAGTGTAAGGAGATCATTCTTATTTTTATTTCGACGATAAGGCAGTTCTTGAACGAACTCACATGCCTTGTTAAAGTAAGAAATGCCTAAACTCAGAAATTTACTTGAAATTTCTCCTTTGTTTTGTATAAGAAAATTAAATTTAGACATGTAATGAATAACAAACACCCTATGTTTTAAAACTCTTAAAACGACTCTTACAAATTTAAATCATTTTGTCTATGTTTAATAATGCAAATAGCATTCAATAAAATCAATATGCTTAAAAAAATCATCCTACTATTAATTCTTTTTACGATTTCGTTCGTTTTTATTTCAATGATTGTACTACCTAAAAACAGTGATATTAATGAAGAATTAGCAAAAGATTCCAACGATAGTCTAGATTTAAAAATTGGACAAATGATTATGATGGGAATCAAAAGCCGGACTTCCGTTTCCGAAAATGATTCCTTGCTTCAGGAAATACGCGAGCATAAACTTGGTGGTGTTGTACTATTCGAAAAAAATATCTCTCCAGCTAATTCAAGGAACGAATTAATAAATCTTATTTCAACCATACAGGCTGCTGCTGCAATACCCTTATTTATTAGTATAGATGAAGAAGGTGGGCTGGTTCACCGACTAAAAGAAAAATACGGTTTTGTTGGTATGCCTTCTGCTATGCGTCTTGGGAAAATAAACTCAGCGGATTGCACACTTTTTTATAACCGACGATTAACAGCAGAACTTTCTGAACTTGGTTTTAATTGTAATTATGCTCCTACTTTAGATATGGCTGTCAATCCCGAAAATACAGTAATAGTTAAGCGTCAACGTAGTTTTTCTGAAGATCCTGATATAGTTAGTAAACACGCTCTGCTTTGTATTCAGGCACATCACGAAAATAATATTAAAACTATTTTGAAACATTTTCCGGGACATGGAAGCTCTACAGCAGATTCTCATGCCGGTATTGTTGATGTTACAGAAAGCTGGAGTTTTAAAGAATTGTATCCTTATTTCTCTATTTTAAGTTCGGGTTCTTGTGATGCCATTATGACTGCACACATTATTAACAAACGATGGGACGACTCATATTTGCCAGCAACACTTTCTAAAAGAGTAGTAATCGATATGCTTAGAGGGCTTTTAGGTTATAAAGGAGTGGTGTTTTCTGATGATATGCAAATGGGAGCCATATCAAAAAATTATGGTTTTGAAAATGCAATTGAATTAGCTATTAACGCTGGAGTTGATGTACTTATGTTTGCCAACAATGTTGGGAGCGACCAAAAAATGATCAGCGCCTCTGAGGTACATGCAGTGATAAAAAAGATGGTTAAAAAGAAAAAAATTAGCCGTGAACGAATCAACGAGGCATATTCCAGAATTATTCTATTAAAGAATAAAAAATATTTCTAAGTAGTTTTTTGAAATCTATTTGTTTATTTAGCCAATAAACCAAATGATCGGACTTAGTAAACCTAACAGAATAAGTAATTTTTGAAAACGATTAAACATAATTGTGTATTTAATATTTCTATTTTATACTTTTGAAAGTAAGCTAAGTTTCATTTGAACTTTGAAACTAGATAAAAGACTTATTTTTTTCGACGAATTAATTTAAATAGGCATTATGAGCGTTATGAATAAGCTTGCTTCATCTCTTGGGAGAAGAGATGAGGTTCCGAACCAGGAACTTGCAAATAAAATTATTGCTTCAAAAAATTCACAAAGCGTGAAAGAGCTTATTGAAAACCTCAACAATAAAAACAAGAACATTCAAAATGATTGCATAAAAGTACTCTACGAAATAGGGAGCAAGGAGCCTATGTTAATAGCCGATTTTTCAGAGGTGTTTGTAAATCTACTTAATCATAAAAATAATCGACTCCAGTGGGGAGCAATGACAGCTTTAAATACTATTACAGAAATTAAGCCAGAAAAAATTCATGCATCACTATCAAAAATAATTTTAGCTGCGGATAGGGGCTCTGTGATTACAAATGATCAATGTGTCGCAATTCTCATAAAATTATGTGGAAAAAAAAAGTTTGAAAATTCTGCTTTTACATTATTGATCGAACGATTGATTAAATGTCCTACTAATCAATTACCAATGTATGCAGAAAATGCCTTAAAAATTATTGCAAAAAAGAAAGAAACAATTTTTATTAGCACAATAACTAAACGTATTCCTGAAATCGAAAAGGAAAGTAAACGCAAACGTATTGAGAAGGTTATAAAGAAGGCATTAAAAAGCTAAAAATTTGTTTTTAATAATCAAGTCTTCTTTTTTGCTCTAAGGTATTGATCTGGCCAATCAATTTCATGACCTAATTCCTGCGCCGCTCGGAGTGGAAAATGAGGATCTCTTAAAAACTCTCTTCCCATAAAAACAAGATCGGCTCTTTTTTCAAGAATAATCGACTCAGCTTCCTTTGCTGTAGTGATAAGACCTACAGCACCAGTAAAAATGCCGGTTTCTTTTTTTATATTTTCTGCAAATTCAGTTTGATACATGGGTTTTAATGCAATTTTCACACCGTGCACATTTCCTCCCGTTGAACAATCTATTAAATCAACATCCATGTTTTTTAAAATAGAGCTAAGAGCAATGGAATCTTTTTCGGTCCAACCACCTTCCGCGTATTCTGTGGCAGACAAACGCACAAACAATGGAAGTTCTGTTGGCCACACGGTTCTCACTGCGACAACAATTTCTTGTAAAAAACGAATGCGATTTTCGAAACTACCACCGTATTCGTCATTGCGTTTATTGCTTAGTGGCGAAAGAAATTCGTGAATTAAATAACCATGTGCACCATGAAGTTCGAGTACTTTAAACCCTGATTTTAAAGCTCTTTCAGCAGCTTTTTTAAATTTTGTAACAATTTTTTCTATTCCAACTTTACTTAATTTTTTCGGAATAGGTTCTCCTTCTTTATAAGCGATTGAACTCGGAGCCAGCGTTTCCCATCCTCCTTTTGCAAGTGGAATAGAATAGCCTCCCCTCCACGGGGCCTCTTGGCTTGATTTTCTTCCCGCATGTGCAATCTGAATACCTGGAACAGAACCATGGGTTTCAATAAAGGTTGTGATGCGCTTTAAGTGATCAATATGTTTGTCTTTCCATATACCTAAATCTGATGGTGAAATTCTTCCCTCAGGACTAACCGCTGTAGCCTCTGTAAATATGAGTCCCGCGCCACCAATAGCCCTGCTTCCTAAATGAACCAAATGCCATTCACCCGAAAATCCATCGAGACTTGAGTATTGGCACATTGGCGAAACTACCAATCTGTTTTTGAGAGTTACGCTTTTTATTTTTAGCGGTGTGAAAAGTGCTGCCATTGTTGATGAAATTGAGGTACTAAATTACCATTACGTCAACAATATAAACGTGAAAAATTCTTAAGAGAATATTTTAAAGAAAAAGTAAACTTTACAAAACAGAGCTTTTATCTAAAATTCGCGTTTATCTCTTTAAGAATGGTTGAGCCTGGACAAAGTTCTTTTTCATGAAGCATGTTTAAAGGTGTATCAGAGCTGTTTATAGTTTGATGTAAATCTTGCGTATCTGGATTCATATATAACAAACCAGTTAAAATTTCTCCTTTTTCTTTAGCGCTCATAATAGCATTCACGGCGGAGCGCTTATCTAGAGGATCCCAATCTTTTGATAATTTATTTAATTGAATAAATGAACCATCATGCATCTTAACTTTTTCAGTTGTTCCTTCTCCATAACTGGTTGTAATTTCAGTCATTTGCGGCACAAAATCAATTGTTGAAGTCGCTTCTACGTGTTCTCTTACATAATCGTAAGATTTTGTAGAACCAACGTTGTTATTAAAAGTAACACATGGTGAGATAACGTTAATGAAAGCGAATCCAGGGTGCTTAATCGCAGCTTTCATCAAAGGAATTAATTGTGTTTTATCTCCTGAAAAACTTTGTGCTACGAATGTTGCACCAAGTTCAATCGCAAGGCTAGCAAGATCAATCGATTCAAAGGGATTTACCTGCCCACTTTTATTTTTAGAGCCATTATCCGCAGTTGCAGAGTCCTGCCCCTTAGTTAAACCATAACAACCATTATTCATCACCACGTAAACCATGTTTAAGTTTCTACGAATCACGTGAACAAACTGACCCATACCAATACTTGCTGTATCTCCATCACCGGATACACCAAAATAAATTAAATCTTTGTTTGCTAAATTGGCACCCGTTGCTACCGAAGGCATACGACCATGCACAGAATTGAAACCATGCGAGTGACTTAAAAAATAAGCAGGTGTTTTTGAGGAACAGCCTATCCCAGATAGTTTCGCTAAACGATGCGGTTCAATATTTAATTCAAAAGCAGCTTGAATAACAGAAGCACTTATCGAATCATGCCCACAACCGGCACAAAGCGTTGACAAAGATCCTTCGTAATAATCAACAGTATAACCTAGTTTATTAGTTGGCAAACTTGGATGACGGAATTTAGGGCGAACGTAACTCATAACACTATTTTACTTTTTGATTTTGAAATAAATTTGTCGTAATTTCTTGAACAATGTGATGAGCTGTAATTGGTAGTCCGTCGTAATTTAAAACGGAAATTAATTTATTAGGATCTATTTGTAGTTCAATACTGATTAAGCTTTTCATTTGAGCATCACGGTTTTGTTCAATAACAAATACTTTTTTATGAGACTTAATAAAATCTTCAACTGTTTTATTAAAAGGAAAAGAAGTAATACGGATTGCATCAATTGATATACCTTGAGCCTTCATGTCATCCATAGCTTCTTCAACGGAGTAAGTAGATGTACCGAAAAACAAAACACCGTTTTCGGAGATATTTTTTTCTTGATAAAGTTCGGGTTTATGCACAAGTGATTTTGCCGTTTCCCACTTTTTCATTAAGCGATCCATGTTTTGTTTGTATTTATTTCCATCCTCCGTATACACCGCGTATTCATCACGTGAAGTGCCTCGTGTAAAGTAAGAGCCTTTGGTTGGATGCGTTCCTGGATAAGTTCTGTAAGGAATCCCATCATTATCAACATCATGATAACGACCAAATCGTTCAATCTTCTCTAGGTCTTCAGCAGACAATACTTTTCCTCTTTTGTATTTTCTTTTATCATCCCACTGTAAAGGTTGTGAAACGTGATCGTTCATACCTAAATCAAGGTCTGTCATAATAATAATAGGGGTTTGTAATTCTTCAGCTAAATCAAAAGAATCCGCTGTCATATCAAAACATTCTTTTGGTGTTGAAGGAAACAATAAAATATGTTTTGTATCACCATGTGAAGCGTAAGCAGCTTCCATAATATCTGATTGCTGGGTACGTGTTGGCATACCGGTAGAAGGGCCCGTACGTTGAACATCAATTAATACTGCGGGTATTTCTGCAAAATAAGCCAACCCTAAAAATTCATTCATCAAAGAAACTCCAGGCCCACTTGTTGCAGTGAAAGCACGTGCACCATTCCACCCCGCACCAATCACCATTCCAATGGCAGCAAGTTCGTCTTCAGCTTGAACAATTGCTACGTTTCGTTTGCCAGTTGTTTTATCAACTCGTAATGTTGCCGCATAATCCATAAACGCTTCAACTACAGAAGTAGACGGGGTAATTGGATACCAGGCTGCTACTGTTGCTCCTGCATATACGGCTCCTATTCCACAAGCAGAATTACCATCCATCAAAATAGAATCTTTTAAAATGTCCCTCCGTTCAACTCGAAGGTCTAAAGGAAATTTAAAATTTTTCTGAATGTAGTTTTCACCTAATTGTAAGGCTTTTATATTAGCGGGAATTAATTTTTCCTTGCCCTTAAATTGCTCGTCTAATAAATTTTCTAGTTCTTTAAAATCAATATTGAACAATGCCGCTAGTGCTCCAACGTAAATGATATTCTTAAATAATTGGCGCTGACGGGGATCTGTGTAATTCTCGTTACACATATTCATCAACGGAACACCAATATAATTTATGTCTTCACGAATAAATTCCTGACCAAGTTTTTTCGAGCTATCATATAGTAAGTAACCCCCCGACCTTACAGATTCAACGTCTGCCTGCATGCTTTGTGGGTTTACAGCTACTAAAAGATCAATGCCTTCGCGCCTTCCTAAATAACCTTTCTCACTTACACGCACTTCATACCAGGTTGGAAGACCTTGTATGTTGGAAGGGAAAATGTTTTTTGGCGTTACAGGAATTCCCATCCTGAAAATAGCTTTTGTAAATAAATGGTTTGCACTGGCTGAACCTGTACCATTCACATTAGCAAAACGCACTACGAAATTATTAATACCTGATTGGTTTACGGAACCGTCTTGCCCCTCGATTGATTTAGTGTTTAACGACATTCGTTCCTCCCACTTTTGTTACATTATAGAAAAATTTTTGCATATCCCAGGCAGCAGTGGGACAGCGTTCTGCACATAAGCCGCAGTGTAAACAAACGTTTTCATCTTTTACCATTACCCGTTTAGTCGGTAATGTTCCTGAAACGTATAAATCTTGCGAAAGCTCTATGGACGGTGCTTTTAGTTTTGAACGCAAATCAGTTTCAGATTCTTCGTTCTCAACAAAAGTAATACATGCAGTAGGACAAACATCCATACAGGCATCACATTCAATACACTTTGTTTCAGTGAAAACGGTTTGAACATCACAATTTAAGCAGCGTTCAGCCTCATTGCATGCAGTATGCAAATCGAACCCAAGCTCAACTTCTTTTTTAATATTTTTAAGCGTGAGTTTTTTATCTGCTTGTGGCACGACATAGCGCGAATCGTTAGTTACTTCGGAATCATAACTCCATTCATGGATTCCCATCTTTTGGCTCACTAAATTAACGTAAGGCGCTGGCCTTTCCGTTACTTGATCTTTTTGTTGACACATTAAGTGCATAGAAATTGCCGCCTGGTGCCCGTGGGCTACGGCAGTAATTACATTTTTTGGTCCCCAAGCGGCATCACCGCCGAAAAATATTTTTGGATGCGTTGAAGCAAATGTTTTTTCATTCACGATAGGCATTCCCCATTCGTCAAAATCAACTCCAAGATCGCGCTCGATCCAAGGAAAACTATTTTCCTGACCAATTGCAATAAGCACATCATCGGCCTCTACAAAAACTTCTGCTTCTCCAGTTGGAACTAACTTACGTTTACCACCTTCATAAACTGCTTTTACTTTTTCAAAAATCATACCCTTTAATACACCATTTTCTACAACGTATGTTTTTGGAACATGATTGTCCATGATAGGAATATCCTCATGTTGGGCATCTTCTTTTTCCCAAGGCGAGGCTTTCATTTCTGAAAACGGACTTCTAACTAAAACCTTTACCTGTTCTCCACCTAAGCGGCGAGCTGTGCGGCAGCAGTCCATAGCGGTATTTCCACCACCTAACACGATAACTTTTTTTCCGATTTTAGAAGTGTGTTCAAAGGCTACTGAACCAAGCCAATTTATTCCGATATGAATATTTGCTGCGCCTTCTTTTCTTCCGGGAAGTTCAAGATCTTTTCCCCGTGGTGCTCCAGTGCCAACAAATACAGCGTCATACCCGCCGGATAAAATATCTTTTAAGCTTTTTACATAGTCGTTAAAGTGAGTATGAATGCCTAAATCTAAAATGTAATTTACTTCTTCATTTAAAACAGTTTCAGGTAACCGAAATGCAGGAATTTGACTTCTCATAAATCCGCCACCGAGTTTTTGCTGATCGTATAAATGTATTTCGTAACCTTCAGGGGCTAAATCCCTTGCCACTGTTAGTGAGGCAGGGCCCGCTCCTATGAGGGCAACTTTTTTTCCATTCGATTTAAATGGAGCCTGTGGCATCATTTTTTTTACATCGTCTTTATTATCTGCCGCAACACGTTTCAGTCTGCAAATGGCAACAGGTTCTTCTTCCTTTAAACGTCCTCTTCTACAAGCGGGTTCACAAGGGCGATCACAGGTTCTTCCCAATACTCCTGGAAAAACATTAGAGTCCCAATTAATCATATAGGCTTCAGAAAATTTCCCTTCTGCAATTAAACGAATGTACTGAGGTACGGGAGTGTGCGCTGGACAAGCATGTTGACAATCTACAACTTTGTGAAAGTACTCAGGGTCTTGAATATTGGTTGGTTTCAAATTCTAATAGTTTTAGATAAGTTTAAAAACAAATTACTAAATAAAGGTCGAACAATGCAATCAAAAATAGGATATTTTTATCAAAAACAAGCATTTCTTAAAATCTTACCAAAATTCAAAAGTTTGAATGAAAAGGTGGTAAATTAACTCAAATTTCAATCCCAAATAACCAGCCACCTAAAAATTTTGCGAGAATTCATCTTTCCTAAAAGCAACTTCATCTACAAGTAGGTGCTATCAGTCTTATAATAAATTATTTTTTGGGGGAGATCTTCCAAAACCTAGTCTTAGTATAAATAACGTTCATTAAAGTTCTAACAATTATAAAATGTTTAGATATGAAAAATTCAATAATTACTTATCTCCTAGGTTTTTTCTTTTTGATTACATGTTTTAAATCTATCGCAAATACGTATGATAATAGGGATAGTGCGTCCTGCTTACAAGTAGATGGAAAAATTACTAATGCAAATGAAGGTGAAGATGGTTTTTGCACAATTGAACTTATGAGTTCAAATAGAGTTATTACATCAGCAATTTTAAAAGGCGGAAAAAAGACGTTTAAATTTTTACTTGGAAGGGATGTGACTTATACAATTAGAATTTCAAAACCAGGTTATCTGCCTCGTTTGGTATGCATAGACACTAAGATGGATCAAACAGAGGAAGAATTGTATAATTTTTCATTTGAAACAAAGCTTTTAAGTGAAAGAGAATCTACTAAACTAAATAAAGAATACCTCGATTTTCCAATCGCTCTAATTTATTACGATAACAAAAAGGATTGCTTTGTGTATGATAAGAGCTATACGTCAAAAATTAAAAAAGAAATAGTTATGAAGTAGAACTATAAGTTAGTTTTCTTCAGTAACACGGTTGTGTGTTGTGTAGATTGATCGCTTTAATCTTGGGGGGTTATTAAGATCAATCGGAAAAAGCCCTTTTGGTAATGAGGGCTTTTTTTTATTTAAATGCCGATTAGAAACAAGAGGCGATAGTTAGTTTTTTCACCCTTTCTCAGTTTACAATATTAGCATTGCAATAGTTGCAAATTATTTTCTTATTTAATTACCTTTTCCTCAACTAATTGATAAAGAAGTTTTCTCTCTCCCTTATAATTAGCCGTAATAAAAGCATCTGAAATTTTATTTTGCTGCACTATATGCAAGAGTTCTAATGCATCGTTGTAAGTTGTGAAACTACCCATCGTAAATCGTGTGACGCCATCTTTGTCGAGATGCCTAATAATTTTAGGAAGACCAACAATGCCATTGTAATTAAAATTCTCGGAGAAAAGGAATGCCGCTACCTGCACACTATATTTTAAATTATCTGTTACAACATTTCCCATCGAAAGCGCAAACGAATTTTTATCAAAATCATTAACTGTTCTGTTGATTTCTTCTGGGGTTGTGTTTTTGGTTTCAAAAGCCGTCTCATAAGCAGACGAATTAAATTCCGCAAAAACATTCAACACAATAAATGAATCTACATTTATTGTACTGAGTCTAATTATTTTTGGATTAAAAACATCCAAGGTTACAATTAAATCATATTCATCGCCAGAAGCTAAATTACTTAAGAATTTGCCAGTAATTTTGTTTGAATTTATCTTAAACCTTACGTTTTTATTATTAAGTGTTGACCTTATTTCTATTTCCGCTTCGGTTGGTTTGCCGTTTAAGGTTACTAAACCTTCTACCTGCAATAGAGTTACTGGTTTACCAGGTATACCTGGTTCTACTTTATAAACATCCTGACCACCATCTCCACCTTTTTTTTGTGAAGAGTAATAAGCCGTCTTTCCATCAGCGGCAACAGTAAAATAATTGTCATCATTGGTTGTATTAATTGGTTGTCCCAAATTATATGGGCTTTGCCAATCTCCATTAATAAAGTCGCTTCTAAAAATATCATAACCACCTAAACTGTTTTTGTTATTTGAGGAGAAAAATAAAATTCTACTGTCAGAAGTGACAAATGGTGCATCTTCGTCGTACTTAGAGTTAATCTCAGGCCCAAGGTTTGTTATGTTGGCCCACATGTTATCTTTAATTCGTTCTGCATAATATAAATCTTTACCACCGTAACCACCTTTCCGTTCACTGGCAAAAATTATTTTTTCTTCGTTTGGAATGAAACAAGCAGACCCGTCCCATTCTGGACTATTCAGTTTAATTTGCAAAGTCGGTTTTGTCCACTTATCTCCATTTAATTCTGAAAGATAAAGATCCCCCTTTCCTTCACCTCGATTTCTATATACAAAAAGTTCAGTGGCATCGGCATTTAAGCTCACTGCGGCGTCATGAGTGTTTGTGTTAAGTTCTCCAATACCTGTTGGGGTTGACCATAGCGTATCATTCAATTTTCGAGTTATAAAAATATCTTCGTAATATAATTCTATATCATCTATATTACGAATTTTACTCCCTTTCACTTTTTGTTTTCCACCTTTTGAACCTGGACCCCTATAAGTATAAATCATTATTTCACCATTTGACGAAATAAGAGGACAATACTCATTAAACTTTGTGTTGATTGGCATACCTAAATTGCTAATCCTTACAAAACTTTTTTTCTCTTTCAAATCGAGTATATTCTGACAGTGTTGCAAACTCATATTAAGTTCATTTAAATACCTATCATTCTTTAAACCTTTATTTTGCTCAATTTCCAAAGCTTTATTAAAATAGAAAATTGCTGAATCTATGTTTTCGTTTTTAACAAACGCATAAGCTAAATTGTAATTATATCCATTTATTTCACTTTGTTTATCTCTTAAGGCAGTCAAAAAGACAAGTGATTTTTCTCTACTCTCGGGTTCGTGCGAGTAACAAATACCTTTGATATAATTGAGGTAAATTTGATTTTTATCGCTAATTGTCTCAAATAAATCTAACGCTTCTATATATTGAGTTTGAAGAAATTTGATCTTACCTTCCTTAAGAAGCTTTAAGTCATCACTGTTTAGGCCTGTGCTTGCGCTTTCGAACAAAAATTCATCTGCCTGACCATTTATCCCAGTTATAAATATTAAAAAGAAAGAGAGAATAAAAAGAGTTTTTTTTGATGACTTAACTGATTTCATAAATAATTGATGTTAGGCAGGTTTTGCTTTTGCGCCTATGCAAATTTATTAGAAAAGCAAGTTAGAACTCAGTTAATCGGAATAACTTATTAAAAAAACATCGATGAATACCTGTTATTCGTCGATTAATGTTGAAAATTAACCTACAAATACTGAAAATGGCTATTTAGCCATGATAGTTTATCTTGTGAAATACTTTAACTAAATATGGGGAGTATAAGAGAATTTCAAATTGCAGTGCTTTAGAAACTTAGTCGGTTTTTCTGACAACAGAGTAATTTGATATTCAAAATCAGCTCGATAACGCGTAAAATGTCGAGACTTGCTATTTAGATTGTTTTTTCGGAAATTTTTATAGAATCAACGAAAACCCAGCTTCAAAAGTTGTTTTTGCATTATAAATCGTCTTGAATTATTAAAATGACCGTTTGAATGAGTGAATAACTTTGAAAATAGACCTAACTCATCTAATTTTACAATAGATACAAATCGTAATTTAAAGTGATATGTATTACTAAACAAAAAACAACTAGCATGAAAAATCTTTTGAAAACTTTGTCTTTTATTGGTCTGTCGCTGAGTTTGAGTTTAAATGCTCAAACCAGTTCCAATAATGCTAAATCGCAAGTAGGTCTTACGGTATCTGAACCAAGTAATCAGTATAAATCTGCTTATCTTGCTAATCAAGATTTCTTGTCTTCTAATTCTATGAGTGTTTACAAAAATAATTTTGGAGACTCATTAAATGGCTTTAATGAAAATAAGATAAAAAACGAACTGCTTGCTCAAGGAATACCTGGCTGGGAAATTCAAAGTCATATATATGTGTTAAAACGCAGGTTTATAAATAACAAATATGATATAGGGCTAAAACCTGTTTATATGCCTGTAAATAATCCTAATGTTACTACAACAGGTGGAAAAACAATTGGAGGTGGTAACATCGTCAACCTTGCACCATGTGTTAATGAAGGCTTTGAAAGTTCACTTCCAGGGGTTTATACTTCATCCAATGGAGTTACAGGTTGGACTGTATCAAGCCGCCAACAGGATGGAGCTTGTTCGCCTACTGGATGGACTCCGGGAAGCCCTGCTTTTTCTCTAATTGCTACTCCAATAATTTCGTGGGGTACCGTTCCTGGACCAATTATGGGAGTTATTCCTAATTCTCCTTTAGGCGGAACCTTGGTTGCTCAATTGAACAATCATCAAGCCAGTGATTATAATCAAACAAAACTTGCTCAAACTTTCCCTGTTACAAGCAATAATACAGTATTTCAATTTGCATATGCTGGTTACTGGGAAGATCCAGGTTCTGGTCATACTTGTTGTAATGGTAGCGGTACAGCACAACAACCTGGATTTAGCGTTAAAATGTACGATTGTCAAGGTGCTCCATTAGCATGTTCTAATCTTAGTCTTAACCCAGGTTGTCAAAGTGCTGGTGTTAGCTTTTCAGTTGCTTCTAATGGTAACTTATGGTCTAACTGGCAAGTAAAATATATTGATTTAACACCTTACGTTGGTTCATGTATAACCATCGAATTTATTCAATCCGATTGTTCTTTAGGCGGACACTGGGGTAGTTCTCTTATTGATTGCCAATGTGGTGGTCAAATTATTGGTCCGGGTTTAACGGGTCTTGGTGGTTTTGTGGGTGGCCCTGTAAGTTTCTGTTCTGGATCAAATCAAGCACAGATCTCGGCACCAGCAGGTTATCAAACATATCAATGGTATGCTCCAGGAACAGGAAGTATTGCTGCTCCACAAGGCACCATGCAAAACATTACTATTAACAGTCCTATTGCTGGTAGTATATATACTGTACAAATGATTGCTGCGTCTGGCTGCGTTTTCACATCAACAAATGCTATCGCTGTGTCAACTGTTGCTATTGCCGGAGTGGGTACTACATCTACTTGTCCCGGAGGGGCCAGTGGTTCCGCCACGGTCTCGGGTAATGGTAGTGGTACAGGATATAATTATACATGGATAAATACTTTAAATTCAATCACGGTCGGGACAACGGCAATAGCCAGTAATCTCGGGGCGGGAACCTATAGTATTATCATAACAGCTTTAGGTTCTGCGGGCTGTGGGTCTGCGGTCACAACGGTTACGGTGGGCACTGCCCCAGCTGGAATTACTCAGCTATTAAAACCATTTTGTGGCAGCGAGGCTTATTTGGGTACAAATGGAGGTTCGAATTTCCAGTGGTACAATGGATCAACTCCTATTCCTGCTCCACTTGGAACGAATCCGTCTTATACGGTTTCTCCTCCAATTAATGGCTCTATTTACTGGTTATCTTATCTTTCTGCTCAAGGCTGTCAGGATTCGATAAAATACACACTTCTTTCGTCCCCTGCTGGTGCCATTAACATTCCTACGCCAAAGCTTATTTGTCCTGGTGCAAACAACGGACTGGCGCAAATTAATCTTGCCCCTGCAAGTGGTGCCCCTCCGGGTTTTAATTCGTATTACGTTTCTGCAATTGGAACAACACCTCCTTATACTTCGTCGTTGAACCCTACAGCATCTAACACTTATACCTTTGGTGGACTTTCTGCTGGTAGTTATACTGTTAAAGTGTTTGATGGTTCTTGTAAATATGGTGGAAGCTTTAATATAGCGCCTCTAGTGTATAATTTTACTTTGACTCCAGCGTCTACAACTTTATGCCCAGGAAATAGTTTCCAAGCAGCAGTTGTATTTGCTAGTCCTCCATCCTTGAGTCAGTATACTTATTCTTGGACGCCAACTACACATCTTTTTGGTGGTAGTGCTCAAAACGCAATTATCACACCAGTAATACCTGTAGGCACACAAACTACAATTATTTATTCTGTAAAGGTTACGCCTACTTTAGTGGCTTGCCCTATTACCAAAACAATATCTGTTACGGCTATTAATCCTCCTACACCAACTATTACAACTATACCAAATTCATGTAATACGTTTTCGCCGTATAGTATTGTAACAAATCCTCCTGGTGGGGTTTTTAATACTGGAATTACAGGCACTAACAATCCTATCTCTGCTTCTGGCGGTGTTCTCACACCTTCATTGGCATCAAATGGTATTAACACATTTACGTATACTATTACGCAGTATACTTGCTCTGCTAGTAATACTGCTACATATGAAGTAAGTAAATTCTGGTCGTCAGCTTTGAGTTCTAACGTACCTGCACTTTGCGTTACAAATCCTGCTTATAATTTAATGAATATTGTTCAAAGTACCGTTAATGGTACTTGGAAGGGGCAAGTTGCCGGCTCGGTAAATGGAGGCGGAACCTTTTTCAATCCTTCAGTGTTTAATAATTCTTCTTTCCCAACTTCGGGAAGTTATTTGATAACCTACAGTACAAATTCTAGCCCAAATCCTACAGTTTGTCCTTCTACAAGTACACTCAACGTTGTTGTAACTAAAACTACAACACCTTACATTGTACCTATAAATGAGTTTTGTACAAATGCTGGAATAAAGAATATGTCGGTAACACCTTCCGGTGGTGGTTGGTTACCTAATACAAATAATGCGGTTAGTAGTACTGGTCTTCTAACTTGTACTAACGTTCCTGTTCCGGGCTTAGTGGTTACGTACACTGTTGCAGATGGTCCATGTGTGAATACCAATACAACTTCTTTAAAGGTTTCACAACATTACCCTGTTTTATTTAACGGACCA
Organism: Aurantibacillus circumpalustris; assembly: GCF_029625215.1. Lineage (GTDB taxonomy): Bacteria > Bacteroidota > Bacteroidia > B-17B0 > Aurantibacillaceae > Aurantibacillus > Aurantibacillus circumpalustris. The sequence continues at coordinate 1,940,672 of NZ_CP121197.1, forward strand.
GTAAATAGCTTGTGCTTTAACAGTAGCCCATTTAATTTAATGAGTGTTCTTCAAAGTACTGCTGGTGGCTCATGGAGAGATTCAACGGGAGTTCTAGGTAATAAATTCTACCCATCTAATCTTGCTACTGGAACTTATGTAGCCACGTATCACACAACTTCTTGGCCTACTGCGGGTCTCTGTAATGAAACGAAGACCATTGCTGTTTCAGTATTAAATCCGATTGTTCCAGTCATCACACAGATAGCGACAATTTGTAACAATGCAAGTCCGATTCAAATGTCTGTTACACCAAATACAGGTCATTGGACAGCTTCGCCATATTTAGGGTCAGATGGTGTATTAACGCCTTCGCTTTCTTCTGTTGGTGTTAATGCAGTACAATATGTTGTTGGAACAAGTACGTGTAATGTTCAGGAGACTAAATTTATAAACGTGGAAGCTTTTGTTCCGGCAACCATTGCGAATAAAATACCTGATTTATGTAATACGAGCCCTATTATGAATCTATTGCCATTAACTTTAAGTAGTCAAGGTATATGGAGTGGTACTGGAATATCAGGAACAAGTTTTAATCCCGCTATCGCAGGTTCTGGAAGTTTTATACTAACGCACAAAACTTCGTCATTTCCTAGCGGACTTTGCCCAGATGAGGCCGTAGTTGCAGTGAACGTTTATTCTCTAGCGGCACCTGAATTAAAACAAATCCCAACACTTTGTAATAATGCTTTACCAACTCAAATTCAAGTTAGTCCTGTTGGTGGTTTATTCGGAGGGCCTGATTTAGGGATTGTGAACCTAGGAGGTGTATTTAATCCTGCTTCTGCGATAATTGGAGACAATGTTATTAATTACAGTATCACATCAGGACCTTGTGTGGCTTACGCACAAACTGTTATTAAAGTAGCGAAATTTATTTCAGCAGATTTAGATAAACTACCAGGGCCTTTCTGTAAAAACTCAGAGATTGTTAATTTAAGTAGCTATGTAATTAATCCAGGCGGTAAATGGAGCGTTAAAGCTGGTGCACAAGGCGATGGGTTATTGACTGGAACAAGTATGTTTAATCCTTCACTAGCTAATGAAATCAATACTTTAGAGTACAGAACTTCTCCTGCCGCACCTAACGAAGATTTGTGTCCAGATACTAAAGAAGTAGTTATTGAAGTGAAAAGTGCGAAGGCTTTAGTGTTAAATTCAAGCGCTCAAGGAAGTTGCGCACCAGTTGAAGTTACTTTTAATACACCAAGCACTAATTCTGGTGAATTTATTTGGACTTTTGATGACGGTACTGAACCATTAGTTGAGTTTAACAATAATTCTGGTAGCCATATTTTCACTAAACCAGGTACATATAAGATACAGTTAAATTATAAAGATGATGTTGGCTGTAAGTCTAACTCTGTTACTACTAATGTTGTTTATGTTTATGAGGTTCCAAAAGCAGATTTCACATTTCCTGATGAAATACTTGTTTCAGACCCTCAAATACAGCTTACTAATTTAAGTACTACATTAAGTGATAATAAGTACAGTTGGAAAATTACTGGAGTTGCTCCGGTAACTGTATCTGATGGTTTGAGTCCGTTCGTTGCTCTAACTAAATCTGGTAAATATCAAGTTACTCTTATTGCTACTTCTGTTAACGAATGTAGAGATGAAATCACTAAAACAATTGAAGTTAAAAATGTGTTCAATGTTTTTATACCTAATTCATTCTCTCCTAACTTTGATGGATTAAACGATTACTTTATGCCTACTTTCACAAAAGAAGGATTGGATATGAAGAGTTTTGAAATGGAGATCTTCGATCGTTGGGGTCATTCAATATTCCATACAAAAGATGCTACGGCAAAAGGATGGGATGGCTCAGTTCAAAATAAAGGAGAGCCTTTAAAAGAAGAGGTTTACATCTATAGAATAAAATATAAAGATATGGATGGAAATGCTTACAATAAAATGGGTCACCTATCTTTGGTTAAGTAATTATAAATCTAATTATTAAAAAAGCTGCCTCCATGAGGCAGCTTTTTTTATTTTAATTGGTTCTTTTATTGCTAATTTCCATAAGTAATAAAACCTTATTACCTTTAAAAACAGAACCATTTAAACAGTCTACATAAAATGGTCATTTATAAATATGTCAAAAAATAAAAAACCTCAACGTTATCTCTTTGAAGAAGTACTCGACTTTCTAAAACATAACGATTCTAAAACATTTAACTATAAGCAGCTAGGTGCTGCAATGGAAATAAATAACGATCAGGAACGTCTTCAGCTAATCGAAGCACTTGAGCTTTTAAAGAAACAAGGTTTTGTAATTGAAAAAGAAACTGGCAAATATCAGATAAAGCAAACTAAGCAATACGTTACCGGCACAATTGATTTTACTAGCCAGGGTACTGCGTTTGTGGTATATGATCAAGAACAATCTGATATTTTTGTTCCTGCAAAAAAATCTAAAGATGCACTTCAGGGAGATCTTGTTAAAGTATATTTATTTCCGAAGCGCGGCAGCGGCAGAAGAAGAGAGGGAGAGGTTGTAGAAGTGATCACACGCGCAAAAACAGAATTTGTCGGAACTATAAAAATTAATCCAAAGTTTGCCTTCGTTGTTCCAGATAGCCACAAAATACACGTCGATTTTTTTATCCGTGTTAATGATATTAAAGGCGCACGGGATGGACAAAAAGTTCAGATAAAATTCAAGGAATGGAAAAACGGCGAACAAAATCCAACGGGTGTTGTTATTGAAGTATTAGGTTATCCGGGTCAACATAAAACCGAGATGAACGCGATTATGGCTGAATACGGTTTGCCAGATCATTTTCCAGATGAAGTAGAATACGAAGCGAAAAAACTTCCAACTGAAATAACCAAAGCTGAAATTGCAAAACGCAGGGATTTTCGTGGAGTCACAACTTTTACAATTGACCCCGCTGATGCAAAAGATTTTGACGATGCATTATCGATCCAACTTTTGGATAACGGCTTTTGGGAGATTGGTGTTCATATTGCTGATGTTACTCACTATTTAAAAGTGGGTACTGTTTTAGATAAGGAAGCTGTGAACCGGGCAACAAGTGTGTATTTAGTTGATCGTGTTATTCCAATGCTTCCAGAAGTATTGAGCAATTTTGTTTGTTCTTTACGTCCTCATGAAGAAAAATATTGTTTCAGTGCCGTTTTTCAATTGGATGAAGATGCGCAAATACAAGATCAATGGTTTGGTAAAACTGTAATTTATAGCGACAGGCGTTTTTCTTACGAAGAAGTTCAAACCATCATTGAAACAGGCGAAGGGGAGTACAAAGATGAAATTCTAGTTCTAGATAGGCTAGCAAAGAAATTACGACACGAGCGTCAGCGCAATGGATCGATCTTTTTTGATAAAGCTGAGGTAAAGTTTAAACTCGATGGTGAAGGTAATCCTATTGGTGTATTTTTTAAAACTCAAAAAGATGCACATAAACTTATTGAGGACTTTATGTTATTGGCTAATAAAAAAGTTGCCGAATTTATTGGTGGTAAACATGAAACAGCAGGGAAGTCTTCAACAAAAAATAAAGGAAAAGAAGATCCTAAATATGTGAGCGTTTACCGTGTTCACGATGTACCAAGTGATGAAAAAATGCAAGAGCTAAGTGGTTTTGCTGCTCGTTTCGGATACCAAATGAATTTAGGTAACAAACAAAAAGTTGCACAATCGATTAATAAATTATTGCAAGATGTAAAAAATAAAAAGGAGCAGAGTATGATGGAGCTTTTAGCTGTGCGAAGTATGGCTAAGGCTGTTTATACAACAAAAAATGTTGGTCATTACGGTTTAGGTTTTGATTATTATACCCATTTCACATCACCTATTCGTCGCTACCCAGATGTTCTTGTTCATCGCTTGTTAGAAGCAAGATTAAATAATAAAATTTATTCTAATAAAGACGAGCTTGAGCATTTAAGTAAACACAGTAGTGATATGGAGCGCACAGCCGCAGAAGCCGAGAGAGCTTCTATTAAATACAAGCAAGTAGAGTTTATGAAAGATCGAATAGGTGAGACCTTTGATGGTATTATAAGTGGTGTTACCGAGTGGGGAATATACGTGGAGGTTATCGAAAATAAATGTGAAGGAATGATTAGAAGCCGTGATTTAAAAGGTGATCACTTTATGTACGACGAAGATAACTATCGTTACATAGGGAAAAACACGAACAAAATTTATGGTCTTGGCGATACCGTAAAAATAATTGTTGTAGAAGCTGATTTAGTTAAAAAACAATTGAATTACGCCTTTGCTGATATGGAAGAAAAAAAGACAAAATTTGTAGATCATAAAAAACGAAGAGGTAGATAAGATGAAAAAAGGTTTAATAGTATTCTTAGTTTTTATTTTTTTGACAAACACTCTAATCTCGCAAAAAATAAACACGAGTTTAACTTATTCGGTTAATTTACCTGTAAAAAAAAATTCCAAAACACCGGTATTAATTTTGTTGCATGGATACGGGAGTAACGAGTCAGATCTTTTTGACTTAGCTAAAACAATGGACTCTAAATTTATCACCTTCTCTCTCAGAGCTCCAAATACAACCCGTGAAGGAGGATTTTGTTGGTACGAACTGGAATTTTTACCAAATCAGCAATTCAAATACGATTACAAGCAAGCGGTTTTAAGTAGAATGAAAATTTTATCTTTCATAAGCAATGCTTGTAAGGCTTATCAAGTCGACAGCACTTCTGTTTTTCTTTTAGGCTTCAGCCAGGGAACAATCATGTCTTACGACATAGCCTTATCGACAACAAATAAAGTTAAAGGTGTTGTAGCACTAAGTGGAAGAATGATGGAAGAAAGTAAACTTCAAAAAACAAATCTCGCACAACTTTCTAAAATCAAGTTTTTTATAGCACATGGTGAATCAGATAATGTAATTAAAATAGAAGAAGCGCAAAAAGCAAATGATTTTCTTAAAGAAAAAGTTTTGAAGGATCTAACGTATAAAACTTATTCAATGCCTCATTCAATTTCAGGAGATGAGTTGAACGACCTTCGATCGTGGCTTTCGAAAGCTATTATACCTTTTTAGAAGAAGGATTGAACAAAAACCGCTAAGAGTATAACCTAATAAATTACAGTCAATTTTATTAAACTATCTTTACGGACTTTTATGCCAAGGAATTTTTTTAAAAATTATCATATCCGTGATACGATTCACCTGGCTTGGCCGCTTGTCGCGACGCAAGTGGGTCATATTTTAACCGGAATGGTAGATAATATATTCTTAGGAAGGTTAGGGTCCACTGAACAAGCTGCTGGCATTCTCTCGAATAATTTATTTATGTTGTTGATGGTTTTTGCAATTGGGTTTAGTTATGCTACGACTCCATTAACCACAAGTGCTCATGAAAAAAATGACTTGTATAGAAAAGCTTCTTTATTTAAAAACTCACTTTTCCTCAACTTTACAGTGGCTTTGGTTTGTTTTATCTTTTGGTTTTTAGGATCAGGATTACTCAACTACATGAAACAACCACAAGAAGTAGTTGTTATGGCGGTACCATATTTTAATGTGATAATTTTTTCAATACTTCCTGTTTCACTTTTTTTTGCCTGCAAACAATATTGTGAAGGCTTAAGTAATACGCGAATGGCTCTAATCATAAGTCTCACCGGAAATGCAATTAACGTTGTTTTAAATTATTTATTAATCTATGGGGAATTTGGTTTTCCAGAGCTTGGTTATATGGGCGCGGCGTGGGCATCCTTTTATGCCAGATTATTTATGGGAGCTGCATTCGTAATTTTGATTTTTAGGTCGCCAGTTACACGAAGTATAAATAAAGTTTACACTAAAGTGAAAGTAAATTGGAAGGATTTAGCTGATCTTTGGAAAATTGGTTTTAATACAGCTATGCAATTTACTTTTGAAGTAGCGGCTTTTGTAATTGCAGGCCTTATGGCTGGCGCCTTCGGCAAAGAGCAAATAGACGCTCATGGAATTGCTTTAAACATAGCTGCATTTACTTATATGTTCGCTAGTGGAATAAGCTCGGCAGTAACAATACGGGTTGGAATTTATAAGGCAAAAGGAAACTGGTCAGAAATTAAAAGTGCGTCAAATGCTGCATTTAAATTAGTGTTATGGGTGATGGGTTTTTTTGGAGCAAGTTTCATCGTCTTCAATAAATTTCTTCCAATGGCTTTTAGTACAGAGAATAACATTATTGAAATGGCTTCTGGTTTACTAATTATCGCGGCCATGTTTCAATTATTCGATGGAATGCAAGTTACAATTATTGGAATATTAAGAGGATTAGAGGATGTTAGAATTCCAACCTTAGTTACATTAATTGGTTATTGGATTATTGCTTTGCCACTGGCATACTTCTTAGCTTTTACTCTTAAGATGGAAATTACAGGCATTTGGATAGCCCTCCTTGCATCTCTGTTTTCGGTAGCCTTGGGTTTATATTGGCGATTAAATTATTTAATCAAACATAATCTAGCAAAATAATATTTGAACGGTCTTAGAAAGTCATTTATTCACTTACTTTTAAATCTTCAATCACCAACTGTATGGTAGTATTACCTTTAAATTCATTTTCCTGAATTTTAAAAACAATATCCATTGGAATTTTTCTTTGAAAGAAATTCACATAATCTCCTTTATCAAAAGCAATGGCTTGAAATCGAATATTTGGATTTGATTTTTGAAAAAGCTCAAGTTTAAGATGGTTGTTCCCGAATACTTGTCCCCAACCGGTGTCAAATACTGATCGGCAACAGAATAAAGGTGTCATGTTTTCTGGACCATGCGGAGCGAATTGTTTCAGAATGCGTAAAAGTTTATCAGTAATTTCATGAAACTCCAGCTCAATATCAACTTCAATTTTCGGAATTAATTGGTCTGCTGTTATTGACTCTGAAACAACCGATTCGAATTTTGTTTTAAAAGCTTCTAAGTTTTCTTTTTTCAAAGAAAGTCCGGCTGCAAATTTATGCCCACCAAATTGTTCTAGGAGATCACTGCATTTTTCAATGGCACTGTAAACATCATATTCTCTAACACTACGAGCACTTCCTGTAACATTTCCGTCACTCTCAGTTAAAACAATTGTTGGACGATAATATTTTTCAATTAAGCGAGACGCTACAATTCCTATTACTCCTTTATGCCAGTTTTCATTAAATAAAACTGTTGTCCGTTTTGCTGAGGTGAGTGGATCATTGTCAAGTAATTCATAAGCCTCTGTGGTGGTGCCAAGATCTAAATCTCTGCGTTGAGAGTTTGTGTCGTTAATTGCTAAAGCAAAAACGTCTGCCTGCACATCTTCTTCACACGTTAATAGTTCAACAGCTTTGCTGCCGTGTTCAATTCGCCCTGCTGCGTTTATGCGCGGGCCAAGGGTAAAAACAAGTGTGCTTATATTTGCAGGATTTTTTTGTTGATTAATGTTTAGAAGTGCTTTTATGCCAGGTCTTGGGTTTGAATTTATTTGCTCAAGTCCAAAATAAGCCATTACACGATTTTCTCCCGTTATAGGAACAATATCCGCAGCAATGCTCGTAGCGACAAGATCTAAATATTTGTAACAATTTTCTTGCGGTAAATTGTTTCTAAATGAAAACGCTTGAATTAATTTGAAGCCAATACCTGCTCCGCTAAGTTCTTTATATGGGTAATTGCAATCATGTTGCTTCTGATCGAGAATTGCTAAAGCTTCAGGTAATTTGTTTCCAGGAAGATGATGGTCACAAATAATAAATTCAATATTTTTTTTATTTGCATAATCAACTTTATCAATCGCTTTTATTCCACAATCCAAAGCAATAATCAAACTAAAATTATTTTCTTCCGCAAAGTCAATGCTTTTAAAAGAAATACCGTAACCTTCTTTATAGCGATCGGGGATATAATAAACAATATTCTTGATAAAGTCTTTGAAAAAACTATAAACAACGCTCACGGCTGTTGTACCATCTACATCATAGTCGCCAAAAATTAAAACTTTTTCATTTTTGGAAATAGCTAGATCAATTCGATCAATCGCTTCTTTCATTCCTTTCATTAAAAAAGGATCATGTAACTGATTTAATTCGGGCCGGAAAAAAGTTTTAGCTTCTTCGTAATTTAAAACATGACGCAATTTTAACAAGCGGGCGACAACTCTGTCAATATTCAGTTTTTCCTGTAAATCGTCTGATTCACTGTTAGGTTCTGAACTTTTTATTCTCCAGTGTTTCTCCAAAGCTTAGGCGATATTATGATAAACGGCTTCAATATCGTCGTCTTCCTCCATTTTTTCAATCATAGCCATTACTTCGGCTTCGTGTTCTGGGCTTAATTCTTTAGTTGTTGTTGGGATGTATGTTTTACTTGTTTCAAGTACATTTATTTTTCTTTCTTCAAGCCCAGATTGCATTTTTCCGAAATCTGTAAATTGTGTTTGAATGATGAACTGGTTATTTTCTTCATCAAGTCCAATGTCTTCAAGTCCAAAATCTATCAGTTCGAGTTCAAGATCATCTTTATTTAAACCAGTGGCATCTATTTTAAATAGTACAACATGATCAAACATAAAGCTAACCGACCCATTGGTTCCAAGTGATCCGTTGGCTCTGTTAAAATATAACCTTACGCTCGCTACAGTACGTGTTGGATTATTTGTTGTGCATTCTACAAGTACTGGAACACCATGTGGCGCATAGCCTTCATAAATAATTTCTTCAAAACTTCCTGAATCTTTTTCACTTGCTCTTTTAATTGCAGCTTCTACATTTACTTTCGGCATATTAATTGCCTTGGCGTTTTGTATAATCATACGTAAACGCGGATTACTTTCAGGATGTGGTCCTCCGGCTTTAACTGCAATTACAATTTCACGTCCAATCTTAGTAAAAGCCTTCGCCATTTTAGCATAACGCTTAAACATGGTTGCTTTTCGCGTTTGAAATATTCGTCCCATTATCTTAGAAATTTAAGTGTACAAAGATAATTTTTTTAAACTCTTTTTAAGGATTAAAAACAAAAAAGGGCGTCCGTGGACACCCTTTTTTTATTTGTAATTTTAATTATCTGGTAACCACTATCTTTTGTTGGATTAAAACATTCAAATTTTTATCCATAATAAAATAAATGCCGGGAATAAGGTTTTTAACCGTGAATTCATGATTATTATTTTCTTCTAAAGAAAAACTGTCAACAACTTGACTTATTTCATTTATAAGACTTAAATGAAGATCTACCTCCGATTTAATGGTAAAATTGCCATTGTTCGGATTTGGAAAAACAATTAGTTGCGTATCTTGCTTTTGGTAGTGTTCAATTCCTACACATGGATTTGCTACCAAAGAAAAAGTTTGCGTGTTTTCACAGTTTTCAACACTTATTCCGTTAACGGTATAAGTAATATTTACTGTAGGAGTTACTTGAACGGTTGGATTAATTATACCCTGAGCCACCCAAGTATAGCTAGTTGCCCCACTTGCTGTTAATTTAATTTTATCACCTTTACAAATAAAACTTTTAGACGGAGTGATGGTTATACTCGGTAAAGCATAAGCAATAACACTAATTGTTTTAGATGTTTCACAAAGGTTAGCACCTGAGCCTGTGACCGTGTATACTTCTGTTGTAATAGGATTCACAGTTGTGTTATTAGTTGATGTTACCGCGTTCCAGGAATAGGATACCGCGCCACTGGAAGTTAAAAATGCAGGTTGTCCAGAACAAACAGCTGTTGGGTTGCTTGCAGCTGTTATTGTTGGCGATGGTTTTACAGCAACCGTGAAACTTTGTGAATTTGTACAGGTATTAGCAGCGGTGCCGATAACTGTATAAACTGTATTGGATAAAGGACTGTCGGTAAATGTGGCACCACTAGTAGCATTATCCCATACATAAGATTGTGCACCACTTGCTGATAAGGATAAAATAATTCCCGAACAAATGATAGTATTTCCCGTGACAGTTATGACTGGGGGGGGTAAAAGATTTATACTAACGGTTTGTGAACTTGTACAACTGCTACTTCCTTGACTCGTTAGCGTAATTGTATTAGCGGTTGGATTTATTGTAACATTCGTTCCTGTTACATTACCTGGTGTCCAAGTATAACCTAAAGCGTTACCTATTACAGAAAAACTAGCCGAACTACCCGGGCAAATGCCAGTAACTGGTACAATTGGGTTAGTTGTTAGGTTTGTAACCGCAACTGTTGCCGTTCCAACATTGCAGCCGACTTGTGCAACAACAGAATAGGATGTTGCTGTACCACTTGCAATTGAAAGACTTGTAGTAGTTGCTCCTGTATTCCAAATTGCTTGGCCTGCATTGCCTGCTACATTAATCGTTACACTTGTATTTGGGCAAATAACTACAAGTGGTGCCTGTTGTATCGTTACCGTGGCTGGTGGTACCGAAACTGAAAATTCAGAAGTCGCAAAAGTAACGTTATCAAGAAATTTAAAATTAGCTACAGCAATCAGGTCATTCGAAACACTCGGTTCACCATAAACAGCTGCAATTTTGAAGCTGGATGTAGTTGGTTCTAATACTTCTGGAGCAATGTGGGGAAAAAGAATTTTACCTGCCGTGCTTAAATTACAGGAAGTGAAATTTTTGGTTTGTGTCCAGGTATCATTTGTAACATTATAAGCTTTTCCTATTAAATCAGGAGTACTATTTAACATACCTAAAGAATACCCCAAATTATCGGTCCACGTAAAGAAAATTTTGGTTCCATCTGCACTTCTGGCAGCCTGAGGTGCTTGCCATTGAGTGGCAATATTTGGACTGATTCCGAAAATATTTGGCGCACCGTTAACATTTCCTAAATCATATGCTGCCCATAATCCATTCTTTAAAGTGATATCATACATGTGATGCCATGCACTATAATTAAAAACATAATTACTCGCATTGCCTAGTGTAGTAATTATGTGTGGATTTCCATTTGCATCTACCACTAAATCGCTACCAACATTCATAGATGGAACGTACGAACTTATTGTATTAGAAGAAATGCAACTAAACTGGCTCACATCTACTGTAATGGGACCAGTCCAACTAACACCACCATTAGTAGTTTTATAAAGGGTTGGATATAGCGCTGCATTCGCTGCTGCTCCGCTAACATGGGAAGCAAAACAAAAATAGCCAGTCATCCCACTAGGATCAAACGCAATGTTGTAATCCATTTCTGTTAAGAGAGGAAAGTAGCTGAAAGTAGGCGTAGCAACAAAATTAATAGACCAAGAAATGTCAGAGCTTACACTGTTCCAAACTCCTTTATAAATATTAAATCCAGTAGTGCCCAAAGGATCAATTGCCCAAAATACGCCAGGTGCACCATTAACTAATGAATTTGCCTGCCAAATAGTGCCAATGCCATTTTGATTGTATGTTTCAGTAACTCCCGATCCATTTAATTGACTCACTCCTGTAACTTCTCCATTCCAAGCCGAGGTAAGTGGATCAATGGTTGGTGCCATATAGCTTATATACGCGTTGGATGGACTAACATTAGAAGTGGGATTATAAATTGCAATGTTTGGATAACGTGCTAGGTTAGTACTTAGTGGATTGGTAACACCTTGATTTAAAGTCCAACTTGTTCCGCCATTTGTTGAATAATCAAATCTTAAATTTCCTGAATTACCGCCAAACAAACCAACATCGTTACGATGCACGAACACAATAGTATTTAAAGTTTTGTTAGCAGCAATAGAACTTGTTCCGTTTCGAATAAGCGTAAACATGTTTGAGGCTGTCCCGCCCGTTTGCACTGCAGCACATTGTGCTATGTAATAATCACTGGAGGCCAGGAAAAAAATAATCGCGAAAATTTTTAGGTAATTTTTTTTCATAGGTTGGAGATTTTATTGATTAAACAATACCTTGAGTTATTATAAAAATAATAAATTCCCTATAATAAACAAGTTTATTTAACTAAAACTTTCGGTTCCAGCATATCGAGTAAGGCGTATTTAACACCTTCTCTTCCTAAACCACTTTCTTTTATTCCGCCATAAGGCATTTGATCAAAACGAAGGGTTGGTACATTATTGTGAATTACCCCTCCAACCTCACAATACTTGAATGCATAATCAAGTTCGGCAACAGAGTCTGTAAAAATCCCACACTGTAATCCAAATTTCGTATCATTTATTTTTTGAACCCCATCTTCAATTTTACCATTATATTCTTCAATACAAATTACTGGACCAAATACTTCCTCATCATATACTTTCATTCCCTTTTTTGTTTGTGTTAGAATTGTCGCATCATAAAAGCTTACTTTTCTTTTTCCACCACAGATTAATTTCGCGCCTTTTTCCAATGCTTCATTTACCCATTGCTCAGTGCGTATTGCGTTTTCTTCGTCAATCATTACTGAGATTGAGGTTTCATCTTTCAATGGATCCCCGGAAATTAATTTAAGCGTTTCAATGCGAATGAGTTCCATAAATTCTTTGAAAATTTCTGTATGAACAAAAAAACGTTGCGCATGAATACAAATTTGTCCGCTGTATGAAAATGCTCCCATCATACAGCAATTGATTATTTTTTTAAGGTTGGCACTTTTTGTAACGATAACGCCCGCATTGCCACCTAATTCTAATACAACTTTCTTTTTACCACTTTGTTTTTTTAATTCCCATCCTATTTCTGGTGAGCCTGTAAAACTTAATAACTGAATTCTTTCATCTGTAACTAATAAGTTTCCGGTTTTTCTATTCATGGGTAATATGGAAACCGCGCCTTTGGGCAAATTCGTTTTCGCGATAATTTTTGCAAGTTCCAACGTTGATAGCGGAGTGGAAGAGGCCGGTTTTAAAATAATTGGGCAACCAGCTGCAATTGCAGGAGCAATTTTATGTACAGCGAGATTCATTGGGAAATTAAACGGAGAGATTCCAGCAACAATTCCAATAGGAAAATAATTTACAAGACCTTCTTTCCCTTTTCCATTTTGCGTCCAATCAAGACTCATATAGTCTTTAGGCAAACGTTTACATTCTTCTGCGGCAATTAAAAAGGTTTGTATAGAGCGTTCAATTTCAACTAGCGCATATCTTAAAGGTTTGGCACTTTCAATACATAAAATTTCAGCTAGATAATTTTTATTTTTTTCTAGTTCATCAGAAATAAATTTCAAAGCCATATACTTTTCTAAAGAAGACAATTCTTTACACAAATATTTTGCATTTTCGGCTGCTTTTATAGCCTTATCTAATAACTTCTCATCGGCAAGATAAGTGGTCGAGAATAGGTCGTTGGTGTATTTGTTTTTTATTTTATGTACGTGAGAAGTTTCAATAAATTCCCCTGCGCAAAATAGTTTGTAAGTATTCATAATAGTTGTTCTTTAAAGTCAACACTTAATCTTTTAAGATATGCTAAGTTATACAAAGTTTAGTTTTTTCAGTTTAAGGGTTATAGTTTTTTTGTTTTACTTTGTCCTTACATGAGTTCTATAGAAATAAATTCACAATTCGAACAAGTTTTAAATTTTGTAAATCGTACAAATCAACTTATTTTCTTAACAGGAAAGGCAGGAACAGGCAAGACTACTTTATTAAAATATATCAGGGAAAATACATTTAAACAAAGTTCAATTGTTGCTCCAACTGGCGTCGCCGCTATCAATGCTGGTGGTTCAACCATTCATTCTTTTTTTCAATTTCCTTTCACGCCTTTTTTACCTACTCTGAAAGAAAATGGAGAAATTGATTCCACTAAAAGTTTACACGCATTAAAATACAATTCGCAGCGTTTAGCAATCTTTAAGAATCTGGAATTACTGGTAATAGATGAAATTAGTATGGTGCGTGCTGATTTGTTGGATCAAATAGATGTCACTTTAAGGTATGTGAGAAAAAAATCGCATTTACCTTTTGGTGGCGTTCAAGTTTTATTGATAGGTGATATGTATCAGCTTCCACCAGTTGTTCAACAAGAAGAATGGAAACTACTAAACCATCTTTACCCTAGCGCTTATTTTTTTGACAGTTTGGTAATGCGAAGAAATCCGCCAGTGTATATTGAGTTAGATAAAATTTACCGCCAAAGTGAACAAACATTTATTCAATTATTGAATAAAGTTCGGAATAACAATTTAGATCAGGAAACGCTTGAACTTTTGAATTCGCATTTTAAACCAACGATTACGCAACAGGATTATCAAGAAAATATTACCTTAACAACTCACAACCGAAAGGCCGATGAAATAAATGCGCGTAACTTAAAAGCATTGCAAGGTAAAGAATACACATTCCGATCAAAAGTAGAAGGAACGTTTTCGGATAGAAATTATCCTACTGATGAAAATCTTGTTTTAAAAAAAGGAACACGCGTTATGTTCTTAAAAAACAACAATGAGAAAAATTATTATAATGGTAAAATTGGCATTGTATCTTATATCGATTCTGATAAAATCAAAGTAAAATGTAGTGAAGACAATTATGAAATAGAAGTATCAAAAGAAGTTTGGACAAATGTTTCTTACAAGGTAGATAAGGCTACAAAACATATTGAAGAAGAAGTTCTTGGTACCTACACCCAATACCCACTTAGATTGGCGTGGGCAATTACAATTCATAAAAGCCAGGGTTTAACGTTCGATAAATTAATAATCGACGCAGCAGAATCGTTTAGCGCAGGGCAGGTATACGTTGCATTAAGTCGCTGTAGGAGCTTAAGTGGTTTAACCCTGAGTTCAAAGATTAATCCACAAAGTTTATTAAACGACAAGAATATTTTAAATTTTGCTTCTACAAAACCTACCGGAGAAAAAGTAAATACAATTTTTAGTTCGGGCCAAAGAGATTATATAAAAATTGTTTTAGTAAGTTTATTTGATTTCTCAGAACAAATTCAGAATAGACAAGACCTTGGTGGCGTTTTGCAAATGTATAGTAAGCGATTAAATAATGATGGACTTGAATGGATTAACGCTTTATTGATGAGAATTGAACTACTGAATGATGTGGCTAACAGATTCAAACATCAGCTTGGTAATTTAATTGACAAAGCCGGTAACATTGAAGTGGATCAGGATTTGCAGTCCAGATTAAAACAAGCTGCGGGTTACTTTGAGGTAGAAATAAAAAAATGCCTCGATCATTTTAAAAATTGTTCCTTAGTCACAGAGAGTAAAGAAGCAGCAACGGAGTTGAATGAGATATTGCAACTTTTGTTTGAAGCTTTATTTCAAAAATACACCTTAATTAAAACCATTGAAAACGGATTTGTTTTTTCTGATTTTGTAAAACATAAATTAAATTTGGTTTACCCTAATTTTAAAATAAGTGTTTATGCTAGTGCAAAAAACACGAAAGTATCGGCCGACATAATCCACCCAAAACTCTATCGTGAATTATTATTACAACGTGACGAAATTTGCAACGATGAACATAAACCAATTTATATGGTTGCAAGTAATAAAACGCTAATTGAATTAGCTAATTATTTACCTGATACTTCTGAAAGTCTGCTCAAAATTTCAGGATTTGGTGATGCTAAAGTAAACGCATACGGTGACGCATTTTTAGGTATCATTAAAGCTTACATGAGCGAACACGAGATAGAAACAAACATAGCAGCCTTATCACCAAAAAAAGAACACAAGACAAAAAAGGAAAAAAGTGAGGGAACAGATAAACTTAAAAAAATTAGCACAAAAGAACAAACCTACAATTTATTTAAACAAGGATTAAAAGTAGAAGATATCGCAAAACAAAGAGGTTTTGCATTAAGTACTATTCAAGGACATTTGATCCCATATATTGCAACAGGCGAAGTGTTAATAGATGATCTTGTTAGTAAGGAAAAGCAAAACTTAATAGCAAAGGCTCTTGAAAAATTTAATTATGAAGAAGGACTCAATCCAATTAAAAGTAACTTACCTGAAGAAATTTCGTTTTCAGAAATAAGGTACGTCATGGCGCATCGTCTAAAAGATTAAATCGGTTTTTTTGACAAGGTTTAAAAAATCAAAAAATGGTCATCTGAATAAACGAAGTTGTTTTATTTAGTACCTTTGGTGTCACATGAATATACAAGACATTCCATACATCATCTATGCTGAAGAAACGCCGAATCCATCTAGCGTAAAATTTGTAGCAAATAAATTATTATTAGTAAGTGGTGCTTCCGCAGAGTATCTTTCTCCTTCTGAAACGATTGATGCCCCGATAGCCCAGAAGTTATTTCAATTTCCTTTCGTAAAGCGAGTTTTTATTCAATCAAATTATATTACGATAACCAAACAAGATGCACTTGAATGGGAGGAAATTAGGGATGAATTAAGGGTTTTTATTACTGAATATTTGAATAAAGGAAATTCAATTATAAATAAACTTCCAGAACAAAAAGTAGCTAAAGATTCTTCGTTTAAAGAAACAGTTTCCATAAATACTCAACATACAGCACCTGGAAACGATGTTGAAAATAAAATAATTGAAGTATTAGAACAATACATTCGCCCTGCCGTTGAACAAGATGGCGGATTAATTACTTTTAAAGAATTAAAGGATGGCGTAGTGACTGTTCAAATGCGAGGCAGTTGCAGTGGCTGTCCAAGTAGCACAATGACCTTAAAAGCCGGCATAGAAGCACTTTTGAAACGTTTATTGCCTGACGACGTAAAAGAAGTGGTAAGCGAGGCAGTGTAAAACAACACTTGTTTCTTGAATTTTGATTCTTGTTTCTTGCTTTTTGTTTCTTATCTCCCGATTCCCTAATTTAGTATACTATGACAAAACCTTCTTTTGATGAAATTTATATGGAGCTAGCTGAAAAGCTTGCGCTCCGTTCGCACTGTGTAAAGGCACAAGTAGGAGCTGTTTTAACCAAGGATACACGAATAGTTTCTTTAGGATACAACGGTCCTCCGGCAGGTACACATAATTGTGATATCGAATGGCCAACAGAGGGCTGTCCAAGAGATAGCAAAGGAAGTTGCTCGCTTGCATTACATGCTGAACAAAACGCAATTCTTTACGCAACCAAAAACAATGTCAGTATGCAAGATGCTACACTTTATGTAACACTTTCTCCCTGCATTTCTTGCGCACGGGTTATTTTTACAACAGGAATTAAAAAAGTTTTTTTTAAAGATAGCTACGCCAACTACAAAGGACTCAAAAATGATGAAGGCGTTGATTTTTTAAGAAGGTTCGGTGTTGATGTTATTCAATATAAAAAGTAGGTGTTACTTAAATACATATTTTTTATTTGTGTATTAATAACTCCGTTTTTATCTGTTAGCTCACAAGTTAAAGGAACAGGTCCCAAAGAAAAAAGCTTTAAGCAAGATCTGAAAACCAATAAACAAATAAGGAAAGAGGCACGTGAAAAACGAAAAATAGCTAAGGCTGAGAAAAAAGCGATCAAAAAATACCACAAGAGGCTACAAACAAAAGCGGTGCGTAAGAGAATGAAATCGAATAGAAAGAACGCAACACGATACAATGATAATAAAAAGGAATTTTTTTTAAAAAAATGGTTTAAAAACTCCAAATTATTTAGAAAAAAACGCTAAATACCATTTAAAACGCATTTTAAACCACTTATCAACTTCATTTTACCACAATAAAAAATGTTAATTTTAATTGAAGAAAAGCTCCCTAAATTTATTTTAAAATTAAATTTATGTTAATCCAAGAATACAAGTTTAATACCTTGAAAACCATCTGTTTAATAAAAAACACAGAAGTTTTTTTGTTATATAACGCAAGGCTTTATAAATTTAAGGCTTTACAAACTAAGATATTAAGGTAATTTAACACTATATGAAGAAGATTTATTTAGCAGTTGTATTGGTTATTTTTGCAAGCTTATCAGCTTTGGCTCAAAATGATAATGGGGCAATTAAGATAACTTTGAAGGATAAGAGCACAGGAGAAGCAATCCCTTTTGCGAATGTAGTGGCTTATAAAGATGGCGTCCAGGTTGGTGTTGCGACAACGAACATGGATGGTGAAGCATTCATCAAACCTTTAACACCTGGAAAATATACCGTTAAGGGTATTTATATTGGTTACCAAGCAGCAGAAGTAAAAGATGTGGTTGTTGGTGAAGGAAAAACCTCTTATGTTCCAATTAATCTTGCAAATGGAGAAGGAGTTAATTTAGAAACTATCGACGTTATTGCTTATCAGGTGCCGCTTATTGATCCAGATACAAAATCAGGGGCTACCGTTACTCGTGAAGATTATCAAAACCTTGCCACAAAGGATATTAACTCTGTTGCGGCAACTACAGCAGGTGTTTATCAAGCGGATGAAGGAAGTAAAATTAATATTCGTGGAGGTCGTGATAATAATGCGACATACTTTGTAGATGGAGTTAAGGTTTTCGGTACGCCGAGGTTGCCACAGCAATCCATTGAACAATTACAGGTTATTACTGGCGGAGTTCCGGCAAGTTATGGGGACTTAACATCAGGTGCGATATCAATTTCTACACGCGGCCCGCAGTCAAAGTATTTTGGTGGCGTGGAATTAATTTCTTCACAGTTAACAGACAAGTTCGGATACAATTCGATTGGTTTTAGTTTAGGAGGCCCTTTATACAAAAAGAGAGACTCAACAAGAAGAACAGTTCTTGGATTTTTCGTGTCAGGTCAAGGAAATTATATAAAAGAACCAAGCCCGTCTTTTGTTCCAATTTATGTTTTAAAAGACGAAAAGTTGCAACAAGTTAAGGAAAACCCTTTAACACCGTCGCGTTCAGGAACCGGTTATGTGCGCAGTTCTGAGTTTGTTACAAAGGATGATATGACAACTCAAAGGTTTCGTCCCAATGCAGTGTTTCGTTCATTGTCATTAAATGGAAAATTGGATTATCAGCCTACCAATAATACGAATGTGACTTTGGGTGGTTTTTATGAGTATTCAGATCAATTTAATGCTACAAACACTAACCCCGCAGTGGCTTCAAACGCCATGTTTAATTCTAATAACAATTCACAAACAATCAATACTACCTGGAGAACTAATCTTTCTATCACGCAAAAGTTCGGTAATGCAACGGCTGACAAAACAAAAACCCAATCGTTATTATCCAACTCTTACTTTAAGTTCTTAGCCAGTTACGAAAAAGTAATAGCAACCACACAAAGTGCGCAGCATAAGGATAACGTTTTTGATTATGGTTATATAGGAAACTTTGAAATACCTCGTTCTACTTATATGAATGCTTATAACTATGATTTTACTCCAGATTATCAGCCAACATCTGGTTCTCTGGCAACTCCTTCGTATACCTATTTAGGGGATAGAACAGGAGGCGTAAAATTCACACCTGGCACGCAAAATCCAGATGCTGCGTTATACACAAGTTGGTTGGCAGCACATACTGCTACACGCTTGTTTACCATGGACTATATCGCGGCCAACAACGGACTTAGAAATGGTGATCAACCTGCTACTATTTATAATTTGTTTAATAGTTTTGGATTCGGTAATTCTGTTTATAGGAAGCAAACCGATGAGCAAATTAGAATTACAGCAAGTTTTAATACAGATATTAAAAATCATGCTTTAACTTTTGGGCTTGAGTTTGATCAAAGATCTTTAAGTTACTTTGGCTTGAATGCAACAGCTCTGTGGACAAGGATGAGACAAATTACCAATCAACACACTGCTCAGCTTGATAAATCAAATCCACATCTTAATACTGAGTTATCGGGTGTAATTCCTTACTATTATTATGATTATTTGTACCAGGAAAACCAACAAACTCAGTTCTCTGAGAAATTACTTGAAAAATTAAATCTACCGAAAAATCATACGGGTTTTGTTAATACCGACGCCATTGATCCGTCTATTTTAAGCCTTGATATGTTCAGTGCTGAGGATCTTTTAGGAACAACTGATAACGCCAACTTGATTAGCTATTATGGTTACAGTCATGATGGAAAGAAAACTGGTGGTAAAACTAATATTAATGATTTCCTTGAAAAGAAGGATGACAGCGGTAGAAATACGTTACCAATTGGCGCATTTAGGCCAATTTATTCTTCAGTTTACATCATGGACAAGTTCGATTTTAAAGACATCAAGTTTTTAGCTGGATTCCGTGTTGATAGGTACGATGCAAATCAACAAGTATTAAAAGATAAATACTCTTTGCAC
Source organism: Aurantibacillus circumpalustris (assembly GCF_029625215.1). Taxonomy (GTDB): domain Bacteria; phylum Bacteroidota; class Bacteroidia; order B-17B0; family Aurantibacillaceae; genus Aurantibacillus; species Aurantibacillus circumpalustris. Next base: position 1,960,809 of record NZ_CP121197.1, read on the forward strand.
GAGTTGGCTAAAGTAAGTGATTTAGGATCTCTTGAAAATCTTCCTGCTGGCTTTACAGATAACATTCCTGGCAATATCTCTAAGGACGCTGCTGTTTATGTTGCGCAAAATCCTCAGGGTGGAAAATCTCCACTAGCAATACTTGGTTATAGAGAAGGTGACAAATGGTTTAACTCTGAGGGGAATGAAATATCAGACCCTAATCTTATTTCAACTTCTGATGGGCGTCCAATTCCCTTGTATAAGGATATGGCCAATTATGATAAAAAAATGTCTATCGGAGCTTTTGAAAATTATATTGCGGCTATTAACCCTCAGCCACGTTTAGGATTTTCATTTCCAATTTCAGATGTCGCCAATTTCTTCGCACATTATGATTGGTTAATACAACGACCAACGAATAATCAATTAAATCCTTTGGATTATTATTTTCTGAATGCATCACAACAAAATCCTCTTATACAAAACCCAAATCTTAAGCCGCAGCAGACCATTGATTATGAATTAGGATTCGCACAAGTTTTAAACGAAAGAAAAAACGCTGCTTTAACCATCACATCTTTTTACAAAGAGTTTAGAAATCAAATCAATCAGCGCGTTGTAGTCGGAGCTTATCCTAAAAATTATATTATGTATGATAATATTGATTTTTCTACCGTTAAAGGACTATCGCTCAAATTTGAACTCAGAAGAACAGGCGGTTCGCAAATTAATTTTAATTACACACTCCAATTTGCCGAAGGTTCAGGCTCAAATATTAATTCCGGTGCTAACTTAGCCTCTAGTGGTCAACCAAACCTACGTGTACTCCAACCGTTAGATTATGATCAACGTCATAGTTTTGTATTGTCTTACGATTACCGCTTTGGTAGTAAAAAGGATTATAAGGGACCAACTTTTAAAACCAAAAAAAATAAAACAATTCAATTCTTAGAAGATGTTGGATTCAATTTCACTTTCTTATTAGGATCAGGAACTCCTTACACGCGTTGGAATACAGCGGTGCCTATAAATGGTGGCGGACGTTCGAGTATTGTAGGACAAATTAATGGTTCATCTAAGCCATGGCAATTTAGAGCTAATTTAAGAATTGATAAAAATATTGCTTTGGAGTGGGGAAAAAATGAATCAGATAACAAAAAGACAGCCAATCTAAATATTTATTTACAGATTTTGAATTTGTTTAACACAAGTAATGTTATCAACGTTTATCACTACACGGGTGCTTCTGATGATGATGGTTATTTGCAATCAACTCAGGGACAAAATGCATTGTCTATAACTAATAGTGCTGCAGCTTTCTCTGATATGTACAGCATAAGAATGAATGCACCTAATAATTATAGCTTACCGAGACAAATACGCATAGGAGTTTTATTTGAATTTTAAAGACAGGAACATGAAAAAAATAATAATAATTTTAGCAGCAGTATCAACTACAGCCTTATTTGGTAGGGAAAAAGTTGCCTCAGAACGACCTTCTGGTTCTTCATCAGGTGGTGGTAACAGAGTAATGGCAAATTGTGCTGCACCTAACGCCAGTCAGGAATTAAGATTTAATAATGTAAGAACCATTATTTTTAGTGGTGGAGATATGTGGTGGGACAGAAATGGCAACGGAAATGCCTTCTACTATATTCCTAGTGTGGCTAATAGAAATACAGGCGTTTCATCTAGTTTCGCTGGATCTATATGGCTTGGAGGATTAGATGCTGGTGGGCAATTAAAAATCGCTGCTATGACCTACCGTCAGAGTGGTATAGATTTTTGGTCTGGGCCATTGGATACAATAAACGCTTCGGCAGATCCTGCTGTGTGTGCTAAATACGATCAAATTTACTCTATTTCAAGAGCTGAAGTTGAAGAGTTTTCAACTGGAGTAATTCCGTCCGCAGCAATTTTGAACTGGCCAGGAAATGGAGACGTGAGTAAAAGACAAGGTAAATATTTGGCGCCATTTGTTGACGTAGATAACGACGGTGTTTACGATCCTGCTGGAAGTCGCGATTATCCTGCTTACGATATTGACAATAAAGCTGAAAAAGATAATCTTGGTTTTTGTAAAACAAAGTTATTTGGTGACAATACTTTATTTTGGGTATTTAATGACAATGGAGGTATTCATACCGAAACTCAGGGCGTTCCAATTGGAGTGGAGGTAAGAGCTCAAGCATTTGCATTTAAAACAAATGATGAGATTAATAATATGACCTTCTATAGTTATGAAGTTTTTAATCGTTCTTCATTTCAATTGAATCAGACTTATTTTACAATTTGGAACGATGCCGATCTAGGATACTTCCTGGATGATTACGTTGGTTGTGATGTTAAGAGGGGTTTAGGATATATTTACAATGCAGATCCATTTGATGAAACTGCTATGGGAACTAATGGTTATCAAGATTACCCACCTTCTTTAGGTTGCGATTTTTTTAAGGGTCCACTGGCTGATTTGAATGACGGAATAGACAATGATCAGGATAATGGGACAGGTCTTCTTCACAGCGGTATAGATGAAGCAGGTGAAACAATTCAAATGAGCCGTTTCACTTATTACAATAATAACTATGGTGCATTTCCTCCACAAACTGTAAATCCCGATATTGCCATCCATTACTATAATTACATGACAGGTAGATGGAAAGATAGCTCACCATTTACTGTTGGTGGAAATGCTTATGGTGGAACTACTCCTTCAACATTTGTATATGATGGTAACCCAGTGACTGGCACAGGTTGGACGGAAAAGGGTTCTGGTAATCCTCCAGGTGACAGAAGGTTTCTTCAATCTGCAGGACCATTTACTCTAAAACCTGGTGCAGTAAATGAGATTACGTTTGGAATGCCATGGGCTCAAAGTTCGAGTAAAGGTGGAAATATTCAATCGCTTGATTTAATGTTTAACGCTGATGACAAAGCTCAAGCATTGTTTGATAATTGTTTTAAACTTCTTGATGGGCCAGAGGCACCAGTTATGACTATTCAGGAAATGAATAATGAGTTAATATTTTATTTAGTGAACGAAAAGGGTAAAAATAACTACAAACAATTCAATAATGATTACGCAGAAGAAGATATCTCAATCGTTTCAGATCCATCTTCAAGTAACTTAGCTTTAAGAAATCCCGATAAGTTTTATAAATTCGAAGGATATATTGTTTATCAAGTTAAAAACGAAGGTATAACCTCTACTGACCTCAGTGATCCAACAAAAGCAAAAGTTGTTTTTCAGTGTGATATTGAGAACGGACACGCTAGACTTACTAATTTTGAACAAGATAATATTAGAGGCGGTTTTGTGCCGACAGTTAAGGTAGAGGGTGAGGATAAAGGAATTAGGACTTCATTTAAAATTACTGATGATGCGTTTTCTACTCTGGAAAACAGAAAACTAGTTAATAATAAGCAATACTTTTTTCTTTGTGTAGCTTATGCCTTTAATGAATACCTGCCGTATAAACCTGACATATCACCGTCTCAAAGTTCATCAGAAAACTACCTTGGTCAAAAAAGACCTTATCTAGAAGGACGAAAATATAAGCGTGCTTCAGGTACACCTCATAATACCGATCTTGAAAAAGGAGGAACACTGTCTCAGTCATTTTATGGCTTTGGTCCAAAAATTACAAGAGTTGAAGGTCAAGGTAATGGTGGAAATATGTTAACGCTTACGAAAGCTTCTGAGGATGAAATTGTTACTAATTTTTTCAAAGCCGACATTACTTATGAGAATGCGCAAGGACCTTTGAATATTAAAGTTGTAGATCCTTTAAATGTTAAGGATTCTAAGTTCAGTTTTAAATTCATTAATTATAATAAAAACTCCACTGGACCAACAACAGATGCAAATGCTATGATACCTGTAATTTCCTCAGGATCTGTTTCTTCTTATAAAGGCACAATAAACACGTTAAATGTGCAAAATACAAGTTGGGAATTAAAAGATCTTGTGAGTGGAAAAAAATATTACTCAACAGAAATAAACAGTAAGTCTGCATTATCTGATACGATTTATCAAACGATAAAAGTTGGTAATGAGTTTTATTTCCCTGATTTAGGTTTCTCTGTTAATATTAAACAGGTAGCTGATCCAGGTGAAAGAATAAATCGATTTACTGATTTTAAAGGGCTAACAGAAGATTCGGCTTACACAGGCCCATCACCTGGTTCACTTATTGGAGCAAGTATTTCTTATCTAAACGGTCAGTCTAATTGGTTAAATTCGGTTCCTGATTTTGATTTCGCAAACCCTTATAATTGGATTTTGTCAGGATCAACAAAGTCAGAGGGTCTCGAAGATGCTTATTACAAATTATCAACCGCAAATAAAGTTCAAGCTTTTTATGATCCAGACAAACAGTATGGGCAGATCCTTGGTGGTACCTGGGCGCCATATCCGCTTACGGCTTCTTATTATTCGGTTGCTCCAGGCCCGCAGGGTAAATATCCAGGTAGATGCTTTGGTGGACCAGGGTTTGATGGTAGAGTTTGGGAGGAAGATGAGAATTTAAAAGCACTATTTGGACAACTTCAGACTTCAACAAATAGCACGCCAGGTAGGTTAAATACCGATTTGAGAAAGTTGAGTAGTACATTGGTAGTGTTCACAAAAGATAAATCCAAGTGGACTCGTTGTGTTGTACTCGAAATGCAAGAAAAATCAATTCTAAGTGAAGGTAATGCAATCTTCTTTTCACCAAGAAAGCATGCTTCCGTTGATAAGGATGGTAAACCGGCAGCGGTTGGTTCCGGCACTAGTTCTTCTTCATCCGATCCGAATTTCATCTCAGAAACAAGCATGGGATGGTTTCCAGGCTATGCTATTAATATTGAGACTGGCGAACGTTTAAATATGGCTTTTGGTGAAGATAGTTATCAGAAAGAAAATAATGGTAATGATATGATTTGGAATCCTACAGCAAATTATGATTTCCCTTATCGTTTCTCCATGGGAGGTAAACATTTTGTTTATGTATTTGGTGGTAACTCAATTAAATCTACTTTTTATTCAAGTGCTGCATACGCTTACAAATGGATAAAAGATTTAGATAACAAAGAAAGTTTTGTGGGGCCATACGATTACGGTAAGAGAATGATTACCATTTTGAAAAGTTACTTTACAACTGAAGTGTTTTCTGATAATAAACCGCAGAACGGCGGAGCCCTCGATGCTTTAAATTGCGTTGAGCGCGATATCATGTGGGTTTCAATACCAATGCCTGCTCCAGGTTTAGAATTTAAAACTCCTGACCTCATGCCTTCTGATGTTAGGGTTCAAATAAATGTAACCAAACCTTACCGCTATGGATGGTCAGGTATTGCTAATTTGCCCTATGCGGCACAACCATATGGTACAGTAAATACATTGTTAAGTGTAAACAACCCAAGTTTGTTAACTGATGACATTAAAAAGTCTGACGTTCAAAATAACAATTTTCCAATGTATACATTCAATACGAACGATATTTCCACTTTGTATCAACAAGAGGGAATAGCGAAGAACGCGATGGATAGAATTAATATTGTTCCAAATCCTTATTATGGATCTTCTGCCTACGAGACCGGCAGGGCTGATAATAGGATTAGAATAACTAATTTGCCGAGTAAATGTACAATTAAGATATTTACTATGAATGGAACGCTAATAAGAACAATTAAACGTGATGTAACTGATCAAGAGGATTTATATACTGGTGTTTCAGGCGGCGTTGGAGACTTAAAAACATCTAAACGTAGTTCGTTTGTTGAATGGGATTTGAAAAATCAAAATAATATTTCTGTAGCTAGTGGACTCTACATTTTTCATATTGATGCGCCTGGAGTTGGAGAGAAAATACTTAAATGGTTTGGCGTTATGCGCCCATTAGATGTTCAAAGCTACTAATCACAAAGGAAGTAAAGACTATGAAAATAAATTTAAAATATTTGGCTATACCAGTTTCGTTGGCACTTGGATTGAGTGTTAATGCAGGTAATCCTGAACGTACAGGGCAGGCTGGAGCCAGTCAGTTATTGATTAACCCTTTCGCTAGAAATACAGGAATGGCTGGTTCAAATTCCGCTAGAGTGAGAGGCTTAGAAGCACAGTTCTTAAATGTAGCTGGGACTGCTTACACGCGTAAAACAGAGGTTCTTTTCAATCGATCAAACTGGTTGCAAGGAACCGATATTTTTATAAACACTTTTGGTATAACTCAGGGAATTGGTGAAACTGGAACAATTGGATTAGGTGTTGTTGCTATTAACGCCGGAAAGATTCCTATTACAACAGAGGAGCAACCAGAAGGAGGTTTAGGAACATATAGTCCTTCCTTCTATAATATTAGTTTATCATATGCTAAAATGTTCTCTGATAATATTTTCGGTGGAGTTAATTTTAAATTGGTAAACGAACAAATTCCCAATGCGGCAGCGCATGGTTTAGCAATTGATGCTGGTATACAGTATCATACTGGTAAATACGATCAAGTCCACTTTGGTATTGCGTTAAGAAATTGGGGTCCGAAAATGAGTTATGTAGGTGACGGATTAAGTCGTCAGGCGGTTGCAACTTCAATAAACGGGAGCTATGAGTTAACCGTAAATAACAGATCTGCTGGTTTTGAATTACCAACCATGGTTAATATTGGAGCGTCTTACGATTTCTATTTAACGAAGGATTCTACAGGTTTATTAAAACAACATCGTTTATCCATTCATGGTAACTTTACGTCTAACTCATTTAGTTATGATAACGGTATGGTTGGACTTGAATATGCTTGGAAAGAAATGCTCATGTTTAGAGTTGGATCTTTTGTTGAAAAAAACATGTTTAATGATGATCAGAGAAGAAATGCTTTTACTGGGCCTTCTGCTGGTTTAACATTTGAAGTTCCGTTTAATGAGAAAAAATCAACAATAGGATTGGATTATTCTTACCGTTTTAGTAATCCTTTTGGAGGAACACATTCCTTTGGATTAAGGTTGAACCTTTAGAATTTTTTTAGTATTTTTGTTAATATAAAGAGTCCCGGTGATTATCGGGATTCTTTCTTTTTTTAAACCAGATAGATATGGCAATAGGATATTACACAGAAGAGGGGTTACAAAAGCTAAAAGATGAATTACATCAATTAAGATCTGTAGAACGTAAAGTAGCCACTCAGGCTATTGTGGATGCAAGGGATAAAGGAGATTTAAGCGAAAACGCAGAGTATGATGCTGCACGTGAGGCTCAAGCATTGCTTGAACTGCGTATTGCAAAGCTAGAAGACGTAATTGCAAATGCCAGAATTGTGGATGAAACAAAGTTAGATCTCAGTAAAGCAAGTATTCTTACAACAGTAAAAATAAAAAATCTCAAAAATGGAGCTTCTATGAAATATACTCTGGTAGCTGAAAACGAAGCGGATCTTAAGATTGGTAAAATATCTGTTGATTCTCCAATTGGTAGGGCTTTACTTGGTAAAAAGGTGGGAGAGAAAGTAGATGTGGATGTTCCCGCTGGTAAAATGACTTTTGAGGTTTCTGAAATTTCTATTTAAAATTGCCAAGCATTTTTTCTAAAATAGTTGCTGGCGAAATTCCTTGTTATAAAATTGCTGAGGACGAAAATTACCTTGCATTTCTAGATGTATTTCCATTAAAAAAAGGACACACACTTGTTATTCCGAAAAAGGAAGTGGATTATATTTTTGATCTAGATTCAACTACTTATTCTGGACTTATGGAATTTTCCAAAAAGGTAGCGGTAGCGATTAAAAGATCCATTCCAAGTAAACGCATTTCTATGCAAGTAATAGGACTAGAAGTTCCGCACGCTCATGTTCATCTCATTCCAATCAACTCAATGAATGATTGTGATTTTAAACAAGAAAAACTGAAATTTTCTAAAGAGGAATTTGAAGAGACGGCAAAGTTTATTGCTTCGCATTTCGCATAAACTTCGAAAAAGTTTATTGCGATCCCTTATAACTTTTCCAAAGTTAACCTTACCTACAAAGTTTTTAGCAAACTTTTAATTCCGACTCTTTCTTCTAAAAATGCGGGCAAAGCATCTATTTTAATTCGGTCTTGCAGCATGGTGTCGCGGTGACGCACAGTAACAGTTTTATCTTCTAAGCTTTGATGATCCACTGTTATGCAATAAGGTGTTCCATATGCATCTTGACGACGGTAACGTTTCCCTACAGTGTCTTTTTCATCGTAAGCAATGTTAAAGTCAAATTTTAAATCTTTCATAATGCTTTCAGCAAGCTCAGGAAGACCATCTTTTTTTACTAAAGGGAAAATAGCAGCCTTATAGGGCGCAAGTGCAGCAGGAATGCTTAAAACCGTTCTAGTCTCTCCGTTCTCGAGTGTTTCTTCCTTTAAAGCAGAAGCAAGAATAGATAAAAACAATCTGTCTAGTCCCACAGAAGTTTCTACAACATAAGGAACATAGCTCTGGTTTAATTCTGGATCAAAATATTGTAATTTTTTTCCAGAAAATTGTTCGTGCTGTTTTAAATCAAAGTCGGTGCGTGAATGTATTCCTTCCAACTCTTTAAATCCAAAAGGAAATTCATATTCAATATCTGCTGCTGCGTTTGCATAATGCGCTAATTTTAAGTGGTCATGGAAACGGTATTTTTCTTTACCTAAGCCTAATGATAAATGCCAGTTTAAACGAGTCTGTTTCCAGTGTTCATACCATTCCATTTCAGTGCCTGGTCTTACAAAAAATTGCATTTCCATTTGTTCAAATTCACGCATTCTAAAAATAAATTGTCGTGCTACAATTTCATTTCTAAACGCTTTTCCGGTTTGTGCAATCCCAAATGGAATTTTCATGCGACCGGTTTTTTGAACATTTAAATAATTTACAAAAATTCCCTGCGCGGTTTCTGGTCTCAAATAAATGGTATTGGCATCTTCAGAAACAGAACCCATGGAAGTGCTGAACATTAAATTAAATTGCCGTACATCTGTCCAGTTTCGGCTGCCGCTGATAGGATCAACAATTTCAAGATCAACGATGATTTGTTTTACTTCTTCAAGATTGTTATCGTTGAGAGCTGTTTTAAAACGCGTGTTAATAAAATCAATTTTTTCTTGATATTCTTTTACACGTGCATTTGTAGAAATAAAAACAGCTTCATCAAAATTTTCAAAACGTTTGGCCGCTTTTTCTACTTCTTTTTTTATTTTGTCTTCGATCTTAGCAATATGTTCTTCAATCAACACATCGGCTCTGTATCTTTTTTTGCTATCCTTGTTATCGATTAATGGATCGTTAAATGCATCAACGTGTCCACTTGCTTTCCAGGTGGTAGGGTGCATGAAAATAGAAGCATCAATTCCCACAATGTTTTCATTTAGTTGCACCATTGCTTTCCACCAGTAATCACGGATGTTTTTCTTTAGTTCTGTGCCTAATTGGCCATAATCATAAACTGCACTTAAACCATCGTAAATTTCACTACTTTGAAAAATAAATCCATATTCTTTACTGTGTGAGATAACATTTTTAAAAAAATCTTCCGGTTTAATATTACTCATTGTGCTTTGTTGATCTATAAATTTGAAAGGTCAAAAATACTATTTTTTATGTTTGCAGAGAGACTTGAATGGATAATCATGATTTGTTTAATAAACATAATTTCCTCTTCGATTTAACTTAAGTTTTTTTAGGTAAAAAATAATTAAAATAAAAAAACAAAAACTCGTAGAAACGAATTTATTTTCTTGGCTTGTACTAATACTTTTCTAGTTTAGCTCAACGTTATCGATGAGCCTTATCTTACCAACATAAACCGCTATCAAAGCAATGGCACTAATTTGTGAAGTGAGCTCAGTAAGCGTATTAAGCGAATCGGCATTACAAATTTCAAAATAATCAAGCTTCATAGATGGAACAGTTGTAATTTCTTGTTCAACAAATAATTTGGCCTCTTTAATACCCTTAGTGGCAGTGAGATTTTTGGCCACTTTCATGATTTGAGGAATTCTACTAGCGGTTGTTCTCTCTTCTTTACTTAGCAGAGCGTTTCGAGAACTCATTGCCAAGCCATCCGGATCTCTTAAAATGGGGCAAGCAATAATTTCGATACTTGAGTTCATTTGCTTCACCAGAGCTTTTATAATCATTACCTGCTGGTAGTCCTTGCTGCCGAAAAAAGCTTTATCAGGTTTAATGATATCGAAGAAGCGACTAACAATTTGAGCCACACCGTTAAAATGCCCTGGACGATGAGCGCCTTCGAGCACTTTATCGAGGTATCCAAAATCGTAATTTTCTTTTAGTAAGCTATCAGGGTACATTTCATTTACTAAAGGCATGAATAAGGCATCACAATAGGCGTTTTTAAGCAAAGCAGCGTCCTTTTCAGGCATTCGGGGGTAGCGATCGAGGTCTGATTTGTCGTTAAATTGGGTTGGATTAACAAAAACACTGCAAATAGTATAATCGCAAGTGTTTTTAGAATAACGAATAAGTGAAACATGGCCGTCGTGCAGTGCGCCCATTGTGGGGACAAAACCCACAGTTTTGTTTTGAGCATTTATTTGAGATAAATAGCCCGTTAATTCGCTTATTTTCGTGAAGATTAACATTAATAAGGCCATAAAGCTACAATTTCCTTTGAAAATTGGATTATTTTTTCGTAATTTTGTTTAATCATAAATCTAAAAAAAGGAGTTAATCAAGTATGAAGAAAGCCAGAGTCCTTTTTGTTTCTCAAGACATCACACCGTATTTAGATGAAACATATGTTGGCAAAATTGCCAGAAGACTTCCACAAGGAATTCAAGAACGCGGAAAAGAAATTCGCACTTTTATGCCCAAATATGGAAGCATTAATGAACGTCGTCACCAATTACATGAAGTTATTCGCCTTTCGGGGATGAATATGGTCATTAATGACGTCGACCATCCATTAATTATTAAAGTGGCCAGCATCCCTACAGCGCGTATGCAAGTGTATTTTATCGACAACGAAGAATATTTCGGTCGTAAAGCTGTTTTAACTGACAAAACAAGCGGAAAATATTTTGACGACAATGATGAGCGTAGTATGTTTTTTGTGCGTGGAGTGGCTGAAACGGTTAAAAAACTTGGATGGCAACCAGATATTATTCATTGTCATGGTTGGTTTGCTTCTTTAATGCCATTATACATTAAGAAGTATTATCAAGAAGATCCACTTTTTGCAGACACTAAAATAGTTGTTTCACTATACGAGGATGAGTTCCCTAAAAATCTTAATAAAAAATTCATTGATAAATTAAATTTCGATGGTTTTAATAAAAAAGATCTTAAACACCTGAGTGAAGAGCCTAGTTACCTTAATATGATTAAACAATCGATTGAATTTGCTGATGGTCTTATTCAAGGATCTGAAAACATGAATCCTGAGATTGAAAAATTTATTAAAAAATCAGGTAAACCATTTTTAACTTTTAAAAATGAGCTGGAATACATGGATGCTTTTAATGAATTTTATGATGAAATGCTTGAAGAAGCAAACGTTTTGAGCTAAAAATAAATATTATGTAAAATCCCGTTTAGAAATTTCTAAGCGGGATTTTTTTTGTTTAAGCCTAAGTAAATCTTCTCCCAAAAAACCATAAAACGCTAAAACATGGGTTATAATACTTATTTTTGCCCGTCAAATGCGAATAATAAAACTTTTTTCGAAAATAATTTTTCCAGTACTAGTTATTTTTTTTGTTAGCTGTAAAAAAGATCACAGTGTTCTTGGGGTAGATGTTCAGCCAGGTGTAGACGATTTAAATGCTGAAAATATAAGAGGACTTGCTGTTACAGCGCAAACTTTACCGTATGATTCAGTTGCTTCTTATGGAGATAATATTAAATTTATAGGAAGTAATAATGATCCTCTTTTTGGCCGATCGGATTATGGCTTGTATTTAAATACAAATATTAGTGTTTCAAACCTAAATTTCGGTGCTACGTCTACTTTAACCTCAGCTGAATTTGTTTTGGCTGTAAATGCTGATGAATATGCTGGAAATAAAGATGCTGCTTTAAGTTACTCAATATTTGCTCTTAATGACACTATTAATAACAGAGTTCCTTATTACACAAATGACACAAGGCATCATGACATTACACCAATTAGTATTAGTGCCACCTCATGGAGTGTTACAGGAGATGGAAAGAGAGTCTTACGAATTAAACTAGATCAAAACTATGCCGAAAAATTATTTCAGGACAGTGTTAATTTAAAAAATAATGAGGCTTTACAGAAAACATATAAAGGATATTATATTGCTGCAAGCGTTCAAAATAATGACGAGGGGGTTGTTTTTAAAGCCGATCTGGATGATGTTTTAAGCGGACTCTTTTTGCATTATAAAACCACGAGTTCTAATGATACAATTATAGATTTTAGATTTAGTTTCAGCGGTTTAACTGCGAAAAGATATAATACGGTGAAGTATACGCCTATTCAAGAAATAAAAGATCAATTTGCCGATTCGACCCTTGGCGCTTCAAAGCTTTACTTAAAAGGAATGGGAATGACCCGAGTAAAACTTTACATCCCTTTTTTAAAGAACCATTCAGATTCATTTAAAATAGCGGTAAATCGAGCTGAGATAGTTTTAAGTTTAGATCCTTCAAACACCACTTTAGGAACCTCCATTTATTATGCTCCGCCTAAATTATTGTTGCTTTCGATAGATGATTCAGGTAGGGAGACCTATATTAATGATTTAAATAATTCAACGAATTATACCAGATTTGATGGGACTTATAATGCGACAATGAATGCTTATGTGTTTAATATTGCTCTTGAGGCTCAAGCGATATTTAGTGGTGAAAAACCTAATCGTGGATTTTATTTAGTGGTTGCAAATGGTGACTTGTCTTTGAAAACAGTTTATGCAACTCAAGATTCCAAAATCCTTTTACCGGTGAGGCGCGATAGTTATTACGAACGTGTTGTAATAGCAGGAAGTAACAATGCTCAACTCAAACCTGTATTTAATTTAAACTACATTCGGTTTAAGAACGATTAAGACTTTTCTTCTTAGTCATTTAAATAACAATCTGATGTCACTAAAATAGTGTTAATGCCCTTTATTATTAGGAAAAATGAACTAATTTTATAGAGTTAAGACAGTAGAATGATAAAAATTACAAAACTCACATTGTGTTTTTGTTTGGGAATGATTTTGTGCTTCAAAATGAAGTCGCAACTTTCGGGCACTTATAATATTCCGACAAACTATCCAAGCTTGTCAGCTGCAATTTCTGATCTTAACGTACAGGGTGTAAGTGGACCTGTGTTTATAGAAATTACCTCAGGGTATACCGAGACGGCACCTGTTGGAGGTTATAGTCTTACTGCAACAGGTACAGCACTTAATCAAATCACATTTAGAAAAATCGGAGTAGGAGCTAATCCTTTGATAACGTCTTATGTTGGAGGAACGGGCACTCCAGCTACAGCAACACAGGATGGAGTTTGGCGACTAATTGGATCAGACTATATTACAATTGACGGAATAGATATATCAGATCCAAATACCACAAATCCTTCTACAATGGAATACGGTTATGGATTATTTAGAGCAAGCACAACGGATGGTTGCCAAAATAATACGATTAAGAATTGTGTGATTAATTTAAGAACTATCAATAATGTAAGTGGTTCTGGTTCCGCAGTTGATGGATCGCGAGGAATTAATTTGGTTAATTCACTTGCAAATTCACAAACAATCGTTTTAGCGCCGATTTCTTTTGCGGGAACAAACTCGAATAATAGATTTTATGCAAATACAATTAGAAATTGTAATGTAGGAATTGCCTTAATCGGATACGCTGCACCTAGTCCATTTACCCTTGCTGATAGCGGAAATGACATTGGGGGTTTAAGCAGTTTGCAAGGGAATAACATAATGAATTTTGGTGGAGCAGTTGCCGCAACTAATCCAGCGGCCGGAGTTAGAACATTAGCACAGTATAATCTTAATGTTTCTTATAATACTTTTAATAACAACGACGGATCAGGTGTAAATCATACAAATGCATTAAGAGGAATTTATGTTAATGCGGCGACTAGTGCAAATGTTACAATCACAAATAACACACTTACTTTAAACGGTGGAAGTGGTAACTCACAAGTTTCGGTAATCGAAAATCTTTCTGGAGCTACTGCAGCAAATAACACTATTACAATAATCGGTAACACACTCTTAAATTGTGGAAATGCGCTAAACACTACGGGTTCTTTTTTTGGTATTTATAACAATGGAGCGTCTGCAAGTTATTTGGACTTAACGGGTAATACATTTAGTACCGTTGCCACAAAAGCAACGACTGGGACAAATTATTTAATTTATAACACAGGTGCTATTGCGAACACTATTAAGATAGATAATAATCTTATTGCTAATTGTACGAATTCTGCTAGTACTACGGGATTTTATTATTCGATATACAACAATGTTATATCTGCTGCTGCGCTTTCAATGAGTTCTAATACATTTAGCAACAATGTTACAAACGCTTCGACCGGATCTACTTATTTAATTTACAATGCTAGCGCAACGAGCAATAATATTACATTAAATAATAATACTATAACTAATTGTGCTAATTCAATTACGTCGACAGGCGCTTTTTACGGGATATATAATAATGGAGCTTCAACAGCAAATTTGGGAATATCCGGAAACAGTTTTTTAAATCATCAGGTTAACTCGTTTAGTGGATCAACGTATTTGATATACAACACGGCTTCAATTAGTGGAGGAATCACGATGAATACAAATCTTGTTTCTAATTGCACGCATTCGGTGACATCAAGTGGTTCTCTTTTTGGAATATATAACAACGCTTCTTCGTCCACCACCTTAGAAATTAATGATAATATATTTTCTTCAAATACCGCAGCTGTTGTTAACGGATCTGTGCATTTAGTTTTTAATCGTGGTTCAAGTACAAATACTTTTGTTAGTACGAGTATGAGTAACAACCTTATTTCCAATTGTAATTTTACCGCAACATCGAATGGCCCATTTTTAGGAATTTATAATAATGGTGTTACTAGTGATAATTTGAGTTTATCGAACAATACGCTTACGTTAAACGCTTGGTCTTCTACAACAAGCTTAAAATATTTGATTTACAATACTGGTTCGGTAAATACAATTCTAAATTTAAATAACAATGTGATTTCAAGTTGGACAAACACAAATAACACAACGGGATCCTTTAATGGAATATATAACACCGGCTCGGTGACTTCTGCGTTAAATATGTGTAATAATACTTTTTCGGCTATTAGCAATGACGCCACTTCTGGATCAACTTACTTAATGTATAATACAGGTGCTTTAGCAGGGGGAGTTATTACGATGACAAGTAATATTTTTGCAAGTATCTTAAATTCCGCAAACACGTCCGGGTTTTTTTATGGAATCTATAACAGTGGCACTACTTTTTCTGATTTAAAAATTACAAATAACACGTTCACAAACAATGTTGTTAATTCAGCTACAGGTGTTACAAATCTTATATATAATACGGGAGCAATTAGTACAAGTATTAACAGTATTAATCTTAGTAATAATTTAATTTCTAACTGTACAACTTCAGTAAGTTCAAATGGAACTTTTTATGGCATATACAATAATTCAGCTTCCTGTTTAACGTTAACTATAAATAATAATTCATTTTTGAATAACGCGTCGTATGCTAATAATGGACAAAGTTATTTCATGTATAACCGCGGATCGGCAGCAAATACTTTTGTAGCCATACATATGAGTAATAATATTATTTCCAACTGTATTAACTCATCGGCAACTGGTACCTTTTACAGTATTTGGAATAACGGTGTAACTTCTAACATAACAAGTATTCTTAGCAACACAATTACAAATAACGATTGGAATTCTACAACAGGAACCCGTTATTTGATAAGTAATTGGGGAGTAGCTTTAAATTCAACTAATATTAGTAATAACCTTATTGCCAACTGTACTAATACAAGTGGAACTACCGGGTTTTTATATGGGATTTATAATAACAATAACACTTCAGTTTCTTCAACCTCTTTAATAATAAGTAACAATACATTTACGAACAATGCTTCAGCAGCAACAACTGGCGAAACGCATTTTATTAATAGTAGCGGCTTGTCAAATAATACGTTTACAAGTATTGAAATCTCCAATAATTTAATATCAGGTTGCACGAGCACTGTTAGTGCAGGTGGAGCTTTTTATGGAATTTATAATAACACGGCGTCGGCAGATAATATAACTATTAGTCAAAATACTTTCACTAACTCGGTTTTGACTTCATCGACCGGCTCAACTTTTTTGATCTACAATAGGGGGGCGGGAGCAAATGTTTTTACGTCGGCAACCTACAGTGCTAATGTAATAGCAAGCGTAACTTTAGCAAATAATTCCAGTGGAGCATTTTATGGTATTTTTAATAGCGGAGCGGCAGCAACAACGGCCTCATTATTGAGTATTAAGAACAATTCATTCACTAATATGGTTTCGTTGTCAACGACGGGGGCTATCAACATAATCTACAATAATTGTCCGGTTTCAAACTCAATTTCGATCACGGATAATTATATTACCAATTTTACAAATACTCTAAGCACAAGTGGAACATTTTATGGAATCATAAATTCAGGAGCATCATCTGCTGGTGATATAACTATACAGGATAATAAGTTTTTAAATTTAATTTCGACAGCGAGCAGTGGAGCGCGCTACCTGATTTATAACAATGGAGCAATTTCTAATTCTATTGTTATCGGGAATAATCTAATTTCAAATTGCAGTCATAGCATTAGTTTGAACGGTTCTTTATATGGAATGTACAACAACAGTTCTGTATCAGCTGTTCTCGCTTCGATAAATAACAATACACTTACAAATAATTTTTCTCTTTCCAATAATGGAAATACATATTTGCTTGTAAATTCAGGGACTTTAACAAACACCTTGGCTACCGTTGGTATCTCAGGTAATGTTATTGATAACTATACGTGTAATGCAACAAGTGGTAATTTTTATGGTATCTATAACGCCGGGTACACTTCCGTAGACTTGTCAATAGTTACAAATACGCTTAGTCATATTACTCTAACAAGTACAAGTACTAGTCAACAAGGAATATATAACAGCGGGCGAATTACAAATGCCATTTTAATAAAGAATAATTTAGTAGATGGTTACACAAATAGGAGCAATGCGGCAGGAAGTTTTTATGGCATTACAAACGTGGCGAGTTTCGCTAACTCTAATTTCCCTGATAATTTAGCAATTGAGGATAATCGCTTTTTAAATACAGACATAAATTCTACAAGCGGTAGTATTTATTTTGTAAATAATACAGGCGTAAACACCAATACAATTAATTCACTAAGTATTAAGAATAATTTAGTTTCAAATTCTAATTATTCAATAAGTTTAAATGGAAGTTGGTTTGGTATTTATAATACAAGTATTGCGTCAGGAAGCCTGAGTTTAAGTAGTAATACTCTAGCAAACGTGCAAGCAAATTCTGCAACAAGTAGTAGGTATATGGTATACAATGGTGGTTCAATTATAAACTCTGCTAACCTTTCAAATAACAGCGTAACTGGCTTTACTAACACTAATAATACTAGTGGAACTTATTATGGAATAAACAACGGCGGTAATTCGCAAGGTGATGTCACGATTGCGAATAATAAGCTTGTAAATATTCAACTTTCTTCAACTACTGGAGCAGCATACGGTTTATATAATACAGGCAATATTATAAACACACTTCAGATAAATACTAATTTAATTTCAAATTTAACGCACTCTTCAACTTCATCAGGTGTGTTTTCAGCAGTGTATAATAACAATGTACCAGTAGGAGCTCTTAATGTTTCTGCGAACACATTTACAAATATTTCGCTGTATTCCTTAAATGGTTCTTCTTATCTGATCTACAATAGGGCTGCGGCCTCAACAACTGTTGGTGTTGTTAATATAAATTCAAATAATATTGGAGCTTTTGGTTTCGAAGCCAATAGCGGTTCATATGGTACCATATACAATAGTGGGATTTCATTTGGGAGCATGAGTGTGACTAGTAACACACTTATGAATTGTATTTATACCACCACAACAGGATCTCGCTATTTTGTTTATAACACTGGAGCAGGATCTAACTTGAACGTTTCAAATAATTTGGTTTCAGGCCTAACAAGTACTCTAAATACTACGGGCTCTTACTACGGCATTAACAATGGTGGAGGTGTTGATGGTCTGATTGCGAGTGGAAATACGTTTTTGAATCACACACTCACCGCGACGAGTGGCTCAGTATTTATTATCTATAATACTTCGGCAACTAATAGTTTAATTACGTTCGGAAATAATGTTGTATCAAATTTCAGTTATGATGCCACAGGCAGCGGAGGTTTTTTAGGTCTATATAATAGCGCCGCACCCACTCTTAGTTTAAGCATTAACAGCAATACTTTAACAACGCTTTCGCTAAATACTTTAAATGGCGCTACGCATTTTGTTTACAATCGCGGAGCCAATGGTAGTCTGATAAATGAAATATCATTTGCAAATAATAAAATCTCAAGCATTAATTATACCGCGACATCAGGATCATTTTATGGGTTATTTAATAATAACAACTCTTTTGCCAATTTAAATATAAGTGGAAATTTTATAAGTAATTTTATTTGCAACACAGTAACAAGTCCACGCTATCACATTTTTAATAATGGAAACGGCTCTGGCGATATTAATGTCAATTCAAATTTAGTTTCAAATTACACCTCCTCATTAAGTACTACTGGTGTTTTTTATGACTTGTTAAACACTGGTAATTCAGGGTCCAATCTTAGTGTGACGGGAAATACGTTTAGTGCCCAGTTACTGGCAACTACAACAGGCTCAACATTTGGGATCTACAACTCTGGTTTAATAACGGGTTCGGTTAATATTAATAACAATCTTCTATCTCAATTAAATCATTCATGCACAACAGGTGTTTTATTCTCGCTTTATAATAATGGCACAACATGTTCTAATTTAAGTATGAGTGGAAACACTTTATCAACCATTAGTACAAACAATTCTTCGGGATCAAAATTCCAGGTGTATAACACAAGTTCGGCAAGTAACTCTATTCGATTAAACAATAATTCCATTACCAATTATTCAGCTTCATTAAATACTAGTGGAGATTTTGCTGGGATCTTTAATCAGGGTAATTCCCAAGGAAGTTTTGATGCAAGTGGTAATTTCTTAACTAATTTTATTTTCCCTGCATCAACGGGTACTTGTTATGGAATTTTCAATGGAGGTACTGTCGCAACAATAGCCGCTATTAACAATAATCAAGCTTCAGGTGTTTCCTATGTTTCAACAGATGTAGGCACTTTTTACGGCGTATGTAATCTTGCCTCCACATCTTCTTCACTGAGCGTGAGTGGGAATACAATAAATAACACAGCAGTTAGTGTTCCTTCGGTAGCTTTAAATATAATTTATAATTCAGGGACTTCTACCACGCTAATTAATTCAATTAGCATGAATAATAATTCAATTACAAATTTCACCAATACTATTGGAGCAGTTGATTTTTATGGGATTCATAATACATGCCCTGCATCAGGTTTGTTAAGCTTGGATGGAAATGTATTCGGTAATAATGTGTCAGGGGCGTCAACTGCTAATACTCATTTGATTTATAATTCGGCTGCTGTAACAAATTCTATTTCAATGTCAAATAATAGTCTGAGCGCAGGATTTAATAATAGTGTGTCGGGCTATTCAGGGAATTTATACAGCATTCATAACATTGGTGGCGCAGCATCTACAACTTTAAGTATGAATGGAAACAATTTCTCCTCTTACTTTTTTAGCGGAATGGTAGGAGCCGGAAATATTTATTTTATTCATAACACAAACAATAATGCGCGTTACGATATAAATAATAACACTTGGTCTAATCTTTTGTTAAATCATAATGGGAATGAATATTTAATTTATAATCCGTCTAACACTTCAGCGGAACTTAATGTAAACAGTAATTCGGTTTCCGGATACACGCGTTCAGCTACCGCCGCATCTTTCTATGGTTACTATTCAAACGGAAGTTCTCCTGCGGCCTGTTCGCAATTGATTTCTGGAAATAATTTTTCGAACATAGTAGCCGCTACACTTGGAACGGGTTCGTTTTATGGAATATTTAATATTGATGGCACTGGAACCTTATTCCCTAAAAAAACAATAAGCAATAATTCTATTTCGAATGTTAACTACCAAGGTCTTGGATTCTTTTACGGCTATTACCTTGACTTAATGGGGGATAATTCTATAGTAGGTTCTTCAGTTAACACTAACACCTTATCAAGCGTATCTTGGGGCGGACCTCTATACGGTATTTATGTTGGACCGAGTGTGTCTTCGGGAATTGCTGCAAGTGTTTATGGAAATACAATTCGTAATCTTAATACTTCTGGAACCACCGCAGATGTCAGTGGAGCCTACTTATCAGCAGCAGGTTATGGTTTAAATTTTTATAAGAATAAAATAAGTGATATAACATCCGGTGGAATACTAGGAACAGCAAATGGTGTTAGAGTGCCGACCACCACCACCATATCAATAAACAACAATCTAATAGGTAATATCAATACACCAGTTTCATCTGCTGCAAATTCTGTGAATGGAATTAACATACTTGGTGGAACACGTGCAAATGTTTTTTATAACACAGTTAATCTGAACACGAGCAGTACAGGAACTGTCTTTAGTTCAAGTGCATTATATGTTTCTTCGGGTGTTCAAATCGATGTGCGAAATAATATTTTTATCAATACTTCTACTCCGAGCGGAATAGGAAATAGCGTGGCCTTTAGAAGAAGCTTTAGTTCTCTTGTTAATTATTTAAACTCTTCAAATAATAATATTTTTTACACAGGTATTCCAGCACCTAATCGTTTAATATACGCAGATGCATCAACGGTTAATCAAACATTGCCTGCGTTTCAGGTTTTAGTAGCACCTCGTGAAAGTGCTTCCGTTTTTGAGAACACTTCTTTTTTGAGTACTATTGGCACAAGTACAAATTTCCTTCACATAGATCCAGCGATTCCTTCCTTGTCTGAAAGTGGAGCCGTAAATGTCTTAACTATTTTCGACGATGTTGATAGCGATGTTCGACAAGGAAATGTTGGGTATTCGGGTACGGGAACAGCGCCAGATATTGGTGCTGATGAATACAATCAATCACTCTTGTCTTGCACGAGTGCAAATGCAGGAAGCGTTATTGTCGCTTCTTCTACTATTCAATGTGAGGGCGAAACATTTTACTTACTTTCAACAGGATTTACCGCGGCAGGTGATATTGTTCATCAGTGGAAAGTGTCGACAAACTCTGGTGGACCATATTCAAACGTTGCTGGTGGAATCGGTGCGAATACTACCGCATATACAACAAGTACCTTAAGCGCTGGCAATTATTATTTTGTTTTAGTAACCACTTGTACTCTTGGTTCTATATCGGGGACTTCGAATGAGGTAACCGTTACAGTTAATGCAACACCTTCTGCTTCTGCATCGGTATTGAGCCAAACTATTTGTTCAGGAGAGGATTTAGTTTTATCAAGTAATAGTAATATTGGAACTTCCTACTTATGGCAAGGACCAAATAATTTTACCTCTACTTTGCAGAATCCAACAATTACGCTTGGAGGCACCAATGCTAGCGGACTGTACACTCTTATAGTTGCAGATGTAAATTGCACATCGCTTCCTGTTTTTGTTTCTACCACAGTTTATCCAACACCTCCTGCGTTTTCGATCAGCTTAGCATCTTCAACAATTTGTATTGGTAATTCTCAAACACTTACTGCTTCTTTGCCAATAACAAATCCAACACTCACATTTGGCAGTCAAAGTAATGTGAATCAGACTTCAGGATATCCAGCTCCATACTCACTGTATTATGGAGGTCAAAAAATGCAAATGCTAATTTTAGCTGGGGAGCTTGCAGCCGCTGGATTTACGACCGGTACACCAATTCAAAGTATTCAATTTCCAGTTAGTTCACTTGGTTCAAATTGGGGTGCATCTATAAATGATTGTAAGAACTTTATGGTTGGAATGAAATCTACTACAGTAAGCGCACTCTCGGTTTTCGAAGCGGGCGTATCAAATGTTGTATCGCCATCTAATTTTACACCAAGTATTGGATATGCAAATACGCATAGTTTTTCGGCGCCATTTGTTTGGGATGGAATCAGTAATTTAATTGTAGAAACCGTTTTTTCAAATAGCCTTATTGGCACTTCAGCCAATGCGGTTATTCAATACAATTCTCCAACTGGTTTTTTAAGTACTTTAGTTTATCGAGCAGATAACCAAAGTGTTTCTACCATCGCTGCTGCAACTACCAGTAATGTGAATTTCGGCTTTGTGCGACCTGATTTTAAATTAAATGGAACTCAAATAGGAACGTATTCTTGGTCACCCTCAAACAGCCTGTCTGCTGGCTCAGGAGTATCAGTTATTGCTTCGCCCACCACAACAAGTATTTATTCGGTTACCTTATCTGATGGTCAGTGTGCCTCTTCAAGCACAACTTCTGTTGAGGTGATATTAAATCCTACAATAACTATTTCAACCACGAGCTCACTTGTATGTCTTGGCAACACTGCCACATTAACTGCAAATGGCGCAACCACTTATACATGGAGTACAATTTCGACTAATACTAGTATTGTTATTTCTCCTTTTGTCTCTACTACTTATGCTGTTTATGGAAGCAACGTGGCTTGCCCAACTTCCTCCACCAGCATATTCATAACACATGGACCTGCTCTCGCCATCACAACCCTGGCATCACCGGCAGTTTTATGTCAATCGGGAAGTTCTACACTTTCTGCTTCTGGTGCAAGTTCCTATACATGGACGGGTGGAGTTAACGCTGCCAGTGTTGTTGTTTCGCCAACAAGTACAACCATTTACACTGTTGCCGCTACAACTGGACCGGGTTGCTGGACAACAAAGTTGGTGAATGTTAAAGTAAATCCACTGCCAACGATTTCAATTACACCAAGTGCTGCAACAATTTGTGTTGGTGAATCAACAACATTCGAAGCTTCGGGAGTGTTTAGTTTTACCTGGACTCCGGGAAGTTCAAATTCTCCTATAATAGTGGTAAGTCCTACATCGCAAGAAGTGTTTACGGTTACTGGTTCTGATCTGAACAATTGCTTAAATACGTCAACAGCTTCTGTGTTGGTAAATGAGTGCGTTGGATTAACAAATGTTTTAAACTCTGATAAAGGTTTACGTTTGTTTCCAAATCCTTCTTCAGGAATCGTTAATCTATCAATGGAACTAGACGGTGAAAAGGATATCCATGTTTTAAATTCAATTGGAGCTTTGATCTATCAAACAAAAACTACTGGTGAATTAAAAATGATTGATTTATCATCAGTAACAAAAGGTATTTATTTTATTTACATAAAAATTCAAGAGAGTACAAGTGTGTATAAATTAATCATCGATTAAGGAGTGTTTTATCACAGTTTTTGCCAAAAATTTCATTTGTAGAAATTCACACCCTGTTTATCTATAGTTTATACACAACTGTCTAAAGCTTAAAAATCTGGTAAAAGGAAAATTAAATTTGTTTGGCTATCAATGCTTAACAAATGAAAAAAATCTATTATCTGGTTTTAGTTTTTACAATTTACTTTCAAACGAAAGCACAATTATCAGGAATAATAACTGTTCCTTCAACGTACACAAGTCTGGCTTCGGTTATAGCTGCTTTAAATCAGCAAGGTGCCTCGGGATCTGTAACAGTGAATATTGCAGCAGGTTATACCGAAACTGTAATACCGGGTGGATTTTCTTTGACGGCAAGTGGAAGTCTTAATAATCCAATTGTATTTCAGAAGAATGGAAATGGGGCCAACCCATTATTAGTTGCTTATTCAGGAGGAACAGGTACACCGGGATCGATGCATCAAGACGGTGTTTGGAGGTTATTGGGATGTGATTATGTAACAATTGATGGAATAGATATTGTAGATCAAAACACAGTAAATCCAGCAACCATGGAGTTTGGCATTGGTTTGTTTAAAGCGAATTCCAATAATGGATGTCAAAACAACACCATAAAAAATTGTTCTATTACATTAAACAGAATAAACAATTCGAGCGGATCTGGTCCCGCTGAGGACGGATCGAGAGGTATAGATGTTGTAAATGCCACTTCAAGTGTCCATAATTCAACTATATCTGTTACGTCCATTTCGGGTAGTAATTCAAACAACAAGTTTTATACGAACACCATTCAGAACTGTAATATTGGAATGTCATTGATTGGTTTCGTGGATTTTATTCCTTTTAGTTTCGCAGATAATGGAAATGATATTGGCGGGAATAGTGTCTTAACAGGAAATTCTATACTTAATTTTGGCGGTGGAGGTTCAACAAATTCTTCCTGTGCCATTAAAACGTTGGCTCAGTATAATTTAAATGTCGCCTATAATATCATAAATAACAATACGGGTAATGGCATCAATCATCCAACATTATTGAGAGGGATTTATCTAGGAGCATCGATAAGTGCTAACAGCTCTGTGATGCAGAACACAATTACATTGAACGGTGGTGCTACAAGCGCTCAGTTATCTGTAATTGAAAATCTCTCGGGCTCGGGGGCTTTGAATAACACAATTACTATCAGTAATAACTGTATTATAAATTGCAGTTATAATACTTCAACGTCTGGACCTTTCTATGGTATATGGAACAATGCGTCACCGGAAAATTTAAGCATGAGTAATAATATATTTCTAAATAATTCTACATCCGCAGCAAGTGGTTCAACTTATCTTATATATAATAATGGAGCAGTTGGCTCTACGATAAATATTAGTGGTAATGCTTTGAGTTTTACATATAACGGTCCTGTGGCTTATAGTGGCAACATGTATTCTATTTATAATACCAATGGAACAAATACAACGGTTGTAAATATGAACAATAATAATTTTTCAAATTACAATCATATAAATTTTGCGGCGACTGGCGCAATATATTTTATTTACAATACGAACGATTCTTATGAACTCCACCTAAATAATAATACATGGACAAACCTCTCCTTAAATCATAGTGGTGCTGAATATCTCATCAATAATAATTCAAGTACACAAAGTCAATTAACAGTTAACGGAAATAATATTATTGGAAGTTTAAATAGAACAGCTTCGACTGGAGCGACGTATTTATATTATAATACAGGAAGTTCTCCAGCAAATTGCACCCAAATCATTTTAGGAAATAATTTTTCTAATATAACTTCTCCGGTTTCCGGCACAGGTGTTTTTTATGGTATATACACCACAGATGGCCTCGGCACTTCATATCCCAGGAAGCAAATTTGTAATAATCTTATTTCAACTATTAATGTAAATAGTACTGGAGCATTCTACGCGTATTATCTTGAGAATTTGGGAGATGGGAATACAAATTCTTCTTCTGCAATTTACAGTAATACAGTATCGAACGTTACAAGGGCGGGCAATTTGTATGGACTTTATATCGGATCATTAGTTTCCGCAAATTATGCGCCACATGTTTACACAAACACATTGCTTAATTTAAATTCTTCAGGATCATCTTCAACTATCTATGCAAGTTACTTATTGGGAGGTGGTTCAGGACTGAATTTTTATAAAAACAAAATAAGTACAATTAACGCAAACGGCACAAGTGGAGTAGGGCATGGGGTTTATATAACTTCAGCTGTGAATACAACACTTTCAAATAATTTTATTGGGCATGTAAATGCACCGAACTCCTCAGCAACAAACGCAGTAAATGGCATATATATTAATAGTGGAACCTTAATAAACCTCTGGTATAATACAGTTTATTTAGGCGCACAAAGTGCAGGTGGAAATTTTAATTCAAATGCACTTTACGCTTCAACTGCAAGTAGTTTAAGTTTAAAGAATAATATTTTTATAAATGTGTCCTCGGGCGGTACGGGTATTTCTGCGGCGTATAGACGAAGTTCAACTTCTTTGACAAATTATTTGTCTACATCAAATAATAATTTGTTTTATGGCGGCATACCGAGTCCATCCAATGTTATTTTACAAAATGGCACTACTTCGTACACTGCACTATCTGCTTTTCAAACTTTAGTTAATCCACGAGAATCATTGTCTGCTACTCAGAGTGTAAATTTTTTAAGCTCTGTTCCATCATCACCAAATTATTTGCACGTTACGCCCAATGTGTTTTCTGCAGTTGAAAGCGGTGCCGTTAATGTTAGTGGAATTACTAATGATTATGATAATCAAATTCGTCAAGGAAATACGGGTTACGTTGGTTCAGGGTCAGCGCCTGACATAGGCGCTGATGAATACGATCAAAATATAAATCCATGCGCCTCTGCAAATGCAGGTATAATTTCTCCGAACGCTTTCACTTTATGTGCCGGTCAATCGGCGTCTCTTATTTCTAATGGTTACTCGCCGGGTGTAGGACTTTCACATCAATGGAAGGTTAGTCCAACTTCAGGAAGTTCATATACGAATGTAACGAATGGGAATGGAGTAACAACTCCGGAATTCTATAGTTCCGCTTTAACTGCGGGTGTTTATTATTTTGTTTTAGAAACAACCTGCACTAGTTTAAGTATAACAGCAATTTCAGCCGAGGCTACCCTTGTAATAAATCCTATTCCAACTGTAGTTGTCAGTGCATCGAATGCTCTAGTCTGCGCCGGACAAGCAATTAATTTATTTGGACTAACAAATCCCGGTTCAACATATCAATGGTCAGGACCAAATGGATTTAATTCAATCTTGCAGAGCCCAATAATTTCAAATGTAACATCAAATTCTGCTGGAATTTATTATTTAACTGTTTCATTGAATAATTGTGCGTCGCCACAGTCATCCGTTGCTGTTTCTGTCAGTGAAACTACACTGAGTCTTTTAGCAACAACAAATGTACTATGCCTTGGAAATCCTTCAACATTAAGTATTATTACTTCAGCATCAACCTACACTTGGAGCAATGGTTCAAATCTCTCAAGTATAATAATTTCGCCAACAGTAACTTCTCTTTATAGTGTTGCGGTGACCAACACTGCAAATTGCACAAGCTCTAAAAGTATGACTGTAAGCGTTGTAAATCCAAGTATTACTGCTAATAATATGAGTGTATGCGGCAGTGCAACAAACATTATTTTAAGTGTAAATGCATTCACCCCATCAGTAATCAATTGGTTCAATTCAGTAAACTCTACGACTATTTTAGGAACTGGTCAAAATTATAGTTTAAGTGTTTCTACATCAACAACACTTTATGCGGAAGCAAGTAATTCTGTGAGTGGCTGTCAGAGTTTACGAATTCCTATTTCACTCACTTTATCACCAAGCCCTTCGCTTATAATTATAGCGAACCCTGTAACGATATGCCCAAGTGGTTCTTGCACCTTAACAGCAAGTGGCGCTAATACTTATTCATGGTCGGGTTTGGGAATTGGAGCTTCGAAGGTTGTTTCGCCAACGAGCAGTAAAGTTTATACACTTACTGGAAAAGATAGTTTTAGTTGTTCAAGCACTTCAACAATTCTAGTTAACACCTATGCAGTAGCAGTTATTACTGTTGCTCAGAGTTCAAGTTTAGTTTGTCCTTCAAGCAATGCGAGCTTTACAGCAAGCGGAGCAAATTCTTATATATGGAACACAGGCGCAAATGGTTCAATTACCACGGTTACTCCTGCAACAAATTCGACCTATACTGTTTATGGAACAAATACACAAAGTTGTATTTCGTCTAAAACGCTAGCAATAAATACAAAATCAGTTCCAGTTATTAATATCATACAATCAACTAATAATGCCTGTGCTGGTGAACCGATCACTTTTACTGCATCGGGTGCTACTTCTTATACATGGTTACCAGGAGGCGCTATTTCTAATAGCTTTACCGCAGCACCTTTTGTAGCAACTGTTTATAATGCCATTGGGAAAAGTATAAACACCTGTACTAATGTTGGGATAGTATTTATTGAGGTAAATCCATGTACAGAGATATTTGAAAATGGCGCTAAAGTTAATGTCATAAGAATTTTTCCGAACCCATCTGATGGAAAATTCGAATTAGAGTTTAAAACAAATGACTCAAAAAAAATCACGCTGTTTAGCCTAGAAGGAAAAATAGTTTTCGAATTTATCTCAAATAAAATTTTTGAAAGTATCAATTTGTCTGACATGGCAAGGGGATTTTACAATATTCAAATCGAATACGGAGCAAATAAGATAAATAGAAAATTGATTTTACAATAGAAGAATGGTTATAATAAACTAAGAAATCTAAGTAAATTAGCTCTCAATAAATTTTTATGGAATATAGAAGACTTGGTAAATCGGGATTACAACTCAGTGTGCTTTCTTTTGGAAGTTGGGTGACGTTTGGAAAACAAATTGGAAATACAACGGCAGACGAACTGATGAGTATTGCATACGACAATGGCGTTAACTTTTTTGACAATGCCGAAGTATATGCACGTGGTAAATCAGAGCTAGTAATGGGCGAGGTTTTAAAAAACAAGACCTGGAGTAGGAGTTCGTATTGCCTAAGTTCTAAAATTTATTTTGGTTACGAAGAAAATAAACCTAACCAAATGGGCTTATCTAGAAAACACATAGTAGAGGGTTGTCATGCTGCATTAAAACGGTTGCAGCTGGATTACATCGATCTTTTATTTTGTCACCGTCCTGATAAAAGCACACCTATTGAAGAAACGGTTTGGGCAATGAACACGCTTATTCAACAAGGAAAGATTTTGTATTGGGGAACTAGTGAGTGGGCCAATGATGAACTGATGGCAGCTTTTGTATTTGCTGAAAAAAATCACTTGATCGGACCAACTATGGAGCAGCCTCAATACAATATGTTTGAACGCACAAAAATTGAAAAAGATTTCTTGTTGTTATTTAGAGACTTTGGATTAGGAACTACTATATGGAGTCCGCTCGCCAGCGGTTTGCTAACGGGTAAATATAATTCTGGCATGCCAAGTGAAACACGCCTTACAATGGAAGGAATGGACTGGCTGAAAGAACGAACATTAGGCGACGAAACACGCATTGAAAAAACGAGGCATTTAAATCTACTTGCCAAAGAACTCGGAATAACTTTACCAAAGCTTGGAATAGCTTGGTGCATTAAGAATCCAAATGTGAGTACAGCTATTTTAGGAGCTAGTAAACCTGAGCAACTAAAGGAAAATTTGACAGCAATTGATGTTTTACCTCTGTTAACTGTTGAAGTGATCGAGAGAATAGAAACAATACTTCAAAACAAACCTGTTCAACCTTTATTCTAAAATGAAAAGCCTGCAAAATTGATTTACAGGCTTTTTTCTCTTCGTTGAGCAAATTATTTTTTGTCGTTCGCTTTTGAATTTTCTGAAACAAATTTCAAACTAACACTGTTCACGCAGTAACGTTGCCCGGTAGCAGTTGGACCATCATCGAAAATATGTCCAAGATGGCCGCCACATTTAGCGCAAACAATTTCAGTACGAACCATACCGTGGGAAAAATCTTTTATTTGTTTCACACGGTCTCCACCAGCAATGTTATTGTCGAAACTTGGCCATCCGCAATGACTATTAAATTTCTGATCACTCGTGAACAATTCCGTTCCACACCCTGCACAAGTGTATACCCCCTTCTCAGAAAAATCATTGTATTCGCCAGTACCTGGACGCTCGGTGCCTTTTTGTCTTAATACATCATATTGTTCAGGTGTAAGAGTTTTTTTCCATTCGGCATCTGTTTTGTTATAGCTTGTTTCCATAGGTTTTGATGTTTTTTCGGTATGAGTTGAATTTGAGTTTGAAGCTGGAGTGTTAGTCTGACACGAAGCTAAACCAAAAATCAAAAAAAATACTGATGTGCTTATTAATTTTTTCATAATACTAGGTTTATCAAAGATACGAGAATAGAAAAGTTTCGGTTTTTTGATTTACATAAATTAACGCTTGTCTTTTTTAGCTAATTACATACTGCCTACTGCCAACTATTTTTTGCTCCTCAGCTTAATTTCCTCCAACAAAGTTTCTTCGCTTCCACTTTTTTGATTCAAATGAATAAACGAACCCTCTCCTTTATTCGCAATATCTTTTAAATTTCTAAGGGCAGTTTTATCTTCGCCAAAAGCTACGGTTGTAATTATTATTTTTTTCTCTTGCTGCCTTTTTTTCCAGGTAAGAAAATCGTCGCGTTCAAATTTAAATTCTCCATCAGAGGCCATTATTATTTGATTGTTTCCTTCTTCAATAAAATGTTTCTGTGAGAGTAATTGACTAAATAATATTGCCGTTCTTCCAGAGGTCATTCCTTTTGCTTTTAAACTATCTACCAATGTGTGCAAGTTTTGTTTGTTTGTTCCGCAAATTGCTTCACTCAGTAAGTTTACTTTTGAAGCATAGGTTACTAAACTTATGGTGTCAATGTCTCTGGCTGCATCAATTAATCTGTGTAGGGCGGTTTTCATAATTGGTAATTTTAAAGAATCACGCATGGAGCTACTTATGTCTAAGAGAAAAAGTATGTTGTTAGGTTTGTAATTCTCTTTAGAGAATTTATCAATAACTACTTCCTTTAAAGGCAATTCGGGTTTTGGAGTACCTGTGATTATTAGCGGTTCTGAGCTTCTTGGCAATTTATTTGAATTGTCTCTTTTTACAGGCGTATTTGGAATTACAATTGGCTCTTCATTAATCGAAACTGGATTAGTTTTTCTTTTACCAAAGTAAACGCAAGCCATTTTATCGTTCGTTTTTACTGTCGCAATATTTCCAGCGAGCGTTAATTCATAAGGTGTTTCTTTATCGGTAGATACTAGGTTGATTTTCTTTTTAAACTTGCCATTATGTTCAGGAATAAAAGAAATAACCAGTAAACACGTGTCGTTTGGAAGTAAAGTTTTTTTGGTCGTGTAAATTTTCACGCCCTGATCTGCATCAGCACGCATTAAAAAAATCTTTTTAGAGCTAGTGTTTGTAAGAACAACATCTCCCTTTATCTCATAAGCTTCTTTAATGTTCCCTAAATCAATATACTGTTCACTAAAACTAATTTGTGAAATAGAAAACAGTGGTAAAAAAAGAAGGAAATAAAATAATTTGATCATGTATAGTAACAATAACAACAAACGAACCAAAAAGTCACAAGCTCTTAATCTGCCTTCATAAAAAATGTAAAAGTCTAACCTTTCTCGCCTTCAATGGCCATGCCGCGCATAGTGAAAAGAACTACAAATCCAATTATAAAATAAACTATCAAGGATAAAATTGCAGGACGCATACCACCCATCGTTTCACTGATTAGGCCAAATGTTACTGTTCCTATTATCATTCCTAACTTTTCCATTACATCGTAAAAGCTAAAAAAGCTAGCATGATCTTCTGTTTGAGGTAATAGCTTGCTGTAGGTGCTGCGAGACAGTGATTGAATACCTCCCATTACAAATCCAACAAGAAAAGCAACTATATAAAAATGCATTGGAAGTCGAACATACACATAAGTAAATACGCAAATAAAAATCCAAATTAGTACAGCAAACATGAGCGATTTAATGTTACCAGTTTTTCTTGACATCCAAGAAAAAAAGTAAGAGCCGGCGATGCCAACAAACTGAATTATCAGGATGCTAATAATTAATGAAGATGTTTTAGCTTGTTCATTTTCCCAAGCAATTTCATTTCTTGCAAATAAAACCGCAACAACCATTACAGTTTGCACCCCCATGTTATAAAAAAAGTATCCTGATAAAAATCTAGGCAGTCTCGGTAATTTGATAATTTGCTTCGCAACGCCTAATAATTCTCTAAATCCTTTTGAAAGAAGATTTTTTCGTTCAACGCCATGGGCTTTGTGATCACGTAATGGAAGATTGCGAAAAGTATATTGAGCAAAACCCATCCACCACAAACCGGTTAACAAGAACGAATATTTAACCTTAAAAAAACCTGTCTTTACAAGTACCCCATCAACAAGTGTTTCTTCGTATTTAAAAACCATTATTCCAATTAAACAAACAATCAGTAATAAAGAGCTTCCAAAATAACCTAGTGAAAATCCTTTAGCACTTACTTTATCTTGGTTTTCAACACTAGCAATTTCAGGCAAATAAGAATTATAATAAACAAGACTCCCCCAAAAACCAATAGTTGCAGTAATAAATGGTAAAAAACTTAATTCTAAATGTTCTCTTGAAAAAAAATACAGGCACATGCATGAAACGGAACCTAAGTAGCAGAAAAATTGCAGAAAACGTTTTTTGTTTCCTAAATAATCGGCTATGCCACTTAGAATAGGTGCAATTAAAACAACAATGGAGAGTGCAAAAGCATATACAAAAGAATAGATGTTTTGATTTTCGAAATTATGTCCGAAAAACTGAACGGTGTGGCCAATGAATTCTTTGCCTGAATGCGTTGTTACATAATCGTAAAAGTTTGGGAAAATGGCTGAAGTAATTACGAGAGGAAAGACTGAATTGGCCCAATCGTAAAAGGTCCAAGCCCTAATAGTTTTCGGATTATCTTTTTCTATTAAATTCATAATATATAATTTAATTAATGTGAAACTTTAGGACACGTATAAATCTATGTTTATTTTTTTATAATCTCAAATTCAACCCTTCTGTTTTTTATTCGACCTTCCTCGGTTTCATTATCTGCTATTGGAAAGGAACTTCCAAACCCGCGATAGAGCATTTTATTTTGCACTCCTTTTTTTATGAGATATTCAAAAACTTCCCGAGCCCGCAATTCGCTGACTTTTTGATTTCTAAATTTTAATCCAACATTATCGCTATGCCCATTGATTTGTATTTCTATTCTAGGATTTAAAAGAAGATATTGCGCTAGTTTATTTAACTCGATATATGACTCAGGCAAAAGATAATATTTCCCATTTACAAACGATATATTATTCAAACCTATTGCTTCACCTATTTTGACATCTTCTTTAACTTGGAGTGTGGAATCTTTCCATTGTTCCAAATAATTCGGACCAACGCGTTCTACCGCAATTTTTTCTTCAAACTGTGGTGCCCTAATTAATTTAATATCATCAACAAAATAATAGGATTCTTTGGGTCCAATCCTAAATACGTCAATTCTCACCATATCTTTTTTAATAATGGAGGCAAAATTCCCAATGGTAATGTATTTTTCTCCGCCATCAGCTTTGTAAAAACCTTTAATGGTAAACCACTGATAGCCTTTCATTAACCCTCCCTTAACGCAAACGGTATCTATCATGTTTGATTTTACAACGTCTGATTGGCCTTTGTAACCCCCTTTAGTAAAAAGCACACCAAAAGACCTTAGGATAGCGTTGCTCCAGAACGCCAGACGAACGTGCATGGAGTATTCGTAAATAGTGCCCCTGTGCAGTGATTCAACTAACTTAACTTGTAAAAACTCTTTATATTTTCTTCGGAAGCGAAAACCTGTATAGCAATACCCGCTGTAGGCTCCCTTTTGAATGGTAGTATCGTTTTTAAGTGGATTGTGATAATAATCAATCGTTTCTATAGGACGCCATGGAACAGCTTTCCTAATATCATTGGCCTTTTTCCTATAATTTTCGAAACTCCCATTGGGTATCAGGTTTTTCTCTGGTTTTTGGTCAACAACTATTTGAGCAACCGAGGCAATGCTGGCAAATACCAATATAATAACAAGAAAACACCTCATTCTGTACAAAAATAGACTTAAATCAAAATTTTGCGGGAAATTCTTTTTAACACTTGCTTATTCAAAAAAAATCGTATATTTGCCTTCCCAAAAATGGGAAAACAAAAGAAATTACAAGACAATGGCAAACCATAAATCAGCAATTAAACGCATTCGCTCTAACGACGCAAAAAGAATTGAAAACCGCTATTACGCTAAAACTACGCGTACAGCAGTAAAGGCTTTACGTACAGCTACTTCTAAAAAAGATGCTGAGGCTTTATTACCTAAAGTTTCTAGTATGTTGGATAAATTGGCTAAAAAAAGCGTTATTCACAAGAATAAAGCTGGTAACATGAAATCAAAGCTTGCTAAGAAAGTAGCAACTTTAAAATAATTTAACTCTAGTTAAAAGAATATAGTCCGCACTGGTTGTCCAGGCGGACTTTTTTTGTTGATTTCTGTTGTAACTTTGATAGAACTATTATATGATAACTAGGTATGAAAAAACTATTCGATAAATTTTCCTCAAAAGTAACTAACGCTGCAGGTAGCCCGTCAGCATTTTTAAGCGCCTTTTTGATAATTGTTATTTGGTCTATAACAGGTCCTTTATTTGGTTTTTCTGACACATGGCAATTAGTAATTAATACTGGCACTACAATAATAACTTTTTTAATGGTCTTTGTTATTCAGCAATCACAGAATAAAGACACAAAGGCGTTGCATTTAAAACTGAACGAATTAATTGCCTGTAATCACCAAGCTAGCAATCGCTTAATAGACATTGAAGATTTAACCGCAGATGAAATAGAAGCACTAAAAAAATACTATATAAAATTAGCGAAATTGGCCGCCACAGAAAAAAATATACATTCTAGCCATTCTTTAGATGAGGCAAAAGCCAATCATCTGGCGAAAAAAAATGTAAATAAATAGATCTGATAGATATATAAAGTTGCACAATCTCTATTGTTTTTAATGCAAAAAGTGCCAAAAAACTTGACCAAAATCTTGTTTTTCCAAGCATTAAATTTACAGGCTTAAAATGGTAGACGAAACGGCTGTATCATATGTCAAACGCCATGTTTATTTCTTCTAAAATTATTTAGATTAATCGTGTTTTATATCAGTAATTCATGTATTTTGTAAAACTAAAATTAAGGGTAAATACGCTAATGACTAATTCAAATAAATTGGATAAATTAAATAAATCAAGATGAAAAATTTATCCTTCATTGTTTCTAAAATAATGCATAGCTTTTTAAAGAATAATTATCTTAAGTCTTATTCAAACCCAATTGAATTAAAGAAAAAAAATCAAAAAGTTTTTTATTAAATTCTCTCAGTATTGGACTATGAAACCGGAATTAAAAATTTTGCTTCTTGAAAATAACGCTACTGACATCGGGAACCTAAGAGCTGTTCTTACTAGATCTGAAATGAACTTTGATCTTCATGTCGTTGAGTCGAGAGATTATTTTATTTCCAGCCTAGAAGATTTTAATCCGGATATTGTGGTGGCAGGAAATTCTTCACCAGATATTAGTTCACTTGAAGCGCTTGAGATTGCTAGAAGGAAAAATTCAGACATACCTTTTATATTGGTTACAGGTCCATTTTCGGAACAATTCGCAGTGAATTGTATTAGAGCGGGTGTAGATGATTATATTCTTAAAGATAACCTTATTCGTTTGCCTTTATCTATTGACGCTGTCGTTTCAAAAGCTATAGCGAATCGTGAAAAGGAAACGATTCTCTCTATGCATCAAGAACTGAAACTAGCCTATAGTGCAATTGAAGAAAATAATAAAAGTATGATGGATAGTATCAATTATGCCAAATTGATACAGGATGCAATGCTGCCCGAAAAAGCGGTATTGACAAACTATTTCCCTAATTCACTAATTATTTATCGACCAAAAGATATTGTTAGTGGCGACTTTTATTGGTTTGTAGAGAGAGATAAAAAACTATTCATTGCGGTTGCAGATTGCACAGGGCATGGAGTGCCTGGATCACTGATGTCAATGATAGGGTACAGTTTTTTGAACGAAATTGTAAACGTGAAAAAAATACGAAAGCCTTCGGACATATTGAGTAGGCTAAATGTTGGAATTAGACAGACATTAAAACAAGATAAAACCGGTAATCAGCGCTGCGATGGTATGGATATTGCTTTATGTGCAATAGACCGAGAAATGCAACAAATTGAATTTGCAGGTGCAAACAGGCATCTTATTTTCTTTAGAGATAAAGAACTTGAAATGGTAAGAGGGAATAAGTTTGGAATTGGGGGTTTGCATGACGAGTCTGTAATAAGGTTTACAAATCACAGTATTTCTTATGACGATGGTGATATTATTTATATGTGCACGGATGGATATGCAGATCAATTTGGAGGAACCAAAGGTAAACGAATGATGACTAAGAATATGATAAAAATCCTTGAAAAATCATTATCATTCGGAGTAGGAGAACAAGAACAACTCTTGAATCATTGGTTGGATAAATGGCAAGGTGCTTATGAACAAACCGATGATATTTTATTGATTGGTATTCAACTCTGATCCCAGGTTTTTTTAAAAAAAGAGAGCCGTTTTGTCTTACGAAAACGGCTCTTTGTCGAATTTTTTATTTTTCTTTAATCTTTATCAAAATTCTCTGAATTATGACAATAATTTTTGCCTGAGCATAAATTCTAATTGTTCATTTGTCACTAATAGTTGTTCACTTAGTTCCTGTTGTTTTTTCTTTAAATGATAGACCTTGTAGGCACTTTCAATGGTCTCTTTCAAGTTTGCATCATCCCATGGTTTTTGCAAATAATGATAAATTTGACCGCGATTTATCGCATCTTTAATCGCTTCAATATCCGAAAATCCGGTTAACAAAATTCTTATCTGATCTGGGTAATCTTTTACAGCTTGAGCTAATAATTCCGTTCCTAAAGTACCAGGCATTCTTTGATCCGTAATCAAAACATGTATCTCATTGTCAGCAAGAATTTTTTTTCCTTCATCCGCTGAAATAGCCGTAAATACTGTAAAGTGTCTTCTAAAAGAAGCTTTAAATGCAGAGAGATTATTCTCTTCATCATCCACATAAAGTACATTGATATTTGATTGTTCGCTCATTTTGAAGTTCTTAAACAGGGTAAATAATTTTTTTTAGAAAAGTGTTTTGCGCATATGCAGCAAATACTTTCGCAG
Source organism: Aurantibacillus circumpalustris (assembly GCF_029625215.1). Classification (GTDB taxonomy): domain Bacteria; phylum Bacteroidota; class Bacteroidia; order B-17B0; family Aurantibacillaceae; genus Aurantibacillus; species Aurantibacillus circumpalustris. Next base: position 1,997,775 of record NZ_CP121197.1, read on the forward strand.
TTCGAATTTATGAATAATAATTTTATTTTTACAAAAATTACATTGTTTTACTTGATTGAAGGAAACACCATTTTTTTTGGGTATTATTTACAAGGATCAACATAAAAGCAAAATGACAAGCATTACAGAGCGCCTAGAGGCCTTACATAATCTACAGAAAAAGGCTCAAACGCTTCATAAACCTTTTTTTTATAATTTAAATAATCCAACCGATCTTAAAAAAATAGAGGACTTGATGGAACTATCTGGAATTACAGTAGTTGACCATATTTTAGAACAAATAACCGAATTCGTTAAGCTAAAATCTCCAAGTAAGAAATTTTCGACGGAAGAGCTTAAATTGGAGACGGAAAAACATATTGGTAAAACCGAACTTCATAAATATGGAGTTTGGGTTTACTATCCCTGGTCTAATCGTTTAGTGCATATTTTAGATAAAGAGGAGTTTATTGACGTAAGAACAAGCCGAAATCAATATAAAATTACAAAAGAAGAAAGAGACGAACTTGCAACAAAAAAAATTGGAATAATAGGATTATCGGTTGGTCAGTCTGTTTCAGTAACGCTTGCAATGGAAAGAATATGCGGCGAATTAAGACTGGCCGATTTTGACGTACTTGAATTAACCAATCTTAATCGTATCAGAACTGGTGTTCACAATCTTGGTCTGGCAAAAGTGTACTCGGTGGCGCGCGAGATTTCAGAAATTGATCCTTACCTCAATGTTGTTTGCTTCCCCGAAGGTCTTACGGAGAACAACATGATGGAATTTTTTACAAAAGATGGAGTGATCGATCTCTTAGTTGAAGAATCTGATGGCTTTGACATAAAAATATTGAGTCGTTATAAAGCGAGAGAACTTGGTGTACCTGTGATAATGGAAGCAAGTGATAAATGTATGGTCGATGTTGAACGTTTCGACTTAGAACCAAATAGAAATATTTTGCACGGCATTGTAAAACAGCTGGACATTGCTACACTTAAAAGTCTGAAAACGAATGAGGAGAAAATTCCATACATGCTGGATATACTTGGTTTAAACTCAACCAGTCCAAGATTACGAGCATCGATGCTAGAAATGCAACAAACCATAAGTACGTGGCCGCAACTGGGATCAGCTGTGACTATGGGGGGAGGTATCACTGCCGATGTGAGTAGAAGAATTTTACTTAATCAATTTACCGACTCGGGGCGCTATTACGTGGATATTGATAAACTCATTGGAAACAAAGATAAAAAGCAAGACGATTCTGATACAGAAGTGGAGGGAAACAATGGCTTTGAAGCTTCAGATCTTAAACAGATGTTTGAGATTGCTTCTAGGGCAAAAGATATTGAATTTTCGGAATTAAATGATTCAGACGCTGAAAAAATTGTGGAAGCGGGTGTTGCTGCGCCGTCTCAGGCAAACGCACAACCCTGGAAATGGTTACTTTTTCAAAAAAAACTTTTTTTATTTAAACATAAAAATTCTAGCTATAAAAATTTAGATGAAGAAAGTATATGGATATCCTTAGGTGCTGCGATAGAAAATGCCGTGCTTATGGCAGAAGAAACTGGATACGAAGTAACCCATCGATTATTGCCATTAACTAAAAGCACTTATCTGATCGCGGTTTTGAATTTTAAAAAAGAAACCTTGGTTAAGAAACAATCAGGTTCTCTCAGTCCTTTTATTTTCAAACGCGTTACAAACAGAAAGGCTGGTAATTTTAAGCAGTTAAAATCTTCTGCGCTAAATGAAATTTCGAATGAGGTTAATACAGTTGATGGTTCATTGTTGACTTGGCAATCGGATCGAGATAAAATTGAGTCTATTGCTAAGATAGCGGGCAAAATTGAACGCATACGATTGCTAAACCCTATTACACATTTAGATTATTTTAAAAATGAAATTCGATGGAATTACAACGAAGCAATTAAAGAAGGAATTGATATAAGGACTCTTGAACTGCCTTCAGCTGTGCAAACAGCTTTTGAAATGATTGCAGATCCAAAAGTTGCTGCTTTATTGAATAAATGGGATAAAGGAATTGCTTTTGAAAAATTTACACAAAATATCATCGCTTCCTCCTCTGCAATAGGTTTGATAACAATGCCTGGCAATACTCCGAGCGATTACATTAAGGGTGGAAAATTGGCGCAGAGAGCTTGGCTTGCAGCTACTAAAAATAGTTTAGGGTTTCAGCCAATTTGTGTACCTTTATTGTTTTTGAGGTTATTGGGAAATAAGGATAACAGCAATATTCTAACAGACAAAAATTTTTCCGAATTGAAAGCTTTAAAATCTCAACTTTCGCTTATATTTGGCGAATTGGATTCAAGAGAAGCTGTTTTTTTGTTTAGATTATTTGAGTCGGCAGAGCCCCAGGGGCGCTCATTAAGAAAATCTTTAAATGATGTATTTTTTAAAAGTTAGAACACAGAGATGAAATTAACATTTCGCGCATTTAAAGCTACTAAGAATAAAGACCTTTGTGAAAAGTATCTCAATGGTCATATACAGGTTCTTGTTAATTATGGTATAACAAATATAACTACCAATAACGCCGAGTGGATGGATTGGGACTTTGTTTATTGTGTTATTGCAGAGAAGGAAGATGGAACCGTTGTTGGAGGAATTAGAACACAAATTGCAGACGGGAGTCATCCTTTACCCGTTGAAAAGGCGATTGGAAAAATGGATCCTAAAATCTTCGATATCGTTAAACATTATCAACAAGATGGAGTTGGTGAATTGTGTGCACTTTGGAACGCAAAGGAAGTAGCAGGTATGGGTTTGAGTATTATGTTAGTCAGGGCTGGAATCGCCATGTTAAATCAAGTGAAATGCAACACCCTAATGGGTATTTGCGCCGATTATACTTTAAAAATGTTTAGGAAAGTAGGATTCGTGGTCGATAATTCACTAGGAGACAAAGGAGAGTTTGTGTACCCAAATGAAAACTACGTTGCAAGAGTGCTCGGTATTCTAAACGCTAAGGATCTATCTACTGCTGAAGAGTTTGATCGAGTAAAAATGTTAGATTTAAGGCAAAACCCAGAACAAACGTGTTTAGAAAAGGGCGCTAATGATTCTACTATTGAGATTGAGTATTTACTTTTATTAAAATAACTGTTGTATCTAATGAATCGCTTAAAGTTTCTGTTTTTTCTTTTTCTACTGGGAAAACTTTCAATTGCACAAATCGTTGTAACTGAACCACAAACTCAAAAACTAAACGTTAATTTCAATAATAGTATCTTTTTTATTGAAGATAAATCTGGAAAGCTCACTTTTAATGAAGTCATAAACTCAAATGATTTTACCCCTGTTAAAAAAAATGTGCCAAATTTCGGAATCACTAATTCGGCCTATTGGTTGAAAATGGAAATAAAAAATCTATCGCATCGAGAAACATATAGACTTCAAATCTCGCAACCTGCGCTTGATGAGATTGATTTTTATCAAAAAAATAAGGCTGGTGTTTTTGAGGAATCCAAATCAGGTGAGCGTCTTCCTTTTGATTCTCGTGACTTTTTTGATCCCAATTATATTTATAAAATTCGTTTAGACACAATGAATTTGACCGAAATTTATTTGCGGGTAAGGTCTAGGGATAATCTCCAAATACCAATTAAAATAGATACACAGGAAAATACTTTCCAAAATAATAAAATTAAGGATTACATTTTTGGGATTTTTGCTGGAATAATGATCGTAATGTTACTGTATAACACTTTTTTATACGTAACAGTCAGAGATAAAACATACCTCTATTACATAATTTACCTTGCTACAGTTATTCTTGTGCAATGTGGTATTCAAGGTTACACCTTTCAATACTTATGGCCTAACAGTCCTTTTTTAGCACAATGGAGTGTTTTTATATTCTCTCCAATGGTAGGAGTTGCTAGCGCATATTTTATGCGAGTGTTTTTAAACACATTTCAATTTACGCCAAAGTTTGATAAGGGTTATAAGTACTTTACAATTGCTTATACGGTAACATTTGTTTTTGCAATTTTCGGCTTATTTAGTGTAAGCTACACCCTCATTACAGCTTGCGCCGCGTCTTTATCGCTTTACATGATGATTAACGCGTTTTTAATTTATAAAAAAGGGTACAAACCAGCTAGATTTTTTTTAGTGGCTTGGTCGTTGTTTTTAACAGGAGTTACTATTTATTCTATGACTAACGTTGGATTTTTACCAATAAATAATTTCACGTTTTATACGATGCCTTTTGGTGCTGCCGCAGAAGTGATTTTGCTTTCATTAGCGCTAGCGGATAGAATTAATGTACTTAAAAGGGAAAAAGAAGCATCGCAAGTCGAGGCCCTGCTTATTTCTCAGCAAAATCAGAAGTTAATTACAGAACAAAATATTCTCTTGGAACAAAAAGTTCATGAACGCACGCTTGAATTAGAAGAGACAAATGAAGAGCTAAATGTAACGTTAACGTATTTAAAAGATACTCAAACGCAACTTGTAAACGCTGAAAAAATGGCCTCATTAGGTCAGTTAACTGCTGGTATAGCGCATGAGATAAACAATCCTATTAATTTTGTAAGTGCGAATCTTAAGCCCTTGAAAACCGATATTTCAGAAGTTTTTGAAGTGGTAGATAAATACGAAAGCATCACTCCTGAAACAGAACTAGTAGAAAAATTAAAAGAAATTGACTTGTTTAAAAAGAAAATTGATTTGGTTTATTTAAGGGGGGAAATTGGAACTCTTTTGATGGGGATTGAAGATGGTGCTCGCAGAACCGCTGAAATAGTTTCCGGACTTAAAAACTTTTCAAGACTCGATGAGAGCGACATTAAGGAAGCGAATATCAATGAAGGTATTGAGTCTACACTTGTTTTGTTAAGAAGTACCATCCAAAGTAATATTCAAGTTATTACTAATCTCACGAAATTACCAGCAATAGAGTGTTTTCCCGGTAAGTTAAATCAGGTGTTTATGAATGTGATTTCTAACGCACTTTATGCAATGAGTAAAACGAAAAGTGAAGAAAAAAATAAACTCATCATAACAACTTTTGAAAAGGAAGACCATGTACACGTTGTTTTTGAAGACACTGGAACTGGTATGACGAAAGAAGTGCAGGAAAAAGTGTTCGAGCCATTTTTTACAACGAAGGATGTTGGTGAAGGAACTGGCTTAGGAATGTCGATCGTATTTAAAATTGTTGAAAGTCACAATGCAAAAATGGAAATTGACTCCGAGTTAGGCAAGGGAACAAAAATAACGCTCATTCTTAACAAAAAAATAAGTCAGGACGATAGAATTTTAAAAACCTAAACCTTTTAGTTTAACATAAGAGCAAAAACCAATGATGCTTTAGCACAAAGAAAAAGGCTCATTGAATAAATTCATTTTGTTTTAATAAAGAACACTTAATCAAAGTATTCCTTCATCCTATCAAAAAATCCTTTTTCTTTTTTATTAGGATTTGGTTCGAAATTTTTCGAAGCTTTTAAATCTTCAAGTATTTTTTTTTCATCAACACTTAAATGAGTGGGTGTATAAATGCTTATTTCTACCAATAAATCACCTCTACCATAAGAATTAACATCAGGGAGACCTTTCCCCTTTAGTCGCAATACCTTACCACTTTGTGTACCTGGTTCTATTTTAATTTTAGCTTTAGTATCAACCGTTGGAATTTCAACACTAGTACCAATCGCTGCATCAGGAAAGCCGATATTTAGATAATATATTAAGTGATTACCCTCTCGTTTTAAGTACGGATGTTCTTCTTCCTCAATAACAATTAAAAGGTCCCCATTTATTCCGCCTCTAGGAGCCGCATTACCTTTTCCTTGCATGCTTAATTGCATACCTTCGGCAACACCCGCTGGAATATTTATACTAATTACTTCTTCTTCTCTTACAATTCCATCACCGTGACAGGTATTACATTTGTCCTTCACTATTCGACCTTCTCCACTGCAAGTTCCACAAGTAGTTTGTGTTTGCATGGCTCCAAGTATAGTTTGTTGCACACGCGTTATCGCTCCAGTCCCATTGCAAGATTTGCAGGTATCAAACTGTCCATTCTTAGCTCCACTACCACTGCATGTTTTACAACTTACATGTTTATTTACTTTTATTTTTTTCTCAACCCCATTTGCAATGTCTTTTAAAGTCAGTTTTACTTTTACACGTAAATTTGTTCCGCGTGTTACACGTCTACCGCTGCTTCGTCCACCTCCACTAAAACCTCCACCAAATGCGCCACCAAAAATATCTCCAAATTGACTAAATATGTCATCCATATTCATTCCACCGCCACCAAATCCACCTCCCGATGCACCACCTACACCGGCATGACCAAACTGATTGTAACGTTGACGTTTTTCGGGGTTACTTAAAATCTCGTATGCCTCAGCGGCTTCCTTGAATTTATCTTCAGCACTCTTGTCATCAGGGTTTTTATCCGGATGGTATTTTATAGCAAGCTTACGGTAAGATTTTTTTATTTCTTCATCACTCGCATTTTTAGCAAGCCCTAATACTTCGTAATAGTCTCTTTTGGACATCTATAATGATTTTATATTTGAATGGAAGTTCTGATTATTGCGCAATAACAACTTTTGAGAAACGTATTACTTTATCTCCCAATTTGTAACCTTTTTCAACTTCATCAATTACCTTGCCCTTCTGGGATTCATCCGTAGCAGGAATATTAGTAATAGCTTCCATAAAATCAGGATCAAAAGTTTCTCCTTTGGTTTCAAATGAAACTAAACCTTTTTGTTGTGTTACATTTTTGAGTTTGTTATAAATAAGCTGAATGCCTTCTTTTATAACTTTAGAATCATGTACAGACTCGTTTGCTTTCATTGCACGATCAAAATCATCTATAACCGGTAATATGGCTTTAAAAAGATCTTCTGCAGCAGTTTTGATGATTTCAGACTTCTCTTTAATCGTGCGTTTACGATAATTATCAAATTCTGAATATAAGCGCAAGTATTTTTCATTAGCCTCTGCAATTTTAGCTTCAAAGTCAATAGAAACTGATGTTTCGTCAGTTACAGGCTCATTTTCAGCCGTATTGTCAGTTGTATTAGCTTTCGAATCGGTTTCAGAGTGTTCGTTTATTATGTTATCTTCTTGATTTTGCATAGCTTAAGGACAAAATTATATGTTTTTACACTCATATAAATCAATTACTTTGCCATTAATTAAAACGAGATAATTTGTCAGTTTTTATAGATTAAAAACTCAACACGCCTATTTATTCTGTGATCTTCTTCGCGGCAATCGATTGTTCCTTCGCAAATCTTTCTAAGTTCGGTATTTCCTTTAGCGATCGCTTTAATTCTGGCAGGTTGAATCCCTTTTTTTTGCAAATAATTTTTAACAGCAGTAGCTTGATTCGTGGTAAGTTGCATTGCGTAGTCAGCGTCCATTCTAGCATCTGTGTGTGTTGTTATTTCAATTTGAGTATCCTTATCTTTTTGAAGCATGGCAATAATTGAGTTTAACTGCTGTTCATCTTTTGGAGTAAGACCATCGCCATTCGTATAAAACGCGAGGTGTTTTGTAACGTCAATTTGACCTAAAGAGTTAATAATTGAACTCGCAGTGTCTGCTGTGAGTCTATTGCTGTAACGCGCCGAAATGTAAAAAGTAAAGCCGTTGTCTTTTGTTCTGCCATCCATTAAAAAATCATCTTTTGAAGAGTATAACGCAATTGGATCTGATGTAGTGATATCAATCTTATTATCGATCTTAAGAATAAAATCTTGGTTTAATTTCATGTCGCTAAAAGTAAACTCACCCTTTAGATTGGTTATTGTTTTAGCTATTGAATCACCATAATAATTAAAGAGATAAAGTTTAATAAACTTGGCTACTTCTGTTTTATCTGATGATTGCGCAAGTTTACCAACCACATCTTTTAAAACAGGTTGAATGTTTTTACGTTCATCCAATAAGTTTTCAATTTCAGTCATGGATGGATTTACTGCTAAAACCACACCTTTTTCATCAATAAGAATGTCTGTTGGTATGCGCCTAACACCGTATTTTAAACAGGCTTCATCGTTGTAGCCCCTAAGAGCTATTCCATGCGTGAAATTATCAAGCGTATCCAACGCGATTGCGTTTGCCCAAGCATGTTTATCGGTTTGAACAGCGATTGAAATTATTTGAAATCCTTCCGCACTTCTATATTGGGAATTCCTATAGCGCTGAACAATGCGGTTAAGGTATATATTATCAGCTCTTGATTTTTTTACATTACTACTCCAAAAATGGAGCAATAGAATACGCCTCATATAAGGCATTGTAAAACTTTGAATACTATTTTCTTTAAGATTTAAAATAAACGACGGAGCAGAGTCACCTGGTTTTATCAAGAGTGAATCTTCTTGAGAAAAAGATTTTAGACAAAGAATAGATAAGATTATTAAAAATCTGTATTTCATTATTTGACAACTAATTTATCGAGTGCGTTTATTAAATCCTCTCCGCGAAGATTCTTATTTATTATAATTCCTTTTTCGTTAATCAAAAAATTACCAGGAATACTCGTAACCTGATATTTCGCTGCCGCTCCGCTGCCCCAACCCATTAGATCGCTAACATGATTTTCCCATTTAAGTTCGTCTTTCTCAATCGCTTTCTTCCAAGCTTCTGCATTACCGTCTAGCGAAACGCTATAAACAGTAAACCCATTTCCGGTTTTAAATTTTTTTTCTTTGAACTGGTTATATGCCTTTACAACAGCGGGATTTTCGTACCTACAGGGACCACACCAACTTGCCCAAAAGTCGATTAATACTAGTTTTCCTCGCAAAGAAGATAAATTGATAACCGTTCCAGATGGATTTTTTAAAGATATTTCCGGAGCAAGGTTACCAAGATTTAAACCGATTGCTGGTTCTGATTGAACTACATTTTCTGGGGAAACTGCATGTGGGTCGTTTGTCGCATCCTTGCATTTAAAAGAACCAGTAAAAACAAGCAACGGCACTAAAAATAAAATTAAAAAAGTTCTCATGACGATTTCCGTACTATGTTTGCTCCAATCGCATTTAACCGTGTATCAATGTTTTGGTACCCTCTGTCAATTTGATTTATATTAAAAATTACACTTTTTCCTTTAGCACTCATTGCAGCAATTAGTAATGCAACGCCAGCTCTAATATCAGGACTTGCCATATTTATAGCGCGTAACTGAACTTTTCTATCCAGTCCCATAACCGTTGCACGATGCGGATCGCATAAAATAATTTTTGCTCCCATATCAATTAACTTATCTACAAAAAACAAACGACTCTCAAACATTTTTTGATGCACGAGAACATTTCCCCTTGCTTGAATAGCTGTTACTAAAGCAATACTAATCAAATCTGGTGTAAAACCTGGCCATATTGCATCGCTTATAGTAAGAATGGAGCCATCAATAAATGTATCTATTTCGTAACTTTCTTGTTCAGGAATATAAATATCATCTCCTCTGCGTTCCATCTGAATACCAAGTCTACCAAATATTGTTGGTATAATGCCTAAGTTATTATAGCTAACATCTTTAATGGTAATTTCTGACTGTGTTACTGCCGCCATGCCAATAAACGATCCAATTTCAATCATATCAGGTAACAGACGATGTTTTGTTCCTTTAAGTTCTTTAACACCTTCTATAGTAAGCAAATTAGAACCAACGCCACCAATTTTTGCACCCATGCTATTAAGCATCTTGCATAATTGTTGTAAATAAGGTTCACATGCAGCGTTATAAATTGTTGTAATACCTTCTGCAAGTACTGCCGCCATTACAATATTTGCCGTACCTGTTACAGATGCTTCATCTAATAACATATACGCTCCTCGCAAATTCTTACCTTCTACTTCATAAATTTCAGTATCTTCTTGGTAATTAAATTTAGCACCTAAAGCCTCGAAGCCAATAAAATGGGTATCTACACGTCTTCTTCCAATTTTGTCACCACCAGGTTTAGGCATATATGCCTTACCAAAACGGGTAAGCATTGGACCTACAACCATCATGCTACCTCTCAAGCTACCACCTTTTTTCTTGAATTCAGGAGAAACTAGATAATCAACATTAACGTCATCAGCTTGAAAAGTGAATTCCTCGTGACCAGTTTTTTCAACCTTTACGCCCAGTTCAGATAAAAGTTCTATTAGCTTATTTATATCAACAATATTTGGAACATTACCTATTACAACTTTTTCCTTAGTTAAAAGAACTGCGCAAATAACTTGTAAAGCCTCATTTTTAGCTCCCTGTGGAATAATATCACCTTTTAATTTATTACCGCCATGTACTTCAAAAACCGCCATATAGAAGAATTAAAATTTCCTATTGTTTTTATGTTTGTGATTATTGTTTTTGTGTTTATTGTTTTTGTGAAAGAATTTCTTGTTGCTGTTACTATTAGTATTGGCATTACCACGAAGTTCCTGATGCGAACTCAAAGGAGTTGAGGCATCTACTTTTAATTCTCCAGCTGATAAATCTGCTAAATTTTTAAAAATCACATCATCCGTAATCGTATCCTTATTCCAGTTGTAATAAGATTTTTTAAGATGATTGGCTATTTGTCGTGTGAGTTCATTGCGTTCAGCGCCTTCTGGTAAAGATCTTGCTTTTTTAATGATTTCTTCTATGGTTTTACCATAATGTTTGTACTTAATTCGGCCTTTAGGGTATTCAAGAAGTTTCGGTTTTTCTTTGAAACTTTCTGCGTTAGGCATTGAATAGGGGCTATCCACGTCAAGTTTAAATTGAGATATTATAAATAAATGATCCCATAATTTATGGTTGAAGTCTGCAACATCGCGCAATGGAGGATTTAATTGCCCCATTATTTGAATAATTGCTCTTGCGCAGGTATTGCGCTCATCCCTGTCCGTAATCGAACAACAATACTCTATCATTCCTTGAATATTTCTACCATATTCCGGAATTATTAATCTGTCTAATTGTGTATTATATTCCATTTTATCAAAGCATAAATATACTCAAAAATGATTTGACGACTTAAACCAAGTTTTTTTTAATCCATAAGACCTTGTTAGTAAAGGTAAAAGCAGGCTTATTATAATTTTAAAATCATTTTGAATACCGCAATGGTATTGATTTTCAAGTGTTTTAAAATAATAATTAAAAATTACCCAAAACATTTGGAAAATGCAAAAAGGCTGTGTACTTTTGGCCTCCCGTTTTTTGAGTAATTGAGGATGCAACAATATATAGATTAGGAATTTATTCCTAGGGAATGCGTGGAATTGATTCCACGGGAATAGAGGAGAGAAAATATTTTTAAAAAAGATTAAAAAATATTTGGTGGTTGAGAAAAAGATATGTAATTTTGCACCCCCGAAACGAACAAGGAAAGAAAAAGAGGTAGAAAGGAAGTCGGGAACACGTTCAGAGTTTGACATTTTGAGATTAGCAGTAAGGGTTTAGGGATTAGGAAACTAATCACTAATAACTTATCACTAGTCACTAAATATAGACGTTCATTGAAAAGATTGATAAACAATAATGGTAAGTGATTCACTTTTTAAATAAAGTAGTATTACGAACAAACACAAAAGCTTTAATTTTTATATAGCGATATATAATAACTAGCCCTTGAGGGATGTTGCAAAAGACAACATTACGTCCTTAAGATATGAAATGAGCATTTAGCGAGTTGAAGTTCACAGCGATGTGGATGGATCTTAAAGGACAAACTTTTTTTACAATGGAGAGTTTGATCCTGGCTCAGGATGAACGCTAGCGGCAGGCCTAATACATGCAAGTCGAGGGGCAGCAGGGATAGCAATATTCGCTGGCGACCGGCGCACGGGTGCGTAACACGTATACAATCTGCCTTTAACAGGGGAATAGCCCGGAGAAATCCGGATTAATGCCCCATAATAGTCTGAATGGCATCATTTAGATTTGAAAGCTCCGGCGGTTAAAGATGAGTATGCGCCTGATTAGCTAGTTGGTGAGGTAACGGCTCACCAAGGCGACGATCAGTAGGGGATCTGAGAGGATTAACCCCCACACGGATACTGAGACACGGATCCGACTCCTACGGGAGGCAGCAGTAAGGAATATTGGACAATGCCCGCAAGGGTGATCCAGCCATGCCGCGTGCAGGAAGACGGCCCTATGGGTTGTAAACTGCTTTTACACCGGAGAAAACCCCCCTACGTGTAGGGGGCTGATAGTATGGTGAGAATAAGCATCGGCTAACTTCGTGCCAGCAGCCGCGGTAAGACGAAGGATGCAAGCGTTATCCGGATTCATTGGGTTTAAAGGGAGCGTAGGTGGCCTTATAAGTCAGTGGTGAAATCTCTGGGCTTAACCCAGAAATTGCCATTGATACTGTAGGGCTTGAGTATAGTTGCCGTTGGCGGAATATGACATGTAGTGGTGAAATACATAGAGATGTCATAGAACACCGATTGCGAAGGCAGCTGACGAAACTATAACTGACACTGAGGCTCGAAAGTGTGGGGATCAAACAGGATTAGATACCCTGGTAGTCCACACTGTAAACGATGATTACTCGCTGCTAGGGGGCAACCTTTAGTGGCTTAGCGAAAGCGATAAGTAATCCACCTGGGGAGTACGCCGGCAACGGTGAAACTCAAAGGAATTGACGGGGGCCCGCACAAGCGGAGGAGCATGTGGTTTAATTCGATGATACGCGAGGAACCTTACCAGGGCTTGAAAGTTAGGGAATGATTCTGAAAGGAGTCAGTCAGCAATGACCCGAAACTAGGTGCTGCATGGCTGTCGTCAGCTCGTGCCGTGAGGTGTTGGGTTAAGTCCCGCAACGAGCGCAACCCCTACCAATAGTTGCCAGCGAGTCATGTCGGGGACTCTATTGGAACTGCCCGCGCAAGCGGTGAGGAAGGTGGGGATGACGTCAAGTCATCACGGCCCTTACGTCCTGGGCTACACACGTGCTACAATGGCTATTACAGAGGGCAGCTACATGGCAACATGATGCAAATCTTCAAAAATAGTCTCAGTTCGGATTGGGGTCTGCAACTCGACCCCATGAAGCTGGATTCGCTAGTAATCGCGCATCAGCAATGGCGCGGTGAATACGTTCCCGGGCCTTGTACACACCGCCCGTCAAGCCATGAAAGTTGGGAGTATTTAAAGTCGGTAGCCGTAAGGCGCCGCCTAGAGTAAAACCGATAATTGGGGCTAAGTCGTAACAAGGTAGCCGTACCGGAAGGTGCGGCTGGAACACCTCCTTTCTGGAGCCATCCCTCAAACAAGGGTGTTATGCAAGTAATATATAATTACTTACTATTAAAGTTTATCAATCTTTTTTTAAAATCTTGAAAGAGAAACCCAAGACAAGAGCTGGGTGAAAGGCTAAAGCGAACTGCTTTACGCGGATTGACAATTTACAAATTGACAATTTACGATTGAAGAAATTGAAAAAAATCGTCAATTGTAAATTTAAAGATTGTAAATCTAAAACAGTCCCGTAGCTCAGTTGGTTAGAGCACTACACTGATAATGTAGGGGTCAGCGGTTCAAATCCGCTCGGGACTACAAAGCTTGAATTTTGGGAAGCTGAATAAACTCCCTAAGATAATGGGGGATTAGCTCAGCTGGCTAGAGCGCCTGCCTTGCACGCAGGAGGTCATCGGTTCGACTCCGATATTCTCCACAAAAATTACTTCTTTACAACGGTAAAGATTTTAGATTGAAATAAGAACACCAGGGTAACTAGCTCAATGGAAGAGCGTCCCGAGTTTCACTCGGGAAGGTCATCGGTTCGACTCCGATATTCTCCACCAATTCAGTTGTTGAATTACTGAATTTTAGAATTTTTGATTTATTCAAAAATTCTAAAAATTAAAAAATCAACAAATGAAATACGTTCATTGACATATTGATAAAGACACGAGAGCCAATTTTATTGCAAAATAATTTTGGTGAACAACAGATAGACTTTTTTAAATAAAAGATCTATTTTAAATCATGAAGTTAAACACATGATAAATGGACAGAAACCATTAAAAAAAACGAAATTCTTTGGTAAGCGGAGCAAAAGCTGCTTACCGTGTTGCTTGAGGTATTTAATTACATTGAGATAACAAAAGAAGAAAGTAAATAAGGGCGCATGGAGGATGCCTTGGGTCTTAGAGGCGAAGAAAGACGTGATAAGCTGCGATAAGCTTCGGGGATTGGCAAATACGAATTGATCCGAAGATTTCTGAATGGGGCAACCCGGCATGTTGAAGACATGTCACCTAGCAATAGGAGCAAACGCTGTGAACTGAAACATCTAAGTAACAGCAGGAGAAGAAAATAAATAATGATTGCGCAAGTAGTGGCGAGCGAACGCGCAAGAGCCTAAACCAGAGTAATTACGGTTACGCTGGGGTTATAGGACTACAATGTGGACTTAAAAGTCATAGTGGAATAGGTTTGGAAAGGCCAATCATAGAGGGTGATAATCCCGTACACGAAATGATTTTTATACCTAGTAGTATCCTGAGTACTGCGGGGTCGGAGACGCCCTGTAGGAATTTGCCGGCACCATCCGGTAAGGCTAAATACTCCTAAGACACCGATAGTGAACTAGTACTGTGAAGGAAAGGTGAAAAGAACCGCGAACAGCGGAGTGAAATAGAACCTGAAACCATGCGCTTACAAGCGGTTGGAGCCCTTAAGTGGGGTGACAGCGTGCCTTTTGCATAATGAGCCTACGAGTTGCTCTTTACTGGCAAGGTTAAGTCCTTCAGGGACGTAAACCGCAGCGAAAGCGAGTCTGAATAGGGCGTATAGTCAGTAGAGGCAGACGCGAAACCTTGTGATCTACCCATGGTCAGGATGAAGTTCCGTTAACCCGGAATGGAGGTCCGAACCGATAAGCGTTGAAAAGCTTCCGGATGAACTGTGGGTAGGGGTGAAAGGCTAATCAAACTGGGAAATAGCTCGTACTCCCCGAAATGTCTTTAGGGACAGCGTAGAGGTTAAGTCTTATAGAGGTAGAGCTACTGATTGGATGCGGGGGAAGCGATTCCTACCAAGTCCTGACAAACTCCGAATGCTATAAGATATACTCTGCAGTGAGCCCGTGGGTGCTAAGGCCCACGGACGAGAGAGGGAGAACTCAGACCAACAGCTAAGGTCCCAAAATCTATACTAAGTTGATATAACGTGGTCCGATTGCATTGACAGCCAGGATGTTTGCTTGGAAGCAGCCATTCATTTAAAGAGTGCGTAACAGCTCACTGGTCGAGCGATTGGGCGTGGATGATACTCGGGCATCAAGTATAGTACCGAAGCTTTGGATTCAATACGTCAAGTATTGTCTGGTAGGGGAGCATTCTAACTGCGTTGAAGAAGTTGCGTAAGCGCTATTGGAGCGGTTAGAAAAGCAAATGTAGGCATAAGTAACGATAAAATAGGCGAGAAACCTATTCGCCGATAGACTAAGGTTTCCTGAACAACGATAATCGGTTCAGGGTTAGTCGGGTCCTAAGGTGAAGCCGAACGGCGTAATCGATGGACAACTGGTTAATATTCCAGTACTAATACCACTGCGATGGAGAGACGAAAAAACGTAAATGCGACGAACTGACGGAATAGTTCGTTTAAGACCGTAGGGTTTTTCTTGGTAGGTAAATCCGCCAGGATTCTGAAAGTCGAAAGTACCTTAACTCGTCAGAGGAGAGGATATGCATCCAAGTATGTTTCCGAGAAAAACTTCTAAGCTTCAGGTGAGTATTACCCGTACCGCAAACCGACACAGGTAGTCAAGTAGAATATACTAAGGCGCTCGAGTGATCCGTGGCTAAGGAACTAGGCAAATTAACCCCGTAACTTCGGGAGAAGGGGTGCCAGCAGCAATGCTGGCCGCAGAGAAATGGCGGTGGCGACTGTTTAACAAAAACACAGGGCTTTGCAAAAACGAAAGTTGAAGTATAAGGCCTGACACCTGCCCGGTGCTGGAAGGTTAAGAGGAGAGGTCATCGCAAGAGAAGCTTTGAATCGAAGCCCCAGTAAACGGCGGCCGTAACTATAACGGTCCTAAGGTAGCGAAATTCCTTGTCGGGTAAGTTCCGACCTGCACGAATGGTGTAACGATCTCCGCTCTGTCTCAGCCACGAGCTCGGTGAAATTGTGGTATCAGTGAAGACGCTGATTACCCGCAACGGGACGGAAAGACCCCATGCACCTTTACTATAGCTTAACATTGAGTTCGGGTAAGTGATGTGTAGAATAGGTAGGAGGCTTTGAAGCAGTGGCGCTAGCCATTGTGGAGCCGAAATGTGAAATACTACCCTTTACTTACTAGAATTCTAACTCTGCAAAGAGGACATTGTTTGGTGGGTAGTTTGACTGGGGTGGTCGCCTCCGAAAGGGTATCGGAGGCTTTCAAAGGTCCGCTCAGTACGCTTGGTAACCGTACGTAGAGCGCAATAGCATAAGCGGGCTTGACTGTGAGGCCGACAAGCCAAGCAGGTACGAAAGTAGGATATAGTGATCCGGTGGTTCCGCATGGAAGGGCCATCGCTCATAGGATAAAAGGTACGCTGGGGATAACAGGCTGATCCCTCCCAAGAGCTCATATCGACGGGGGGGTTTGGCACCTCGATGTCGGCTCGTCACATCCTGGGGCTGGAGAAGGTCCCAAGGGTTCGGCTGTTCGCCGATTAAAGTGGCACGCGAGCTGGGTTCAGAACGTCGTGAGACAGTTCGGTCCCTATCTGTTGTGGGCGTTAGAAAATTGAGGGGCCCTGACTCTAGTACGAGAGGACCGAGTCGGACAAACCGCTAGTGTACCTGTTGTTTCGCCAGAAGCACCGCAGGGTAGCTATGTTTGGATGAGATAAGCGCTGAAAGCATCTAAGTGCGAAACTCACCTCAAGATAAGTTTTCTTTATAAGGATCGTGGTAGACTACCACGTTGATAGGCTACAGATGTATAGGCAGTAATGTCAAAGTCGAGTAGTACTAATTGTCCGTAAGCTTTCTTAAAAAAATATTTTAAGATTGAGCCTGAAGTGAAAGTTTACTTTCTACTTCAGGCCCGATATCTTAATTAATCTCTTGTGTCTTTATTCAATATTGTTTTAATTTATTAATTATTACGAGTTGTTTTATTCCGGGTTCTAAACCCGAAATAAATAATAATCAACCCGAAATAATGATCCCTTTATGGCGTCTATTGCGGTGGGGATCACCTCTTCCCATTCCGAACAGAGAAGTTAAGCCCACCTGCGCAGATGGTACTTGGTCTAAAGCCCGGGAGAGTATGTCGATGCCAATTTTAAAAGTCAAAAAGCCTTGCTAGTAATAGCGAGGCTTTTTGCGTTTGTATATGGTTGTACTCCTGATGAGCCAAGTCGAAGCGTGTCTCCAAATACTCGCTATCGCCCGACCGGGGTTTGGTAGCTTTGCTCTATTCGTAAGATAAGAGCTGCTGTGAGGTAACAAGTTTATTTTTTTTGATAATATTAAAATAAAAGGCCCACTATTATTTAAGAGAGAGACGTTGTGTATAGTAGCTCTTTTTAAGAGTTTATCAATATCAACTCATACATTGTTATATTACTGTATAACAATCCTTACAGAATGCATTGAATTATTAATGAGAATGTTGACTAAATAGATACCCGGCGTGTTATTTTCTATAGCTATACCATGCGAGCCTTGACCCAGCGAGTTTTTATAGACAACTTGCCCAAGTGAATTTACCAACGAAATATTTGCAAAACCACTAACTTCAAGTGTAAAATTGCCGTTATTCGGATTAGGGTAAATTTTCACCCCATCATTTAAATTGTTTGCAAATGATTTTATGTGAGTGCACTCATTTACAGATTGTATTAAAGTTGCCGTGTTGATACAACCGTTTGAATCAGTATCTGTGACTGTATAGACGGTCGTTGTTTGCGGGGAAACACTGATACTGTTGGTTGTTCCTCCAGAATTCCAAGAGTAGGTTGTGGCCCCTGAAGAACTTATTATTGCACTTTGTCCTACACAAATTAAAGTACTCGAGCTACTGACAGAGATAGTTGGAAGTGAATTAATTGTTATACTTGTGGTTGCTATCTCAGAGCACCCAAAACCATCAGCGAGGTGAAGAGTGTAGGTGCCACTATTTAATGTACTTGTATTTACAATACTAGGGTTTAGCAAACTAGATAAAAAACCGTTGGGGCCATTCCAGATAAAATTTATCGACAGAGAACTTGTAACTGAGGTACTAAAACTAAAACTGGTCTTTTCACAAATTGCGTTATGCGCAGCAATACTAACACCAAGAGGTTCACAAGCAAATTTTACAAGGTAGGCTTCATTCATTCCGGCAATACCATTGTAAACAGCTTGATGTGATCCTGGCGTAGCTATTATAGTTCCTCCACTAGTACCTGTATATCCAGCCATATAAATGCCACCTGTGGAATTAGGAACACAAACATAACCGGCGTCATTCCCTGTACCACCATAATATGTAGCCCATTGGCGGACACCAGTATCGTTAAATTTCACCAAAAACGCATCGCAATTAGAAAAACCTCCACCATAACTATTTTGAATACCGTTTAAACTAATTCCATTACTTGAAATTGTTAAACCACTCATATAGACATTCCCAAAACCGTCAACACTGCATGAACGAGCATGGTCGTCCAATGTTCCACCATAATAAGTTCCCCACAAACGCGTGCCAGCACTACTAAATTTGGCCAAAAACGCGTCAGGAGATCCACCGGAAATACTCTGGTGTGAACCAGCCGACGCAATTGAAGTTCCGTTTGTAGATTCAGCGTATCCGGTAAGGTATACGTTTCCAAAATTATCTGTAGCGCAGTAATTCCCGTAATCGACGTAGTTTCCACCATATAGTGTGGCCCATTGACGAACACCAGAGCCATCAAACTTGACTAAAAACGCATCTTCAAATCCACCTCCATATAGGGTTTGATGTGCCGACGCGGAGGAAATGATAGTCGCACTATTTTGATCTGTTCGGCCTGCAATGAAAATATTTCCAACAGCGTCCGAACAACATGAATTAACTTTATCTGTGCCTGTTCCTCCGTAGTATGAGGACCACAGCAATGTGCCAGAGGTATTAAATTTAGCGCAAAAGCCGTCTTCGCTCCCACCGCCAAAGGTGTTTTGATGAGCAGACCCACTTACAATTCCATTTGTTGAATTAGTGGAACCTGCTAAAAATATATTACCCAATCCATCGGTACTGCAGGAGTAACCATAGTCGGTGCCAGTACTTCCTAAATAGGTTCCCCATTGACGAACCCCTGAACTATTAAATTTTACAAGAAATGCATCATAAGAACCACCAGCATTTAAAGTTTGGTAAGCACCAGGTGAAGCAATTACTATTGAGGAAGTCGAAGCAGAATAGCCCGCAACTATTAAATTGCCATTGACGTCTGCGCTACAGGAATAACCAATATCATTTCCGGATCCACCATAGTAAGTGCCCCACTGACGTATTCCATTCCCATCAAATTTTACAAGAAACGCATCCCAGTTGCCTCCAGTAAAAGTGGTTTGGTGGGCGCCGGTAGTTGCAATCAGAGTACCTACATTCGAATTTGAGTATCCCACCA
This sequence comes from Aurantibacillus circumpalustris, assembly GCF_029625215.1. GTDB lineage: Bacteria > Bacteroidota > Bacteroidia > B-17B0 > Aurantibacillaceae > Aurantibacillus > Aurantibacillus circumpalustris. Next base: position 2,017,366 of record NZ_CP121197.1, read on the forward strand.
GGTAAGCGTCATCAGCCGCGTCCGTTGCACAAGAGAATCCTATTTCATCACCCGTGCCGCCGTAGTAGGTTCCCCAAATTCTTGTAACAGGGTCAATCAAAAGGGTAAAATTTGGATCGTAATTTTCGACTTCAAAACTCACACAGTTTTTATTAATTACATATTTAGATTTCAATAGTATGCCATTTTGATAAACTTTTGGTGCTTGTTCTTCAATATTTCCTAAAGGTGTTTTTAATAAAAGACTTCCATCTTTTTGTAAGAAAATTTCAGCACCGCTGATCTCTAGTTGAATTTGTTTGTAATCAGCATGTGGTGCCACAATAAAATCATGTTTGAGATGACCATTATTTTCATAATAATGCAAATCGATATTATTATAAATGTTTTTCAAATTAACATCAGAATAGCTTTTGACATTTAAAGCACCATTTGGACATTGTTCTAAATAATAATTAGTGTAACCAAGAGCTACCACATCGCTGGTTACTGAAACATTCATGTTACAATTTAACCACTTAATATCAATGTGATAAAACGTTTGCATTTCAACTTCTTTAAATTTTTCTTTTGTTCTTTTATCTTCTGACTCTTTGACTTTATCAATTCTATTTAATTGATAGCTAATGCCATTGTTTTTAATAAAAAAAGAAAGTTGTCCATCGTTGCCTCCAAATAACACATCAGGACGTGGGTTGAAAAATTGATCTGCGAATTGGCCTTTGTTTTCAGTAAAATATAAAACAGATTTAGGTTTGTATGTGTGGTTTGAACTATAATTATTTTTGGTAAAGAAAATTAAAATAGAGAAAATGCAGATTGCTTTATTCATGGGCTTAAATAATTGGGTTACGCCAATAAAAATAATAAAAAATTCGATTACTGGCAAAAGGTAACTGTTCTAGAAACCTGGTATAATCTTATCTAAAAGACTTTTGAAAAATCCTCAAATCCTTGAGCGTATTTCCTTTAGGCAGGCTTTCATGACCGCTACAGGTTGCAGTGTTCATAATTGCTTAAACGAAGCCAAGAACGACGTTTGAAAAATCTGTTTTTGTTTTGTAAGCAATTTGCTTGTATTTTGTAAACCTAAGAATGGGAGCATGCAATCTTAACTCTTTTACGCGTAATTATAAATGCCACGCGCTTCGAACCGCTTAATTCTCTAAATGAAATAAAGCTTAAAACGCTACGATCTCTTCATTATTACTCTTTTTTAGTTCTCTTTCGTCTCAGTTTTTTTACAGTGGGTATACTTAATGGATCAGCAATAATTCCCACCGTAAAATTCCGTAACTGATATGTGTAATAAAGATTATAGTAATCAGGACCAAAATATCCACGAATAAAAACGGAGAAGTCTGTTATTTTTTGAAAAGGCTTGATCGATAAATATAGATCTAAGGCATGACGCGAGGAAAATTTTCTTGTTCCCCACATGTAAGCATAGGTAATGTATGATTTTATTTTTTGCGAATAAATGATATGACTTTCTAAAGTAATTTTATTGTAATAATAATTGTCTTTAAGACTTATTTCCCGTTCAAAATCCAATTGACGTTCATAAGCTATGCGCCCGTTTACAAAGGCTTTGCCAATGGAACCAGAATCAATGGAAGACCAACTAAATGCAATTTCCAAAGCATTAGTTGAAAAATTTCCATTTACAAAATTTATGCTATCAGTATTTGGAATATAATAACCTCCGTTTTGTCCGTTTGAGTGATGGCTTACGCGGTAGGTTAAAAAAGCTAATTGGTCTTCGGTTTTAAAAAAATTAAATATTTTTCGGTTAAATGGAGATTTGATTCGGTGATAAAATAAAATACTCGGCATGTAACTCGGTGTTTTTACTGGCACACTTGTTTCGTTGTACATACGAATTACAATTTTAGGAAAGAACGCCAAACCACTAGTAGTTTTTTTTGACAGACTAATTAAAAAATCCGGAGAGATTTGACCTTCGAAAATAAGAGGTTTTAAAGGCTTTACTCCAGTGGAGGTTTTATAATTGCCGATCCCTTGGCTAAATGAAACATAAGTTCTGTCAGTGGTTGATAAAACTGCTTCATCTATATTTGTTACCTGACTTGTTTGCGCAAAGTTTGACAATGAAAAAAACACCCAAATTAAAATAGAAAGAGTTCGTTGTGAAAAAAATATCATAATTAATAATCAGTAAATAATTTTAAATTATACTCCGTGTACCTTTATTTACCTTAGTTAGCGCAATTCTCACGAGAAATATTATACGGGAATTTGATTTAACATCTTGCATCGAGATAACTAAAATTATGGGTTTAACAGGTTGGCTGCCTCTGCAAATGAGGGAAAGTTATCTAAGGCACAATTTGCAGTTACGCGAGGAAAAGACTTTTAATAATAAGTCCTAAAATTTAAGGTAATAATCCTTTGTCAAATCCTTATACTCTTCTGTATAATTTCTGTGGCTATCCTTTTCAATAACTAGTGTCGATTCAGAGAACTCACTTTCTTTAAATTCAAATTGCATTAAATGCCTTTTTTCAGAATCTTTTTCAAAGCGGGTTCTTATGCGAAGTAGTTTTGAAAGATAAAGTCCTTTGGCTTGCGCCATTTCTCTAAAAATTCTGGCTTCGTTGGTGGGAAGAATGACACAAAACTTTCCTTTGTCATCCAATAGTTTTTTCACACCGCTTAATAAGTCTTCAAATGAAAGTAAATCCGTGTGTCTTGCTGAAGCCCTTGTATCGCTGGCGTTTTTAAAGGAATCTATAAAATAGGGGGGGTTGGTAACAATTAAATTGAATTTTTGATCTGTTGTTTTAACAAGTTCCTGAAACGACTGATGAATGACCGTTACCTTTTCTTTGTAAATACTTTCAGCAACGTTTACTTTGGCTTGTTCTGTACTTTCTTTATCGATGTCGATAGCAACAATATTAGCGGTAGATTTCTGAGCTAGCATTAATGCGATAACGCCAGTACCGGTACCAATATCTAAGATACTTGTGCTCCCGTTGGGTACAACCCAAGCGCCTAAAAGCACAGCGTCTGTGCTCACGCGCATAGCACATTTATCTTGTTTTATTTTAAATTTTTTAAATTCAAAAGTGTCATTCGACATAAATTTTTTAATTAAAAAGCACTCTTTTTAGTCGTTCAAAAAAAAAGCGTTAGTCAAACTAACGCTTTGTAATATTAATAAGAAGGTTTAGTATCAGTACGCCCTAGGTTCACACCGTATCCAGGGAATATATTATAGCGCAGCATAATTTCTATACCACCTCTTTTATTTGAAGCTGGTGAAAGTGCTGACACATTTATATCGTAAGATACACCAAATGCATACTTGTTATACTGAAACAATATTGTAGGAATTATCGCATCTCCAAAACGGTAGTAACCACCTAAGGAAAAAGCACGTGCTTTCTTTAAAGACGTGTAGGTTGATTGATCGCCAATAATGAATTTAAACAAAGCGCCAGCTACCAATTCATCTAGTGTTCCTTGTTTCATGTATAAAATCGATGGCATAATTGCGTTAAGTGAGTTACGGATATTAAAGTCTCCGTTAAAATAAGCGCACATTCTAGTCTGCAAGCGATCGTTACTATTTAAAAAAGACGTTTTGCCTAAACGGTAATGGTATGCGGAAAATCCTAAGTCAAATTTTGCTGAATTTTTTGCGCTAATGAATTTATCACTCTGTACGTAATTTAAGTTAACACCTCCTCCCAAATCAAAGGAACTAATTCCACTTTTTGTTGGAGTTTCGCCGGAAGAAAGATTTGGGTTGTAGTTATAACCATCATATTGTCTATCAAATCTTAAATTACTTGCATCCAAAGTACGATAGAAGAAACCGCTTTGAACACCACCTGAGAATTTCATTTTTTTAGAAATTCTTTGAATGTATGCTATTCCGAGATTTGGATTGGTGGTACTTAATTTTGCATCACCCGCAACATCTCTAAAAATATTAACCGCAACGGCAAAATAGCTAGATTTTAGTTTTTTGTGTTTAATTGTTTGATCAAAGGAAACGCCAAAAGTTTGGTACTTTGTTGCAACGGTAGACCATTGGTTTTTAAAGTTTCCAGTTATCCTTGTATTATAAGTAACACCAGCCAAAGCAGGGTTAATTGAAGAAGGAGTTTCAGCATATTGCGAAAAGTGAATATCCTGAGCCTTCGCAACTTGAACTAGAATACTGAAAGCTAGAACCGACCTTATTATATGTTTTGTTTGCATAATTTTTATCTAAGAAGTGTAATATTACCTTTAGAACTATACCCTTTACCGTCGTAGGTTTTACCTTCGAGTCGATAAACGAATACGCCTGTATTTAATTCCTGACCTTTGTAACTTCCGTCCCATCCAACAGATTGAACAGCAGTTTCAAAAACTTTTTCACCCCACCTGTTAAATATCATAAAGCTTAATGACTGCAAACAAATCCCTCGAACATAAAGAACATCATTTACACCATCATTATTTGGTGTAAAGGCATTTGGCACATACATTTCACCACAATCTTCTATAACATTTACATTAATTGTATCACTAGATAAACAATGTTTACTATTATATCCAGTAAGAATGTATTGTGTCGTTTTAAACGGACTAACGGTTACTTTAGGTTTACTTAAGGAAGTAATGTTGTAACTAGGTGACCATTCATACGAAAGTGCACCACTACCGCTTAAATTAACCGATTGGCCAAATCGAACGGTGGTATCACTCCTACGTTGACCCGGCGTTATTATGGTTACATTCGGCATATCCATAATTGTTATGTATTTACCTGCTCCAAGTGCATTTGTGCTGCCAGGCGCTGCTCCACTAAGTGTTATTCTTGGATAAGGATTGGCTACTTGTAAAATCACATCATATGTTCCAGGGAAATTGTAACACACGGTTGGATTTTGTTGGTGAGAAATCGCTGGTGAGCCTCCTTTAAAAGTCCAGGTATAAGTTTGCGGACCGCCAGCCATTGTATCTGCCTGGTTGATATAGGTAATACAATTTCTAGCACAAATGGTATCATTTTTTTCAACCGTAGTAAAAGTAAAATTCCTTACCGGCCTACAATCCACAACTCTCACACTTACTGTATCTTCACGTTTACAACCTACTACACCATTATAACCCGATATTAAGGTGTAAACCGCAATTGCTGAGTTATTTAACTCTCGTATGGGAGCACTAATGGTTATTGCATTGTTATTAGCTGGAGTTAAAATTGACTGGCGAGGAGCATAAGGTGAAATCCAACTATATGTTGGTACAATACCAAACTGCAACCCTAAGTTCATATTATTACCAGTTAAGTTAATCGTTACATCCAGAGCTCCTGGATTTAATCCAACAAAACAAACCGTATTGGTTGCAACACTGTTAATTGTTGGGATGGATATTGCCGTAAGAGGTCTTGGAAGAACAGTTACAGTAACCAATTTAGGAAAAGAAATACAACCACGTGAATCGCGCACTTCTGTTGTATAAGTAGTTGTATTTTGAGGATACACCATTACCGATGGTGTGAAATAATTACTCATACTAATTGGAGGCGCATTAAGTGCTTCTGTCCAACTATAAGAATAAGCTGGCCCAACGGCATCACTTCCTATGTTGACAACATCTAATTGAAGGGAATCTCCAATACACATGGCTGGAAGAGGAGGGGTTACGTTCATGCTGAACTGCTGGATAACAGCCACTGTAATGGTTCCTTTACCTGCACAGTTTGGTGAAGATCCAACCACCGTGTAGATTGTAGTTACTGGAGGTCTTACATCCGTTTGCGCGCCTAATGAGTAAGTCATATGAATAGGGTTATAAGGGAACCAAACATAAGAACCTGCACCAGTAGCGGTAAGGTGCACGGGTTTTGAGTATTTAGGAGAATTACTTTCAATACACGTTGTTGGCGAAGACGCTGTAACAGGGATAATAAGATCCGGTAATGGCGTGATTGATCTTGTAGCGATGTTTGTACAACCTCCTCCATTAGACATTAAAACGGTATAACTACCAGCACCAACAGAAATGGACTGTTGTGCGATTGCGTTTGTGAAGGTGTTACCTGTCCATGTATATGAAATGGCGCCGAAAGCTGTTAGAGTAGACGTAAATCCAACGCAAACGCCGCTGTATACAGCATTCGGCGTATTAGCTGGAGGTACTGTTCCTACAGGAACAATAATGGTGTTTTGAGCGACACATCCATAACCGTTACTTGCTGTTACGGTATACAAGGTTGTGACGCTTGGCCCGGACGTTACCGAATAATTTGTATTACTAGGTGTGAGAGAAATATTAGGTGTCCATGTATAATTAACGGCACCAAGGCTAATTGGGGTTATTGTACTACTTGCGGTTAAAGTTACAGTTTGTGGTGCCTGACCTGAGATTTGACAAATTGTAGAACCAGACGATGCCAAAGTTATAGGAAAGGAAAGCCCAGGGTCTATGCCAACTGAAATAACGGTGTTACCGACACAACCCAAAGAATCTAAAACATTAATGGAGTAAGTAGAGTTGGATGTCGGGTAGGCTACAATACTTTGAGAGTTAATCGGGGTGATTTGACCTGTACCAGTAATTTGCGACCAAGTGTATGTATAATTGAGAGCCGTTGTAGGCGTAGAAACACTAAGCGTTGTAGTTATACCCGGGCAAACAGAAGCAGCGGAAGTGCTTGGTAAAAGCGCTAAATCAGGCAGCAGTGTTATTGTTGCAGTAGGTGGTGGAAATATACTCTTACATCCAGCACTATCTACAACAACAGAATAGACTGTTTGAATTGTTGGATTATGAGGAACTGTGGTAGAAGGCCCTGTTGTTAAAAGACTTGGTATTGGAGATAAAGACGTTGCGGTAAAAAAGGTATATGTACCCGAAACAACATTGGTAGCGGTAACAGTAATTGGTTGCCCGCTACAAACAATAGTGGGACTAAGTATTATACCAGGATTTAATTGATATTCACGGATAACAAAAGTTTTGGTTCCAACGCAACCAACACTATCTGCCTGAACGGTATAAACAACACCAGCAATAGGAATAGGATTGGGAGACGTTATTGACGATGAGAATGTTGTGAAGCCATTTGGGCTGGTACCTCCGGTTGGTGAAAACACAGATGGAGGAGGTGCAAAAAATGAATAGTTCAGGGACCCACTTGCATTAACAGTAAATGAGGTACCTGGACAGACAGAGCCTGAAGCGGGAATTGTTGTTAACGTTAAAGTAGGACCTAAATCGAGAATACCAATTGAATAAGTGCCAAGACCTTTACAACCTGCACTATCAACGGAAACTGTATATGTAATGAGCGTTGGAGTGGGAACTGGAGGAGTGTGTGGCGCAAATGAATTAGTTCCTATGACACTAGTTGATGTAGGGATTCCGTCGAAACCAGGATGAGAAGAAGTAAAGGTGTAATTAGTACTAGCACCACCTGTAGAGGTTAAAGTAAGCGATGTTCCCGCACAAATAGAAGGAGATGCAGAGGATAGTATTGGCTTAAGTGTTAATAAATTAATGGTTGTAACACCTGTACCTATACAACCGGCACTGTCTACAGTTACAGAATAGGTTTGTCCAGAAGGTGAAAATGGTCCGCCAACGGTATGAGCTAGAGGATTTGCGTTTCCAATATTACCACTATAACCTGAGGAAAATGTATATGTTGAACCGGTCTGCACCCCAGAGCCAGAAGCTGTTAGTGTGAATTGCGTGTTTGGACAAATGGACGGACTAGAAGCTATTAACGTAGGCGTGAGTGTTCTTGAAGACACTACAAGACAGGTGGTACCTGTACAACCCGCGCTATAGGTTGAGAGGCAATATTGGATTGGGAAAACAGAAGTGGTACCCGGAGTATGGGCAACAGATGGTGTTGTTGTGGCTGCTTTGTTAATATAATTTGTCGGGGTACCGCTTGAAGGAATGGCTTGAAATGTATAAGTGGTACCAGGAGTGGTGCCAGCCGAGAGCGTTATGGATCTGCCTGGACATGAAGTAAGTGCTGAAGATGTTAGTGTTGGCGTGAGCGCCAGGAGGCCAATGGTAATGGTAGCTGTGCCAGGGCAACCGAAATAGTCACCAACAACCGTGTAAGACCTGGGTAGGGTTGATGGACCTCCGGGAGAGCATCTCACCGCAGGATTGCCTGTAAAGCTTGGCGGCCCACCTGCACTTTGAGTCCAAGTATAACTGCCCGAGGCGGTTTGAATGGAGACAGCTGTGAGGGTTAAACACTGGTTAGGACAAATAGAAAAACTGGAAGGGGTAATAGAGACGGGAATACTTGTTGTTATCACAACGGCGGCAGTTGCCACAGTGGTACATGTGCCCGCGGAACCTGTATGTGTAACAACCACAGTAAAAGGCCCGCTGACGGCAGGTGCTGTTTGAGTAGATGCGGTACCCAATGCAGAAGGGATAGGAGAATACCACTGATAGCCGGTTACGGAAGTGCCTGCTGTAACATTTGTGCCGGTTACAACAGTTGTGGAAGCCGTAAAACTAACAGGGCTACCCAAACACATGGATTGTGTAGCCGGACTAACGGTTGCGGTGATTGCTTGAACAGACACACAGACTGGAGACAAAGGAGTAACTGTACAACCACCAGAGGTTGTACCTGTGTAGGTATAACACGTGTTTACGGTTGGTGAAAAGGCAATTGTATTGTTAGGAGCTGCGGTTATTGATCCGTCACTCCAAGTATAAGTGGCAATACCTGCTGAAATTGCTGTTAGTGTAGTTGAAGAGCCACGGCAAATATTTTGGCTAGAAGCCGTTATACTTGCGCCGTTTGGACAATAAATAACCCCTGAAGCTTGACCACCAGATTGGAATTGAGAAATAAATGCATTTTGAATAAAAGTTCCCCCATTCCAACCAAAACAAATAACCGTATAGTCTCCGCAGCAAGCCAGACTAATTACTATTGCATCATTGGTAACTGTTGAAGAACTTAAGAGGGTACCCGTACTAATTGGTGTTATGGTTTGAGCACATGGCGTTGTAGCGGTAATAACCTGCCAAGAATAACTTGTTGCGCCTGTAACCTCGGCAACAATAGCCGCTGTTGACGTATAAACACCTGACGAGTTAGCACATTGCGGATTCGCTGATATTGAGTACTGAGGGGTTTGAGCATTTGCCTCACGACTAAAAAGCAAAGAGAAGATGATAAAACAAGAATAAAGTATTCTTTTCATAGTATAGGAATTAATGTAGCTAAATTTACGCAAAAGTTATTTTTAAATAGTTGTTTTCACTCACCCACAGGTAGGTTTTACTAACCCGTAAATATAAAAAGAGAAATTTAAATTAACAAATTTTGAGAAAAATAGAATTTTTTTGAGTTATTTTAGAGGTTTTCACTTACAGTTTTCCTTATAAATAGTGGTCTGAGGGAGATATTTTAGAAAGGTTGGGCGAGCAAAAATTTAGTTTTTAAGAACAAATTAACAGAAGCAAAATTAAAGGATTAAAACTGTAATTTCGGGGTTTAGAAATTTAGCTCTAAAATCTATGCAATTAAAGTATTCTTCTCTTCCAAAAGCTATTCTTTTGCTGGAAGACGGAAAAGTGTTCGAAGGTAAAGCCGCTGGAAAAATCGGTACCACATCAGGAGAAATTTGTTTTAACACCGGCATGAGTGGCTATCAGGAGATTTTTACTGACCCGTCGTATTTTGGACAAATTGTTGTGATGACAAATTCTCACATTGGAAATTATGGTGTGGAAGAAAATGAAGTGGAAAGTGATTCTATAAAAATTGCAGGAATGGTTTGCAAAAAATTCAACCAAGGTTTTTCCAGAGCCCGCGCTCAGAAAAGCCTAGGACAATATTTTGAAGAATCAAACATCGTTTCTATTTGTGATGTGGATACCCGTGCTATCGTAAGACACATTCGTGACAAAGGAGCTATGAATTGTATTATTTCTTCTGAAATATTAGATGTTGAAGTATTGAAAAAACAATTGGCGAAAGTTCCCAGCATGGAAGGTTTGGAATTGTCTTCTAAAGTAAGTTGTAAAACAGCCTATAATGTAGGCAACGAAAAAGCCAAATATAAAGTTGCTGTAATGGACTATGGCGCTAAGAAAAATATTTTACGCTCGCTTGTTGAACGTGATTGTTATTTGAAAGTTTTTCCAATGAACGCTTCAGCAAAAGATCTTGCGGCGTTTAATCCAGATGGAATCATGTTGAGCAATGGTCCTGGTGATCCTGGTGTGATGAAAAAAGAAACGGAAGCAGTAAAGGATTTTTTAGCTTTGGGTAAACCTCTTTTCGGAATTTGTTTAGGTCATCAGTTACTGGCTCAGTCTCAAGGTATCAGTACTTACAAAATGCATACGGGACATAGAGGAATTAATCATCCTGTACAAAACATCATTAGTGGAAAAAGTGAAATTACTTCACAAAATCACGGGTTTACGGTTAACGAAAAAGAAATTAATAGTAACCCAAACTTAGAAATTAGTCACGTTAACCTAAATGACAAAACTATTGAAGGTATTCGCCTAAAAAATTATAAAGCATTTTCTGTTCAATATCATCCTGAGGCATGTCCGGGACCGTTAGACGCTCGTTATTTATTTGATGAGTTTGTGGGGAATATGGAAGCGGCGAAGGGTTAGAACGTTTGCAGTTTTAACCACGGAGGCGCTAAGGACACTGAGAGACACTAAGAGAGTTGGCAGTGAGCAGTAGGCGGAAATCAGTTGGCAGTATGCAGTTGACAGAAATCAGTTGTTAGGAAGTTCTTCGCAGTAAACAAGATTCAAAATCATTTCACTTCTTCAAAATCAACGTATTCGCCTTCGTTATTCAAGTGTTTTTTTACGGCATTTTTAATATCTTTTTCTTTTGGTGAACTGTGGACATTTGTTTTGTTCTCGGTCTGGGAATTGTTAAAAGAGCGTTTAGCAGAGCTACTTTTAAAGATATCTACAATTTTGTAAATGAGCCAAACAATTATTAAAGTCCAAATAAAATCTCTCATAATATTGGATAAAATTAGGTTTTTTCATTGAGAATTCAAGTTATTGAATGTTAAAGGCTAAATGGGCATTTGAAAGATCTATGTCTGGGTTTGATCTAATTCATTTCCACTTTTTAAAATAAGTATCAAGCTCTTACTAACTAACTGGTTATAAACTTATATTAATCAGTTTCAAAAGTGATAAATGTTACATTCATTGAGGAATCAAGTCTTTACCTTTGATGAAAATAAAATGTATAACATGAAAATTGAACAAATATATACAGGATGTTTAGCACAAGGTGCTTACTACATAACTTCTAATGGTGAGGCGGCTATTATTGATCCATTGCGTGAGGTACAACCTTATCTTGATCGGGCAAATAAAGATGATGTAAAAATTAAATATGTTTTTGAAACACATTTTCATGCGGATTTTGTTTCGGGACATGTGGATTTGAGCAAAAAAACTGGTGCTGCAATTATATATGGTCCAAACGCGAATCCTGAATTTGAAGCTACTATTGCTAAAGACGGACAAGAATTTAAATTGGGAAATGTAAGTATTAAGGTTTTACACACACCTGGCCATACTATGGAAAGCAGTTGTTTTCTTTTAAGAGATGAGAACGGAAAAGACTATGCCTTATTTAGCGGTGACACTTTATTTTTAGGAGATGTTGGCAGACCAGATTTAGCACAGAAGACAGCTTCTATGACACAAGAAGAACTTGCCGGATTGTTGTATGAATCATTAAATACAAAAATAATTCCTTTAGCGAACGATGTTATTGTTTATCCCGCTCATGGCGCAGGTAGTGCTTGCGGAAAAAACATGATGAAAGAAACGGTGGACACTTTGGGGAATCAAAAGAAAATGAATTACGCTTTAAATCAACCAAATAAACAAGAGTTTGTAAAAGCAGTTACAGATGGATTGCTTCCTCCGCCAGGTTATTTTGGTATGAATGTAGCCATGAATAAAAAAGGAATAGAAAGTTTTGATACCGTTCTTAAAAAGGGATTAAATCCTTTAAGTCCCGGAGAACTTGAGTTAGCCATGGAAGCAACGGAAGCTTTGTTGTTGGATGTTAGAGATGCTGACGTGTTTTATAAAGGATTTATTCCGCGCTCGATTAATATTGGATTGCGTGGTGATTTTGCTCCATGGGTTGGATCTTTGATCGTAGATGTTAAACAACCAATTATTTTGGTTACATCAGCGGGTGAAGAAGAAGAAAGTGTAACAAGATTATCTCGTGTAGGATTTGATAATGTGATTGGTTATTTAAATGGTGGAATGGAATCGTGGATTAAATCAGGAAAAGAAATCGACACAATTAATCGCATCACGGCACAACAATTCAAAACAGAATTAAAGGTAGGTGAGACAAAAGTAATTGACGTCAGAAAGGATTCTGAATATGCGGCTGAACACGTTGAAGAAGCATTTAGTAGACCTTTATCGGATATTAATACCTGGTTTAACTTTATGAAAGAGGATGAACCGTTTTATTTGCATTGCGCAGGAGGTTATAGAAGCATGATCGCTGCGAGCATATTGAAGGCAAGAGGAATTCATAATTTTAAGGAAGTAGAGGGTGGCTTAAAAGCAATCGCTGAAGCGGGTGTTCCTAAATCAGATTTTGTTTGCCAGAGTAAACTTCAAACTTCTTAATAAAGTGAAAAATAAAAACATTTTACAAGTACTAATAATTATTGTGGTTATAGTAGGGATGAGTAGTTGTAATTCTCCAACAACAACGAAAGAAACAAATTCAACTTTAAACGAATCAAACAAAATGAAAACAGAAAATAAAATAATAGTAGATGTAAGAACCATTGAAGAGTGGGAAAATGATGGTCATGCAGATTGCTCGGTTAATTACCCTTTAGATCAAATTCAAAATAAAGTTGAAGAATTAAAAAAATACGAGCATGTTGTTTTGGTTTGCCGCAGCGGCGGACGGGCAGGGGTTGCTAAGGGTCAGTTAGAAAGCGCTGGCATTAAAAGTGTAGAGAACAAAGGACCTTGGCAAAACATAAACTGTAATAATTAATTCTTATGGAAGCTATTTTAAAAAATTGGAGTTTTTTAAGGGTCGTGAGAGTTGCTTTAGGATTATTTATTTTGGTGCAAGGCATCGTGAACAGTGACACTTTATCAATTTTGCTAGGAGCAGTATTTGCAGGAATGGCTGTGTTTAATGTTGGATGTTGTGGTACTGGCGGCTGTGGCATTAGTCAAGATAAACATGAAACTACTGCAAATAAAGAAGTTAGTTTTGAGGAAATAAAGTCTGAGAACTAAAACTCTATGCCAAAATTATTATGAACGAACTTGAAACTAAAATAAACAAAGATCTTATACTGCGTGAAAATCTTGCCATGCAAAGGACTCACATGGCTAATCAAACAACATTACTGGCGTTTATTAGAACATCACTCTACTTCTTAATTGGAGCCTTAAGCTTAGAAAGTCTGTTGAAGCTTAAAGAAGTTCGGGTGATTGAAATTTCTTTTTTTGTAATTTCTTTCGTTATTCTAACCACGGGAATTCTTAATTATTTTAAACAAAGGCGATTAATTCTTAATAGTGAAAAACACATTGGCAATTATAAACTAGAATATATTGAAACTAGTAAATGATTGCTTTTTTTAACCAGAAAAACAGGCAAGTGTCGGTATTGAAAAAATAAATTATTCGATATTTTAAACTCCGATTTCTTCATTGCTAAGCCATTTCGGATTTCTCCTATCAGTTGCGCTATCACGTATTTTCAAATTAAAACTACTAGCAAGTTGGCCGGCTGTCGTTCTTATTTCGTTTAAGTCTTTCGATTCATGTATGATTAATCTTCGGTTTTTATTGTACACTAAAGATAATTGAATCATGGAATTGTTTTCAAAGTCTTCCATTTCACATGGCTCACATTTAGCGTAGAGTGTTCTAAACATAAGTATATAGTCTAATCTCGGTAATTTTTTACAAGCTTCATTAAAATTAAATAGCGAGAGCAGTTTGATTGTTTTAGTGAAGCATTTTTTATCTGTATCCAAAGTTAAACCCTGTTGGACGATAAAATTGGAGGCTGCGTATTTCCCGATAATTTTCATAGAATCTCTTTAAAGTTTAATAAAGGTCGTTTTATTTTTGCTTTTGATATGTAACCTAAGTTACATGCTTAATTTAAACCTTATCTTAGACATTAAATTAACAAAAAATCTAAGAATAGAATTATGCTCTCTGAAATTTTAAGAGAAAAACTGGCTCCCATTTTCGAAAAACAACTCGTTGATGAAATATTAAAACTTGCTGAAATTACTCAGGTAAAAGAAGGCGAGGTTGTGATGGATTACGGAAAGAAAGTACGGTTTATGCCTATTGTGATTAGCGGTACACTCAGAGTAATGCGAAAAGACGAAGAGGGAAGAGAAATTATCCTGTATTATTTAAGTAGTAACGAAAGTTGCGCGATGGCTTATGCTTGTTGCATGGAGTCTAAATTAAGTGAGGTAAAAGCCATTGCTGAAGACAATGCGGAAATAATTAAAATCCCGCATGAGAAATTGGATGAATGGTTGATGAAGTATCCAAGTTGGAAAAGCTATATATTCAGCAGTTTTACACAACGGTTTAACGAGCTACTACGATCTTTAGAGAGCGTGGCCTTTAAAAAGTTAGACGAACGACTAGTTAACTATTTAAAAGATAAAGCAAAGGTGTTCGGGAAATCAGCGATACAACTATCTCATAGCCAAATTGCAGAAGAGATGGGTACTAGCAGGGTGGTTATATCGCGGCTTTTAAAACAATTGGAAAACGAAAAGAAATTAATTTTATACAGAAATGAAATTAAATTGCTGAGTGGATTTTAAATTTCGTTTTTAATAGTCATGAAAAAACTTAACTTAGACAATGTTTAACTCTTAAAAACATGTTTATGGATAAGGGATTGTTTCAAAAACTAGTTGATATTCGTAGACAAATTCATGCAAATCCTGAAATTGGTTATCAAGAAAATGATACTGCGAAACTTATTGCAAAAGAATTAAAAGAGTTGCAAATTCCTTTTAAAACTGGAATTGCAGGAACAGGTGTGGTAGCTACGTTAAAGAAAGGCGACGGCCCTTGCATAGCACTGCGAGCCGACATGGACGCTTTACCAATTTTAGAAGAAACAAATCTTGAATTTAAAAGCATAAAAAAGATGACTGGTGAAAATGGTTTGCAAACACCATTAATGCATGCCTGCGGTCACGATGTTCATACAACTATGCTTCTCGGCGCAGCATCTTTACTTAAGGACGCTGATTTTAAAGGAACGGTTAAATTTATTTTTCAACCTTCAGAAGAAGGCGTGTACGATGATCCCGAAAAAAAATCTGGAGGACAGCGGGTTGTTGAGAGTGGCGAGTTGGATGATGTAAAGGCAGCATTGGGTTTGCACGTGCATCCACTTTTGCCTGTTGGAATGCTGGCTTATAAATTAGGTCAGGCTCTTGCTTGCGCAAATTTTTTTAAGATTCAAATAACAGGAAAAATGGCACATGCCGCAGTGGCACCTCATTTAGGAGTAGATGCGATTTTGGTAGCGAGTAGTTTAATACAATCAATTTCGGCAATCGCAGCTAAGTATGTTCCTCCTCATGAACCAACCGTTATTTCGTTTACAAAAATTAATGGTGGAATTGCACCGAATGTTATTGCAGATAAAGTTGTTATTGAAGGAACTGTGCGTGCTTTAGATTTAGATACCTTTAATCAGATTCTTGAGCGCATCGAAAAAATTATTAAAGGCACAGAAATTTCTTTTGATGCTAAAATAACAATTGAGTATAATCTTAACTATCCCAGTTTATTAAATGATAAAAATGTTCATTCAAGTATGAATGAAACATTGACGTCTATTTTTGGTAAAGAGAGAATCATGCCGATCGATGCTATTTTGGGCTCTGAAGATTTTGCGTTTTATTCCAGAAAAGTTCCTTCTATGTTTTATTTTCTTGGTGCAAAAGACACTGCCGAAAAGTGCTATTTTTTACATGATTCAAAAGTAGTATTTAATGAGGAGTGTATTCCTTACGGTTCAAAGTTGTTGAGTGAAGGAGCTTTGACTCTTTTAAAGTAAATGTTCTGTTACTCGTTTTTGCTATTAAAAATTACTATCTTGAAGTTGTAAAGACTATATGGAGATTAAAGCACCAAAATCTGTTAAACCAAAAGTCAAGCGAAGAGCACATCTTCCTAAACAACCATTTCAAAATATTGCAGTCTCATTGTCTGGTGGAGGCTTTCGCGCTACTAGCATCCACCTTGGTTTAATATCATACCTTTCATTAAAAAAAATTGAAGGTGTTAGTCTTTTAGAAAGAGTACGCATTTTATCTAGTGTATCAGGTGGTACCTTTTTAGGAGTAAAGTATGCTGCAACTATAAAAAAAGGTGGAAGTTTTGAAGATTGCTATAAAAATATAGTAGATTTTATGACCAAGAAAGACTTGGTTGAAGAGGCTTTGGAATATCTTGCAGAAGATGCCAATTGGCATACGGGACGGCAACGTAGTCTTATTAATTCTTTTGCTGCTATGTATCACCGCGATTTTGAATCTGCTACTTTCGATTTATTTTGGGGAGAAAAACAAATCCATTTAAAAGAAATAAATTTTAATGCAACGGAGTTTCATTTTGCGCTTCCGTTTCATTTTCAAAAAACCGAACTTCATTCTATCAACACAAGTATTGTCGAGTATATCGGCAATAAAAAAATTCAAATTTCTTCCGATGTTGCTCGAGAAATAAGACTGGCCGATATTATTGCAGCTTCATCCTGTGTACCGTTTGGATTTGAGCCAATTAATTTTCCAGATGATTTTACTTACCCGGGGTCAAAAAAATTAAACGATAAATCACTATTGCCTCAGATGACTTATGATGGTGAAAAAATTGTTTATCCGGTAGGATTAATGGATGGGGGCGTAGATGATAACCAGGGCGTTGATGCCGTGATCACTTCCGAAGAGCGGATGAAGAATTATCCTGAACATTTGCACGAGTTTCGATCAAGAGATAAAAAAGCCGTCGATCTTTATATTATTTCTGATGGAACAAATCCTAGTATGGAAAGCTACGTAAGAAGTAATCGGGATAAAGTCCCATTTATTGATGGCTGGAGTTTTAAGTTGATGCAGTACATAGGAATAAGCGGTTTTATTCTTGGTTGGGTTCTGATTGCCATAGCATCTTTTTTAGACAATAAATTTGCGATCATGTCTCTTTCAATGATAGGAACTTTGGGTATTCTGGTAGCATTTGTGTTTCTTGTTTTGTCAAGAGGTTTTGTAGGTTTGGCTAAGCGGTTTGGAATCCCTTATTTTTTTATTAAACGCATGCGCCATGTGGATAAAATGAAGTTTGGAACATTAAACAACTTACTTGTCAATCGCAGAAATTCTGTAGTGAAAATGGTGACAAAGGTATTTATCAAACAAATGCGTTGGTTCGGTTTTGAACGCGTTTATAGTGATACCGGCTGGAAACCACGATTAATAATGAATGCCGTGTTTGAACTCACTAAGGAAGAGGTAGCAAAGCGGAAAAAGAAATATCCGTATTTCAGTCCTGAAATTGTTGAACCAGGAGAAAAAATAATGGAAGTTTCAGCGCGGGCATTAACAAAAGGCACCACGCTTTGGTTTACTCAAGAGGAATTAAAAGGTAAATACAGTATGGCTGATTCTATTATAGCTTGTGGACAATTCACCATCTGTTTTAATTTACTTGAATACTTTGAAAAATTTATTTTAAATCCCAAGTATAAAAAAGATTACGAGAAATATAGTCCAGAAACCAAAGAGATGTTGGAAGAATTACAAAAAAGCTTATTAGTAGATTGGATAAAATTCAAAGAAAATCCTTTTTGGATGGTGGAAGAATTCAGGCAAAAACTTTGGTAAAATTAACTGCGTAAAGTTTTTAGGAATTCAGAAACGAACAATTTAAATCTTACATTTGAAAATGCAAAGTACTTCTTTAAGAACTGTTAATGTTACCCGTTATATTCAACCTCTTCGTGAGGGAGGATCTTTGCCTGCATTAGCGGAAGCCGACGATGATTTTAAATATGTTCTAAAATTTAAAGGAAATGGTCACGGTATAAAATCTTTAATTGCTGAATTAATAGGCGGTGAAATTGCGCGCGCATTGGGCTTAAAATTACCAGAACTTGTTTTCGCAAATCTTGATGAAGCGTTTGGTAGGACTGAAGCAGATGAAGAAATTCAAGATCTATTAAAAGCGAGTCAAGGATTAAATCTTGGATTGCATTTTTTATCAGGTGCAATTAATTTCGATCCGGTTGTAACTAAAGTCGATTCTAAATTGGCTTCGCAAATTGTTTGGTTAGATGCTTTTATAACGAATATTGATCGCTCTGCTAAAAATACCAATATGCTTATTTGGAACAAGGAGTTGTGGTTGATTGATCATGGTTCTTGTCTTAATTTCCAATATACTTGGACAGACTGGGAAGCCAAAGCCAAGAGTCCTTTTGCGTATATTAAAGAACATGTCTTGTTAAACAAAGCAAATCAATTGAAAGATGTAGACTCTGAGTTTAGTAAATTATTAACGGATGAAAAATTAAAATCAATTGTGGAACTCATTCCTGATGAATGGTTAATGTGGGAAGACTCTGAGGAAACACGAGAGCAAAGACGAGAGATCTATTTTAAATTTTTATCTATTCGGAACAAGCACTCCGAATTATTTTTAAACGAAGCAGAAAATGCAAGAAAAACACTTATATGAGTACTCAGTTATTCGTGTTTTACCTGCAGTAGAACGCGAAGAATTTGTGAACGTAGGAATAATTTTGTTTAGTAAAAAAGCAAAATTTATTAAAGTATATTTCGCTTTAAATGAAAAGCGCTTAGCTTGTTTTTCTGGAGACTTAGATTTTGAGCAGCTAAAATCAAATTTACAATCGTTTGAAAAAATTGCCGATGGAGAAAAGAGTGGAGGCAAGATAGCAGAAATGGATTTGCCGTCTCGCTTTCGTTGGCTAACTGCCGTTAGAAGTTCAGTGATTCAGACATCACGCCCTCACCCAGGAATGTCAGTAGACCTAGAAAAAACCGCAAAACGTTTATTTGAAGACCTTGTTTTGTAAAATTTTAAATGTCGCACTTAACCCATAAACTGTCGGTATCGGGAACTGTAAATTAATTTTTTGACTTTAACTTTGTATAAATTATTAAATCTTATACTATGAAAAATACAAAAACACCAACTGTGATTACAGTAGAAACTACAGTAAATGTTCCAATTGAAAAAGCATGGAAATATTGGACGGAACCAAAACATATTATGAATTGGAACAATGCTTCACCAGATTGGCATACACCAAAGTCTGAAAATGATTTAAAAGTAGGCGGGAAGTTCAGCAGCACCATGGCTGCAAAAGATGGCAGTATGAGTTTTGATTTTGGAGGAATTTATACCTCAATAGTTCCAAATGAAAAGATAGAATACACGCTTGGAGATGACAGAAAAGTAAAAATACATTTTAGTCAAACTGAAAAAGGTGTTAAGATCGTTGAGAGCTTTGATGCGGAGAGTGAAAATCCCGTAGATATGCAACAAGGAGGTTGGCAAGCGATTCTAGATAACTTTAAAAAGTACTCTGAAGCGAATTAGTTAAGCGCTGTTGTAGAATTTATTTTTGTAACCATTGAACTAATTTGTATTATGGGTGTATAACTTATGCATCTTTAATACAACATCTTTTGAAGCCCATATTAATTTGCTTTTTTACCCTTGTACTAGTAAGCTCTGAGGCACAGGTTTTAATTAAAGGAAGCGTTATCGATTCTTTAAGTAATCCAGTTTCGTTTTGCGCAGTGGGTCTGCTGGCAAAAGCCGACAGCTCTATATATAAGGGTAATCTCACAGATGTAATAGGATCGTTTGTTTTTGAAAAGATTCCAAAAGGAATCTACCTCATAAAAATTGACCATGTAGGTTTTGCTCCAACCTGGTCTGATCCTATAGAAGTTGATTCTATAAATAATGTCGCCTTAAATCCAGTTCAACTCAAAAGCAGCGGAATTGATCTAAAGGAGGTTGGCATTGTGACTATCAAAGATCCCCTTGAATTTAAAAATGGAAATATTACTGTAAACATTGAAGGAAGTCCGCTTGCCATTGGTAATTCTGTTTATGATTTATTATCTCGCTTGCCAGGTGTTTCTGTTGAGAACGATGTAATTTCCATACAAGGAAAAGCAGGTGCGAAGTTGTACATGGACGATAGACCACAGCAATTAAGCGGAGCGCAACTCATTAATTTATTAAAAAGCATGAATGCTTCCTCTGTTGAAAAAATAGAGGTGATTAATAACCCTCCTGCTAAATACGACGCTTCTGGAAATGCAGGTATCATCAACATCCGAACAAAAAAAATCAAGTTAGTTGGGTTTAGTGGCAGTTTTAATGCGACTTATTCCCAAGGGTTTTACGAAAAAACCAACGGAGCACTTTCTCTTAATTATAAGGGCAGACGTTTTAATTTTTTTAGTAACATTAGTGGGAATCAAGGAGTAACACATCAGTTAAACAGGTTTGATAAATCTGTCACATACAATTCAGAAACCACGCAGATTAACCAACTCATTATTGATAATTACGATAACCGCACTTTAACTTTTGACTTTGGGGCGGACTGGTATTTAAATAAAAAAAACATTATCGGCTGTAAACTTTCATTCATGCCGGGTTACGGAAACAATGATGTAAGCGGTACCACTAATTTTAGCAATAATACAGAAGGGTATGATCGTTTGATTTTAAAAAAAACACTGCCGAATTATTGGTACTATTCCAACTACAACATAAACGCAGAACATTTATTTGACACAGTCGGAACGAAACTTATTTTTTCAACGGATTATTACGGACCATATGTAGATGTATATGAAGGAAATTTTCAAAATAGATTTTTAGACAGTTTAGATCAGCCAAGTTTACCCGCGAAAGATTTTACAAGTAACAACACAATTAATTTTAATTACTTAACTTCTAAGTTAGATTTTGAAAAAAAGTTAACCAAAACAATTGATTTAGAAACCGGCGTGAAGGGCAGTTTTCAGGATGTACAGAGCGATTATATTTTTCAAAATAAAAACAATTTAACAAATGAATTTGTAACGGACAGTACGTATACAAACAAGTTCAGATACCTCGAAAAAATTGGCGCTGGGTATTTTAATTTAAGTAAAGCTTTTAAAAAAATTAATTTGCAGTTAGGTCTACGCGCTGAAAACACGCAAATTGAAACACAAAGCATAGAGACAAGTTTAAGTTACCACAGAAATTATTTCAATCTGTTTCCTGTCTTAAGTATTGATTATAACAGATCAAAAAATCACACCTTTTCATTGGCATACAATAAAAGAATTGATAGACCGAACTATAATAATTTTAATCCTTACAAATCATTTGTAAATATTTTAACGTCAAGCACGGGCAATCCATTTATTAATCCATCCTACAGCCATAATATCAATTTTAATTATGTTTATAAGAGCACCGTATATAATTCACTTAGTCTCACACACATTCAATCAAACATTGTGGGTTATCCCATGCAAAATGATTCTACCAAAGAAACAACTTGGATAACCGCTAACTTAAATGGTTTTGATATTCTTAGGTACTCGTTTTTTGTAAGAAAAAATGTAACGAAACGGTGGACAGTAAGTTTTAATTTCGGCACCTATTACATAAGTTATACCGGTAAAATAAATGGACAGAATTACTCCACCTCTGCAATCCCTCATTACGAATGGTTAAATAACACGTTTCTTTTGCCGAAAAATACAAAGTTTGAACTCACTGCGTATTATTGGAGCGCTTGGTTAGGAATAGGAAACAAATACAAAGGACGCGGGGCGGCCAGTGCCGCTTTAAAAAAATCGTTTTTAGAAAATAAATTAAATATTTCAATTGGAATTAACGATATCTTTTTCACTGAAGTATTTCTAAGTACTGCAGATTTTCAAAATCAAAAATGGGAGAGTTTTGATTCGAGTGATACGCGACGTCTAAACATAAGCATCTCGTTTAATTTCGGAAAAATTAAGGTGGAACAACGTGATGTTAAAGCTGAAAATGAAGGGAAAGTGTTGGGGAAATAGAAGTTTACGAAGGCGCTTAGGAAAAACAAAAAGTTTGGATTATTAACATGATCCCTAGTACCTCCCTGAGTCACAATACAAAACAACGCTCGTGAAAAACGAGCCTTGTTTTTTGTTTTCCCTTTCACCCATCAAAGCTGAAAAAGCTTTATGCGCTTAGGGAAAACAAAAAAAGTTTGAGCAAAGCCCAAACTTTTTGATTTATTTGCGGAGACCGAGGGATTTGTAACCTTTTGTTCTCGCCTTTTATATCAAGCCATTCAAAGCTATGCTTTTTAATACTCACCGATTCACTCACCAATCAAACGCTTCCAAATCTTATCAAAACAAATTTAATCATATAATTGCCTTTTTCAATAAAAGCAGACTAGAAATTGGGCAGGTATTTTTAAACAAAATTCTGGCTACTAATGTTCAAAACCTCTGCCCTATTTCCCACCTTTTTTAATCGTTCATAAACTGGCGTACCTGTTCACTTTTTAATCCTGTGTAATCGCAGAATTCTTCAACGCTTATAAACTGGTGTTCTTCCTTTTGTAGTTTCTCACGAATCTTTTCTAGGTAATTTCTACTATACTTTTCTCCCTTACCTGTTATACGCATAACGTCTTTTGGGTAGATACATATCCTTTTGGTGCCGCTCATACTTTATCCATGCTTTATCTATACTTATGACTGCCTTTTGGCACGTTCAAGATATTTTATTCCTTTTAAATATAAAACAGCTAAAACAATCTAAAGCTCACTAATGGCTATGAAAACTGCCAGCATACTTGCTTTCGGAGAGTTGGTAGAATAATTTTGTTTCGTCAAGCAGATTTATTCGCGATACAATTTTGTTTGATGTGTTGCAACACTTTTCCCAATTCAATCATTTATTAATCATTTAAAAATTCCATAATAAATATATGGCAAGACAAAAAGGTATAATCAAATTAAAAGGTACTATCGGAGATATTACTTTTTACAAAACACAGGACGGCAATCTAGCTCGTGAAAAAGGCGGCATAGATGCTGACAGAATAAAAAATGACCCGGCATTCGTCCGAACTAGGGAAAATGGAGCTGAGTTTGGATCATCAGCTAACGCAGGTAAAGTACTGCGTGATGCTTTGCGACCAATGCTTATGAGCGCTGCCGATAACCGTTTAGTGTCAAGGTTAACAAAGATAATGACGCAGATAAAAAACCTCGATTCAACTTCGGTTAGAGGAGCAAGAACTGTTGGTACTGCTTTGGCAAATCCAGCAGCGATGGCACTTTTAAAAGGCTTCAATTTTAACAACCGTGCCATTTTAGGCGCAGTTCTATTTAAGCCATATTCTGTTGATGTTGTAAGTGGTAAATTTTCAATTCCAAATCTTGTACCAGCAAATGACATTGCGTTTCCTTCAGGAGCAACGCATATGACGTTAAAAGGTGCATGGGCTCAAATTGATTTTGCTACAGGAATCAGCACGGTTGAGCTTACGAATGCCGTGAACATTCCTATCGACGCCACTGTGAATCAAGTCTCGCTCAATCCACAAAACGTGCCAGGTGGAGCAGGAACCAATCTGTTTTTATTACAGATCGAATTCTTTCAAGAGATGAATGGCGCGCAGTACACCCTTAAAAATGGATCGTACAACGCTTTAGCAGTTGTTGAGGTTAGCTAGATGGAACTAGAATTATTACGAGAATATTTTCCGCAGGGTACAAATGGAGAAATACTTCACAATGGAGAATCAATTTGTTTTACAATTGAATTACCATGGAAGAATAATGAGAAAAAAATATCCTGTATCCCTGAAGGAAAATATTCTGTAATGATTCTTTGCAACAAAGAGTTCGGTTGGCATTTATTAATCACAGGAGTGTTGGACAGAGAAGGAATCTTGATACACCCTGCAAATGATGCCTTAAAAGAATTAAAAGGTTGCATTGCTCCAGTGACAAAGTTAACTAGCGCCGGTTGCGGATCAAGTTCTAAAAAAGCCTTAACGAAGCTTATCGAAAAAGTAAACGAAGGTTTGGAAAATGGATCTGTTTATTTAATTATTAAAAAGAAATAAAATGAATTTACTTCAAAGAGCACAATCACCGACTCCAAAATTCTTTCGCATCATGCGTGCGGTTGGATTAAGTCTCGCGGCTGTTGGAGGTGCAATCGTTTCAGCGCCAGTTTCGTTTCCAGTTGCCGTCATAACGATTGGCGGTTACTTGGTAGTTGCTGGAAGTGTTGCGACCGCGGTAAGTCAATTCGCAGTTAAAAGCGACCAGTAAAAACAGTGAATAAAACACTATAACATGTTTATTAAAATTTTATATCAACTATTAAAAATCTTTTTTATGGAAGAAGAAACAAGTTCTATCACAGAGGTAGAAGTAAAAATTAAAGTACGCGATGAAGAAAGCGGCGAAATGATTGAGGCCATCACGGCAACATCAAAGCTGACAAAAGCAGATGCAGGGAGAAATGCCGGTGACAAAACAGAGGATGCTATTTACATTAGTATTACTCCAGGATCATTACCGAATTATGCAGACGCTGTAATTTCTGCAAATTTCAGTGGTAAGCTAACAAAAGCAGACGCAGGATAATTTCTATGTCAACACAAGGTAACATAGCAAACGGAACTATTCTGGGTACTGCTTCAGGCACGGCCTTAACCATAGTGGTGAACATAGGTTCATCAGACATCATAAAAACAGTTATCCTTGCGGCGCTTGGCGCTGTGGTTAGTTTTAGTATGACTGTGTTATTGAAATGGCTATTAAGGAAGTTTAAAAACTGAACCTCAGCTAAAATTTTGTTAAAATTAAAGCCGTCCCGAGTGGACGGCTTTTTATTTATGTAGATGTTTATTAATTTTGTGTTAAGATTTAATCTTGTTACTTTTTTTGGGTAAGGTAACTAAACCCCCGGCTTAAGGCCAGGGTTTTTTTTTTTTTACTTTTTTTTAAGGTAGGAATGGAAAATAGATTTGCGAAGTTGCATTAAAGTGGCTACTTGCTTTTGAAGAGTTACTTTACATTGCTCTATTTGCTTTAGGGAATTTTGAATATCTTCGAATTTACGCTCGCCCGTGTTTACATGGTTTACACACTCCTCTACGATATCTATAAAATCATTTATTCTGATAAATTGAACAACTGAACCAGTTAAGTGAGGTAGGAATAATTGCAACTCCCATAAGCCTAGAATTAGAAAGTAGAAGAACTCTCTTTCTTCTTCGCAATCTGCTAAAAACACAAAACAGTTTGACCAATACTCGGGAGCAGGCTTGCCAGAGTGGAAGCCTTTATTTAAAATGAAAAAATGTGGCTGGGTATATTGCATACCCAGCTTATGACATTTGATTTTAGTTTTTAGCATAGGAAGTGTTTTTTTGGTTAGCTACTATGAGGATTTTATTTTGCTTGTGCGTGATGGTTACAGATTGACCACTATGAAACCCGAGCTGCTTTAGCCACTTACCCATAAGACGGATTTCAGGAACAGAAATGTAATTTAGTTGCCTTTGCTGATGCCTTAAAGACACTTTTAGTTGTTTTTGTTTGTTTGGATTTTTTGTTTGATTTGACATATTATATTGTTTTAAAAGATTACTTGCTAACCTTTTTAATTTTTGAATGTGTTGCCTTTGATGCAAACCGAGCCTAAAACCCTAATTGAAAACAAAAGAAAAAACACAAAAAAACCGAGCTAAAAACCCGGCAAAAAAATTAAAAAAGAAAGCATTTATTGTAGGTTGACGACGGCGGTTGGTCAAGGTTTTTGCAAAAAAAATACTACCTGATTGCGGCTAAATAAAAAATAAATGCCTTATACTATGCCGCAATCAGTGTGGAGATTTTTTTTGCAAAACAGAGCCTGACCTTGCCAATCCGCCAGGCGACAACCTTAACTTTGCGGCTCTTTTTTTATTGTAGATGATAAATGCCATTAAAATAATTTCAGTAGAAGGATTGATTTTGTTGATAAAACTAATCCTTTCAACTTCTTACAGTATGATTTTATTGATACTTTTAGTATAACCAATTGTTTAACCCTAAATGAAAAAAGCTCAGGTATTAATACCTAAGCTTTTTTTATTCTCTACTTTCAATAATAAATAATTATACCATACGCCTGTGGCTGCGGCTATGTTTGACCGGAGGGAGTGCCGCATACATTGCAAGGTTTACAGCTTTGCTGTATATCTTGCAGCCTTTAGTAAACAGTATAGCTGGATAAAATTTTCGATTATTTTCAATTGAAAATTTTATGGAGCTATACTGATATAAAAAATACCGCTACCGAGCACAAGGACCATGACAGATCTAAGTGCACTGAATTACGGCTCAGCAAAAAGGCTTAAGGAGATGTTTGGATGAACAGCCTTTTTGCTGTTGTGGCGTTGGCTATTTAATATAATACCAATTATGGTAATTTTTAGGGTTAGCATGCTCCGCATACGCGATAGCAAAAAGGACTATAATTTGTATTATGTTACTTAGCTTCTGCCGAATTTATTTGGCGCGAGTTTTTAGCGTGGGTGGTTTAGCGATTTGCAAATTTTTAATTTGCAATTGGCTAATTGTGTGCTTGGCAAAAACCGTGACAAATAAATTTGGCAGCAACGCCACTAGCGCAGTTTGCAGAATGTGAACAGGAACTGCGCAGCCGAACTAACAAGATGTAATAGCAGAGACTAAACGGATTTCTGCGTTAAGGATCGCAGCTGCTCTCCTTTTTGTGCTTCCTAAAATATACCAAGCACAAAAAGATAATAGCGAAGAGCCTGACCCATGAAGTAGAAAGCAAAACAGAAAGATTGACAAATTCTTTCTACTTCATGGGTAACGCCCGAAAGAGTAAAATCGTTCTCTAGAATAATGTATTATTGAATTGGATATAGTTAGAAGCTTTTGGAAAAGAATAGTGCGTGTCCTCAGAATACAGTAAGGCGATTTCTTCGGGCTTGGCTTTAAACTCTTGAATAAAAATTTCTGTAAATCCAACAGGCTTCTATGTTTGCCACTTTACCACCAGAAGCCACAAAACCATCGGATGTTTTTATGTTCTGTGCCAAAAATTTCTTCTGCACACTCGCGAATTAAGTCTTTTTCAAGCTCTTGTGTACTCTTTAAAACAGCTTCTTTATCTTCATCAAGTGTATGACAGCCTATATGATTTGGACTTGCAACTAGCATAGATAGAAATAGTACCTCCTTTAGAAAAGGTGCGTCATAATAAAACATATATCTCTATCCAAACAGGTGGCTGGAATTCCAAGAATATTTTCACTTCTGTAATTTAAATTTCCGCTGATTCCTTCAAAAATTTCTTTGTTTTATTTTTTGAGTGCTTAGTTTAGACCAACTCATTGTTATAGTTTATGAGAATATGCGTATAAAAAAAGTAAATAGATGCTGTCTAATTTAAAAGTTAAACATGATTCGATATATGATATAAATCATTTCCAGTACTGAGTTCGCGCAGTATTTTGGCAAGTTTTGTTAGGTAATTTTAGGTGTTATTTCTTTGTAAAAGTGAACTAAAACAAAAAAAATGTCAGTATTAAAAACAATACGAAAAGATTATTTAAAAGGAGAGCTTTTGGAGTCTGAAATTTCCAAAGATCCTGTTTCACAGTTCCAAAATTGGTTGGATTTAGCTTTTAAGTCAGGGAATGATCATGCAAATGCAATGACGCTGTCTACTTGCGACAAAATAAACATGCCCGATTCACGAATTGTGTTGTTACGTGATATTAGTTTTGGAGGATTTACTTTTTTTACGAACTACGGCAGTAAGAAAGGAAAAGATATTGACGTGAATTCTAACGCCTCGTTATTGTTTTTTTGGCCAGAACTTGAACGCCAAATAAGAATACAGGGAAATGTTAAATTTTTGCCAACTAAAGAATCAGATGCTTATTTTGAAAGCAGACCTTTTGAGAGCAAAGTAGGGGCATTGATTTCTTCGCAAAGTTCAGTTGTGAGTAGTAGAAAGGAAATGGAAATTTTGTTTCAAAAAGAGTTTAGAAAGCGTGAAAATACAAACATTCAAAGACCTGATAATTGGGGTGGCTATGTTTTAGTACCAAGTAGTTTTGAGTTCTGGCAAGGGCGAGCTAATCGTTTGCACGATAGAATACGTTATACCTTGAATGGCTCTGATAAATCTTGGTTAATTGAACGATTAATGCCTTAGTAAAAGCAAATTTGATAAATGTCAAAAATTAAAAACGCAAAACAGAAATATATTAGTATTACTAAATAATACTTAAATTTAGGTTGATTAGTTAAACCCTAGAACTAAATTTACATGTATTATTAATCGCGATTTTATGGCTCTAAATACTAAATTTTGGTTACGCATTTCTATTCTAAATCTTTTTATTGTGGCGTTTTTGGGAACATTAATGCGTTACAAAATCGGATTTGAGTTCCCTTATTTTAATCAAAAACACATTCAGCATGGGCACTCACACTTTGCTTTTATTGGCTGGATTACGCATACTATTTTTATCCTTATAATAGGTGCAATTCAAAAGGAAAAAATCATTTCCAACATAAATATTTACCGAAAACTTCTCATCACTAACCTTATTTGTGCTTATGGTATGCTCATTGCGTTTACATTACAGGGTTACGGATTTTTTTCGATCGCGCTTTCAACACTTTCAGTTTTTACAGCTTATACATTCGCATATTTTCTTTTTAAAGATTTAAAAGATATTAGTAATAGGCCCTATGTAAATTGGTTTACGGCGGCACTTTGGTTTAACATCATCTCTTCATTAGGAACATTTACTTTGGCTTTTATGATGGCAAGTCATAATTTTAATCAAAACATCCACCTAGCCTCCTTGTATTTTTATTTGCACTTTCAGTACAATGGGTTTTTTCTATTTGCTTGTATGGGTTTGTTATTGGCTAAAATTCACGAATTGAAACCTGAGTACCAACAAAGTAATTCAATTTTCTGGATGTTTTTTCTCTCATGTATCCCTGCTTATTTTCTTTCTGTACTTTGGGCGAAATTACCAATTTGGTTATTTGCAATTGTAATTTTAGCGGCAATCACACAGGTGATTGCGTGGGTAAAATTCCTTTTTAGCATCAAAAATGGAATCGTTTCAAACGACTCCATTTTCAAATCTGGAAGATATCTTTTTCTCGTCATTGTAATCGCTTTAAGTGTAAAATTTCTCCTTCAACTAGGCTCTACAGTGCCTTCTATCAGTAAGCTTGCTTTTGGATTCAGGCCAATCGTTATCGCTTATCTGCATTTGATTCTGTTGGCCATTATTTCCGTCTTTTTGGTTTCATACATGTATATCTATAAGCTTATTCATATAAGTAGAATGACGACTGTTTCTCTTATTCTTTTTGTATTTGGGGTTTATTTAAACGAGGTTGTTTTGGGAGTGCAAGGTATTGCCTCTTTTTCTTATACCATGGTTCCGTATGTAAACGAAATTTTGTTTTTTGTTTCTCTGCTTATTTTAATAAGTTTATTTTTCCTTCTTCTTTCACAGAAACAGGATTCCGCTAAAAAGATTTCTAGCTAATTTTAGGTTAAAATAATTCTTACTATTTATTTAACTGCAGCGGTAAAAGTTTCTCTAAGGTATTTCAGGCCTTAGAAAACTCTTACCTAAAAAAGTAAACTAGCATTCATTAAAAAATTTCTTCCAAACCTCGGAATATTACCAATATCAAGATGTTCGCGGTAATTCTGGTCAAAAATGTTTTCGCAAGCTATTCCTAATTGAAGGATGCTAGATTTAATCCGAATGTTTTGTGCAATTCTTAAATTAAAAAGGTGAAAAGAAGGAGTCTGTCTATCGCCATAGTCTATATTTATTCTGTTTTGAGCATAGGCATAATCGTGTTCTAACTGAATTTGAGTAAGCTGAATTTTGAAACGCAAAGCCTGCTGCAACTTAAAAGGTGGCACAAGGGGCAGGGGTTTTCCGTTGTGGGTTTCAGCATAAACGTATTTTATTGAACTAATATGTGTCAAGCGTTCTGTTACATTAAATTTAGTTGTAAACTCTGCGCCAGTGCTTAGTGCGTAATCTATATTTTTGTATGTCTTTAAACCAAAAGCGCCGATGGTCATCTGACCATAACCGTCAAGTTTATAAGAATAAATGTAATCTTTCGTTAAATGATAAAATAGATTCATAGACACTTCCACTTTCTTAAACTCTTTTTTTATGCGCAGTTCAGTTTGATAAGACCTCTCGGGTTTAAGACTTATATTTCCTATATAATCAAACTGGTCTTGCCTATTGTAGAGATAGTAGCCATACCGCTCATTACTAGTAGCAATTCTTTCCCCATAGCCAAATGTAAGTTGTAAAAACAGATGACCCGTAAAAAGTTTGCTATAGTTTAAGTTTAGATTCTTAAGAAAATCTTGTTTTGAAGTGCTTATATCTGTATTAAAAACCTTCCATTGATTGATACCTGCGCTTGATATTGCAGATTGATTGAATAGATCAATTCTGCCATTCAAATTTATTTGTTGTTTGTGCTTTAGAGTAAAGAGTTTCTGCAAAGAAAATCCTATGTTGCTTAGATTGTTTTCTGGCAAGGTTTGTAAATACATGAGAGGTTCTCCGCTGGGATACATAATCATGTCGGCCCTTGTATTCACGTGATGGTAATCAACGCGTAGTTTTATTCCCTTTTTTATTGAGAGATTATCGTAAAAGCCGAATGTAGTACTCCAGCCCGGCATGTCCATGTGCATGGGCGCTTCGGGTCGCTGCGTATCATCCATTTGATGAACAATGTGGTTGTAATAAACCTTTAATTCGTTAGATTCTAATTTTTTGTTTTTAAAAATAGTATGATGACTCATTGAATATATTTGAGCGGATGCAGACCCAACATCCATTGGCAAAGCAGGGTAGCCAATAAATTTACCCCAATCACCTAAATAATTAATTTTTAAAGTTTGTAAACTGTCAATTTTATAACTAAGCGCAGCAGATAAATTCGATTTATGAAATCCTGAATTTTTAATTTGAATATTATCTCCTGATTTATAATTACCAGCATCACGTAAAGCACCACTCACTCTGTATGAAAATTTATGGAGTGTTTGCTGAAGCGCAAAGTTGGTGTTGGAACCTTTGTTAATTGTAGAATATGACTGTCCGACCTGTCCGTGAATTTTTTTATTGCAGTTATAGGAGGGTTCCTTTAAATTAAAGTTAATCTGTCCGCCAATCGTACTTCCGTTTAAGGCACCAGCTGCGCCATGTGCTACTTGAATGGATTGCAAGTTAACTGGTTCTACATAAATAGAGACTGGGTCCATTTTATCAGTACATGCACCGTAAATACGCATGCCGTCAATGGTAATATTGGTTTGTCCGCTACCGTAATTTCGAAGTATTGGCTCAAGTCCGTAAGCGCCTCTTTTAATTAAACTGACACCTTCCATGCGCGACAATATATCTTCGGTGTTAGCCAACTTACTTCCTTTATAAAAATTAAAAGAAGCATTGTCAGGATGCGTATCATCGGAGATACAAACTTCGCTGAGTTGAGTAATTTTTTTAGCAGTGTCTTTTGGGTTTGTTTGCGCCCAAAAGCACTGCGTTAAAAAACTTAAAAGAATTACTGTAATAATTTTCATTTTTAAATCGTTATTTCGAAATATTGGGTGTCACTTAAAGCAGTTCCGTTTTTGGAAAGTTTTATTTTTATCTGCCATAAACCCGACATAGTGAAATTTACTTTGCCTTTGTAATGACCTTTCTCGGTAATAACTGGATTTACATTATTTGGAGAGCCGTGTCCCATGCTTGGCATGGTAGGTTCAATTTCAACGGTGTAATCATCAATGGGAAGGAATTCCATCATGCTGTTTTTTTTATGCAGCACAATTTCAAAATCATTTATTCCAACCTCTGGTTTTAAAGGATTTAGGAGTGTAATGAAGATGCTAGCATTATTGTCGGCAGCAACTACGGTGCTTTTAAATTTAGAAGGTGAACTTGCCGCAACATTTACTCCAAACTTTGCTGCGCCAAATTTTTGGTTTTTATGATTATGAAAATTAAGATTTAAAAACCATTGACTGGCTGTTCCTGCCATAGAGAAAATGACCGCTGTTTTAAAATAGCCATTGGTAACAACTGTATCTTCAGTATTTTCAACAGGAGAACTGTGTTGCATGGTTCCCATATCCATAATGGGTAAAATGTCGAAATGCCCAGTTGACAAGCTACTTCCATCTGTTGAGTCGAATAGGGCAACATATATTTCGTTGTAGCCTGTTTGAAGGGTTGAAGTAGTGTATATAAAAGCTTTTGCATTTGCTCCTTGTATATAAACCTCTCCTAACTTATTCATAGTTGTTGTTTCGACAGGAGTTTCAATTGGAGTAGGTGTTTCTATTTTTGTTTCTTTTTTCTTACATGAGAATGTAAGCACTGTTGCTGCACTGAGCGCAATTATTTTATAGGATAGTTTCATAATGATTCTGTAGGTCAAATTTTTATTAGACGTGTTTATTTTGTTCCTTCTGATTTAAGGAACTCATTTTATGGTGCAACCTTTTTTTTGCGTATACCGATGTGACAAAATAGATAGCCCAATTTTCAATTGCACTATCATTTTGTATAATCGGTATCTACCAATTACATCGCTCAAGCTGGCGCACTGAAAAATAATTTAAATTGGACTAAATATTTTTCAAATTGGTATTGACAAGCCACTAAAGGCTTTGTTTTAAATGAAAACGGTTGGTGGATGGAAAAAAGGAGTTTGATCCTTTTCGGGAACTTTTAGGATATAAGTGTAATTTAAGTCACACTTATTTAATGGCTTTTCTTTAAAAATAAATTTTAGCGATTGAAAGAAAACTTGAGTTTCCGTTATTTCTTTAAGAGTGTTACTCGATTTCTCTTGTTTGTCTTCTTCTTTGAGTTGTTTATTGAGATGACATTTTCCATGGCATTTCAATTTAGGTTTGTCTTTGTTTTGGCAGAAGTTTAATGTGATACTTTCTTTATTGACTTCGTAATTTAGATAGATAATAATTTTGAATGTAGTTTGCAAAAAAAACACACTAAGAAGAAATATGGAAAGAAATCTGGACAAAGTAGAATTTTATAGCGCAAAGTTACATCTGCTAAGAGAAATGATTTATGATAAATGCAAGCTTATAAACTGATTAGTATCATGTTTATTTTGGAGGTTGGGGTGAGAATGGAAAGAACCATTGCCCGCCTGATTTAGTAAGTTAGGCTAGTTCAGGTTAATGCTTTGCGGGCAATGGTTCAGCTTCTTTTTTGACAATAACTTTAAGTTAATTCACACACATCGTTACTGCAAAATTTCTCACCGATCGAATCTTCGGCTAGCTCTTTGAATTCAATGGGTCTAATATCTTTTATTAAGTTGGTGTATCGCTCTTTAGTAATGGCTTCATAGGGCATTTGTGCGTATGCACCCAGCTCCAACTTTGGGAGAAAACTAATGGCTTTAAGATCGTATTTAAAATAATCTAATACCGTTTTAATTTGATCGCCTTCGTGCGGTTTAAATGTAACAGTACATGAGACCTGATTGTCTGACCAGTATTTTTGAAGGAAGACGGCTAGTGCCACTTGTTCCCAAATGCTAACATCCTTTAAACTTTTACCTTCGTTGTGAACCGGAAATTCGACCACCAAGGATGAAGGGTCAACAACATCGTCCTCTATATGCAAACCCGCCTCTTGAATAGCAGGAATAAGTAAGGAGGTTTTTGCGATCCTCACTCTTCGGATATAATAATCGAATTCAGGAAAATGACAACCAGGATTCACGCCAGCCAATAGACTTACTGTTCCGCTAGGTTTCACGCTGGTAGTCTTAATACTTCTTGGTACGCATAACCAGGAAGAATAAATTTCGTCCCAAGATTGAATATGTTTATAGCCTAAATCTAACCATACTCTTAATGTTTCAAGAGAATGCTTTTCAATAAAATTTGTGATGCCCGAAACAGAAGTGCCAATACGACGATTTCTTTTTTGCACACGATTTGTCTCATGCCAAGTTGTATTAACCAACGTTGCTGTTTTGCCCAGGAGGTAAGCGAATTTTAATGTTCTCAAATAATCCTCTTTTGACTCTGCTCGTGAAGGAAATGTTTCAACAAGGCAACATAATTCGTAAGACTCTAAAGTCTGCTCTCCGCAAGGGTTTGTGCCCATTGCTTTTTCATCTTTGAAGTCTGCAGGATCTGACATTCTTGAGAAGGCACGAATATTATCCATGAAAACAAAACCAGGCTCTCCATTTTTTGCGGTCTGTTGTGCAACCTCTGCAAAATTTGTGTCAGCATCTACGGTTACACTGTTATTGGAAGCCCAGCCCCAAGCGGCTCTGTGCGACATTGTGCCTTCATATTTTTCTTCTTTAGAATTCCAATTATAATCTTTTAATTTTCTGTATTCAGAATTTGAAACGGGACCAAGTGCGATTTGCGCTGTTCTTCTTACATTTCCGGCAACAACGCACTGACCAATCATGTTCATAATATCGGTGATAGCCGTTACTGTAATGTGTTTTCCGTTGAGTTTATTTAAGCTTTGTCTAATTTGATTGTGTAATTTTTCTAAAGGTGCGGGACCAGATGATACACCTCCAAACCCTTTAATGGGAGCCCCCTGTGGCCGAATGTGGTCATAACTAAATTTTACACCACAAGATTTATTAAAACCAAAACTTTTTGCAAAGTAACTAAAAAGTAACTTTTCGACACTCATTACCCAGCCCTCCCTAGAATCTGGAATAACATACAATTCATCTTCTTCCTCCTGTTTATTGATTTCAATTTTCTCCGCACCTTCCACATCAAAGCCAACACCCACACCAACCATGCTCATATCCATCATAAAAGTAAATGGCTTTATGGCTTCTTCAATTCCTTTGCCAATGTTAACGGTGGATACAAAAGCACAATTAAAAAGAGCTTGACCAACTTTACGTTCGTGAATAATAGGTGTGCCTAGCGCCCAGAGCATTCTTCCAGGAGGCAGGAATTTCATTTTAAAAATGCGATCGTACATTTCTTGTGCCGATCTTTGTCCCTTCCTATTGTTCCAACCTAATTCGTTGTTAAGAATGTGTTGTTTTTGAAGAGAGTAGGCGCCCTCTACAACCCTTCTTACCGTCTCATACCATTCTTCATTCGTTCCATCGCTTTTAAGTCGGGAATAAGTTCTATAATAGGTTAACAGTCCTAATCCGTTAAAACCGAAATCTGGTTTTACGTCTTTATACTGCATTATAAAGTCTTCATCTAATTTAAAATTTAGCATGTCTTAAGTTTTTTATAATTGTAAAAAAATTAGTTTATTTCACAAGAAGAAGGGCTGCGTTCTTCCTCCATGGCAATTGCTT
Organism: Aurantibacillus circumpalustris; assembly: GCF_029625215.1. Taxonomy (GTDB): domain Bacteria; phylum Bacteroidota; class Bacteroidia; order B-17B0; family Aurantibacillaceae; genus Aurantibacillus; species Aurantibacillus circumpalustris. The sequence continues at coordinate 2,052,942 of NZ_CP121197.1, forward strand.
GAGGGAATAAAATATTATTTTCTAAATGAATGTGTAAATGCAAATCATTTTCAAACTCCTTTAAAAGAGCATAGGTGACGCGAAAAGTATTACAGGCTTCTTCAGGTGGCGTATAGTTATTAGTCAGTTCAGAAATTTTCCTGAAACGTTCTCCTTCAGTATCATGTTCCTCTTTCATCATGGCAATAGGATTTTGAACGGTTCCAAAATGTGGAGCAAAAGAATCGTCGGCAGTTGCTACTGCCATTTTTCTAATATATGGGAATAAGATTAACTCCTCTTTCTTCATGTGAGCAGCTAACATTTGAGCCGACTCATTAAAACTATCCATGATTTCTTTTAGTTCTGGAAACATTTTACCGTGTACGGAGTTAATTTTAGAAAGATACTGCTGAAGAACTGGTGTTTTCTCCTGTACATAACGGTGATGTTTCTTTTCTATATAATCAGCCAGTAAATCTATTGGCCACGCTTGATAATCTATGACAGAATTTTCTAAACTTTTCTCTATGTCTAATAAGTCTTTAATGAGTGCGTTTTCGTTGATATTCTTTTTTTCACAAACATCGTGTATGGTTTGATTTCCTTTACAACAAAAATCGATTCCATATTTTGCGAATACTTCAGCAGTACGATAATCCTGAGCTACCAGCTCTCCAATTACATTTTTTTCAGTGATTTCCATTTTATATATTTTTAGTTAGTATTTTAAACAGGTTAAACCTTCTTTTAATCCACTTGTCATTTCTTGTAGACTTGTGTTTTGAAGCATCGATATGAGGTCACTCTTTATATATTTGTACTTATCGTGAACTGGGCAAGGATGTTTTTGCGAACAAGTTTTAAGGCCCAATACACAAATTTTATCACTAAAACCACCATCTATCGCAATCACAATATCCTCCAGACGTATTTTATTAAGTTGTTTTTTATCTATTTCAAAACCGCCCATGGCCCCTTTAATAGAGTTTATTATTTTATGCTTAACCAGCATTTGTAGAATTTTGGCAGTAAATGCTTCCGGCGATTCTATCTCAGCTGAAATATCTTTCAGATTTGGTCTGTTTTCTTCAAGCGATTGGGCTGCTACATAAATAGTAGCGCGTATTCCGTATTCGCAGGCCTTCGAAAATATCATTGTGTTTTTTTACAAATTTAGGGTAAATAATTCATATCGGATGTATTTATCCGATATAATTTTCAACCGGCAATTGTAAATAGTGTTAAGACTTTTAAATCAGCCGATTGCAACTTTTAACACTGCTTTATGACTTATCTCATATTAAAGTTTGTTGCACTCTTTACTTTAGTGGTTTACTAATTTTGAATGGAAAAAATTAAAACGTCAAAAAATTCTCTGGTTATTACAACGGAAGTGGTCTGCCCAAACGATGTAAATCCAATGGGAATACTACAAGGAGGTCGATTGGTTCAGTGGATGGACTTGTCTTCGGCTATCTGCGCTCAGAATCATGCTGAAAATATTTGTGTTACCGCTTCTATTGATAGCGTGAGTTTTAAGGCACCGGCAATGATAGGCGATATTATAACAATAAAATGTATGGTGACACATGCATTTAAAACATCGATGGAAATTTTTGTTCAAGCGTGGAGTAAAAAAGTAAAAGATAACAAAATGAAACTCATTAATGAAGCTTATTTTGCCTTTGTAGCTATTGATGAGCAAGGTAAACCAATGAAGGTACCACCCTTTAAACCATCCAATAAAGAAGAAAAAATAAAATTCGATAATGCTGAAAAAAGAAGAAAACTTAGACTTAAAAAATCTTGAAAATGCAATCCCAGAAAACATTAGTGATTTTTTTAAACAAAACAGGGTAGCTACTGTTTGTTTCACCGATACTAAAAATGTGCCGTATTGCTTTACAGGTTTTTTCGTTTTGAACAATGGATCTGCGACACTTGTGTTTAAGTCATCGTATGGTACAAGTCACGAAGATTCTACCTTGTTTAGTTCAATGGTTTCAGGTACAGTTTTACCAGAACAATTAGATGTACTAAAAATAAAGGGGATACAATTTACCGGGAGGACTCTGAATCAAGAAGAAATTATAGACGAATATATTTCCATGTATTACAAAAAATATCCCTTTGCAAGGGTGGTGGGTGGTTATATTTGGGCTGTTAGTTTGCAGTCTATAAAATTCACTGATAACACTCTTTTGTTTGGAAACAAAACTAAATGGTTTTCAAAATAAATTTCTGAATTTTATTGGGATATCAATTTTACGAATGAAGAACCATAAAGAACAAAAAACCTATACCAATTAAATAGGATACAAGTATTGCTTTTAATCCTATTGTCACCTGTTTCTTACTACTAACACCGATTCCCATTATGTATCTACCAAGTAAAACACAAGTGGCAATCCAAAGAACTCCTAATAATAAATAAAATCCTATTTCCATGTTTATGCAGGTTTTAGTTTTCTGATTTCTTTTCCTAAAAATTTTCTTCGAGTTAGTTCGTTACGTAACCGTAATAATTCGCTTGTTAGCTGTTCACCAATGGATGAGTTTTCTTCCGCTCTTCTTATCAAATAAGGAATTGCTTTTTTTACTTCACCATAAGGAAGGTATTTCGAGGAATTATAGCCTTTGGCAGCAAGATTAAAAGTTAGGTTATCGCGCATACCATATAATTGCGAGAACTTTACTTTTTTATAAAAATCGTGAATGGCGTACTTGTCAATAGTAGCAACGGCCAATAGATTACTTTGCTCATTATGAGAGGCAATGCAGGTATATACCCATTCGTGTTGACTTAAACAGATCTCAAGCGCTTTGTTGAAGGCAGCGTCTGTTTCTAATTTTGTATTAAATACCGGACTTGTTCTTCCGTCTTGCAAAGCTCTTATTCTTTCTTTTTCTACATAAGCACCCCTTACGAGTTTAATGCCGGGATGGTAGTTTTTTAATCTAGAATCAGCAATCATTTTATTCAAATAGATTAAACGATCAGTAAGGTACATTTGCAGGGTGTTATAAATAATGGCTTCCTCCTTGTTATATTTTTCCATCATGGATTCAACAACCAGATCGAAAATATCCTGCATATTTCTGTCTTCTGCATCAAAATACACGGTAACTTTATTTTTAGCGGCAGCCGCACAAATAATGTCAATACGCTTTAGGAATTTTAAATAGCGTTCATTGTCCGGCAATTTATTATTTAAAGCCAAGCCGTTTAATACAATAAAATAATCAATTTCTTCAAGGCTTGTAAATTTCACACTTACGGAATTTCCCGGAGCTTCCTGACCTAATTTAAAAATGTTTTTTACGATAATCATTTTATTTCTCCGAAATACCCTTTGCGTTTTTTCGCCTTCTGCTACATAATCCAAAACAGATTTTACATGGTATGTTTCTAGTTTTTTAATAGTGGCGAATGCTTCGGTAATATTTTCTCCAGAGCAAAACACTTTGAAGACACTATTCTTTATTAAACCTTTTAACGGGATGTTATATTTTAAAATACCATTTGCAAAAAAGGATAATGTTTTAACCCACGCAGGATGTTTTAATAGTTTAAATATGTAATACGTGAAACGGAGTTCTCTGTTTTTTTTATAACCGAAGGCAGTGCTTAGATTATTTATGTTTAGACTGTTTTCCATTTTTAATTGGTTATTGGTGTTTGGTGAGCATAGGTGTTTTTTTCTGGTTTTACTTTATAAACACAACGAAAATGCGCTTTTACTAAGGTGAGTGCTAAAGAGGTTAGACTAATCAATAAACCCACACCGGCAATTCCAAATAACACAAACCAAAAATGAAGTCCTTCCATCATTTTGCTAAAGGGAACTTGTTGTAGACTCATTTGCCAAATTGCTTTTTTTATTCCTGCAATATTTAGAGAGAACCAAAAAATTAGTAAGCTGATTTGAGAAAACCAGAACACGCGATTTAGTCTTTGAATATTGAAATTGAAAAATTCACATTTAGTAGTTAGAAACTCAAAACACGCAGCAAGCAAAATCATGCTGTTTATTCCAATAGTCGTTCCCATGGCATGTGCAACTGTTACATGCGTGCCGTGTGTGTAAATATTTATTGCTGGAATTGACATTAATAGTGCTTGACCAATGTTAAGAAAAACCCAAATATCAGCCGCCATTAAAAAGCGGTAAGGAAAATAATGATAGTGCTTTTGAGCGTCGGTAACTGATTGACGCCAAGTGTAAATGATGCGCGCAAAAATAATCCACTCTGTCATCGTTACAGCATAACCGATGTAACGAATGTAGGCTTCTGTGGGCAAGGTATAAACATGATGACCCCAATTAAACATCAAGTTAAATAAGCCAAGAAAATACATGGCGAAAACTAATTTACTTCTACCTATGTTAGTATTTTTACTAATCCTTTCCATTAAAAAAAAGGCAGTACCGTATAATATTTGGTTCCACGAACCAACCAATGAGCCATTCACTTTCCATTGAATAGTCATATCTGTGACAAAATGATCTCTAAAATAGGGGATCATCCAAAGATAATTTTCGATAAAGGTGAATAAGAAAAAAACAATTCCCGTCATCCACATCCAAACATAAACTGGCCACTGCTTAATAGTGAGTGCACTTCTTATGAAGTTTACGATAAAGAGCAACCATGCTATTGCAATTGGCAAAGCCCATATAGGATTAAACTCCCAGTATTCTCTTCCACCAAAATCTTCAGTGAGATAAGAATATAAAATTCCTACAATAGCTACTAACCACAAACACCATTGGATAAAAGCTATTACAACTGAAATTTTCTTTTTGCACACAATCTCTATCCCGCTGTAAACACAACCGCTTGCCCCTAAAATTATCCAAAACATTACTGACGTAACATGCATTGGTCTTAGTGATATAAATCCCAGACTGTCTTTTAGATTACCCGGCAACACGTAGTTTAAGCTAGCCAGAACACCTACTAATAAACCAAACATTAGCATGATCAGTGCAGTGATCAGAAATAATTTGCCGGTATTTATCTGCTTAAACATCATTTACGCTCAATCATGCCGTTTGATTTAATATTAAATTGACGCGGATCGGCCAAACCACTTGCGTCGGTTGACTTTAAAAATTCAATTAATTTATTTTCTTCTTCTAGTGTTAGATGAAAAGATGGCATTTGTGTGGTTCCCGATTTTAGTAGCGCTTTAATCCATAGCTCACCTTTGCCTTTTACAGAATATATGTTGGTAAGATCGGGGCCAAGATAACCTCCTAATCCGTAGAGTTGATGACAACTTTGACAATTGTATTTTTGCCATACGAGACGGCCTTCTGAAGCAGTTTTAATGTCAAAACTTGTTTTGGATTTTTCGTTAATGGGAGTTAAATAAATGCTAAAGGAATACACTAAAAATAAAGCGGATAGAAACAAAAATACATGTATTGGTTTAAGTTTCATTTTTATTTTTCGTTAAACTTTAATAGTCTGATGAATAGGAACCAGTTCTAATCTTGCTTTTTGTTCAAATAATTGTGCTCTCATTTCAAGAGCTATTTCATCTATCATTTTTAAGTCAGGAATTAGCGCTGAGTAATACTCGATCCCATTCAATAAGTTTTGTTTAAAAGAAGAGAAATATGATTTTTGTTTTTCAGTGATGCTCTTCAACGAGGTTTCTACTTCCTTTTTTAAATAATCGACATAAATTTTTAATTCGTTTACAAAAACATGTGGGCGTTTTAAAGAATTCAGGATATTGGTTCTTCCATAAATATGATCTACCATTTCTTTTAAGGTGTATACGCCTGAAAAATAGGCTAGGTTAGGGCCAGGACAAATAGCTACAGCTTTTAAACCATGAGAAAGTTTGGTTTTATTGACGATGAGGGACGCGGTTCCTAAACCTTCACATAAACAATCTTTCTCAATAATTTTTGAGATAATGGTTTCTAACTCTATTGGATCTAAAACTTGAGACTGCACCTGTTTAATTTTTAAATTTTGATATTCTCTTGATGCTGTGCAAATGGGTTTTTCCGTGAACTCTGTATTCGTAGAAAGAAATTTTTTATAACAAGGACTTCCAGGTCTGTTTTTAAGTATTCTGGTTTTTCTTTGAGTTTCAGAACTACTGTGTTTAAAATTATTAAATGGAATGCCTAAAGGTGAAGAGTGACTTAAAAAATAATCACTTTGTTTGGCAGTTGCTAGTTTTTGAACAGTTTCTTCGTCAACCGCTGTTACTTCAGGCACAAGCAAAAAAGGACTTCCCCAACCTGTGGCATCAAGGTTATAATATTTCATCAAAAAATTGTTTTCATTAGCAGTGCCAATACCACCTTGAACGGATATTTTAATACGCGGAGGTTCCGCAAATTTTTTGCCTTTAAGTGTAAGTACTTCTGAACAGGTGGTATAGAGTTCGCTAAATAACTTATGGCGATTAAATTTAAACTCTTCTAAAATAGGGCCAAGTAATAAGCCTTCCGTGGCAAATGCATGTCCACCACAATTTAAGCCTGATTCAATTCTATATTCGGAAACCCACAATCCTTTTTTTGCAAAGAATTTCCCTTGAATTAATGCTGATCGGTAGTCACTTACTTTTAAAATAATTTTCTTTTTTAAAACGCCATTGATATCCGGATAAAAATCTTCAAATTTTTCACAATAAGTATATAAGCGTGGATTAAGTCCCGCAGAAAAAACAACAGAAGAAGAAAGGTTGCTTGTAGCAAATCCCCTTAGAGCTGATAAAGCATCGGAATACTCCTGACTTAGGGTCTCTCCGTTAGAATCATAGTTCACTTTATCAACCTTGGTCATAATGTTAACGTCAACAGATCCAGGGTGTACTAAATTTCTTAAATTTTTTTCTGCCAATTCTCTTTCTGAGCCTCTGAGGTCGAGTGTCTGACGATACATTGATTTTGCTATAGAGTCTTCTGGAAGCAGCTCGAAGTATTTTGTAAGATCGCTTTCTTTTTCAAAAGACTGTTTAAGAAGGTGGGCTATATTTTGACTTACTATTTCTTGAACAAGATTTAAATAGGCTCTTATTCTTTTTGCCCGAGAATCCTCAACGTCTGCTAATATGGGTTTATATACTATGTTGTTATTTCTGCACACAACTTCCCGCATTTGTTCTATTAGGTGATCTTCTACAATAGATAACACTGAGGATATTCCAAAATGAGCAACCTTAATAGGAGTATCTATTGTAAAACCTAAACCCATTACAGGAATATGAAATGTGTGATCGTGCGTTGATTTCATGATTTTGATGTTTGTGCAAATGTACTACTTATCTTATATCGGATCAACATATCCGATATAAAATATATCACCTATTATTATGATTTATATCATACTGTTTTTATGAATTGTACTGTTACTTTGAAACATAAAATTTAAAACAATACAATATGAAAAAGGTAATAAAGAGTATATTAGCTCTATGTGTAGTTAGTCTGGCCAGTTGTGGATCAGGAACTGATGAAGCACAAGTACAAAATTCAACTACAGAACCTTCAGAACAAGGTGCAGGACAATCAGGAGTTGTTGATGCTGTGTCTAATCCAAATGTTGTCCAGGTTGCCATAGGAAGTAAAGATCACACTACTTTGGTAGCAGCTGTAAAAGCAGGTGAATTGGTGGACGCCTTAAGCAATGCAGGTCCATTTACGGTATTTGCACCTACCAACACTGCCTTTGATAAATTACCAGCAGGTACTGTTGAAGGACTTTTAAAACCTGAAAAGAAAATAGATCTTCAAAATATTTTAGGATACCATACTTATGTAGGAACTCTTAAAACGGAGTATATGCAAGATGGTCAAGAATTTGATATGGTTTTTGGTGGAAAAGTAAAGATTGTAAAGAAGGACGGAAAAGTTTTTGTAAACAATTCTGAAATTGTTGCCTCTATTCCAACTTCAAATGGAATAATTCACGTAATTAATGATGTATTATTACCACCACACTAATTATTAATCAAAGCTAAGACTTTACTACTGTCCTATTGTAGCAGCGATTGAATAGTAGAAGGTTTTAGTTCCCATTAAAAATTAATACTTTTTTCATTTCAAATTTTTTGGGTATTTGATTAATTAAAAGGTTGTCTTAACGGACAACCTTTTTTGTTTTAAGCTAGGTTTATTTTTAGCTATGTAAGGACCCAGGTGCACAGTCGTTAATTTAGTCAAACTCGTCCCTGAGCACCTCGCTACGTTTTTCTTCTGCGGCCTTTGACGACTATTTTGATCGAGGACTTGATCCGTAAGGATACTATTTCTAGTCGACTTTACTTATCAGTATGACCCCTGTTAATCGTAACCCAGCGAGACACTACACCCAATGTGGGACAAACTTCAAATGCAGTGATTGGCCACCTCCTGTTATGATCTTTATAATATTTTGAAATCTCTTTGAAAGGACAAACTTGACAGATATCATATCCGTGTGTAACATTCATCACATTAATAATAGGAACGTTGATTTACTTTTGTGAGTGAATATTTACAAACCTGATAAATACAAACAAAATGAACGGCAAAAACAACATCGCAATTGGGTTCCTAACAATGGGACTTTTTATGGCTTACGGTTTTCTGTTAATTTACCTCCGTGACTTTGCTCCGGGAAAAGAAGAATGGATAAACTCATACAGTATCGGAAAACATTTTGAAACAAGACTGGCTCATGTGCATGGCAACTTGTTTGCTTTTTTAAATATCCTGATTGGTTATCTACTTCTACACTTTAGAGATAAACTTCAAAACGTGAAAGCCATTTCTTGGCTGGCACTTACTGGTCTGTTAATGCCAATAGGAATATTAACAGAAGTGTATTTTGGTTTGCCTCCTGCTTTAGTATTAATCGGGGCAATTGCAATGACCGGCTCAGTAGTTTGGTTAGGAGTTGCCTTTTTGAAAATGAAATCCGTTACTCAGTAACTAATAATCTTTAAAAATTAACAATGACAGCAACTATTTCTGCTAGACAACTTGAAATTATTGAAGCAGCAGGTAAAATACTGACTGCTTCGGGAGTAAGTGGCCTAACAATTAAGAACCTTGCCAAGGAAATGGAGTTCTCGGATAGCGCTCTTTACAGACATTTTTTGAGCAAAGAAAAAATAATAATTGCACTACTTGATTATCTTGCTGCAAACATAGATGAGCGCTATTCTAATGCTATTAGCAATCAGCTAAGCACTGAAGAAAAATTTAAAATGCTTTTTCAAAATCAGTTCATGTTTTTTAGTAAGAACCCTCATTTCGTGGTAGCCGTTTTTTCTGATGGATTATTGGAAGAGAGCGACCTTATAAATAAAGCTATTCAGAAAATAATGGTGGTAAAAATGAAGTACCTCAAACCCATTATTGTGGAGGGGCGGAAAAATAAAGTTTTTAGCAAATCAATCCCCGAAGAAGATCTGATTCATATTGTTATGGGAGCTGTTAGGCTTCAAATGTACAAATGGAGAGTAGCAAACTTTCAATTTGATAATATCAAACAAGGAAATAAAATGATACAATCACTATTAACACTAATTAAATAAAAACATATGGAAACAACGCAGCAACAAGAAGTAAGCGCAATGCCACGAATTGGGGACAAGGCCCCAGAATTTAAAGCTATCACAACGCAAGGAGAAATTAATTTTCCTGAAGAATATAAAGGGAAGTGGGTAATTCTTTTTAGCCACCCAGCAGATTTTACACCAGTTTGCACATCAGAGTTTATGACTTTTGCAAAAAGAGAACCCGAATTTACAGCCCTTAACTGTCAGTTAGTAGGCTTATCGATTGATGGATTGTATAGCCACATTGCATGGTTGCGCACAATCAAAGAAAAGATAGAATATAAAGGGATGAAAAATATCGAAGTGAATTTTCCTTTGATAGAAGATATCACCATGGAAGTAGCCAAAAAATATGGCATGATTCAACCAGGCGAAAGTTCTACCAAAGCGGTAAGAGCCGTATTTTTTATAGATCCCAAAGGAATGATTCGTGCTATAATTTATTACCCACTTTCTATGGGTAGAAATTTTGATGAATTGAAAAGAGCATTAATTGCTATGCAAACAGCCGACACCTACAATATTGCTACTCCAGCCGATTGGCAACCAGGTGATGATGTAATTGTTCCAACAGCGGGTTCATGCGGGGTTGCAAAAGAAAGAATGGAAAGCACTGATGGAATAAAATGTTATGATTGGTTTTTTTGTACCAAACCTTTGCCATTAGAAAAAGTAAAAACTAAGTAGAATGAAAAAAAAACTTCCTTATTTATTGGCAATCATCTTAACTGGCTTTGCTTTATTGACATTATTTCTGAGCGCATCGGTAATATTCGATTTATTTGGCATTAGAGCTAAGGAGGGCAATTATGTTTTGTTTGTGGTTTGGTCAAATTTTATAAGTAGCATTCTTTATCTGTTCGCTGCATTTGGATTTTTTAAAGGCAAGAAGTGGACGGCGAAATTGTTAGGAATTTCGACATTCATTCTAATCGCGGCGTTTGTCGGTCTTAAAATTCACGTCAACTCTGGTGGAATGTACGAAACCAAAACAATCAGTGCCATGATTTTTAGAATTTCAGTCACGCTAGTTTTTACAATCATTGCTTATTTCACAACAACTAAAACAACAACAAATAAATTATGAAAAAGATAACAATTTCAATAGCAGCAATCAGTTTTCTCCTTTTTAGTTGTGGCAACGCAACCGACGAAAAGCTAGAAGAACAAACTACAACGGTTACCCATGAAGAACATCATCACGAGAATGAAAGTGAGGTAATTAAATTAAACAACGGAGAAAAATGGAAAGTGAATGCTGAGATGATGCCTTCCATTAAAAATATGGAAAAGGATATCAATGATTTTTCAATTACTGAAGAAAAAGACTATAAATCATTAGCTGAAAAATTACAAAAGAATATTAACCTACTTACTTCAAGTTGCACAATGACAGGCGAAGCCCACGATGAACTGCATAAGTGGTTGTTGCCATACATTGATTTGGTAAAAGAGTTTTCTGAAGCTAAAGACGAAACTGAAGCGTCAAAACAATTTAAAAACATTCAAATTTCATTTGCAACCTTTAATCAATACTTCCAATGAACATAAAACAATTACATACTCAGGAAAAACCAGTTTCAGCTATCTCACTTTTTAAAAGTGAATTAGGAAATGCAACTGCTATACAAATTTTGCAAGGCGAAACGCTGAAAGAACATATTACCAAGATTCCTGCGCTTTTAATTTGTGTTGAAGGCGAAGTAGTTTTTGAAAACGAAAAAGGTATTAAAGAAACACTAAAGTCGGGTGATTTTGTAAACATTGAACCTATGGTAAAGCATTGGGTTGAAGGAACAGTTAAAAGTCAATTAATACTCATAAAGTAAAAAAATTGGTAATAGTCAGTAAAAATTTACAATAGTATATAGCAAACCCTGCCATAAAACGCTTATCGGACGCTACGCAAAGGTCGTGTTGTTTAACGAATAGTTAAGCCTAAAAGCATAGTCTACAAATCTTTCCTTTTGAATTTTAGTAATGAAAACCAAAAAGGAACAATAATCCAAACAATCAGAATAAAAAAGGCCATAAAAATTCCTAAGGAGGTTCCGAAAAAATTCTTAAAAATAGCGCCAGTATAACCCATCATTGCCGAAACATCAAGATGAAGTAAGATGAGAATTCTTCCTAGATCGATAGGATTCAAAGCGGTAATGCCCACCATCATTTTTTCAATAGGATAATCTGCAAACTGGAAAAGTAAAAACAAGACTAGTCCATCAAACAATAATGCAAAAAACAACCAGAGAAGAATTGAAATTCCAATGCCTTTTGCTTTATCTCGTGTAAGTATGCCACTTAAAAATGCAATGGCCACAAATACAGAAGAAACAAAAAGACCAACAAGCACCATCATAAAACCAATACTATCCGGTGCATATATTAAAATAGGAATGCCTGCCCCAATGAAAAAAGAAAGAGCTAAAGAGGATACTAATCCGAAAAATAAACTCAACCAAATTTTAGCTCTTTTAATAGGCTGACTTAATAACAGCTCAATAAACTCAGAACTATTGTAGAGGTAAATGGTTGAAAAAATAACAGATACTAAAGGAACCGTAAGTAAAATAACATTCAATAAGGTCAAAACACCTTTGTTGCTGTTGTCTTCCAGACTAAATACACCCCAGGACAACACGGCCAAAATAAGGGTGTAAATTAAAACAATTTTGTTTTTGAGTATATCTAAAACAATAAACTTAATAATTCTATTCATTATTTTTTTGTTTTAAAACATGAGCAATTGCCTTCGAAATCTTTTCTTCTCCTGTAGAAGTTTGAAGTTCTGCAATGGTTTTGTGAAATTCCACACAACCTTCTTGCATAAAAATGAGCTGAGTAATTAAGTCATCCAATTCACTAAGTAAATGTGACGTGATCATTATTAATTTGCCTTTTTGTTTTTCAGACACTATTTTTTCTTTTAAAATTTCAGAAGCCAAGGGGTCTAGACCTGCTGTGGGTTCGTCTAAAATTAAAATGTCGGGGTTAAACAAAAAAGCTAATGTAGCGCTAACTTTTTGAGTGGTACCACCAGAAAGCGTGCGCATCTGTTTATTAAAAATACTTTTTAATTTAAACTCATTAAGTAGGTCTTCATCTAAGGTTTCGTGTGACGATCGGATATCCTTGATCATTTCAACAATTTGACCAACCGACATGTTATCGGGATACCGGCCAATTTGAGGCATGTATCCAATGTTTTTACGGTATTCAAAATTTTTAGTAATCAGTTGCTCTTTTACTTTAATAGTTCCTGTGGTGGGGATAACCATCCCCAAAATACTTTTGATTAAAGTGGTTTTACCACAGCCATTAGGACCAATAAGGGCAATACACTCACTACTTTTTAGGTCGAGGTTAATATCCTTGAGCACTTCAAGTTTTCCAAAAGATTTATAAAGTTGATTAATTTCTATCATAAATTTAATGCTCGCATTAAAGGTGAATTATCAATAAAATTATCGGGAGTTAAGCTCGGCATTAATTTTTCAGACTTATCTATAAGAGTTACAAAAAAGCTTCTGAATAAAAGCATGGCCGGAGGATTTTGTTCTACGATGACAGAGAATATACTTAGCGGATGATAAGGCACGTCGCCAATTTTATCTTTGTTCAAATCATAACCCTCGTATTTATCCCAATAGTTACTATTAAATGTATTAAGCACCAAGCTACCGTTGGTGCCAATATCAAAAGTATTACCAACGAAGTTATTATTCGTAATTTCATTATCCATACAACTAGCCTGTATTTTCATAGCCCAACCATTAGAATCAAATTTATTTTTGTCAACTTTAATTCTGTTTGTTCCTTCCATAAATATGCCAGAAGTATTTTTAGAAAATGTATTTCCGGAAATAAAACTGTCGGATATTTCTTTTAGTAATAATCCAAAAGCCGCATCCCCCCAATTTTCTGTAAAAACATTATTAAACATTTTCACATGATGTGTAAACATTACAGCTACTCCAGCTCCGTTGTGCTTGAAAATATTTGAAATGTAAGCGTCGTGATTTGAGAACATAAAATGTAAGCCATAACGAATGTTATTCTGAGAAATGTTTCTCCAAATAACAGAGTTGGTGACAAATTCAAAATAAATACCATCGCGATGTCCTATTATTTTATTCCCTATAATTTGAAGACTATCACTTTTCCAGCAATGAATGCCATTACCTATTTTTTGTTCTTCTACCCCCCAACCGGTGATGGTATTGTTTTTAACGATGCACTTATTACAGTATTGCAAATAAATGGCAAAAAAATTATCGTTTAATATATTATCTGAAATGGTTACATGATGACTTTCATAAACCTTTATTCCACCTGGATCGGTGAGTGTTGCGAAACCAGATCGGTTCACTTTAAAACCACTAATAATAACGTAACTGGCCTTTACCGATAAAACTTCGCACTTTTTTTCACCATCCAGAATGGGGAAATCAACACCTATAAAATGTATGGACTTAGTAATGATTAAATTACCTTCTTTGTAATGCCCTGCATGAACATAAACTGTATCACCGTCTTTACAGGCTGCCAGAGCTGATTTTACAGTGGTGTATTGGCGTGTTGCCCCAACGTGTAGTTGTGTTGCTTGTATTGGTTTATATAAAAAAACAAAACATATGTAAAAAAGATATCTCACTATTAATGGTTAATGTCCTCCCAACCAATCGTAGTTACTGAAAGTTTTGTGGCGTAAACAGTGGCGCTGTCCTTGTTAGTAAAAGCTGCGATATTTCCTCCCATTGGACTTCCAATGTTTTCACTCGCTACAAAATGTAATTTAGTATTTGAGGTGAGAGCATGTGGGGCTAAAAAATCTGAAATATAGAAAGAGGCATTTTTTGTTTTGTCTTTATTCTCGCCATCAAACCCAATCATACATCTGATATCATCAAATTTATACACTTTGCTTTTTTCCGTAATCAGTTCACAAGCAAAATTTTCTTCAGTAAGGGTCATTTTACAATAATCACAATTGTCTTTGTTAAAGTTTATTGGTTCAGGACCCTTATTTGTGCAGGAAAATTGAAATAGGGTAGTAAAAGCAATGAGAATTAGTGAAGTCTGCATTTTAGTTTTTTTAAATTTATTCATCATGTTAGTTTCTTTTATAACGGTTAATAACATAAGTAGTCCGCTAGCAATAAATAGCCAGCCGCCAATGTGAGGCACAGAATAGGCGCCAAAATTTAATAGTTGTTTAAATCCAATCAATGGTGGTTGATAAGCCATACCTGGTACAATGATGGCCGCTTTTGGATCGAGATCGTGCCCGTATTGATACTCCCATTTCCAAAAATCAACCATCGCCACAATTCCAAATAAAACAAATGCTATAAACAGAGTGTACAATAACTTCTTTTTACCAATAAAAGCTGTGATGAGCGAAAAAGCAGCAAAAAAAGCAATAATGTAGACTAGGATTGTAAATTCTATAAAGTCTTCATTATGTAGGGTTTTCATACCAATATAATGATTTAATCCATTAATAATATCAACGTCACCACCCAAACCGTTAGCAGAAATTGTTAAACCTAAGCCTTCGGGGTATTGCGGTGCATCGAGATCAATTTGCCAAAGCGGCACAAACATTGAAACAACAAGTAATATGGCTGTTAATACCAATGCTAATTTTGTAGTTGTGGAAATTGTAGAGTTCATGATTGCTGTGTTGGTTATAAAAAAAAGGAGCAGAGTATCTAATAGCCTGCTCCTTTAATATACTTGTTGAATATTACTTGGTTACTTCGGCTGTAATTACTTTTGGTATGTTGGTACCTAAACTAAACTGTAAAGGAACTTTGCTTGTTGCAGGAGATACACGCACATATCCTGACATTTCCTGATGTAAAGCACTACAAAAATCGGTACAATACATCGGTACAATACCCACTCTATCTGGAACCCATTTAAGAGTAGATGTTTCTCCTGGCATAATTAGCAGCTCTGCGTTTGTAGAACCTTTAATCGCAAATCCATGAGGCACATCCCAATCCTGCTCTAAATTAGTAACGTGAAAATATACTTCATCACCTAACTTTATTCCTTCAATATTGTCTGGAGAAAAGTGAGAACGTATAGCGGTCATGTACACATGCACTTTATTACCTTCTCTCACCACTTTCGATTCGCCTTCGCCTTTAGTAACATAAGGATTTTTATTTTCCTCTATCTTAAAAATCTTAACTTGATTTTTACTAATCTTATCTGCCATAATCATTTGTCCATAATGAGGTTCGCCAATTGTTGGGAAATCTAAAATCATTTGCATCTTATCTCCACTTATATCAAACAACTGAGCACTTTGTGATAACTCAGGACCTGTTGGAAGGTATCTGTCTTTAGTAATTTTATTATAAGCGATTAAGTATTTACCAATAGGATTTCTTGAATCGCCACCAGCTACACATAAGTGACCTACAGAATAGAAAGTAGGAACACGATCTAATACTGTTAAATCTTTCACATTCCATTTTACAATTTCAGATGACACGAAGAAAGAAGTATAAGCATTTCCTTTTGCGTCAAATTCTGTATGCAATGGCCCTAATCCTGGCTTTTTAACTTCACCATGTAATACAGATTCATATTTAAGCACATTGATGCCATCATATATACCGTCGAAAGATTTGTCTGCAATAGCTTTTTGCATTTTAGTAAAACTAAAAACAGGTAAGGTAGCAGCTAATTTACCGCTTCCTACAATGTATTCGCCAGTAGGATCCACGTCACATCCATGTGGTGACTTTGGACAAGGCATCATGTAACAAAGATCTGTAAACTCTTTACTGTCTAATACCAGAACCTCGGTTTTCATTTCAGAAGTGGCTGAATGTGTAATATCGCTGTAGGTATTATGAGCATATTTCACTGACATCTTTTTTCCTTTACCAGCTTTTATGTACTCTTCCGCTTTTTTCCAGTTTACAGCCATTACATAATCTTTATCATTTTGTGAAGCATTTACTTCCAAAAGGGTATTGGCTTGTTCTGTGTTATAACATGAGAAGAAAAACCATCCATGAGAAACACCTTTACCAGCTCGACTTAAATCGAAGTTAACTCCAGGGCATTCTATTTGAAAAGCAAGATCCATCTTACCATCTTCTTTACCGATGCTGATAAAACTCAAATAGCCTTTAAAGTTTTGTTTGTAACTGCTAATAGGCACATCGCCGTTTGCATTGTCAGATGGACCTGAGAAACGAGTTCCTGCTACAACGTATTCTGTATTTTCGGTAAGAAAAGGAGAAGAGTGATTACCAGAACTATTTGGTAATTCAATGATCTCGGCAGTTCTAAACGTTTTTAAATCAACTCTGGCCACACGAGGAGTGTTATTTCCATTTACAAAAACCCAACGTCCATCAGCATCTCCATTTGTTTTAGAAAGTTGCACGTGATGTAAATCATCCCACTGCATAATGCCATGAGAAGTATTCAGCATAGGTTTTGTTTCTTCACTGTAACCCCAACCTTTTTCAGGATCAACCGCAAATACTGGTATTACACGAAGAAGTCGTCCACTTGGAAGTCCATAAACACTGAGCTGTCCGCTAAATCCACCGCTCACAAAATTGTACATTTCATCATATTTCCCAGGTGCCACATATACTTTTGAAGCAGCATCTCCTGTTACAGCCTGACTTGTACTTTTAGGTTTGCAGGATTGAAAAGCAGAGGCTACGATTAATCCACCTACTGCTATTGTTATTAAATTGTTTTTCATCTGTTTTAATTATTATTATTTTATTTTGTTATCTGTATATAGCCTCCCAATAGCAGTCGGGATTAATTCTGGCGGTTTGTGACTTAGCAAACATCGCTATTTCACAAGTTATATTTTATTTATTTTGCTCCATCATTTTTAAGCATGAATTCCAATATGTTTCTTGCCTCACCATCTGATAAATTTTGGTTAGGCATACGCACTAAACATAATTCTAACATGGCTTGTGCTTCAGGATCTTTATCAATCATCACATCTGGATTCGTAATAAAATTCATAATCCATTCTGGTTTTCTTCTTTTGGTTACACCTTCCCAACCTGGTCCAACTAATTTTTCAGCGGTTAGTTTGTGACAAGAAGTACATTTTGTGTTAGAGATGCTTTCGCCAGAAGCTACCCATTCAGGGTTCAATTCCTCTTTAAGGTTGATGTTTTCTTCAGTCCACTTACCCTCCCCACGATCAGGGTCATACGACGGTGGATCAGCAACCATACTTTTTGGAGCTTCATGCGAGCCATTTGATTCTTCTTTTGCTGGACTGCTGCACGCTTCAAAAATTGCTAGGAAGGCAATTGCGGCTAAAATTGAGATTTTTTTCATAGGTTTTGTTTTTTGTTTGTATAAAAATTAAAATTTAATTTATTAATACGGATCAAAGATCATGCGTATTGCCATTTCTGTTTATGATGTATGTCATAATAACTAAGGATACATGTCATGTTTCTGCACATCTAATTCGATTCATTATTTGGAGGTCTGAATTATAAAAGACACCAACATTATTTCTTCTTTTTTTTGCGCTTTTCAATATTAATAAGGAAACAGTTAGCATGTTCCTAAGTTCGAGTGTTTTTGGGCTAATAAAATCTTGAAAAGAACGATGACTTATTGTTTTTATCTCTTGCAATAATTCAATTCCTTTATCAATGTTAATAAATTTTGTTAGTATTCCAAAATTTTCACTCATTATTTTTTTACTCATATTTGCCCATTTTTCATTTAATGAACTGTTGATGTTTTTTTTATAGCTTAAATTCAATTCTTTAAAACGACTCTGAAATTTTATTTTAGTTATTGTTTTTACTGAAGCGAGGTAGCACCGGTGCGAAAAAACAAGGGCTTCCAACAAAGAGTTCGATGCCAATCTATTGGAGCCATGCAAACCCGTACAAGCACATTCGCCGCAAGCATATAAATTTTCGAGTGTTGTTTTACCGTATTCATCCGTAACAATTCCACCGCAACAATAATGTGCGGAGGGTACTACCGGTATCATTTTTTTGTTTGGATCAATGCCTAGATTAAAACATTTGGTTTGAATGGTAGGAAAATGTTTTTGGAAATCTTTTTTCGAAATATGTCTACAATCTAAGAAAACATGGGGCTCGTTTTGACGCTTTAATTCTGAAACAATGGCTCTCGACACAACATCTCTAGTGGCAAGCTCTTTACGCACATCGTATTTCAGCATAAAGGCTTCTCCTTTTCTGTTTCGTAAAACCCCTCCAAATCCTCTTACAGCTTCCGAAATTAGAAAATCGGTACTTATTTTTGGCTGATATAAGGCCGTAGGATGGAATTGGATAAATTCCATATTTTTTATTTCAGCCTTTGCTCGGTACGCCATAGCAATTCCATCTCCTGTGGCGGTTTCTGAATTTGTAGTGTGTTCAAAAATTTGTCCCACACCCCCAGTGGCCAACACTGTAATTTTTGAAATTATTTTTTCGATGCTGCCTGTTTTTGATTTTAGAATGTAAACGCCGTAACAAGAATTTAAATGCGGTAGTTGTTTTTCGAGTAGATGTTCATTTGTAATTAAGTCAATGGCAATGGTGTTTTGAAGGATTTGAATGTTTTTTGCTCTTCTAACCTCTGTAAGTAACTTCCTTTCAATTTCTAAGCCCGTATAATCCCCTTTGTGCAGTATTCTGTTAGTACTATGGCCACCTTCTTTAGCAAGATCAAACGAATTCAATTTGGTTTTGTCGAACAAAACACCATAAGAAATTAATTCTTTCAACCTTTCTGGTCCTTCACGCACAACAAATTCCACTACTTTTTTATTACAACTTTTTCCTCCAGCTTTTAAAGTATCGCTAATGTGTTTTTCAGGAGAGTCTTTTAAAATGTCACTTACAACCGCAATACCGCCTTGCGCATATTTTGTATTTGTTTCTTTTGATTCTGTTTTACAAATAATAATGATTTTCTTTTTAGGAAACTCTTTGGCGACTTTTATGGCATAACTTAAGCCCGCAATGCCCGATCCTATGACAAGAAAATCTGTTTTCATAATTTAGTTCAATGTTTTTTTAACTGATAAATCAAGCATTCTCTGAATAGGATGCAATGCTTTTTTTCTCAGTGATTCGGTTAAGGTTATTTCAGGAGATTCGTTGCTTAAACACAAATAAAGTTTTTCAAGAGTATTCATTTTCATGTAACTACATTCACTACATGCACAAGTATTATCTTCATTTATTGGAGCGGGTATCAGAATTTTATTAGGTGATTCCTTTTTCATTTGATGTAAAATTCCCACCTCGGTTGCTATAATAAACTCGTTGCCTTTGTCTTGTTTAAGAAACTTCAGCATAGCTGAAGTTGAACCAATAAAGTCTGCTTTTTCAAGTAATTTTTCTTTTGCTTCAGGATGAACAATTAGTTTCGCGTTAGGATGTAATAATTGTAAATGCTCAATTTTTTTAATTGAAAAGGCTTCGTGTACCTCGCAAACACCATCCCACAAGATTAAATCACGTCCTGTTTTTTTTATCAAATACTTGCCAAGGTTTTTATCCGGTGCAAAAATTATAGGGATATTTTTTGGTATTGAATTAATAATATCAATTGCATTGGCGGAAGTACAAATAACGTCGCTTAAGGCTTTAATCTCGGCACTGCAATTGATATAAGATACTACCTTATGGTCTGGATGATTTTTCACGAAAGTTTCAAATTCTTTGGGCGAACAAGATGCAGCCAATGAACAACCTGCATTTATATCGGGAAGTAAAACCTTCTTTGTGGGATTCAAAATTTTCGCAGTTTCAGCCATAAAATGAACCCCAGCAAATACAATTATTTTTGCTTTTGTAGATGCTGCTTTTTGCGATAAACCTAGACTATCTCCTATAAAATCAGCAACATCTTGTATTTCAGGTCCCTGATAATAGTGAGCCAGAATAATTGCGTCTTTTTCCTGCTTTAATTTTAAAACGTGTTCTTGTAATAAGACTGTATTTTTAAGAGAAAGTGTCATAAATTATACAGACTCAAAATTAATCGGATAATTTTGTCCGAGTTATGATAAGAATCATGTTTTCCTTTGATATTAATCATCTAACTGATTAGCTTAAGAACTAATTTTGCGAGTCGCAATATGCCAACTAAGCTCTTATAAAGTATAATTGCGAATAATAAGGTCAAATTAAGTTACACTTTTATGAATCCAGTAAGATTTACCAGCAAAGATGCAAATGAAAAACTATTTGTAAACACTCTTAAAAAAAATGTAAATGATTATTTTAAAACTAACCATTTATCAACCAAAGCCAATTCGGCCATGGTTATTAAAAGTATTATTTTAATCTCCTTATACCTTGTGCCATTTGTGTTGATTTTAACGATCCCAATGAATAGTTGGTTGGCATTACTATGCACTGTTGTTATGGGTATTGGCATTGCCGGAGTTGGTATGGGTGTTATGCATGATGCCGCTCATGGAGCCTATTCAAGAAAACACTGGTTGAATGATTTACTCGCAGGCTCACTTTATTTATTGGGAAGTAACGTATTAAACTGGAAAATACAACACAATGTACTGCATCACACCTATACCAATGTAAATGGTTTAGATGAAGATATTGATGAAAAAGGCCCCATTCGTTTATCGGAGAACACACCACTAAAGAAAATTCATAGGTTTCAATACATCTATGCGGTATTTTTTTATGGACTTATGACGGTTGTAATGTTAACCAACGATTTTACGCGACTAAGACATTATTCAAAACTGGGTTTGCTTAAAACGCAAGGGAAAAATTTACAAACTGAATTTATTAAAATGCTTTTTCGAAAGGCTATTTATTTAGGGCTTATTTTCGGACTTCCACTTTGGCTTACACCTTTTAATTTTTGGCAAGTATTACTTGGTTTTTTTGTAATGCACTGGATAGCAAGCATTATACTAAGTTTTGTGTTTCAAATGGCGCATGTGGTGGAAGGAGCCAGCCAAGAAGATTCTCTTCATGATATTGAAACCGATTGGCATGTACATCAGTTAAGAACCACAAGTGATTTTGCTCGGAATAATCGTTTATTAAGCTGGTATGTAGGCGGATTAAATTTTCAAATAGAACATCATTTATTCCCTGGTATTTGTCACATTCACTATAAAAAAATTGCGCCCATTGTTGAGGCAACTGCGCTGAAATATAATATGCCTTACAATTTGAAACCTAGCTTTAGAGCAGCGCTTTTTTCACATACACAACGTTTAAAAGAATTAGGAAGAGCCTAAAAAATTATTTTAAAGAAATGCGTGATCAAAGAATAAGAGTCACAAAGTCATTTACCTTCGATATGGCACATGCTTTGTATGGTTATGATGGTTTATGTAAAAACATTCATGGACATACTTACAAATTGCACATTACTTTGTTGGGAAAAGTACTTAACGATTATGAAAATCCTAAAGATGGAATGGTCATGGATTTTTCTGATTTGAAAAAACTTGTGCAACAGCAAATCCTATCCATTTATGACCACGCTCTTGTACTCAATGGTGATTCTCCTCATGCAGAGCTAAAAGATTTAAAAGAGAATTTTGAAAAAATAGTTTTTTTAGAAAATCAACCTACTTGCGAAAACTTAGTATTAGATATCGTTTACAAGTTAAAAAAGAAGCTGCCTGAAAACGTAATTTTACATGCAATTAAATTAAAAGAAACGCCCACATCTTTTGCGGAGTGGTATACCGAAGATAATCTCTAAGTTTATTTTGTTTCCCAGAATTTATCTTCCCAAGTATCATCCTTTTTTTCGTTATGTGATTGAAGCGCTTCAGCTAATTGACTTTCGGGCACTAGTCGCTGTAATTCTTTAAACAAAACACGTTCTTCCATTCGAATGTGTTTTTCTAGTTCCACCTCAATCTGCATTAAAGACTGCAGTACATTAGTTGTGTCTTCGAACAAGGCTTTAAGTTTTAAGTGATCTTTGGTAGCTTGTTGCACCAATTCACTTTCTTCGCCTAATAATGGAAAAATATATTTTTCTTCTATTTTAAAATGAGGTAATAAATGTTCTTTAAAAAAATAATCGGTGTACCTTTTAATCCGTTCATGATCTGTTTTCTTTAAACCTGTTCGTATTTTCCAACACAATAAAAGACCATAATGGTGGTCATGACTTAAACACTGAAGCGATGCGTTTCGCTTAATAGGTCCATTATTATCATTTTTAAAATTGTCAATCATTTGTTTTGTGTTTAACAGGTTTTACCATAAACCACCTATACTTGATGGCGCAATGTTTTCCTCATGAATTTCGGGTGGTATAGATAATACCGGAATACTCGACTCATCAACCAATTCACGATCATAATTCCGTGCTAAAAATCCAGTGCCGTTATTTTGATCAGTCATTGTAATAATTATATCTGCTTTACTTTTTTTAGCATTCGAAAGCGTTTTTCCGGCAAAATTGTCTGATTTTACCAATTCTGAACTTACTTCGATATCCTCTTCTTTAATCCTTTTTGATACTTGTCTCATTATCAAACCCAGTTTAAGTTGATCGGATGTTTCATCTGAATCAGAAACACCTAGTAAATGAATTTTAGCTGTATTCATTTTGGCAACTTGAATAGCAACATTTACTTTTTGTCGGGTATGCTCAGAAAGATCGATTGGAAGAAGTATGTTTGAGAAATGCGACTTCTTGCTATCGTTACGGATTGTTAAAACTGGTATTTGAGATTTTGAAACGACACGGTGGGAATTGCTTCCAGAAAAAAGACTGCTTACAGAGTCTGATCCATTTGTTCCCATTACAATAAGGCCCACTTGTTTTTTTTCTGCAATTTTAATTATCTCAGAAATGCGACCTCCCAATCCGATAATTACTTTTACTGGAATGGAATATTTATTTCTAATTTCTTTGGCGGTACTTTCAATTAGTTTTTTATAATTCTCAGATTCTTTGGTTATTTCTCTTAAATCTGATGTAGTGTACGGGAAATTGAGAAAAGATTTTTTTTGGCGAACGTATAAAAGAAAAAGTTCACCTTTGTTAAGTTGTGCCAATGAAGCTGCATAACCAATAGCTTTTGTAGAAGTGCTAGAAAAATCAACGGGAGTTAAAATTCTACTTGTGTTTAATTTGATCATAGTTTTTGGAATTAAACTTTTTTCCATGCTAAAGTTCTGTATAAATAGGATGTTTGCCACTGATATCGGTCAGTTGTATAAATGAGAATAGTCATGAAGTTCTTATATATTGAATTCAATTTGGAATTCCGTCCCTACATTAACTTCACTTTGCACCTTAATTGTACCTCCAAGTTTTTCTACTTGCGCTTTAACCATATACAATCCCATGCCCTTACCATCTATGTGATTATGAAATCTTTTATAGAGACCGAAAATTTGAGTGGCATTGTTTTCCAAATCTATGCCCATACCATTGTCTTTTATAAAAATCGTAAGATTATCTTCGGTACGTTTAGTTTTGATGTGTACTATCGCCGCTTGCCCTTCACGTTTATATTTTATGCTATTAGAAATCAGATTATAGAAAATGCTATGCAGGTACGTTTTGAAGGTGAAAATTTGCTCCACTTGCACAAAATCGGTTGTAATTGTTACGTTCTCTAATTGAATTAAAGTACTAATTGATGTTTTGATGTCATATACCAGATCATCGAATTTAACTATTTCCTTATATTCAACAATATTTTGCGTTGTTTGCAAAATTAGATTAAGATCCGTAATAACATTATCTAGTTTTTCCGTTGATTCCCCTATGCCTTTAATTAATCTGTCTAAATCTTTTTCATTCCCAACACTTCTATTTTGAAGTAAGACTCCAAGCCCAATTATATTGGCAACAGGCGCGCGCAAGTTGTGTGAAATGATATAAGCAAATTGCTCAAGATCCTTATTGCGTTGCATAAGATCAGTGGTTATTTTTTCCTTCTCAGTCTCGGTCCTCTTCCGTTGTGTAATATCCTCACTTGCAATAATAAGTCCAATAACACTCTCCATTTTATCGAAAACAGGTAGCATCTTAACATGGTACCAGTATAAATCGTTTAGAACCCCAAAACTTATATCATAAGAAACCGTTTCACCTTTTAAAACTTTTTCATGCCTTTTTTTTGCAATACTCCTTCTGTTGCAAGGTTGAGATTCAAATAGATTTTTCCCTTCTTCCAATGTAAAACCCAACTGCTTTCGATAACCTTTTACAGCAGTATTATTAAAAGAAATCACATTAAATTTTTTATCAAGCAACACGTATGCAGTCTCGGTATTTTTGAATATGGTTTGTAAATTCGCTTCAGATTTTAAAAGATGTTCGTCGGCATTTTTCTTTTCAGAAATATTGGTTGCAGCAACATTTACCCCAATTACGTTCTTCTCAAGATCAAAAACCGGAAGCATGTTTACGTTGAGCCAAATTATTTTATGAGGATATTTGTACCTTACTTCGTAGGCTATTTTCCTGCCATTTTCCAGAACATTTTTAATTGTATTTTTTACTTTTTCTTGTCTCTTTTCAGGTAGCGCTTCTGCAAAATGAATTCCAATTGAAATTTTCGCCTCAATTTCTTCTTCTAGCATTGTTTTTGCTACGTTATTAAAAGAAGTTATCTCACCCTTTTTATTTAATAAAATATAACCTGTATCAGTATTTTCTAGAATCGTTCTAAGATTATTTTTAGTTCTTTGCAAACGTTCTTCTGCTTTTTTTCGGAAGGTGATGTCTTGCATGGCACCCACCATTCTCACAGCTCTACCCGCTTCATTGTAAACAATATAAGCCCTATCGTAAAAGTATAAGATTGTACCGTCAGCCTTATAATAACCGTACTCTCCTTCCCAAAAATCATTCTTTGATTCCTCTAGTACCTTATGGATACCTTTAATAATACGGTTCCTGTCATTTTCTATAATTCTTTCGTTCCATATGTTGACGTTTTGCTCTAGATTGCTGTCACCATACCCAAGTATCTTTTTATAACTTTCGTTCCAATAAAGTTGACTTGTCTCCAAATCCCAGTCCCAAATAATATCATTTGTTGCTTTGCAAAGTAAATCATAACGCTCTTTATTTTCTTTCAGACATTTATTAGTTAGGATTTGTTCTGTGATGTCACAGCTTATTCCGTCTAACTGAATGAGGTTTCCCGAATGGTCTAAGGTGGGTATTATTTTATTTTGCAACCATTTTACTTTTTGTTCTTTGCTAATAATACGGCATTCATAAGTAACTATTCTACCTTCTTTAAGTTCAATAATTTGTTTCTTGATTATTGATTTATCGTCGGGATGAATTAGGTTATACCAAAGGTTATCGTTTGTAAGAAAGTCATCAACACAAAATCCGTAAATTTTCTCACATGCTGGTGATATTTTTGTGATTAGCTTTGTTCTAAAATCCAGTGAAAAAAAGAGTTCATTCGAGTTTTCGAATTGTAATTTGTATTCTCGTAGATTTCTGTCTGGGTCCTCAACGAATAAATTTTTACTGCTCATTATACTAATCTTTAATTACAATTATATGTCACGTTTTATAAAATGCTTTTTTAAAATAAATCTCTTTTCATAGATAAATTTCACTATAAACACTTGATTTGCGACTGATTTTGGTTAGTTGCAAAAATGAGAAAAGTCAGGAATTAAAAGGTTATATAGTAAGTTAAATTAACTTCTAGTAGATAAGATGAAAGAAATCTATCTATTTATTCTTGTGAAGTGGAGAATATTTTTGCATTGGGTGATATTGCCTTAATAACGGTCCTTAATACCCAAAAGGTCATCCTCAAGTGGCAAACGTGGCTATTAATCAAGCAAAGCTGCTTATTAAAAATCTTACATTAATTACTGAAAATAAAAAATACACGAGTTCGAGTACAAAGATAGGGGGTTCAATGGCTACAATTAGAACTAATAAGGCTGTTGTGGATTTACCTTTTGTTAATTTTAAAGGCTACATCGCCTAGCTGATTTGGATGCTTTTACACCTTATGTTAATACTTAGTGTTAGAAATAAACTCATCATTTTTATTAACTACACCTGGGCTTACGTCACAAAGGGTTCTTCTTTAAGATTAATACTTTCCGACCCATCTAAACACAAAATTGGTACGTAAGCTATGCCTTAATTTATAGAACAAAGCTCTAAGTTAATAAAAGATAATTTTATCTTTTATTAAAAATGCTGTACATTTGTAAAAAATAAACGGAATGTTTTCTAAATCCTGCGAATATGCCATCAGAGCCACCATATACATTGCGGTTCAATCTAACCAAGATAGAAGGGTAGGGATTAAGGATATTTCAAAGGAAATAGATTCGCCCGAAGCATTCACGGCGAAAATTCTGCAGCAATTGTCTCGCGAGAGGATAATCGATTCAGTTAAGGGGCCAAATGGTGGTTTTGCGATCGACACCGAAAGAATGTCAAAAATTAAATTAAGCCAGATTGTTTTGGCCATCGATGGAGATTCAGTTTACAAAGGTTGCGGATTAGGATTTAAAGAGTGTTCCGAAAAACAACCTTGTCCTGTTCATGATAAATTTAAAGTGGTAAGAAATGAGCTGCGCAAAATGCTCGAGAGTACAACGGTTCTAGAATTGTCGCTGGGACTAAAAAAAGGGTTGACCTTTTTACATAGATAGACAAAAAATTTAGAGTAATAGAGGATAAAAAGGTCTTAATATATTTAATTAACACATAAAAATATACGATCATGAAAACTGTAAATCAACCCTCTCATGCAGAAACGCATAATGAAGGCACTCTAAACTGGTTTGATAAGCAAGCTATTAATTTCGAGAATGCGAGATTTGGTTGGATGGCGATACTGATAACCGCACAAAGCTGCCTCGGCTCTGTAGCTTGCGGATTTATTCTTAAAAATAATGCGAACATAATTTTTTTATGCACCTGTGCGGCTATTACAATGGGATGTAACGCTTTACTCATTGCGCTTGCTCCGCCAAAAGTGTCTTTGATAAGTGTTTATTTAAGTGTCATTCTTAACGCATTATTTATACTTTTTAATTTATAATGGAATCAAAACAAGATATATTAAATCTAGAAGATGTTAAGGTTTTAGTAAATGCTTTTTACGATAAGGTTAGGACGGATGAAACACTCTCGCCAATTTTTACTGAAGTCATTCAAAATCGCTGGCCGCAGCATTTAGAAAAAATGTATAGCTTTTGGCAAACAGTCTTGTTAAAAGAACATACTTACTTTGGAAGTCCTTTTGTACCGCACGCTAAGCTGCCCGTTGAGCAAGAGCATTTTGATAGATGGTTGCTCTTGTTTTTTCAAACAATTAACGAAACGTTTAGTGGGGAGAAAGCAAATGAAGCCAAATGGCGTGCAGAGAAAATGGCTGAAATGTTTCAAAGTAAAATCCAGTATTACCGTCAACATCCCGAAAAAAGAGTGTTATGAGTGGAGCATTAAAGTATTCTTTAGCCATTTCAACGGTTTATTTATGGATTGGTTTTGTTTGTGCCATTAGTTTTATGGAAGCGTGGTTAAAGTTTCGTGCACCTGGAGTAACGCTGCCTATTGGTCTTGGAATAGGTCGTTTAGTGTTTAGCGCATTAAATAAAGTAGAATGGGTTTTTGCAATTGCCATAATTTTTAATTTGTGGTTTTCAAAAGAAACACTTTTCACTTTAAACAACTTAGCTTTTTTTATGCCGCTTGTTATACTAACGCTGCAAACTCTATATTTGTTACCAGCATTAGATGCACGAGCAGAACAGCACATACATCAACAAGCTGTTGCGCCTTCTTACCTTCATTTTTATTATGTGGGTGCAGAAATTGTAAAAGTTACATGTCTGTTTATATTTAGTCTTAAATTATTTAAATAAAATCATGGAAGAAAAAACCATCATTACTGCAATTGAAGAAAAGTATAAAAATCTCGGCGAAAATCCTGAGACTTACTTAAAAGGTTTGTTACAAGCTAAACCTATTAACTACTGGGACTATGTGGAGGTAGATACTCTTTTATCACTTCAAAAACCTCGTACAGATTTTAAAGACGAAGAAGTGTTTATTATGTACCATCAGGTAACAGAATTATTACTGAAGTTGATGATTCATGAAATAAAACAAATAGTTTATAACGAGGCACTCACTGAAGAATTTTTATTGGTAAAAATAAGTCGCCTTAACCGTTACACACGCATGATGATAAATTCGTTTGACGTGATGAGTGGAGGCATGGATTACGATGATTATAACACCTTCAGAGCAACGCTCGCTCCGGCAAGTGGTTTTCAAAGTGCACAATTTAGATTAGTGGAGCTTTATTGTACAAGAATAGAAAACCTTATTAATGAGGAAGGAAAAAAGCGAATTCCATCTCAACCAAGTATAGAAGAATACTTTGAACACATCTATTGGAAAGATGCGGGTTTAAATCGAAAAACGGGAGAGAAAACATTAACGCTTCGCCAGTTCGAAGAAAGGTACTTGGATCGTTTTATTTCTTTGGCAAAAAAAGTGAAAGGAAAAACACTGGAAGAATTATTTCTTAAAATAGAAAATCCTTCTGAGGACTTAAAACTGATTTTAAGGGAATTTGACCGATTGTATAACGTGGAATGGCCAATGGTACATTTAAATACTGCAAAACATTATTTAGACAAGAAGGGTGAAAACCAAGCTGCAACTGGAGGTTCGGAATGGAAAAAGTATTTACACCCGCAGTTTCAACAACGAAAATTTTTCCCAAGCTTATGGACCGAAACAGAAATTGATCATTGGGGAGAGCGTAAATAATTGTTCCTTCGTGAGATCGATTAAAATTTAGTAAAGGTTAAATCGATAATACTTAATATGATAGGAATTAGGTTATTTGGTCTCGCCACTAGATAAATTTGGCAGCAAGGCCACTAGCGCAGTTTGCAGAATGTGACAGGGAACTGCGCAGCCGAATTGCCAGATGTAATAGCAGAGACTGAACGGATTGATGCGTTAAGGATCGCAGCGGCTATCCTTTTTGTACTTCTTAAAATAAACTAAGCACAAAAAGATAATAGCGAAGAGCCTGACCCATGAAGTAAAAAATGCATGGATGAAAACAAGATGGAATTTTTTACTTCATGGGTAACGCCCAAAAAGGTAAAATGGTTCTTCAAAAAATAAGATATGTATCGATCGTACAAAGTAGGAGTATAAAAGATTAGTATTTATTGTTTGTGTTTGCCTAAAATCGGCTTAAGTATTTCTGCAAGCTCGTTTTCCAAAATTCCCATCAGAGCTGCCATCTCGGGTTCAAACTCCATAACAACAAATTTGAGTTTTATTGAAAGAGGTGTCGCCCAATAGAAAAGTTGAAGACCTTGTGTCCTTTTAACTTTATAAAACCCTAAATGCTGTATAAGCCTACCCCAAACATGACGCTTAACCTTACCAACATAGAGAATTTTACTGGAAGAAAAGTTTTTTTTTATTGCCGGAACGGCCTTCGAATTTGGCGATTTGATATAGTCAGTTCTCCCATTCAGATTTCCACCATTCCATTTCTTTGGATCACACTTTTGGCCTGTTGAGAATTCTGATGGAGGTCCTTTTACACTGATTCTTCCATAAATTGTAACTGGACCACTTTTGTAGCCCTTTTCTTTTTTTGCATAAAAAAGTAAACTGTAGCTAGTTTGCATACTACTATTTTTAAAGTTTGTAAATGTAGATTTGAAAACAACGCCTGTCAAGATGTTCAAATTTTGAACTGCTTGATACTAGAGGGATACAGAGTTTTTCGGTGAGTATGAGAGACGCTTTTTTGATACTCACCGAATCACTCACTAGACTATTGGTAAATAATCTTATTAAATGAGATGTAAGAAAACAAAAAAGCCCACAAATACTGAGTATTAGGGGCTTTTAGTTTGAATTGGTGACATTCATGCGGAGACCGAGGGATTCGAACCCTCGATACGGTTACCCGTATACACGCTTTCCAAGCGGGCTCGTTCGACCACTCTGACAGGTCTCCTGATTTTTTGGAAGCCAAATGTACATGTAAAACCTGATCTAAACAATAATGTCTGCAGGATTAATGTATAACAATAACGCTATCTGGAGAGAGTTTTTTCTCTTTTAACCATCCAAGTCTGCTTACCTCGTTTGGGTTTATCCAATACGCAGAGTAGCCCACTGGCGAAGTGGCTGTGTAGCCATTTAAAGTTTTTAGCCCAGCAGCCTGAGAGGCCATCATAGCATCTAACTGGTAACTTACGGCGTTATTAATAATCGTATCAGGCTCATAAGAAATGATGGATCCTTCCTTAATTCCTTTCAGTTTTTCGAGCAAATTGTTTTTTCTCTGCTGCGCTTCGGCGACAGTGTATCTATCTGTGCAGTCATCTCCAATATGATTGTCTAAATAAACAAATCCCACAAAAAGAACAAAAACTAGCGCATTATATTTGTTTTTGTTTTGAAATATTAAATTTAAAAAATAGGTTGCGGCAAAAGAGTAAAATAAGAGTTCAATATTTACAATTCTTTGCAGCGCGCGCATAGATGCAAAGCCAGGTAAAAAATGTATTACTTTATATAAACTATAATTTTCAAAACGAATAAAAAATAAAAAAGTAAATAAACCAGTGCAAAAAAAAGTTGCTGCGGTATGCGTCATAGTTATTCTTGCGAACAAGTTTAATCTTAAAGTTTTACCAAACAGAACGATTAGAGAAGCGATAAAGCTTATGGTGGCTATGCCGCCGGCAAAAATCTGATGATCCCAAAAGCTTTCGTAATGATATCCGTATTCATTTAAAAATTCCCAAAACTTACTACCATAATGGCTGTAGAAATGAGATGTAATTGTTGGAACGCTTTTAAGCACTAGTTCGTATGGATACAACTCTACATTCTCTGTCCTTTGTAGATAGGGAATCATTAGGGGAAGTAAAATTACAATATTCAAAACTAGTGCTATCAACATAAATGCCCACCATTTTATTTCTTTGAATCGTGCAATGTAGGCTTGATATTTATAAACAAGCGTAAACAAAAGAAAAAGAATTGTAGGAACAAAGAGCATAAACCCAAGGTATAAGCCACAATACATTTGATAAACCAGAAAAAAAACGAGTCCAAAAAAATATTTCGGATTTAATTCTCTTAAGAACATTGCCCCCATTAAGAAAGTAAGTGGTATTGCAAAACGAGGAAAAGTTTGCGCATGACTCATTTGCGATTGCAATGCAATAGAGAAAGCGAAAACCATAGCTCCTATTACGGCTGTATAATTGTTTTTAAACACATATTTAAATAAGAAATAGCAACACGCGTAGTTTAAAGCGCTTGTAATTACAAACCAGCATTGAAGTGAAACTTCGGGATTAAAACCCGATAATCTAAAAATCGCATAAAACGGTGCAGAGCCCAATAAATTATCAGAGTAGGTGATTACATTTTCTTCAGGGTATAAAAATGGCGCGCTCCAGAATGAATCCACTTTGCCTATAAAAAACCTATACGCATGTTCAAGCAAATAATGGTTAAACCTGCCATCGCCAATATCGCCAGGTAAATGAGCTGAATGGGGAGATAAAAGATCAAGATTAAAAAAGGAAATGCCAACTACAAGCCCGAATAAGAAAGGTAAATAGGATTGGTATTTTTTTAAAAGCATGTAGTGTGGTTTTAGAATTTTAGATAGCTGCGAGCGAGCTGTAAAACTAAAAATTTATATTTTAAATTAACCCAATTTATTTTTTATTTA
Source organism: Aurantibacillus circumpalustris (assembly GCF_029625215.1). Taxonomy (GTDB): domain Bacteria; phylum Bacteroidota; class Bacteroidia; order B-17B0; family Aurantibacillaceae; genus Aurantibacillus; species Aurantibacillus circumpalustris. The sequence goes on from NZ_CP121197.1 coordinate 2,085,248, forward strand.
CTTTATAATGGAAATTTGTGATTCAGGAACACCTCTCATCGTTAACCAAATTCTCCGAGTCATTTTGTTAGGCGATAACCAGTAATAAGAATAAATATTTGGTGAGTTGGATGTATAGCCGTTGAGGCATTTTAAGTTATTCTCCTGAGCGCAGAGCATCGCATCCAATTGGTGATAAATTACTAAACCTCTAATTGTATCAGGTTCGTATGAAAAAATGGTACCTTTTTTAAGGTGCTTCAATTTAGCATTTAGTTTTTTTATTCTTTCAGACGATACTTTTTTTTCATACACATCTGCGGCGTCTTCACGAATTGAGTTGTCGATGTAAAAAATACTTAAACCCATGAAAAAAAGAATAAAACTTATTTTTTTTGTTTTTGTAAATAGAACATTGCATAGATATGCAAAAGCGATGCCGAAAAAAAGTAATTCAATATTAACAATACGCTGCAAGGCTCTCATAGAGTCGAATCCAGGAAGCATGAAAATAATTCTATAAAGTGAATAATCTTGATAACGTATAAAAAAAATAAAGAGACAAATGGCTGTCAAGAATAATGTAACCATCGGGGATTTTTCGAGTTGAGTAGATTTGTTCGGAACGAGATTGCGTTTAATAATCAAAACTGAAAATAAAATAAAGGATACAATCGCAATTGCTCCAGGGAAAATCTGGTGATCCCAAAACGCTTGATAGTTTTTGCCTGTGTTTTCTAAAAACTTCCACAAATAACTTCCAGGGTGTGAATAGAAAAAAGATCTAGTCGACGGAAGACTATTTACAACTTCCCAGTATTCGTATAAAGTACTACCGGTCGCTTTTTCTGAATAGGGAATAATTAATGGAAGCAAAAGCAATACGCTTAACAGCAGCGAACCAAACATGTGTAACCACCACTTAACGTTTTTTGCTTTAATAATGTACTCTTTAAATTGATAAATAAATGAAATCAAAAAGAAAAAAAATAGTGTGATAAATAAAAGAAAACCCATATACATACCGCAGTAGAATTGATATATCAGAGCAATTAGACTTAACAGAAAATAGAAAGGATTCAGGTTTTTTAAATACACTACCGCTGCTAAAATGCACAGTGGAATAGCAAACCTTGGAAATAATTGCGCGTGTACAATTTGCGACTGAAGTGCAATAGAAAAAGCAAATATTAACGCACCTAGAGCTGCTGAATAAGGATTCCGGAATAAATAAAACAATAGAATATAACAGGAGAGGTAATTCAACAAAGTCATCAGGATAAACCAATACTGAAATGAATCCTGCGTGTTTTTACCGGCAAGCCTAAAAAGGGAATAGAATGGTGCAGAGCCTAAAAGGTTGTCGGAATAGGCAATGATGTTTTTTTCAGGATATATAAATGGAGCGTTCCAAAATTCTGAAATTTTACCGGTGAAAAAGAGATGTGCGTGCTCGAGAATGTAGTTGTTGAATCTCGCGTCACCAAGATCTCCGGGCACTTTCGAAAAGTCAGATGAAGTTATATTAATACAAAAAAACAGTAATCCGAAAATCAAGCCAATCAGACAAGGAATATGTTGCTGAAATGTTCTTAGCTGCATGAGCTGTAAATATAAACTATTAATTTATTTGGATTAGAATAAAACGATTCTTAAGGCTATGATAGAAGTTTTAAAATAAAAAAAAGCCACCTTGCTGAGGTGGCTTTCAATATTAAATTAAAGACTAGTGATGTTCTCCACCTTCATGGTTTTCTTCATGTGCTGCGCCTTCTGAGTGAGTAGCATCATGGTGACCATGTTTTAATGCAGCTTGTTGTTCAATGAAAATTTTATCAACACGAGTAAAATGTCCTGATGAGCCTGAATAAGTGCCTTCGGTTAAAATGATAAAAATAGTATAGAACATAAATACTATATAAGGAGCAAGAATTGCCCACTTAAAAAATTTAACTTCATGTTTAAGGTGCATAAACCATAACACGATGGCCGCTGCCTTAGCAAGTGTTAAAGTAATGAAAAGCGTTTTCAGCCATAAGGTTCCGCTCCAACCTTTGCTAGGAGCAAGAAAACCAACAACAAGTTCAAAAATGGTGATTGCTAACATCACCCAGAATACCTTCCATAAAACGCTGCGGTTCTTTTTTCCTTCTTCCTCACCGTGATTGGCCATCACTTCATATTGCGGATAATTATCGTGAAACTCTGACATAATTTTTATATTTTATTATTGAATACTATTAAACTTTAAACTTTTAAACTTTCTTCTTACAATAGGTAGAAGAAGGTAAATACAAATACCCAAACCAAATCTACAAAGTGCCAGTAAAGACCTACTTTTTCAACCATTTCATAATGCCCTCTACGCTCATAAGTTCCTTTAATAACATTTAAGAAAATAATAAAGTTGATTACAACACCACTAAATACGTGAGTTCCGTGAAATCCTGTAATAAAGAAAAAATAATTTGCAAATTGTGGAACGCCGTATTCATTCACAGTCATGTTTGCACCATGCCAAATTTGTTTTACATAGGCATTTGTTGCAGGATCCCATACATTTCGCAATGCACCATCATCAGTACCAATAATAAAATGATACCACTCCCAAGCTTGTGATCCAACGAAAGCAGCTCCACCAACAATTGTCCAAAACATCCAAGTAATAACACCTTTTCTGTCCATACGGTGACCAGCTTCTACCGCAAGTACCATCGTTACAGATGACATAATGAGAATGAAGGTCATTAAACCAACATAAGCCAATGGAATATGCTGTTCTACAAAAGGAAAGTGTGTAAATACATGTTCTGCTTTTGGCCAAACTTCCGCGTATTTATGACGGATAAAACCATAGGATATTAATAAACCTCCAAAAGTTAAAGCATCGGATACCAAGAAAAACCACATAAAGATTTTACCATAACTGAGATTAAAGGGAGATCTACCTCCGCCCCAAGCTTCTTTTGAATCAATTTCTGCTGAATGCGCCATAAAAAGTTAAATTTTCGTATGCAATATTAACGATAATTATATAAAAACAAAAACAAATATACCCATAACAAATCAAGAAAATGCCAATAAATAGCAGTTAGCTCAATTCCAAGGGAATCGGTTGAAGAATATTTTTTCAACAACGACTTTGTTAAGGAAACGGCAAGGGCTATAAGACCTCCCACCATATGCGCCAAATGTACAAGCGCTATTAAATACAAAAAAGAGCCTGAGGCATTTGCGTATTTACCAACAAAATAAATTCCTTCAGCAGTTAACTCTCTCCAAGCAGAAATTTGCGTAAAAAAGAAAGCAATACCGAGCGCGAATGTGAGAAACAAGCCCAAACTCGTAAGTAAGTAATTGTCTTTTTTTATTGCCCTTTGGGCTAAAAACATGGTTAAACTGCTACAAATGATTAGTTGTGTGCTAATTATAGCAATATCCGGTAGGTTAAACACGAGCCAGTTACCATTGTCCGCGCGCACAACATAGGCGCTTGTGAGTCCTGCAAAAAGCATAACAATGCTAACCATTCCTATGTATAAAAGCGGTTTTGCTGCTTTGCGCTCAGCCGCTTTAATTTCGGCCTTGTGGGGGTTTATTTTGTTTGTTTGTTTTGATTCCAATTTAAATAGTATTAGGCTTTTGTCATGAGTGCAACTTGCACAAGCGGTAAATAAATAAGTGTAATTAAAAATAATTTTTTTGCGTGTTCATTGGTTGGTAATCTATAAAAATTGTAGGCTTGGAGTAACAAAGCCAGTCCACATATCACACAGGCAATGGTACTGATTAAGCCAACAAAATGAAACACAAAAGGTAAAATACTCATTACTAATAAAAATACAGAATATAAAAGAATCTGAAACTTAGAAAACGCATCTTTTCCGCCTTTAGAGGGCAATAAATGAAAATCAGCTTTAGCGTAATCATCATTATTGAACCATGCCAAGGCCCAAAAGTGAGGGAATTGCCAAATAAACTGAATCATAAAAAGAAGTAATGTGAAAAAATTAATTTCTCCAAAACCTTTGGTTGCCGCTACACCGCCTATAAGAGTCGGTAAGGCTCCAGGAAACGCTCCTACAAAGACGGAAAAAGGTGTTTTACGTTTTAGTGGTGTGTATAACAAGGCATATAAGATGATTGACAGAAAACCTAAAATTCCACACAAAGGATTAGTATAAACCCAAAGTAAAATGGTACCTCCAATACCAAACACAGTGCAAAAAGCAAACGCTTCGTTTATAGATAAAACTTCAGTAGGCATAGGCCTATCTTTGGTCCTATCCATTAATTTATCAAGATCTTTTTCTATAATCTGATTAAATCCGTTTGCCGCTGAGGTTACAAGAAATCCACCTAGACTAAGTGCGAGTAACTGTGTCCATAGAACGGTTTCGGTAACAGTAAAATAGGTGATAATGGCAGAAAAAACAACCAATGCACCTAAACGGAATTTTGTTAGTTTAACAAAACCTGTAAATTTGGAATAAGTGTGAGAATCGGTCAAAATATTGCTTACTGTAGTCTCCAAAAAAAATGCAAATTTAGCATATATACTTTAAGTAGTTAAGTTTTTAAAAAAAACTAAAATATAGTTCCTGTCATACTGAATCTTCAGGAGATAATTTTTCCAGAATTTGACATGATTTGGTGAAATCTAAACTTTATTTTAATCGAATTGAAATTTAGTTTCGTCGATAATATTTAACTTTAGTCTAAATTCAACCCAAACTTGTTAAAATTGACGGAATTATAGCCTTAAATTTTAACATTTTACCTTCAAAATCCCTTTTATGTTAAATAATTTTTTACTTTTGTTCGATAATCTCAAAGAATTATGAATTTAAATCTTCTTAAAACAATTAGTGCCAGTTTATCAGTAGCCGTAATTTTAACAAGTTGCGATGGGCTTGGCAAAATGATAAAGAAACAAAAAGATATTCAATATACGGTAACCCCGAATCCTATTGAAATGCACGGTGATAGCATACAATTTAGCGTTAGCGGTAAATTTAGTCCAAAGTTGTTTCAAAAAAAGGTAACCTTAACGCTTACTCCTGTTATTAAATACGCAGGCGGTGAAAAAGCATTTAAGCCTGTTGTTTTGGTAGGAGAAAAATCTACAGATCCAGGTCAAAAAATCGGTTTTGCTTCAGGTGGGACATTTAGTTATGCGTCTGATAAGATTCCTTTTGAGCCAGGTATGCGTAATGCGAAAATAGAAGTTCGTGGAGAAGGTTCTATGAAGAAAAAGAAGAAATCATTTACTCCGGTTGAATTAGCGGATGGAACAATGGCTACTTCTTTGTTAGTGCGTAATGACGAGAAGCCAATGATGGCCAAGGATGCTTTTGTAAAAATTTTACCTGCAAATCAATCAACACATATATATTATGTAATCAACCAATCTGCAGTTCGTTCTTCTGAAATGAGTTCAGAGGAAATGAAAAACATTAATGCTTTTATTAAGAATAATTTGAGTAATGCATTTTATGAGTTTAAAGGAATTACAGTTTCAGCTTACGCATCTCCGGATGGAGAAACTGATAAGAACGAAAACTTAGCGAAAGATCGTGCAAATTCGGGGTCAGCAGCAATGATGAAAGAATTCCAAAAAAATAAAGATAACAACGTGACTTTTGGTAAAACGAAAGAACAGTTTGTTGTTGGAACTACTAAAGAAGATTGGGAAGGCTTCAAAAGTTTAATGGAACAATCTACAATGGCTGACAAAGATTTAATCTTACGTGTTTTAACCATGTATTCTGATGCTGACCAACGTCGTAAAGAAATTAAAAATCTTTCGAAGACTTACACTGAGTTAGCTGACAAAGTTTTACCAAAATTACGTCGTGCTGAAATAACAATTAACGTTGACAAAAAAGCACGCACAGATTCACAAATTTCTGAATTAGCAGTTTCAAGTCCTGATAGTTTATCTGTTGAAGAATTATTATACGCTGCAACATTGACTACTGATATTAATACACAAGCTCAAATATACGCTGCAGCTGAAAAGAAATACGGTAGCGATTGGAGAACTTCAAATAACTTAGGTTGTGTTCTTTTAATGCAAAATAAAGTTTCTGAAGCAGGTGATGCATTTAAACGTGCTGAGAAAGTTGCTGCAACTCAACCCGCTGTTTCAAATAACTTAGGAATTGTTGAAGCTAAAAATGGTAACCGTGCTGCGGCATTAGAGCTTTATGAAAAAGCTGGTTCTGGTGCCGAAACAAAATATAACAAAGCGATTCTTGAAGTACGTATGGGTAAATACTCTGACGCTGTGAGTGATTTCGGAAACTTTAAAGGACATAATTTAGCACTTGCACAAATGTTAAGTGGCAATAATGGATCAGTAAAAGAAACTCTTGACGCTAGTTCTGAAAAAGATATGGCATATAGTTTTTATTTAAGAGCTGTTTCATTTGCTCGTCAAGGTAACAATGGCGAAGTGTTAAGCAACTTAAAAATGGCAGTTGAAAAAGACAACGCATTGAAAGCTTATGCTAAAGATGATGTTGAATTTATCAAATTACGTTCTGATAGTGGTTTTACTGGTTTAGTAAACTAAGTTAAAACCTAATAAAAATTCAAACCCTTCTCCAAAAGAGAAGGGTTTTTTATTTGTGTAAAACTGCTTTTATTATATTTACAGCTTATTCTCCAAGAACAATGTCGAAGTATGCAAATACTGAATTAATTCTCACTCCAGAAAATAGGGTTTATCACCTCAATCTCAAAAATGAAGATATTGCGGACAATGTAATTTTGGTTGGCGATCAAAATAGAGTCGAACAGATTTCAAAATATTTCGATAGTATTGATTTTAAGACAGCACACAGAGAATTTATTACACATACAGGTTTTTTTAATGGGAAACGCATAACTGTTTTAAGCACCGGAATAGGAACTGATAATATTGACATTGTAATGAACGAGTTGGATGCGGCGGTGAACATTAATCCAGTAAAAAGAGAATTAAATGCTAAAACGCGATCATTAAATGTATTTCGTTTGGGAACGAGCGGTGCTTTGCAGGAGTATATTCCTGTTAATGGATTGGTGGTAAGCAGCTATGGCTTGGGCTTAGACGGCTTGCTGAATTTTTATGAAGGATGTAAGGCGATCAATGAAGATGAAATCAGTGAAGCCTTCATTAAACATATGAAGTGGCCTGCTCATTTAGCATATCCCTATTGTGTTTCAGCCAACCCTATGCTAATAAATGAATTTAAAGAATCAATTTATTTTAAAGGAATCACGGCTACAGCTCCTGGTTTTTACGGGCCTCAGGGTAGAGAAATAAGATTAAAAACAGCCTTGCCAGACCTTAATAATTTGCTGAATACTTTTAGTTCTAACAATTTTCAAATTATTAACTTTGAGATGGAGACTTCGGCGCTTTATGGTTTAGGTAAATTACTTAATCATAATTGTCTTACAGTTTGTGTGATTATAGCCAATCGCATGCGTAAAGAGTTTACAACAAATTATGCTGAGAGCATTAAAATACTAATAGAAAATAGTTTAAATAAAATATCGAATATTAAATGACTAAAGAAGAACTTGTAAAACAGATTAGAACAAAGAAAACCTTTTTGAGCGTAGGTCTTGATCCTGATTCGGAAAAATTACCTAAACATTTATTAGAAGATGAGAGCGATCCTATTTATGAATTTAATAAAGCAATTGTTGATGCAACGGCACCTTATTGTGTATCGTTTAAGCCGAACTCAGCTTTTTACGAGGCTTATGGCTTAAATGGAATAGCAAGTCTTGAAAAAACAATTCGTTATATTAAAACAAATTATCCAAATCATTTTTTAATTGCAGATGCAAAACGCGGTGATATAGGTAACACAAGTGCAATGTATGCCAAGGCTTTTTTTAGACGCTTAAATTGCGATGCCATCACCGTTGCTCCTTACATGGGAAGCGATTCTGTTAAACCGTTTTTACAGTTTGAAAATAAATGGGCAATTGTTCTTGGTCTAACGAGCAATGAAGGGTCATCAGACTTTCAGCAATTAAAAGTAGATGGAAATGATTTTTACATGCATGTAATTGAAACATGTGCTAAATGGGGAACCCAAGATAACATGATGTTTGTGATAGGCGCTACCAAAGCGAATTTATTAGAAGGTATTCGTAAAATTATTCCAAATCATTTTTTGCTTATTCCTGGCGTAGGAGCACAAGGTGGAAGTTTACAAGATGTGTGTAAGTATGGAATGAATAAAGAAGTTGGTTTGCTTGTCAATTCAAGTCGTGGAATCATATACGCGTCTTCGGGAAAAGATTTTGCTGAGAAGGCTGGCGCCGAGGCTAAGAAAATAGCGCAGGAAATGTCGGGGTTTCTCTAGTGTATGTTGTACATTGTAATTTGTAACATGTACCTTGTATAAGCAACAGAATATCTTATTGGTACACAAACAAGTTACATGGTACAAGTTACAGCATAACACTAACAAATAGGCGCACAGACAAGTTACTATTAACGTCATATAACCAAACATTAATTATGGAAGACAACAATCAAAACAACCAACCGCACTTAGATATCGAATTAAGTGAAGAAGTAGCAGAAGGAATTTATTCTAACCTTGCTATTATAACACATTCTCAAAGTGAGTTTGTAATTGACTTTGTAAAGATTATGCCAGGAGTTCCAAAAGCAAGAGTGAAGTCCCGTATTTTACTTACACCGCAGCATGCAAAACGTTTGGTGAAGGCACTCGCTGAGAACTTGCAGAAATTCGAGCAGATACACGGTAAAATAAAAGATGTAGACAATGGTTTTCCGATGAATTTTGGAGGCCCTACGGCACAGGCATAGGGCGAAATGTATTTGGTAGTGGTGTTTTCGAAAAATATTTGATTTCAAAAATGAATACACAAACTTACTATTATTGAACAAAGCATTCTATAATGGAGTTTAAAAAAGATCATTGGAAGATTCTAGTTATTTGTTTGCTTGGAGCGCTAAGGGTGTTTGTTTTTTCAGCTGGGTTCCCTTTTTTTAATAATGTTGACGAAGTTGCCCATTTAGATGTAGTGGTAAAATATAGTCATGGAGAAACGCCTCATTCATTTGAATTAATGTCAAAGGAGTCGGCGCGTTATTACGTTCGAAATGGTTCTTGTGAGTTTTCTATGTTAGTTGGTGATTGGTATAAGCCACTTAACTACGATACATTGAAAGATCCAAAACGGATAATTTTCGACGAAAATGAAAGTAAGTTTAGTAAAGTAATTAACTACGAATCGTTGCAGCCTCCTCTCTATTATACTTTGGCTGGTGGATGGAAAAAATTAGGTACTGCTTTCGGATTTAAAAATCTCTCGCTTTTATATTGGATTAGATTTCTCAACATTGTTTTTATTATTTTGCTCGTATTATTAGCGTATAAGGCTTCTGCGACTTTGTTTCCGGGCGATCGATTTCTTGTTTTTGGTGTGCCTTTAATAGTAGCCATGTTGCCGCAAGACACTTATTATTCAATTCAAAACGATGTGTTATCGCCGCTGTGTTTTGCACTAACCTTTGTTTTGCTTTTAAAATTTGTTCAAACAGATTTAGCTCAATCTCGTTTGGCAATTTTCACCGGCTTGGCAATTGCACTAACTGTGTTAGTTAAAGTAAGCAACCTTCCTTTATTAGGAATCGTAATACTGGCAGTAGTTTATAAAATGTATAAACTAAAATCGAATAAAAAATCGCGACACGTTTTTCTTCCACTTGCTTTGTTTGGCGCATTCACTTTCATTCCTATTATTTGTTGGTTGATGTGGAATTTTTATGTGTTAGGTGATATAACGGGTTCAGAAGGTAAAATAAATTTTTTTGGTTGGACGCATAAACCCTTTCTTGAATGGTTCAATCATCCCATATTTAGTAATTTTTCTGGAGTTTTCTTTATGTGGAAAGAGTTAATGATAACATTTTGGCGCGGCGAATTTGTATGGGGATCACAAAGAGTTGCAGAACCATTGATGGATTTTTTTTATTGGGTGTCTTCCTTAATTTTTGTTTTGGTTACACTAATTTTTGTGCAAAGAAAACTTAATCCATTTCAACGAAACGTAAACCGCTTTGTTTTTTTATGTTTTGTTTCAATGATAGCATACATGGTACTGCTTTCCATTAGTTTCGATTTTGGCGATAGTTTTTATCCGTCTAAGGCTAGCCCCTATTTTACTTCAGGTCGATTAATTAGCGCAGTTTTGTTGCCCTTTGCACTTTTATATGCTCAAGGATTTAACTGGTTGTTTTCCTGGATAAAAAATGAGCGACTTCGTTTTCTTTTATTAATAGGTGTAGTTTTCGTAATAACATTATCAGAAATTTCTGCTAGCCAAAAAGTATTTTTAAGCAATTTCAATTGGTTTCGATTTTAGCTTTCAATTATTTTAAATTTCCAAATTTTTTTAAATAAGTTTCATAACACGTCCGCTCATTTTGTTGAAAAAACAAATTTCAAAAGCTAGTGAATACAGCTATTTTTAAGCAAAATCAAGATAAGAACTATGAACGAAGCACGCTTACATTTTAAAATTGCAGATCTATTAAACTTAAATTCAAAAGATGTTACCGCAACGGTTAACTTATTAGATGAAGGAGGTACTGTTCCTTTTATTTCGCGTTACCGGAAAGAAGTTACCGGTAGCTTAGATGAGGTTCAAATCGCACAAATTCGTGATGAAATTGAACGCTTGCGTCAGCTAGAACAACGCAGAGATTCAATATTAAAATCTATCGACTCTCAAAACAAATTGACCGAAGAATTAAAAGAAAAAATAATGGCTGCTGAAACACTCAGCAAACTAGAAGATCTTTATTTGCCATATAAACCCAAACGCCGCACTAAAGCTACCATTGCCAAAGAGAAAGGACTAGAACCATTGGCTTTATTTATTTTGGAGCAAAAAAGTAATGCTGTATTTGAGGAAGCTGAAAAATTTATTTCTGAAGAGAAAGAAGTTCCTTCTGTTTTAGAGGCATTGCAAGGAGCTCGTGATATTATTGCTGAGGTTATGAGTGAAGATGCCATTGTACGTGAAAATCTTCGCGAACTTTTTAAAAAGTCGGCTACTATTAAAAGTCGTTTAATAAAAGGAAAAGATGAGGAAGGTGAAAAGTTCGAAGATTATTTCGAGTGGGAAGAAAAATTAATGACTTGTCCTTCACACCGATTGCTAGCGATGCGTCGTGGTGAAAAAGAAGATATTTTAATATTGGATATTACGGTTGATAATGATGAGGCTAGAGAACTGATAGAACGAAAAATGATTACGTCTAGAGGTGAATGCGCTACTCAAATGAAAGAAGCTATTGAAGAAGGCTACAAACGTCTTTTACAACCAAGTATTGAAGCAGAGATGCGTTTACTAACGAAACAAATTGCTGATGAAAAAGCGATTGTTGTTTTCGCGGATAATTTAAGAGAGCTCTTGTTAGCTTCCCCATTGGGTGAAAAAACAATACTCGCTCTGGATCCTGGTTTTAGATCGGGTTGTAAATTAGTGGTACTAAATAAAGAAGGAAAGTTATTGGAAGAGACCGTAATTTATCCGCATGAACCACAAAAACGCGTTACCGAAGCTGAAATGATTTTGTTGGCTTTTTGTCAGCGACACGATGTAGAAGCGATTGCTATTGGAAACGGAACAGCTTCAAGGGAAACAGAACAGTTTGTCCGCAACACTGATGTGTTACCGAAATCAATTCCGGTGATTGTTGTAAGTGAAGCTGGAGCATCTGTATATTCAGCATCTGACGTAGCACGTGAAGAATTTCCTGATAAAGATGTTACCGTTCGTGGTGCTGTTTCAATTGGACGTCGTTTGGCAGATCCTTTAGCAGAGTTAGTGAAAGTAGATCCGAAATCGATCGGAGTAGGTCAGTACCAACATGATGTGGATCAAACACATTTAAAAAATAAATTGGATGAGGTGGTTAGTAGTTGCGTGAATACAGTTGGTGTAGAATTAAACACGGCTTCAAAACAACTATTATCTTATGTTTCAGGAATAGGCCCAACTTTAGCGCAAAACATTATTGAGTACCGCAACGAAAAGGGAGCTTTTAAATCGCGTAAAAGTTTAATGGAAGTGCCACGCATGGGAGAGAAGGTGTTTGAACAATGTGCAGGTTTTTTAAAAATAAGAAATGGCATTCATCCTTTAGATAAGAGTTCGGTACATCCTGAAAGTTATCACATCGTAGAAAAAATGGCGAGTAATTTAAATTGCAGCATTGATGATTTGATTGATGATAAAGACTTGCGAAAAAAAATAAAATTGCAGGACTATGTTACTGAAACGACGGGACTTCCAACGTTGAAGGATATTATGGCGGAATTAGAAAAGCCAGGACGTGATCCACGTAAAGGATTTGAAGTATTTAGTTTTGATGAAAACGTTCATGAGATAAAAGATCTACGTGAAGGAATGCGCTTGCCTGGTATCGTTACAAATGTAACAAACTTTGGAGCCTTTGTGGATATTGGTGTTCATCAAGATGGCTTGGTGCATATTTCTCAGTTGGCAGATGAGTTTGTTGACGATCCAAATAAAATTGTAAAAGTTGGACAACAAGTTTGGGTGAATATAACGGAAGTAGATGCAAAAAGAAAACGGATTGCGTTAACCATGAAAGGTGAAGTACAAACGGTGAAGCAATCTAAACCAAAAGAAGTTGCAAAGGAAGAGCAATACGATCCTAATGATATGAATAGTGCATTGGCCGCTTTAAAAAGTAAGTTTAAAAAGTAAAGGTTTAAAACCGAAATTATAATACTATACGATGGCGCATTTCGGTATAATTGGTAAAACTTTGCAGCATTCTTTTTCCAAAATTTATTTTGAGAAAAAATTCAAGGATTTGAACTTGGAGAATTATTTTTATGATAAGTTTGAAATCCTTTCGATTAATCATTTTAAAGATGTTCTTGTAAATAATCCAAAGCTTAAGGGTTTAAATGTTACTATACCGTATAAGGAGTCGATCATGCCGTATCTGGATGAATTAAGTCCTGAGGCTAAAGAAATAGGCGCAGTAAACTGTATTAAAATTGAGAACACTAAGTTAATAGGATACAACACAGATGTCTATGGTTTTTCACAAAGCATAAAGCCTTTTTTAGATACCAATCACGAACGCGCTTTAATTCTTGGAACTGGTGGCGCAAGTAAGGCTGTAGCTTATGCATTAAAAAAAGTAGGTGTTGAGGTTTATTTTGTTACGTCTTCGCAAGTAAAAAAAACAGAAAATACTTTTTTTTATTCTGAGATAAATGAAATGGTCATGAATGCTTTTAAACTTGTTGTAAATACAAGCCCGGTTGGAACTTTTCCGAATGTTTTAGAATCGCCATCGTTGCCTTATCAATTTTTTACGCCACTGCATTTAGCCTATGATCTTGTTTATAATCCCGAGCAAACTTTATTTTTGAAGCATGCTAAAGAGCAGGGTTCTATTGCTGTGAACGGACTGAGTATGCTGCATTTACAAGCTGAAAAAAACTGGGAGATTTGGACAGAGAACCCGAAAGCCTAGAAAACTCACGCAAGAAAACTTTTATCCATGACAATGAATAAGAAATGTATTACGGTATTTATTGTTCTTTTTTTAATAAATACTTTTTCTGTACAGGCTTCATTAAGAAGAGATACAACTCGTGCAATAAAAACCGGATGGTGCAGGGAGGCTCGTATTTTAAGTTTAGGGTTTGGAATTATTAATTCCGATTTTGAACGCGAAAGTAAATTAAGAAGCGGTGTGGAATATAGCATCTCTTCCATACATTCTAGTAGTCCAGTATACGCCAAGGTGGAATTTTTCGTTTTTAGACATTTGGGAGTTGCAATGGTGGCAAATTATAACCGAATGAGTTATGACCAAACTTACTTAACTACTTTCAATGGCCAGAAAATAAACAGTTCAGTAGCTGTCAATTATGATATTTTCGCTTTCAATATTAGAGTAAACTATCATATTTTGTATACGAAAAAAATTGATCTCTATATAGGAGGCGGCACTGGATTAAGAACGTCAAAATCGAAAGTGCCTGTTAACGGACTTCCCGACATGTTTCCAAGTGGTTTTGCGAAGGAGATTGAACTCACCGCAGGGGCCCGGTATCTTTTTAAAGGAAAATTTGGTCTGTATGCAGAAGCAGGATTAACTAGATCAGTTTTTCAAGCTGGCCTCAGTTACAATTTTAATCGGTGGTAAGAATTGAAGAGATTTATTGGATTTTAAAGTTGATGTATCTTAATTTAAGAAATGAAAAGCTCAGCGACATATTAATTTTCTTTTATTTTTCTAATTCTCTTTTGAAATCTGAAAGCGAAGATGATTCTTTTATAACGTTTATATGCGATTAGAATGACCAAAGAGAGATGTTTCTATAGAGAGAGAATTCAACGATTAATTATTTCTTATTCTTCTTTAAAATCTCATCCGTAAAATGTTCGGTGTGTTTTTCTTTAGAAAATTTTTCTGCATTGTATTCTTTAGAAGCGTTTTTAGGAATAGATAAGGAATTCCATTTAGCATTACTCAGCATCTTTCCAATAAAAACAATTTGCCCAACATGATAAGGATAGTGCGCCAGTTGCCGATTAATAGCCTCCGTCACACTATGTCCTTGATTGCGGATGTAGATGGTTTTGGAAAGATCTTCTTCACTTAAAGAATTTAGAGTATTGAATAAACAGTTCCAAGCTTCGTTCCATAATTTGAGTATAGCCTCCTTTGATTCTTCAGGTTCTTCAAACTCTTCATCTCTTTGTCGCCATTCCTTTTCGCCATCAGTGGTTAAAAAATCTGTCCAGCGACTCATCATGTTACCATGCAGATGTTTAATTATAACGGCAATGCTATTGCTATCATCATTGTATTTATAAAACAAATCTTTGTCTTTTAGTTGCTCAACTGTTTTTTCGCCGAGCAGTTTGTAATAGGCAAATTGTTTTTTAGCGCTTTCTAAATAATCGGTGTTCATTATTGAGAGTTTAATTTGTTTTAGAATTCTAATATCTTAAACTGGAGTAAAAAATCTTACTTATCCGTTTCTTTTAACTCTTCCCGTTTTTTCCAATTCGCATCAGGATCTCTTTTTACCGGCGGGCTGTTCTCTTCACGTTTTCTGTATCCGCCACGTTCGGCTTTCCAGTTTTTGTAGCAATCCATTACTTTAGAATATAATTCAGCACCTTCGTGAGATGATATATAATAATCATTCACATAATAACAATATTTTCTGAATGCAAAGTAGTCAATGTTTTCGTCACCAGTAAGTCTTACAAGTATTTCACGACTTAACTTGCGCTGAACCTCTTCTTCTATGAGGATATCCTCGAAAATTTTAGCGAGTTTTTGAATTTGTTTTCCCTCTTTGCTGAATCGCATGTATAGAGCGCTAATAGGACTTGAGAAGTAATTGATGTTTTTAATTCGACTTCTATCAATAATGTCGCTCATGTATTCCCTTTCGTATGTCTCGAATCTAAACGTTGTAATGTTGACTACCCCAAGGTTTATTGATATGCGTGTGATGAAGAGTTTCGCTTCACCTTTTGCGTTTTTGGCGATTTTTTTTATAGGAATGATGAGCTTTACGAATCCAATGTAAGAACAAATTAAGGTGTCGTCTGAATTTGTTGTAAGTGTGAAGTGGCCATCGTTATCAGTCATGGTGCCATTTCCATTACTTTTATTAATTATGTAAGCAAAAGGTAAAGGAGTAATACTATCGTTCTCAAATACGATGCCTTTTAGTATTTGCTGCGCTTTGCTATAACTAGCAGAAAGGCAAAAAAGCACCAATATTAGCCGTGAAAATTTCAATTGTATAAATTTAGCTGTAAGCACTATATTTATAAACATACAGTTGATAATTTAACCTTTTTTAGGCACAAGTATTTTTCCTAGAACTGAGCAATAAGTGTATTTTTAGAGCTTACAATGGATAATTTTATAGTATCGGCGCGTAAGTACAGACCCCAACTCTTTAACACAGTAGTAGGTCAAAGTCACATTACGAATACGCTAAAAAATGCCATTATAACCAAACATTTGGCGCAGGCCTATTTGTTCTGTGGACCGCGTGGTGTTGGAAAAACAACCTGTGCACGTATTTTTGCAAAAACCATAAATTGCACAAATGTTTCGAAGGATGGAGAAGCCTGTGATACTTGCGAATCTTGTGTTTCCTTTAATTCAGGAGCATCTTTAAATGTATATGAATTAGATGCTGCCAGTAATAATTCAGTAGATGATATCAGGAATTTGGTCGATCAGGTGCGCTTTGCTCCGCAATTAGGGGAGTATAAAGTGTATGTTATTGATGAGGTGCACATGTTGAGTACAGCAGCTTTTAACGCATTTCTAAAAACACTAGAAGAACCACCAAAACACGCTAAATTTATTTTAGCAACCACTGAAAAACATAAAATCATCCCAACGATATTATCGCGTTGTCAGGTATTTAATTTTAATCGTATTAAAACAGAAGACATCAGTAATCATTTGGCTTTTATGGCTAAAAGTGAAGATGTTTCCTATGAGGAAGAAGCCTTGCATGTTATTGCGCAAAAGGCCGATGGCGGATTGCGTGACGCTTGTTCCATATTCGATCAAATGGTGGCTTTTACCGGAAATCATTTGACCTATAAACAAGTTGTAGAAAATTTAAACGTTCTAGATTACGATTATTATTTTAAAATGACGGATGCCTTTCTTTCACAAGGCTTACCGGAAGTAATGATGACCTTTGATGACATCTTAAAAAAAGGCTTCGATGGGCATAATTTTTTACTAGGTTTAGGAGAACATTTAAGAAACCTAATGGTTAGTAAAGATCCGCAGACTATTTCTTTAATGGAAGTGAGTGAAAGTTTAAAGCAACGTTATTCGATTCAATCACAACAATGCAGTTTAACTTTTCTTTTAAAATCTTTAGCTTTAATTAGTAAAACAGATGTTAATTACAAGATTGCGAAAAACCAGCGCTTACTTGTGGAAATGGCACTCATGCAACTAACGTTTTTAACCGCTTCGCCAGAAGCGGAAAAAAAAAACGATGAGTTAGAAAGTGAAGAAGAAAACACTTCCCAACCAACAAAAACAATTACCTCCTCTAGCACTAAAGTAACTGCCTTGCAGGAACCTGAAATTAAATTTGCCAGTAAGCCAAGTGTAGGATTTGATCAGTTAAAGATAAAAGCTTCTTTTAGTCTGCACGAAGTAAAAAATTATCAAACCCTTAATCAAACTTCTAATACTAATGCTGTAGAGGCTCCTGAAGTTAAATTCGTTAATAAAGAAGTTAACCTTGACGATGTAAAAGCAGCTATTAAATCGTACGCTGATGAAAAGCAAAAACAAGGCGCGCGTCAACTGGCAACAATTTTTAATACCTCTTCAATTGAATTTACTGATAATACCATTGAACTTACAATTAGTAATGAAACCCAAAAAGAGCAATTATTGATCGTTAAGCAAGATTTTGTGGATACCATTCGCAAACTCCTTCAAAATAATTCGATTGCGATTACCATTCAAATTTCTGCGGTAGAAGCACAAACGAAGGCTTATAAGCCAATAGATATTTTTAAGGCCATGTCTGAAAAAAATCCAGCATTATTAGAGCTTAAGAAACGTTTTGATCTCGAAATAGACTACTAATACTTTACTCAAAAATATGATAGGATTCAAAAAAAATGTTTTTTTCGTTATTAGCATTATACTTTTTAATACTAATCTAAACGCTCAAACAAATGAGGATAATACAAAGACCACATCGCTTAATAACTATGAGCAAATTCCAAACGACCCTTTAAACGCGAGAATCTACACGTTGAATAATGGGATGAAGGTTTATCTTTCGGTTTACAAAAATGCCCCGCGAATTCAAACGTATATCGCCGTAAAAGCGGGAAGCAAAAACGATCCGGCAAATGCTACCGGCTTGGCTCATTATTTGGAGCACATGGTGTTTAAAGGAACCGATGTTTATGGTACAAAGGATTTTGAATACGAAAGCAAAGAAATAAAAAAAATAGAAAATCTTTATGAGGTTTATCGTACAGTGAAAGATGAAGCAGAGCGCGCAAAAATTTATCACAAAATTGATAGCATAAGTGGACTAGCTGCAAAATTTGCTATTGCCAATGAATACGATAAAATGTTGGCAACCATAGGCGCTGATGGAACGAATGCTTTTACCTCATTTGATCAAACAGTCTATGTGAATGACATTCCAAGTAATCAAATAGAAAACTGGTTAAAAATAGAGGCAGAACGTTTTCGTAATCCTGTATTGCGTTTGTTTCATACAGAATTAGAAGCAGTGTACGAAGAAAAAAACCGAGGGATTGATAGCGATGGCAATAAGGTTTGGGAAGCTTTATTTTCAGCCTTGTTTAAAAATCACACTTACGGAACACAGACGACTATTGGTACCATTGAGCATTTAAAAAATCCATCGATGGTAGAGATAAATAAATATTACAGAAAATATTATGTTCCCAATAACATGGCCATTATTATGAGTGGCGATTTTGATCCTGATAAAGTCATCAAACAAATTGATAAAAGCTTTGGATCTGTTCCTTCTAAACCAGTAGACACCTATACTTTTTCTCCTGAAAAACCAATTGCAAAAAAAATAGTAAAAGAAATTCTGGGACCTAACCCGGCGAATGTCAATTTGGCCTGGCGTTTTGCAGGAGACGGCACAAGTGATGCCGATATCTGCACACTCATTGCTGGACTATTGTATAATAACACGGCAGGCTTAATGGACATCAACTTAAACCAGGCTCAGAAAGTTTTAAGTAGTGGGAACTACTTTTATCCTTTAAAAGATTATAGCTTTTTTTATTTTAACGGCGAACCAAAGGAAGGTCAAAGTTTAGAAGAAGTTGAGAATTTAATTTTGAGTCAGATTGAATTAATTAAAAAAGGAACCTTCCCTGACTGGTTGATAACAGCTGTTGTAACGGATTTAAAACTTAGGAAAACAAAAGAATTAGAGAGTAATGATTCACGTGCTAGCACAATGATGAATGCATTTGTAAATGATTTAACCTGGAAAAAAGCAATAGAAAGCATTGAAAGGATATCTAAAATTACAAAACAAGAAGTAATAGAGTTTGCGAATAAGAATTTTACGAGTGAAAATTATGCAGTAGCTTATAAGAGAACCGGAGAAGATAAAAGTATTGTAAAGGTTGAAAAACCAGCTATTACGCCTGTAGAGCTTGATAGGGAAAATGCTTCGGCATTTGTAAAAGATATCGAAAGAGCCTCACCGACGCCGATTGAACCAAAGTTTTTAGATTATGATAAGGATATTAATCACCTAACCTTAAAATCTTCTATTCCACTACTGCATAATAAAAATATTGAAAATAGTTTATTTGAGTTGTACTATAAATTTGATTTTGGAAGTAATAACGATAAACTCTATCCTATTGCAGTAAAATACATTCCTTACCTATCGACTGCTGATATGTCGGCAGCGCAGATAAAACAAGAGTTGTATAAATTGGGTTGTTCTTTTAATGTGTATTGTGATAACGAAACAATTTGGATAAGCCTTTCTGGCTTGGCCGACAATTTTGAAAAGTCCTTAAAGCTTTTTGAGAAAGTTTTAGCAAATCCTGTAGTTGAACAACCTGTGCTTGAAAATCTTATTGCAGATATTATGAAGGAAAGGAACGATAATAAACTTGAAAAAAGAATAATTCTTAATCGGGCTATGACAAGCTACGCAAGGTACGGGACGATTAATCCATTCTCCAATGTTTATTCAGATGTCGAGTTAACTAGAATATCAGTAGAAGATATTAAAAAAATGATCCTTCTGATTCCAAAGTATAAACACAAAGTTTTATATTATGGACCTACAGAAGCAGAATTAGTAAAAAATAGCCTTAACGCTAGTCACAACGTTGCAAAAGATTTACTAGAGCCTGTAGCTTCGCTTACATTTAAAGAGAAAGTGTTGGATAGCACAGTGTATGTTGTAGATTATGATATGAAGCAAGCTGAAATCATGATGCTTTCAAATGGTTCTGAGTATAATAAAAATGGAGTACCACTTATTTATTTGTATAATAGTTATTTTGGTGGTGGTATGAGCAGTGTGTTGTTTCAAGATTTAAGAGAATCGAAAGCATTGGCTTACTCAACCTATTCTAGATATAATCAGCCAAATAAATTATCTAAAAAATATTATAATGTATCATATATTGGCTCACAAGCTGATAAACTGGAAGAAGCTTTAAAAGGCTTGAGTGATTTATTGAATGATATGCCAAAGGCAGATGGAAGTTTTTCTTCGGCCAAGGATATGATCCTTCAGGAAATGCGCACTCAAAGGATTACAAAGGCAGATATTCTTTTTAATTATCTCGCAGCGGAAGATCTTGGGAACAAAGCAGATATCCGTAAAGATATTTTTGAAAAAGTTAAAAACTACGGCTTTGAAGACATAAAGAATTTTCAACTACAAGCTATTGCAAAAAAGCCAAGAACGGTTTTGGTCTTGGGAAAAAAGGAAGGTCTAAATATGAAAGTATTAAAACACTACGGCAATCTTAAGTTTTTAACTCTGGAGGAAATTTTCGGATATTAAACATTAGTAAAAAATAATTAAATAACACATTACGTTTTCAATCATACATTCAAATGATATCTTTCGATAATACAGAAAATGCTTTTAAAGCGAAATCAAATTCTGAATTAAGCCGTTCTTACTGGCTTTTTAAGTTAATTAGTAATCCGCTACTTGTAAAGGCTGGCGCAACTTTAGGTCCACTAGCGCTTAATTTAGGTTTTAAAGGAATAATTAAAGGAACTATTTTCAAGCAGTTTGTAGGTGGCGAAACAATTGAAGATTGCAACAAAGCAATTCAAGAATTAGGTAAGTACAACATTGGTACAATTTTAGATTATAGTGTTGAAGGAAAAGAAAGTGAAAATGATTTTGACAATTGTTTACACGAAACGCTTGATACTATTAACAAAGCAAAAGACGATAAAAATATCCCTTTTTGTGTTTTCAAAGTTACCGGACTTGCACGATTTGACCTATTAGAAATAGTAAGTTCGGGAAAATCGTTAAGTGAAGTAGAAATAGCCGAATGGGAACGCGTTAAAAAAAGAGTAAAAACAATTTGTACACTAGCCTATGAAAATAATCAATGTATTTTTATTGATGCTGAGGAAAGCTGGATTCAGCAGGCAATTGATGATTTAGCGGATGAAAATATGTTAGCTTATAATAGAACAAAAGCTATTGTTTACAATACTTTTCAATTATACAGAAGTGACAGGTTAGAGTTTTTAAAAAAATCGATTCAACAAGGTAAAACAAATTCTTATCATGTAGGTGCGAAATTAGTAAGAGGTGCTTATATGGAAAAGGAGCGCAAACGCGCAATGGACAAGGCTTATCCATCACCTATTCAATCGACAAAAGAAAAAAGTGACGACGACTATAATGCCGCGTTAAGATTATGTATTGATAATATTGCTGTGATGGGACTTTGCGCTGGAACACATAATGAAAAAAGTAGTTTGATTTTAGTGGAATTAATGCATGAAAAAAAGATTTCACCTTCTGATCCACGAATTTATTTTTCGCAGCTTTTAGGTATGAGTGATCATATTTCTTTTAATCTTTCATTAAACGGTTATAATGTTGCAAAATATGTCCCGTACGGACCAATAAAAGACGTGATGCCCTATTTAATTCGCAGGGCCCAAGAGAATACGAGTGTTAAGGGACAAACGGGAAGAGAACTCAATTTAATTATTAGGGAGAAAAAAAGAAGGGCTCAATAATTAACAATTACGTTAAATAAAAAGCCCTAAAATTATTTCAGAAAAATTACGCTTTGATAAACTCCACTATTTAATTTCGCAGGTGTAATCGGTATCATACTGCGCATGCCTATCAGCAGTTTGTGAAACTGACGTGTTATAGGTGTATGTGACCCCTCCAACAACAGTTTGACTGACCGTATTAACTACAATCGTAGTTGTATTTGTTTCAGATGATGATTCTGTTCTGGTATTACAATTGTACAATCGCGTTAAGTCACTTTCATTCACATCATCAAGCGTTACACTGTTTTTAGTCGATTGGTTAGTTGTTGTGGTAGATGGTTGGCCTGAACTTCTTGGTGTAATAGTAGTTGTAGTTGTCTGATCTGATTCACAGTTACACGTATGCGTTTTTTTGCAGGATATGAAAAACAAATTTCCTGCAATTACAAAAATGAATATTGATAATTTCATGGTTTAGTTTATTTAATTTTACATTTAGTATCAGTGTCGTAGATTGATGTAGTAGTCTGTCCGTTACTGGTGTTGTTATATGTATTTGAATACTTTCTGTCACCACAAAGGGTTCCTAAGTCAGATTTACTTATATTTTTGTAGGTTGTGGTTGTTGTAACCGGGTTTTGCGTTTGGGTTGTTGTGCCATTTTGACCCGTTTGAGTTTGAGTAGTAGTCTCGGTGCATTCACATGTTACGTCTTTTTTACACGCGGTGTTTAGTACGACTAGCACTGTAACTGCTAAAAATAATTTGGTCTTCATGTAGGATGGTTTTGGATTTATGCTGCAATATAGCGAAAAAATTGACTAAAATACCTACTTTTGCAGCGTTTATGTACAGCTTTTTAGAACAAGATATTTTTAGAATTATTCAACAGGCATCTGACGAGTTAAATGTGGATGCTTATGCAATTGGCGGCTACGTTAGAGATATGTTTTTAGAAAGAAGCAGCAAAGATATTGATGTAGTTACCATTGGAAAAGGAATTGATTTAGCAACGCTTGTTCATCAAAAATTAGGACGCGAAGCGCATCTTTCTACGTTTAAAAATTTTGGTACAGCTCAGGTTAAATTCAATGATCTTGAAATTGAATTTGTTGGAGCCCGCAAAGAAAGTTATAATCGCGATTCCCGCAAACCCATTGTTGAAGATGGCACGCTTGAAGATGATCAAAACCGAAGAGACTTTACTATAAACGCTTTAGCAATTGGTATTTCTAAGAACAAGCACGCAAAACTTTTAGACCCATTTAATGGTTTGGAAGATTTGAAAAATAAAATACTCCGGACGCCCTTAGATCCTGCTATCACTTATAGCGATGATCCGCTGCGTATGATGCGTGCAATTCGCTTCGCAACACAATTAAATTTCGCCATTGAAGAGAAATCTTTGCAGGCAATCGCAACCAATAAAGACAGAATTAAAATTGTTTCAAAAGAAAGAATAAGCGATGAATTAAATAAAATAATTCTTTCTCCAATTCCTTCTGTGGGATTTAAATTATTATTTAACACAGGTTTACTTCATTTGATTTTTCCTGAAATGGTTAAGTTACAAGGCACCGAAACAATTAAAGGATTGTCTCATAAAGATAATTTTTACCATACGCTTGAAGTGCTTGATAACGTTGCAAAGAAAAGCGATAATCTTTGGTTACGTTGGGCCGCTATTCTGCACGATATAGCAAAACCTGCAACAAAACGTTTTGAAGAAGGACATGGATTTACCTTTCATGGCCATGAGGACAAGGGAGCGCGAATGGTTCCGAAAATTTTCACGAATTTAAAATTGCCATTGAATGAAAAAATGAAATACGTTCAGAAATTGGTGGAGTTGCATTTACGGCCTATTGTCTTAGCAAAAACAGAAGTTACAGATAGTGCAGTAAGACGTTTGCTTTTTGAAGCCGGAGATGACATTGATGATTTAATGGCGCTCTGCGAAAGTGATATTACAACTAAGAATCCCAACAAGGTAAAACGTTACATGCAAAATTTTGAAGTCGTGCGCACAAAGCTGGTTGAACTGGAAGAGAAAGATAAGCTGCGCAACTGGCAGCCGCCAATTATGGGGGAGGATATTATGAAGATGTATGATTTGAGTCCTGGCCGTGAAATAGGAATTCTTAAAAATGCTTTAAAAGACGCCATACTCGATGGTATAGTAGAAAATACCTTTGAAGGTGCTAAAAAGTTTCTTGACAAAAAGTTTGAAGAACTAAAGAAAGCGAATTAAGTTTTAATTCTTACGATTAAACGAGCATGAAATTTCACCTGAATTACATACCGAAAAAAAATGATTTCGAAATCAATCATAAGGATACTATTCTTTTGATGGGTTCTTGCTTTGCTGAGAATATTGGCACTCAACTAATAAATTCAAAATTTAGAACCTGTGTAAATCCAAACGGAATTTTATTTAATCCCACTAGTATTTATAATTGTATTGAGGCCGCTGTTCATAAAAGCGCTACCGATGAATCTTTTATTTTGGAAAGAAATGGTTTATATTATAGTTACATGCACCATGGATCTTTTTCTTCAGAAAACAAAAATCAGCTTCTTGGTAAATTAAACGAATCAGTAAATTCAACACATGACTTTATTAAGAAGACAAATGTGCTCATTATCACTTTTGGTTCTGCATTTGTCTACCATCATAAAACACTTAATGAAACGGTTGCCAACTGTCACAAACAAGCCTCTTCAAATTTTGAAAAGCGATTATTGGAAGTTGATGAAATAGTAAAAACATATGTTTCTCTTATTAGCGAGGTAAAAGTTTTGAATCCTGAGATTAAAATTATTTTTACGGTTTCTCCAGTAAAGTATTTAAAAGAAGGGGTGGAGGAAAATAATTTAAGCAAGGCGACGCTGATTTTGAGCATAAACAAGCTGGTGAAAGAGAATGCAAATTGTTTTTATTTCCCTGCTTATGAATTAGTGAATGACGATTTACGTGACTACCGTTTTTATAAAGAAGACCTTGCACATCCAAATCAACAAGCAGTGGATTATATTTGGCAAAAATTTTCGGACTGTTATTTTTCAAATAAAACGATCGATTTAAATCAACAGATTAATAGACTCCAACTGGCGCTTAATCATAAGCCGATGCGTGAGAGTAGCCTGGAATTGGCCAAATGGCAGGCTTTTATTGAAAATCAAAAACTAGAAATTGAAAAATTAAGTCCAGATATCAAATTTTGAGGATTAATAAGGATTACCAAGCAAAAAACCACTAATTTTAGACTATATTTTAAACGATTATGTTACGAACAAATACCTGCGGTGAATTAAGAATAGAACATGTTGGACAACAAGTAAGCCTTTGTGGTTGGGTGCAAAAGACCAGAAAACTAGGTGGTGCTACTTTTATAGATTTAAGAGACCGTTATGGTATTACACAACTTGTTTTTTCTGATGACAGCGATGCAGGAAAAGCTCTTGGTCAAGAAGGGTTTACGCGTGAAATGGTTTTAAGAGCCAGTGGCCTTGTGATTGAACGCGAAAGCAAGAATAAAAATATACCCACTGGTGAAATTGAAATCAAACTTCAAAACATTGAAGTACTGAATAAAGCTATTACACCACCTTTTACTATTGAAGATGAAACTGATGGTGGTGATGAGCTGCGTATGAAATACCGTTACCTCGATTTACGTCGTAGTGTTGTAAGAAAAAATCTAGAATTACGTCATCGCATGGCAATTGAAACCCGTAATTATCTGGATAAACAGAATTTTCTAGAAGTTGAAACGCCAGTCCTAATTAAATCGACCCCTGAAGGTGCGCGTGACTTTGTGGTACCAAGTCGTATGAACGAAAATCAATTCTACGCCCTTCCTCAAAGTCCTCAAACATTCAAACAATTATTAATGGTAAGCGGTTTTGATCGTTATTATCAAATTGTGAAATGTTTTAGAGACGAAGATTTACGTGCAGACAGACAACCTGAATTCACGCAAATAGATTGTGAGATGAGTTTTGTTGAGCAGGAAGACATTTTACAAACATTTGAAGGACTTACAAAGCATTTATTCAGAGCTGTGAAAGGCATTGATATTCCTGAAATTGCGAGAATGAGTTATGCGGATGCCATGAAATATTATGGTAACGATAAACCAGACACGCGTTTTGAAATGAAATTGGTAGAATTTAATGAAGTGGTAAAAGGGAAGAGCTTTAAGGTTTTTGATGATGCCGAATTAGTGGTTGCGATTTGTGCTAAAGGTGCAGCTGAGTATACACGTAAACAATTAGATGAATTAACTGAATGGGTGAAACGTCCGCAAATAGGCGCTACAGGTTTGGTATATGCGCGGTGCAACGCCGAAGGAACATTCAAATCAAGCGTAGATAAATTTTATAATGAAGAAGAACTGAAAAAATGGGGAGTGACATGCGGTGCTGAAAAGGGCGATCTTATCTTAGTATTAGCAGGTGCAAGAGAAAAAACGCAGAAAGCCATGAGCGAGCTGCGTCTTGAAATGGGAAATCGTTTGGGCTTACGTGATAAAAATAAATTTTCGTGTTTATGGGTCCTTGATTTTCCTTTATTAGAGTGGAATGAAGGCGATCCAAACTTATTGGCTTCTTTAGCAGGACGCTGGCACGCAAAACATCATCCTTTCACTTCTCCGAAACCAGAGGATATTGAACTATTGAATACCAATCCTGGAGCCGTTAGGGCAAACGCTTACGATATTGTGATTAATGGAGTTGAAGTAGGGGGAGGAAGTATTCGTATTCACAATAAAGATCTTCAAGCGAAAATGTTTGACGTGCTTGGTTTTACCAAAGAAGAAGCGCAAAAACAATTTGGTTTCTTAATGAATGCTTTTGAATATGGAGCTCCACCGCATGGTGGTATTGCTTTTGGTTTTGATAGATTATGTTCTCTATTTGGTGGCGCTGAAAGTATTCGTGACTTTATCGCTTTCCCGAAAAATAATTCAGGACGTGATGTGATGATTGATGCACCAAGTGAAATTAGCCAAGAGCAACTTAAAGAGTTGAGTATAGACACTATAATAAAAACAACGTGATAACTATTTTGGGCTTTATAGCGTTTTTAATTATTGGGGTAATTCTCGGGCTTATTGGTGGGGGCGGTTCAATTTTAGGCGTCCCGGTTTTGGTATATATACTTAATTACAGTGCTGAAGAGGCTACAACATATTCTTTATTTATTGTTGGATTAACTTCTTTAATCGGTGCAATTTCTTACTTACGTAAGGGTGAAATAAGTGGCGAAGCACTTTATGAGTTTGCATTGGCTTCACTAGTTAGTGTTTTTTGTGTTAGGAAGTTTGTTATGCCTGCTATACCGGATCAAATTCATATATTCAATGGCGTAATATCTAAAGACATTTTAATCATGGTTTTATTTTCTCTGCTTATATTAAGTTCTTCCGTAAGTATGATTCGTAAGAGAAAACCTGGAAGTAAAAGTCAGGTGAAATGGGATGAATTTGCAAGAAGTCCGTTGGGTTTACCTTTTGTAATACTATTAGGTATTGCGGTTGGTTTTATTACCGGTTTTGTTGGCGCAGGTGGAGGATTTATAATTGTACCCGTTTTAATTTTCTTTTTGCGATTAAATTTTAAGAAAGCAATTGGAACATCCTTATTTATTATTGCTATAAATTCATTGGTAGGCTTTACGGGCAATATCGGAAATCAAGAAATAAATTGGGTTTTCTTAATTAGCATCTCAGCAATGTCCATTGTCGGAATTACTTTAGGAAGTATGTTTTCAGGAAAAGTATCACCAAAAAAATTAAAGCCTGCCTTTGGCTGGTTTACTTTAGTTGTTGGTATAGCTGTGCTGGTTAAAGAACTAGTTTTTAATTAGAGAAAAAACAATTAGCTTGTTTTCTCGACAACAACAGCCGTTCCATAGGCAAGAACTTCCGTTAATCCACTCATTACTTCATTTGCATCATAACGCATATTAATAATGGCATTGCAGCCCATTTCTTTACCATGTTTAATCATTAACTGCAAGGCCTCTTCTCGCGCTCTTTCGCACAGTTCGGTGTAAATAGCACTTCTTCCGCCAAAAAGAGTCATAAATCCTCCTACCATGTTTCCAACAATACTTCTAGAACGCACCGTAATGCCGCGCACCAAGCCAAGTTGTTTTGTTATTTTATAACCTTCTAATGAAGTACTGGTTGTAATTAATGCTGTGTTCATATTAATTTGTTTTAATGTGAATATACAGTAATTCAACAATTAAGAAAAATAAAAAAATAGTGGTGATGAAATTATTTAGAATGAATCACAAACAGTTTTTTTGTTTACCGCCAAATAAAGACGGAGCTATTATTCTGTGGAATTAGAAATAAGTGTCTCTTTTAAAACAGGAAATGACAAGAACCAACACAAATTACGTTTATAAATTAACGGTAATTAATTCTTGATTATTTTTCGCGTCATAAGTAATTTTTCATCGTTAAGAACTTCCAGAAAATAAATTCCATTTCCAAAAGCTGTCAAATCAAGGTTAATATCTGATTCAGTGATTATTTTATTGAGCATTTCAGCGCCTGCCACATTTAGAATGCGAATACTTATTTTTTTAGAGGAGAAGAAATCAATCGAAAAATTTAAATTTAGCGAGCCGTCTGTTGGATTAGGGTAACTTAAAAATTCTTTACTATCACTTGAAGTCTCAAAAATCCCGGTTGTAGAAAAGGGTATAGTAATATTACTATTATGAGATTGACAAGAATCAGCAACGCCAGTAACATAAATTGAATAAGTTCCAACGCATACATTATCGAAAAAAAAAGTATTTCCGTTCCAACCAGCGTAAATATATGTTTTGGGTATTATACCCCAATTGAAACTAAAAGGATTACAGGAAGCAACTGTCATTGTAAACGAGCCATCGCAACACGTATAACAACTTGCTGGCTTTATATTAAAAACATCGGGTTGAGCATTATTTTTGTGAGTAAAGAACAAAAAGATTAATGTTGCAATGAGAAAATGTTTTTTCATTCTTTAATTATTTTTTGAGTTGTTAAAAGTTTTCCATCACTAAAAATTTCCACAAAATAATTTCCATTTTTAAAATCTCCCAAATCAAGTTTAATGCCTGACTCTTTAATATCTGATTCTGCAATTGGTTTATTTAGTAGTTCTGCTTTAGCAACATTTATTGGGTTTTGTATGGTTTAATAAATATACACCATTTAGTAGTTTCTTTTAGTGGAAATATGATTTATTATTCTTATTGAGAAAGTTAGTGGAAATGAGTTTGTCTAACAAATCGGGAGGTCAGTAGTAAGTTACGCGCCTAAGAAAACAAGGTCTTAATTGTCTCTTTTAAAACCCGGAATAATTGAAATTGTCTAGTTAGTTAACAGGATCAAATTCCGGGTTTTAAAGAGCAAGACTAAATTAAACTATATGCAAGCACTTGTCAAGTCTTTTAACACTCTATAAGAAACTAAATAATTTTTTCCTTGTTAATAACCTGTCAAATTATCTGTTAACCAATCACTTGAGCTAACAGAAAAAAATAATGGTTAATTAAATTTATACTACTAGCACAATAAAAAAACCGAAGCAACGTTCGGTTTTTTTGAAAGTATTTTATCTGTTACTTTTTAAATTATAATGTACTCATATCTATAACAAAACGATATTTTACATCGCCAGCAAGCATGCGTTCGTAAGCGGTGTTAATATAGTCCATTGGTATTATTTCAACTTCAGATACGATGTTATGTTCCGCGCAATAATCCAACATTTCTTGTGTTTCGGGTAAACCACCAATTAAGGAACCCGCTAAACTTTTGCGACCACCTATTAAACTAAAAGCCATAATTTCAGATGGAGTAGGCGGTGCACCAACGCAAATCATAATGCCATCGGTGTTTAACATGGCAAGGTATTGATTGTAATTATGAGGAGCGGAAACAGTGTCAATTATAAAATCAAATTTCCCAACAAGATTTTTTAAATCTTCAGGATTTTTGGTTAATGCAAAATGATGCGCTCCTAAAAGACGTGCATCTTTTTCTTTTTCTGGAGACGTGCTTAGCATAGTAACATCTGCACCAAAAGAAGCAGCGAATTTAACTGCCATGTGTCCGAGTCCGCCAAGACCAATAACAGCAACTTTGTGACCTTTACCAACTTTCCAGTGACGCAATGGAGAATAGGTTGTAATGCCTGCACATAACAAAGGTGCTACGTTTGCTAATGGAAGTTTTTCGGAAACTTTTAATACAAAATCTTCCGTTACAACAATTTGTTTCGAATAACCACCATAAGTTACGCCACCGCTAATTTTGTCTTTACCATTATAAGTGCCAGTAGAACCATTACGGCAAAATTGTTCTAATCCTTTTTTGCAATTGTCGCAATCACGGCAAGAGTCTACCAAACAACCCACACCAACAAGATCGCCTACTTTAAATTTTTTCACATCAGTTCCAACACTTGTCACTTTTCCTACCATTTCGTGTCCGGGTACAATAGGGTAAACAGTTCCGCTCCATTCGTTTTTTGCCATGTGGAGATCGGAGTGACAAACACCACAATAAATAATATCGAATTGAACATCTTTAGGTTCAAGAGTTCTTCTTTCTAAAGTAAATGGCGCTAAAGGCGCTGTGGCGTTTTGTGCGGCGTATCCTTTTGTTGTTTTCATGCTTTATTTATTTAGGTAGATGAAATGAAGTGTGAAATTATAATTTGAACAAAATTACAAAGAGAAACAAGGAACAACGTTATTGTTTGGTAATTTTAATAATACGCTGCTTCAACTTCAGTTAAGGAGCTATTTAAAAATTCTAATTCTTTAGCCGTTTTTAGTGCAGTTGCAATGTTTTCTTCTGCTACTTCAATATTTAAAACAAAGGCGATTCCTAATTCAAAATCGGGAATAAAAGGAAAGCTACGACTCAATTCTTTCAAGGCTTTTACAGAGTT
Source organism: Aurantibacillus circumpalustris (assembly GCF_029625215.1). Lineage (GTDB taxonomy): Bacteria > Bacteroidota > Bacteroidia > B-17B0 > Aurantibacillaceae > Aurantibacillus > Aurantibacillus circumpalustris. The sequence continues at coordinate 2,116,044 of NZ_CP121197.1, forward strand.
ATAGTTGCACAATTTATAAAAGTGGATGTATTTTTTTCGGTAAAATTCAGCGTGAGGTATAATAATGACGTCGAGTATGTCCGCAAAGTATTTAGTACAATCGGGTGTTTGTTTTACAAGAACGCGTGAGCCTATTTTTTTTGTCTCTAACGATAACTGTCTGAGTAGAACGTCATCTACAATAATGGTGGTATCTATCATAAGCGAGCTTAAAGATACGGGTGATACTATGCCCTGCTTGCTATAGACTGTAGCATTCTGCAATCATTCTACATTTCTTCCGTATTTTCTAACTCAGTATTATCTTCTTCATCTGAATATGTATTAGGAACAAAGGCCGAGGGGCCTCTTCTTTTTAAGACACGAAGCGCCATAATTAATCCAGTTATTAATCCGATAGCACATAAAAATAAAGAAGCGGCTACTCCAATGATGCCAGGCATAGTTAAATAAACCACTATACTTAAAATCATGGCTATGAGAACTGGAAAAAGGACAATGTTTATATAGCCTAATAATCCCGTAAAAATTAATTTGATTTTGTTCATGTGAGTTTAGATCTGGTTTTTCACTATTTCTTTTCCTGTTCTATAAACAGTTCCTTTAAAAAGGGCAATAAGGTTTCCTTCAGAATCTTTTGTTTGAATATCGTACAAGGCAGTTTTATTTCCAAGATGGTTTTCCTTTGCTTCCACATATAAAACATCTCCCTCTTTGGCGGGTTTTGTGAATGTAATAGAAACGTCTAAAGCCACTGCAATACTGCCGTGTGAGTTGGCTGCAAATGCGAGTGCAGAGTCTGAAGCCGAAAAAATAACGCCGCCATGGATGCTGTGAAATCCGTTTAGCATTTCTTTTTTAACTTTAAAATGCAAACTGCAATAACCACTTTCTATTTTGTCGATTTTAAGTCCAAGCCATTTCGTAAACTCGTCTTTTTCTAACATGGTGGCTAAAACTTCCTTTGGCGTCATTGTTTCTTTTTTTGGATAATGTTAAGGTGTTTTTTTAATGGTTATAGGGAGTTTAAAGGTAAATAAAGAACCGAGTTTGGACGAATAAATTTTCGGAATTATTTATTGTACAATGATACAAATCTTCATTTTTTTATCTATTATTACATTAAAAAAATGAAAGCACACATACACATTTTCCTAATAGTATTCTTGGCAAGTTTTATGCCTACATATGCACAAACTCCTACTTTTGAAGAGTTAGATTTTGAAATAGATTCCGTAAAAACGGCTTACAAAGCGGTAGGAAAAAACTATGCTTTCATACGATCTAAGAAGGGAACTGGTGGCGTGAATAAAAATCCGCTGGCAGATGCAATAGTATCTGCGGAGGTTACTGAAATTGTACTTGTTTTTTCTGAAACAGAATCGTCTGATCTTGCAGTTCGTGAACAAGAAAATCAGGAAAGATGGGAAAATCTATTACGTACCTACCCTGAATATTTTCAATACAGTACTTCTTACAAAAATTTATGTCAGTGTAATACAAAAGGTGACGCTGAGGCATTTAAAAAAGTTCAGGGATTTTATATTTATATAGAAGGTGCATTGCCAAAGGTAGCACTACCGGTAGAAGAAGAGAGTGCTCCAGTAGCTAAAACGGTTAAGGCAGAGGAGAAAGCTGCTGCGCCTGCTAAGGAAGCGGTGGCAGAAAAACCTATGGAAAAAGCTGCACCTGCAAAGGAGAGTGTTAAGGAAACACCCAAAGCTGCGGTTAAAGAAACACCAAAGGAAACTGTAAAAGAAACAGTTAAGGAAACACCAGTAGTAGCTGCTGTTGAGCAACCTGTAGAAGAAAATGAACCTGCAGAAGAAGAGGTTAAAGCAGCGCCTAAAAAGAAACCGGCGGTGGCAAAAATACGCAGAGCAAAAGATCCTAAAGCTTGCCGTCCTCCTTGTTATCAGAGTGGGGATGAAGATCTGAATGCTTTTTTTAAGGATCAAATAACCTTGACTAAAAAACAAAAACGTCAGGGTAAAAATCTAATTTGTAATGTTAGGATTCAGTTAAACCTTGATGGCACTATAAAAAAAACATTTGTGATGGGGCAAGACGAAGTACTCAATCAACAAGTAACCGGAGCGTTAACCGCCATGAATCCATGGAACGCGGCGGTTAAAGCAGGCGCAACTGTTAAGTCTGAAGTAAAATTTAATTTAAAATTCGACAAGGAAACAAAAAGTCTTAAACCAGCCGACATGCTCATAAATCCACGTCCTTCACCCAAATGTAAATGTATGAGCGACGATGAAATTTTTGGTTCTGATTAGAAGCAAAACGAAATAGTTATCTGTTTAAAGGCTCCTTCGGGAGCTTTTTTTGCTTTTCAACTAATAGAATTCAAAAACAATTCGACTTATTTATTCTGTTGATCAATGATTTTGAATCACCATTTATTCTAACAGAATTCTAAGTTAAATATATACTCAATTTAAATACTCAAGGTAGCTAAAGCCGACGAAAGAACCACGGATTTAAAGTACTGTAAGCGCCTGCGATTGAGTCCCGATGGTTATCGAATTGGCGTCAAGTTAAAAATGCCACTTTATCGGTAAAGTTCGCTCTATTCCTTGTTTCGTAGGTTATTAATCTTCGACTATTATTAAGTTGTACTTGACTTAAGGTCCAATCCGATCGCGGCATTAATCCTACAATAAATCTTGTTGTTTTTATTAAGCTTATACCCTTAAATGTTTTTATTGCTAGTCGGTATACAGGCATTATAAATAAGACAGTCAAAAGTAAGGTGAGGTAAATAATTGCTTCAGGAATAAATGGTCGGTTTAGTCTTTTAGGGATGTTTTTTTCTAATTTTAGATGACTTTTCCATGATTTAAAAACTATTTCTATATGCCACCTTATTTTGTAAATATCTTGTATTACTTGTGGTTCAAGGTCTGCACAAGAACTTACAAAAACATCCCATCCTAATAAATGAAGTTTTTCTATTGTAAGTTTTTTTCTTCTGTCACGATCCTGAATAGCGCATTTTTGTCTATAGCTTGCTGTTTTACGATCTAATTTAATTGCAAAAAGTGTAACAGGTACTTTTTCTTCTTTACCTAAAAGAACAGTCTGTTTCAAATACTTTTTGTTTTTTAATAGCTTCTTCAAATCAATGAGTTGATTGTTATGTGGGAAAAACAAATGAACATCTTTTCGTAATGGACAAATAAAATGCGCTCCTTTCTTAAGAATCTCTTTAAGAGATCTTAAAACAAAATAACCTAAATCCCTTACTATTAAGTCGCCCGCGCTAATATATTGCAAGATGTCAGCGGAAGCTGCCTGATCATTTCTGGTAAAAGAAGTAACCATTAGTTCTTCAAATGTATTCTTCATTAAATTATAGATAACCTGAATCTTCGCAACGGAGTGATTACCTGTGTAAGTTTTATTTCCCTGATAAAATTCATACAATGAGCTTGGTAAGTGAATACAGGTGCTATCTTGAATGTAAACATTACTGAATTTTTTCATGAATTTATTTACCGTGCGCTTAGAATTAAAAGATCTATTTAAAAGTTCGCGACATAAATTTATAAAATCAGCATCAACTCGCTCAAAAATAGCCTGTTTCGAAATCGGTTTATTTATAAGTTGACTTAGATGAAAAGCCCAGCCAGAAAGAGAAAACGAACCATTTAGGTTACAATTGTAAAAACTCAAAATCAAATTTAAAGGATCGATTTTTTTGGTTCGTCGCTTTTGAAAATTGCATGAATGAGAAAGTGAATAAATTCTTAATTCTTTTAGTCTTTCTTTTAAAGAGATAATTTTATTTTTGAAATGGTTTCCTGTGCGCATATTTTGTTTTGTTAGCGCAATTAAAATACAGCAAGCAGGAAACTTTTTTATCCCTCTATCTTCTTAATTATCAATACATAAAAGTTAATTTCATTAGAATTACCTTGACGCCAATTCGATAGCTATCGGGAGGAAAATGTGAGAGTGAAAATGTAAAAAATGTGCTTAAGTTCTTTTACTAGATTTCTTTTTAATAAAATCGAGAACTAAGATTGGAGGTCTTCCAACAAGGGCTTTAACTCCATCAATAACAATGGGACGTTCAATAAGAATTGGATTTTCACATAAAACTTTTATCCATTGTGTATTTGTAAGTTTTTTACTGGAGAAACGTTCTTTATAAAGCGGTTCCGTTTTTCTTACAATATCAAAAGCATCACAATTAAGTTTTTTCAATAACTGAGTAAATTCTTTTTTTGTGGGTGGTTCTTTGAGGTATTCTCTGAAAGTAACTTCACACTTATTTTTTTCTAAAATTTCAAGTGTTTCTCTGCACTTACTGCATCTGGCATTGTAATAAATAATCATAGATCCATATCCCTCATCTGCACGAACATCTCGTTAAAACGTTTACGGGTTGTTTCAATAAATTCAGAATTAATTTTTGTTTTTAGGTTCTCAACACTTTTTACATCCTCGGCTAAAAATTTAAAAATCTGTTCCATTGGTCCTGCTTCAAAACGTACCTGATATTTATCATTCATATGAAAAATACTAATGGTCATGCTTTCGTGGGGAATACTATCTATAATTCTCATTCTTTTTTAAACGCTTTTTTAAAATTAAGCATGTTTTTTAAAGCACCAATAGGGCTAACATTATAATCACCATCTTGATGAATTCTACTTTGAATGGCGTGTGCTAATAAAATATAATTTTCTTTTTTTATTTTTTTAAGGAAGTCTTCAGCTTTCTCGTCACCATTAATAATATTAGCCATAGCAGCCCACTCAAATGCTTTAGCTTTCATAAGAAAGGCAAAAGCTTTTTCATCGTCCCATACAGCGTTTACAAAAGCTGCAAGTACAACGTGTTTATTATCCATAAGGTATTGAAAGGCTCTTTTTTCATCTCTAATGGCATCAAGCGTTGCGAAGAACTCTTTGTAACCATTATTCATCAACCAGTTAAAACTAGCTGTATCACCTAACACAAAGCGGGTAAAATGATCGATAGATTCTAAAGAGTACTTTTTCATTTTATTCTTTTTGAGTGATAAAAATGCTAATAACAAAATTAAATAAAAAAACCGCTTAGCTTGCTAAACGGTTTTTAATTTATGAAACTTTAATTTTATTATTTTGTTTGAATAGCGGCATTCTCAGTGCTTTTTTTAACCACAAAGGACACAAAGTGTTGCACAAAGGGCACAAAGAAATAATTTTCTCTTAGTGTTTCTTAGTGATCTTAGTGCCTCAGTGGTTCTTTTAACCACGAAGCACACAAAGTGTTACACGAAGGGCACAAAGAGTTTTTTCTTAGCTTAATGCAAACTGCTAACTGGTTACTGCCCACTGTAGACTGCCTACTGTAAACTGCCTACTTCAATAACTCTCTAGCGATAACTAATTTCTGAATTTCACTAGTTCCTTCGCCAATTGTACATAATTTGCTATCGCGGTAAAATTTTTCAACTGGAAAATCTTTTGTATACCCGTAACCACCGAATATTTGAACCGCTTCTGTACTGCATCTTACAGCCACTTCGCTCGCATAATATTTAGCAAAAGCCCCTTCTTTAGTCATCTTTTGATGTTTATTCTTTAAGTCCGCAGCTTTAAACGTTAATAGTTCTGCGGCTTCAAATTCAGTAGCCATATCTGCTAATTTAAAAGCGATGCCTTGAAAGTTAGCAATTGGTTGTCCGAATTGCTGGCGTTCTTTAGCGTACTTAATACTAGCGTTTAAAGCACCTTTAGCGATACCTAAACTCAATGCAGCAATACTAATACGTCCACCATCCAATACTTTCATAGCTTGTACAAATCCATCACCTACATTACCTAATACTTGAGATTTGTGGATGCGACAATTTTCAAAAATAAGTTCAGCAGTTTCGCTTGCGCGCATACCTAATTTATTTTCTTTTTTTCCGCCTCTGAAACCAGGAGTGGTACGTTCTACGATAAATGCAGTAATGCCGTGGCTATCTAATAATTCACCTGTTCTAGCTAAAACAACGGCAACGTTACCAGAAATTCCGTGAGTGATCCAATTTTTTGTTCCGTTAAGTACCCAATGATCACCATCTTGTTTTGCAACACATTGCATACGCATAGCGTCGCTTCCTGTATTGGCTTCGGTTAAGCCCCAAGCGCCTATCCATTCTGCAGTTGCTAACTTTGGAAGGTATTTTTTCTTTTGTTCTTCGTTACCAAATTGCAAAATATGTCCCGTACATAAACTGTTGTGGGCGGCCATAGATAAAGCAATTGAACCACAAATACTACCTAGTTCTGTAATGGCGGTAACATATTCTGTGTAGCTAAATCCAGATCCTCCATATTCGGTTGGAACTAAAACTCCCATTAAACCTAAGTCGCCAAGCTTTTTAAAAACCTCAATAGGGAATTCTTGCGACTCATCCCATTCCATCATTTTTGGTAAAATATGTTCTTTCCCAAATTTGCGAATCATATCCGCAATCATCTGTTGGTTTTCGTTTGTTTGAAAACTCATACCAACCTCGTTTTCTAATAGTGTACTAGACATGTTATATTGTTTGTGTGATTTACTAATTTACTCTTTCCGTTTAAAAAATCCAAACTTACCACGAAGTTAAACCCTGCAACTTTTGCTCCCATCTTTTCTACAAGTTTTGCAGCGGCTTGTGCTGTTCCACCTGTAGCTATAAGATCATCGTGTATGATTACGTTCCACCCCTTCTCTAAAGCATCTTCGTGCATTTCAATAATGGAAGTGCCGTATTCTAATGCGTATTCTTCTTTAACTGTTTTATAAGGAAGTTTACCCGCTTTTCTTACTAAAACAAACGGTACGTTCAATTTGTTAGCGACTAAAAAACCAAATAAAAATCCCCGACTTTCAATTCCAATAATGGCATCGGGTACTTCTTCCAAACGTTCAATAAAACCGTTGACGATATCGTTACAAAGTTCTTGTTTGTAAAATAATGGCGTAATGTCTTTGAAGATAATTCCAGGTTTCGGAAAATCTGCAATGTCCCTTATTTCTTTCTTTATAGACTGTTCTAATGTCATTATTAGCGGCACAAACATAGCGTTTTTTTTAGCAGTGTTTTGGAAGTATTTCTGGAATTATTACTCAATAACAACAATACCATCGGCCATAAAACGTACCTCGTTTTTTGGTTCTGTAATGGCATCAATTTCTTTTTGGGATTTTTTCGCGTCCTGTGCATAGTGTTTTAATTCAGCAACACTGGTTGTTTTGGTAAAGGCATGACCGTCTAAAACAACTGTTTTGCCAACAAGATCTAGGGGAACAAAAAAGCCGTAATCTTTCATTTTTACAAATGCATTTTCAGTTTCATTTATTTTAAAGGTCATCCAGCAACCTTTTTGAGAACATACGTCAAGAACTTTGGCTTTTACCTTAACTGTTAGAGTGTCCTTGGTTTTAAGCATTGCTGTTAGTGAAGATGCTTCAATAGCATTTTTCTCGTCTGTTTTAGCTCCGTAAACAGTTCCCGGCTTTGCTTTACCTGATGGAGGCTGTGCCAACACAATTTGCGAGAAAACAATTGTTACAAGAATGAGTGTTATTTTTTTCATGGTTTTATTTTAATGAATCATAAATATACAATAATAAAAAAGAGGAAGAAAACTCCCTCCTTTTCAATTATATAAAGGCTTTATCTAGTAATAGAAAGGTCTTCTAACCTCTGAAATGTGTTTACTGAAACGAATTACCTGACGTGTGTAACCGTATTCATTATCATACCAAACGTATAATACAATACTCTTTTTATCAGGAGATACAATGGTCGCCTGGCTGTCGTATACACTTGGACAAGGATTGCCGATAACATCTGTACTTACCAATTCATTACTGAATGCATATTGTATTTGTTCAACAAGTTTACCATTCATCGCATATTTGTGAATGATGGCATTAACTTCGTCGCGGGTAACCTCTTTATTTATATTTAAGTTTAAGATAGCCAAACTTACATTTGGGGTTGGGACACGCACTGAATTCGCAGTGAATTTTCCACTTAAATGCGGTAATACTTTTTTCAAAGCACTTTCAGCACCGGTTTCTGTAATAACCATGTTTAAAGCAGCAGAGCGACCACGACGGTATTTTTTGTGATAGTTATCCAATAAATTCTGGTCGTTTGTATAAGAGTGAACCGTTTCAATATGTCCTTTTTGAATTCCGAATTCTGTATCAATCACATGTAAAATAGGCATGATAGCATTGGTTGTACAGCTTGCAGCAGAAAAAATACGTTGCGTGCTAAGATCAACTGTTTCGTGATTCACACCGTGAACAACGTTTGGAACATTGCCTTTTGCAGGAGCTGTTAATAATACTTTGTCAATTCCTTTAGCTTTTAAGTGACGACTTAGTTCAACATCATCTCTGAAAACGCCTGTATTATCAATTAGTAGAGCGTTATCAATACCGTATTTCGTGTAATCAACATCTTCTGGATTTTTAGCATCAATCATGTGAACTGTATGTCCGTTAATGATCAGTGCTTTATTTGCTAAATCTTCAATAACAGTTCCTGGGAAAGTTCCATGAACCGAATCGGTGCGCAATAAATCGGCACGTTTTACAATTTCTTCGTCGCTATTTCCTCTGGTAACGATTGCGCGAAGTCTTAATTGTTCTCCTTTACCAGCAAGTGTAATTAATTCACGAGCAGCTAAACGACCAATACGTCCGAAGCCGTATAAAACAACATCTTTAGGAGTTACGACAGAAGTAACACCAATAAGACCCTTTAATTTATCATTAATAAAATCAACTTTTGTTTTGTAGTTAGCATTTTCTTGGTGCCATTCAAAGGCTAATTTTCCAATATCAATACGGGCTGCGCCAACTTTAGAATTTAAAATTTCGGTGGCAAGCGCAAGTGTTTCATAAACCGTAATTGGTTTTTTTACAATATTTTTAGCGTATAGGTGCAAATTCATTATTTCACTTGCACTGCGGTCAACTAATTGGTTGCGGAATAAAATAAGTTCGATAGATCTATCAAACCATAATTTTCCAACAACATTAATCAAATCCAAAGCAGCCTTTTCGTGACTGATCCAATCATTTAATTGGGCTTGGTATTCTCCGTTTACTTTTTCAAGTGTTTTCATTTAAATAAAATTTTTGCAAAGCTACGAAAAAGCTGAAAACAGTCAGTTTTTTGTTAATAAAGTGGGAAAAATAGTCGCAAAGCTTGATTTAAAAGGGTTTGATTAGAAATATTCCAGACTTAACGCTTAAAACACTATAAAAGAAGCTAGGAAGGAGGTGTTTTTTAATAAAATAAGTTAAAGACCCTGGCGTATAGAAACTGGTTGGTGAATTTGAGTGTCAAGTATAAAATCAGTACTTAATTATTTTTGAACTTGAACTACTTCCATACTTATTGGTAAATGTTACATAATAAATACCCCGAGAAAATGCAGTCAAATCAATCTCTGTTCGATCTTGTTTTAAGGATATTTCTTTCACAGGTAAACCTAAAATAGTGCTAATTTTCAAAGTGCCTTCGTCAAATTGTTTAACAAGAACGTTTAGTATGTTAACTACGGGATTAGGATACATAAGAAATTTAGATTTCTTTTCAAATAATTCGATACCGGTTGTAGAAGTTGTATCACACATCGCACTGGCACTAATTAAAGGTGCGAAAAAGTTTGCAAGATTATTTTCTCGTAATGTAGAATTATCGTAAGCATGACAGGGATTGTTTACCTGATCGGCGCAACTGCCGGTACCGAATAAAAAACTATAAGGGAAAGCCGTACTTGTAAATTCGTTATGAATGGTGTACCCGTAATTGTTATTAGTGTTCCAGTTGCTAAATGCTCTACTGCCATAAAGTTTAGCAGTGTTTTTAATTGCGTAACAGTTATAACCGTTAGTCATACACCAGGATAAACCTTGATATACAAGGCCGCTGTCTATTGGTACTACAATATCACAAGGTTGATGAAAGGAATAAATGGCAGGTTTAGTATGAGCGATCTGGTTATATCTTAATAAATTACTGAACATAGCGCCATAGTTATTTCCAATACCTTTAATCGTATAACTGATAATTGTAGGTTCAATGATTCCTTCTATGCCGCCAAGATCAGGGCGTGGTACGTTTGAAGATGTAAATGTTTGATTGACATTATAAGTACAATTAAGTGCATTGTTATTTGGGTTGGCTAAAGCGCCGATTGCAAATGTTTGCGGCATACGTTCAATAATGGTATCCAGCAGACCAACACCTAATGAAATAAGAGAACCTGCGCTTTCTCCAGCAACAAAAATATTATTTACGTCTATTTTAAATTGACTACTGCGGTTGACAAGATATCTTAAAGCCCCTTTCGCGTCTTGCACCCCTCTGTACCAGGCCCTTATCCATTCAGCACTATCGCCTGCAAATATGCAAGAGTAATTGGGGAAGTTGCAATTCCACGCTGCGTCATCTGACACAAAACCCAAACGATAATCTATACTGGCGGTAATGTAACCTCTTTTAGCAAATTGTTTACATAAATTAGATATACTCGCTTCATTCTTACTTCCCGCTAAAAATGCTCCCCCATGTATCCAAATCATGAGTGGTTTTTTTAATGTAAGAGAAGTATTCCCGCAATCAGGCTCGTATATGTCCATTCTTAACGTGTCAATTCTACCATTAAAATTAATAGCTGTGCCATAAGTTACGTTCATTGTACTGTCATAACTGTATTTTTTTGTTACCCACTGCTGGGCATTTATGTTTATTAAAGTAGTGACAAACAAAAAGGTAAAAATATACTTCATGGATTGAATTTTTTAATGATTTACCTTATGGCAGCTAATCGCGAGGTATTCACAATAAGAGCATTTCTACCTAAGATAAGCAATCGATTTCAATAACTCAGATGTTTTTGAAATTACTTTTTGATTTAATTCTCAATTTGCCTGTCGAAATAGTTTTTCAGGAAATGAATCTGAATAAACAAGAAAATAGTCAAGGATAGAACGGAATACATTAGAATGTTAGAAAATTTGAATCCTTTATTTAAGTCAAACCTCGTATAATTTAACTGAGTTAGCCAAGTTGTTGAGGTTTCAGTACCTTTAGTTAAAAGATAGATAAATAGCGCTAAAACACTTCCCAAAATAAAAATTAAAACTGGTTTCGAAATTAAAGGCGTATACATTGTCGCCTTGCTGACGTGGATAGTTGACACTTTCGCCATCACTTTCGCTGTAAAGTCAAATGAAGGAGCGTCTAATGGAAGATCTTTTATTATTTTATCGGTGAATTCACCCAAGTTTTTATTTTCGTCCGCTTTCATAATAATCAATTATTTCAGGTTCTAATTTCGTTTTTAAAATGGTTGCCATTTTTTTTCTACTTCTAAAGAGTTTAATCTTGAGATTGTTGGTGTTCACGTTCATTATCTTTGAAATATCTTCGAGAGACTGTTCTTCAAAATAATACAAGGTAAGTAAAAATGCCTCTTCGCTTGGCAATAAGTGAATACATTCTTGTATAATTTGCCTTCTTTTTTTTTCATCGATGGTGTCTAAAATAACTTCAGTACTTAATACGTGATGTTCGTTAAACTCTTCCAGATTTAATAATTCAGGAGCGTTTTTATCTTTTTTTAAGCGATCCAAACAAGTGTTATACGTTATTTTGTAAATCCAGGTGGAGAATTTGGAGTCCCCTTTAAATTTGCTTAAGGATTTATAAATTTTAATAAACGTGTCCTGTGCCGCTTCCTCGGCCTCTTCCCTACTTTTTAGCATTCTTAATGTTAACGAAAATACCAGATTCTTATACTGATCAACCACTACTTCAAATGCCTTTACATTTCCGGCAATCACTTGTTGGATATAATACTGATCGTTTAATGTTGACATTTAATCATTGGACGACAATAAATAAGATTAGGTTACAAATAAAGGTAAAAAATATTTTGCGGAATTGTGTAACCAGGTAGAATAAACTATCGTCATAAGCAATGAACACATCAATTAATTATTTATTCATTTAAAACAAATCAACATGTTAGCAGACATTTTAGTGCCAATTAGTTTTTTTCTAATCGTTTTTGGAATCGCTTATCTTTTTTTATCTACCCGCAATAAAGAGCGTTTAGCACTCATTGAAAAAGGTGTGGATGCGAGTGTATTTATGAAGGGACGGAGCAGCGGAGGCTCCTTTTATAAAGTAGTCTTATTAAATATTGCATTATTATTAATGGGCATTGGCATTGGAATCTTTGTTGGACTGATTCTGTCGACGTATACCGCCCTAAATTCAGAAGCAGTTTATCCTTCTGTAATTTTCACAACAGCCGGCGCAGCTTTGTTCATCGGCTTTTCGATGGTTAAGAAATGGAAAAGTGATGTACAGTAAAAGACCAGTTATATAAAGATACTTGTGTAAATTGAAATGCTTTGAGAATCTAATTGTGAACTAAGTGTTTTTAATGATCCTAAAACTTTAAGCTAATGTGGTTTGGATTATGATTATATTAGCTGTAAACCAGTTTATTTACAAAAACAAACCTCATGAAAAAATTAATTACACTTTTTGTGCTAATTGCAGCAGTGTCTTGCAATAGCTCAAGTGAAAAAGCTGCGGCAACAAAAACAAAAATAGTTTGCGGCGATTCTATTGAACAAGAAATGTTCGATGAAAACGGAAATTCTATTATGGTAAGAGTTGCGGGTAAATGCGATACCATTGTTGTTAACGAGGAGTAATGATTTTTAGAGACTGATTTTATTTTTGGCATTAATTTACTAGTAACAACAATCTCTAATATTCAAAAAACTAATCTCTTTTTAACCAACCGGCAATGCTCATTCTCGGCGCATGAGTTACTTCTACTTCGTGGAGTAACTCATCGCTTTTAAAGAAAACAGTTTTACCTTGAGTGGGTGCGATTTTTTGCTCTCCAACAGTTTGCTGTACGATAAGATGTCCACCGTCTTTATGCTCCCAATCACTATTTAAATAGCTTACCATCGAAAAAACCCGACTACTATTATTTTTAAAACGATCTAAGTGTTTTGTGTAAAAACTTCCTGTTTCGTAAAATGAGTATTGAAATTCACAGGAGGTAATACCTGTGTAACAGGTTTTATTCAGGTATGAGATAAAATCGTCGATGCGATCAAAAAATGCATCCTCAGATGCATTGTTGTGTTTACGATCTAACCAATATATAGCATCGCTTCTAACTTCGTTATTATGCATTACTGCTTTATTATTTCCGGTTCCTGCTGCAAGCAAGCTATTCTGTGAATATAAGGTCAATAAATTTTCTTTGAGCTGAGCGGTAAGAATTTTGCTAAAAAAATCTTCGGTAATGCCGATCTGCGTGCTGAGGTATCTGGTAATTAGATTTTCAAAATCTGTATCCATGGCTTGTGGCCTGAAATGACAGACGGAACTAAAGGTAGTCTAATTAAACTGGAGTCGGTTACTTTGCGCATTCTTTTAAAAAGTTTATTCGGGAAAGAGGGTTTTACATTTTAGGACCTCAAACTTGAGGCTATATCTACACTATAAGCCCGTTAGTCTAAATGCTGAAACTTTCGTCTGCTTCTGCCGTAAACAGGGCAACACACAGCACGCTAAATTACCAAAAGGTCAATGAAAACTAAACAATTTAAAATTAAGCACTATGAAAACAAAGATCTACTTGGTATCCATTATGGCTTTTAGCCTTGGACTTACACTAACCGCTCAAACGTCAAAAACCAACTCAGAGCAAGCATCGGCAGAACAACTAACGAGTAATTCAACAGACAATAAAAGGGTTTTGTCACGCGTGGGTGGTAAATCTGTACCCGATAATCTTAGTGCAGAAAGCTCTGTAGCAATTAAAAGCGCAGATATTAGTGGCGAAAGCGAACGCAGTGAACTTCTGAAACTGGCAGAGGCATTATCATACCAAGCTCGGAGATTAAAAACCGAGGCGGCGACAAAATCAGGAAGCGAAAAGGATAAACTCCTTTCTGAGGCCAATCAGTACGAAAATAATTCAATTTTGAAACAGGTAAAAGCTTCCGGGATTCTGGGAACTATTTGTCAGGTAAAATTTAACAGTAATAAAGAGTCTATTCAAAAATTGATTTCTACTTCAAAGGTTGATGAAGCAAGACTCTCTCGGACGCGTAGCCTGACAAGCTCATCTGATAAAAATATGCAGGAAGCTAAAGATCTGCGCGAAGCATCCTACTCAAGTAACAGTCTATCAGATAAATTAGCAAAAATGAGTAGGGCAGAAGAAAAAGAACTCGTAGCATTGGAAGAACAAACCAAGGCGATTGAGTTGCTGTGGAAAAAATAAAAATAAACGCGCATGTACTATAAGCATGTATAGCGTCCCTGCGCCTCTGAACTCATGCTATTAAATTTAAATGCAGAGTGACAGAGACTCAGGGTCACAAAGAAAATAATCTGACCGTATTAAAATAATTTTTACAAAAGTGTTTAATTTTCAAAGCCAAACGCGTTACATTTGGAAATGAATTATACACCATTTCTCTTCTGTTTATTTTTAATTTCAAATTTTTTCCATGCACAGACACTTCATATACAAGTGAGTGGTATCCGTAATTCTTCTGGTAACATACGCCTTGCTTTTTATTCAAATTCTAAAAGCTTTGACGATGAAAAACCTTTATTCATTAGAAAGGTAGCGAAGAAAGAAGTTCTTAATAGTAGCCTAAAAATGGTTTATAATGATTTGAAGGCAGGTGTTTATGGCATTGCAATTTTAGATGATGAGAATTCGAATGATAAAATGGACTATGGTTGGGTTTTGCCAAAAGAGGGCTTTGGCTTTTCAGATTATTACCATACCAACATGAAGCGGCCAAAATTTGAAAGTTTTGATTTTGCGCTTAAAGATGAAATTAAAATTGTAGAAATTAAGGTAAGGTATCTTTAATTTTTTTCAATCATTAAGCATTCACTGTAAGTGAGTTTACTTTCTTTTGAAGCCAATCGTAAGCTAGAGTCTCATCTCCAAATATTTTTGGTTTAACAGCTGGCCTTTCAAAAATCAATAATAAATTCAAACGAATTTTACTGATAAGATCTTTTGAAATATAGGCAATTGCTATAACATCTTTTAAATAAGGACTGTCGACAAAATACTCTATTGCATTTGCGGTAAATTCGTGTTTACTACTCGAATCAAATAACAACCCATAAGGTTTGCCTTTCGATTTTTCTATCGCATAACAGTAAATGTAAATCACGTCTTCTACATCTATCACTGCATTTTCAAAAAAATGAACAGACAAAATACCTTCATTAAAAGCTAAATAGGTTTTTTTCTGGGTGCTATTCATATTACAAACTTAAAATCGGGTAATGTAAATTTAGAAATAATTTGCTTCTTATAATTTAGTGTTAGTAAAAATGGAGAATGTTTTTTTCTGAATGCTATGGAGTGGGCAACTAGTATGATAGGAAATTCGCCTTAATTCCAGCGCAAGATAATCTTGTCAGACAATTCCTAAGTTTTAAAATCTACTAATCCCATTGCTTTGAGAACTTTTCTACCGTTTTGTTTAATGTTAAACCGGTAACCAACAAATAATAAAACTTTAGAGGTGTATGTTTCTACGTTAAATAGGTTCGGATTTGAGGTGTAATCTGTATCGTAGCTTGCCATTATGCCAACAAAGTAAAGCACCTTATCGTAACGAATAGCCCCTTTAACGTTTAGATGTAAAGAGGGGTTGAGTGAAAGTGAATGTTCTTTTCCATCTGTTGTTGTGTAATTTGTTTTTTGACCACCAATGCCAATGTTAATGATGTTACTGGCAATAAATTTGCGGTAAACTAAGGTATAACCATATCCGCCGCTTATTCCAATAGTGAGTAGCGAAATAGAATTGATGTTAAATAAATCGGGCGTTAATCCGTCTCTTGTATTCAATCCTATTAGTGTTGAATCTACCGAACGAAAAGTTACTTGTTTGTGATAGATGCCTGCCATTAAAGAAGCTGCATTTTTCTTTTGGATGTCAGTGTAGGAAAATGAACCACGCATCGAATATTTTTTATAATTAAAAATAAACATCGTGTTTACGCCAAACGCAAAAACTTTTAAATCAGGTCGTACAAAAATGTAAGATCCTTCGGCTCCCTTGTTTAGATAATTGTCTGAATTGAGCACATAGAATCCACGGTAGTTTTGATAATATATATCAGTAATAACTCTACGCCCCATTATAAGCGTTTGAATATCTATGCTTTTTGTATTTCCACTGTTGGGTTTAGAGCCGAATTTAATACCTGGATAAAATCCAAAACTGAAAATAATATTATTAAAATTAAAGCCGACGTGGTAATAGTTATTGGGCGCAAAATCGAGCTCTTTTTTTGTTTCCAAATCAACTAAGTTAAAACCGTAGAATTTTTTTGCCAGCGCAACAGTTATTACCAACTTTTTCTTAACAGAACGAACATAAGTTGTATCAATGTCGCTTGTGTGCGATTTTAGCATTTGTTTCACATACCAGCGGTGTGGGTACATAAATTTATCTTTGAATGTTTTACGTGGAATGTCGTCAACAATTAATTTACTGACAACTGTATCAATTAAGGTTTTAACCAAACTATCTGCTTGCGAAAACATGGGCGACACGTTACCAAGCACTATAATAACTAAAACTATCCTTACTCTAAAAAGCATGAGCGAAAATCATAGAGCACTAATTATTTTATCAGCTAATTTGTTTGACGTTTAAACAAATTTGGTTTTTTTGCGCAAACCCTTAAACTCTTTTCTCGGCGTCTCATTATTCATTTCATTTATTCTTTCAGAAGCTTTACGGAGTGATTCAGGGATTTTTCCGGTATACCTAATCCTATAGGACGAATAACCGTTGTAAGGAATCTTGTTAACCTCTCTCAACAGTTTAAACTGACCTTTATTTTGTAGCTTAGTAAAATAAAACATGAATGCCTCTCTTCTATGTTGACTTATTAAATCATATTTTGAATTAACGGTCGCTCTTGTCACTAAAGCTAAACATTTATCCTGTAATGTAAACAACATTGGATCTTGAATTTTTGAATTGACGTAATTGACAAACATTGAATCTTTATTTGACATTACATTTATTTCAGTTAAATCATTAATAGTCAGATTTTCTTTATTTACCTTATTTATAGAAAGAAAATATTTTTTCTTTGCTTCAAAAAACAATATGTATTCTTTCTCCTTTTCAATATAGATTTCGGGATTAATACTTATAGAGAAAGTTGGATCTGATTTTAGTAAAGTTGCGAGCTCTTCCAAAAAATCAATCTGTTCAGATAACAATGACTCTTGAAGAAAATTCCATTTTAACGAGAGAGATCTTTCAATCTGCTTTTCATTTTCTTTAACCTCTTCTCTGTATATTACAGTGGCTGGTTTTAAAAATGAGTTTTTAAGAGCGTTAATAATTACATCTTTGTAATGAAATGTTGGATTTTTTAAATTGCCGCTAATCGGAATGTCATAGTCAATTACATTTCCCCGTTCTCTTACAAAGAACATTGCAAAATGCATAGGTAACCAACTATTATTATCGTTTCTAACTCTTTCACCTATTCGTGGATCTATTACTACAAGCTGGTTTTTGCTTTGAATTTCACCATTACGAACATGCCATGCCCCTTTTATTTCGATTGTTCCACGATCCATTGGAAACGACGTGTATTTGATCAAGAAAGGGTTAAGATGCGTTAAAGGAATATTACTAACGCCATATTCAAGATCAAAATCAGAACTGTCTTTGGGATTTATACTTAAATGAAGATTCGCATTTCCATAAGGCTTTATATTGGTAGTAAGTTGTAGTTCTACTTTTTTTCTTGTTTTATCTATGGAGTCAGCAAAAATGTGAAGTGATTTAGCGCTAGCTGAAAATTTTTCAGCCAATGTATAATCTTCGTATTTCAAATCAGCATCAATAATTTCTAATTTATTAATCTTGTATGAACTGTGAAAGAAATTCTTCACCAATACTTTTACATAGCGAACGACTTCAATAATTAAGTTAAACTTTTGGGAATCGCCATTTACATTTTTTATTTTGGCACCTTTTTTACCAAACATGTATTCGAAATTGTCGAGGTAATCATAACGTTCGTAATTTAAAAAGGGATGATGCAAAATAAGTGAATCAATCTGGTACTTGTGGTATTTAGGACTCAACTCAGTCACGCTCACGATGAGTTTATCAAAAGCCGCGTAATCTTCAAGCGAATCTTTTCCAAAATGCATATCGTTTACTGAAAGTATTCCCTTTAAGACAATATCTTCTTTATCGTGAAAATTTCCTTTTCCATGTAAATCGGCATTTACGTATGCTCTGAAACTTCCAAAATTTGAAAGTTCATTGAGGTATTGATTAATAATTTCAAGATCAAATTTTTGAGCGAGTGCAGAAAATTGATAATCCAGCGTTTTATAGTTGATGCTAAAACTTCCTGCTAAATCCCCTCCGGTTTTCCCACCCTTAAGTGAAACGGTTCCGGAAATAGAATCGCTGTCCCATTTAAATCCATCACTTAAGATATTTACCTTTTTAATGGTGTAATTTACCGGAACTTGGTTTTCTTTAAAAATAAAATCGCCATTTATGATGGCTATTTGTAAAATACTTAAGTGCAGAGGCTGTTTTGACGGTTCTGAATTTTCTGAAGAGAAGCGTGTAATGACATCTTGAAAATTTAACACCCCCTTTTCAACAACAATAAACCCTTTGGGCTGATCAAGTGTGATGTGAGAAATTTCGAACGTTTTGGCGAGGAGTTTGTGCATTTCAAAATTCGCGCTCAAACCTTTAACAGATAAAAAGAGACTGTCAGTGTTGGCTTCTCGAATATTTACGTTGTGAAAGTAGACATATCCAGTAAAAGGATTCACATAGGCATAGTCCATGGTAATCTCTCTTCCTAAATACTTCAGGTCGTATTTTTGAACAAGGTATTTGGATAGGGGAGATATAAATAAAATGATGGCAAGAATGAGTAATATAATTGCAGCAGCGATAATTAAGAGAGTCTTTTTGAACTTTGTGTCACAAAGTTTCGTGACTTGGAGTTTTATTTTCAGCCAAATAATTACTGTGATGTGTTTTATTCTAGTCAGTATTTCTGATGCACGCATGTTTTTTCTATTATGAGGATTTTAGTTTTTGTTGTCTTTCTTTTTCTTCTTAAAAAAACCCCTAAGTAGTATATTGTGACTAGCAGCATCCATATTTTTTTTAAATCCTCCGGCACCTTTTTGAATATTTACCATGGCTGCATCCACGTTTTCAGCGAAAGTACTATCCATCAAAATTTTCCCAAGCGTTCCTTTTCCATCTTTAATATTTTCCATTACAATACCAAGATTTTCTGTAATCCACGCGGCATTGTCTGCTGTAACTTTTATTTTAAATAAAATATCATCCATATTTACCGGTTGTGACGTTTCAATAACATCTTTATCCACAACTTGAATTTTACCAGGTGTACCAGGTGTGATAACAACTATTTTATTTCCCATCAAACCATCTGAACCAACAATGGCTTTTGCGTTTTTCTTAATAAATTTTCGCGTATCGTCATTAATTAGCATCGTCACTTTTACGGTAGTATCAGTAGTTTGCACAATATCATTAACAACACCTACATTAATGCCCGAAAACCGAATGTTGTTTCCAACTTGTAAACCTCCAATGTCTTTAAACACAGCAGTTAATTCAAAGGTGCTTCCAAAAAGTTGTTGCCTTTTTCCAATGTAATACATACCACCCATGAGCAGTGCAATTGTTACGCTTACGAAAACGCCTAGTTTGAGGCTATTTGTTGTTTCTTTTTTCATGATTTTGCTTTTAACTGTGTTTAAAAAAAGATGTTATCCATTCATCTTTAGAAGTTGACAATTCTTCAAATGTACCTTCGGCTGCTGCTGCGCCGTCTTTAAGGATAATTATACGATTCGCGGTTAAGCGAGCGCATTCTACATCGTGCGTAATTATAATGGATGCCGTTTTAAATTTTTTCTGAACGTCCAACATTAATTCACTAATTTCTTTTGAGGTAATGGGGTCAAGTCCAGTAGTCGGTTCATCGTAAAGAATGATCTCAGGTTTTAAAATGAGTGTTCGTGCTAAAGCAACGCGTTTTCTCATACCGCCCGAAAGCTCTGATGGCATTTTATGGATGGCTTCAGATAAACCAACATTAGCTAATGCTTCGTCAACACGAGCATCCATTTCTTCTTTTGTGATTTTTTTCTCATCGCGTAATGGAAACTCTAAATTTTCTTTTACCGACATAGAATCGTAAAGCGCACCACTCTGAAATAGAAAGCCGACTTTTTTTCTTAAGGCGTTTAGTTCTTTACTTTTTAAACCTAAAATATCTTTTCCAAGAATGTTCATTTTTCCTTCATCGGGTTCAAGCAAGCCTACCATACATTTTATAAACACAGATTTGCCGCTGCCCGATTTGCCAAGTACAACCAAATTTTCTCCCTTGGCCAACGTAATACTCATATCTTGAAGGACAACGTTGTTTCCAAATGATTTTTTTAAATGCTCAATTTTTATAACCGCTTCTTCCATTTGCTTCAACTAAATAAACTGGTAATTTGAACAGCGATCATATCCAAAATAAAAATCACCAGTGATGCTAATACTACGGCTGAATTAGCAGCCTTTCCAACACCTTCGGTTCCTTTATTAGAATTATATCCTGCATGACAACCAATGAGTCCAACGGCAAAACCAAAAAATACTGTTTTAATAAGGGCAGGTACAATGTCAATGAAACTAAGTTTTTCAAAAACCTGAATGAGAAATAAACTGAAACTCACATCTCCTTTAATGTTTACACCAACATAAGCGCCATAAAGAGAAATAACATCTGCAGCCACCACTAAAATTGGAAGCATAAGGGTAGTTGCAATAATACGAGTAACCACAATGTATTTAAAAGGATTGATGCCCGATACTTCCATGGCGTCGATTTGTTCTGTTACTTTCATCGACGCTAATTCTGCACCAATACCAGAGCCAACTTTTCCTGCAAAAATTAAAGCAGTAATCACCGGACCAATTTCGCGAATGATAGACACTGCTACCATAGCCGGTAACCACGATTCTGCGCCAAATTCGGCGAGGGTTGGTCTTGATTGAATGGTTAATACCAAGCCCATAATAAAGCCAGTAATGGCTACGAGTGGAAAAGATTTGTAACCCACCAAGTAGGCTTGTTTTGCGAATTCCTTTAATTCATATTTCGGAACAAATGCTTCTTTAAAAAAACGAAGCATGAAAAGTGTTAAGGAAGCAACCTCCTCAAAAAAGGAGCTGAAAGCGGCAGATAGTTTATTGACACTTTCAACCACGAGTTCTTTTTTTGCAAGAACAGGTTCTGTTTTTATTTTTTCCTCCATGCCTTTTGTAATCACTAGTTTTAAATCCTGTCACCACTACATTGAAAAACATTCTACAGATTGAGAATCTTTTTTGTAAGGTTTTAATCCAATGCAAGATAAGGGCAGAGATAGAGCCACACATTACAGAAGTTTTTGAAAAACTTACATAAAGCACAGATTTCATGAACGAAAACGATTGTAGATGGAAATAGATTTTCAGAAACGAAAAATTGATTCAAAACATGAGGTATTCTGACAGAATATTCACTTGCGCTCTAAAATGAATGGGGCGGATACATCGAAAATTAAGACTAGCATTCGATAATGACATTAGAAGTGCTCTATGAATGGCATCATAAGGGTTTAATTATTAGTTTGATTAAGTTAGATAAAACGTGTAAATTAGATTCGACCCCTCCACCATTTTAAAAAACACACAAATGAAAAGTCTATTAACACTAGTTTCGATTGCATTTACAATAATTTGTTTTTCTCAAGCCGCTCAAAGCTACACTACATTTCAAGGCGCGCCTCTATCTCTCTATTCGTGGCAGGGCAACAAAATAATGTTGTTGTCCAGTTCAAATACGCTTAACCCGGTAACCATGAACAATTGGGTTTTAAAAATGGATACTGCCTATGACTACTACGCTTTATGTACCGGTAAAGTACCAAACCCTAATCCGGGAGTAACGTACATAAATAGCAGATCCACCATTGCTGAAGTGGCTTCTACCTGCGGTGCCGGTTGCGGCTATTTAGGTGCTACAGGTATTGAGATGCTGAGTAGCTATTTTACAAATATGTATTCCCTCATCGATGGTCAAAACTTATATGATCAGGTTCCTTTTTATGAGTTGGGAAGAAATTTTTGGTTTTATGATTCTAAATTAAAATATCAAACAAATGATCCCATTGTCACTGGATATGCTGTATTCATGAGGTTTATAGCTATGGAAGCTGCGCATGTTCAGGGCGGACCCTTTAACTCATGGACCTTTTCTCAATTTAAAAATAATGTCATAAATCTCTTGCCAACATACATGGCCAATACGTCGCTAAATTGGGCAAATACATTAGGTGTTGGGCAGGGGGTGCCAAACTCAAGCTTGGGCGCCACGGATTTATTCGCATCCTTTTGTTTTTATTTACGAGATAATTACTGTGGTAAGCAATGGATTGAAAATGTTTGGAAATATGCCGACTTAAGACCCAACGCAGTTACTACTCAGGATGCCGTAGATAATTTTGTTATTGCCAGTTCGCAGGCAGCGAATTCGGACTTGAGTTCTTTGTTTCTCACTTGGAAATGGCCAGTTTCAAATACTGCTATTGCTTACTTGAGTTCTTTAAACCTTGGAAGAATAAATTCTCAGCCGAATAACATCACAATTAACGCAGGCTCTACTGCACAATTTTCGATTAGTTCGTCTGAACCTACCGCTTATTTTCAATGGCAATTGCAATCAGGTAGCATATTTCAAAATATTAATAATGGCGGCAATTATAGCGGAGTAAATACGAGTAATCTTATTTTTTCGAGTGTTAACTCATCAGATAATAACAATAAATATCGATGTCTCGTTACTATTGGTAGTTGCATAGACACTTCCAACATAGCAATTTTGCAAGTAAATAATCTCACCGGAGTTTCGAAAAAAAAGATAGATTATTCTTTATCAGTTTATCCTAATCCTGGAAGTGGAGTATTTTCCTTTGAATTACAAAATTCAAATTTTGAGGGACAGTTTTATTTGTATAATGCTTTTGGAGAAAGAGTTTATTCAACCATAATAAATTCAAATGTCACAGAAATTGACATAAGTGAAAAAACAAAGGGGATGTATTTTTATAAATTGTTGAGTGGTGAAAAATTAATTAGTACAGGGAAAATTTTTCTGGAATAAGAACCAAAATTAAATTTTATACAAAATAAATCCATTTTTAAACATGAAACCGTGCTTAAAGGTCGCCTGCCAAATTAAAAGTCAATCAATAAAGTAGTGTAACATACTTAACTCTTGGGTTCTTATTCTGTTGCAGAACCATGATCTAACGAAAATAAAAACGATTTAAATTTTTTATTGGGCTGACCCCATGAAGCAAAAGGCTGTTTAAAGTTTTAGCGAGCCTTTCACTTCAAGGGTCGCGCTTTACGCTCCAGCTCCACAGGGCTTTGCTATGTTTGCAAGTCTGCGGGGTATTTTGCTTTTCAGGACAAAAGCCTCCTCGCCTAACAAACATTAAGCAAAATTCCTTGCTGGGGCTTCCACTGCCAGGCCTCACGCGGAAACCCGTTATTGTATTGCGTTTATTTTAGCGCTAGAGTGTTGAGTTCTTAAAAAGGGATTTTGCTTGATCCAGATGAATGTCATTCTTCACAGCAATTAAAATGAAATAATAGAATAAATTAAGCTCCGTATTTTAAAATCAATCCAACCTGTCCTGCATGATATGCAGAGTGCGTAATGATACGTCCTAATGCTTCAGATTTTGTTATGGTGCCAAATTCAGCAGTGGTAATATTCGATTGCCAATCGTTATCACTTTGTTTTAAAATAGCTTCTTCCAAAACAGATTCGGCATCGCTTAAAAGATTCAACTCTGGTTGAAGTACCGTATATTTTCCTGTATCATGAATGCCTTGACCAATAGTAGAAGCCATCACACGGATCTCTAACCCAAATACGTTTTTAGCAAACAAATGTTCTACTTCGCCAATATGTCGCAATAAAAATCCAATGGAATTAGAATTTGGATGTAATTTTTTTTGAAGATCACTTTCTTTGATGTGAGGGAGCTGATTCGTTAAACGGGTTCGTCCCATTTTAAATAACTTCAGTAATTCTTGAGTCATGATAAATTATATTTTATTTTTTATAAGAAAAATTTCTGCTTCATTAGCACACTCAAAGGTGTCAATAAAAAACGTAGTATCTCGATTTGTTGTTAGTTTATTGCTTAGCTTTTGGGCGTGCCCCATGAAGCAGAAAGGCTGTTCATAAAATTAGTGCAAGCCTTTCGCTACATGGGTCGGGCCAACGCACAATCTGGCCCAAAAGTTCACTGAACTTTTGTCCTGCTATAGTTGGCTTGCAATTAATAAGAGCTGCTAAATACAAGCAGCTGCGGGGTCTTTTGGCTAAGGCCAAAAGCCTCCACTCTGCTGCAGCTCTGATTAATTGCTTCACCAAGCTGCCGCTGCGGTCCCTCACGCGGAAGTCCGTTAGGAGATTGCGTTTTTTATTGTCTAAATTCCGAGGCATTTAAAACAAAGTGAATCGAGTATTTAGCTGAGATCAAAAGGCAATCGGTTCTGCCAACTATAGAAACTTTAGAGACGATAATTTATTCCTCTGTAGAATTTAAGCCATCAATAATACCAGCCGAAAAAGCACTATTTTCTTGAATTGTTTTGTTGGGTTTTAGGCCAAACTTTGCTTTTAGTTCACTTATGGCTTGAGAAAATTCCTCAGCGCTAATGTCTGGTCTGTTTGGATGATCATCGTCACTAATGTGAAGAGGATCTTTTTTGAGTATTTTTTTGAGCGTACCCATATTACTAAGATACGGATTTTTGATGAATATCACTGCGATGCAAAGGAAACACACCTAAAAAAATAACAAGAAATTGCAGCTATTGCGTTTTCGTCAGATCAAGGTGAGAAACTGTTTCTTGCTTTTCTACATTGTCTTTCGTTAAATATTTTACCGTTGCTTTATGATTAAGGTCATCTGTTGAAATTATTTCACAGGGAACTATTTCAGAGTTTGTTCCAAGAAAACCAGACTTTGACCAATTTACTTTTTCGCCACTTGTAAATTTATATTTTTGAGCAGCTTCAATGTCTTTTGCAATTCCATTTTTGTATAATTCTTCACTCGTTTTTCCCAGTTCTAAATAGGGAATATCTTTCACGCGTTCTTCAGCAAAAACTCCCAAGTGTTTTATGGAGGCCTTGTGATTTTGATCGTTGAGACCAACTACTTCTCCATATTTAACAAGTTTATCATCTTTAAAAATTATTTTTTCACTAAGTTTAAATTGATGTTTAGCAATTTCTTCCAACTCATTTTTTCTAATGGTTTGAAATTTATCTTCTGGTAGTTTTTCCACTTCTAAACGGTCGAGGGTTTTAATTTTCTCTTCTCCATAAATGTTTAGATATTTAAGATTGACATCGTGGTTTCTGGAATTCAAGCTAACAACCTCTCCATACATCGCAGTTTTACTATCTACCCATGAAACTTTTTCTGCAACATCAAACTTATGCAAGGCAATTTTAATTTGAATTTCCTGAGCATACTTATCATATTGCTCGTTACTGAGTGGAGTTAATTTTGCGTAATCTACTTTCTTTATGGCGTCGTCACCATACTCATCCAGAAACTTAACACTAGCCGATTGTTTTTTATTATCTAATTGAACCACTTCACCGTATTGTGGTTCTTTCGAAGAACCAAATATGGCTTTATCGCCAATTCTGAATCCACCACCGCTAAGTTCTAGTCCTCTGAATTTTATGAGATCGGCTGTTTGATGGTTGTCATCTTTAAAAATTATGCCATCAAAATTCGAATACTTCTTTTTGCCGCGTTCAATCAACTCTAAAAAAGCTTTGTCTCTTTCATCCGGATTTGTATGCCATTTACAATTAATTGTTGCAATGTAATCGTATTCATTACTTGGTAAACAATCAACAAATATATAAACACCCATTCGCACAAAACCTATTTTTGCCAATGCGTTTCTAGGAGATGTTTCAGTAAACTTAACAGCCTTTGATCTTAATTCTCCGTCAGTAATAATTATCGCATCAAAAGGTTCGCCGCCCTGTAGACCTGATTCCTTCATCGCATTTTTTACACTCTGAATCATTTTTTCTTCAAGCGATGCGCCAGATTTTAGTTTATTTTGAAAATAAAAAGCTTTGGAGTTTGGTTCAAGGGGCTCCAAATTAGAAAATACATACTTACCCGAAGAGGATTTTACTTTTGATAGGGTGTAATCTTTTTCGTTTTGTGCTTGAAAAAATAAAGCAAAAAGGAAAAGGCTAAGGGTTAATTGTATCTTCATTGGCTGGGCTTTGAGTTTGAAATTATTAAATTATTATTTATCCACCAAAGTTCTAAAAGGATATTATCATTTACAATTTAGAATACAAAGCGGTTATAGCCAGAGGCCTTATTATAAAGGACTTAGCGAGACGCTATGCTGAACGGGAGTAACCGCAGCCGTAGCCAACAAATAACGCTTCCGACTGGCACTCACTGCATCTGTGTGTATGTATTTGTTTAAGCAGGTATTGAGTTGTGCACTTTTAAATTTCCTTTTAAATTCTTTGAGACTTTGCGTATTTTTCATAAAGGTGCAATAACAAAGCACAGTTTTTAATTCCTGCCATTCGTAACTATTCTTAAAATCAAAATTTTTATCAAGCAACACACCCAAATAATATTGCACGGCTAAACGGGCAGTGTCATCTTTAATACTCATTATGCATTTACATACACGCAACAATAATTTTAAGTTGCAACTTATCTGCAAGGCATTTGTTTGGTCCTTTTTTGAGAGTTCTAAAAATTCATGAAACACTTTAACTGGCTTGCCCGGTTGGCACAAAACGGCGACTTCCTTAATATCGTGCGGACTAATCATGCCATCTATAAATCCTGTTTGCATTTTAATTTGTTAGAATAAATTTTAGCAGTACCTTTTATTGGTGAAGCGCAATAAGCCTATTTATTACTTTGTTGAACTTTCTATAATAGCAATTTCTTCTTCTGTTAAATCGTAAAGTTTGTAAACTAACTGGTCTATTTCTTTTTCAATTCTATCAATTTGATTTTTATCAGTTTCACTAGTTCTAAGTGTCACTTTTTCTATGATTTTAGCGATAGCGTTTTCATTTGCTTCTGGAATTGGGAATTCCTTAAATTTAGTTATTGTAATTTGAGGTTGCTGTCCCTTCTCAAATCTAATTATACCCGCTTTTCTGCAATACCATGTAGCAATTTTCGAATTAATAATTCCTAGTAAAAATTTAATAGAAATAATAGTTTCGTTAATTATATAAACTGTTACGTCCGAATAATGGTCAACATTATCTGAAAATGCTGCCGCTAATTTGCCATCACCTGTTAACGGCCGGCGTATCAGCAATTTTTCTTTCTTGAATTTTGTATCGTCAGCCCCTATGCTTGGGGTGCCAACTTTGTTATCCCAAATGTATTTTTCAATATTTTTATCAAACCGAATAAAATAATTTCGCTTATTTCTTGTTTGGACTTCATTTGGATATTCAATTTGATATCTAAATATATTACCGCTAAAAATGGCAGTATGATAAGTGTCGTCAATCTTTGTTTCTGATAAAAAATAATCTTTTACTCCTCCGATATTCATGCCGGATATTAAATAGCACCAACTATCTAGAATAGTATGATTACTTTTGATTTTTTTAATCAAATCCGAGTTTATGTCAAACTGAAAATTATAATTGTTATTTTGGTTAATGTCAGTTTGATCAAAATCATTAGAATTTCCGTCAATACCTACTTTGTATTTAATCTTATTATTTGGCTTTTTTTCGTTTGTGTAAAAAAGCAATACCTGCCCAGATCCAACACCTTCAAATACAGATAAATTAGCTACTATTTTTTCAACGTCAATTTTTGAGAGAAGATATTTTCTAATCGGTTCAAAAGCTGGCGAAAAAATATTAATGTCAATTATATTGGAGAAGCGGCCATTCAATTTTAATAATCTCGTAGATAGTTCTAAAAAGAGCATCACAGTGCTTAGCCTGTTTTTCGCTTTTTTATTTGTAACAAACTCGTAGTTGTTTACATAAAATTCATACTCTTTTGGTTCAACAAATACCGCCATGCCAGAATAATAACTCAAGTATGGAGGATTACCAATTAATACATCAAAACCAATAAACTCACCTTCATCATTCAGTACTTCTGGAAATTCAAAACGCCATTCAAAAGCGTTTTCAAAGATCTTATTAGATTTTATTTCTTCAATTTCATTGGTGAGTTTTGCAATTTCCTTTTCTAGGTCTTTTTCCCGCTCCTTCGCTTTTTTCTTATTGCTCTCATTCCCATAAGCGGCTTCATCTTCCTTAAAAATATTTGGCGCAACCAAAACATTGTACTCGTATTGTATTTTTTGAAGTTTAATTATTTTTGGATCACGTTGAGAAATTTCACTTGTAAAATCTGATTTAATGTCAGCAATCAGTTTTTCCATTTCCCGCTTTTGTTCTTTGCTTTCAGCATTGCGGTATGTGTCAACAGCAATTCGGTAGCTGTCAATGGTCCATTTACTTTTTCTAAGCGCTTGTTTTAAATCTGCATCAATGGCAAAACGGCTTACCAAAGAGTTACCGCATTTAATGTTAATATCGATGTTGGGAAGGGTTTCCAGTTCGGTAGTGTTTTTGTAGTATGCATTTTTTAATAATTCAATCCACAAACGCAAACGGCAAATTTTTACGGAGTTGGTGTTAATGTCTACACCAAAAAGGCAGTTCTCGATGATGGTTTGTTTTTCGTGAAACAAAGTTTCTTGAATGCGCTGGCTTTCTTTATTCGTAGGATTGTATTCAAAGAGTTCACTTTCTTCGTCAGTAACAATGAGCTCGTCGTTTACTACCTCTACATGATATTCTTTTAAGCGCTGGCCGCTGCGGTCTTGTAATATTCTTAAATCATTTTTTACGGCAATTACTTCATTAAGAGCCGAAACTAAAAAGTGCCCAGAACCAACGGCGGGGTCACAAATTTTAATGAAGTTTACAATGGCGTTGGCTTCTTTACGGTCTTCAATTTTATCATACAGCTCTTCAATGCTAGTGCAGTTCCATTTTTTTGCTTCGTTAAATTTCTGCACAACAGCTTTGCGAATGGTTTCGCGGCACATGTACATGGTAATAAAGCCGGGTGTAAAAAAGGAACCGTCTTTGTAACCGTTTATTTTCTCAAAGATTAAACCAAGAACCGAAGCGTTAATAAGGGTTTTATTGTCTTCTTGAATTTCTTCAGAACCCTCGCTTGCAAAGTCGTAAGCGTTTAAAAATTCAAAGAGGTATTCTAAAGTGGTTAGTTCGCCAGTGCGTTTTTTGCCTTGTTCGTTTTTAAGTACCGTTGAAGAAATGAGAGGAATGGTTTTATCATCTTTTAAGTTGCTGATAAATAAAGTCAACTGTTCAATTTCGGTAGGTTCAAAAAGAGAACTGTTTAAATACGGTACTTTGTCAAAGGCTTTTTTTACATCGGCGTTTCTGTCATCGTGTTTGCGTGCTAAAACCTGAAAGAACAAACTGTTTAAATCGTCGTAGTTTTTAATCTTATCGTGATTTAAAAAAGAATACGATTTATCGCCTTTGTGATAGGTAATGAGTTGGGCTTCTAACAACTTTAAAAACAGAATACGGTTTATCCAGGTAATAGAGAGCTCAAGGCCCACCGTGAATAAACGTTCTTGCACCGTGTCGCCGTATTGTTGCGGTTTATCTAAACGGCTTAATTTATCGAGGCTGTCTAATTGAATGATGGCATCTTCTAAAATGCTTCCTGAATTTCTTGCGCCTTCTTTATTACGTTCAATAAGTTTTTTGCTTCCTTCTTTAGTCTCTGTTAAACCGATGATGTGCAATAACTCCGAATAAAAACGTTTATCGAGGCTGTTGCTGTCGTTTGTGAAGGGAAGTTTTAAAAGGTGTTCTGGCGAAAGTAATTTGAATAAAGCGATTAAGGAATTATCGTCTGCCTTATCATCGTTTCGCAGAGGTTTTTGATATTCTTGAATGTTGAAATAAGTAAATTCTATTTCGGAGCTTATTGCTTCAATGAAGGGTTCAGCAATTTGTTTGTAAAAAAAGTCGGTTTTTGTATCGGCTAAACGTCCTGCTTCAAAATCAGTGAACTGTTTTACGAAGTTTTTGTTTTGAGCAAATAGTCTGTCGAAAAGCGTGGCGTCAAAAATAAACCATTCGTTTATGTTGGTTGCAACCAAGTGTTTTACTTCGAGGTTGTTGTGGGTGATTCTTTCTCTTAAATAATAAAGTATTAATTCTTGAAATGCTTTTTTGTTAATGGCCTCTTTTGAGAGCATTTCATTTTTGTTGGTTGGCTTTTTGGCTTCAATAATTACCGCAACGGAAGTTTTTGCTGTATTCCCATTATGAATAACAAGGTCGTTACGTCCTTTGGTATTGATGTAATGGTTTGGGTCGTAATAGGTTTTCTTTAAAAAGTCGGTTACCAGGTTTTTATGAAACTCTTCGCTTTCGGTATCGTTGGTTGTATCGAGTAGGGTAATGAGGTTAGCCTTGAAACTTTCGATTTCAGTTCTGTTGGGCTTTACTTTTAAAAAAGCTTTGTTGAGTGCCTTTTTTGGTTTCAAGGGTTTTGTTTGCATCTACAATTTATATTCCACTAAGGGTGTGTTAAGATAAGTTTTTTCGTTTGATTTGGGTAGAGAACTGTGAGAAAAAAATCGGCTCGGGTAATGTGGTTTTGCGAAATGTAACACGAAAGGCAATTTATTTTAGGCTATAACAATACTGGCCAACCTTGATGTGGTTGACAGTGTCGCCGAGAATTCTAAATGTACACGAGAAGTTTCCTAATTCCCAGAAAAGCATGGCACCTTTTTTATAGTGAAGATTTTTACCAATGAATTTCAAGAGGTAGCTTTCTTTTGTTCCCACAGCAATGCTATCCCAAAGGGAAACCGCATTTGTTTTAACTTCAATTTCAGCGAATTTCTCATTGAGATCTGTTCGCGAACGAGAATTTTTAAAACTAGTTTGTCACGAAAAAGAATACACCTACGAACAAATTGCCGATCAAATGAAAGTGCAGCACAGAACTGTAGATGGATACAGAGAATCTGTGTTCGATAAATTTGGAATTAAATCAAAAACGGGTCTGGTGCTTTTTGTTTTAAAGCATAATTTGTTCGATGTGCTTTAGTAATGAAGCGAGGGTGTTTTTCTAACTGTCAGTTTAAATTACGCCTACTTGATTTATAAAATGTAGTTGATAGGTTCTCTTTTTAATTTTCTAAAATTTTCGAAGTAGTATTTAAGGCATTCATTATTTAGCATCAACACCACAGCTTTTTATGTGAGAGTATTTTTGGTAAGGAATTGAGCTAGGTAAATCTCAAACCACACGAACTATAATTGTTGGTTCAAGTTAAACTCCCAGTTCTTTTCCTGGTATTCGTTATGAATATCCCTGTTTTCTTTTGCAATAAATGCAATTCGTAAAAAATTAATTTTCGGTTTTTACCAATTCAATGGAACTATTAACCAATCTGTATCGATTTTAAATAGTTTAGCCGTAAAATACTTTTAGTTTATAAGAAATACTTATTTTAATTTTAGTCTTACGAAAACCAATTATCTAAGTCCTATAAATTACTTCAATTTTGCCTCTGATTAATTATTAAAAATAAAAGACATGAGAGGACTTACCAAAAAAATCACAAACATACTTGTTTTCCTTGGAAGTATTTATACGTTTGATAGCTCTGCACAAATTTCTATAGGTGTTAAAACTGGCGCAAATTTTTCGCAATACAATTTTGTATTATTTGGAGAGGAGCGTTCAGATATTTTGAATTCTTATAGTTATGGTCTAAATATTGGAATTCCGATTGAAATTAGAATCAGTAAAGTGTACGCAATTCAATTGGAGTTAAATTATATAGGAAAGGGCGGGGATAAGTTTTGGGTAGAATACACTACTAACACTAATGGATGGGAGAGAAGAACCTCAACAATTAAAGCAAAAGTTAATTGTATTGATATTCCCCTCTTGTTTAAGCTAGGAGTGAATCGCGAAAAATTCGGTGTGAATTTTATGATTGGCCCTAGTTTTGGATTTATAATAGAAGAAGGTTTGGCGTGGAATAATACGTACGGCAGTTCTTCTGGTCAAAATACCTCTGAAGCTGATGAAACTTCAATTAGTATTGGCGAAAAAAATTTTGTTCCCGGTTTCGACTTCGGTGTTAATGCAGGTGCTGAGCTTGCCTTCAAACTAGGTCCTGGTAAAGTATTTGCGGACTTTAGATATCAATATGGTTTTGGTGTGTGGATCGTTCCTATTAATAGCCGTGGCATTCAAACAGTAATTGGTTATCGTATCCCACTTTCAAAATCAAAAGAATCTGAATTTGAGAAACACTAATAACAATGCTAATAAATACAATTCATAAACTGAAATCCTTCTTTTCTTTTTGATTCTGAATAGTTAAAACTCTTTCTAATTAAGAGTATATAACTTACTTAGTTTAATTTTATATCTCAAGAATTAATACTTGATACGCTTCATACTTTTTAGTTTTGATTTGCGTTAATTATAAAAAACAAAAACATGAGAGCTCTTTTAAAAAAAACTGCAACGCTTGTTGTAATTATTGTATTGGTAAATTCAATTAATGTAAGGGCGCAAACTTCGATTGGAGTTAAAATTGGAGCCAATTTTGCAAAAATGAGTTTTGACGATAATTTTGGTGTGAATGAACAAATTTCTAATTCTACTCTAACAGATATAAATGTGGGTATCCCATTTGAAATTCGTTTTAGTAAGGTAATCGCTATTCAGCCAGAGATTAATTATATTGGTAAGGGAACGTCACAGGTCGTAAAAGGTTATCAAAATAATGGAACTGAATGGGAGAGTTATGAGTCTGTATCTAAAATAAGGTTGGGTTATATGGAGGTTCCGTTTTTGCTTAAACTAGGTGTAAATAAAGAAAAGTTTGGAGTGAATGTATTACTAGGACCAAGTTTTGGGATGTTAACAAGAATAGCTTATCAATTCGAATCAAACAGCACTAATTCTTCTGGTCAAACCCAATCTAGTTCAGACTCTGAGTCGATGCTTATTGGTAGTCAAAATTTCGAATACGGTTTCGATGTGGGTGCTAATTTGGGTTTAGAGTTCTCGCTACCTTTGGGACCAGGAAAATTATTCACGGAGGCAAGATATCAATATAGTAAAACCTTTTTAGATGGCACAAGCCTCACTCACATGGGTATTCAGGGTGTGATTGGTTATCGTATACCTTTTTCGGCTTTTTAAAAACAGTTTAAACGCCGATGTAATATTTATCGCTTGTGGGCGAGAATAAGATATAGAGATGAAACATCGTAAAATTAAAAAACCCGCAGTTGCGAGGTTTTCTGTGGGAACTACTGGGTTCGAACCAGTGACCCTCCCGATCCTGTGGATCGGGATGCTCTGAACCTCCCGATAACTACCGGGAGAGCTAGACCTTCAAAATAAATTTTTCAATGAGTTTTCTACTTTTCCAATTTTTAATTTGTTTTTCTCTTTTCAAAGCTTCCTCTTTGGTAAAAAATTCTTCAAAGTATTTTAACGTCCAGTCGCCAATACCTCCTGTAAAACCTTTGTGATTCGAGTTATGCTTGCGAATACGTTCTTCTAAAAGATCACCGGTGCAACCCACGTAATATTTATTTTTGGAAATGGAATAGAGTATGTAAGTGTAGTACATCTATAAAACAAAAAAGCCTCACATTACTGTGAGGCTTTCGTGGGAACTACTGGGTTCGAACCAGTGACCCTCCCGATCCTACGGATCGGGATGCTCCGAACCAGCTGAGCTAGACTGAGAAATCAATTTCTCAATAAGTTTTCTACTTTTCCAATTTTTAATTTGTTTTTCTCTTTTCAAAGCTTCCTCTTTGGTAAAAAATTCTTCAAAGTATTTTATTTTCCAGTCGCCAATACCTCCTGTAAAGCCTTTGTGATTCGAGTTATGCTTGCGAATACGTTCTTCTAAAAGATCACCGGTGCAACCCACGTAATATTTATTTAGAGTTTCTGAGTATAATATATAAAGATGAAACATCTTGAAATTAAAAAAGCCCCGCAGTTGCGGGGCTTTTTGTGGGAACTACTGGGTTCGAACCAGTGACCCCCTGCTTGTAAGGCAGGTGCTCTGAACCAGCTGAGCTAAGCTCCCATTATTTTTAAAGAACAAACTTATTTCTTCGATTCAGTGACCCTCCCGACGTTAGTCGGGATGCTCTGAACCAGCTGAGCTAAGCTCCCATTATTTTTAAAGAACAAACTTGTTTCTTCGATTCAGTGACCCTCCCGACGTTAGTCG
This sequence comes from Aurantibacillus circumpalustris, assembly GCF_029625215.1. Classification (GTDB taxonomy): domain Bacteria; phylum Bacteroidota; class Bacteroidia; order B-17B0; family Aurantibacillaceae; genus Aurantibacillus; species Aurantibacillus circumpalustris. The sequence goes on from NZ_CP121197.1 coordinate 2,150,631, forward strand.
GGATGCTCTGAACCAGCTGAGCTAAGCTCCCATTATTTTTAAAGAACAAACTTGTTTCTTCGATTCAGTGACCCTCCCGACGTTAGTCGGGATGCTCTGAACCAGCTGAGCTAAGCTCCCATTATTTTTAAAGAACAAACTTATTTCTTCGATTCAGTGACCCTCCCGACGTTAGTCGGGATGCTCTGAACCAGCTGAGCTAAGCTCCCATTATTTTTAAAGAACAAACTTGTTTCTTCGATTCAGTGACCCTCCCGACGTTAGTCGGGATGCTCTGAACCAGCTGAGCTAAGCTCCCATTATTTTTAAAGAACAAACTTATTTCTTCGATTCAGTGACCCTCCCGACGTTAGTCGGGATGCTCTGAACCAGCTGAGCTAAGCTCCCATTATTTTTAAAGAACAAACTTATTTCTTCGATTCAGTGACCCTCCCGACGTTAGTCGGGATGCTCTGAACCAGCTGAGCTAAGCTCCCATTATTTTTAAAGAACAAACTTGTTTCTTCGATTCAGTGACCCTCCCGACGTTAGTCGGGAGGGTCTGAACCAGCTGAGCTAAGCTCCCATTATTTTTAAAGAACAAACTTATTTCTTCGATTCAGTGACCCTCCCGACGTTAGTCGGGATGCTCTGAATCAGCTGAGCTAAGCTCCCATTATTTTTAAAGAACAAACTTATTTCTTCGATTCAGTGACCCTCCCGACGTTAGTCGGGATGCTCTGAACCAGCTGAGCTAAGCTCCCATTTTTTTGGTGTGCAAATGTAGCAGATTAAATTTAATTATTCAAGAAAAAAATTAAATTATTTTTCAGCGGCTGCTTTTTTTGCTGCTTCTTTTTCAACGTCTTCTAGACCTGAATCTGGAATCAACATACCATCTACAAGTACACGACCGCAATGTTCGCAAACAATAATTTTTTTATTTAAACGAATATCTAACTGACGTTGAGGTGGAATTTTATTATAACAACCGCCGCAAGCATCACGTTCAACCGCAACAACAGCTAGGCCGTTACGAGAATTTGCGCGAATACGTTTGTAAGCATTCAATAAACGATCTTCAATAGTTGAAGATGCTTGTTCACTATCTTTTGATAATTCTTTTTCTTCTTTTTCAGTTTCAGCAATAATTTCTTCAAGCTCACTTTTTTTCGCTTTTAAATCTTTGCTGCGTTCTTCAAATTCAATTTTACTTTTCTCGAGTAATTCGCCTTTAATAACGATACTGGCTTTCGCTTCTTTTGTACGCTTTTCAGCTAATTGAATTTCTAAATTTTGAAATTCAATTTCTTTAGTGATAGCATCGTATTCACGATTGTTACGCACTTTATTTTGTTGAGCTTCGTATTTTTTAATATTGGCTTGAAAATCTTTGATGTTTTGTTTTTTCTCGTTTAACTGATTTTCAAGTTCAGCTACTTCTTCTGTAACATTAGCAAGACGTGTTTCTAAGCCTGCTACTGTATCTTCCAAATCACTTACCTCTAAAGGTAATTCACCACGAATAGTGCGTAATTTATCGATCTTGCTGTCAATTAATTGTAATTGATAAAGGTTTTTTAATTTTCCTTCAATCGAAGCATCTATTTTCTCTTTAATTTTTGCGCTCATAGTCTTAAAAATAATTTATCGGATTGGTATTAATTTTCGATAAATGGATTGCAAATGTAGTAAATTTTTTCTGAATTATATCATAAAAAATTTCTGGTGTAAATTGTTCTGATTCATAGTGTCCTGTGTCTACCAATAGAAGTGTTTTTTCAGCATCAAAGTACTCGTGGTACTTAAAATCTGAGGTTATATAAGCATCAGCACCACTAGAAATCGCGTTTTTTAACAAAAACCGACCACTTCCGCCGCAAATTGCTACCTTTTTTATGCTTTTTTGAAGTAAATGTGTGTGTTTAATGGTAGGCACCTGAAACACTTTTTTAACATGATTTAAAAAATCTATTTCCTTTAGGGGCTGCTCAAATTCACCAATCATACCACTACCAATTAGCGCATGCTTATTATCTAATGTGTATATATCATAAGCTATCTCTTCATAAGGATGTGAGCCTAGTAAAGCAGATATAATCTTTGTTTGATTTGCGGATTCAAATAGGGTTTCAATGCGTATTTCTTTTTCTTTGCTTAATTCATTGGCTTTGCCAATAAAGGGTTTGCTTTGTTCATTACCCCTAAAAGTTCCATTACCTTCTAAATTGAAACTACATTGATCGTAGTTACCAATATTACCGGCGCCTGCAGCAAATAAAGCTCTAAGAACGAGTTCATGATGTGAAGCGGGAACGAAACTTACAATTTTTTTAAGTAGATTTTTTTTAGGAGCGAGTATCTTTACGTTCAGTAAGCCAAGTTTTTCAGCGATTTTATTATTAACACCCAGCCTAACGTTGTCCAAATTCGTATGACAAGCATAAATAGCGATATCATTTTTTATAGCCTTAATAATGGTGCGTTCTATATAAGTGCTTCCTGTTATTTTTTTTAAACCGCTAAAAATAATTGGATGATGTGCGATAATAAGATTACATTTTTTCGCGATTGCTTCGTCAACAATTTCCTCGGTGCAATCCAGTGTTAACAGTGCTCCCGTGGCTTGCTCATGTCTGTTGCCGGTTAATAAACCACAGTTGTCGTAATCTTCCTGATAACTTAGTGGTGCAAAAATTTCAAGTGCGTCTATTATTTCTCCTACTGTCATAAACGTGTGGTCAAAAAAAATCCCCTCAAATAGAGGGGATTAATAAATAAAATTAATCAATTCTGGACTTATGAAATTCGATATCCGACATTTCTTTTAAGGCATAGAATGAATCAGAATCAGCTCTTCCGTTCAATTCTCGTTCCATGTCTTTCATTTGGTTTGTGTAATCTTTCATCTCAATGTTTTTCTCAACTGAATTAACTGCCAGTACAAACACACCATTAATTCCAGTAGTTATTTTACTGAGAGCTCCAGCTTTCGTACCAATTGCAGTTCCAACCATAATATTATCAGGACCAACGCCTTCAATCGTATTTTGTTGAGCTATTAAGTCAGAAGATTTTCTCACTTCTAAACCAAGTTTTCCAGCAATTGCTTCAATGCTTTTGTCATTACCCGCTTTATTTTTGAATTCTTCAGTAAACATTTCTGCCTTCTTTGCCTGAGTTGCCTTCATGGTAACATCATCCTTAACTTCTTCAAGCGGAAGAAGACCTTGGTTTTTAATACCGCTTAATTTTGCAACAACGTGCTTATCCGTCATAGTAAAAATTGTAACGTCTCCTTTGTTAGCATTAAACGCCCATTTAACAAGTTCTTTTGCGCCGTCAAGCCCAGATACTTGATAATTACCTTCTTTAATATTGTTAGCCATGCGCGGAATAAGTTTCTGAGCAACAACTGCTTTATCAAACAATTCCGCTGTGTTGTTTTCTCCAGCAAACTGATTTGCAGTTGCGAAAACACGTTGGTTAGTTTCATCGCTAGGACCAATTAATTTAAAAATTTGAGCAACCCTGTAACTGTTGTGGCGAGTTTTACTTACATCCAATACCTCAATAATATGGTATCCAAATTGAGTTTCAACTACAGAAATATTCCCTTTACTACCCATTAAACCAGCATTTTTGAATTGTTCCACAAACCCTTCATTTTCATCAAACCAGCCATAATCTCCACCATTTGTCTTGCTTCCACCGTCATCACTGTAATTTACAACCAGACTGTCGAAAGAAACTTTTTTAGCTTTTAAAAGAACCAAAATACTGTCAGCTTCATTCTTTGCTTGTTCTAAACTACGTTTTGGTTTTTGTTGAGCATCATTAATTCCAACAAGAATGTGACGAATTCTAGCGCTATCAGCCATAGAGTTTATGCCTTGAAGTTTGTATATTTTAAAATAAGCACCTTCGTTATAAGGACCAAAAACGGTTCCTGCAGCAGATGTAAACACGCTTGAGTCACGAATAATCATTGATTTCTTAGTAAAATTTTGGATCATAATAGATCCATTTTCACTTTCCTGAGCCATAAAAGAACTGTCGTCTCTTACCGATAAACCTTTGAATTCAGAAGCCACACGTTGTGCATCGTTCTCAATTTCAGCAAGATCTTCCTTACTTGGTAAAACATTAAATACAACATATTCAGCACTGCGAGTTGCCTCAGAGTTCATGTATTGGTAAGAATGTTCTTTGTAATATTTTTGAATATCAGAATCCGTAACCTTAACCACAGTATCACTCACTGAATCAAAACGTTTTATAATATAAGAAAGTTCTCTTTTTTGATTTTGATTTTGATAGTTTTGTTTTGCTTCTGCCTTTGTAACGTAAAGACCTTTTGTTATTAATGCTCTGAACTTTTCAAAATAACGAGAGTCTTTTACCTGCTCTTCCATACTACGAACCGCCATTTCATTTTCTCCAGTTACGTTTTGTACTGCCTGTCTCCATTTTAATGGGTCAAGTGAACCATCCGGGCGCGAAAATTGTTCGTTTATCTTACCAGTATTGGGATCAGTTAAGTTCTGAATAATTGATTGAGCAGGGTTTACAACAACACTTTCATAAAGCTCATCATCTCCAACCGCAATACCGATTTTATTAAACTGTGGTTTCATAACCAGGTCAATAATGTACTGTTGCCAAATGCCCTCAATTACCTGAGTTTTAGTAGATTCATCAACATCACGACCTTGATTTCTTTGACGGTAGTTGTTTAACTGGTTTTCGAATTTCATTAGAAATTCGTTCCTGTCAATTTTTTTACCATTGATAGAACCGGCATAATTCAAATCACTTCCACCAAAAATGGAAGCCCCTGAACCTAAAAGACTTTCTAAAATAAAAATTAAGAGGGCAACTCCTACTATAGAGACCAGTAAACCCGTTCTTCTTCTGATTTTTTCTAGAACAGACACCTGTTCTTTTTTTCTTTCTGTATCAACTTGTTGCTGAACGTTTTTTTGCTTATTCATTATTTTAGATTACAAATTTTTTAAGACTTGCAAAGATAGTAGTTTAGGTGAAATAGAAAAATGCATCTGCTAAATGTATTTAACTGAAAATAAACGAAATACAATCTTTGCGCCTTTATTAGGCCTAAAATTGCAACAAAATTCAAACTTTGCATTTTTTTCAACACTTAAAAAACAAGCAATATTAAATTCTTAAATTTATTCGATTCTTAAATTGACCTTAATCAATACGATATTCTACCTATGTTCTTAATTTTTGACACCGAAACAACAGGTTTACCAAGAAATTATAACGCTCCTGTTTCTGATTCTGACAACTGGCCGCGCATGGTACAAATTGCTTGGCAGTTGCACGATGCACAAGGCAATTTATTAGAGAACGATTCAATTATTGTAAAACCAGAAGGCTACTCCATTCCTTTTGCAACCATTCAAATTCATGGTATCACTAACGAAAGGGCTAATGAAGAAGGAAGGAATTTAAAAGAAACACTACAAAAGTTTAGCGAAGCGGTTGCCAAATCAACGTATTTATGCGGACATAATATTGAGTTTGATATTAATATTATTGGTGCTGAATTGTTTCGTTGCGGGATAGAAAATCTTCTTGAAACTAAAGCTAGTATTGATACTAAAAACGATCAAACAACCGAATTTTGCGCAATTTCCGGTGGAAGAGGGGGTAAATTTAAATGGCCAACCTTAACCGAATTACATCAAAAGCTATTTAATAAAGGTTTTGATGAAGCTCACAATGCGGCGTTTGACGTTGCGGCTACCGCTAAAGTGTTTTTCGAAATCATTAAACGGGGTATTACCAAAGTACGTGAAATTACCTCAGAGCTACTACCACTATTAAATTACCAAGCACCCGATTTTTCTGAATTAGCAAAGCACGAAGCGTATTGGCGAGAAAGAAAAACTCTCGAAGAGAAACAAAGAGAAGAATTAAAAAAGAAGGAAGAGGCAGAAAAGAAAGTTAATGCAGGAGAAGCAACTCATGCGGGTGCTTCTCATTTCAATTTTAGTCATTTACATAACCATACTCAGTTCTCTGTACTACAATCTACAAGTGATGTTACATCTCTTGTGGCTAAAGCGCTAGAGTTCGGAAGTCCCGGCGTAGCGCTTACCGACCATGGTAATATGTACGGCGCATTTTTATTTTGGAAAGAAATAGATGGGCAGAATAAAAAAATAAAAGAGCACAATGCCACTCTCGCTGAGGATGCAGAAAAGAAACAAGAGTTAAAGTGTATAATCGGTTGTGAGGTAAATATTTGTGTTGATCACAAAGACAAAACAAAAAAAGATAACGGTAACACACAGGTTTTAATTGCCAAGAATAGAAAAGGTTACGAAAATTTATGCCGCATTAGTTCTATTGGTTTGATAGATGGAGCCTATTATGTTCCAAGGATTGATAAGGATATACTTGAAAAATATAAAGAAGGATTAATTGCAACAACAGGCTCATTAAATTCTGAAGTGCCATACACAATTATTAATCTTGGTGAACAGCAGGGTGAAGCGGCATTCTTATGGTATAAAGAACAATTTGGCGAAGATTTTTATGTAGAAATAAACCGTCAGTATCAAACCAAAGATGAAGAGTACGCTAACGAAAAATTATTAGCATTCGCGCGAAAACACAATGTGCCTTATTTTGCAGCCAATAGTAATTATTACATTGATAAAAAAGGTTCTGAAGCGCATGATATTTTATTGTGCGTTAAAGATGGAGAGAAAAAAAGTACAGCTGTTGGAAAAGGTAAAGGTTTACGCTACGGTATGCCAAATCAGGAATTTTATTTTAAATCTCCGGCAGAAATGGCGGTACTTTTCAAAGATCTTCCTGAAGCCTTGCACAACACCAATCTTATTGTAGATAAAATTGAACAATTCAAATTAGGTCGGGAAGTTCTACTTCCAAAATTTGAAATAGCACAAGATTTTATTGATGGAAAAAAAGAAGAGATTGATGCGTCATTTCAAAGAATTGTTGCGTCAAAAGAAAAACAATGGCAGGAAAAAAATTACAGCGATGTCGTAATTAATGACCTTAAAGCTGAGATGCGGATTATTGCTGAACAGTTTGTTTACATGACAGAGTTAACATACATCGGCGCAGCAAAACGTTACCCTGATTTAACGCCTGAAATTAAAGAACGCATCGATTTTGAATTAGCTACTATTGAAAGAATGGGATATCCCGGTTACTTTTTAATTGTAGCCGATTTTATTAGTGAAGCTAGACGTTTAGGCGTTTCCGTTGGTCCGGGACGTGGATCGGCTGCTGGTTCTGCGATTGCCTATTGTTTAGGAATTACAAATGTAGATCCCATTAAGTTTGATTTACTCTTTGAGCGTTTCTTAAATCCAGATCGTATTTCAATGCCCGATATTGATATTGATTTTGATGATGAAGGTCGTGGCAAAGTAATTGATTATGTAATTAATAAATACGGATCTAACCAGGTTGCGCAAATTATTACCTATGGAACAATGGGCGGTAAGTCTGCCATCAAAGATACAGCAAGGGTTTTAGACTTACCTCTTGATGATGCGAACCGTCTCACAAAAATGTTTCCAGATAGTTTAGATGCTAAACTAAAAGCATTATTAAAGCCAGGAGGAATTGATGTAAAATATTTAGGCAAGATAGAAGGCAAACGCGAGGTCATTGATCAATCACACACATTCAGAAAATTAGCAGAGGAAAAAACGCCAGAAGCCGACGTTTTAAAACAAGCCTACGAATTAGAAGGTTGCTTGCGTAACACGGGTATTCATGCTTGCGGCGTTATCATCACACCGGGTGAAATGGTGAAGTACGTTCCTGTTACAAAGGGAAAAGAAAGTGAAATGCTCGTAACCCAATTTGATAACTCTGTGGCAGAAAGCGCCGGTTTATTAAAAATGGACTTTCTTGGCTTACGTACATTAACCATTATTAAAGATGCCATCTCTTTCATCAAACAAACAAAAGGCATTGAAATTGATATTGACGCGATTTCTCTTGAAGATGAAAAGACCTACGAACTTTTTCAACGTGGTGAAACCAACGGTATTTTCCAGTATGAAAGTGCTGGAATGCAAAAATCTTTGAAGGAATTAAAACCCGATGCATTCACTGATTTAATTGCAATGAATGCACTTTACCGTCCGGGTCCTATTGCATACATTCCTAATTACATTAATCGTAAACATGGTCGAGAGCTTGTTACCTATGACTTAGAGGGAATGGATGAGTTTTTGAAAGAGACTTATGGCATTACGGTTTATCAGGAACAGGTAATGCGTTTGAGTCAGAAACTTGCAAACTTTACCAAAGGTGACGCCGACGTTTTGAGGAAGGCTATGGGTAAGAAGGATAAAAAAACGCTGGATAAATTAAAGCCTTTATTTATTGAAAACGCAACCAAAAATGGTCATGACGCCACAGTGCTTGAAAAAGTTTGGAAAGATTGGGAGGCCTTTGCTTCTTATGCTTTCAACAAATCGCATTCAACATGTTATGCTTATGTTGCTTTTCAAACTGCTTATTTAAAAGCGCATTATCCAAGCGAATACATGGCTTCTACTTTAAATCATTCAGGAAGCATTGAAGCCATTTCTTTTTTTATGGAAGAATGTAAACGCATGGGCATTCGTGTATTAGGTCCTGATATTAACGAAGGATTTTCAAAATTCATGGTAACTCCTAATGGGGATATTCGCTTTGGAATGGCCAGTATTAAAGGAGTAGGGGAGAACACTGTAAAAAATATTATTGATCAGCGAAACGAAAATGGAAATTTTGTTTCAGTATTTGATCTCGCACAAAGATTGGATAGTAAAAGCATTAATAAAAAATCTCTAGAAGGTCTCGCGCTTGCTGGTGGCTTCGATAGTTTTGTAGGGGTGCACCGTGCCATGTTTTTTGTGCCGGATATTGCAGATGGTTTAACGCTGACGGACAAAATGATTAAGTACAGTAACCAAATGAGCAATGGTAACGATACTTCGCAAGCGAGTTTATTTGGTGGCGATGATGAAATTGAAATTACTGAACCGCAGTTGCCAACTAAAGTAGAACCTTGGAGTGCGCTTGAACAATTGAGCCGTGAAAAAGAGGTGGTTGGGTTTTTTATTAGCGGACATCCTTTAGATCCGTTTAAAACGGTGATTGAACATCGCTGCAATGCGAACTGTGCGCAATTGAAAGCAGGACTAGAACCTTTTAAAAATCGCGAAGTTATTTTTGGTGGTATTGTTATTGGTTTTGAAAATCGTACCAGTAAAACAGGTAATGCCTTTGGTAAACTCATTATTGAAGATTACAACGGAACGGTAGAGATAATGCTATTTGGTAAAGATTTTATCGAGTACAATAAATACATGGTGCAAGGACTTTTTATTTTTGTAAAAGCACGTGTGCAAGAACGTTACAATCAACCTGGAAGTCTTGAGATTAAACTCAGTAAAATTGAGTTATTAGATGAGGTAAAGAAAAATGCCTTCAATCTCATTAAACTAAAAATTAAACTCAGTAAGCTCGATGAGGCAATGGTTTTGAAATTAGAAGGCTTGATGAATCGTTTCGAAGGTAAGAGCAGTGTTGAGTTTTATGTGGAAGACGAAGAACAACACCAAAACATAAAATTATTTTCTAAGAAAAATAAAATAGCAATCGATAATGAGTTTTTAATGGAGTTGGAAAAGTTCACCGAAGTGCAATATGATTTGAATTAAGAGACACCTAAATTTTTTTAAAAAAACCAGTGCTAGCACTGGTTTTTTTGTTATGTTTATAGCTTAAACTTTTATCCAAAAATCCAATGAAAAATTTTATTCTTTCCTTAGCGGTAATGATTTCTACGAGTATGTTTTCGCAAATTTCTCTCAATCACACGCATAGTGAGAGACGCTTTCTCACAAAGCTCGATTACGGAGGGTATGTATTTTATAGTATTAATCCCGCAACAGAAACTATTGATCTATTCGATCCGGGTTCGAATACGTTAATAAATGCGATTGCCGTTCCAAATTTTACGACCGCGGACCTTACTGAAATTTATTTGAGTGATAATTTATTCGACACAGATAACCTGATTGAGTTTTTACTTTTTAGAGTGCGTCCGAATAATACACTCGATCTTGAAATTTATAATGAATTAGGAACACTTATTTTTTCAGCTACAAACTGCGCTGCCCTCAATTACATTAGTGGCTCTATGCACATTCCCGTTTTTAGAAATGATAATATGATTTTTTTCGACGGTATGAGTGCCAAGATGCGCGTTGCGAAGGTAATATCCCCATATGTTTACACCTATGAGGTGTATTATCTACCTGGTTCTCTTCCTTGTATTGAGTGTTCCCCTGGAGGAGTGACCGTTGGTAATAAATCAAACAAGATAAGTAAATCAGAAGTTAATTTTTTTCCAAATCCAGTTAAAGATGAAGAACGCTTGAAATTAAATTACTCTATCCCAGCGACGACAAAAAACGCACGGGTTAAAATTTATGATATGAATGGAAAGCTAATGGATGATCTCCGCATATCTTCTGGATCTGATTATATTTTATTACCCTCTTCATACGATAACGGCTTGTATTTATATTCTTTAGAAATCGACGGAAAAGTAATTAAAAACGAAAAAATTATTCTTGATAAATAATTTTAAGAACGCGTTTCCTGCTTTGGATAAGTTTTAATATAACACCAGATGTTTCGAAAATGGTGCAAAACATAATTATAATTAACCAGCCTAAAAGCTGGTTTTTTTTATTATGTTTATATCTTAAACCCCAGCAAAATGGAAATTATACACAACAGAGAATTTAAAAAACTCCTAAAGTTTAACGGTGATCACAGTACCTTAGTTGGACTGCGTATCTTAAACAATGTATTAAAAGTGATTACACTCGGATTGTACTACCCTTGGGCCCGAGCTTCTGTATTGCAATACATGTATGGTGAAGCAGAGTATTTGGAAACAAGATTTGTATTTCACGGAACGGGAAAAGAAATGTTTAGAGGTTTTATAAAAGCGCTTGCCATTTTTCTCGTACTTTATGGGTTTTTGTTTTTTTGTATTTTCACAAAACAGCCAATGATGGCAGTTGTAGGTGGTATCGTTTTCTATATTGGTATTTTATTGCTTGTTCCACTTGCAATTCATGGTTCGCAACGTTACCGTTTATCACGAACATCCTGGAGAGGCATTCACTTTGGCTACAGAGGTGATTTAAAAGAATTTGTTAAGTTGTTTATTGGACATGGCTTACTTAGCATGTTAACATTGGGTATATATGGCCCTTGGTTCAGGGTTAAAATGAAAGAATATATTTATGGCAATATGCGTTTCGGAAATATTGAATTTAAATTCACTGGAAAGGGTGGCGATCTTTTTTTAATTCGTTTAAAGGGAATCTTTTTATCCATTATCACTTTGGGTATTTACTCATTTTGGTTTTTAAAGGAGCTGGTTGAATTTGAATTAAAAAATATAAAAATTATTCAGGACGGTGTAGAAATTAATATGCGCTCAACACTTTCGGCTGGAAAAATTTTCGGAATGGTTTTTGTAAATTATTTAATTGTCATCTTCACCTTGGGTTTAGCTACAGGAGTTGCAATAAATAGAATTATGCGCGTTGCTTTTGAAAATATTGAATTTGATCTTCCAATTAATCCAGATAAATTAATGCAAACCGAAGATGAATACAAAGATGCTACAGGTGATGACCTTGCGGGGATGTTGGATATTGATTTCGCTTAATAATGGATAGTACTGGCGTCTATAACGACGGTTTTTCGGCAAGGCAAATTAATTGCACCATCAGTGTTACGAATGGTCATTTACACATCTACCTTCAAAACGAAACCCGTGATTTATTAATTTGGGATCTAAAAAATCTTAAGTCCTGTCATTTAAATGGTTCGCATATCATAATTAAGTATGGTGAGTATCCTCATCATACCCTAGAATGTAATGGAGAAGTAGCCAAAGAAATTTATAGAATTTGGAGTGGAAACCATTTCATACGAAAAGCCGAAGGTCTTACATTCAGTAGCAAAAGGGTAATGGTTATTTCTCTTATCGTTTTGTTTATAGCACTAGGCGTATTTACCTTGTTTTATGTGCTGCCTTGGGCAGGTGAAAAGGCCGCAAACCTTATACCCATTAGTACAGAAGTTCAACTCGGTGAAAGCATTGGTGAAATGTATGCCAAAGAAAGTGACATGAATGATTCTGCCAATTATTATATGCACCAATTTGTAAAACAACTTGAGCTGGACGATACTTATAAAATCGATGTAAAAGTTGTACAATCAGAAGATATCAATGCGTTTGCTTTGCCGGGTGGAAAAATATTTGTGTATTCGGGTATTATTGAAAAAATGGAAAATTATGAGGAGTTAGTTGCTCTGCTAGGACATGAAGTGACTCACGTTTTAAATCGCCATTCATTAAAAAATATTTGCAGAAGTGCTGCCACAAGTATTGTTGTTGCGAGTTTGTTCGGTGATGTTACGGGTATTGGCGCTGGAATACTATCACAAGCAGAACAATTTAAACAACTCGACTATTCACGAGATTTGGAAACGGAAGCCGATAATAATGGACTTCAGATTATGGTAGAGAATAAAGTAAATCCGCAAGGAATGCTTGATTTGCTGCGCTTACTAAAAGAAGAAGGAACGGAAATGCCTAAATTTATGAAATACCTGAGCACACATCCTGATACTGATTCAAGAATTTCCAATATTTTAAATAATCCGGAATTGAAAAACGAGTTCCCTGAAAATGAAAAGTTAAAGGAGCTTTTTATCAAGGTGAAAGGCTGTATTTAAGGATTGGCAAGTGTTTTAAAAATCCCCTAAAATATCCTATCTTTGCCCCCTAATTTCAGAAAAAAATGATCTCAGTTAATGGCGTTACGGTGAGTTTTGGCGGGTACGACTTGTTCGACAATATTTCCTTTTTAATAAACCCGAAAGATAGAATTGGTTTGGCCGGAAAAAACGGCGCAGGTAAATCTACTTTGCTTAAAATTTTATCGGGAAATCAGAATCCTACCAAGGGAGATATTTCCATGCCTAAGACCTGCAAGATCGGTTATTTGCCACAAGATATGATTCACCAACATGGTCGCACCGTGTTTGAAGAAACGGAATCTGCTTTTGAAGAAATTCAACAGTTAGAGAATCGTATTATTGAGATTAATCACCAATTTGAAACACGCACCGATTACGAAAGCAAAGAATATTCTCAATTAATAGAAGAACAAACGGATGTTTACACACGTTTGGATATGCTTGGTGCAAGCAATGTGCACGAGGAAATTGAAAAGATATTAAAAGGTTTAGGTTTCGATCGCAAAGATTTTGACCGTCAAACAGCTGAATTTAGTGGTGGTTGGAGAATGCGTATTGAATTAGCAAAATTGCTTTTACAAAAACCCGATGTGTTATTATTAGATGAGCCCACCAATCACCTGGATATTGAAGCCATTATGTGGTTGGAAGAATTTATGGAAACGTTCTCTGGTTCTGTATTACTAATTAGTCACGATAAAACATTTTTAGATAATGTAACCAATCGTACCATTGAAATTTCTAATCAAAAAATTTACGATTACAAAACAAATTATTCTCGCTATTTAGTTCTTCGTAAAGAACGTCGTGAACAACAAGAAAATGCTGCTAAAAACCAACAAAAAATAATTGATCAAACCGAAGTACTCATTGATAAATACCGTGCTAAGGCCAGCAAAGCAGCATTCGCACAATCTTTGATTAAGAAGTTAGATCGTATGGAGCGTGTTGAGGTAGACGATGACGATACACAAAGTATGAACTTCCGTTTTCCTGCGCCAGCGCATAGCGGCAAGATTGTATTGACCGTGGAAAACGCTGCTAAAAATTACGGACCAAAACATATTTTTTCAGGCGCAGAATTTATTATCACGAAAGGTGAGAAGATTGGATTAGTGGGACGTAACGGTGAAGGAAAAAGTACCATGATGAAGATGATTGCCAAAAAAGTAGACTTCGATGGTAAAATCACTTTAGGGCACAGTGTTTTGATGGGTTATTTTGAGCAAGATCAAGAAGAAAAATTAGATCCAAAGAAAACAGTTTTTGAAACGATTGATGAAGCTGCAGTTGGCGAGGTGCGTCGTCAGGTACGCGGATTGTTAGGTTCCTTTTTATTTAGAGGTGACGATATTGATAAAAAAGTTCAGGTGTTAAGTGGGGGAGAACGTGGTCGTTTAGCATTATGCAAATTATTGCTAGAGCCTTACAATCTTTTATTAATGGATGAGCCAACGAATCACTTGGATATCCGTTCGAAAGATATTTTAAAGCGTGCTTTAATTGATTATGAAGGAACGGTAATCATGGTGAGTCACGATAGAGATTTTATGAAAGGAATTTGCGATCGTTTATTCGAATTCCGCGAAGGCAAGGTAAAAGAGTACTTATGCGACATTGAAGAATTCATGCAAATACGTAAAGTAGAACGCTTAAATGAACTGGATTTGGATAAAACGGGTAGGGTACAGGAGACAGTTGTTCAGTCTGCAGGAAGCAGTAAGCAGGTGGCAGCGAGTAGTGAGCAGAAATCGAATGAAGCTGAGCAAAAACAAATTCGTAATCAAATAAAAAAGTCGGAAGAAACAATTTCTAGTTTAGAAGAGAAGATAAAAGCTTGTGACGATAAATTAGCAAATGCTGATGAATACGAAAAGCTGATGAATGATAAAACTTTTTTCGCCGACTACGAGAAATTGAAAAAGGACCTTGAAGCGGAGATGGAGAAGTGGGAAGAGTTAAGCGGGAAATTGCTGTAGGGCAATGTATCTCGTAATTTGCACCTTGTAACTTGTCTGGATGTTTAAAAAAAACAGGACTTATAGGCAAAGTTAAGCACGCAAACAAGGCACGGTGTACAAGTTACAGCAAGAAGGGTGATAAACGAATGCTAGCTATCAGCCACTAAAGCCCCTCATTCACCTTTAAAATCAAAGTCCCAGTTTCTTTAAAAAATTCTACCGCTTTAAATTTCACCGGATTGTTTTTGTAATAACTCAAATTATATGGAGGAAATAGTATCAAATAATCAAATTCCTTAAGTTCATTCCTATTGTCACTTAAGCCTTTCGGGTGATGTGTGTTAATAGAAACTCCTTTAAAATTATAATGGTATTTGTCAGTCATCTGATAATAATTCCTGAAACCTCCATATAATTCGGGACTTATGCCCACTTTAACGGCATTCAAAGCTTCTACTTTATCAAAGCTCTTTTTTAGATCAGCTTGTATATGAAAATCAAAAACTGAGTTTAAATTCATTGATAAAATAAAATTAAGCGCTAATAAACTCGATATTAAATAAAAAAGAATTGGTTTTATAAATCCTGATTTAAAAATTTTATTGAGCATATAAATAAAACAGACCGCACTTGTAGGGAAAAGAAAAATGGCACTACGGTAATAAGGAAATACAACGTGGAAAAGATATCGGTTAATAAAAGTTACACTCAACATTGTAAGTAAGATGATGCTTGTGTAATACCAGATTCTATTTTGTTTCGCGTTTCGACTGAAGATGCCAAGCATGCAGGAAAGAGCGAGTAGAATGAAAATTGTAATTGAGAGAAAATTTAATAAAGTTTCATTTATTTGAGAATGGTAAAGAAGCCCTTGGCTAAAAACCTGAAAATACTCTAAAAAATGATCGGTGCCTGCTCCAACAACATCGTTTGAACAAATGGTCATAAAAATAAAAGCTCTAATAACGATGGCTGAAATAAGAATAACATAAGTAACATCCCTGTAAAAAACCCATGAACGAAATATTTGTAGTCCATTTTTAAAATGCACAACAAAAAAATAAACAATAGCAAAAGCCATAAAAAAGTAAATAAAACTAAAGTTGGAAAGGGGGCTGAGTCCAGAAAAAATAAGCCCAAAAAAAGCTTGTTTTAAATTGTTGTTCTTAAGCGATAATATAAAAAGGAGTAGAGCGAGTGCTTGGAACATAAGTCCTGGTGAGTAACCACGAGCTAATCCAAGATAATCGAGGATATAAGGATTTAATAAAAGAACAGAAAAAATTAAGAATTTAAGATGAGTTGGTTCGATCGACCTGATCCAAATAAGTACAACCACAAAAAAAGTAAACGTTGAAAGGGTACTAAACCAGCGAATTTGCCAGAGACTTTCGGCCTTAAAAAGAATAGCGATTTTAATTGCTATACTGTTAATCCAATGAGTATTACCAGTGCAGAGGGCTTCGGTATACCAGAATTTTTTCATGTTGTAGAATGAGTAAGCTTCATCGTGGGTAATGTCTACCAAAGTCGTTCTTAAGAAAACGTAAATAAACAGACTACAGATTAACAGTAGTATAAAAGTATCGGTTTTGCTGAGCTTCCCCACGATTTAAATATAATTTAAAAGGAAGTAAAACACTAGTTTTATTAATATTATATTTGTTTTCTCGAAATAAAATGGAACTTAAAAAACATATACCAAATGCACTTACTTGCGGGAATTTATTCTTTGGATGTTTGGCTTTGGTTCAGGCTTTTAATAATGATTTGGTTTACACCGCTTATTTTGTAGCCATTGCTTTAGTGTTGGATTTTTTTGATGGTTTTGTCGCAAGATTATTGAAAGTGTGCTCTCCAATAGGCAAGGATTTAGATAGCTTAGCAGACATGGTCACTTTTGGCGTGGTGCCTGGCGTGGTGATGTTTCAACTCTTAAATGCGGCTTTTCTGAGCGTGTTAAATACAACTGATTTGTCGGGCGATGTAGGAATTAGCCCAAATTATTCTGGTATTCAAACCGAAGCGTATTTCGGGTTTATTATCACCATTTTTTCGTGTATACGTTTGGCGAGATTTAATAACGACACCCGTCAATCTACTTCTTTTATAGGGCTGCCAACGCCTGCTAACACCATGGTTATTTGTTCATTACCTTTGATTTTGGCTTTTCAGCCAGAGTTGCATTTTGCTACTAAATTAATAGAAAATCCAGCGTTTTTAATTGCATTCTCCTGTATCATGAGTTATTTATTACTAGCTGAAATTCCTTTGTTTGCGCTAAAATTCAAGAATTTTGCTTGGTCCGATAACAAAATAGTGTATCTTTTTTTACTGGTGGCGGTGGTTCTGCTCTTTGGTCTGAATGTGATAGCGGTGCCGCTGATTATTCTTCTTTATATTTTAATAAGTATTGTGAATAACATATTTTTAAAGAATAAAGTTTAATTCTATTTTTGTTGCTCAAAATTTTAAAAAAGATGACAAAGTTTATTGCAGATATTGATGTAATGCCGATGAAAGCATTATTAGATCCACAAGGAAAAGCGGTTACGGGATCGATGAAAAATTTAAATCTTTCTGAGATTGAAAATGTACGTATTGGCAAACACATTACTTTAGAAATTAGTGCTGCTGATGAAGCTGCTGCGAATGCTAAGGTTGACGAGGCGTGCAAGAAATTATTGTGCAATCAAATCATGGAGTTTTACGAATTTAAATTGACAGCAGTTAAATAATTTGTAATTATTCTGTTTTAGAATATTAAAATATAATCAATCTAATAATTTATAAAATCAAAAAATAACCAAACAACAATGGGATATTTATTTACATCAGAGTCAGTTTCAGAAGGACATCCAGATAAGGTAGCAGATCAAATTTCTGACGCTTTAATCGACAATTTTTTAGCATTCGATCCGAATAGTAAGGTTGCATGTGAAACTTTAGTAACCACGGGTCAAGTAGTTTTAGCGGGTGAAGTTAAATCCAAAGCATATTTAGATGTGCAGGAAATTGCACGTGAGGTGATCCGTAGAATTGGATACACAAAATCAGAGTACATGTTTGAAGCAAATTCTTGCGGAATTCTTTCTGCAATTCATGAGCAATCTTCTGATATTAATCAGGGAGTTGATCGTAAGAAAAAAGAAGAGCAAGGTGCTGGTGATCAGGGAATGATGTTTGGTTATGCGACCAACGAAACAGATAATTACATGCCTTTGGCTTTAGATTTAGCACATGGTATTTTAATTGAGTTGGCTGCATTGCGTAGAGAAAATAAACAAATAAAATATTTACGTCCCGATGCTAAATCACAAGTTACTTTAGAGTACAGTGATGATAATGTACCTGTTCGTATTGATGCTATTGTTGTTTCAACACAGCACGATGATTTTGATTCAGAACCAAAAATGTTGGCCAAGATTAAAAAAGACATCATTGATATTTTAATCCCTCGTGTAAAGAAAAAATATCCAAAGTATGCTCACCTGTTCAATAACAAAATTAATTACCATATTAACCCTACTGGAAAATTCGTAATTGGTGGGCCACATGGTGATACTGGTTTAACAGGTCGTAAAATTATTGTAGATACATACGGCGGAAAAGGTGCTCACGGTGGTGGTGCTTTCTCTGGAAAGGATCCGAGTAAAGTAGATCGTTCAGCAGCTTATGCAACGCGTCATATCGCTAAAAATTTAGTAGCGGCAGGCGTTTGTTCAGAAGTATTAGTTCAGGTTTCTTATGCCATAGGTGTTGCACAACCAATGGGTATTTTTATTGATACTTATGGTACCGCAAAAGTAAAAATGACCGACGGTCAAATTGCGAAGATTGTTGAAAGTGTATTTGATATGCGTCCGTACTTTATTGAACAACGTTTTAAATTGCGTACACCAATGTATAGCGAAACAGCTGCTTATGGTCATATGGGACGTAAAAACGAAATAGTTACCAAAACCTTTAAAACCCCTGATGGAAAATCAAAAACAATGAAAGTTGAATTGTTTACCTGGGAGAAATTAGATTATGTTTCAAAAGTTAAATCTGCTTTCAAGATTAAATAATAATTAATTTTATTTTTTTATTAAGGCTGTCATTATTGAAATGGCGGCCTTTTTTGTTAAATTATTAATTAGTAGTTAATTATATTCCTGAAATATTTGTAGATAAGATTATCCTAAATTTTATAGTAGATGGATTTTATTGGCTTAAATTTGAATTACTAATAACACAACTAAAGTGCTAAAAGTATAAACCCAAAAATTCTTAAAAACCTTAAAACAATTTCTATGAATTCTCTTAAAAAGACCTTTAGGTTAACGTGCCTCGTTATGGCATTATTTTTAATCACGGCCAGTAAGGCTCAACTCTCTGGAGCATATGCTGTACCAGGAACATTTACTTCGGTTGCCGCAGCAATAAACAGTCTTAATATTGCCGGAGTGAGTGGACCTGTTATTATCAATATATCTGCTGGATACACAGAAACTGTTGTTGTAGGAGGTTTTACGTTAAACTCGATTACAGGAGCTTCTTCAATAAACACACTTGTCTTTCAAAAAAGCGGTGTAGGTGCAAATCCTATTCTTTATGCGTATGCCGGCGGTACAGCTACACCAAGTTCTGCGGTGCAAGATGGGATTTGGAGTTGCGTTGGTGCAGATTATGTAACGATTGATGGTATTGATCTGAATGATCCAAATACATCAAATCCATCAACGATGGAGTATGGTTATGGTTTTTTTAGAGCAAGTGCAACAGATGGTTGTCAGAATAATACCATCAAAAATTGTGTAATAACTCTTAACCGGATAAATAATGTCGCAGGTTCAGGCCCTGCAACAGATGGTTCTCGAGGTATTGACGTAGTGGATGCAATTCCTTCATTACATACAACTGCTCTAACAATAACATCGGCGAGTGGAACAAACTCAAATAATAAGTTTTACACAAACACCATACAAAATTGCAACATAGGTATTGCCCTGATAGGTTTTGCTGCTGCAAGTCCATTCACTCTTGCCGATACAGGAAATGATATAGGAGGAAGTTCTGTGACAACGGGAAATACTATTATTAATTTTGGTGGTGGGGGCACTACAAGTCCGTCGGCAGGTGTACGTACTTTGGCTCAGTACAATATCAATGTAAGTTACAGTACGCTAAATAACAATACCGGTAGTGGCGTACTGAGTGCACAGGTGTTAAGAGGTATTTATCTGAATACTGCTACGAGCGCAAATGCTACCATCAACAATAATACTATTACTGTAAATGGTGGCGGTACTACTAGTCAGCTAACGGCTATAGAAAACGTATCTGGAGCCACTGCTGCAACTAACTCTATTGTTATTACCAACAATCTTATTACAAATTGCACATATAATACCGCAACCAGTGGTGTTTTTTATGGATTATATAGTACGGCATCTGCCGCGTATCTTAGTATTTCAAATAACACATTAAGTAACAATTCGACTAATGCCACTAGTGGCAGTTATTACCCTATATACAACACCGGGGCGGTAACAACCACGGTTAATATAAATAATAATACAATTGGTCTTGGAACATTTAACGCCGGTGCTACGTCTTTAGCGCTGAGAGGTGTATATAATACGGGAGGTACAACAACTTCCACTGTAAATGTGAATTCTAATATATTTCAGTCTGCTACTTATGTGGGCACGGGTTCTGGGGAAGCAAGTATGGTGTACAATTCAGCAACAAGAGGGCTTACTAATATGAATAATAATAATTTTAATAACGTTGGTCTTAAAACTACTGGTACAATTTACCTGATGTACAACAGTAATGCAACTCAAAACACGAATGTAAACAACAACTTAATCACCACTGGATTTTCCAACGGAGCAACTGGCAGTACAAGTAACATGTATTTGTATTATAACTTTGGCTCGCCAACTGCTGGAACCGCTTTGTTTGATGGTAACAATTACACGAATATTACCATGGTTGGTACGGGTGTTTTTTATGGATTATATCAAGCAACAAGTACTTCACAAATCGAAATTTTCCAGAATAATCTTATTTCTAATGTAACAGCAAGCACTTCTGTAATCAATGCACTTTACCATAACTATGGGGCTGCCACTAGTGCAATTACCAATAACACAGTTACAAACTTAAAAGGCGGTTCAGTAAATGCGATTATTATTGGAAATTCTAGTGCATCTAGTGGACTTACTGTAAACCTTAACACTGTTGGTTCATGTACCGCTTTAGCAACTACAGGACAGGCTGTAGGCATTTTTCATGTTGCAGGAGCGGCTAGTAATATTTTCAGAAATCGGGTATATGATTTAACAGGAGCAAGCACCACAAATGTGATTGGCGGGATTTATATAAATGCTGGAGGAACACTAAGTATTTATAATAACCTGGTAGGTGATTTGAAAGCACCTTTAACCGATGGGCTTTCTATCTCAGGGTTGTATATTGGAGCTGCTACCTCAGTAAATGCGCATTTCAACACTGTTAATCTTTCAGCGTTAAGTTCGGGTGCAAATTTTGGATCAATTGCATTATATGCTTCTACTACTTCTAGTGTGAGTTTACGTAATAATATACTGGTTAATAATTCAACTTCAACTGGAACTGGTAAAACTTATGCATACATGAGAAGTTCAACGACAGAATCCACTTATGCCACCAATTCGAATAACAACTTATTGTATGCAGGAATTCCATCTGTAAATAATTTAGTTTATTTTGATGGTACCAACGCTGTTCAAACATTAAGCGCATATAAAACCCTCATGGTAACAAGAGATGGTCTTTCTGTAACCGAAAACCCACCATTTTTAAGCACCGTGGGATCTAACGCCAACTTTTTAAATATAAATCCATCTGTTGCCACTGCTGTTGAGTCTGGGGCAACACCGGTTTCTGGCGTTACGGATGATTATGCAGGAACAACAAGAAATGTTACCACTCCCGACATTGGTGCGAGGGAAGGCGTTTACACCATTCAAAACTGTACGACTGCAAATGGCGGAACTTTGGGTATAGCGAGTACCACAGCGTGTGCTGGTCAAACTCTGGTTGCAACGTCAACGGGTGTAAGTACCGGCCCAACTACCAGCTATTTATGGAAAGTTGGAGCAACGCCAGGTGGTCCTTATGCTCCAGTAACAGGAGGAACAGGTTCTACTACAACTTCCTATACCAGTGCTCCGTTGCCAACCGGTGTTTATTATGTGGTGCTTGAGACCGTTTGCTCAGCCGCATCTATGACTGCGGTATCTAATGAGGGAACGCTTACTGTGAATGCCACACCAACAGTTTCGGCAACTTCTGCCACAACCCTTTTGTGTAGCGGACAAAATATTACTTTGAGTGGTTCTTCTAATATTGGAACTTCATATGTGTGGTCAGGACCAAATAATTACACCACTACTACGCAAAATCCATCTATTAACGGAGCGTTGGCAAACGCAAGTGGCAGCTACAGTTTATTTACTACAGTTAATGGTTGTACCTCTACACCAGGCGTTGTTTCTATTACTGTAAGTGCTGTGCCATCTGCCATTACTTTAAGTCCGGCTTCGACAACAATTTGTGCAGGTAATTCTCAAACGCTCAATGTTTTAGGCGCTTCCATCCCTTCTGTATTTAATTTTACACCGCAAACAAATCAGAATAGCACAACAGGTTATCCGGCTCCTTACTCTGCTTATTATGGCGGACAAAAAATGCAATTTCTTGTCTTGGCAAGTGAATTAACCGCGCAGGGATTAGCAGCAGGGCCACTCACGAGTATTCAATTTCCGGTTGTGAGTTTAGGGTCTAACTGGGGAACTTCTATTTATGATAATCAAAGTTTTCAGATGAGTATGAAAGCCACTACGCTTACTTCTGTGGGTGCTACTTTTGAAACGGGATTAACCATTGTTTCGACAGCCACAAATTTTACACCTACCGTAGGTTATAACAACACGCATACTTTCGGTACTCCATTTGCGTGGAATGGTACAAGTAATTTAATTATAGAAACAGTGTTTTCAAATAATTTTGCAGGAACCACAAGTGATGCAATTATTCAATACAACAGTGCGACCTCTTTCCAAAGTACCATGGTTTATAGAGCAGACAATCAAACTTTTTTAGCAATGGCCGCTGCAACAACAACAAATTATGCAACAAATCTTATTCGGCCAGACTTTAAATTGTATCAAAATATTCCGGTAACATTCACTTGGACACCATCTGGCGGATTATCTGCAACTTCTGGAAGTTCTGTAAATGCAACACCTGCCTCATCGACAATATATACAGTGGTCGCTAAAAATGGATTAAATGCTGCTTGTACTAGTAGTGCAAGTGTTTCTTTAAGTATTGCTCCAATGCCAACAGTAACAATTGTGGCTTCTGCAAGTGCAGCTTGTGTTGGCAGTACAGTTAATCTAACAGCAGGTGGCGCTGACACTTATCTTTGGGATAATAGCGCTACAACAACAGCCATTACTGTTAGCCCTGCGCTAACAACAGTGTATACAGTTACCGGTCAAACTCAATATTGTGGAAACGTAACTAAAACAATAAGTATTATTGCGAATCCTTTACCAATAATAACGGCAGTGTCGTCTGCTACAGCTATTTGTGCCGGTCAAACGGCAACACTTACCAGTTCAGGAGCATTGAATTATTCTTGGGTTTCTGGCCCGTTAACGAACACTTATGCAGTTAGTCCTGTGTCCGCAACTAATTATACAGTTATTGGTACAGATGCTTTGGGTTGTTCTGATCAGGCTACAGTTTCTGTTGCAATAAATACAGTAGTGCCAATATCTGTGAGTCCGGTTTCTGCAACAGTTTGTGCTTTTTCTCCGGTGAGCTTCACAGCGGCAGGCGCCAGCACTTATTCGTGGAGTTCCGGAGCTAATACTGCAACTACTGCCATCACGCCATTAACAAGTGGTTCTTATACGGTAACTGGTTTTGACGTAAACGGATGCTCGTCAAGTCAAACTATTTCTTTAACAGCAACTGCCTTGCCTACGGTTATAATTTCTCCGACCTCCCCAACTATTTGTTCTAATGAATCAATTATACTTACAGGTTCGGGAGCAATTAATTATTCATGGATGCCCGGTACTTCAACAAGTAGTACACTCATGGTTAATGCTTCTACAACATCTTCTTCCTATACAGTTGAAGGTGTAGATGCCAATAATTGTAAAAACACTATGTCTGTTACTGTAACGGTTGAGCTGTGCACTGGACTTAGTGAGAAAATTGTTTTGGCAGGAAAAGTAAGCTTATATCCTAATCCAACTACTGGCTTAATTACTGCGGACTTCGGTTTCGAAGGTTTAAAAGAAATTATCATTCTTAATTCGATTGGTGCAATGGTCGTGAAATCTAACACTGATGAATTAACAACAAATTTCGATCTTTCAAATTATGCGAAAGGAGTTTATTTTGTTCATGTTAAAACAAATGGAACTTCAGTGAATTATAAAATTGTAATCGAGTAAGTTGTATAGTTACAATAATTAAGGCTACCTCCATTTGAGGTAGCCTTTTTTTGCGTTGAAGAAATCATAACTCAAGAATGTGAATACCAAAATAGTGTTGGTCAATACAAAAAAAACTATTGCTTTTATTTTTTTGAAAAAGTTTGGTTTCTATGTTAAATAATCAGATTTAGCAAACGTTAATTTGAATAATTTTTCAATGGTAGGTAATGAACCCAATCTCTTACTCAAGTGTAATTTTTATCCAGAAGCTTAATTTTTTTTCTAAGCCTATTCTAACATAGCTCTAAGGTTATTCTAACATAGCTCTGAGTTTAATAATTTACTTTTGCTTCAAGTGATGTTGTATTTAGACTACAGTGAACTGAAATAGGTGAAGCTGATAACAATAATCCACCCTTACAAAAAACAATAAATTCTTTCTGACAATTTTTATGTGTTCTTCGGTAAAAAAAAGGATATCAATTGAGTATGAATATTAAAATAAGAAAAATTAAAACTAATTACTTTCAAACTACTATAAACACACACGCACACACACACACACAATTATGAAAAAACACGCACAAAACAAAAGGGTAATAAGTATACTGTTTTTGTTAATTTATTTATTGACTTCTCAGCAACTCATCTCACAAAATGTTGTTGTATCAGGAGCGCTAGTAGGAAATGGATCGTATCCTGATCTTAATTCTGCATTTGTAGCCATAAATGGTGGTGTGCAAACTGCCGCTAACATAAACGTGAGTATAATAGCTAATACAACCGAGACTGCATCTGCTATTCTTAATGCCGGAGCATGGAACACATTATCCATTTCACCTTCGGGGGGAGCAACTAGAAATATTACAGGTTCTTTGGCATTACCCCTAATTGATTTGAATGATGCGGATAAAGTAATTATTAATGGTTTAAACACGGGTGGTAACGCCCTGGTAATTTCTAATACGAATGCTGGAAACGCGTTAACGACAACAATTCGTTTAATGAATGGGGCTACTAACAATACCATAACAAATTGTTCGGTTTTAGGTTCATCAACGCTTGCCACTTTAGGAACTATTTCATTTTCAACATCGTCCTCTGTTGGTAATAGTAATAACATCATTTCAAATTGTGATATAGGACCTGCTGGAGCTAATTTACCAACTAATGCAATTTTCTCATTGGGTAGTGCTACTTTTGATAATTCAAACAACACAATTCAAAATTGTAGAATTTATGATTTCTTCAGTGCATCAATTGCTACAAGGGGGATTTTAATTTCAACAAATAATACTAATTGGATAATTACTGGAAACCGTATTTTTCAAACAGGTTTAAGAACCTATACAACAGCTAACACACATGGAGGGATACAAATTACCTCAGGGAGCGCATACGTAATCACGAATAATATAATTGGGTATTCTTCTGCCACCGCTTCTGGAACTTATTCTATGACGGGGACGATTGCAAGTTTATTCATTGGAATTAATTTTGCAGTTGGTACGACTACTGCAACCTCTGTGCAGGGCAATACTATAACGGCCATCTATTTAACCACATCAGGTAGTACCTCTACAGGTAGTGGTGTACTCTGTGGAATAAATGTAACCGGAGGGAATGTTAACATAGGGAATACTTCTTCCAATTTAATTGGAGGAACCTCTGGTGTTGATTTAATCTTTTCAAATCAAACTACAACAGGTGGATTGGTGGTAGGAATAAACTCTTCGAGTACAGGAACTGTAAATATATCGGGAAATTATATAGGCGGCTTAACATCTACTGGAACAACTGCAGCCGTTACAGGTGGGGTAACAGGTATTAACATTTCTGGCGTTGCAACAGGTTTATCCATTAATACGAACACCATCGGAAACCCAACACCAGACAACATGAGATGCGGAACTACAGCCTTAACAACTGGCGCATCCGCGGGATCGGGAATTAACATTGTTTCAACATTAACTGCTACAAATATTGCGGTTACCAATAACCTTATTCGAAATATCTCATCATGGGGTGCAAGCACTGGTTGTTATGTAAGAGGTATTTGGGGTTCTTTAACCAGTAGCGCGGGAATTTTTTCGGTCTTAAATAATACGATCACCAACTTAACCTCCAACAACTTGAATGTTACTGTTGGTACTGGTCAAATTGGAACCTGCGGTATTATTATGGCAACAGGTACATCATGTACAGTTTCAGGAAACTATATCTCTAACATTGCCAATACAGGAACTGCAACTACAAATGTTATTGTTGCAGCACTTGCTATTGCAAATGGTTTTAGCACGGTTGTTAGTTATAACAGAATATGGAATATCACAAACATAAGTCCTGGTACTACTCTCACAGGGCCACCTGTAGCTTGTGGAGCATTTATTCGTTCGGGGACTAATGGACTTACGTTTCATAATAATTTTATTTCCTTAGGTAACGGTCAGAGTTCAAACACAAGCTTTATTGGTATTTGGGGACAGCATGGTTCTACACCTGATCCTACAGTTCAAGTTTATTATAACACAATAAATATTGAAGGAACTGTAACGTCAGGTGCATTACCAAGTTTTGGAGTTGTACGTACCGATTTTTCTACAGCTGCCAAAACGGCGCCATATGATGTGCGAAATAATATTATTACAAATACACGTAGTGGAGGAACTGGAGGGCACTATGCCATTGCTAATAATTATGGGGGTACAGCAAGCGCGACCGGCTGGCCAGCGAATACTTCAAATTATAACGTGCTAAATGCAAATCCTGCTACTGTCGGTTACTGGACTACTGATCAAACTTTTTCTGCTTGGAAAACAGCTTCAGCTGGTGATGCTTTTAGTTATTCAGGAATTACAGTAAATTATGTGAACTCCGCGAGTGATTTACATTTAAATATGGGGATTACACCTACCTCAATAGAATCACACGCTCAACCAATTGTAGGAATAACAAATGATATAGATAACCAAACACGCCCGGGACCAGTTGGTTCTGTTAACGGTGGCGGATATGCTCCAGACATAGGCGCTGATGAAATTGATGGAAAGTTATTAGACATGGAGGCTCCAGTAATTACCTATACAGCTCTTGTTGGTACCTGCACCACAGGAGACAGAACTATTTCAGTTAACATAACAGATGCTAGCGGTGTAGCTACAACAGGGTCACTTGCTCCAAGGATATATTATAAGAAAAATTCAGGGAGCTACATTTCTAATTTAGGTATTTTGGCTACAGGAACAGGTATTTTAGGAACCTGGAGTTTCACGCTCAGCTCTTCTGCGCTTGGAGGCGTTTCTTTAGGTGATAATATTTCATATTTCTTTATCGCGCAGGATCTCTCGCCAGCATTGAACGTAGGTTTTACCCCTTCAGTTGGCTTGGTAGCGGCAAATGTTAACGCGGTCACCACCCCACCAACTACCCCTAGCTTTTACTTAGTGTCAGCACTTAATGGCACTTACACAGTTGGTTCGTCAAGTACTTATACTTCATTAACTGCTGCGGCTTTTTCTTATAACAACTCTTGTCTTGCAGGACCTGTAACATACATGCTCACCGATCCTCTATACTCTACTGCTGAAACATTTCCAATAATTTTTTCAAATAATACATATGCAAACTCTACCAATTCCTTATTGATAAGACCTTCAACCGGAGTAAGTCCAGTTATAACTGGCGCGAACTCGTCAATTATTGCCCTGTTAGGTGCTGACTACATAAAAATAGATGGCAGTAATAATGGAAGTAGCAGCAAAAATTTAACTGTTGAAAATACTACAACCACTTTGAGTACAGTTTTTTTTATTGGCAATAGTAGTTTAACAGATGCCGCTTCTAATATTACGTTAAACAACTGTATAATTACAGGTAGTATAGGGGCTACAACAACTGGTGGCGTTATTATCGGAAGTGGAATTTCTTTAGGTGCAGCTTCCGATATCCCTAATAACAATATGACCGTTGTTGGAAATATATTTAAGAAAACGCAAAATGCAGTTTTTGCAATTGGAAATGCTACTTCTCCTGATATGAATTGGAATATTTCTTCTAATTTATGCGGCTCTTCAATAACTGCCGACAAACTTGGATTTAGGGGTATTGCAGTGCAGAACGCCCAATTGTTTACTGTAAATTCAAACACTATTGCTGGGATTGCGGGTTCAGTAACTGCTCAAGCAATGGCCGGACTTTTAATTGGTGCAGCGGCAAGCAATGGCACTGTGTCTCATAATATTATAAGAAGTGTAAATAATTATAACAATACCACCACAACAGGTGCAAGTGGAATTGCCCTGTCTTCTTCTATTTTAAACAATAACTTGAATGTGTACAATAATATGATTTCTGATATTACTGGTTATGGAAATACCACTCTATTAATAACTAGCAATGGTAATGGTATAGTTGTGACAGCCGGAGGTGGATATAAAATTTATCATAATTCCGTTTGGTTAAATACAGAACAAGGAAATGCAGCGCTTACGTCAGTGCCAGCTGCAATTTTGATCACCACGGGTGTTACAGCAATCGGGGCTATTGATCTGCGAAATAATATTTTTGTAAATACACAAACAACAACTACAAATCGTTACTCAATTTACAGTGCCCAAACGAGCAATGCTATTTTTTCTAATATCGATAATAATATTTATTCAACAACAGGACCAAATATCGGATTTATAACCTCTGCAAGAGCAAACTTGGCGGCAATCCAAACAGGTTTTGGAAGCAATCTTAACTCTTCAACTGTTACCCCAATATTTACATCGACTACCGACTTGCACGTGTTGCCGACCAGTAACAACGCGATTGATGATTTGGGAACGCCATTGGGTATAACCTTTGATATTGATAATCAAAGCAGGAGCAATACTCTCCCTGATATTGGTGCTGATGAGTTTACAGGTACTGGTTGTGTTGGTGTAACAGCGCAATCACTATCGACAACATCTTACACATTATGCAGCAATACCCAATCTGTTTCTCTTATGGGCGCAGGAGGAAGTTCGGGAAGCGGAATTGTTCAGGCATGGAAAGTTTCTTCTACTGCTGGTGGCCCATATACAAATGTAAGTTCAGGTACCGGATTTTCAACACCTAATTTTAATACTGGTACATTAACTGCTGGCGGTGGAACAAATTATTATGTGCTTACAACTACTTGTACTACAGCTTCTCTGAGCACCGTATCAAATGAAGCAACTGTAACTATTAATGCAACACCAAATACAAGTATAACTTCTACGCATACGTTGGCATGCCAAAATAATTCGGTAATTTTAACGGCAAATGGAACAGCATCTTACTTATGGAGTACAAGTGCCACAACTTCTACCATACAAGCTGTTCCCACTGCAAGTGCGGTTTATTCGTTTACAGGAACTGCCGCAAATGGATGTACTAATGTTGCTTCTTTTACATTACTTTATTCAACCAATCCTGTAGTTATTGCATCGTCACCGTCAACATTAATATGTTTAGGAAATCAAGCTACATTAACAGCGTCCGGCGCTAATAGTTATACTTGGACGGATGGCGTGACTAGTCTTAACGGAGCTACTGTTACTCCATCACCAACTATTCTAACAACTTATAGTGTTATTGGAACAAACACAAGCGGTTGTGTTAGTGCAAGTGTAAACAGAACTATTAATGTTAATAGTGTAACGTTATCAGTTGCTGGAAATACGACTATATGTCCTGGACAAACTTCAAGTCTTACGGCTTCAGGTGGATTAACATATACATGGAGTACAGGGGATAATACAGCTAATGTAATAACTAGTCCAGTTTCAAACACAGTTTTAACTCTTTCGGGTACAAATAGTTTGGGTTGTTCTGCAGCTATTACGCAGTCTATTAACGTGGGTAATATTAGCATTTCCATTTCCGGACCAACAGCAGTTTGTTCAGGTCAGGCTGTTACTTTTACTGCAACAGGTGGTTTAACTTATACTTGGAATACGAGTGTAAATACAACAACTCTTTCAGATTCACCGACAGTTGCTACCACCTATAGTGTAATTGGTGCCTCTGGTTCTTGCTCTAATACTGCATCTAAAACTATACTGGTAAATGCAAAACCTACAATTGCAATCACAGGAACTAATTCAACATGCAGTGGTGTAACAATAACCTTAACAGCTACAGGTGGAAATACATATCTTTGGAGCACTTCTTCTACCGCTACCAACATAACAATAGCACCCACTGTAAATACAAATTATACTGTTACTGGAACGAATACTTTAGGATGCTCATCGAGTGCCTCAATTGCCGTTACGTCTAATTCTCTGCCAGTTATAGCTATAGCCCAATCTTCAACAGGAGTGTGTTATTCAACAAGTGTAACTTTCACAGGTTCAGGCGCAAATACTTACACCTGGGTAGGTGGACCTATAAATTCAATTTATTCAATTACACCAACACTCACAACTACCTATACTTTAAATGGCACGAGTAGTTCAGGATGCGCGGCTTCTAAAACAGTTGCAGTTACGGTTTATTCACTTCCTGTAATTGCTGTTACGCCGTCTTCAGCAACGGTTTGTTTATTGTCTACTACTGGTTTCACAGCGAGTGGCGCTGCAACATATATTTGGAGTGGAAATTCAACAAACGCCATTGTTTCATATACTCCTTCTGCTAATGCTTCATATACTGTTATTGGAACAAGTAGCCAAGGTTGCGTTGCAAGCGGCACGGTTAGTATTGTTACAAATACTTTACCTGTTATTACTATTTCACCTGCTTCAGCTACTGTTTGCGCTCTCAGTCCTGCAAGCTTTACGGCATCAGGTGCATCTACGTATATGTGGAATAATTCCGTTTCAGGATCAGTATTCCTATCGAGTTCTATAAATGGAATTACAAATACCGTGGTTGGCCAATCAAGTCAGGGTTGTTCTTCCAGCATGACTGTTGGAGTGGTTAATCTGCCATTACCAACAATAGCCATTACACCATCTTTTGTAACTTTATGTAGTTTATCAAGTGGCATATTTACTGTTTCGGGCGCAACAAGTTATACATGGGAGAATGCATCTAATGCTACAACGGTTGCCATTACACCTACTGTTGCACTTTCTTATTCAGTGTCGGGTACTGGTGCAAACGGATGTATAAATGATGCCTCGGCAATTGTTCTTACAAATCCTTTACCAACTCTTGCAGTTGTGCCAGCGTCTGCTACCGTTTGTCCGAACGTTAGCGCAAACTTTAGTGCATCTGGAGCTCTTTCATATACATGGAGTAATGGAATCATAACTTCTAGTGCGATAATTACACCTTCTGCTACTTCTGTATATACTGTTACTGGTACTGACGCAAATGGTTGTAATGGAACTCAAACTATATCTCTAGTTACCAAAGCTGCACCAGTTATATTAATAAGTCCTTCTTCAACATCGCTTTGTTTGGGTGGAGCTATGAACTTTACCGCAAGCGGAGCAAATACATATACGTGGAACGACGGAAGTAATTTATCTTTGATCTATGTTTCACCTACTGTAACTACTTTATATACAGTGAGTGGTAAAAACAGCTTAGGTTGTTCGTCAAGTTCAACTGTAAATTTGCATATATGGCAATTACCAACCGTTAGTATTTCATTAAGCTCTTCCACAATTTGTGCTAAAGAAAGCGTAACCTTAACAGCTTCTGGAGCAAATACCTATACATGGTTGCCGTCTAATTTCAGTAGTCCAACACTTACAAACAATCCAAGTAATACACTTGTTTATATTGCTCACGGTACAGATGTTAACGGTTGCGCAAACTCAAGTTCTGTTACTGTTTTTGTAGACAAGTGTACTGGGCTTAAAGCAAACTCGCTTGTAGAAAACAAGATTCGTATTTATCCAAATCCATCAACAGGCCTATTTACAACTGATTTTGGTTATGAAGGATTAAAAGAAATTAGAATCCTGAATTCAATTGGTGCCATGGTTATGAAATCTATAACCGAAGAATTATCTGCAAGTATTGATCTTTCTGATTATACTAAAGGAGTTTATTTTGTGAATATCAAAACAAATGGAACTACAGCAAATTATAAAATTGTGATTCAATAGATTGTTCTTTTTAATAGAAAGGCCGTCCACTTCGGATGGCCTTTTTTGTTTTCTAATTCTTCCTAAAAAAATTATCTTTATGCAATGCTCAGTAACCCTTATTTAAAAACCTTATTAGATTTGAATGTCGAAGAGGCGGACAGTCTTTTTATTATCTACGCTGAGCAACCTACAAAAAGATTTAGCTATACATGCGGTTTTATTTTTAATCATTTTTTAAAATCAAATTATAAAATAACTTCTGATGTTTTAGAATTTAAAACATCAAAACATTTTAAGATAAATTATTCTCATCAAAAAATAGAAGGTGCATTTCAATTAATCCCGCAGGGTTTACTAAATGAAATAGCCATTACTCCAATAAAGCCAATCCCTTCTTTTAAAAATGAAATGATTTATTTTTATGAAAACAATATCGAAAACGTTTTTTCTTACGATGTTTTTTCTGCGGTGTTTTATTTTATTTCACGTTACGAAGAATGGCAGGATTTTAAACCGGATGTACATGGACGTTTTGAAGCCGATGCTTCATTGCTTTTTCAAAATAAATTTCATTTAAAACCTGTAGTGGATAGTTGGATAACCGAGCTAACGGAAAGTTTGAAAGATTTTTATCCCACACTTAATTTACCCGCAAAGACATTTAAAATAATTAGTACCATAGATGTAGATAATTTATATGCTTATCGTGCGAAAGGATTAATTAGGACAATTGGCGCAGGTATAAAGGATATGTTAAAATTGGATTTCAAAAATTTGAAAGAAAGAATTTTAGTTATATCCGGAAGAAAAAAAGATCCTTTTGATATCTATGAGGATGTTTCTAATTTTTGTTTTGAAAGTAAAATACCGCTTATTTATTTTTTTCTTTTCAGAACAGGCACCAAATATGACAGAACGGTGAACCCAGAAACATCTTGTTACCAATCTGTTTTTCAAAGTTTGAAAAAGAATTACGCTTTAATTGGTTTACATCCATCGTATCATTCATCGGTGAATAAAGATTTATTGATTTCTGAAAAAAACAAACTCACCGAGAAAGTTGAAGAAAAGATAACACTTTCACGCCAACATTATTTACGATTTAATATTCGCACAACACCTAAACAATTGATCGAAAATGGTTTTGATACTGATTTTACTATGGGTTTTGCATCAAGTCCCGGTTTTCGCGCGGGTACTTCTCACCCTTTTTATTATTATGATTTTGAAGTTGAACAAAGTAACTCTAAGCTTTTATTTGTGCCATTTTGTATGATGGACGGTGTTTACACAGTATACAAAAACACTTCTGCGGAAGCAGCATACACAGAAATGCTAACAATAGCGAAAGAAATTAAAAAAGTAAAGGGGTTGTTTATTTCCGTGTTTCACGAACGCACGTTTTTTGACCACTTATACAAGGGATATGGTACTTTATATAAAAATCTGCACCTTAAACTAAAAGAACTTTAATACTTCATAAATAGCATTATCTTTGACGAGCAATTATGAGACTACTAAAAATTAGCTTTCTTATCGGTTTTTTAGCGTTGACGTTTTACGGATGTAAAAACGACCTTAAATTGAACGCACCTTATAAAGAATATCCAAGTATTTACGCTGTGTTAAATCCCAATGAAGAAGTTCAGATGATACGAGTTAATAAAGTATTTTTAAGTGAAACCGATGCGAATGACGTTGCAAAGATTGCGGACTCAGTAAATTATCAACCAAATGAAATTACGGTTTCGTTAAATCACTCAACTAAGCCCGAAGTTCCTATAGTTTTTGGTGAGTCGATGGTAACTACGCAAGATGGAGCATTTAGCACAAGTCAGCGGGTTTACGT
This sequence comes from Aurantibacillus circumpalustris, assembly GCF_029625215.1. Classification (GTDB taxonomy): domain Bacteria; phylum Bacteroidota; class Bacteroidia; order B-17B0; family Aurantibacillaceae; genus Aurantibacillus; species Aurantibacillus circumpalustris. The sequence goes on from NZ_CP121197.1 coordinate 2,184,829, forward strand.
AAGCCCAAAAGATTTTAAGCTCGAAATATCTGGCACATATACACTTACAGTAAAAAATAACAACACAGGAAATATTTTCACTGCTACAACTACCGCAATTGGGCAAATTTCTCAATCACAGACTTCAAGTTTATTTAGTCCGCCATTCTACCCATACGCAGACACTATACCTCCAGCTTATTATATTGATTATTCAAAGACAAATCAAAAATACAACATCCGTTTTACTCCAAATGAAGGAACCATTTATAAAGTTACCGTACGGTTCCATTTTTATGATTCGCTTTATAATACCTCTCGTGTGAATCGATTTGTTGATTTTCCATCACTTAATATGAAAAAAATGGCAAATCAAGACATTCAATTTCCTTTTACGGGCGCTGATGTATACTCAGGGTTAGGTTTGGCTTTATCTAAACTGAAATTAGACAAGGATATTGAAGGGAGAAAGATGTATAAAATAGAGTATATCATTAATAGTACAACTCAAGAATATCAAGATTATTTACAATATTCTTTACCCTCTTTGAGCATAAATCAGAATAAACCTCTTTATTCTAATTTTAAGGACGGAAATGCGCTCGGTATTTTCACATTTCGTACCACTTTTACTTTGTCGAAAAATCCATCAACAGTATATGTCAATAGTTTTTCAAGCAATTCAAATACTTGTAATTACAAATTTTACGATTCGCAGCTTAATCTAATAGGTTGCAATTAACCTGACATTTAATTAGTTAAATTGCGATTTCGAGTCAAATTAACCCTGTTTTCCAGTGCAAAAATGACAGTCTGTCATAATTTTATTTAATAGTCCTTTTGGCATATTTATTGAGTATTGCTTTGTAGAAATTAATAAGTAATATAAAATACAAAATAAAATGGGAAAAATAATAGGAATAGATTTGGGAACCACAAATAGCTGCGTTTCAGTTATGGAAGGTAACGAACCTGTGGTTATTGCCAACAACGAAGGAAAACGCACCACACCTTCGGTAGTTGCTTTTGTTGAAGGTGGAGAACGTAAAGTAGGTGATCCGGCAAAACGTCAAGCAATCACAAATCCTAAAAAAACGGTTTATTCAATTAAGCGTTTTATGGGACATACGTATGATGAAGTGAGCGGTGAAGTAAGTCGCGTACCTTATTCAGTAGTTAAAGGAGATAATAATACCCCGCGTGTTCAGATTGATGACCGCAAATATACACCTCAAGAGGTTTCTGCAATCATTTTGCAAAAAATGAAAAAGACAGCTGAAGATTATTTAGGTATGGAAGTTACAGAAGCTGTTATTACAGTTCCTGCGTACTTTAACGATGCTCAACGTCAGGCTACAAAAGAAGCTGGTGAAATTGCTGGATTAAAAGTAAAACGTATTATTAACGAACCAACAGCTGCTGCCCTTGCTTATGGTATGGACAAAAAGAATCACGACATGAAAATTGTTGTATTTGACTGTGGTGGTGGTACACATGACGTTTCTGTTTTAGAATTAGGTGATGGCGTGTTTGAAGTAAAATCAACAGATGGTGATACTCACTTAGGTGGTGATGATTTTGATCAGGTAATCATTGATTGGTTAGCAGATGAATTTCAAAAAGAAGAAGGTTTAGATCTTCGTAAAGATGCTATGGCATTGCAACGTTTGAAAGAAGGTGCTGAAAAAGCAAAAGTGGAGTTATCAAGTTCAACAAGTACTGAGATTAATTTACCTTATATCATGCCGGTTAACGGTATGCCAAAACACTTAGTTAAAACTTTAACGCGTGCAAAATTTGAGCAATTAGCTGATAGTTTAATTCAACGTACCATTGCTCCTTGTAAATCTGCTCTTAAAAATGCAGGATTAGAAGCAAAAGATATCAATGAAGTAATTTTAGTGGGGGGTTCTACTCGTATCCCTGCTATTCAAGCTGCGGTTGAGAAGTTTTTTGGAAAAGCTCCTAACAAAAGTGTTAATCCTGATGAGGTAGTTGCTTTAGGTGCAGCTATTCAAGGTGGTGTATTAACTGGTGAAGTAAAAGATGTATTATTATTAGATGTTACTCCATTGTCTCTTGGTATTGAAACTATGGGTGGTGTGTTCACTAAATTAATTGAGTCGAATACAACTATTCCAACAAAAAAATCGCAAGATTTTAGTACTGCTGCCGATAACCAACCTTCTGTACAGATTGTTGTTTACCAAGGTGAGCGTCCAATGGCAAAAGATAACCGTAAGTTAGGTGAATTTAATTTAGATGGTATTCCACCAGCACAACGCGGTGTTCCGCAAATTGAAGTAACCTTAGATATTGATGCTAACGGGATTTTAAACGTAAGTGCAAAAGATAAAGCAACCGGTAAGTCTCACAACATTCGTATTGAAGCGAAGAGTGGATTGAGTCAGGAAGAAATCGATCGCATGAAACGTGAAGCAGAAGTAAATGCAGACGCAGATAAAAAAGCAAAAGAAGAAGTTGAAAAATTAAACGAGGCAGATACAAGCATCTTTCAATCAGAAAAACAATTGAAAGAATACGGAGATAAAATCCCTGCTGAGAAAAAAACAACTATTGAAGCTGCTTTAGCTGAATTAAAAACTGCTCATGGTGCTAAAGATGTTGCGAAAATAACTACTTCTCTAGAAGCGTTAAACGCAGCATGGTCTGCGGCTAGCGAAGATATGTACAAAGCACAACAAGCAAATCCTGAAGCAGGAGCGAATCCTGATCAAAATGCAGGTGGTGCTAAAGCAGAAGGTGGTAACACCGAAAATGTAACCGATGTTGACTTTGAAGAAGTGAAGTAATTCAATAATAGTATAAATTAAAAATCCCCTTTAACGAAAGTTGAAGGGGATTTTTTATGAAGCGGAATAATTAAACACTACCACTTGTAAACTTAAAACGTCATTTTGTCCTCGACTTATTTTATTCCTACCTGATCGGCTTATTATTGTACCAAAGTAAATTCAATAATTCACTTTAATAATAAAAATCATGAAAAGAATATTTAGTTATTTGTTAGCTGTTGCCTTCTCTTTTAACAGCCAAAAAGCGGTTGCTCAAGTCGTAATAGATCTTAGTACAGGTATTGATAACGCAGGTCAGCCAAAAGTACCAGGATCTTACGACAATAAGTGGTACGTGAGCCCGCCAATACTACCTCAAACTATTTTTATTCCATGGGCACTCTCCCTTCCTCCGATCCCTTCAACATTTCAAAATGTGTTTGTTACTTCAGGTATCCTTGAATATAACCTTTGTCATGCAAGTCCAATTACATGCCCTATAAACTCAGGGTCAAGGTTTATATCTCCTAACATAAACCCTTCGACTGGAAATGCTATTGGAACCATTTCTGGAGATTTTTTGTACAAGATGACATTTAACTATACTCCTTGCCAGGCTAGTTCCGATCACTGCACGACAGCTAACCAGATCATTAAGTCTGCCATTTTTAACTTTAGATTAGTAAGATCTTCGGTTATTTGGGGTTTAATAATTAATGGTCATTTTCATGGTGACATGGGGGTGTTTAGTGCTCCTTATAACTACGGTGTATCTTCCAGATATAATACTTCTTTTTCCATACCAACTAGTGAGATCAACCAAGGATTAAACACTATTTATATTTGGGCTATGACAGCTGACTGTACTGGTAATGTTGACGCACGATCTGGGACGTCGGGCATAGAAATCGAAGGTAATTTAACCCTATTCTACTATGGACTTACGGACAATAATGGTAATGAGAAAAACGAATTTTGTATTGAAGAAGATGTTTTTTTTGAAGGCTCAAATGTTTCGGGCAGCAATTTTATATTTGATTTATATTATGATGATGGTACTGTGAATAATCATTTGGCACAAAAAATCTCGAACAAAAAGCCATATTGGCTTAATATAACTGAGGAGTTTAGCAGCTTAATACCAGCTAATTTTTTCGCATTAAACACTACTGGTACATACAAAATAAAGCTAACAACTGAAGATCCATGCGACCCAACAAAAACAATTCAAACAACTAAGGAGTTTAAATATAAATGTTGCAGTAATAGTGCAGACGCTTCTTTTAAGCTATACCTTGATGTAGATTCGAAGTTACATATGAATAGTAACGCTAGAGGCACTCACGACTGGAAAGTTTACAGTACGCCCAATGCAAATACAGGCCCTTATACCCTTACTAATGAAATAAATGATGTTTCTTCGTTTATTATGGATGTTCCGCCCGAAAGTGAAATGTGTTATTATGTAACACACAAAGTAATAAATGACTGTGGGGAATCTTGTGTGAGTCAAAGTAGCTGCAAACTATCCTGCGAAACCGGTGATTGTATCTTAGGAGTACCTTATGCTTTAAATTATAATTCATATAGTAACGAATTAACTTGGTCGCCAGTTACGGGTGCTATTAAATACATTGTAGAAGTAACTGAAAATGGTTGCTGTGGCTCACCAGAAGAGCCTTTATCCACATCTCAGTTTCATAGTTTTATTGTTCAAAATAATGAAATTCCTTATGTGATTAATCTTTCTAATCTTGGAGGTAATGGTGATTTACATCCTATTGCGTCTTGTTATCTAATAAAAGTATATGCCGTGTGTGCCGACGGAACAAGATCACGCCCGAGTACAATTTGTGTTGGAGGAGAGGCTGGTAATAGAATGCAGCAACCTGTGGGGCTCAGTTTGATTGATGCGGAAGGCCCCGGTGTTACATTGTATCCTAATCCTACTCAGGGAAAAGTATCGATTGATGTAAGTGTTATGGAAGATGTAGAGTTTGGCGTAACTGTTTTCGACAGAATGGGGCGTATGGTGAAAACGTTTAACAACATAAAAACAAACGAAAGGAGATCAAGTTTAAACTGGAGTACAGAAAATCTGAATAAGGGAATATATCTGGTTAGAATTGTCACGGCGGATAATAAAATCACTAACAAAAAACTAATAGTAGAATAAAACAGTTTAAAAAATCTAAAATTAGAAATCATGAAAAAAAGATTAATCTATGTTGTATTAGCTGCTTTAGTATTTTTGAGTACAAAGTTTTTAGCCCAAACTTACGTTATTGATTTAAGAACAGGGATTGATGATGGTACCCAGACTCAAATACCTATGGGATCTTTTGATGACACCTGGGAGGTTTCACCAGCCAATAGTCCCGGCGCACACCCAGCAACTTGTATTTACCAAAAGGTAAAGATAGGAAACGGAACCTATTTAAATGGTGGTAGTGTAACGGCGTATCCCGGTTTATGTCATAATAGTGGTTGGCTCTCACCTTATTTAGATCCAGGAGGGGGTGGTTTTGATGTTTCGCAAACCCCACAGGGTGTTTATTATTATTGTACGACTTTTAACCTTTTTTCATGCGACGTACAACAAACAGTTTTAAAAATTACTTGTTCGCAGGCGCGATACGGTTTAGTTAGTATTTGGATTAATAACACAGTTGTTCATAGTCTTAGCGTACCGTATCCGAATACATTCGGAAATTTAAATTTGATTATAAATACTGGTGGCTTGCTGACACAAGGTCAGAATACTATTTACATTAGGGTTTGGGATAACAATTATGATTCTCAAACTTCAGGCTTGCAGATCGAAGGTGATCTTACTATTAATACATGTGCCCACGCAGACATTTATTTAAACGATAAGGACGGCAACAAAAAAGATGTGTTTTGTATCGATGAGGATGTGTTTGTGAATGCTTGGGGTTCTATTCCGGGTAATTATAAATTAGAATTACAAAAAGAGACTGGTGGAATTTACAGTCAGGAAGCCATTACAAACGATATAATTGGCACTCCAAATGGTGTAAGTATAAAAAAAATATTTGAAAATCAATTGTTTTATGTCTTTCAACCAGGGGTTAACTATAGAGTAAACGTAATAGTAAACGGACAATGCGGTACTTTTAATGTTTTTAAAGATTTTTCTTTTACTTGTTGTAATAATAGTCCTAATGCTTCTTTTTCTTTAAATCAAACGGGCTCTTCATTAATTGGCCAAAGCTTAACAAGTGGTACTCATGCTTGGAGTATTTATAAAACAGACCCTCTTACACAGGTTGTAAGTTCTGATGGGTTTACTATTTTTGGCGATCAAAATAATTTCAGTTATGATCTTGAGGGACCTTGTTACTATGTCTCGCATACGGTAACAAATGACTGTGGTACTTCATGCGTAGGACAGCGTTTTTGTAATTTTAATTGTGAAGATAAAGTGTGCAATTTAGAGGCTCCTGTCGCAGATTATGATGAAGCAACGAAGGTTGTAACATGGACAGGTGTGACCGGTGCATTTGGGTATGTCGTGCAAATTATTAAAGATGGATGTACTCCAGGAGGAACTTTGTCGATATCAGATGTAACTAATATTGATGTTCAAAATGGCACATCGCACACTTTTAATTTATTTGGACCATATGAAGGTTCGGGTAGTCCCCCACAGAACTATTTGGTTAAGGTTTTTGCAAAATGTCCGGATGGATCATTATCAGGAGCTTCCAATTCGTTTTGTGTTTACCCTTAAGTATTTTTAAATAATTAAGTAGCTTTTAAAAATCCTCTTTAACGGAAGTTGAAGGGGATTTTTTTATTTGTAAAATTTAGTCAGTTCACTATTTTCAAATCAATGCGGAGAAAATAGAATGAATGCATTTTCTTATATTTGAGATTAGTTATGGAGAAAATTCACAAAGCTACAACCTTGGCAGTTTTATTTAATCTTGCAGCCATAGCTTGTCTTCTTTCGGGTTTTGTAGTTACACCTATGGTGTTGAGTTTAATTGCTTTTTTTGCGGCAATAAAAGACCTCCCAGTTTACACGAGTAAATACCAATTCATAACTATTTTGGTTTCGACATTAGTGTTGGGCTTATGCATGGATCTGCCAAATGAAAATTTTCCATTAACAACTATTTCTCTTTTATTATTAGCAGTTGTAGCAACTATGCGCATTGCCTTCTTTCGCATATTTTCATACACCTCCTATATTTGGTTTGAACCGATAACACTTGTTTTCGCTGTTGGTTTATACATCATTTCAAATATCATGTACAATCACGATTGGAAAGGATATCTCTTTCCTTTACCGATTATTATTTTTGATTTAGTTTTCACTTGGGGAACAATTAAAGATAAAAATCAATTGCTTAAAGAAGCACGTGGTGGTTACCGCGTTCAGCTTGGAAAGGCTGCGAATGATTTTGAATTACCTGATCAAGATGGAAATACCGTAAAGTTATCTGATTTAAAAGATAAGCGTCACATATTACTCATTTTTGTGCGTGGGGACTGGTGTCCAGGCTGCCACATGATGTTACGCACTTACGAAAAGAATAACGAAAAATTCAAATCGAAAAATATTTTGGTTATGGCCATTGGCCCTGATCCTGTTGGTGTAAATCGCGGAATGGTTGAGAAATTAGGATTAGATTTTAAAGTATTATCTGATGAAGGTCAACGTACAGCCATGATTTACGGTGTGCAGTTAAAAGAGTATGATAATGCTTTTGCTGAAAAGTATGACGAAGGTATTCCTTTGCCAGCATCCTTCCTTATTGATAAAAGTGGAATTGTTCGTTACGTTTCACGGCCAGATAAAGTAGGAGAGTTTTTAAATCCTTCGCTTATATTTCCAATTGTTGATCAACTCGATCAATATTACGTGAGGAGTAAAGTTTTAGAAGCTGAAAACGATACGGCAACTCTTGCTGAAATTAAAAGTAAAAATCTGACGGGTGTTGAAAAATCAATAGACACTTTAAAGAAAGAACTCGACAATTATCAAAGTATTATTGAACAAGCTAACGACGCTATTCTTGTTGTCGACATTGTTGATGGAAGGATTCGTCAAAGTAATCCAAGTGCTTCTAAATTGTTGGAGTACGGTAAGGATGAGTTGGAGAGCCATACTCTATTCGATCTTCAACCAAAAGAATTCCTTGATAAGAGTTCAAAAATGGTTGCTGATGTTTGGGAGAAAGGCGGTCTTATTTATACTGACATTCCTTTTGTGACTAAATCAAATGAAATTATTCCAGTGGAATGTTCGGCAAAAGTGGCACCGTACGCTGGCAGACCAGCCATCGTAATCTACGCACGCGATATTCGTGAACGTTTAAAAATGGAGCGTGAAATTACTGCGCAGCGAAAAGAAATTGACGCCAAAAGTCAGGATATAAGAGATAGTATCGAATATTCAAAACGTATTCAAAGATCAATACTTATAGAAAAAGAAAAACTACAAGAATACGTGCCGGATTCTTTTATTTTATTTAAACCGCGCGATGTTGTGAGTGGGGATTTTTACTGGTTCGATAAATACGATATTAGAAATAGAACCGTAGCTCCAAGAGGAACACCGTATCAAGGCGACTCCCATATATTAGTTGTTGCGGCGATAGATTGCACGGGACACGGTGTGCCGGGTGCGTTTATGAGTATTATAGGGAACAATTTATTAAATCAAACGCTCGATAATACTGAAATAAGTTCACCCGCTGAGGCACTAGATTTTTTAGATAAGAATCTTAAAAAGGGTCTGAATAAAAATGCGGGAGATGTGAAGCTAAGAGACGGAATGGATATTTCATTGGTGAGTATTGATTTAAGCGACAAGGTTCTTGAGTACGCCGGCGCTAATAACCCGATTTACATTGTTCGAAATAATGAATTAATTGTTTTAAAGGCCGATAAACAGCCGATAACAGCTTCACTCGAATCTAAAGCGAAACCCTTTACAAATCAGGTTTTTAAATTAGAAAAAAACGATGCGATTTATTTGTTTACAGATGGTTACGCCGATCAGTTTGGTGGCGAAGATGATAAAAAATTCATGTACAAACGTTTTAAAGAAACCTTGGTAGGTGTTCAGGATAAATGTATGAATGAACAAATGAATATTCTTGAAACGACTTTTGAGAAATGGAAAGGCAGTCACGAACAAGTGGATGATGTTTTAGTTATCGGAATAAAAATATAGAATGAACATCCAAAAACTCCCATTTGGCAAGCAAATTCTCTATGGTTTCGGAATGATGGGTTGGAGCATTATGATCAATCTAATCAGCGTGATCTTGGTGTATTTGTATTTGCCCCCCGAAAGCAGCGGTCTACCAAAATTAATTACGCAGGTTGTTATTTTCGGTTTTTTTAATGTGATCGCTATTGTTACCGCAAGTGGTAGGCTGGTAGATGCTATTGTAGACCCTTTTATAGCACAGTTTAGCGACCGCAGTAAAAATCCGAAAGGACGTAGAATTCCAATGATGAAATGGGCAATTGTACCTTCAATTATTTTTTGTTGTCTAATTTTTTATCCATTAAAACCCGAAGAAAGTAATTTAAACATTGTGTGGCTTGCTTTTGCACTCATTGGTTTTTATGTTTCATCAACAACATACATTATCCCTTACAATGCGTTACTTCCCGAATTGGCGCCAACAGCAGAAGACAAAGTACGCATGTCAACTTTTCAATCGCTGGGATACGTTATGGGAATTGGTATTTCTTCCAATGTTTTTAATTTGACAAATCTTTTACAAACGTCTTTTCAAATCACACAACGGATTTCGGCGCTGCAAATAAGTGTAGTTGTAATGACTTTACTAGCCGGAGTTTTAATGCTAATAACAGTTTTGGTAATTAATGAAAAAAAACATTCTGTCAGCGTTCCGAGTGCCGTTCCTTTAAAGAGCGCGCTTTTACAAACGCTTAGAAACAAAAATTTCTTGTTATTCATTGTTGCAGATTTCTCTTATTTTATCGCAGTAACCATTATAACTTCAGGCTTAATGTATTTTGTGACAGTGCTGCTTCCTTTGCAAGAAAGTGTTGGAAATAAATTAATGATTACAATGGTATTAGTTTCTTTTATTTTTTATCCGATCGTAAATTATCTTGCAAAAAGAATTGGAAAAAAACGAATCGTAATTGTGTCGCTAGGGCTACTTTCATTAGTTTTTTTAGGAGTTTTCTTTTTAGGAAGGACAGATTTTCGGCCACTCATACAAATCTATTCGCTTATAGCATTTGCTGCAATTCCTTTAGCTTCCCTAAACATATTACCAAATGCCATCTTAGCTGAAATCATTGCAAAAGATAGTTTAGAAACCAAAGAAAATAAAGAGGCCATCTATTTTGCGGTACGTTACTTTTTTGTGAAAATCGCTCAGACCTTTGGTATCGCTTTATTCGCAATGCTGCTTATTTACGGCAAAGATGTTGGCAATGATCTAGGAATTCGATTGAATGGTGTTTTAGGGTTTGTGTTGTGCTTTTTAGCCTCGTTGATTTTTACAAGATTTAAGGAGCCGAAGCCGTCGACTTAGTAAAATTAACCACATAGGTACATAGGTTGCATAGAGTTGAGCAATCATATTTAAGAAATAAAGAGTACATAGAGTTTGAAGCTTCGCTTCAAATGAGTATGAAATTTTTTTTGATTTAAAGCGATAAATCTGCATCCTTTCAACTATAGGCTATCAACTATTGACTTTCGACTAACGACCAACGTTATTCGGTCTGGTATAAACTAATTGCATCACATGGATGTTTCTCATAGCAAAGGCGGCTTCGCAGTATGAAAAATAATAATTCCATTTGCGAATAAAATAATCATCGAAACCTAACTTCTTAATCTCTTCAATATTTTTAGAAAATTCTTGTTGCCAGATTTTTAAAGTATGAGCGTAATCTAAACCTAAGTCTTTTAAGTCTACCAGAGTCAAATCACACACTTCGTTAATGGCTTTATTAATGGCTGTTACAGAAGGTAATAAAGAACCAGGAAAAATATGTTTTTGAATCCAGTCTACGCCATTCTTTAAATGCTCGAAACGGCTGTCGGGACATGTAATGACTTGTATGGCGAATATGCCATCTTTTTTAAGTAAATCGCTACATTTTTTAAAATACTCGTTATAAAATTCGGCACCGACAGCTTCCAGCATTTCAATAGAAACAAGCTTGTCAAATTTCCCTTCCATCAAACGGTAATCTTTTAAAATAACAGAAACTTTATCAGATAAATTTTCTTTAATAATTCTTTCGTTAGCGAGTTTGTGCTGTTCTTCAGAGATTGTTAAGCTAGTAACTTTACAGCCATAAGTTTTTGCAATGTAAATTGCATTTCCGCCCCAACCGCTACCGATTTCAAGAACATGGTCACTCGGTTTTAAATTTAATTGTCTGCATAAACGATCGTACTTCGCTAACTGTGCTTCTTCCAAAGTCATATTTTCCTCTTTGAAGTATGCGGAGGAGTAGGTCATTGTTGGATCAAGAAATAAGGAGAAAAAAGTATTGTTGAGGTCGTAGTGTTCTGAAATATTTTTCTTAGAACCACCAATGCTGTTTGTTTTTTTTGAGTGATAGATTTTATTGAAAAATTTTAGAACATTTATGAAAAAATTATTGTGCAAACTTCCTGAAATACCAGGTGTGTTTTCGATATTCAAAAGAAACCATTTAATTACGTTTTGAATGTTGGGTGTTTCCCAATCACCATCTACATATGATTCTCCAAAACCAATATCACCGTATAAAACACAACGTTTAAAGAAATTCGAATTTTTTATTTCGATTCTAGCGCAAATAGAATTTTCACCATTCCCAAATTTTAATTCTTGTCCGCTCGGCAGAATTAACTCTAACGACCCTAATTGCATTTCTGAAAAAAGTCCTAAAAGAATTCTTTCGTAGAAACCAATTTTGTCGTTTATGGCTATTATTGTTGACATTCTGCTTATTACGAATTTATGTATTTAACACTGTTAATCAAATAAAGTAAATCCTACCTTTTTTCCTCGTATTTACGAAATACGTCTTGTTGTAGATGTGCGTTTTCTGCTTTTTTATGAAAATGTAATTTCTTTAACCAAAGGCGAAAAGCTTGCCAGTGAATTAAACCAATTATTCTTAGGGTTAGTAAAGGAAAACGAACACTATAAATAAAAAGATTATAGTTCGAGAGCTCCTTCCTAGAGCCAGTTAAAGTACTAATGAAGAAGCGCTCTTCATCTTTGTAATCATCTATTCGGATATTCAGTTTTTCAGTTGGAACAGTGAGATTAAAGTCGAAATTTGTATCGTGATCGATAAATGGGGATACGTAAAAGTACTTTGAGGTGTTAAGATGAAATCCTTTTTCATTCAGAGTTTCTTTTCCCAAGAAATATGGCTTTATCTCACCAAAAGTATTTCCAACTTCGGCAATTGCACATTCAGCTTCGTTGTTTTTACCCAAAACAAAGTAGAAGGACACAGGATTAAAGTTGTAACCTAATATGTTCAGGTTTGTTAACAGCATTATTCTTTGATTAACATATTTCACGCCATTTTGTTCAAGATACGCGATAATATGTTCTTTGGTAGATTTGTCCCTATTAGGACCGTCAATCGGCAATTGAATGTGTTCGTTATCGCGGAGTGAGAAAAAGTTAAATCCGTTTTTGCTCAGCATCCAGTGTTTTTTAACCAACGTGTCAATTTCATCAAGGTCGATATAGAACATAAATACGTTGTAGTGAAATCGGTGAGATTTCGGCTTCAAACGGTTGTGCATGACTTTAGCTCTATAGAGGCAACTGTTCATAGATGGAAAATGTAAAAGGGAATATGGAAAATGGTGGTTTATTCATTCTTGGATGATTTTTTTATTGCTGCGAAAATATTTTTTAAATCATGAGACTCTTTAAGGAAGATTTCAAAATCCTTTTTATACTTAGGGTCTTCATATAATTCTGCCAGAACTCTCAACCAATAATGACTCTCTCTTGCTTCTTTATAACTAATGCCAATCTTATTCGTGAAATCTCTTTTAGATACAGCTCCCTGCGCCTCTTCATAATTTGCTCCTATTGAAATACTTGATCTTCCAACCTGTAATTTTGGAATTTTATAAATGTAATCCTCAGGAAGTTTTTTTAGAAATTTCAAAGTATTTACACCGAAGTAAAATGTCCTATCTAATAATTGTTGTGTTTTCTCGTTCATTTGGGTCTATTTTAGGTTAAATTTAAATTTTAAAAAATAGCTACATCATCCATTTTCCATTTTACCTTTTACATCAGCCATTTTGCCCATCTTCCTTTTGCAATTTTCCATTTTATTTTCACGCCCAACTTCCATCTTCCATTTTACATCTTACATTCGCAGACACAATTCCACCGCGCTCTTAAAAGCGTCTTCATGAAAGCCGTAATTAAAATAGCTTCCACAAAAATAAAGTGGTCCGTTTTGGTTCAACAAAGGTAGTTTCTTTTGTGCATTAATAGCAGGTAAATCAAATAGTGGGTGTTCGTAGTCAATTTCTCTTATAAGTTTATTTTTAGCAATACTATTTGGAAAGGCATTAATCGAAACAAAATAATTTTTCTTTTTACTTACTCCTTGTAAGTTATTCATCCAATAAATAGTTGTCGGCAAAAGTTCTCTGTCAATCTCCTCGATTCGGTAATTCCAGCTACTCCATGTTTTTTTATTTTTTGGCATCACTGATTCATCCGTATGCACTGTTGCAATATTTTTCTGGTATTTAAACGGACTTAAGAGACGTTTTTCATCAGCACTTGGTTCTGTCAAGATTTTTAAAGCTTGATCGGCATGACAAGCGAAAATCACCTTATCAAATTCTTTTTGTGTTCCATCTTTTAAAATAACGATCGCTTTTTTATCTTTTTTTGAGACGCTCACAACAGCATTATTGATCTGAATTTCATCTTTAAAAGGTTTGATTAGAATTTCTTTATACGATTCGCTCCCTTTTTCTAAAGTGTACCATTGGTGTTGCGTGTTTAAGCCTAAAAAGCCGTGGTTCTTAAAAAATCGAATGAGTGTTAAGGCAGGAAAGTCCAGCATCTTGTCCATCGGTGTACTCCAAACTGCAGAACTCATTGGCACTAAGTATTTCCAAAGCATCTCTTCACTAAATTTAAATTCCTTAATGAATTCTCTTAATGAATGATTTTCGTACCGCTTGTCTTCAAGTATTTCTAAACTTATTTTATTAAATCTAGAAATTTCCATTAACATTTTAATGTATGAAATGTTGAAGATATTCTTGCGTTGTGCAAACAAACCGTTTATTCCCGAACTGCAGTATTCTAGTCCGGTAGGTTTGTACTGAACGCTAAAGGACATGTCTGTTTTTTTAATCGACGCTTTTATTTCATCAAATAATTTTACGAGATTGGGATAGGTTTCAAAATTAAAAACCATAAAACCAGTATCCATAAACACATCTTTTCCATCTTCGTCAACGGCAACTGTATTTGTGTGTCCTCCTATATAATCGTTCTGTTCAAAAATACTGAGTTCGTATTTTTTATGCAGGAAATGTGCGCAACCCATTCCTGCAATTCCTGTTCCTATGATTGCTAACTTCTCCATTAATTTCTGGTCACTGAGTAAATAAATCGTTCTATACTAAAAGTTGTAATTTGGCCGCTGGGACCGTTAATAGTGTAATCGCAACCATGCGATGCCCACGGCAAGTTTAAAAAATAATGAGGCACTTTTTTTTCTTCTAGTTTTTTATCCAAATGAACGCTGTGAAAATAAGAAACCAGTGCGTCATGTGGCCCATGAATGAGTAGAGTAGGGGGTGAGTTCTCTTCCGCAAATTCAAAAGCACTTGCTTCATGATATTTTTGAGGAACGTCGTCAATTAAACCGCCGAAATAATCCCTGAAAATTTGTTCAGTATTTAAGACTAATTTATTTGACCTAAATCTTGCACCCCAAACCATATCTGCTGGTCCGTAAAACGAAACAACTCCTTTGATGTTTTGATTATTAAATGTGTAGGCTGCAACCAAAGCTATTTGTGCACCCGCTGATCTTCCCAATAAAACAAAATTAGTGGTATCAATTTTTAAGTCCTCAGAATTATTTATTAAAAAGGCTAAAGCATCTTTTGTGTCCTCAACCTGTGAAGGTGATTTAAATTCAGGCGCCTTACGATAATTAATAGAGGCGACATGATAGCCTTTTTGCGACAAATAGTAGTTAAGGTCAGGTAACTGTTTGCTGTCGCCAGACGACCAGGATCCGCCATGAATGACTATTATGCAGGGATGCTTACCTTCTAATAAAGATGGATAAAAATCAATTTCGAGATTTTCATCTTCTGTTTTTTTATACACTAAAATTTGAGGTTCTGTTTTTTGAAACCCTATTCCGGTAAGTAGTTTCAATAGTGAAAAAGGTTGTTTAAGGAAATCGTTTTTCTTTTGAAATGGAAAGTTTTTAGCAAGATCTTCTTCCAGATTTTTACCACGGCTATGAACTTCAAAAATCGGCAAACAATAAAATACAAGACTTATACTTGAAATAAAAATCACCACAATTTTATAATAATCGGCGTAAAAACAAGATATTATGAATAAAGAAGTAATTGTTATAGGAATGTATGGAAACTCAATAGTTACAATTGATACTTTCCACAAAAAGTTTGTTGGTGCTTTAAAAAAAACCAAAAGAGAAATGAGAAATAAAAGTAATGCAATGACCAATCGCCACATATTAATTTTTATTGAAAAGGTAGTGACTTACAATCCATTCTTCGCCATTATTATAACCCCACAATTCGGCGCAAGCCATGTAAAATATACGCCAATAAACCCACCATTTAAGAGCATCTTTTTTGCCGTAAGTAATTTCAAAAATGGTCATAATTTCTTTTTTATGCTTATCCATATTTTTCAACCAAGCCTCAGATGTTTTGCTGTAGTGCATGCCACTCACACGCCAATGTTTTTCTATACTTAAATTTTCGTTAAAGTAAAGTAAAAGGTCATCACTAGGCATTATACCGCCCGTAAAAAAGTACTTGCTCATCCAATCTGTTTCATCTAACACTTCAAATTTGTAAGCTAGTTCTTTATGGGTGAAAATATGAACAAATAATTTCCCTTGCGGTTTTAGGGCATTAGCAACAAGTAA
Source organism: Aurantibacillus circumpalustris (assembly GCF_029625215.1). Taxonomy (GTDB): domain Bacteria; phylum Bacteroidota; class Bacteroidia; order B-17B0; family Aurantibacillaceae; genus Aurantibacillus; species Aurantibacillus circumpalustris. The sequence goes on from NZ_CP121197.1 coordinate 2,200,773, forward strand.
CATGAGTTTTTTGTAATTGCGCATGTGCTCAAACATTTCAACCGAAACAACACGATCGTATGTATGTTCTGGTTTAAAATCATTCATGTTAACTGTGATTACAGTTAAGTTTGTAATCCCTCTTTGTGTTGCCTGATTGTCAATGTATGTTTTTTGCGTTTTCGAATTTGAAACAACTGTAATCCTACTTTTAGAATATCTGGCCGCCATAAATAGTGATAAAGAACCCCAACCACAACCAAGCTCTAGTACATCTTGACCATCTTGCAGCTCAGCACGCTCGCAAGTCAGTTCCAGCATGTCTTTTTCCGAGGTGTCAATAGTTGAGACGCCTTCTTTCCAGTATCCACTACTGTATTTTAAATGTTTTCCGAGACAATGCTGATAGAATTCAGTCGGAACTTCGTAATGTTGTTCATTAGCCTCTTGTGTATTAATAGCAATAGGAGAACTTTTTAGTTCTTCAATTAATTGCATTAAATGTTTCTGATTGTTTTCTGGACTTCCTTTGTCCTCGTCTTTCAGGCGTTGTTTCAATAATTTTCTAATTCCAATGCGAATGAAAACATCCGGAATTTTATTTTTTTCTAAGAATGTATTATACCACATACCTATTTTTTAATGGAAAATGTAAGATGGTAGATGGAAAATGTAATTACTCTTTTTCATTGCTAGTTCACCTCTTTCATTTTCCCGTTTACATTTTACTTTTTTTTGAACCACGGAACAAAAACACTTGTTGTCTTTTGATACTTTTTATAAGCTTCTCCTTTGCTTCGAATAGCTTGTTCTTCTGTCATAGGAATGCCGGTTACTTTAAAAATTAAATAGCCAATAGAAATGGGGCAAATAACCGCTAACCAACCATAAGGACTTGGTAAGGCAAAAATCAAAACTGAAATCCATATTGAAAATTGAAAAAAGTAATTCGGATGTCTTGAATAATTCCACAAACCGTATTGGCAGACTTTTCCTTTGTTTTCAGCTTGTTTTTTAAAGTGCTGCAATTGCCAGTCTGAAACACCTTCACCAATAATGCAAAGAAACCAAAGTACGGCACCAATGTATTCGATTGTGGTAATTTCTGGAGATGTATTAAGAGCGATAATAAAAAACGGAATCGATAACATGACATTTGAAAATGCCTGCATTTGAAAAAAGAAAAAGAATTTTGTCTTGTTCCATTCTTCCCTTAATTTTTTATAACGGCCTTCTTCAACATCTAAATGCGATCCAACTCTAATTGACAAGTAAATTCCAAGTCGAATGCTCCATAAAGCTGCTAGTGCACAAACAAGATTTTTTCTTTCGGAAAAACCATCAGCTAGCAACCAAATGATAATAGCGATTACCAAAAAATTGGTGGACCAAAAAATATCTACAATGCCATTATTTTTAATTTTTAAGGCCCAAAGCCAAATAAGGATCATGATAATGGCCACTATTGCCCATGAAATTAAAGGTATTGATAAATATTGGCTCATGTTTAAACGATAAGTTAAGTAGCTATAACAATTCTAAGAAGAATTAGTTCACGCGGTACACTTAAACTTACGAATAAAATCTTGAAATAGTTTTAAAAGAGAATAAATCTATTTCTCTCCCGAATAAATTGCCGCAATACCAAAACTAACAAGTTCAAAAGAGGTGTTCTTGTATTTAAGACTGTTTAGAATTTCTATGAATTTTTCATTATGAGGAAAAGCCTTTACACTTTCTGTCAAATAGGTGTAAGCTCTTGTATCTTTTGAAAATATTTTGCCAATAAATGGCGTTACTTTAGAAAAATAGAAATTGTAAAATCCTTTAATGAATGCGTTGCGGGGATAAGAAAATTCGAGCACAACTAATTGCCCGCCTGGTTTCAGCATTCTATGTAAATTACTCAAACCTGCATTTAAATTCTGGAAATTACGAACTCCAAATCCAACAACAATCGCATCAAAACTATTGTCCGGAAAAAATATAGTTTCAGCATTACCGTTTTTTAAAGAAATTATAGAATCCAATTTCAGAACTTTTAATTTCTCTCTACCATACTTCATCATCCCGTCACTGATATCAATTCCAATAATGGATTCTGGATTTAATTTCGCGCATTCAATGGCAAAATCTCCAGTGCCTGTAGCAACATCTAATATTTTTTTTGGTTGTTTATCTTTTAAAAGTTTAACACATCTTTTTCTCCAGCCTCTGTGTATGCCTAAAGAAAGAATGCTATTTAAAAGGTCGTAACGTTTGGCGATGTTATCGAACATCAGCGCTACTTGTTCTTTTTTTTCGTCTTGTGTATTGTATGGTGTAACTGAATCATGCTTCATTTTAACACAGAGTTTGAGAGTAAATGAGGAGCACAGAGACTTCTCTTGATGATACGATAATAAGAAAATTATTAAAATTAGATTTCATTAGTTAATTCGAGACTAGGTCATATTAATTTACAAAAAACATTAAAGAAAATTTTACAGAATCGTTTAATTATTAAGGTCTCCATTAATTCTTCTTCTAATTCCGTCTTTTAGCAATTCGACGTTAAAGTTAATAAGTAAACCTAGTTTTTTGTTTGAAAGCTTTAAATATGTCATTAATTGAGCTTCATGTATAGGTTGAAGATCTTCAATGGATTTAATTTCTAGTATTAACACATTGTTGACTAATATGTCAAGTATAAAATCTTTATCTAATTTTTCTTTTCTAAAATAAACTGGAAGCTTAACTTGATGTTTTACGTCTAACCCTTCTTCACGCAATAATTTTATGAGGCATATTTCGTATACTGATTCAAGAAGACCGGGTCCAAGCTCTTTATGTACTTCTATTGCACACTTAATTACTAGTTTTGTCAGCTCATTATATTCGACTTCTGTGTATTTCATTCTAATAAGTAATACCTTAGAGTTGGATTATAAAACACTTTTTCATTCTTAGTTTAGTTAAAATTAAGATTTTCTCAATGAACATTTTAATCTCTGTTTCTCAGCGTTCAATTTGAAAGGTAAATCCTACTAGTTGGTAGTATTATTTTTCTCTGTGAACCTCTTAATCTCTTTTTCTCTGTGTTAAAAAAGGATGCTAACTGTTCTTATATGCACGTTATTTTACGAATTCCAACTTCAAAGCCTCTTCCAATAACTGCTCTTTATTAACCGGTACAACACCGATTTGTTCGCAGACAAGTCCACCTGAAAGATTAGAAATAGCGGCTGTTAAAATATCGTTACAATCTAGAGCTCTGCATAAGGAGGCAACGCTAATAACGGTATCGCCGGCTCCACTCACATCAGCAATACTTCTAATATGCGCAGGTAAATGTTCTTTTACTTTTCTTGAATTAGTAATCACACCTTTTTCTGCAAGGGTAAGTAAAACGGTTTCTACTTTTTGTTTTACACGAAAACTACTTACGGCTCTTTGTAACTCGTTAATGTTATCACCAGAAATATCGAGCTTCACACCTTCACGTAGTTCTTTTAAATTTGGTTTGAATAAACTTACACCTTTATAGGAATTAAAGTTCTTCTTCTTAGGATCTACGCAGGTAGGAATCCCTTTACTTTTAGTGAGTTCTACAACTTTAGAAATTAGTTTCGGGGTAATTAATCCTTTATTATAATCTTCGAAAATAATCACATCGATTTTGTCATGACTAATAATATAAGAAATCAATGTAATGAGTTGTTGTGTTTCATGTGCAGTAATATCTTCTTCCTCTTCTTCGTCTACACGCAGTAATTGTGTGTTATTGCCGATTACCCTTGTTTTTACAGTTGTAACACGGTCGCGACTTTTTAAAATTCCTTTTTGACTGAGTTTTTGGTTTTTAAGAAGATCCATAAACGCCTGACCTTCATAATCAACACCAATTACAGAACACAAAATTGGATTTGCACCAAGCGCTTGAATGTTTAACGCAACATTTGCAGCACCGCCAAGCCTTCTTTCTTTTTTAGCCACAGCAACAATAGGCACGGGTGCCTCTGGTGAAATTCTACTTACTTTTCCCCACAAATAACTATCAATCATAACGTCTCCAATAATGAGTACGTTTAAGTTATTGAAGGATTTAAAAATATCGCGGATGCGGTCTTTTTTAATTGAAAATCTTTTCATTCTAATTGTAAATTATTGAAGTTTGGCAAGAGCCTCCTTCATTCGTCTTAAAGCTTCTATTAATTTTTCTTCGCTGGTAGCGTATGAAAATCTTACGTACCTATCTTCACCAAAGGCAGCTCCTGGAACAAGAGCGAGATGACCTTCGTCAAGCAAAAATATAGTAAGATCAGTACCATTGTTTATCACATGGTCTTTGTATTTTTTTCCAAAATAGTACGATACTTCAGGATAGACGTAAAACGCACCTTGCGGTGTATTGGTTTTTAATCCTGGAATATCCTTCATTAGTTTAAGAACCAAATCCCTGCGTTTTAAAAATGCATTACGCATTGGCTCTATGTAAGTGGGATAATCCAATTCCATTGCCTTGTGCATTGCTTTTTGAGTAATGCTACTTGTAGCCGATGTAAATTGACCTTGAATTTTATCGCAAGCTTGTGCAATCCATTTTGGTGCAGCCATTATTCCACCGCGCCAACCGGTCATTGCAAATCCTTTTGAAACGCCGTTAATTGTTATAATTCTGTCTTTAATAAAATCAAATTGCGCAAAACTTTGGTGTCCACCAATGAAATTAATATGCTCATAAATTTCATCACTGATAATATATAATTCTGGGTATTTGACAACAACTTCCGCCAATGCTTTTAGTTCTTGCTTGGTATACACACTGCCTGTTGGATTGCAGGGTGTACTCAACATAATAACTTTTGTTTTCGGCGTAATGGCTTTTTCTAACTGTTGTGCAGATATTTTAAAATCAGATTCAATAGTTGTATCCACAATAACAGGATTACCTTCCGCTAGTTTTAATATTTCGAGGTAGCTCACCCAAAACGGTGCAGGAATAATAACTTCATCACCTGGGTTTACCAAACACAACACAGCATTTGCAATACTTTGTTTTGCGCCAGTAGAGACAACAATTTCATCAGCTGTATAATCTAAACCGTTATCACGTTTAAACTTCATGCAAATAGCTTCGCGTAATTCAACATATCCTGAAACATGTGTATAGTAGCTGAAATTATCGTCAATGGCTTTTTTAGCAGCGTCTTTAATGATTTGCGGTGTAGCAAAATCTGGCTCTCCCAAACTTAAACTGATGATGTCAATTCCCTGTGCTTTTAGTTCACGGCTTTTTCTCGCCATAGCAATTGTTTGTGACTCGGAGATTCGGTTTACTCTATCTGAAAGCTTTCCCATAGAAAAATTTGTAATTAACAAATCTAATAACAATTATTGAAAATGAATGATTTAAATCCAAAGATTTGAAGTGATTTAAATAGTGTTAATTTAAACTTTTTTGCCCAATATGAGAAGGTCGCGCATAGTACCATCCAAATTTGCAATACCTGGTAAATGAGCCCATTTTTCGAAACCAAAGGAATAAAAGAGTTTTAAACTTGTATCGTTATGACCAAATATAAAACCGAGTAAAGAATGAATGTTTAGCTCGGGAGCTACGTCAATCGCCATTTGTAAACAAATTTTACCAAGCCCTTTTCCGCGGAATTTATCTTCCAAATAAATACTTATTTCTATTGCGCCTTGGTAAGCAGGTCTTCCATAAAAGGAATTAAAACTCATCCAACCTGCATATTCCTCATTACACGAAACGATCCATAAAGGTCTTTTGTCTTGTGAATGTGAATCAAACCACTCTTGTCTACTTTGAACGCTAATTTCTTCAGTGTCCGCTGTTACAACGCGCGAAGGGATCGTAGAATTATAGGTCTCTACAATTTTAGCAAGATCTTCGTGTTTTGCATATCTAAAATCTATTGTCAATGCCGAAGTGTTTTAATAAAGAAGGTTATTGTACGGATAACGTTTTAAATGCAGTTCCTTAACCATTTCGTAAACGGTTTTTTTAAATTCATCAAGTCCTTCTTTTGATTGCGCGCTAATGAATAAGCAAGGGTTATTCAAACTCTTCATCCAGGTGTTTTTAATTTCTTCGAGCGTTAAATTATCGCGGGTAGATGGCGTTAAATCGTCTTCGTCTTTGTGCGTGTATGTGAAAGCATCAATTTTATTAAATACTAAAATGGTTGGTTTGTCTCCTGCTCCAATTTCTAATAAAGTTTGTTTTACAACGTTAATATGCTCTTCAAAATTTTTATGCGAAATATCTACCACATGAATAAGTACATCTGCTTCGCGGACTTCATCCAACGTTGATTTAAAACTTTCAACTAATTGTGTGGGAAGTTTTCTAATAAATCCTACAGTATCACTTAAAAGAAAAAATACATTATCTAAAGTGACTTTTCTTACAGTTGTATCCAGCGTAGCGAATAATTTATTTTCAGCAAACACATTACTCTTGCTCAGCAGATTCATAATTGTGCTTTTCCCTACATTGGTATAACCAACAAGTGCCACGCGAATTAACTCGCCACGGTTTTTACGTTGTGTGGCCATTTGTTTGTCAATGTCACGCAACCTTTCTTTCATCAAAGCGATTTTGTCACGCACAATCCTTCTGTCAGTCTCAATTTCTTTTTCACCAGCGCCACCGCGTGTTCCGGTGCCACCACGCTGACGTTCTAAGTGTGTCCACATACCCGTTAATCGAGGAAGCATATATTGGTATTGTGCTAATTGCACTTGCGTTTTAGCATGCGCTGTTTGTGCTCGCTGCTCAAATATTTCAAGAATAAGCGTGGTGCGATCCAGTATTTTTTTCCCTAATTCTTTTTCGAGATTTCGTTGCTGTGAAGGTGATAATTCGTCATCAAAAATCACCACATCAATGGCATTCTCAAGAACAAAGTTTTTTATTTCTTCTAATTTACCTTTTCCAATAAAGGTCGCTTTATCAGGCTTTTCTAATTTTTGAGTGTAGGTCTTTATTGTTTTAAGGCCATAGGTCTCTGCGAGAAAAGCAAGTTCGTCAAGGTATTCTTTCGAAAGTCCGTCGTCCTGCATTTTATTAATTACTCCAATTAGAATGCAGCAGTGAGAGGGTATGGCGGTTGAGATTGGTTCAGGCTTCAATTTTATAATATGTAAGATGGAAAATGTAAAATGGAAGATGTCCGGATAACATTTTCCGTTTTCTATCTACCATTTTCCATTCGTATTTAATGACCTTTAATAGTAGTTTGAACGTATTCAGTAATAGCGTTTGCTTGTTCTTCGTCTACTTGCGCAGCAGGCATCAAACCTTTTCCGTGTAAAATAATTTCTTTTATTTCTTCTAGTGTCATAGAGCTTGTACCTAAATCCTTTGCGCCACTCAAACCTAATTTTCCGTCACTTCCGTGGCAAACAACGCAATTCATTTTATATAAAGATTCACCATCGTTTGATGCAACAGCTTCCATGCCTTCCTTTGGAATAGCTTTTTTCTTGTGGTAAGATTCTGCCAAACCAAAACTCCCAGTAATCATTAATAAACTTAAAGCAGCTAAAATTTTATTTGATTTTTTGAATCCAATAACAGCAATTGGTATAGACCCAAGAACTAAAGCAATTTTTATATAAAATAGGTAATCGTATTTACCGCCAAAAGGCAACTGCGTCATTAAAACAATTCCTGTTACAAGAAACAAAACACTCACAATCATTTCTGTGATTTTTATCTTTTATGTAAACTTTGCAAGCAGTTCATTTTTGTTGCTTAACAACAAAATTGTTTTTATCACGTAAATCAATAAAAACAACGTAACTACTAAATAGTGGGTGTGTAATATTCCTTTAAACATATTTTGAATTTTAACGGTAAAAATAGCAATATATACAGAGAATAAAAACCCTCGGTTAGACACGGGTTAATTCGAACCGCAGCGAAAAGCTTACTTGAGCGCAATCGTGAATAGTCAAACTGAACGTAACTTGTTCCAGGGCCGCCTTAGGAGTTGAGGCCATACCTTGCCAATGACAAAGTATTTCCAGTATTTAGATGAAAATTATTAACGAATTCAGGACTGAATTTGTAAACGGTTGAAAATCTTTCAATTAAGATGTAATCCTATTGATATTTTGGCATTAAATTTGTTGCATAGAGTCATACTAAAAATCCTAATACCCATGAAAAAAGTAATCGCAATTTTCGTTTTTTTCACAGGGACGCATTCTGTCGTTTCTCAAACAGTTGTTTCGTCTTGCTCAGCTTCTGATAGTGTAAAGGTATTGTACATTGACGATGCAGATAGACTCGCGCTGAAAAAAATTTATCAGCAAAACTTAACGGATACCAACAGCATTGTAATACCTCAGGCGCATACGGATACTATTTTAAAAGCACTAATTGCTGTTTATAATGCGACAACGCTGCCCGCTAGAAATGCCGTTGTCTCTCTGTACAATATTCATACATTTCCTAATCCAATCATGAATAGATTATATGTTGCCGCAGATTCGACTTTGCCTTGGATGCAGCAATTAAAAGCCGGTAATATTCCTACAGGCAATACACAAGCTGATGGTTTAATTTCCACGTACAGTCTTACAATACAAAACTACTCTAGTTACTCAAGTTGGTTTTCATATCACGTTGTAACTTTTAAATCAGATAGCAACTATAATACTGCCCCTCTGACCGATTTGTTTGAAAACATTTCAGGTGTAGTTTTTTCGGAGACAGGTAGTGTTGTTGGTGACGGAAACGACATTTCAGCTGTAATCTATCCTAACCATGTAGAACTGACTTATTCTCTAGGTTGGGGTGATTGTCCTGCGGGTTGCATAAATAGGCATTTTTGGAAATTCAATGTTTATTATGATTGTTCTGTAGAGTATGTAGGAGAGTATGGGCCACCGTTACCACCTGTACCACCCAAAATATTTGTTTCTGGTTCAATTTGCACTAATGCTACTTTAACTGTAAACATTTTGGGTGCCAATTCGTATTCATTAAACAATCAGTCAGTATCTAATTCACAATTCACTCTTAGTTCTCCAACGGCCACTTCTTATGTGATTTTAGCTTCAAATGGTACTTATTCCACTTCGCAATCTATTTCAATTGTTGATTGTGGTGCTATAACTGCCGTCATAAACGAAAATAAATCACACTCAAACATTTCAATTTATCCTAACCCAGTAAATGAAATCTTAACTATTGAATTTCCAGACAGCTATGGGCATATAAATGGAAAAACTGAAATGAAAATAGTTGATTGTCTTGGAAAAATAATAATCAACGAGGAATTTAGAGCAAAAATGAAAAATGATGCCACACAAATAAACATTAGTGCATTGCCCAGCGGCGTTTATTATATAAAAGTCGGAAATGAAACAAGAAAGTTTGTGAAGGAGTGAAGTTACATCTCGCCGTTTTCTTCCGTCTCTGTATAGCCAATGGCGTTTTAAGTAAGTCCAAGTAGAAATTGAATTGTTTCCCGCTAGTATGGATTAATTGACTAGCAGGGTCCGCGAGTCAATTTGCATAAAAATATAACCTCGCAATCGAGAATTGTATAATAACAATCGAGCAATGGCAATGGAGGCGAAAAATTCCTTTTCTAGAACTGATAATAAGCCGCCGCGCATTTACCACGATAAAAACCCTTTCCCAATTAGTTATTTCGGCAAATCTCATTAAATTTGGTGGTTTATGAATAAATCGGTTTTATACCTTATACTTTTCGTCGCTCTCCAATGTAATTTGAAAGCACAGAGTACTTTTCCAACTAACGGAGCGCCTTTTAATTCACATACAATTTATGCGTTTGTAAACGCAAATATTTATGTGGACTATGAAACTCTTCTAACTAAAGGTACTTTATTGATTCAGGATGGTAAAGTTTTAGGTGCAGGTGAAAAAATTGAAATCCCGAAAAATGCCACTGTTATCGATTTGAATGAAAAATTTATTTACCCTTCGTTTATAGATTTATATGGCGATTACGGACTTCCCCCAATAAAGAAAGAAAAAAGACAACCGGGCCCGCATATGGAGAGTTCTGAAAAAGGAGCGTTTGGCTGGAATGAGAGTATCCGTTCAAATATAGATTCCTATAAATTATTTGTACACAATACTGAAAAAGCAAACGAATTAAAAAAACTGGGTTTTGGTTCAGTACTTTCTTGTTCTAAAGATGGCATTGTAAGAGGAAGTGCTATGCTTGTTAACCTGAATTCTGAAAATGAAAATAAAAGTATTATCATAGATAAAGCTGCTGGATTATATTCCTTCAATAAAGGAACTTCACTACAAGATTATCCAAATTCTTTAACGGGCGCAATTGCATTATTGCGTCAAACGTATCTGGACGCCGCATGGTATGCGTTGAATAAAAACAAAACAGAGTATAACATTACTTTAGATGAGTTTAATAAATTACAAACCTTGCCATCAGTGTTTGAAGGGAATGATAAATTTAATGACCTGCGTGCTTCCAAAGTCGGAAAAGAATTCAATGTAAAATACATTGTAAAAGGCGGAGGAAACGAATACCAACGGATAAGTGACATCAAAAGCACTTCGTTGAATTATATTATCCCTGTCAACTTTCCCGAAGCTTACGATGTGGAAGATCCTTACGAAGCACAGGGCATTTCTCTGGCAGAATTAAAACATTGGGAATTGGCTCCCAGTAACCCTTCAGCTTTAGAAAAAAATAATATTACCTTTTGTTTCACTACTTCTGATTTAAAAGATAAAAAAGTATTCCTCAAAAACATTCGCAAAGCGATTCAATATGGATTGACTGAAAAAACAGCACTCAAAGCCTTAACAGCTAATCCGGCTCAATTTATAAACGCCTCTGATAAAATTGGCGCACTTAAAAAAGGATACTTCGCTAATTTTTTTATCAGCACAAAATCAATATTTGACGAAGAGGCTTCTATCATTCAGCATTGGGTGGTAGGCGAGCCAAATTTGTATGAAGAAATTAATACGCCTGATTTAAGAGGAAATTATATTCTAAGTGTTTCGGAAAGAACCTACAGTCTCAAACTTTCAGGAGAACAATCGAAACCCAAAGCAGTAGTTTTAATTGATACGACTAAAAAGAGGGTTACCTATGATTTTGAAGATAATTTTTTAATGCTCAGTTTTCAAATCGATTCAATAAATAATTTTAGAGGAACTGCTTCTTATAATAAAGAAACAAAAGGTTTTGATGGCAATGCACAACTATCAAATGGTAGTTGGAAAAAATTTCAAATTAATTTTATTTCGGCCGATACTTCCAAAAAGAAACCAAAATCAGAGCCTTCCGCTTTAAATCTTGGAAAGGTTATTTATCCTTTTACGACATATGGAGAAGAACTTCCCGAAGAAAGTACCCTCTTTAAAGAGTCATGGAATAAATTTAAAAACCGTTATTCGGCTATCTTAATAAAAAACGCAACGGTATGGACTAACAACGGCGATACGGTTTTGCAGGATTACGACGTGTATGTGGTGGACGGAAAAATAGTGCGCATTGCTCCCAATATTGACGCCCCTAAACTGGCCTATGCAAAAGTTATTGATGCAAAAGGAAAGCACCTTACGCCAGGAATCATTGATGAACACAGTCATATCGCTTTAACTGCCGGAGTAAATGAAGGTACTCAAGCAAGCAGTGCAGAAGTGCGGATGGGTGATGTAATTAATCCAGAAGATATTAATATTTACCGCCAACTTTCAGGTGGTGTCACAACTGCTCAGTTGTTGCATGGCTCGGCTAATCCAATTGGTGGTCAAAGTGTATTAATTAAGTTGCGCTGGGGCCATAACGCCGAAGACATGAAATATGAAAAGGCTGATCCATTTATAAAATTTGCTTTGGGTGAAAATGTAAAACAAAGTAATTGGGGCGATTTAAATAAAGTACGTTTTCCTCAATCGCGCATGGGTGTGGAACAAGTATATGTTGATTTTTTCACACGCGCGAAAGAGTACGATAAAGAGCAGCAACTTTCTGCTAAAGGAATAAATACAAGTTCTTTCAGACGAGATCTGGAATTAGAAGCATTGGCAGAAATTTTAAATATGAAGAGATTTATTACTTGTCACAGTTATGTACAAAGTGAAATAAATATGCTCATGCATGTGGCAGATAGTTTTGGTTTTAAAGTAAATACCTTTACACATATTCTTGAAGGGTATAAAGTTGCCGATAAAATGAAAGTGCATGGAGCAAACGCTTCTACATTCTCCGATTGGTGGGCTTATAAAAATGAAGTGATGGAAGCAATTCCATATAACGCAGCTGTACTTACAAAAGTTGGAGTGAATACTGCGATTAATAGTGATGATGCAGAAATGGCGCGACGTCTTAATCAAGAAGCTGCAAAGTGTATTAAGTATGGTGGACTTTCAGAAACAGAAGCATTAAAGCTCGTTACGCTTAATCCTGCAAAAATGTTACACATTGATAATAAAGTTGGACGTATTAAAGTAGGCATGGTTGCAGATTTGGTGTTATGGACAGACAATCCTTTAAGCGTTTATGCAAAAGCAGATAAGACAATTATTGATGGTCAAATTTATTTTGACAGAGATGAAGATGTGAAGCTGCAGGAAAAAATTAAAAATGAAAGATCTCGCATCATCACAAAATTACTTTTAGAAAAAAGCAAAGGAACTAAAGTAGTGAAACCAACACATGAGAACCAACGCTTGTATCATTGCAATACAATTGAAGGCGTTTCAGAAGAAGAAACTGGTTTAAGATAGAAACAAAATGAAAAAATTAAACATACTTGCGGTTTTACTTTTGATCGGCACTTATTATTCGGCACAAAAAACGTATAACCACATTGCACTATTAAATGCCACGGCACATATTGGCAATGGAAAAATTATCGAGGGAAGTCTTATTGTAATCAATAAAGATAAAATTGAAACCGTTTCCCAAACCAAAGGCTTAAAGTTAGATTACAAATCGTTTGACACTGTTATTGATCTCGCCGGAAAACACATTTATCCAGCTTTAATTAATACGAACAATGTACTTGGTTTGCATGACGCAGAGGCAGTGAGAGCAACTATCGATTTCCATGAAGTAGGTACTCTAAACCCACACATTCGATCTTTGATCGCTTACAACACCGATAATCTTATTATTCCAACCGTTAAAACAAATGGCGTTTTGTACACACAAGCAACACCAAGAAGCGGTTTAATTAGTGGTTCTTCTTCTATTTTAGCTTTAGAAGGTTGGAACTGGGAAGATGCTGTATTAAAAGCCGATGACGGTATCCATCTTAATTTTCCAAAAGCGGTTGTCAATAAATGGTCTGAAGATGATGGCCTTTCTAAAGCGCAAAATAAAAAGTATACCGAGGAAATGAATCTTCTAACCAAGTTTTTTGAAGATGCCATTGCTTATTGTAAAACGACTGACAACAAGGAAAAAAATCTTCGCTTTGAAGCCATGAGAAACGTTTTAAATGGAACTGCAAATCTTTACATCCACAGTGATCACGCAAAAGATATTTTAAAGGCCTTACAATTCGTACAAAAACTTGCAATCAAAAAGCCTGTTATTGTTGGTGGAAAAGAGAGCTACCGCATCACCGCTGAACTTAAGAAATATAAAGTTCCTGTAATGCTTAACCGAGTGAACGACTTACCAGATTATACAGATGACAACGTAGATATCATCTACAGTTTACCATATCTTTTACAAAAAGACAGTGTCATATTCTGTCTTCAATTAGAAGGTGATATGGAAGCAATGCAAAGCAGAAATTTGCCTTTTAATGCTGGTGAATCTGTTGCATATGGTTTAACAAAAGAACAAGCACTTTCATCCATTACGCTGAATGCCGCCATTATTTTAGGCGTAGATAAATTAATTGGATCATTAGAAGAAGGTAAGTTGGCTTCACTTGTAATAAGTGAAGGTGATTTATTAGATATTAGAACAAATAACATTTTTCTTGCTTATATATCTGGTAAGAAAGTAGACCTTTACAACAAACAAACCGAACTTTATAATAAATACAAAAACAAATACGGAATCAAATAATTATGAGTGATAATAAAATAATTGTAGGAATCTCACAGGGCGATATTAATGGAATAGGCTTAGAAGTAGTTCTTAAAACATTAATGGAACCGGGTATTTCAGAAGTTTGCACTCCTGTTCTTTTTAGTTCGCAAAAAACAGTATCCTATTACCGCAAAGTCTTAGGTCTGGAGGAATTTAGCTTTAACCCAATGCGTGAATTTGGTCAGTTAAATAGTAAAAAACCAAATGTATTTGTGTGTTACGAGGAAGAAGTAATTGTAGAAATGGGTAAGTCAAGCGATACTGGAGGTAAATATGCTTACGTGTCTCTTGAAAAAGCGACTCAAGCTCTTTTGGATGGAAACATTGATGTTTTGGTTACTGCGCCTATTAATAAAAGTAATATTCAAAGCGAGCATTTTAAATTCGTGGGCCATACAGAATATTTAGGTGATAAATTAGGAGGTGAACCATTAATGATTTTGTGTTCTGAAAATGGACTGCGTGTAGCACTTGTTACCGGGCATCTTCCATTGAAGGATGTAGCACCTAGAATCACAATTGATACCGTTTCAAAAAAAATTAAACAACTGCACGAATCTTTGGTGAAAGATTTTGGTATAAGTAAACCAAAAATTGCGGTTTTAGGTTTAAACCCACATGCTGGTGATGCTGGAACAATCGGTAATGAGGATATGGAAATCATTAAGCCTGCTATTGAGAGCACCAAAGTACATGGATTGGTTTATGGTCCGTACGCTGCAGATGGGTTTTTTGGTAACGAAACCTACAAACAATTTGATGGTGTTTTAGCCATGTATCACGATCAAGGTTTAATACCCTTTAAATCAATTGCGTTCAATAATGGAGTAAACTTTACAGCAGGTTTAAATGCTATACGTACTAGTCCTGATCATGGCACTGCATATGACATTGCAGGGAAAAATTTAGCGAATGAACAGTCTTTTAAAATGGCAATTTATGCCGCAATCGATATTTATAAAAAGCGAAAACTGTATTCCGAAATCTCGGGCAATCCCTTACCATTTGGTCACATAAAAAAGGAGCGCTAACGGCGCTTTTTTTTATGTTTTTTTTTGTAATTAAGTTTAAACATTTCTTAGTATAAGCTTAACAAATTTTAACTAGACTAAAATCGTCTCAATCTCGCACCATTGATATCTTTGACACTCAAATTGCTACACACAAATAAGTAAACTATTATGGTTGACATTAAAGAAATTAACGAACGCATTCAGCGCGAAAGTGCATTTGTAGAAATGCTTACTGTTGAAATGGATAAAGTTATCATAGGACAAAAATCTATGGTAGAACGCCTTTTGATTGGTTTGCTTAGTAATGGTCATATCTTGTTGGAAGGGGTTCCGGGTCTGGCGAAAACTTTAGCTATTAATACACTCGCTAAGTGTGTTGATGCGCAATTTAGCCGTATTCAATTTACACCCGATTTGTTACCAGCCGACGTTATTGGTACTCAAATTTATAGCCAGAAGCAAGAAACGTTTTCAATTCGTAAAGGGCCTATTTTCGCAAATTTTGTTTTGGCGGATGAGATCAATCGTGCTCCGGCAAAAGTGCAGTCTGCTTTACTAGAAGCGATGCAAGAAAAGCAAGTAACTATTGGTGATCAAACATTCAAATTACCGAATCCATTTTTAGTATTAGCAACACAAAATCCAATAGAGCAGGAGGGAACCTATCCATTACCTGAAGCGCAAATGGATCGTTTTATGTTGAAAATTGTAATTGGTTATCCGAATAAAGAAGAGGAAAGAAAAATTATTACATCAAATATTCAACCGTCTGGAATGCCACAAGCAAACAGCATTTTAACAACTGATGCGATCGTTAAAGCGAGAGCCGTTGTGAAAGATGTTTACATGGATGAAAAAATTGAAAAGTACATTGTAGATATTGTTTTTGCTTCACGTTATCCAAAAGAATACAAACTTCAAAAATTTGAAGGTTTAATTTCTTATGGTGGTTCTCCGCGTGCAAGTATTAACTTGGCATTGGCTGCAAAAGCATATGCATTTATTAAGCGTCGTGGTTATGTAATACCTGAAGACGTGCGCGCTGTTTGTGTTGACGTTATGCGTCACCGTGTCGGTTTAACGTATGAAGCGGAAGCAGAAAACATTACTTCTGAACATATCGTAACTGAAATTCTAAACACTGTTGAAGTTCCATAAGGATCTAAGATTTTAGAAGTAAGAAGTTAGAAATTTATTTTCTCACTCCAAATCTTAGATCTTAAATCAAATATCTTAAATCAAAAATGGAAACAGCCGATCTTTTAAAAAAAGTACGTAAAATCGAGATCAAAACCCGGGGATTAAGTAGTCATATTTTTTCCGGAGAATATCACAGTGCCTTCAAAGGACGTGGTATGGCTTTTTCAGAAGTCCGAGAATACACACCCGGAGACGATATTCGTTCTATTGATTGGAATGTAACAGCCAGATTTAATACTCCGTTTGTAAAAGTTTTTGAAGAAGAACGTGAACTGAGTGTTGTTCTATTAGTAGACGTTAGCGCCAGTGGTGGTTTCGGAACGAATAAACAACTTAAACAAGATCTTATAACTGAATTATGCGCCGTTGTTGCGTTTTCAGCTTCTCAAAACAACGATAAAATTGGTGTGATTTTTTTTAGTGATAAAATAGAAAAGTTTATCCCACCCAAAAAAGGAAAAAAACATGTACTAAGAATTATTCGTGAGCTCATAGAGTTTAAGCCTGAAAATAGACAAACGAATATTGAATTAGCTTTAAAATATTTATCAAGCATTATTAAAAAAAGAAGCATCGTTTTTTTAATCAGTGATTTTTTAACAGAGAATAATTACAAAGACGCGCTTAAGATTGCTAATAAAAAGCATGACATTGTTGCCTTAAGAATTGTTGATAAGGCGGAAGTGGAACTTCCAGAAGTTGGTTTGATAAAATTAAAAGATAACGAAAGTGGTAAAATCACTTGGGTAAATACGAGTGATAAATTTTTTAGAAAACAGTTCGCTGTTAATCACTTAAAGTTTGAAGCTGAAATAAAAGATACGTTTAACAGAAGTGGTATCGATGCTACAAAAATATTCACGCACGAAAATTATGTTAAACCATTAATGAATCTATTTAAAAATCGATAAAATAAATTTCAATCCTACAGTTTTGAACTCAGTTAAGAAAATAATAGCCTTTTTCCTTTTTGTAATTGCCTTAAATGGTTATTCGCAACAAGTGCGTTTAGATGCGGTTCTTGACACAACTAAAATCAGAATTGGCGAGCAGGCAAAAGTTGACATATACGTTACCTATAGCTCGAAAGAAAAGGATATTAAAATTCAATGGCCGAGTATTGGTGACACTATCACTGGAAAAATTGAAGTGATTGCTGTAAGTCCAATCGACACAACTTTACCGGATAAAACAAATTCCACCAAAATTTTTCAGCATCAGCAAATTATCGTAAGCGTTTACGATAGCGGTTTTTATGCCATGCCTGGTTTTGAATTTATTATTAATGATGATACAGCACATCCAATTTACACGAACCCTTTGTTTCTGGAAGTGCACACCGTTCCAACTGATACAAGCGCGACAAAACTCAAAGACATTAAACCTCCTTTCGGAGAAGAGTTCAATTGGAAGTGGTATCTCAATTACGTTTATTTCGGTGCAGGGATTCTTGTTTTAATTATTATAGTAATACTCGTAACACTTTATTACGCTCGTAAAAATAAACAGGTAAATCTGGAGCCAGAAAAACCAAAAATTCCGCCACATTTAACAGCATTAGCCTCTTTAGAAAAAATAAAAAGAGATTTAGTTTGGAAAGACGGAAAGGTAAAAGAGTATTATTCGTCCATTTCAGAAACTATTCGTACTTATATTGAAGATCGTTATAACGTAAATGCGCTTGAAAGTACAACAGACGAAATTATGATGGCCTTCAGATCGCAGGTAATTGATAGAGACAGTAAAGATAAATTACAGCAATTATTAATGCTGAGTGACTTGGTGAAATTTGCTAAAATGTTTCCGATTGATGATGAACATAACTTCACACTTCAAAATGCATTTGATTTTGTGAATGGAACTAAACGTGAAGAGGAAATGCATGAAGGGGCTGAGATTTTGCTCGATAACATCGAAGCAACCAACGAAAATACGGTTGAAAATAATAATGAGAAATTATCAGCGCAAAAAGAAACTGGCGCCGTACAGGCTAATCCATACGTGCCGGGTTATGTTAGTGAGCCAAAGCAAAATGAAGTTTACCTAGATGAAAAGACGAAGATTCCAGAAGAAACCAGTTCTGGTAAGAAAAAAAATAAGACCGTAATTATCGTTGTCTTGTCATCTTTATTTACAATTGGATTAATCTTCACTGTAAATAAACTATTTTTCTCATCAACAAGTGATAATCCTTTGGAAGCATTGGTAAGCAACATTAACAGAATATGTCCTGTTATGTTGGACACCGAAAATCGTTTAAACAAGGTGACCTTAATAGAAGAAAAAACGGTTCAATTTGACTTAGCACTCGTTAACATATCTTCAGATCAATTCGATCCTAATATGCTTAAAGCGCGTATAGAACCTATGGTTGTGAAGGAAGCAAAGACCAATGCACAAATGGAAGAGTTTAGAACCAATCAAGCTGTATTGAAATATAATTATAGCGATAAGAATGGAAATTTTCTTTTTACAATCGAAGTTAAACCAGATGATTACAATACGTACTATTAGTGATAAATTATTTTAGCGACATACAATTTGCAGAGAAGCATTGGTTTTGGTTAATGCTGTTATTGCCCTTAATGGTTATCTGGTACATTTGGCGCCTTAAAAAACATGAGGGTGAATTTAATTATTCGTCTTTTGTTTTACTAAAAGCTATTCCTGTTTCTTCTAAAGCCAAGTCTCGTCACGTTTTACTTATTCTTAAGTTAGCGTCCTTTGCTTTATTAATCACAGCATTGGCCCGTCCGCAATCTCGCAGCAGTTGGAAGGATACTAAAACAGAAGGTATTGATATCGTAATGAGCCTCGATGTTTCATTATCCATGCTGGCAAAAGATTTTAAACCCAACCGTATGGAGGTTGCTAAGGAAGTGATGGTTGACTTTATCAACGCACGTCCAAATGATCGGATTGGTCTTGTTATTTTTGGTGGTGAAGTGTTTACACAATGCCCTTTAACAAATGATCACAAGGTTCTAAAAAACATGTTCCCTCAAATTAAAGCTGGAATTCTTGATCAAGGTACCGCCATTGGTCTTGGTTTAGCAGGAGCCGTTGCGCGTATTAAAGAAAGCAAAGCCAAGAGTAAAGTTATTATCATGGTTAGTGATGGAGTTAATAATGTAGGTGAAATTTCGCCGCTTACAGCAGGGGAATTGGCAAAGACTTATGGTATACGTGTTTATTGTATCGGTGTTGGTTCTAAAGGTAAGGCCTTGCAACCTGTAGCTATGTATGCACAAGGTCAATACGAATACGATTACGTGGATGTTGAAATTGATGAGAAGATAATGACAGATATTTCTGATATGACAGGAGGTAAATACTTTAGAGCAACAAATAAAGAAAGCCTAAAAAATATTTATCTAGAAATTGATAAAATGGAAAAAACGATAACCAGCGAAAAAAGTTTTAGTAACAAAGCTGAACATTTTCTTCCTTTTGTATTATTAGCATCCATTTTGTTGTTGTTAGAGTTCGTATTGCGTTTTACTTTATTCAGATCTATACCTTAATGTTTAAATTCGAACATACCGTTTATTTTTATGCGTTTGCAGCTTTGCCAGTGATGCTATTACTCGTTTTATGGTACTTTGCCTCACGTCGTCAGAAATTAAAACGCATTGGTGATAGCGAGTTAGTAGCACAATTAATTCCTTATTCAAGTAAACGAAAAAGAATTATCAAGGTTATTTTATTTTTATTAGCCTTTAGTTCTGTTATTCTCGCTCTCTGTAATCTGCAAACCGGTAGTAAACTAACTGAAGTGAAACGTGAAGGTGCTGATATCATCGTTTGTTTGGACGTAAGTAATAGTATGTTAGCTCAAGATCTTAGTCCCAACCGATTAGCAAGGGCTAAATACGCCCTCGAAAAAATGATCGACATGTTAGAGGGTGACCGTTTAGGGCTTGTTATTTTTGCAGGCGAAGCTTACGTGCAACTTCCAATAACGACAGACTATAATGCAGCCAAAATGTTTTTGGAGTCAATTGGACCAGGCATGGTTCCTGTTCAAGGAACGAAGATTGCAGAAGCAATTAAAAAAGCATCTGAATCGTTTAGTACCGACGAGGGTAAAAACAGAGCAATCATCTTAATAACCGATGGCGAAAATCATGAGTCCGCAGCGATTGAAGCTGCTGAAGAAGCTGCGAAAAATGATATTATGATTAATACAATTGGTATTGGTTCTCAAAATGGTGTTCCGATTCCTTTGGTTGAGAATGGAGTAGTAAAAGGTTATCGAAAAGATAAAGAGGGACAAACTATCATAACTAAATTAAACGCTGATCTTCTTAAAACAATCGCAAGCAAAGCTAATGGTGTGTTTGTTCAGGCAAGTCAGGCCGATATTGGTTTAGATGCTGTGTTAGATAAAATTGCTCAGTTAGACAAAGCACAACTTGAAAGTAAAATGTACTCTGATTATGAAGATCAATTTCAATGGTTTGTCGCTATCGCTCTTGTTCTATTTTTAATTGAATTTTTAATAAGTGAGAGGGTAAGTGAATGGTTTAAAAAAATTAATTTATTTGGAAATGCAGTTAAGTAAATTATATAAAGAGTCAGTAGCTTGTTTGCTCTTAGCTTCGAGTGTGTGTGCCGCGCAAAAAGACGCAGAATACTTGTACGAAGGAAATAAATTATACAACTCAGGTAAGGTGCCCGAATCAACTACTAAGTATTCACGAGCGCTTGAGTTAAATCCAAATAATAGAAAAGCGAATTTTAATTTGGGAAATTCTCTTTATAAAAATGCCATGGAGGTGAAGAGCGGTGCCATGGTACTTCCAGAGAGTAATACAATGAAGCCAGACTCTTTAGCCGGATTGATATTTGATAAGGCTTCTCAAAACTTTGCAGTGGTTGCCAATTCTGTTTCCGATAAAGATACACTACACCAGGCATGGCACAATATTGGGAATTGCTATCTTCAAAAAAAAGACTACCAACAAGCTGTTGATGCTTATAAAAAATCTTTAAAATTTAACCCTAAAGATGAAGAGACACGTTATAATCTTGCTTATGCTTTAAAAAATCTCCCGAAACAAAAAGGTGGCGGTGGCGGTGGTCAAGGTAAACCGCAGCAAAGTAAAGGCGAAAATAAAGAGGATAAAGGTAAACCACAGCAACAACAAAGTCAGATGAGTAAAGATCAGGCGGAACAGTTATTAAAAGCTCTGATGGATTCCGAGAAAAAATTACAGGATAAAAGAAAGCAAAAACAAGAAGACGCTGCAAATAGCGCTAACGATAAAGATTGGTAAGAGTTGTAGATCGATTAAAATTATTAGCGAACTATTGTATACGTTAAAATAAATTAATAAAAATTCAACTCCTAAATAATGGGGTAACTTGCATAGCAATGAACAAGGTTAAATTTTGGATAGTGTTCTTATTTTCTTCGGTCTTGTTATTTCAATATAACAAAGCTCAGAGTTTTTATGGACAAGTAAGTTCAAAAAAAGTTCAGGTTGGAACGCCGTTTGATTTTCAAATAGTAATTACTGTAAACGCAAGTAATTATATACCGCCTGCCTTTAAGGATTTTGAAGTAGCTGCGGGACCATATCAAAGCAATAGTTCGCAAAACATAAATGGAGTTGTAAGCCAACAAATTATACTATCTTATGGCTTGGTTGCAAAAAGAGAAGGTAAATTAACTATAGAACCAGCAAGTATTGTTTCAGGGGGACAAAAATTGGAAAGTCAGTCAATTACAATTGAAGCAGTAAAAAGTGCAGCAGCGGCAAATGCTCCTGATCCAAAATCGAATTCAAAAATAGATGGCGGTGATTTGTTTATAAAAACAGGTCTTAGCACAAAGAAATGTTACATTGGTGAGCAGGTAACCATCATACAAAAGGTTTATTGTCGTTTGCAAATTGTCGGACTTCAAAAGTTCATTCAACCTTCCTATGACGGATTTTATTCTCAGGCACAGGAGTCTACAAGTAAAGGAATTGTAAGCGTTGAAAATGTAGATGGTGTAAATTACAACACTTATGAGTTATACCGTACTGAAGCTATTGCAAATAAATCGGGAAAAATAACTCTGCCTTCGATTGAACAAGGGCTGGTTATTCGAAAACAGACCAGCTCAAAACCAAGAAATATTTTCGAACAATTTTTTGGAGCAAATGGTTATGAAGATATAAATGTAAACGCATATAGTAAGCCTGTTACCATTGAGGTTTTGCCACTTCCAGAAGAAGGTAAACCAGAAAATTTTAATGGGGCGGTTGGTGTATTTCAATGCAAAATTCAGGTTACGCGGAATGAGTTAAAAGCTAACGAAGCTTTTAATTTGAAGATGACGATTACAGGCAAAGGAAATTTAAAGTTAGTTGGTGCGCCTAATCTAGAACTTCCGGAAGGATTTGAAACTTACGCACCTAAAATTTCCGAGGGGGTCAATTCTAAAACGTTTGATTACCTTGTAATTCCTCGTAATGAAGGGGAGTTTCAGCTTAAAGGACTTGATTTTAGTTATTTTAGCTTAGATACAAAAAGATATGTGACAGTTCCTTCAGGAGAAATTCTAATTAAGGTACTACCACCGGACCCTAATAGTGTGGGAGCTCAAGTTTATACTTCACATAGCCAGGTAAAAGAAACAGAGAACGATGTCCGTTATATTAAGAAGGGAAATTTCGAACTTCTTAAATCAGAGAAGGAGTTTTTTAATTCGTCAACTCATATTATTTTACTCATTCTTCCTTTATTAGGATTAGTTGCAGTTTTAATTCTCAGAGGAAAATACATTAAAAATAACAGTAATCAAGCGCTTGTGAATGAGCGTAAAGCTGCTAAACTCGCAAAAAAGCAATTAGTTAAGGTTGAAAAACTAATGCTCGAAAATAAAAAGGATGAATTTTATACTGAAGTCCTTAATGCAATGAATAATTACTTAAGTCATAAATTATTTATTCCTGTTGCAGACTTGTCACGCGATAAGGTTAAAACAATATTGGTACACAAACTAATTAACGAAACTACAATTAATAAATTGGTGTCAACACTTGACACGAGTGAATATGCAAAATATGCACCAGGCGCAGTTAGTGGGGATTTACAATCTGTATACAGAGATACTGTGGACTTGATAACGGATATAGAACAACAATTAAACAAAAAAGCAGGATGAAAAATGTAATCTTCATAACATTAAGCATTCTTTTCTTTGCCTCGCCTGCATTTTCTAATCCTTTCTTAGAAAAAGCAGAAAAAGCTTATGACTCTAAAAGATACAAGGAAGCAATTGAGAGTTATGAGAAACTAATTCAAGAAGGCTACACGTCGTATCAACTCTATTTTAACCTAGGAAACTCTTATTACAGAAATAATGAACTAGGCAAAGCAATTTATTATTATGAATTGGCACGAAAAATTGAACCGAACGATGAGGATGTGCGACTCAATCTGGGAATAGCAGCGGGCAAAACAATCGATAAAATAGATGCTAAAGAAAACTTTTTCATCAGTGCTGTAAAAACAAACCTGCTATCTTCCTTTTCTACAACAACATGGGCTAAGCTTACAATTATCGCTTTATTTTTGGCAGCGGTTCTTTTTTTCTTTTTTATTAGTTCCACTCAACTTCTTGTAAAACGAATTTCTCTTGTATTAAGTTCTGTTTTATTTATCGGTTTTTTTATAACTTATTTTCTTGGTTCTTCTGCGGTAAACGCGAAGTATGAGAATAAGTTTGCAATCATTCTTGCAAAGGAAATTAAAATAATGAATGAGCCAACAGCTCTCGCTAAGGTTAAATTTTCTTTACACGAAGGCACAAAAATTCGTGTGGTGGAGAATAACGGGGATTGGTTATTAATTAAACTTGATAACGGCAACGAAGGTTGGGTAAAGATTAATGATGTCGGCATCATTTAGACTTCGTAAAATTTTTTCTTAGAAGATATGTTTTTCGGCGTGGTAAGAAGATCTAACCAAAGGCCCGCTTTCTACAAAACGAAACCCTTTTCCTAACGCATACTCTCTGTACTTTTTAAAATCATCAGGATGCACAAATTTCGCTACAGGTATATGTTTAGGAGTTGGTTGTAAATATTGCCCAATTGTAAGAACATCACATTTAACGTTAGATAAATCATTAATGGTTTCATAAATTTCTTCTTCGGTTTCTCCTAACCCAACCATTAAACCGCATTTAGTTTTTACATCCGCTTCATCCAAACGTTTCAAAACTTCTAAACTTCGGTCATATTTTGCTTGAATTCTCACTTGAGCTGTCAAACGTCTAACTGTCTCAATGTTATGTGAAACGATATCTGGTTTTACATCAATGATTCTTTGAAGGTTTTCCCATTTTCCAGCAAAATCAGGAATTAAACACTCGAATTTTGTTTCAGGACTAATTGCTCTTATTTCTTTGATGGTTTCTGCCCATATAATTGAACCGCCATCTTTTAAATCGTCTCTATCAACACTTGTAATAACGCAGTGCTTAACACCCATCAGTTTAACAGAGTAGGCTATACGTTTTGGTTCATCCCAGTCTGCCGGTTTTGGTTTACCTGTTGCAACAGCACAAAAACCACAACTACGGGTACAAATGTTTCCAAGAATCATGAAGGTAGCAGTGCCAGCTCCCCAACATTCGCCCATGTTTGGACAGTTACCACTTTCGCAAATTGTGTGAAGTTTATGCTCGCTAACTATACCGCGAACTTTAACATATTCTTTACCGGTCGGTAATTTTACACGTAACCAATCAGGTTTTTTAACTCTTTTAAGATTGTCTGTCAATTCCATTTTAAAACCATTTTCTACCAAACACAAAGCCTACATGAAATGTAATAATGAAGTGTTCTGTTGGGTTAAATGCCATCATAGGGATTGCTTTAGGAAAGTATTCCACCCAAATGCCTGTTTCTATCGCTCGAATTAAATTTGTATAAGGAGCGTATTCGAAACTTAAATCAAATTTCCCGCACAGCCCAGGATAAATTTTCATTTCTGATAACCCTTTAGCGTATCCTCCGCGCCCAATTATATTTCCACTATCAGGAGGAAAACTTTCAGAATCAAATTTAATATAATCAATTTTCTTAGGCTCTGAGTTTTTATAAATCTGTAAGTAATAGGGTTTCGCAAACGCAAACACAGGGCCGATGGAATACGAGTACCTAATTTCAACAGCTTTTATATCACCTTTTTGAAAAAGAATATTTTGTAATCCAATCCCTCCTCTTAACAAAAAGACCGTGTTTAATTTCCCATAAACAAATCGGCGTTTATTTTCAGATTCACCTTGACTATTAACTTCTTTGGGATGGTTTAAAGTTTGAAAACCGACTTCGTAAAAACTCCTTGTTTTCGCGGTAACATGTTTACTCCGTTTTATGAGAAAACCATAACCGCGCGTATTTGCGTAAATTTTCCCACTGAAGTCTTTGCGATACAAAACATTCAATGTAGTGCCATTCTCATTGGTACTGGGTAGATTTTGGTTTTGCGAAAACATAACATTCCCAGACAAATAAAGAAAAGAAATGCATATAAAGTGCCTCCAAAACATCCTAACAAAAGTAAAGATTTACAGGCTATTATCCTATTTTTGTGTAAAATTAACGCCTATGACAAGCAAAGTAAAATACTTGGGAGAACTTAGAACAGAAGCACATCATCTGCAGTCAGGTGAAATTATTATTACCGATGCTCCAAAAGATAACTATGGAAGAGGTGAAGCCTTTTCTCCAACCGATCTCGTAGCAACAGCATTAGCAAGTTGTATGATTTCTATTATGGGAATTGTAGCCATGAAGGAAGGTATTACTACTGTTGACGGTGCTCACGCTGAAGTAACTAAAATCATGTACCAAGAACCGAGAAGAATTGGAGAGATTCACATTAAGATTTCATTCCCAAAAAAAGAGTATTCTGACAAGGAAAAAAAAATATATGAACATGCCGCTCATACCTGTCCGGTTGCAAAAAGTTTGCATCCTGATTTAAAACAGATTATTGAATTTGTTTGGTAAAACTAAAAATTCAAAGATTCTTCTTTTGTAAAATATAAACTTATGTTTAAAAATATAATTTACAGTCTAATTACAAAAGGATCTGTTGCAATAATTAATTTTATAATCCTGATTATTTCCTCACGGTATTTAGGAGTTAGTTCAAGAGGAGAAATAAGCATTTTTATATTAAATATTACTGTCATTCAAATAGTAAATGACGTATATACGGGATACAGTATTGTCCACTTTATTCCTAAATTCAATTTTATAAAAATTATTGTATATGGAGTCATTTTTACACTCATTTTATGTTCATTAAGCAATAGTTTGCTTTGGATTTTAAATAAACAGGTAAAAGGTTATGAGTGGGTGGGCTACATTTTATCTTTACTGGTTATATTAAACACATTTAATTGTGTTTTATTACTTGGGAATGAAAATATTAAAGCATATAATTTTCTTTCTTTTATACAACCGTTCTTGTTATTGTTTGGGATTGGCTTCTATTTATTCGTCCTGAAGAAATACACATTTGATGCATTCGTTTACCCGCTTTTATTTTCTTTTTCTTTTTCTTTTTTAATTTCAACTTTTTTGCAGTTTCGTTTTTTAAAGAGGAAATTTACTGTAAATAAGTACCAACTGAAACCAATTTTAGTGAATGGATTTATGTTTCAGGTCGCAACTCTTACGTTTGTTTTTGTTAATAGGTATAGTTATTATTTGTTACCTGATATTTCTAATGTAGGACTCTATTCATCAGCTTCTTCATTGATGGAAGCTGTGCTTATAATTGTTAACGGAATTTTCCCGGTACTCCTTGCCAGAGTTTCCAATGCAGGTAATACCCCTAAAATTATTGATCTTACGTTGGTTTTGAGTAAAGCGAGTTTCTTATTTAGCACAATGTGCGTGCTGATTTTACTCTTAATTCCCGATTCATTTTTTGTGTTTATTTTAGGAGAGGGGTTTCATGGAATAAAAAATTTAATGTTACGCTATTCTCCTGGAATTTTATTAATAAGTTTATTTGGTTCGATGAGTTATTATTTCTCAGCGATTGGAAAACAAAAATTAGTTTTTGCTTGTTATAGTATTGGCTTTATTTCATCATTAATATTTGCCCCGTTTTTAATTTCGAGATATGGTGTTAACGGGGCAGCCCACAATGCTAACATAGCTTATTTGCTGATAGCAATAGCGGTATGCTCATCTTTTATGAGGATAACTAAGTTAAGCTCGGAGCGTTTTTTTTCATTCAGAACTGATTACAAGTATCTGAAAGATTTTATTTTTTCTAAAGAGATAGCTCACCTATAGGTTAAGTAAAATTTTTAAAATTAAACGCATAAAAAGGAAGTATTTTATGCGAATTATTTTCGTTAATTTGAATTCAATAAACAGTTTATTTTTATTCTAGTTAAAACACCCTTGATGATAAATACACGTTTTATTCTTCTTCTTTCTTGTGGTTTTTTATGTCAATTATTTGGGTATTCGCAGTTGGACAAAGGATTAGTTTCTTCTTATTATTTTTCCGGAAATGCTAATGATGATGTCGGGCAATTGAATGGTGTTATTAGAGGCGCAAGTCTTGCCACAGATCGTTTTGGTAATGCATTCGCCGCCTATTGCTTTGATGGAAAAAACGATTATATTTCTTTAGGTACGCACACAGATCTAAAACAATTTGTAATGAGCCTTTCCCTTTGGGTTAAACTTAATGATTATAAAAGTGATCGGCAAAATTATGCCGGAATGCCAATATTAGTTACGAAAGCACGTATTTCAGTCCAACGTTACGAAGCATATGTGCTCGCGGTTCTGGATAACGGAAGATTTTGTGGTGCCAATACCTCCACCTTGGAAGATCAGGTAACAGCAGTTACTTATACAAAAGCAGTAGTTGATGTATGGTATCATCTCGTTTATATGTTTGACACCGATACAAGTTATTTATATTTAAACGGCGACTTTCAACAAAAAGTTTTCAAAGGCTTTGCAACCAATTATGCTGTTAGCGATTCTATCATGTTTGGTCATGTTGGTAACAACATGCCCGATACCTTTAAGTATAAAAATTATTCCTGGTTTAATGGCTGTATTGATGATGTAAAGTTTTACAATCGCTTACTTACGCCAAGAGAAATTAATGAACTATATCACGAACCAAATCCAAAGTTTATTGGTGAACAACAAGCTGAGCAAACAATTAAGCTTGGAGATACAGTAATTAAGTATTGGAATTTTATTTTACTAGTTATCGTATTTATTGTTTTTGTTATCTTAATTATTCGTTGGCGTATTATTTATGTCAGAAAAAATGAGCGGATCCAGAATGAATTGCAAAGCAAATTCGCTCAACTTGAAATGAAGGCACTTAGAAGCCAGATGAACCCTCATTTTATTTTTAACGCAATAAACTCAATACAACATTATGTGCTTACAAATGAAAAGGAATTAGCAAACAAATATTTAGTAAAATTCTCGCAGCTAATGCGTAATATTCTGGATTTAAGTAAACAAGAATTAATTACCCTTTCAAGCGAATTAGAAACTATTAACTTGTATTTGGATATTGAATCTCTGCGTTTTAACAACGCTTTTAGTTATGAACTCAAAGTATCTCCAGATGTTTTTTTAAATGATGTGCGTTTGCCTCCATTAATCATTCAACCTTTTGTTGAGAACGCTATTTGGCATGGTTTATTGTTAAAAGAAGGCAATAAAAAATTAACTATTTCCGTTTCTAAAAAAGAAGATTATCTGGTAATTGAAATTGACGATAATGGAATAGGGAGAGAGGCTTCACGAAAATTTAGTAAACAGGAATTAAAACGAAGATCTTTTGGTATGGATATAACTCAAGATAGGTTAAATGTTTTAGAAACAGTGTTTGGATTGGTTATTTCATTTAATTTACTCGACAAAAAAGATAACAAGGGAAGCTCACTTGGAACAACAGTTTTTATTAATGTTAAATTATAATTATTTATGTTAAGTGCTATTTTAGTGGATGATGAAGAAAAGTCTTTGAAAAATTTAACAATATTATTAAATGAATATTGTAATAATGTTGAAATTATAAACACAGCCTCAAACGCTCTTCAAGCAGTAAAATTAATTCTGAGTAACAAACCCGACCTTGTTTTTTTAGATGTACAAATGCCGGGGTATAATGGATTTGATGTACTTGAGCAAATAGGGGAAGTGTCGTCAACAGTAATTTTTACAACAGCGCATAAAGAATATGCCATAAATGCACTACGCAAAGGAGCTTTCGATTACCTTTTAAAACCAATTGATGGTGACGATTTAAAAAATTGTATTCTTAGAGCTACAGAAAAAATATCAAAAGAAAAAAATTTAGACCTTAGTCCAAATGCTAACAAGGGAATTATAGAATTATCTGTTAAAGATGGAATCATATTTATTAGGCAAGAAAAAATTGTTCGGCTTGAAGCTTCTGGAAGTTACACGGTTTTTTTTATGGACAATGATATAAAACATTTAGTTTCTAAAAGTATGAAAGAGTATGAGGCACTTCTTGACCCAACTGTTTTTTTTAGATGCCATAACTCTCATATTATTAATTTAAAAATGGTAGCTAAATTCAATAATAACAATGGATATTTTGCGGAATTAACAAATGGCTCGGTTGTTGAAATAGCAAGAAGAAGCAAGGATCTTTTTTTACAACGATTAAAAAATATTTAGTTCCAGCTAAACAATAGTGATATTTAAGCAAAGAGATACTTTCGGATTAATTGCACCTAATCCTTATTGAGTGCTCGGGATAGAAGATGTAAGAATTTCTTACTAGAATAATGACTTGAAGTCACTACAAACACTTCTGCGGTAAGTTTTGAGTTTTTAACTACCTGTATAGTGTTTAGCCCATAACTAGTAATGACTTATCTCTTCTCTTTAATTACCTGTTTTAAGTTTAAAAGATTTAACGGATTCGCAGTTAGGCCAGTAATGTGATGATTAACTAAACGAACTACTTCATCATAGAATAATGGAATAACAGGTGCTTCATCTATTACAATACTATCCATTTGTCTATAGAGTTTTATTTTTTCTTTTTCGTTCTTTTCTTTTAAGACCATTTCATAAGCTCGATCAAAAGCTTCATTTTTAAAGTGAAAAAAATTGACGCCTTGCGGTGAGAAATTTTTACTATAGAATAAACTCATGAAATTCTCCTCATCTGGATAATCTGCAAACCACGATTTTTTGAACAAAGTGTATTCGCAGTTATTCACAGCTTGACGCAATACAGATGGCATTTCTACACTAATAGTTACTTTAATGTTGTTTTCTGCTAATTGTGATTGAATAAATTCAACTTGTTCTTTATAATCGTTTGTTGCATGCAAAGAAATTTCAGGTAAACCTTTCCCATCGGGAAAACCAGCCTCAGTCAATAGTTTTTTTACCAAATCTGGCCGGTAAGTGTAGCCTTTCACCTTATCAGGATCGTAACTCTTCATGCCTTTTGGAATAAAACCCGAATTAGCAGCCGTACCAATACTATTTCTAAGAAATTTTACAAGTTTATCGCGATCAAAAGCATAATTAATTGCTTTGCGAATTGCTTTAAGTTTTAGTGGGGATTTTTTTACGACTTCTAAATTTTCATCAATAAGAACTCCAATATAGTCTGTTTTTAGAAACGTTTCCTTTTGTAGGTAAAATTTTTTACTATAAAATTCTCTCAAACTGCCGTCTTTATTTAGAACTTCGTTTGAATTAAAAGCCTCAGCTCCGCTTAACATATCAAATTTTTCGTTTAAAAGTTCCATAAAGGCTGTTTCTCTGTCTTTAATAAAGGATACCGTCACCGCGTCTAAATATGGTAACCGCTTTCCATTGGAATCTTTTTCAAAATAATTTTGGTTTTTTAATAATATAAGTTTGGTTCCCTCTTCCCAAATTTTAAAAATAAAAGGGCCTGTACCTACAGGATTACGCCTAAAATCAAATTTGTAATAATCTATAGCCTCGTATGGAAGTACACTAAAGTACTTCATTGTTAAAATATTAATAAAAGCGCTAAACGGTTCTTTAATATATATTTTAAGTAGAGAATCATTCACGGCAACAAAACCTTTGTAATTTGTTTTTTCACTCCGATCAACTTTATCTAATAATGAAGTCGCACTGCTAACTTTACTGTCAAACAGTCTGTTGAAACTATACACAAAGTCTTTAGCAGTAACTTTTCGTCCCTCACCATTCTCAAAACAAACATTATTATGAAAAAAAACATCGTTGCGTAAATAAAACGTATAGCATAAACCGTCTTCACTTATGTTAAAAGAATGCGCAATACAAGGTTTTACATTTAAGCTATCATCCATTTGGACGAGACCATTAAACAATTGGTTTACGGGTGAAATATTTTCAAAATTACTTGCAGCGGCTGGATCCAGCGACGTAATTCCGTTCATTTCATTGTAGTTGAATATTGTTCGGGAATCGTTTCCATTATCATTTTCTCTGCAGGATATAAGAAAAAAAATAAAAATGAAAAAAGGTAGAAAGATAATTCTTAGCATATACAAAGATGGTCTTTGCATAGGCTATATGTTTGAAGTGCACTGTGCAATTATGCACAGCGTTGTGTGAAGAGTTGAAACTAAGGTTCTACTTTCGGAGTATCACTTGCAGTACCAGCACCATTAAAATTAAAACTTAATGTGACGCGCCAGGTTCTTTGCAAAGGATTATTTATAGTGGTAGGAATTAAATAAGAGAAATCGACGCCGATGACATTAAAATTAGCACCGATACCAACAGTAAAAAATTGGCGAGATCCTTTATTTTTAGATTCATGAAAATAACCTGCTCTTACTGCAAATATTTTATTGTAAGAATATTCCATTCCTACACTTGTGTTTATCTCTTGCATTTCTTCCTTAAACCCACCTGGTGCATCACCGAAAGATTGAACAATACCGGTAGGAACAGAAACGTTAGGATCTTTCCCTTCGGCAATTTCCTTTTTACCTGTCGCAGGATTTATCTCTATCTCAGTTGTTGGATTTCCAAGAGAATCAGTTCTATATTTATAAATTGGCGGGGTAGGCACAAGTAGTTTATTAAAATCAACATAGAGCCCAAACGTGTTATAGTCGTCTATTTCAACTTTAAGACCACCACCCAAGCGTAAATTACTTGGAATAAAATTTTGATCGTTCGAATATTTAATTTTTGCACCAACATTTGTAATTGCAAGTCCAACTGTTCCAATGCAGTTTTTACCGCCAAGTTTAAACTTATCACTTTTATAAAACATACTTAAATCAACCGCAAAAGTGCTTGCAGCATTACCAGAGTTTCCATTAAAATATGCTTTACTAATACCCGAATAGATATAGCGTGTAGCTACACCAAGCGAAAAGTTTTTAGAAAGTTTTTGAGAAAAAGCAAGATCAATCGCAAACTCATTTGGTTTATAATTACCTGTGGATGTTCCGGTTGCGTCGGTAAGCTCAATATTACCTAAACTAAAATAACGAAGTGAAGCTCCAACGGTTTGTTTGTCATTTATTTTAGCATAACCAGCCAAGTAATAAACGTTAATATCGGGAACTAATAATCTAAGCCAGGGAGTAACTGTACATCCAACCCCAAATTTTTTATCCATAAAAGCAAGTTTACTTCCATTCCAATGAATAGAATTAACATCCGGGTCGGTAGCAGCTCCAACATCTCCCATTGCGCCTTGTTTACTGTCAGGACTGATCAATAAGAAGGGTACTGCAGTTGTTATTGCATTGGTTCCACCACCAAGCTGATCAGAATTAATTTTAGACTGAGCAAAACTTGTTTCAGTTACAATTAAACTTAGTGCGATTAAAAGATGTTTTTTCATTAATGTGTTTTACTATAAAAGGTGCTAATTTTTCGGGCTACTAAAATACTAATTTAGAATAACCAATTTTTCAATTTTTTCAGCTTTTTTATTCTCAACGTCTAAGATAGCTAATTTATAGATATAAACACCTCGGCCAAGTTTATCTCCATAGTCATCTCTGCCATCCCAGTCAATCCCTTCAGACAAAGACCCTTCGCAACTGGTAGATTTTTGTAATGTTTTAACTATTTTTCCACTCACAGTATAAATTTGCACAGTTACCTTAAGAGGATTACATGCTTGATTATGTTGAAACATAAATTTAGTGTGAGTAGTAAAGGGGTTCGGGTAATTTAAAACGTGTTTTAATGCAAGTTCAGCACTATTTACAACAATAAAATCACTAGTTACTGTTGTGGAGTTATTTTGTATATCCCAAACTTTAAAGGTTAGGGTATGTTTACCTTCTTCCAATTTACCGTAGGGATAGCGAACCCTCCCGCTCTGATAACTGTTTAGATTGGATTCGTAATAATCATTAAGCACAATTGGTTTACTTGTATTTGCATCAAGAATTACTGAGATGTCATGGCCAATTCCAGTTCCAACAGTATTAATACCGCTTGAATCTACTAAATCGGCAAAAAGAACCGGTCTCTCACTGGTTACACCTCCTGCTACAAAATTTTTATCATCTAGAAATAAATTCACCTGAGGCCCTTCGTTATCAATTATTTGACTGGTCGCTGAACCTCCTCCAACAACAATCTTATTGTAATAACCACCTGCATCAACAACACCATTCGTTGCATAGTAACTTATTTTACCTGGCCCTGGAGAAAAACTAATGTCTTTCGGAACGATAAATGTGAAAGAAAAATCTCCATTTGTAACAAGAGATTTACCTCTGTACAAAATGTTTTTTTGCATATTAAACGTAAAGGGGACTATGTTACCAGCCGTGCCAGAACTAACTCCCGACTCAATTGTATTTAATAAACAAACAATTGTTTGCTCCTTGTCGAAAACTGTGGGATAAATGATACCATTAAAATTACTAAGTTTTTTACCACCTTTATCAGCTACAAATCCTTTTACAGTTATTTTTGATAGTGATCCTATTGTATCAGATGATGTCGGACTTAAAGCGACATTGTTAAAGTGCGATGTAATTACTTTTTCTTCCGGGTAAGCCAAGGTTAATGCCGGATCGCCAAGCAAATGAAAATTAGCGTAATAGTATTTTTGTGTTAACTGCGCTTTAGTTAGTGCAATTGCATCTCCTAAAGTAGGCCATTTACCGTTTGGCAAGCGTGTAAATAATCTTTTTAAAACTTCCGTATTTATTAATTCATTAAAGGTGGAATAGGCTACTCGACACGTTGTATAAAGTGCAATGGCGCCTCCTTTAGGATTTAATAAACAAGCCTCACCAGCCGACGTTCTACCTGGATCATCATATCGACTGAATTCGCATGTTGCAGTAATAAACAAAGGTAACTTATTAAAATTATTAAGAGTATTGATGATTTCCATATCAATCATTCGTTCTGCCGTTAAACCAACTTCACCTCCATGACCAGTATAATTGAAAATCAGCGCACCTTTATCAATCCTCTTTAAAAAATCACTCGCGGCGTCAGGATATCTATTTCCGCCGGGCGTGCTAAAACGTTGGTAAGCGTCAAGATTAATTTCATCAATATTGTAATCGGATGTAATATTTTTAACGGTTTTAACTAAGTTGTCAGATTGTTTCATGTGTGTTGCCCAATCTTCATCATCACCTAAAAACAACAACCAAGTACGCCAGTCCCCTAAAGGACTTTCATTCACAGCTATTCTGGTTTCAGGGGCAGAATTATTCTCCAAATAATTTGGATCTTTTCGGTAATAGTTTTCAATTTTAGCTATAACAGCTTTAACTTCTGCCAATGTGCGGCAAGGAAACCTTCCAATACCTATATCTACAGAACTATTTCCGTCTTCTTCAGCATTAGCACCTTCGTTAGGATCCATTAAAGCATAAAAATCGTCCGAAATAACGCTACGAATTGGGTCCAAAGATTCCTTTGATTCATATGTTGGAATAAGGTTGCTATTGCTAGTAACATTTCTGTTTTTATTATCATAAGAACCATCTCCCATTAAGAGCACATACTTCAATTGTTGATCCTCTGTAAGATTGATTGTTCGGCTATAAATCATTCTAATAAAATCTCTGATAGCTGAAATATCTTGTTTTCCACTTCCAAACTCATTATAAATTTGGTCAATAGTGGCAACAACATAACTTAAACCTTCTTTTTGTTGATGAAAGGCACCCAAACGTTCAGCTTCTTTTACAAACAATGGGTGGCTTACTATTATATAATTCGCCTTGCTAATAGCATGAAGGTTTTGATTTGCAATTTTCCCTACAAAAACTGGTGAGTAATAATCATTTATGGGGGCAATACAAAACTCATTTAGGGAATCAACTTTGCAAGTATAATTTATAGCCGAACCAACAGTAATATATGCTTGCTCAAAAGGATTTAAATTATCTGTAACATTCCATAAAGTAAAAACAGAATTTGGTGTATTGGAAATACTAAAATTACATACTTTACCCAAACCTTTTGAACGACTGTCTCGGAACGAAAACTGCTTCCCTCTAAAAGTTAGTGATCGTCTAGCATTTACAGTTAGTTTATCTAACCAGCCCACGCTTTTTGAAGTCAATTTTGATACGGCAAGTATAATGGACGAAGAATTGGAATTAATTGCTTTACCTGATCGTGTTACTTTTGATGCAAAATCTGAATAGGTTCCTATTTGAATAGCGGCAGTAGTTGCACGAAAATTTAAACCATTTCCATTCAAAATAAATGTTGTTGTATCTGTATATAAGGCCGCTACAGTTAATTCCGCATAGATAGAATCATTTAAGAAATCTCCGTCAGACCAAGAGAAGTTATATGAACTTGTAAGATCAAAATACTCCCCATAAAATTCTCTTCCGCTCTTGCCAAAGTTAATGATATCTTCTTCATGGTAATTTATATAATCATAAGAATTACTAATAAAATCAGGGTTTTGCGAGAGACTGGATTTTGATGCAATACGTTTTCCTTGTTCCTGACCAACATTTATGAAATAAAAACTGGTGTCACTATAAATGTTTTTTATAGGTTTAAATTTTAAACTTGTAGCTGAATTGGTTTTAATCCATTCGGTGGTAGAGCTTGCATAAAACAGTGCATAATCAAACAAACCGTCTTCACTTAATACAACTTTTATTGAATTTTCTACCAAATCATCGTATCTAAAATCTTTGTTACGTTCAGGAAGCATTTTGCCACCATTTCCAAAAACTCTAATTTTATTCGGATCTAGATTAGCAGTGTTTATTCCAATAGAATTAAAAAAGGCTTTGCTTAGTTTGTGTATACCCGTTTCTGTAACAGCAATTTTGTACCATTCTCCATTTGCAAGAACTGACGCAGAAGCAAAGCTAACACTCGCAGCTTCTCGAGCTACGGAATTATTAAGGTTAGAAACTTGCCACGTTACATCGTAGTCTACAAGCTCTTCTAGTTGATTTAAAGCATTATATCTAAATGGAAATAATTTATAGTGATTTAAATTTTGATTTTTACTTAAACTTGCAACTTTTTCAGTAATGAACTGATTGCTGATAAAATCAGAAAAATACTTCTTTATCGCTTCACCGTGTGACTTTTCGACAGGAATCACTTTTTTAACGACTAATATTGGAATTGCCTGTTCATCGTATCCAGTTGCCTTTGAGATGGTAAAATAAGGCAAATCTTTCTTACGAATATCATAATCAGCGAGTGACATCTCAAGATGAATAAAAGCTGTATCAGTAGTGTTGGAGCGCAGGATACGCGATGACTCTTTTAACTCAGTCTGTGCAAAAAAAGAGAGTTGTGCGAAGAGAAAAATGGAAGTGATTATTCGGTTGAGTTTCATGGATATTATATTAATCATACAAAGTACAGCAAAATAACGGACAGAGTCTCTAAATATTGTTTTGTATTTTTTTTTGTTTTTCAAAATGTATTTATATATTTGTGAAATAGGTTAGGTTAATATGCTCATATGAA
The DNA here is from genome assembly GCF_029625215.1 of Aurantibacillus circumpalustris. Lineage (GTDB taxonomy): Bacteria > Bacteroidota > Bacteroidia > B-17B0 > Aurantibacillaceae > Aurantibacillus > Aurantibacillus circumpalustris. Next base: position 2,238,018 of record NZ_CP121197.1, read on the forward strand.
TTCACGCGTTCTGTTCCCGATATTAGTGTTTACTGTGTTTTTATTTGACCTGAAGGCTCAAGATCCTCAGTTCACACAATTTTACGCTAACCCTTTGTATTTAAATCCTGCGTTTGCCGGCACGGCTCGTTGTCCGAGAATTTCCATGAATTATCGTAATCAATGGCCTAATTTATCAGGTAGATACGTTACATACTCGTTTTCTGGAGATCTTCACGTAGATGCTTTAGCAGGTGGACTTGGAATTTTGGTTACCACGGATGATCAAGCGCATGGAACCCTTAAAACGACTAATGCAAGTTTGGTTTATTCTTATCAAGCTGTAATTAATAGGGAGTTTTCTTTAAAATTTGGCCTTCAAGCAACTTATATGCAAAAATCTCTTGATGTTCAAAATCTCCATTTCGGAGATATGATTGATGCAAGACGTGGTTTTGTTTGGAATACCAGAGAAGCATTGCCTTCTCAAAATAAAAGTAATGCAGATTTCTCGGTTGGTGTTTTAGGATATAGTAAAAATTATTTCTTTGGATTTGCAGCGCATCATCTTAACCAACCTGATGAAGGGTTGTTAGGAAGCTCTAAGTTACCAGCGAAATTCACTGTGCATGCGGGTGCTATTATAACTTTGGAAAAAGGGAATGAAAGTTACCTCTCTCCTAATATCTTATTTCAATCTCAACAAAAATTTAATCAACTTAACTTAGGACTTTATTATGTTAAAGGACCATTTGTTGCAGGATTATGGTACAGAAATGCCGATGCTGTAATTGCATTGATTGGAATTAAGAATGATAATTTTCAAGCGGGCTATAGTTATGACGTAACTGTCTCAAAATTAGCAGGTAACACTGCTGGAGCGCACGAAATTTCGATTCAAATTAAGTTTGAATGTAAAACAAAACGGAAAAAATACAGGACTATTAGTTGTCCTTCTTTTTAACTATATTTGTAACCTTTTAGTAAATATAACGTTATAGCGTTTAATCATTGTCTTGTAATTATGAATATAAAATGGATAAAAAACCGTAGATCGCTAGCTTTTATTATGGCAGTTATCGTGGTTTCGTGCTCTCAGGAACGCTCTCCAGTGACTGGATGGGCTTATAATGACCCTGCAAACGGTGGTTTTGAGAAGCCGCCATATGAAGAGCAGGAAACTGGTCCTGGTCTTGTGCTTATCGAAGGTGGTACCTTTACTATGGGGCGTACAGAAAACGATGTTACCTATGAGTGGAATAATGTACCTCGAAGAGTGACGATATCTTCCTTTTATATGGATGAAACTGAAGTAAGTAATCTTTCTTATCTTGAATATTTATTTTGGACAAATAAGGTTTTTGGACCTGTTTTTCCAGATATTTACTACAAAGCGTTGCCCGATACGCTTGTTTGGCGTGAAAAATTGGCTTACAATGAGCCTTATGTAGAATATTACCTTCGTCATCCAGCTTATCGCGATTACCCTGTTGTGGGTGTAAATTGGTTACAAGCTAACGAATTTTGTGCTTGGAGAACGGATCGTGTTAATGAGTTTATTCTTATTCGCGAGGGTTTATTGGAACATACTCAAGCACCTTCTGATCAAGATTATTTCAGTACTGAAGCTTATCTTTCAGGAAAATGGCAAGGTCAGTTAAAAACCAAGCTTCCTTCATTTGACGGTCAAAACCCTGAGCGTGATGTTAAAATGGAAGACGGGATATTTTTACCAAAATACAGACTTCCAACAGAGGCTGAATGGGAATTCGCTGCTTATGGTTTAATTGGAAACACAATTGGAGAACGTATTACAGATCGTCGTATTTACCCATGGAATGGTCACGGCGTGCGTAATGCTACCGATAAATATTTAGGACAAATCAATGCGAATTTTGTAAGAGGGGCTGGTGACTACATGGGTACAGCTGGTTTCTTAAATGATAATGCTGACGTAACTGCTCCAGTATATAGCTACTGGCCTAATGATTATGGCTTATATAACATGTCAGGAAATGTATGTGAGTGGGTAATGGACGTTTATCGTCCAAATACACTTCAGGATGCGGATGAATTCCGTCCTTTCCGTGGTAATGTTTTTAGTACTCAGGTACGTGATAGTACTACTCTTGTTGGTGGTTTAGGTGGTGAGATTATGACAAATGTTGACGGACCAATTTACCAAAAATTCACGCATAAAGTTAATAACCCTACACGTCATGGAACGAGTGTTGATCCTATCGAGGTTGTTGATAGTGTTTTAGCGATAATGACTGTTGATCCACAAGGAAACAATAATGCTACGCCAGAAGGAAAATCTGATATTCCAGGTCGTGTTCAATGGAGAGAGGTTTCAAGTGCTGTATCAACAGATAATTTAGATGAGCGTAGAAACTATAAAGCCGCTGATTATATAAATTATATGGACGGTGACGTTAATTCGAGTATTTATTTTGCCGAAGGAGAAGATGCATACACCGAAAAGGCTGCAAAGTTAATGTATGAATATGCTAAAACATCTTTAATTAATGACAAGTCTCGTGTATTTAAAGGAGGTAGCTGGAGAGATCGCGCTTTCTTCTTAGTTCCTGGTACCCGTAGATATTTAGACCAACGCCAAGCTAGTGCATGGTTAGGATTCCGTTGTTCTATGACTCGTGTCGGTAGCCCAGTTGGCTTAGGTAGTAAATAAAAACTTTTAATAAATATTTTAAAACCCTTAGGTGATTGCTTAAGGGTTTTTTTATTTTGCAGAATGGCTCTTCCAATAAGTATTGAAAAACTGTATGAGGTTTATTTAAATTCAGGTCAGAAAATCTGCACCGACACGCGCAAGCTTGAAACAGATGCCATGTTCTTTGCGCTGAAAGGTTCTAATTTTAATGCAAATGAATTTGCACAAAACGCGATAGAAGCAGGATGCAGTGCGGCTGTTGTTGATGATCAAAAATACGTAACCAACGATAAGGTTTTAGTTGTAGAAGATGTTCTATTAACACTTCAACAACTTGCAAATTTTCATAGAAGACAATTCAAAATCCCGTTTTTGGCCATTACCGGTAGTAATGGTAAAACAACGAACAAGGAATTAATAAAAACAGTTCTTTCAAAAAAATACAACACACTCGCAACGATTGGAAATCTTAATAATCACATTGGTGTGCCGCTTACACTTTTGCGTGTAACAGAAAAACATGAATTTGCTATTATAGAAATGGGAGCAAATCATCAGGGTGAAATAGATGCACTGTGCAAAATTGCTGAACCAGATTATGGACTTATTACAAATATTGGTAAGGCTCACCTGGAAGGTTTTGGCGGTATTGAAGGTGTTAAGAAAGGTAAAAGTGAATTATATAAATTTCTAAAAAATAGCAACGCTAAGGCTTTTATTAATGGCGATGATGAGGTTTTGTTTGAGCTGGCGTTCGAGAATGATAAAATAACCTACGGAACTAAAAAGCTTTACGATTTAATTGGCAAAGATTGTACTAATGGGGACAATGTTAGCTTCAAGATGACAACACGTTATGGTGACAAAGATTGGAATAAGCATGAAACAATCCATACACAGATAATAGGAAATTATAATTTTATTAATTGCTTGGCTTCAGCTTGCGTTGGTAATTTTTTTAAGGTAAATGATAAACAAATAAAAGAGGCACTTGAACAGTATGTGCCTGATATGAATCGTTCACAATTAGTGAAGACAAAAAGCAATACAATTATTCTGGATGCTTATAATGCCAATCCTAATAGCATGAAGGTTGCAATTGAAAATTTTGCAACATATAAAGCGGAGAATAAACTACTTTTATTGGGTGATATGTATGAGCTTGGCGAATACAGCATAGAAGAACACCAGAGAATAATTGATTTATTAAAGGAAAAGAAATTTAAAAATGTGATCTTGGTTGGAGAAGAATTTTTTAAACTATCAGAAGGAAACCCGATAGCTATCGGATATAAAAATTTTAGAACAACATTGGAATGTAAAGATTATCTTCAAAAAGCTAAAGTATCAGAGAATACGGTGTTAATAAAGGGTTCTAGAGGAATGAAAATGGAAATTTTACAAGAGGTATTATAAATTATGAGCTATTTCAAAAAAAACAAATTAATTGGGTTTATTATTATTGCAATGATTTTGGGTCTAATACTAGGCTATATCATTAATCTATCAATTGATAGCAATGCATTTAAATACGATAGGTCGTTGACGGAACAGATATCAAATCCGACTATAAAAAAGCAAGTCGAAAAAAGTCTCACTAAATACGAAGTTCATCAATTAAGCGAGATTAAAAAAAGTGTAGCGTCTAATTTTTCAATACTAAGTGATATTTTTCTTAATCTAATAAAAATGATTATCGCTCCACTTGTTTTAGCAGTGCTCGTTATGGGTGTTGCCAAGGTGGGCGATTTTAAAAGCGTTGGGAGAATTGGTTTAAAAACGATTGTTTATTTTACAAGTGCAACATTAATTGCATTGGCTTTGGGCCTTGTAATTGTGAATGTGTTTGAACCTGGCAAAGTACTCCATTTAGAGCGTCCAGAGGCCTCTATTGATGCAGGAATCAAATCTTCTAAACAAACTTCTAAGAATTTTATTGATCATGTAATTCCTGAGAGTATTATTCGTTCTATGGCATCTAACGATATTTTACCTATTGTTGTATTTGCCTTATTTTTTGGTGTGGCAACTGCTGCTGTTGGAGAAATTGGAAAACCAATTATCAAAGCCTTTGATAGTATTGGACACATTATGTTTAAAGTAACGAACTACGTTATGAATTTCGCACCCGTAGGAGTGTTTGGTGCAATAACCGCAGTAGTCATTCAGCAAGGTTTATCAGTTCTTAGTGCATACGGTTACCTGATGCTCTGTTTTTTTGGAGGACTTTTATTTTTTGTTTTTGGAGTTTTATTTGCGATATGTATAATATTTAAAATAAATTATTTCAGATTGATGAAAGATATTAAAGAACCAATTTTACTAGCATTTAGCACAGCAAGCAGTGAGAGCGCCATGCCGCAGACGATTAAAGCTTTAGAGAGTCATGGTATTAGTAATCGCATTGTAAGCTTTGTTTTACCATTAGGTTATTCTTTTAATCTTGATGGTAGCATCATGTACATGACTTTTGCAACTGTATTTATAGCACAGAGCTATGGTATGGATATTTCAGCTGCAGATCAGATAAAAATGATGTTGATTCTGTTAATTACAAGTAAAGGAATGGCAGGAGTTCCCCGTGCCTCGCTCGTAGTAATTGCCGGAATGTTAACAATGTTTAAAATCCCTGTAGAAGGATTATTGTTATTATTGGCTGTCGATCAGTTTCTTGATATGGGTAGGAGTGCTACAAACGTAGTGGGTAATGCGGTTGCGAGTGCAGTAGTTGCCAGACTTGAGGGTGAAAAGTTTTAAATCTGAGTTAATAATTGAGCCCAATCTTTATGTTTTTTTACCGCTAAATAAATGCTAAATTTGCCGTCTTTAAATTAATTGAAGTGGATAAAAAATCGTTAATCGGGCTGGGTTTAATAGCAGCAATTTTAGGTGTGTGGTTGTATTTTAGTGGACCCTCAAAAGAACAAATTGCAAGAAATAAACAAATTAGAGATTCAATTGAAACGGTTCAAAAAGAATATGCGGCAATAGAGGCCGCAAAGATGGCGGCTCTTCCTCCAGTGGTTGCTGATACGCTTAAACAAACCGTTAATTTATCTGAGTCTGATAAATCTATTGCTTTAAACGATAAATACAAAGACTTTGCAATTTCTGCAGTCGGAAAATCTGAAACCTTTGTTATTGAAAACGAAAACGTAAAAGCTACAATTTCTAATAAAGGCGGTCAAATAGAAAAAGTAGAATTAAAAAAATATCATCGCCCGGATGAGACTGGCAGCCTAGTACTGTTTAATAAAGACTCTACAAATTTTTCTTTAAAACTAAATGCTTACGACAGATCTCGTTTGTTTTCAACAGATAGTTTTTATTTTAAATCTGTTTCGCAAACTGCTTCAAGTATTATTTTAAAACTTGAAACGTCCAAACCTGGAAGTTACATGGAGTTCGCATACTCCCTTAAACCAAACGATTATATTGTTGAGTCTGAAATTCGTTTTGTTGGAATGCAAGACATCATCTCTCAAACAGAAGACCAATTGCAACTCAATTGGAGCATGTTATTCCCAAGTCAAGAAAAATATATTGAAAAAGAAAAAAAGGCCGCTACTATTTATTTTAAACAAACTATCAATAGTCCTGATTATATAAATCCTGTGAAGGATGAAGAAAAAGAATTAAGTGAAGCCGATATAAAATGGGTATGCTTTAAACAGCAATTTTTTAATTCGACTATTGTTGCAAATAATTCTTTTAATAAAGCAGGAAGTTTTATAAAATCATCTTCTCGCCCTAATTCAACTACGGTTGTAAAGTCTGTGAAAAGCGAATTAGGTATACCATACAACCATGGCGCAGATGAAAAATTTTCTTATAAATTTTATTTTGGACCAAATCACTATTATACAATTTCGGACTATGGCTGGGAACTTGAGAGCATTATTCCGATGGGTTGGAGCATCTTCAGTTACATTAATAAATGGATGGTTATTCCATTGTTTAATTGGTTAGGATTTATGAATCTAGGAATCGTGATTTTGATTCTAACTATGGTGGTAAAAATTGTATTGCTGCCGATTGCTTATAAAACATATATGAGCGGTGCAAAAATGCGTGTTTTAAAACCGGAAACGGACGCATTGAACGCCAAGTTTGAGAAGAACGCAGATCCAATGAAAAAACAACAAGAACAAATGGCACTTTATCGAAAGGCGGGTGTAAATCCATTGTCTGGTTGCATACCTCTGTTGTTACAATTTCCAATTTTAATCGCCCTGTTCAACTTTATGCCAGCTGCCATAGAGTTACGTCAGCAAGGTTTTTTATGGGCTGACGACTTAAGTACTTTTGATAGCATCTGGAATTTTGGATATGTACCATTTATTAATTGGGCTTATGGAGATCATGTGAGTTTGTTTGCCTTGATGATGTTTGTGAGCACATTGGCCTATACGTATATGAATAGCAGTATGATGCCACAGCAGAATAATCAAATGCCTGGAATGAAATTTATGATGTATTTTATGCCGGTAATATTTTTAGCCGTTATGAATGATTATGCTGCCGGACTTAGCTGGTATTATTTCTTAGCGAATATGTTCACGTTCTTGCAAAACTGGATTATTAAAAAGATTGTGAGCGATCAAAAAATTCGATTGAAGTTAGAAGCGAACATGAAAAAGCCAGCTAAGGTTTCAAATTTTCAGAAACGTTTAGAAGACATGGCTAAACAGAGGCAGCAAGCTGTAAAGAAAAGGTAAAGAATACTTTAACTTTTTACTTGATCACTGGTATTTGTGTTAAAATGTTGCAACTGAAGGCAAAATTCTCTTAATTTGTTGTGTAAAATGTTTAAGAACAAGTATATAAAGATTTCTGTATCGGCCTTTTTGGTGCTTATGGCGCTTTGGGTAGCTACACCAAAGGTTTATATTCATGCTCTTCTACATCACGACCATTCTGCGATTTCAATTGATAAGGAAACAAAAGTAAAATCACATACATCAACCGATGATTGTGATATTGAGAAATATAATAAACCTTCTTACTTTAATTTATTTAAATTCATTTATAGTTTTATTCCATCCAAAGCAAAAAACACGAATAAAATTGCCGAAAAAGCAATTCATTTTAACAGCATTTCTTATGCTATTTCTCTTTTGAGAGGTCCACCAGTTGGACAGTAGTTTCGAGTATTTTTGGCGCCCAATAATTCTATTTGAACCAAATCAAAATTAAATTTATTATAATTATTTTAAAGTGAAAAAAATTCATTCATTTACCTCAGTACTCATGATCGTTTTGCTTCTTTTTCAATTAGTGGAAAAGGTTTCGCATGATTTTGAGCATTTCAGTGATGATCATTGTTCAAAGAAGGATATTCATTTTTGTAAAGCCGAACATACCTGTTCAATTTGTGATTATGTATTTTCTTCGTCAGCGACACCTCCAAATAATGAAGATTTAATTTTTGTAGTCTCAAAGGCAGGTGAAGAAACGAATTCAATCATTGCATTTAATACTTTAATTTCCCCCAAGTTTAAACTCTCTCTCAGAGGCCCTCCGGCTTGCGCTTAAGAGCGTTGTTCAGTTTTCAAATCAGGTAATTTTTATGATCATATTTTATGATCTATCATGTTTATAAAAAAACACATATTCTTATGTGGTCTTTTTTTAATTAGCTTCTTAGTCAAATCGCAGGATTGCAAATTGATATTAAGAGGTGTTATTGAGGACCAGGATAATAGTGAAACTTTAGGATTCGCTGTTGTAAAGCTGCTTAAGCCTGAAATGATCATTCAAACAAATGACAAAGGTGAATTCGTGTTTTCTAATTTGTGTGAGGGTGAGTATCAAATTTTAGTTCAGCACATCGGTTGCAATGACACTCTGTTTACAATAAAACTCAACAAGTCAAAAAAAATTCTTTTGAAACTGCCTCACAGTATGAATAATCTTGATGAGGTGGATATTATGGACAAACGAACTGAGATGAAAAAAACACAAACTGTTGAGCAATTATCAGACGAAGAAATTCAAAAATCTAAAGGTCAGAGTTTGGGAGACGTTCTAAAAAACATAAGTGGCGTAACAACATTAAACACAGGCGCAACTATTTCTAAGCCAATGGTGCATGGTATGCAAGGGTACAGACTTTTGATTTTAAATAATGGTATCAGACAAGAAGGTCAACAATGGGGTAATGAACATGCTCCTGAGATAGATCCATTTATAGCAAAGAAATTTTCCGTGATAAAAGGAGTAGGGGCCATACGTTATGGAAGTGATGCTATTGCCGGTGTTGTTTTGGTTGAACCGAATGAATTACCCGACACTGCCGCTATGACTGGTGAGGTGAATTTAGTTGGTTTGAGTAACGGCCAGACTGGAGCAGTTTCAGGACTTTTGGAAGGTAGTTTCGAAAAACTCAAAGGCTTTAGTTGGCGCTTGCAAGGAAGTATGAAAAAAGGTGGTAACGTTAAAACACCAAACTATTTTCTTGCAAATACTGGTCTGGAAGAAAAAAACTTTTCTTATGCTTTGGGATATCACAGAAAAAAATGGGGAGCTGAAATGTATTACTCTCAGTTTAACTCTGCTATTGGAATTTTTCAAGGTTCACATATTGGAAATTTAACGGACTTAACTAAGGCACTACAACTTAATAAACCAATAGATAGTCTTGCAGCTTTTTCTTTTTCTATTGATCGTCCAAATCAGGTGATTGGACATGAACTCATTAAAGGCTTAACACATTACCATTTTTCTTCTAAGTGGCGAGCGAAAATTCTGTGTGCCTGGCAGTATAATAAACGACAAGAGTTTGACTTACGTCGCTTAACTACTTTAGAGAAAGAAACAGGCAAAGTAGCACCAGATCTTGATTTGGGTATTACTTCACAAACGGCTGATGCAATTTTAGAACACGATAACATAAAAGCGTTTAGAGGAATATTTGGTTTAAGTTATATGAATCAAAAAAACATTTATTCGGGACGTTTTTTTATTCCGAATTACATAAGCAATTCTTTTGGTGTATTTGCAACAGAGCGTTATGTGAAAAGATATATTGAAATGGAAGTTGGAATCCGCTACGATGAAAAGCATTTACAGTCTTATTTCTATGAAGGAAAGGATTGGAAAGAACATCTTAGAACTTTTAAAAATAGCACTTACAATGCCGGTGTAATTTGGAAACCAAATTCAGTGTTTAATTTATTTGTAAATGCAGGATCTGCCTGGCGTGCACCAGCACCTAATGAGTTGTACAGCAATGGCATTCATCAGGGAGCTGCAACAATTGAACGAGGGAATCCTGATTTTAAATCGGAAACCTGTTACAATTTAACAGCTACTGGTATTTATAAAACAAAAAAATTAAATCTAGAGTTGAGTGCTTACTACAATCGTTTTGAGAATTTTATTTATTTAAGTCCGAGTGGTGAATTAGAATTAACCATCCGGGGAGCCTTCCCAGTGTTTGTTTATAAACAAGATAAGGTAAAGATAAGTGGTCTTGATTTTAAATCAAATTATTTAATAAACAACTACTTTTCTTTTGGATTAAAAGGAATGATTGTGAGAGCTTGGAATTATAGTATAAGCGATTATCTTATTTATATGCCGTCAGACAGGTTAGACCTTAATTTTAAATTCAAAATTCCGGGTAAAAAAATGTTTCAAAATACCTATTTCCAAATCAATAATCAGTTTGTTGCAAAGCAATGGCGCTCTCCTTTGGACGTAGATTTTGCGCCTGCGCCAAATGGCTACTCTTTATTAGGGCTTGATTTAGGAACTGAGGTACAAATTAAAAAACAAAAATTATTAATAAATCTAAGTGCTACAAATTTACTAAATGCCCGTTACCGCGAATACCTCGACAGATTCAGGTATTACGCCGATGCAATAGGAGTTTCATATAATGTGCGCATTACAATTCCATTATTACTTTACAAAAAAACTAATTAAAAAACTAAAACATGAAAACAACTATTAAACTATTTAGCATTACAATGACAGTGCTACTTTTGATTGCAGCTTCCTGCAAAAAAGATAAAAAAGATCCCATAAAGGAACCTGAACCAACTCCTGATCCTCAGGAAGTAATTACCACTTTTAAATTAATTTTAACGGACTCTGCATCAAATATATCGTCTGTTTATATGTTTAAAGACCCCGACGGTGATGGCGGGCAGGCTGGTTTCTATGGACCAACAAGTACATCGCAAACAGATTCTGTTATTACATTAGCAGCTAATAAAACATATTACGGGAAAATTGTTTTGTTGGATGAAACAAAAAGCCCAGTGGATTCTATTTCAAATGAAGTGAAATCAGAAGGGGTAGAGCACATGTTTTTTTATAACAATGGAAATAATACCATTCTTAATTCTGTTAATCCATACACGGTTAAATTAAATGGATCTGATATTAAAATTACTTATTTGGATTTGGATGCAGGAACACCTCAAAGAGGAATAGGTTTGCAAACACTTTGGAGAACTACAATGGCAAGTGGTACTACTAAGCATTTGCTTAATATTACTTTAAAACATCAACCTGACTCCAAGGATGGCACCTATGGGCCGGGAGAAAGCGATGTTTCTGTGGACTTTAAAGTGATGTTGAATTAATCTTTAAACGATTATAGTGTTTATTTTATGCCACAACTTGAATTGTAAACCCTTTTAACCTCGGGGTTTTCAAGCACCTGAAAAGTCATAAAGGGTTCCCCAATTAGTTTGCAATAGCGTTCCTGATTTTTATTTTTTGCAATTTCCATAGCTTTTGCAAAAGTACGCGAGTAATATTTTTCCTGAACTCTGCTCGCTAAACTAATATACATAAAAACCAGATTTTCGTTTACGTTGGCTGCCTTTAAGTAAGGTTCAAGTAAGGTAGCTGCATAATTGTAGTCTTTAACTCTACTAAATACCGAGGCCAATTTTAAAGCATTTTGCCAGGTAGCATCCTTTATGTTATAAAACTGTTTAATTCTTGCAATACAGGCGTCCATTTGTACTTCTGAATTAGGAAGCGTATCAAGTGTTTCCATTATTTTGAATTGCCACTCAATATTTAATCCGTTTACGTAATTGCTATCTAATTTACCGTATAAATTATTTATCGTTTGTTGAACTTCTGATTGATGTGCAGCGTTGCCAGCACTGCTATCAAGTTTAAGCTGACAAAAAACTTTGTTGTATTGTAAAATAGGATTCGAAGGTTCAGAAATTAAAAGTTTGTCAAACGTTTTATCGTCTTCATCAGTAACAGAATTATTAGCGAGATAACTGTAGTAAATTTGGTTGTTTAAAAGACCAGTATTTTTTGGACTGTCGATTATTTTTAAGCTGTCATATATGCTTGCAGCGTACTTCCCTTCACCAACACGCCTATTAATAAATTCCATTATTTTATAGGCAAGTTTGCTGTTGTTTGCTTTGGCAGCCCTGTTAAAACTTACGGTAGTAAATTTTTCCTCTTTAAGCCCACTTACATCATAGGTAACGTCCATTATTATTTGCGCAAAACGTTCTTTAGCTAATATTGGTTCTAACTCTTCGAGAAGTTTTTTATCGCCATTAATTCTTTCGATTGCTTTATTTTTTCCAAGGTTTACAATGTCAGCGTATTTACCATCTTCATTTTCCAGCAAAAATAAACCCCAACTATCTTTTGTTTGAATGGTAGGATTAATTTTATTGTTTTGCATTCCTTGTAAAACCGTTACGACACTTTCGGCACGTTTGCGTTGCAGTTTAGAGTTGGCTAGCGAATCACCTTCAATAGAAGCATAAGCGTAAATGTATAAACCATCAATAATAAAATCGGGTTCATTCATAGCTTTAATAAACGGTTCAATATCTACTTGTTTAAATTCTGCTTTATTTTTTTCGAATGGAATAATAAAATTTACAATTGAACTTTCGTTTCTTGGTTCAAATGCTGGTTTTAAGCCCTTGCTATTTTGTATTGGCAATAAACCAATGGGAGTATTACTTTCTATGGTTGCATTTTCATTATAACCGCGGGTGACCGTTTTACAGAGAACACCATTTTGAATAACTAATAAATTCAGTTCATAAGGTCCAGTTATTTTTGGATCGAATTTTCCAAGAAGAACTTCTATTCCTTTTATTTTTCGATTCGCCTTTTTATCTTTTGTAATGAGTAAATTCTTTTTGAAGAGAGCTTCTTTATAAAGAACTTTGCTCATAATGCCTTTATTGAGTAAGTTGTTGTCAACGATGTTGTAGTCTCCAGCAATAAATTGACTTCGTTGAACGATATCAACGGCTAAACCATCCTTTTCTTTTTTCAGAAAACGTCTTAAATCCTTTGCGTTTGGATATCTTAAATAAATTTTATTATCTGAAACATACAAACCTTTTTGGAGTAGGTCATAGTTACGCCAGCGTTCACATGTTTTGCAGGCTTTCGGTTCGACTGGTTTTAGAGATTTCGATTTGTTGTTGAATGGCACTTCAAGCTGATCCTTGTATATAACGCCTCCGTTTTTAATATCGTAACCACCAAAAAAAGCACTCACATAAACTTTTTCACCATCTTCATCTATGGTACCAACTATACCAACTAGTGAATATTTAGGATTAGTAACAACGGGTAAATCCTTTAGATTGTTTTCCCAGCGATTATAAATTACTTTTGCTACGTCTTCGGTTGAAAAATCTTCCCGCCCTTTACTTATAACCCCCTTCATAACCAGCTCTTCACCTTTTGAGGTTGCATTTACGTATTTTAGAAATTTCAAGGCTGTTTTTCTGTCAGTTTTTTCCGAATCATTATCTGCCATTGCTTGAGAACTTATTTCAGCAGCAGACTGCAGCATTTCACTCATTTCGAGGGTGTCGAGACCCTTACTTATTCTAAATCGGTTAAGCTCATTTAAGAGCACTCTTGGAAGGCTTTCTGTTCTGAATTTACCGCCCGATGACTGAGCGGATGCACATAAAGACAGGGCAACGATCATTAGCGAAATTAGAAAACGATTCATTTTGTGGATTTAAGAATACAAAATAAATAATATTGTCACAAAACAAGCCTTTATTAAAAAAAGGTTTTAAACAGTAGTGTGGTATTAAGTTGATTCGTTTAAGAATAGAGATAATTGCCAACTTGCCAGGCAACATTTAGTTATACTAATTAGGATTTCCTGTTTTGATCCAGTTTTCAATAATATACTGGTTTAATTCATAGTAATCTACTTTTTTAATTACCATGCCGTTGTCTATAAAATATATCCTGGGAAGGTGCGCTGAAGAAAGTTGAACAAAAGATTTTCCTAAGCAAAAGCTAGAGGGAATATTGGTAGCTTTTGTATCTTCAATAAATTCTTTGTAGTTAGATTTATCGCCATTAAGAATGAAATAAAAAGGAAGATCAGGATTGTTTCTCTTAATGAGTCTTATTTTTTTTGCAGCCACCCTGCAGTGTTGACAGGTCAAACTTAAAAAAGAAAGTACATGTTTGTTTTTTCTAAGTTCAATGCTAGGAATTTCAACTTTCGAGGTGTCACTTGGTTCAAATAATAAATTTAATTCGAGTGGATACCCTACCTTTTCATCTAAATTGTTTGAAGTATAAGCGTAATCTATGGGGTTAAAAATAAAAGGAACGCAAGTAATTGTTATTGCAAGAAGGTTAGTAAACAGTGCATTATATTTTAGTTTCCAACCGTTTGATAAAATATATAATAACACACCAATTGTAATCATCGCGATATTTTTCAGAATTCCTTGCAAGGGTGTCATACGAATACTTTCACCGAAACATCCACAATTACCATTGTTGCCGCCTATCGCAATTTGAACACTTAGATAAAGAATAAAAAACAAAAGTAAACCAATGGTAAAGGGAAGGGTGAATTTTCTAAGATTGTAATTAGCAATTAACAAAACGCCAATAAAAAACTCAAGCGAAATTAAGATTCTTGCTATTACTGGAGCAGTATACCAGTTGGCAATGCCAATATCTACAAAAGTAAATTCGAAAGTCTCAATGGGGAAGAGTTTTGAATAGCCTGAATAAATAAAAACAAGTCCTAGAGCAACCGAAAGTAATATGGAAACAATGAGTTTTAAAATTTTCATAATTGGAAAGCAAAGCTAAAAAAAGATTTAACGGATTTACGAAATATTTTAGTTAACAGAAATGTAACTACTGCAGATGTTTATCTTTAACATCATTTACAAGCCAAATAAGATCTTCAATTTGCTTGGGTTTTGAATAGAAGCCAGATACTCCCAATTCTAGTATCTCTGCTTTTTCTTCAATGTTTGTATCGCTAGTATATACAACTATGGGTACTTTATTGAACACATTATTTTGTTTCAGTAACTGAATTGTGGTTTTACCTGATAATTCAGGCATATTTAAATCGAGAAGAATGAGATTGGGTGTTAACGATGTTGTCTTAACATATTCAAGTGTCTCTTTTGAACTATAAACTGATTCGATGAGTGCCTGAGGAATTACTCGATTAAAAGCAGTTCTTAAAAAGCAATGATCGTCGGAATCCTCGTTAATAATTAAAATGTAATAGGTAATGTTATTGAGATTAAGATCCATAGGATTGCTTTTTGGTTAAGCCTTGGGTTTTTTAACGGTTGCAATTATATTAGGTTACGCCTTTCGTCAAAGAGGTGTTCTAAATAACGTTAATAGTAAAGATTTAGATCTAAAAATTAGAGCTTTTTCGTCAAAAAGCCCTATCTGAACGATGAAAACGCGAAAAGTAATCAGACCACCATTTGTTATGAAAAGAAAAAGCCTCAACATTATATGCTGAGGCTTTAAAATTGGTAAAGGTATAATTTAATTTATCCCAAATATTTTATCCCAAATATTGTTGAAGTAATTTACTCCGGCTGCTGTGACGTAAACGGCGTATTGCTTTTTCCTTAATTTGACGAACACGCTCACGAGTAAGATCAAATTTATCTCCAATTTCTTCTAAGGTCAAACCGTGATTAAGTCCTATGCCAAAAAATAATTTTACAACGTCCCGCTCACGCTCCGTTAAAGTACTTAATGCTCGGTCAATTTCTTTGCTTAACGATTCATTCATTAAACCGGTATCCGCCTTTGGTGAATCAAGATTCACCAAAACATCTAACAAACTACTTTCCTCGCCATTGGCAAAAGGAGCGTCCATGCTAACATGGCGACCACTCACTTTCATGGTGTCACTTACTTTATCAATTGGCAAATCAAGAATTTCAGCTAGTTCTTCTGCACTTGGTTCGCGTTCAAATTGTTGCTCAAGTTTACTGTAAGCTTTATTGATTTTATTTAAAGAACCTACTTGATTGAGTGGTAAACGCACGATACGACTTTGTTCTGCTAAAGCTTGTAAAATACTTTGACGAATCCACCAAACAGCGTAAGATATAAATTTGAAACCGCGCGTTTCATCAAATCTGCGTGCAGCTTTGATTAAACCTAAGTTTCCTTCGTTGATAAGATCGGGTAAACTTAAACCTTGATTTTGGTACTGCTTAGCTACAGAAACCACGAAACGCAAATTTGCTCTTGTTAACTTTTCCAGAGCATTCTGATCGCCATCTTTAATTTTCTTCGCTAAAATAACCTCTTCTTCAGCTGTAATTAATTCTTCACGTCCAATTTCCTGAAGATATTTATCAAGTGACGCACTTTCGCGATTTGTTATTGATTTGGTTATTTTAAGCTGCCTCATGCTACGTTTTAGTTTAAGAGTTCAAAAGTACAAAAAAAAGCGAAATATATCACGCTTTTCTTCACTTTTAAACGAGATTTCCGTGAAAAAGTTCTGTTTTTTTGGTGTTAAAAAGAAATAAATTGTTAGCAGGTCAAGGGTATATTAAATCTTTGCGAAATAATTTAATCAATATCGCTTGTGAGTTGATGCTTATTATTTATCGTTATAGAGTTTAGTCTTGCATATACACAGGACAAAAAACCTGGAGTATTTGAAACATAACCCCGGCAATTTAAGTGGCAAAATCAATTTTTCTCTTTGTTTATGGGCGTTTCTGGCAATCAGGTAATTAACAATCTACACTTAATAACCCTAGCTTTAATTAACATTTAACTGTTTAATCATAGTCTCGTGTTAATGTAAGCGGCCTTTATTACTTAACTATTTTTATGAAAATAAAAACAGTTCCAAATGAACGTAGAAAGCTTAAAATCTGAATTACAGCAAGTTTTAGATAATGATGTTGTGTTGCGCAAAGAATTTAACGTGTTAAAGCGCTCGTTAAGTGACTACCGCAATCAGTTAATTATGCGCGATGAGGACTGCAAGCGCTTGCAAGTAACGATTGACGTTTTAAATACCAAGCTGCTGGTATTAGAGAGAGATAACACCACCTACAAAGCAGAGTTAACCTCATTTAAAGAATTACGTGGTACTATAAAAGAGCAATTGCAAGAGAAGCAAGATGAGATAGACGCCAGGTTAAATGAGATACAAAACCTAAGAAATGATCTCAATTCAATGGCAGCGGGGTACGAGTCGCAGATAGATGAACTTAAAAAGGGGTCAAGTTCAGAGTTAAAAAGAGTTACGGAAGAATTTACTTCTCAGATAAATGAACTCAGAACCAATACGCATTATAAAGAAAGTGGCATAAAAGAGGAGTTTGAGAATCGTGTATCAGAATTATCAATTAACTGGGCTGATCGCGAACAGAGTTTACTTTTAAATCATGAAGAGGAAATTTCAAGGTTAAAGGGAACGTACGAAAATGAGCTAAGTGCATTGAGGGCTGATCACGCTGCACAAATTTTAGCGACAACTTCTGGAAGTTCTGAGGAGATAGATTCTTTAAAACATTCACATCTAGTAACACTTTCTCAACTAGATGAAAAGCACAGTTTAAAATTAAGTGAACTTGAAGAGTCTTACGCAGGCGAGATTACGAATTTAAGATCTGCTTTAGAAGAACAACGAAGTACTTTAACGAGCAATTTTAATACTCAATTAGATAGTTTAAAAAATGAACTTTCTGAAAAAGAATCGCTTCTTACTACTGAACACGAAAAACAATTGGAGGAACTAAAAGCGTCGTATGATTCAGTTTTAGAACAAACCATTTTCGGTCATGAAAACAAAGTAGCTTCGTTAATTAGTGAGTACGAGGAAAAACTATCCAATACGCTTATTCATTCAACAACTCAGAATTCTAAACTAAACGACGAGTTAAGCAAAGTCCAGTCTGAAAGTTTCGGTTCAGAAGGAAAAATACAAATTCTTTCTTCAGAACTTGAATCTAAAAATTTAACGGTTGCAGATTTAAATTCACAATTAGATGTTCTCAATAATCAACTAATTGCAGAAACAAAAAAAGTGGATACTCTTAATTCTGAATTTGAAACGTTTAAACAAAACGCATCACTTTCAGTAAGCGAACAAGTTAACGAACTTAATCTGCAAATAGCTTCACTAAACTTATCTCATAGTGACTATGTTGAGGAGTTGAATGCACAAATAGAAAACCTTAATGTTGAACTTAAAAACATGGGACTTTTATTTGAAACAACAACTAACACACTCAGTGAAACTGAATCGTCATTGGAATTAAAAAATGAAGAATTAGTTCAAGCAAATTTAATAATCGAACAATTAAATAGTAAGATTGGATCTTTTGAATCTAGCATTACGGATAAGGAAAGCGAACTGGAGAATTATAAACTCGAACTTGAAAACGGAAGTAAACAAGAACTAGAATCTAAGGAGTTAGAATATCAAAAATTGCTTGCAGAGAATACAAATCTTATTGATGAGATAAATCTTGCGCAAGATAAGGTAGAAGAACAGGAGTCTGAAATAACTGTGTTGAAAGGAGAGCTTGAAGAGATAAGACTACAAAGTATTGGAAAGAGTGAATATTTTAAAGAAACTTTATCTAATAGAAATTTTGAGATAACAAATCTTGAAGCCAACAATGCGGCGCTGTCGACAGAACTTACTTTATTAAAAAATGAACTAACAAGTCTGCGCGAACAGTCGAATGTATCAGCAGAATCTGAAGCTCAATTAGCAGATCAACATCAGAAAATTGAGGCTTTAATATCTGAAAAATTGGAGTTAAGTAAAGAATTGGATGTATTGCAAAGTGTTGTAAGTGGACTAAATGAGTATGTGTCTTCAATGAACGATAAACTTAGCTCTTACGAAACAGAAATAGAATCCTTGAAAAATGTTTCTAAAGTAGATGAGCAGGAAGCCTTTATTGACAGACTATTTAAGCAAATTGACGGATTAAATGATCAAAAATTAGCGCTTTTAGATGAAAAAGAGCAGATGGCCAATCAATTGTTAAAAATGAATGATGTTATTGGTTCTATTTCACAACAAGTTGATAGTGAGCAAATTGACGTTACAGGTTTGAATAATCACCGAAAGAATGTTATTTTAGCAAATAATTCAGGTGGAACAAATGAAAAAAGCCACATGAAGGAACAAATAAACGATTTGGTGCGTGAAATTGATAAGTGCATAGCGTTATTAAGTGCTTAATATTAACGCCCTCTTTAAATGAGCGAAGTAAATATAAAAGTTGAAATAGCCGGAAGTATTTTTCCTTTAAAGGTGAATGCTGAAGACGAGCAAAATATTAAAGAGGCCGTTGATCTAATAAATAACAAAATTGTAGAGTTTGAAAAAAACTATGCGATTAAAGATAAGAAGGATGTGTTGGGAATGGTTATGTTGCAGCTGGTAAGCCAGCTTTACAAACAAGCCAACAATGCGGAGAAGGAATTAAGTCATTTAAAGCTGCTTTTTGCCGATGTTGAGGAGATGTTAAAAGAACATCAACAAAACATTAACACTATTGAAGAAGAGTAATAATTTACTTTTTTGATTCGCGCACAAAATTTATCAAGCTGAGCTGATAATATTTGTGCGTTTTTTTATTAACCCATTCCGCTAGAAACGGAATATAAAAAGGATAAAATGGATATTTTGACGATTGTTTTTATTGCAGGTTCTTTAATACTTGGAGTAATTGCAGGATTTCTAATTGCAGGCAGTAAATTAAATGCTAGCGGCGCAAAGGAAAAAGAAAATTTAATTAAAGAAGCCGAAGTTAAGTCTGAGGCAATTAAGCAAGAAAAAATACTACAAGCTAAAGAAAAGTTTTTGCAGTTAAAATCAGAACACGATAAAACTGTTCAAGAAAAGAACGCCCACATTGCACAATCTGAAAATCGCGCTAAACAAAAGGAGAGCGAGCTTAATAAAAAGATTGAAGATCAAAATAGAAAGGATAAGGAACTTGAAAGCGCTAAACAACAGGCGAATCAACAAATTGAGCTTTACAAACACCGATTAGAAGAAGTTGAGAAAGGGCATCGTAAACAAGTGGAAATGCTTGAGAAAATTAGTGGATTAAAAGCTGAGGACGCTAAGATGCAACTGATGGAATCTATTAAGGCAGAGGCAAAAACCCAGTCTATGGTGTATGTAAAGGACATTATGGAAGAGGCTAAGTTAACTGCCAATAAAGAAGCTAAAAAAATTGTTCTACAAACCATACAACGTGTTGCAACAGAAACAGCTATTGAAAATTCCATTTCTGTTTTTCACATCGAAGGTGATGAAACCAAAGGAAGAATTATTGGACGTGAAGGCCGTAACATTCGTGCTTTAGAGGCTGCTACTGGTGTTGAAATTATTGTTGATGATACTCCTGATGCAATTACCTTAAGTTGTTTTGACTCTATCCGACGTGAAATTTGCCGTTTGGCGCTTCACCAACTAGTTACGGATGGTCGTATTCATCCTGCCCGCATTGAAGAAGTGGTTGAAAAAACAAAAAAAATGTTGGAGGAGGAGATTATTGAAACTGGAAAAAGAACATGTATAGATTTAGGCATTCATGGATTACATCCTGAATTAATCCGAATGGTAGGAAGAATGAAATACCGTTCTTCATACGGCCAAAATTTATTACAGCATAGTAGAGAAGTTGCAAACCTTTGTGGTATTATGGCAAGCGAAATGGGATTAAATCCCAAGGTAGCCAAACGTGCTGGTTTACTTCATGATATTGGTAAAGTGCCTGATAACGAACCGGAATTGCCGCATGCTTTATTAGGAATGAAGCTTGCTGAGCAATACAAAGAAAAGCCAGAAGTATTAAACGCCATTGGAGCCCACCACGATGAAATTGAAATGACTACTTTGTATTCACCAATTATTCAAGTGTGTGATGCTATTAGTGGCGCTCGTCCAGGTGCTAGAAGGGAAATTGCTGAGCAGTACATGAAACGTTTAAAAGATTTAGAAGCTCTTGCATTAAGTTATGACGGCGTTGAAAAAACCTATGCCATTCAAGCCGGACGAGAGGTACGCGTTATTGTTTCAAGTGACAAAGTAAACGATGGTAGAGCGGAGCAATTAGCATTTGAGATATCACAACGTATCCAAACCGAAATGACTTATCCAGGTCAAGTAAAAGTAACCGTTATCAGAGAAGTCCGTGCAACAGGTTATGCGAAATAATTAAAACGTAATTTGTTTTTTTAATCCCGAAAATATTTTTCGGGATTTTTTTATTTCCATTTTCTCAGAAAAATTTAAACGGATTAAATTTCGACAGAACCCCTTTATTGGTGGATTAAATTGTAGATAAGTTATTGTTAAAAATTAAAATCAATAAAAAAAAAGTACGATATTGCAGGCTTAAACCCTTATAAATATAAAAACATGAACAATACAAAAATGATTATTGCGGGTCTGCTTCTAACTGGACTTTCAATGAGTGCAGGTGAACCATTCTCATTAAAAAAAGAAGGTAAAGACGAATCTTCTCAAGCTTTTAAATTAGATTTTAGAAAAAAGCAAAGTGCTTTTAAGCTGAATGTAAAACAGTCTAACATTCTTTCATCCAGTGCTAAAGATTGGGATGAGTCTGAAGTAACCGGCAGCGGATTGTTTCTTAATTTCGGATTACATTTTCCTTCTGCTAGTTTTTTAAATCCATACTATGCCACAAATCCTATTCGATTCGGACTTGGACTTGATTTTGAATTCGGTAGTTTTTTTAGATTTGGAAAAATCGCTGAACATAAATTTGGTGTGGGTTTAAGGGCAACCTGGCTTTCTTTTAGTTATACTTCGGCAAAAGACGGTAACGATATTTATAGAGCATTACAAATAAGCCCAGTAAGACTAGGACCACAATTTAGCATGGCAATAACAGAATCTATGGGTTTTGACGTTTATTACCAAATTGGCGTGAACTTCACTGAGATGTTTGGTTCAATTGATGATCCAAATGAAACCGAAAATATTGGATATAGTAAAACGTATCTTGGTGCTTCTCATGAGATAGGTGCTGCTTATCACTTTAGAGTATACAGCGTTGGTTTTGGTTATCGTTTTGGAAGTCTTTCAAACATATTAACTTATTATGACGGTGAGACAGAAGACAATGATATAGTGAAAAGTTCAATTTCAAATTTCAGAATTACTTTAGGATTTAAATTTTAATAGTTTACATTTTCAGAAAGCGGTTGACCAAATATGGCAACCGCTTTTTTTTATGGTTCAATTTTTCGAAAATTCTTGAACAGATTTAATGGATTTTAAACCGATTAAAAACAGTACCTTCACTGCTTAGATTAATTGAATTAATATTTTTATCACTTGACATTCGACGATTTTAATTTTGATGCTTCTTTAGTAGAAGGACTTTATAGTATGGGATATAAAACTCCCACCCCAATACAGGCTCAGGCCATACCTGTAATTTTAGAGAACAAAGATCTTATTGCTTGCGCTCAAACTGGTACTGGTAAAACAGCCGCTTATTTATTACCAATCATAGATCATATTGTTCGCGCCCCAAATCGCCACTTAAATGCACTCATTATTGCACCAACCCGCGAGCTTGTGTTGCAAATTGATCAACAAATTGACGGCATGGGGTATTTTTGTTCAGTCGGCTCAATAGCTATTTATGGCGGAAACGATGGCATGACCTGGGAGAAGCAAAAACATGCTTTGCGTGAAGGAGTAGATATTATTTGTGCTACACCAGGCCGTTTAATTGCACTATTGCAAAATGGAGATATTAATTTTGAGCACCTTCAGCATTTGGTTTTAGATGAAGCAGATAGAATGCTTGATATGGGCTTTTTTGATGATATCACCACCATCATAAATTATCTTCCAAAAGAACGACAAACGATAATGTTTTCGGCTACTATGCCTTCTAAAATAAGGTTGTTAGCAAACAAAATAACAAAGAATCCTGAACAGATTAATATTGCTATAAGTAAACCTGCTGCTGGAATTGTGCAACAGGCCTATGTGGTGCACGATAGTCAGAAGGAGGGAATTCTTCGCATGATCTTAAAAAATGAAGATTATCAATCGGTAATTATATTCTGTTCAACAAAAGACAATGTAAAATTATTAGAGAAAAATTTGCGAAGGGAAGAGAAGTCAATTAAGGCTTTTCATTCTGATTTAGAACAAGCTGAGAGGGAAGAAATCATGCGTGATTTTAAAGGCAAAAAGTTAAGGATCTTAATTGGAACAGATATTTTGTCACGCGGAATAGATGTTGACGGTATAAGCCTAGTAATTAATTACGATGCACCGCCAGACCCCGAAGATTATATACACAGAATTGGAAGAACCGCCAGGGCTTCAAAAGCGGGTGTTGCTATTACTTTTATTAATTTACGTGATCAGATGAAATTTTCAAGAATTGAAGATTTAATGGGTTACGAAGTAATTAAAATGCCGATCCCTGAAGAACTGGGTCAAGGCCCTGTATATGATCCGGAGGCTAATAAAAAAGAAGGATTTAAACGTGGTCCTACTAAAGGAAAATCAAATTACAAAGGAAAAAGGAAATCAAGGCCTTGAAAATCGCACCCTTAACTGTTTTCTTTTAGTTTATCGCTCTCAAACGAACGTAAAGATTTAAACCAATTAATTAAAAGTTCTCTTTGCTCTTGCGTTAGTTTTGCTGAGTTATGCAGAATGGTGTAAGACGTCATTGGCATTTCGCCTTCTTCCACCATTTCGACACATTCCTTTAATTTGTGATCTATTTTTTTAGAGGAATAGTTTCCCCATTCAGAAAAATTAAGATGCTGTGAGCCCTCGTTGATATGATGTTTTATCCACCAAGATACAGGAGCTATATTTGTGTACCAGGGATAGGTAATGTTATTGCTATGACAATCGAAACAGGAGTTTTGGAGAATAGAACTTATTTCTTGACCTGGATTTGTTAAGGCGAGAATATTTATTTCATAAGGTGATGGTTTATTTGTTTTGTCAATTCTAATAAACTGAATGATTAGAATGAGAGCGGCGATTGAAAGTAGAATTTTCTTTTTCATTACATCTGATTAATAAATGAAAGAGTCATTTATTTCGAAGCAAAAACTTTTGTCTACTTCGAGTTTTTTATGTGAATGAACCATAAGAGAATTCCCTGATTTCGTTTCCCCTAATACTTCAAAGCACTTACCATTATAAGTACAGTTTATAATAGTTAGTTCAAGATCGTAATTTGTTTTTGAAGCTGTAAGTTTGATTTTATCAGGTCTTAAAAAAAGTTTCGACTTAAATTTCAGTTTCGACTTTTTACTGAGGTCGTTTTTCCGAAGGAGATTAAAATCGCCGAGCAGTCCTGCAAGCCTTGTGTTTTTTGGCTTATAGTATACTTGCCATTTTTCTCCTTGCTCAACCATTCTTCCATTATCTAATACAAGAAGAGTATCTGCATATTTTAAAGCTTCTTCGGCAAGATGAGTAATCAATATAACCGAAGTTTTATTTTTTTTAACCTCTTTAATGACGAATGAAAATAATTTCTCTGTTAAAAGCTTGTCAAGATTGCTGAAAGGTTCATCGAGCAATAATACTTTTGGAATGATTGCAAGCGCTCTGGCAATGGCTACCCGCTGCTTTTGCCCACTTGACAAATGTTTTGCCCGTGTGTTTTTTAAATTTACAAGTTCCAGGAGTCTTAAAAGGCTTGTAGCTCTTTTTTGTTTGGCTTCATTGGTATATCCAATAAGTTTATCAAAAATATTTTCTTCAACAGTATGATTTTCGAGAACGTAAAATTCTTGGCTTACCAATTTCATTTCTTCAAATCCTGGAATTAGATTATAAGAGGGACCAAGAATTTTTTGGTTATCCAACATGACTTCGCCGCTTTGAAGATCTTCTAGACCATAAATGCATTTAAGCAATGTAGTTTTGCCACCACCACTTTTACCGACAAGGCCTAAAATTTCACCTTCGTTTAACTGAAGTGAAATATTTCGTATTCCTTTAAAATAGGTTTGATTTGGGTAATTAAATGCTATGTTATTTACCCTTAAGATAATTAGCGTGCTAAAGTGATAGTGCCTTTTAGATTATATTTTACACCGTCGAAGCCATAGGCGTCAACACAGATAAAATAAACACCTTCAGAACATTCTTCACCGGCCGTGGTGTAACCATCCCAGCCTTGTTTTGGTTTGTCCCAAGTAGCAACAATAACACCAAAGCGATTGTAAACCCATGCTTTGAGACCTAAAATCCCTTTAGTAATGGGAATAAAAACATCGTTTATGCCATCTCTGTTAGGAGTGAATATGGTTGGAAGAATAAGGCTTGAGGTTTCTGAAATCGTAAAGTCATAAGATTCAGAATCGTCGCATCCTTCCTCTCCGTATGAATATAGCAAAACTGAATAATTTCCATTGGCATTGTATTCTTTTACTAAACTCAATGAGCTATCTATTCCAACAGCATCACTAAATTTCCAATAATTTTTTAGACTGTATTGCGAATAATTAGTAAGCGTGAGATTTGCAGGAAAACCTTCTGAACTAAGACTGGCGTTAAAGGAGGCAATTGCTGATCTTTTTGGGCTAACTATCGTAAATACGGTATTTGAGTTACCTGATATATCAGAAACGTTAAGAAAAACGGTATAGTTAACGGTTCCGGAAAAAGTTAGAGAGATAGAGGAACTATTGAGGTCTGTATAAGAAGTTAAGCCTTTTGAAGGAATTACTGCCCATAAATAAGAAAGCGTTGAATCTGATGATACAGCGGAGTAGGTAATTGCTTTGCCGGTACAAAACATGGTATCTTTGGTAACGATACTAACGGCTGGCACAGTTTGGGCGTGAGCACAAATTGCAACAAGGTTTATGAGGATCAGCGTAAAAAATATTCGCATATACAAAACGTTTATAAATTTACTAAAAATTCCAGTGTATTCACGTTATCTGCAAAATCTGTAATAACAGGGCGCTGTGAATAACCGAAAGGAACATAGTTTTCGCCTACCACACACTGCAGGTTATTTGTATTGGCCTGAAGGTAATTCTGAATAGCATCGTTACCGTTATAGTACTGATAATAAAGTACTCCAACCGGGGAATGAAGGTCATTACTCTCTTTAATCATAACGAAATTATTGTCTAAAAACGCCATGGATTCAAGCAAATAGATAGCACGGTGGTAATCGTAATTATTCCCGTATTTTTTATTATTTACAACAAAACCATAGTCTATGAGAGATTCGAAGAGTGTATCGAATTTGTAACCTTGCGGAACCAAGAGTTTACTCACATTGCGGCAGCCAAGACCGAAATATTGAAAAATATCTATTCCTAAATTATTTAGATCTTCCGTTTTCTCATTGCCAGTGAGGATAGCAACAGAGCTTCTACTTTTGCGAATAATGTTTGGGTATTTCGCAAAATAGTAGTGCAAATGACTTGCAGTATTGTCGCTTCCAGTTGCAATGACGGCATCAAAATTAGTTAATTTACCTTCCGCAAAAAGAATTTGTTTCTCAAATTCTGGTTCATAATGAACCAATAGTTTTAAAAAGAAGGGCAAAAGAACATGGTCATCGCTAGAGGGCTTAATTAATGCATTGTTTCCACTTAAAAGCACACACAATACATCGTGAAAACAAACCAAGGGAATATTGCCAGCACAAATAATGGCTACTGTTTTAGCCTTGTTTTCCTTAATAGGAGCGCTAAACCCAATCAGATCTTTTTCTGTTAAGAATAGACCAATATTTGTGATAGCGTCATTAACAAATTTTGGAATAAACCAGTTATTGTATACATGCGCCACTTCAATAACTTTATCGAGCCCTTGATGCAGCTGTTCTTCATGAGAAATTCTGTTACTTGAAAAATGACGGTTTATAAACAAACCCACCTCAACAAATCCCTTAATTCTTTGTTTTAAAGTCATAAAATTTGATCGTATATTTGCAGACTACGAAAACAAGGAAGACGGCGTATAACCGCTTCATTATTTTAACGCAAAACTAAGTAAAAAAATGGCAATTATAATAACTGACGAGTGTATTAATTGTGGTGCTTGCGAACCTGAGTGTCCAAATAATGCAATATATGAAGGCGGTGCCGAATGGCGATACGCTGATGGCACTGGAGTAAAAGGAAATTACACTGGTAAAAATAGTGGCGTTGAGGTAAGTGTTGAAGATCCACAAACGCCTAAAAGTATGGACGTTTATTTTATTGTAAGCGATAAGTGTACAGAGTGTGTTGGGTTTCACGATGAACCACAGTGCGCAGCCGTTTGTCCGGTTGATTGTTGTATAAAAGATGTTGATGTTGTTGAGACGAATGAGCAACTTTTAGAGAAAAAAGCATCATTGCATATTTAAGGAAGGCCTCGAAAGAGGCCTTTTTAGTTTAATAGAAAAAATTGCTCAAAGCTCTTCTTCTGGTTAGCTTAGTTTGTTGGGCCATGAATCGCACGAATTAGCACGAATTTTTTTGTTAGTGAAAGTTAGTTAATTAGCGGCAAGATGCCTCGAATCTCGGCCTAAAGAACATTCATTTCAATTTACCGGTCGGTATATTTTGAAGGTTCCTTTGAGGATGTTTTTAAGTTCAAGTGGAGCGGTTCCAACCTTTTTACCTAAGTCGGTAGTGTTTTGTTCGGCTAACACAAAACTTTCTTTATTATGTACTTTGAAAATAATAGCCGTGTGGTGTTCTAATTCCTCTCTGTAAAAGGAATTCTTTTTTTGATATTGAATTTCAACTCCTTCAAATTGAATGAGGTCACCAGGAAAAACACAGTCTTTTTTAAGATCAATTTCTTTACCAAAACCATAATTTTTATCCCAATTAGCTCCAATTGCGTTTAACCCATGCGCTGCTAGGTCCCAGCATTCACCGCGACCTACTTTCTTGTTTAGATTCGTTTTTACGAAATCTATCAATTTTTGATTTAAGACTGGAATTTGATCACAGGTTTTTACAGCAGAACAAATGAGTTTATTTGAGATATTAAAAGATGAAAACAAAAAGGGCAAGATGCCAAACGAAAAAATAAACCAGCGTTTCATAGCCTTTTTGTTTTAGTAATTCATAAGCGCTGTAATTGCAATTTCTACTTTATCTGCATTTGGTAACATGGTTTTTTCTAAGGTGGAGTTTAAAGGAATAGCAGGCATATTTTCGGAACCAATTACTTTAACAGGGGCATCTAAAGATTCAAAACAATTTTCGCTAATGCGAGCAGCAATACTTTGCGCAAATCCATTAAACACGGGTTCTTCGGTGAGTACCATTACTTTACCATGCTTGCGGGCACTTTCAAAAATGGCAGTTTCGTCTATTGGTGATATGGTTCTTAGATCCAAAATTTCTACACGGCCTTCAAACTTTTTAGCGGCGGCTTTTGCCCAATACACGCCCATTCCGTAAGTAATAATTGTGATGGATTTTCCAGAATTAATAGCTTTGTCACTTGCTTCAATTACCAAACGCGCTTTACCAAAGGGAATAATATAATCTTCATCAGGCTCAATCGTTTTTGCGTCTTCCGTACCTTTAATTTTACTCCAGTATAATCCTTTGTGCTCAAGAATCACCACAGGATTTGGGTCGTAATAAGCAGATTTAATAAGCCCTTTAAGATCGGCTCCAGTGCTAGGATACGCTATTTTAATTCCTTTAATATTTGCTAAAACACTTTCAACGCTGCTTGAATGATAGGGACCACCACTTCCATAAGCACCAATAGGCACACGTAAAATCATACTTACCGGCCATTTACCGTTTGAAAGATAACAAGAGCGACTTACTTCGGTAAATAATTGATTTAAACCCGGCCAAATATAATCGGCAAATTGAACTTCCACAATGGGTTTTAATCCTGCGGCACTCATACCAACAGTAGAACCAACTATAAAAGCTTCCTGAATAGGAGTGTTAAACACCCGGTGATCTCCAAATTGTTGCGCCAGTGTGGCCGCCTCTCTGAACACGCCGCCAAGTCTGGCTCCAACGTCTTGTCCGTACAACAAACATTCAGGATGTTTGGTCATTAATTCTCTTATCGCAAAAAGAGCGGAATCTACCATAACGGTTGCTTGTTTGCCGCTAGGAGCTCTGTTTCCTTTTTCTTCAGTTATTGGAGTAGGAGCAAATTCGTGATCAAATAAATCTTCTGGCCTTGGATCTTCCTCTAAAAGAGCTTTTTGATAATCGTCTTCTACGAGTTTTTTAGCTGTTTCCTCAATTTCTTTTATTTCAATAGCTGTTGTTCCCCCAATAATTAGTTGATTGCGAAGACGAGGAAGTGGATCTTTTTTTGCTGCTTCTTCCAAATCATCACGGTACCATTCTTTTCTTACCCCGCTTGTATGGTGATTTAATAAAGGTACTTTGGCGTGAATGAGCATTGGCCGTCTTTCTTTGCGAATAATATCCAGACAATCTTTAACTGTGTTATAACTGAGAATAAAATCTGTTCCATCAATGGTTTTTGTTTCAAGTCCGTTAAAGCCTTTTGCAAACTCCGTCATATCTTGAGAGCGAATTTCACGGGCGTGGGCGCTGATGTCCCACTCGTTGTCTTGGATAAAAAATAAAATGGGTAGTTGCTTTAATGAGGCCATTTGTAAAGCTTCTGACACTTCACCTTCTGTGCAGCTGGCATCTCCCAAAGAACAGACAGCAATAGGATTGAGACCCGAATAATCTTTAGCCATGCCGTTTTTTTCGATGTACTGTAAGCCCATCGCAATACCGGTTGTTGGAATGGCTTGCATGCCAGTAGCGCTTGATTGGTGAGGGATTTTAGGCATATCATCCCTATTTAAACTTGGATGTGAGTAATACGTTCTGCCACCAGAAAATGGGTCGTTGCGTTTAGCAAGCAGTTGAAGCATTAGCTCAAAAGGCTGCATACCAATTGACAAAAGAATACTGTCATCGCGGTAGTAGGCACTTAAAAAATCTTGTGGTAATAATTGTAATCCCAAAGCAATTTGAACAGCCTCGTGGCCCCGACTCGTGGCATGCACATATTTTGCCGTGATTTCTTTATTGGTTTCAAACAAATCTGTCATGCTTTTGGCAGTGAACATAAGTTCGTAAGCTTTTTTTAATATTTCGAGTGGTATCTTCGTCTTCACTTGAGCGGCTTTTAGAGAAATATCTTCCATCATCTGATCGTTATAAGTTTTAAAAATAGCAATTATTGAAGCAAAATGGGACAGAAATTATCCCGTTTTAATAGAATTTATGAAAGAAATAGACTGCACGCCTTTATTTGCTTGAAAATTGAATTAACAAGCAAGTGTACACAATTGATTTTGAATCCTTTAAAACAATGATGGATGAGACTTATCTTTATGTCTGAAAATGATTAAATCTGGTACTTATAGTCGTTTACTCCTTTTATTGTTTCTAATTGGAGCTTATAATTGCAAGCATAAAGAAAAACAAGCTGTTGCGTTGCAGAAATCCTCTACTAAAAAGCAAACGCATAAATTAAAGCCTCAGTCTCACAAACCTAGTGGTACCAAGTCAAAATCGACCGATTTAGAACAAAAACTGGGACTTAATGATGAACAAATAAGGAATAGTAAGTTATATTCTTTTATTGATGATTGGTATGGGACACCCTATAAATACGGAGGTTGTCAGAAGGGTGGGGTCGATTGCAGCTGTTTTGCCAATCTATTATACGAGAAAGTGTATGATAAAAGAATTGCTCGATCGTCGGTAGATATTTATAAAAGTTGTGATGAAATAAGTATTAAAGAGGCAAAGACAGGTGATTTTGTTTTTTTTAAGATAGGGGGAAATATGGTTTCGCATGTAGGTGTTTATATTTGGGGTAATATGTTTGTACACGCAAGTAATAGTAGAGGTGTTGTTATTAATAGTTTAGAGGAAGCTTATTATAAAAAGTATTTTTTCTGCGCTGGTAAAATGAAGAGTTTATGATAAACGGCTTGCAGATATCTATTCCTCAGCGCATGATGTTATTGAGGATAACTGTTACTATTTCCCTGGCTATCTCGGTTCTTTTAAGTATTCATTTATGGGCAGGAAATAGAGTTGTTCCTTATACTTCTATTATTGGGGTTAATCCTATTAAGGCACCTTTTGATTTTATTTATGTTTTTATTCTTGTATTACTTTGGGCTGCATCCCTACTGCTCAATAAACAAAGATTAATACTTTTTTTTGCTTTTGTAATCAGTATTTTACTTGTGTTATTTGATATTAATCGCTTACAGCCCTGGTTTTATATTTATAATGCTCTATTATTAATTTTTCTTTTTTATAATGGCAGGGTGGATGATTCAAATAAGTTTACAGCCTACTTTATTATTTTGCAGATTATTATTGCTTCCGTGTATTTTTTTTGTGGACTAAGTCAATTAAATAAATTTTTTGTTAGTACTGATTTTCTGGAGATAATTTCTCCTTTACAAAAAACGTTGAGTGGAAGACAGTTTTTGTTTTTGAAGAAAGTGGGATATGTAGTTCCATACGTGTTAATGTTTATAGGTGTTGGTTTAATTATATCACCAATTAGATATTTGGCTATTACCTTGGGATTTCTTTTGCATTTATTTTTGCTTATTTTTTTATTTCCTTCAGAAAACAATAAAAATTATGCGCTTTGGTTTAGTAATTTATCGTTTATGGTCATGTTATTTTTGTTGTTTTCAGGAAAAACAAAACAAAGATATTTTAGCCCAACCTTTTTGTTTCAAGTACCATTATTTTATGCCATAATGGCTTTGTTTGTAGTGATGCCATTTTTTAACAACAGTGGTAAATGGCCTGATTTTTTATCAGCCAATTTTAGAAGTGGGAATACAAATTCTGCTGTAATATCCTTATCCAATAAGACTTTATTAAATTTGCCAACAAATATTACGCGATTCTGCTCTCCGAATTACGGGTTTCAGAACTTTAATTATTCTAATTGGTTTTTGCACGAATTGCATGCAGACTGCTTTCCGCAGAAAAGGGTATTTAACAGTATTTATAATTACGTGTTAGATTCTGACAAAGAGCTTGTTAAAGAAATAGAATTGCTGCACGTTCCAAAACAAAAATTATTGCTTAAACCATAAGGTAGTTCTATATTTGTGAAAACTAAATTCTTATAATGAATAAAATTTTACTTGGTGTTAATGCTGTTTTGGTTGCTGCGGTTGCGTTTTTATTTTTTAAGGTAAATTCTTTGAATAACTCTTCAGTAGATGTGACTACTGAAACAGAAAAGGTTGAAGAAAAACCAAAGTTGCCAGAAGCTGCAAAAAAGATTGAACAAGTAGGTAATGCACCTACTGGCAAAATAGCTTTTGTAAATATTGACAAGTTAAACGATGAAAGTCTTGAAATAAGCGATTTAGTTGCTGAAACAAAAAGGAGAAAGAGTGTTATTGAGGCTAGTATGGAGAGTCTAAATGACCAGTATACTAAGGAAGTGGAAGAATTTCAAAGATCGCAGAAAGCTGGAATTGCCACTCAAGCTGACATGGAAATGAAAGCGCGAAAAATACAACAATTGGAAATGGATGCGCAAAACAAACAGTTGCAAATGGATAATCTTTCTCAGGACATGAATGAGAAAAACAATAATTTTCAAAAAAATGTACGTGAATTGCTTTTAAAATATAATGCTGGGAAATACGATTATATATTATCATATAGTGAAGCTATTCCAAGTATGTTGCTTGGGAATACCGCGCTGGAAATTACCGGTGATGTAATAAAGGAGTTAAACGCTGACTATAAGTTGGCTAAAACAAAGAAGACTTCTAAGAAGTAATTTTTTAATTCATTCTTCGACTACACATTCTTTGACTCCCGAGGCAAGATCGGGATTGGTTACGCGCAGAATAACATAGATTCCAGTGTAAAGGCAAAATTATAGTGGGTAAAATCCGCTTCTTAATAAAAAACCAAATTCTGTTTTAAAGTATTCTAACGACTATTAAAATTAAAAGTTATTTTCGTTTCATAAAAAACTATTCATGAGTAAACTTCACGAAAAAATTAAGTCTGTGGCCGAGTTTCACGACACTTTTAAAATTGGTAATGCAGATACAATTAAATTGATTGATGAAAGAGATTATACCTTGCGTTACAACCTTATTAAAGAAGAAAATGAAGAGTACTTGGAAGCCTGTAAAAACAATGATATCGTTGAAATAGCGGATGCTCTGGGGGATCAACTTTATATTTTATTTGGCACGATTTTGAAACACGGACTTGAACATAAAATTGAGGAAGTGTATGATGAAATTCACCGCAGCAATATGAGTAAGTTGGATGAAAACGGTCAGCCTATTTTTAGAGAAGACGGCAAGATTTTAAAATCGAAGCTTTATTTTAGACCAGATATTAAAAAGATTTTGGATAAATCTGGATAGATTTAGATTACTGAAAACTGGACATAATCTGATCAATAAAATGGAGGAGTATTTTTGGCTTTAAAATGAGAATAAAAGCGATTCCGAATATGGCGCCCCAGAAGTGAGATTCGTGGCTTATGTTATCGCTGTATGTGCTTGTTTTTTTTCTGCGAATTAAAAAATAACTCACGCCTAAAAGAAGCACGCCGGCAATCCAACCTTTCATTGGGAAAAAGAAAAAGGAGATACTACTTAAGGGACTTATCATGATATAACAAAATAAGATGGAAGAAATTGCGCCACTGGCTCCTAAGGAAGAGTAATCAGGATTGTCTTTATTTCTATAATATTCAGTAAATGAAGCAGCGTAAATTCCTCCAGTAAATAAGAGAATGTAATAGAGTTTCCCTAATCGTGGATCAAAAATATTTGGATTACCAAAGAATTGTTCTTCCAAGCCTAAACCAAAACCATACAAGGCAATACAGTTAAATGCCAAGTGCATAAAATCACCATGAATAAAGGCATGTGTTAAGAACCGATAGTGTTCTTTGTTATGGTGTATTGAGTAAGGATGAAACATATACTTGTTCATCGCATTTCTGTCGTTAAAACAGTAAATAGAAAAAATAAGAATGATTGCTAAGAAAGTATAGGTTATCATTTTTTAAAGATAAGCATATTCAGAGAAGCTGAATAGCCAATTAGTTAGAAGGTTTTGAATCATGTAAAAATTTATTAATGATAAAATGTCCAACGTAAATCATCGGAATTAAACAAAGCGCCACAAATAATTTAAACAAATAACCCCATATGGCATTGTGTGAGAATTCTTCAAGTGTCCATTTACCTGGAATAACAAAGGCTATGAACTGAACTACAAATGTATCTAACAACTGACTCACAACAGTGCTTCCTGTAGCGCGCAACCAAATATGTTTGTTGCCTGTGCGTTTGCGTAACATCCAGAAAACAGATACGTCAACTAATTGTGAAATTAAAAATGCTGTAATACTTCCAACAATAATCCATTGACCCTGACCAAAAACAGTCACAAAACTTTTATCGTCAACTGGACTACCTTCAATCGTTGGAATTTTGAGGCTAATGGAGAGAACGATGAACATGTAAGCAATTAGACCAACGGTTATGTATGTGAGTTTTCTTACGCCTTGTTTTCCGTAATGTTCGTTAATGAGATCGGTTAAAAGAAAAACAACCGGCCATAAAATAATACCGACGCTTTGTTTGAAGAGGCCAAAGAACTCAACCACTTTGCCACCAATTAATTCAGCAACGATTGCATTCGTGATAAAAAAGCCTGCAAGAACCAAAAAAACGAGATCTTTTCTTTTTGTGAAATCCATTTACTCAAACGGGTTTGATTAATTAAAAAGGTAAAAAATAAAAATACTAAGTGAAGTCGTTACAAGAATGTTTAGCAAAGCAACTAAGTACAGACTTTGTTTTAAGAGTAAATAAGTTTCATAACCAAAAGTAGAAAACGTGCTCAAGCCTCCGCACAGGCCTACTAATAAAAGAAGTCTGAGGTTTGCGTTATTCACATCTTTGTGTTGCATTATCCATAAAACACCAGCGAAAATAAAACAGGCGCTTATGTTTGAGAAAAAAGTTGCCCAAGGTAAAGTAGCTGAGGATCTTTGAAAGCCAAGTCCAATCATATAGCGCATTAAGCAACCAATTCCACCACCAAAAAAAACAAATAAGAAATTCATCGCGTATTTTTATCAAATTTAACAGAATTGAAGAATATGCGCCACTATTTTATTTAAAAACCTAAATACGTATATTCGTTGTTCCACAAAAAAAATAGTATGGCAATTATTAGTTTAAAGAATAAAGTAAGCGATGCTTCTCATGTTCTTGTGATTACTGAAAAATTTGTTAGTGAGTTTAATTTACCTGACAAAGTAAACAACTATATCGCAGAAGAGTTTAAACAAAAAGACAAAAAAACACTTACCTACAATTATATTGGGAAATATATTTCTATTATTATCATTGATCCAAAAAAAGAAGCGAATGCTCTCAACGAACAGTTGCGCAAACATGGTGCTGGTGTTGCCGATGGGTTAAATGCGCACAAAGCCAAAGAGGTTTATATTTACAATCAAACTAAATTACCTTTATTGTCGTTAGTTGCGGCTGAAGGCATTGCCTTGAGTAATTATCAATTTATTCCACATAAAACAAAAGATAAAAACGAAAATGAATTAATGTCCATTTTTATTAC
This sequence comes from Aurantibacillus circumpalustris, assembly GCF_029625215.1. Classification (GTDB taxonomy): domain Bacteria; phylum Bacteroidota; class Bacteroidia; order B-17B0; family Aurantibacillaceae; genus Aurantibacillus; species Aurantibacillus circumpalustris. The sequence continues at coordinate 2,273,596 of NZ_CP121197.1, forward strand.
GAATTCTAAGATTAATGCAAAGTTAGTTGATGAATTAAACGCAGTGTGTGAGGCTACCACCTTGGCGCGTAATTTAGTCAATGAACCTGTAAACATATTAAATGCGGTTGCGCTTTCAGATGCGTTTAAAAAAATGGGTAAGGAAGCTGGTTTTAAGGTGGAGGTTTACAAAAAAGAAAAAATCACGCAACTAAAAATGGGTGGAATTCTTGCTGTAAATGCCGGAAGTGTAGACGAACCTACATTTAGCATTATGGAGTACAAACCAGCCAATGCAAAAAACAAAAAGCCTTATGTACTTGTTGGAAAAGGGGTTGTTTACGATACAGGCGGATTAAGTTTGAAACCCACCGCAAATAGTATGGACATGATGAAATGCGATATGGCTGGCGCGGCAGCAGTTGGTTGTGCTATGTACGCTATTGCAAAAGCAAAGTTAAATGTACATGTGATTGCTTTGGTTCCAGCGACTGATAACCGTCCTGGTTTTAATGCCTTTGCTCCGGGTGATATCATTACCATGATGGATGGAAGTACGGTTGAAATGCTTAACTCCGATGCAGAAGGACGAATGATTTTGGCAGATGCCTTGCATTTTGCAAAACGTTACACACCAGAACTGACAATTGACGTAGCCACTTTAACTGGCGCTGCAGCCGCGGCTATTGGTTCCTTTGGTATTGTAGGCATGGGCACAGCAAAAGAAAAACATAAAGAACGTCTTCAACAAAGTGGTTTACGTGTGCATGAGCGCATTGCAGAATTTCCATTCTGGGAAGAGTATGGTGATTTAATGAAAAGTGATATTGCTGATCAAAAAAATTTAGGTGGCGCTTTTGGTGGCGCTATTACTGCAGGGAAATTTCTGGAGAAGTTTACAGATTATCCGTATTACCATTTAGATATTGCAGGTCCGGCTTTTATAACGGCTAAAGACAGTTATCGAACTAAAGGAGGAACAGGAGTGGGCGTGCGACTATTTTTCGATTTATTTAAACATCTTTAAACATGAAAACACTTTTTACCATCTTGTTTTGTTTGTTTTTGTTTCCGGTAATTTATTTATCACAAGGAAATGTGAAACAGGCTTTATATGTGGTGCATGTTGATGCATCGGGTAAATCGGCTTTTACACAACGAATTTTTGCTTATCATTTTTTAAATGGAAGTTTTATGGGACGTGATGAGGTAATGAGTTTTGATGGAAAAAAAGAAGGTAAAGATTATATCCGCACAGATAAGGGCACTAATCTGATTTACAAGGATCGTTACTTAATTACAGGAATGGGAAATATTCTTGATCTTATAGATAAAAAAGTTTTATTTGATGGCAGAGCAAGTCTGGTAAGGTGCAGTAATGATAGTGCCGTTTTTTATACGAACGATATTTTTAAAGGAAAATTTTATTCCATTTATGATTTTAAATCGAAGGAATACAGAGAAGTAAAAGATCTTCTTTTTAAACCAAGGTTTGGCAGGGATATTGAATTTGATAAAACTACATCACCTTTTAAAGTGATATATTATCCGCAAGGAAAACCAAAAGTCACTTTAGTTGCTGACGCTGGTTATGGGCAGTTGGGAACGAAAGATAATTTTGTGCCGGATCCGCCGCTGTATTGGATGGACAATGATAATTTTATTTATGTGCATTTTAACCAAGCGAATAATGAGATTTCAATAAATAAGGTTAATGTTGATTCTAAAGAGATAACTGTTATCGGAAAAATTGCCATTGCCAAAGAGCGTATTCCTGCCTCTCTAACTAAGATAAGTAAAGATCAACTGATTTTTTGGTTAGGTAATAAACAAGTATTTATTGATTTAACTACTTCAACGGTAAGTTTGATGGATAGCTCAAGACCTGATCATGGATTTACGTACGAATTTAAAACAGATCCAAAAGGTAGAGTGGTGAAATTAAATGGAAAAGATATTGGCAAGTATCATTTTGAAACACGCAATTTTATAGCTGGAGAAAATGCAGCAGCCTTTGTAAAAGAATTAGTGATTGGTGGCGACAGTTACCAACAAGGTTTAATGACCTGGAATTTCACTAAAAAAGACTGGGAAAAAGTAGACGCCGATGAGGTGTTGACACTTGCAGGCTGGGGGAAGGAGTAGGGGGCTTTATTACAAAAACGAAATTCCGCAAAACTTTATTTGCCATATAAATAATTCATTTAATGTAGCACTTGATAAAATTGTTTCTATTGAACGCGATCGCATTAAAATGAAAGATGTTTTAATTCCGATTTCAGAAACGTATAAGAACGAATTTTTGGATCTAATAAATCATTCAACTAGATGAAACTTATTCGCCCGACTTTATCTTAGTTTTTAATAAAAGTTTGGGTAATCGCCTCGTTTTCAAAATTAAGCTGAATAAAATAGTACCCTGATTCAAATTTTGAAACCTCTATGGTTAGGAGATCTAGATGGATATTAGCATACTGCATAATTGTTTGTCCGAGAATATTTTTTATGAAGATTGACTTCGGCCTAGATTTTTCGAAACGAATGTTGATTAAATCTGTAGACGGATTTGGAAAAATGTTGATTCCCTTTTTATCCATATTATTTAAGGGTAGGCTTGTTGTAAGTGGGCAGCTTGATCCTAAACCTAAGCTGCTATATACTGATAAGGTTGGACTAATTCGTGCAAGACAATTGAGTGTTGAAAAAGCTTCGAATCCATCAAAAGGTGCCAATAAACCTCCTAAACTACCAACACCTTCAATGATAGGTTGTGAATTATCAAATGTAAATCGTTTATGATAAAATCCATCGTTAATTAATACGCTGTCTTTTGAAATCAGCGTATGGGTTTGCACCGTAGAATTATTACTTAACAAGGCTGCAGTGTCGCCTACTACCTTGTTAAAGTTATAGAGAATGTACTCTTGATTATTTGCAACAGAATAAACAATCTTAAGCAAGGTGTCTTCTCGAATTACCCCAGCCCTATAACATTGAAAGTTGGTTACATCAAAGCTGTTAATATATTTAAATACTTTTCCATTAATCATACTGTCTTTGGTCACCTTCAAATAATAAGAACAATTTATCGGTGGACCTACAGTACTAATAGTAGTAGACTGCTGCCAGTAGTGATTTGTGTCTAAAGGTAATTTTCGGTATTGTGCTTTAAAAGAAGATGAAATAAAACAGAAAATAATTATGACTAATAAATTTTTCATGAAGGGTAAACTTAAAGTTTGAGTGAGTGATTGATTAGTTATAATAAAGGTACGAAAAAAACAGTGTCCTTATTCGCCTAGCTGGTAAAACTAGCTTTGTTTTAACATAAGAGTGAAATAACAGTACTTGCATTTCAAAATGTAAAAATTTGGTACCACTCGAATAAAAGTTGTTTTTAATAGGTATTCGAAATAGATTTTTATTTATCCTCTTCCTTTTTCTTGTCGATTCCTTTTTCTTCCGTTTCTTTCAACTTGTCTGCCCCGCAGCTTTTGCATGGTTTGTAACCCTTTTTCTTTGCGTCTTTAAGCTCTATTTCTTTGAAATTAGATTTTACGGTGGGACAACTTTTTACGTGGTATTTTTTTCCCTTTTCAGCAATGTAAACTGTTTGAGCATTTAATTTGGTAAAGCTGAATAAAATAAACAAAAAGGAAATAAAATTGAGTCTTTGAAAGTTGTTCATATTACTGGTAGTATAGTTTAGATTATTCAAAGTTAAAAAAATATATCGGCAACGAATCAAATTAAGTATATTTGCAGTGTTGAATGGTTCTTCGCTCAAACGAAGATTAAAAGGGAACAACGGTGAAAAACCGCGACTGTGCCCGCAACTGTAGTCCTCATGTATTTTTGCCAATCATGGCCACTGTCTAATTAATTATGTGGATGGGAAGGCGGTAAGATAGAGGTAGTCAGGAGACCTGCCGCCAACAAACCATCAAATGCTCTCGGGAAGAAGAACAGATGCACACGCTGTGCTACCGTTTTGTTTCTTGTAAATTTAAGAATGTAAAATGTTAGATAGAAAAGAAGAAGAAACAAATTGTCCGCGTTGCGAAAAAAAATTCATTTGCAACCCAAATGATATAAGTGCTTGTAATTGCTCTAAAGTGGAACTTACCACCGAAGAGTATCGCTTTATAAGTTCTCAATTTAAGATCTGTGTCTGTAATGTGTGCTTAAAGGATCTTAAAGACGAGTACAATAAAAAATTTCATTACAACAAGCCAAATAATTTTAAGGATCGTACATACAGTATCTTTCTGCTTTTTGTTTTATTCTTTGAAATAATGAATGCGCAAACCTATGCGCCATCAGTAGGGCAAGCGGGCACTACAGCAATACACAAAGATAGTTCTGTATTTGTGAATTGGGCGGTTGCGAGCCAAATTACACGAGGTTATCAAAATATTTCGAATCCAAGTTTAGGTTTTGCTACTTCCGGAGATAATGCAATGGCCACGGGTAAAGCCGAAGGCAGCGCTGTTAGTCTGGGTGACGGTGGTTATGCCATTTGTACTTTTGAAAAATCAATTCGTAATGATGCAGGATTTGATTTTGCAGTTTTTGAGAACGGTTTCGATGATGTTTTTTTGGAACTCGCATTTGTAGAAGTGAGTAGTGATGGTGTGAATTTTTTCAGGTTTAAAGCCCATTCATTAAGTGATACGGTGGCACAAACAAATGGATTTGGATCAACAGATGCGACAAAAATAAATAATCTGGCTGGGAAATACAGGGGCGGCTACGGTACTCCTTTTGATTTGCAGGAACTTGCTGGTACCGTAGGTTTAGATGTAAATGCGATTACACACGTAAAAATTATTGATGTAGTGGGAAGTCTTAATAATAATTATGCCAGTCGTGATTTTAACATGAATAAAATAAACGATCCTTGGCCAACCCCTTTTCCTTCGGGCGGTTTTGATTTGGATGCTGTTGGAGTTATTCATCAATCAACAATAGCAGGAATACATGAGGATAAAGATCCTATTCCTGTTTCAATTTATCCAAATCCTGTAAAAGCAGGAGAATTTATTTATCTTGATAAATTGCCTTTTGGAACATCTGTTGAGTTGCAGGATGCTTCCGGTAAAATAATTGTAAAGGTAAAACTTACATTAGAGCAAGAGACACTTCATCAAGAAAAACAGACTATTTCTACAAAAGGTTTATGTGTAGGGCTTTATTCACTAAAAATTATTTCAGGGAATACCCTTCTGATAAAAAGAGTTATCGTTTCTGAGTGATAAAGTTATTTTGACTATTATTGCTTTAGAAATGAAGTCAGCGGTTAAATTATTTATTCTGTTTCTGAGTTCTGCGGTTATTGTTTTAATCGTTGCACCTTTATTTCAAAAAGGCTGCTTTATTGACGGGATGCTGTATAAAACGGTTTCTTATAATTATGCTGAAGGACTTGCTTCGTTCTGGAATATGAAATTTACGGATACGAGCATGACTTTTTTCTGTGAGCAACCTCCACTTTATTTCTATTTATTGAGCAATTTTTATAAACTTTTCGGGGTACATTATTTAACCGACAGGTTTTTTACCTTGTTGCTTTTTATTGCACTCACAGTTCTGTTGCATTTAATTTTAAAGCTAGTATTTAAAAAAACTCAATCGTATTTATTACTCACCTACTTTTTTCTACTCGCTATTCCGGTGTTTTGCTGGAGCTATGTAAATCAGGTAATTGAACCTCTTGTGTGTGTATTTGTTAGTTTGGGTATTTTATTTTTTATAAGGTTTCTTCGCACAGATAAAATTGTGTTTATGATTTTGTTCGGGCTTGTTTGTTATTTGTTGTTTTTGACAAAAGGATTTCAATCTTGTTTTATTGTAGTTTTGCCTTTGAGTTATTTTCTTTTTACGAAATTGAAAAAAACCTTTTTTTTGTTCTCTTTTATATCTGTCGGGGTCTTTTTGCTGCTAATAATTGGAAGCATATTCATGTATATACCTGCCAAGGTTTGGTTTGAATGTTATTATTCAGCACGTTTGGTGTTAACGATTGAAAACGTTGGTAATACAACGAATAATCACTTTGAAATTATTGGAAGATTTTTTTCAGAAGTAATTGTTTGTTTGGGAATTGTTGTGTTATTGATTCTTTATCTTAGAATTAAAAAAGCTTATCCTCTAGTATTTGTAATTAGAAATTTTTTAGCAAATAAACTTGCACTAGCTCTTTTCATCACGTCTTTATTTGGCAGTTTCCCTTACGCGATAAGTCTTGTGCAGCGGGGTTTTTATCTGATCCCTTCTTTTATATGTTTTGTTTTAGCGCTGGTTATTGGATTGAGACGGTACTGGACGATTGTTTTTTGTGGACTAGAAAGAATTGATAAATTCAAATTAGTCTGGATTTTTACGGGGATGGTAATGCTAGCGGCTGTTTTTTATTTTTGTTTTAATCTTACAGCATACAAGCGAGATGAGATTAAATTAAAAGACATCGATAAAATTCTTCCCCTTTTACAAGAGGGGGAAACCGTTATAATTGAATCGGCAATGTGGAACGATTTTAGTTTGCATTCTTATTTGTATATGGCGAAAAAAATTAGTTTAAGTGTTGAAGGAAAAGAAAGTCGTTTTTTGATAAAAGTAAAGTCTTCAACAAATGACACGCCTCAACATAAAATTAATCTAAACACAAACGAACTCGAGTTGTATTTTATACCGAAAACTCTTCCGTAAATAGGAGAGTATGGATTAATGCCTTAAACAGATTGTGTAAACATCCTTTTTGTTTAGTGTTTTCTATAAAAGTAAGATTGGTAGACTATGTGTTTATTTTTGGGCTGTACGGTAAAAATACAAAGCCACAAAAGAGAAAATAATGTTTGGAACCCACACTGCTAGCAAAGGTGAAGCTACACCCGTGGTGGCAATCGTAATAAAAATATACATTAACATAATGTAAATACAGGTGAGAAAAAGACCAAGTGCTATTTGCGAACCCACACCTCCTCTTACTTTTCGAGAAGAGACACAAACACCAATGATTGTGAGAATAAATGTGGCAAAGGGAAACGAAGTCCGTTTGTACATCTCAACCTCGTAAAGTTCAATGCGGTTAGAGCCTTTTGCCTTTTCACGTTTTATGTAACTCTTAAGTTCAAAATAGGTTTTGGTTTCAATTTTACTTTCATCGCGCCACATATCAATTGGAGCAAATTCCAATTTCATTTTTTTAGTTGTCAAATAAATATTTTCCTGATGGTAAATTGGTTTTTGGTTTTTTAAAGTGTCAAGTCTATCCTGAATGGTTATTTTTCTTTCATGCACATTGGTAAGAACCCATTCAGAAGAAAGACTGTCCCAAAGCATGTTATCTGCGCTTAAAAAATACGTTTGTTTATTGTCTACAACTTCTTCAAGACTTATTTTGTATCCGGTATTTATTTTATTATCGTAACTCTGCAAGTACAACAAGGTATTCTTACCTATTTTACGGTGTATGTTTCGTTCGTCGTTGGTGTAATTATTATTAATCCATTTATCTTCAAAGCCTATTTTTATTTTGAAGGCTTTTGGAAGAATAAGGTGATTGAGTAGTAGTGAGCCAAATGAAATAATAAATGCTCCCATCAGGTATGGGCGAAGAACTCTGTTAAAACTGGTTCCGCTGCTTAAAATGGCAATAAATTCCGTTTGCTGTGCCATTTTAGAAGTAAAAAATATTACAGAAATGAAAATAAAAACAGGGCTAAAAAAATTACCGTAATAAGGAATAAACATTAAATAATAATCAAGAACTATTTCCTTAAGTGCAATGTCTTTGGTAGTAAAGGTGGGTAGCTTGTCTTTAATGTCGAACACAATAAAGATCATTAGAATTAATGCAATTGAAAAAAAGAACGTTGTAAGAAACTTTTTTAAAATGTATTTATCTAATTTTTTTAAAAACATATTAAAGGCGTTGTGCTACTTGTTTTACCATTTTATTTTTCCATTCCAAAAAAGAACCCTCTATAATTTTTTCCCTAGCTTCTTTAACAAGCCAGAGATAAAATCCTAAGTTATGCACGCTAGCAATTTGGGCGGCAAGTAATTCATTGCACACTAACAAATGGCGTAAATAAGCTTTGGAATATTCATTATCTACAAAGGTGGTTCCATTTTCATCCAAAGGCGAAAAGTCGTTTTTCCACTTTTCATTTCGAATATTTATAATACCGTTCGATGTAAAAAGTAGTCCGTGTCTCGCGTTTCGAGTCGGCATCACACAATCAAACATATCAATACCTAAAGCAATACTTTCAAGAATGTTTGCAGGTGTGCCAACACCCATTAAATAACGCGGTTTATCTTTTGGAAGAATATTGGTAACCACTTCTGTCATAGCGTACATTTCTTCAGCTGGCTCGCCTACGCTTAAACCGCCAATGGCATTCCCAAAAGCATTTTTAGAGGCGATGTATTCGGCGGATTGAATGCGTAGATCTTTGTATACACTGCCTTGCACAATTGGAAATAAGGCTTGCGAATAATTGTACTTAGGTTCGGTTTCATCAAAACGTGAAATACATCTGTCTAACCAGCGATGTGTAAGAGCAAGAGAATCTTTTGCGTACTTAAATTCGCAAGGGTAGGGAGTGCATTCATCAAAGGCCATAATAATATCGGCTCCAATAATGCGTTGAATATCCATAACACTTTCGGGTGAAAAAAAGTGCTTGCTTCCGTCGATGTGGCTTTTGAAGGTTGCGCCTTCTTCTTTTAATTTGCGTTGTGCAGAGAGTGAAAAAATCTGGTAACCTCCACTGTCGGTTAAAATCGGTTTATCCCAACCATTAAATTTATGCAAACCACCTGCATTTTCAATTACTTCAAGACCTGGACGTAGGTACAAATGATAGGTATTTCCCAAAATTATTTGGGCTTTAATATCGTCTTTTAATTCCCTTTGGTGCACTGCTTTTACAGTTCCTGCAGTGCCAACCGGCATAAAAATGGGTGTTTCAATAGAGCCGTGGTCGGTTTCCAAAATACCCGCTCGGGCCTTTGAATCCTTGTCGTTATGTAAGAGTGAAAATTTCAATGTGTAAAGATAATTTTTTTCAGCTAGTTGGCGACTTTGCACCGAGTCACTTTATTAAAGTATTGATAGTGAATTATTATTCGCTAAGACAAGATTGTTTTAAATAATGCTAAAACATCGTGCATCGTATCACGCTTGTAATCTGCTACAGCAAAGCCCTGAATGCTTGTATGCTCTTCGTCAGGCACAGCAATTACCTTCATTTGAGCTGCTTTTGCCGCAATTACGCCATTTAATGAATCTTCAATGACTAAACATTCTTGAGGTGCAATTTCTAATTTTTCGGCACACATTAGAAAAACTTGAGGATGTGGCTTCCCGTAAGGTAAAAATTCGGCAGAAAGTGCTGCGTCAAACTCATTTGTAAGATCGAGTTTTTTTAGAACTGCATTCATGAGTAATACAGAGGAAGAAGTTGCCAAGCCTAATTTTAGTTTTTTCTGTCTGCAATAGGCTATTAAGGCCGGTATGCCTTGCATAAAGGTTCCACTTTCTTCAATGAGTGATAAAAGAAGTTCAATGATCCTGTTTTCTAATTGTTTGGTCGAAATTTCAGTAAGTTTAAAATGAACTAGCCATAAGTTAATTACTTCACCTATCCGTAATCCCATGGTTTTCCGGCAATCTGCTTCACTTAAAGTGATACCATATTCTTTAAATCCTATAATCATGGCCTTGCGCCAAAGATGTTCGCTCTCTATTAAAACCCCATCCATGTCAAAAATTACTGCTTTTATTGAACCTAGCATTGTTAATTATTTTGTTTAATAAATGCAAAGATATCCTATTTTGTGTCTTAGGCTTGTGATACCTTTGCATCTATGCTTTTTCCTGACTTTAATAGCCTTGGTTTACCTGAATTTTTAAGTGTGTTGGCTTTACTTGGCTTTATTACTTTAATAATAAATTATTGTATCCAATATTTACCTGTTTCGCGATTTAAAACGAGTCGTTTTAATGAAGAAAAAAATACACCACCAATCTCTGTAATTATTTGCGCTAAAAATGAGGATGAAAATTTAACCGAGTTTCTTCCAAAAATATTAACTCAAGATTACCCGGACTTTGAAGTAATTGTTGTGAACGATTGTAGTTACGATAATACGGAGAATGTGATTGATGAATTTGCGGCCATATTTCCAAATTTGCGTAAAGCGAATATAAAGGAAGACCCTTATTATAAACATGGTAAAAAGTTTGCCATGCTTGTAGGCATAAAAGCAGCAAAAAATAATTGTTTGGTGTTTACTGATGCTGACTGTTATCCTGCATCAGATAAGTGGTTAGGTGAAATGGCCGCAGGCTTTACAAATGATAGAGAAATTATTTTAGGGTATGGCGCTTACGAAAAACAAAATGGTTTTTTAAATAAGCTTATTCGTTTTGACGCGTTTAATATTGCTGTGCAGTACCTTTCTTCTGCCATCAAAGCAAAACCATACATGGGTGTTGGTAGAAATCTGGCTTACACGAAGGAATTATTTTTCAAGGAAAAAGGTTTTTCTAAACATTACCATATCCACTCAGGTGACGATGATCTTTTTGTAAATCAGGCTGGTAATTCTAGCAATACCAATGTTTGTATTGATAAAGAAGCTGTAACATATTCTAAACCTGAAAAAACATTCAAACAATGGAATATTCAAAAAACAAGGCATTTAACTACGGCACCCCTGTATAGTTCATTCTCCAAAGGAAGAATTACTTTTAACTATTTTTCACAATACTTTTTTCACCTCTCTTTATTACCACTAGCCTTCTCATTAAAAACAATACTCTTTATTCCTATTCTGTTAATTTTAAAGGTAATTGTACAAGCAATCATGTTGAATAAAGCATCTAAAAAATTGGGAGAAAAAGATCTTTTGGCTGGTAGCGCCTTTTATGAGTTGATTCTTTTGTTTATTTATCCTATCTTTCATATAAGTAAATTAATTTATAAGCCCAATAAGTGGACGAATTAGATAATAAAGAACAAAAGTTGACGACTAAAGCAGTTTACGATTATAAACTGGTTAGACTGGCTATTGAAAAGGATGACCAAAAGGCGTATGCTGAACTTTTGCATCGTTACCGTGAAAGCGTGTATTTTACGATGCTTAAAATGTGTAACAACAAAGACGACGCAGAGGATTTAACCATTGAAGCTTTTGGTCGTGCATTTAAAAAGCTAGAGCAGTACAGTCCTGATTTTGCTTTTAGTACCTGGTTATTTAAAATTGCAAGTAATAACGCAATTGATTTTTTACGAAAGAAAAAGCAGATTTACGCTTTGTCTATAGACAATAAATTTGAAGCTGGTGAAGGTTCAGATTTTTCGGCAAGTATTAAATCGCTGTCACTTGATCCCGAGGAAACCTTTATTAAAAAGCAAAAAATTGAAAATATAAGAGTGTTGGTTGACAATTTAAAACCGAAATACAAAGAGATGATTGAGCTTTTTTATTTTCAAGAATTAAGTCATGAAGAAATATCCAAAAAATTAAATTTACCCTTAGGAACAATAAAGGCTCAGCTATTCAGAGCAAGGGATCTCTTATACAACGCATTTCAGCACAACGAAAAGAAATAAGGTGATCAGCATTATTCAAAAATACTTTAAAGAATTAAGCATAGAACAATTAAAACAATTTGAACAATTGTTCGACTTGTATAGTTTTTGGAACAATCAAATAAATGTGATTTCACGTAAAGACATTGACCTCTTATACGAAAGGCATATTTTACATTCCTTAGGCATTGCTAAAATTATGTCTTTTAAACCAAACACACAGGTGTTGGATGTGGGCACAGGTGGCGGATTTCCTGGAATCCCCTTAGCTATTTTATTTCCGGAGACGCAGTTTACTTTGGTAGATAGTATTGGAAAGAAAATTAAGGTGGTAAATGAAGTGTCAAGCGCTTTAAATTTAAAAAATGTAAAAGCTTACCACAAACGTGCCGAAGAGCTAGATCAGAAATTTCATTTTGTTGTGAGTCGTGCCGTTACTGAATTCCCAGTGTTTCATAGCTGGGTAAAAAATAAATTTCTTAAAGAAAATTTTAACGACTTAAAAAATGGTATTCTCTATTTAAAAGGTGGAGATTTAAAAGAGGAGTTCGGTCGGTTTTTCAATCAGTCTAAATTTCACGACTTAAAAGATTTTTTTGAGGAAGAATTTTTTGAAACCAAAAAGGTTGTTTATTTTAGGATGTAAAGAATTCGCTGAGTTCTACAAATATCAAATTAAGGAACCACTTTTTCACCTGTTCCAAGCATTTCGGGTTTAATCAAGCTCATAGCATTTTTTACGTCCTTATAATCAGGATTAAGTTGTAGCGCTTTATCCCAATTGCGTTTCGCTAAAACAAATTTCCCCTGATTAAAATAAGCACCTCCTAAACTGTAATAGGCCTCTGCGTTGTTTGGTTCTAAAAGTGTCAGAAGATTATAGGCAATGGCGGCAGAATCCATTCTTCCTTTATTAAACGCTATTGCTCCACGATTTTTCAAATCATTTGCATATACTTGATAATAATTTCTTAAGTAAGGATTGTTAGGATACAACCGTTCGGCATTTTTCCAATAATATAAAGCTTCGAAATCTTTTCTTGATTTAAAATACAATAAGCCTAAATTCAAATAACCATTTACATAACGGGGATGCAATTGAATGGCGTGTTCTAAAACCTCAATGCCATGATTCAAAACGGATTCATTTTTAGATTTATATTTCCCAGTTCTTACATCTTCCTCAATATTCTTTAGAGTCCCATTGTAATCATTATAAGTGCTATCGTAGCCCAGAGGAGTATCTCCCGTTATGTCTCTTGTATTGGAAAGATCTACATAGCGAGCACCTGCATTACCAAGGCAAAGCACAGAATTAGGCATTGTTTTTACATCTTTTAAAAATAAGGTGACGTCATTTTTCCAGTCAAAATTTCTCTCCCATGTTTTGCAGCCGAACAAAAAACCAATCACAAGAACAAAACTTGATAACAAGTATCTGCGCGTACTGAGTTTTAAATGTGATAATGATTCAAAACCTTTCATGATAAAATAAGTAGCAGCAATACAAAAACCAATAGAAGAATGAAAAATCAAGCGTTCACCCATTGTTGCACCAATATCCATAAGAATATTTCCAATTAATAAACCAAACAGAATATAGGTCATGAATGCAAAACCGAGGATGTGTTTTTTTAAAGTGTAGTAGATGGCGGCAATCACTAAACCGATATGAAATAATAGCGAGAAAATAAAATCCCAACTGCTAAAATGGCGGTATTCAATCGAATTAAAGGAATAGTCAGAAGAGAGTGGGTGAGGGAACACCTGAAGAATTACATATTTTAGAAGTACATAAACCTTGGTGCAAAAACGTTCTTCACCTGTTGCAAGTAAATAGGGGTTATTTAAAATCTCGGTATCTGGAACGCCAGGCTTTAATTTCACAGCCATCCAGCGCATAGCAATATAAAAGAGCATTACAAAATATAGCCAACTCATTAATTTATGAAAATTGTTTTTCTTATTTGTACCCATTAAAAAAATACCAACACCAACAAAGAGAAATGGAAAAAGCCAGAAGGAACGTATTGGCTTAGCTCCGGGTAAAGCGTGCATGTCAAAATCTCTTTTTACATACGTCATTATAACAGCACAAATAATAAAACTTAATCCGACAAATAACGTTTGCCTAAATGCTTCTGTTTTAAAAAATGTTCTAAAATTAAAGTCGTTTTCTGTAAAAAAATATACAGAAAGTGGAACCAGAAAGAGTAACATAACAGCGTATTCCTTTGATAAGAGGGCTAGAAGGAACATCAAGCATGACCAGAATATAAAACGCGATTTTTTTGTTTCTAAATACCTAAACGTATAAAAAAAAGTAAGTGCAATAAAAATAAGAGAAAAAATTTCATCACGGCTTTTAACATTTGCAATAGCCTCAGAGTGTATGGGGTGCGTGGTAAAAAGCAAGACTCCTAGAAAAGCGAAATCCTGGTTATTTCTGAAAAAATACTTACTAAATACAAGGTATAATAACATGCAACCCAGAGAAAAGCACCAAATATTATTAAAGTGTCTAAAGCTAGCGCCATATAATTGACAATCGATCTCATTAAAAATTCCGTCTTTGTTTACATCTTCTGAAGCGTCGTTTTTAAAGTTTTTATTTTTATCCCAACACGTATAGCATTCGTTTCCTTCTGCAATACCGTTATTATTTAAATCAACAAAATCATTGTATTCATAATTTGTTTCTGGCCTTCCGCATGGAGTGATATAATTAATCATGCCAGGGTCTAGAACCCCATTTTTATTAGAGTCCTCTACTTTCAAATACAATCCGGTTCTATATTTTCCTATCAATTCCTGCTCTATAGCAAAACTAACCGCAGATAGTGGACGGTAGCGGCCGCCAGCCAATTGGTCTGTAGCGCACATTCTACGGTAAAAACTTTCGTAAGCATCGCGGGTTAAAATATCTTTAATACCGCGTACACCTTTTACAACATGATCATTCTGGTGTATGATGATTCCGTCATCAAGTGCGTATTCACCGTTTATGGATGTGATGTAAAAAACAAGAGCTACTAAACCAATACTAATTACAGCTCTTTTCTGCGTAAGAAAGGTAAAGTATTTAAACTCTTTATTATAAGGGAGAAGTGCAGGTACTTTTAAGGTTGTTTTTTTTGTTGCCATTAGAATGGTTGATTAAGTTTTTGAAACAAAGCGTAGGGCATGAGTTTTCTATTAACGCCCGAAGGCATTTTAAAAAGTTAAAAACAAGAAAAGAGATTCGCATAGAACGCTAAGGAGGATGACTATAAAATTTTAGTGTTTCCATATTTTCTTGGGCAATAGTTGTTCAGGCGTTAATACGCTATCAATTAAATAAAATAAGATTGTGGTTATTAGTTTCGTATTACCATGGTTGGAATACTGGTGAGCATGGTAGTGCTATTTACCGAAATAGTTGTATTTGTTATGGATAGAGCATCCTTATATTCCATAAACCCTGCATTAACGCTCGAATTGTAATTGGGTTCATTCACATAAAATAATCCGGCTGAAATTAATAGTACTGAAACACCCACATGATAAAATTTAAGATCAAATCTAAAAAAGCCAGTAAGTTGATCAATAAAACTAATTTCAACACGAATCGTTTTTTTACGCGCAGCTACTTTTTTTCGGGCTGCCAAAACCAATGAAATGTCACAAGCCACCATATCTAAAGCTTCAACAGACATTAGCTCTCCAAGGTATTTATCCAAATCTTTATTTCTGTCCATGATTTATTGTATAACGGGGTTAAATATATTAAGTTTTGTTTCGAGTATTTTTAATGTGTAATGAAGACGCGATTTTACGCTACCTTCAGGACAATCTTGAATGGCAGCGATTTCTGAAATTGTTTTTTCTTCCTGATATTTCAAAATGAATGCTTCTTTTTTTTCTGGTGGCAATTCATTAAGAGTTTCCTCGAGCATTCTGCGAAATTCAAGTCCATCGATTTTATTTGCTAGATTTAAAAAAGCGGATTCGTTTACTTTAGTATTCGTATTATAAAGTTCAATTTGGCTATTAGTGACAATGTTTTTATGTCGGTAAAAATTTTTACACGTGTTTGAAGCAATCGAAAAAATCCATGTTTTAAAAGAACGGCTGCAATCAAATTTTTCAGGAAATTCTGCAATTTTAAGGAACAGATCCTGTAACGCATCTTCAGCCAGATTTTTGTCAAAATTGAGCATCCGCGTAAAGTACATCATCATGCTTTTGTTATATCTAGTATAAAGTTCATCAAAAGCTAAAACCTCACCGCTGCTCAAGTAGAACATCAATTCTTCGTCACTGGATATTGAGAATTTGTCTTTCCTTTCAACCATAAGCTTATTTCATCTTTTGTTTTGTATATGTGCTGGTTTAAAGAGCTGTACACGCTTAGGTATACAAAGTTCATTTCAGTAGCCTTTCATTTCTAAAAAAATGTGAAATAAAGCTTTATTGAAGTTAGAGTTTTTTGTAATTGTAAAAATGCTAAAAAAACTAAATTTTCAAGGTTTCTATGATTTGATGAATTGCAAGAAAGAGTCGCTCTAAGTGTCATTCATAGTGTGAATAGACCGGCTAACGAAACCTGTCAGCAGTAAAGTTTGAGCTTCCGTAACTGTTCTTTTGCTTATAAACACAAAAGCCCAAGCGGTCATAGTTTTAAGTCTATATTAATTGTTAATTTCGCTAAATGTCTGTATAATTAGGCTTAGAAATATGAATAAACTCTTCGAAAATATCTTCGAAAAAGCAATTAAATGGCTTAATAGGCGTTCGGTTCAAGCCTTAACGCCATTACAGCGTGCAAAAGCGTTTGTTGTACTGAGACGTTTGTTTAAACGTGAAATCATAAATGCCTTTTTGATTTTGCTAGGAGTTTTTTCGGCAGCCTTTGGACTGAAGAGCTTTTTACTTTCCAACGACTTTATTGACGGAGGAATTACAGGGGTTTCCCTTTTGGTTTCGGCTGTAAGTGGTATAAATATCTCAATACTCATTGTTGTTCTTAATATCCCTTTTATCATTTTGGGCTATACACAAATTGGTAGAACCTTTGTAATAAAGACAACCTTGGGTATTCTGGGATTATCCATTTGTTTGGCGACAATTAATTTTCCGATTTTGACTGAAGACAAACTTTTGGTATCTGTATTTGGAGGATTTTTTCTTGGGGCTGGAATAGGGTTAACCATGAGAGGTGGCGGTGTGATTGATGGAACAGAGGTAATGGCTATTTCCTTCAGTAAAAAAACAGGTTTAACGATTGGTGATATTATTCTAATTGTAAATATCATTATATTTTCTTTTGCAGCTTGGTTACTGTCTTTTGAGACTGCTTTATATTCAATTTTAGCGTATCTTAGCGCCTCAAAAACCGTCGATTTTATTATTGAAGGGATTGAAGAATACACAGGTGTAACCATTATTTCGGCAAAAAACGAAGAATTAAGATTAATGATTACACGGAACCTTGGACGCGGTGTTACTATTTATAAGGGTACTAGGGGATATGGACAAGGTGTGGATATTGATATTTTGTACACTGTTATTACCCGTTTAGAGGTGGCAAGGTTAAATACCGAAATTGAAAAAATAGACCCGGCGGCCTTTGTGATTATGAATAGCATAAAGGATACCAAAGGAGGAATGATTAAAAAAAGAGTACTACATTAAAATTAGGCACGCAGTATGTGGAAGTTTTTTTCTGGAATTTTATTACGCAATAAATTAGTTTTTACAATTTGTGTCTTAATTGGCACAGTTTTTATGACATACGAGACTTCTCGTATGGAACTCTCTTATGAGTTTGCTAAAATATTGCCAGATGACGATAGTACATTTATTAGTTACCAAAATTTTAAAAAACAATTTGGTGAAGACGGAAATGTAATGGTGATGGGTTTTAAAGACAAAGATCTTTTTAAGTTTGAGAAATTTCGTGATTGGCATGAATTAAGTAAGGAAGTCAAGAATATTCAAGGTATCAAGGAGGTAATGTCCTTGCCAACTATTTTCAAGCTTTCAAAAAATGACAGTTTAGGAAAATTTGAAACCATTCCATTAATTCAAAATCCAATTTCTTCGCAAAAAGAAGTAGATAGTTTAAAAGCCGAAATCCTAAATCTCCCTTTTTACGAAGGATTTATTTATAATAAGGAAACAGGTGCTACTCTTTTGCTTATTACGTTCAAAAAGAAAGATCTGGATTCGAAAAGACGGTTAACTATTGTTGATGAAATAAAAACCCTTGGAGATGCGTTTTCTAAAAAACACGCTATAGACATGCATTATTCTGGCATGCCTTATATCCGTTCTCAGATGATGACAAAAGTGTCAAGTGAGATGACATTATTTTTAACACTTGCAGTATGTGTTACAGCTATAATCTTATGGTTGTTTTTCAGGTCTGCTACCACCGTAATTTTCTCGTTGATTGTTGTAATAATCGGAGTAGTATGGTCGATAGGTATTATGGAATTGTTCGGGTATAAAATTACTGTGTTATCGGGCTTAATAGCACCCTTAATAATGGTCATTGGATTACCCAATTGCATTTTTCTCATAAATAAATACCACAGTGAGTTTTTAGCTCATGGTAATAAAATAAAGGCTTTGCAGCGCAGTATAGAAACAATTGGCATTACTTTGTTTTTAGCAAACATTACTACGGCAATTGGTTTTGGAGTGCTTTACTTTACAAAAAGCTCTATGTTGGTTGAGTTTGGTGAAGTTGCAGCTATCAGCGTAATGGCAACGTATTTTATTACTTTAATTCTTATTCCAATCATTCTAAATATTTTACCAACACCTAAAACTAAACATACAAAGCATCAAGAAGGAAAGCGCATTAATAAAGCACTTGAAGTAGTGGATTCTCTAGTTCAAAAACGTCGCCCTGCTATATACCTTACTACAACACTTATTACACTTGTTTCTTTTTGGGGTATGACATTTATTGACATGAATGGTTATGTTGTAGATGATTTGCCTATTAAAGATCCTATTTATGCGGATTTACATTTTTTTGAAAATAATTTTAAAGGTGTCCTTCCTTTCGAAATTGCTATCGATACCAGAAAACCGAATGGACTTTTCTCTGATAACGCGAAAGCTTTATATAAAATTCAACGACTTCAAAAATTATTTGCAGAGTACGATCTTTTTAGCAAACCGTTTTCGATTGTTGAGGGAATTAAATTCTCTTATCAAGCATATAGGGGTGGAGAGCCTAAGTTTTATAAATTACCCCCAGTTTCTGATCTTAAAAACTTGGCAGATTTTACAGGAAGTTTAAAAGGACAAAATAGTAAACTTCAAAATTTCATTGATTCAACAAAACAAATTACCCGAATTTCTTATCAGGCAAAAGATATTGGTTCTAGGAAAATGGATGTGTTAATGAAAGAATTACGTCCGAGAATAGATTCTATTTTTCCTGCTGCAGATTATGGTATTGTAACAACTGGACATAGTCTTGTGTTTTTAAAGAGTAACGATTATCTGTTGGATAATTTGTTAGAGAGTCTTTTAATCGAAATTATTTTAATTGCCATTGTGGGCATAGCATTGTTTCGTTCTGTGAGAATTATTATTCTTTCTAAACTCCCATGTCTCATTCCGTTAGTAATAACGGCAGGTATTATGGGCTTTTTGGATATCCGTTTTAAACCGTCTACTATTTTAATTTTTAGTATTGCTTTTGGTATTTCCTCTGATGGAACAATTTATTTTTTAACTAAGTATAGACAAGAACTTAAGAAGAATAAAAAGAATGCTGCTGAGGCAATTTCTGCCGCGATAAAAGACACTGGTTTAAGTATGGTGTACACTTCTATTATATTGTTTTGTGGATTCGCAATCTTCGCAGCCTCTAGCTTTGGTGGCACTGTGGCTTTAGGCGTATTAGTTTCTTTAACTTTACTTATTTCAATGTTCACTAATTTAATTTTATTACCGGCTATTTTACTTTCTATACATCGTAAATCTTTAAACAAAGAGATTACAGATGATCCATATATTGATATTGAAGAAAGTATCGAAGAAAGAGGAAAAGATCTTTCGGGAATTTAGTAATTTTTCAGGATTCTACAGACACCTTTCTTATTCATTGGTAATACCGTGTATAGGCATTTCAATTTAAGGAAAAACATGCGTTTGAGGACATTGAGTTGTCGTAACTAATTTAACTTTGTATTGCTGAATTTTTTATTGCGACGATACCCCTCTCCCAAAGCCAACAGTGTCGCGGTACATTTGAGGTGAGATGTCTGCATTTACTTTAAAGAAACGACTGAAATAATATTCATCGGGATAACCCAATTCGAAAGCGATTTGTTTAATGGCTTTGTTTGTAAGATATAATTCTCGTTTTGCTTCTATAATAATTCTTTCAGAAATTAAATCCGTTAATGTTTTATTAAAATGTGTTTTGGTGATTTTGGCTAAGGCACTTGCTGAAATATTTAAGAGTTTGGCGTAGTCGCTAGCTGAGTGCTTGGTTTTAAAATCTTTTTCAATCGCATCTTTCAGATTTTGAAGAATGAACGGTTCTTTGATGCCGGATACTTTTTGAAATGAATTTGGTTCTTGTTCAGTTTTTAGTCTAGATGTGGTTATAAGGAATATTTTTAAATAAGAAACCAATAACTCGTACTGAGCTAAGGCAGGGTTTTGCATTTCGACTTTCATCTGGTCCACCAATATTTTTAGTGTTGATGCTGAATTATTATCGATAGCTATAAAGGGGTGATGGTAAATGTTATTGAACAATACTCCATTGCAGGCAACTTCTGCTTGGTGTTTATGAATGCAGAAAAAATCGGGATGGAATTGTAAAGCAATTCCACCTAAAGTGTGGTCGCTTGACAACATAAATGGTTGATAGGGTGAAAAGGCAAATAAGCTATTGCTCTGAAAGTCATATTCTGAAAAGTCAGCTTTTACTTTCCCTTTACCGTTTTTAATCCAAAGGAGTGAATAGTAATTATTACGTTGTATGTGGTCAAAATTACTATCATCATCAAAAGAGAAAAGTTTGAATGCTAAATTTCCATTTTGAGGATTTACAAGAGTAAAAACTGTCTGCGTTGTCATTATGTAAAGATATTATTTTAGTTTGCGTTCTGTTTCTTGAATTGGTAAATCATTTATGCTTGCAAAACGTTTTTGCATATATCCGTTTTCATCAAATTCCCAAAGTTCATTACCGTAACTTCTAAACCATTGGCGGGTATTATCGTACCATTCGTATTCAAAACGAACAGCCATTCTGTTTTCGTGAAATCCCCATAATTCTTTTTTAAGTTTATAGCCCAATTCCCTTTTCCACTTGGTTTTCAAAAATACTTTAACTTCATCTCTTCCATTAATGAATTCGGTTCTGTTTCTCCATTCTGTGTTAATTGTATATGCTAAACACACTTTTTCTGGGTCTTTGGTATTCCAAGCATCTTCGGCTAATTGCACCTTCAACAGTGCGGTTTCCATTGTAAATGGCGGAATAGGTAGTCGTTGTTTTTCCATTAAATAATTTTTATAAGCAAAGCCATAACACGAATTATGGCTTTGCTCAAGGTTTTCAATTAATTTTACTCGGTTCGTTTTTTAATAGTTGCAGTTCTTTTTTGTGAGATATTCGAAACTGTAATTTGTGCAGACAAAGTTTTTTAAATCATGATGCACTAAACTACTCCAACAGTTTGCGCTTCCACTAAAGGAAAGTCAACCTCAGTATTGGCAGTATTGTTGAAGTAATTGGTTAATACATTTAGAGCAACATGGCCAATAATCTCACCTATTTGACCTTCAGTTACTCCGCCGGCTTTAACAGTTTCAACATCTGAATCGTTAACCCTTCCTTTTTTATTGACAACAATTTTAGCAAATTTTAAAATTGCATCAGTTTTGGCATCATTGGCATTACCACTTCTTGCGGCTTCTAAGCTAGCAGCATCAATCTTAACTAAGTTCGCGCCAATATAGCTGTGTGCCGATAAACAATAATTGCATAAATTGCTTTCAGAAACTGCTAAGGCAATTAATTCACCAGTTTTTGCGCCGAGAGTTCCTGCAGCTAATGCACCACTCAGGTTTAAATAACCTTCTAAAAATGCAGGTGAGTTTCCCATGGTACGCATCATATTAGGAACCATCCCTAATTTACTTTGAATGCCATTAAATAATTCTTTTGTTTTGCCCGTTGCTTGATCAGGACTTAATGCGTTTAATCGTTTCATTTTTGTTTTTTTAAAATGGTTTGTCATTATTGACGATGCAAAGGTGCAATCACATAAAGCGTTTTAAAATGGATGATTAAAGCAAGTAGATGGACAATTTTTAGAGCAAAATTGTTTTTTTAAATGAGAGACTGATTCTGTTCTAGCACTTTTTTTCGAGTAAATCATTCTTAGGTTATATTGTTGTATAAGGATTTGTTTTGATTTCAGAGTTTGTATAATTAAAGAATACCACTGACTATAAAAAATACCAAGCTAATCAATTCTAAAAGCGTGTTTCGGAATTTGGCCGATGAAACTATATTGACGCTCGCGTTTTACAAGTCTACTTTATTAATTTTAACCTGTATTACGAATTACTCACAATGGAAGAAATTATAATCAGTTGATGGAATATTTTCAGTTATACCAATTCCTCTGGCAATCGTTATGATTTGTCCTCTATGAAAGGTACTATGATTGATTGCATGAATCACATACTCGTATCTATTCAATTTATTCTTGGCCCAAGGCATATTGAGTTCTATTAATTCAGTTAGTTCTTTATCTGTGTATCTTAAGAACGAATTCTCCATATCGATGGACTGATTTTTCAATTCAATTAAGTTATTTTGCGCATGATTTTCTTTAACTGACCAGTCAAATTTTGAAACGTCCTGGATAGAAATAAAGTCAGTCCAAAATTTTTGAATTCTCAGAATGTGTTGAACTGTGTTATCAATGCTATTATAGCTCGATGGAATTTGCTTATACAAAAGGTCTTCCTCAATATTCTGCAGCCAATTAACAAATTTGGAGTTTGCCCATGAGTTATAAGTTGCATAATTATTTGTCAGGTTTTTTAGGCTCATATGATAGAAATTTGGTCAATTCCTTGGCAATTCACTATTGGAAATCTACTTTTGAGTAGTCCAATTTGGGGGAGCTTACAGTGTTATGTTTAGTGCGTCCTACATAGTCTGTCACCACGTCTGTGAGAAGCAGTCCGAAAAGTTGTTTAGAAAAAATGGTCAACTTTATGCTTGCAAGGATTTTAAAATACATTGGTTTGTTTTTGTGTGCGTTCGCAATGCGTTTTGAAAATGCGCCCTTTCTCATAAGCGGTTAGGCTGTTGGAGATTTTACACAAGTCAACCGTGGAATTATTCTATCAGAAGCTTGCCGGTGATTATTCTCTCTTTGTCCCGAACTAAAACGTAGCTATAGAGGCCAGTTGAAAGTTCACTTAAGATGAATTCATTTAAACCGGGAACGATCTGTTTTTCGCAAACATTTTGCCCTAGAGAATTAGTTACAATTAATTCAGCATTCGTGGCTGGATAGTCGAATTGGATTTTAAATACACCGCTGTTGGGATTCGGAAAAAGACGAAAGCCAGTTCCGGCATTTAAGGCACTAGCATGTAAGCCGGTTGTTGTGATAGTGCCCGGCGAATACTTTTTAATAAAATTCGGAAGACCATTCTGGCACTGACCGGTACCCAGGTAAATCGCGCTATCCTGGAAACCACATCCTGTACCAGCGGTATTGGGATTGCTGATCACGCCCAGATATTTTTTTGTCAACTGGCTAACATAGATCTTGCCGTCCGTCGCCAACTGAAGGGCTCCGTACCAATGGTTTGGAGTAGGGGGTGAAAGTAGTAAGCCTGAACCCGAAATGGCGGTATTGGAACCTGCAGCGAGGTTGTACTGGTATACCTGGCCGTTCACATTTGAGGAGGCGATATACAGCTTGCTGTTATCGGGAGAAAATTCTACGCCATAAGGGTCAATGGCGCCAGAAAGAGACAAGGGATTCGAAATAGCCCCGGTGGCGTTATTAAAATCAAAGAGTTCCGAGTAATTGGCATTCTTCACGGCCATACACAACTTAGCACCGTTTGGTGATGCTTTGAGATACCCGATGCCGTAAGAGGGTGCACTGCCTTGTGCTGTTCCCACATTTGAAGTAACAGGCGTCGCCGACACACCATTACTTGTTACCAGGTAGGCCCGAAAAGCAGAGTTTGACTGTTCATGACAAAGTACCCAAAAATCTGTTCCGTTCGCATGCAATACCGCAGTTAACTTGTCGAGCACCGGGGCAAAAATGTTGATGTTCTTTGCAGTCACATCACCCAAGCCGCCATTCAAAGTTATGTCAACTTCTGAATAACTGAACTGAATGAGGGCGTTTTGCGCCGGTACCGTAAAAATATAATAAATGTTGGTGGAACTAGGCTTAGGAACGATCAGGGCAGATTGCGTTGAAGATTGATTTCCCTGCAACCCAAAACCATTTGACATTTGAATGTGATTTTTGTTCCAAACCTTTGCACCGTCGGTATAAAATTGCAAGTTTCCAAGTGAATCGGAGATGGCAGCGCATCCCTGAGCGGAGGTCATCACTCCATTGGTTAACACCACAGGAACTCCCGTGCTAAAATCGAGGCCAGCTTTGTCGCCAAAATACCAGATCCAGTTTTGTTTCTGTCCATACACGCCAAAATTTATGCAGGCGAGGATACAAAATGCCAATCGTTTTTTCATTTGATTTTTGTTTTCTTATTTCCTAGGTCGGAAGTATAAAGTTATAAAAAAAATCACAAAATCAAATAGCTATCACAGGCATAAAACACTTGCGGGAACAAATTAAAATTGAATAAGAAACCAAAGAGTTCGATTAACAAACGTCGTTGCCTTTCGAACCGAAATTATTTAATAAACTTTGAACCCGACAATTGTCAATCAAGATGCTACGGTTCTTGTCAGGCCGAAATGTTAATTCGTCCGCTGGGCGCATTGAACATAACGGACTCAGGGCTGGCGCCGGCCGCGTGTCACAATACCGCCGATGCTAAAACACTCTGATGTCCACCGTGAAGTTAAAATATTTGGAGCAAAAGCAAAACAAAAAAGCGTCTGCCCGTAAAATTGCTTTTGCATGTTCGGATGTCCCGGCTGGCGCTACGCCCTGTGTTAGGCGTAGTACTTATAGCTTGAAACTTATAGGAAGGTTAAAATACGAATGAACTGTAGTTCCGTCAATTTGTCCCGGAGTCCAAGTGGGCATCCCCCTTACTACCCTCAAAGCTTCTTCATCTAGTTCTGGGGAAATACTTTTAAGAATTTTGACATTTCTAATGGTTCCTTCTTCATCGACCATAAATTGAATCAACACTTTTCCAGAAATCTTGTCTGCTTTTGCTATGTCAGGATACTTAACGTTTGACTTAAGAAAATTAATCAGCTCTTTTATGCCTCCAGGATACTCAGGTGCTTTTTCGTAATTAAAATATGTTATTTGTTTTCCTGTCGAGTCATATGTTTTGCCGTCAACTAGCTTGCCCATTTCATAGGAGTCGTCCCGTTTCGCATGACCGTTTTGCCAATACGTTTTAAGTTCACCGTTTAAATAACCATTTGTATAGTTTGCAATTTCCTTCAATTGTCCGGTTGAATAGAAACTTTTCGATGTTCCGTCAATATTACCTTTTAAAAAGTCGGAGTATTTTTTAATCCATTTTAAAGTGTCTGTCAAGTAGAAAGCTTTTTCCAGGACGATATTAGAATCGTTTACGTCTTTATGAAGAATTTTGTAAAAAATCGCTTCGTCAGTTGTCTTTGTCTCGTTCCAGTATTTGTCGAAGAATATTTTTGTCTGTCCGACCGAGTTGCCGAACAGTAATACAAAAAGGAATAGTATATTGTTTTGTCTCATAGTATTACGCCTAACGGATTGCGAATTTGCGCCGTTTTTTGCTTGTCCAAATTTAGCATTTGAGCGCTAACCCGCAAAAAATGGACGCGAATTTGCTGTTAGCTACTAGTGCGCCCACACACAGTATTTGAGCATGTCTGCTTGTCCGAAGTGTTGTCAACCGGAATGCAAAAGACCTGAACACGTTTTCGGTTTCGTTGTGAGGTTGGCTGTCTTGCAGGCGGTTAGGCTGTGGCAGATTTTGTAAGCTTATTTGGCGCCACTGAAAATTATTTTCCTTTGAAAGAAGCGCCAAATGTGCTTGTGATTGAGCTTGGCTCGCTTTACTCTAATTTAAAATTTTAACTGAAAGAATTTTACACTCTATTTCTAACGTCAATTCATGCCATTCATCTGCACGGTCTAAGCTGTATTGAACTGGATATTTGTAGTTTTTTGTTTTTTTGATTATCATAAAAGTAATTTCAAAGTTACTGTCATCTTTAAGGCTCTCTATTTTCTCTATAGTATTGTCAGATGTAATAGATTCAACTCCGAACTTAGACTCTTTACGTTTTATGTAAAAAATGGTATTAATTTCGTTGGCCACCCATAGAACATAGTCGCGATTTTCATTGAAGTTACTAAAGTTAAAAAAGCCTTTATTTTTAACGCCACAAATTTTATAAATATTGCCGATTATAAATTTACTTTTAAGAAGGTTCTCCGATTCTAGATATGTTCGTTCGGCCTTAATAGACTGATTATCGTCAGTATAAAAACTTGCTAAACTATCTAATTTTAAACACTTGTAAATAATATTAAAAGGAACAGTTCCACATTGAGATAATCTCTTTTTTATGTTGAAAAGGCTGTCTTCCAATCTTTTTGTTTTTGCATTTTCAATAGTTTGTTTTCTCTTTTCTTCTATGTAGATTAAAGAATCATTCCTCCTAGCTACGTATTGTTTTCTTTTTCTTTCCGCTGCCTCGTCTTCGTCTTTTTTTATTTTTTCAGCTATTCTGGCTTTTGCATGGACTAATTCAATTGAATCTTTTTCTTGAGCTGCTTTTGCTCGAGCGATATTATTATTTCTTTGGTTTGCTTGATGGATGGAATCTTGTCTGCGAATTTCATTTGATCTTCTGATTAATTCTGCTCTTTCTTTTTTACTCTGCGCTTGAAGTGAAAACGGCGAGAAAAAAAACAATATGAATGCGACCTTAATTGATATGGTAACGCATTTATGGGGATTGAATAATAAGTGAAATGTCATTCTTTTAAGGGTTAAAATTATAATATTACGAAAAAAAATAAGCTTACAGTAGTTAATTGTTTCACCTTTTGGAGCGCTTAGAGCTTATTTGTTTGGCTTTACCGTATGTCCAGGGAGGCCAAACAAATGTGCTGCAAACGTAATGGCCAAAAGGCCTGTTGTCCCGAGCTAAAAAGGAAGAGAACGAAACCGAAAACGTTCTACTAGAAGCAAAGTCTGAAAAGCTGTCAGCCGAAATGTTAATGCACTTGTCGAGCCGTAATGTCGATACGAAATGAACGTAAAATTGTCAACCGAAATGCTACTGTTCTTGTCGAAACGGAATGTTAGTCCGTCCACTGGGCGCATTGTAGCTAACGTTTGGCGAATTTGCGCCGTTTTTTGCTTGTCCAAGTTATACATTTGAACGTTAACCCGCAAAAAATGGAGCGAATTTGCTGTTAGGGGTAGGTTTTTTGTCCGCGTAATTAACAACCACACTCTCCATAAAATGTCCTTGTTATTGTTTTACCGTTTTTGTGCGTCAATTTTATTGTCCCAGTTTTTAACCAAGTTTCGTCACCGTTTTGTATTCCGTCTTTAGAGTCAATTGTCATTTCATAATTGTCGCTTTTGTATTTTGCAATTACGTTTAATGTGTCTATTTCCTTAAAATCAATTAGAGTGAATTTTGTCATAACTCCATTTATTTTTAAAAATGAAGTCTCTGCATAGTCGTTTGCATAAATGTATATATGATTTTTCAATTCTGTCGAGTCATTTGAAAAATAGCAAGAACACCCGTCTATTTCAGGTGGAAAAGTCGCAAAAGTGTCAATTGTTAAAACTTGATTGTCTGTCTGTGCTAAATTGTTGTTGTTGTCGCTATGTCCACAAGCTATGAAAAATGTCAGTGCAACTAATATTAAAATTGTCTGGAGGAATTTGTTTTTAAATGTCATTGTCGTTTTGTTGTGTCGTCCGTTAAACTTACCCCTAACTACCATATACCCGCTATAAACTTTCGCTTATCCAACATACATATGGGAGATTGGCGAATGTTTATAGCTTTTTAGATTTTCCCATTTTTAAGTGAATTTCTTGGGTTCTTTGATAGTTATGCTAAAATAAGAATTTTAGGTGATCCATCAAAACGGAAAGCACTTATATAGTGATTGCTATTTTTTTAGCACTCGGTTTTGGTTTAGTCCGTTTCTTAAAACCAAAAAGTCTCCTGAGTTTGCAGAGGATTTTTTTATATAAATGTTTTTAATTTAACTCTTTCACCTTTTCTTTTAAAAGAGCGATTTTTAAAACGTCTTCCATTTGTGTTACGTAATGAAAGGTTAAACCTTTTAAATAATCGGGTTTTATATCTTCCACGTCTTTTTTATTATCAAGACATAAAATCACTTCTTTTATGCCAGCACGTTTTGCAGCTAGTAATTTTTCTTTTATACCGCCAACAGGTAATACTTTTCCACGTAAAGTAATTTCACCAGTCATAGCTAATGCTTTTTTTACTTTTCTTCGCGTAAAAGCACTTGCTAAAGAGGTTAACATAGCAATACCGGCACTTGGACCATCTTTCGGCGTTCCTCCTTCAGGCACGTGAATGTGAATGTTATGTGTTTCAAAAACATCCATATCGGCATCTATTAAATGTGGATGCGCTTTTAAATATTCTAAGGCAAGTGTTGCACTTTCTTTCATCACGTCTCCTAAGTTTCCTGTAAGAGTCAACTTTCCCGATTTGCTTTTGCTTAAACTGGTTTCAATAAATAAAATGTCGCCACCTACTTGTGTCCAAGCTAAACCAGTTACAACGCCTGCGATGTCATTGCCCTGGTATTTATCTTTAATGTGCGATGGTCCTAAAATTTTCAATACCGCTTCTTCGGTAATTTTTGGAATTTCTTCGTCCTTAGCAATATGCACCGCAGAGTTTCTCGCGATTTTTGAAATTGTTTTTTCTAAATTTCTTACTCCACTTTCTGCAGTATACGTATCAATCAAATATTCGAGTACTTTATCGCTAATTTTTAATTGTGATTTTTTTAAACCGCTTTCTTCTATTTGTTTAGGTATCAAATGTCTTTTAGCGATTTCCATTTTTTCTTCAACCGTGTAACCGTTTACTTCAATAATTTCCATACGGTCGCGTAAAGCGGGTTGAATTGTATTTAAATTATTACAGGTAGCAATAAACATCACCTTACTTAAATCGTAATCCAGTTCTAGGAAATTATCGTAAAAGGTAGAGTTTTGCTCAGGATCTAACACTTCCAACAAGGCAGAAGAAGGATCTCCATGATAATCGGAACCTACTTTATCTATTTCATCTAAAATAAAAACGGGATTAGATGATTGTACTTTTTTTAAATTTTGAAGTACACGTCCTGGCATAGCGCCAATATATGTTTTACGGTGACCACGAATTTCGCTTTCATCTTTTAATCCACCCAAACTCATCCGCACATATTTTCTATTCAAGGCTTTGGCAATACTTTTTCCTAAAGAAGTTTTACCAACACCTGGAGGGCCGTACAAACAAATGATTGGGGACTTTAAATTCTTTTTAAGTTTTAAAACCGCAAGGTGTTCAATAATACGTTCCTTCACTTTTTCTAAACCAAAATGATCTTCGTCTAATATTTCCTGTGCGTTTTGAAGATCAAAATTATCTTTGGTTATTTCGTTCCAAGGTAATTCTAAAAGTAATTCCACATAATTGGTTTGTATGCCATGCTCTGCAGCATTGGGATTCATACGTTGCAATTTGGAGAGTTGCTTATCAAAAATTTCTTTAATCTCTTTGCTCCATTTTTTATTTTCAGCTTGTTCGCGGTACTCGTTTATTTCTTGTTCAAAGTTAGTACCACCTAATTCTTCTTGAATGGTTTTAATTTGCTGATTTAAAAAATATTCACGTTGTTGTTTATCGAGATCAACTTTGGTTTTGTTTTGAATTTGATTACGTAATTCTAACATCTGCAATTCTTTATTCAAATATTCCAGCACAAGCAAGCTACGTTCTTTTAAATTCGGAACTTCCAGCATTTTTTGTTTGTCGCTCGTTTTAGCGTTCATGTTGGACGAAATAAAATTCACCAAAAAAGTAGGGCTTTCAATATTATTGATTGCAAAACTGGCATCGCTGGGGATGTTAGGCGAAATTTTTACAATTTGAGTGGACGTTTCTTTTAAATTGGAAATAATGGCTTGAAATTCTTTATCGGTTTTAAGCGGAATTTCCTCATCCATAGCTGTTACAGTAGCCTTATGGTAAGGTTCTGTTTGAATGTATTTATCAATTTTAAATCGTTTTTTACCCTGAATAATGATAGTTGTATTACCATCGGGCATCCTAAGCATTTTAATAATGTGTGCTACAGTACCTGTAGAATACAGGTCGTCTCCATTAGGTTCCTCAGTACTATCACTCTTTTGAGCCACCACACCAATGGTTTTATCTCCTTTATTGTAATCTTTAATTAAATGGATGGATTTATCTCTTCCCACCGTAATTGGAATTACGACACCTGGAAACAAAACGGTGTTACGAAGCGGTAATATTGGCAGTATTTCTGGTACTTTTTCATTTCTCATGTTATCCTCATCCTCAATACTGAGAAGGGGAATAAAATCAGAATCGTCGTCAATGCCGTGTTTAAAGTCTAAATCATTCAAATCTCCGAAGTTCATAGGCAAAATCTTAATATTATTACTAAGTTAAATCATATTTTATGCCAGTGCAAAAAATTAGACTATTTGTCAGGCGGCAAAGGTGTTCTTACAAAGAAAGAAAAGCCGTTTTTTTGGTATAATTTGTGAATTTCTGTTAAACCATCAAGGTGCTTTTCGTCCTTGGTTTTACAAACAATGTAGGCCGGCCGGTCAATTTTACCATGTTCCATCCATAATAAATTTGAGGTAGCATAGCTTAGCAAACGCGAATGTCCTTGTTTTTCCATCACATTGAGTTGATTTTCTATGTATGCGATTTGATCTGGATTCACGTAATCGCTGGGTTTGGTATTAGAATAGAACAAATACGCGTAACTCCTAAAATTATGTGTTTCTACGTAACAACTTTCTTGCGCATGTTCTTTATAAAACTCAATGGCTGCGTGTTGCGTATAGGCTTCTATTTTAGGGACAATAACTAGAACCGAGGAAGTAATAAACAACAAATTCACCGCCATTCCTAAATAAAATAGTCTAATCTTATGTTTGTTCAATGAAGCATAAGTGAGGATGGCACCCGTTAAAAAGATCAGCCCAATAATAAATTCAAAGCCAGTCCAATAAACATCTGCTTGTAAATTCTGCACAGCAAATTCATCATGTATCCATCCGCTATTGATAAGAGGATCTTTAATAAACTTCATCAATCCTATAGCCGTAAAAACAATGGAAAGTATGCCAGCGCAAATCCAATACAAAATTTTTAAACCTGAATTAAATTTAAAGGAATGAAAATACTGGGTAAAGCCTATGCTTGCTATAAAAGTAAGTGGGAAGTAACAAAGCGAGGAATAATGTACAATTTTAGTTTTGGCAATAGAAAATACAATTAGTACAACCCAGAATAAACACACGAATATTTTACGAAACAGTTTCTGGTAAGGGGTTAAGTTTTTATATTTTAGATAAGAGGCAATAAAAATTAAAGACGCCGGAAAACAGCCAATAAGTAACACCACAAAGTGATAAAAGAAAGGCCCGCTATGGCCACTGTCTTCGGTTTCAAACAAACGAATCTGGTAATCGATAAACTCGGTAATAATTGTTTTGTTTCCTTTAAGCCACTCTACCATAAACCAACTTCCTGAAACCAAAAGTGTGGTTACAACAAATAGAATAAAAGGTTTTGAGAAAAGTGTTTTGAGTTGTTTGTTCCACGTTAAGTAGGCAAGTATGGTAAGCGCAGAAATGAGAAGTGCCGCTGGACCTTTAGTAAGAACAGCTACGCCAAGAAAAAGTCCGGCTAACAAAGCGTTAATGAGTTCTTTTTTTCCTTCTGGATTATTTAAAAATTGTAGAGAATGGAAAACAGATAAAAATATAAACAGATTAAACCAAGGATCGATGATTCCTGATTTAAAATAAAAATGGGGTAAAAGTGTAGTCGCATAAAGTGCTGCCCAGATTAGTCCGAATTTTTGTGAGTGAAATTTTTTTCCAATTAAATAAATAGATATTGAAGAAACAATGCTGCAAACTGCATTTGGAAAACGAGCTGCAAATTCATTTACACCAAAAATATTCATACTCAAAGCCTGCATCCATATAAAGAAGGGCGGTTTTTCCCAAAAAGGCCGGTAGTTTAATTGTACATGCGAATAATCATTCGAAACAATCATCTCGCGAGCACACTCAGCAAAATTTACCTCGTCCCAGTCAAATAAGGGACAATTGCCAATGAAAGGAATAAATATTACCGCGGCAATTACACCAATGAGTAAAACAAGTAATTTGTTATTTGAAGTAAAATTCAAGATGTTTTAATTGAAAATAAAGGATGGTTTAATTTTACAAGTTTAGTGTTCGTAATAAAAACAAAATAATACACACAACTAAACAACATGCCAATAATACTTCCTACAGTAATATCAATTAACCAATGCTGTGATAAGTATACGCGACTGATAGCAGTTAAAAATGCTAGTCCAAAAAGTGTTAATTTGTAAAATTTATTTTGTGTTGTAAATGCCAGACACATTAAAATACTAAAAGCTTGTGTTGCATGCCCGCTCGGAAAACTATTGTGAATGTGCAAATCCACGCCATTTATAAGAGTAAGTGATCGTCCATCGTAATGCTGAAAAATAAAACTCGGACGATTTACATCGTCAAAAAATAAATGTTTAAGTCCGATAGAAACAAAAGTAGCTGTTAAAAATGACGAAGTAGCGTAGATACCAAGACGAATGTTGGCAAGCATAATAATTATCAATATAAATACTGCAACGGTGCCATCTCCAATGTAGGTGATATGGGTGAAGAAGAAATTTAAATACTTATTTCCTACAAATTGATTTAGGTAATAATGTATATCTGTTTTTTCATAGCTAAGCAGAAAACCAGTAGAAATACCAATGGTAATGAGGAAAGCTAAAAGAATGATGCTATTATTTTTCAGGAATACCTTCAAACTTATTTCAATGTTTTTGCTTCGTTCCAGTAAATATCTAACTCGGCCAGTTTACAATCTGCAATTTGTTTGCCTTGTTCTTTTACTTTGTTTTCCATATAACCAAAACGTTTTATAAATTTTTGATTCGTTTGTTCGAGGGCATCTTCGGGATTAATATTTAAAAAACGAGCGTAATTAATAAGTGAGAATAAAACATCACCAAATTCTTTTTGAGCGTTTTCCTGATTTTTGTTTTTAATTTCTTTTTCAAACTCATCCAGCTCTTCTTTTACTTTACCATAAACCTCTTTTGGATCTTCCCAGTCAAATCCAACCGCTCTGGCTTTTTCTTGAATACGGTAGGCTTTCAGTAGAGCAGGCATACTATTGGGAACACCGGCCAAAACCGATTTATTGCCACCTTTTTCTTTTTGTTTGAGTTGCTCCCAATTCTGACTAACCTGTTCGGGTGTTTCTGCTTTTGTGTTGCCGTATATGTGTGGATGTCTAAAAATCAGTTTTTCGCATAAAGTATCCATAACATCTTTAATGTCAAATGCTTTAGTTTCGCTGGCAATGCGTGAATAAAATACAATGTGAAGTAAAATGTCGCCCAGTTCTTTTTTGATTTCGTTTAGATCTTTTTTTAAGATAGCGTCGCTTAATTCAAATGTTTCTTCTATAGTTAAGTGTCTGATACTGTCGATGGTTTGTTTTTTATCCCAAGGGCATTGTTCCCTTAGCTCATCCATTATTTTCAACAGTTTTAAAAAAGAGCCTGCACGTTCATCCATACGGGCAAATTTAATAAATTAATGCACTAATTGTTGTTTAGGAAAAGTAAAGGTTTCGATATTTTAATTATTTTAGCAAATGCTTAAAAAACGTACTGTTTGTGCTCTTCTTTCTATTCTTATAGTCTCTGTGTGCGTTGCGCAAAATGGCATTACCAGTAATCCCGATTGGCAAATAAAACCTGCAATTAGTCCGGGCTTTGTG
This sequence comes from Aurantibacillus circumpalustris, assembly GCF_029625215.1. Lineage (GTDB taxonomy): Bacteria > Bacteroidota > Bacteroidia > B-17B0 > Aurantibacillaceae > Aurantibacillus > Aurantibacillus circumpalustris. The sequence goes on from NZ_CP121197.1 coordinate 2,307,490, forward strand.
CTCGTTCACCGCAGTACTATTGGGCATCTCATTAAGGGATATCCAACGAACTACGAAATAAATATTTCTAAACCTACATTAGGGAACAAATTATGGCATCATGAAAACAATATGCCTGATATTGGTCTGAGTTTGCAGTGCCTTGATTTCAAAAACCCCTCCCAGTTGGGATATGCTTTAACTGTTGCACCTTATATTGAGATACCTCTGAATGAAAAAGAAAAGCGCTCGCGCCTAGTGATTCGGCTTTGTTTTGGGGCTACGTACATAACCAAGAGTTTTGATATAAAAACAAATCATAAAAACATTGCTATTGGAAGTCATGTAAATGCTTTTGTGCAATTTAAAGGTTTCTGGCAGTTTAAGTTATCAAAAGCCTTGCGTTTTGAACCGGGATTTATTTTCACCCATGCAAGTAACGGCAAGGCTAAGAATCCAAATCTTGGTTTGAATGTATTGAGTTTGAACATGGCCTTAAATATTTTAATGCCATCAACAAAACCTAAACCAGAAATCATTAAAGTTGATTCTTCTACAAAAGCGAAATCAAAGAACGAGATCATGGCTTTTGCAGCCATTGGCTTTAATCAAAGAAATATTGCTACCAAAGATCTCAAATGCTATGTGGTGTCGCTTACTTACCAACGAAATGTTCGCAATACCCATAAATTCAGCGTCGGCTTTGATTTATTTTATGACGAAAATTATCAAATCGATTATGAAAATACCTTTTTAAGAAAACCCACAGGATTTGAAGGCATGCGCATGAGTGCGCGTTTGGGGTATTCTTATAATGTCGGACGAATTAGTTTTCCGATTGAATTGGGTTATTATGTTTTTCAAAAGACACAGCCTGATGCAAATATCGTGAGTAGAATAGGGGTGAGGTATTACAGTAGAAGTGGGCTTATCGTGCATTTTGGTTTACGTACGCACTTTGCCGTGGCTTACGATTTTGAATATGGTTTAGGATACCGCTTTTTCTTGAAATAATGAGCAAACGTAGTTTTATATATTTATTTTTTCTAGCCCTTTTTGTTTGCTGTAAAAAAGAAAATGCGTTCGACTGTTTTAAGTCTAACGGTAAAGAAATCTCTGATGTAAGGAATCCTGGAAATTTTAGATGCATCGATGTTTACGATAAAATTGAAGTGGAAGTATTTGAAGGAAACTCTTTTCGGGTTGAAGTGACTGCCGGAGAAAACATCATTAAAAATATTACAACCACCATACAGAACGATACTTTGAAAATTCAAAATAAAAACACTTGCAATTTTGTACGTGGCTATAAAAGAAATATAAAAGTTAATATTACAATGCCTTATCTGAAGGAAGCCATCAGTAATGGGGTTGCAAATCTTACAATTGTAAATGGGTTTATGCAAGATTCGGTGAAGGTGCGTGCAGAAGGGTCGGGAGATATTTTTTTAAGTGGTAGCTACAGCTTTATTAATGCCTACTCAAACGGTAATGGAGATATTACAGTAAATGGAAGCGCGAACGAACTCTTAGTGCATTTACAAGGAACTAACTTTTTTAATGCACAAGAGTTAATAGTAAAAGATAAAATTTTTATTGAAAATTATAGTCTTGGTGATTCTTATCTGAACGCAGAGAATCTTAAAAAACTAGAGTACATTATTTTTGATAAGGGTAATATTTATTACACAGGAATCCCTTCAGAAATAAGCGGCATTCTCGATAAAAAATCGCAAGGAAAATTGATTAAGCAAGATTGATTTAATTATCAATAAACCTATCCTTTAGCTGCTGTTCCGTATTAATAATATGAATAATAAAATTAAGCAGATTTAATAAGTGCAATTGTTGATTTTGCGCGGCAAGCAAACGGTATTTTTCAGGATGTGTTAATTGCAAAGCAGAGGCAACACTGTATATGCTTAGGTTGGCAACCGTTTCGTAATCAATTATTTTATTTTGAACGGTTCCAAAATAATTCACGGTTGCGTCTTGCAGATTGTTTAGAATAATTTTTTGATTGATGTTTAAGTACTCTATTAAACCTGCACCATACAATTTAGGACGCAATATTTCAGAAAACTCAAGTAGCTCAAAAATATTAGTTCCTTCTATTAAAATATCCATACCGCCATTTTCGTATGTTTTTAAAATGCGGTTTATTTTTACTTCGCAGCCAAAACGCTGTCTTTTCCCTTTTTCCATATATGGAATTCCAAAAGATGCATCGTTATCTAAACAATCGTCAACCAATTGTTTGTAGCGGTCTTCAAATATGTACAACTTTGTTGTTTCTCCCGGAAACAATACCATATTTAAAGGAAACATGGGGATGGTTAATTGTCGTGTTTTCATGTGTTGGTATTTTGTATTGTTTAATGGTCGCATGAAATAATCATGCATTTTTGGTGCTGGCACATCAGGAAAGAAATTTTCATTCAATCCTTTAGATCTAATCCTTGCAAAAATTGTACTAAACTTTTGTAGGAGTCGTTCGAGTATACCGGGAGATTTGTTCACCATAACCTTTCACATATATATACGCTGGTTTGGTCTTGCAAGTTGGGTAGAATTAACAAATATTTAGGAGAAGGGGTTTAAATGGCTCAATAACTTATTAAATAAGCCATTCTAATGAGTAAACGCTATTAAAGCGTTATACCCAGTTTTTTAGCAATTGCAGGCGGTAATGCCTTTTTATGAAGCATTATGCTAGTGGTTTTAAAAAGCACATAACTCTCACTCGCGTAAAAATAGCCGTCACATTGGTTAGAATCTGTCCCCCAACTATTTTTAACGATGTAGTAAAGGGTGTTGTTTTGATCCTTTACTAATCCAACAACATGCATGCCATGATCGTCTTGTGTATCGTAATTATCAAAAGCGAATTGACGCAGCTCCTGAGTGATTGGCATTTGTTTTTGAGGCTTAATAGAAAGATTCTTTTTTTCCTCGTCACTTATTTTGTCAAAATAATTTTCAGGAATAATAGCTAAACCATCAGCACGCATAAATCCTTTTTCGCTCACATCGGCGCCCCAGGCAAAGGTATATCCAGTATTAATGGCATTACTCATTACTTCTTGAAATTCATTTAAAGGAAGATTGTAAGTGGTTTGCCAATTCCAATTATCTGGAATTTCTAAAACAAAAGGCGAGTAAAAAGGATGGTGCGAAAAGGAAGTTAGGAAAATATAATCCTCAGCTTTTAATCCGGTTGCTTCGGCATAGGTTTTAGGCGTGTAGCTTTTCCCTTTATAGTCAAACTTTTCAGGTGTTTTTCCAAGAAATTCGTCGCAAATAGAGTTTACAGTATTGTGTAAAAAGCTAAAATCAATTTTATTGGTTTCATCCAATGAAGCAGGAAGGAGTATGTTTTTTAAAGTGGTTTCCAAAATTTTATGATTGTGCGGCGCTTTAAAATCTTTTTTACCTGTATAAACCTCTTCAGGAACCAAACCGTAGTTCTTTAAAACTGTTACAACATCTGGAAATCCACCGCCTTCACCAAAATTAGTTTTACCGTGCATGCGGACGTAATTATCAGCCTTCATGGAATAGACCTTATTTACGACATACATTTCACTCAAGTTAACCCCGATATCTATCGGGGCTTTGCCTTTACCCAAACGAATGATCTCACTTTCGAAAAAAGATAAGGAAGAAAACGACCAGCAAGTACTTGTTTGATTTTGATTTTGAACGGGGGTATTCTCCAGATTTTTAATAACTGTGAATTTGTATTCGCTATCTTTTTTATTTGTTTTTTCTTGTGCAGTAAAAGCAAGACTTAAGAACAAGAAGCCGATAATGAGTTTATGTTGCATATTAATTACGTTTTATTGGATGACTTTTAATTAGAAAAAGTAAATATCTAATTTCAAAGATTGTAAACAAAATATAATGTAAGATAAATTGAATTGAAAAACTAAAGAAGCCTGGCTTATCAATGAATGAATACACAATAACGCCTGTTAATCCTAATAAAAGCTTGATAACAATGGCAACGAGTAATAATTGTGTAAATATTTTTGTACCTGCCTTTTGAGCGTAAATTATATTTAGAATAAAACCTATGAGCGTAAAAAAAGAAAGGCTGTACAAATAGTTTTCGGAAATAATTCTGGTGTAAGTATTTAAAAGCAGCGATACAGCAACGGATAATGAAAGTGGAATTGCTAGCGCATAAAAATTTTTCAAAATTTGATTCATTGCTTTAATAGGCAAATTTTTAAACAAAAAATTATTTTCTCGGTCCTTTTAGTTTTCACTTTACGGCAACGAATTAACCACATAGAAGCATAGGATCAACTAAAGAATAAACATAGTGACACATAAATTTGAAGCTTTGCTTCAAATCCTATGTTTACTTAAAAAAATCATTTTAAGCACGTTACTCTATGCTTACTATGTTTCTATGTGGTTATTACATAGTAAAACTCTGCACAACTCTGTTACTCCTTTACTCTGTGTTAAAGATTTCCGCTCTTCAAACCTACCGAATTACATGTTATGGTTAACTATTTTTTTTAGGATGGATAAAATCTTTTAATGCAAGATAAAGCGCAACGCCAATTCCCAATAAGCTTAATACAATGGTATAAACCGGAGTGTGATTTTGAAAATGTAGATCTAATTTTTTCCCTCCCCAAACAGAGAGGCCGATAATAACACCCATTTGCACGGCAATGTTACCATATTTAAATAAAAGATTAGGCTGTTTTTGCTCTGGCATTATTTGATGTCTCCGAATCTTGAACCATGTTTTTTACTTTGGCTCCCATATTACAGCTTCCTGTAAATAAAGCACCTGGTTCAATCATCAATTTGGAAGTCACAATATCGCCGTTAACTTTTGCTGTAGCTTTAAGAGAAAGGGTTTCAGAAATGTTAACAATTCCTTTCACTTCGCCTTCTAATTCTGCGTTTACACTTGTAATATTTCCGTCTATAAATCCGGTTTGACCTAAAACGAGTTTACCAGTTATGATAATATTGCCAGTTAGGGTGCCATCAATTCTAACATCACCTGCCGAACTAATATCCCCAACAATTTTGGTGCCTTTTCCGATTATATTAATTGACCCAACGTCTTGTGTTTGGTTTTTATTTGAACCCATCCCTAGCATAAGTAAAGTTTATATTAAAAGTACTGAATTATATTAAAACTCAAAAATAGCCGAATATTTTGGTTTTTGAGCTTTTTTCACCTAAAATCACGAATTTTTAGACTAAAAGCCTGTTTTTAGGTATTAAATCAGGTGCAATTGAATGAATTAAGGGTCAATTCTTTGAATTTAGTTTCTTGTAACTTTCCATGTAAAAAGCTTCATAACCGTCTATGTTTTTACTTTTATAAAGAATTGGCAAATTATCCGATAAAATTGGAAAAACACTAAAAAGTTCTCTTTTCACATCACCTTTAAAAATATCAGGGTCTGCATTAAAATTTTCGTAGTATTCGGTTGCTATTTTAGCATCACCGAATGATTTAATAACAATCAATTGCTTTTTTGAACCAAAAAGACTTGATGAAACATTAAATGACTTTTCGCTATAATAAGTCCCATTAAAGTTACCTATACGTGTTTTAAACTCATCAGCAATTTTAGGATTGTCTGGTGTCACTGCAATAATAAAATGTTCCCCTTCAAAATTCAGATTAAAAGAATCTTTTGGAATAACAATTTCTTCTTTCGGCTTAAAAGCCTCAGGATTTTTTTGCTTTTTAATGGCCAGTAAAATATCTTCTGAAAGTGGAGTTATGTCTGATTTTGGATATTTAGCAACTAATAGTTTTAAGTTTGTTTCAAGCGTATCAATACCTTTTAATTTACCCAGACTCATTGAACGTACAAATTCAAATTTTGGCAGCAACTGACTTTTTCCATATTTAGAAATGCCTTCTTTAGCCATGGAATATGATTCGGAAAAGTTATTTCGTTTGTATGCGTCGTAAACGCCCTCGTAATAGGCTTCCACTTCGCTGTTCTTTGCATTTATTTCCGCAGCGATTTCGGGGTTTTTAATGAGTGCAGCAAACTCACTGTCGGGAAATTCAGTTAAAATTTTGTCTTTATAATAGTCTGCCTTTGCTGTGTTTTTTTCTGCCAGATAGGTTCTATATAAAACGTAATACGTTCTTAGTAAATAATGATTTTGCGGAAAGCGGGTGTTTAATTCTTCGAATGTTGCAATGGCTTTTCGGTTATTATTTAAGTCTTCTTTATAAATACTACCCATCATATAATAAGCTTTGATAATTCTATTATTACTTTTTCTTATTAATGAATCGTTGGTGTAAAGATTTTTCGAGTAAAACTCTCTTGTTTTTTCAGGAACAATGCCGCTATCGAGTTTGGTTTTTCCAATATCGGAAATTTCATCTTTACTATCTTCGATTGTCATGGCCTTATTTGCGCGACGCCAATTATCTTCGAGTTTTCGATCACCCCATTTTTTTTGAAAATCTGTGAGACCAAAGGAGATAGTTGTTTGGTTGTAAAAATAAAATGAAGACGCATTTCCCGCAAAACCAGGGAGTGCGTTATTAGAATTTGAATTATTAGGAAGAGTTGGAGCCAGGAGCGCCGCTGCGGCAGCTTCTTTTTCCTTACGTTCTTGTTCCTTTACATAAGCTGCAATGAGGTTATCAATAAAAGCCTCTTGCTCTTTTGGACTCATTTTAGAAATTCGTTGTAAGCTATCCTCTCGGCTTATAGTCTTAATGTGACCTACAAGTGCTTCGAGTGTTTTTTTACGGGCTAATATAGAGTTATATTCCGGATGATCTTTTGGCAAAGTAACAATTGTACTGTCGTAATAGGCTTCGGCAGAGGTGTAATTTGTAAGATCGAAATTAATTTCTCCAAGCTTTAGATAGGATAGAGCTTTCTGATTAGAATTGTTAACGCTTTTCTGCACAGATTTTTTATAATAATAAACAGCCTGTTTTATGTTTCTTTCTTTTTCTTCAATTTCACCAAGGGTATAATAAATAACATCATAATAATCGCTGTTTTTAAATTCACGAGCCATTTTTAAAAGGTCTTTTTTGGTTTTCTCGGAGTTGTTTCTTTTTACGTCGAGCAAACGTGCAAGCTTAATTTTGCTATAGAAGATCATTTCATAAGCAGGTTTTAAGGCAATTGTTTTTTTGTAATACTTTGTTGCGCGCTTTATGTCCTTTGATTGTTCAGATAATTGTGCAATGATAAACGAATAGCGCGCTCGTTTTTTCTTTGGAATTCCATTAATAAAACTTGTATTGCGTGTTGCTTCAAGCAATTTTGCGATGGCTTCGGTATTTTGTCCGCGGCGCATATAATAATCAGCCCAAACAACAGGCAATTCGTTTTTAATGCGTTTTTTGAGGTGTTTTTCGTTTTTCAGCAGACCTAAAATTGGCTCAGAACTGCTTACCGCACCAATTTCGTTATTGGCTTTAATGAGCCAGAGCATTGCCGTGTATTTATCGTCTGACTTGGTGTAAGTACGCACCACATATTCAAAACTTTCTATCGCACTAAAAAACTCGCGTTTGTAGAAGTGGGCAATGCCAATATTTATCCAATTATTATCAATCCATCTACCGGAAGAGGGAATTTCACCACCTTTTTTGTCCTTAATGGCGTGTTTTTGAATACAGACAGATGACTTTTTTATTGCTTTATCAAATTCGGGAAAAGTACTTTTTGCTTGTTCGGGCGTTGGGTAAATATAAATTGGGAGAATTTTATCAAAATTTTCTTTATTGCTTTTTTCGATCTTATAAACGCCGTCATCAATGGCTACACCAGAGTAATAATAACCATTATATCTGGCTGTTAAATTATGGTACGCTCGGTTAACGAGGGCATTTTTTTTTGTGCTACACGAGACAAAAAGGAGCGAGACACAAAAAAAATATAATAAGCGTTTAACTAGCACGGTTTTATTAACGTGAAGATACTAAAAATAGTGTGTTGTAAAAGCGTGAAATTAATATAGCGCGATATCGAATTGAACCAGGTCTACAAACTCCTGAACGCGTTCTTCTACATCCTTTTGTGAAAGACCAATAAGGCGCTCGGTACCAAATTTCTCTACTGTAAAACTTGCTAAGGCGCTTCCGAAAATGATGGCGTTTTTCATGTTTTCAAAACTAATGTCTTTTGTTTTGGCTAAATAGCCAATAAAGCCACCAGCAAAGCTATCGCCTGCACCAGTTGGATCGTAAACTTCTTCAAGTGGTAAAGCAGGAGCAAAGAATACTTCATCAGCATGAAATAATAAAGCACCGTGTTCACCTTTTTTAATAACAAGGGTTTTAGGACCCATTTTTAATATTTTTTGAGCAGCTTTTACTAAAGAATATTCACCTGAAAGTTGACGAGCCTCTGCATCATTGATAGTTAATACATCAATGACGGCAATTACTTTCATTAATTCGTCCATAGCAATGTCCATCCAAAAATTCATAGTGTCTAACACAATTAATTTTGGACGTTTGGTCATTTGATTGATAACACTCATTTGCACAGCTGGAGCGAGGTTACCTAACATTAAGAACTCAACTTCTTTTGCTGCAGGAGGAACTATCGGTTTAAAATCGGCTAATACATTTAATTCAGTAATAAGAGTATCGCGGGAGTTGAGGTCGTTGTGATATTTACCGCTCCAAAAAAAAGATTTTTCGCCTTTTTTTATTTCGAGTCCGTCAAGATTAACACCTTCTTTTTTAAGAGTATTTAAAAAACTTTCAGGAAAATCGTCTCCAATAACCGACACCAAATGAATATTCTTTGTAAAATAAGAAGAAGCAAGGGCAATGTAAGAGGCGGCTCCGCCAACAATTTTATCTGTTTTTCCGAATGGTGTTTCAATAGCATCAAACGCTACTGTACCTACAACTAATAGACTCATTTATTTTTTTTTAAAATTTTCGTAAAGATATTGTTTATTTCATAAAAGTGACGTAAATTTGCCACCCTAATCAGGAAAAGTACTTTGAGAAAAGAGATTTTGAGAGATTAGTAACCAGATAAATTCCTTCTTAGCTCAGCTGGTTAGAGCACATGACTGTTAATCATGGGGTCCCTGGTTCGAGCCCAGGAGAGGGAGCGATGAAGCAGGGCAAAGCTTGCTTCACCAAGATCGAAAGCCACACAATTTTTGTGTGGCTTTTTTGTTTTAATTAAAAATGCACCAAGGTTAATATACTTCACAGCTTAAAATCAAATAAATTTTATACCGGTGAAACACCAGATATAACGTTGAGTTTAGCTTTTCATAATGATATAAATAAAAACACGAATTCAACTTAATACAATTCCGTTTTCTTTTCCCACAACTTTTGAACCTGATCCATCCTTTTGAACTCCATATGTAGAATAATTTCACACAGTTAATCCAAATAAAAAAGCCTCCTAATTTCTTAGAAGGCTTTTGCACTTTCTCGCCTAAAAGTCCACTGGACTTTTATCGTACCCGGGACGGGACTTGAACCCGTACATCCGTGAAGATACAGGATTTTAAGTCCTGCGTGTCTACCAATTCCACCACCCAGGCATTTCCCTCTCGGGAGGTGATTAAAAAAAAGAGCTTTTCAGCTCCTTCTTTTGAGCGAAAGACGGGTCTCGAACCCGCGACCTTAACCTTGGCAAGGTTACGCTCTACCAACTGAGCTACTTTCGCTTTTTCCGTCTCTTGTTTGCATGTGAGATGGTTGGTGTTCCTGATTTAAGGCTTCGTTTCTGATTTCTTTTGATCGGGATGCAAATGTACTGATATTTTTTGTTTGGCAAAACTTTTTTTGACAAAATTTGAATATTTTAATATCGGCCTTTGCCCGCTTAAACCCTTAGTATTCTCAAGACCAGCTTTTAATTAAGGGATAAATTACAACAAATTTGTAGAAAGAAAAAAATTAGAAAAATTATTATTAGCAGAACAAAAGTAATGTCGTCATCATGTTGAGCAATTATTTACTTACAACAATTTTCATAGTCACATTATTTCCTACAATAAAATAAATTCCGTCTGAAATGCCAGATACACTGTATTTAAAATCATTTTCGTTATTAAGCTGAATCTGTTTTATTACTTGCCCTAATTCATTAATGATGTTGAATTGAATATCATTTTCTGACTCTATTATAAAATCACCTTTACTTGGGTTTGGATATATTTTTAAGTGATTACCATTTAAGTCTAAACTCTCCAAACCTGCACATGTTTTAACTTGCATTTGTTCGATAAGACTTGTTTCGCAACCGAATGAATTTGTACCGGTGACTGTATAGATAACTGTTATGGCAATAGTTGGAGTAACGGTAATCGAGGAGCCGACTATTGTATTAGTTGTACTTGTCCAAGTGTATGAATTAGCGCCACCAGCAGTTAAGGTGTTTGTTTCCTTAACACAAATAATAGCTTTCTTAATGCTAGCAGTTAGAGTTGGAACGGGATTAACAATAACCTCTATTGAACCTGATACGGGGCAATTTAAAAAACCGGAAGTGCCAGTTGCATTCACCGAATAAACAGTATTTACCAAAGGTGAAACCGTAATTCCTGGAAAAGGTAAACCCACTGGTTGTGCCCAGTTATAGTTGTTTGCACCGCTGGCCGTAAGACTCGCTTGACTACCAGCGCAAATTGTTGCATTTCCTGAAATGGTTAATGTTGGTATAAAAACAGTAACACTAATGGTTTTTGTTTCACTGCATCCGGATAAAGACGAAATACCTGTTACCGTGTAGTTTGTTAATTGTGTGGGGCTTATAATATATATGTTGGTAGCTGGGCCATTGGTCCAAGCATAGCTGTTCGCGCCGCTTGCAGTAAGAGTAGCTGATCCACCCACGCATACGGCTGAACCAGTTGCGAGCGCATTTACAGTTGGTTGAAAACCTACTATGATAATTTGTGTAGAACTGTCGAAACAACCAAAACTATTGTCACCGACTACAGTATAAGTAGTAGTGATTACAGGGGTCACACTTATACTTTGTGTGTTTAAATTCACCGGAGTCCAAGTATAATTCGTGCCGCCGCTCGCCAAAAGGTTAACTGTAGTGCCTACACAGATAGATCCTGAAGTTGATGTGGTAGTGACTGTTGGAGAAGGTTTTGCAATAAGACTTATGGTACTAGTACCTGCACATGTGCCGTCTGAAGCCGTTATAGTATAAATTGTCGTAACAGAAGGATTCACAACTATACTACTGCTGCTGCCGATAGAATTAATAGGTAACCAGGTATAGGTGTTTGCAGCAGCTGTAATCGATAATGTAGCAGTTTTATTGGTACAAATGGTTGTTGCGCTACTAACGAGAGAAACGGGTATTGGTCCAACGCTAATAGTTCTAACGGAAGTTACACTGCCGCATCCATTTGAACCCGTTACCGAATAGGTAGTTGTAACAGAAGGATAAAACGGAACACCATTCGTTACTCCGTTTGTCCAAGTATAATTTACTGCACCGCTTGCGCTTAGAGTAGCAGCCGCACCCAGACAAACACTTTGCGAAGAACCTGTTAAGGATAAAACCGGTGAAGAGCTGCTAACATTGACTGTTATGGTTGTGTAACCCGGACACCCATTCCCGTCTGTACCATTAAGAGTATATATCGTAGTAGCGGATGGTGACACATTAATGGTTCCGGCGTTTGAGCCTAAAAACGAACCTACAGGTTGCCAGGTATATGTTGCAAAGCCAGAGCCACTAATGGTAGAGGTTCCTCCCGTGCACATTGCACTTGCATTTGCCGAATAGCCTGGTACACTTCCAGCAACAGCCATAACACAAACGTAGGCGGTAGTACTGGTATTTTGTATGACTACGCGTTTAATGAATTTTGCCTGATTGGCGCACAAAATACTTAAATCTGTTCCAAACATCCGCGGGTTACCAGCTGATCCAACATAGGCGGGAACTCCGGTGGTACGTAGTACACGATCAAATCCGTTATAAACGGATGGATTTGCAGTAAACCAATCTGCAAGGCCAAGTCCTGTGAACACCTGCGTTGTATTATCCGTAAAGCGAACTGTCACATTAATGACTGCACTTCCTTGTGTTGCGAAACTCAATAGACTCACAATGGGAAAGGGTTGTGGGGTAACAAAAGTTAATGAATCTTTTAAGTTTGGTTGAATAAAAAGTACATTCGGTCCGGTGTAACTTTGCAGTTGATAGGTTCTGCTTCCATTTACTATTGTACCGTTGTTGGGTAAGCCTACACCAACAGGATTATATAAGGTTCCGTAATATTGGCTGTATAAGTTAAAATTGCTCCCGTCCATTGCCCCGCCGGTGGTGCCGATGGCAGTTGTGTTTTCTGCAACACCATCCAGTGTATAACCTGTTGCTGCAACTGGTATGAAGGTTTGTGCAATAAAATTAGTTGCTGTGATTAATAAGATTACAAATGAAAATAGAATATGCTTTTTCATGTTGGATTTTTTTTAAGAATTTACTATAAAGATAAATTAATTTGTGGTGATATTACCAGAATTAACTTTTCTAATTACTAAATCAGTTTTAAAATTGGTGAAAAACTAACAGAAGTTTAATTACCCACCCACCAACTTCTTAATCTCGCTTAACTTTAATAACGCCTCAACAGGAGTGAGCGTATTGATATCAATTTCTAGAACATCTTCTTTAATTTGCTGTAGTATGGGATCGTTCAATTGAAAAAAACTTAATTGCAATTCACTTTTATCTTTGGATGGGATTTTTGCGGTGCCATTAATTACTAAACTATCTGTTCCTTCCAATTCAAACTCATGCTCTTTTTCTAATTTTTTAAGAATCACATTTGCACGTTCAATAACATAATTCGGCATGCCGGCCATACGCGCTACGTGAATCCCAAAACTGTGTTCGCTGCCACCTTCTGCTAGCTTACGAAGAAAAATAATTTTGTTACCGCTTTCTTTTACCGACACGTTAAAGTTTTTAATTCGCGGAAAAAGATTGGTCATGTCATTAAGCTCGTGGTAGTGCGTTGCAAATAATGTTTTAGCTCGATTTACGGGCTGATTATGCATAAACTCAGCAATGCTCCAGGCAATAGAAATACCATCATAAGTAGAAGTACCGCGACCAATTTCATCTAATAAGACCAAACTGCGATCACTTAAATTATTTAAAATGCTTGCCGTTTCGTTCATCTCCACCATAAACGTTGATTCGCCGGAACTAATGTTGTCGGTAGCTCCAACACGCGTAAATATTTTATCAATGATGCTGAGGTTTGCTGCTTTCGCGGGAACATAGGATCCAATCTGAGCCAATAGAACAATTAAAGCGGTTTGACGGAGCAGGGCAGATTTACCACTCATGTTAGGTCCGGTAATCATCATAATCTGCGTGTTCTCGTTGTCCAAATAAACAGAGTTGCTCACATACTCTATTCCTACACCCAATTGTTTTTCAATTACAGGATGTCTGCCGTCGGTAATGTCAATCGCAAAACCTTCGTCAAACTGCGGACGGTTATACTGATTTTCATTAGCAAGAATCGCAAAACCACAAAACACATCCAAGCGCGCCAATAAATTTGCATTGAGTTGAATAGGAGGAATGTAATCGGCTAAATCGCGTACAAGATTCTCAAACAATTGATGTTCGATGGCTGTTATTTTTTCTTCAGCTCCAAGTATTTTTTCTTCGTATACTTTTAATTCTGGTGTAATGTAACGCTCGGCAGTGGTAAGTGTTTGTTTACGTATCCATTCTTGTGGCACTTTATCTTTATGAATGTGCGTTACTTCTAAATAATAACCAAAAACAGAATTGAAAGCTACTTTAAGCGAGGTAATTCCGGTTTTTTCTACTTCACGTTGTTGAATCTGTAATAAATAATCTTTACCGTTAAAAGCGATGTTACGCAATTCATCCAATTCCGCATTTACCCCTTTGGCAATGGCATTCCCTTTTAAAACACTTACCGGAGCCTCTTCATTTAACTCATTGTCTAGTCGTTCAAACATTATCTGACAAGGATTAAGTTGATCGGCAATTTTTTGTAAGGTGGGATTGGAAGAAGCTTTTATTTTTTCTTTTATTTCTGAAATAACTTGTAACGATTTTTTTAAATGTACCAGTTCTCTCGGATTCACTTTAAAGGCTGCCACTTTGGATATTAGGCGTTCTAAGTCTCCCACTTCCTTTAATGCAGAAATAAGTTCTTCGCGTTGATCTTGTTCTTTTACAAAATATTCAACTGCGTTTAATCGTTCGTTGATGGCAGTACTGTTTTTTAACGGAAGTGCTAACCAACGTTTTAATAAGCGTGATCCCATTGGACTAACAGTTTTATCAATCACATCAATCAAGCTTTTTCCGTTTTCGTGATTGCTGTTATAGAGTTCTAAATTGCGAATGGTAAATTTATCTAGCCAAACATAATTATCTTCTTCAATGCGACTAACACGGTTAATGTGTTTTAATTTATCGTGTTTGGTTTCGCTGAGGTAATGCAGAATGGCACCACAGGCTTTAATTGCGGTATGTTGATCTTCAATTCCAAAACCTTTTAAAGAAATGGTATCGAATTGTTTTGTAAGACTTTCGTAACCGTAATCGTAGGTGAAGGACCAATCATCCAGTCCGAATGAATAAAAACGATCACCAACTAATTCTGTAAGTTCGTTGCGTTTGCTTTTTTCAAACAACAATTCGTTGGGTTTAAAGTTCTGAAGCAGTTTTTCAATGTAATCTAATGAACCTTGAGTAACTAAAAATTCTCCTGTAGAAACGTCACAGAGTGCAAGCCCTGCCTCCTTATTTTCAAAATGTATAGAAGCAAGAAAATTATTTTGTTGGTGGTTAAGAATTTTATCATTGTAACTGACACCCGGTGTCACTAGCTCTGTAATACCTCGTTTCACAATCCCTTTCACCATTTTAGGATCTTCTAATTGATCGCAAATAGCTACGCGGTAGCCTGCGCGAACTAACTTTGGTAGGTAAGAATCAATGGAATGGTGCGGAAAACCAGCTAACTCAATGTGGGATGCTGATCCGTTAGCGCGTTTTGTTAAAGTAATGCCCAATATTTTAGATGCCTTGATAGCGTCTTCGCCAAATGTTTCGTAAAAATCACCCACACGAAATAATAAAATCGCATCAGGATATTTCGCCTTGATGGTGTTGTATTGTTTCATTAATGGGGTCTCTTTTACTTCCTTCGTCTTGCTCATAAATAGGATCACCAAGATACAGTATCTCGCAGGTTTTGTGAGCTTGACTTTTTAACAAGAGGAGAAAAATTGTTAATACTTTGCCTTATTGAATAAAGGTTGAAGTTAAAACGTTTTCTCAATAACACTTGTTCGTTCTAGAATCTGTAACTTACAGGCTCAATACACTATGAATTCATTTAAGGAGAAAATAACAGCACACTGTAAGTTTATTTTGGAAAGAAAAATCGAACTGGTTTCTTTTGAAATGGACGAGATAAGTGCCTCGATGGAAAATGAAACCAAAAGTTCTGCTGGTGATAAACATGAAACTGCGAGGGCTCGCATGCAATCAGAATATGAAAAACTTTCCTGGCAATTGGATGAGTTAAAAGGGCAGTTGGTGCTTCTGGAGAGAATTGACCCTAAAGAAGATTCTAAAATTATTTCTAACGGAAATTTAGTGCAAACAAATAAAGGTTTGTTTTTTATTGCGGTTCCGCTTGGTAAAGTTGAGTTGGATGAGAAAGTTATTTACGTTATTTCTCCGGTTTCTCCTTTGGGTAAAAAGTTAATGGGATTAAAAATTTCTGACGAAATAAAAGTGAATACCACTATTTATAGGATTGAGAAGATTTCTTAGTTTTTAACCACAGAGTAGTGCAGAGTTTCGCACAGAGGATCACTGAGAGTTAAATTTACTTTGTGTTACTCTGTGCATTACTTCCTTTACTCTGTGGTTTTTCTTTAAATAAAAAATCCCAATTCAATTAAGAATCAGGATTTGTGAAATTCGTGTAATTAGTGTTTAAAGAGCCTGCGAAAACCCTTCACGAATTTTATCTGCTTTGTATTCTCCACCATACAATTTATCTTTTATCTTACTAAAAGAATCTACTGTATACTTAACATCTTCAGCAGTATGCAGAGCTGTTGGAATTAGACGTAAAATAATCATGCCCTTAGGAATTACAGGATACACAACCATCGAACAGAAAATCCCGAAATTCTCGCGTAAATCAATTACCATGTTGGTTGCTTCTGGAATAGAGCCATTCATGTATACAGGAGTTACCATGGTATTGGTATCACCAATATTAAATCCTGCATCTACTAATCCTTTTTGAAGACTTTTTGCAATTACCCAAAGTTGAGTACGATATTCTGGGTGAGCATTCAATAATTCCAAACGTTTTAATGCGCCATAAACTAGTGGCATTGGTAACGATTTCGCGAAAATTTGCGAACGCATATTATAACGTAAGTAGGTAATGATTTCTTTTGTTGAACTAATAAATCCTCCTATTAAAGCGAAAGATTTGGCAAACGTTCCAAAATAAATATCAATTCCATCCTGGCAATTTTGTTCTTCACCAGTTCCACCACCTTTAGGACCCATAGTACCAATACCATGTGCATCATCTACAAATAAACGGAAAGAATATTTTTTCTTTAGAGCAACAATCTCTTTTAATTTACCTTGATCTCCGCGCATTCCAAAAACACCTTCTGTAATCACAAGGATAGCTCCTTTGTTACCATTCTCTTTAATAAGATTGTTAGCACGAACCATTTGTTTTTCAAAATCTTCAATATCATTATGTTTAAACACATAACGTTTTCCCATGTGTAAACGCACACCATCTAAAATACAGGCGTGACTTTCAGCATCGTAAACAATCACATCATGACGGTCAACGATAGCATCAATAGCAGAAACCATTGCTTGGTAACCGAAATTACAAAGAATGGTATCTTCTTTTTTTACTAATTCAGATAAACCTTTTTCTAAAGCCTCATGGTAATCAGAGTTTCCACTCATCATACGCGCTCCCATTGGAGCTGCTAAACCAAACTTTTCTGCTCCTTCAACGTCTGCTTTTCTAACGTCAGGGTGATTAGCTAATCCTAAATAATTATTTAAACTCCAATTCAGCAATTTTTTACCGCGAAATTCCATGTGAGGGTTAATGTCTCCGGTTAATTTTGGAAACGTGAAATACCCGTGAGATTCTTTTGCGTGTTCGCCAATAGGACCTAAATTCGCTTTAATTTTTTCGAAAATATCTTTCATTAATGGTTTTGTTTATAAAGGGCAAAGGTATGGAATTTTAGGGCAAATAAAAATATGATTTTCCTTGTTAAATAAGCCTTACGTAACTACATTTAATGTTACTGAACCCTATTAAAACTAATATCATGAGAACCCAATTAATTATTTTGTTTCTTTTAACAAATTTGTTTGTTGATGCGCAAACTGTGTGTAATCCCAATGGAAATTTAATGTTATACACCAACTACGATGGGGGGACATTAACTATTAATGTGGACCAAAATATCCCTAATTTAAAAATAGGTATTTGTAGTTACGAGGCCTGTTATATTAATCTTACGGGAACTTTTTTGGGGAATGTAACTGAAGTACGTTATGCTGGCTACAATGGGTCAAATAACACTTCCTGTGGAACTTCAATTCCAACAACAACAATTATAGGAGCATCTGGAACAGCCACAACAACTATTGTGTATGCGCCTGCTGCCACGGTTGTGAATTCGAATGGTTATGGTTCTATTATTTGTGGTTATTCCTGTAATAATAATGCAAATCAAGGTGGTTGCAATACGGTTGACCAAATAGAAGGTTATTTTTTAGGATTTTTTTCAGGAAGTACACTTTTTGCACACAAGGTACAGTATGGTTGCTGGACGGGCACTCATAGCGTTTCTCTTGGCGGGAATTGTTGTCCGCCTCCGCCAGTATACCCGGGTGTTGTAGCTGGCAGCCAAACAGTTTGTTCAGGTTCTATTCCAGCTGCATTAACCTCATTAAATTCAGCAACTGTAAGTGCAGGAACAATTACTTATCAATGGCAATCTTCAACAACGTCTTCTTCAAGTGGATTTTCCAATATTTCCGGTGCCAATGCTGCAACTTATGCGCCGGCAGCTCTTAGTCAGACAAGTTATTACCGCAGAGCTGCGAGTACAGTTACAAATAATGTTGTCTATTCCAATGTGCTTACGGTAAATGCAACACCATTACCTTCTGTTACAATTAGTGGAACTAGTTCTCTTTGTGCAGGTATGACTACAACACTATCTGCAAACGGTGGAACAAGTTATGCCTGGAGTAGTGGTGTTGCGAATGGTAATTCGGTTGTAATAACCCCTACAGTATCTACTGTTATAACTATAACGTGTTTCCCCGCTAGTGGTTGTAGTGTTACGGCAAGTCAGATTGTTATAGTAAGCCCCGCCCCGCCATTGTTTCTTAATTCTCCTAGCTCACCTTTTCTATGTGTTGGAGATACGAGTTACTTATCAGTGATTGGTGCAAATAACTGTGTATGGGAACCTGGTACCATTTCGGGTAATTCGTTTACATTTGTTGCTCAGAATTCCGTTGTTTATACAGTTACTGCTACGTACACCTCTGGTTGTATTCAAACAAAAACCGTGTACATTAACCCGAAGCCACTTCCTAATGTCGTAGTACCTTTTAATAATATTACTTCCTGTTCCGGACAACTTGTTCATTTGGTTGTTGGTCCTCAAAATCTTGTGGGAGTTAGCTGGTTACCTGCTGTTCCTTTAAGTGGAAACGTTTACCCTACAACGTCTACCGTATATACCGTTGTTGGTATTGATAATAATACATGTAAAGGTACCGCTACAGTCTCGATTACAGTTCTACCTTCGCCTACCATAACGTTAAGTTCTTCTGTAAATAAGATATGCAATGGCGAAACCTTATTAATAACAGTAGTGGGAGGCAATTCTTATACACTTGCAAATACCTCTCAAGCTTATTCCTCGGGAAGCATAACGGTGTCGCCAACAATTACAACAAATTACACCGTTACTGGTGATGGCAGTAACGGTTGTTTGAATTCTGCGGTAAAAACGATAACGGTGAGCACTTGCACTGGAATTCAAAATAATGAAGTAATCGGTAATGAGTCGCAGATTAAAGTGTACCCAAATCCTAATAATGGAGAGTTTTTAATTACGGGGCTAGCTTCGGAAACTATTGATATTATTGATAATTCAGGAAGAACCGTTAGCAAGCTAAACCTAAATGAAGGGAATAATTATAAAGTTTCGATTACGAATTTACCGGCAGGAATTTATTTCGTTCTATCGTCTGGTGAACTGGAAAGGTTTAAACAAAAAATTATTGTACTCAAATAAAATTTCTTTAGTGACTTAATTGTGTTTTTTTTGCCGTCGGTTGAAGGTTTATTTCGTAAAGGTGTAAAAATATCCCAATAATAGTTAAGAGATAAAGTCCTGAAATAAAACGCGGATCAAAAATTACAGTTCCATAATTAGGCAGTTTAAGGAATTGAAGTTCCGCTTCAAGGTTTAGAAAGTAAGCTACAGATGCAATTATTGATAATAGAGGCTTACTGCTAATTAGGCTGTATGTGATTAAAAAAACAAGGGCAGGGTGCGAGTAACGTTCGTGCATTTGTGTGTTGAAATAAAAGAACAAAAGCGGGATCAGCGCACTAATAAGTATGATTTTATCTAAGGCTAAGTCGTGCAAGCTTTTCTTTGCAAACCAAGTGTACACTGTTTTTAAGAGAGGCCAAAGTGCCGCCGTAGATGAAATAAGGAAAAAGACTAACCCCCAATTTTTGTAACTAAGTCCAAAAACAATAGTGGTATCAGACGTATTGAACAGATCGCCACTTAATAATAAATACCAGATGTTAAATGCGTACGCAGAAATCACAGCAAACTTATCAACGGAACCTGTAATAATACGCGGCAAGTTTTTCACACTCCCGTCTATAATAAAAGGTAGTAATATTAAAAACTGGAGCACTACAAGAACAATACTTCCTATAAATAGTTTTTTAACAGAAAAGTATGAAATCATGCGAGGTAGCAATAACAATCCTATTACTGGTACAAAAACAATAGCATGTAATTTGAAATTTAAAGCAAGTAAAAGAAAAACTAACGAAAGGATGCTTTGATGTTGAACCGCATAGTAAACACTAATAAAAACTAAACATGCTAAAATAATATCTACCTGTCCCCAAATTATTACATTATATAGCACTGCCACATTAATAAGGTAATAGAATGTGTTTACCAAGGTGGTGTCTGAGTTTTCGTTTTTAAATTTCGTAATTCTATAAACAAAGTACCCCGTAACAAAATGAAATACAAGTGTAAATAGTTTTAAATAACGAACATTGGCCCAAGTTTCATCTGGGCTGCCTTGCATTAAACTGTATATTTTTAAAATATAATGGTAGAGCGGAAAATAGTCTGTTCTGGAATAAAACACATGACCTAAGCCGTTATTGTAGATATATTTAGACCACTCAGACCAACAAAAATTATCCCAGGGGTGACCGCTTGTTGGCATTATTACAGCAAAACAAACAAATGCCAAGAAACTGAAAGTAATATATTTAAGTGTTGGGTTTAGACGTTGCATTTTTTCCTAATTTATAACTTTATTTTTTTGAGTACCGAGTAACTTATTATTAAGCTAAGTAAAGCTAAAATTCCGCCTATAAAAAAAGAAATGCCTGGAAAATAAAGAGATTCTGGATTTCTTGTGAAAAAGGTAAATGAACTGCTCATAATAATTGGACCAATAACAGCGGTTAAACTTATTAAACTGGTTAATCCACCTTGCAATTCCCCTTGTTCATTTGCTCCAACGCGAGAACTTAAAATGCTTTGGATGTTGGGCACTGCAATTCCTCCCAATGCATAAGGAATCATAAAGGCAAACATCATCCAACTTTTATTTGCCAAGGAAAAAAGAAAAAAACCAAGCACATAAAATCCTAAGCCAATAAAAACACTTTTTTTAACGCCTAGTCTTTTCGACGCAACGCCAATGAGTCCGCCCTGCACAATGGAGATAGCTACACCAACAAAAGCAAGTGAAAGACCAATCATTTTTTCATCCCAGGCAAATCTCTCGATGCAAAAAAAGGTCCAGATTGTTG
This sequence comes from Aurantibacillus circumpalustris, assembly GCF_029625215.1. Lineage (GTDB taxonomy): Bacteria > Bacteroidota > Bacteroidia > B-17B0 > Aurantibacillaceae > Aurantibacillus > Aurantibacillus circumpalustris. Next base: position 2,328,622 of record NZ_CP121197.1, read on the forward strand.
GCATAGCTTGTCCTGCCACATTAATAATAAAAAGCACGATAATGAGATTAATCACCGCTTTATGTTTTGCCAATTGTATCAAGGACCCAAAAGGATTAGCACGTTTCCAGCTGAAAGCCCGACGATGATCTTTATCCAACGATTCTGGCAAAATAAAATAACCAAACAAAAAATTTAGTAAAGAGAATCCTGCAGCGGCAATAAAAGGTATGCGGGTTCCAAAACTACCAAACACGGAACCTAATAAAGGACCAATAATAAAACCAAGTCCGAATGCTGCGCCAATCATTCCAAAATTTTTAGCACGATTTTCATTTGAACTCACATCTGCAATGTAGGCTGAGGCGGTTGTGAAACTTGCTCCGCACACGCCTGCAATAATTCTTCCAATAAACAACCAAAAGATAGTAGGAGCGAAGGCTAAAAAAAGATAATCCAATCCTAAACCTAAAAGTGAAATCAATAAGATTGGTCTTCTTCCAAAGCGGTCACTTAAACCACCTAAAACAGGTGAAAACACAAAGGCCATAATAGCATAAGAGAAATTTAGCCAACCACCATAACTAGCGGCAATACTTATGCTCTCGCCGCTTAAACCTTGAATTAAAGCGGGTAAGGTAGGAATGATAATTCCAATTCCGATGCAATCAATCAGAATTGTAAGGAAGATAAACAGAATTGATTTTTTAGATTTTTCCACGGCGACAATGTTACAAAAATTTGGTACCCGTTTTAAAAAGGTTAAAAAGTATTTATGGAATTTTTAAAACTGCAGCATCACAATAGAAAGAACCTTAAAAACTCATCTTATGGAAACGACAAAAACAAAAAAAATGTCCCTACTTGCTACATTGGTTGCAATCGCAGGACTTGTTGCATCTTGGTTGGTGCCGGAAACCTTTTATCAGGCCGCTTTAGAAAATGATTTTATCAAAGCATTACAAAAAAAACTAACTGCTTATAATGCACACATGCCTGAGGACCGCGTTTACATTCAAACAGATAAATCTTTTTATGAGCCAGGTGATGATATTTGGATCTCTGGCTTGGTAAGAGAAGGGACAAGCCTAAAAGCTTCAGAGAAGAGCGACATGGTGTATATCGAACTTTTAAATCCTAAAGGAACGGTAGAGAAAAAAATAAATTTGATTGCTAATAATGGTAGAGTTGTTGGCGATTTTAAATTGGATGCAGAGGCTTTAGGTGGACTTTATAAAATAAAAGCCTACACCAATTGGATGAAAAATATGGGAGACAACAATTGTTTTATAAAAGAAATTCAGGTACAAGATTTAATACTTCCAAACTTAAAAATGAAAATGGATTTCGAGAAAAAAGCCTTTGGTGCCGGTGATCAAGTCATTGCAAAATTGGAATTGAACAGCAATGAAAACAAACCATTAACAAATTATAATGTGAAGTTTGTAGCAAGTGTCAATGGAGAAAAAATTATAGAACAGACTGAGTTTACTGATGAAGAAGGAATCAAGTACATTAAGTTTTCACTTCCAAAAAAACTAAACTCAAATGATGGTTTATTGAATGTAATGATTGATTACAATGGAAGCACAGAAAGTATTTCGCGTTCTATTCCAATTATTTTAAATACAATCAAATTTAAGATGTTTCCCGAAGGCGGAGACTTGGTAAATGGTTTAGATGGAAATGTTGCTTTTCGTGCCTTAAACGAATTTGGAAAACCTGCTGACGTGGAGGGAATTGTAGTGACTGAAAAAGGGAGTAAAGTAGCTTCTTTCAGTAGTTTTCATCAAGGAATGGGTTCTTTTAAATTAACACCTCAAAATGGAGAAAAATATTTTGTGAAGATTACAAAACCAGAAGGAATTAATGAAACGTTTAAGCTTCCTGAAGCTTTGGGGCGCGGATATGTGATGAATGTAGACAATTCTAACCAAGAAGAAATTGGTGTAAGTATCAATACAACAGAATCGGAAGAACTTGCTTTAGTAGCGCAGGTGCGTGGTAAAATGTATTATTCAACCGTGGTAAATTCCATTGCAGGAACGAATAAATTAAGTTTTTCTACTGAGAAATTTCCAATTGGTGTCGCTCAAATTACATTGTTCGATTCGAAAGGTATTGCACGTGCAGAACGTTTGGCTTTTGTAAACCGTGATAAACAATTAAACATCTCTGTAGTAACAGACAAAGAAAAATACCTTCCGCGTGAAAAAGTAAAAATGACTTTATTTGTAAAAGATGAGCGGGGTTTGCCAATGCCTGCCAATTTATCAATGGCAGTGGTAAATGATCAGTTACTTTCTTTTGCGGATGATAAGTCAGGAAATATTTTATCTCAATTATTATTACAACAAGATCTCAAAGAAAAAATCGAAGAGCCAGATTTTTATTTTACTAAGAAAGAAAGCAAATCTTTAAAAGCTTTAGATTATGTTATGATGACTTCGGGTTGGAGACGTTTTACTTGGGAAAAGCTAATAGAAGAAGAATTGCCACGCATTAATTATTTAGGCCAAAAGGCATTGATTGGAGGTACTGTATTGGATGCTTATACACAAAAACCATTAGCAGAAGTTAAAATAAAGGATAATTCTGGTACTGAATTTACTACCGATGCAAATGGAAAATTTTGTGTTTCAAAACTAGATCTTTCAAATCCCACAACTTTGGTTTTTAATTCTAATGGATATTCAGATCAATCGCACTACATAAATGATTATAACCAAAATCTTGTTGTGTATATGTACAATTACAATAGCAAACATTACAGGCAAAACGTACCAATGGCAGGTGCGGCAATTGATGAAGACAGAATGGTAATGATGGAAGCCGGAGATTTAAATGAAGTTCAAATTGCTAAAGCAGCGCCTCATGTGAAATTTGCAAAAAGGATAAATGAAAAAGCTGGGTCGGTAGCAGGAATAAAAAAAGATGCTTTTGCTTTAGTTGATGATGATAAAACAGCTAAGAAAGTAAATAGAGAAAAAGAGATTAAGGTTATTTCAGCTGGATCTATAGTAGCAGCAGATATTAGAGCTGAAAGATTTAAAGGGGACGTGGAAGAAGAAGAAGTTTTTAATAAGCAGGTCGTTGCCGAGAATCTATACTACCGCGCTCGTGAATTTTCTGCACCGAACTATGAAAAGCAACAAATCGTGGACGTTCGTAGCGATTTTAGAAATACGATTTATTGGAATCCGAATATTGAAATTGGGTATTCAGGAAGAAAAACAATTGAATTTTATAACTCTGATGATATTACATCTTTCAAAACAATCATTGAAGGTATTTCTAATGATGGCATGATTGGACGGGCTGAAAAATTATTTTTCACACAACTGCCATTTCAAATGAGTACAAAAATTCCTGTTGAAGTGGCAACCGAAGATTTACTTTCCATTCCACTTACGCTTAAAAATAACACCGATAAACCTTTAGGCGGAGCTCTTACCGTATTAGCACCAGTAGGATTAAAAGAAATCGGAAAAGTTGAAACTATACAAACGATTATGCCGGGTAAATCAAAAACCATTTATTTAGATTACAAAGTATTGGATAAAATTGGTGAAGATCAATTTACTATTTCATTTAAGTCTTGTGGTTTGAGTGATGCCTTTACTCAAAAAATTAAAATCGCAGCGAAAGGATTTCCGGCTCAAATTTCTTTTTCATCTCAAGATGTTGAGAAGGAATATACTTTCGAAATTAAAAATGTAGTGAACGGGTCCTTAAAAGCTTCCTTCACGGCTTTTCCAAATGTGGTTTCCGATTTAATGAAAGGTGTAGAAGGAATTTTGCAGGAACCTTATGGTTGTTTTGAACAAACGTCGTGTACAGCTTATCCAAATGCAATGGTATTGGATTATTTAAAGAACACAGATAGTAAAGATTCAAAAACACTTGCGCGTGCAACAGATTTATTGGATAGAGGTTACAAACGCCTGACAAGTTTTGAGACATCCAATAAGGGTTATGAATGGTTTGGTGCAAATCCCGCGCACGAAGGTCTTACGGCCTATGGTATAATGGAATTTATGGACATGAAAAAAGCGGGACAAGAGATTGATCAAAAAATGTTAGACAGAACGGCACTTTGGTTATTAAACCATCGCGATGGTAAAGGAGGTTTTGAAAGAGAGAAACGCGCTTTACATGATTTTGGGCGAATTAACAATGATATTCTGAATGCTTACATTGTTTATGCCTTGGCTGAAGCAGGTTACACTGATATTAAAAAAGAATTTGAAAGCTCTTTTGAAAAAGCAATCTCCTTAAAGGATCCTTACATGTTAGCAATGATGACTAACGCAGCTTACTCAATGAATCAACTATCCAAAGGAAACGAAGCTTTAAAGCTTTTGCTAACTACGCAAGAAAAAAATGGAAGTTTTAATGGTACTACGCATTCAATAACCTATTCACAAGGTAATTCCTTAATCATTGAAACAACTGCTTTGTCTATAATGGCAATTTTAAAAGCTCCTACAAAGGATATACAAGCTTTAAATAATGCTGTACAGTATCTTATAAGTGTTAGAAGTGGTTCTGGCGTATTCAGTTCAACACAAGGAACAATTCTTTCTCTAAAGGCCTTGACTGAATTTGCAAAGTTCAGTAAAAAAACAACCGAAGATGGAACCATTGTAATTTATATTGATAATAAAAAAGTTTCAGAACAGCACTACAAAGCCGGCGATAAAGGTGCTATAACGGTTAACGGATTGGAGCAATATATTAAAACTGAAGGTGCACATACACTTAAAATAAAATATGTGAATGTAAAAACGCCTTTGCCATATTCCGTTGCAATTGACTGGAACACTTTTTTACCGAATAGCGACAAAGAATGTAGTATTGATTTAAAAACAAAATTGTCTTCTAAAACCTCACTGGTTGGTGAAACAGTTAGGTTATCAACTACCATTACAAACAAGTTAGATAAAGAAGTTCCAAGTACTATGGCAATTATAGGAATTCCTGCAGGGTTTACAGCGCAAGCATGGCAATTGAAAGAGCTGCAAGAAAAAAACGTGTTTGATTATTATGAAATTAAAGGAAATAATATTACTGTTTATTACCGAGGTATGGGACCAAACTCAGTTAAAGTAATTAATTTAGATCTTAAGGCCGAAATACCCGGTGAATACGATGCACCAGCTTCTTCAGCGTACTTGTATTACACAAACGAGTTTAAAACCTGGAGCGCCATAGATAAAGTTAGCATAAGGAAAAGTGCAATGTAAAATAAATCTTTAATTCATGGGTTTGTTTAAATTATTTGAAATTAAAGGATGCCGCAGGTTTTCTGCAGCATCTTTTTTTTATTTGTGTTGTTTTATTTTATGCGGAACGAGCCGTGTTATGGATGCTCAATCAACTAGTGAAGCAAAAAAGATCTATAAAATTACAGATGCTCGTAATCCAGATTGCCCCTGTCATAAATACCAAAAAACAGCAGAAAAGGAATTTAAAAAAATAGTCGCAACAGGGTATGCGTGTTTACACATGAAATCAAATCGCTTTAGTCGATTAAAAATTACAAGCGAATCTAAATCAAGGGCGGCGAAAAAAAAGATGAAAGCACCATTTAAAGTCAAAAAACTCCAAACAGTTTTTAAACAATTTTTAGTAAAAGTTACAAAAAAGTTTCAAATTCGAAACAAGATTGTGTCGTGTCCAAAATGGTAAATGTACCTTGTTAAATTAGAATTTATGTTTTTCTGTGGATAGTGTGAGAAATAAAAACTGGTATATTTTCCTTCATTTATTGGTCATGTGAGAGGTTTGTAAAAAGGTCTTTCCCATTATTCAAATATTTTATTTATCTTTAGTGTTTGAATCCCACTGCAAATACATTTTTTTATTTAATAAAATTTAAATTAATATTTATGAAATCAATTAAATTTACTTTTCTTCTGTTTTGTTTTTCTAGTATTACAATAAGGGCGCAAATCATATTCTCGGAAACTTTTTCTACCAGTCTTGGACAGTGTAACGCAACGAATTCTGTTTCTGGTGCATGGATTTTCGCGAACTCTTGTAGTTTTAGTTCAAGTACCGGTCATAGCGCTACGGGACATGCAATATTTAACGGTAGCAGCTGTCAATTTGGAAACGGGAGCAGCACTGTAAGTGGAGACTTGAACACACCTACAATTAGTATAGGTCCTTCTGGAGCCGTATTGACGTTTAATTACCGACTGGTTAATGAGTGTGGAAGTGTTGGCTCCACTTGCACCTACGATGTACTTAAGCTCCAAATTTCTAACAATGGTGGAACAACCTTTACAGACATTATGTCTTCGAATGGAAGTCCAGCTGGTTTAACTAATAACAATGCTTGGACACCTGTAACATATACGTTGAACGCGTACAGCAACCAAACCATCATTATCCGTTTCAATTTTAACTCTATAGATGGTATTGGAAATACTTACGATGGGGTTTATGTGGATGATATAATAGTAACCAGTAATTGTTTTATCAATATGACATCAAGCCCTTTAAATAGCACAGTATCACCAATTATTTGTTCTGGAAATAACGTCACTCTTACCACAAATGCAGTAAATAATTATACTTGGAGCAATGGGGCTAATACCCCGTCTATTGTTGTTTCTCCAACTATTAATACAATGTATTCGGTAATAGCGACAAGCTCTGCTAACTGCGTTTCTTCCGCATCACTAAACGTGCAGGTAAATAATGGTATTCCATCGCTTTCGCTTGCCAATACTGCTTCTGCCACAAGTGGCTCGTGCCCTAATTCCACGGTAGTTTTAACTGCTAGTGGTGCAAATTCTTACTCATGGTCTGGTGGAAGTGTATCAGTAACAAATGGATTGCCGTTTGTTCCAAATACTTCGGCTAACTATACAGTAGTGGGAACGAACGCCTGTGGAACGAGTTCTGCAGCTGCATCTATTTCTTTACATCCTCTGCCAACAGCTACAGCGGTTGCCAGTACCCCAACTCTATGTTCAGGTAACATGCTTACACTTACAGGTCTTGGTACGGCAACTTCATACGCCTGGTTTGGTGGTTCGGTTGTGATTACTAACGGCGTGGGATTTACGCCGCCTCTAACTGTTACGTATACTCTTGTTGGAACAAGCGCTTTAAGTTGCACGGTAGGAGCCACTATTCCGGTAACCGTTTATCCAACACCTATCAATCCTCCAACAGCAAATCCTGCTTTGGTTTGTATTGGTGGTTCTTCAACGCTTTCTGCAACAGGTGCTGCCAATTATACCTGGACGAGCTCTAGTCAAACAGTAAACACAGCTAATTTTATTGTAACACCCGTTGTAGGAAACACAACATATACTATTACAAAGGCAAACTCTACCTGTTATAATACGCAAATAATCACGGTTGTAACAAATCCATTACCTAGCATTTTTGCTATTGTAACACCAACTGTGGTTTGTGCACTATCTCCTGCAACACTTGCAGTTGGTGGCGCCCTCACTTATACATGGACATCTCCCGGACCACCATCTTATACCTTTACTGGTGCCAGTCCTATTACAAGTCCCGTTGCTCCTTCAATTTATACTGTGGCTGCTTCTGATGGAACTTGTATTAATACAACTACTGTATTTTTAAATGCAAATCCGAATCCAACAATTACGGCTACAGCAAGTACACCTTCATTGTGTGAAGGTGAAACAGTAACACTTAACGCGAATGGCGGACTTAATTATAATTGGACTCTTACCGGTGGAGCTACTTATACAGGATCAAGTATTGTTCACACTCCTACGACTGCAACTGCTTACAACGTTTCGGGTAGTAACTCTTTTGGTTGCACTTCTTCTGCTAATCAAGTTGTTTTAGTTTACCCTAAACCTATTGTAACAGCAAGTTCAAATAAAATATTAATATGCTCAGGTAGCTCTGCAACTTTAACAGCTTCAGGAGCTAGTACATTTAGTTGGGATGCCAATGCCAATAATGTTTTAACTCCCATAGCTGTGGTAAATCCAACGGCACTTACTTCCAGTGCTGTAATGTACACTGTTGAAGGAACAAATTCCAGCACAGGTTGTAAAAATACTCAGACAGTATCGGTAGGCGTTTTTGTTCCTACACTTACAATTAATGGTAGCACAAACACTTGTTCTGGTGGACTAATTAATTTAACCGCGGGTAACGGAGTTTTGGGTACATACAACTGGCATACAGGTAGTGGTACTCCAATTACCAATCAAACTTTACAGATGCCGCTTACGGTAGCATCCGTATTCACCCTTACTGCCAATAGCAATTCTGTTGGTTTAATTTGCCCTGCAACACAAACCATTGCTTTGGGTATTTATTACAATCCTACCATTACTGCCGTTCCTGCAAGAACACTTATTTGCACAAAAGAATCTGTTGGAATTACAGCGGCCGGAGCTACCAGTTACGCCTGGAACAATACCATGACAGGACCAACCATTACGGTATCTCCAACTGGCACTACTGCAAATTATACAGTAACAGGAACAGATGATAACGGTTGTAGCAGTACCGCAACGGTTCAGGTAAAAATATCAAACTGCTCTGGAATAAATGAATTAAGTAATTTAAATAACGAAATAATCATTTATCCAAATCCTAACGATGGCAAGTTTACTATTCAAACGAATGCCGATTTAAAATTGAGTTTGGTGAATGAGCTTGGTCAATTAATCAGAGTGATTAATTTGTCGGCTAACAATAATTATGAAGTGAACATCAGTGATCTTGCAAAAGGAATTTATTTTGTGAGTGGACAAAAAGATGGTCTTCAGATTTATCAGAAGATTGTGGTGACGAAATAAGTATAAAAACCATAAAATTAAAATCCCATTTCAGTTTAAGAAATGGGATTTTTTTATGTAATAAATAATTTTTAACTGCTCAATATTTCAATAATTTCCTCAAAATCAGGATTTAGTTTCTTATGATGCTTTATTGCTTTTTCAAAAGATGTGAAATGTACTTTTTTATCAATAATACCGACCATTTCATTTTTTCTCCCAACCATAATCGCTTTTACAGCGTTAAATCCGACAATACTGGCATTAACCCTCTCCATGCAAGTTGGATTGCCCCCACGTTGAATATGACCTAAAACACTGACACGCAAATCAAATTCTGGACACTGCTTTTTTATTATTTCTGCAACTTTAAATGCTCCGCCACTTTGATCACCTTCTGCTACAACAATTATCTTGCTGCTTTTTGTGCTACGCCAGTTTTTTATTTTTGATACAAGGTTTTCCATGTCATGTCTTAGTTCTGGAACTAAAAGTGCTTCGGCTCCACTCGCGATAGCACTTCGCAAGGCAATAAGTCCGGCATCACGACCCATTACTTCCACTACAAAAATTCTATCATGACTTTCTGCCGTATCTCTAATTTTATCTAAAGCTTCAATTACTGTATTAATTGCAGTGTCGTATCCAATTGTGAAGTCTGTGCCTACTAAATCGTTGTCAATGGTTCCGGCACATCCAATTATTGGTAAGCCGACATGTTTGCTTAAAACAGAGGCGCCTTTAAATGATCCATCTCCACCTATAACAACAAGACCGTTTAGATTATTTTTAGTAATAGTTTTTGCTGCTTGTTCAATACCATTGTCGGTTCTGAACCTTTCACTACGAGCAGTTTTTAAGATTGTCCCGCCTTTGTGAATGATCCCAGAAACGGATTCGGGTTTTAACTCGAGATAAGTATTGTCAATTAAGCCTTCGTAACCTCTTAAAAAACCAATCACTTCTATGTTGTGATATAATGCGGTTCGAACAACGGCTCTAATACATGCGTTCATTCCTGGCGAGTCTCCCCCCGAAGTTAAAACTCCAATTTTTTTAATCATATGTCTAAAGTACAAAATCATTAGGAGATATGAATGTGAATAATTGTGTAATTTTAAGATCTCATGGGAAGAATTTTGGCAATAGATTATGGAAGCAAAAGAGTTGGTCTTGCTGTGACTGATAGCCTGAGATTGATTGCTACTGGTTTAACAACAGTACATAGCAAAGATTTGATTCAATTTTTGGAAAATTATTTTAAGAAAGAAACCGTGGATGTAATTGTGATTGGAGAACCTAAAACACTGCAAAATAATAAAAGTGATAGTGCACGTTTTATAGACCCGTTTGTTGTGCATTTGCAAAGAAAATTCCCGGATAAAAAAATTGAACGTTACGATGAACGCTTTACAAGTGCTATGGCGCATCAAACAATGCTTTCAGGCGGACTTAAAAAAAAGGATAGGCAAGCAAAAGAAACAGTGGATATGATAAGTGCAATTATCATTCTTCAGGATTATATGAGTTTTACTGAAAATAAGATTTAAGATGAATGTATTTATTGCTTCTGTAGATGATAAGGTAGCTCTGATGACAGCGGAAGAAAGCTGGCATTGTACTAAAGTCTTGAGAAAAAAAGTCGGTGATACTGTTCATTTAATTGACGGTGTTGGCAATTTTTTTGAAGGCGTGTTGGAACTCGTATCAGAAAAACAGTGCCGCGTAAAAATTACTCAAGGGCCTAGGGCTCAGCCAAAAAGAAATTACTATTTGCATCTTGCTATTGCTCCAACAAAACAAATGGATAGAATTGAATGGATGCTTGAAAAAGCTGTTGAAATTGGGGTCGATGAAATTAGTTTTATTGCAAGTAAAAATTCTGAACGCACGGTTGTTAAACATGAACGCGTTTTGAAAATTGTTGAAAGTGCTGTGAAACAAAGTCTACAGGCTTATCTCCCAAAAATAAATGAAATCAGTTCTTTTAAAGATCTTATAACTACATCTGTTGCAGATCAGAAACTAATCGCACACTGTTACGAATTACCTAAACAGGACATTAAACGAATTTCTTTTAAAGATACTTCAACGCTAATATTGATTGGACCAGAAGGTGATTTTACTTTAGAAGAAGTAGAATTATCTCAAAAAAATAAATTCGAGGGATTAAGTTTAGGGAATAACCGTTTAAGAGCAGAAACAGCCGGGCTCTGTGTGTGCCAGGCTGCTTCGTTATTGTCATAATTTTATTTGAGTAGAGAAGTAATTTCTTCACTCAACGGATCAACCTTGCTACTAAAAAACTTAACAACATTGCCATTCTCATCGATAAGATATTTACAGAAATTCCAACCAGGAGCATCACTGCAAGTTCCATTTTCTTCTTTAGTACTTAAATATTTGTAAAGCGGATGCATGTCGCTTCCTTTTACACTTATTTTTTCCATCATTTGAAAAGTAACGCCATAATTTTTAGTGCAAAAGGATTTAATTTCTGAACTACTGCCTGGTTCTTGTCCACCAAAGTTATTTGCAGGAAATCCAATAACAACTACTTTGTTACCGTATTTTTCGTGAAGAGCTTGTAAATTTTTGTACTGGGGAGTATAACCGCATTCGCTGGCTACATTTACAAGCAACATCTTTTTACCTTTGAATTTTGAAAGACTTAGTTCTTGTCCATCCAGTGTTTTTAGCTTAAAATCATAAATACTTGCCTTAGAACTAATTTTCTTTTGTGTAGTAGCAGCGAAAGAAATAATAAAAGCAAGTGCAAGGCTAAAAGCGCCTAAAGTAGTAATCAGTTTTCTTTTCATAGTTAAAATTTAGTGAATTATAAAAGTAAAACAAATTAAATAGGACATAGTTTAAATACTTATTTCTTTTTTAATTTTTCGTACTCTTTCTCAATAGAATTGTTGTTTGGAGAGATGTATGCTTCACGGTAATTAAATGCTAAACCTACTCCCCATCCAAGCATTGGCCATAGCGGCCATGGAAAATCAGACTTATCTTCATTAAATAACCAAAAAAGCCAGAGCATGGTATTAATTATAATATAGGTTGTAAGATGTCTTTTAAACCCTACGCGTTTTTTAGCGATTTTCCAGAGGTCTCTGTCTTTTTCTGTTTCCATGTTGTTTGTTTTTAATGGTTAATGTATTGTTTTAAATTTTTGACGTAATCTTCAAAAGCTTTGAGTCCCACTTTAGTTATTTTACATAAGGTCTGCGGGTAATTATCTTTATATGCCTTTTCAATTTCAATGTAATTCGCATCTTTTAGTTTTTGCAACTGCACACTTAAATTTCCCGCACTTGCTTTTGTTTGTTCTTTCAAATAAGTAAACTCAGCACTTTTTACACTCACAAGAATTGAAATAACAGCGAGTCTGAGTTGTGAGTGTAATAAGGGATCAAGATCTTTAAACATTAACTTGAGATTTATACTGCGAACGTAATAAATGTCCTGGAATTATATAACTACATAATAAGGCTACACAAATACAAAGAAATTGCTCATTCACTCCAACAAATATCGAAACAATTGCACAAGCAAAAGAAAAAATACTGCCAATAATTAAGGGTTTAAAATTAAGCAAACCTCCAGAAATAAGTGTAGCCATGCCATAAAGCAACATTAAAAAGAAGTAAGTAATCTTAACTCCATGAACAGGTATAAAGATTAAAGTAATTGCCATCGCAATAATGAAAGCTGTCCACGAATAACCAAGATACGTTTCAATGTATGTTTTTACTTTTTCTTTTTTTGCTTGTTTACGACCATAGATTATTGACACAACTCCTCCCAAAGGCATTAAAACTGGCCAAACATAGTAGGATGCGTTTTGATGAAATGAAACGCCAATGTAATTAACTAACGCAGCTATGAAGACGAGCCATCCCCAAAATATAATGAAGAAACCATCGTCGGCTAGTTTGTTTTTTGCTGTGTCTATCATTGATCTAATGATTTGCAGACTTTCAGTCGGATTCATTTCTTGAACTTTTTTATTTTCCATTTTAATATAATTTGAATACAAATATAAACTAGTTTATATTATAAACCAAATTTGTATAAAAAAACCAGAATTCTTAATTCTGGTTTTCTAAATTGCGTTAAGCTTTTGAAGCGGAAGCTTGCGCCGCTTTTATTTTTGCTTTAATATTATCAGTTGTTAAAGAACCCGGACGCTCAATAGGAGACCCTGTTGCTCTATCCCAAATTAAACTAGCTAAAACGCCTAATGCACGACTAACACCGAATAAAACAGTATAAAAATCAAATTCGTGCATGCCGTAGTGAACTAAAAGCGCTCCAGAGTGCGCGTCAACATTTGGCCAAGGGTTTTTAATTTTCCCTGTGCTTTCTAAAATTGGAGGGGCTACTTCATAAACCATTTGAACTATTTCACAAATATCATCGTGTTTAATGTGTGTTTTGTAGAAATCTTGTTGCGCGGTGAAACGAGGATCTGTTTTGCGCAGCACTGCGTGGCCGTAACCTGGAACAACTTTCCCTTCTGTTAGTGTTTTTTTGATGTATTCAGCTATTTGATCTTTAGTAGGCAAACCTCCTCCTAAAGTTTCTTTTAATTCCATTATCCAGCTTAATACTTCCTGATTTGCTAAACCATGCAATGGTCCCGCAAGGCCGTTCATTCCTGCTGCGAAAGCTAAATAAGGATCGGATAGTGCAGATCCAACCAAATGGGTTGTATGCGCAGAAACATTCCCTCCTTCATGATCAACGTGAATGGTTAAATACAAACGCATTAAACGTTTCATATCGAGACCTTCGTAGCCAAGCATGTGAGCAAAGTTTGCTGCCCAGTCTAATTTATGATCTGGTTCAATATGAGCACCACCCTTGTATTTACGACGATAAATATATGCTGCAACACGCGGTAAACGTGCTATTAAATTCATACTGTCTTCGTAGGCGTAATCCCAATATTCTTTTTTGCTCATACCTTTTGCATAAGCTTTTGAAAATACTGATTCACGCTGCATCGCCATAATACCCAACACAAATTGAGTCATGGGATGTGTATCCACAGGCATAGCTTCAATTACATCAAAAACATGCTTTGGTACATTACTGCGTTTTTGCCACTCATTTGTAATAAAGGTTACATCATCTTGCGAAGGTAATTCTCCAACAAGCATTAGGTAAAAAATCCCTTCAGGCAATGGTTCCGTGCCTCCCGGAGCTTTTGGTAATTGTTTACGTAATTCAGGAATGGTATAACCCCTAAAACGAATTCCTTCTTCAGGATCTAAACGTGAAGTTTCAGTTACCATTCCCGGCATCCCGCGCATACCTTGATATACTTGAGCTACAGTAATTTCACCAAGCTTTAATTCGCCGTGGGTTTTAATAATATCTTTAATCTCTGAAGACAAAACTTCTGCTTTTGCCTTAAACTTTTCTTTCAACGGATCCATAGATAATGTCTTTTGTGGTTATAAATTTACAATCTCAGCTTCTATAAACAAAGCATTTTCAAGTTATTTTTATGTTATCTCGCAAACTTAAAAGATTTTCCTAAATAACGAGCCGAGTTACCTAACTGTTCTTCTATGCGCAATAACTGATTATATTTTGCAACCCTGTCACTGCGCGATGGGGCGCCAGTTTTTATCTGTCCACAATGTAATCCAACCGATAAATCAGCAATTGTAGTGTCTTCTGTTTCACCGCTTCTATGACTCATTACAGAGGTGTAACTGTTGGTCTGAGCTAATTGAACTGCTTTAATAGTTTCCGTCAGTGTTCCAATCTGATTTACTTTAACCAATATTGAATTGGCAACTCCTTTGTTAATTCCTTCTCCAAGTCGACTAACATTGGTAACAAAAAGATCGTCACCTACCAATTGAACTTTGCTTCCAATTTTACTGGTAATTTTTTTCCAACCATCCCAATCATCTTCATCAAAACCATCTTCAATTGAAATAATAGGATATTTTTTGCACCAATCAGCCCAAAAACTAACCATTTCATCCGATGTTAATTTGTCGCCGGTTGATTTTTTAAAATGATATACTTTTTCTTTTGCATTATAAAATTCGCTTGCAGCGGCATCCATCGCAATGTAAACATCTTCACCTGGCTTGTAACCAGCCGTTTCAATGGCCTGTATAACAAGCTTAATAGCATCTTCGTTATTTTTAAGATTGGGCGCAAAACCGCCTTCATCGCCTACATTTGTGCTCAATTTTTGTGATTTTAAAACAGCTTTTAAGTGATGAAAAATTTCTGTTCCCATACGCAGACCTTCACTAAAAGACTCCGCACCTACCGGCATTACCATAAATTCCTGAAAGTCAATTCCGTTATCAGCGTGTGCACCTCCGTTTAAAATGTTCATCATTGGAATGGGTAACATACTTGAATTAACACCACCCACGTAACGATAAAGCGGCGTACCTGATTGCTCAGCTGCTGCTCTAGCAACCGCTAGAGAAACTCCCAAAATAGCATTTGCGCCTAAACCTGATTTATTTGGCGTTCCGTCTAATTCCAACATTTTACCGTCAATCTCCCCTTGATCAAAAATATAAGAACCTCGTAGTGCTTCTCTTAACACGGTGTTGACGTTGTTTATGGCAGTATAAACGCTTTTCCCCATGTAATGGGTTTTATCGTTATCACGCAACTCCATCGCTTCATGTTTACCGGTCGACGCGCCCGAAGGCACCGCGGCACGGCCTAAAACCCCGCTATCGGTTACTACATCTACTTCAATGGTTGGATTTCCACGTGAATCCAATATCTGGCGGGCACTAATATTGTTTATAAATGACATACGAATTTGATTAGGCATTGAAATTAATAATTTTTTGGGAGATAGGGTTTTAAAAGTTAATGGAATTTTTACCTCTTTTAGACCGAAATGTTCCCAGATTGCATTAAAACTAGGCTTTTTGAAAAATCTTTTAAGATTAATACTCCGTCTAAAGCAGCGTTTTCAATATTTTATTGTCTTGTAAGTGATGATTGCAATAGCAATATTACTTTTCACTAGAAATCAAGGCGGACTAACTGGTGAAAAAACGCGCATTTTATTTTTTAAACTAACTTAGATTAAAGAAAAAAATTAACAAAAACAGATCTGATAAATTTTGAACGCATACTAGAGCAATGTAAAAAAAACGACAGGCAAGCTCAATTTCAGCTATATAATCATTTAGCTCCAGCTTTGCTTGGCCTAACTGTAAGGTATATGCAGGATAAGGATGAAGCTGAAGATGTAATGCAAGACTCTTTTGTTAAGATTTTTTTAAACTTAAAATCATTTAAAAACGAAGGCAGCTTTGAAGGTTGGGCCAAACGTATTACAGTAAACACCGCATTAACAGCATTAAAGAATAAAAAAAGAATTTATTTCGAACGCAATCTTGAAATTGTTGAAACAATTGAACTAGAGCAAGACGAACAGGATTTATTGCAAATACCTGAAATATTGTCTTGCATGAAATCCCTACCAGAAGGATACCGAACAATTATTAATTTGGCTTTGATAGAAGAATTTTCTCACAAAGAAATAGCCGAAAAGCTCGGTATTACTGAAAGTACAAGTAGATCGCAACTAGCAAGAGCAAGACAAAGCTTGATGAAAATGCTAAAGGAAAAAACTTTAGTCAGTACTAAGAAAAACGCATAAATAATTTTTAATGGAAGATAACGAACATATACATAAACATCTTAAAGATTCAATGAATGAATTTTTGGTACAGCCCAAATTAAATTCTTTTGATGCAATTATTGAGAAGTTAGAAAAAAAACGCAGACGAATATTTTTAATTTTCTTTTATCCAGGAGCGCTTCTTTTTACACTTGGCACGCTTTTTTTCTTGAATGATTTTGATATTTCTAAAACATCTTTGCTAACTCAAAAAAATACAGACAATGAAATTAAAAACGGACCACTTTCAAAAAACCTAAACGCTAAATCCCTTATTAAAAATAAGCCAGAATCAAATCTTAAACCAACGCCAACTATTTCCAATAAGAAGATAGCAAAAGCTCCTACACAATCAGTATTATTAGAAAACAAAAACACTTCATCTGAAAAATCTTCTTCTATAAGTCAAAAAGATCAAGAGGTAGTGTCTGCATCTGAAGTAAATAATAAACTAATTCATGAGGTAGCAAAAGAAACTTCTCAAGAGAATTTGTCTCAGGTTATTTTAGATGAAAAGACTTTTGTTGAAGCAGATAAGCTACAAGCCATGAGTGCTTATTTGCCTGCAATTGAGCGCCCATTAATTATTCAAGATAAACTAGTAGAAGATAATTTTGTAGTAACCAATAACGACACTCTAAAGAAAAAGAAACACTTGAAAATATTGATTGGGCTGGCATTTAATCCGCAATTAGGAACTTATCATTTTCAAACGAATAAGAACAGTGCGATTGGAGAGTTATACTCAGAAGCTTATCTTAATAATAAAAAGAAACAAAATTCTTTTAAGTTTAATTATGCTTGGGGTTTAAAAGCTGGTGTTCTTATTAAAGATAAATGGGAAATACTGCTAGGTTTCGGACTTCAAAGATATAATCAAGAAGAAAAAATTGAACCACTTCTTCCTACTGGTCCTGTGCCAACTGTTTCAGGACCGAAGCAGTTTGATTCTTTTAATTTATACTCTGCTGCCGCCGTAAAGACAGGTGAGACCTATTTAAATAAATACAACTATTTAGATTTTTCTTTAGAGGCCAGTAAAATTTTTGACTACAAATCCATACTTAAAATAAAATTGGGAACGGGTTTTCATTTGCAACACCTCGCTTTTCGTAAATCATCGTCAATGATTATCATCGATTCGCCTTCTCAATTTTATTATACCAACGGTTTTAATTCTTCAATCAATAACTGGCAATATACCATAAACCTGAAGGCCGGTGTTATTGAAGATCTCACTAAAAAAATTCAGGTACAACTTTGTCCTAATTTTTTCTACTCCCCTAGTTCAATGTTTAATGATGAGTATGCCATTAAACAAAAAAGTTATGGGTTTGGATTAGAAGCTTCACTTCTTTTTAAGATCAGGTAAAACGGGCTCCTGTATTTTTGCGTCTTCAGCATTTCTTAAGCCCTTATAACTCATGAGTTTTACTTTAATTGTACCAACAGTAATGGGGGTTTCAATATAAATGGGAATTTTGTTTTTATCGTTGCTTACCCACACGGTCATGCCTTCTCCTTTTTTAAAAATCGAACCTTCTACCAACAGCGGACTAAATTTAATGCAATTGTATACACCTAGTTCTTTAGAGGTGAATTGTTCTTTACCCAAGTACCTCACATAAATAGCGTAAACAACTCCGTCTAATAAAAGTGAAATACTAATTGTGTCATTTGCTTTACAATGCGAGTAATCAATATTTCTTGCATAATAAATAGCTGTTAGCACATCTATAGTACAAGCATTTGTTTTAACGGTATCTATTTTAACTGGTTTTTTGCCGTGATTAATAAAGGTATAAGCCTTCTTATGGGCATTATCAAAAATGTAAGTATGCTTGTCTTTTTTTGAACCTTCCGAAATATCTGCATGAAATTTTATTGGACGAAAAGATTCTGAATCAACCTGCGCTTCAAACACATCTCTGACTTTATAAAACCAATCATATTTTGGGTAGGTACTGCCGCTTCCCGTAAAAGAATAAACGTGTTTATCATTTATTTTAGAAGAACTAACCTTAAAGGACGCGTAGGCAGATTCAAGCCAAATCAAGCCCCAATTATAAATAACTTTATAGTGTAATTCTTCACCTGAAGCAAACGCATTGTTTTTTGTAACACAAGAAGTTTGAGAATGCAGGGCGGGCCTGGCTAAAATAAAAAAAGAAAGAAGAAGTATAACTTTGTGCTTCATTAAGGTTTTCAGAGCTTTACCTCACAGTTACTATGCACTGTAAAACGAAATAAGATCAGATTTTAGTTTTATTGGATTTGTATAATAAATTGTTTTGTGTCCTGATCTTACAATTCTGCCATAAGTGTTTTTCGGACCCATTTTTTTTAATTCAATCATTTTAGCAAAGTAACACGTCTCTTTTTTAAATGCTGATTTCCATATCGAAAACAAGGCAACGTCACCCGAAGGCAAGTTAATTTCAAAGCTCTCTAGCATCTAATTTGTTTGACAGTATACGAAGATATAAAATAATTAGCAGTGTAAAAAACACAGGTTTTGAGGATTACTAAACCCTTACCATTCTCTCAAAGCTCATTAACCACTCACCTTTAATCCATTTTAATAGTCTTCTGCGTGAAAACTGCTTCGCCAAAATTTAGTTGAATAAAATAAATTCCTTCTTTAAGATGGCTTACGGAAAGTATGCTATTGCCTTTTTGAAAATCTTGCGAAAGAATAAGTCTTCCTAATTGATCGTAAAGCTTTATCACCGCAGCTTGTTGCAATTCTAAATGAAGATTTTCATTAAGAGGATTAGGATAAATACGAAAGTTTGAATTTGAATTTTCATTAATACCAGTACAATTAGAATAAATAACACTAACGGTTTTTGAATTGTTGCAGCCTGTTAAAGTATTCGTACCAGCAACTGAAAAAACACTGCTGGCGTTTATTGAAACTGAAATAGTAGGTGTAAGTTGTGTGGTACTCCAACTATAAGTGGAAGCGCCGGAAACAGTAAGGGTGGCAGATTGACCCGGACAAACCGTTGCTGGTTGTGCGGTAACAACAAGTGAAGGGTTAGCATTAACAGTAAGCACAAAACCTGCTCGCGTACCATCTGCTGTGCAAGTTGCCGCCGCCGCATAATACGTATAGGTGCCAGCACTTAAGGTGGGTGTAACCAGCACAGGGCCTGAACCAATGGAACTGCTTGCTGTGTTAGACGCATACCAGGTAATAGCCGAAGTACTCATGGCTGTAATGCTCGTATTCTGACCACTACAAATGTTTTTGTTTTGCTCACAAGTATTGCCATAGGGAACATCAAGACAAGTAGAGAGTTTACAAACAAATACATCGTAAGCACCGTTAGACGTGAGATTATAAACCGATGGCCCGGGATCAAAATCGGCTGTTACTGAAAAACCGCCTGTAAAATAAAGAGACCCGGAATTATCTAGCCAAAGATCACGCGCAAATTCATCTGAAGAACCAGCAAATTGTTTAGCATTTATAAAATTACCAGCATCATCCAACTCTAGTAAAAAAATGTCTGCACCACCAACTGATGTGAGGCTATAAGTGGCTGGTCCGGGATCAAAATCGACGCTTAAACGAAACAACCCCATGGCAAATAACTTGTTGTTTTTATCGATGCAAATTCCAGATACACCATCGCCATCTGCTCCACCCACCTGTTTGCCCCATAAAAAATTACCTCCGGCATCCAGTTTAATAAAATAATCGTCTCGCATCCCCAACGAATTGAGTGTATATGTGCCAACACCTGGATCAACATCTAATGTACCTGAAAAGACGCTTCCTACATAAACATTGTTGAGCGTATCTAAAGCAACGTTATTAGCAAAAGAAGCATTTGGTGAGGGATTGCCATAAGATACCGCCCAAAGAAAATTGCCCGAAGGAGTTAGTTTTAATACGTAAGCGTCACCAGGGTCACCGAAGCCAGAGGAAATAGCAGTAAGCGAAAAATTCCCGGGTCCGGGATCAAAATCAACAGTAGAGTTAAAATTACCAGTTAATACAATATTATTTGCGCTATCAAATTCTATATCTGCAACAACATCCGTTAAAGAGCCACCGTAACGTAATGCCCACAATAAAAGCCCATTATTTGAAAATTTACACACAAAAACATCGGTTCCACCATTCGAAGTCAGTGGAAAATTCCCAGCACCCGGATCAAAATCAACAGTGCCAGTAAAACCCCCGCAGACAATAAAATTTCCCGCGGCATCGTATTTTATAATGGGGTTACTAACATATAGGCCTGTAGTATATAAAAAACCGGAAATGAAATTTCCTGAGGGATCTAGTTTATTGTATATGGTTTGTGTTATCCCGCTGGTTCCGACCGTATACTGCCCGCTACCCGGATCAAGATCAGCTGTTCCAGTTATTATTCCTGCCATCCAAATATTTTGTTGAGGATCAAGACAAAGCGAAGTCATTTGACCACCACCACTTAATTCCAGGTTCAATTGTACCGCCCAAAGAAAATTTCCTGCAGGATCAAATTTCAAAACATAAAGATCTTGTCCCGCCGCAGTAAGAGTATATACAGAGGGTCCGGGATCAAAATCCACTGTTCCTGAAAAAGTTCCTGCTGTGTACAAATTTCCACATTGGTCGGTTACAATAGGCCAACCCTGATCAGTGTATGGCCCACCAAATGAAAGTGCTTTGTTTAAGACGAGTGGCTGGGAAAAACCAGAAATTGAAATAAGAAGGACTATTAAAGTAAATAGCTTTTTCATGATTAACGGTTATGGGTTGTATATCGAAGATAATAAAAAAAACAAGAACCCTTTTAAATAAGCTCATGTTCTTTCCAGATTTCCCTAACCTTCCGCTCTTTTCCCAAATACGAATGCACCACATCAATCGCATTATCAATTACATCACTTAAAGCTACAATGTACAATGTATAACTCTGGCAGAGCCAAAGTTAAAAGTGTATAAAAATTTTCAAGTTGTGTGTTTAAATTTGACTGGATAAATTGCATGTTCTGTAGCAACTAGTTTTATTGATATCTAGAGAGAGCTAAATTTCAATTTTCACTTTTCGTTTTGAAGATTCTACTTAATTAATTTTGACAAATCAGTCGATAAAAATAAAATTAGCATTATACTATAATTTGTAGCAAAGTTCTACTATTAACTGTGATATCTTTGAGAATCAGTAAATGCAACTGTTTCCTTACAAATGATAAAAGATGACTTCATAAAACTAACTATTCCGCAACGTATGGAAGAGTTGTGGGCTGAAGGCGAGTTTATTTCTCAAAAGGTTTATTACGATAATGATATCAGTTTGTTTTTAATGGAAAATTTTTTAGTCGAAGTTTTTTTTAATAGAATATACAATGAAATTGTGGGAGTTGAAGTGCAAGAGAATAATCAGATTTTATTTGAATACGTAAAAGATCTTGAGCTAAGTGAATTGTTGAAATAGTTAACAACTATTCGCGGTGGATAAAAGTAAATGTTAATTATTTTAATATTAAATTAATTGTATTTAACTTCGGTCTACGTTCAAAGAACAAAAAATAATTTGGGCCCGTAAGCTCTCATAAAAGCCTGAGCAAATAAGTTCGCTTATTTACTTAGGCTTTTTTCGTTTACAGCACTTAACTTGATTTAACTGGCACTAAGCTGTTTTTTTATTAAGTAGCATTTAAAAAGAAATTAATTTATTTAAATTTAGAACGCACAAATAAGCTAGTCGTCCCGCGTATGAACAAATCTATATTCTTGAGAAATGTTTTTTTATTGCTTTCGTTGATTTGGTTTAAGCCTCTTTTTTCGCAACAAAATGAGGATCTTTCAGATTTTGAAGTAGAAAAGCCACATCATAAAAGCAAATTTCTTACAGGATTATACGTAGGGTCTTATTTTGCAAATAAATATTCAGCAAGCACCTATAGCGGTTATGGATTTGATATTTATGGTGATCGTAATTCTTTTAGAAATAGTTTTATGTATCAAAAAATTAAAAATGAATACGGTGGGGGTTACGGACAACAGGATTATATTGCTGCTGCGGTAGGTGTTGATCCGGGTAGATGGGAATTTAATGAAAGCGATATGCCCTATAATATGCATTACACTCCGGCCATTTTAGTGGGTGTTAATTTTAAAATTCCAATCGCCAAAAGAAGTTCTGTTCTGGTAAATGTAAATGGCACAAAACTGAGTGTTGAAGGCAATTTTACAATTTCTACCGATAAACCTGGTAATACAAATCCTGCATTAAATAAGAATATCCAAACCTTTGTCATTCGGGGTGGAGAACAACGTTTGCAATTTCAATTGGGCTTTCAGCAATTGTTTGGCGAAGATGAAAAATTTAATTTTTTAGTGGAAGGTGGACTTGTAGGAACACTCACAAAGTTTGATAAGAATACCATTTATATTAATACTCTCACAATCGATCTTACTTATTATGTAAATCAAACACTCTATCCTTCAACGCTACCAACACGTCCTGTTGGATTTGCTGTGGGAGCTTTTGCTGGTGCTGGAATAAACTTAGACGCAAGTGATAAATTTAATGTACAATTGCTGTACACACCATCTTTCGAAAAAATAAATATTGGTGTAAGTCCAAAACATAAATTTCAACACGCAATTGCTCTGCGTGTTTATTATAAGTTTTAAGTTATAGTACCAATAACGTTTTTTTAATTGCTTTTTGAAGAATAGGATCAACGTTTACTTCCTGTGAATAGTGACCCCAGTTTTTTATAATGGCAGCAATTTGGTCTAGAATCTTCTCGGCTTTTTTTATGTTCATTTGTTGTGCTACTTCTAATAAATCCTGTCGCGTAATATTTTTACGTTTGCCATTAATGCTAAGCGAATGCTGACTGACCCAGGTGCTGTTTGGTCGGTATGCATGACAGATATCAAATGCCGGAGACATACTCCAGCTTCCATCTTGTTGCATTAAAAATGCAAAGTTTTTAGTATGGTCGTCGCAATTGCGCGACATCACATTAAATGCCATTCGGCGATAAAGTTGTTCAGCCTGAGGGTAGGGCAGAGCCAAACTTCGCATGGTTTCGAAAAGCTGTTCGTAGCTATAAAGGTTTACATCATTAAAATCATAATGCTGTAGAGCGCAAAAACTTTGTAAATGAATTTTATTATTTTCATTTGCTCTATCAAATCGTCGCGTCATAAAATGTGCCCGACCATTTTCTTCAAACAAACGGCATTCAGTCATTTCAATACCAGCATCAATTGCCATAAGGTAGTAGGCCATTTCTACACGACCGTAACCGCTTGAGGCACCAAATTGAGTATCGTTTACGCCGTCAAATTTTATGATCCAATGTGAAAATCCTTTTGGCGCGTTTGCTTGTCCACTTCTGACTTCACCGGTTGCAGTGTTGTATGCAATTAGTGCTTTAGCCCTTGCACCACCTGCCGACGTCCCAATTTTTAAAACATCCAAAAGTGCTTTTTCTTCTTCGGGTTTTAATTTTTTGTTAAAGTCTTTTTTGTCAGAAAGAATAGCTTCAGCAACTTCAATTAAATTGCTAATCTCTATTTTGGAAACGGTATTATTTGATTTTGGTATCACTGGCTCAAATTCTAAAGCGCCCATGCCTCGTGTGCCAATAAAACAAAGCATCTCAACTGGGTTTAAACTGTTTGAAGCTCTTCCTTCCCGCGTTAGCCAGGCATTAATAAGTGCGTTTCCGTATTTGTCGGGCAAAGTATCTGCTAAAAGACCAGGCAAGCCTTTAAAGGTATTTAGATTCTTTAGCTCTGGAAAAATAAATATTTTTTTAAGGGCATTTGTTGTATACATTTTAATTGGCGCAGGATTTAATCCCGACGATAAAAAATTAGGATCGTATTCAAAGGATCCTAGCTCAGTTTCAGTGTTCCAGGCAATTGCTCCAATGCGTTTATCCCAGAGTGTTACAAAGGCTGAAGTAATCATTACCAGTTAGATTTAGGTTTTTTAGGCTGCGGTTTTGTTTTAGAAGCACGTTTGCGTTTTGCCATCTCTGCTTCTGCGAGTATAAGAGGACTAATTTGTTGATTAATTTGAAAAGAATTTAAGACGGATAATAAATTTAAAGCACGCAAAAGTTGAATAAAGGTGATGAGGTTGGCGTGTTTCCCTTTTTCGAATTCAATAAGTGTAGAACGGTTAATACCGGCTTCAAGGGCTAATTGACTTTGCGATTTGTTTTGTTCTAGGCGATGGTGTTTAATATAGGCACTAAGTGTTTTAAGAATGGCACTATCGCTTTGTGAATGGCTATATATGTTGGTTATTTCTGACATTATACCCTAAAATTACGAATAATGTTGGTTATTTACAACAAAATTGCATTTTTTTTCGAGGTTGCAAAATGTTTCGCTCACGGTTTTTAATCGCGGTCCTTTTTTGCAAGAATTTCTATTCGTTTTATTTTGAGCAGAAAACTTCCAAAATATAGTCTGATAAGCAAAGCTCTCTGTATTTGTAGGTTTGCAGGATTTAAAATTAGTCCGAGCATAAAAAAACACCTCGATATGAATACCGAGGTGTTTTGTTCTTTTACCCAAAAAAAACGAGAATTATGAAAATTCCTAACATAAAGTTAACTAAAAATATTTCTAAAAGCAAATAAAAAAATTTAATTAAAAAGAATCTGAATAATCCAGAATGAGGCATGAGTTAGGGTTGAAGCAATAAAAAAGGAATGAGATTTTAAATCAGAACTTACACCAAAAGGGAAGCCCCGAAAGCGGGTAGCTAATCGGGGCTTCAATCTTCCTTTTACCCAAAAAAAAGGAAAACTTATGATGTAAAATTAAATATTCTTTATTCTAAATCCAAATATTTTTCGAGTTTTTTTTGAAAAAAAATAAATTTTATGATTTTTTTAATTCTTTCTGAAAAAAATCACAGACAGTAAATGTTATGCAATGTTAGTCAAATTCGTATGATTCATTATTCATAGGTGTTTCAAGGTTAATGATTGCTTTTTTACCCTTATTTAGAAACTGTCTTATCAAGTCATCCGCATCAGGATAATACCTGACATTTTTTATAAATCCTTTAAATTCTTCCGGATTGGAAATTTGTTCGAAGCTATCGTAATACCCATAACCTTTGTAATGCGCGTTTTCAACTAAAACTACCGAATGTTCTGTCGCAGTTCTTCCTTTATCGAGAATGACAAAATTTTTCAATTTAAAAAGATACTCATCGAGAAGGATTTGAGCACGTGTATTGTAAATTTCAACCTCCTCAAAATCAGCGCAAATGCCCTTACACTTTTTTATTTGATGGTTAAAACAAATCGACTCTTCAGAAGTTAAGCCACAGTGCTTGAGGCAGAGTTCATATTTATCAAGTAAAATTTCCAAACGATCGCGAGCACTTCCATAACTGGTAAACGTAAGAAGCGGACTCTCACTTTCCTCAAAAGGCACTATTTTAAAATTGAGTATTCCTTTTTTATCAGTAAAATAATCAATGCAGTGCGTAAACTCTTCCGATTTACGCATCCGGTTATACCTTGGTTTGTGTTTTTTTATTTCTTCAGATTCCAACAACAAAGCAATTAACTCGCTTCCAGTAGCAACATAATCTACATTGTATAAATCATTAAGCATTTTTTTACCCTTTTGCGTGTCTGTATTAAAATGAGATTGTGCTCGAGAGTATATGTTGGTGCTTTTTCCAACATAAATGATTTCACCCGTTTTATTAAAAAAGTAATACACGCCGCATTCTTCTGGAAGCTTATTCAAAATATACTGTTTGATTTTATCGATACGCCGAACCATTATTTCTTCCACACCCATATTTTTGTATTGTGGGTGTTGACCTTTTAACTGAATAAGCAAATCGAATAAAATAGCCGTAGCTTCTGCATCGCCTTGAGCACGGTGTCTGCCAAATATTTCAATTCCTAAAGAAGCACATAAATGACCAAGACTGTATGAGATCCTTCCAGGCATCAGTTTTCTGCTTAAACGAACAGTACATAAAGTCTCCCTTTTGTATTTATAACCTAAAGAATTAAATTCTTCTTTTATAAAACCGTAATCAAAACCGACATTATGCGCCACAAAAATGCAGCCTTCCGTCATTTCCAAAATTTTAGGAGCAATCTCATGAAAGCGAGGTGCGTCTGCTACCATGTCGTTTGTGATGCCTGTAAGGCCTGTAAAATAGCTGCTAATGTTGCATTCTGGATTTATGAGTGTGGTAAATCGTTCAATAACGCTTAGGCCATCGTGTTTTAAAATACAAATCTCAGTAATCCTGCCTTTTCTGAATTCAAATTTTCCCCCGCAGGTTTCTATGTCGATGATGGCGAACATGTAATTCATTCAAAAATAGAATTTAAAATTAAGAGTCGAAAATAATACTATAATTTGTAGCAAGCTATTGCTATGTACTGGTTGTAACTTCGTGTAATTCAATATCTATGGAAACTCTAGTAGCAGATAATTTTATTAAGGGCAGAGGTGCGCAAATAATCGCGCACAATAAATTTAATAAACAGCACTACGTGCAAGACCATGTAGAAGGTCTTGATGAAGGATTTCTAATAAAAGAAAAAACCGAAATAATTTACACCTGGCCAAAAACAGTCATTAATAAAGTAGAAAGTGACGATCTGGGTTTTGGTTATTCTTTAAATCCTTATCAAGGTTGTGAACACGGTTGTATCTATTGTTATGCCAGGAACACCCATGAATATTGGGGTTACAGTGCTGGTTTAGATTTTGAAAGAAAAATTCTGGTCAAAAAAAATGTCATTGAAGTCCTTGAAAAAACCTTTAGTAAAAAAAAGTGGAAAGCGAAACCACTCATGCTCTCCGGAAATACAGATTGTTATCAACCCATAGAAAGAGAATTGGAGTTAACTAGAAACATTTTAAAAACCTGTTTAAAATACAAACATCCTGTATCGGTAATAACTAAAAATGCGTTAATAAAAAGAGATTTAGATGTGTTGTCACGTTTAGCAGAACACAATCTCGTACATGTAATGGTGTCTGTTACCGGAACAGATGAAAAAGTAAAACAACTCTTAGAACCGAGAACTGCAAGCTACAAAAGTAGAATAGGGGTTATTGAAACTTTGTCCAAATATAAAATACCGTGCGGCGTAATGGTAGCTCCAATTATACCGGGAATAAATTCACATGAAGTTTCTGCTGTGCTTGAACAGGCTGGCAATGTAGGCGCTACAGCTGCGGGAATGACAATTGTGAGATTAAACGGAGCTGTTGGTGATATTTTTAAAGACTGGTTATTTAAGAGTTTTCCTGACAGAGCAGAAAAAGTTTGGTCGCAAATTTGCGACTGTCATGGCGGTAATGTAAACGATAGTCGATTTGGAGTCCGTATGCGTGGAGAAGGTAAAATAGCTGAATCAATTGCTCAGTTGTACAGAGTGGCAAAAGAAAAATTTATTAAACCGCTAGAAAATTTTGAATTAAATTGTAATGATTTTAATTACAAGGCAAATCAAATACAATTGAGTTTATTTTAGTCAAAAGACTGCCACGGATTACACGAATTAGCGCGAAAGCATTTTCTTTGTGAGAGTTGGTGGCAAAAATCCCGAAGCCAATAGTTATAAGCTCCACCTCTGGGTTATTTAATTCCCTGAATTTATTTTAGAAGACGGAACTTTTACTTCTAGTTGTTCCACAATGGTGTTTAGTAATCCAATTTCATCGAATGAACTTGGTAAGCCAATATTTTTTATTCCGTAATTTTTTAATTGATTGTAAGTTGTGCTCCCAATGGCAACAAATTTTTGGTCTGCCGCTGGTTTGTATTTTTCTAAGTAGGCTTGAGCGTTTGAAGGACTGGTAAATACAAGTAATTCCGACTGTGGAATTTCAAAATCAATACGGCGGGTTGTTTTGTAAACAAATAAATTGTGACAGATGTTTGTGAAGGATAATTGTCTTTGTATAGTTTGCAATGAATCAATTGCTTGTGGAAACAATACAGTGTCGTCCTTAATAAAATCAGCGAATTTTTTAGCAATCAAAGTAACATCAACCCCTTCACCAATAAAATCAGCGGTTTTGCCAAACTCCACTAAGTACTCAGCAGATGAAGGACTCATTACGGCAAATTTAACACCCTCCGCAAGTTCAGGATTTTGAGCAAAAAAATGACGAATGGAGTTTTTACTAGAAAAAAAGATCCACTTAGTAACGGGTGTATGCGTAAAACGAATTTGACTTACAGTAATAAGTGATTCATTTAAAACTTCATAACCCATAGAGTTTAGCTTAATTAAAAGTGGACTTATAGGAGTTAAGTTTCTTGAGATAAAAATGCTTTTCTTATCAAAGGAAACATCTGAAATTGTCATAAACTTAATGCTGTGAATTGTATGATTGTATACACAAATATAAAAAAAATTAAGAAATTTACTTCAAAAAAAGCTTATGTCTTTAAGTATATATGGCAAACTGCCTTCTGGTGAACGACTTAGAATAATTAAAAATTCTCCTAATTATAAAAATGGGTCTTTTCAAAATATTTCAAAAACAAATGCTATGGCAGAAGATGCTTCCTTTTTTAAGACCATGCGCGAGTTTTTAAATAAATCAAAAAATGTAAAGCCTCCAAAAACACTACCCTTTGTAAAAACAGATCTTAAAAAATTACCAGATGATAAAACCACACTCATTTGGTTTGGACATTCTTCTTATTTATTAAAAATAAATGGCTTAATAATTTTGGTAGACCCTGTTTTTAGTGGCAACGCAGCTCCTATATCGTTTATGGTGAAAGCCTTTGATGGTTCTAATGAATATCAGCCAGAAGATTTTCCTAAGATTGATATTCTTTTATTAACGCATGATCATTACGATCATTTAGATTATAAAACAGTAGTAAAACTTAAACTCAAAATAAATAAAATTGTTTGTTCCTTGGGAGTAGGCTCACACCTTGAGCATTGGGGATTTTCTCAAAAAATAATTCATGAATTAGATTGGTGGGAAACATTTACTGAACAAGAAATAAATTTGACAGCAACTCCAGGAAGGCATTTTTCTGGACGCGGAATAAAACGTGGACAAAGTTTATGGTCAGCATTTATTTTAAAAACTAAAAAGTATAATTTGTTTCTGGGAGGAGATTCTGGATACGATACCCACTTTAAAACTATTGGAGAAAAGTTTGGCCCCTTCGATCTTTCAATTTTGGAATGCGGACAATACAATAAGTCCTGGCCGAATATTCACATGATGCCCGAAGAAACTGCCCAGGCCGCGATTGACATTAAATCTAATGTACTATTACCGGTGCATTGGGGAAAATTTACTTTAGCCATGCACGATTGGGATGAACCCATAAATCGATTAACGAAAAAAGCCGAAGAACTTAATTTAAAAGTGGCAACGCCAAAAATTGGCGAACCTTTAGTTTTCGAAAAGCCAATGCCATCAGAAAAATGGTGGAATTTTAAGAGCAAGTAATCCTTTTAAAATGAAAACAAAAAAAATAAGTTTAAGGATTTGTAAAAAGGGACATAAGTATTCTAAAAGCAGCGATTGCCCGGTATGTCCAATTTGTGAAGCTGAACATAAGCCTGAAAGTGGATTTCTATCATTACTTTCTGCGCCTGCAAGAAGAGCGCTCGAAGGTAACGGAATTACTAGTTTGAATAGACTTTCGGAGTTTAGTGAAAAAGAGATCTTAAAATTTCATGGCTTAGGGCGGGCATCCCTACCAGTGCTGAATAAGGCATTAAAAGGTGTGAAATTATCCTTTCGTAAATAATCACATAGAGTAGTTGCTTTTTTGTTTAAAAACACGCTCTTAAAATTCTACTATCTTTACAAGAGAAACTAATAAGGAATGATAACAGAGAATTATAAAATAGCCGTTTTAATTGATGGAGATAATGCAGAAGCAAATCTTATTGATCAAGTGTTGAACGAAGCTTCTAAATTTGGTCGTGTAACTGTAAAGCGTATATATGGCGATTTTACAACGGGACACATGAATAACTGGAAAGATAAATTGAATAGTTACGCCATTCGTCCCATTCAAAAATTTGCATATACAAAAGGAAAAAATTCTACCGACACTGCTTTGATTATTGATGCAATGGATATTCTTCACTCAAAATTAGTGGATGGTTTTTGTATTGTATCAAGCGATAGTGATTACACTGGAATAGCTCATAGGATGCGTGAAGAAGGTTTGTTTGTGATGGGAATTGGAAAATCGCATACACCCGAGGCCTTTGTAAAAGCTTGTGATAATTTTACCTATACCGAAATTCTTGCACCGAAACAGTACAAGAATGTAAAATCGAAAGAAAATAAAAAGGAAAAACAACCGAGACATAAAAAGCAAAATCAGGAAGTAAATAAAGTAGTTAAGTCAGATACACCAAACAAATTAGGTTTAACAAATCTTGTTACTAAAAAACCGATTGATCTTGATCTTATTGATAGTGCGTTCGAAATGGTGTATGATGACATGACTGGGCAAGCTTTGGCAAGTCAGCTTGGCGCCGCTTTAAAGAAAGTAGATCCAACATTTGATATACGAAACTATGGGCATTCTTCGCTCGGGGATTTTTTACAAGCCTTAACTCCGCATTTTGAAATTGTCTCTAAAAATGAAAAAAACGGACAAATTTCAATTAGAAAAGGAAAAGCGCACTAGTTTAAGAATCGTTTTTTTATAGTTTTATAGTTATGAAGTTCAAAAGAAATTACAGTATTCAACTAGCAAAATATTATTTTTGAACGGTATGAAATTTATTTTTTCACTTTTATTTGGCGGAAATAAACCTATTATTTGGATTCAACATAAGCTGAATCCGAAGCAATTTTTAATTTTTAGTGCGATATTAATTGGACTTACAGCTGGTTTGGCCGCAGTGCTTCTCAAATTATTCGTTCATTTCCTTTTAAAGAATATTTCTGCTATTTCTAATAACCAGCAAATTTTTATTGCCATGTTTCCAATAGTAGGAATAGCGCTGTGTGCCCTTTATATTCATTACCTAAATGGAAATAAATTGGGAAAAGGGATTGCGAATATTCTGCATGCCATAGCTAAAAAATCCAGCATTCTACCTAAAGATCAAACTTACAGTCATGTTATTACCAGTGCTCTTACAGTAGGTTTTGGAGGATCATCAGGATTAGAGTCACCTATTGTGACCACCGGTGCTGCTATTGGATCTAATTTTGGAAGAATTTATAAACTCAGTTATAAAGAACGAACTCTTTTATTAGCTTGTGGCGCTGCAGCTGGTATTGCCGGAGCATTTAATACACCCATTGCCGGGGTTTTATTTGCTTTAGAAGTATTAGTTGTTGAGGCTAACATTACAGCATTTATACCCATTTTAATTTCAGCTGCATCGGGCGCCTTATGCTCTAAAGTAATTTTGCAAGAAGACGTGTTGCTGAATTTTAGATTAAGAGAACCTTTTGACTATATCAATGTTCCGTTTTATCTTTTGTTAGGGATTGTTTGTGGACTCAGTTCTTATTATTACGCTAAAACTTTCATTAGAACTGAAAATTATTTTAAGAAGTTTGAGAATAGAAAAATACTGAGAGTGTTGGTTGGTGGTGTTGGACTTTTTGTTTTGATTTGGTTAATTCCACCTCTATTTGGTGAGGGCTATAACAGTATTAAACTGCTTGCGAATTTTAATGCAGAATCTGTTTTTAGAAATTCAGGTTTATCCTTTATAAAGTTTACAAAACCAATTCTATATTTATCATTAATCTGTGTAGTTCTTTTAAAGCCTATTGCCACAGCATTTACGGTGGGAAGTGGAGGTAATGGTGGAAATTTTGCGCCTTCTTTATTTATGGGGGCTTTTGTTGGTTTTCTATTTTCTTCTCTCATTACTGATTTAGGAATTCCACTACCTGTAAGTAATTTTACACTTGTTGCAATGGCTGGAATTTTAAGTGGTGTATTTCATGCACCCTTAACAGGTATATTTATTATTGCTGAGGTTACTGGCGGTTATGAACTCATTATTCCGTTGATGATGGTTTCCGCATTGAGTTATGCTGTTTCAATTTATTTTATGCCGATGAGTATTGACATGATGAAATTAGTGGAAAAAGAAAAAATTGTCACAACAAATATGGATTCCTATTTACTAAGCAATATCGATCTTAGCGAATTTGTCGAAAGTGATTTTTCAGAGGTAAAGCACGATGCCACTTTGAGGGGATTGGTAGAATTTATTGCTGTATCAAAAAGAAATATTTTTCCTGTATTGGATAAGAATGGGGGATTAAAGGGGTTGATAACTGTTGATGATATACGTGAGGTAATGTTTAAACAAGCTCTTTACGATAAAATAACGGTAAAGGAATTGATGCGTAGACCTTCTTATATAATCACCGAAAAAGATGACATTCGTTCCGCGATGAAATTATTTGATGAATCGCATCTTTGGAATATACCTGTAGTGATGAATGGTATTTACAGAGGTTTTATTTCAAAATCTACAATTCTTGAGAAGTACAGAGAAGTTTTGATTAAAACTTCATTGGATTAATGTTGTAACTTTTTTAAAAACAAAACATTATACAACTGACATTAAAAAAACCGGAACCAATTTTACGAAATGAAATTTATTTATAAAGTACTCATCGTTTTATTTACACTTACAGCCTACCAAACGTACGCTCAGGATGATATGTTTAAAAAAGACCGCAAACGCGTTTGGCGTAAGTGGCGGAGCAACAGACAGTCGTACAATCCGTATTTAGATAAGAAAGCTAAAAATAAGCCGAGTGCAAAAATAGCAAGGAGTAGTAAAAAAGATGATAGAAAAATAAACAGGGCGGTTAGAAAACAAAAGAAAAAACTAAAAAAGAAAAATCCTCATCACTAGTTTGTCTTTTTCTTCGGATTGGCGCTCAATTTTCCACTTCGCCACGAATTAATAAACTCCGCCCACTTTATAGGATTCAATAAATTATTCATAGGCTGCTGGCCACTAGTATAAACCTTTGTGTAATAGGCTTGCATAACGTATTTGTAATTTTCAGAAGCACTGGCAGTTTGTGTTCTTTCGAGATAAGAAAGTTCCTCACGTGTTAAATTTTTGTCGGCGCGATCTCCGTCCGTATCATTTAAATCTAAAGCAAGAAAGGCTCTTTTGAATTCATCACGTGTCGGCCATGAGTATATTTCAACAGTAGGTAATTCGAATGTATCTTTTGTGAGCACTTGAATGGCGTAATAATATTTTTGCTTTAGAGTGTCAGAAATTTTATAAGATCTGCTTTTGTGTGTTATTGAAGAAAATTGAATTTCATCACCAGATTTAATAATCAGACTAAAAAAACCGTTTACAAGACTCACCGTGCCGCGTTCTGTGCCTTTAATAACGATGGAAACAAATGGAATGGGTGTTAAACTATCCTGATCTAGCACCATACCCGAGAATTGGATAAGAGTAGGGGGAGATTTAGCAACTGATTTGGTTTGTGCTATTCCTAATGCTGTAACTAAACACAGTGCGATTATCGTTTTAATTCTTTTTTTCATATCTGGCACTGATTATTGTTTAGATGGTAATTTTAACAATTTGATTAGGTTAAAAATAATCATAGTTTTGGTGAGGTGAAAACTCTTAACATATTTTGGGCGCACCTAACATTGAAGCTTAATTTAAACTAAATTTGTAGCGATGTCAAGATTTATTTTATACCTGATAATTTTGTTTTTTTCGTGGCATTTTTCATTTTCTCAGAATTGGAATACTCCCAAAAAAAGCTTGAAGCCGGTTGAAAAAAGACACGCGAAGAAAACCAATCTTGGTTTTGGATTTGGCGTTACGCGCAGCGTTGTTTATTTAGCACGAAATGTAAAACCTGATAATGACGCAACTGGATTTAATACGTCTCTAGTATACGGCGGTTCTAAATTATTAAGGATTTGTCTTGAATATACGCGCTATGCAAAAATTGATATAGCGCCTACCTGGTATAACATTAATGCGAATACAATTGAGTTGAATGCGCAAGCCTTAGCACGTTTCAGGAGTAAGAAAGCTTATTTTTACCCAATGCTTGGTGTTAGTTACAATACGTTTGCCGGAACATATACTGGTATAAACGATTACTTAAATCTTGGAAAGCTTTATGAAAAAAACGAACGGGTAGTAGCTAGTTGGATAGGGATCAACGTAGGAACGGGGTATGAGTATTATTTTAAACCTGGCAGTATTTTTCTGGATTATAAAATGCGAATAGGTTTAACCAAGGGGACTAATCAAATCAATATTCAAGATGTATGCATATCAGCAGGCTTGAGGTTTAATTTAAGGGCGCCATCTTTCTACAGTATTTTTGCTTACAAAGGAACTCGTAGTCGGTATTTGCTAGATACAAGCGATGAAGATTAAAACCTAATGGAATCCATTCAACATTATTTATTTTCGCTCAATCAGTTTCTGAATGTGTATTTGCCACTAAAGAATCCGGTTCTGATTTTAGCGCTTACTCTTCTCATAATTCTTTTTTCACCTCTATTATTCAAACGCTTTCGAATACCGGGTATTATTGGTCTTATCATTTCAGGCGTTTTAATAGGACCGAA
Source organism: Aurantibacillus circumpalustris (assembly GCF_029625215.1). Classification (GTDB taxonomy): domain Bacteria; phylum Bacteroidota; class Bacteroidia; order B-17B0; family Aurantibacillaceae; genus Aurantibacillus; species Aurantibacillus circumpalustris. The sequence continues at coordinate 2,363,661 of NZ_CP121197.1, forward strand.
TTTTTTTCACATTATCGAGTCCACGAATAGTTTTGAGTTATTATCTAAAACGGGTCTTTTGTATATTATGTTCTTGGCAGGACTTGAGATTGATATGCAGGAGTTTAGTAATAACCGAAGTAAGAGTTTAGTGTTTGGTGCTTTTACATTTTTAATACCAATTTCAATTGGTTATTTGGTTTGTGTGTATGTCTTTCATTTTCCAGTATGGTCGTCCTTATTGCTGGCAAGCATGTTTAGTACACATACACTTTTGAGTTACCCAATTGTAAGCAATATGGGAATTATTAAAAATCGCGCCGTGCAAGTAACTTTCGGCGGCACTATTATTACAGATTCAGCAGTTTTAATTCTACTAGGGATAATTACCAACATTGTAACAGGAGAAATCGATAATGGTTTTTGGTTAAAAATTACTATATCCCTTGGCTTACTGCTGTTCGCAACACTTTATTTATTACCGAGAATAAGTCGCTGGTTTTTTCGAAATATTGAAGCTCAGGCAAGTTCGCATTATATTTATGTGTTAGCAGTTGTTTTTATTTCCGGATTTTTAAGTGAGTTGGCTGGTGTAGAACCTATTATTGGTGCGTTTTTGGCGGGATTAGGTTTGAATAAAATAATTCCACACACAAGTATCTTAATGAATCGTGTTGTATTTATAGGTAATACCTTATTCATTCCCTTTTTTCTTATAAGCGCCGGAATGTTGGTTGATCTGAAATTGTTTTTTAAAGGTTCAGAAGCTTTAATATTCGCAGGGATTTTATCTGCGGTGGGTCTTTTTACAAAATATGCAGCCGCATGGCTTACCTCTAAAGTATACAAATACACAAAACACGAACGTAATCTTATATTTGGTTTAAGTGTGTCTCATGCAGCGGCAACCCTTGCTATTATTAAAGTAGGCTTCGATATTAAACTATTTGATCAGAATGTAGTAAACGGAACAATTATATTAATTCTGGTTTCTTGTCTGGTAAGCTCATTTATAACAGAAAGAGCCGCACGTAATATTGCTATTGAGGAAAAAGAAGTGATACTGAAAAACTCAGACAAGGTAGAAAGAATTTTAATACCTGTGAGTAATCCAGACAATATCCAAAGATTAATAGATCTTGCGCTTTTAGTTAAAGATCAAAAATCGACAGAACCCTTATACCCCTTGTCTATTGTTGAAGACGACGCAGATGCGGACGAAAAATTAAATATTGTTAGAAAGGTAATTGAAGGTGTTGCTGAACAAATTGCTAGCGGAGATAAAAAAGTTGAGATATTAAAAAAAGTTGACTTAAGTATCGTTGATGGTATAGTTCGAACGTCAAGGGCATATAATATTTCAGATATATTAATTAGTTACAAAGCTCAACAAGGATCTTCGAATCTATTCGGAAACGTGGCCGCGAGTTTATTAGTAAAGTCAAAACAGTCTATTTTGATTTCAAAAATTTTACAGCCTCTAAATACTTTTGAAAGAATCATAGTAATATTATCACCAAATGCCGAACTTGAAAATGGATTTACGCGTTCCGTGTTTAAAATCAATGCGCTTATAAAACAGCTAGGAAGCAGCGCTATGATTTATGGAAGTGCAAACACCATTCAAATTTTTTCAGAAATAATTGGGGATAAAAAGAAAGTGTTTTATAAATACAATAAACTAGAAAACTTTGACGATATAAATGAGTTGAATACTACTAAGGAAGATGATCTGTTTGTATTTTTGAGTGCCCGTAAACAAACGTTGAGCTACGACTATTTAGTAGATGAAATGCCAAAGAAATTAAATAAGTCTAATGAGTTTACAAGTTTTATAATAATTTACCCTGATATTTCTAAAACTTTGCACGAAGGAAGGATAACTGACATAACTTCTACATCCATCGATCAACGCTATGTACAGGTAAAACAGTTTACAGGAAAAATTACTGGTATTTTCAAAAAAGAAGGTGATGAGGATCTTACCTAGCACATCACAAAATAATTGCATTTGAATTTAATGCAAAAAACCCCTATTTTTGGCCGTCCTTATGGAGTTTGGTACTACATATATTTTTCTGTTTGGCTTCAAATTTTTTGAGCCACTTGTGCTTTTAATGAACACTCTTTTTTTTGTTTTGTGTGCTATTTATTATGGGCGCTTAACGAAATTCAAACTCCCTTATTCTAAACAAATGGCTTTGTTTATGCTTTTACTTGGAATTAGTAGCTTTTTTGGTGGCATTGGTCATACCGTTCAAAAACAAATGGGAGATGGTTTTTTTGAAACAATTCTCTTTGTTATGAATGCTTTTAGTATTCTATCCATTTATTTTTGTTTTAAATCGGCATACACTATTTTTAACTTGGATGTTAGATCGTCGAATAAGTATGTTTATTTTGTAATGGTATGGATATTGCTACTTTTAATTTATTGCGGTGTACAGGGTAGTTTTTTAATAATAAAAATTCACGCTGGAATTGTTTTGTTGTACGCACTCATAGTGCATTATTTAGTTTACAGGCGCAATAAAGATAAAGGGAGTGAATTAGTAGTTCTGGGAATTCTTATTTCTTTTTTGCCCCTCATTGTTCACTCATTACGAATTTCTTTGCACGACTGGTTTAATCACAAAGACATGGCACATGTAATAATGATCATTTCTCTTTATGTGATCTACAAAGGAGTGTTTCAAATTTCTAAAGTCTTATCTACTGAAGAACAAGAAACCGAGGAACAAAGCGCAATTAAGATTTAATAATTAGTTTTTTTTAGCGTCTTCTTTTCGTTTTAATTTAGAAAGGTAGTTCCGGTATAAAGATCCGAGCGTTTCAAACTCCAACCTATAAAATAATCCGACGCCTTGCGTATAATTTCCACCAGAAAGTGTACTTTGAGTATTATCATTGCTTTTGTTAAAGCCTTTTAATCTGAATCTTCCGTCGGCGGATAATTTGTAATCAATATTCACATCTCCAATTAAACCGTTAGAATTATGATTGGTTGCGTTATTGTTTACACCAAAATTACCATCAACACTTACTTTGTTATCTAAAAATTGTTTACTAAGCGCTAAATCAACTGTTTCGGAACTGGTTTGAGTTCCCGGTCGATAATTTACCCCAAGCTGCAAGTCTCTTATCCCAGTTAGTGTACCGAAATGAGTATTTAAAAACTCACTCACACGGTTGCTTAACAATTCACTTCCGGTTGAGGCAGCAGCACCACCTGCAGTAACCCCGCCGCCGTTAGTATTGTATATTAGTGGTTTTGTAAAGGTTCTAAATAAAAGAAAGGAAAAAACCTGCCTATTAAGTTCTGCCTCATCACTAAGCACACTGTTAATCTTACTTCTTTCTTCGGAAGAAATATTAGGAAAATCAATTTCAAAATTAATGTTAGGAGAAAAAAGTTTTCCAGTAATAATAAGTTTACAATCTACTGGTGTTCGGGTTTTTGCTGAGTCATTTAACAAGGGTGCTATTGAAGCCCGCTGTTTGTAACTGGCTGTTACATCTATTTCTGCGCCTAAAGGATTACCACTCCATGAAATGCTACTTCCCGCTTCAATATCAAATTTTTTATTGATAACATTTTCAAGTGTGAATAAATAATCTCCATCCGTAAAAACATAGTCACCTGTCATTTCAAATTTACCAAGAGTATTTACTTTAATTTTTAAATCACCTTGCCCTTGAACATTTAAAACATCTCCCGCAGCTTTATCGATGATTATTTGCGCTTGTGCATCAGGAGTGGCATGAATCAGCATTTCGAGGTTAAAACCGGTTAGTCCGGTTTCTTTTTTAACCGTTGTGGTGTCTCTTTTTACGAATTGAATAAAATCACTTTCACCAATTTCGGCAGGACCATCAAGTGGTAAATAGAACTTTGTGTTTCTGTTAGTTGTATTTTCAATATTCATATTGAGTTTGTTTATAAACCCATAAATACCGAGTGTTCCAGTGCCGTATACCTTTCCGTAAAATGTTTTATTTTCCTTTTCGGTAGTATTGAGAATGAGCATGTTTTTATAAGTGATATCATAATCTATTTGCATTTTATTAAAATTCGTATGAAATAGATTTCCATTAAGATAACCTTGAGCAAACTTTGTTCCTTTTTCACGAATAGCCATTTCTGAAAACCTTATCTGATCAGGCATTACTTCTATGTCTCCGGTAATGTTGTAAGTCACATTGGTATAATCCACTTTTACTTCGCTTCTAAATAATCTAAACTTTCCGTCAATTTTTATTTTGTTTGGAGTTCCGTGCACCTTGCCAGCTCCATTTACAAATCCATCTTTAATTTCAAGAATACCTTCTAGAAAAGGATTTAATAACCGTAAATTAGCTGGTTTGGCGGCAAAATCAATATCTATAGATTCTGTTTTCTTTTCAGGATAATAGAAACCTTTGAAGGAAATGTTTTTCGACAACTCGCCGCTTTCATTGGTAATACCAAGCGATGTGTAACCAGATAAGCGAATTATTTTTTCCTTTGTAAAATAAACCGTATTCACTTGTAATTGCCCAACACTATTATTATTAATTTTTAATTGAGTTAAATTTACATCTCCATTAAATGCAAAATTATTGTTCACATTAGAAAGTGTTATATTACCATTGAGTCTACCTTCTAGTTTTAAGCTAAATTCTTGAAGTAATCTATTAAATTGTTCAAGAACTACATTTTCAGTAGCAATCACAAGACTGTCCCCATTGTGTGTTGACAAAGCCCCAGCTATATTTATACTTTGAAGTTTATTTACTATAGACATCGGAGCTATAAAAATGGCCCCTGTAGTATCGATTGTGATTTTATTAGATGAAATTAAATTCCAAGTGCTATCATTCAATGTAACTGAAAGCTCCTCATTGTTTATTTTAAAGAAAGAGTCTTCTATATTAATTTGACCAGTTATTTTGCCTTTATTCGAAGGTGCTTTAAGATTATCCCAATCGACGGCATATTTAAATTCTTTGTCAAACGATTTAACAACGCAATTGAAATTTTCAGCGGTTAGACTATCAGCTATATGAAACGACTTTCCTGACAATTCTGCAAGAACTGTCTTTTGGTTTTCATTTAAGATTAAAACAAGATCAGTCATAAATAGATCCTTATAATTAAATTTCGGAGACTTAACTTGAAGATTTAATTTGTTTTCTGCAGCATTAAAATTACCGTCAAAAATTGTTCCGCTAGCTACCATCACATCGGGAAGAAATAATTCGTTAATCGTTTTAAACTTCTTTATTTTAATTTGAAAAGTTAGTTCATCCTTATATTTTTTATCTAAAATTGTCTTTTTGAAATAACCAGGGTAATAGGTATTAAGAAAAGATTCAAAGGCATGTTGTAAATTACTAACGTTATACCTTCCGTAAATGGCGGCATTGAGGTACTCGGCACTAAGCCTAATTTTTTTATCAGCACTGTTTTGTTCCATTTGAATGTTAAACGTGCTTAGTTTAAAGGTTCGGGTTTTTGTTTTGTAAATTGTATTGTCAAAGTTTATTTGCCCGCTTAAGTTATCTATATTATCTCCGTTTACTTTCAAAAAAATCTGCGAAGATAAAATACCCGAATCTTTTTGATTTGTAAAATGCAGGGCATGAAGATTGAGTGCATTGATGGTTGAAATAAAATCCATTTCCGGAAATTTATTTTTAAAATCAATTGTACCGTTGAAATCAAAATCAGCATTGGGATCTTTACTTGTAAAAAGACCATTAAATAAAGCTTCCGAAATATTGCCGTTTAATTTGATGTTATTATAATTGTAGTTGTTATAGGTAATACTGTTTACTTCTCCAACTAGCGTTGCTTTAAGCTCTTTTACATTAATACCTCGCCCCTTTACCTCTAAATTCATCGTAAGGCTATTAAAATCATTTTGACCCAATAAAGTTCCGAGATTGAAATTTTCTGTTGAGATTTTACCGGTGTAAGTAATATCTTTGTTGTTAGTACCAAGTTTCACACTTAATTCAGTTTTAGCTTTACCCAAATCGTTGGTGAAATTTCCATAAGTTGTAAAGTCACCAATAAATCCATCGAATTTCCCTCTGTAGGATACCGTTCCAAGTCGTTTGATCTCTTCAGGAAGTTCAATTTTTTTGCCGTCAATGAAAGGGTAGTTAGGGATATGAATTAAATCATAATAGTTTGATGAAAATTCTTTCGAATCGAAATGAATAAAAGTGGAATTGATATTAGGTAAACCAGTTAAACTTATATTCCCTTTAAAATGGCTATGATTTCGGTAGGAAAAATTTAGGTTTTTAAGAGTCATGTCGCTTACATAACCTGTTACATTACCCGAAATTTTTACAGTTTCATTTAAGCCATTTAATTCGCTCGTAAAAGCAGCAATGTCTGTAAAACTAACATATGTGCTATCCAGAAGATAACAATCGAGTTTTACTTTGTCAATAAAATCCGTATAGTCGTCCCAACTGTTGTAAGTAAAGTCTATTTTTCCTTTAACAAAAGTACGTGGCGTTTTTAAGTGAATGTCTTCGCACAGAAGTCTGTGATCACTTATTCGTGCTTTTGTATTTAGTTTCGAAACTTCGAAGCCGCTTTTTTCAATTGCGCTAAAATTGTCGAGTTGAAGTATAATTGTGTCCTTGTCTAATTTGAGATGTGAAACTTTGGCAAAAGTGTGCTTTAACCAAACATCGTCGAAATTAATGTTGTTGGTTATTTTGGTGACGAATTTTTCGACACGGTAAACAAATGCAACATTTTCAAGATAAATATCTCCTAATGTAATTTTCCACTCAGATTTTGACGTAGTATCTGTTGTGCCAGAATCAAAATAATCAATAAGGTGGCTGTAATTATAGGTTGAATCGCCACTGTACTTTATTAATTTAGAGGTTACATTTTTTAAAGTGATTTTATCAAAACTTAAAGCTTTGTTTTTATAATCTAATTTTTTTAAGTCAACTAAAATGTTTCCCTGAAGTATAGTGTCATTATACTTGTCAAGTATAAGTATACCTTCAAGATTGGCTTTAGAGAAAAATTTAAGATTAATTTTGTGGATATAAACCTTAGTTCCTAATTCAGAGCTAAGATAACCAGATGCTTTTCTTCCCAACCAGGTTTGAAATGCGAAACTCTGAATACCAAAGAAGAAAGCAATAACGGCTAAAATTACAAATAGCAGTAGGGCTCCTAACGATCTAAAGAATATTCTTTTAACTTTGCGAAACATACGCTACGCATAAAGATAACAGAAAAATTGAGCTAGAACGGGCTAAAAAATGCAAAATTTAAACACTTATATATTAGCAATTGAAAGCAGCTGCGACGATACGTCTTGTGCTGTTTTAAGTAATGAATATGTTCTTTCAAATGTTACCGCAAATCAAAAAATTCATGAGCAATATGGCGGGGTTGTACCTGAGTTAGCCAGCCGCGATCATCAAAAAAACATTGTCCCGGTAGTTGATGCCGCCTTAAAAAAGGCAAACATAAGTTTAAAGGATTTAAATGCTGTAGCTATCACACGTGGACCAGGATTAATGGGCAGTTTATTGGTCGGGCTTTCGTTTGCTAAATCTTTATCACTTGCTCTAAATATTCCGCTAATTGAGGTAAATCACATGCAGGGGCATATTTTAGCTCATTTTATTAAAGAGGTAAACGAACAAAAGACTCACAATGAGCCCGAACAGCCATCGTTTCCGTTTTTGTGTTTAACTGTAAGTGGCGGGCACACACAATTGGTTAAAGTTTGTGATTATTTGAGTTTTAAAGTGTTGGGCGAAACCATTGACGACGCAGTTGGCGAAGCCTTTGATAAAGCAGCGAAAATATTAGGATTACCCTATCCGGGAGGACCTTTGATTGATAAATTGGCAAAGGAAGGGGATAAAACAAAGTTTAGTTTTGCGCAGACAAAAGTACCGGGATATGATTATAGTTTTAGTGGTATTAAAACGTCATTTTTGTATTTTATCCAAAATAATACTCAAAAAAATCCAAATTTTGTGACAGAAAATCTTGCCGATATTTGTGCCTCCTATCAGCATCATCTCATTCAAGTTCTTTTAAAAAACGTAAAAGTGGTCTTGAAAGAAACTGGCATAAAACAATTGGCAATTGCCGGTGGAGTATCGGCTAATTCAAGTTTGAGAGTGCAGGTTAAGGAATTAGAAGGGGAATTAAATATAAAAACCTTTATTCCAAAATTTGAATATTGCACAGACAATGCCGCAATGATAGGAATTACGGCTTATTATAAATTTTTGAAAAAGGATTTTTCGGATTTATCAATTACGCCAATGGCGAGAATGCACTTATAGCGCATTAAATAAGGTATTATTAATCCTGTTTTATATCTGTTGTTCCCGAAGGAGTTATGGTCAATGTCCATTTAACAGTTCCCTTGCCTGTAACACTAACAGTTCCAATTAAATCTCCACCTAATTTACTCGATCCTTCTGGAATGTTTTGGTAGCTTGTTGTTTTGCCAGGGCTAACGAGTCCAAAATTGGCGGCACCTACTATAACGTTTGCCGCTTGCGAAAAATTATTAGTAATACGAATACTGTGTTGCGTTTTTACACAAGAACTTAGGCCTACAAAAATTAAACTAATAAACAAAAGGCTGAATAATTTTTTCATGATATTGGTGTAAGCTCCCCAAAATTGGACTACTCAAAAGTAGAATTTTTAATTAAAAGTTCATTATTATATGTATGAGAATGTTGACTTGTTGGAAACTCTTTTCGAGTTTTCAATAAATCAACATTCTTTAGTTTGAATAGAATTGGGGATAATCCTCCTAGGCTATCATGAGGTCGTTTGTTGTTGTAGTCATGAATAAAAATATCTGTCACCTCTCTAACTTCATTAAGATCTTCAAACAAATATGCATCTAGTACATGTCGTCGGTATGTTCCGTTAAAGCGTTCAATATATGCATTCTGAGTTGGTTTGCCTGGTTGTATATAATGAAAATCGATGTGATGCATCTCACTCCACTCTTTAGTTAATCCGGCAATAAACTCCGGACCATTATCCATTCTTATTGTGCAAGGCTTTGTTCTTTGGTTAATAAGTCTGTTTAATACCCAAACAACAGCATTGCTTTTTAATGAATGATCAATTTCAATATGTAAAACTTCACGATTGTAATCATCTATCACATTAAAGGTTTTAAACTTTCTTCCATTTATAAGGGCATCATGCATAAAATCAATAGACCAGGTGTGATTGATGTATGCAGGAACTACAAGTGTTTCTTTAGTTCTAGCAGGCAAACGTCTCTTGCCTTTTCTTCTTAGGTTTAATTTCATCGCTTTATAAATTCTATGTACACGTTTATGATTCCAAATATTTCCTTCTAATCTAATTCGTCCGTATGCCTTCCAAAAACCCTCTCGTGGATGTTCATCGGCCTTTAAGCGTAATTCATCCATAACTTTTTTATCGTCTTTCTTGGTTTTATAATAGATGCTTGATTTTCCCAAGTTAAGGATCCTGCACGCCCTGCTGATGCGGTAATTACCACTGCTGCATATTTCAGTTGCTATTTGTTTTTTAACGCAAGGCTTTAGAGCTTTTTTTCAATGATCTCCTTTGCCAACTTTAAATCGAGCGCAAGTTCAGCATACATATGCTTTAAGCGCCTGTTTTCTTCTTCCAGGGATTTCATCTTTCTTAACTCATCAGAGCTCATGCCTCCATAACGCTGTCGCCATTTATAAAACGCAGCTTTGCTAACGCCATGTGTTCTTACAATTTCTTCTAATGGTTTGCCGGTATCAAACTCTTTGAGGATAGCAGCAATTTGTTCGGGGGTGAATCGTTTTTTCTTCATTTTGCTTAGGTTAATTTATTAGTTTTTTTTCTACTAACAAATAGTCCTAATTTTGGGGGAGCTTACATTGGGATTTAAATTTTGGAGGTAAAAATAGACAATTTTCGAGATCGGACAAATTATAGGAATATCAAAAATAGTAATTGCATGAAGTGTTTTGTCTTTTTTGCAAATATGAGTAGCTTTAAAAATTGAATTTTACTTTAAAATCAAATTATAAATATGGAACAATTAATTGAATGTGTGCCGAATTTTAGTGAGGGTGTTGATATGCATATTATCAACCAAATTACTGATGAAGTGGAAAGTGTTGAAGGCGTTAAACTTTTAAATGTTGATCCAGGTAAAGCTACCAATAGAACTGTTGTAACCTTTGTTGGAAATCCAAACGCTGTTATTGAAGCTGCGTTTAGGGCAATAAGGAAAGCTGGAGAATTAATCGACATGGCTAAACATAAAGGCGAGCACCCTCGAATGGGGGCTACAGACGTTTGTCCTTTAATTCCGATTAGTAATATTACAATGGAGGAGACAGCAAAATATGCTCAGCTACTTGCAAAGCGTGTTGGAGAAAATCTTGCAATTCCTATTTATTTGTATGAAGAAGCACAATCGGACAAAAAACGGAGTAATCTTTCTGTTATTAGAAATGGAGAGTACGAAGGTTTTTTCAAAAAGATAAAGTTACCGGAATGGAAACCCGATTTTGGTCCTCAGGAGTTTGATGCAAAGCGCGGCGCTACTGTTATTGGAGCCCGTGATTTTTTGGTTGCCTATAATGTAAATTTAAATACAACATCAACTCGTAGGGCTAATTCTATAGCTTTTGATGTGCGTGAAGCAGGAAGGGTTATGCGTGAAGGTAATCCGATAACTGGAAAAATAGTAAATGCTGCCGACGGTAAACCAAAATTTATTCCCGGAAGTTTAAAGTCAGTAAAGGCTATTGGCTGGTATATTGAAGAATACGGTGTTGCGCAGATATCAATGAACTTAACTAACATCAATGTAACCCCCGTACACATTGCATTTGACGAAGTTTGCAATAAAGCTATTGAGAGAGGTATTCGCGTTACCGGATCTGAATTGGTGGGCTTAGTTCCATTAAAAGCAATGTTGGATGCTGGTAAGTATTTTCTCCAAAAACAAAAACGTTCAATTGGTGTGAGCGAAAAGGAGTTGATTAAAATCGCGGTAAAATCTATGGGCTTGGATGAATTAGCGCCGTTTAAACCTGAAGAAAGAATTATTGAATACCTATTAAAAAAACCAGAAGACTCTAAACTCGTTGCAATGGACTTAGTTGCTTTTGCAGATGAAACAGCAAGTGAAAGTCCTGCGCCTGGAGGTGGTTCTATTTCAGCTTATGTTGGAAGTCTGGGTATTTCTCTGGCGACCATGGTTGCTAATTTAAGTTCACATAAAAAGGGTTGGGACGATCGTTGGGAGGAGTTTAGTAATTGGGCTGAAAAGGGACAAGTCATTAAAGATCAGCTAATGAAATTGGTAGATGCGGATACTGCTGCTTTTAATAAAATTATGACAGCATTTGGTTTACCAAAATCAACGGAAGAGGAAAAGAAACTAAGAACTCAAACTATTCAAGATGCAACAAAATTTGCCATTGAAATTCCGTTTAAGGTGATGGAATTAAGTTTTGAAAGTATGGAAGTTATTAAAGCGATGGCCCAAGAAGGTAATCCGAATTCCGTTACCGATGCTGGTGTTGGTGCTCTTTGTGCAAGAAGCGCTGTGATGGGTGCTTTTATGAATGTGAGAATAAATGCTGCCGGTTACGATGATAAAAAATTCGTCAACGATATTGTTGCAAAAGGAAAATTAATTGAGCAAAAAACCACCGTGAGAGAGGCGGAGATATTGCGAATTGTGAATGAAAAAATTGGGTTGTAGTTAAAACTCCGCTAAAAGGTTAAAGAGATCTACATTCAAATAAATGATTTCTTTTCCAACTTTTTCTGGAACTACAATTTTGAGTTTTTCAAGCTGTTGCAAATACTTTTTCGCTGTGTTTACACTTTTCGTTTCTTTGTTAATGAGAGCTCTTGGACTAATATAGGGTTGTTCAAATATTTTTTCAATCACTTCTTTTTTCATGGAGGGGTGTTTTTTCCTCACAAGTACAAGAGTTCTGTCAAATAAACGGTCAATCTCATTTATTTTTTTTATGGTGTAGAGGGCGGTTTCTTCAGTGGCATTTAGCATGTACAAAACCCAATGATTCCAGTTTCGTTGACTGGTGACTTTGTTTAAATTGGCATAATAATCTTCTTTACTATTGATAATAGATGAACTCAAATAAAGAATTGGAAAATCGAGGAGCTCTTTTTGAACCATTAAAAGAACATTGAGAATCCTACCAGTTCTTCCATTCCCATCACGAAAAGGGTGTATAGCCTCGAACTGATAATGCGCTATGGCCATTTTTAAAAGCGGGTCATAATTGTATTTCTCGTCATTATTAATGAACTCTACTAGGTTTTTTAGTTTTTGTTCAATTAATTTTTGCCCCCGTGGCGGTGTATAAACAATGTTTGCTTTTAACGGAGCAGTGCCGCGTTTCATAATAACAGTTTCTGTTTGAGGTGGACGAATACCATCCTTTAGTTGTTTGATTTCTCGATAAAGTTTTATCATCATTTCAACGGAAACAGTCTTTTTATTTTTTACTGTTTTAAAACCTTCCCAAAGAGCCTGTCGGTAGCGCAACACTTCTTTAGTTGTGGGTTCCATGCCAATTTCGTTTCCTGCCAGAGCTTTGTATAGTTTATCATCTGTAGTGAAAATATTCTCGATGGCAGTACTGGCTTTTGCTTCCCGAATGGCTATTGTGTTTACCAGCATAGATTGATTTGGTAGTTTTTTTGCCAAGCCTTTGAGTTCTGCCAAAGCCTTGTTAGCAGTATTTAATGCTTTAAGTATTTCAATAGTTATAACCTTTTCATCGGGTGGAGGCAATAAGGGTAGATGATTGTATGGTTTATGGCGGTCAAAAGGTAGTGGTTGCGACATGGGATTTTTTTAATTCGTCAAATATACAGATAATTTGACAGTTGTTTTGTTAATTGTCAAAAAATGCTATAATTTGACAGTAAAGAAATTATCTGTCAAATTCTGACACATATCTCATCAATTGTCAAAAAAGTTAAATATTTGACAGTATGATAGTTTTCTGTCAAATTGAGTAAATAAATACTCGTTTGAATAAGTTCTTGGCATTACTAGCACGTTTAACTGCTAATAGACGAGTAAACCTATAATTAATCTAAAATAGAATGGCCTAGCGATTTATTTACAAAACATTACTTGCTTGTTCTTTGATTTTTTCCAATTCATCCTTCATAAGTACTACGAATTTTTGCATGGGAGCATCGTTGGCTTTAGAACCAATAGTATTAATTTCGCGACCAATTTCCTGACTGATAAAATTTAATTTCCTGCCTGGAGAATTTTCTTTACAGGTGTCTATAAAATAATCTAAATGTGTTTTTAAGCGTACTTTTTCTTCGTTAATGTCTAACTTCTCAATGTAATAGATTAACTCTTGTTCGAATCTATTTTCATCAATTTTTTCTTTACCAATTACATCGGCTAAATTATTACGAATTCTATCTTTAATAGCAGTAATGCGGTGTAAGTCGAGCTTTTTAATTTCTTCTAAATGAATTCCAATTTTACCCAAACGGTCTTCAAAATCTTTTTGGAGTGATTTCCCTTCCGTATCTCTGAAAGCGTTTAATTGCTTGATTGCATCATTCACACATGCTTTAATAACGTTCCATTCATTTTCATCCGTTTCTTTGCGTTCACCTTTCAAAACATCTGGAAATTTTAAAATGTGTTGAATGCTGTCTTCTAAAGGTTCTTGTAGTTCAAGCGCTAACTTTTTTAATTGTACATGATAAGCTTTCGCTAACGTTGTGTTTATTTCAATTGGAGCTTCAACTGTATTTGACTCTACGAAAATACTCAAGTCAATTTTACCGCGTTCTAATTGTTTTGATAAATCATTACGTAATTCTAATTCGTAATTTCTTAGTCCGGATGATAGTCGTAAACTAATATCAGCGCCTTTGCTATTTAGAGCTCGTATTTCAACGGTTACAGTTTTGTCTCCGTATTCTGCGGTAGCTTTTCCAAAGCCGGTCATTGATTTTATCATGCTTTAATTTTTTTTGGTTTTCTATTTATAAGAAACAAGCCTAAAATTATCAAAATTCCTGATAATAACTTGGTCGGACTTAATTTATCTTGTCCCATCATTACAGCAAATAAAGATGCAAAGAAAGGTTGAAGATAAATATAAGCGCTAACGGTATTTGGACTGAGTTCTTGTAAGCCGTATATGTTAAGAAAATAGGCGAAAAAAGTAGTTGCAATAACCACAAAGCAAAGAGCAAAAATAGCATGACTCGTAAATCCTTCCCAATTAGTATGCAGTGTTTCTGTAAAGCCAATTGGTAAAATGTATAAACTTCCAAATAGAAACATCCAGCGCATGGCCGTAGCTGTATTATACTTCATCATAATGGGTTTAACCATTACAGTGAAAATTGCCCAGGACGTCGAGTTTATCAAAGTCATAATATCTCCAACAATTGTATCGCTACCAATTTCGAAATTACCCCGATAACTGAGAATTATTAAAGCACCAATAACAGCAAGGCTTAAGCCACTTAACTTAATTAATGTAATACGTTCTTTTAAGAGAAACAAAGTGAAAATAAAAACCAAAATCGGATTAGAAATCATGATAATGGAAGAGTTTATTGGAGTGGTAATACTTAAACCATAAATAAAAAACAGTTGATTAATTACAACACCAAACAAAGCCAACAAAGCCATTCGTTTCATGTCTTTTTTTTCAACCTTTTGCGTTTTTACAAAAAGTGAAAGAACCCAAAACAAAAGGCCGGCTCCAAGAATCCGCATAAATACTAAAGCAACGGGACTGACAAAATTAGGCATGAGTCCTTTAGCAATAGAATAATTAAGCGCATAGATAATTTGCGCTACAAATAAGGCTATATGTCCTTTAAAGGCTTTTGTCAAAATCGCAGCAAATATAGATAGAGTTAGGAGATAATTGCTTAGAAAGAATTATTTTTACTGACGATGCTCAACTACAAAGATCAACTCGGAAATGTTATTCAACTAGCCAAAAAGCCATTGCGAATTATTTCAGTAGTACCTTCGCAATCAGAGTTTCTATGGGATATTGGATTAAGAGACGAGTTGGTTGGTATTACTAAGTTTTGTATTCATCCCAAAGAAATGCGTGTAAGTAAAGCAAGAGTGGGGGGAACTAAAAAGTTGAATCTTAAAAAAATAAGAGAACTAAAGCCTGATTTGATTATCGGAAACAAAGAAGAAAATGACCAATTTCAAATTGAAGAATTACAAAAGGAATTTCCTGTTTGGATGAGTGATATTTACACCTTTCAGGATGCTTTTAAAATGATGGAGGGTTTGGGGATTCTTTTAAATAAAGAACCTGAAACAATGCAGGTGGTGAATGAATTAAAAATGTCGTTTTTAAGAATTCAGGCAATTTTAAAAACTCAAAAAGTAGCTTATTTTATTTGGAACAAACCTTATATGTTTGCTGCAAAAAATACGTTTATCGATCATGTATTAAATTATTTAGGATTGGAAAATGCCTTGAGTTATTACGAAAGATACCCAGAGTTGGATGAAACAGCTTTAAAAAGAATAAATCCTGATTTGTGTTTTTTGTCGAGTGAACCTTTTCGTTTTAAAGAGATACATGTAGATGAGTTAAAAAAATTATTACCAAATTCTAAGATTTTAATTGTCGATGGTGAAATGTTTAGTTGGTATGGCACTCGTTTATTGTTTTTGGAAAAGTATGTACAAGATCTAATTAATTCCCTGAGAGAAGCGAAACGTTGAGGTAAATTACAGGAAGCGAAAGCTCAGTTAAGAGCCTTATCTGAGCAGTAAGTTTGAATTTTTTGAATTAGGATAAAAAATAGTTCCATAATTAAAATATAAAAGTTACTTTTAGCTTTTGAAATTCTTCCGCTAGCGGAATCAAAAAACATAAATGAGTAATTTAAGCGTCAATCACCTCCTCGGAATAAAACAGCTCAACAAAAACGACATTGAATTAATATTAAGCACTGCTCAAAATTTCAAAGAAGTAATTAACCGCCCTATTAAAAAAGTTCCTTCTTTACGCGACCTTACCGTTGCAAACTTATTCTTCGAAAACTCTACACGTACCCGATTATCTTTTGAACTTGCGCAAAAGCGCTTAAGTGCTGACGTAATTAATTTTTCAGCATCTAATTCTTCGGTAAAGAAGGGTGAAACGCTTGTGGATACTGTAAATAATATTCTAGCCATGAAAGTGGATATGATAATTATGCGTCACGCAAGTCCAGGAGCTGCTATGTTTTTGGCAAAAAAGGTAAACGCGAAAATAATTAATGCTGGCGATGGCGCTCATGAGCATCCAACACAAGCCTTATTAGACGCCTTTTCAATGCAAGAAAAATTGGGAAATCTAAAGGGGAAAAAGGTTGTAATTGTTGGAGATATTCTTCATTCCAGAGTGGCGCTTTCAAACATATTTTGCCTACAAAAATTAGGAGCCATTGTAAAAGTGTGCGGTCCTTTAACGCTTATCCCAAAATTCATCACCTCACTTGGAGTGGAGGTAGAGCCAAATCTTAAAAAGGCACTTGAGTGGTGCGACGTAGCAAACATGTTGCGCATTCAGCTAGAACGTCAGGATATCAAATATTTCCCTTCATTGCGTGAATACACAATGATGTATGGTTTGGATAAAGAACTTCTCGATAGTCTTTCAAAAAAAATAGTTGTGATGCATCCAGGACCAATTAACCGTGGGGTTGAAATTACCAGTGATGTTGCTGATAGCAAACAATCCATTATTTTAGAACAAGTAGAAAACGGCGTTGCTGTGCGAATGGCGGTAATGTTTCTGCTGGCGGGCCGACAAAGCGATTAATTTCTTTAAGTAAATTTAAAAATCCCCCATCATTAAGTTACAACCGCGAACGTCGCTATGGTCGTATCGCCCCATTAACTCCAAGGCGCCATCTTCATTCACTCTACCTAAATCTTTTGTGGCGATAAACGAGCAAGAATAAATGTTTGCAAGATCAATCACGTTAATACCACCGGTTTTGTGATCAGTTCTTAATTTTAAAGGGTCATCTACTTCGCGTGTATAGAATCGCATCCAGGGTGGAGCTTCGAACAAGCCGTTTTTTTTACTATAGGCTTGACTCAATAATTCGGTCATGCCGTATTCACTATGAATAGTGTTTCCCTTAAATCCTTTTTTTAAAAAAGCGTGTAATTCAGGTTTCAACATTTCTTTGCGTGCGCCTTTCATTCCACCTGTCTCCATCACGATAAAACTATCAGTTAACTGAAGGTTGTGACTACAAAGATCCATTAGTGCATAGGAAACGCCAATTAAGATAATCTTTTGATTGGTGTTTTTGAGCCGATTTATTTTTGAAATTAAATCTGTAATGTTATCCAGAAAAAATCCACTGAATGGGTGGGTTGAAAGCCCAATTAGTTCCTTGCACATGTATACCAAAGACGAGCCACTTCTTTGCAAGTAATTTGGAAGCAGTGCCAGTATGCAATACTCTTTTGGGTCTCCATAAAACAATTCAAATGTTTTTAGAAAGCTTTTTTTGTATAAGTCCACTGAGTTTACATAGTGTGTCGCTGGAACCTGCGATGTTGTTGAGCTGCTGGTAAAACTAACAGTTTTTGAATTTATTGGTGAAGAAACGACTTCAAATTTTTTAAAAAATTCAATGGGTAGAAATGGAATTTTATCTAAAGCATTAACCGTATCAGGATTTGTCTTTATAAGATCGGTCCATTTCTTGTAAATGAGATTGTTTTGGTATTGAAATTGAAAAATAGACAAAGCTTCGGCTAAAAACTGCTCTTCTGAGGCAATATCGAAGATGGTATTTTCGTTTTTTAACAAGCAGCTTTATTTTGAACCTATTTAATGCGTAAATTTATATATTGATTTTAGAATGACACGTTTTATTACCATAATATTTTTGATTGGTCTATTTTCTTTTTCTTGCGTAAAACCAAAAACAGAAAATCCAGTTCCTGTAATTGAATTCGAAGATTTATTGCATCTGCAAAAATCTGAGTTTACCGGATCAGATACAGCTGTTATGTCTTTAAAATATGAGGATGGAGATGGAGATATTTTTCTTGATGACAATAGTAATGGACCAAATGTTATTTTCACACCTTTCTTTTTTAATACTGCCACTAAAAAATTTGATTTTACTAAGGACCCAATTACTTTAGACACTTTAAGAATTACAGCTTTTGTAAAACAACCCGATGACGGTTATTATAAGGGCAAATCAATTAAGGGTAATATCTATGTTCCCATGCGACAATACAGAACCGGTGATTCGATTAAGATTATTTACTTAAGGGGTCTTGTAATTGATTCAAAAGGGAATAAATCGAATACAGTTACTAGCCCTACCTACACACTCAATTTTTAAGATTTAAAACAGCAATCATTTTCTCGGCAATACCTTTACTCATTTTGTAATTGCTTTCGTGTGTCCAGCCAGCAATGTGTGGACTTAAAACGACTTTATTGGAATTTATAAGATAATGCATTGCAGCTGGTATTTCAGAAGTATTCATGCCTTCAAAAGATGTTTTTTCATACTCTAATACATCCAAACAAGCCCCTTTTATTTTGCCAATTTTAATAGACTCTACCAGGTGATCAGTATTGACGCACTTTCCGCGGGCTGTATTTATAAAATAAATTTTCTTTTTAAACTTTTCAATAAATGACTTATCTATTATATAATGAGTTTCTTCTGTTAATGGAAGATGAATACTAAGAATATCGCTTTCTTCAAACACTTTGTACAGAGACGATTCTTGGACGTAAGTATCCCCGAAGTTTTTTTTGTATTTGTCGTAGGCTAAAATTTTACATTCAAAACCAGAAAGTTTTTTTGCAAATGCCGAGCCCATATTTCCATAACCTATTATACCAACAGTTTTTTCTTTTATTTCGAAACCGCGATTTTCTGCACGCAACCAAATACCTTCTCTCACTTCTGCATCGGCTTTTTTTAAATTGTTCATCAACATGAGTAACATGCCCAGCGCATGTTCACCAACGGCATCTCTGTTGCCTTCTGGAACGCATAAACATTTTATATTCTTTGTTTCAGCATAAGGCACATCAATGTTTTCCATACCAGCACCGACTCTACCAATACATTTAAGCTGTTTACAGGTATCGAGAATTTCTTTAGTGATTTTAAAACGACTTCTTATAACGAGTCCATCATATTGACGTAAAAGGGTTATTAACTCTTCTGTGGATTTTTCCCAAAAAAGATCACAAGAAATACCTGCAGCAATTAAAGTTTCATGAAGAACGGGATGATTAGAGTCGGCAAACAAAACACGCATAAAACTAGATACTAAAATTAATTACTATTCAAACACGAATTTCTCTACAATTCTTTAATTAATTGAAAATGAATCCTATTAAACAATTAACATTTACCTAACATAGCTCTTGTTCAAAATTGACTTTTTATCTTATTAACAACGTTATGAAGTCTTAAAGCCTAATAACAATGGGCTATAACATAGAGATTATATTTATGCACAACTTATGAATAAGACTGAGACTTTTGTAAATTTATTATGAATCATTTTTTTGCACTTTTGCCCTCCACACAAGTTTATGAATCAAGACAATCAAAATAAAACACGCAAACGCATTTTAACTTCAAGTCCTCAAAGTACGAATGAAATTGGAAAACTACCCCCTCAGGCTGTCGAACTTGAGGAGGCTGTTCTTGGTGCCATGTTACTTGAAAGGGAAGCCTTAAGCACGGTAATTGATATTTTAAGCCCCGAGGCATTTTATAAAGAACAAAACGGCCGTGTGTTCGCAGCCATGATTACTTTGTTTAACCGCTCTGAGCCTGTAGATATTTTAACCGTAACACAAGAATTAAAACGTACAGGCGAACTCGAAATTGTAGGAGGTTCTTATTACGTATCAGCTCTAACCAACCGTATCGCATCTTCTGCAAACATTGAATTTCACGCTAGAATTGTTGCGCAAAAATATTTACAACGCGAACTTATTCGTTTAAGCACTGAAACTATTAAAGTTGCCTACGAAGACAGTACCGATGTGTTTGAATTATTGGATGAAACAACAAAAAATATTTTTGAGATTTTAGATTCTAACGTGCGTAAACAGCACGATAAAATGAGTACGCTTATTGCAAAAGCCATTACTGAAATTGAAAGTGCGGCTAATCAAAAAGACGGACTCTTAGGTGTTCCAAGTGGCTTTACTGCTATGGATAGAATTACAGGCGGTTGGCAAAAGTCAGATTTACTAATTCTTGCTGCAAGGCCAGGTATGGGTAAGACTGCGTTTGTAGTATCAATGGCAAAAAATGCTGCGGTTGAATTTAATAAACCAGTTGCTATTTTTAGTTTAGAGATGAGCAGTTTGCAATTGGTAAAACGTTTGATTTCGAGTGAAACCGAAATTTCTCAGGATAAAATTTTAAAAGGAAATTTAGATAACCATGAATTTGTTCAATTAAATGAACGTATTAAGAAGCTGGCTGTAGCCCCTTTATTTATTGATGATACACCCGCTCTTTCTATTTTTGAATTACGTGCTAAGGCTCGTCGTTTAAAAGAAAATCAAAAAGTAGAGTTAATTATTATTGACTACCTACAATTAATGAGTGGCGGTCCTGACGGTAAAGGAAACCGTGAACAGGAGATTTCTCAAATTTCACGTGGGTTAAAAAGTTTAGCGAAAGAATTAGAGATTCCAATCATTGCTTTATCGCAGTTAAGTCGTCAGGTAGAAAACAGACCCGGTGGAAGTAAGCGTCCGCAATTAAGTGATTTACGTGAATCTGGAGCCATCGAACAAGATGCCGATATGGTAATGTTTATATACAGACCAGAGTATTATGGTTTAGAGGTGGATGAAAACAACGAGCCAACGCGTGGACGAGCCGAAGTAATTATTGCGAAGAATAGACATGGATCTTTGGAAACAGTTAAACTGCGTTTCATTGGTCAATATGCGAAGTTTGCCGATTTAGATTATACCGAAGGACAGGATATTATTTACAATCAAAATAATCCAGGAGCACTGCAACAAAACGATGAGTTTTTAAATACTGGAACGAAAACGGTAGCTTCAAAAAATTGGGATAGGATTGAAGATAGTCCAAGTTCTGATATCATTAAACGCAACGATATAGAAGATTTTAACGAGCCGCCTTTTTAAGATTTTGATATAATTGTTTTTTGTGCATTCGCTAATGGGTGGATGCGGTTAGTGAGAATTAAAAAATATTCACAATGACTAAAGGCCAATTTATTGCTGACAGACTTCGCGAAGTCTATTTGAACGGCAAGTGGATTGCTAACACCAATTACAAAGAACAATTATTAAGTATAAATTGGCAACAAGCCACTCAAAAAATTGAAAGTTTAAATACCATTGCCGCACTTACTTTTCACATAAACTATTACTTGCAGGGATTGTTACCGGTACTGAATGGTGGGAAACTTGAAATTAGCGACAAATTTAGTTTTGATCTTCCTCAAATTCAATCGGAAAAAGATTGGAATAAACTAGTTAACGAATTTTTGTTTAATGCTGAGAAGTTTGCGGATCGTGTAGAAAAATTATCTGATAAAGACTTAAACAAGATTTTTGTTGAAGAAAAGTATGGAACCTATCAACGAAACGTAGAAGTAGTTATTGAGCACAGTTATTATCATTTAGGGCAGATTTCTCTTATAAAAAAAATGATACAAGGAAATAATTCAAACTAAGGCGAAAATAAAATAGTAAAAGGTTGTTTGTTTAGTTTGCTAGCACTTTGGAATCAAATTGTGGTATTTTAACCTATCTAAGAATGTGGTAGATAAATTTAAAGCTGAAATTGAACTTGCTGGTATAAATCCTTTTGTACTCATACCAGATAAAATTTTGGTAAAAATATTTAAAAAGGCTGGGAAGGATAAAGGACCTATACCTATTAAGGGCAAAATAAATAGGGTAGCTTATGTACAATCTTTGGTAAGATTAAAGGGAGTTTGGCGATTATACATCAATGCAAGTATGCTCAAAAATTCCCCAAAAAGAATTGGCGAATTTATTGAGGTAATGATAGAATTTGATTCCACAGATAGAACTATTAAGCCGCATCCAAAATTCACAAAGGCCCTAAAAGAAAACAAAGAAGCTAAAGCTGTGTTTGATGGATTAAGACCTTCTTTGCAAAAAGAAATCATAAAATATTTATCGTTTCTAAAAACAGACAAAAGTATTAACGAGAATGTTATAAAAGCAATAGGTTTTTTGCTGGGTAAACAGAGGTTCATCGGTCGATCTAAGCCATAAAATTTTTGGTGCAAGTTATGACATTAGCAAGTATCAGATTTTTAACGCTATTAAGATTAGCGATATTTGTAAATAAATTATTGAAATGAGTTCTCAAGATAATATCAATTATTGCCGAATCGCTGAAGCCATAAATTTTATAAAAGATAATTTTAAGTCGCAACCCAGCTTGGATGAGATCGCAGAACAAATTAATTTAAGTCCGTATCATTTCCAACGACTATTTACTGATTGGGCCGGGACGAGTCCGAAGAAATTCCTTCAATACATTAGTATTGAACACGCTAAAAAACTTTTAAAGGGACATCAAGCGTCACTTTTTGACACGGCACACGAAACCGGACTTTCAGGAACAAGTCGCTTGCATGACTTATTTATCACTATTGAAGGTATGACGCCTGCCGAATATAAAAATGGCGGAAAAGATTTAGCTATAAATTACAGTTTTGCAAAAAGTCCATTTGGGAATATTTTGGTTGCATCAACAGAAAAAGGAATTTGTTATATGGCTTTTTCGGAGGATGAACTTATTTCGATTTCTGAATTGAAAAAACATTTTCCAAATGCTACTTATAGAAAAAGGATAGATTTATTTCAGCAAAATGCGCTTTGTGTTTTTACGAACGATTGGGCAAAATTGGACCAAGTGAAATTACATTTAAGAGGAACAGATTTTCAACTTAAAGTATGGCAAACCCTTTTAAAGATTCCACAAGGTCAGTTGTCAAGTTATGGTGTCATTGCAAACGAGATTGAAAAACCAAAAGCTTCAAGGGCTGTTGGCACGGCTACTGGATCTAACCCTGTGGCGTTTCTGATTCCTTGTCATCGAGTCATTCAAGGTAGCGGAAACTTAGGTGGTTATATGTGGGGAAATACGCGTAAGTCTGCCATTATTGCTTGGGAAAGCGCTAAAGTAGATTCTTGAAATTAAAGTATGATGGAATTATTTGACAAAGAGTTTGATCCAACTATTAATCTTCTGCCCAAAGATGGAATGGTAAATTATCATGGAAAATTAATTTCCGTTAGAGAAGCCAACTATTATTTCGAAAATTTATTAAACACCATTCAATGGAAGAATGATGAGGCTGTTATTTTTGGTAAATTGATAGTGACTAAACGAAAAGTGGCTTGGTATGGCGATACTGATTTCGACTACACCTATTCAAATACTACCAAAAAAGCTCTTCCTTGGACTAATGAACTTTTAGAATTAAAAAAATTGATTGAAGAAAAAACGGGAGAAACTTTTAATTCTTGTCTGCTTAATCTTTATCACAACGGTGACGAAGGAATGGCTTGGCATAGCGACGGAGAAAGGGATCTTAAAAAAAACGGAGCGATTGCCTCGCTGAGTTTAGGTGCCGAGCGCAAATTTTCATTCAAACACAAAGAGAATAAAGAGAAAGTTAGTTTGATTTTAGAAAATGGTAGTTTATTAGTAATGACGGACGAAACGCAAAGTCATTGGTTACACAGACTACCACCAACAAAACTCATTTTAAAACCAAGGATAAATCTTACTTTCAGAACAATTGTTTTGTAAAGAATAAGGAGATATTGAAATAAAGATTGTTTACCTAAACAGTGTCACATGCCCATCAAGGATTTTCATTTCACCACCGAGGCTTGATACTTTAATTTGCCACACGTACACATCGTCTTTGCAGGGCTCGCCGTTAAAAGTGCCGTCCCAGCCCTTATTTAGTTCAAAGGTTTGAAACACTTTATTTCCCCAACGGTTAAACACATTTAACTCGTAGAATTTAATTCCAGTACAAACCGGTAAAAAGGTAGGATTAGTATTATCATTATTCGGTGTAAAAGCATTAGGCACATACACATTAAAATCGGTTTCAATTTTAATAGCCTTTACAATGGTATCAGCGCAGCCCCATTTGTTTTTAATGAGCAGAGCCACAGGGTAAATTCCTGCATTCTTAAAGAAATAAGAGGTGTTTTCTTGTTTTGAAATCTTACCCTTATCATTAATAAAATACCAGTTCCATTCACTGAGTTCTAATCCTGAAGATTTGTTTGTGAAATATACCTCGTCGATGCCCTCCACAGGTCTTTCGGGAGAGGTAACAAAATCAGCTACCGGAATTTCTCTGGCATGCACCACAAAACTTGCCGTGTTAGCACAAGTGCTAATGGTATCAATAAAAGTACCGCGAATAATATAATCTCCAGCAACAGTAAAAGGACGCGAGAAATTTTTGCCTTGAATAACAGACTCATTGTTTATTTGCCACTGGGTAGCAATATTGGTTGTGGTAGAACTAGAGAAATAAGAAAAATCAGAACTAAACGGAACACAAGCATCCATGGTAGTTCCAAGTAATGTGCCATCTGGCAAAGGATCAAAAGAAATACTGGTTTGAGTAGAATTACTACAGCCCAAAGCATCAGTAGCAATTAAGGTATAACTGCCCACATAAGAGGGGCTGCTTAAAGTAAACGTAAACACCTTTTGATTATGATTAAAATTGCTTGGGCCTTTCCACTCGTAAGAACTGCCACCAAAACCTTCCAGAGATATTTCTTTATTTAAACACACTTTTGTAGCTGGGTAAACACTCAGCCAAGGAGTTGGTAGTGGGGTGGTGCTAATACTAGCAGTGGTAGTAGAAGTACAGGAATTCGCTGCACCACCAATAACGGTGTAAATGGAAGGAGCAACGCTTGTGGCATTTTTAATTAAAGTAATAGCTTGATTAGAATAATAAAAACCCGGTCCGGTCCATGTATAAGTACTAGCTCCACTTACTTTAAGGGTTGCTTCGTTATTAAGACAGACCGTTGTACTTACCGGACTTAAAATAGGGTTTGTATAAATATTTACGGCCAGTGTTGCAGAGTTTTGACAAGAGTTTGCATCAATAACACTTAAACTATAAACTCCTGAAAAATGAACCTTGGCAGAATCTCGTACGATGTTTTGAGACTGACTACCAGTAAAACTCATTACCGATGAAGGTTGCCATAAATAAGAAACAGCATTACTAACCGCAGTTGCATTCAAAAATAATTTTTCTGTCTCACACACGTGCGAGTTACTACTTAAACTAAAACTTGGTAAAGGATTAATCACCACAACATGGGTTGCAGTATTTATACAAGGCCCCGTTGTAACCTGCAGCGTATACACGCCGCCATTACTTACTATGACACCATAAATACTTGTATTCTGAAATGCGGAACTAAATCCGACAGGTCCAGTCCAAGAGTAGGAAGTTCCACCACTACCATTAAGATTTAAATCAGTACCAAAACATTTAGGACTATTACTCGTGATGGTAGGAATTGGCACAGCGGTTACCGTTACATCGGCTGTAGCGGTATTGGTGCAACCCACCGCTGAAGTTGCTTTTACGGTGTAAATACCAGAAGCAATTACAGATGGATTAGCAACCGAAGGGTTTTGAATATTAGACGTGTAGGAATTAGGTCCTACCCAAAAATAAGAAGCGCCTACAAAAGAATTTGAAAATAGGTTCAGTGTCTGGGTAACACATACCGTACTTCCAAAAGCAGACAGAGTAGGTGTTGGATTCACCACAACCGTGTTGGAAGTGCTGGCTGTACAACTGTTAGCGGCAGTTACCGTTAGATTGTACACGCCACTATTGTTAGGAATAGCTCCTGCAATAATTGGATACTGTTGTGATGAAGAATAACCTACCGGTCCGTTCCAAAAATAAGATTGCCCACCATTGGCAAACAGACTTAAATTTTGTCCGTTACAAATAGGACTGTTACTACTCATTAAAGCAAAAGGAACTGGCTTTAAAATAATGCTTGCCGTGGCAATAGAAGTACAACCCAAAGCACTTCCAACAACAGAGTATTGCTGGGTTACATTGGGATTATCAGCAAAGCTATTACCAATAGCGGTTCCGTTCCAAGTATATGAGCTTGCCCCGTTAGCTGTAAGAGTGCCTGTTTGCAATGGACAAATAGAAACGTTACTTACCGAGAGAACAGGGTTTTGAATAAAATCGACAGAAATGGTTTGGCTGACAAGACAGTTTAAAGAATCTCTGCTACTCAAAGTGTAAACAGGTGTTCCTGCAACAGCCTGACTAACGGTTCTGGTGTTGTTTATCACGCTGCCTGTCCAAGTATATGTATAACCACTACCAAGTAAATAAGGAGTTCCACCTGAGTTAACACCACTCAAAGTAACGCTGGTTCCAGCGCAAGTGGTAGGACTCGAGGAGGAAAGAACTAAATTTAAAGGAGGTGGTTGACTGATGTAAAACGATTGATTAATGTCGCAACCAGTAAGAGCGTCAGTGACGGAAATAGACCAGATCCCGGCACTCAAAGAAGGTGTGGGACTAGTGTAGGTGGTGGTGAGACTTGTCCACAAATAATTTACAGAACCTGATCCTCCACCAATATTAGTAACATTGGCGGTGGCTGTATTTGCTCCGTTGCAAGTAACACTGCCAGCATAATTTAAAGTCCCTGTGAGTGGAATAAGTGAGGTAAATAAGGTGGTAGCGGTGTAAGTATAATTGTTTCCAAAGTCAAACACAGTAAGCGTGTATGTGCCAGGACTTAGACCAGTAGCCACTGAATTTGCTTGAGCAGAAGGCATCCAGGTGTAAGAAAACGGGCCTACGCCACCTGTAGCAACTACAGTTGCGGAGCCAAGGTTAGCACAGGTAATAGAGGTGCTCGTAACAGAAATACAAGGTTGATTAATATTAACCACTTGTTTTATTGTATCAGTACCGCCACCACAACTATAATATAAAATAAGATTTACAGAATAAGTACCAAGATTTGTAAACGCGTGAACAGGTGAAACGAGTGTTGATGTGTTTGCCGAACCCGAAGCCGGATCGCCGAAATTCCATTGTAGGCCGGTAAGAGAATAACCAGACGAGGAACACCCAACTGTAGTGATGGAAGGGTTGTAAGAAGAATTAAATAGAGCAGATTGACAACCGTAGCTGTTACTAACCGTATAAGTGTATGGGGTTGGCGTAGGATGCTGTACAAAATAACTGCACATAAAATTAGGAAGGCCGTACCAAGAAGTTTTTGGAGTGGTGGTTTGCCCAAGGGCAGTAAAACCGCACGCCGCTCCTAAGGCATTCGGGTTATTAATAACGTCAAGGTTAGTCGTGTTATAAACTGGATAGTATATTTTACCATTCCGAGCTAACTGCAAAGAGGTTGCCCAGTAGCCTGATGCTAATGATACGGTATAAATGCTTGCGGCAATTGCAGTTGGTGATCCTGCACATAAATTCCATTGAAGTAATTCTGTAGTGTAAGAAGGGCTTATGTAGTAATAACGGGCGCCGTAAAATTTTGTTCCATCGGGAGAAAACTCGCAAGCCATACCGCCACCGTTCCAGTTGTTATTTAGTACCACCGTGGAAACTGGAAGAGAAAGCGAATTTGAAACAACTCCCGTAGTATTATCAAAATCATAAAGCTCAAAAGATTGGTTGAGGTTTATATTATTAATATTATTGTTGTTATAATTTGCAACTCCTAATTTTTTACCATTTGGTGAAAATTTAATATTCCCCCAATAGTCATAATTTCCATTATTCCAAACGGTATAAGTAGAAGCCGGGGAAACAATTGCAGTGGTATTAATTCCCGTGGATGTTAAAAGATACGCCCGAAAATTTGGTGTATAGGTACCAGTGTTAATTGAACTGTTCCAATAAGATTCTTTGATTAGAATCCAAATATCGTTCCCGTTGCAATGCCTGGTTGCAGTTACTTTACTACCAACACCTGCTGAGGATGTTAGGGTTGTGTACAGTGTGGCATTCTTTGTGGTTACAGATCCTTGACCTGCCGCTAAACTCATGTCAACGACAGAATAATAAATGGTACTGGTGCAATTAAAACAATTGTTCCATTGCATATAAACCACATAGTATAGGTTTGTATTGCCAGGTTGTTTTAAAATAATACAGTTTTGAGGGCCATTCCAACCCAATAAACCACTTCCATTTGCCATAATAGCATGGGTATTGTCCCAAATATTTTGGCCATTCGCGTAAAATAATAAATTACCGTTTGCATCTGACATTGTAGCTGAAGAGTAATTGCTACTCATTGTGCTGGTAGTTAAAGGAGTCGGAGGATTTGTACTAAAACTTAACCCTGCTCCATTGCCAAAATACCAGTTATTGGTTTGATTTTGAGAGAGTCCAGATAAACTGAACAAAGTGAAGAAAAGAAGTGTTGAGATTTTTTTGATCATTTTCGAGCTAAAACAGTTCCTAAAAGGTTCAATATAGCTAAAATGGGTTAAAAAATCAAGTGGTTTTAATCACTGAAAGCACTAATTCAATCAATTAAAGGTATGGTTCACCGTTCCTTTAGGTGAAATATCACTACGCCAACCAAATAAAAATAGAAAATATTTGTGATATATTTAATAAACGGCTCTAAATAAAACTAAAGAAATAATTAGTAAAAAGGATTATGTTTAACTTAGTGATACCCTAGTTTAAACCAATAGCATTGATATATTGACAATTATTTTATCTTTGACCTCCTAAACTATGGAGAGTAAAAAGTTTATTGATATTGATAAAGTTCTTAAAGAAAAAGCATATAAACTGTATAGATGGTTGCCTAGGTTCACCATAAACTGGCTAAAGAGAACATTACACGAGAAAGAAATTAATGCTGCTATGGAGCAGTTAAAAAACGATAAGGGTCTTGATTTTAACAGGAAGGCTTTAGAAATCCTTGAAGCAAAAGTCGAATCGGTAAATCCTGAAAACATACCTCTAAAAGGAAATGTAACGGTGGCATCTAATCATCCACTTGGAGGATTAGATGGTATGGCACTCATAAAAGCGGTTGGCGAGTTACGCCCTGATGTTCATTTTTTCGTCAATGATATCTTAAAAAACCTTACGAATTATGGTGATGTTTTTGTTGCTGTAAATAAGTTAGGGGCTGCTTCTGCTGGTTCTCTGAGAACAATGGAGGAGATTTTTCGTCAGGGGGGAGCGGTTCTTATTTTTCCTGCGGGATTGGTTTCAAGAAAACAGGAAGGTGTTGTTAGAGATTTGAGTTGGAAAAAGAGTTTTGTTACTCAAGCAATAGATCATAAACGCATAGTGGTACCAACGTTTATCGAAGGTGTGAATTCGAATTTTTTCTACAATTTTGCCTATTGGAGAAAGCGTCTTGGTATAAAGGCTAATATAGAAATGCTCTTTTTACCCGATGAAATGTTTAGCGCAAACAAAAAAACCATACGTATTCATTTCGGTAAACCTTTTAGTTATGAAGTGTTTGATTCTTCAAAAAGCCATAAAGCCTGGGCAGATTGTATTTATAAGTTTATTTATTCCCCAGAGTTTATGACAGGTATGCCATTCGAAGAATTTATAAAACTCACAAAAAAGAACAACTAAATCAAAGATTTTTGTTAGCGTGTTTTTTGATTTAAATAGACCAGTAAGATAATTTAAACAAAAAAAGAGGGTAAAAAAACCCTCTTTTTGAATAAGTTGGCGGAAACAAGAAACAGACGAGAGTCTGCAAGATCTTACCCAAAAAAGACCTCTCATTTCCGCCACAGCAAATGTAGTATTTTGATTGAAAGAATGAAATAATTTGTGATAAATTTCAATTTGTCCTAAAAACTTGATAATTCTAAGTAAAACACTCTACCAAGCAGTTTAATCGCAAACTATTTTCTAATTATCAGTTCATTAAAAAACTCGGTTTCGTCTTTTAACAAACGCACCAAGTAAATTCCATCTGGCGTTGAAAGCAAGCTAAACGGAATTGTATACTTACCCTGGTGTTGAGCCTTAATATCGACTAGCGTTTTGATCCGTTTTCCGTTTGAGTCCAAAATTTCAAGAATTATATCGCATCTCTTCGATAAATCATATTGAACAAAAAACTCACCTTTAGAAGGATTAGGATAGACACTTAAATCAGTGTTTTCTTCAAAGAATTCATACGACTCTTTCTCAGTCGGAAATGTTTCTTTATTTGTCAGAATCGTTTCTCCCATTGTAAAACATTCCGAAGTGTTTTGTGCTTCAATAACTGGCGGCATGACTGCTTTAGTAATTGTGTCTTCAGCTAGAGGCATAGCTATATATCTTAAACCACCATTAATCATTGATTCGATTTCTATTTTGGTTGAGCTTGTGTCAATTGCTCGAATAGTATCGTCTCTCGTAACTTGGCTCTGAATTTTTATTTTACCTTTAGCGTAGTGTTTGGTTTGTGTTGTTTTCACTTCTATTTTCCCTATTGTCTGACCTTGTATATCCGTGCAACTAAATAATAAACTGCCAAATACAAGAAATAAAGCAATGCCAAAACTCTTTGTAGTACTTATATTTTTAGGAAGTTTATTTAGATCGACATGAATCTTAATAGGCCTGTTTAACTGACTCTTTCTAAAATGTCCACAAATATTTTCTCCCTTCTTTTCGAGTAGTAAGTTATTAATTTCCAGGTCTGTTTTGGAGGAAAAATCTATAACAGATTTGTTGCAAGTTTCGCAATGTTTTCCCTGTAAATTTTCTTGCATGTTATTCCAATCCTCATGGCAAGGCTCTGGAATTTGAATATAATAACTGTCGTTTTTCATGATACTGTATTTTTAATTAAGATGCAGAGGACTTAATTTTTCCATAAAAAGAAACACTTTGCATTAATAAATTATTGTGGTTTATTCTCTAAAGGTTTTTTTCGATTCGAAATATGATTTAAAGGATTAAATTCGTGTAATGCAAAGTTTAATTTAACCTAAGAAATTGCAAGTGATTTATGGCTAATAAAAGCTCCATTCAAAAAATAACAGACACTGAACAAGTAACCGAATGGATGCTTAATTCTATTTATCCTTTAAAACCTGAGATAGAAAAATTAAGAACAATAATTAAAAACTCGGATAAAAGAATAAGCGAAAGAATTAAATGGAACGCGCCAAGTTATTATTACATGGAAGATATTGTAACATTTGGACCTGACAGGAAAGGAAGAATTTTGTTAGTATTTCACCACCCTTATGTTGTTAAAATAAAATCAGATTTATTAGAAGGGAACTATAAAGATAGACGATTAGCCTATTTTTCTGACTCAAAAGAGGTTCAGTTAGGTAAAAAGGAACTTGAAAGAATAATTAAAGAAATAGTAAATACGATCGCGAAAAAAGTGAATAATGTCGATTTTAGAATTGAATGAAATCTAACCTAAAAGAATAATTTGCACCAGAAAATGGACAGTGAAAAACAAAAAATGCTTGATGGAGAACTGTACTCTCCCTTTTCAAAGGAGTTAAATGATGATCGGGTAAAAGCGAAAAAACTGCTTCATAAGCTAAATGTTACCGAGTACTTAATGAGTGCTAATTCAGCTTTGATTTTAAAAGAACTGCTACCGAATGCTCCAAAAGATATTTACATTGAGCCGCCTTTTCATTGCGATTATGGTTATAATATTCACTGTGGAAGTCGCGTATATTTTAATGTTAACTGCGTTGTTCTAGATGTTATGAAAGTAACCATTGGCGAAAATGTTTTGTTTGGACCAGGAGTTAATATTTATACGGCTTCGCATCCACTTGACGCTAAAACAAGACGCACAAGGGCATTAGCCAAGCCAGTAACCATTGGTAACGATTGTTGGATCGGAGGAGGGGCAATTATCTGTCCTGGGGTTACAATAGGCAACGGTTCGGTAATTGGGGCGGGGGCTGTTGTAATAAATAGTATACCCGAAAATTCACTTGCCGTCGGTAATCCAGCTAAAGTAATCAGGAAATTAAACCAGAGCTAAGTTTCAAGTTAATCCAATGAAATTGTTAAGCCTAAATTACCTGTGCAAGAATGCCAGTTTTTAGGTATATTTGCACATCTGGTAGTGTTCCTTTCGAATATTAATAAAAACAGGTGTAACAAATTTTTTTTAAAAAACATGAGTAAATCACAAGAAACATACAGTAAAAAAGAAAAAGAAAAAAAGAAACAATTAAAGCGCAAAGAGAAGGAAGAGAAAAGAGAAGAACGGAAAGCTAACTCCAAAAAAGGAAAAAGTTTTGAAGACATGATAGCATATGTAGATGAGAATGGTCAATTATCATCCACACCTCCTGATCCAAACAAAAGAAAAGTAATTAATCTAGAGGACATTCAGTTAGGAGCCCGTGTAGAGCAAGCTATTGAACCTGCTGACATATTAAGAAAGGGTAAAATAACTTTTTATAATAGCGAAAAGGGTTACGGTTTTATTAAGGATGAGCGTTCTCAAGACAGCGTGTTTTTTCACGTAAATGGTTTAAATGGCCCTGTTAAAGAAAATGACAAAGTTAATTTTGAGACAGAAATGGGTCAAAAAGGCATGGTAGCTATTAAAGTTACCGTGATCATATAATTCACTTTTTTTAATAAAATTAGGAACAATAGAGCTAAGTCTATTGTTTTTTTTTTTGCTTTTTATCGACTGTTATTCCAATATTTAGGACATCCACTTTTTTTTGTACCTTTAATCTAACACACTAAAACAAACCTCAATGAAAAATTTTGACTGGACTGGCTTTTCCCTCAAAATATTGGTGAAAGCAAAACTAAATACTGTTTACGATGCCTGGACTAAGTCAGGAGAAGCTGAAAAGTGGTTTCTTAAAAAAGCGAACTATCTTGATAAGGAACGAAAAGCATTGGAGAAAAATGTGGCAACTGAAAAGGGGAACTTATATGAATGGAGTTGGTATTTGCATGATGTTGTTGAGCGAGGAAGAGTGTTAGAAGCAAATGGACTAGATCATTTTCAGTTTACATTTGCCGGAGATTGCATTGTTGATGTGAAGCTTTCTGAAAAGGACGGAAACGTACTAGTAGAGTTGTCACAAAAAGATATCCCTACAGATGAAGATTCAAAAAAGGAAGTAAGGTTGGGATGTCACGACGGTTGGTCATTTTATTTGGTGAATTTAAAATCGATTTGTGAGGGTGGTTTAGATCTAAGAAATAAAAATGAAATGTATAAGCGAATGGTAAATAATTAAATTTTCAAGTAATTATATTTAACTGAGGGAAAATGAATAAGAATTTTTTTTATTCGTTAACATTTAAATGGCCCGGTAAAACTGAATAAATCATAAAAAATTATCGCGCCACGAGAAAAGTCAACTAGAATAAGGTCCGAAAAAAAAATACCATTAAAACCTCCTCTAGCTTTGCCTTTAGGTAAGAGAGTCTGAGCATAATTTTGAAGAATTATTTCTTGTTTCATGAAGTCAGTAAATTATGTTTTATCGATACCTTATCTAATTCTGTAATACTTCATCTATCTGCAAGTGCTGATAAATTGATTTATGTAATAGAAATAAAATCTCAGTGAATTTATAATTTTTGTATTTTGCACTTCGCAAAAAAACAGTTACACTTAAATAATCTTCCTATGCAAATTTTCCTTAAAACGGAACGCCTTATTTTAAGAGAAATTCTTCCAAGTGATGAAATGGAAATGTTTGAACTAGATTCTGATAAAGATGTTCACAAATACCTGGGAAATCAACCATTCACAAGAATTGACGACAGCAGAGAAATTATCAGTTTTATTCGAAAACAATATGAAGATGCTGGTATTGGACGTTGGGCGGTAATAAACAAAACAACAAATGAATTTATGGGTTGGGCTGGACTTAAACTCGTAAAAGATTTAACCAACTATCATATTAATTATTATGATTTAGGGTATCGTTTCATTAAACGGTACTGGGGAAATGGTTATGCAACTGAAGCAGCAAAAGCAATTATTTCTTATGGGTTTAGTCAAATGAAATTAAATGAAATTTACGCCATGGCAGACGTAAATAATTTAAAATCAATAAAAGTGCTTGAGAAATCTGGATTAATTTACGTAGAGGATTTCGATTTTCAGAAAGAGCCGCATGTTTGGTATAAAATTAGTAAGCCTTAAGCTAAATTAATTCGAAAAATAAAAAAGCGGAGTAATATTCCGCTTTTTTAATAATAGACTTAAATTCAACTATCATTACTACCAACCCAAGATCCAGGCAAAAATTAATGGTGCAACAATGGTCGCATCACTCTCCACAATAAATTTAGGAGTATTGATGTCTAACTTACCCCAGGTGATTTTTTCGTTTGGAACTGCTCCAGAATATGAGCCGTAAGAGGTCGTTGAATCTGAAATCTGACAAAAATAACTCCAAAAAGGAATATTAGTCATTTCCATATCTTGATAAAGCATTGGCACAACACAGATTGGAAAATCACCTGCAATGCCGCCGCCAATTTGAAAGAAACCAACGCCTTTGCCACCGCTATTTTTAGGATACCAATCTGCCAACCAAGCCATGTATTCAATACCACTTTTCATGGTAATGGCTTTTATTTCATTTTTAATAACATAAGAAGCAAAAATATTTCCCATGGTACTGTCTTCCCATCCTGGTACAACAATTGGAAGATTTTTTTCAGCAGCGGCAAGCATCCAACTGTCCTTTGGATCAATTTCATAATACTGCTTTAACTCACCACTGTTTAAAATCTTGTACATGTATTCATGCGGAAAATAACGCTCTCCCGCAGTATCAGCATCTTTCCAAATCTTGTAAATATGTTTTTGTAAACGACGAAATGCTTCTTCTTCGGGAATACAAGTATCTGTTACACGATTGTAATGGTTTTCTAAAAGATCCCACTCGTCTTGCGGTGATAGATCACGGTAGTTTGGAACGCGTTTATAGTGACTATGTGCTACTAAATTCATGATGTCTTCTTCAAGGTTTGCACCAGTGCAAGAGATTATATCTACTTTATCCTGACGAATCATTTCAGCCAATGATTTCCCTAATTCAGCAGTACTCATTGCGCCAGCTAATGTTATCATCATTTTACCGCCTTCGGTTAAATGTGTTTCATAACCTTTTGCCGCATCAACCAAAGCAGCTGAATTAAAGTGTTTATAATGATGAGCAACGAAATTTGAAATGGGCCCTTTTTTTGCTAATGTTGAATCTGACATAATTTTATTTTAAAGCGCAAAGATAAAATTTTTTGTGGACAGGAGAGAATGAAAATTTGTAGCGGAATAAAGAATATTTATGTGAAAAAATGAGCGAAAATTGAGCGATTTTTTCACTTCAGGCTGACCAAAAATTGAATTGTATTTTTTAGTGGACTAACACGTTATAATTCTTTAATTCCCGCCAATTGCTCGCATTTTTCATACACCAGCCAAAAAACATTTTCAAAATCACTTTCTGTTCCGTAATAAGGATCTGGAACTTCATCTTCATAGGAAGGTTCACCGCTTAAAAACAAACTCACCTTGTTTTTATGAGACTCTTTCTTCGCTAAGGCTAAAATATTTTTAAAATTATTTTTATCCATCGCATAGATCTTATCAAAATTTTCAAAGTCAATAGCGCTGAACTGACGAGCCCTCAAAGAACTTAAATCGACACCTTTTTTTTTGGCATTGGCAATTGTGCGCCTATCAGGGGCTTCACCA
Organism: Aurantibacillus circumpalustris; assembly: GCF_029625215.1. Lineage (GTDB taxonomy): Bacteria > Bacteroidota > Bacteroidia > B-17B0 > Aurantibacillaceae > Aurantibacillus > Aurantibacillus circumpalustris. The sequence continues at coordinate 2,399,493 of NZ_CP121197.1, forward strand.
ACGTGATAGTTAGCTGTACCTGCCGAATCTATTTCGAGTTGAAGGTTATGTTTGCTTTTTAAATGAAGCATAATTCCTTCCGCAAGGGGGGAGCGACAAATATTGCCAAGGCAGACAAAGAGTATTTTTTGCATAGTAGGAAAAGGATAAAAATAAAAAAGCGAATCAGTTTGATTCGCTTATTGAAATTAATTTTTGGTTATAAAGAAAAACTGTAGGAGGCTCTCATTCCATTAGTGTAGAAACCCTCAATTAGTATTGGACCTGATTTCTCAAGACGTTCTTTCATCTGAACAGATGAATTCATTTTCTTTTTATCAATATGTGTGATAATGAAACCTGGTTGAATCCCTGTTTGGGCTAATTTGCCTGGATTTATTTTTTGAATTCGCACACCATTTTCAACTTTCATGGCTTCCAATTCATCTAAGCTAAGATCTTGAAATTCGGCTCCAAGAATATTGGTTTTTACTATTTCTGTCTTTTTTACAAGGTTGGTTGTATTATT